>NZ_OMKW01000001.1 GCF_900302495.1 Pontivivens insulae | reverse complement strand
GCCCAAAGGGCTGGCGCCTCCCTCGCGCCCTGTTTCGAAGGCTGGTGCCAGAATTTGCTGAGCAACTGGCCTGGCACAACAGGGTGAATTTCGCATTCGGGAGTGAAGAGCTGCGAAAGATCAAACCGGACGCGCTCGGCTTAGCGGAGTTTCTACGAAAGAACCCAGTTGCATCAATGTAGGTGTCGCCAACTGGACAAACGGTATCGCGAAGCGGACGTTCCACGGAAGAAATCAAACGGCAGCTCAGTCCGCAGAGCTTCACTCTAACTGATCAAAAGCATGGCATCGCAGCGAATGACCGGTATGGGGAACCGCGATGCAACATCGATCCCCCTGCCCCAATGTCGGCTTTGGGCCGTGCATCTCCTGACGGAGCTCAGCGATTTGCCTTACGGCACCGTGCAGCTAATGGCCGGAAAGAGCCCAAAGTACCGAATTGGGCGCTCTAAGTGACCGGGTGCGAACCTCGCATTGCTGCCATTGAAGTTTCCTGTTTGGCCCAATTTGGGCCCACAGCTAGAAACCTTGACGTGCAGTTCCGGTCAACACAATTGGGGTTTCACTCCAAGAGCATGCGTCTCGTATAAGCACCACGAAGATTGGGAAGCTTAGCTAAGTTTTTTGCCATGAAACTACTGTAAGTGGCCTCGCTTCCGACTTAAGCTAGCGCCATGAAGTCTCGGTTCAGTTTAATGAATTCAGGTCTCTATCCTGAGACGCTACCTCCATGCTTTGTGTCAAAAGACGCAAAGCGCGCCTTTCATGGTCTCGTCGGTGCACTTGACGGCAACAAGTTCCACGAAAGAAAGACAGAGTATGTTCGGTATAGCGGAACCAAGCATGACGGCAGTCGCCGCTTTTTCGGCACTCCCAACATCGTCTCCTACTTTCATGTGTCCAGTTTCATATGGAAGAACTGGGGACATTTTGAAGCTAACTACGCCTTATCATCATATTCTATTGGCACGCCCAAGATTATGGATGAGGGCGAAGAACGAGCGATTAAAGTTCCGTCGCTTTCCGAGCTTTCGAAGCGGGCCTCGAAAAACCTGCGATACGCGCCCTTCGTTTTGAAGGCCGACATCGCTCAATGCTTCCCGAGCATCTACACGCATTCCATTGCTTGGGCCGCTCATGGAATTGAAGAGTCGAAACTGGATACGAACAAGGATTCCAGCAGCAACTTCTTCAACGCGCTCGATTTCTTTGTTCGGAATGGGCAACGTGGAAACACGCGAGGGGTATTGGTCGGACCCGATGCATACCGCCTGATCGCAGAGTTCGTCTTGTCAAAAATCGATGACGAACTGAGCAAAGTCGTTGGTGATATGGTGGTCGGGGCGGTGCGCCACGTAGATGATTATTACATTGGCCTTCGTACTGAACACGAAGCACAATCGGTTCTTTCGCATTTGCGCGAGGTGCTTGCGACCTTCGAGTTGAACCTCAATGACCAGAAAACGAAGATTCACTCAAGCTTGGACCCAATCAATGATCTTTGGGCGCAACGGCTGCGAGACCACATGAACTTTTTCGAATTTCATTTGGCGCATAACAGGCTCGAACGCGGCATCACCGAGGCTGTCACCTCCGCTCGGGATCTGGGATCGGACAGTCCAATCAAAATCCTGTTCCGGTCTTTTGACGAAGTGCGGGTCTATAATTCACCCGGATGGGATTTTGGTGAGCAAAATATTCAGAGGATTGTTCAGAAACATCCGCATGCAATTGACTACGCCTGCTTGCTCGTTGCGAAGCGCAAAGCGCGGGGTTTGGCCGTTGACACGGAAGGTTGGCTTGCCGTTGCGGAGATCGTTGTAAGGCGCAGTCTTGCACTAAACCATCATCATGAGGCGATATGGCTGGTTTGGTTGCTCTTTGTTTGTGACATCCCGGTTCCGGTGCCGATGGTGGAAGAACTTGCGAAGTCCAAAAACGCACATATTCGCGCGTTGCTCGCGCAGGCGCATGTAGACGGCAAGCTCACCCGAAAGCCGAAGCTTGCTCTAGGTGCTCGTCTTTCATCGGTGGACGCCAACTGGTTGGTCAATCTCGTTGCACGCTCTCAAGAATTCTCAAAGGCCGCGTTTTCCGGTCTTTACACAGATGAATTCGAGCACTTGGCTAGCAGGCATATCAAGCTCATAGACTTTGAAGACCATATAAATCGGATTAGACCACAAGACAGGCGAGCAATTAGTCGAACCAGATACGGATATGATGACGACGAGGATGACGACTGGGGAATGGAAGAAGGTGAGGAGCCGGGTTTTTAGGGAAAGTAAGATTCAAGTGACGAAGCTCTTGCGTTTTGCGTCAGTAGTGAATGCGCGCACGCCGTGTTCGAAACTTGCGCTGCAGTCTCATCGCACCGAAAGCAGACCTTTGGCGCAACCGCAGTGAACGGCTGCTGCGTTCGCCTTGCGTCACTTTGATTGATCACATGCGCGGCACCGCAGCGAATGACGGGTGCAGGGAACTGCGGCGCAACATAAAGCCCCCTGCCCCAACGTCGGCTTTGGGCCGTTCCACACTGTTCTAGCCGACCTTAAGCGTCGGAACGCGAAACGGCAGGTTTGTCCCTGTGGATTCAATTGATCGCTGCAACACACTTGGCGAACCTCTGTGCCGGGGTTTCGTATTGCAAGGTTTTTCGAGGCCGTTCGTTGAGCTGACGTGCAACTGCGCTGAGTTTGGCCTGGCTGTAGGTCGACATATCGAGGCCCCGCGGGAAGTACTGGCGTAGAAGCCGGTTGGTGTTTTCGTTGCCGCCGCGTTGCCAGGGTGATTGCGGGTTGCAGAAGTAGACGTCGATCTTGGTGGCCATGGTGAACGTCACATGGTCGGTCATCTCTGAGCCTCGATCCCATGTCAGAGAGCGGTAGAGTTCCTTTGGCAGCTTGCGGGCGTGCTTGATCAGAGCGGTGATAACGCTTTGCGTATCCTTGTTCGCAACTTTGGCCAGCATCACGAACCGGGAGTGCCGCTCGACCAGTGTGGCGATGTAGCTGTTGTTGGCCCCAACGATCAGATCGCCCTCCCAGTGGCCGGGTACAGCCCGATCCTCAATCTCTGGCGGGCGCTCACTGATCGGCACCGCATCCTTGATCTTGCGCAGTGTCAGTCCTTTCTGGGTCGCATGCCGGGACCGTCGAATTGCACGTGGACTGCGCAGGCATTGCTGAAGTTCCTTCTTCAGAACCCCACGGGTCTGCACATAGAGACAGCGATAGATCGTTTCGTGTGACACGCGCTCTTGCTCTTCGTCGGGGTGTCTGCGCATCAGCCATCCCGCGATCTGCTGCGGCGACCACTTCAGCCGAAGCTTTCGGGCAATAAACCGACACAAGTTTTCGTTGAAAGAGAGCTTACAGGCTTTGGGCCGCCTTGCGCAGTCCCATGCGCGCTGATCCGACAGTGCCGCGCGATAAGCCTTGCGCCCACCATTTCGGCGGACTTCCCGGCTGATCGTTGAGGGGGATCGGGACAGATCACATGCGATCGAGCGCAAGGATCGACCGGAGGCGAGGCCACGGGAGATCTCTTCACGCTCAGTCAGGCTCAGCACGCGTCCAGATCGGGTACGTTCAGGTGGGCGGATACCACCCGTCAGAGCAAGATGTGGAAAGATCGACGACGACGCGCGATCAAACCTGCGGCCAATCGAACTCAGCGACTCCCCTCGCTGCCAACGATCCCACATCTCAGACTTCTGCTTGTCAGTGTAAAACGTCCTTGTTCGGTACTTCATGTCTCAACACTCCATCTCTCAAGAAGGCTAAAGTGTTGCGACCACCCGTTGAATCCTCAGGGACTTAGCTCCCATTCGCTGCGGCTGCACCAATGTCGGCTGTTGGCGATGGCCGCCCACTGTGGACGGCCATCAGCCTTTCACTCGGCAGGAACGGCGATGGTGCGCGATGCGCGGATCACCAGTGCTATGATGGCCGAAACAACCAGCCCGGCAAACCCGATCATCGCATTGGCCGATCCGAGAGCGGCCAGCCCTTGCGCGTCAATCACGAGACCGCCGATCAATGCTCCGAGGCCAATACCAACCTGTGCGATTGTTACGCTCAGGGCCGACGCAAAATCCTGCGCTTCAGGAGCCTGCTTCATGACACGCAACTGGTTGCCGATGAAGCCTGCTGACTGGGCTGCGCCCCAGATCGCCAGGGGGATCAGGAACAGGATGCCTTGCCCGGTCAGTGCGACCGTAGCGAAGGATGACAGCGCAAGCGCGGCAAGCGATACAACCGTTACATCCATAGGGCTGCGATCAACGTGTTGGCCAGCCAGCCAATTACCGAACAGGCCGACAATACCGAAGCCCATCAATACCCACGCCACCTGACTTGCAGGAACAGACGCCAGTGTTTGCAAAATGTCCGCCAGATAGGTGTAGGCCACAAACATCGACGTGAAGGCGAAAGCAGTCAGTACCAGATGACCGAGAAACATCGGGCGTTTCAGGATCGACGCCTGTTTCAGCAACGAGGGAGCGGATTGCGGTTTGGTTGTGGGGAAGAAGGCCAGGAGCGCCAGCGACATGATCGCCGCCAGTGCACCGATTGCCCCAAACATAACGCGCCATCCCATCAAATCAGCCAAGAGTGTCCCAAGCGGAATGCCGATGACCGTCCCTGCCGAGATACTGGCATAAAGGATGGCTACGGATTTACCGCCACCTTCTGGTCCTCCGAGCTGTGCTGCTGAAGCGGTGCCAACGGCCCAGAAAACAGGAAGTGCCAAAGCGCCTATGACTCGGGCGGCCGCAAGCGTTTCAAAAGTTGGTGCAAAAGCCGTCAGGACGTTCGACACGGCGATCATTGCCAGCAGCGTGGCGAATAGCTTTTTCCGTTCGACCTGCGCCACCAGGGCCGTCAGAAACGGAGCCGCAATGGCGACAGTAAAGGCGAAGATCGTCGCCAACAGACCAGCTTGCGCGATGGTGACGCCAAGATCGGCTGCGAGTTGCGGCAGGACGCCGATAATCACGAATTCTGTCGTGACGACGGCGAACCCCGCCGCTGCAAGTGTGAGGATGGGAAGTTTCATTGTGATGCCTCCTTTGGTCAAAAGTGAACCGGTCCGCTTGCGTGAAGCGGAGTGGGGAAGTTGTGGTTAGAGGTGAAGTCAGCGTGGCCTAAAGGCCGGAGCGCAGGTGTTTACTTTCAAGGTGTCCGACGAAGCGATTCAGAGCTGGCACAACCAGCATTGTCATCAGCGGTACCATCAGAGCTGTCAGAACCAATGTCCTGACCGCCAGCGGCAACTGCCCAATCGCCCCGTCCATGAGCAACAGCAGGACCGTAATCGTCGGCCATGCCGCTGCCCACGTGATCAGCAGATCACGCATGTTGCGTTTCCAACGCCGAAGCGTTGTCTTCCAGATGCGCGATGGTTGTTGTGCCCGGAATGGCGAGGATGTTGGGTGACCGGGCAAGCAGCGTCCGCAATGCGTCCCCCGGATCGACAGCGGCCCCCTGTTTCATCGGGTTTGCACCGAGCGGGCCATGCGGGACAAAGGCAATGCCCTGTTCGTTCAGCCAGTCGATCATATTTTCCAGTTCATCATCACGCGCGTCAGCGGGCGAGTAGCGATTTTGGACAGCCGCAATCGGCGCGACTTTCAGGGCTTGCTCGACTTGCACCCGCGAGACGTTGGACAACCCGATCATGTCGATTTTCCTGGTCTGTCGCATCTCTTCAAGCGCGGCCACACTCTCGGTGATGGGCGTCACGCCATCGGGAGAATGGACGTAGTAGAGGTCAATATTTCCCGTTCGCAGACTGGCAAGGCTTTCCTCCAAATGCCGTTTCATCGTCGCGGCGGATGTGTCGCGGCTAATGCTTGTCGCGCTCTTTTCCACACCGCCCTTGGAGGCGATGAACATATCGCCATAGGTGCCATCTTCGGCCAGAAGCGCGTCGGCAATCAGCTTTTCGTTTTCATGGGGTCCATAAGCGCGGGCTGTGTCGATGTGGGTAACGCCAAGGTCACGCGCACGTTGTAGCAAATCAATGCCACCCTGCCAGTCTGCGTAAGGCCCAAAGTTGCGGGGCTGGCCTGTGAGGCGCATCGCGCCGTAGCCGATGCGATTGACCGTGCGTCCATTGAGGAAGGTGAAGGTGGTGTTCTGATTGTTGGTCATGTCATGGTTCCTTTCGTTTCGATTGAGATGAACATACGGACCTGACGATTTAACGGTAGCGGCATGGAGAGTAAGACTGCTATACGCCTAGCGTATGAACACACGCTTTGATCGTCTCGCTCTGCTGGAAACTTTCGTGCGCATTGCCGAGCGCGGTTCGCTTTCGGAAGCCGCCCGTGACCTGGGCACGTCACAGCCGTCGATCTCCCGGCAGCTTGCGGCGCTGGAAACCCGCCTTGATGTCGTGCTGGCGCGGCGCACGACCCATGATGTTACCCTGACGCCGGATGGTCTGGCTCTTTTGGAAGACGCGCGGCGCATGTTGGGCGAGTGGGAGGCAATCGAGGAACGGCATTCAGAAGACGACGCATTGAAGGGCGTGATCCGTGTGATCGCACCGGTTGCCCTTGGACAGAGCTTGTTCGTGCGTGCGGCGTCGCAGTTCATGAAGGATCACCCCAGCGTCACTATTGATTGGCGCTTGCGCGACGACGCAATCCGTTTTGCCGAGGAAGGGTGTGATTGCTGGCTAAAGATCGGCGCGGTGCCAGACGATACGCTTGTTGTGCGGGAGCTGGCGCGTGTGGAGCGGCTGGTCGTCGGTACGCCAGAATGCCTTGCTGCACATGCGACACAACCACTGAAAGACTTGCCGTGGCTGACCCTTGGGCCGTTTGAGGGCAACCGGATCGAGCTCTCAAACAGTGGCGGTTCCGCGCAGGTTTTCTCCGTCACCCCAAAGATGGCAAGCGACAACATCTTTGCGATCTATGAGGCCTGCCTTGAGGGCGTTGGCGTCGCCATCCTGCCGCGCTGGTTCATTGCAGATGATTTGGTGCAAGGCATCTTGATAGACGCGGAACCTGATCTGCGTGCCGCGCGTCTGCCGGTAAATCTCGCACTGGCACCCGGAACAAAACGCCCCGCCCGTGTTGAGCGGTTTTGTGAGGCCATACAAGTTTGGTGTCGTGACCAACTCGGCTCATCTGCTTAAAATAGCGGTCGTTCAGGCATGACGCAGCATCGGTGAAATTGGGCTCGAAGCGGTCATACGACCGCCTCACTCGGCAACTCAAAGCAGCTCGGCAGCGGGAAGGTCAGCGGTGCGGGGGCAAAGCTGCCATTGTTTGTGTTTCACGAAGATCTCTAAAGAAAACTGAACTCCTAGACGGCAACGGAGTACCTATGATCTGTTGTCATTCAGCCAATCAAGAGATTGAAGTGCAACTGGGAAGTTCCTGAATTATTCAACGTGACTGGTCATCTAACCGACGTCGACCAGAGCCCCAGATTGCTGAATAACATGTCCTGCAAGCGCACATCCCTCCAGGATGCTTTTGTAGATGCCGCGCCCCTCTATCAAGCCGTTCAAAACTCCAGCGTTGAAACTGTCACCCGCAGCGGTCGTATCCTCCGGCACGCCGATAGGTGGGACCAGCACTTGCGTCTGATTCCCATCAGACCGAAAAGTCACCGGATTGTTCCCGTCTTTGACGACTACATGCGACGCGCCCAGTTCGAAGTAACGGTCTAGGGTTGCCTCGGGGTCGCTGTCCCCGAACCAATCTGCTTCGTCTTCGAAAGAGGGTAAAACCAGGTCTGCAAGACTCGCAGCCTGGGTGATTTTGGATGTCATCTCATCAGCTGAGCGCCAGAGTCGGCGGCGCAGATTTGGGTCGAAGGCGATGACTTTGCCCTTTGCACGTGCTTTCGCAACGGTGCGTAAAAGAGTGTCTCGGGAAGCTTCTTCGAGGATCGCGAGTGTGATCCCGGAAAAGTAGATCAGGTCCGCTGCATCAAGAGCGGCACTCAGCAGATCTTCGTTCGCGGCTAGTTCGCGGGCTGCTGAAGTATCTCTCCAATAGGTGAAGCTTCGCTCTCCCTCCCGCAGGTGTATTCGATAAAGTCCAACTGTCTTGTTAGGCACCCGCTGGACGTAAGTATCTGCAATACCACTGTCCCGTATGAATTCCAGCATGTCTTGAGAAAGGTCATCATCCCCAACCGCGGTGAAGTAGCCAACTCTTGCCGCAGTCGAAACCTGCGCAAGATACCACGCGGTGTTGAAGGTATCCCCAGCAAAACCCATGCGAAATGTCCTAGCGTCCCCCGTCGGGGCGAGCTCGGCCATACACTCCCCAATCGAAAGGACCTGTGTTGGGCGTCGGTTGCTAGAGAAAATCATCACGGCGGGGCGTAAAGGTGTCGATGAGAGTGCCGGGAACGAGGCAGACGCAGCCATGCATTTGCTCTGACGGAACGACGAAGCTATCGCCGGGACCGACCTCGCGCTCTTCGTTGCCAAGCGTAAATTGGAACCGACCGCTCTCAACATAGGTTGATTGCACATGAGGATGGTTGTGGAGGGCTCCAATCGCTCCTGACGCTCCAAAACGAAACGCGACAACCATCAGTGTTTCATGATCCGATAGGACTTGGCGTGTCACGTCAGGTCCAGTTGAGACAATGGGGTAATCTGACATCCTGTGATCCCTGTCCGCTATGAGAAAAGCATGCCGCCGTTGATGTCTATATTCGTGCCAGTTACGAATGCGCTGTCATCGCTGGCAAGGAACAGAACCAAGTTGGCTGCATCCTCAACATGGCCCTGGCGCTTCAATGGCGCGTTTGCTTCGTAACCGCGTCGCCCGGCATCGGGCGTGTGCACATTGTGGAAATCAGTGTCGATCATCCCGGGGCAGAGCGCATTGACCCGGATGTTAGGACCGACCTCTTTGGCAAGCCCTCGTGTCATGGTCATCACTGCCCCCTTCGAAGCTGCGTAGGCCACGGCTCCGGGACCGCCGCCATCGCGACCTGCCTGGCTGGCAAGGTTCACGATTGCCCCGTTTTTCATGTGCGCGAGGCACGCCTGCGTCATCAGGAAGGTACTTGTCAGGTTGAGCCGCATCACCGCGTCCCAGTGCTCTAGCGGCATCTCGGCAACCGTTTTCCGAGCGATGAGCCCGCCTGCATTGTTGACGAGAATATCGACGCCACCAAACGCATCCACTGCAGCCTGCACTAAGGCGTCTGCGTCGGATTTTTTGTTCAGGTCCCCCTGGACGGCGATAGCGCGCCCGCCATTCGCTTCAATGGCTGCGACAGCTTCATCCGCCCCTTTTGAGCTGGAGAAATAGTTGATCGCGACGCTTGCGCCTTCGGACGCTAGCTTCTCTGCGACGGCGCGACCAATGTCGCGCCCTCCACCTGTGACGATCGCGGATCTATCTTTGAGTTTCATTGCGGGCCTCTCTGTGGATGGGTGGGTTTGTATAGCGATTAGAACGCGCCGGGCATGAGCAGTTTGGGCAGCCAAAGAATGATCGCGGGGAACGCCGCCATCAGAACAAGGATGACCAGCATCGGGGCAAGGATGATCACCACCTCGCGCAGTACCTGAACCACGTTGAGCCGGCCAATGGCCGCTGATATGAGCAGGCAAAGACCGTACGGTGGTGTCACGAGGCCAAAGGCCAGTGACACGATCCCAATGATGGCAAAGGCAATGGGGTCAACGCCGCCAGCCTGGGCCACCGGCATCAGCACGGTGCCCAAGATGATGATTGTCGGGATTGCGTCGATGAACAGGCCAAAAAGCAAAAATAGGGCTGCGATGACCATGGCGGTTCCGAATGGCCCGAACTCCCATACCGTCAGGATGCCAACGATCAACCTAGGTGCGTTGTAGAAAGACAGGAGCCATCCAAAGGCTGAGGCCGTACCGATTGCAAAGAGCGAGATCGCCGCGAAGCGGGCAGTGTCGTAGAGGATGAATCCGAGATCACGGACTGTGACTGTTCGGTAGACAAACATCCCGAGGATCAGTGCATACGCCGCCGCAATGATGGCGCTTTCTGTTGGGGTGACGATGCCACCAACGATTCCGCCAATCACGAAGATCGGTGTCAGCAAAGCAAGGGCAGCACCCTTCCACGCAGCCAAGAACTCTCCCAAGTTCGGTGTCGCCGTCACCGGGTAGTTACGGGCCTTCGCGAAACAGAAAACCGTCGCCATCAGCGTCAGCCCGATCATCAGGCCGGGGACAGCTCCGCCCAAAAACAGGGCGCCGACCGAAACCTGCATCACCCCACCCCAGACAATCATCAGAATCGACGGCGGAATGATGACGCCCATCACTGACGAACAAGCGGTGATCGCCACGGCAAAGCGGGTATCGTATCCCTCTTTCTGCATTGCTGGGATCAGGATTTTGCCGATCCCGGCTGCATCGGCAGTTGAGGACCCAGAAATTCCTGCAAATAGCATGGAGACCGCGACGTTTACATGTCCCAGGCCCCCGGGCATCCACCCAGTCAGAACACGGGCAAGTTCAATCAAGCGATCAGTGACCTTACCGGAATTCATCAGGTTGGCGGCAAGGAGGAAAAAGGGCACAGCCAAGAGGATGAACGAATTGTAGGACTGAAACATCCGATCTAGGACGATGAAGGGGGTCAGACGAAGCTCAAGCAGGACCACTGGAACAGTGGCAAGGCCCAAAGCAAAAGCCACAGGGATGCGGATGAAGATCAGAACCACAAAAACTGAGATCAGGATCATGGTGGCAGTGGCAGTATCTAGGATCATTGCACTGCTCCCTCACGACCACGAACCAAGGCAATTTCTTGGGCGAGACGATAACCCGACAGAACCATCCAAAGCCCGCCTGCAATGGGGACAGAGATGTGTGTGATCATCAGGTTCGCCCGCATCATCACCGAGCGTTGTCTGCCGCCGAACTCGGCATATTCAAAACCGTAGATCAGAAACAACGCGCCGAAGAGCATGATTGCGAGATGAACTACGCCATTCTGAAAGAGTTCCATGATCGGGGATGTGGCATTGCGGGTGATGCGGACATCGAAATGCGTTCCGTCCCAAACCGCGATCACTGATCCGATCATGACAATCCAAACGAAGAGAAACGTCGCGAGTTCTTCGGTCCATAGGTAGGAGGGTATGATCCCGGTGTAGCGAGAGAGGACCTGCATCGCGACAGGAACAGCGAGCGCGCCCATCAAAACGCCCAAAAGAATGCGAAGGCCCTTACAGAACCCGTCGAGTAGTCGGCCGAACATGCAACCCCCCAGATGTGGCAGCGAGTGCCGCGAAAGTCTTTGAAGCCAGTGGGCGGCGCAGTTTTCTGCTGCCGCCCACTGGCCTAGAGGAGTTTACATGCCGCGCACGTTCATCAGCAGCTCGGTCGCTCCGAGGCTCTCCGCGTAGTCATCTTGGATTGGTTGCACCAACTCCAGCATCTGTTCACGACCTTCGAAATCGTGGATGACGATTTGACCTGCCGCTTCCATCTCCTGAAGAATTTCGCCATCGGCGCCGCTTTCGAGTGCGCGTCCAAAGGCACCGGCTTCTGCACCCGCCATCACAATCGCATCCTGCAAATCAGCGGGAAGTGCATCAAAGGTAGCGGCAGACATCACAATCGGACGTACAGTTATCGTATGCTGGGTAAGCGAGATGTGCGGGGCGACTTCGTAAAACTTCAAGTTCTGGATTGAGGCAGCTTCGTTCTCAAAGCCAGCGATCACACCCGTTTGGATGGCATTGTAGACTTCATTGTAGGCGATTGCCGACGGCGCTGCACCGACAGCATCAAAGGTCTGTGCTTGGATCGGAGCCCCCATCACACGCATCCGATGACCAGCCAGCTCTTCCATGCTTGTGATCGGTTCAGCGGAGGCGAGGTTCCGTACACCGCCGCCATGGTAGCCCACGATCACGATTCCTGCGGCCTCGCGCAAGTCGGCCTCGAGCGGAGCGAAGGCGTCAGAAGACAGCACAGCGTCCCAGTGCTCTAGGTCGCGAAACAAGAAAGGCATATCCATCAACGGGATGCTTTCGGAGAAAACAGCCATGTTGGATGGCGCGAGGATCGTGTAGTCCACCGCCACGCCCTGGTTGAGATAGGTCACGTAGTCAGATTCAACCCCCAGTTCGCCGTTCAGCCGCAGGTCAAAGCTCACGTCCCCATCGTACTTCTCGGCCACCAGACGCTCGAATTCGCGCAGGGTCTGGGTGAAGGAATGGTCTTCGTCAAACATACTTGCGCCACGCAGAGTTACGTCCGCTTGCGCCACCGATACACTTGCCAGCACGATTGCCGAGGTTGCCAGAGCCTTGAGTGTGTAGTTGATCATTGTGTCCTCCCGATCAGCTTTAGTCATTTTTGCGTCAGCCTTTTCCGACCAACGGATATCCTCAGAAAATTCGCTCGAGCTGACGCTTAGGTCCGGTTTTGACGGCGCACGCCACAGGAGCGAACTTCTGATTGATATCCGGAATTAACAAGCTAACTTGGATACTAGTCAACATAAAATCCGGATCAAGCCTTCCGAAACAGCGCATATTCATTGAGATTGTTGAATAAATTTGGCAGCCTAGTAACCCAAAGCGACCTCTGATACGCTAGGTTCTGGTCTGCCAAACTCGCAAACCATAGAAAGGCACTTCACACGTCATGGCAGAAATCGGCACCCTAGAGCGGACAACCGGCAGCGATCTGGTCTTTCAGCAACTCTTTGATCAGATCACGAAGCTTGAGCTTTTACCCGGCACCAAGATTTCCGAAACTGAGACCGCAAAGGCCTTTGGTTATTCGCGGCAACCTGTACGTGAAGCCTTCACCCGTCTGGCTGGGCTCAACCTCCTGTTGGTACGACCGCAAAGAGCGACCGTGGTCCGCCCATTCTCAAGAGAGTTAATTGCGAATGCGCGTTTCGTTCGCTCTGCCATCGAGCTTGAGGTTGTCAGGACGGCTTCCGCGGGACGCGACACGTCCATTGATCCCAAGCTGAAGGCGAATATGAAAGCGCAGGCCGATGCGATTTCATCAGGTGAGGCCGACCGGTTCCATGAGTTAGACTATGAATTCCACCGACTGCTATGCCAGTCCGCAAACCAGGCGTTTGCCTTTGACCTGATCGCAGCCAACAAAGCGCAAGTAGATCGACTTTGCATGCTAGCTCTCACAAGCAAGGAAGCGATGGAGCTCCTTTACGAGGATCATCAACTCTTGCTTGAGGCGATCATGTCCGGCGACACGGCAAATGCCGACAAGACCCTTCGTCTGCACCTTAGTCGTCTCACTCCAACAATCGAAGCAATCTATACTACGCACCGAACCTATTTTGACGATTAGTGACGAAGAAAGACTCCGTTTGCCGCCTCCCAATTGCTGAATTGGAAGCTTGTTAGCATACCAGCAAGTTCCTGACCTCGCTCAGATACGTGGATTGGCTACATTGTGAAACCTACCTACTCGCCTTCAAAGCCTCTCCCCGCATGGCGGCATTTTAGCGCATAGCTGAACTTTGAACGATTAAATGTACGGCACCGCAGCGAAGGGCTGGTTTCGGGAACTGCGATGCAGCATCGAGTCCCCTGCCCCAATGTCGGCTAGGGCCGCCCACGGCTCAATGCTCCCAGATGCTGCCAAGGAATGCTCGACGCAACACAAAAGACTAGATCGACATATGCGGACTTCTGAAGCGCACTAAAGTGCAAAAAGGGCATATTTGATGCGGACAATTTATTAGACGCACCAAGCTTGCAGGTGCACGGTCACCGATATGACTACCAATTTTGATCAGGTATGAGGGTAACGGCATGACGGGAAGCCGGAGGGGGAAAGCCGGTCGGCGGGGGAACGGGTTGGCGATCGCATTGCTGGTCGCTGTGAGCGCTACCCCGCCTGCTTTCACGCAGGAGCAAACAGTCCGCATCGGTCAGCCCAACTGGTTTGCCGGCGAGCTGGTTTCGCTCATGCTCGAGCGCATCATCAATGAACGGCTTGGCCTGTCCGTGGAGCGGGTTCCCGGTACCAATGCTGAAATCTTCGATGGCATTCTGAGTGAAACGCCGACGCTCGATCTGCATGCAGATACCTGGATGCCGAACCAGGCATTCTGGGTTCAGCCCGGTCTTGACAGTGGTGCACTTGCCCTTTCGGGAACCAGTTATCCAGGCATCGACGGTATATGCGTTCCACAATATGTCGAGACCCAATTGGGTGTCGACAGCGTGAGCCAACTGACCGACCCCGAGGTCGCCGCACTGTTCGACCTTGACGACGACGGACGGGGGGAAATCTGGCTGGGGGCCGAAGGCTGGGCCTCCACCCGCGTGATGCAGGTGAAGATGGAGGGATATGATCTCTCCCGACAACTTGATCCTGTCTTGTTGTCTGAGGAGGATTGGCAAACGGTTCTTTTGAATCGGATTGCTGCGCAGGAACCCGTCCTCTTCTATTGTTACCAGCCGCATATGTGGTTCGCGCTAGACTACATCACCGTGCTTGATGAGCCACCACATGATCCAGCCCTCTGGCAACTTGTTTCTCCAGAGGAGAGTGCGACGTGGATCGAGGACAGCAACATTCGGTCCGCCGACGTGATCAAGGATGTCCAGGTAAGCTACGCCACCCGGCTTCGGGAAAGCCATCCGGACGTCGCACGGCTGCTTTCCCGCTTTGGACTGTCAGGTGAGGAAATGACGGAAATGATTTTTTTGGCGCAGGTCAAGGATATCGGCCTTGAATATGTCGTGGATGACTGGATCAGCGCTAATCAGTCCTTGATCGACCAATGGATAGCGGACGAATAAGCATCACAGATCTCATGAGGCCGCTTTCATCAAGTGCGCAAGTTTTAACCAGGCTTGCCTGATCATCAGGCTGTCGCTTTCAGCCCAACCGTGCGCGACGATCTGCATTTCCGCGGAGCCCAGCTCATCCGACAGATTGATCAGGGAGCCGTCCTCGATGCCTTCGCCCGCAAGGGCAAGCGGCACCCAGGCAATGCCTATCCCCGCCCGTGCCATTTGAAGTGCTGCAGGGGTCAGCGCAGTCTCGGCTGCCACGGAGAGCTCGCCCTGTTGCGTAAGCCCCGGCGCAATATGGCGAGAAAAGACTGCCCCAAGAAATACGTCTGATGGATAGCCGATGATCTGTAGACGCCCCTGGTGCATCTGCCACATCTGAGACTTAGCATGATTGGCACCTGCTACTGCCACCAATTGATCGCTACCCAGCACTTCCCGTTTCAGCAACGCGGGGGTTGCACGTGTCGGTTCACTTTCCATCTGATAGGTGAGAGAAAGTGCTGCCCCTCCTGCGAAGAGAACGGCCTCGCATTCGCTGCGATTAGCCGACCTCAGTCGGACACTGTTAATCTTGCTATCACGTAGGTTGGCCACAATGCGCGGGCCAAGCGAAGTAGTAATCGCATGCTGGCAGACGAGGACAAGCTGTGGTGCTCCAGTGGCTTGCGCCTGCCGGATAGCGGCCATCAATGCCCGTTGTTCGTCCGCGAGTCGGCGTAGCCGATCGGAATGATCGCGTACCGCCTCCGTAGGTCCCGAGGGACGTGCGGTGCGGTCCACTATTGCGATCCCGAGTACATCCTCCAGCGCCCGCATGCGGCGCGAAAATGCCGGCTGCGTGATGTTACGTGCCTTTGCCGCCTCAGCAACTCCGCCAGTGTCGAGTAGGGCGATCACGTCTTCAAGCCAATCTAGTCTCATATAGTGTTTATGCAAGATACGCATATATAAAGACAAGTGTGCATTTGACCATTAGGGGCCCGAGCGGATTAATTCAGGCAACCAGTCAAGGAGCACACCGATGCATCTCGCCCGTTTCCCGCGCATTCGAATGGCGCATCTCCCGACCGCGCTTGAACCGATGGACCGCCTCAGCAACGAGCTTGGTGGTCCCAGACTCTGGATCAAGCGGGACGACTGCACGGGCTTGTCCACCGGAGGAAACAAAACGCGGAAGCTCGAATTCTTGATGGCTGAGGCACAGGAGCAAGATGCCGATCTGGTGATGACACAAGGTGCGACGCAGTCCAATCACGCTCGCCAGACCGCCGCATTCGCTGCCCGGCTGGGCATGGACTGCCATGTGCTTCTCGAGGACCGCACCGGGTATGACGACTTCGACTACAATGGTGGCGGCAATGTCTTCCTCGATTTCCTTCACGGTGCAACGTCCGAAAAACATCCGGGCGGTGCGGACATGCCTGCCCTCATGGAGGAGCGTGCGGAGGAGATGCGCGCGAAAGGGCGCAGAGTTTACACCATCCCTGGCGGCGGCTCGAACCCGACAGGTGCACTCGGCTATGCCAATTGCGCGATGGAGATCGTGAGCCAGGCCAACGCGATAGGCCTCAAGATCGACCGGATTGTCCATGCCACTGGCTCGGCCGGGACACAGGCGGGCCTCATTGCCGGTCTGAAGGCAATCAATGCACAGATCCCACTTTTGGGCATTGGCACCCGCGCCCCGCAGCGAAAGCAGGAAGAGAACGTCTATAAGCTTGCCTGCGCCACGGCAGAAAAACTTGGCTGCGCCGGCGTCGTCGCGCGGGAGGATGTAGTCGCCAATACCGACTACGTAGGCCAAGGTTACGGCATCCCAACCGAAGGCGGAACTGCGGCGATCGAAACGTTCGCGCGGCTTGAGGGCATCCTCCTTGATCCGGTCTATTCCGGAAAGGGTGGCGCCGGGCTTATCGATCTGGTTCGTCGCGGCCATTTCAACGGGGACGAGAATGTCGTCTTCCTTCACACGGGTGGCGCGGTCGGTCTGTTTGGTTATGCACAGCGCTTCGAATATGGCGTTGCGGGTGATCAGCCCATGCTTGCCGCCGAGTGATACAGATGCAGCCGTTCATGAAATCCTTCACTCAGCAGGAGCCAATCCCCCAGGCGGGGATCGAGGCTGCCATTGAGGTGATGAGGAGCGGGCGGCTGCATCGCTACAATCTGCTGCCAGGAGAGTTGGGCCCCGTGGGCCTTCTGGAGCAGACCTATGCCGACTGGCAGGGCAGCACCTATTGCCTTGCGCTCGCGTCCGGGGGGCAGGCGATGTCGATTGCACTGCGCGCCCTTGGAGTCGGGCCGGGCGACACGGTTCTAACGAATGCCTTCACTCTCGCGCCTGTACCCGGCGCCATCGCCGCGGTCGGAGCAAAGCCTTTGTTGGTTGAGATAACAGAGGATCTCGTTCTCGATTTCGCGGATCTGGAACGCAAGATTGCCGCCAACCGTCCAGCGGCTCTGATGCTGTCAAATATGCGCGGGCATCTGTGCGACATGGATCGGCTGGCGCGAATCTGTCGCGAAGCAGACCTGCCGCTCATCGAGGATTGTGCGCATACGATGGGTGCGCGCTGGAAAGGTGAGCGCAGCGGGTCGTTCGGTGCGTTTGGCTGCTTTTCCACGCAGACGTACAAGCATCTCAACTCCGGTGAGGGCGGCTTGCTGACAAGTGACGATCCCGAATTAATGGCGCGGGCAATCATCCTCTCGGGCAGCTATATGCTATTTGATCGCCACGGCGCTGCGCCCCAGCGGGAGGCTTTCAGCGACATCCGTCTTGATACCCCAAACATGTCCGCCCGAATGGACGCGCTGCGCGCCGCGATCCTGCTTCCGCAACTGGAAGCCATTGAGGATGCGATCGCGCGCTGGAACACCCGCCACGATGCGCTGGCATCGGGATTGGGGCAGCTGCCGGGCGTTGCCCTTCCCAGGCGTCCGGCAGCAGAATCTTATGTCGGTTCGTCCGTCCAGTTCCGTCTTCCCGGTGCGAACGTACAAACGATGCGCGCGATCGTGGCGGCGGCGGCGGAGCTGGGCGTCGAGCTCAAATGGTTTGGTAACGAGGATCCGGTGGGTTTCACCTCTGCCCACCGATCCTGGCGCTATGCCGGTCGGCAGGACCTTCCCCGGACGGATGAAGTTCTCTCGACGCTGCTCGACATACGGGTGCCACTGACCTTCGATCTGGACGACTGCGCGCATATCGTGGCGGTGATAGGCCATGTCCTCCAACGCGAGGTGATAGCGGCATGAAGCGGGCGGTTGGCATCCTTGGTGGAATGGGACCGGCGGCGACCATCGACCTGATGCAGCGGGTGATAGCGGCGGTCGATGGAGCCGATGATGCGGACCATGTGCCGCTCATCGTTCATCAAAACTCTCAAGTACCCTCCCGCATTGCGGCCATCGTCGAGGGGCGCGGGGAGGATCCGGGACCGGTTCTCGCGCGCATGACGCGTGATCTGGAACGCGCTGGCGCCTTGGCGCTCGCGATGCCATGCAATACCGCTCATGCCTATGCACCGGCGATCCGTGCAGCGGCGACGGTTCCCTTCATCGACATGGTGGCGCTTTCAGCGGATCACGCCAGCCGCCTCCCGCAAGTGGCGCGGATGGGCCTTCTGGGCTCGCCTGCCCTTGCTCGGGCAAGTGTCTATGACGCGCCCCTTGCGGCGCGCGGCTTGTCGGCTGTCCACCCCCGCCACGAAGCGCTCGAGCTTGTGCGCGACGTCAAGGCGCGGGGAGTTCATGAGGCCGCGCGCACCCAACTGCGCACACTGGCAACGCATCTGCGCGACGACGGCGCTGATGCCATCGCCATCAGCTGCTCGGAATTCTCGCTTCTGGCGGACGCGCTTGCCGAGTTCGACATCCCGGTCTTCGACACGATCGACCTGCTGGTCGCGGAGATCGTGCGCTTCTCTCTGAATACGGCCGTGCCCGAACCGGGTTCGACCGACGGCAGCTCCGCAAGGGTCGCGGAAGTTGCGGATGAAACATGACGACCCTTTCAACAGTGGAGACCTAGAATGACCCTCAAGAAGACCCTTCTCGTAGCGGCGGCCCTGCCGATGGTGGCAGGCGGCGCCCATGCGCAGGACCTCGTGCTCGGCGTTCCAAACTGGCCGGCGGCAAATGCCACGTCCAACATCCTCAAGATCGTGATCGAGGAGAATTTCGGCCTTGAGGTCGAGCTTCAGAACGGCACCAACCCGATCATCTTTGAAGCAATGGATGCAGGCTCTATGCACCTACACCCCGAAGTTTGGCTGCCCAACCAAGCGAACCTTCACAACACCTATGTTCAGGAAGCCGGCACGGTTGTAGCCAACCAGAACCCGGTGCAGGCCGTGCAGGGTATGTGCGTTACTCAGCACACCGCTGACACCTACGGCATCACCTCCATCGACGACCTGACCGACCCAGACAAGATCGGTATCTTCGACCGTGACGGCGACGGCACCCCCGAAGTGTGGATCGGAGCGCCCGGCTGGGCCTCCACTGTGATCGAGCAGGTACGCGCGAAATCATATGGCTACGACCAGACGATGGATCTGCGCCAGTATGACGGCACCGTTGCATGGGGTGAACTGGGCACTGCGGCCAACAATGACGAGCCGTGGATCGGGTTCTGCTATGAGCCTCATTTTATCTTCGTGGCTTACGATCTCGTCTATCTCGACGAGCCAGAGCATGACCCAGATACTTGGAACATCGTTCAGCCGACCGACGATCCGAACTGGCTGGAACTCTCCGAAGCCTCCACCGCGTGGAACGGCGCGAAGCTGCACCTGCACTATGCCGCTAACATTCGCGAGAATTACCCGGAAGTTGCCGCAATGCTCGACAATTATTCCATGCCGCCGGAAGTTCTTTCCGAGGCCGGGTTCGAACTTTCGGTCAACGATGTTCCGGTCGAGCAATTCGCCGCCGATTGGGTTGCAGCAAATGAGGACATCGTCCTCGGCTGGCTGACTGGCGAGTAATCTGACGATGCGGCAGGGGTGCAGGCCAGTATTGCATCCCCGCCGCGACTGTTTTTGAGGGGACATTCCGGTGGCGGAAACCGTTGTTGAACTCGCGAACGTCTGGAAGGTCTTCGGCCCGAGGGCGCAGGAAACGATTGCGGATGCGCAGTCATCCGAACTGACGAAGGCCGAGGCGCTTTCGAAATACAGGACCGTGATCGGAGTGCGCGACGCCTCCTTCGAGGTCGCGCGGGGCGAGATCTTCTGCATCATGGGGCTCTCTGGTTCCGGCAAGTCGACGCTGGTGCGCCACGTCAACCGCCTGATCGAGCCGTCCGCGGGGAAGATCCGCGTGCTGGGCGAGGATGTGGGCGCGATGGGCAAGGTCGCGCTGCGCGAGATGCGCGCCCGCCATATCGGAATGGTGTTCCAGCACATGGCGCTGATGCCGCACCGCTCGGTCCGCGAGAATGTCGCCTACCCGCTCGAGATTCGCAAAATCCCTAAGTCGAAACGCTGGGCGATCTCGGATCACTGTCTGAGCCTCGTGGACCTTGCGGGCTATGAGGATCGTCTGCCCAAGGAGTTGTCGGGGGGGATGCAGCAGCGGGTGGGGATAGCCCGCGCGCTCGCCTCCGATCCCGAAATCCTTCTCATGGATGAGCCGTTCTCCGCGCTCGATCCGCTTATCCGCCTTCAATTGCAGGATCAGTTCAAGACACTTGTGCGCGACCTGAACAAGTCCACGCTCTTCATCACCCACGATCTCGACGAAGCAATTCGCATTGGTACGCGTATCGCTATCATGAAAGACGGCGTCATCGTTCAAATCGGAACGCCAGAGGAAATCGTGACAGCCCCCGCCGACGACTACGTACGTGAATTCGTGCAGGGGATCAGCCGCCTGAAGCTGGTGAAGGCTCATACAATAATGCAGCCGCTCAATGGCTCTGGCGTGCCGGAAGGTGCGATCCGCGTCGATGGGGAAAGTGATCTCGACACTCTGATCGACGTCTCGGTCGGCACTGACGATCCGCTTGTCGTCGAAGACGCGGGGGTGCCTGTCGGTGTCATTTCCAAGACCGTGCTGCTGCGCGGCATTCAAGGAGGGCGCTGAGATGACCACCGCCAATTTCGACGCGACCGGTTTCGCCAACAATCGATCCGCGACCCCACGCTCCGATGCCGTGCGGGATATCGAAGTAGACCGCGAAACGCTCGACGCCTCCATCGCGGAATTTGCGGGACCGCGCGCCGATTATTACGCGGACTCATTCCACACTATCCATGATACAACCGGGCCGATACCGCGCACTTTCAACCTTGCCGCCTTCCTCGCAGGTCCCTTCTGGGCATCGGCCCGGGGGGCATGGGGCCTTTTCTGGGGCTTTATCATTCTGGAAGTCATCGCGTTCGTTCAAATCGGGCGTGGTAGCTGGGGTCAGCTGGGTGCCGAGGACCTAGCAAATGCCCAACGACAGCAGGCACGTGCGCAGGAGTTTCTGCAACGTGCGGCAGATGCGGTTGCCGCAGGAGAGGACGGCACCCGGTTCGAGACATTGGGCAACAACCTGATGCGCGCGGCTGAACGGTCACGCGAAACGGCGGAAGCCGCGGCCGCAGATGCGGCGGCTATTTTGCTGACCGGGCTCGCGATGCTCTTAGTTCTGCGGCTCATTCAGGCGGTTTACGCCAATGTGGCGTATGAAAAACAGTACACCCGTTGGCGGGTTGATCCGCTCGCCGTTCCGTCCGGCTTGAAGGTGCAGAATGCGGTTCTGGGGCTGGTCCTGGGGCTCGTGATCGTGCCGCTCACAGTTTATCGCTTTACCATCGAAGGGGTGCCGGGATGGATGGCGGAATTTCCCGCCGACCCCGACACCTATTCGGTCTCCGCGCGTTGGCTGGAAGGGGTCATCGACGATGCGGCCCGGTCTGGCGCCGGAACCTTCGATGGAATCGTGCTTCTGGTCCGTCAGGTACTCGACGCTATCAGTCTTGCGCTAATCGGCACGCCCTGGCCCGTGGTCATGACGGTCATCGTAGTCATCGGCTGGCGGTCTGCCGGGCCGCGCGTCGCGATATTCACCGCCGCCGCCCTCGCCTATATCGCCTTCCTGGGATACTGGGAAATCGCGATGGAAACCGTTGCCCTCGTCGGCGCCGCCGTGGTGCTTTGCGTCATCATGGGCATTCCGCTCGGCATCTGGTTCGGCAAATCGCAGCGCGCCTACAACTTCGCCGAACCGGTGCTCGACCTGATGCAGACGTTGCCCGCCTTCGTCTACCTCATCCCGATCATCGCCTTTTTCGGCACAGGCAACCCGCCGGGCATACTTGCGACGATCATCTTTGGGATGCCCCCGGTGATCCGTCTGACTGCCCTTGGGATGCGCGGTGTGCCTGACAGTATCAAGGAGGCGGCAACCGCCTTCGGCGCGTCGCGCTGGCAACTGCTCAAGGATGTTGAGCTGCCACTCGCGCTTCCCTCGATCATGACGGGCGTGAACCAGACTATCCTGATGTGCCTGTCCATGGTCGTCATCATTTCGCTGATCGGCGGAGGCGGGCTTGGTCAGGTCATCCTTGAAGCACTGCAATTTGCAGCGAAGGGACCGGGCCTGCTGGGCGGCTTTGCGATCCTCTTTGTCGCAATGGTTATCGACCGGATCGTGCAGGGCGCGTTTCGCCGGGCCGACCAGCGCTGAGTTTCAGGCCCCGGCGGCTCACTGGCCGCCGGAGCACCGACCACCCGAAGGAGGCCCATCGTGGCGATCTATCTCAAGAAAGCCGTCTCGACCGCCGAGACGGGACAGGAAGACGTGCGCACGCGCGTGGCGGTCATGCTTGACGTTCTGCGTGGGGAGGGCGACGCTGCCGCGATCGAATACGCGCGCAAACTCGACGGCTGGAAAGGGCCGATCCTCGTCTCTCGCGATGAGATGGCAGCGGCGAGCGCGAAGGTGCCGCAAGAGCTGCGCGACGACATCGCCTTCGCCCACGACAACATCCGTCGCTTCGCCGAGGCGCAGCTTGCCACGATCAATGATACTGAGATCGAGGTGCGTCCCGGCTTCATCGCCGGGCAGAAGTCGATCCCAATGTCCGCGGCGGGGGCCTATGTGCCCGGCGGGCGCTACAGCCATGTGGCATCGGCCCTCATGACGATCACGACCGCAAAGGTCGCGGGCGTGCGTCATGTGACGGCCTGTTCTCCCACGCGCCCCGACGAAGGCATCCCGGCGGCGATCCTGCACACGATGCATCTGGCAGGAGCGGATGCGGCCCTTAACCTGGGCGGCGTACAAGGTGTGGCTGCGATGGCCTTTGGCCTCTTCGGCTTGCCGAAAGCCGATATCCTCGTCGGGCCTGGCAATCAGTATGTGGCAGAAGCCAAGCGAATGCTGTTCGGCGAGGTTGGCATCGACATGTTCGCGGGACCTACCGACAGCCTAATCCTCGCCGACAGCACAGCCGACCCAGAGATTGTGGCCTGGGACCTCGTGGGACAGGCGGAGCATGGCTACAACTCGCCGGTCTGGCTCGTCACCGACGATCGCGTCTTGGCCGAAAAGGTGCTGAAGCTTGCGCCGCGTCTGATCGAGGAACTACCCAAGCTCAACGCCGACAATGCCCGCGCCGCCTGGCGCGACTATGCGGAAGTTATCCTCTGCAAGGATCGGGACGAGATGGCGGCGGTGAGCGATCGCTACGGGCCTGAACATCTTCAGGTGCAGGCCGCGGATCTCGACTGGTGGCTGGAACGGCTCTCCTCTTACGGCTCACTCTTCCTTGGGGCCGAGACGACCGTGGCCTTCGGCGACAAGGCTGCGGGCCCGAACCACGTGCTGCCGACAAGTGGTGCCGCGCGCTACACAGGCGGCCTTTCCGTCCACAAGTTCCTCAAGACCGTGACCTGGCAACGTGCAACGGTCGCCGGAATGCGCCCCGTGGCCGAAGCGACCGCGCGCATCAGCCGGCTGGAAGGGATGGAGGGCCATGCGCGCACCGCCGACATTCGGCTCGAACGGATGAAAGCATCGTGACCGGCGCACTGTCCACCGCTGGCAGATGGTCCGGTGAGGTGTTCCCCGGTATCGCACTTGCTGTTCTCATCGCCGTTGCCGCGCATGCCCTTGCGGAGCATTACGGCGCCCCGGCGATGCTCTTTGCGCTGCTCATCGGGATGGCGTTCTTCCATCTTTCGCAGGAGGAGCGATCGGGTCCGGGTCTGGCGTTCACGTCGAAAACGGTGCTGCGGCTGGGGGTCGCGCTGCTCGGGTTGCGCCTCAGCTTCGAGGACATTGCCTCGCTGGGGTGGGCGCCGGTGGTCGGCGTTATGGCGCTTGTCGCCGGAACCGTTGCGCTCGGCGTGGGACTCGCCCGGCTGGTCGGGCGCACTACGGCGTTCGGCGCGCTTGCGGGCGGTGCCGTCGCAATATGTGGTGCATCAGCGGCACTGGCATTGGCAGCCGTTCTGCCCCGGTCGAAGGTCACTGAGCGTGACGTGCTTTTCGTCGTTGCCGCCGTGACGGCACTCTCGACCGTCGCGATGGTAGCCTACCCGCTTCTCTTCGCGTGGATGAACCATGCACCCCCGCAGGCAGGATTCCTGATCGGAGCCACCATTCACGATGTCGCGCAGGTCGTGGGCGCTGGCTATTCGATGGGGGAGATCGAGGGCGACACCGCGACTTTCGTGAAGCTGCAACGCGTCGCCCTTTTGCCAGTCGCCGTGCTAATGGCCGCGCTTATCTTTCGAGAAGGCAAGGCGGGACTTGCTCCCCCCTGGTTCCTCATCGCCTTCGTCGTGCTCGTCCTCTTCAACAACCTCGCCCCGCTGCCGCGATGGGTGCTCGACTGGGGCAAATTGCTGTCAGGATGGATGCTGCTGACCGCAATAGCGGCCCTTGGCGTGCGCACCTCGCTTCGCGAAATGGCCGAGGTGGGGCCACGCGCCGCGACCATTGTCATCGGCTGCACCTTGGCCTTGCTGGCCGCTGCCGTCGCGCTCGAACGCCTCTTGTTCTAGAAGGAGACCCCAATGGCCGAAATCATCAGACAGCACCAAACATCCCGAATGAGCCGCATCGTGATGCACGGACAAACCGTCTATCTATGCGGTCAAGTTGGAACGCGCGGCGACAGCATCACGGGGCAAACCGAGGAGATGCTGGCCAAGGTGGACTCCTTGCTGGAAGAAGCCGGCACGGACAGACATCACATCCTGCAAGCAATTGTCTGGCTGAGCGATATGGCCGACTTCGATGCGATGAATGCCGTGTGGGACGCATGGGTGCCGGAAGGCCATGCACCGGCCCGCGCTTGCGGCGAAGCGAAGCTTGCCAGTGCGGAGCTCAAGGTCGAAGTCATCGTGACGGCGGCCCTACCATCTTGACCACCTCTGCAACAAGGTTATCAGGATTACCGCTCCTTTAGCAGGATCTAGGTAGAACTCATGTTAGCGCACAAGGCGGAGTTACGACCCCACAAATTCGGTAGGCTCCGCCTCGTGCGCGTTGGGGCGATGAGCTTGGTATCGCTATTCCAACACAAGCATTTAGCCTGAAATCGGAAGCCGCGACCAATGCAAAGCCTGCATGAGTGATGCGCGCAGCTTCCAGATGGATTCCAAGACAAGAAGTTCTTTGACGCGTGTGCCCCGATGAAGCCACAGATCTCCGGTATTGGGGGTGAAGTTGTGCTGCTACGGCAAGGTCCCAAGTCAAAGTTGGCCGACCTCATTGGCCAACTGTTGTCAGTCTGCGTATCTGAGAATAGCAATTATGCAAAGCAGGGGGGTACCAACCATGCCCATGCCCTTATGTCGGCTAAGAACGGACACACTGCAGCATTGCACTGGGACCGCAACGTCCGCTATGAGCCGAGATCGATGGCCTTTTCAACGCGGCCAAACCAATGCTGCTATGCCACTAATGTCTCGAAGGAGCCCATACCTCTGTTTTTCGGTGCCGCGGCGAATGTCGGCTTCGGCGAACACTACGGCGCCAAGACCTTTCGCATCGTTTCACGCTACAGAATTCTCATTGTTAGCCTTCGATTTCGGCCTTCAGCTCGGCGTTGAATGCCTGATACATCGGCAGAAGTTGAGCCACGAAACCGGCAGCAAAAGGGTTGCCCACGATTTCGTCTGATTGGACGAAGAGGGTCTGATCGCCACAAGCCTCTACGCGATAGAGATGGTTGTCATGGCCACCGCCGATGTCTTCGGGGAAGGGGTCAGACCACCCGAGAACACGGCCCTCATCGTAGATCAGCGTATGTGGGATCTCCATCATATTGGGTGTGCCATCTTCAGTGGCGCCAAAGATGAAGGTGACCGTTACGCGTCCGCCATCTTTGATGTCCCCGGTCATCCCTTGCAGGGTGCCGGAACTCCAAGTGTCCATGACGTCGAAATCGGTCAGCGTCGCCCAGACCTCTGCCGGGGCGGCATCGATCAGCACGGATGTGTCAACTGTTGCATGGGTGGCACTGAGTTGCGTGATGCTGCCGAACATCAAGGTTGCGTCGCAAGCTGTGTCGGCCATCAGTGGCGTGGAAATGACAGCGGCGAAGGCGCTTGTGGCGAAGAACAGGGAAGGTTTCATGGTCACTCCAAGTGATTTGAGGTTGGACTATATTGAATGAGACAAGGCGGTAGAGATCATTTGCTGGGGTCGCCGGAGGCCCAGGCTACGCCGTCGCCGCGGTCCATGGTTGCCATCTGCGCCATGTCCGCCTCGTCGATAGCGAATGAGAACAGGTCTAGGTTTTGGCGCATCCGCTCTGGGTTCAGGCTCTTGGGCAAGACGGCATAACCATTCTGGACGCCCCACCGAAGCAGCAGTTGTGCTTCTGAGACGCCGTATTTCTCGGCCATACTCTGGAAGGCTGTGCCGTCCGCCTTCATCTCGTCGGTCTTGGCGCTCTCCTGACCGGGCTCCGTGCGCCACGTGGAAAGGGGGACAAGGCTGCTGTAGGCGATCGGCGCGATGTCATGGCTGGCCATATGGGCCAGCAAGTCCGGTTTCTGGGACCAGGGATGCAGCTCAATCTGGTTGGCATCGGGCATCGGCAAGCCGGCAAGGGCAATCTCGTCCAGATGGCTCTCGTTGAAATTGCTCACTCCGACGGCCCGCGCCTTGCCGCTGGCTTGCAAATCGAGAAGCGCGCGCCATTGCTCCAGTCGCAAATCGCCGCCGTAGGGCGCGTGGATCAGGTATAGGTCCACGTGGTCAATGCCCAAACGCGACAGGCTCGCATCACATTCCGCGATGGTTTGCGTGCCGGTTTTGGGCGCATCGCCCCAGGCCGGGTTGCCGGGCCACAGCTTGGCGGTGATAAACAGGTCGGCGCGCGCCAGCCCTTCGGCCTCCAGCCCTTTCCGAATCCCGGCGCCAACGGTTTCTTCGTTGCGATAGCCTGAGGCCGTGTCGATGTGCCGATACCCCGCCGCAATCGCGGAACGGATGGACCCTTCGGCGTCTTCGTTCGAGATCAAATAGGTGCCAAATCCTACGGCTGGGATGGCGGTTTCAGCGTTCAGGGTGAAAGTGGTTTGTACTTCAGACATGGGATACTCCGTTCAATTCCATCATTGATCCCGAAGCTATGGTTCTGGCGTCTATGCGTCCTGCCAGATCCTACAGCAGTTTTGCCAATTCCTCTGATTGATGGTGTTAATGCGTGATTGCGGAGCGCTGATTTGATAGGGGAAAGGGGAAGGAGCCCGCGATGTCATTAGAACGCCTAAAGCAACTATCAACTGAGCTCTTGGCCAAAGAAATTGAAGCTTCTGGCCGAGCATTGCCGTCGGCGCACATCTTTCAACGCACGGAAATCACCGTATTTGAGGCTGTCGTTTATAATCCAGTTATTTGTCTGATCCTACAGGGTCGCAAAGAAATGAGTGTGGGCAGACAGATTGTCGACCTCACTGATGGCCAGATGCTTTTGGTCAGTCATGATCTACCCGTTGTCTCCAAAATCACCCAGGCCAGCGCGGCGCGTCCTTACCGGGCGCTGATCTTCTCGTTGGACCTGAGCATTCTGCGCGGTTTGTACGAACAGGTGGGCGAGGCGGCGTCCAATGATGCTCACGCGACATCCCTGTCAGCCAGTCCCGCCGATCCTGCTTGGACCGAGCCGATGGTGCGGTATCTGGAGTTGATGAATGCGCCCATGGACGCGCAGGTTCTGGGTCCGATGATCCTGCGGGAAATCCATTACCGCCTCCTCCTCTCACCCATCGGAGGCATGTTGCGGAACCTTCTGTCGGTCGACAGTCACGCCAGCCGCATTGCCAAGTCTATCCAGCGGATCCGGGCCAACTTTCGGGAGCCTTTGATCGTTGGCGATCTGGCGCAGGTCGCCGGAATGAGCTCATCGTCGTTTCACCAGCACTTCAAATCCGTCACGGGTACGACACCGCTGCAGTACCAGAAGGACCTGCGGATGATCGAAGCGCGCAGCCTCTTGGAACGGGGCGTGCCGTCTGTGTCCTATGCTGGGTTCGAAGTGGGGTATGAGAGCCCGACGCAGTTCAGCCGCGACTATGCCCGCAAATTTGGATGTTCCCCCAAACACCATCTTGCACGCGCATCTTAGGCAAAGACCCTCGCCCGCCTAAGCTGACATAGCATTCAAAATTGAATGGCCGGTTCGTCCCGCCTTACGTCACTTCCATTGATCAAATACGCGGCACCGCACCGAATGGCGACTATAGGGAGCCGCGTTGCAGCATTCAGCCCCCTGCCCCAATGTCGGCTATGGGCGCGGCGCTGCCGTACGGTTTATTCATCCCAAAGTCCGCTGTTGACGCCCATGCTCTGTTGTTTCCCGTTCATGACGTTTCCTAGTCTTTAGGGACGCTTCTTCAAATATCCCAAGTGGTCACGGAATGACCGGCGGCACTCAGGCAATCCATTGCCAGTTCAGCCTTTCGTGCAGAGATCAAAACATGTTCACCGTCGAACGTGCAGATGACAAAGACTCCAATTCCGTTTTCGGAGAGCGGCGCGATGAGGGACGCGACGACACCAGCGGCGTCGAACGGAAAAGGTCCAACTGTTCGAATGCAGTGCCAGTCCCTTTCCATCTCGAAATGGCCTGGAATTCGATCTTGGCAGCAGACGAGTGTGAGTTCGTCATCCGAGCGAGTGACAGACTGAAATCCCGGACCATTGATCCAGTCTGGGATCGCGGCGTCGGCCGGCAGGCGAGCGACGGCGTAGAGACCGGGGACAGCCTCGATCCTGAGTGAGCGGTTCATCCCGTGCGCCCTTTCAGCGTCTTTGACATAAGAACCCAATACCCCTCCGGATCTGACCCACGAAAGGGCTGGAAAGTTCGATCAGCCAGCCTCTTGAAGCCGATGCTCTCGTAGAGGTTCCGAGCACGAGGATTGAAGCTACCCACCATTAACGTAATTTCGTCCACGGACGCCGCTCGCGCAGCCTGTTCCGCAAAGCGCAGAAGACTGCTACCGACACTCCGCCCGCGCGCTTCGGGAAACACCGCGATCGCTGCAATGTACCACGTGCCAATAGCCATGCCCTTCAGCTCATTGAGTGGTTCCAGGACGCAGGCAGATGGACCTGTCGGTGCGGTTAAGTGAGTTCTGGAGAGGGTATAGCCGTTCACCGCCCCCAGAACGTTGGCTCGTGATTGTGCCACAAGCCAATTGCTGTGATGAATCGTGTTGGCTTGGTCGCCCCGGATTATCGAACGCCAGATCTCGAAAGGTGGCTTCCCCTCAGATGCGACTGCCGTCCACAGAAACGAACTCAATCCCCTTGTCGCCATATCTGCAATTATTGCTAGGTCACCGCTGTCCCCTGGCGAGGCCGGTCGAATTTTAAGGCTGTTTGACATAGCCCCTCCTCAGTAGCACTGAAGAAGGACATTCCCTCGACGCGATTGGAGTTCGTCAGGTGGGAGCTTCATCTTCGAAGACAATGTGATTGTTCGTATGTGACGACACACACGGGATGCAAGTGGCTATCGAACAGGCTGAACCATCAAAATCCCGAAAGCCGCCATTCACTCATAGCGCAGCATCGTACACTTTGGGCTCCTTCCGGACATTCATTTCGTGTGGGCATTTTAGATGCTGTCGACGGCTAATCTGAAACTATGCGTTGGGTCGGAATTGCTCGACGATTGGGTCAGGAATGCGTGACTTTTTCAGCACTCGACTCCAAGCCAGACTCGGATCCCGAGTCGGAAATCGGTGACGCCCCACACCATTGTCGAGAGTCGAACAAACCTTCCTTTGTGGTGCTCGAACTACCATTCTCGACGTCCCTACCCTCTCCGCGCGTCTCGTTCCCGAGGTCTCAAGCAGCGCTGTCGCGGCTGCTGAAACGCACTGATCAGCCAAGCCCGGCGGCTCGTTGGGCAACTTGTATCTGACGGTCATGAGGCACCCCTCTGGTCGCTGGTTTTGAGCGAAGCCCCTTGGGGCGCTCGTCTGAGAAAACCTGCTCCCGGCGAGGGTTGGGGGTAGCAAGTGCAACACTATTCGACAGGGACTTGGTGCGGCGCGCAGCCCTTGGGCGAGGACACGGCCCTGTCTAATCGCGTTGCGCGCGCGTGGGGACGACGTCCCCTAGCTCTTCATGAAGAAGGAGGAATGCTCGCCGCAGACGGCGAGCTCAGTTCGCAGTGCGTCGGGGTTCGGAACCTGGAACCGGTGGGCGGGAAGCGGACCTTCGCTGTGGGTGCGAGAAGCGCCTCCCTGTTATTAAGCGGACGTTGGTTGACGGCGGCTAGAACGAAGCTGAGAGAATCTCACGCGCACGGCATGAATTTTCAAACACTTTGGGGCGTTTTTCTGCTCGAAGCACCGCATCATGCAGATTGCAAGCTATTGGATGTACAAACAGGCCCGTAAACGTTCAGGAAGTGGAAAACCTTCTTGATCTATGACTATGATTTGCTCGTCAGTTTCGTAGTCGGCCGATATGCCGTCGGGTACGGGATCGGTCAGTGCGCCGTATCGATCTACTAAGTAATCTGGCCGCGTTTCAAAGAGGACAGCGAAAAAATCTCTGAACTGATCAACCGCGTATGGCGGGTCAATGCTCGGAAAACATCGCACCGACGGATCGAAAGACCGACATCGCGTCGACAAGATCGCGGGTGCTGTTGACGCCGACCTTTTCATGAACGGACTGAATCTGGTTGCGGATGGTCTTTTCAGACCGGTCCATATCGGTCGCAAGTGTGGCCGCGGTCTGACCTTCCAGCAAGCCGCGACAAACTTCGGCCTCGCGCAGGGTCAACCCGAAAGCATCGCGCAACAGCCGCAAACTGACGCCGCCGCTCGGCCGCGCGCCGATGAAGACCGCAAACAAGAGTTGTCCGTCAAATAGCTTTTTGTCCACGTCAGTGGCAAAGGACAGCGCGGGTCGATAGGGACAAACACAGAAGGCCAGTGCCGTGTCCTCGATTGTGGCCTGGAACGCATGGGGGCCGCCATCGTGCAAAGCGGCTGCGATGGCGGCCTTGAACGCGGCATTGCCGCGGTCGTCCGGAAGGCGAGCCGTTCCACTGAGCGCATCGACTTGGATAACTTGCCCCCCCTCCAGAACCTGCTGACCGATGGCATTCGCCATTTGCACGCGGCCTTCTGCGGTCACGATGATCATTGGCAGGGCAATGGCGTCGATGAAGGCGGAATAGGTCTCTGCTACGCTTTTCGCCATATTGAGCGCCCGCGCGAAGGTGTTGGCGCGGATCATGTGCGGGGCAATGATCTCGATCACCTCCTCGACGCGGGTGTTGTCCTTTGGCGTGTCCACAAAGTCATTTTCAACCACCATAATCGCCGCCCGACGCCCGCCCGAGATTGAAAAATGAGCGCCGGTCCAATGGCCCGCGCCAATTGGTTCCATCGTCTGTTTATAGCCTTCGAAGTTGCGGAATTCATACTCTGTAAATATTCGGCGGGTGCTGTAAAGCGTGCCAAGTTCCAGCGGCTGGCGGCGGAACAGCGTATCGTTCAGATCGTCAGGCTGGCTCACTTCACCGGCCTCGACGTCTTCCATCAATTCGGAGATCTTCTTGCCATGTTCCCCTCCCGGTAAAGTGGGCACATGGCTGGACACCCAGCGCGCGTCCTCAAACGTGACCACGGCCGCAACATGTCCCGGGCACAGAGCGAACAACCGTGCAACAAGGCTGGACCATTGATTCTTTTCCAGACTGGAATCGTAAACTAACCCGATCAGTTCACTTGCCTCAGACACACACAGTGACTGCGCCATACCATTCACTCCTCACACTCTATTGGGACGCTAACGGTGGGTTCACCACAGGTCAATTTGTTGGCGGTTTTGGGTAAAATTACCCTACCGCCGCACCGGACGTACCACCACAAATCTTCTGGAGTGGACATTGAGCAGCGAGGTCATGCTGGACCAAACAGAAGACAACTTGGCATTTGACGTCGGCCAAGACGGCGTATTCTAGGATCTCACTGTTATCGGTGCCGGGATCGCGGTACTGAATGCGCTGTATGCGGCGACCGATTGTCTGCCCGCGGGGGCGCGGGTGCTGTTGGTGGATCAGAAGGATGCACCAGGAGGGATGCGGAACACGGCCTATGATAGTGGCCGGCTGCATAAGCCGCACCCGATGTTCACCGTGGGCGACATCGAATGGAAGTGGCGCCAGTCGCGCCAGTACTTGGCCGCGCGGGATGAGGTGCAGAGCAACCTGTGCCAAGCGCTGGCGCGTGCGGGCCGCAAGATGGACGTGACGCTACGCTTTGCGACCACGGCATCGGGCTGCGTCGATGTGGACACGCCACAAGGCCCCATGGCCCGCATCGAGCTGCACCCGAAAGAGAATCCGGCATAGCGAGTAGCGATTCATGCCTCGCGTGCAATCCATGCGCCGGCTCTGAACTACCGCTTAGCAACGCCTTTGCCGTTGAGCAGCGCCGCGTTGCACCCGATCATCCCTCAAGACCTGCGTGCAACCTTGCAAGCGCATCCCGGCGCGGCAGTGATCGTGGTCGGTGGCGGCAAAATCGGGATGGACACGGTGATGGCCACGCTGAGAGACGCCGCCAATCGCCACGTGTCTCTGTTCAAAGGGCGTGGCGTCAACTTTATCAATCGCGACAAATAACTGCCCAACGGCCTGAAGCACTGGACCGCGGGTCAACTGACCTCCCGCCTATTCCGCGACAGTGCGCTGACCTCCGATGGCAACAACGATGACGGACTGATCGCGCAGCTGCGCCAGAACTATGCGACTGACCTGACGTCTGATAGCGGGGCGCTTCTCTATGGGTTGCAGTCGGTCGATGAATGCAGGCGCATCAAGGCCAGGCTCGCCGCGACCTACAGCGACTATCTGACCGAAATCACCGACACTCCGGACAGGCCTCAGGCCCATTTGCGCAGCGGCAGGTCGGTCCCAGTCGCACCTGGCACGATCGTCGTGAATTGCAGCGGCAGCTTGTTCAGTGACGACCCGCTTTCGGAATTCGCACCGCTGGTATCCCCTGCCACGCCGCAGGGCCGGGTGTTTCGCATGAAATCCACCGCCGCCGCAGATTTGGCCCATTGTTGGCGCGTGCTGGACCGCGCGGCAAAGCGGTTCGATGGGCGGGCAGCGCCATTCAACTAAGGCCGGACCAGCCGGCCTTTAGGTAAAATTGCTCATGCCCTGGGTCTGTTGCCCATCCATTCTTTGCCTATTCGCAGCGTTTGCGGGGGGATGGGAACAGTTCGTGCCACCGCACATTTGTCAAAGAGGAAAACTAACATGACCAAAGCGGGTCCTTCTGGCGCCTTTTCCGGGCCAGCAGTCGCCATTCCGGGTCGGGATCAACCTCGCGAACGCGTCGACTTGGCAAAGGCCACCCAATCCGGTTTGCATCCGCGCTTGCGCGCTTGGTCAATGGTGACCCGCATTTCGACATGGCAGGTCAGCGACCCGGGACGTTTGCGGGGCCAGCTGGAACAGAAGCGCGATGCCATTGCCGCGCTGCCGGGCGTGGTGTCGTGTCATGTCGCATGGACCCCGGATGGCAATGGGATTACCTTTGCCGTGTTCTCCTCAGAGTCGGCGGCAGCCGCTTTTGACGCCTTGCCGATCTTTGCCGACACCGATGGCCTGATCTCACCACTGAGCACAGCAGTCTATCCAAACGTTGTGGCCCTGAAATGATCTTTGCATATTGGATGTCCAATTGGGCTATGCAGTTGCTGCTTTGGCTGACGGTGGGTGTTGTCACGATCGTTGTGGTGTTGGCCGTTTGGCTGATCCTGACGGCTTTTGGAATGAAACACCGACAGTCGCAAAGAAAGACATCAAATTGGAGACGGAACTAAATCGTTGCGCACAAAAATCGAGAAAGGCTTTGTGCCCACTGCAGTTGCAAATCTCTCACCTTAGGCGGCTTATCGAAAGCCGCCGTATTTAAGAATTCTCTCATCTTATAAGCATTTATCTAGCTGCGTACGGTAAAAAAACAGGCGAATGCTGGCTGCTTTAGAAATATATCCGTTCAGGTTTTATGTTCGATTGTTCTCAATACCCTGAGCATCACCGCAGTCGCATCGAAGCGCTAATATTGACTTCTACTGCTCTCGCTATTGCCGCGAAGCGAAAAATTCAGGCTTTGGGCAAAAGAATCCAGTTGGCCCATTTGTCCGCGATTTATGAGTTCAACGCGGACCAGAATTTGCAGGAGCGGCGAATGTCTCCTCTGACGGGCCGCGTTGCAACATCTTGGCCGTTGAGTGAACGTCTGCTTCGGGCCGTCGTTCGCCTAGCAAAGTGGCTTTTTCCGGGAATGGCCAAAGCTGACACAAGAACAGTGTCTCGTCAGTGGCTCTGAGGATTGCCCGAGTCGAAAGATTTGCACATTAGTTCGCTAGGTCCCCTATCTAGCGAGACTCTATTCTTCAGAGCGTTTCCATCGCCGCCAATGTATGTTCCAGCCCCAGCCGTATATGCGCCTCGAGGACACCTTTAGCGGTCTTGGCATCGCGCGCCAAAGCCGCTTCAAACATATCCTTATGTTCTTTCACAGCCTCTTCTCCACGATACGTAAGCACTAGCATCTGATAGCGAAGATACTTGTCAAATATCGTGCCATGCAAAGCTAAAAGGTTCTGCGAATTGCAGGCCTGAATAAGCGCCTGGTGGAACTCCCAGTCGTAGCGTTTCCAAAGTTCTTTCTGCGACGTTTCACCATTTAGCATCTTTTGCTCAATCAAGTGCAGCTTGTGATGGGCTGCAACAAGGTTGCCTTCCCAGTCTGCATCGCCCGACGCGATCGATGTCTCAAGTGCTGAGCATTCAAGCAAGATACGCAATTCTGCGATTTCTGTAAGATCTTCGGCGGACACAGGGCGCACGAAGAACCCACGTTGTTCCGCGGCTTGTACAAAGCCCTCACTGGCCAAACGACTAAGTGTTTCGCGCAACGTCGTAACGCTGGCTGCGTAACGTTCCCGCAGGCCGTCAAGCTTCAGCTTTGCACCCGGCTCTAACTCACCAAAGATGATGTCATGCTTGATGCGTTCGTAAGTGCTTGATCCAACGGTCGGGGTGGACTGTGACATGTAGGGCCTTCTAGCGCTTTTGCCTGCTAATAGCATGATCATCAGATATTTCTCAACTGAGGATAAAATAGGCCGTTATTTAAAACATCATATATTATTGCGAATCTCGTGAACTCTGATAGCGTGCTCGCATCAGGGAGAGACGCGACAAATGTCGAAGCCAATCAGACTTGCAGTTGTTGGGGCGGGCCTTGTGGGTCAGCGGCACATCATGGCAATGACCCAAGTCGACGGGGTCGTGTTGACCGCAGTGGTTGAGCCCGGGCCAACGGACCAGACTGTACCGGTTTATGAAACCCTGGAAGCAATGTTCGCGGCAGAGACGGTGGATGGCGTGATTTTGTCCACACCGACATTGTTGCATGTCGAGGGTGGGTTGGCCTGCGTAAGGCGTCGTGTGCCCGTTCTCGTTGAAAAACCATTGGCGGCGTCAGCAGACGCGGCCGAAGCGCTTGTCCAATCCGCGAAGGCCAACAGTGTTCCAATTCTTGTTGGCCACCATCGACGCCACAATCCAATCATCCAAAAAACGGCTGAGCTGATCAAACAGGGGGCGATCGGTCATGTCAGGGCTGCACAGGTAACCTGCTGGTTTTACAAACCAGATGATTATTTCGACGTGGCACCATGGCGCAAAAAGGCTGGTGCCGGACCAATTTCAGTGAACCTTGTGCATGACGTTGATCTTATGCGCCACTTCTTGGGCGAGGTTGTCACCGTGCAGGCGCAGATGGCTCCGTCTATGCGCGGTTTTGAGAATGAAGACCTCGCCGCCGCCGTACTGCGGTTCGAAAGTGGTGCGGTATGCACGATCACTGTTTCGGATAGCATAGTATCGCCCTGGAGCTGGGAACTGACCTCGCGCGAGTACCCGATCTACCCGGCCACCAATGAGTCTTGCTATCTGATCGGAGGATCCGAGGGGGCGCTCAGCATCCCTGACATGCGGCTCTGGCAGCATGAAGGGGACACCAGCTGGTGGAATCCCATCAAGGCGACCGCGATGCCGGTAAGCCAGTCGGATCCGCTGATCAATCAAATCGCCCATTTCGCAGATGTCATTCGCGGAGCGGCCAGCCCGCTGGTGACCGGAGAGGAAGGTCTTAAAACCTTACGGGTCGTTGAGGCGATCCAGACGGCAGCAAAAACACAAAGACTGATCACGATCGGCGCTGCCGCTGGCAACTGCTCGACGGCTGCTGAATGAAATATCCGATATTTTGCAAAATGTATTGCGAATAGAGGAAAGACAGGCATTGAATATGCCGCACACACTGCCTGTCAGGGCAGAAAACGTCTGGGAGGACTGAAATGACACTCAAACTAACTCGCCGCATTGCGATGGCCGCTGTGATCGCTGCTACCACATTGTCTGGTGCGGCATCTTTCGCGGATGGCCACGCCGTCCAGCTGCGGATGTCCACATCCGGCTCTGAGACGGATGCCCGTTCCGTGGCGCTCGCCGAGGTTTTCGGCCCTGCCGTTGCTGAGTTCGCGTCCTACGAGCCATCCTACAACGCAACGCTTTTCGACCAGGGCACAGAGCTTGACGCCATCAGCCGTGGCAACCTTGAAATGTCGATCACTTCGGCGCAGGAACTCGCTCAGTTTTTCCCCGAGTTCTCGATCTTTGCCACCGGCTATGTTCATCAGGATGCGGCGCATCAGGTTCGCGTCTTTAACGATCCGCTGATGGAACCCTTCAAGCAGACTGTTGAAGACGAGCTCGGTGTGCGCCTTCTGTCCGTCATGTATCTGGGTCGTCGCCACGTGAACCTGCGTCAGACCCGCGAAGAGCTGGATGTGCAGACACCTGCTGACCTCGCTGGTGTGAACCTGCGCATGCCAGGCACCGATGCCTGGCAGTTCCTCGGCGCAGCGTTGGGAGCATCACCGACACCAATGGCCTTCACCGAGGTTTACACTGGGCTGTCCACTGGCGCGATCGATGGTCAGGACAACCCACTGCCTACCGTCGTCGACCGCAAATTCTATGAAGTAACCAACCAGATCGCACTGACATCCCACCTGGTTGACCTGAACTACATCGCAATCTCCGCGGAAACCTTCGATTCCCTCTCACCCGAGCAGCAGTTGATCGTTCAGCGCGCCGCCGATGCTGCAGCCTCAGTTGGTCGCCTGCGTCAGCTTGAGATGGAAAACAACCTAGCCGCTTTCCTCGAAGAGAACGGCGTGGAAGTCTACACACCTGACACGGCCGCATTCCGCGAGCATGTTCAGGCGCAATATGTCGGGTCCGAGTTTGCTGCAAGCTGGCCAGAAGGTGTCCTCGACGCCATCAACGCACTGGGCAACTAAGAGCCAAAGAGGAGATCCACCATGTCCAAGTTTTTCAGGTGGGTTTCCCGAATTTCTGACGCGATCGCGGCCACACTGCTGGCCGTGATCTTTTTTACATTCCTTTTGCAGATTGCGACGCGCTATGCGCCCAAGATCATAAACTATTTTGGATTGGCAGAGATCTTTCCAGCCTTGGGCGCCATTCAACCCCTCGGCTGGACGCTAGAACTGATCGCGATCCTGTGGGTTTGGGTCATCTTTTTCAGCTGCGCCTTCGTGGTGCGTGAATGGGATCACGTGAAATTCGACATCGTTTTTCTAGCTGTTTCCCGCCGGATGCGCGCGATCTTTGCAGTGATTTCAGCCGTAGCCATCGTTGCGGGAATGCTCTACGCCCTGTTGCCCACACTTGATTACATCGACTGGATGAAGATCCGCAAAACCTCGACCGTGCGGAACCCATTCACGGGTAGCAAAATTCCAATGCGCACGATCTTCAGCGTCTACGGTGCCTTCATGATCGTCGTTGCCGTTCGCTATGCGTGGCTGGCGATTGACACATTTCGTAACGGCCCACCCAAGACCGAACTTGAAATTGTGCTTGAGGCGGAAGCCGCCGCTGAAGAGGCGAAATCATGAGCTTTGAGCTGATCTCTCTTCTCGTCACCCTTTTCTTTCTCGCCGGGATCGGTACGCCTATCGGCTATTCGATACTGCTCGCAGCCATTGTGTATCTTGGTGTTTCGGGCGCTGATGTGGCGTTGGCTGGAGAGAAAATTCTCCAAGGCTTCTACGGCAGTGCGATCCTTTTGGCTGTGCCGCTGTTCATTGTCGCTGCAAACATTATGAACGCAGGTTCAATCACCGACCGGTTGCTGAACTTCTGCGTGGCGGTCGTGGGTCGCTTCAAGGGTGGTATGGGCCATGTGAACGTGGTCGCTTCACTCATCTTCTCGGGTATGTCCGGCTCTGCGGTGGCAGACGCGGCAGGTATCGGGAAGATCATAATCTCAATGATGACCCGGAATGGTAAATATAACCGAGGGTATGCCGCGGCCATAACTGCGGCCTCGGCCACCATCGGCCCGATTATCCCTCCCTCGATACCGATGGTCCTCTACGCTTTGATTTCAAATGCTTCAATCGGGGCTCTGTTTCTGGCGGGCATCCTGCCGGGGTTGATTATGGGTGTTGTCCTGATGGCGATGAACGGCTTTCTTGCGCATAAGCGCGGGTTTGAGGTGGAAGAAGCTGTTCCGCTTAAGCAACTGCCCCGCATCACGGGGAACGCATTTCCAGCGCTGTTGATGCCGGTCATCCTGCTCTATGGCATTTATGGTGGCGTAACCACTCCAACTGAAGCCGCTGCGGTCGCTGCTTTCTATGCGTTGCTTCTGGCCGCTTTGTTCTACAGATCACTGTCGTTCAAGGTACTGTATCAGGTATTCGTGGATTCAGCCCGCTCGTCGGCCGCCGTTGGGATCGTCATCGGCGGGGCTTTTGTCCTCAACTACATCGTGATCACTGAACAGATCCCGCAGGCCATTCAAGGATGGCTGCAAGGTGCGGACATCAGCCCGATTATGTTCCTCATCATGGTCAACATGCTGATCCTGGTCCTTGGCTGCGTGTTAGACGCAACCACGATCATTCTGGTAATCGTGCCTTTGTTCATTCCGACATGTGAGGCCCTTGGGATCGATCTGGTGCATTTCGGCGTGCTTGTTGTCGTCAACTCCATGATCGGTTTGATCACGCCGCCCTATGGTATCCTTTTGTTCGTGATCAATGCTGTCACAGATATTCCGCTACGCGAAATCATCTCGGAAATCTGGGCTTTCCTTGCCGTGCTCGTCGGGGCTCTGGTCGTCATGATGTTGTCGCCTGATCTGGTGCTGTGGTTGCCGCGACTGCTAGGCTATCAGGGCTGATGCTGTCGATTTCGACAAGTCTACTGGCAGGTCCGTTCAAGGACCGTTTGAAGGCGATCTCCGCTGCTGGTTTCGACGCAATCGATCTGGATTTGACCGACGTTGCCCAGTTTGGGGGATCGATTGATGAACTCCGTGCAACGATCGCTGCGGCTGGTCTCCAAGTGTCAGCGCTTGGACCCCTGCCCGCCGATGCGGCGGCCTCGCTGATCAATGCGAAGATTGCGCTAGCGAAAAGTCTCGGCGCAGGCTGCCTAGTTGTTGGGTTTGACAGCATGGAAACCATGGTCATCCCCGACCCTGATGGGATAAGGATTGCGGTGCGTCCTACGCGGCGCGCAGAAGATGCAGCGATCCGCGCAATCACTGATGCGCATGACCCGCTGATTGGTCTAGCGCTCGACAGCTTCGCGGTGCTTGGGGACAGGTCTCGTCCGGCGCGACTGCGTGATATCGGCGGGGCAAAGGTCTTTCACGTGACAATGTGTGACGGACCGCAAAAGCCAATGCTGCCTGGTCAGGGGACGCTCAATCTTGGTGGCTTTGCACGCGTACTGGCCAGGGCAGGCTATGACGGGCCTTGGTCTGTCGGGAACGCCGTTGACGCTGAAACAAGCGTTCTGAACGCCTACCGCGCACTCGCCAATGCCTTATCAGACGCTGCCGAAACCGAGCCTTTGCTGCGCCCTGCTACACCCCGACTACCGCAAAAGGTGCCCGTACGGGGCGTAGAGTTTGTCGAATTCACAGTTGACGCGGAAAGCGCACGTGAACTTGAAGGCGTACTTGAAACACTTGCATTCCGCCGGGAGCGCCAGCATCGCAGCAAGGATGTGACGCTTTGGCGGCAGGGGGCGATCAATATCGTCATCAATCGCGACGGGGCCGGTCACGCCGCAGACGCCTTTGCGCAACACGGACCTTGTGTCTGCGACATGGGCTTGCGCGTAGGTGACGCCCGCCAAACAGTCGCACGGGCCGAGGCTCTGGGCAGTGCTGCTTTCGCGCAGGATGTCGCCTTGGGAGAGTTATCAATTCCCGCGATCCGCGGCGTTGGTGGCGGCGTGATCCACTTCATCGACGAAAATTCTGATCTGCACCGCGTCTGGGATATCGAATTCGAACCCTTGCCGCAGAACGCACCACCGCCGCCTGCCGGTCTTCGCCGCATAGATCACGTGGCGCAGACAATGCGATATGATGAGATGCAGAACTGGCTGCTTTTTTACCTTACCACTTTCGAGATGACGAAAGAGCCGATTGTAAATGTTGCCGATCCTTCAGGTGTCGTGCGATCTCAGGCCCTTGCGACTCCCGAAGGCGAGGTTCGACTAAACCTCAATGGGGCGGCAGGTGCAGCGACACTGGCTGGGTCGTTTGTGTCGGGTCAGTCCGGAGCGGGCGTGCAGCATCTTGCGTTTTCGAGCGACGATATCTTCGAAACGTCTGATCATCTGCACTCCGCTGGCTTCACACGCCTTGCCATCCCATTGACCTATTACGCCGACACCCAAAGCGCCTTTGATTTGAGCGATGCTATGACGGAACAACTGCGCGCACATAACGTTCTCTATGACCAAGACGAACACGGCGCCTATTTCCAACTCTATGGCTGCAGCATCTTTGGCGGTTTCTTCTTTGAGATTGTCCAGCGGACCGGGCGATACGCCGGCTATGGCGCCCGCAACGCACCGATCCGGCTTGCAGCACAAACTCATTTGAAAATACAAGGCGGTGCCGCATGAGTAGCGATGCAGACGCAATACGCAATTGGTGGCACACGTCCATCATCGATATGGAACCCGGGCGGATCGCCTTTCGCGGTCACCCAATAGAGACGTTGATCGGCAAAATCAGTTTCCCGCAGATGATCTGGTTGATGACTGCTGGTCGCCTCCCTTCGTCAGAAGAGGCGGTATTGCTCGAAGCGGCCCTTGTGGCTGGCGTCGATCATGGCCCGCAAGCGCCTTCCATTGCTGCTGCCCGTATGACGGCGACCTGTGGCGTCGGCCTAAATAACGCGATGGCCACTGGCGTTAATATGTTGGGCGACGTGCATGGCGGTGCAGGGGAACAATGCGCAGAGCTGTATTACGATATTGCCGCACGCATGGACGCTGGTGACGCATTGGAGGCGGCAGTTGAGACCGGTCTTGATGCTTGGCGTGCCGTGAACGGCAAGATCGTCAGTGGCTTTGGTCACCGTTTTCACAAACCGGTCGACCCTCGCGCCCCACGCTTGATGGCCTTGGTGCGCGAAGCAGCGCAAGCCGGCACAGTTGACGGGCAGTTCGCAGAGATCGGTGAGGCTGTGCAGGCCAACCTCAGTTTGCGCAAGCCGATCGCCATGAACATCGACGGCGCGACGGCAGTAATCTTTTGCGAGTTGGGATTTGCCGCGCCCTTGTCGCGTGGCCTGTTTTGCCTATCGCGATCTGTCGGAATCCTTGCCCATGCGTGGGAGCAAATGGAGCAAGGAGGCCGAAATAAGGGGCCGATGCCGCCATCCTATTTTCCGAAATATGACGATACATAAAATCACATAGATTTTGGATTACATATTATGATAATGCTATTTGCGGATATCATAAGGTGATTCACTCATGCCGGACGACGCTGGCACCCCGCTTTATTCGCTTGCTCATCTGACGCTGATCAATGCCACAGCGCCGGAACTGATCTATATCGCTGCGCGCGCGGGATATGACGCAGTATCGCCGCGCTTCATTCAGATGAACGTGCCCGGCGAGTTTCGCGAAAGTCCCATCGACAAAGCGATGGTGTCAGCGACGAAAACCGCGCTGCAGAGCACGGGTTTGAAGGTGCTCGACATCGAACTTGCGCGCGTTACCGAAGACTGCGACCCACGCACCTTCGAACGTGCCTTTGAGCTTGGCGGAGAATTGGGCGCCACGCGTATGATCATGTCCGCATGGACAACAAGCCGTGACGACCGTGACTTCGTCGTCGATTGCTATGCCGAGACCTGCGAAATCGCCGCACTGTATGGCTTGTCTGTCGATCTTGAGTTCCCCAGCTTTAGCCGCCTGCGCACGCTCGACGAGGCATTGGACATCGTCCGCGCCGCCGACCAACCCAATGGTGGTATCCTTGTTGACACTCTGTACCTGCATCTCAGCCGAGTGGATGTTGGTGAATTGCTGCACGTTCCCGGAAATCTGCTCAACTTCCTCCACATTTCAGACGCGTTGCCCGGCATTGCAGATACCCGTGAGGGCATGATCCAGCTCGCGCGCGATGCGCGGCTGTATCCCGGAGAAGGCTGCATTGATTTCGCGGGCATCATCGAACGGATGCCGCCCGTGGATTATTCCATCGAACTGCCCAACCAGTCCCGTGTCGCGGAACTAGGGTTCGAAGAGCACGCCCGTCGTTGCCTGATCCACGCCAAACGCACCTTTGGCTCTGTAAGAAGCCAGCGGCGCACTTATCCCATTCCACCGACCGAAAGCACAACTGATGCCCAAAGAGCTTACTGAAGAGGACCGCGCAATCGCGGCCGACATGATTGCTCGCGCCCGTGGAGCGATGGCCGAAATCGAAGATTGGACGCAGGCCGATCTCGACCGCCTCAGCCAAGCAATCGCTTGGTATGCGGGAAACGAAAAGACCTTCACACGGCTGGCTGAGCAGGGCGTTGATGAAAGTGGCATCGGGGATCGTGCGGGCCGCCCAGCCAAAAGGTTCAAAATCCAGATGGTCCTGCGCGATGTGTTGCGTACGCCCTCCACTGGAATAGTCGAAACGGATGAGGAGAAAGGCCTCGTCAAATACGCCAAACCAGCAGGAGTGATTGCCTCACTCATCCCAATGACCAACCCAGCCATGACCCCACCGGTCACAGGGGTCTCTTCTGCCAACGCCCGCAATGCAGTGATCTTCTCACCCCACCCGCGCACGGCTGGTACCACTTTTGAGATGACGCAAATAATGCGCAAAGCCTGTGTTGAAGCTGGCGCACCTGCCGACCTGTTTCAGTGTGTGCGTCACCCCTCGATTCCAATGACTCAACATTTGATGGAGGAATGCGACCTCACGCTTGCCACAGGCGGCAAACCCATGGTCACAGCGGCCTATTCCTCCGGTCGCCCTGCGTATGGCGTCGGTGCTGGCAACTCCTCTATCGTAATCGACGAGACGGCCGATATTGAGATTGCTGCTCAGAACACCCGAATTTCCAAAACATCTGACTTCGGGTCTGGCTGTTCGGCGGATGGCAACATCATCATTCAGAGATCCATTTACGATCAAATGGTCGCTGCGCTGCAGGCTGAAGGTGGATACCTCTGTAGTTCCAAGGAGAAGGCGCTGCTCGAGGCCGCGATGTGGGACGAAAGCGGAAACCGCACCTTCCCGACAATTGCATGCCGCCCGCAGCAGGCGGCTGACGTGGCAGGGTTTTCGATCCCCGAGGATCGCAAGTTTCTGATGGTCGAAAATCAGGGCCAGATCGGTGCGAAGTACAAGTTCAGCAAGGAAAAGCTAACGACACTCATGGCGCTCTATCATTTTGAAACCTTTAACGACGCACTCGATACCGTGCGCGCCATCTACAACACAGGCGGTAAGGGGCATTCATGCGGCATTTACAGCCACAGCGACGCCAATATTGACGCACTGGCCCGCGTGGCACCTGTGAGCCGGATGATGGTACGTCAGCCGCAATCCAAGGCCAATGCGGGCGCATGGACAAACGGAATGCCGATGACGTCCAGCCTAGGATGCGGGATCTGGGGCGGCAACATCACCAATGAAAACGTCACTATGAAGCACATGATGAACTACACTTGGGTGGCACGACCTATCCCCGAGGATCGCCCCTCTGAGAAAGAGCTCTTCGGTGAGTTTTACGGACGGGACGTGGCATAATGGTTGGTCAAGAAGCAGTCACAAAAGTAAGCGGTAAGACCGTTGCAGAGCACATCGTTGATTTCCTGCAGCGACGGGATGTTGAGCATGTCTTTGGCCTATGCGGACATACCAATATAGCTGTTCTGGCAGCTCTCGCTGAAAGCCCAATCGATTTCGTAACGGTGCGCCACGAACAAATCGCGAGTCATGCGGCGGATGCCTATGCGCGTGTAACAGGACGGGCATCGGTCGTACTCTCGCACCTTTCGCCGGGCCTAACAAACTGCGCTACAGGTGTTGCCAACGCGGCCCTTGACTGTATCCCAATGGTTGTGATTGCGGGTGACATACCTACTCATTACTACGGCAAACACCCGCATCAGGAGGTCAATTTGCATGCCGATGCGGCACAATGGGAAATTTATCGGCCCTTCGTGAAGCGAGCCTGGCGTGTCGATCGGGCGGACTTGATCGCGGAGATCTTGGAGAAAGCTTTCCACCTGGCTGAAAGTGGTCAACCCGGCCCCGTTCTGGTGAACGTGCCGATGGATATCTTTAGTGAAGTTATCCCATCTGATACCTTTGATCGCGTCGCTAGGAATACGAGGGCCCTGAACAAGCCCAGCATTGACGATGAGACAGCCCGCGCAATTGTCCAAAAGATCGCAAATGCTAAGACACCTGTCGCCTATGTCGGAGGCGGTATCCTTTTGGCGCAAGCATCAGAAGAGCTCGACGCATTCGCCACTCATATGGGGCTTCCCGTTGCGCATTCGTTGATGGGCAAAGGTGCGCTCCGCGACAACCATCCGCTCGTGATGGGAATGACGGGCTTTTGGGGGACCGCGTTGGTAAACCAAACCTGTCTGGCCGCGGATGTGGTATTCGCCGTCGGTACGCGGTTTAAAGAGGCTGACTGTTCCAGCTGGTACCCCGGGTTCACCTTCAATATTGGGACCGAGGGCAACGACACATCTGTGATCCACATCGACATCGAGCCGCAAGAGATAGGGCGCAACTACCCGACGGAAATCGGGGTTGTCGCGGATGCTAAGGCGGCCCTTCGGGTCCTGACCCGCATGGCAAAAGAGATGTATCCCGACGGGTTTGATCGCGTCGAGAAGAAGGCCGAGATTGCTGCCTTCCGCGAGCGTTTCACCGCCTCCAACGCAGAGATGCAGACCTCTTCCGCTTTCCCGATGATGCCTGAGCGCATACTTGCTGATACTCGATCAGCCTTGCCGGACGATGCAATTATCACCACGGATGTAGGATGGAACAAGAATGGGGTCGGTCAACAATTCGACATTCTTACACCGGGTTCCATCCTAACACCGGGTGGTTTTGCGACGATGGGTTTTGGACCACCTGCGGCCATTGGTGCAAAACTGGCAGCGCCTGATCGCGTTGTTCTTTCGCTGGTGGGCGATGGCGGCTTTGGGCAAAACCCGTCAATGTTGGCAACGGCGGTCGAGCTCGATCTGGCGATTATCTGGCTTGTGATGAATAATAATGCTTTTGGCACCATCGCAGGTTTGCAAAAGGCGCATTATGGTTTGACTTACGGCACCACATTCCCGGGCACTCCCGAGGCTCCAAAAAATGGGCCGAGTTATGCCGAAATCGCGCGGGCTTATGGGGCAGAGGGAATTCGCATCAGTTCCGCTGACGAGCTGCTGCCTGGGTTGCGAGCTGCAATTGCCTCAGGCCGCCCCACAGTGTTGGACGTGCCGATGATAAATAATCCAACTCCGACGACGGGTCATTGGAACATCCTCGACATCTATTCACCCGAGAAGGATGTAAGTCACGTGGCTACGTAAACAAATCTTCCACATTAGTCGTCGATGGGGATGCCTACTCCCCGTCCCTCCTCAAGATCGGTACCTAGTCCACTTCGGCACTTGGCGTAACAACCCCGACTCAAGCGGTTGAATCGGAACGTGTGATGTTTGTCTCGCTCTCAAGACAACTCACTACTGTCGGAAGTCTAGGATCAAAGAATAGTACTCCCTGCTTTCTCCCGCCAACCTGCACTTTTACTCCCAGAATGCGCTGCTTTGCAGCCAATGACAGTTTTCGAGAACCGCGACACAGCACACGGCTCGCTACCCCAATGTCAGCCTAAGGCCGCCCGCTGTCGTGTTCCGCAGTCATGCGCTTTACATGCTGGAATGCCTACCAAAGCAGCAATGGGCCCGCACCGTCCGATGCTGCGCAGCGCATGAACGGCGATATCAACTAGATCAAGCTGCAGTTGCAACATCTTGTTCCGCGTAGAATGCGACCCGGGTGCCCGGGCAGTTCCATAAGTCCGAAAGAAAGCTGCTGTAGCGGCTCACCTCTTTCACTCGTACGTCCGGTTGGGGGGTAGCTCCGCGTTTAGATGCGGCCGTGAGGCACTCGTGAGGAGGCGGTATGAGACGCGACATCAGGTGTCGTAACTGAGCACATGGCCGGCCGGTACAGACTTACACTGGTATGAAGCGGGGTTGTTTGAGACTCTGGAAAATTGCCAAGGTGGCCAGCAGATGAACCTTCACTACAGCGCAACGCGCAAGATAGATCCTTCGCAGGGCAGCCGCCTCGGCGACGGCACAGAGAATAACGGCAACCGCGTTGAGATTGGACCCACGCCGCTCGCCTTCGAGGAATGGCGAAAGGCAGGGTTGCAACTGCCGGATCTGAAGCTGATGCGCGAGGCGCGGCACCGTCGCCTAACGGATGCCGTCGTAGCAAGAGGCTATGGCGGTCTTCTCATGTTCGACCCTCTAAATATCCGTTATGCAACCGATACAACGAACATGCAGCTTTGGAACACGCACAACCCATTCCGGGCGGTGCTGCTCTGCGCAGACGGCTACATGGTCATCTGGGACTATAAGAACGCGCCCTTTCTGTCCGGGTTCAACCCGTTGGTGCGCGAGGCGCGGTCCGGTGCTGACATGTTCTATTTCGCACGCGGCGACCGGATTGGTGACGGCGCGAAGGCCTTCGCTGCCGAGGTCGCGGACCTTCTAGAAACCCACGCGCCAGGTCACAGGATGATCGGAGTCGACAAAATCCAGCCCCACGGACTCGATGCGCTTCGGGCGGCGGGGCTGGAGTATCGCGACGGCGAAGAGGTGACGGAGCGCACACGTGCCATCAAGACCGAACACGAACTGCGTGCGATGCGCTGTGCTGTCCATTCCTGCGAACGTGCCATGGCCGTGATGGAGGACTTCGCGCGGACGGAAATCCCGCGGGGCGGTGTCACCGAAAACGACGTCTGGGCGGTGCTGCATGCAGAGAACATCAAGCGAGGTGGCGAATGGATCGAGACGCGGCTGTTGACCTCTGGTCCCCGCACGAACCCGTGGTTCCAGGAATGCGGTCCCCGCGAGATCGCCAAAGACGAGATACTCGCTTTCGACACCGATCTGATCGGCCCCTACGGTATCTGCGCCGACCTAAGCCGGACGTGGTGGATCGGCGATGGCCCGGCTCCAGCACACATGCGGGAGAGCTACGCCGAGGCGGTGGAGCATATCCGTTATAACACTTCGCTGCTCCGGCCTGGCTTACATATGGACGAGCTGACGTCGTCACTCCATGTGCTTCGACCTAAGTATCAGGAGCTCAAATACTCGTCGCCACTGCATGGGGTGGGCATGTGCGACGAATGGCCATTGATCGCTTATCCCGACCGCTTCGTGCCGGGCGCCTTCGACGCAATTCTCGAGCCAGGACTTACCCTATGCGTTGAGGCACTGGTGGGCGAAGTTGGCGGTGACCACATGGTCAAGCTTGAGGACCAGGGCGTTCTGACCGAGGACGGCTATGAGACCATATCCACATATCCGCACGACAAGCGGTTCCTGTAGCCGCAATGTACCGAAAAAAGCGGGTCTTGCAGCATCCGCCGCGAATGGCCATTTTATCATGCCGAGCGTTACTTCGGTCGATCAAATGCACGGCAACGCAGCGAATGGCCCGTTTGCCGGACTGCATCGCAGCATTCAGCCCCCTGCCCCAAGGTCGGCTCCGGGCCACCTGCTCCAACGTGGCCAAACCAATGCTGCTGCGCGACTATCGTCTCGAATGAGCCCAATCTGCTCGTTGCTGCGTCATAAACGAACGTCCGCCATGGAGATGTACAGCGTACAGCGCGATGGAATTGAGTGATTCAAACAGGCCCGGCAGACAGTGTGACCCAGTCCAGAAACACCTTGGCGCTCAGAGACTTCGGTAGCCTTGCGGTGAGGTAGTACGACGTACCTAAATCTATTTCCCCCTCCGGCCACATACGCAGAGCCCCGTCACGCACCGCACCGCTCGCGATCGAGCGCCAGCCCAGCATGACCCCGCGCCCGTCGAGTACCGCCTGCGCCGCCTGCACGTAGTTGTTGAAGGTCTGCCCCGAGAGACGCGCCCGCGGGATGCCCCGGGCGCGAAGATAGTCCTCCCACCCGGCCCAATGCTGGTTGTGCGGACTGCGCACATGGATGAGCGGCGCCCGATCGAGACCCACACCCTCGACCTGCAACCGCTCCAGCAGGGCAGGCGCGGCCACCGGGCAGACCCGCTCATCGAAGAGCTTGAGCGTCGTGCCCTCGCGCCAGCCGCCGGTGCCGTAGCGGATGGCGATGTCGATGCCAGGCGAAAGATGCGGCAGGTCGGTCGCGGGGGCCTGCACGTTCACCGTCATCTCCGGATGCGCAGCATAGAACTCGGGCAGGCGCGGCATCAGCCAGTAGGTCGCCATGCCAAGCGTGCAGGACACCGTGACCTGGGCCTCGTCCTGCCCGCTGAGCGCCCGGATGTCCTCGAGCGCGGCCGAGATCTGCCCCAGCCCGTCGCGCACCGCGCGGGCCAGAAGCTCGCCCGCCTCAGTCAGCTGAGCCGGCCGCGTGGCGCGGTCGAAGAGCGTCGCCCCCACGTGCTCTTCCAGCGCCCTGAGCGCCTGGCTCACCGCCGGCTGGGTCACGTTGAGCCGCGCCGCCGCCAGTCGCATCGAGCCGTGACGGGCGACGGCCTCGAAGGTGGTGAGCAGGCGGAGTGGCGGGAGACGGTCCATCAACTTAACCCATGACTTAAGATATCATCAGGCTAATCCGCCTGTTTCGGGAAAGGAAGGCGTGGAATGCTTGTTTGCAGAAACGCTCCCCAACCCTACGCAACAGGCTGAGATACGTAATGAATGTCATGACCTCCCCAGTGGTGGCACCGGTCCTGCAGAACAACGGCCTGCGCATCGCCCTCTCCGACGGCGAAAGCCACTACTTCAACTACCACTGGCTGCGCGACAACTGCCCGAGCTCGTTCAACAGCTCCACCCGCGAGCGCAGCTTCGACATCTTCCACCTCGAGACCGCGCCTAAGGCGAAGACCGCCGAGGTCACCGGCGACGTTCTCGAGATTACCTGGGAAGCCGAGGATCACGTCACCAGCTTCCCGCTAAGCTGGCTCGAGGCCTACAAGATCCCGCGGCGCCGCCCCGACCCCGCCGACCTGTCGCGCGAGGCATGGTACGGCGACCACTACCCGGACGTGCCGCGCTTCAGCCAGCCGGAGCTGCTCGGCGATCCCGCCCTGCGCGCCAAGTGGATCGAGGCGATGCTGGTCGAGGGCTTCACCATCATCACCGACATGCCGAACAGCAACGAGGGGCTCACCGAGACCGCCGAGATGATCGGCCAGGTCCGCCCGACCTTCTTCGGCGACTATTTCGACGTGAAGACCCACATCAACCCAACCAACACCGCCTACACGGCCTCGGCGCTCGAGCTGCACACCGACACCCCCGCCGAGGAACACGCGCCGGGCATGCAGTTTCTGCATTGCCGCGCCAACACCGTCAAAGGCGGCTACAGCCTCTATGCCGACGGTGTAGCCGTCGCCAATGACTTCCGCACCCGCTACCCCGAGGGGTTCAAGCTGCTGGCCGAAACCAAGGTGCCGTTCTTCTGTGAACACGACACCTATGACATGCGTTCGCGCCAGACGGTGATCGAGCTGGACCAGTACGGCGACGTCTCGGGCCTGACGATCAGCCAGCACATGCTGGACATCTCGGACCTCGATCAGGAGCTTCTCGACAGCTGGTACCCGGCCTTTTGCCGCTTCGGGAAGATGTTGCAGGAAGAGAAATACATGATGACCTTCCTGATGAAGGCAGGCGAATGCATGGTTTTCGACAACCACCGCATCGTGCATGGCCGCGCCGCCTATACCGCCGAAAGCGGCGAGCGTTACCTGCGCGGCTGCTACACCGACCGGGCCGAGATGCGCTCGACCTACCGCGCGCTGGTCAGCGAAGGGCGTTTCAAATGAACGACATGCGCCCGGTTTCCTCGGAAACTTCCCTGCGGCAGGATCTCGCGGCTGCCTTCCGCATCTGTCACCGGATGGGATGGAGCGAGTCGGTCGGCAACCATTTCAGCGCCGCCGTCTCCGAGCACGAGTTCCTGCTGAATCCCTGCTGGCAGCATTTCGCGACGGTCCGGCCCGAGGATCTGCTGCGCATCGACGCCCGCGACGGGCGGGTGATCGAGGGCGCGGGCAGCCCCGACGCCTCGGCCTGGTGCGTGCACGGGACCCTGCACCGCCGGAAGCCCGAGGCGAGGGTAATCCTGCACGCGCATTCGCCCTATGCCACGGCTCTGGCCTGCCTCAAGGACCCGACGATGGTGCCCATCGACAACAACACCGCGCGGTTTTATGGGCGGATCGCATACGACCTCGACTTCGGGGGCATCGCTGATGCGGTAGAAGAAGGCGAGCGACTGGCGGACAGCCTGGGTGAAAAATCCGTGCTGGTGATGGGGAATCACGGCGTTACTATCGTCGGCGAGACGGTCGCCGCGGCTTTCGAAGACCTATATTTCTTCGAGAAGGCGGCGCAGACGCTGATCCTCGCGCGCTCGACTGGCGAGCCGCTGGCTGTACTGTCCGACGCGGTGGCGCAGAACACCGCCGACGGCTGGATCGCGTATCGCGGCATGGCGGATCGGCATTTTGATTACCTGAAATCTCAAATGCCTCATCTTGGCGTTTGAGAGGTTGATGTAGTCGGACTTCTTGTTGTGCCGAGCGGCAAGGGTTCCAACCCTGCACCCTTGAAACCAGGCAGCAGCAAATAGTCGGCGATCGGCAGCTTCGCCAACAGAGCTTCACTCTATTCGATCAAACACATGGCACCGCAGCGAATGACCGGTATGAAGAACCGCGATGCAACATCGATCCCCCTGCCCAAATGTCGGGTATGGGCCGGGTTCGGAGATGTCTACATCAACCATCCAGATCATCCCATCGTCAACGGGCCCAAGCAGGTTCCTACAGCGCAACAGTGTAGATTCGTCAGAGCGTGGGACCGAGCGCACGTTTTGTCCCGATAGTAAGATATGAGGAGGCTTTCCGGCGGCAGGACGACACGTGCGACGGGATATTTGGCTGACGGATGTAGGTTTGTCCCATAAGACAGTCCATCGACGTAGGTCGGTGTCTGGAAGTTTATCTCTTGGCGGACCACATTTGTGCGTGATTGCACATGACTATTGGTTTCTATTGGATAAGCTAACAATTCCCGACACACAGGTGAGGAGAAACGGCAGTGACGATGACACCAGGATGCGCACATGCTGCGCTTGGGGAGCTAACACCAGCCGAGCAAGCGCTGCTTGCGGCTGAATTGCATGGAGAGCTTGCGGAAACCGGACAAGCTGACGATAGCGCAATGGCAGTACCCGTTCCGACATCGACCTGGCCGCGTTGCGGGTCCTACTCGAATGAGACGGTTATTTCTGCTCCTGTGACGGCAATTTCAGCGCCGTGCATGGATCAAGCCAGCGACTCCGCTCTTGCAACGATCCCGACTGCGTTGGCCAATATGTGTTTTGCATCAGTCGACTCTGCTATTGAAGCGATGCCGCCGTCGCTACCTCCGGTATGTCGCTATGCTCCGGTCGATTCGGCTATTGCGGCACCCAAGCCGACGATGCCCCCAATTTGCGGTTACACGCCAAACGATTCAGCTTTCACTGCGCCTACGTCGACGACGCCGTTGGCATGTGGTCGCGCGCCGTCAGATGACGCAGCGCTTGCTGTGCCGATGCCAACCACCAGCCCGCTGGTCGTGTGTAGGCCATAACTGGCCTCTGAGGCGTCCCTGTCGTCGAATTCCTGTTGTTGCGACATTGGGATGACGACACTGCATGACTGCCGAAAGTGACTGCAAGAGGCTGGATTTCTGGCCTCTTGCCTTCTTTGTATTTACCGATCTCGATGGATATTTGCTGGGCCGTCATGTGCCAGGGAGTTGCTAAGCTCGTGGATCATGCATCCCTTCAAATGCAATCGGAGCAATCGCAGGGTGGCCCAACTGCGCGTGCGGTTGATGTTTTTGGTGATCTCTTCGACGAGCATGTTGGCCAGGCTGCCGCCGCTTTAGAGTGGGGAGCGGAATTTTCGCCCTCCGCTCAACAGAACCTGATTGACGCGCTGCGCGAACGCCTCGTCTGGGTGCATGAGCTCGCGCTCTACGAAGATTTCGCGATCTTTCGCACGCTGTCTGAGCGTCGCGCCGCGCCGGAGGAGGCCGCGCGTTCGGATTGGTTCGTAACCTGGCATGTCGGCATGACCCAACAGGGTGGGTTTATGCATTTGCTGGAAACGCGGCCTGTCTTGACGGAGTATTCGGCGCGTATCACCGCGCAATGGCAGCGAAGCACGCAGGCCTTGATCGACAGGTTTGCTGCGGATCGGCCTCCGCTTGTTACTGCGGGCCTCCTCACTGAACAGGCCGGGACTGTTCGGGAGGTTTCACAGGGTCTTTCCGACCCGCATGACGAAGGCCAAAGCGTTGCAATCCTTCATTTCGAAGACGGCACCCGGCTCGTCTATAAGCCGCGGTCGATGGAGGTGGATGCGCGCTTTCACGCTCATGTAAGTGAACTGACTGCCCAAGGAGCCCCCGAGGCCTTGCGTGCGCCGCGTGTTCTAGCGCGCGACGGATATGGTTGGGCCGAGGCCATTGAGCCGACGCCGCTCAACGAACCGGCCGATGCCGAGCAGTTCTATGCAAAGGCAGGGGCTCTGCTTGCCCTGCTCCAGCGTCTTCGCGCGACCGATTTTCACTTCGAGAATGTCATTGCCTGTGGCGACTGCCCGGTTCCGGTGGATTTGGAGACGTTTTTCCAACCGCTGGATAACCCGGCCCGGCCAACGCCAATCCGTGCAGCAATGGCGCGGGGATCGGTGCTGAGCCTCTATTCCACACATATGTTGTTTTCCCGCGCCTCCGGCGCTGTCGTCGGTGAAATGGGTGATCCAGCGCTGCGGCAAAACACGGTCATATCGACCTATCCAGACTGGCGATATAGCCACGCACGCACGTCCCAAATGCGACGGCGACACCATCCTACCCCGATCGCAAGCCCGACAAATCTACCCCACCTCGAGGGTGAACCTGTGGCGCCAAAACCTTATGCGGCAGCAATGGTTCGGGGATACGAGACTTACCAGTCGTTTCTGGAACGCACGTTAAAGCCGGGATGGGACCAACGTTATGTAGATGTTCCGCTCCGCTGGGTTCGGCGGGCGACACGGGACTATGCCGACCTGACGGATGCCTTGCGACGACCTGAACATCTTGTTTCCTCAGCGGCGCGGGATGTATTTCTTGAAAGCAGAGTTGCCGCGCCGATTGAGGCCGTGGCGCATGCTGAGCGGACTGCGTTGTGTCGGCTAGACATTCCAAAATTCACCTTTCAACGCGATGATAATCGGGTTTGGGAGAATGGGGAGATGATCGCCCACGACGCGATCACTCCTGCCGATCCGTGGCCATCTCTTGGCGCCAGTATAACGGCGGAGGCCGCAAGTCTTGGCCTCGCACTGGATCATGAATGGGTTTCGCGGCAGCAGCCTCGGGTGGCAGATCTTCCCGTGCCATTGGCCAGAGAGGCCGCAATTGCTGAGGCAACCCGATTGGGAGACTATCTGCTATCGCGTACAATTTGCGTAGACGGTCACGCGAACTGGCATGGGCTCGAACTGCGGCCAGGCGCAGAGCGTTTCGATATCTGCCCGATGGACACGGACCTCTATTCCGGGCTCGCTGGACCTGCGTTGTTCCTTACCTTGCTGTCGAAGGTTACCGGTGAAGCACGTTTTGGCGAGATGGCGCTGGCTGCCGAACAGACACTCACAGCCGGCCTACACCAGCGTCATGATACACCAATGCCGAGTGGTGGCTTTGCAGGGCCCATCTCTGGAGCATATGGCCTCGATCGTTCCGCTGAGATTCGGGGGGAAAGCACGCCACCTATTGCCGTGTCACTCGCGATGGCACTATCACCGGAAACGCTGCGATCGGATCGGTTGCTCGATATCGTTGGCGGCTCTGCGGGGTTGATCCTGATCCTGCTTCGGTTGTGGCGCAGAACTGGTCACGCAGGACTGCTGGATCGGGCCGAAGTCGCTGCGCGTGTGCTGCACGAGCACGCTGAAAGTGCGAAGCATAGATTGTGGGAATTGGGTCAGTCAGGCCGCACACTCACGGGCTTTAGCCACGGGACAACGGGCATAAGCTTTGCGTTGGATCGGCTTCGGCAGGCGCGACCAAGCCCCTTGCTGGACGATTTGATCACCCGGGCGTCACGGTTCGATGCCGACCTTTTTGCAAGATCGGGCGGCCGCTGGCCGGATCTGCGATCGGCGGAGGCGACGCCAGAAACGGCGGGTTGCCCGGATCAGTGGTGTCATGGAAGTGGAGGTGTCGCTCTCGCGCGCTGTCTTTCCCCAGGCACTTTGCCGGTGACGGAGGATCCCAACGCGGCTTATGAGCGGCTCGCCGCCTCGATCGAGACGCAGCTTGATGACTTGTGTTGCGGTGCAATGGGACAGGCCATGATCCTTGACGAGGCCGGCCGAACACTGGGGCGGGAGGATCTGCAAGTCAGGGCCCGTCAACGGGCGGGGGCGTGTCTTGAGCATGCCGCACTCACTGGCAGCTATCGTCTGTTTTCTGGTGATATGTACTATGCGCCGGGGTTCATGAAGGGCCTGTCCGGCATTGGCTACGCTTTGCTGGCCATCGCATCGGAGGAGCGGTTGCCCAACCCGCTTTGTCTGGAATGATCCCCACAGGACTGATGGAGAAATTCCAGATCACGCGGCTTGGCGCACAGGATGATGCAGAAATTGCAGCATTTGCCGCAAGCCTTGAAGAAGAGCAGCGTGCTCCCTTTTTGCCGGAGGTCATTGAAAGACACCGTATCGCCATTGCGGAGGAAAACCGTGTTGTCAGTCTGGTTCGGGATGTGGAGCTTGTTGCCATCGTAATCGAACAAGGGACACGGGTCGCGGTGCCGATCCCCTACCCAACGGTCCATGTTCGCGGGACACGGCGGCGAGAAGGCATCGGCACGGCCCTCATCAAACGCATCTTGGAAGCTGCTCGCGACGCTGGCTGTGAGGCGATTGCGGCGAGCGTCGCTGCCAAGGACACCACGCTTGCAAACTGTCTGACCCGCCTCGGCTTCAGGCACACAGAGACCCTGCTCAAGATGGAAACGCCACTGATCTCCGTGGAGACTGGCCTAGACAGCTTGGTGGATATTCAAGCCTGGGACGCCTCAAAGAGCGATTGGAGCGAACAGATTTCCAACCTCTACAATGTTCACTTCTCAACCCGGGGCAATATCCCCAGCATTACTGCGGAAAAGATGATTTGCGCCGCCAAGGAGGCCGGTGCCAGATTTCTTGTTGCGCTGGATCGAAAGACGGAGCGCTTGGTCGGATATGCCGACTGGTATGACGGAGGAATGGTGAATTCGATCGTCGTGCGAAAACGCTGGGGCGGGCGCGGCGTGGCAGAGGCGCTGGTGAACCGGGTGAAGCACGATGTCGGTGCGAGTGGTGGTGAAAAGCTGACGTCCTTCGTGTCTACGCGCAACGCCGCCTCTATCCGCTTGCACCGCGTCGCTGGCGCAGTGGAAGTCGATCAATTGCACACCTATAAGCACGCGCTTCGACCGGTTGCGTAGCTGAAGGTGGCGTATGCTGGCCATAGCACGATTTAACTCGCCTGGTTGCCGTGCCCTCGCGGTCACATCTAAGCCCGAGAACAACAGAATGGCAGGAAGCAGACATTGGCCCGCGTCTAGCGAATTCATACTTTGTCCCGTTAGCTTCACCTTGGTTGGTCAAATGACGGCACTGCAGCGAATGGCTGGTCTTAGAAACTGCGGTGCAACATTGCCCCCCCCTGTCCCAAGGTCGGCTAAGGGCCGAGATCGATGGCCTTTTCAACGCGGACAAACCAATGCTGCTGTGCCACTAATGTCTCGAAGGAGCCCAAACTCTCTAACAAAACGCCACACGTCTCTCGACGCTGAGGGCCTCAAGCGGACCTTGACGCCCCGGGGTAGCGCCCTCGCCAGACAGTCAGGACGCGATCTTCAACCACGAACAGCCTTTCGCACTCAGGCGCAATTAGACAATTGGAAGTCTCTCGGTCTTCGGCCAAAACGATCCGAGCGAAGTAAGCGAGGCCGAAAGAGGGGTGTATCGCGTCCGATAAACGGCCCGAGACTTTGGGCTTCAGCTGGTCAGATATGAGTTCCTGTTTGCATCTTCGGTGTTTGAGATCTGCCTGACTGAGGGTCCGAGACGCGCTAGCGTCGCCTAGTTTGGGGCAAGTGCTAGGTTGGGTTCTAACGACAGCCTATTGCGAACATCTGCCATGCCTACGCCATCTGACGGCGCAGAGCGATGGGCTGGTCAGTCGCTACATAGACAATTCGAATGCGCATTTCATATTCAGGCTCAATAGCTAGGACCCGTGGGTGTCGACTCCATTCGGTTGACTGTTTCGGAGACTTTGCCGGACAATAATTCGGCGGCTTCAAGCGTTGGAACACCGAGATATCCTAGCCCACATGGACTTAGACGATATGCGACGATAAGACTGAGTTAGGCTAACTTCAGTGCTGCCCTAATTTATAGATTTTGATTTTTTTGCTTACCAATATTGACAAAATGCATCATAGATGTGGTGAAATTTTGATTGAGGTCGAAATTTGGAAAATTTTATTAGAGACTTTTTTTACCTTTGACAAATATGTCAAGAAATTTTGCACTCTGAGTGGGCTGGAGGTGTGGGTATATTCCTCCAATACGGCAAGGATTTCCCTAATTTCAAGAAAGATAAGGATTATATCTTGGCAATTTTCTGAGCGCTTCTCTTTTGATAAAAAAGGGAGAAATCTGGGCATCGCTTCACATTCTTTTGGATAGGGCTGTTGGTGATTACAATAACTTTGGATTTAGAATTTTTAAACACAAAGAAAAAATATATTTAGAGAGAAATAACGATGGCTATAGATTTAGAATATACCAACATGAAATCGATGATATTGATTTCATAATGAAGGAGATAATAGATGGCTGATCCTAAAAGTAATTGGCTTGACGATGCTACGGTCACTTCATCGGCGATACCGTTTAGAGGAACAGTTACCATTGGTCCTGCAAAGGCTACGAACGATATTACCATTAATGCCGATACAGGTGATGTTGCGACACGATTTGGGGTGGAGTATTTAAACTACCGCGTACGAGTTACGTTCGACGAGGATCAATTTCCGACTTATGCCTTTGGTAACGCGCTAAATCGGTGAGGCCCCATCCGTAGGATGTCAGTGCGCTATCAATGCCTCCGATATAGTCACCAGTGATGACTGACAGATACAACGGGTTGTAGATAGGTCGAATACCGGTGCCGTCCGCTTCACCAGACTCCGATGCGCGAGCGGCCATATGTTCGCGCATTTCCTGCAGGCGATCTCTGCGGCCAACCTAGCCCTGAGAAACGGGCAACACATGAGTTCCGACCAATATATCGCAACCGCAACCAGCCAAGTTGCCACCAGCAATACCACCAAGGGTAGCCGCGCCGCCTCCAGCCACAACTGCTCCTGGACCTGTGGGACAGAAAACCACAGTGACAACGGCGCCAGCAGCTAATCCACCTATGACTTGACTTCGCCCCCCCCCGCCACAAAGAAATCTCGAACATCGATGCCATCCATAGTCTCGAACGCGAGCGTCATTGTTGCGCCAATTGGAGTAATCGCCTTTGTCCCGAAGCGAATACCAACCTCGGCAACATCAGAAAATTCATCAAGAGCAGCAGCGAGTAGTGAAGTTGTTGCTGTAAAAAAACCGCAACATTATCTTCATCGACCACTTACGATCTCAACGGAACGTAGTTAAAATCTTCATCAAACATATATTAAATCCGGAATGACTTTATAAATCGAATTGATATTCTTGCCGATTCAAAAATCAAATATGGTATCTGAATTGCCCCGGCAAATTTTGCCCTATTTATATAATTTCTCGAATCCATTGATTCATCATAGTCTCTTGGTATATAAATATAAATCAGAGATATCGATAAAACGATAAGAGATAGCACTATTAAATTCAAATTAATACCGCTAAATATTTTGCGGCCGTGTATATTATTCATTTTCTATACATCCATAGAATTTACACCTAACTTACGAGATGCCACCTTGTACCTTTGAGTCACATTCTCGATCAAAATTTGACGCTATTTGATATCACAAATCTCAGCGGCTTCACGGTATCGATTGACACGAGGTCGGCAAAAATTCTGATTTTGATAACGCACCTCAATGTCGATCCGATCGCACGGCAGAGGTGAATTTTGACCCACGTGCTAGGCTCTTTTGAGGATTCAACTGAAGCCCAGCAAGCTTCCCATCCGCCGACACGAATAATCAATAATGAGGTGGCATCCATTCGGTTCGCAAATTAAACAGTCGGGCCGCTCAGTCTGCTTTGCTAGAAGACAACGGCAAGGCCAGTTTCTGCTAGAGACCGTCTGCCGAACTCCGACTAAAGCTGACCCAAGCTCACAAATGCGAGCACGCCTCAAGCCCTCAATCAAGCAGGTCTCAAACTCTGATGAGGCAAACGAGAACTTATATCTGACCCAGATGGAGGCTAAGGTACCTGACCTGCTCCCCCTTGAGTCCGCGTTTATTGGTTAGCTCTGTTCAGGGTTTGGTCCTCTCTTCACCGTTGGTGATACTCCCACGGTGTGAGCCCGTCGAGGCTCGAGTGGGGTCGGTGATGGTTGTAGTCGTCGCGCCATGCCGCAATCAAATGGCGGGCATGGTGCAGGTTGGCGAAGAGGTGCTCGTTCAGACACGAGTCCCTCAGGCGGACGTTGAAGCTTTCTACGAAGCCGTTCTGCATCGGTTTGCTCGGTGCGATGTAGTGCCATTCGACCTGTCGATCCTCCTGCCACGTTAGGATCGCATTCGAGGTGAGCTCAGTTCCGTTGTCGGACACCACTATGTATGGGTAGCCTCGCATCTCGGCAATCCGGTCCAGCTCCCGAGCGACACGCACGCCCGACAGCGACGTATCGACAACCGAGGCCAGGCATTCCCGGCTGAAGTCGTCGATCACGTTTAGGATGCGGAACCTGCGTCCCTCGGAAAGCGTGTCTGACACGAAGTCCAGGCTCCACCGCTGGTTTGGCCCCTGCGGGATCGCCATCGGTGCCCTTGTGCCGATAGCACGCTTGCGTCCGCCCTCGTTTACGCACTGTTAACCCTTCTTCGCGGTAGATCCGATAGAGCTTCTTCCAGTTCACTTCCCAGCCCTCGCGCTTCAGCAGGATGTGCAAGCGGCGATATCCAAATCGACGCCGCGCAGCCGACAGCTCCCGCAGCCGCTGGCGCAGATCTTTGTCCTCCGGCCGCTTCGGGTGCCGCCGATACACACGCGGATCGATCCCGGCCAAGGCACAGGCCCGCCGTTGCGAGTAGCTCTTTTCCTTCATCGCCCAGTCCACGGCTCGCCGCCTCGAACCGGGCCTCAGAAGTTTTTCCCAGCATCTCTTTCTACGTGGCGACATCAAGCATCTGTTCCGCCAGCATCTTCTTCAACTTCGCGTTCTCCGCTTCCAGCGCCTTCAGCCGTCTGGCATCAGACACCTCCATGCCGCCATACTTCGAGCGCCAGTTAATGGGATGGATGTCTCTCCCTCCAACCGCGACGCTGTGAGGGTGTCACAGCAAATTTGGAGGAAGAGATGACGATAGCATTTATGGGGATCGATCTGGCCAAGAACGTGTTCCAGCTTCATGGCGTCGATGCTGAGGGCAATGCGGTATTCAAGAAACGACTTCGTCGGGAGGCATTGCTTGCCGAGTTGGCTGATGTGCCCACTTGCATGATTGGGATCGAGGCCTGCACGGGCGCGTTCTGGTGGCAGCGCCAGTTCGAAGCCCTCGGCCATAGGGTCAAAGTCATCGCGCCCCAATATGTCAAACCGTTCCTCAAACATCAGAAAAATGATCGCAACGACGCAGAAGCCATTTGTACTGCGCTGATGCAGCCAAACATGAAGTTCGTACCGCCCAAGAATGAAGAGCAGCAGGACATTCAGGCGTTGCATCGCGCACGACGGCGACTCGTGAACCATCGCACTGCCTTAGCCTGCCAAATGCGGGGCCTCTTACTGGACAGAGGCGTCACCATCCCTTTGACCTTGGGGCGTGCGCGGCAGCGCATTCCAGAGATTCTTGAGGATCAATCTAACGGTCTGACGGAGATGACCCGGGAGATTATCGCCGATCTGTTCGAGTTTATGCTTCAACTTGATACGCGGATCAAAGCCTTCGACAGGCGCATCGATCAGGTCTTCCGGGCCAATCCAGATTGCCAACGGATCGCCCAGATTTGCGGCGTCGGCTCCAAGACTGCGACTGCGGTCATCGCTGCAGTTGGTGACGGCAAAGAGTTCAAGAATGGGCGGCATATGGCGGCCTGGATGGGACTTGTGCCCAGGCAGCATTCCAGCGGTGACAAACGCCTTCTGATGGGCATCAGCAAACGCGGAGACAAGCACCTCCGAACCCTACTAATCCATGGGGCCCGTTCTGTTGTCCGCGTGTCGCAAGGCCGAACCGACGCCTTCAGCAGGTGGGTCAACTCGATCCGTGAGCGGCGCGGTATGAACAGAGCTATCTGTCGCCGTCGCCAACAAGAACGCACGCATCATTTGGGCGATGTTGCGCAGAAACGAAGAGTTCCGCGCTCATGTCTGAGCGTGAGACAAGGATTGCAAGACGACCAAGGAAATGAACCGACCGGCAAACTCCGGTGTGTGAGGAACCTGGCTTTTATAATGGCCTACTGAGGCCGACCATTTGTTGAGGCTCACCACGCGGAATTCCCATTTGGGCGCGCCATCCAACGGCGACGCCGGATAGATGTTTGCAACCAGGGAAACGCCGTCAAATCAGGACCGAAGAAACCTTGCAACGGGAGAGACATCCATAGATGTAGAACGTGGCATCGCTGATCCCGTACTTACGGCACAGCTCCTGCGCTTTCACGCCTGCCTCGTATTCCTTGATCATTCCAAGGATCTGTTCATCTGAAAATCTGCGTTTCATAGTCCATCCTCTACTCGGACGGATTACTAACACCTCACTGGCCTGATTTCAGGGGGCTGGGTCAACCATTCTCTGCAGCACCGCAAGCGTTCTTCACACCAACGATTGGCAGTGCACTCTGGACGATAGGAAAACAGCCCACTGTCAGCCTTGCTGCACTAAAATCAGACTGAGCGCACATAGACCAAAACTGTGAAGGTTTTTCATGCGTATTTCATGCATGTGCGTGTCACAAGAATGCGTTTCGATTGCGCGTACCCATGTTTGCCCTTGCCTCACGGCCTCAGGCTCTCGCAATCAGCTGAAGGGAATGAACCGCATGATCTCCGGGCGCGCTTTGATTGAGACACCGTAGCAATCGCAACTTAGGCCTGGTTCGTTCCATCTGACGCAGCGAGTCGGGTGGACCTGAGCTGGGCAATCGTGCACTCACTACAGCCACGCAGATTGCGAAGGTTGAGCGTATGGAAATTTGCAAGTCAGTAGCCGAAATCCGGGCCATTGTTGCGAACTACCGAAGAGCTGGCGAGCGTGTCGGGCTGGTCACGACCATGGGTGCGCTGCATGAAGGGCACCTGACATTGATGCGTGCCGCCCGCCGCGACAATGACCGGGTCATCGCTACCATATTCGTCAACCCGACACAGTTCGGGGAGGTCGCCGATCTGGCGCACTACCCGTCCGACGACATCAGGGATATCAACTTGTTGGAGGCGGAAGGCGTCGATGCGCTGTTCCTGCCTGAAGTCGCGACGATCTATCCACCGGGCGACGACACGATTGTCGAAACGGTGACGCTCGCCAATATGCTGCACGGAAAGGTCAGACCGGGGCACTTCCGCGGAGTGGCAACTGTTGTCGCAAGACTTTTCAACATAACGCTGCCTGACGCCGCCTATTTCGGGGAAAAAGACTACCAGCAGCTTCAGGTCATTCGTCGTATGACAAACGATTTGCATTTCCCGATAGAGATCCACGCCGTGCCAACGGTCCGGGAACCGGATGGACTTGCCATGTCATCTCGGAACGTAAGGCTGACACCAGAGGATCGCGCCGAGGCCGTTGTTCTGAGCCGCGCGCTAATGCAGGCGCAAGAATTGGTTGCAGCTGGTACGACGGTCGAGGCATTGGCCGAGGCTCTCCGTAGAACGATCAAGGCCAGCCCTCGTGCGACCTTGCGCGGTCTCGATATCGTCGAAGCGGAAACCCTCAGCCCCCTCAGCGGTCCTGTCGACCGAAAGATTGCCATCCTGATATCTGCCGAGTTTGGCGGAGTCCTTCTAATCGATCAATGCGAGGTGTCGCCATGAGCACGCAGAGCGCTAAACCCATCCGCCGTATCACAGTCCCCGCGATCACGTCGCGCAAGGGAAGCGATCCGATCGTTTCGCTCACCTCCTATCACGCGCATACCGCAGCGATTGTGGACAAGTTTGCAGATTTCATCCTGGTCGGCGATAGCCTCGGCATGGTGATGCATGGGATGGAAACCACGGTCGGTGTACCCCTGGATCTGATGATCATGCACGGACGAGCGGTTGTGCGCGGCACGCGGCGCGCGCTGATCGTGGTGGATATGCCCTTTGGCAGCTATGAGGAGAGCCCACAAATCGCATTCCGGAACGCCGCACGGATCATGAAGGAAACAGGCTGCGGGGCGGTGAAGCTCGAAGGCGGCGCGCGCATGGCCGAAACCATCCGCTTCCTGACAGAGCGCGGCATTCCCGTGATGGCCCATATCGGTCTCACACCGCAGTCGAGCCACGTTATGGGCGGCTTTAAGACGCAAGGACGAGACGAGGAAAGCTGGGCCGCACATCAGGCCGACGCCGCAGCAGTCGCCGATGCAGGGGCTTTCGCTCTCGTACTGGAAGGTATGGTCGAACCGCTCGCTGCTCGCATTACAGCTGAGATCGCAATTCCAACCATCGGAATTGGCGCAAGCGTCGAATGTGACGGCCAAATCCTTGTGCTGGAGGATATGCTGGGTCTCAACCCGACCCCGCCAAAATTCGTGAAGGTCTATGGCGATCTGTTGGGGCAAATCGAGCGCGCGGTTGAGCAATACGCCGATGACGTAAGATCCCGCAGCTTTCCGACCGAAGATCAGGTCTATCGCTGAGGCCGTTAGCTAGACTAGACGACGATCTCAGAGAGCGATCCAGCATCTCGTTGGCAGACCGTATCTGTACGAGTTGCACGCGTCTAAGGCGCAAGCGGATGGGAAAATCTTTTCTGGCCCCGGAAGCGAATGGGAACCCATGCTCCCTTGAAGGCTAGGGATGCGGAGACCTATGACATTCGCACCCAATTCGCCCGCGGCCTTAGGTGACGAAGCGAAAGTTACGTCTAAGAGGGTGACATTGGCGACAGTCTCATATCCTCAAAAGAAGATATTGAGGCCGATCATCGACACGATCAGGAACAGGACCGTCATAATGCCGCCTGAGCGGACAAAATCGACAACGCGGTAACCTGCGGGGCCCATGATCAAGGCATTGACCTGGTGCGTGGGGATCAGGAAGGAGTTTGACGTCGAGATTGCGACGGTGAGTGCGAAGATCGCGGGATCACCGCCTGCTGAAATCGCGATGGAAATTGCAAGCGGCACCAGCAAAACCGTCGCACCGACATTTGACATTACCAGCGTGAAAACCGTGGCAAGGATGGCGAGGCCTGCTTGAAGCGACCAGATTGGCCACCCGTCAAGCAAGGCCAATATCTGTTCCGCGATCCATGCAGCCGTGCCTGTATTCTGAACCGCCAGCCCAAGTGGAATAAGCGACGCGAGCAGAAAAACAGTGCTCCAACTCACGGCATCATAGGCCTCGTCGATCGAGAGAACGCGCGACAGGACCATACCGGTCGCTCCGGCCAGCAGCGCCAAAGATAGGAGCAAGTCCGTGAACAGGATAAGTCCAAGGGTCATCAGAAAGAAGCCCAGCGCCCAATAGACCTTCTGCGGACGCAATTCTTCCTGAGGGAAGTCCGATGTGACGACAACGAAGTTCTGGTCCGACTTCATCCTTGTCAGGCGCGACCACTGCACATGCGCGACCAACGTATCGCCGGCCTGCAGGTTCACCTCTCCGATATGGGTCGCCACATGATCATCTGTCTCGACATGGCTCATCGTTTCTTCGCCGCGATGGATCGCAAGAATGGACAAGCCGTGGGTTTGGCGAAGGCGCAACTCGATCGGCGATTGACCAATCACACTCGAACCAGGCGGAACCACCACTTCAGCCACGCCGGACTCAGTGGCGGCAAAATCATCGGCGAAAACATCGAGTTCGGGAAGGATCTGAAGACCATACGGCTCCGTAAATTCCTCGCAAACCACCCGCCGAAGGCCAAGCACAGCAAGACGTGCGGGGGCTTCGATGACCGTATCGGCCATCGGAGCAATCACCTTGTGGCCCTTGTGGGACGTTCCAAGAATATAGAGATGGTGGGCAAACATGATGTCGGACAGGGTTTGTCCGATCAGCAGCGACCCTTCGGGTACGCGCACCTCAAATATATCCGCCCTCAAACCATATGTATTTTCTACATAGGTCTGCATGGACCTTGCCGCGCCTGCATCCTCTCCACGGCCGCGCCGGCCTGGGAGGATCCAGCGGCCGAGCAACACGAAATAGAGCACGCCCGTACTCACCAGCATCAGCCCAACGGGTGTGACGGAAAAGAGTCCAAAAGGCTCCACCTGTTGATCAGCAGGCAGTGTTCGATTGGCGGAAAGCAATAGGTCGTTGAGCAGGATCAGCGGGGAAGATCCGACCATCGTGATCGTTCCGCCCAAGATCGCGCAAAATCCCATTGGCATCGCCAGACGGCTCATCGGGATCGAGGTCCTGGCTGAGATCCGGCTGATCACAGGCAGGAACAGCGCAGCCGCGCCAACATTCTGCATGAATGAGCTGATCACACCGACTGTGCCCGACACGATTGGAATGAGCCTGGGTTCCGTCGTTCCGCCACGCTTTAGAATGAAGGAGGCGACCTTTGACATCAGTCCGGTCTTGTCGAGCCCTGCCCCAATAATCATCACAGCGATGATGGACATCACCGCATTTGACGAGAAGCCCGCGAAAAGATCGCTGCGGGTGGAGAGATTTGCCAGTTCAGGAACGGTACTTAGCATTCCAAGAACCACCATCACGAGGATCGCGGCGAGGTCGATCCGGATGATTTCTGAAACGAACAGGAACACTGTGAATGCCAGCAGCCCAAGAACCACCATCATTTCCAGTGTCAGTGCTGTAGGTTCCATAGTCACTCCTTTGAGCGAAACTAACAGCCGTATTTCAAGACGGAAAGTATCAATCAGGGCTCAGGCACTACAAAGCGGCCGGCTGATCAGTCTCGCTCTACGTCACGTAAGCGTGGGGCGTGAACATGGACCCGGATGACTATCGCCGCGACGGCACCCGCAATCGCGCCAAACAGATGCGCTTCCCAGGAAATGCCAACCTGCCCGGGCAGTACACCCCATACAAAGGAGCCATATAGCAGGCCAATAATCAGCGCCGAGACAAGCGTAACCACCGACCGATCCACGAAACCGCGCACGATCAGAAAGCCAAACCAGCCAAATATAAGCCCCGATGCACCGACATGGATTGCAGAGCTTCCAAATAACCAGACAAGCGCGCCGCCCAGCCCGACGATCACAGCATTTACCTCCCGCAAGGCGCGGGTCGCGGTTACGGCCAGCAGCGTGCCCATGATAAGAATGGGAGGCGTGTTCGCGGTCAAATGGGCGAAGTTTCCGTGCAGCAAAGGCATCCCGACAACACCATCGAGCCCCGACACATGCCGCGGGATCAGACCGAACGCCAAGTTCAGGTAGTATCCTGATAACCAGTTCAGAACCTGAATTCCCCAAAGCACCGCCACGAAAAGACCCAGAAGGCCCAATCGCCTTAGCGCAGTGCGGGTATGTACGGTTCCGATCATCGGATGGAAGCTAACGAGATATGGCAGGCGTTCAAGATCGAACGAACGACGCCCATCGCTGAAGCATCTACGCGCGCCAATTCAGGTGAACTTTAGACCGGGACTCGACATTCAGCAGCGGACATATGAACCTCCTCAAAGTTCTCAACAGTGGAGATTGCCCCATGAAAACGATCGCGACTGCAAGCCTGGCCTTTGTTCTGACTTCCACTGCCGGATTGGCTGATGGTCACGCGAGCTGTGCAACTGGCAACACGCTGACCGATGGTGTTCTGACCATCGCTACGGGAAACCCGGCATATTATCCTTGGGTCATGAATGATGATCCTGAAAGTGGTGAAGGTTTTGAAGCCGCAGTCGCTTATGCAATCGCCGCAGAGATGGGGTTCGCAGCAGATGCCGTGACCTGGGTCCGCACCAGCTTTGATGAAGCGATCCAGCCCGGAGCGAAGAATTTTGACTTCAACATGCAGCAATACTCCATCACGCCCGAGCGGGACGAGATGGTGGATTTCAGCGCACCTTATTACACCTCTGCGATGGCTGTTCTCACGACACAAGCTGTGATCGATGCAGGCGCCGAGGCTTCGCTAGAGAGTTTGCGCAACCTCAAATGGGGCGCAGTCGCAACCACCACTGCCCTTCCGCTGCTGAGCGACGTGATCCAACCCGATAGCGATCCGCTGCTCTACAACGACAACGCGGATGTGAACGCCGCAATCATGGCAGGTCAGATCGACGCCGCGCTCTATGATCTACCAACAGCGCTCTACCTCTCAGCCGTGGTTGTAGAAGGCGGCGCGCTCTTGGGCCAGTTTCCCGCAGAGCAATCTGAGACGCCCGATCAATTCGGCCTTTTGATGGAGGATGGGAACCCGCTTAAGGAGTGCGTGGATGCCGCAATCGCGGCTCTGAATGAAAGTGGCGAACTGGCCGCAATCGAAGCGCAGTGGCTGGCCGATGCAACCGGCGTACCCGTCATCGAATAAATGAGCGAAACATCGCATAAGCCGAGCGCGGTTGCCCATGCAGCGACCGCGCCAACGCGCCGCGAACTCTACGAAGCGGGCGTACGGAAACGGTCCAACCGGGTTGCACTGCTCTCAACCCTTGCTGTCCTTGGCGCAATTGTAGTTCTCGTACCACTTGCACCCGGTTGGGAAAGCGTCCAGCGCGCCTTCTTCAACGGGCGTGTTTTTGCAGCGACATTTCCCGGGCTGCTTGAGGCATTTGTCCTGAACGTCGCGATCTTTGCGTGGTCGGCACCGCTCATCGCAATTGTCGGGCTCGCGATAGCGCTGTGTCGCGATACCCGCTCTCCTGCGCTCTTTCCCCTACGACTGTTCGGGATCGCATACACGGACGTGTTCCGCGGTCTCCCGGTCGTTCTCGTGATCTACATCATTGGTTTCGGCATTCCTGGCCTTGGGCTGCCGCGACCATGGAACAGCCCCTACATCTGGGGAACCCTGGCGTTGGTGCTGGTCTATTCAGCCTACGTGGCTGAGGTCTTAAGATCGGGCATCGACTCGATCCATCAATCTCAACGCAGTGCCGCTGCCTCTTTGGGGCTGAGTGAACGGGACACGATGCGATATGTCGTGCTGCCCCAAGCCATCCGAAATGTCGTGCCCGCCAATATGAACCTGTTCATTGCTCTGCAAAAAGACGTGGCGCTGTTGTCGTTCATCGGCCCGGTCGAGATTTTTCGTCAAGCGGGTGTCTACAAATCACTCTATGCCAACTTCACACCTTATGTCGGGGCTGCGCTGATTTTCCTTGCGCTCACGATCCCCGCGACACGCTATGCAGATTATCTGATGAATAAGCAAAACCGAGCCAGACGATGATGGCGAAGCTTTCCCTGCGCGGTGTGCGCAAACGATTTGGCGATGTCGATGTCTGCAACGGGATCGATCTCGATGTCGCCGATGGCGAAATGGTCTGCCTCATCGGTGCGTCTGGCTCTGGCAAGTCGACGCTGCTGCGCTGCATGAACCTGCTTGAGCCGATTGATGACGGCTCAATCTGGCTGGATGGCTCGGACATCTCGGAACCGGGTCTCGACGCCCAACCCGTACGTCAAAAGATCGGGATCGTGTTCCAAAGCTACAACCTGTTCCCGCATATGACAGCCGCAGAGAACGTCATGCTGGCACCGCGTCGTGTCCACGGCCACACCAGGGATGCACTCCGGCCGAAGATCACAGCGTTGTTTGAGCGGTTCGGGCTGGGCGACCGTATGGATCATTACCCCGATCAGCTCTCTGGTGGACAACAGCAACGCGTGGCAATCATCCGCGCGCTCGCCATGGCGCCAGAGATCATGTTGTTCGACGAAATCACGAGCGCCCTTGATCCGGAACTCGTTGGCGAGGTGCTTGATGTCCTTCGCGACCTACGCCAGCAAGGCATGACCATGGTACTCGCGACCCATGAAATGGGGTTCGCTCGCGAGCTAGCTGACAAAGTGTGTTTTCTGGACGCTGGCCGCATTCTGGAACAGGGGCCACCAGCGAAGCTATTCACGGCCCCCCGAGAAGCACGCACGAAGGCATTTCTGTCGCGCGTGCTCTAGTCATGCCATTTAGAGCTCTCGCCACGCTCCACCAGCAGCGCTCGACGCCTGACAGGTGGAGATGAAGCGCACCCCTGCCATGCCTTGATCGAGACCGATGAGCGTTGAAGGTGGATGTCCCTCAATCGCATCTGCCGCCTCGCGATAAAGCGTAGCAAAGGCATCCAGATAGCCCTCGGGATGACCCGCGGGAATTCGGGTCACCGCCTCCGCCGCCATGCCCGCGCCCGCTCCGCCGCGTGTGATGATCTGCGAAGGTTGCCCGAACGGAGTGTAGGTCAGGCTGTTGGGCGCCTCTTGTGACCACGACAATCCTGCCAACTCACCATAAAGGCGCAAAGTCAGCGCATTCTCATTTCCCGTGGCCACCTGACTGGCCCAAAGGTGGCCCTGCGCGCCACTGGCATAACGCATTTGAACCCGCGCATCGTCGTCAACCTGCCGGCCGGGCACGAATGTTGACAGGGTCGCACACAGCGCTGTCGGCAGCTCTCCAGTTACGAAACAGGCCAAATTATAAGCATGTGTCCCGATGTCGCCTATCGCGCCGCCGCCAGCCTGTATCGGGTCCGTTCGCCATGCCGCCTGCTTATTGTCTGGATCCGGCGTGTCGCTCAACCAATCCTGGAGGTACTCCGCCTGAATAATCCGAAGGCGTCCAAGCAGCCCATCTTCGACCATCTGCCGTGCCTGACGGACCATCGGATAGCCGGTGTAATTGTGGGTCAGAAAGAACTTCGCATCTGCGCCCTCCGCCACTTTGGCAAGCGCTTCCGCTTGGGCCAAGGTCGCCGTCAGCGGTTTGTCGCAAATTACATGAATCCCCGCAGTCAGAAAGGCGGTCGCAATTTCGCCATGCAGATGATTTGGTGTCACGATCGAAACAGCTTCGATCCCATCGGCGCGCGCGGCTTCAGCCGCCGCCATCTCGTGGAAATTGCTGTATGACCGATCAGCAGAAATGCCGATAGCCAGCGCAGAGCGCGCCGCGCGGTCTGCATCCGAGGACAGCGCGCCGGCCACAAGACTGAACCGCCCATCCAAACGCGACGCCATGCGATGGACGCCACCGATGAAGGCACCTTCGCCGCCACCAACCATGCCCAGCCGGATCGGTCTCATGATGAGATACCCAGCATGCGATGCAACTGCGCCGTATCCGTTTGGGCACCGGCAAAATCGTCAAACGCCTTGTCGGTCATGCGGATAATATGATCCGCAATGAAAGGCGCGCCCTCTGCCGCGCCCTGCTCAGGATGTTTCAAGCAACACTCCCATTCCAGAACCGCCCAGCCATCGAACCCATGGGTCGCGAGGCGCGAGAATATGCCGCGGAAATCGACCTGACCGTCGCCCAGCGACCGGAACCGCCCAGCGCGCTGGGTCCAGTTCGCATACCCGGAATACACCCCTTGCCGTCCGTCTGGATTGAACTCTGCATCCTTCACGTGAAAGGCGCTGATCCGTTCATGATAAATATCGATGAAGGCGAGGTAGTCGAGCTGCTGCAACAGAAAATGCGATGGATCATAGTTGATGCGGCACCTTGGGTGGCCGTCCAGTGCCTGCAGGAAGAGTTCGAACGTCGCACCGTCAAATACGTCTTCACCTGGATGGATCTCGTAGCCTACATCCACGCCGTTTTCATCGTAGACATCAAGTATCGGCCGCCAACGGCGCGCAAGTTCTGCAAACGTCTCTTCAACCAGACCGGCGGGACGCTGTGGCCAGGGGTAGAGGAACGGAAAGGCAAGTGAGCCGGTAAAACTCACCGAACCGTCGAGGCCCAGATTGCGCGACGCCCTGGCCGCCATCTTCACCTGGTCCACAGCCCAGGCTTGTCGCATCGCTGGGTTGCCGCGAACCTCTTCGGGCGCGAAGGCATCGAAAGCTTCATCATAAACCGGATTCACCGCGACCAACTGGCCCTGCAGGTGTGTCGACAACTCGGTAATCTCGACACCATGTTCAGCACACAAACCGGCAAGTTCGTCGCAATAGTCCTTACTTTCCGCGGCAAGTGAGAGGTCCATCAGGCGAGTATCCCAAGTTGGGATCTGTACACCCTTGTAGCCCAGATCCGCTGCCCATTTCACGATAGATGGCAGGGAGTTAAACGGCGCTTTGTCATCAAGAAATTGGGCAAGAAATAGGGCTGGGCCCTTAATGGAATTCGGCATTCGAGCCTCCGCAAGTCTTATGTCTTCAAGCCATCAGGGCCTGTGCTGCGTCCGGGGTCAGCGCGTCCGGCCGGTCACAGCTTGTGCTGATCTGTTCCACCTGACCCGTCTCACCCGCACGCAAGATTGAGGTCATCACGTCAACCACATGCAGCGAAAACTCCAGCGAGCATCTATGCGGGCGGCCCTGCGCAATGGCCTGGACCATGTCCGCCAATCCGGCGCCGCGGTAATTTGCATGATCACCATCATTCGCAACGCCAAATGGATGTGACCATGCCGGGGTAGCCACGGCATCCGCCTTAGCTGTGATCCGAAGATCCCCGCCGAAGAAATTGGGGTCAGGCACATACATCGTACCGTCCGTACCATAGAGCTCCATATTATTGTGCTCATTACTCCAAACATCCCAGCTTCCGATCAAGGTGATGATTGCGCCGCTGTGAAAGCGCAGCACCGCGTGGATTGTCGTCGGCGTCTCGACTGGAACCGTCTCCCCCTGCCGGGGGCCATTTCCAATCGTCCTTGTGTCACTGGCGGCCCCCGTAAATGCGGTGACGGACGCAACAGGCCCCAACAGCTGAACAAGATTGCAGATGTAGTAGGGGCCAATATCAAGGACTGGTCCTGCGCCCGGTTGGAAAAAGAAGTCCGGATTTGGATGCCAGCTTTCCATTCCGGGGCTCATGACCATTGCGGTTCCAGAGGTGATCCGACCCATCTGGCCACTGTCGACCAAATGACGTGCAAGTTGGTGGGATGCGCCCAAGAACGTGTCTGGGGCGGAACCCACTCGCAAACCATTTGCTGCAGCAAGTTTGGCGAGCTCCTCACCCTCGTCGACGCTCAGAACAAACGGTTTCTCCGAGTATACGTGCTTGCCAGCTTCAAGCGCGGCTTTCGAGACCGCCGCGTGCGCGGCAGGGATCGTCAGGTTAACAATCAGATCAATGTCCGCAGCGCCGAGCAGATCGTCGACCGTCTCCGCCCGAACATCGAAGGCTTCAGCCTGCGCCTTCGCCGCTTCGATATTGAGATCCGCCACCGCACGCACTTCGTAGCCCGCAAACAGGCTGGCCAGGCGCAAATATGCAGTGGAGATGTTCCCGCATCCGATGATGCCAACACCGATAAGCTCAGACATTCGTGTTCTCCCAAACCTTGGCAAAGGCGGCGGCCGATGTCGTCGCATATCGCATCGGATCGCTTGGATTGTCGTGCTCAAGGACATATTCGATTTCCTGCGGCAGCCTGCGACACGCAGCGATCAGCGCAGTCCAATCCACAGTTCCCTGCCCCAGGTCAGCCCAACCATCCTCGTCCAAATTCTCGCCGTTCGGCGCAATGTCCTTCACGTGAATGGCCGCCAGCTGCGCGCTGTATTTGTTGATGTAGGTGAGTGGATCACCGCCCCCGACGATGACCCACGCGAGATCCCCCTCCCAGGAAAGCTCTGGTGCCGCTTCAAACATAACGTCCAGCGGGATCGAGCCATCGTCCAACGCACGAAGCTCGAAATCATGATTGTGCCAACCGAAAGTAATACCCGCGTCCCGAAATGGGGCACCGGTCGCAAAGACTTCCTTGGCAAATGCGGCATAGCCCGCCGCGTCGGTCGGTCGCTGTGCCGCGTCGAGGTAGGGCACGAAAACCTGCTTCGCACCGAGGGTCTGCGCCACTGCAACAGCTGCTGAGGGGTCTGACTGAATGTAGTCGAGGCCCATATGGCATCCTGGCATTTCCAACCCCGAGTCGTTTACTGCACGAACGAACGCGTCGGGTGCTTCAAAGACGGCACCATAGGCTTCGACTTTCGTGATCCCCAGCGCGGGTAGCTTTGGCAACAGAGTGGCGAAATCCTCGCCATTGCGCATGGAATAGAGTTGCAATGATGCAGTCATGCTATTTGTCCTGGAATTGGCCGGTGCTCATAGCCGGTCTTCAGATTGATGATCGAAAATGGAAGCGCGGGCGGATTGAAGTCCGATGCGCAATGTGTCGCCCGGCTCCAGATCGCTTTGCCCATCTGTTCGCACCCGGATTGGCTTGCCGCCAAAGTTCACCCAAACCAACGTGTCTGAGCCCATCGGCTCAACAATATCAACGATAGTATCTGCCGACAGGTCGGCGGCTGCCGCCGCTTCACCTGTCACGATGTGTTCCGGGCGCAGACCGAGCCACGCCTTCCGGCGACCGATCTGAGGGGTTTCAAACTCATAGGATGTCAGCGGAAGTGTGAAATCCGGACCTTCGAAGACGCAGCTACCTGCCTCTGCGCTCAGATCGCCTTCAAAGAAGTTCATCGAAGGTGAACCGATGAAATCAGCAACGTATTTGTTGCGTGGCTTTCCGTAGATCACGGAAGGCGTGTCGAGCTGCTGGATCTTTCCGTCACGCATGATCGCGATACGATCGGCAAGTGTCATGGCCTCCACCTGATCATGCGTGACGTAAATCATGGTGTTTTTCAGCTGTTTGTGCAGGGCTTTCAGCTCAACGCGCAGATCGGTTCGCAGCTTTGCATCAAGGTTCGAGAGCGGTTCGTCGAACAGAAAGACATCCGCTTCCCTAACAAGCGCCCGGCCGATGGCAACGCGCTGACGTTGACCGCCAGACAGAGCGCCGGGCTTCCGCTTTAGAAGTGGTTCGATTTGCAGAATCTCTGCCGCACGGGCGACGCGTTGGGCGATTTGGTCCTTTGGCATCCGCTGATTTTTCAGACCAAAGCTGAGATTTCCCTCGACCGTCATCTGCGGATAGAGCGCGTAGGATTGGAAGACCATGCCAATGCCACGATCCGAGGGTTCTTCCCACGTCACATTGCGGCCAGAGATGTGAATCTGACCGCCAGATACGTCGATCAACCCGGCTATACAGTTCAGCAGCGTTGACTTACCACAGCCCGATGACCCGAGCAGGACCAGAAACTCCCCTTCTGCAATTTCCAGATTCAGGTTTTTGAGAACATCGACCGCGCCAAAGCTGAGGTCGAGATTTCGTATGGAGACAGAGGACATCGGATTACCCTTTGACCGCGCCGGCAGCGATGCCGCGCACGAACAGCTTACCGGAGATGAAATAGATGATGAGCGGAACCAGACCGGTGAGCAGTGTCGCGGCCATGTTGACGTTGTATTCCTTCACACCCTGTACCGAATTGACGATGTTGTTGAGCTGCACGGTCATCGGATAGGTCTCAGGCTTGGTGTAAATCACTCCGAAAAGGAAATCGTTCCAGATGCCCGTCACCTGCAGAATGATCGCAACGACGAATATGGGCAGCGCCATTGGCAGCATGATCCGGAAATAGATCCCCCAAAAGCCCGCTCCGTCCACACGCGCGGCCTTGAAAAGTTCCTCAGGGATCGATGTGAAGTAGTTGCGGAACAGAAGGGTCAGAATTGGCATACCAAAGACGGTGTGAACCAAAACCAAACCGGCCAGATCGCCCATCAAACCGATCTCTCTGAGCAATATCACGATGGGGTAGAGCATCGTCTGATACGGGATGAAGGCCCCGATGATCAGGATGGTAAAAAACGTCTCTGACCCTTTGAATTTCCAGTGCGCCAAGGCGTAGCCGTTCACGCTGGCAATCGCGATGGAGAGCACGACAGAGGGGATCAGAATGTTTACGGAATTCCAAAACCCGCGGCTAAGGCCATCGCAATTGATACCTGTGCAAGCCTCTGCCCAGGCCCGCACCCAAGGTTCGAATGTGATCTCAATCGGGGGGGCGAACACATTGCCCAGGCGGATTTCCGGCATGCCCTTCAGCGAGGTTACGATCATCACATAAAGCGGGAGTAGGTAGTACATCGAAACGACGATGAGCGTGCCGTAGAGAATGATGTTCCCGCGAGAGAAACGCTTGCTCGGTTTAGAGCCGGACGGCTCGATAACGGATTGATCAGTCACGTTTCTTGCCTCCGAATTCGAGGTAAGCCCAAGGAACCAGTATGATGATGACGGACACCAGCATCATCGTGGATGCCGCAAACCCCTGCCCAAGATTCTGCGCGCGGAACATGTAGTTGATCACGTATTTTGCCGGAACCTCTGACGCGATGCCCGGCCCGCCATTGGTTTGCGCGACAACCAGATCGTAGAGTTTGATGATGCCCGAAGCGATCAGTACGAGGGCCGTGATGAAGACAGGGCGCATCATCGGAATGATAATGCGGACGTAAGTTTTTACGGTGCCGATCCCATCCACTTTGGCTGCCTTCCAGATGTCCTCATCAATTCCGCGAAGACCCGCCAGCATGATGCACATGATCAGGCCTGTTCCCTGCCACAGTCCTGCGATGAGCAGGCCGAACATTACGATGTCGGGATTGTTGAGCGGGTCGAAAGTGAAGCCCTCCCACCCCATGCGGCGCACGACTTCCTGCAAGCCGAAATCCGGGTTGAGGATCCATTGCCACGCAAGACCCGTCACCACGAAGGACAATGCGAAGGGATAGAGGAAGATAGAACGGAACACCGCCTCGCCCCGAATTTTCCGGTCGAGCATTGCTGCGAGGGTGAAGCCGATCAGCAGCGTCAGGATCAGACTGCATATGCCGTATATCGCAAGGTTCTCAATTGAGATCAGCCAACGGCGCGTCGACCACAACCGTTCGTATTGATCAAGGCCCACAAAGTTGAGGCGGGGCAACAGCCGCGAGTCTGTGAATGAGTAGACGACGGTCCACGCTGTCCCCCCGACAAAGACCACGAGGGCCGTTAATATCATCGGGATCGATGCGATTTTTGCCATTGGATTGCGAAACAGCCTGATTGGTCTGCGCGCAGCTCTGGCGTCATCTTGCGATGTGGTGGTCATGTGATGCTCCCCGCCGGGCGTGTCTCCGCCCGTTTCGGTATGTCCCGGCAGCCATCACTGCCGGGACACGTACCTTGCCCAAACGCTTAGTCAGCGCTTGCGATGATATCGACATAGCGCGCTTGCGCTTCTGCCGCGGGCAGATCCGAGGACCAGAACTCAGCCATCAGATCTTCGATCTGCGTCTGCGTATCGGCGCTCAGGTTCATATCACCCGACGGTAGAACATTGCCTGCTGCAAGGATCTCAAGACCCTTCTGCATGCAGTCATTCGCAGTGCTCAGGTCAATATCGCCACGGACCGGGAGAGATCCTTTGGCAAGGTTAAACGAAACCTGGACTTCCGGAGAGACGAGAAGCTCGGCCAGCTCCAGCTGTGCTGCCTGTACTTCCGCATCCTCAACAACTGGGAAATAGAAGGCATCGCCCCCTGTATCGATGATCTCGTTCAGGCCAAGGCCGGGCAGGCAAGTATAGTCTTCGCCCGCAACCTGTCCGGCAATCTGGAACTCACCCTGCGCCCAGTCGCCCATGATCTGGGCACCAGCCTGTCCGGTGATGACCATGTTGGTGGCAAGGTTCCAATCCTGAACGTTGCTGTCTCGCGCCAATTCGCGTGCATCCGCGACGGCTTCGAAAACTGCGGTATACTCAGGACCAGCCGCGACCTCGGCATTGCGGTTCACTGAGACCTCGCGCCAAGCATCAATGCCTGCCACGGCGATTGTGATCGTGCCGAATGCAAGGTTTTGCTGCCAACCCTGCTGACCCATTGCCAACGGCACAATGCCGTTTTCCATCAGTGTGGGTGCTGCGGCCACAAATTCATTCCAATCCGACGGAACCTCAAGACCTGCGGCGTCGAACGCACCATGGGACAGCCAGATCCATTGGGCGGAGTGGATGTTCACCGGCGCGCAATAGATGCGGCCTTCATAGGTGCAAGCGTCCAGAAGCGATGGCGGATTGATGACCTCACGCCAGTTCTGCGCTTCGGCAACGTCGGTCAGATCGGTCAACAAACCCGCTTCGATAAGTTCTTCTGCCTGACGGCCATGGTTCAGCTGGGTTGCCCCCATCGGGTCACCGCCGATGATACGGCTGATGATGATCGGGCGTGCAGTTCCGCCGGATCCGGCGATAGCGCCGTCGACCCATGTGTGCTCCGTCTGCCCATTGAACGCGTCAGCGAACTCAGCAACTGCCGCAGCTTCGCCACCAGACGTCCACCAATGCGTGACTTCCAACTCCGCAGCCTGCGTGGACGCGGCTGCAACCAAGGCTGTCCCTGTGAGTAGGGACTTCCAGACAGTGTTCATAAATTCCTCCCGGAAACGGTGTTCCAATTTTTGTTCCTCGCTGCACCTTATGTTTGTGCAATCGATTACATGATCATTCTGATGCCGATGTGGCTTGTCAATAAAATTTGCAATCGATTACACTAACGTTGATCGACGGAGGCACTGATGTCAGAAAAAGTTGCGACGGCTCAGGATGTTGCGAGGGCTGCTGGCGTCTCCACAGCGACTGTCTCGCGCGCGCTTTCCCACCCGATGAAGGTCTCCGAGGCGACGCGAGCGCGCGTTGCACATGCCGTTCAACAGACCGGATATCGGGTCAATCGAACCGCCCGAAACCTGCGCACCAGACGTGCTGATTCGGTCCTTGTCCTGCTGCCTGATCTGGCCAATCCGTTCTTCTCCGGCATCCTGGAGGGGATCGCCCAGCACCTATCCACGCGCGGGATTTCCATGCTTGTCGCCGGTACGCGCCAGATGAAAAACAATGGGGAGCGTCTGATTGATTACTTCGATGACGGTCGCGTCGATGGTCTGATCAATCTTGATGGGGCCCTTGGTGAGGAAACTCTCAAGACCCTTTCCAACTCTCCGCATGGCGAGCGGATCATCTATGCCTGTGAATGGACCGAGGATCAGGCATTCCCCTGCGTGCGCACCGAAAATTTCGAAGGGGCGGCAATGGCGGTTCGTCATTTCCATGAACTCGGCCACCGGGCGATCGGGCACGTCATGGGACCGGCTGATAACGTGCTGACCCACGCGCGACGCGACGGTGTGATCGCTGAACTGAGCCGCCTGGGGCTGACTGCGCCAGACTACTGGATCATACCCGGTGACTTCTCGCTCGAAGCAGGCGTTGCGGCCGCACGGGCATGGCTGGGCATGGAAGAGCGACCAACAGCACTGTTCTGCGCATCGGATATCATCGCTTTCGGCCTAATCTCGGAACTGACGAAGCGCGGCTTCTCCGTTCCCAAGGATGTTGCGGTGATCGGGTTCGATGATATCGAGCTTGCGGCACATTTTATCCCGCCACTCACAACAATCCGACAAGATCGCTACGAGATCGGCATCGCCGCAGCGCGCCTTCTGACCGACCGGCTATCACCGAGCGTCGAAGATCAACCAAAGCTCGTGACCTTACCCGTGTCGTTGGTGTCCCGCGAAAGCTGCTAGGCGCGCTTGCTCGCTAGACGGGCCGCTCTCCTTTGACAGTCACGCGGCGGCCTTTCCGCTCTTCGGGCCAATAGTCCCAGATCGCCCGGTGCATACAGCAGCGATTGTCCCAGAACGCCATGTCATTGAGGCTCCAGCGGAAGCGGATTTGATAGTTGATGTGCTCCGCATGCTCAAACAGCATATTGAGAATTGCATCGCTCTCACTGTCGGAAAGACCGAGGATCTTGGTGGTGAATGTCCGATTGACGAATAGGGACTTCCGGCCCGTCTCGGCATGCGTGCGCACAATCGGATGGACCGCCTGCGGACACTCGATATCCGCATCATTGCGTCCCCGGTCGGAGTAGCGCCCCTTGTAAATGTGCTCTGAGCTATGGAGCGCGGAAAGCCCGCCCAGCATGGTTTTGATTGGATCGGAAAGATCCTCATAGGCGGCATACATATCGCTGAACATGGTGTCCCCGCCGCAACTGGGCAGGATGTGAATTTGAAGCATTGTTCCAAGCGGTGGGGTCTCATCACACGAAACGTCCGAGTGCCAAAACTCGCCATTAGCAACCTTCGAGTCCTTTGTCGCATGGATCTCGAAGATCTCAGGATAGCCTGCCATGGTTGGCGCGGCCGGATGGGCGTGCAGAGGTCCGAACCGTTTTCCAAACGCGATGTGCTGCTCTGGTGGGATCTCCTTTTGCGCCTTGAAGAACAGTACCTGATACTTGTGAAACGCGTCGCGGATCTCAGCAAATTGTGCGTCGGGCACCGGCTCGCTGAGATCAACGCCATAGATTTCTGCCCCCAAATTGGGCGCGAAAGGCTTTGCCTCAATCAATTTGTAGTCGTTGGTGAGCGGAGCAACCATAGCGGCCTCTTAGAATTGCAACTGCAGGCGGGTGAGGTCGTGGGTAAAGGCAAAATGGATTTGATAAAAACGAAAAAATATGAACCTTTGATTTAGGCAATTTTAACAAAGGTCATCCCATTTGAGCATTCGTGCATTACGCACTCTGGTCTTTATCCACCGTCATGGAAGTTTTCGTGCGGCTGCTGACGCTGCCCATCTCACGCCCGCTGCAGTCAGTCAGCAAATGCGTCTGCTCGAAGAAACATGGGGTCTGGACCTGTTCGACCGATCTTCCCGGACACCGCGCCTTACTCAGACCGGGCTGGCGCTCGTCGGCGAGGCACAATCTGTTCTATCGGCCTATGACAGCCTGCCGGACAAGGTCGGCGCAAAGCTGCAGCTATCAGGCGAATTGATCCTAGGCGCAGTACCGACAACGCTGACCGGGCTCGTCCCCCTTGCGTTGTCGGAGCTGAAAATCAGGCAACCGGATATCAAAGTACGGGTTGTGCCCGGCCTCACCAACCGCTTGCTGTTGCAACTGGATCGTGACCAAATCCACGCCGCTATCATTTCCCGCCCTGAGATCATCCCTCCGACACTGCAGTTTGCGAAAGTGGCGAGCGAGACTTTGGTTCTGATTGCCTCGGAAAAAGCGCCCAACGAAAACCCAACGGTCCTTCTGCGAACCCAACCCTTTATCAGGTTCAATCGCGATGCCGTCGTCGGGCGTCAGGTGGAGGCCTGGCTTCAGCGCGAGGACATTGCCGTCAATGACGTAATGGAGCTGGAAGGGTTGGAGGCTATTTCCAGCATGGTCGCCGCGGGGCTGGGCATCTCTATTGTCCCACAGCGTTGCATCCGCGAAGCCTCGCTCCATCGGCTCAAAACAATCCCGTTAGGTCAGACCAGCCCAGTGCGTCATCTTGGCTTGGCAAGCCGCAAGGACACTCCGAAAGGCAAGATGATCACCGCAGCCGAGCAATCGTTCCACGAGGCGGTTTTGATTGGGGAGTTCAAGACCGCCCGGGATTAGTGTTGTCCTCATCATGGACAAATGCTCCACGCGAAGCGCGCTAAATAACGATCCGGTCGGTCAACTCTCCTCAAGCACCTTTTTGGCGACGCGAAAACACTCCAAAGCTTGCGGCACACCACAGTAAATACCAATCACGTGGATGATCGCGCGGATCTCCTCTTTCGAGACGCCGTTGCTGACCGCACCACGGCAGTGAATTTCCCACTCATGCATTTTGCCCAACGCACCGATCATCGAGAGGTTCATCATTGACCGGGTCTTGGCATCGATCACATCATCGCCCCAACCAAAGCCCCAGCACCAAGCTGTCATCGCCTCCTGAAACGGTCGGGTGAAATCATCCGCTGCGGCTAGGTTCTTCTCAACATATTCAGCGCCCAGCGTCGCCTTGCGTTGTTCAAGACCCCTCAGGAACAGATCCTCATCAAAAGCGCTCATGACTGTTTTCCTTCTTTTCCTGTGGGAATTTTGCGGGCGTGTCGTGCGCCAAATCTATGCATCAACGCCTTCGCGCATCCAGCGCTGCAGATGCATCACGGGATGCTCCGAATTCACACCGCCTTTAGGGTCGATGACAAGTGGTCCGGGCCTATAACCCCTCGATCCAAGTCCACGCTGCACGCTTTCAACGAGGTGAATGTCTTCTTCGACGGTGGTTGAGCGGTCCTGTGCGGCCAGCCGCCGAACCTTCTCATCATCCACACCGTCGACCGTGTACCATCCGCGCCAGACCACAACGTGAGACGCATCCAGCGCCCGCCAATGATATGTGTTCAGGACATTGCCGGGATAGACTTGGAAGGAAAACATCGGCCACAAAAACCAGCTGGAATACTCATCAAAGTGATCAAAGCCTGAGTTGATGTCATATGTCATTGCATCAAGGCTCTGACACTCGGTTGTGTGCCGCAGACAGTACCCCTGAGGCTGAACGTCATATGTCTCCGGTCTGATTACGCCGCTGGCAAATGTCGGATGACATAGCGAGCAGTGGTAACACTCGGAGTAATTCTCGACGGAGACCTTCCAGTTGCATCTCTCTGGGATGTCGACCCATTCCAAAGGGCGCAGGTCCGCCCAGTTTGGAACCCATGCCTCAAGCTGCTGGCGCGCCTGCGGAAACCAATGGTCCATCGGCTTTGCGTCCGCGTCGAGATTCACGAAGAGGAAGCCGACGAATGGCTCTGACCGCACCTCGGTCAGGCAGATCGTTGAACGATCAAAGCCTTCGACCGAATGGATGTTCGGCCCGGCCCGCAATTGTCCGGTCAACTCATAGGTCCAGGCATGATAGGGGCATACGACGACGCGCGTCGTCCCCGCCCCTTGTACCAGTTGGTGGGCGCGATGTTGGCAGACATTGTAGAAGACGCGCACTTTGTCATCGCGGCCGCGGATGGCAAACAGGCTCTCGCCAGCGATCTCAAACGTCGTATAGGCCCCGATCTCGGCCAGTTCAGACAGGTGGCATCCAAACTGCCACGTCTTTGCCAGCACACCGCGCTTCTCTACCTCAAAGACCTGCGGATCGGTGTAGTACCGGGCGTCGAGACTGCGGATCGGTTCGGGCATCTCTATTCCTCGTGATACAGGCCAAGCTGATGGCGACGCTTGTGGAACGTGGCGACGCGCTGGGGAATCTCATCGCTTGCGACGGCGACCACGAATGACAGAAGCGTTTCAAGCAGCGCGATGATACTGACCGAGGACGGGAAGAATTGCGGGGTTTCCACCGAGACGGTGAAGCCGTGGTCGGCATCCCGCAGGATTGGGCTGGCAGGACTGTCTGAAAGCGCGACGACAGTCATACCCTGTTCCTTAGCGATGGAGACGGCCTCAACGACCTCCACCCGGTACGGCTTGCAGGTGATTGCAATCAAGACGTCGCGCTCATCGGCCCAGGCAAGATCGTCAACGGGTGTGGAGCCGGGCCGCGGTATCGCATGGATCTGCACCATCCCCGTCGTTGCAAGGTAGGTAAAGTTCCGGGCGTTCGAGTTGTTGATCCCAACGCCAAGGACGTAGACATTGCGCGAATTCCAGATTGCGTTCGCAGCCGCCTCCAGTTGATCGGCGCTGACAGCAGCGAACGTGTCCTCCACGTTTCGCAATGTCTCCTGCACCATATCGGCCAGCAGTGCGCCCATATCACCAGACTTGCGAATGTCCTGTAGCCAGCGCGCGCGGTCAGGAAAATCAGCCGCCCCCTTCCGGATCGCCTCGCGAAATGGCGTCCGAAAATCCTCATACCCTTCGAAACCCACCTGACGCGCCATGCGAACCACGGTGTTGGGCTTGACGTTCGCGGCTTCGGCAATTTCACGCACCGTAGAGACACCCACATCGCGTGGGTTTTCCAAGACGTAAGTCGCAGCCTTGCGCGCCTCTGGCGTCAGCTCGGAAAGCTCTGCGGCCAGCCGCTCCAAAATCGCCTTTGATACATTTGTCCCATTCATGATTGACGATGGTAAATCTGTCCGCTTAGCCTGTCGAGAGAAAAAGCGACTCGAAGGACCCGAGCGATGCCTGAATTTCCAACGCACAAGCGTGTCGTTATCGTCGGCGGCGGCGTGATGGGTGTGGGGCTTGCCTATCACCTTGGGCATGAAGGTTGGGGCGCAGACACGGTCCTTCTGGAAAAGGCCGAACTGACCAGCGGCAGCACTTGGCATGCAGCGGGACAGATCACGCACTCAACCTCCAGCTTCGGCCTTGGCAAATGCGTAGATTACAATATCGGCCTCTACTCTCATCAGCTTGAGGCGGAGACCGGTCAGCCCGTGACATGGCACGGATGCGGGTCGTTCCGTCTGGCCTACACATCGGATGAGATGGATTGGCTTCGCCACACCCTGTCCGTCGGGCGATCCCTGGGTTTCAACATCGAGCTCGTCGGTCCAGAGGACGTCGCAAAGCTGCACCCGTACTATAATCTGGAAGGCGTGCAGGGTGCACTTCACACCCCCGATGACGGTCATGTCGATCCGACAAATGTCACCATGGCAATGGCCGCAGGCGCCCGACAAAAAGGCGTTCAGATCATTCGCCATTGCAGGGCCACCAACATCACTCAGGCCGCTAACGGAGAGTGGATTGTAGAGACAGAGCGCGGCACAATCACCTGTGAGCATGTCGTGAATGCCGGCGGAACATATGCACGCCAGATGGGCGAGTGGTCTGGCCTGCAGCTGCCGATGACGTCGATGACCCACCACTATTTTGTCACCGAACCTGTCCCGGAATTCGGTGGGTTGGATCACGAACTCCCCGTGATCCGCGATGACAAGAAAGTCTCAGGCTATATCAGGATGGAGCAGCAGAGAGGACTGATCGGGATCTACGAAAAAGAGAATCCGAACTCCGTCTGGCACGACCATTGTCCCTGGGACTATGAGAACTGGCTCTTCGATGCGGATTACGACCGTGTCATGCCCTATCTGGAGGAGAGCCTGAACCGTATGCCAATCTTCGCTGATCTCGGTATCCAGCGAGAGGTTCACGGCGCGATCTCTCACCCACCGGACGGAAATCCGCTGATCGGCCCTGCGCCGGGCGTTCGGAACTATTGGTGCTGCTGCGGAACGCAGATCGGCATTGGCTGGGGGCCCGGTCTGACGCGGGAATTGGCACGTTGGATGGTACATGGTGCGGCCGATATCTCGATGCGCGACTATGATCCCCGTCGTTTCGGATCATACGCGACAAAGCAGTGGCAAGTGACCAAGGCGGAAGAAGACTACTGCCTGCGTCATGAAATTCCCTTTCCTCATCTGAACCGTCTGGCAGGCCGCCCCGTCAAGCCATCGCCACTGCACGAAATTCTCAAGGAAAAAGGTGCCGTTCATGAAGAAGTCTTTGGCTTTGAGCGTCCCCGTTTTTTTGCCAAAGGCATTGAGCAGCGCGACCACTACAGCTTCAACCGCACCGTTGTTGACGAGATGGTCAACGCCGAGGTGAGAGCAGTTCGCGAAACAGTCGGCCTGATGGATGTCACTGCGTTCACCAAAGTACTCGTGGAAGGCGCCGGAGCATTTGCTTTGCTTGACAGGCTTACGGCCAATCGCATGCCGCAAAAGCCCGGATCGATCACGCTTACCCATAAGCTGAACCGGCGGGGACGGATCGAGTTGGAAACAACCATTGTCAGGCTGGCAGAAGATCGCTTCTACCTCGTTTGTGCCGCCTTTTTTGAACAGCGCATGCTGGATCATCTGACACAGAATAAGAATGACGAACAGGTGACGATCACCGCACTGTCGGATCAATGGTCTGCGCTGTCTCTGAATGGACCACGTGCGAGGGACGTTTTGGCCGCATGTACAGATGCGCCGCTCGACAATGCTCGTTTCCGGTGGCTCAGCGCCCAGACAATCTCGGTAGCAGGTCATGAGGTGTTGGCTCTTCGCATGTCCTATGCGGGCGAGCTCGGCTGGGAGCTTCACATGCCAAACGCCGCATGTGTCGATGTCTACTCCGCACTGACGAAAGCGGGCATTCCACACGGGCTCACCGACTATGGAAGCTTTGCGATGAATGCCATGCGCATGGAAAAGGCGTTCAAGGGCGCAGGCGAACTGACCAACGAGGTCACGTTGGCGGAGGCCGATGTCCTCAGATTTGCCCGGCAGGACAAAGAATATCTGGGAAAGGCACAGACGCTGAACGAGGACCTGCCTTGGATCTGCGCATATCTTGAGATCGAACCAGACGGCAAAGCCGACGGGCATGGCGGTGAGGCGGTGATGCTCGGCGAAGGGGTCGTGGGTTCGACCGCCTCAGTCGCGTATGGTCCGACTGTCGGCAAGATCCTCGCCTTCGCCTATGTAAAGCCGCATGCCGCAGCTCCTGGAACACGACTTGAGGTGATCATTCACGGGGAACCCCGTACCGCGAAGGTGCTGGGCGCCCCGGCCTATGATCCAGAGAGTTCGCGACCGCGAACAGATCAGGTATTGGAAACCTCCCAATGACTGTCGGTAGACCTCCGACAGCGTCAGAAGAGATCGTGATCACTGATGGAAAGCGGGTGAACCTATCGTGCCCGATGTGTCGTCCATGGTCCCACCTTGGGGACCACAGATGAAGATCAGCCGCATCACGATCTATCAAGTGGATCTGCCCCTGGAGCATCCGTACTGGTTGTCCGGCGGGCGCCTGAAATTTGAGACGCTCGACGCGACCATCGTGAAGGTAGAGACCGAAAACGGTCTGGTCGGCTGGGGCGAAGGCACACCATGGGGCCACACCTACGTTCCAGCCCATGGACCGGGCATACGCGCCGGGATCGAAACGATGGCGCCATTCCTCATTGGCTTGGACCCCCGACGTCTGCTGGATGTCGAGAGAGCGATGGATCTGGCCCTGCCCGGTCATCTCTATGCCAAGGGCCCTATCGACATGGCATGCTGGGATATCGCCGGTAAATTTGCCGGTCTGCCAATTGCCGATCTGATGGGCGGCGGGTCGCGCACCCCGCGCCCCATCGCGTCATCTGTGGGTGCGAAGACCGTCTCAGAAACGCGAGAGGTCATAGAGCGATATCGCCAGCGGGGCTACATCGCGCATTCCGTGAAAATCGGGGGGGACGTGGAACGTGACATCGCGCGCATCTGCGACGTGGAGGCGATGCGGAATCCCGGTGACATCATTCTCTATGACGTCAATCGAGGCTGGAGCCGACAGCAGGCGCTGCGCGTCCTGAACGCTGTTGAAAGTCTCAACGTGATGATCGAACAGCCCTGCGAGACGTTGGAGGACATTGCCGCCATCAGTGCGCGGCATGCAACACCGGTCTCGGTCGACGAAAGCCTCGTCACCCTTCAGGACGCCGCCCGCATCGCGCGCGATGGTATTGCCGACATCTTCGGTATCAAACTGAACCGGGTAGGTGGTCTGACAAAGGCCGCACGCATGCGCGACATCGCACTGGCCCATGGCATCGACATGTTCGTAATGGCGACCGGCGGCACTGTCCTAGCCGATGCCGAAGCACTCCATCTCGCAGCGACAATTCCTGATGCGAACTGCCACGCCGTCTGGGCCTGTCAGGACATGATCACTGTCGACATCGCGCCGGGGCGCGGCCCCAGAAATAAGGACGGCCATTTGCATTTACCCGAAGCACCCGGACTAGGCGTTGAACCAGACGAAACCCTGCTCGGCCCAGCACTTGCGAGCTACGGATGAAGATCAGAGACCTCACACTCTGGTCGGTGCCGCTGACGAGCCATGAGACCTATTATATGGCGGAAGGTAAGACTTGCGCGACCGTCACCAGTCACGTGCTAAGACTGGAAACTGATATCGGTCTCACCGGCTGGGGCGAGGCTTGTCCCATCCCACACTATCTTCCCGCTTTCGCCGGCGGCATCCCAAGCGCCGTCGCGGAGATGGCGCCGAATATCCTCGGCAAGTCTCCATTGGGGGTCGATGCGATCATGGGGCGATTGGATGTGGTCTTGCTGGGCCATGAGGCGGCGAAATCACTGATCGATATCGCACTCTGGGACCTTTTCGGAAAAGCTGTTGATCAACCCCTCTACACCCTGCTGGGCGGGCGGACCCGCGCCGACATGCCGCTCTATCACTCGATCACATGCATAGAGGCTGATGAAATGGCGCGGATTGCACGTGATGCGTACGCAACAGGCATCCGGCAATTTCAGGTCAAACTGGGGGCCGACGCCTGCTGGCAGACCGATGCGGAGCGCCTCATCAAGGTGCGCGAAGCAGTTGGCCCCGGGCCCCTTGTTTACGGGGACTGGAACTGCGGAGCGACGAAGTTGCACGCGACTCGGACAGGGCGCGCGGTGGCTACATTGGATATCATGCTGGAACAACCCTGCAAAACTCTGGAGGATTGTGCCGCTGTTCGTCAGGTGACAGGCCTGCCGATGAAGATTGATGAAGGTGCCCATGATCTCGCAACTCTTCTGAGGGCACGCCAATTGGGCTGTCTGGATGCGGTCGCTCTGAAGCTATCGAAATTCGGCGGTCTGTCTGCAATGCAGCGTGCACGCGATCTGACCGTTCATCTTGGCGCGGAAATCTGTGCCGAGTGCACATGGGGGTCGGATATCGTGACGGCGGCAAGCCTGCATTTCGCCGCCTCAACTCCGCCCGGCTCGTTACTGAACACCTGTGATTTGTCTAGCTATGTCGCGCCGCGTATTGCACCCGACGGGCCGACCCGCGCGAACGGCCGCATTGCGCCGCCAGACGGGCCGGGGCTCGGCATCACGCCGGACGTCTCTGTCCTCGGCGCCCCGATCCTGGAGATATCGTAATGCTCAAACTCTCGACACAAGCAGATTGGATCGCACGCGCGCAGGCTGTGCTTCCTGCCGGTGGATTTGGGAATTTCGATCCGGGCATCATCATCTCCCACGGTCACGCAAGCCGTGTCTGGGATCAAGACGGCAACGAATATGTCGATTACCTAATAGGATCCGGGCCAATGCTACTGGGGCACGGGCATCCAGAGGTGATGGAGGCGGTCCTGGAACAATTGCCGCGTGGCATGACGTTCTTTGCCAACAATGCGAAGGGAATAGAACTGGCCGAGGCAATCGTCGAAGCGGTTCCCTGCTGCGAACAGGTTCGCTTCGTTGCGTCTGGCGGGGAAGCCGACATGTATGCGATCCGCCTGGCGCGGGCGTTTACGGGCCGCGACAAGATCCTCAAATTTGAAGGCGGCTATCACGGAATGAGCGCCGAGGCACAGATGAGCCTTGCGCCAGATCGCAAGGTAAACTTCCCGCAAGCTGTTCCAGACAGTGCCGGCATTCCGCAAAGTGTCGCCGATCAGATGTTGATCGCACCCTACAATGATCTTGCGGCAGTCGAGGCCTTGCTGTCAGAGCATGCCGACGTGGCCGCAATCATAGCGGAGCCGCTTCAGCGCATCATTCCGGCTCAGCCAGGATTTTTGAAGGGTCTACGGACGCTCTGCGACAAGCACGGGGTTCTGTTGATTTTTGACGAAATCGTCACCGGCTTCAGACTGGCCTATGGCGGCGCGCAGGAGCGGTATGGCGTCACATCTGACATTTGCACACTCGGCAAGATCATAGGTGGAGGCTTCCCATTGGCCGCACTCGGAGCACGCGCCGATATCATGGCCCATTTCGACAAACATGCAGTCGGCGCAGGTAGATGGTTGATGCAACTTGGAACGCTATCCGGCAATCCTGTCGCCGCCGCCGCTGGCCTCAAAACAATGGAGGTTCTTAGTCGGGACGGCGCCTATGAGCAATTGCGTGCGACCGGGGCCGACATTCAGAAGATGATCAGAACTGCGCTGGCGAGGGCCGAAATCGACCATCAAATCTGCGGTGATGAAACACTGTTTGACGTCTACTTCACCTCAAACACCTGCACCAATTACAGAAACGCCCGCCACGACGATCCGGCGCGCAACGCCGAGTTCAACGCCAGCCTGCGCACAAACGGAATCTTCAAATCCCCCGGCAAACTATACCCCTCCCTCGCGATCACGGACGAGGATTTGCAACGCACCCAGTACGCCATCGATCAGGCAGTTAGGGCCATTCACTAGTCAAATCGGGGAATGTCGTCACAATTGCTGGACTGATCGCAGAGGCCAGTTGGTCAGCAATTTTGCCACAGGCACCATTTCGCGGTTGCAGCCCGCCGGGGTTTGCATACCGTACGCGCATGGCGAACTACTCTCTCAGAATGATCGGCATTGTGGCGGGTGTTGCCGTACTCGCGACAGTTCTCCTGCTTGGCGGAGCACGTTTCCTTGGGTCTAGCAATGGACCGGCGGCTCCGCTGCCCGCACCCGGTGTCGCGGCACCTGTGGATGGAGACGCCTTGATGGATGCGTCTTACAATGTGACCATTGCTGTCCTGCAAGAAATCTACGCCGCCTTTGCCGAAACGTCCGAGACTGCCATTTACGATGGACTTGCTGGGGTGGCCGTCGGTGACGCGCTGAGTGCACTTTATCTGGAACGGGCGGGCGCGCTTGCCCGTGGTGGCTTGCCCGATCAGGTTGTTCACGAATTGCAGCTTTTGGGCGGCACTTGGGATTTCGAGAACGGCGCGCTGCGCGCTGACATCCGCTGGGCGGTATTGGGCGAGGTGGGTCATGCTGAGCATACCCACATGCGCGGCAATGCCTATTCCGCGGTCCTGCTGATTTCTGCAACAGAGACGGCATGGCGCCTTAGCGAATTTGAACTCACCGATGTCGACCGATCAGACAACGGTACGCTTACCACAATCGAACCACTGGGCACGGTCACGCAATGATCAAGGTTAGCGATGTCCGCTTTGCCTACGGATCAGGCTTCTCCATCAGCATAGATACGCTGACCGTCACAACGGGTGAGAAGGTGGCGGTTGTCGGTCCGTCAGGCACAGGTAAGACGACGCTGCTCAACCTGCTCTCTGGGATTGTCGTGCCAGATACAGGGCAGGTGCTTCTGGATGGAGAGGAAATTTCCGGCCTGCAGGACCATCAGCGCCGCCAAATGCGGGCCAGCAGGATTGGTTTTGTCTTTCAGGAATTCGCACTGGTGGACTATCTCAGCGCCGAGGAAAACGTTCTCTACCCCTATCGCGTGGGCAAGGGTCTAAAGCTCGACCGGACCGCCCGGGACAGAGCACGCGGCCTGCTCGCCGATTTCGGTCTCGGACAGAAAATGCGCCGCCGTCCCGCGCAACTCAGCCAGGGCGAGCGACAGCGGGTTGCGATCGCCCGCGCGCTGGTCGTACGCCCGCGCATCCTGCTGGCAGATGAAGCGACCGGTAACCTCGATCCCGCAAACAAGGCGGCCGCCTTGGATCTGCTCTTCGCCCAAACGGATGAGACAGGCGCTGCACTGCTCGCCGTGACGCATGATCATGAGTTGTTGCCCCGCTTCGACCGCGTGATCGACTTCAGCGAACTGAGCCAAACGTCATGAACGCGCTATATCTGGCTGCAGCCAATCTTCGATATCACTGGGCGCGCACAATCGTGCTGATCGTTGCGGCAGCGCTCGTCCTGTCCGTACCGGTGTTAACGCGGACGTTGTTGGCTGCGGGTGAGGCTGCGCTGACCGCGCGCGCCGAGGCGACACCCCTCTTGCTGGGAACACGCGGCAGTCGCCTCGATCTTGTGATGGCGGGCGCGTATTTCACGGATGATCTGCCAGAGCCCACCACAATGGCCACGAGTGAAGAAGTCTGGGACAGCGGGCTCGGCATCCCGGCCCCTTTGCACACTACATTCACGGCGTCAGGTGTGCGGATCGTCGGCACAACACTCGACTATTTCGACCTACGCAACCTCGAACTTTCCGAAGGGCGGGTCTTTGCGACACTTGGGGAAGCCGTGCTGGGGGCCAACGCGGCCCGCGAATTGTCGCTGGGCGTCGGGGAAACCATTCTATCGGATCCCGAAAACCTGTTTGACCTTGATGGGGCATACCCACTTGAAATGAGCATCAGCGGTATCTTAGAGCCGCGCGGCACGCCGGACGACGATGCGGTGTTTGTAGACATTAAGACCGCTTGGATCATTGAGGGCATTGGCCACGGTCATGAAGATATCATTGTGGAGGGCGAGGACGCCGCCAGCGCTGCCGCCCGCGTCGTACAGTTTTCCCGCATAACGCCCGAGAATGAAGCCAGCTTCCACTTCCATGGCGATCCGAATGGCTACCCGGTCACGGCGGTGATGGTCGCGCCTTATGACATCCGTTCAGAAACCATTTTGCGAGGCCGCTATCTGGATGCGGAGGGCCCGGTTCAGGCTGTTGTGCCGTCAGACGTGATTGATGCGCTTGTGGCCCGGCTGCTTCGCATTGCGGCCCTCGTTGACACTGTCACAGTCATTGTCGGATTTGCTGCGGCCCTTGCCCTTGGGTTGGCACTGTTTTTGTCGTGGCGCTTGCGCGCCGGTGAAATGTTCACCGCTTTCGCCCTTGGCGCCGGTCGAAGCATGATCGCGCGCCTGGCGCTGGCGGAGGTTGCGCTGGTGCTTCTGGGGGCCGCATTGCTTGCGACACCAGTTGTAATTGCACTGTCATCTTACGCCGATATCATCGTATCTCGCCTCGTCGCATTTGGATCCTAAGGAGTATTTGATCATGAAATTTGTCATCTCTACCGCATTCGCTGCATTGATTGCTGCTGCGCCCGTAGCTGCACATTACGGCATGATCATCCCATCAACCCCGATGCTGGCTCAGGAAGATGGCCGCTCCGTCGATTTGGCCATCAGCTTTTCCCATCCGTTCGAAGAGGCGGGCATGATCCTGGAGCGCCCCGAAGCGTTCACAGTGACGCATGAGGGCGAGGCCACCGATTTGCTCGGCGCACTGGAAGAGGCAACGATCATGGGAGAGACAGGGTACACGCTGTCTCACACCCTCGACCGCCCGGGCACACATATCTTTGCGATGACGCCCGTTCCATATTGGGAACCGGCAGAGGACGCCTTCATCCAACATTTCACCAAGACCTACGTGTCCGCCTATGGCGATGACGAGGGCTGGGATGCGGAACTTGGTCTGCGCACAGAAATTGTTCCGCTCTCCAAACCCTTCGGACTGTGGGAAGGAAACGTGTTCCAAGGGATCGTCATGCTCGAAGGCGAAGCCGTTCCCTATGCCGAGATTGAGGTCGAGTTCTACAACGAAGGTCAGCAAACTGCCGCACCGTCTGAGCTGATGATCACCCAGACGATCAAGGCCGACGAGAACGGTGTCTTCACCTATGCAACGCCCTCCGCTGGATGGTGGGGTTTCGCCGCCCTCAATACCGCGCCAGAGACAATGGCGTTCGAAGGTGAGGAGAAGGCCGTTGAACTGGGCGCCGTGATCTGGGTGCATTTCGAGGAGTGGATCTCCCAATGATCCGCACGTTTCTCGCCTGCATCCTGAGTCTCACCCTCGCTGCGCCTGCGCTCGCGCATCGTGTGAATGTCTTCGCATCCGTTCAGGATGTGGACGGAACCGAATTCGTTGTGGTGGAGGCACGTTTCTCCACCGGGCGGATCCCCGTAAGTGGGGACGTCACCGTTGAGGATGCGCAAGGCGAGGAACTCTTCGTCGTGGCTCTGGAGAGTGACGGCACAGCGCGCTTTCCGCTCGATCGGGAAGTGGCATCAGACGGATTGTCCATCGTCGTTCAGACGGGGGACAATCATGAAGGTTATTGGCTGCTGACCCCCGCAGATCTTGGGGAGGAGAACTGATGCGTTTGCCATTGCTGCTCCTTTTTTGCATGGCTGGCGCGGCAAGCGCACAGGATCGCCCGGTGATTGTCGCTGACAGCTATCCCGTCGCATATTTCGCAGAACAGCTTGCCGGCGACTCCGCGGATGTAAGGCTGGTTGTGCCGGAAGGACGCGATCCTTCATCTTGGCGCCCCAGCCTGGCGGAGATTGGGGAAATTCAATCGGCCGATTTGATCGTTCTGAACGGCGCCGGGCTTGCCGATTGGACCAGTCGCGCCGCCCTGCCCCGTGCCAGAACCGTGGAGACGACACGCGGCCTTACAGATCGCTTCATCCAGACCGAGACGATTACGCACAGCCATGGCGCCGAAGGCAGCCACAGCCACGAAGGGGTCGCAACGCACACATGGCTCGACCTTGAAATTGCTGCGGCGCAGGCCGAAGCGCTTTCCGTAGCCATTGGCCGAGCCTTGCCAGATATTGATGTTGCTGCAAATTTGCAGGCATTGGCCGATTTGCTTGCAGCGCTCGATGCGCAAGGAAATGCGCTTGTCGACGGCGACGCAGTTCCCACAATCGCCAGTCACCCGCGCTATGAGTATCTCGGCGCGGCTTATGACCTGGAGATCACCTCGCTAGACTGGGAGGCGGGGGCAGAACCGAATGCGGACCAGCTCGCCGTACTGAGTGAATTGATCGCAGAGACGGGTGCCACACTCTTCATCTGGGAGGCAGCACCACCGGCGTCTGCGAATGCTGCCGTCGCCGACTTAGGCCTCGCTCAAGCTGTCGTGCATCCATTAACGATGCCCTCGGGTGACATGGATTTTGCACAGACCATGCGCGCCAACTTTGCCGCAATTGAAGAGGCCCTGCGCTAACAGGGCCACCGCGCTCAACCGTTTGTCATCCGCTTCCGGCGTTCCTTGATCCGGTCATTCGATGCCTCGGTTCCGTCATGGAACGAGCCGAAAAACTTGTCCCATGGCAGTTCAAGTGACCCGTAATTGCACTCGAAATACCGGTGATGCATCTGATGATGGAACGTCCCGAGCCGCAGCCGGTTCTGATCCTTGACCACCAGCCCCTCGAAACCCGTATGGGTCGTCGCCGCCGTCAGGGCATAATATTGCAGGTGATAGAGGATGTGCACCGGATGGGCCGCAACGATCCAATGGATCAGCACAGAGCCTAGGAAAATCACATGCTCGACCGGGTGCATCGACAAACCAGACCAGGGACCGACATTGATGTTGCGGTGATGGAGGGCGTGCACATGCTTATAGAAGAATGGAATGTGCAAAAAGCGGTGGATCCAATAGAAATAGAAGCTCTCCCAAATCGGGATCAGCACGAATAGTGCAACGAACCAGCCCGGGTGAGCGGCCCATGTCAGCATCGGGGCATATCCGTTGGCCAAGGCCCAGAACATCAAAACCTCGTAGGCGGTCCAGATCGTCACGCCGCTGGCTAAGGTCCAGAATATGTTGTCCCGGATCTGCCCACCCAACGTGAACTGACGACCGTTCTTCATCAGGGGACGCGGATCGTATTTCAGGCGCTGGCCCTGCTTGGTGAATGTGTAGAAATACAGGTGCAGGCCGCCCGCAACGGCCGTCATCAGCACGAGGTTGCGCACGTACATTTCCGCGACCCAGCCAAAGGCAAGGGTCCGTGTTTCCTCAAGTGGGGGCTGGAACCAGTAAAAGGAGGCAAAGGCGACCCCGACCAGGATCAGTCGTTCCGTGATCAGAAACCAGGAATTCCAGACCCATGCGACCATTTCCAGCGGACGCAACGGCCAACGGAAAAAAGGCGACACTTTCAGCGGCACGTCAGGAACATGGTTCCAGCCCTTTAGGGGAGCATCAGACATCGGCACCTCGCGATCTTGAATCTCTTGCCCACCGTGATCGAACTCTGATGTAATGAAAAACAGTTTTAATCGCTCATTTTCAGCTGAAAACCCGAGGATGCATGGCTCTGACCCTGAAAGCGATGGAGTATTACGTTACCGCGGTTCGGCACGGAAACATTGCCAAGGCTGCCGACGAACTGAACATCGCGGCCTCGGCTGTCGGGACCGCGATTGATCAGGTCGAGCATGCTTTCGACCTCACCTTGATCACCCGTCAACGCTCAAGAGGTATTCAAGCAAATGCGAATGGACTCGCCGTCGCCCTAAGATGTGAACACCTTTTGGAGGAGTATCGCGGACTTCTGACCGAAGGGGCGGACCTTAAACACAAGCTTGGAGGAACGTTGCGAATTGGCTATTACGCCCCCATCGCCCCGGCTTTTCTGCCGCAGATCCTCTGCAAAATTCTGCCGCCGGATGCGGATGTCGAATTGCAGCTTGATGAGTGTGACAATGACAGCGCACAGCAAGGGCTGATCGACGGAACATACGACGTCATCCTTTTCGTCAGCGATGATGTACGTCCGAACGTCGCATTCGATGTCCTGCTGGAAGCGTCCCCCTATTGCCTTGTTTCGGAGGCGCATCCATTCGCGTCTCGCGACAGTGTTTCGATTAAAGACGTCGCGAAAGAGCCTCTCATCGTTCTGAACCGACCCGTTGCCGCAGCCTATTACAACGGGCTTTTCACGGCGCAGGATCAAGGGATGCAGGTACGCGGCCTTGCCTCCTCAACGGAAATGGTACGCAGCATGGTGGCCAGCGGCATGGGCTGCGCCATCCTGAACATGCGGCCTTCGACTGCAACGAGCTATGCGGGCGCAGACGTGGTCTGCGTCCCGCTTTCTGACCCGCTTCCGCCACTCTCGCTGTCGATCGGATATGACAAGGTCCGCGCTCGCCGGATCGTCACAGCCTTTGCGGCAGCCTGCCGGGCACACTTTGCCGGCGAAAACGGGCGTCGCTACAGCGTCGAATAGCTGTTGCGCAAGGGGTGTACAAACAGCATCAATCCCGATATGTAACCGCTTACATTTTTGATTGCAGAGTATCTTCACGCGCAATTCAGCGCGGGGCGTGCGGCGTTGGACTCATACCTTTTTCAGAAAGGACCTAGCCAAACGCTCTCAAATCGTTAGAAACTAGCGATCTAAAAATAAGACCAGAAGTATCAATAACGCGGCCAAGGCCCAGAGCGACAGGATCAAAATATGGGTCACCATCAGCCATCCATCGACACTTCTCCGAAGGTCTCGGACGAAATTCGCAAGACAACCTGCTACATGTGCGCCTGCCGTTGCGGCATCAACGTGCACATGAAGGATGGCAAGGTCGCCTATATTGAGGGCAACCGCGATCACCCGGTGAATAAGGGCGTGCTCTGCGCCAAGGGCTCTGCCGGGATCATGCAGGTGAATGCGCCGTCACGGCTGCGCAAGCCGCTCAAGCGCGTGGGGCCTCGCGGCTCTGGTCAGTTCGAAGAGATTTCGTGGGACGAGGCTTACGATATCGCCGAGGGTTGGCTGCGCCCGCTGCGCGAGACGGCGCCTGAGAAACTCGCCTTCTTCACCGGGCGGGACCAGTCGCAGAGTTTCACGAGCCTCTTTGCACAGAGCTTCGGCACACCGAACTACGCTGCACATGGCGGCTTCTGTTCGGTGAACATGGCCGCCGCCGGGATCTACACAATGGGCGGCGCGTTCTGGGAGTTCGGCCAGCCTGACTGGGACCACACCAAGCTGTTCGTTCTGTTCGGCGTGGCCGAGGACCACGACAGCAACCCGATCAAGATGGGCATTGGCAAGGTCAAGGGGCGCGGGGACAAGGTGATCGGCGTCAACCCAATCCGCACCGGCTATAACGCCGTGGCAGATGATTGGTACGGCATCACACCCGGCACGGACGGTTTGCTGATCCTTTCGCTGATCCACTGCCTGATGAGTGCAGGTAAGATCGACCTCGACTACCTCGCGCAATTCACCAACGCACCTTGCCTTGTGAACGCCGACGAGAGCAGCCCTGAATATGGCCTTTTGATCAAGGATGCCGACGGGCGTCCGCAAGTGATCGACGCCCGTACCGGCGCGCTGGCACCGTGGGATGGCGAGGGCGTCGAGCCGGACTTGTCCGCAACCTACGAACGAGACGGCATCACCCACCTGCCCGTTCTGCACCACATGGCAGAGCGCTATCTCGACCCGCAATACGCCCCTGAAGCCGTGGCCGGGCGCACCGGGATCAGTGCGGATCGGATCCGCCAGCTTGCAGGTGAAATCGCAAAGACCGCATTTGAGAGCCCGATCGTGGTGGATCAGCCGTGGACGGATTTCCGCGGAAAGACCCATCCCAACATGGTTGGACGCCCGGTTTCGTTCCATGCGATGCGCGGAATTTCCGCGCATTCGAATGGGTTTCAGACGTGCCGTGCACTGCATGTTCTTCAGATCATTCTGGGCGCTGTTGAGACGCCTGGTGGGATGCGCTTCAAGCCTCCGTACCCCAAACCCGCGACTGCCCATCCCAAGCCGCATTGTAAAGTGACGCCGGGTGCACCGCTCGACGGCCCGCATCTTGGTTTCGTGCATGGGCCCGATGATCTTTGTCTGCGCGAGGACGGCTCACCTGCGCGTATCGACAAAGCGTTCACTTGGGAGAACCCCATGTCGAGCCACGGGATGATGCATATGGTCATCTCGAATGCGCATGCGGGCGATCCGTACAAGATCGATACGCTGTTCCTCTACATGGCGAACATGTCGTGGAACTCCTCCATGAACACGTCGGGCACGATGAAGATGCTGACGGACAAGGATGAGAACGGCGATTACGTGATCCCGCATATCATCTATTCTGACGCCTACTCGTCAGAGATGGTGGCCTATGCCGACCTGATCCTGCCCGACACGACTTATCTGGAGCGGCACGACTGCATCAGCCTTCTCGACCGCCCGATCTGTGAAGCAGACGCTGTTGCCGATGCGATCCGCTGGCCGGTCATCGAGCCGGATCGCGATGTGAAGGGCTTCCAATCCGCGCTCTGCGACCTGGGCGCCCGTCTGGGCCTGCCTGCCTTCACCAATGAGGATGGCAGCCAAAAATACGCGGATTACGCCGACTACATCACCAATCATATCCGCCGCCCCGGCGTCGGACCGCTCGCCGGATGGCGTGGCGCTGCAGGAGACAGCGACGGACGCGGCGATGTGAACCCCAACCAGCTTGACCGCTATATCGAAAATGGCGGCTTCTGGATGGAGCATGTCCCTGACAATGCCGCCTACTACAAACCCTTCAACCGGGCCTATCAGGATTGGGCGGTCGAGATGGGCTTTTACGACAGCGTCAAGCCTTACATCTTCCAACTCTATGTGGAGCCGATGCGTCGCTTCCAGCTGGCCGCCGAAGGCCACGGAGAGCGGCAACCGCCCGAGCACCTGCGCGACCAGATCAAGGAACGTCTCGACCCGCTGCCAATTTGGTACGCGCCCGTTGAGGATAGCCATGTCGACACCGACACTTTCACCATCCACGCGCTCACACAGCGTCCCATGGCGATGTATCACAGCTGGGGCTCGCAGAACGCCTGGCTGCGCCAGATCCACGGGCGAAACCCGCTCTATGTACCCTCCAAAATCTGGAAGGAGCACGGCTTTACCGAGGGCGACTGGGCGCGGGTGTCCTCCGCCCATGGTGAGATCACTGTGCCGGTGATGGAGATGGCCGCACTTAACGACAACACCGTCTGGACGTGGAACGCCATCGGTAAGCGCAAGGGCGCCTGGGCGCTGAAAGGCGACACGCCGGAGGCAACAAAAGGCTTCCTGCTCAACCACCTGATCCACGAGCTTTTGCCTTCGCGCAAGGACGGCATGCGCTGGTCCAACTCTGACCCGATCACCGGGCAGGCAGCTTGGTTCGACCTGCGGGTCAAGATCGAGAAGGCGGTCGCCCCCGAAGCAACGAAACCGCATCACCCGGAAATACCCAGTCCCGTGCCCAGTGCGCCGGACAGCCTCGACTGGAAGGTGGGCAAATGACACAGCTCCCCCAAACAACCGAACGTAAACTGGGCCTTGTGATCGACCTCGACACTTGTGTCGGCTGCCATGCTTGTGTCGTGTCCTGCAAAGGCTGGAACACCGAAAACTATGGCGCGCCCCTGTCGGATCAGGAGCCATATGGCGAAGATCCCTCAGGCACCTTCCTGAACCGCGTGCACAGCTACGAGGTGACACCGGCGGAACCGGACGCGACAGCAAAACTGATCCACTTCCCCAAGTCTTGCCTACATTGCGAGGATGCCCCCTGCGTCACGGTTTGCCCTACGGGTGCAAGCTACAAGCGGGTCGAGGACGGCATCGTGCTTGTGAACGAGAGCGACTGTATCGGCTGCGGCCTGTGCGCCTGGGCCTGCCCCTATGGCGCGCGTGAGCTCGACGCCAAAGAGAAGGTGATGAAAAAGTGCACCCTCTGCGTGGACCGGATCTATAATGAAAACCTGCCCGAGGAAGATCGGGAGCCGGCATGTGTACGCACCTGCCCGGCAAACGCCCGTCATTTCGGCGATTTCGCTGATCCGGAAAGCAACGTCTCAAAGCTGACGGCAGAGCGTGGCGGCATGGATCTGATGCCTGAGATGGGCACAAAGCCCGTGAACAAATACCTGCCCCCGCGCCCGCGCGATGCAGCGCCCGATATGGACGTCCTGACACCGCTGCTCAAGCCGGTCGCGACGGAGGCGAAAGGCTTCGTCGGCTGGCTTGACAAGGCCCTCTCCACCCTGCCCGGAGGGAAGAACTGATGCATCCCGCACCATCCGTTATCATCTTCACCACGTTTTCCGGTCTCGGCTTCGGCATGCTGTTCTGGTTGGGGATCGGCGTTCACACGCCAACAGGCTTCACGGCCTTTGCCTATTTCACCGTCGCCTATTTGATGGCGGTCGGGGGTTTGCTGGCCTCAACGTTCCACCTTGGCCATCCTGAGCGCGCGCTGAAAGCCTTCACCCAGTGGCGCTCCAGCTGGTTGAGCCGTGAGGGGATTGCCGCGGTCGCAGCTCTTATCGTCATGGCTCTCTATGGTGCTGGCCTTGTCTTTGCAGCGACGCCTTTCCCCCTCGTCGGGATCATCGGTGCCATCTTGGCCGCTTTGACCGTCTTCACAACGTCGATGATCTACACGCAGCTCAAGACAGTGCCGCGTTGGAACCAGTGGCCAACACCCGCCCTGTTCATGTCGCTCTCACTGGGCGGCGGTGCACTTTTCGTCGGTCAGGTCACATTGGCATTCCTGCTGCTGCTGATCGCCGCTGTGATCCAAGGGATTCATTGGGTGGCGGGCGACAGTCGGCTCGCAGACTCGGGCACCACGCTGGGCACGGCGACCGGACTTGGCACGATGGGCCGCGTGAAGGCGTTCGAGCCGCCCCATACCGGCACCAACTACTTGCTGCGTGAGTTTGTGCATGAGGTCGGACGAAAGCACGCGTTCAAACTGCGCGTCATCGCCTTCGGCCTGGGATACGCATTGCCACTTCTTTTGCTGGCACTGCCCTACAGTTTTCTGCTTGCAGCGCTCGCCGCGATTGCGCATGTGGCGGGCATTCTGGCCTCGCGCTGGCTGTTCTTTGCCGAAGCTGAGCACGTCGTCGGTCTCTACTACGGTAAACGGTAACTGCAATGTCCTTCTCGTTCGCTGCGCTGCTCCCCCACCCTTGGTGGCGGGACGTCAGCTCCGGTACTATTCGTGCTGATCTGTTCGCCGGTCTAACCGGCGCAACTGTCGTTTTGCCGCAAGCTGTTGCCTTTGCCTCGATCGCGGGCCTGCCGCCCCAGTACGGGCTTTATGCTGCAATCGTAACGCCCATCGTGGCCGCGATCTTCGGCTCCTCAATGGTGATGGTCTCAGGACCGACAACTGCGATTTCAGCAATTGTCTTCAGCTCCCTCGCGGGCATTATCGAACCGGGCACACCGCTCTTCTTCCAAACCGCCGTCCTGCTCGCGGTACTGGTCGGGATTATCCAGTTTGCGCTGGGGATCTTCGGGCTGGGCAGATTGATTGCCTTCGTCTCCCACTCAGTGATGCTGGGCTTCATGTCGGCCGCGGCCATCCTGATCGCTGTCAGTCAGCTTGGTCCGGCCATGGGCATCTCGATCTCAGCCCATTCCGTCTTTGAGCGACTGGTCGGACTTGCCAATTCGATTGATCAGGCCCAATGGCCTGCGATCATGATTTCGGCATCGGCTCTCATCATCGCCCTGATAGCAAAGCGCATTTCGGGACTGCTGCCACACTACCTCATCGGTCTAATCGGCTCCGGCATTGTTGCCCACTATTTCGCCGTGGAAGGGGCGGACATTCGGATGGTTGGGGAGCTTCCGGACGTCGTGCCTGTCTTCGCAGTGCCCAACATCAACTGGTCGATCTTCACCAGCGTGCTTGAAAGCGCAATTGCAGTTTCGATGGTCGCATTGCTCGAAGCCGTGTCGATCGGGCGCGCCTTCGCGCCCAAAACGGGGCACCGCTTCAATGCAAATCAGGAGATCGTGGCCCAGGGTCTGTCAAATGTCGCAGGCGGCCTGTTCGGCGCCTATCCAGGCTCCGGTTCGTTCACCCGTTCCGGCATCAATTTCAGCGCCGGTGCAAAGACACCACTCGCAGCGATCTTCGCATCACTGTTCCTGGTGATACTGCTGCTGAATTTCGGCTTTCTGATCGCCCACATCCCACTGGCCGGCCTCGCTGGCCTGATCCTGTTGGTCGCGTGGAATCTTCTTTCGCCCTCAGAAGTCGTCAGACTGTTCAAGACCGATCGGACCGAGGCCTGGATCGTCACCTTCACCTTTGCGTCGGGCGTGTTTCTCGGGCTTGAGATCGCGATCCTCGTGGGCGTTTTGATTTCGCTTCTCGTCTTCCTGTCGAAGTCCTCCAAGCCAAATCTCATCGTGATCGCGCCAGAGAAGGCAGGCGTCTTCCGCAACGCGCAATTGTTCAAGTTACAGCAATGTCCGCAGGCGGTGTTTGTCCGTCTGGACGGGCCACTCTACTTTGGATCGGCTGAGGCGGTTGAGCGCGGCTTGCAGTCCATCTCACGGCTTTACCCACGTCAGAAACATGTGGTTCTGATCCTCAAGGGGGTCGGCGACGTCGATTTGTCTGGCGGGCAGGTCCTGATTGATGAGGCGGAGCGTATTCGCAAGCGCGGTGGCGCCCTGCACATCGTGATCCGCTACGCACCGCTAGAGCATCGTCTAAGGCAGATCGGCGTATTCCACGCCGTCGGGGAAGACCACATCTACCAAAGCAAGGGCGACGCGATCCGCGCGATCGTCGATCTGGCAGATCGAAGCATATGCCAATCTTGCTCCGCCCGCATCTTCCGCGAATGCCAGGGAATAGAAAAGGCAGCCTGACCCAGCTGCCGCGCATCTGGGACGGTGGTTGACGGCTCCGCAGCTCCTATATGTGCCTTTTGAGGCAGATTACGAAGGCGCGATGTCATGTCTGGAAAAACGCTAAGCCCCTGCATCAAAGTTTGTAAATTCAAACGTCAGGGGCACTGTATCGGCTGTTCAATGACAAAAGAGCAGAAATCCCTGTTCAAGAAACTGAAGGGGGAAAAGCACCGCCGGGCATTTCTTGTCCTTGTCATGAATCAGCAACGCGCACTTGGCCGTTTTACACATTGGACAGCAGCCTATCTCAAACGCGCGCGAAAAAAGGGCGCACGAACCGAGCTGCCCCGTTAGACCCGCGGGACATTGAGCGCTGTCAGACGATCCGCAAGTCCAGCCACCAACAATCTGAACAGTCGCTGATGTTGTGGCCGCAAACGAGAGCGGATCAGCAACTCGACCGACGCCAGATCCCCGGCCCGCCACCGCTCGAAGAGCCTCAGCAGCCACAATTCATCAAAGCTGCGACCAGTATCGCGTGGCGTGTAGAAGACAGCTGGACGGCCCAGCGCCTCCTCCAGCACCGCGACAAGTGTTTCCGCCATGGGCTGCGCTGGCCCGTCAACGGACAGCATCGAGCAGGCGGGCCAAAGGGCGGTGCGGCGGCCCGCACCACATCGCAAGGCCGTCATGCGCAGCACAAGCAGTTCATCGGTTGCCGCGAGCGCACCCGATATGCCGCTTCTGCCTTCATCTCGTCTCGCACGTGCCTGCATCAAACACTCTCAACATCAACGCCTATTCCGACTTTATTTATCGGATATACCGCAATGCGCAACCACCGTGTGAAAATTTGTGCGCTTCCTGCACAAATATTGTGGCGTGCACTGGCGGAGCCCCCTATACCTGAGTTACTTTATCGGAAATAAGGCGGTCAAGATGCGCTCCGTTCTGACAGTTCTGTTCGCCGTATTTCCCTTGGCCGCATTCGCAGACGTTCCGCTCGATATGCCGCATCTCGACATCGTCCCGCGTACGCTCGAAGAGCAGGACCGCATCCGGACTGTGACGGCCCCACCTCAGGATTTCAGCCGCGCACAAGGGTTCGAGGCAATGTCCGGCGGCGCAGGAACATCGCTGGCCGCACCAGATGCAGACGCATTCTCACATCCGTCCGAAACGCTCAGTTTCGCCGAACGCGGCGACTTTTTCGTGGGCAATGGGCTGTTTCGCCGGCTCTGGGTTACAGCGCCCTCTTCAACGATTGCGTCCGACGGGCTGGGCCCGCTTTATAACGCACGGTCCTGCCAGCGCTGTCACCTGAAGGACGGGCGTGGTCATCCACCTGAATCCGATGACGACTTGACCACTTCAATGCTCCTGCGGATCGCGGCCCCCGGACTGGGCGCCGATCAGGGGTTGGTCGATGCGATTGAAGGCTATATCGGCGCGCCGCCGCATCCGGTCTATGGGGGGCAGTTGCAGGACAGGTCCGTTCCCGGAGTGCCCGCAGAGTATGACCTCCGCATCCGCTATGAAACCTTCGAGGTCGATCTCGCCGGAGAGGCGCCGGCAACCCTTCGCCGTCCAATCTATGACCTTGCCAATCTGGGATACGGACCGCTCGGCCCAGACTATGCAGTCAGCCCCAGGATTGCCCCTCAGATGATCGGGTTGGGCTTGCTCGAAACAATTTCCGCCGAAGACATTCTGGCATATGCGGACCCTGAAGATCTCGATGGAAATGGGATTTCAGGCCGGGCGCAGGTGGTTTGGTCGGCCGAGTTCGACCGCCCCCTTCTGGGCCGCTTCGGATTGAAGGCGGGCGACCCGACAATAACCGAGCAGAGCGCCGATGCGTTCTTCAATGACATCGGTATCTCGAACCCGATCAATCCATCAGATCACGGGGATTGCACCACAGCGCAAGACGCATGCCTTTCCGCCTCCGGTGGCGGATCAGAGGCACAGGGCGGGTTGGAGATTGATCAAAACACGCTCGATCTCGTCGCATTCTACTCACGGAACCTCGCGGTGCCCGCCCGGCGGGACGTAGATGACCCCGGCGTTTTGCGCGGCAAGGCGGCGTTTCATGAGGCCGGATGTGCCGACTGCCATCGGCCAAGCTTTGTGACGCAGCGGCTTGTGGGTGGCGGACCGCAGAGCTTTCAGTTGATCTGGCCCTATACCGACATGCTGCTGCACGACATGGGAGAAGGGCTTGCCGACGGCCTGCCCGAGGGGCGCGCGACGGGACAAGAATGGCGTACCCCACCTCTTTGGGGCATTGGCCTGACCGAAACGGTCAGCGGCCATACCTATTTTCTGCATGATGGACGCGCCCGCAGTTTGCTGGAAGCCGTTTTGTGGCATGGTGGGGAGGCCGCCGCTGCGCGCGAGGCGGTTCAACAGATGACACCGGCCACGCGTTCCGATCTCATTCGCTTCTTGGAGAGCCTCTGATGTTCCGCCTCTTTCTTGCCGCCACCCTCTCGCTTGCCGGTGTGGCCTCGGCTCAAACCCATGGCGAGGTGGCCCAGATCGTCGTGGACCAGCACATCCTGCCGGGCTTCGCAGCTTTTGATCAGGCTGCGACCCCCTTGGCAGAGGCGTCCTGCGCTGAAATGAGGCCGGTCTATGATGCCGCGTTTGACGGCTGGATGGGGGTAAGCCATCTGCGATTTGGCCCCACGGAACTGGACGAACGGGGGTTCGCACTTGCCTTTTGGCCGGACACCCGCGGGGCGACACCTGCAACACTGCGCGCCCTGATAGCAGATGAAGATCCGATCATCGCATCGGAGTATTCCGACGTCTCGATCGCCGCACGCGGCTTTTTCGCTCTCGATTGGTTGCTCTTCGATACAGATGCACCTGTCATGGAGCCAGGCACCTATCCCTGTGCCTTGGCTGAGGCCATCGCCCGCGACATTGCGAACATAGCCGAAGCGCTGCATTTCACCTGGCAGAAAGAAGCGGTGTTGCTGACAACTGCCGGGGCCGAAGAGAATTTCTTCTATCTCGATGACGAAGAGGTCGTCCGCACCCTGTTCAGCGCTGTGCTTGTTGGCCTCGAAATCACAATTGAAAAACGTTTGGGCCGCCCGCTGGGCACGTTTGAACGTCCGCGACCGAGGCGGGCAGAGGCTTGGCGCTCCGCGCGCAGTCTGCCCAATATCGTTGGCTCCATGACGGCGCTGCGTGATCTGGCCAATCCCTTCCTGGCCTTCATTCCAGAGGAAGAGGCCGATCGCATCAACGCGGCATGGGACGCCACCTTGCGCACCGCCAACAATACCGCAGACCCCACGTTGGCAATAGTGGCGACGCCTGAAGGGCGCGTGCATGTTGAAGCCATACAAAGCCAACTTACCGGTGTGCATGACATGTTGGAGACCATCGTAGGGCCTGCACTTGGTGTGTCTCAAAGCTTCAACGCGCTTGACGGCGATTGATGCGTCGCCGTGGCTTTCTGGCCGGCCTGATGGCTGGCAGCGCAGCACCTTCCATTTCATGGGCGGGTGCGGGGGGTGCGGCCTTCATCGGCGCGGCGCGTTGTCCGGATCAGAGCTTCGCCCTGATCGGATTGACATCCGATCTGCGGGTTGCCTTTGAACATCCGATCCCCGCACGCGGACATTCTGGTGCCGCCCATCCGTGGCGCGCCGAGGCGGTGCTTTTTGCCCGTCGGCCAGGACGCTTTGCGCTTGTGCTCGATTGCGCGCGGGGCGACGCGCTGCACCGGCTTGAACCGCCTGACGGCTCTCATTTCTACGGCCACGGGGCGTTTTCGGCGGATGGTGATCTGCTGCTGACGACCGAGAATGAATACGAGACCGGCTCTGGCCGCATTGGCCTTTGGGATGTTGCGTCCGGCTATCGACGCGTCGGAGAGATTGCCTCGAACGGAATTGGCCCACATGAGATCATCCGCCTACATAACGACGGTTATGCCGTCGCAAATGGCGGCATCCGAACCCATCCTGCCACCGGTCGGGAAAAGCTCAACCTGCCTGATATGGCATCCAATCTCACGATACTGAATGCCGACTTAGGCGTGGAAGCCGTAACGACGCTGCCCGCGCGCGACCAACGCTACTCGATCCGCCATATTGCCCAGGGCCCTGACGATGCCATCATCATGGGCCTTCAATGGAATGACGAACGCGGACCGACGCAGTCGCCCCTCGCCGTCTTGGACCGGGACGGTCTCGTCCATCGCCCCACCTTGCCCACCCCATTGCTCACGCGGAGTGAGGGATATGTCGGCAGTGTCGCGGTCGATGCTGCGGGCGTCTTCTATGCATCGGCACCGCGCGGCAACTGCATGTTCCGTGTGAGCGCGACCGAATTCCTGTCGGTCGCTCCCGGCACCGATCTGTGCGGTCTTGCCGCCAACGGAGATCGGCTTCTGATCTCTCAGGGCGACGGGGGGGCATGGCTTGCCGATGGCAGTATTCGCCAGGAATTTGCGGTGAATTGGGACAATCACCTGCTCGCGGTCGGTGCCTGACCGAACCGCTTGCACTCCGCCCCTTGGCAGCGACGCAATCTGCGCTACATTAGAATAATTCTAAAGCGGTCAAGCCAATCCCAGCCAGACCGCCAGCTAATGGAGCACGATATGGCTGACCTCGCCCTTGATCTTTCACCGAACGCACAAACCGCCATCGCTGACGCGCTCAATCAATCTGTCGCCGAAACGGCAGTGACCACGATGATGGCGCAAAACTTCCACTGGAATGTCGAGGGGATGGCCTTCGGCCCGCTTCATGAACTGTTCCAGACCATCTATGAGGATCACTTTACCGCACAAGATGATCTGGCAGAGCGGATCAAAGCGATCGATATGCATGCCGAAGGTACCCTAGCTGGCATGATCAACCGGTCGAAAGTGGTGGAGGCCGAGGGGGCATTTGATGCAAGTGAGATGCTGCAGCATCTGCTCAAGGCCCAGATGACCCTAGCCAAGACCTTACGCGGTGCTGCTGCAATTGCAGAGGAGCATGGCGATCTGCTGACACAGGACCTCGCCATCGAACGCGGGCGTGAGCACGAAAAATTCGCTTGGATGCTGCGCGCGCACCTCAAGTCGGCCTGAGGCGACGTAAAAGTTCTGGCGGGGGCGGATCGATTGCCCCCACCGTACCATCATTACTCGAAGACCGCGTTCGGATTGTCGAGGCTGTCCGATCCCTCAAACGCAATCTCGGCCACGTTCAGCGCTGCGACCGCGCGCTCGATCGAGCGGGTCTGATCGACCAGCGCGTTCACCCCACCCATGACGAGCGCTTCACCGGCCGCGTTTCCACGCTCCAGCATCATGTCATAGGCGAAACCAGCCTCGGCGGCGGTCTTGATCCGGCCCAACGCCATCATCGTCGCATCCAGACGGGCGGAAAGTTCTGCATCCACATCTGCATCCGCGGCGGCCACCAGCGAAGAGAGCGACGCCCCAGAAACCACACGACCGTCGATGCCAGTATACGTGCCATTGTAGACGTTCCAGATGCCCAGCCCGTCATAGTAGTGGTCGTTATGCGTGTTGTCGGCAAAGCACGAATGCTCTTCCTCCGGGTCATTTAGCATCAGGCCAAGGCGCATCCGCTCGCCTGCCTGCTCCCCATAGGACAGGCTGCCCATGCCGGTCAGGATGGTGGAGATACCGACGGCCTCATCGGCCATCAGCGCGGCTCGTGCCGCTCCGCCCTCGGCCCACTGCGCACTCATCCATTCCAGATCGGAGACAAGCAACTGCGTCGCGGCCAGCAAGTAATCTCCACGTCGATCGCAATTGTCATTGGTGCAGGCATCGCCCACCGCATAGTCGGTCCACGGACGTTCCCCTGCACCGGCGTCGTGACCATTCAGATCCTGTCCCCACAACAGGAACTCAATAGCATGATAGCCGGTCGCGACGTTGCTCTCCACCGCGTCGGCCTCATGCAGCGATCCCTCCAGCAGCGCCGGTGTGATTTCCGTCGCATCAATCTCAACGCCTGACAGCGTGAACGTCGGGTTCGCAATTACATTGAGGGCGGCATACTCATTTTCATCTGTCGGACCGCCATAGGTTGCGTCGACATAGTCGATCAAACCCTCATCAAGCGGCCAGGCATTCACCTTGCCTTCCCATTCGTCGACAATCGCATTGCCGAACCGATAAACCTCGGTCTGCTGATACGGCACGCGTGCCGCCAACCAAGCAGCACGTGCGCGATGAAGTGCCTCGGCAGACGGGTTCGCCAACAGCACTTCCACCGCGTCCTCCAGCCGCTGAGCTGTTACAAGACTGTCAGTGTATTTGGCTTCGGCAATGTTGGCGTAATTGGTCAGGACATCGCCTGGCTCGGCAGCCAGGGCCGATGTGGCCAGACCGCTGGCGACAAGCGTGGTCAGATAAGTGCAGCGCATTTTGGGGGCTCTCTCTCAGTTCAACTTGCGGGGATTTTGTTGCGGTTGATGCGTATAGTTTGGGGCTGCGGCATGAAGCCGTGCAAGGTCCAGCCCAACCTCTTCAGCCAGCATCGTCATCGGCAGCCACGCCTGCGGCAGAACGAGGTGGGACGCCAGAAGCATTGCATCTTCCCGCTCTCCGACTGCCGCAGCAGCAACGAAATGAGCAAATGCACTTTCGTCGCCAGAGACAAGCGCGCACCCCATATGCCGACGTTGAAGCGGTCTGCGTGCCGCGTCAATCAGACCGCGCATAAGGCGTGAAAACTGATCCATCAACTCGGCCACATCTGCGGCCCCAGCATCATAAAAGGCGAGCGCCAATTCACTGCGCCCATCCTCGCCGGAACACCACATCCTCAGATAGCAGACAATCGCGGCCTCAATCCGCGGCATCTCCTCAAGATGGCCAACCGCCGCGCCACCCGCAGGCGGGGGCGAAATATGCCGATCATGAACACTCATTTTGTCAGGATCAGCTTATTCTGACGGGTAATGCGCAGCACATAGGATTTGTCATCCAGCCTGATGACGGCATCGCCATCCGGCCCGATCAACTCACGAGCATCATGCGCCGGTGCGGCCTGCGAGGCGGGTGAACTGGTAGAGACTGTCTCACACATGGTGGGGCTCCATCTTGCGTCGACCTGGCTTGCAAATGCTGGCTTGGCGTTGCCGCAAACCTGACAAAAAGAGTCGGCGCCGTCAATCCCGACTTTTTCTGTCAGCAAATCCTCGGATTGGTACGGAACGCGCCTTACGCTGCGGGATAACGTCGCAGGTTTTAGTGGCAAAGTGACGCATCTTGGTGTTAACCTCTCCGAACTTCGCTTTAGCCCTCATCGTCGCAAGACGTTACGGAGAATTGCCATGAGCACCCCCCCAAAGGACAAAAAGTCCAAAAACACCCTCACCGAAGACGACATCAAGACAGGTTCTTCCGAATCGCGTCGTAGCTTTCTTGCACGGACAGGCGTTGTTGCCGGTCTTGCCGCCGTAGGCGTCGCAGGTACCGCACAGCGCGCAGCAGCGGCCGACCCGGTCGGTGGCGGCTCTGACCGCGACCCTAACGACCCCATCGGCGGTGGTTCCGACCGCGATCCTAACGACCCGATCGGTGGCGGCACCGACGCGGATGTCGGCGGCTCCTACGGCGGCGGAAACTACTCCGATCCCGCAGGCACACGCACCAACAGCGATCCGAACGATCCCGTTGGCCGCGGCAGCGATTACGATTGATTTTCAGTCGAGTTGAGAGAAATATCACGGCCTCGGAATTCCGGGGCCGTTTGAGTATCTGCGTAAATCAGAAAGACGACTATCCATGAGCAAGACCGCTGACGCCCCCGCCTCGGTTCAGCCCGGCTTTTCATTCGAGCAGGTGATTGCCCCCCTCACCAAGGCCGAATTCTTTGAGAAATACTACGAGAAGGAAGGACTGATCGTTCAACGGAACGATCCCGAGCACTTCGCCTCCCTCCTGACCCTCGATCAGATTGATGAGTTCATCACGACGTCGAGCCCGAATGCAGCCCATGTCGCGATGGCCAATGCGGTGTCCGAGGTGACGTCCGCCGACTTCACTGGCCCGGACAACCTGATCGACGCGGCCAAGCTCTATCAACAGTTCAACGATGGCAGCACGATCATACTGCCGGGCCTACAGCGCAAGATCCCGGCCCTGGCCGCACTCTGCCGAGCGGTCGAGCAGGAGTTCGATGCGCAGCTTCAAACCAATATCTACCTCTCGCCGCCCAATGCGCAGGGCTTCAAGACCCACTACGACACCCATGATGTGTTCGTGTTGCAGGTCGCAGGCTCTAAGGAGTGGCGCTCATACGACGTGCCCGTGGAATTGCCGCTGATCGGGCAGAAATTTGACTCCAGCAAGTATACTGAGATCCCACCGGTCAAGGAATTCCGCCTGAATGCGGGCGATCTCTATTATTGCCCGCGCGGATTGGTCCACGATGCGCGCTCCACCGACGATATCTCGCTCCACATTACCTTTGGCCTCATGGCGAAAACGTGGACCGAAGTTATGGTTGAGGCCGTTACCGCCGCCTGTGTCGCAGATCCAGCCTTCCGCGAAAATCTGCCGCGCGGATTTGCCAGCGACCCCGACTTCGATCGTGATGCCGCCCGCGCGAAATTCCAGGACCTGCTTGCCTCCATCGGGGATCACGTTGATTTTGATGCGTTGCTCGACAATCTGGGCAGCAGCTTTGTGACAGACCGTAAACCGATGTTGCGCGGGCAAATGCACCAGATGATGCAACTCTCCAAGGTCGATACCGACACGCGGATCATGACCCGCCCGAACCTGATCTACACCGTCTCCACCGCGGACGAGGAGGTGACAGTGGCGAGCGGCCAGACCGTCCTCACGCTGCCCGATCATGTTGAGCCAATCCTGAAGGACATGCTCGCATGTGCAGAGCCGAAAGCCCTGTCCGCCTTCGATGGCGACTTGGATGCGGATGGCCGTGTGGTTCTGGCAAAGCGCCTGATCCGCGAAGGGCTGATCCTGGCTGCGGATCATCAGAACGGCTGACGCCCGCCAGACAAACGAATAATCCACAAGACGGGCGCATCAATGGCGCCCGTCTTCTTTCCTGACGCCGGGATTGCGGGCAGAGTATGCCCAAACCGGAACGGGAGAGCACCGATGCCCTTTCAATCGCCCCAACATAAAACCTATGACGTGATCATCGTCGGTGGCGCCATCATGGGCGCTTCGGCGGCATGGTTCCTGTCGGGCGATCCCGATTTTGATGGCCGCATCCTTGTGGTTGAGCGCGATCCGACCTATTCGGCCTGCTCCACCATGCACACCAATTCCTGCATGCGGCAGCAGTTCTCAACAACTCTCAACATCCAGATTTCACAATTCGCAGCGGCCTTCGTGCAGAACCTCGCCGATCATATCGGCGACATACCCTCAGTGCCGCAGCTGAGGGTCCACAATTTTGGCTATATGTATCTTGCCAACACAGAGAGCTTTGCCGAGACGCTGCGCGCCAATCACAAGGTCCAGCAGGCCGCTGGCGCCGCCACACAACTGATGACACGTGATCAGATCAGCACGGCTTATCCGTTCTACCAACTCGATGACATCATACTCGGCTCAATCAATCTGGTGGATGAAGGCTATTGGGATGCAACGGCGGTATTCGATTGCCTGCGCCGCTCTGGCCGCGCGCGCGGGGTTGAGTATCTTCACAACGAAGTCGTCGCGATGACCAAGTCGGCGGATAGAGCCCGCGTCGAAAGCGTCACGCTTGCGTCCGGTGATGTCATCGGCTGCGCAAGCCTGCTCAATGCATCGGGTCCGCGCGCTGACAGAACAGCCCGAATGGCCGGAATCTCACTGCCGGTCGAGCCGCGGAAGCGATATTCTTGGGTGTTCTCTGCCGCACAACCACTTGATCGGGATCTTCCGCTGACGATTGATCCCTCCGGCGTCCATGTGCGCGAAAATGGCGGCGGCACCTATCAGGCTGGCGCCCATACCGCGATTGACCCCGCCGTCGACTATGACGACTTCACCATGGATCAGGCGTTTTGGCAGGATCATGTCTGGCCGATCCTCGCCACCCGTATCCCGCAATTCGAGGCCATAAAGGTCACGGCCGAATGGGCCGGGCATTACGCATACAACACGTTCGATCAGAATGCGGTTGTCGGGGCCCATAGCGAGGTCACGAATTTCTACTTCCTCAACGGCTTCTCAGGTCATGGCCTACAACAGGCGCCCGCAATGGGTCGCGGTGCGGCAGAGTTGCTCGTCCACGGCCAGTACCGCACGCTCGATATGACCCCTTTCGACTATAGCAGGCTTGAAAGCGGAAAGGCCGTAATCGAAGGCGCGATCATCTGATCAGAGATTGTCAGGAAGGGTGTTTACGATGGTCGGGCAGAGAGGATTCGAACCTCCGACCCCCTGCTCCCGAAGCAGGTGCGCTACCAGGCTGCGCCACTGCCCGACTTCATCGTGACCGGATTGCCATAGCCGTCCGGTGCGCAGCATTTGCCTTATTCAGGGTCAGAGCGCAAGGGCCGATTGGCAGCATCCCGCATGCGCAGAACGTCGCCTGCCCGCAGGCCCGGGGCCGTATCGCCCCGTGGCGTACGAGAGCCAGAAACCGGGGTCGTCTGGCTACGCCCGCCGCTACGTTCTCGCGCAACGATATAAAGACCCGCGGCGATGATCACGCCAGCACCAACGGCGGTATTCCAGGTCGGGAACTCCATGAAGAACAGCGCGCCCAGCAGCGCTGCCCAGATGATCTGGGAATACTGCATCGGTGCCACAATGGCGGCAGGTGCAATCCGATACGCCAGGATCATCATCAGCATCCCGCCAAAGCTGAACAATGCAATCGCCGCAAGCGTCGCAAGCTGCACGCCAGATGGCGCAACGTAAACGAAGGGAAGCGCCAACCCCATGCACGCGAAATTCGCCAGCATCGGATAGAGGATCAGCACCGCACTGCGCTCTTCCCCACCGATCTTGCGCAGGATGATTGATACGACCGCTCCACCAAATGCGGCGATGAGTGCTGCCAGATGCCCCCATTGCAGATCTGCATTGCGCGGATCGAGCACGATCATCACCCCGATCAGGCCAACCAACACGGCGATCCAGCGCCGCCATCCGACACTCTCACCCAACAGGGGCACCGACAGCGCCGTGATCAACAGCGGTTGCGCAAAGATGATCGAATAGACCTGGCTCAACGGTAGAGAGGTAAAGGCATAGAACGCGCCGAAACTCGTTGTCACCGCAAGCAAGGTTCGCAACCCGACCAACCACGGATGCCGCGGCCGCAAGGTGCCTTCCGCCCTGTCGCGGATCAGCATGAGCATCACCAGCGGAAACCCGAACAGGACCGAGAAGAAGACAATCTGAAAAACACTGATCGCACCGCCCAGCGATTTGACCAGTGCATCGTGGCTTGAAAAGAACGCGAACGACATGAGGGCGGCCAGCGCCCCCTTTATCGGAGCCGTCATGATCAATGCCTTTCCAGCTGCGTGCTTACGCTTTCGTCAATCGCGTCTTACGCCTTGTCCTGCTCCTCTACCATGAGTTTCTGCAGGGTTTGTGCCGTCTGTTGGGCGGTCTTTGACATCTTTCGGATCTCATCCCCGATGATCGAGAAGCCTCGTCCACCCGCCCCCATCCGCGCCGCCTCGATGCTTGCGTTCAGGGCGACGTAGTAGAATTGCCGTCCGATCTCATTCAACTCCCCCACTGCACGCGCAGCCTGTTCTGCCTGCACGATGTGCGACTTCAGAACACGGATCAGAAAGATCTCTCTAAACCTGTCCAACGTCGCTTCGACTTGCAGCACGAACCGTCCTTGCAAGAAAGTGTAAAGCTCCACCCCGTCAGGCGAACTGTCGACGTCGAGCAATCGCTTATGGGTCTCACGCAACAGATTTGCGGTCTCTCGAAAGCGCGTCTGATCCTCGATGCCAACTGCAATGCCATGATCGCTGAGCAGTTGTGCCGCACGCATGCGAAAGGCATCCTCCGCACATTGCAGAACAGGCCCGATCTCCGGTCTGGCAATATTCAGGGCTTGGGCCACGCACCAAAGCGGAACCTGATGCAGGACCGGCAGCACATCCCGTTCCATCTGTATGATCGGATCCACCGTCCAATCGGGCGCATCGGATAAATTTTGGGCGACTGAAGACATCCATCTCCAATCGCCCAAAACTGCTTAAATTTCTCTGAAGATGCGAGGCTCAGAGGCTTGCATCGAGCTCCTTCAGGATCGCATCACCCATTTCAGAGGTGCTGAGCGGCGTACCGCCTTCCGGTCCCATCAAATCGCCGGTGCGCGCACCAGCTGCGAGCGTCCGCTCAACCGCCTGCTCCAGACGATCCGCCTCGGCGCCCTGATCGAAGGAATAGCGCAGCGCCATGGCAAAGCTCAGCACACATGCGATGGGGTTCGCCTTGCCTTGCCCCGCAATGTCAGGGGCGGAGCCGTGCACCGGCTCGTAGAGCGCCTTGGGGCGTCCATTCTCCATCGGTGCGCCGAGGGAGGCAGACGGCAGCATACCCAGCGACCCGGTCAGCATGGCCGCAGTATCCGACAGCAAGTCGCCAAACAGGTTGTCCGTCAGGATCACGTCAAACTGCTTGGGCCAGCGGCAAAGCTGCATTGCGCCTGCATCCGCGTACATGTGGCTCAGCTCCACATCCGGATATTCGTTCTGGTGGACCCAGGTGACTTCCTCACGCCACAGGATGCCGCTCTCCATCACATTGGCCTTCTCCATCGAGCAGACCTTGTTACCGCGACGGCGCGCCAACTCAAAGGCAGAGCGCGCAACGCGGCGAATCTCGGAGGTGGTGTAGCGCTGGGTGTTGATGCCAACCCGCTCCCCATTCTCCTCAAAGATGCCACGCGGCTCGCCAAAGTAGGAACCGGAAGTCAGCTCGCGCACGATCATGATATCGAGGCCAGAGACGACGTCGCGCTTGAGGGAGGAGAAATCCGCCAGCGCGTCAAAGCACTGCGCCGGACGCAGGTTCGAGAACAGGTCCATCTCCTTGCGCAGACGCAGCAGGCCACGCTCCGGCTTCACCGAGAAGTCGAGATCGTCATATTTCGGGCCACCAACAGCGCCCAGCAGAACCGCGTCCGCCTCTTGCGCGCGGGCCATCGTGTCATCGTGCAGCGGGGTGCCGTGCGCGTCATAAGCCGCGCCGCCTACCAAGTCTTCGGAGACGTCAAAGGCCAGATCCCGCTTCGCGCCAAACCAGTCGATGATCCGCCGCACCTCCGCCATCACTTCAGGGCCGATACCGTCGCCGGGCAGGATAAGAAGGGAGGGATTGCTCATGGGTCATCTCCAGATTTTCAGTCCGGCCTGTCGTGGCTTCACACCGCCCGAAAGTCAAGCAAACGCCACCGCGAGATGGTCATAGACCGCACGTATGTTGGGATTTGTGCGCAGCGCCCGCGGCGCTGTCAGCCAGACGGGCAAAGGCCGGATCATCAAGTCCGGCAGGACCTGACGCAGCAGCGGGTCAGCCCTGCCCGCATCCAATTGTCCGACTCCGATTCCGCACCCCGCGCGCACCATCTGCCAATTCGCGACCTGATCATCGCATCGAACAACAAAGTCCTCTCGCGTGAAATCGAGGCCCATTTCCGCCATCGCATCCAGGATCAGGGTCGAGCTGTCATAACCGATCAGGTCATGGCTGCCGAAGGTCTGCAGATCGACCGGCACACCGCGTCGCTCCAGATAGCTGTAGGCGGCAAACAGGCCCAGCGGCAGGTCCGCGACATGCCGTGTGATGACATCCGGTTGCGTGGGCCGATACATCCGCACTGCGATATCAGCCTCCCGGAACAGCAAATTTGCAGTGCTGTCTGATGGAACCAGTTCAATCGCAATCTCAGGGTGCTTTTGCCGAAGGTCGGCGATGACCTGCGGCAGCCGAAAGCTGCTCAAATAGGCGCTCGCCGTGATCCGAACCGTGCCACCGGGCGCTTCTGCCTGCCCCGCAGCGGTCAGCCGCATCCGCTGCATCGCATCCCGCATGGCCTGCGCGTCTGGCATCAACTGAGTGCCAGCTGCACTTAGATCCAGCCCGCGCGCGTGCCGCATAAACAGCTCTGCACCAACAGACTCTTCGAACTCACGGACATGACGCCCCAGGGTGGGCTGACTAATGCCTGTTAACCGCGCCGCAGCCGAAAGAGAGCCGGTCTCCGCCACCGCCAGAAAGCTCTCTACATAGGCCCAATCCAATCTATCCATTCAATTATGAATACCAGATAGCATTTTTTACGCAATTGTGTTCGCATGCTTTGGCGGTCACTTTGAGGGACATCAGCGAGAGGAGACGCAGAATGCCAACCATATTCATCTTGGGCGCGGGCGGCCGCATGGGCCGAAATGCGGCGGACGCCTTTCAAAATGCGGGATGGAACGTCGTGCGGCTGCAGCGCCCGGGCAAGGCGGCACAACCCGGCAGCATCAGTGCAGATCCCTTTGATGCCACGGATATGGCCCGCGCGGCCGCGGCCGTGAAACCAGATGTCATCTTCAATGGTCTTAACCCGCCGTACCATGATTGGGCACGGGACGTACCACGTCTGACCGAGGCGTGTATCGCCGCAGCCCGTGCGACAGAAGCAACCGTTATTCTGCCGGGCAATGTCTACACGTTCGGCGCGGACATGCCCCGGGTGCTGACCGCCGAAACCCCGCATCGCGCGGCAACAAAGAAGGGGCGTATCCGAATAGAGATGGAACAGAACTGGCGCACCTCTGGCGTTCAGGTCATCAACCTCCGCGCGGGCGACTTTATCGACACATCAGACAGTGGAAACTGGTTCGAAAGCCATATGACAAAAGGCGTCTCAAAGGGCCGTCTGATGTATCCCGGCCCAACCAATCAAGCCCACGCATGGGCTTTCCTGCCAGATATGGCGCGCGCCGCCGTTGCACTGGCGGAAATGCGGGACAGCCTGCCACGCTATCTCGACCTACCCTTTCCCGGGTACACGCTGACCGGTCAGCAACTTGCAGATGCGATTGCCAGCATCACGGCCAGGCCAATCCGCCTGACGCGCTTTCAATGGCCTCTCATCCGCGCCTTGGGTCTAATCAATCCGTTGATGCGCGAACTCACCGAAATGCGGTATCTATGGCACGTCCCACATCAGCTGGATGGCAGCGCATTTGAGGCCCTGCTCCCTGATTTCTCAATGACACCGCTGCACGACGCACTGCATCAATCACTGGCAGGGTCCCAACGGATATCGACCCAGACCAACCGATGGTCAGAAACAGCCGCTTCAGCCGCCAACGGCTGATCCTCCATCGGCCAAAATACCCCGGATCCCACCACCTCCAGCGCGGCATCGGGCAGAACATAGTCCACCCTCAAATTGCCCGGGCCGCGCTCATCATTCCAGTCTGCCGTATCAAGCGCCGGATCGCCCTGATGCGCGGCATTCACCCCGCCTGTCAGGGTCGCCGCCATCTGAGAACGCGGCTCTGTGTCCTGCACCCGCGGATGCGCCAAAAGGGCCGCGATGACATCATGCCAGCCATCCCCATCTGCGGGATCAGCATTGAGATCACCCAAAACCACAACCGGAGCGGGGCCAATCGGCCGGGCCTCGCCGGTATCATCCACGACAGGTTCACCATCGAGGTATCGCAGCCAGAACGCGATCTCATCCGCATTGCGCCGCCCGTTCGCGTCCTCGGGCCCATCGAAAACGGGCGGAGTTGGGTGTGCTGCAAGCAAGTGCAGCGGCGCGCCGGGCAGTCGCAATTCAACATCCCAGTGGCTCTTGCTGGACAGGCGCAAAAGGTTTTCAGCCTCCAGACCGAAATGATCCTGGGGCATGCGGCTGTCGGGCACGTCTCGCCAAAGCTCCGTTTGAAATGTCCGCACCTCGCCTACCGGATAGCGGCTGAACAGCGCCATTCCATAGTGGCCCGGCCAGCGACCGAACCCGTGGGCATCACGTGGACCGGTCAAGCTGCCATCACCGTCAAGATCGAGGCCGGTCAGCTCTCCAGCATTCACCGGTGCCGTGAAGACATGCGGCAGATCCACGCCCGCCTCTGACAAACGTTGCTGAAACGCCAGCGCGGCGCGCCGCTGGGGATCATGATCCAACTCATTGATCAGAATGATGTCGGGCTGCACCGCGGCGATCACAGACACTGCCGCCATTACATCCTCTGTCCCACGCTCGATATCGCGCAGCAGGGCACCGGCATAGGGGCGCTCCAAAGCGGCATTGAACGTTGCAATTCGGATTGTATCAGCGGCAGCGGGCAGCGCCAAAAGGGCTGCTGCAACTGTCAGCGCCAAACACCTCAATCGGTGCGCGCGCGATCGATCAGCCAAGCAATCTTCAGCATCGCCGATCCGCGGTTGAACAGCACCACAGGCGTAAAGGCCCAGAACACGCAGCCCCAGATCAGGGATTGGTGGTTCTCCAGCGCGGACGGATCAAACCAGCCGCCAGAGCGGGACGCGATAGAAATCGTGGTGTAGGGCAAGGCGATCGCGACGAGCATATTCATCATGCCCTGCCGCCGCAGACGCCAGCTTATGTCCTGACCAAGTGTCGGATCGAAGGTTGGCAAATTGACCCACAGATTGAAGCTTTCTCTCTCGGTCGGCCAGCGGAAGATCCAGATATAGGCCGAGAAGAAGATGATGGAGCAGGTCGCTATCGTGAAGCTCAGCGCCGCAGCCCGCGCGACGAGCGGGATGCCCTCCTCCCCATCCATCATCAGTCCGTCCGCCAGAACGACCGGGCTGAATGGCACGTTGAGAAGGCGCACCAAACCATCAGAAAACGCAATCATATCAGCAGAGAAGCTGTCCGCGCCAACATCCGCGCGACATAGGAAAATCAGCGCCATAACCAAGACGGCAAAGCTGAAAAAGCGCACGCGGTTATATGGCGGCGCAAACCTGAAATCGACCAATCCCGGATGGGAGGACGCGTATTCAAACATCGTGAACGCGCCGAGGATCGCCCCGATAATCAGGGAAATCTCCTGCGCGTTCCGATTGGCTTCCGGCAACAAAAAGGCCGGGGCGGCTATGAAAACAAGAACCAAAAATGCCCGCGAGATGCCGGTTATCAGCCTGACGAACATGCTGAAGGGAGTGGCGCGCTTGCGGGATATTTCGTTTCTTACAGCCACGGTGCCTGTTGTGCGTATTGCGCCTCGAACGAATCGATGGACGCGGATTTCTGAAGCGTCAGCCCGATGTCATCGAGGCCGTTCAACAGACAATGCTTGCGGAACGGCTCTACGTCAAACGTGATTGTGCCCCCATCGGGCCCGGTGATGGTCTGCGCTTCGAGATCGACCGTCATCACAGCGTTCGCGCCACGCTCTGCATCGTCCATCAGCTTGTCGACATCTTCCTGCGGCAAGACGATCGGCAGAATGCCGTTCTTGAAGCAGTTGTTGAAGAAAATGTCGGCAAAAGAGGTGCTTATCACACAGCGAATGCCAAAATCAGCCAGTGCCCAGGGCGCGTGCTCGCGGCTGGAACCACACCCGAAATTGTCACCTGCGACCAGGATCGACGCTTCGCGGTAAGCGGGCTTGTTCAGCACGAAATCCTCGATTTCCGAGCCATCGGTGTTGAAACGCATCTCGTCAAACAGGTTCGCGCCAAGGCCAGTGCGCTTGATCGTTTTCAGGAACTGCTTGGGGATGATCATATCGGTGTCGATGTTGACCAGCGGCATGGGTGCAGCAACACCCGTAAGAGTCGTGAATTTTTCCATAACGTGTCCTACTCCCCTTCGGGATGGAATTCTGTGATGTGCACAGAGCGTACACCAAGTGTGCACAACCCGTGCACCGGAAGAACGAACCGGCGAGCCTTAGGCCCGCCGGATGTTTTTAGTTCAATTCCCGTACATCTGTCAGACGACCGGTGATTGCAGCAGCAGCCGCCATCGCCGGGGAGGCCAAATGCGTACGTCCGCCACGGCCCTGACGCCCCTCGAAATTACGGTTCGAGGTGGAGATGCAACGCTCTTCCGGCTTCAGCTGATCGGGGTTCATCGCGAGGCACATCGAGCAGCCCGCCATGCGCCATTCAAACCCAGCTTCCTTGAAGATGTCGGCAAGGCCTTCCTCTTCGGCCTGTGCGCGGACGAGGCCGGAGCCCGGGACGACCATGGCGCGCATCCCGTCCTTGATCTTCTTGCCCTTCAGCACGGCAGCAGCGGCACGCAGATCCTCGATCCGGCCATTGGTGCAGGAGCCAATGAAAACCGTATCGACAGTCACGTCGCTCAGCTTCTGACCTGGCTCAAGACCCATATACGCCAGTGACCGGCGTGCGGCCTCAACCTTACCGCCTTCGAAATCTTCGGGCGAAGGGACGGTGGCCGTGATCGGCAGAACGTCCTCGGGCGAGGTGCCCCAGGTGACAAGCGGGGCGATGTCCTCACCCGCGATGGTCACGACCTTGTCGAAATGCGCGCCCTCATCGGTCTTGAGAGTTTTCCAGTAGGCGAGCGCTGCTTCCCACTGTGCGCCTTTCGGTGCGTGCGGGCGACCCATGCAGTATGCGAAGGTCTTCTCGTCCGGTGCGATCAGGCCCGCACGTGCGCCGCCCTCGATTGCCATGTTGCAGACCGTCATGCGGCCTTCCATCGAAAGCTCTTCGATGGCTTGCCCGCAATATTCGATGACGTAGCCTGTGCCGCCTGCGGTGCCCGTCTGGCCGATGACGGCCATGGTGATGTCCTTGGCGGTCACGCCGGGGCGCAGCGACCCGGTGATCTCCACCTTCATGTTCTTGGACTTCTTCTGGATCAGCGTCTGGGTGGCGAGCACATGCTCCACCTCGGACGTGCCGATCCCGTGAGCCAGCGCGCCGAAGGCACCGTGGGTCGCGGTGTGGCTGTCGCCGCAAACGACCGTCATGCCAGGAAGGGTCCAGCCCTGCTCTGGCCCGACGATGTGAACGATCCCCTGACGCACATCAGAGACGGGGTAGTAGTGGATGCCGAATTCCTTGGCATTCTTGTCGAGGGCTTCGACCTGAATGCGGCTGTCCTCGGTCATGGTCGCGGCATTGGCGCGGTCCAGCGTCGTGGGCACGTTGTGGTCCGGCACGGCGATGGTTTTTTCCGGCGCGCGTACGGTGCGACCCGCCATGCGCAGCCCTTCGAAGGCCTGCGGCGAGGTTACCTCATGCACGAGGTGGCGATCGATATAGAGCAGGCTGGTCCCGTCCGTATCTTCGTGGACGACATGCGCGTCCCAGATCTTGTCATAGAGTGTCTTGGCCATGGGTCATGTCCCTTGAGGCTGTCGTGATGGCTGAAAAAGGCAGGCTGCGCCGCGCTGTACATCAGCGGGCGCGGGGCGGCTCATAGTTGGGATTCAAGCGCCTTCGCGTCGCCAAAGAAGCGCCACGGAAGACGTGCATGGTCATCAAGGACCGGAATCTGACATGAGCGGCAGGTCATGGGGTACACATACGCAACCCCATGACCCGGCGCAAGCGATGTGCTTACTCGACAGTGATCGAGGCGATATCCTCGTTCACGCACTGGCTGAGCACGACACGACCCTGCATTTCGGCAGAGCTTTGCAGGCTGGCCATCCAGCGGCGCAGTTCACCGACCGCGCGCGGCGATTGGGCGAACTGCTCTTGCGAGATCAGCGCCTCGTAGGGCGTGTCGTGAAGCTTGATCCGGTCTGCACCACCGGTTGCTGCGATCACCGCCATGCCGCAAAGACCGACCTGATCGGGACAGGTCGACGAACAATACGCGTTCACGGTCGCAAGATTGGAATCGAGCGGCAGCTGACGCTCCATCACCGCGGCAGCATCCACGATATCACCATTGTCGACGAGGAATTCCGGCGTGCCGCGCATGGCCTGAATATAGTCGCGCAGCTGTTCGGAGGGGCGCAGATGCGGCGCCAGAACCGGGGCGACCAGTGACACCATCATCATGCCGCCGGTCCGGCCGGTGGCGGGGGTATCGGTAAGCCATGCCCAGGCATCCGGTCCCGGAGGAGCGCCGAAATAGCTGCGGCTCCAGCTGACGAAATCGAGCTCTCCCAAAAGGGGATCGTCGGGGGTCAGGGCGAAAATCTCGTTCCAGCGGCCACGGTCGAAGACCTGCCACGCCAGCGCGGTGCCCGCCTGTACTTCCCCCTCCTGCACGAGGAAGGACGCGGTTTCGAGCGTGGCGTCGGGCAGGCGTGCCTCCATCAACGCGGCCGCAAGCGGGTTTCCGTCCCGCTCTTGCACACGGGTCCAGGAGGTGCCTGACAGCCCGCCCTCGGACCGCAGAAGCGCGATGCGCTCACGGCGGTTGAGGTTGGCCAGAAACTCCGATCCTGCTCCGGGCGGGGCCACCGCCTCGATCTGCCCCAGCAACATTTGCGCATCCACATCGCCGGCATTGGCCAGGTCCGACAAGATGGGCAGCGCGGTTGCGTCGTCATCCGCGAGCCACGCGTCGATGCCGTCCTGCAAGCTCTGGGCCTGTACTGCCGTGATGCTGAGCGCACAGGCGACCAATGCGCCTGCAATTCGTGACGTAAACGTCATGTGTAATCCTTCCCTAAACCACACCCATCCACGCGCCCCCGAACATGGATGGAAGGTTTTTAACGGGCTTCGAGGCAGGAACAAGGGCAATCTCGCCCGATCCGTTCACAACTCGGCGTCGAGCCAGGCATCCATGCGCTCAACCCAGCCGGATGGGATTGCGTGCCCCCCCGGATGCAGCGTCATCGCCATGGCGGTCGCATTGGTGCAGTCGGACCACGCCCGGGTGAGGTAGGGCATGTCATCCTGCATCTGCTCGGCCGGGCGTGAGGTGCAGCCCATCGTCTGCCGCATGTCACCCAGGATCGCGAAGACATCACCTTGTGTGATCCCGGAGCCGACGGTGCGGCCTTCGAGCGGCACCACGCCGTCTGTCCAGCCATGGGTGTGGTGCAGTAGCGCAGGCGCGCCGCAATCGGTCGGGGCGGGATCCCAGAATGTGCCCGCGACCGGCAGATATGCCGCGAAGGCGTCGGGCGCATCACACGCGACACGCCATGTCATCATGCCCCCGCCGGAAAATCCGGCCAGCATCGTGCGTCCACGATCGAAGCCGAAGCGGGCGGCGGCATCGTCAGCGACACTCTCGATGAAGGCGACGTCATCGCGGCGTGGGGCGGGACGGGCGAGGCTGTTCCAACTGCCGCCGCGGTCGCCTGAGAAGCGCGGCATGCCCTGGACCGCGATCACGGCATAGCCATGCTCGTGAAAAGCCGACATCAGACCACGATTGCGCACAACGCTTTCTGCCCGGCCACCATAGCCGTGAAGCCAGACAAACGCGCCTGATATCTCTCCATCGGGAAGTGATGCATGATATTCGCCGCCTGAAAGCGTACACGGATCGCCCTCTGCCCCGCAGCTTGGCACCTGTGCCAGCGCTGCGGGAGATGTGCCAAGAAGGGCAAGTGCGATGGAGGTGAGATAGGCGGTCAGGCGCATGGGGCGGCTCCGATAGGGTGCAAACTTGATCCGCAATCTAGCTGGGGGTCGCGGGAAGCTGGAATCACGAAAGCGACAGCGCGAAAAGGCCCGCTTCAGCCCCCGTTCGCGCGCTGGCCTATTGCTGCCAGCCGCGCCGTGTCCGCAATGCGGCGAGCGCGGGTCTGAGGCTGCTTCGCAGTCTTGATCCACTCCAGAATGCCGCGTTTGGCGGATCGGGGAAATGCGTCCCATTCTTGCCGCGATGGAGGCGAGGCCGCGAACGCCTCTGCAAGGTCTGGCGGGATTTCGAGCCGTTCGACATCATCGAGAAAGCTCCACATTCCGTTAGCCTTTGCGGCTTCAATCAGCGCGCGGCCCGCGTCGGTCATCTGCCCCTCCGCCTCAGCGACGTCGACAAGACGCTTGTTCACGGCAGACCAGGCCGATTTCGGATTGCGCGGAGACATCAGAAGACGTGAGCTGTCAGCGTCACGCTTGCGCACGGCGCTGTCGATCCAGCCCCAGCACAGCGCCTCGGCCACTAACTCCATGTGATCGACATAGTGCGGGGTGTGCTTCTTCCAGCGGATCAACCAAACAGATCCAGCCTCAGCGTGATTGGTACTGAGCCAAGCCCGCCAGTCGGCCCGACTGCGGATGTCCACGTCTTTAATGTGCGACATCCGCGTCGCGCCGGGCGCGGGTATTGAAGAGCCAACCCCCATTCTCACGCGTGCCAAATTCACCAATGATGGCGTGTTCGCACCATTTCGCCTGCCCCAATGTCAGAAAGGGAAAGAGGCTGACGCCCAGGAAGCCCCTTGGCTGAGCCATGACAAAATCGAGCAAATCCGGCTGCATCCATGTCAGGCCAATGCGACCATCCCGCACCTGATCCTTTTCAAGATGCGCCAGCACGCGGACATCGCTGGCGCTGACACCGCAAAGGAAGGGCACACCTGCCGGACGGTCCCATAGCAGCCAGCAGAGCGGGGTGCGGCGATGATCGTTCAACCACAGCCGGGCGTCATCTGCTGACAGGATTTCGGCCATCGGGACAGCCCCGGCCGAAGATACATTTGCAATCCCCATGGGCACCTCCCCTTCGAAAACGTGCCCCCTCCACGACCGAATCATGGCAGACCGGCTCAGCGCTGAAAAGAAAAAGGGCCTGTGTTCGGCGCTCAAATCCCCAAGATGTGAGCGTAATTTCGCGCCTTAGCTGAGTTGTGCCGCACCCAATCGACCAGGGATTGTGACCCCCTCAGGATGCCCTGCCAAAGCGGACATGTGCCACAGAAGGGTTTGATTGCTGCTGAGCACCGGCATTGCGAGCCGATCCTCAAGCTCTTCAATCAGATCGAGCACCCTGAGGTTGGTGCAGGACAGGAACAGCCCATCGACCCCATGCACCAGCGATGCGGCAGCCGACCGGATACTGTCAGCGTCGATCCGCACAACATTCGCCTCAACCGGCTCGTCAAATGTGCCGAAAACAGGGGTCGCGATCCCCGCTGCCCTGAAACAGTCGCGCAGGGGGGCTGAGACCACCTCCACATAGGGAGAGAGGATCGCGAGGGATTGCAGGCCGAGCGCCCTGCAGGCCGCTATGGTGGCCGAGACCGGTTCGGTCACATGCTGTGTCGACGCACCGGCCCGGATCCGCGCAGCCACCGCCCCTGCCCCGATCTGGGCTGTGGCACTGGTGCATCCATAGCCAATCACGTCGAAGCGGTGCCCGTCAGGGAATAGCGCCGCCGCACCAGTCAGACGCGCCTCCATCGCACGCAAACTGTCTGGCGTGACGCTGTTGCCGCTTTCGACCCGTGTGACCAGAGGTTGGAGCGCCGGGGGCACCATTCGGCCTACGTCACGTTCCAACGTTTCATCGGCGCGTAGGACGATCAGTCCAAAAGCCGGGCCCGTAGACGGTGCCAGTTCGTATGAAAAGCGCCGCGACACCTTAGGTATCAAGCACAAGCAGATCGTCACCTGCACGGCTCGAAAGGTAGTGTGCACCATCCGCAGTGATCACGATGTTTTCTTCATGAACCATCATGCGATCCGGCCCAAATACAAGGCTGGGCTCCAGAGTGAGGACCATCCCTTCGGTCAGTTCCGTCGCGTCCATGGGCATGAGGGACGGGGCCTCCGTCAGTTGCAGACCCAAACCGTGACCGTATCGACCAACATCGGCTCCGCCCGCACCACCGGTCAGTACCTTGTCCATGGCGTGGAAGATATCGGCAGCGCTGTTACCTGGTCGGCAGATAGCGCGCCCTGCCTCGGTCGCTGCGATGAGGGTCCGGTGGGCCTCGGCTATTTCAGATGTCGGAGCGCCCACGCTGTAGTTGCGGTCGAAATCGCAGAAATAACCGCGCCGGATCAGTCCCGTATCAAGCATCAGGACATCGCCCGGCATGAGCGGTTCATCTGTCGCGGGTGAGATGACGTCGGCATATCCGCCCTGCCCTGCGGCGCCGGCCAGATAGGGCACCCAATCCGCGCCCTCTTCCAATCCCAACATCTGAAACCGGCGGAACACGTCGCTGAGGCGATCACCGGCCCGTGCGATGGATGGCACGCGTGCGAATGCGCGATCGGCCACGGCGCAGGTGGCGCGGATCAGCTCGATCTCGGCGGTTGATTTGGTCATGCGCAAAGTGCGTACCACCCCGGCATCCCCGCGAAAGTCGACCGGGGCGGACCGCAGCTGCGACCAGTCATGCAGTGGCATCCGCAGATGGGTCTCATGCCCGCTGGGCACCCCGACGCGCCCGCCCGCGCCGATGCTGTCGATGAGGGTGTCCTGAAGGAGAGAGGTGCCATCATCCTCCAGATCAGGGGCGCGCCAGGTTCGGATTTGGCCGACAGCGCAGGTGCGCATGAGGGCGGCACCAATCTGAGGGATCACCGCAACGGTGGGGCCCTGGACAGGCACGATCAGAAACCACGGTCGGGTCGGGCTTTCCCAAAAGCGGGTCAGAAAGCCGGTGAAATAGCAGATATCCGCCGGTGTGGTTAGCAAGAGCCCGTCCAGCCCTGCCCGCCGCATCAAGCTGCGCGCGCGGTCATGACGGGCGGCGAACTCTTCCGGCGCAATGAGGTTGAGGCTCATGCCTCGGGGCCTTCGCTGAAGATCAGCAGAACGCGCGCGGTTGCGGGCAAATCCGTGCCCATTGCCCCGCCCAGCCCGGCGGTGCCCGAAGGTGTCGAGGGCAGACCGGCGCGGGACGCCAATGCGGCTGCGGCGTGTCCTTCCTCCTCCGAGAGCGTGGCGAAGTGGTTCGCATCGCGGGCAAGGCCCTTGAGCGCGATCAGCGAGGGTTCCTTACAGTCGAGCCGCCCCATGGCCGAGACAGGTCCGGGGGCGTGCACCGCCTTCCCGGCACGGATGGAGGCTTGCAGGGCCGGGGCGGCTTCTGGCTCAACCACCGTGATTTCCAAGCCGTCGCCCCAAGCGCTGCGGGCCAGGGCGGCAGCGGCCCCGGCCAACCCACCGACGCCTGCTTGCAAGAAGAGATGCGTGGGGGGTGGATCGAGTGCCTCGATCACTTCGGCCATCAGGACGAGGTAACCCTCCATCAAGCGGTGGGGAACCGCGGTGTAGCCTTGCCAAGAGCTGTCAGACAGCAAGGACCAGCCATTGGTGGTCGCCGCATCAGAAGCAGCAGTCATGCTCTGTTCGTAATCCGACCCCGCGCGCACCACCTCGGCACCGATCTGCCGCAAGCGGTGGGCGAAAGCCTCTGGCACCGTGTCGGAGAGGTAAATAACAGCCTTCGCGCCGAACGCCTGTGCGCCTGCGGCCACGGACAGGCCGTGATTCCCCGCGCTCGCCGTGACATAGGTGCGGCCAGCGGCGGCGCCCTCCTGAGCGTCGCACGCGATCACATAGGCTGCGCCCAGCGCCTTGAAACTGCCCAATCCCATCCGGGCGCGTTCATCCTTCACCCAGACCTCAGCCACGCCCAGTGTCGTTTCAAGCGTCGCATTGCGCGCAAGCGGTGTCGGGGCATGGTGCGGGCAGCGGGCGACAAGGGCCTGTGCGCGGGCGGCCTCGACACTGGGAAAAGGCACGTCTGCAGGCAGCGCAAGCGCTGCATCGCCGAAGCGGTAGGGGTTCAAAAGCGTTTCCATCTGCCAACTGCACGGCAGATCGCCCTGCCGGGTCAATCTAATTCGGTGCGCGCACGCAAAATCACAAAGCCGTTGGATCGCTTGCCCCAGCCCATGCCGGGGCGGTAGGCAATGCGGAACGAAAGGATGGCCGATGCTAGACGCGCGGATGCGAACGCTGATTGACCCGGTGCTCAACACTGTGGGGCGCACGCTTGCCGCATGGGGGCTGACTGCAAATGGCGTCACGTTGATTGGCCTTGCGCTCGGCCTGATTGCAGCCGCGACAATCGCGCTGGGGGCCCCTTTGCTCGCCCTGATCCCGCTTCTATTCAGCCGAATAGCAGACGGCTTGGACGGAGCCGTCGCGCGCGCCACGCAAAAGACCGACTTCGGAGGCTATCTCGATATTGCGTGCGACTTCCTGTTTTACGGAGCAATACCGATGGCCTTTGTCTGGGCGGACCCGGCCAACAACGCCGTCGCGGGCGCGTGGCTGCTAACCAGCTTCTATTTCAATGGCACCAGCTTTCTGGGCTATGCCATCCTAGCTGAAAAGCATGGGATGGAGACGACTGCACAGGGATCGAAATCGCTCTACTATTCCAACGGACTGCTCGAAGGCACGGAAACCATCGTTTTCTTCGTGCTCATTTGCCTGTTCGCGGACGCCTTTGCGCCGCTGGCGTGGATATTCGGAAGCCTGTGCTTTCTGACCGGAACATTGCGGGTCTATGCGGCCCGCCAGATTTTCACCAAGCAAGAGGGACCAACCCCATGAAATTCATCGCCTTCGCGGCAGCAACGCTGACCGCGACCACTGCCTTTGCCCAGACTGATCCAGCAGATTGGGACGCGGTCGTCGCCGCCGCTGACGGGCAGACCGTCTATTGGAACGCCTGGGGCGGATCGACCACCACGAACGACTTCATCGCCTGGGTGGGCGAGCGTGTGGCAGAGGACTACGGCGTCACACTGGAGCATGTGAAACTGTCCGACACCGCCGATGCCGTGAGCCGTGTTCTGGCGGAGCGCAGTGCGGGGCAAGACAGCGACGGCGCGATCGACATGATCTGGATCAACGGCGCCAATTTCGCAGCCATGAAGGATGCGGAACTGCTGTTCGGCCCGTTCGCGGAGCAGCTTCCGAACTGGTCCATCGTCGATGTCGAGGGTAAGTCGGTGCAGACTGACTTCACCGTGCCGACGGAGGGCCTCGAAAGCCCGTGGGCGATGGCACAGGTGGTCTTCATCCACGACACCGCCGATCTGCCTGAGCCATTGGCAGATATGGAGGCGATTGCAGAGTGGGCCGCCGCCAATCCGGGTCGCTTCACCTTCCCCCAGCCGCCCGATTTCCTCGGCTCTACGTTCCTCAAGCAAGCGCTGCTGGACCTGACCGATGATGCGACGCCGCTTTATGCCCCGGTGGAAGAGGCGGACTACGAAGCCGTCACCGCGCCGCTGTGGTCTTTTCTTGAGGAGCTGACCCCGAACCTGTGGCGGCAGGGCCGCGCCTATCCGCAGACCGGACCGCGCCAGTTGCAGTTGATCGCGGACAATGAGGTAGACTTGGCCATTTCCTTCAGCCCCGGTGAGGCGTCCACCGCCATCGCCAATTTTGAGCTGCCGGACACGGCGCGGACCTTCGTGCTGGAAAACGGCACCATCGGCAATGCGAGCTTCGTGGCAATCCCCTACAACTCCTCTTCCACGGAAGGCGCGATGATCGTCGCGAACTTCCTGTTGAGCGCGGAGGCGCAGGCGCGCGCGCTTGATCCAGAGGTGCTGGGCTATGGCACAGTGCTGGACGTGGCTGCCCTGCCCGAAGCAGAGCGTGCTCTGTTCGACAATATCGACCTTGGCATTGCAACGTTGACACCCGAGGAGCTGGGCACCGCCCTTGCCGAGCCGCATCCGAGCTGGATGACCCGGATCGAGGCTGACTGGATCGAGCGCTACGGCGTGGCCGAGTAAGACCGGGACGGCCGATCATGTCTGCGCGGCGTGGCCTGCGCTTTGTCCCGGCGCTGACGCTGCTGGCCCTTGTCGGGCCGGTGGCGGCCGGGCTGATCGGCACCCTTTTGCCCGCCTTCGGCTATCTGCCGGCGGCGGGTTTGACGGATTGGGGTCTTGCCGCCTTTGCAGAGCTGGGCGCATGGCCGGGTCTGCCTGCCTCCGTCAGGTTGAGCCTGACCACGGGGCTGATCGCGACCGCCCTTTCGCTGGCCATTGTGACACTGGCACTTGCAGGTTGGCAGGGCACACCGGCCTTTCGGTGGATTGAGCGCAGCCTGTCGCCCTTGCTCTCGGTCCCCCATGCGGCGGCGGCATTTGGCATCGCCTTTCTGATTGCGCCGTCGGGCTGGGTCGTGCGGCTCTTCTCCCCCTGGGCGACGGGATGGGAGCGGCCTCCTGACCTTTTGATCCTGCAAGATCCTGCCGGAATCTCTCTGATCGTCGGGTTGGTGGCCAAGGAGGTGCCGTTTCTGTTGTTGATGAGCCTTGCCGCGCTGGGCCAGACGGAGGCAAGCCGCTCTCTGCTGGCTGCGCGCACGCTGGGCTATGGCCGCGTTGCGGGCTGGCTGGTGACAGTGTTTCCGCAAGTGTACCGTCAGATCCGCCTGCCGGTTTTCGTCGTGCTCGTCTTTTCGATGTCGGTCGTGGATGTGGCGATCATTCTGGGGCCGAACACGCCCAACACGCTGTCGGTCCAGATCGTGCGCTGGATGGGAGACCCGGATCTGGCGCTGAGGTTGCGCGCTGCCGCGGCCGCAATGTTGCAGCTTGCCCTAGTCTTTGGCGGATTGCTGGCCTGGCGGATCGGAGAGTGGGCTTTCGCCCGGATTGCCCGGCGTATTCTGGTCCGCGGACGCCGGGGATGCATGTTGGACCGAACACGGGGGCTAAGCGCTGGGGCGATCCTGTTGATTGCCGTTGCTCTTTTTGCCGGAATTGCCGGGCTGGCGCTGTGGTCATTTGCGGGCTTCTGGTCTTATCCAAACGCTTTGCCCGACATGCTGATCCTGCGCAGCTGGATGCGGCATGGACCGGAACTGCTGGGGCCTTTGGGCAGCACGGCGCTGATTGCGGGGCTGGCGGCTGGCATCGCGTTAGTACTGACAATCGGATGTCTGGAGGCCGAGCATCGCCACGGGGTAAGGATGCGGCGGGCGGGGGCGTTTCTGCTATACCTGCCGCTCCTGATCCCGCAGACGGCCTTTCTGCCGGGGTTGCAAACCCTGATGTTGAGCGCGGGTCTGCAATCGGGGCTTTGGCCCGTGGTGCTGGCGCATGTCGTGTTCGTCCTGCCCTATGTGTTCCTGAGCCTTGCTGATCCGTTCCGGGCCTGGGACACCCGGCTCGACATCGCGGCGCGCAGCATGGGGACCAGTGCAGATGGTGTGTTGTGGCGGGTGCGGCTGCCGATGCTGCTCGCGCCGCTGCTGACCGCCCTTGCCGTCGGGCTGGCGGTGAGTGTCGGGCAGTATCTGCCAACGCTGCTGGTCGGTGGAGGGCGTGTTCAGACGTTGACGACCGAAGCAGTGGCGCTTGCTTCCGGCGGGGATCGGCGGGCGATTGGGATTTACGGATTGGCCCAGACGCTGGCAGCCCTTCTGCCCTTTGCAGCAGCGGTGTTGGTGCCGCGTCTGGTGTGGAGAAACAGGCGGGGGATGCGCCATGATGGATAAAGCACGCGGGCTGACGCTCGACCATCTCACCTTGAGCAAGGGAACCGAGACGCTGTTGAGCGTCGACGCGCATGTCGCGCCGGGGGATGTGTTGTCGGTGATGGGACCTTCAGGGTCGGGGAAGTCAACGCTGCTCTCCGCCCTGATCGGGACACTCGCGCCCGCATTTGCGATGCAGGGCCGCATATTGCTCGACGGAGAAGACCTTGCGGGCAAACCGCCAGAGGCACGGCGGATCGGTCTTCTGTTTCAGGACGCGATGCTGTTTCCGCACCTGTCGGTCGGAGAGAACCTCGCCTTCGGGCTGTCACCGGATGTGCGCGGGCGCGTGGCGCGCCGTCAGGTTGTGGAGGAAGGTCTGATCGAAATCGGGCTGGAAGGCTTTGCCCCACGCGATCCGGCGACCCTGTCGGGCGGTCAGCGGGCGCGGGTGGCCCTGATGCGGACCTTGCTGGCAAGGCCGCGCGCACTGTTGTTGGATGAGCCGTTCTCACGCCTGGACACCGACCGCCGCGCGTCAATCCGGTCGCTTGTGCTGGAGCGCGCCCGCAAGGAACGACTGCCGGTCATCCTTGTCACCCATGACGAAGCAGATGCACAGGCCGCAGGCGGGCGAGTGGTGCGGATCGGGCAAGAGTGATGTGTGACAGTTGCCAGCGCGAGCAGCGCCAGGGATCTGAACAGCAACCTTAGCCATCACATGGTCTGGCCTGCGAGAAATGGCGGCTTAGCTCAGAACAACGTCATCGAAAAATGAAAAAAGATGCGATTTTTCGTCCTTTTTGAGAAAATAGGGCCAAAATCGCGTGTATTTCTAAATTTGGATGCCTAAGGTGCGGCAACGATAACAGGAGACGCATCATGTCTGACGACGCACCACAGTATTCCTTTGAGACCCTTCAGATCCACGCAGGCTCTCAACCCGACCCGGCAACCGGCGCGCGCCAAACGCCGATTTATCAGAACACCGGCTATGTGTTCCGCGATGCCGATCATGCCGCGGCGCTGTTCAACCTTCAGGAAGTAGGCTTCATCTATTCCCGCCTGACCAACCCCACCGTCGCCGTTCTGCAAGAACGTGTGGCGACGCTTGAGGGTGGCGTTGGCGCGGTGGCCTGTTCCTCGGGCCACTCCGCCCAGATCCTCGCCCTGCTGCCGCTGATGAGCCCGGGCGACAATGTGGTCGTCTCCACCCGTCTTTACGGTGGCACGGTCACGCAGTTCTCCCAGACCATCAAGCGCTTCGGCTGGGAAGCGAAGTTTGTTGATTTCGACGACAAGGGCAGCGTGTCGCGCGCGTGCACCAAGAAGACCAAGGCGATCTTCTGCGAGTCAATCGCGAACCCCGGCGGCTATGTCACAGACCTGCCTGCGATCGCGAAGATCGCCGAGCGTAAGGGCGTGCCGCTGATCGTCGATAACACTACCGCCACGCCTTACCTGTGCCGCCCGTTCGAGCATGGCGCAAATATCGTCGTGCATTCGACCACGAAATACATGTCCGGCAACGGCACCGCGATGGGCGGCATGGTTGTGGACTCCGGCACCTTTGACTGGTCGGCCTCCGAAAAGTTCCCGTCGCTCAGCCAGCCTGAGCCAGCCTATCATGGGCTGAAGTTCCATGAGACGTTCGGGGCGCTGGCCTACACGTTCCACGGCATCGCTATCGGTCTGCGCGATATTGGCCCCTGCCAGTCACCGCAGAACGCCTTCCAGACGCTGCTGGGTCTTGAGACGCTTTCGCTGCGGATGGAGCGCCATTGCGAGAACGCCAAGAAGATCGCGACCTGGCTGGAAGATGATGACCGGATCGAGAGCGTCTCTTATGCCGGGCTTAAATCCTCGCCCTCCTATCGCAAGGGCCGCAAGCTGTGTCCGAAGGGCACTTCGGGTCTGTTCACCTTCAAGGTGAAGGGCGGGTATGAGGCCTGCCAGAAACTGGTCGATAACGTCAATATCTTCAGCCATGTGGCCAACCTTGGCGATACAAGGTCGCTGATCATCCACTCTGCCTCCACCACGCACCGCCAGCTGACCGAAGAGCAGCAGGAGGCCGCAGGGGCAGGACCGGACGTAGTGCGCGTGTCCATCGGACTTGAGAATGCAGACGACCTGATCGCCGATCTCGATCAGGCGTTGACGGCTGCGCTGGCCTGATATCTGCAAAATGGCGTGCCCCGGACCTGATCCGGGGCCGCTTACTCATGACGGGACGAAGAGCCGGATGCGCTGGCTCCACATCTATTCGATCCCAAAGACGATGGAGACCTGGGCGCTGATCCCGACCTCCCCGGCGGCGACCGGGACGTTGTCGGCCATGCGCGACATCGCCATCATTTCCGGTCTTGGGCCGCCAAAGCCGCCCTGTTCGTTGATCGTGATGACCGGGCCGAGCGTCGCCCCCGCGGTTTCGACGTAGAGTGCCGCCCGCGCCATCGCATCTTCGACGGCAAGCTGGCGGGCCTCGTTCATCAGGGCCTCGGTTTCTGCGATCCCGAACGAGATGCCATTGATCCGGTTGGCCCCGGCCTGTGCCAGATCGTCGAGCACTTTGCCCAAAACACGCAGATCTCGCACACGGATCGTCAGCGCATTGCTTGCACTATAGGCAACGATGCGCGGCCCCTCACCACCAACCGAACTGCGGTTGTCATAGACCGGTTGCAGGCTGATACCCTGCGTCTGGCGATCGGCACCGTCGATCTCTGCCGCATCCAGAACGTTGAAAAGAGCGGTCATCGCGCCATTGTTGAGACGCAGCGCATCGGAGGCGGAGGCCGCCTGCTCGACCACTCCGACATTGATCGTGGCAAGGTCGGGGGCAGCAGCGACACTGCCCGATCCGCTTACAGTGACCGTGCGGGCCGGAGGTTCTTGTGCAAGGGCCGGAGCGGCGCTCAAACCGGCCAGAAGGAACAGAATTGCTATTCGCATGTTTTAACCCATGGATATGACGTCATATTACGACCATACAGGACTTAGAGCGGATGCGCGATTTAGGAGGGCTGCCGTGAAGCAACTTGTCAGCATTGGCATCGCACTGGGGCTGGCGCTCGGCGCACAGACAGCCAGCGCAGAGCTTCGCGCGGAGTTCGAAGGCGCGCCCGAAACCTATCTACGCGATGTGACACTGCCAATTGCGCCCGGCATTCAACTGGTCGAGGTGCCACTGATCGTGGGGACCGGTGTGCAGGTCGCTCAGGACGAGGGGCCGGATACCTCGCTCATTCCGCCGCCGCGCCCAGGACAAGTCACGCTGAGCGACGGCACCGAACCGCCTGCGCCACGTGTTCCGGCCCCCGCCCCGCCTGAGGGTGAGGGCAATCTTGCGGTGGTCGCCTCATCAGATGGTGCAATCCTGCGCCCGCGTCCGCGCCCCACGGATGAGATTGCCCGGATCCTAGAAGGCGTGCGCGCCGGTGCCACGCCTGTGGTCGCGGCTGACGCAATCGAATTGTCGGTTGTGACGGCTGACACGGTCATTCCGCGTCCGCGCCCCGCACGGTTGAGCCGGCCGCCCGAACCGCAGCCCACCGCTGCTGATGTCGCGTCGGATGCGACGGACACACCGAACGCGGTGTCGGCGCAGGCAACCGGGGTCAGTACGAATATGGCGCTCGACCGGATATCGCTCATCGGCGTGTTCGGCACAGACACCGCGCGGCGCGCGCTGCTGCGCATGCCCGACGGCAGCCGCATTCGCGTGGCAGCCGGGTCGCGCGTGTCAGGGTGGAGTGTCGTTGCAGTCGATCCCCGCTCGTTGAGGATGATCCGGGACGGCGAGGTTCGACTGCTCGAACTTCCCTAGCCGTTTCGCCGGGCGCGCCAGTCGGCCCATGCCTCAGGCGTATCGAGATCGGTGAGGGGAGCATCGTCCTCGACTTCGATCAGCTCCAGCGCGTCATGCGCTGCCGCGATCACGTCGCGGGCGCCACGGTCGCCTGTCACCGCGCACAGTGCCGGGACGTGTGACTTGCCAAAGAGAACGGGATGTCCCGCGCGGCCGTCCCTGAGAACGGGGCGAACGATCTCTGCCCCACCTTGCGCGCCTGCGCGCGCGATCAAACGGTCGAGAAGGGTTGTGCTGATGTCGGGCATGTCGCCAAGCATTACGATCGCGCTGTCAGCATCGCCGATCTGTTGAGCGGCAGCGCGCAAGCTGGCAGACATCCCTTCAACAGCATCCGGCACCTCCACAATCGTCACCGGAAGGCCCGCGAGGGCTGCGATGCGATCCGTGTGGCCGCTGGGTACGGCCACGATGACGGAGGTCGCCGCACTGGCAAGTGCCCGGTTGGCAAGGTGCCGGATCAGGGGTTGGCCGTCGACATCCTCGAGCAGCTTGTCAGCGCCACGCATCCGACGCCCTTGTCCGGCGGCCAGCAACAGGATCGCAGCGCGTGGCGCGCGTTGGGTCCGGCGTTGACGCGGTTGCGGTCGGGTCGGGATCTCCTTCAGCAAGCCCCCCACACCCATGGCTGCGATGTCGGCCGAGGTAACCTCAACACCCGCGACGAGCCGCTCTAGCACCCAATCCGCGCCGTTGAGCGCAGGCGACCGTGCGCAGCCCGGAAGGCCCACGATGTGCGACGCGCCCTTTTGCGCCAGAAAAAGCAGATTGCCCGGATCAACAGGCATGCCGAAACGCTGGATCTGCCCCCCCGCGGCCCGCACACCCTCGGGCACCGTGTCGCGGCGGTCGGATGTGGCGGAGCCGCCGAGGATCAGGATCAGATCTTCATGCGCAGCGTGCAAGGCATCGGCCAGCGCGGCGCTGTCATGCGGCACGACAATTGACGCAGCGGGCGAAAGGCCAAGTGCCGACAGACGCTCTGCAGTGACCTGTCCGCCCTTTGCCACCACGCTGTCCTTCAATCCCGGCGTCTGCGTCAGGATGATACGGCAAGTCAGAGGCCGAAACGGATGCAGGGTCAGGACACCGGGTGCGGGATTGGCCCGCTCCAGCGCTGTGGCAGGCGCGGCGTAGGGGATGATCTTAACAGTCGCCACCATCGCGCCCGCTGCAACGCGGGCGAGATGGGGCAGGGTTGCGAGCGTGATCGCCTCATCCACACTGTTCAGCGCATCAACCCCACCGCGATCAACCGCGATCAGACCCGCGCGTTCTGCAAACAGGTTCACCCTGCCTGTAAAGGGATCAGCAACGCGCAGTCCCGGAGCGGCAAGCGCTGTGGCAAGCCGGCGTGCGGCTTCATCTTCCGCGACATCGCCGGGCTCAAACCGGGCAACTGTCACCTCGGCAAACTGGGCTGCGCGCAGCATCGCGACATCGTCGTCAGACAGGACCGCCCCTTTGCGCAGCCGAAATCCATCGACCGTGATCGAATGCGCGAGCGTGGCGCCATGCGCCTGATCCAGGGGGACCGGACCGAATTTCATGCGCCGGGACGGGTCTGCGGGCGGCGCAGTCGCTCTGTGATCTGAGCCATGATGGACACAGCGATCTCTGCCGGGGCACGACCGCCAATATCGGCACCGACCGGTGCATGAATGCGGGCGATCTGGGCGGCAGTGAACCCGGCCTCCTCCAATCGCGCGACACGTTTCGCATGGGTCCGCGTGGAGCCGAGACACCCAAGATAGAAGATGGGAGAGGACAACGCGGTGCGAATAGCCGGATCATCAAGCTTAGGATCATGGGTCAGCGTCACCACGGCCGATCTGGTGTCGAGCGCCGCCGCCTGAAGCGCCTCATCGGGCCAGTCGTGGATCAGCCGCGTTTGCGGGAAACGGGCAGCGGAGGCAAATGCCTCCCTCGGATCAATGATCGTGACATCATATCCAGCCATGGACGCCATCCGGGACAAGGGCTGCGCGATGTGCACCCCGCCTATAATGAAGAGTCGGAGCGGTGGGTTGTGCACACCGAGGAACCACTCATCCCCCGCACGCTCCACAAGGGTTGCCCGGTCTCCGGCCAGGGCTGCCATACCATCCGCATCGAGGGTTCCCGCCGCTTCTAGCCTTCGCTCCCATGTAGAAAGGTTTACGGCATAGACTGTAGGGGTGCCCGCCGCACGGGCGGCAGCAAGGGCCTCAAGCACTTCAGGGTTCAGGCCACTTTGGCCGCCAACTGGTTCGACCAGAACGCGGATTGTGCCACCACAGGCAAGCCCTACGGCGAAGGCCTCATCATCCGTGACGCCAAAAGTCAGCAGGCGTGGTGTGCCATCGGCAAAACTGTCCAGTGCTTCCTCAACAACCGCACCTTCGACACACCCGCCAGAGACACTGCCCATCATGGCGGCTTCATCCGAGATGACGAGCTGTGATCCGACCGGGCGCGGCGCAGAACCCCAGGTCTGGATCACTGTGGCGAGGGCAACGGTGCGCCCGTCCCGCACCCATTTCAGGGCGATTTCGGGGATGCGGTCCACGTCTTCGTTCATGTCACGAGATCTCCTGTTCCATCCGCCCCATCATCTGCCGCCGCAGGCCAATATCGTCGGGCCGCGTCAACGCATCAGATAGGTCCTGCAACGATGCGATGGAATGGCTGGCGCGGAAACTGTCCACATGGGGCAGAAGCGCGCGAACCCCGCGCGCCTTTGGCGCAAACCCATCGAACCGCAGCAGCGGGTTGAGCCAGATCAGCTTGCGCGCTGAAAGACGCAGACGTTCGGCCTCTTTCACCAGCTGGGCGGGATCTTCCCGGTCGAGACCATCGGTGATCAGCAGGACCACCGCCCCCTGCCCCAGCACGCGCCGGGACCAGTCGCGGTTGAAAGCGTGCAGGCTGGCGCCGATGCGGGTGCCGCCCTCCCAATCCTTGGCTTCGGCACCCGTCGCCTTGAGCGCTGCATCCACGTCGCGCTGGCGCAGATGGCGTGAGATATTCGTCAGGCGCGTGCCGAAGGTGAAGGCATGAACCTGTGCCCAGCCCGCCCCCTTCTGGTTCGCCGCCGTGTGTAGAAAGTGCAGCAACATGCGGCTGTAGCCGGACATCGAGCCCGAGATATCGCAGAGTGCGACAAGATTTGGCCACCGGGTGCGCCGCTCTTTATGTCGCAGGGCGGCCACATCGCCCCGGCGCATGGCATCGCGCATCGTACCACGCCAGTCGGGCAAGGCCCCTCGGGTCGAGGCGCGGGTACGACGGGAGGCAATGGGCTGCACGGGCAGCTCCAGTTTCGCGATGGCGCGGCGCGCCTCGGCCAGCTCTGCCGTTGTCATCTGTTCGAAGTCCGTGTGGCGCAGTTTTTCCTCGGCCGAGAAGGTCAGCGTGGCGTCGATCTCGATGAGTTCGCTATCCTCTTCGGATGGAAGCTCCGGCGGTGGCGCGTCGGGCTCGTCAAGGATGGCCTCCGCCGCGCGGCGCTCCGCCTCCTTTGGATCCGGGGCTTCGTTCACACCACGCACCATTGGCGTCAGCATCGACATCATATGTTCAAGGAATTGCGGATCGCGCCAGTAGAGCCGGAAGACCTGTCCGAAGACGGCGCGATCCTCTGGCTTGCGCACGAAGCAGGCATGCAGCACCCAGTAGAAGTCCTGCTTGGTGTCGAAGCCCGCGGCTTCAACCGCGCGGATCGCATCAATGACCTGGCCGGGTCCGAACCGAAGTCCGGCGCGCCGCAACGCGCGGGCAAAATGGGTGATGTTCTGTGCCAGCTTCGGATTTTCGGGGAGCGGCAAATCTGCAAATTCGACCATGCGCCCCTCCTTGCTGAAGCTGTGCCGCTATTAGGACAGAAACGGCCCGGCACGCGCAAGCGCACCGGGCCGCAAAACCGGGATCATGTCTGATCAGTAGTTGTATTCCGTGATGACAAGGCGGGCACCCTGACCGCGACGGCCATCATAGGTGCCGACCCAGATGTCATAGAGGCCCTGGACGGGATAGCGGAAGGTGATTGCCGGGTTCAGGCCACGGTAATCATCGCTCCAGTGCCAAGTGCCGTTCGGATCGTTGATCAGCAGAACCGTGTCTGCACCGGACTCGGCTGCGATGGTCAACTGGCTGGCAGAGCCGCTCCAGTAGAGATCGAAATCGGGACGCGTGGACACGTAGCCCGCCCAACCACCGTTGATGCAGCGGGAAATCTGGTTCACGCCACCGGCGGTCACGTTCACATTATAGGGGTCGGGCAGGAAGCCAGCGCTGAGTCGTGCTGTCCCAAAATGGGGTTGTCCCTGCCAGTTCGGGCAGGCAATTGCGACGACCGGGGCCATCAACAGAGAGATAATCAAGGCGAGTGCCCGCATGGCGTGGCTCCTTCGGCTACTTCAGTTTTTCGTGCCCCCGCACGCAGGAAGTTTCATAGCGACGGCCCCAATCTGTCAACCCGTTGCGCCCTCGCGCGCCGCATCGAGAAGACGTTTCGCCTCTGATCCCTGAAGCTTTTGAATGTCGTCCTGATATTTCAGGATCGCACCGAGTGTGTCCGCAATAACCGCTGGGCTGAGTTCGATTGCATCCAGTGCGACGAGGCATTTCGCCCAGTCAATCGTCTCGGCGACACCCGGTTTCTTGAACAGATCCTCTGTACGCAGCCGTTGCACGAAGGCGACGATCTCGCGGCTCAAGCGCTCTGCCGCTTCGGGCGCGCGGGCGGTCACGATCTCCAGCTCACGGTCGAAATCCGGGTAGTCGACCCAATGGTAAAGACAGCGCCGCTTGAGCGCGTCATGCACTTCGCGCGTTCTGTTAGAGGTCAGAATGACGATTGGAGGCTCTGGAGCCTCTATCGTCCCAAGTTCGGGGATGGTGACGGCAAAATCACTCAGCGCTTCGAGCAGAAACGCCTCGAACGGCTCATCGGTGCGGTCAAGCTCATCAATAAGCAAAACAGGTGCACCACCGGGCTGGGGACGCATCGCTTCCAGAAGCGGGCGCTCAATCAGATAGTCGTCCGAAAACAGCTCATCCTTCAGGGCGGTGCGATCCGCATCACCGGATGCTTCCGCCGTGCGGATGGCAACCATCTGTGCCGCGAAATTCCACTCGTAGACCGCGCTGGATGCGTCGAGCCCTTCATAGCACTGCAAGCGGATCAATCGGCGGCCCAATACCGCGCTTAGCGCCTTTGCGATCTCGGTCTTGCCTACACCGGCCTCCCCTTCCAGAAAGAGCGGTCGCCCCAGTTTGAGCGCGAGAAAGGCCACAGTCGCGATGTCGCGGCCTGCGACATAGCCGACATCCCCCAGCATCTGGACAGTCTGGTCGATGCTTGTGGGCAATGCGATCTGGCTCATGGGATGCTCCTGACAAAACGGGGACACGCTAGCGCCACCAGCCTGCCGCCGCAATCGGTGGGAATGCTTTCATGTTTTTGCAAATTCGCAAGCTAGAGCAGCAAGGCAGAGGCGAGGCCGAGGAAGAGCATGAAGCCCACAACATCCGTAACCGTCGTTACAAATGTGCCCGACGCGAGCGCCGGATCAGCGCCAGCCTTATCAAGTGCAATGGGGATCAGGATGCCAGCAAGCCCGGCCACGGCGAGGTTGCCCACCATTGCGATGGCCAACACGACGCCGAGCATCGGGATGCCAAACCAGACCATGCCGATGATCGCGATGATGATTGCGAACGCCACGCCGTTTAACGTACCTGCAACAAGTTCACGGCGGACCACCCGCATCATATTTGACGCAGTCAAATCGCGTGTGGCGATGGCACGGACCGCCACGGTCAAGGTCTGGGTCGCCGCGTTGCCCCCCATACTCGCCACAATAGGCATCAGGATGGCGAGCGCGACGACGGCCTCCAACGTATCGGCGAATAGCGAAATCACGATGGAGGCGATGACCGCCGTCAGCAGATTGACGAGCAGCCATGGAAAACGACGTTTCGCAATGGCCCAGGTCGAATCCGAAATCTCCTCATCGCCGACACCGGCCAGCAGGCGCATATCCTCCTCGGCCTCATCTTCCAGCACGTCCATGGCGTCATCGATGGTGATCGTGCCAACAAGGCGCCCATGCTCATCCACCACCGGTGCCTGGATCATGTGATACTGGTTAAAGGCGTATGCGACATCCTCCTGACTTTGGTTGACAGGGATGGTGCGAAATTCGTCCTCCATAAGGGTGGAGAGTTTCACCGTGCGCGGATGGGCCATGACCTTACCGAGCCGCACTTCCCCAACCGGCTTTAGTGCCGGATCAACAATAATGATGTCATAGAACTGCTCGGGCAGATCATCAGAGGCGCGCATGAAGTCGATGATGTCGCCCACCGTCCAGTGTTCGGGGGCGGTGACCATTTCGCGCTGCATCATCCGACCAGCGGAGTATTCGTCATAGGTCAGCGATTGCTCGACTGCGACCCGGTCTGCATCGTCGAGCGCATCGAGCAGGATTTCCTGCTGCGGCTCGTCCATATCCTCGACCAGATAGACAACATCGTCTGTCTCAAGCTCCTGCACCGCCGAGGACAGCTGATCCGGTGTCAGCGTTGCGAGGACCAGATCGCGGGCACCTTCCTCAAGCTCAGACAGAACTTCGGGATTCAGATCCTTACCCCAGAGCTCGATCAGCCGTTCACGCTGGCTGACGTCGATCTGTTCGAGGAGGTCGGCAATGTCCGCGGGGTGCAGATGATCGAGGGTTTCGATCAGGCGCAGACGTTCCCCCGCCTCAACAGCAGCCAGAATGGCATCCACCGTTGCGGCATTCAGGGCGTAAGCATCCTCGTTTTCGACAATGCGCTCTGCTGGATCGGCCATGGCATCCCTTCCGAGGGAGAAGTGTTCGTTGCACTGCACATATTAGTTCCGGCGAGGCGGTCCACCAGTGCCACTTTGCAAAAAGCGTGAGGCGGACCTATCTGCTCAACGCAGAGTAAGGGATTGGCATGAGTAACACGATTTCGGGTCAGAGCGCCCAGCAGGCCCGCACCGCGCGGGAGTTGCGCGGACATCTCGCCGCGTTGGAGACGTTCACGCCGCTGGCCCTGGCAATCCTCGCGATTGCCAGCGGGATTTACACATATCTTGGCGTCTCAGGACTGCTGGAACAGACCGGCGCGATGAGCCTGTTCGCAGCGGTTGCCTATTCGATTGCCGTGTCGGTCGGGATCTTCGTGTTCTGGTCCTACATCCTGCGACTGCTGCCCTCGATGACGACAATGGCAGGACGGATCGGGCTGTCGGTCGCGACACTGGCGGGATCGCTTGCCATCATCGCGATGTCCAGTTGGCTGAACGCCGCTGCGCTGGCCGGATCGGCCGCCGTCGAGCAGCATCTGGCGGAGACCGTGCAAGACTATCAGTCCGCGCTGGAAACTGCGAATGCGAATGCTCTTGCCGCGCAGGGTCTGGCTCAGGATGTGGCCCGTGCGCGCGACAGCTTTGTTGCGTTGAGTGAGCAAGAAGCCTCGGGCGCGTTGTCAGGTGTCGGTGGACAGGGGGCTGTCTATCGACTGTTGCAACAAAAGGCCGGGGAGTTGTCCGCCCTAGAAACACAGATTGAAGCGCAGGGCCCGCAAATCTCTGCCGCGTTTCTGACCGGGAACGAGATTTTGAGCCGCATGCGCGCCCTGATCGTCGCCGGTGGCGCGGTTGAGCAGCGGTCCATCGGATTTGCAGAGCAATCGGTCCGGTTGGCCGGTGTGATCGCCGATCTGCGCCAGCTTTCTGTCGCGCCGCTGGTCGAGCGCGCGGCGAGCGACCTTGCCGCCTCCACCGTACTGCCGGAACTGGCAACGACCGACGACATCCGGGCCGCACAGAACGCAACGATTACATCGGTACTGGAAGCACTGGACACGCGTGCACAGACCCTCGGCGCCGCTGCGCAGGAAGTCCAATCTCTGCCACCGCCATTGGAGACGACATACACCCCGATTTCTACGGCCGATGCGGTGATCCGTTATGCGGGCAATTTTGCACCCAGCTGGGCCGGGGCGATCGCGATCGACCTGCTGCCCGCGGTGCTGGTGCTGATCCTGACGGTTGTTCAGGCCGCCATCCGCCAGAATGAGGGACAGCTCGATACAGAGCAGACAATGACCCTTGCCGATCTGGAGGCTGCGCGACGCGCGCTCGCCCGGCTCGACACGCCGCCGACGTCGGTGGCTCCGGCCCCGAAGGCCCGCGATGACAGCGCTTAGCCTTATCAACCGGGTCAGCCTGCGGGCGGCTCTGTGGCTGGTGCTGGGCGTGCAAGTGTTGATTGCTGGCGCGCTGGTCTGGAACGATTTTGATCGCATGCGCTTCCTGCCGGGGACGGATCGGGAGGTCGCGCCCCGCATCACCGATCCGGCGGCGCCGGGGGATCAGACGCGCCCCTATCGGCCTGGAACAGTGCCAGCGCGCGAGGGTCGCCCCGGCGGGCCCATCGCCCTGCCCCAGCAAATGGATGCGATGACATTTTCCTTTCAGGAAACGCAGGAGTATGGCCGGGTGATGCTGTTATCGGGCACGATTACGCCCGGCACATCCGATCGGTTCGAGCGGGAATTGGATGGCACCCCGGCACCTGACACAGTTGCGCTGCATTCCCCCGGCGGGTCAGTGCGTGACGCGCTGCGGATCGCACGCATCGTGCGGGAGAGCGGCTGGAACACGCTGTTGTCGCAGGACGCGGCCTGCGCCTCTGCCTGTCCGTTGATCCAGTTCGCGGGGGTCGAGCGATTTGTCTCACGCACGGCTTGGGTGGGCATGCATCAGGCTGCATTCGTCGATGGCGGTTTCCTGACCAGCGCGCAGGCGGCGCGCGAAATTCAGACGCTACAGGGCGAGATCCTGCAACATGTCGTTGATATGGGTGTCGATCCAGCTGTCCAGACCCATGCCCTTTCAACCCCGCCCGAGCAGGTCTACTATCTGCTGGAGGAGGAAATCGAGCGCTACGGGGTCGCGACGGAGTTCATCGACTAGACGATCTGGCCCAGCGCTGCATTCACCCGATCCGGACGCTCCAACGTGATGATGTGACCACAGCCTTCAATCACCTGAAGCTGTGCGTTCAGCATGGTGTCAGCAAGATCATGATGCAGGCGCGGCGGGCAGATGCGATCTTCGGAGCCTGCCAGTATTAAGGTGGGCACAGAGCAGCTCGCCATCGCCTCACGCAGATCAGGGCGGGTGTTGAGCGCGTGGGATTGGCGCAGATAGAGCGCCCCCCCCATTTCGATCATCATCGCCTCGGCATCGGGCCGCAGCCGTGTGGCGCAATCTGCATCATGGGCGAAGAACATCTGTGAAAAGGTCCGCGCGAATGCGGGCAAGCCCGCGTCATTCATGTCAGCACGCCAAGCCACCTCCTTTTCGCGGGCGGGCGTCGGGTCGGTGGCCAAGAGCAATGCAGAGGTCACACGATCCGGGGCTTGGCGCATCACCTCCATCGCCACCATCCCACCCATTGACAGACCGGCCAGCGAGAAAGTTGCAGGTGCCATGTCCAGAAGACGTGCGGCCATCCCCACGACGGTATCGTCACGGGTGACATCGGCAACGAGGGCATCAGGATAGTCCGCCAATTGAGGCGCATAGAGGCGCGCATCGCACAGATGGCCGGGCACAAGAACGAGGGTCATGTCGCGAAATCCTGAGCTTGAAGTGCATAGAGCACATGGGGGCGGAGCGGATGATCAGGCGGTAGGCCCGGATGATCGAAATCTCGTGCCGGATCGTGCTGCATCCCCAAGGCCAGCATTACATTGCGCGAGGCTGTGTTCTTAGGAACTGTGAACGCCACAATTTCCGCCAAGCCCAGATCTTCGAAACCAATTGCCAGCGCGGCCAATGCCGCCTCACGCGCGTAGCCCTGCCGCCAATGCGGGCGTGCGACGCTCCAACCGACTTCAACGACGGGGGCGCCCGCTGGCTCGAAATTCGGTCGGTGCAAGCCAACCATGCCGATGAAAGCGCCGTCGAACTTGCGCTCCACCGCGGCGAAACTGAAATCGTTTCGATCCCATGCTGACTGCATCTGGCTGACACGGTCCTCCGCCTCCAGGGCTGAGAGCGGCGCGGGGAAATAGCGCATGACCACCGGGTCGGCGGTCATCGCAGCGTAAGGAGCGATATCGCGCGGCTCCCACTCTCGCAGGATCAGACGCTGTGATTGTGCCCAGATCACAGGGGGACGGCCGCGAAATGGGCCGCAAGTTCATCAATCAGGCCCTCATGCACGGCGTCCATATGGGCGGAGGGTTGATGCGCTGCGATCCGAGCGGCGAGCGGATCGGTCGCGAGAATTTTGGAGCCGCTCATCTGCGCGAGAACGGCGTGACCGCAAAACGGCACATGCACCTCGGAATATCCGCCCTCATGCGCCATTGCGAGACGGCCCTCACACAGCGTATCTGCCGCCCGCATAAGCATAGCGGTCATCAGTCCGAACGTATCTGATCCCGCAAGCATGCGGGCGAGTGGATCAACCCCACTGGCATCGAAGCCGCAGGCCACGATGATCAAATCAGGCCGGAACCGCTTCAACGCAGGCAAAACGATCCGATCCATCGTCCGCAGATAGGCCTTATGGCCACTGCCCGGCGGGAGTGGGATGTTGATGTTGGCCTGTGCCGCTGTGTCCACGCCACCGGTGGTCCAGGGATAGTTCCCGTCCTGATGGACAGATAGCGTCAGCACATTCGAATCGTCCGCAAAGATTGCCTCCGTGCCATTGCCGTGATGTACGTCCCAGTCCACGACTGCGACGCGCAGATCGGAAGCCGCGCTGCGGATCGCTATTGCAATATTGGCCAGCAGACAGAACCCCATTGGATAGTCCGGCAAGCAGTGGTGACCGGGTGGACGGGACAAAGCGTAGGCGTTGCGTGCCTCCCCGGCGAGGACGGACCGGACGGCCTCTGTCACCAGACCGGCCGACAGCGCAGCAATGTCATACCCGCCCGGCCCGAAGGGCGTACGCTCCCCCAATTCGCCGCCGCCTTGCGCGGAAAGCTGGGCGAACTCAGTCAGGTAACTCTGCGGATGAACGCGCAGCAGATCGTCGAGCGGGGCGGCCGGGGCAGATCGGATCGTCAGATCAGCGGCAAGTCCCGTGACGTCGATCAGGTTGCGCAGGCGGCGCTTCGTCTCCGGGCTTTCCGGCAGGCCGCCCGCCGCGAGCGGCTGTACCAGCCCCCCAACAGGCGCGGTCAGCGCGTAGTTGCCGCCCGAGTGCCAGAAGCATTTTTCGTCAGTCAGAAACAAGGTCATGGCGCAGGCTTGTCCGAGGGCTCGCCCGCGTCAAGGGGAACCAGAAACACCTGCCGCGCATTTGTTCTGCATAGGTAAAGAGTTTGAGTAGAGGTATTTGATCATGGCTTTTTCCCGCCGTTCGCTGTTGCAGGGCCTTGCCGCCGGGACTGCAACACTTGCCGCCCCATCCATCGTACTGGCCAATTCCGGGCCTGACTGGAAGCCCTATTTCGACAGGATTGATCAGGGCGGGCTGCATGTGTCCACGACAGAGCGGAAGGTCACATATTGGACACCGGGCGGGCATTTTCACCGCCGCATGCCGACGGCCATTCCACGGACAGAAGAGCTGACACGGCGGGGGCGGACTGAAATTGTGCGCAAGCGCGCCGCACCGTCCTGGAATCCGACACCTGACATGTTGCGCCGGGACCCCAACCTACAGGGCACCCCAGGGGGGCATCCGGACAATCCGCTCGGCTCTCATGCACTGTATTTCGATTGGACCTATTACGCGATCCACGGAACGAATGATCCCAGCTCGGTCGGTGAGGCGGCAAGCTCGGGCTGTTTCCGGCTGCATGCGGAAGACATTGCTTTCCTCTATTTCACGGTGCCGGTTGGCACGCCGGTGCTCGTCACCTGAGCAGGGGGGTAAGTTCCTCGGCCAAGGCCGTCACCTCGGTGGCTGCTTTGGAGCGGGGCTGAAGCTCGGACGCAGAGCGCCCTTGCGCAAATGCCTGCTGGAATACAACGCGGTTGCCCAGGGCAGCATTTAGAAGGTCAGTCTCGATAGCGTTACGGGCCTGCGCCTCCGCCCCTCCGGTGGGGGGGACGCGGTTGAGCACGACGCGCATCTGGGTCTTTTCCCTTGTGGCCATATCGATAACGGGGTCGAGTGCCCAGATGTCCATGATGGATGGCTGGCACGGGGCAATCACCAGATCGCTGTCACGGATGGTCGCCCGCAACAGGATATCGGCATTGCCCGGGCAATCGACCAACACAAAATCAGCCTCACGCGCAGCGGCACGAATGTCGCCTGAAGCCTTCCAATCCGACGAGGTCCGGCAGTTCAGATCATCGCGCATCCCCGCCCAGCGTGCGAGGGACCCTTGCGGATCGAGATCAACCAAAGCGACCGAGTTCCCCGCATCCCGCCACGCGACGGCCAGTTGAACGAGGGTCGTCGTTTTGCCAGCGCCGCCCTTTTGCTGCGCAAATGTTATGATTTTCGCCATGATCGCCCTCATACCGCAGTGCAGCATGAGCCTGCCACGTCTTGCGCGCCGGGGAAAGCCCTTCGCCGCGTCTAGTCGCGCCGCAACCTGTATGCGCCTTCGGGAAGGTCGAGTGCTGCTGCAAGGTCGCGCATTTGTCCTGTCGTCAGTGCAATCGCACGAACCTTACCGGTCCGTGCTTCCAATTGCTCGACCCGCGCACCGTCGTCGAAAACAGAAATCGTGATGTCCTCGGCTGCCTGAGCATCATCGACAATCGTGATTATGGTTGCGTCGAAATCATGCTCAATCGTGAACATCGTCTAGTCCGCCTGTTTTGATCCGTGCTGTTGCAGCATGATCGACAAATCGGGCCAATCCAAGCGAATAGCGGTAATCCCTGCGCCGTGATCAGGGTCGGGGCCGCGCCACGTCTCAACCGCGCCGAGCCGTTGATAGAACCGTTGGGCATCATCATTGCCCTCAAGAATATAGAGCCACGCCCCGCGCACTCCGCGGGCAGCAACGGCGCGAAAGGCCGCGACAATCAGGGATGCGCCAAGACCGCCTCCCTGCGCAGACCGGCGGACATGAAGCGCGTCAAGATAGGCCGGATCAGCATCATCGATAGCAGTAAACCCCAAGAGCCCCGTGTCATCTTCGGCGACAAGAACCGTGCCGGTTGGCAGGACCTGCCATTTCCGAGCGAGATAGCGCGGGGCCTCTTCCGCCAGAAACGTCGGGGGCATGAGCGTTCGATAGGTGTGTTGCCAGCTTTCCAGATGGAGCGTCTGGATGGCAGCAAGATCATCTTGCGTCGCCAGACGGATCACACTGGTGTGCCCCACAAATCATACTCGCTCGCCTCGTCCACGCGAACGGGCAGAATGTCGCCCGGCGACAGATCCTCAAACCCCTCATCAATGAACAGGTTGCCGTCGATCTCCGGCGCGTCCGCTTTGGTCCGGCAAACGGCACCTTCGCCATCAACCTCATCGACAATCACATCGAGTGTAGAGCCAACCTTGGCTGCCAGCTTTTCCGCACTGATCCGCTGGGCGACTTCCATAAAGCGCGCGTAGCGCTCTTCCTTCAGTCCCTCGGACACGTGATCGGGCAGAACGTTGGAGCGAGCGCCCGCGACATTTTCGTATTTAAAGGCGCCAACGCGGTCGAGGCGCGCTTCTTCCATCCAGTCCAGCAGATGCTGGAACTCCGCCTCCGTCTCGCCGGGGTAGCCGACGATGAAGGTCGAGCGCAGAACGATCTCTGGGTTGATACTGCGCCAAGTCGCGATCCGCTCCAGCGTTTTGGAAGACGCAGCGGGGCGGGCCATACGCTTGAGCACGTCGGGGTGCGAGTGCTGGAAGGGGATGTCGAGATAGGGGAGCAGGTTCTCGCCCATCTCGGGGATCAGTTTGTCCACATGCGGATAGGGGTAGACATAGTGAAGGCGGACCCATGCGCCGAGTTTCCCCATCTCACGGGCGAGGTCGGTCATATGGGTGCGCACCTCCCCACCCTTCCAAGGATGCGTGTCGTGCCTGCGATCAACGCCATAGGCAGATGTGTCTTGGGAGATCACCAGAATTTCGTGCACGCCGCTTTCGACAAGCTTCTCCGCCTCGCGCAGCACAGCGTGGGCGGGGCGGCTGACGAGTTTTCCGCGCATATCAGGGATGATGCAGAACTTGCACTTGTGATTGCAGCCCTCTGAAATCTTCAGATAGGCAAAGTGGCGCGGGGTCAGCTTCAAGCCAGCAGGTGGCAGAAGATCAATATAGGGATCTGGGTCCGGCGGGACCGCGGCATGCACAGCATCCAGAACCTGCTCATATTGATGGGGGCCAGTGACGGCGAGGACACTGGGGTGCGTGCCTCGGATATAGTCCTCTTCCGCCCCCAGACAGCCGGTGACGATGACCTTGCCGTTTTCGTTGAGCGCCTCGCCGATCGCATCGAGGCTTTCCGCCTTTGCACTGTCGAGGAACCCGCAAGTGTTGACGATCACGCTGTCCGCACCGGCATAGTCGCCAGTGATCGCGTAGCCTTCTGCCCGGAGGCGGGTCAGGATACGTTCACTGTCCACCAGCGCTTTGGGACATCCCAGAGAGACCATGCCGATGGTCGGTTGGCCCGGGCGGGCCGCGCTGCGGATATTCGCTGCCGGAGCGAGGTCGGGGCGGAGGTCTGGTGGATTGGTGCTCATAAGCTGCGCCTTAGCCCAGAATTGCAGACGGGAAAAGCTCTGCCCTGTGCCAATGACAGGAGCTGGCAACGTGAAAAAAATTTGCAACCGGTTGCAATGCGCTTGACGGCTCCGCGACGCCGCGTCAGGTTGCAACGCAACATAATTGCGGAGGCCCCAGCATGGCAAACAAGGTTTACGGCTCAGCGGCAGAAGCACTGGAGGGCGTGCTGTTTGACGGCATGTTCATCGCCTCCGGCGGATTCGGTCTGTGCGGCATTCCAGAGAATCTGGTGGCGGGTATTGCTGCCGTCGGAACGAAGGACATTACGATTGCATCTAACAATGCAGGCGTGGACGGGTTCGGTCTGGGCGTGTTGCTCGAGAATCGTCAGGTCAAGAAGATGATCTCGTCCTATGTCGGGGAGAATGCTGAATTCATGCGTCAGTACCTGTCAGGTGAGCTGGAGTTGGAATTCAATCCCCAAGGCACCTTGGCAGAGCGGATGCGCGCCGGTGGTGCCGGCATCCCGGGCTTCTATACGAAAACAGGTGTCGGGACGGTGATTGCAGAAGGCAAGGATCACAAGGATTTCCCGACAGGCCCGGATGGAGCGATGGAGACCTATATTATGGAGAACGGCATCTTCGCCGATCTTTCCATCGTAAAGGCCTGGAAAGGCGACACCGCCGGAAACCTGATCTATCGCAAGACTGCGCGGAACTTTAACCCAAATGCGGCGACATGCGGGAAGATCTGCATTGCCGAAGTGGAAGAAATTGTGCCCGTCGGCTCCCTCGATCCGGATTTGATCCACACGCCCGGTATCTATGTGAACCGGATCATTCAGGGCGAGCACGAAAAGCGCATCGAGCAGCGCACGGTGCGGGCGGCCTGATGACCACTGGCACGCCAAGGATTGCGGGAACATCGCCAATCGTCCCGGTGCGGGACATTGCGGCCAGCCTTACCTTCTACACGGAAGTGCTGGGGTTTACGGTGCAGATTTCAAACCCAGAGCACGGGTTTGCGATGGTGCAGCGCGGGTCGCTGATGATCTCGCTTATCGCTGGCGCGGATGAGGCCGCATTGACGGCAACGGCAAACAATATCTCTGCACAACTGTGGATGGAGGATGTCGCCGGCTATTGGGACGAGATCAAGGACCGCTTCGGTGCCTATCCCGACCTTGCCAGCGATGGGCCGGTGGACCGCGACTATGGCGTGCGCGAATTGCACATCAAGGACCCGGATGGGTTCCTGATGTTCTTCACGGATTTGAACGATTTTACGAACGGAGTCTGATCACATGGCATGGGATCGCAATCAGATGGCCGCACGTGCGGCGCAAGAACTGGAAGACGGCACTTACGTAAACCTCGGGATCGGCATCCCGACGCTGGTGTCGAACTACATCCCGGAAGGTGTGGACGTGACGCTTCAGTCAGAGAACGGAATGTTGGGGATGGGCCCTTTCCCGACCGAGGATGAGATTGACGCGGACCTGATCAACGCAGGCAAGCAGACGATCACCGAGCTGGACCGAACCTCTTATTTCTCGTCTGCCGACAGCTTTGCCATGATCCGGGGCGGACATATCGCACTGTCGATCCTCGGCGCGATGGAAGTCGCTGAGAATGGCGATCTTGCCAACTGGATGATCCCCGGCAAGCTCGTAAAGGGCATGGGCGGTGCCATGGACCTGGTGGCCGGGGTCAAACGCGTCGTGGTCATTATGGACCACACGAACAAGAAGGGTGAGACGAAGCTGCTGAAGGAATGCACCTTGCCGCTAACCGGAGCGGGCGTTGTTGACCGCATCATCACAGGTCTGGGCGTGTTTGATGTGGTTGAAGGCGGGTTGAAGGTGGTCGAGATCGCTGAAGGCGTGACACTGGAACAGATCGAAGCTGCAACTGACGCGACGCTCGAGGGCTGATCGAGTTCAATCTAATCCAAGAGCGTGCCCGTTGCCGAGAAATCGCAGCGGGCACGTGCTGTTTGAGGAGGTGTCGCGCACAAGCCTCGTGCGACGCTCCACGCAGCCAGTACGCGCGGAACATAAGCGCGCGTTTCCGCATAGTTCGGCACACCGCCCGCACGCCGCACCGCACCAGGTCCCGCGTTGTAGGACGCTAGCGCCAAAAGTGCGTCGCCGGAGTGAAGGGCGAGCAACTGATCCATATAGCTGGTGCCGCCGCGAATGTTCTGGGCAGGGTCCGAGCTGTCAGCCACACCAAGATCGGCCGCAGTACCAGGCATCAACTGCATTAGACCAACGGCTCCTACCGGACTGACCGCGTTGGCCCGCCCCCGCGACTCTACATATATGATTGCTGCGATCAGAGCCGCGGAAACGTTCTGAGCCTCTGCCGCCCGCCGGATCGGCAGAGCGTAAGTTGTCAGAATCGTCTGAACATCAGAGCGGCGTACATTGAAAGGCGTGTGCGTCCTTGCAAGTTGTGAAGCGTCCAGAATCCGCGATGCATCCGCTGCACCGGACCGATGGGAAATTTGCCCCCAAAACCAATCCGCCGTGTTTGAGTCCGGCGTCGAGCGTGCTTGTCCCTGCTGGGAGAACAGATCGATCACGCCGCCGCGTGGACGACGCCCCAATTCCTCGTTGACCGAGCGAAACGTGAGACCTGGAGCAGTCTGAGCAACAACCTGCGCGGGAATCACGGCGCTCAAGATGGCGATGGTAAAAAAAAGTGCAGCAGCCGGTGGAGCAAATAGGACCGAATATGACCGGGAAAGGTCGCGAAATGCGCTCATTTGCGGCCGAACAGGCCCAGATCCAGCAATTGAGGCACAACCGCCCGCGCTTCGCCACATTCTCGCCACAATTGCCCTCAACTTTCTACCTGTGATTGAAAAAATATTTTTGAAGCCCGCCCCATTCAGGCCACAAACGGTTTCTAAGTTGATCTCAATCGCAGCAGACAAACTCTGCGACGCAGTTAACCGAAGCATTCCTTGGAGGGGATCACAATGTTCAAGTTCATCGAGAAGTTCCAGAAAGACGAGTCCGGCGCAGTCACCGTGGACTGGGTTGTCCTCGCAGGCGCAGTCGTTGCACTCGCAGTCGGCGTTGTTGCAACGATCGAAACCAGCCTCGAAGGCGCAGCATCCAACATCGATTCTCAGCTCGATTCCGTTATCACCGGCTCCGCAATCACTGACGTTGACACCAACTAATAGTCTTCTCAGGCTAGTGGGAAGAGAAACGAGGGGGCTGCCACCTTTGGCTGCCCCCTTTAATCTGAGATGGGGGGACTAGGCATGAGCATTTCTGAGAGCAAAAAGCCAGCCACCAAGCTTCTGTCCGATGAATCTGGTGCAGTGACTATCGATTGGGTGGTCCTGACCGGTGCGGTTGTCGCTATCGCTGTGGGAGTAATCGGTTTCATGGAAACCACTCTGGAAGATACCGGTTCGACGCTGACAACTTTGACAGACAATGCGCGGGCATCGACCACAGGCACAAATATTACCCTTACTGACTGATCACCACGCAGCACTTGCCGTTTGAACTCGCGGCGGGGGCCACGTAAGCTGATGTCGTCGTATTGGGGAATATCGACATCTAAGCGGGGGCTAATATGCGTGTAATCTTTCTATTGGTGCTGATTGTAGGCATGGGTCTGGCTGGCTTTGCCGTGCTGGAAACAAAGAACCGTTTCGATCAGTACAATGCGGCGCTTGCGCAAGCGAATGCCATTGCACAGGAACAAAACGCCAATCGCGTCGAACTCGTGCAGGTTGCCGTTGCGACCCGTCGTCTTGAGTATGGTGACACACTCATTCCCCGGAATGTCGAGTTTGTCGATTGGCCCGCCGATGCCGCGCCGGCGGACTATTTCTCTGTCGCTGCGGATATATTCGACCCTGAAGGTGAGGATCTGCGGCTCGTTTTGCGTACGATCGAGCCGAATGAGCCGATCCTTCCCGTCAAGATTACTGGATTTGGGCAAGAGGCCGGTATGGCTGCCCGGCTTGGTGAGGGTTTTCGCGCATTTACGATTCGTGTCGATGTCGCCTCCGGCGTATCGGGCTTTCTGACGCCATCAGACCGGGTCGATGTGTTCTGGTCCGGCGCTTTCCGCGGGCAGAACGTGACCCGCCTGATCATCGAGAATTTGCAGCTCATCGCGGTCGACCAGACCGATGATGTTCAGCGCAATCGTCCGATCGTTGCACGAACCATCACGGTCAAGGCGACACCTCAACAGGCTGCGATACTTGCACAGGCGCAAAGCTCGGGCGCGCTATCGCTCAGCCTGCGCGGCTTGGCCGATGACAGCGAGATTGGAGCCGTCGAGGTGAGCCTGGATGACGTCGTAGGATATGTCGCGCCGGAGCCGGTCGCAGCGCCCGAGCCGGAAGTCGTTGCGCCGCGTCGCACAATCACCGTCCGCCGCGGCGGCGATGCCGTGTCCACAGTGACGGCCGACTAACCACTTCCGTGGTGTTGCTCAAATCCCATAGCAACAACACCCTATAACCCATTGATTCTTGCCTTATTTCTAAATTCAGGCAGGATGAATGCAGAAACCGCCCCGTTAGATGGGTGGGACACCAGAGGTTGTGGGTCAGGAGATTTCGGCAACATGTCCTTGATAAAACTGATTCGTGCTGGCGCGATGGGGTTAGCGCTTTGCGCCATCACCTACCCCGCTTTTTCGCAATCCGGCCCTGTATTGCGGGTGGTTCGAGGGGCGACGGCCAGCAATATTGCTGTGACAGTCGACCGCGCCATCGTGGTGGAAAGCCAGGTGCCCGTTAGCGAGCTGAGCCTTGCGAACCCGGCCATTGCTGATGTGGCCGTTTTGAGCGAGACCAACCTCTATGTTCTTGGCCGTGCGCCTGGGCGAACCACCCTGACGATGATCGGCTTGAACGGTGAGTTGATTGCAAATGTTGAGATTGGCGTAACGCCCGACCTCACAGAGTTCAAAGAACGACTGGCTGACATCCTGCCAGGTGAACCGATCGAAGTACGCTCCGCTGGGGAAGGCATCGTGTTGAGCGGCCGGGTCTCTGGCGCGCGCCGCGTTTCCCGCGCTGTGGCGCTGGCGGAACAATACGCACCGGGCGCGGTGACGAATCTTTTGACAGTTGGCGGCTCCCAACAGGTGATGCTGAAAGTCCGTTTTGCCGAAATGCAGCGCTCAGTCAGTCAACAGCTCGGATTTGGTTTGGGGATCGGGGCGCAAGCGGGCGTTTTGACTGGTGCCGGTGCAACTTCAAACATCCTCGCAGGCACTCTCGGTGGGGAAGCCGCAAGCACTATCCCGATCAGCGGTGAGAGCTTTGGTGCGTTTGCAGCGCTTTTCCGCTCTAGCGACCTTGCGCTCGACCTTGTGATTGAGGCCCTGGAAACGGAAGGTCTTGTCCGAACCCTTGCCGAACCAAATGTCGTTGCCCTGTCGGGAGAGGAAGCGTCCTTCCTCGCAGGTGGTGAGTATCCGATCCCGGTCCAGAACGATGACGGGACAACCAGTATTGAGTTCAAGCCTTTTGGCGTCCAACTCGACTTTACCCCCACGGTGATCGACGAAGACCTAATCAATCTTGAGATTGCGACTGAGGTGAGCTCACTCAACGCGAATGTCACGGTCACCGCTGCGGGAATTGCGATTTCGGGATTCAACACGCGAAATGCGAATACCACGGTTGAGATGCGCGATGGGCAGAGCTTTGCCATCGCTGGGCTTCTACAGGACGATTTCACCGACACGGTCGCGCAGGTTCCACTCTTGGGGGATGTGCCAATCCTGGGGACGCTGTTCCGCTCAACCAGCTTCCGCCGTGCCCAAACGGAGCTTGTGATCATTATCACGCCCTACCTCGTTTCTCCGACGGATGGCGAACTGCTCTCCCTGCCTACAGATCGCGTGCAGATTCCAAACGAGCGCGAACTGTTCCTGATGGGACGTACGGTTGGAGCTGGCTCGGAAATTGCGGGCCAAGATTTCGAAGGGGGGTACGGCTATGTCCTTGAATAAGTATCTGTTGCTTGGCGCTGCGACAGTTGCGCTCGCAGCATGTGAGCCGGGCCCTCAGCTGGGTGCACCTATGGCGGGATTCGGCTCTACGACCGAAATGAATCACCTGGTGCATGTTGGCTACGCTGATAGCGGCATCATTTATGATCGCTATGCGAACAATTTCGCAGCAAATGTAACAGACACCGTTAACTTCGCGTTCAACAGTGCCCGGCTCACGGCCGAAGCGCGCGCGATCCTAGACGGACAATATCGCTGGCTTCAGGCAAATCCGCTCGCCCGCCTACAGTTGGCGGGCCATACCGATCTGGTTGGCGGTGAGGATTTTAATCTTGGCCTTGGGCTGCGCCGTGCCGAATCTGTCGCGAACTATCTGGTTTCAAAGGGTGTTTCGGCAAATCGGCTCGACACTGTCTCGACCTTTGGGGAAAGCCAGCCTGTCGTACCGACCCAGCGTCGTGAGGAAGCGAACCGTCGGGTTGTAACGACGGTTGCGGGTGTTGCGATCGGTGGAGGCGACGGGTTCGATGGACGTCGTGCAGACATCATCTACACCAACTACGCCGATGGTGGACAGGAAGTGGTCGCCGAGGAATAGGCCCAAGCGCCCGGATGCGACCCACCGGAACATGAAAAAATCTTTACCCACGTTCATTTAATGGTACTCTAGTAGGGTGGGGAAATAAGACTGTATCCATGGGGGGTCGAAGGTGCTCAAAGTAGCCTTTGATCGGATGCGTTCCTTTTGGCGTCGTGATCGAGGGGCGATCACGGTCGAATTCGTGGTGACGCTTCCGATCCTACTTGCCGTGCTGATGTTCGTTCAGCAGTACGGAGAAGCTATGCGCATTCGCAACGCCATGGATATCGGCGTTCGTGATGCAGCCCGCTTCCTTTCGCGTGCTCCAATTGATGAAGTCAGCGGCGGGATTCCCGAAACATTTGTGTGCCGCGCACGGACAATCGTAACAGACCGTTTGGCAATTTACGGCGCGACACCGTTTTCAGCCAGTGTCGATGGCGTGACAGCAGACGGGTGCAGTGGGCTCTACATCGACGATGCTACAGGAGATGCCGCAACTTACGACGATGGTGCGCTGATTGCCGACGCGTTGTTGATTGTGGCGACGGAGGATGCGGTTGCAGTCAGTGCGAGTTATGGCGTCCAGCTTACCTTTGCCCAAGCCTTCGCAAGCCGGAAACAGGATGTCGTCGTCACATTGGACAACCTGGGCAATACTGTTCAAACGCTCACGGCGCGAACCGATTTGCCTGAGGATCAGGAGGACCTGAACCGCTCCATCATCATGACGGTCATCGAAACATGGCCCAGAACGCAATGACGGGGTCAGTCTTTCATAAGTTTCGCCGGGACGAAAATGGCGCCGCGGCGATGGAATTCGTTATCGTCTTCTTGCCGTTGATGTTCCTGATCTTCCTAATCGTTCAGGTTGCTGTCGCCTATCATTGGTCGTTGAGCGCGCAGAAAGGTCTGGAGGTTGCTTCTCGTACAGCAGCCGTAAATGTGCCGGTCGCAAGCGAATTGGTTTCCATAACGGCTCAGGGCATATCGGGGATCACGAGATCGACCGTCGCGGGAGCCTCCGTCGGCGATGACTGTTTTGATGGCGCATGCGAAGCGATACCAACCTATTCCTGCAGTGGTGCATCGTTCCCGCCGCACAATACAAGTGGCGTTCCGACAACCTGTGATTTTGATCGCTTCATGGAAATCTACGACGCACTCGATGGTTTTGCGTATCAGCTTGACTCAACGGACCTCACGGTAACCTACGAAGATGTGGGCCTCGGACGGGCCGGACGTGCATATGTGCCCTTGATAACGCTCAGCATCTCTGAACAATCTCTTCCCACGATAATGCGTCTTTGGTCGTTTAACGTGACCGATGACGGCAACTCCGAGACGCTGGAGATCGGGGAACTGACGATTGACCAGACCGATGATGGCAGGGTCGAATTTGTTGTTCCTGCCATGACCTCCGTTATCGTCGCGGAAGATCTGGGCGGCTGAGGCAAGTATGGTTTTGAGATCGAAGAAGGCGCAAGCGACAGAGTCGCTCGTGATTGCTCGTGATATCGAGGAATTCGATCTTTTGATCGAGGATATGGATGGGGAATATCCAGAGGTTTGGAGTTCCTCCGATCTGGCAGGGGCCTCCAAGGCTATCGCTGCACTGGATGAAGACACGTCTGAGTCGGTCATTCTTGCCGTTCAGCGCGAGGACGAAGACAATCTTGACCAGTTCGTTGACCTGATCAAACAGGCCAAGGCGGCAGATATGCTTGCGCTTCTGGTTTTGGACGAAGTGTCACCGGCAGCGATGCACCGGCTGATCCGTTCTGGAGCAGATGATTTCACGCCCTACCCTTTGCCTGAGGGCGTCTTCAGTGAAACGGTCTCAAAGCTCCGCGAAAGACCTGCTCAAGCGGAAGCCACAACCTCATCAGCACCCCGCGGGCGGGGCGGAATGATCCTGCCGGTCTATGGTGTCGCGGGTGGTGTTGGTGGCACGACATTCGCGACAAATCTTGCTTGGGAACTTGCGCAATCTCCCCGCAAGGTAGACCGCAAGGTCTGCATCCTCGATCTCGATCTGCAATACGGCTCGGTCGCGTCCTCACTCGACATCGCACGGCGTGAAGCGAGTTCGGAACTGATGCTTGAACCGCAAGGCAAGGATCGAGAGAGCTTTTCGTCCGCGATGAGCAACTACAAGCAAAAACTTGATGTCCTGACCGCACCTCCCGACAGCATGCCGTATGACGTCATCGCACCGGAGGACCTGCGCGCTTTGCTTGAAATCGCGCGTGCCTCCTATGACTTCGTTGTGATCGACATGCCCAAGGCCTTGGTCAGTTGGTCCACGGAGGTGCTCTCTGCCGCCGAAGCCTACTTCGTTATTATGGAAATCGACATGCGTTCAGCCCAGAACATGCTGCGATTCCTGCGGTTGCTGAAATCCGAAGACCTGCCAATCGAGAAACTGCAATATATTCTGAACCGCGCGCCAGGTGGCCTGGACCTGGGCGCGAAAACACGCGTGAAGCGAATGGCGGAATCGCTTGGAATCGAATACAACGTACTTCTTCCTGATGGAGGTAAGACGGTGACGAGTGCCAATGACCAGGGTGAGCCTCTGGCAGAGCATTCGGGATCCAATGCATTGCGTAAGGAAATCCGCAAGGTCGCCAAGACATTGACCGAGTTGGCGGAGAAGCAACGCAACTCAGGTTTGTAACGCGTAACGAGGGGGGTCAGCGTGTTTTCGAGATACCAAAAGCCAGGGCAAGCGCCTAAGCCTGTTCCCCCGTCTCCTTCGCTGGAAAAGCCAAAGACGCCTGACGTTTCAGCAAAATCTGCGCCCGAAACGGCAGTTGTCAAAGAAGTGTCTCCGCGTATCGCCCCGGCTGCTCCTGCGCCCGACGCAGCTGAGCGGGAGCGTGAGGCCAAGCGCCGTGCGCGCCTTCTCGACATCCGAATGGAGCTGCACCGCAAGCTGTTGGAAACCCTCAACCTTGCCGTCATCGACAAGGTGGGTGAAGGCGATCTGCGTCGTGAGATCAGCGCCATCGTGCGCGAAGGCCTTCGTGAGCAGGGGCTGGTGCTCAACGGCTCGGAGACAGAGCAGCTCAACGCTGACCTGTATGACGAAGTTACGGGCCTAGGGCCACTTGAGCCTTTGCTGAAAGATCCGACCGTCAACGATATTCTGGTCAACTCGCATCGACAGGTCTTTGTCGAACGGGCTGGTAAGCTGCAACTGACTGATACGGTCTTCAAGGATGAAAAGCATCTGCTGCGCGTGATCGATAAGATCGTCTCGGCCGTGGGCCGCCGTGTTGATGAATCGAACCCATATGTCGATGCGCGCTTGCCTGACGGCTCACGTTTCAATGCGCTGGTGCCACCTTGTGCGGTTGATGGTCCGCTGGTCTCCATCCGTAAATTCTCGAAAGAGAAACTCTCGATTGATGAGCTGGTGGATTTCGGCGCCTTTACGGAAGAAATGGCGACCTATCTGCAGGCGGCCGTTTCCACGCGCCTCAATATCATCGTGTCCGGCGGTACGGGTTCAGGTAAAACGACGACGCTCAACGCGTTGTCGAGCTTCATCGACAATGCCGAGCGGATTGTAACGATCGAAGATACCGCGGAACTTCAGCTTCAGCAGATCCACATTGGCCGGATGGAAAGCCGCCCAGCCAACGTTGAAGGCAAAGGTGAAGTCACGCAGCGCGATCTTCTACGCAACGCGCTTCGGATGCGCCCCGACCGCATCATCGTCGGTGAAACGCGCGGTGACGAGGTCATCGACATGTTGCAGGCTATGAACACAGGTCACGATGGATCCATGACCACGATCCACGCAAACTCTGCCCGCGACGCCGTGTCCCGTCTGGAAAACATGATTGCGATGACCGGCGTAGAAATGCCGGTGACCGCAAGTCGGCAACAGATTGCTGCAGCGGTTAACTTGCTCGTGCAGGTTTCCCGTCTCCAAGACGGCTCTCGCCGGATGCTGTCGATTACAGAACTCACCGGGATGGAGGGGGAGATCGTGTCGATGCAGGAAATCTTCCGCTTCAAGCGCACGGGCCTTGCAGAGAATGGCAAGATCATGGGCCACTTCACGGCAACCGGCTTGCGATCTACCTTCTCGGAGCGGTTCGACCAGTGGGGTTACAGCCTGCCGAACTCTATCTACACGCCGGCCAAGGACTGATTTGATATGAGCTTTGAGCCGATCATCTATGCCCTGATCTTCGTCGGTGTCCTGCTGATGGTCGAGGGTATCTACCTGTTGATCTTCGGCAAGTCGGTGCGGCTGGAGAGCAAGATCAACCGCAGGCTGGAACTGCTCGAGAAAGGCGAAGACCCAGAGGACGTGCTGGAGACGCTTCGTGCGGAGCGGGACCAGCATCGCAAGAATACCGGAATTCCGGTGCTCGCCCCACTCTACGAGCGTGCAGCCCAGGCTAATATCGCATTCACACCGCGAGGACTTGTTCTGGTGATGGCGACACTCGCCATCATGTGTTTCGTGGCGATGACCATTTTTTCGTCCGCTGGCATCGTTCTGCGCATCGGCGTGTCGTTCATCATGGGCTATGGCGGCCTCTACATGTGGCTGAACAACAAGGCCAAGGCGCGCATGGAGCTGTTCGAAGAACAACTGCCCGACGCCGTCGAGCTGATCGTACGCTCGCTGCGCGTGGGCCATCCGTTCAGTTCCTCTGTCTCAATTGTCGCGCAAGAGATGCCGGACCCCCTCGGGACGGAGTTCGGGATCATCGCCGACGAGGCAACTTATGGCATGGAGATCACGGAGAGCCTTAACCGGCTGGCTGAACGTATCTCGGTTCAGGATTTGCGATTTCTGGCGGTGGCCGTGAACATTCAATCCCAATCCGGCGGTAATCTGGCAGAAGTTCTTGCCGGTCTGGCTGTCGTGATCCGCTCACGCTTCAAGCTGTTCCGGCGCGTGAAAGCGATCACTGCCGAAGCAAAATGGTCTGGCTGGTTCCTGTCGATGTTCCCGCTGCTCGCGATCATCATGATCCAGTTGGTGGAACCGAATTACTATGATGATGTCGAGGAAACCTCTCTGTTCATCCCGGCGATGATCGTTGTGGGGATCATGCTCGTCGTGAACATCATCTACATGCGTGCGATGGTGAATATTAAAGTATGACCTGGACCGATATCGTCTTCGGCCGCCTTCAGGGGGCTTATGATTTTCTAGAGGCGGCGTTTGGCCCGTTGGGCCCGCTCTATGCCTCCGTGGCCGCATTCCTGCTGATGGTCGCACTGGCGGCCCCCCTGGCGCTGCGCCGTCCGCCCGATCCCCTTGATCGTTTAAATGAGGAGGGCGGCGCCGGTCGTCAGCCAGAGCAACCTGTTGAGAAAGTCCCACAAAATAATGGGCTGAAGCTGCGCGCAGAGTCCAACACCGGACTGGCCTCTCTGGCACCGTACCTTGAGCCACAGGATCAAAAGCAGTTCTCTGAAATTCGCCTGAAGCTGACCCGCGCAGGCTACCGTTCACGCTCGGCAGTGTCCTCTTTCTATTTCTTGCGGGTCGCGCTCGGCCTCGGCTTGTTGGGCGTTGGCCTGATCTTCTACCTGGTCACCAAGGGTGAGCAGCAAGACATCATGAAGATGGTGATGACCGTCGGTTTTCCCGGTCTGATTGGATATTACGGCCCGGATTACTGGGTGACGCGTCGCCTTCAGGAACGGCAGGAAGAAATCACGACAGCATTCCCTGACGCACTGGACCTGATGCTCGTCTGTGTGGAAGCGGGCCAATCGCTTGATCAGGCGATCTTGCGGGTCGCGACGGAAATTCGGGTTGGATACCCTGTGCTTGCCGAAGAATTTGAGATCGTCGCCAATGAAATACGAGCAGGTAAAGACCGGGTCACCGTGCTGAGGGACATGGCAGAACGTTGTGGGGTCAACGACGTTTCCAGCTTTGTGACAGTGCTGATCCAGTCTGCAAGCTTCGGTACCTCCATTGCGTCTGCATTGCGCGTCTATGGGTCAGAAATGCGCGACAAGCGCGTGATGCGGGCCGAAGAAAAGGCCAACACCCTGCCCACCAAGATGACGCTGGGCACGATGCTGTTCACCGTGCCCCCACTGCTCATCATCCTTGTCGGGCCTTCCATGTACGAAATCTCGCAGTCGCTTGGCGGGGGCTAAGTCGACATCCGTTCTGGCGCTCGGCCTGGTGCTGGGATGTGCGGAGCCGGACCTTCCCGCGCTCACCCCGCTTGAAGGCGAGTTTCGGGCCAGCGCCGTGCAGAATGATGCATTGCCTGACCAGCTGACAGTTGGCCATCGTATGATGGCAGCAGGTCAGTATGAACTGGCTCTTCGTGCTTACACACGTGCCTTCGGAGTGGCACGTCCCGAGCAGACAGCGGAAATCTTGTTGGCTGTCGGCTCTGCCAATGCCCGCCTCGGCAGAGTTTGGCGCGCGCGCCGCACGCTCGAAAGTGCTGTTACCGCCGATCCCCGCTCCGTCACCGCGTGGAACAATTTGGGCGTTGTCCAGATGAGCCTCAATGACCCCTTCCCTGCCCTTGATGCGTTCCGCACGGCTGATCGGTTGGCACGTGGGCGCAATTCGGTTGTTCGGCGCAACATTGAGCGGGCGGAGGCTCTGCTCCAGTTCGATGCGCAACCAGATGAGATGATCGGCGAATTCGTACTAGTACGCCAAGGTTCTGGGCGGTATCGTCTTGAAGAACAGAGCGAATGAGGGGAACGCGATGATCATCCGAACCGGGGGAGCCCTCATTCTGGCTGCCACGATCCTGATGGGGTGTGAGGCATCCGGCCCCGCAGAAGGGGACGTCAACGCGGTCGATGTGATCGACTCCACCAATCTGGCAAATGTGGTTCTGGCGAGCGGAGACGCTGACGCGGCGGTGGAGTTCTTTCGCAACTCCCTGACGGAGTCGCCTGAGCGGGTCGACTTCCAGCGCGGCTATGCGGTCTCACTGTCGCGCGCGGGGCGTCATGAAGAAGCGACGATCGCCTTTGAACGGTTGGATGAACAGGGTGACCTGCAACCGGGTGATCGCCTGCGCTATGCTGAAAGCCTGATCCGGCTGAATGAATGGAACCGTGCCGAGGCACAGTTGAGCCTGCTGGGTCAGGCCAATGACAACTACCGCTGGAACCTGCTCAATGCCCTGATCGCGGATAATGGTCAGAACTGGGACATCGCGGATCGTTTCTATGCCTCTGCACGCGGGCTGACCTCTGCGCCAGCCTCGGTGCTGAACAATTGGGGCATTTCGAAGATGTCGCGCGGTGATCTGGACGGGGCCATTCGCAACTTCTCTGAGGCGGTCCGCTTTGATGCGACGCTCTTTGAAGCCAAGAACAACCTTGCCCTCGCGCGCGGTTTGCAGGGCAATTATTCGATCCCCGTTGTTCCGCTGACAGAGATTGAGCGCGCACAAATCTATCACAATCTCGCTGTTGTTGCCCTGCGTCAGGGCGAGGATGACATCGCGCGAGGCTTGCTTGAATTGGCCGTAGAGACGCATCCACAATTCTTCCCAGCCGCAGCGGACAAGCTGGCCGGTCTCGATACACAGGTTGACCGATGAGTGCTGCAACCGCCCAAATCTATCTTGCGCTGACGCTGATCCCCTGCCTGATCACGATGTGGAAAGATCTCAGCCAGATGCGGATCCCCAATCTGGTCTCGATTGCAATGATCGTGATCTTCGCCGTCACCGCTCCTTTCCTTCTGGAATGGTCCGAAATCCTGCGGCAGGTGCTGTTTGCCGTGGGCCTCTTTGTGATCCTGTTCATCTTCTACCTGACGGGCGCCGTGAGCGCCGGTGACGTGAAATTTGCAAGCACAATGGTTCTGTTCGTCGATCTGGGCGATGCGACCTTCTTTTTCCGCAATCTGGGCCTGATCGCGCTTGCGGGACTTTTGGCGCACATCATCGTCAAGAATATCCCGGCGCTGCGAAACCTTGCGCCAGAATGGCAGAGCTGGAAGGTCAAAGGTGTGTTTCCCTATGGGCTCGCCCTGTCCGCCAGCCTGATTTTCTATCTTATCACGCGGAGCATCTGATGCCGGTTCCCGCACCCGTAGCCCCGATCCGACTGGACGGATTGGGCATCGATCCCACCTTTGCCCGTGATTTGCTGCTCAAAACCATCTTCAGGATGAACCTGAGCACGACGATGGAGATGGCAACGACATGCGCTGTCGTAGCACCGGTCATCGAAACACTTATCGACATGTGCCGTCAGGAAGGGTTGATCGAAACGCTGGGCAACCGGGGTGCCTCCACTGCCGCCGAGTTGCGTTATCAGCTGACTGACGGTGGACGGACGCGGGCGCAGGACGCACTCACACAATCAGAATATTACGGGGCTTTCCCCGTCAGTCTCGAAGGTTTTGAAGAGCAGACCCGCCGCCAGACGATGCAGGGCCAACCGATCCTGCGTCCGCAGCTGGAGGCCGCGTCCAACCATCTGGTGATGCCCAACGGACTGCTCGACAAGCTTGGCCCGGCGGTCAATTCCGGGCGGTCAATCCTGTTCTATGGCCCGCCGGGCAACGGAAAATCGGTGCTGTCTGAGGCGATCCGCGATGCGCTGGGGGATGAAGTCTATATCCCGCGCACAGTTGTGGCATTCGGACAGGTCATTTCGGTGTTCGATCCACTCGTGCACCGCGTTGTATCTGAAGAGGTTGAGGATCCGAACGCGCTTCGCCGGGCCGCGCCTTATGATCGACGTTATGTGCGCTGCAAGCGTCCTTCGGTGATCACGGGGGGTGAATTGACCCTCGATATGCTCGATCTGGGCTACAACCCTGTCAGCAGAACCTATCAGGCACCGCTTCAGTTGAAAGCGACCGGCGGCGTGTTCATCGTCGACGATTTGGGACGCCAGCGGGAAAGCGCGCAAGCCCTGATGAACCGATGGATCGTTCCAATCGAGCAGCGCTACGATTTGCTGAGCCTTCAGTCAGGGCAAAAGTTTACGGTACCCTTTGACACCTTGGTGATCTTCTCGACCAACTTTGCTCCGACAGAACTGTTCGATGGGGCGGCTTTGCGGCGGATCTACTACAAGATCAAGATCGATCGCCCGTCACAGAGTGATTTCCTCAAGATGTTCGTGCTGATCTCACGCAAGATGGGGATCACCCCGCGAGAGGATGTCGTCGGGCACCTGCTCAACAATCTCTATCCCAGTCCGCAAGGCCCTTTCGCGGCCTATCACGCGCCCTTCCTGCTCAGCCAGATGCAGTCTATTTGCGATTATGAAGGCATGGAACGCCAGATGAGCATTCCGCTGATCGAAAGAGCCTGGGAAAACCTCTACGTCGATGCGGAAGACAGCTCCGCGAAAGGAACAGGATGAGCCGCGTCTCCGTCGAAATCAGTGATCACATCGCCCATGTCACATTGACCCGAGGCGACAAGATGAATGCATTGGACCCTGCGATGCTGGACGCCATCGCACTGGCTGGCGAGCAGGTGAACCGCGACGATGTACGCGCAGTCGTTCTGGCAGGAGAGGGACGGGCGTTTTGTGCCGGTCTGGACGTGGCCAGTTTCGCAAGCGTCGGTGCCAATCCGGCCGCATTGCTCGACCGCACGCACGGTCGCACAAACCTCTATCAGCAGGTTGCGCTGGTCTGGCGTGACTTGCCGATGCCCGTCATTGCCGCCCTACATCACACCTGCTTCGGAGGCGGCCTTCAGATCGCATTAGGGGCCGATATTCGCGTTGCAGCCCCCGGCACACGCATGAGCATCATGGAGATGAAGTGGGGGCTCGTACCGGACATGGGCGGAATGGTCTTGCTGCCCCGTTTGATGCCCGGCGACGTCATGCGCCGCCTGATTTACACCGGTGAAGTCTTTGAGGCCGAACAGGCGCTAAGCTGGGGACTGGTAACCGAGCTTGCTGAGGATCCACTGACGCGCGCACAGGCATTGGCGCAAGACATCGCGACGAAGTCACCCAGTGCAGTACGGACAGCAAAAGCACTTTCCGCCATCGCTGAAACGGCAGATGAGGATGCGGTCCTGATGGCGGAGTCCCGCCTGCAGGCGGATCTGATCGGCAAACCGCACCAGATGGAGGCGGTCATGGCCAATATGCAAAAGCGGGCACCCAAGTTCGAATGAAGGTCGCGGTCTGCGGATGCGGACGTATGGGCGGCCCAATGGCGGCGGCTCTACATCGTTCCGGTGTGGATGTCGTCGGCTTCGATGTGGCTGAAAAGCCGTGGCCGTTCATGGCGACATTGTCGGCACTTGACGATCGAGAGACCATCTTCACCGTCGTCCGCGATCAGGATGAAACGGACGCTCTTCTCTTCGATGTACAGCGTGTTGCGTCCCTTCCCGCAATGCGCACGCTTGTGATCTGCTCGACATTGTCACCCAAATATGTGCGGCAGCTGCGTGAGCGCGTGCCATCGCACATCACTCTGATCGACGCCCCGATGAGTGGCGCTGCTATCGCGGCTGAGGAAGCCCGGCTCTCTTTCATGCTGGGAGGCGAGGTGAAGGCCATCGCGGCGATCCAGCCGCTTCTGGATATAATGGGCAGCCACTTCCATCATATGGGCCCTTTCGGTGCTGGCATGGCGGCCAAAGTCCTGAACAATCTTGTTGCGGCAAGCTCAACAGCCGCGACCCGAACGGCACTTGCTTGGGCAGACGCGCATGGGATGGATCGCGAGAAACTGTTGGCGCTGATGCACAACAGTTCTGGCCAGACGTGGTTCGGGTCTGGATTTGAGAGCATCGAATTCGCGCGTGACGGCTTTGCCGACGAGAACACGATCGGGATTTTGGCAAAGGACGTTGCGGCCGCCATCGACGGCGCGCCGACGGATGCAGACACCACTCTTGCACAAGAATTGATCCGCACCATTCGCAACTTGAAGCCTCTGGACTAGGTTCCGGGCCATGACGCTCCCCGATATTTTCACCGAGTGGTTCGCACAGCAGGGCTGGTCTCCCCACCCACATCAGTTGGCCCTGCTGACGGCGACTGGCCCATCGACATTGCTGATTGCGCCGACAGGCGGGGGAAAGACTTTAGCCGGTTTTTTGCCAAGTTTGGTCGATCTCTATGACGGAAACCGCACGCCGGGATCAGTCCACACGATCTATGTCAGCCCACTAAAAGCGTTGGCCGCAGACATCCGCCGCAATCTTGATCGCCCGGTACGGGAAATGGGGCTCGACCTGCGTATCGAGGATCGGACGGGCGATACCAAGCAATCCACCCGCCAGCGCCAGCGCGTCGATCCGCCCGACATGCTACTGACGACGCCCGAGAGCCTCGCGCTCATGCTCTCCTATCCTGAGGCACCCAAGATCTTTGGCGGCGTACGCCGGATCGTGCTCGATGAGATCCACGCGCTGGCTGAGAGCAAACGGGGCGATCAGCTTTCGCTTTGCGTGGAACGCGTTGCCGCCTTCTCTACCGATCTGCGCCGTACGGGACTGAGCGCGACGGTGGAGGACCCGAGCGCACTCGCCCGGTTCCTTGGCGAAGGGACCCATGTGGTCGAGGCTGATCCCGGCCCGCCCGCTGATATCGCAATGCTCAAGGCCGAGCTGCCCGCGCCGTGGTTCGGACAAGGCGGACGGCATGCGGCGCGCGATGTCATGGATCAGGTGCGACGGCACAAGACCACCATCATCTTCATCAACACCCGCGCGCAGTCCGAACTCTTCTTCCAAGCGTTGTGGGCGGAGAATGAGGAAAACCTGCCCATCGGCCTGCATCATGGCTCTCTCAGCCGAGAGGCGCGGCAAAAGGTTGAGGGCGCGATGGCCGCGGGCCACCTGCGCGCTGTGGTCGCAACAGGCTCGCTCGACCTCGGCATCGACTGGGGGGATGTGGACCTCGTCATCCAAGTGGGCGCGCCGAAGAACGTCAAACGTCTCGTGCAGCGGATCGGGCGGGCGAACCATCGCTACAACGCACCCTCTAAGGCGCTACTGGTCCCCGCCAATCAGTTCGAGATCATCGAGTGTCAGGTGGCGCTCGACGCCGTGGTGGAGGCCGATCTCGACGGTGACCCGCGGCCTGATGGCCCGCTTGACGTGTTGTGCCAGCATATCCTGCTGACCGCTTGCGCGGCTCCGTTCGACGCTGACGCGCTCTATCACGAGGTGAAGCGCGCGCAGCCCTATGCCCGCCTCTCCCGCGCGGGCTTCGAGCGGTGCCTCGACTACTGCGCAACGGGTGGCTACGCCCTGCGCGCCTATGACCGCTATCAACGGCTTGTGGAGCGGGACGGCCTCTGGCATTTGCGCGATCCGCGCGCGGCGCGCGACCTGCGCATGAATGTCGGCACCATCCTCGACTACAACAACCTCAAGGTCGCCTATCGGCGCGGGAAGATGCTGGGTGAGATCGAGGAAGGGTTTGCCAGCACGCTTGTCCCCGGCGACACCTTTCTGATCGGCGGACAGGTCGTGAAATACGAAGGCCTGCGCGAGATGACGGTGCAAGTCTCGGCCACAAGCGGGAAGGAACCACGCATCGCGACCTTCGGTGGCACCAAACTGGCCATGACGACGAAGCTGGCCCATCGCGTCCTCGACTTCCTGAACAACCGGGAAGAGTGGACGAAACTGCCCACCCACACCGCCGAGTGGCTGGACCTGCAAACGCGGATCAGTCGAATGCCTGTGGCCGAGCGCCTGCTGGTCGAGACCTTTCCGCGCGGACCGCAAAATTACGCGGTCTTCTATGCCTTCGCCGGGCGCAACGCACACCAAACACTTGGCATTATCCTGACACGGCGCATGGAGGAAGCTGGGTATGGCCCGCTGGGCTTCGTGGCCAATGACTACGCACTGATGATCTGGTCGCTCGATCCGCTAGACACTCCCGAGAAGCTGATTGATGGCCAGGATCTTCGCGCCGCGCTCGATACCTGGTTTGCCGAGAACATGGTCATGAAGCGGACCTTCCGCATTCCCGCGCGGGTGGCCGGACTGATCTCCCAGAACCAGCCGGGGCAGCGCAAATCCGGCAAACAGGCGACCTTCTCCACCGACATTCTGTACGACACGCTGCGCCGCTACGACCCAGATCACCTGATGCTGGAGATCACGCGGGATGAGGCGATGCGCGGCCTCGTCGATTTCGACCGGATTGAGGAATTTCTGGGCCGGGTGCGCGGCCGCGTCGATCACGTCGAGGCACCGCATGTCACCCCGCTCTCCGCCCCACTGATCCTTGAGGTCGGTCGCGTTCCGGTGAAGGGTGAGGCCGAACGGCGGCTGCTCGACGAGGATATCGCCGCCGTGCTGACCGAAGCGGGGATCGGAACGAATGGTTAGACGCTCTGGTAAGGTTAAGACGCAATGATCCTGGCCTTCGATGCGGACGACACGCTTTGGCACAATGAGAGCGTCTTTCAGATGACTGAAGCGCGGTTTGCCGACCTGCTGGCCCCTTATTGCGAGGGCAGCAATCTCGCGCAGCGATTGGCCGCGACGGAGAAACGCAACCTCGCGCTTTACGGCTACGGCGTGAAGGGCTTCACACTCTCAATGATCGAGACGGCGTTAGAGGTGACCGAGCAACGTGTGCCACAGCCCCTGCTTGCCGACCTGCTGCATCTGGGGCGAGAGATGTTGGCCCATCCAGTCGATCTGCTTCCCGGGGTGGAGGAAACGATTGAAAGCCTGTCGGCCAGCCACACCCTCTGGATCATCACCAAGGGCGACCTATTCGATCAAGAGCGTAAGGTTGCCGCCTCCGGCCTAGGCGAGCACTTCACCCAGGTACATATCGTGAGCGAAAAATCCGCAGGCACCTACCGCCGCCTCTTCGGCGATCGACCGGCGATGATGATCGGCAACTCCCCGCGTTCTGACATTCTTCCGGCGCTGGAGGCAGGCGCAAACGCTGTTCACATCCCCTATGAGACGACCTGGGCGCATGAGGATGCTCCCCTGCCGGATCATCCGCGCCTACACCGCCTTCCGTCCGTCACCGCCCTGCCCGAACTCTTGCGGGAGACCTTTACAAAACCTTGATGTTCCTGCTTTGTATCGGCCATGGCCCCTTTCAGATTCCATACTGCCGATCTGGACGCGCTTGAAAGCGGCGCCCTCTATTGGGCGGCGGAGCGGCTGCTCTGCGTCTCCGATCTGCATCTGGGCAAGTCCGAGCGGATCGCGCGGCGCGGCGGCGCGCTCTTGCCGCCTTATGACACGCGGGAGACGCTGGATCGCCTCTCCGCCGAGATCGCGCGCCACGATCCGGCGACGGTAATCTGTCTTGGCGACAGTTTCGACGACCTGGACGCGCTCGACAGGCTGGCCGAAGCGGCGCGGCGCCATCTTCTAACGCTGATGGCCGGTCGGCGCTGGATCTGGATCGAGGGCAACCACGATCCCGGCCCCACCGATCTGGGCGGGGAACATCTGTTCGAGGCGAGTATCAACAGCCTGACCTTCCGCCATGTCGCAGAACCGGGCACGCCACCCGGAGAGGTTTCGGGCCACTATCACCCCAAGGCCAGTCTGACCCTGCGCGGACGGCGGGTCAGTTCCGCCTGTTTTCTCAGTGACGCGACGCGGCTGATCCTCCCCGCCTTCGGGGCCTATACCGGCGGATTGAAGGTGTCCGACCCGGCCGTGAGCAACCTCATGATGCCAGAGGCTTGCGTGCGCCTGACCCGCGCGCCACAGCATGCCATACCGCTAAGGCTCGTTGCATGATCCCTCGCAACCCCCAATTCGAGGCTGCCTGCCGGGCCGCGTTCAACCGCCAGGGCCTCATGCAGACGTTCGGGGCATCGATCAGCGCCATCGCGCCAGGCCTGTTTGAGATTAAGGCTCCGATCAGCCCTGCCGTGAGCCAGCAACATGGCTATGGACATGCTGGCCTCACATTCGCAATCGGCGACAGCGCGGCTGGGTTCGCGGCGCAAACCCTCATCGGTGCCGATCAGTCGGTTCTAACCGTTGAAATGAAGATCAATCTGATGGCGCCGGCACAAGGCACACAGTTGGTGGCGAATGGCCGTGTCCTGCGCGCAGGTCGCCGCGTTTCGACGGTGGAAACTGATGTCTTCGATGATCAGAACCGTCAGGTCGCACGACTGCTCGGAACGATGATGATATTGGACGGCTGAACTGGGGTATTTATGCCAATCCGAAACCAGCTTCGGATTGGCTCAAATACCCATGCACTGTCTTAGGCCGTAAGGCCTTCTGGCTCTTCCAATCCATGCGCGCGGCAACAGGCGGTAACCGTGTTGGCCAACAAACAGGCGATGGTCATTGGACCGACGCCGCCGGGGACTGGTGTGATGGCACCGGCAACCTCGACCGCGCTGTCAAAATGGACATCACCAACAAGTTTGGTTTTCTCTCCGTTCGGAATCCGGTTGATACCGACGTCGATGACGGTTGCGCCAGGCTTGACCCAATCACCGGTGATCATCTCTGGACGGCCAACAGCCGCGACGAGGATGTCGGCTCGGCGACAGACTTCCTCGATATCCTTTGTGCGAGAGTGAGCAATGGTCACTGTCGCACTGTCACGCAGCAGAAGTTGGGCCATCGGCTTGCCCACAATGTTCGAGCGGCCAACGACCACGGCATTGAGACCTGATAGAGAGCCATGCTCCTCGCGCAGCATCATCAGACAGCCAAGCGGTGTGCAGGGGACCATCGCTTTCTGTCCAGTCCCCAGAAGGCCAACATTCGAGATGTGGAAGCCATCGACATCCTTCGCCGGGCTGATCGCTGCCAGAACCTTATCCGCATCAATATGGTCAGGAACCGGCAGTTGGCAAAGGATGCCATGCACCTCAGGGTCGTTGTTGAGTTGGTCAATCAACGCCAGAAGATCTGCCTCAGACGTGCTCGCGTCCAGCTTGTGCTCAATGGAGTTCATGCCAACTTCGACGGTCTGCTTGCCCTTGTTGCGGACATAGACCTGGCTTGCCGGATCCTCCCCGACCAGCACCACGGCGAGGCCGGGTGTGATGCCGTTCACCTCTTTGAGGTGAGCAACGTGATCCGCCACCTTCCCACGCACATTTGCTGCGAAGGCTTTCCCGTCGATGATTTTCGCGCTCATGGCGTTCCCCTTATCGTTAAGCGCCTTCGGCCATATAGGCGTTGGCATAGTGTTCCATTTGCATCCGTGTTGCGGCGACCGCGTTCTGCATCAAAACCGCCACCGTGACAGGCCCGACACCGCCGGGTACGGGCGTCAGCCACCCGGCGACCTCAGCACAGCTTTCCATATCGGCATCGCCTACAGTGCGCGGCCCGTCCAGCGTCTCGACCCGATTGATCCCGATGTCGATCAGCGCCGCGCCCGGCTTAAGCATATCGCCCGTCACCAGCCCCGGCTTGCCGACAGCCACGAACACAGCATCCGCGGCACGAGAATGCATGGCGACCGAACGGGTCATATGGTGACAGACTGTAACTGTCGCCCCCAGCCCCATCAGAAGGAAGGCAATCGGCTTTCCCACGATCTCTGAATGGCCGATGACGGTGACGTCGAGCCCCTCCAGCTTCAGCGGCAGGGTCTTGAGGATTTCAACGGCGGCAACAGCCGTGCACGGGCCCAGCGCCAAATCGTTATAGACGATGTTGCCAATCGACGAGGGATGCATCCCCTCAACATCCTTAAGCGGGTGAACGGCCTTCTGCAGGGCCTTCACCGGAATATGCGCGGGCAGCGGACGTTGGATGATGATCCCATTTACGCGCGGATCTGCGTTGAGACCGGCGAGCACGCCAGTCAGCTGCTCCAGCGAGATTTTTTCGTCAAAGCGGCGCTCCTCGAATGCGACGCCCGCCGCTTCGGCATTTCGCTTCTGATTTCGGACATAGATGTCCGCGGCAGCAGTATCTCCGACACTGACAGAAACGAGGCGCGGGGCCCAACCCTTGGCTGTCAACGCATCGGCCTCCGCCTTTATCCGAGTGTGCATCTCAGCCGCGATGGTGCGACCGTTGATCAGAGCTGCGCGCGTCATTCGCGACCTCCATCCCGTGGGGGTTTGGTAAAGTGAAAGGCTGCAAGCAGCATGGTTGCGGTCGCAAATCCCCAGACCTCGATCGCACCGAAGCTCAATCGTCCAGTGCGCACATAGAGCACCAGCAGGACCAGAAGGGAGCCCGCAACCGCCGCCAGAATTGCGAGCAGACGTTTGCGGCTCATACGCCTGCTCCTATTTTCCCAGAACGACCTCTTCGCGCGCGATGGACCACTCGATCATCTCGCGCCACAGGGACTCGGCCAAATCCGGATCGAACCCCTGCTGTGTCGCGTTGCGCCGTGCGTTGGCAAGCACGGCCAGCACACGATCCTCGGCCCGCGCCTTGATACCCTCTGCCGGTTTCAACTCGATGGCTCGGTCGATGAAGCTGACGCGCCGGGCGAGCAGCTTCATCAATTCGATGTCCAATGCGTCGATCCCGGCGCGCAGTTCGGTCATGTTGCGGCAGGTGGCAGGGTCGGTCATGGCGGTCCTTTCGTGTTGCCATGGTCGTGACCCCTTGTGCCCCTGCCGTCAACAGCCAGTCCTTAGAACAGGCCTTCGATCTCACCCGCGTCATTGAGCATGATCTGCTCGGCCGACGGAACGCGCGGCAGGCCGGGCATTGTCATGATCTCACCGCAGATTGCGACGATGAAACCTGCGCCCGCGCTCAGGCGAACTTCACGGATTGGCACGGAGTGGCCTGTCGGCGCACCGCGAAGGTTCGGATCGGTAGAGAAGCTGTACTGCGTCTTCGCCATGCAAACCGGAAGGTTGCCGTAGCCTGCAGCCTCCCAATCCTTGAGCTGATTGCGGATTTTCTTATCCGCGATTACCTCGTCGGCGCGGTAGATGCGCTTCGCGATGGTTTCGATCTTTTCAAAGAGCGGCATTTCATCCGCGTAGAGGGGCGCGAAGTTCGCCATATCCGCATCCGCAATCTCTGCCACACGGGTCGCAAGCTCTTTCACACCGGCAGAGCCATCGGCCCAGTGCTTGCACAGGATCGCCTCGGAGCCTTGCGTGGCGACATAATCCTTCACCGCCTGTACCTCGGCGTCTGTGTCGGTGACGAAGTGGTTGATCGCGACCACCACCGGCACGCCGAAGGACTTCACGTTCTCGATGTGACGACCAAGGTTTGGGCAGCCCGCTTCGACCGCCGAGACATTCTCGGCGCCCAGATCAGCCTTCGCAACGCCACCGTTCATCTTCATCGCGCGTACCGTTGCGACGACGACCACAGCGGAAGGCGCGATGCCAGCCTTACGGCACTTGATGTTCATGAACTTTTCGGCGCCAAGGTCCGCGCCAAAGCCCGCTTCCGTCACCACATAGTCCGCAAGCTTGAGCGCCGTGGTGGTCGCAACGACCGAGTTACAGCCATGCGCGATGTTCGCGAACGGGCCGCCATGTACGAAGGCCGGGTTGTTTTCCAGCGTCTGCACGAGGTTCGGCTGCATCGCCTGTTGCAGCAGAACCGTCATCGCGCCATCGGCCTTGATGTCGCGCGCGTAGATTGGGGAGCGGTCACGGCGATAGGCCACGATGATGTCGCCCAGGCGCCTTTGCAGATCGTCCAAATCAGTCGCAAGGCAGAGGATCGCCATAACCTCGGACGCCACCGTGATGTCGAAACCAGTCTGGCGCGGGAAGCCATTGGCAACGCCGCCAAGCGAGGTCACGGTGTCGCGCAGCGCTCGGTCGTTCATGTCGAGCACGCGGCGCCAGGTCACGCGACGCTCATCAATCTCCAGCTCATTCCCCCAATAGATATGGTTGTCGATCATCGCGGACAGCAGGTTGTGTGCCGAGGTGATCGCGTGGAAATCGCCCGTGAAGTGAAGGTTCATCTCCTCCATCGGGACGACTTGCGCATAGCCGCCGCCCGCCGCGCCACCCTTCATGCCAAAGCATGGGCCGAGGGAGGCTTCGCGAATACAGATCGCCGCTTTTTTTCCGATAGCGTTCAGCCCGTCGCCCAGACCAACGGTCGTGGTCGTCTTCCCCTCACCCGCCGGGGTCGGGTTGATCGCGGTGACGAGGATCAGCTTTCCATCGGGACGATCCTTGACCGAGGCGATGAACTCCTCAGAGATTTTCGCCTTGTCATGGCCGAAGGGCAAAAGGTGCTCCCAGGCGATGCCAAGCTTCTCACCGATTTCCTGAATCGGGCGCTTCTTCGCTTCGCGGGCGATTTCGATATCGGTCTTGTAAGCCATGGTGATGTCCTTCAGGCGGTGTGCTGATGTTTTTGTCCTCCGTACAAGAACAGCGGCGCAAGGATGTTGGACGTACCTTTGCGACGGAAATGACAACACGTGCGACAGGAGCGCACACCCCGCGACGCCAATGGGAAACGGTGCGCATCATCGCGGACGCGGGGTTCTGGACTCACGATCAGAGGTGTGGATAGAGCCTCTGGGGCGGAACATGCAGGCGCACGGCCTCTCCCAATCGAATGCGCCCCTCGGCCTCGACCCATCCGGTTATCCCACGACGCCCCTTGGCTGCCGCCTTGTAACGCGCGCCATGTCCTGGGTGATGCCCTTCGATCTCCCGCGCGGGCCACTGACAGGGGGCGTTTTCCATATCCACAACGATGCTGGCCCCGTTGGCAAACAACAGTCGCGAGGATGGTGGAATCTGCGTGAAATCAGGGATGCCTTCAAGGATCATGCTGGCGCCCACCCATTCCGGTGCGATGTGCTCCAGTCCCATGGCTTGAGCTGTGGCAGCCATCTCTTCAACCGATAGGATCGAGATCTGTCGCGTATTACGAATTGGCGTGCCAACTGGATATTGCGTCTTCACGCGCGAGCAGCTTTCCCGGATCAGGCCTGAATGATATTCGCCCTCGATCCCGGCAAAACCAACGTCAACGGCTTCGACCGCTTCGGAGGCAAGCGAGACCTTACGGTCAGCAACGCGCCCCAGCCACGTGACGGTGCCGGTGATCTCTGTTGCGGTCAGGATGGGCATGTTCAGTCTTTCTTCAAAATCAGGAATTGCCGCCGAAAGGGAAACAGCACCGAACCGTCTGCGCGACGCGGGTAGGCATCCTCCAATGCGGCATCATAGGCCGTAAAGAAGCGGGCCGTTTGATCGGGGTCAAGCGCACTATGCACGGGCCTCGCCGCCGTCGAGCGTGTAAATGTGCGCACAGGATGCGCACCGTCCGGGTCTGCGGGCAGCTGCTGACAATATTCTGTCTCCCAGATCGTCACCTGGCCGAGTGGGGCGCAGATATCGAACAGCACCGCGGGCTCCGAGACGGGCGGCGTTCCGATTGAACTCGGTCTGAGTGCGAACAGCTCCTCCGCAATGGTTCGTATCAGGACATGGGAAGGCGCATCAAACTGGCGTGGCATCTGCACGGCCATCACCCCGCCATCGCTGAGCATCGAGGCCAAGCGCGGGAACAGCGTTTCATGATCCGGCAGCCAGTGCAGGGCCGCATTCGAAAAGATGAGCGCTACTGGTGCGTGCGGAGCCCAGTAGGCAATATCGGCCTCATCAATACGGTCATAGAGGTTGAGTGCCCGCGCCTTCTCAAGCATCTCAAGCGAACGATCGACACCGATTAAGCACCGATCATCTGATGCAAAGCGGCCGTGGAGATCAGCGGCGACTGCTCCACTTCCACATCCGAGGTCGATCACGTCTCCATCCGGTAGCGCCGGAACCTGCGCCAAGAGATCAAGTGCAGGACGCAAACGAAGACGCCGGAACCTGTCATAGGTCCCGGCGTCCCAATTGCTGTTCGGATCTGTGTAGGTCACGCGATCACGTTGGCTGCGGCTCAGCGTCACCAGCTCCGCCATCGGACCGCTTGCCGAGTTTCGGGATCTTCACGACCGACGGCTTGCCACCCTCATCCTCGTCATCATCAACACCTCGGTTGAGAGGCTCACCGGCAATCACCTTCGTGATCTCGTTGCCTGTGAGGGTCTCATATTCGAGCAGACCCTGCGCAAGATTTTCGAGATCTTGCGCTTTCTCTGTCAGAATGCGCTTGGCCTCATTATAGGCCTCATCGACCAACATACGAACTTCCTCGTCAATCTTGGCCTGCATTTCGGGGGAAGCCGAAGTGCCGTTCCCCTGCGGCCCAAGATAGCTTTCCTGCTCGTTCGAGTAGTTGATGTTACCCAGCTCTTTGGACATGCCAAACTGCGTGACCATCGCCCGCGCAATGCGCGTGATCTGTTGAATGTCGGACGACGCGCCAGAGGTGACGTTTTCCGGTCCGAAGATCAATTCCTCAGCAACCTTACCGCCCATGGCCATTGCCATCTTGGACTTGTATTTGGTCTGAGTGACTGAAAGCTGGTCACGCTCTGGCAAGGACAAAACCAAGCCCAATGCGCGCCCACGCGGAATGATCGTCGCCTTGTGGATCGGATCGTGTTGCGGAACATTCAGGCCGACAACGGCGTGACCCGCCTCGTGATAGGCTGTCAGCTTCTTCTCATCATCGGACATGACCATGGAGCGGCGCTCGGCCCCCATCATGACCTTGTCCTTAGCACTCTCGAAATCTTCCATCGTGACAAAGCGCTTGCCCGTACGTGCCGCCATCAGAGCAGACTCGTTAACCAGGTTGGCAAGATCCGCGCCCGAGAAGCCCGGCGTGCCACGCGCGATGACGCGAAGATCGACGTCAGGGCCGAGCGGCACCTTACGTGCATGGACTTCCAAGATGCGCTGGCGCCCCTTGATGTCGGGGTTCGGCACCTGCACCTGACGGTCGAAGCGACCGGGGCGCAGCAGAGCGGGGTCGAGGACGTCCGGGCGGTTGGTGGCTGCGATCAGGATCACACCTTCATTCGCTTCAAAACCATCCATCTCGACAAGAAGCTGGTTGAGGGTCTGCTCGCGCTCATCATTCCCGCCACCATAGCCAGCGCCGCGGTGCCGACCAACCGCGTCGATCTCGTCGATAAACACGATGCAGGGCGCATTCTTCTTCGCCTGTTCAAACATGTCGCGCACACGGCTCGCACCGACACCCACAAACATCTCGACGAAGTCAGAGCCAGAGATGGTGAAGAATGGAACACCCGCTTCGCCAGCAATAGCCCGCGCAAGCAAGGTCTTACCAGTGCCCGGAGGGCCGACGAGCAGAGCGCCCTTAGGGATCTTGCCACCGAGACGGGAGAATTTCTGAGGATCGCGCAGGAACTCCACGATCTCCTCCAACTCATCCTTGGCCTCATCAATGCCGGCAACATCATCAAACGTCACGCGACCGGATTTCTCGGTCAGCAGCTTCGCCTTGGATTTGCCAAAGCCCATCGCTCCGCCTTTGCCACCACCCTGCATACGGTTCATGAAGAAAATCCACACACCGATCAGAAGCAGGATTGGCAGGAATGGCGCCAGCACCGCGAGGAAGCCGGACTGCTGCTGCGGCTCTGCCTGAATGGCGACGTCGTTTTCACGCAACAAGGTGAAAAGTTCACGGTCTTCGACCGGACGCACCGTCTGGCGGGTAACGCCGTCGGTCGTCGTCACCTCGACCCGCTCCCCATCCAGCACAACATCACGCACGCGGCCATCTTCCACGGCACTCACGAACTGGGAATACTCCATCTGGTTCGCGCGCGTGGTGTTCGAGCCACTGTCAAAAAGTTGGAACAGCAGGATAATCAGCCCGAACAGGGCCATCCAAAAGAGCAGATTCTTACTATTGCCCAAAGTCATTCTCCCATCAGCGCGGTGTGACGCGCCGGAAACAGGCTATCACAGTTAGCTTCAACATAGGGTGCAGCCCGACTGGGTTCAACGCGACCGGGCACTCATGGTGAAGGGAATCAGGCGGATCATGCCGTGCGACATCGCCGCACCACCTGGAATCACAGGTGCGAGGCCCGTCTGCACCAGCGTCGGCACCGTTCTTGCCAACTCGGCAGGGTGAGGCGCGCCCATCCTTGGCCACGATTCGCGATCATGCGTCGCGAGAGGCATCACTTGATCGTCAGAGCGGGTTTTCGTGATCCTCCACCGATGATCCCAACAATGATCCGCGGTCCAGCTTGCGACCGCACGCGGCTCCCGTCGCAAATGAACGGAAGATTTGCTCTGCCGGATCAGCAGTCCTGCACCGGCCATCTCGCCCCCCTCCCGCAGGCAATTGTCCATTTGCGCGATCAAATCGTGGCGCGGCGCGTGACGCTGACCATTCATCCAATAGGTCAAAACGCGCAGAAGACGATATCGAAGGTCAGCCGGTGCGTCCGCGTAGACTTTGGGAGCAATCACTGCCTCACCAAGAGCCGTGAACGTGACGCATTCCGCGATAAGCGCGTCTGTCGTGGCAATAGCAGCGTGCCGCACGTCCCGCAGCGATGTGGCTGCTTGCGCAAGGCGCTCCGGCTCCAACCTTAAATTCGTCATCGCGTGTCGGATGCGCGCACGCTCAAAGCGCACGTCAGAATTGCTTGGGTCATCGGCCCAGTTGATCTGCTGATCGCGCAGCAGATCACGCAACTCGGCCCTACGAACCTGAAGAAGCGGCCTCAGCCACGTGATGCCCTGCGCATTCCGCACCGGCTCCATTGCCGCCAACCCGTCCGGGCCGCTGCCGCGCGCAAGTCGCATGAGTAACGTCTCGGCCACGTCGTCTATAGTATGGCCCAGAGCAACGCTTCGTCCGCCGTGCCTCCTGATCCATTCGGCAAGCAGCTTCTGCCGCCCTTCGCGGGCTGCCTGTTGAAGATTGCCGCCCTCAACCCCCGTCCACCTCAGCGTTTCATGGGGAATTCCCATGGACTTGCAAAGACGCGCTACCGCGTCCGCCTCATCCGCCGACTCCGCCCTTAGGCCATGGTCCACCGTCGCAGCGGTGAGCTGATATCCGGCTTGGTGCAACAACCAAAGCAGCGCCGTGCTGTCGCCGCCTCCCGAGACTGCAACGCCCAGCGGCCCCGGCCCGCACTGGGCCAGAACGGACTGATCCAGCATAGGCTCAGTTACAGCCCAGCGATTGCTGCGCGTTCAATATGTTCGTGGAATATGTCTCACCCTCAGAGGAAAAGCGGGCCAGCGCCTCTTCGTAGGTGAGGCAAGCCTCTGTCACCTGCCCGATACGCCCAAGCGCGTCAGCAAGGCTCGACAGCGCGAGCGGCGCATTTTCGCCATTCGGAGCGGCGGAATAGGCGTTGAGGAAATTCAAGGCCGCCTCGCGATAATTCCCCTGCGACGCCAGTACCCGTCCAAGGCCATAGCGCGCATCAGGGGCCAGCGGGCCACCCGGGAAACTTTCAAGGAAGCTCGAAAACGTATCCTGAGCTGCAGGAAGATCGCCCGCCTCAGCCAGCGCGACAGCGCGATCAAATGCGGCCTGTTCGGTTACGGCAACGACGGGGCCGGATGCGCCCCCTCTGCTCGCGGCATTTTCATTTGATACGCCACCGCCCAGTGGCGAAGCGGGAGCAGGCGCGGTGGCGCCGCTGCCCTCAAGCTCTCCAAGGCGAAACTCGATATCCGCAATCCGGCGTCCGCCATCTTCGGCCATGCGCTGCACGTCGAATTGCAGTCGCTCCACTTCCCCGGTCAGAACGCGGATACGGGTTTCCATCGCATTCAACCGTTCCAGCGTCGTGGCATCGAACGGCACGCCGGGATCCACCTGCCCCGTCGTGACCAGCTGTTGGCGCAGCTCCGTCAGCAGCTGGTCCAGCTCCTGCAAAGAAAGCCTAAGGTCCTCAAGGCTGGGGTCGGGTGTCGCGCTGGGATCAAGCAGTTCTGCCAAAGGATCCGTCGCTGTGTCTTGTGCAGAAAGGCTCGCAGGCAGCAACAGCACCGCGCTGAGCATGAGCAGGGACAGAAGACGGGTCATAGGGCTCTCCGACAGCAGAAAGGACGGGGCTCAAACGCCCCATCCGTGTGTTCACTCTTAAATGAGAGCGCCTAGCCTGTCAGCCCACCGGCGACCACGGTGACCGCGCGGCGGTTTGCGGCCCAGCAGCTTGCATCTGAGCACAGCTCCTCCGGACGCTCCTTGCCAAAGGACACGGTCGACATGCGAGACGGATTGACGCCTTGGGCGACCAGGAAGTCGAAGGCCGCCTGTGCCCGGCGTGCGCCAAGTGCGAGGTTATATTCGCGGGTGCCACGCTCATCCGCATGACCTTGAATAACCAGTGTACGGTCGGGATAGGTCGCCAACCAATCAGCCTGCAGGGCCAGCGTCGCCTGAGCGCTGGAATCGAGAGAGCTGCTGTCAGTGGCAAAGAAAACGCGGTCGCCAACGGTCGTTGTGAAATAGGCAATGCTGCCCTGATCGACGCTGGTGTTCACACCACCTGCGCCGCCCGCGCCAATACCCGCACCACCAGCCGTTCCGGCACCTGTGCCGTCGACCGAGGAACAGGCCGCGAGGGACACTGCCAGAGCTGCCGCGGTTACAAAGTTGAAAACCTTCATGATCTTAATCCTGTGCAAGAGTTGCGATGACTTCGTCATTCATTTTCTGCTCTTCATACAATGCGTCCCGCTCACCGGATCGCATCGGCCTTCTCATCCACGCGCGGCCTCAATTCGCGCGCAGCGGTGACCAGTTGGGGTCAGACCCACCCGCCGGGGTTGGTACATACCGCAAATTCTGGCCGGTAACATCGACTGACACAAGCGCGGCGGCGCCCAACGGCCCCGGCGTCTCACGGAAGAACATCAGAACCCGACCGTTCGGCGACCATGTCGGGCCTTCGTCGAGGAAGGAGGCTGTCAGCAACTGCTCTCGCGATCCGTCCGTATTCATGACGCCAACATGGAAACGGCCAGAGATGCTCGCCGTGAAGGCGATGCGGTCGCCGCGCGGGCTCCATACCGGGGTGCCGTAAGTTCCGTTGCCAAAGCTGATGCGACGGGCCGTGCCGCCGTTGGCAGGCATCACGTATAATTGCTGGCTTCCGCCCCGGTCACTCTCAAACACAATTTGCGATCCATCCGGGGAAAAGCTGGGCGCAGTATCGATCGCAGGGCTGCGGGTCAAACGGGTCCGCGCACCTGTGGCAAGATCAATCGTAAAGATATCGGTATTTGCGCCACTCGTCTGGCTCAGCACCACGCGACGACCATCCGGGGAAAACCTTGGCGCGAAACTCATGCCCTCGGTGTTGCCCAGCGTCTGGCGCGCGCCAGTGACCAGATCCTGAAGATAGACTTGCGGGAACCCGGTGCGATAGCTGGTGTAAAGAATCGCGGTACCGTTCGGTGCAAATCGGGGCGCCAGAACCAGATCGCTGCCATCCGTCAGATAGCGCACATTTGCGCCATCCTGATCCATGATGGCGATCCGCTTCACACGCGCATTCTTTGGGCCCGTCTCAGCAACAAAAACGATCTCACTGTCGAAATAGGCGCTCTCACCGGTGAGCCGAGTGTAGATCACATCCGACGCCTTATGCGCCGCACGCCGCCAGTTGGCCTGATCCGTGGTGAAGGTCACACCATCACCGATCTGTGTGTTGTTGAACGTGTCCCAAAGCTGGACCGCGACCGTCAAACGCCCATCCGCACCGATGGACGTCGCCCCGGTCACAAGGCCCTGCGCATTGATCACGGTCCAGTCCGTAAAGGTCGGCGTCACATCAAAATTCGGACGCGGCGTGATGAACGCGTCGGGTGAGATCGCTCGAAACAACCCGGTTCCCGTCAGGTTTGCGGTGATGACCTCTGCCACCTGACCCGAAAACTGCTCCGCCGCCGCATCCCGCGCCGTAAACTGCGGAATTGCCATTGGGATCGGTTCAAATACGCCCCGTCCAATTGTCGCGCGCAACGGCTCTCCGGTCTGCGCGAACAGCCCACCGGGCAGCGCGAGGACCAAGAGCGCGCAAAGCGCGCCAAATAGGTTTCTGATCGACATAGTGCTCACCTCATTACCCCAATTTTGTATGAGACGGCCCCGATCTTATGCCGGGTGCTGTCAGAAGCTCCAACCGCTGGACGGTGATGCTCCCTGCGATGCATCGAATGTTAGCTCGACGCGCCGCCATTGCTCGTACTTCTCTTGCGGAAGCTCAAATTCGTTGCCCCTGCTGGCAATCAGGATCGCGCGTCGCGCCGCCTGAAAAGTCTGTTCCTGCGTCGCCTCTGGCCCTGTGCCAGAGATCTTGACGACATCACCAACCACCTGCCCGTTCGGATCGAGCTCAAAGGCAACCGTGACGACCGTCTGATCGAAGCCGGGCAGACCCGACAGGCTCGCCAAATTCCAACGGTCCTCGATTGCTGACGTCATGCTGCCGATCTCTCCGGCCAGAAGCGGTGGACCCAGAGACGGTGCTTCTTCCACCGGCTGCGCCGGCTCGTCGTCTTCGTCGGTGGCCGTCGGTGCTTCTTCGGCAGGTGTCTCTTCCGGCTCCTCCGCGACAGGGGCTTCGGGCTCGGCCGGTTCTTCAACTTCTGCGACCTGCGGCTCTTCGGGCTGCGGGCGGGCCCGAGGTGGCGCTGCGACCAGCGGGGCCGCGTCCTCCTCGGTGACTTCCGCGACCTCTGTGCTGTCCTCAGGCAGCGGGTCCAGCGGCAGATCCTCGGGCAGATCTTCCGCGATCTCAGGAACGATCTCGGTGGCTGCTTCCTCGGGCGCGGTCGCCTCTTGCGGCGTCTCATCCGTCGTGCCGTTTTCGCTCAGCACAACCTCTTCCTGCTGTTCATCCGCAGTCTCGGCCTCTTCAGGCGGCGGGGCTGCGGGCGTGGTATCAATGCGCAGGCTCGGTCGTTGGGGGGCTGGCGGGCGCATGCCCCCAGGGCGCGCTGCCTGTGTCGGCCTCGCCCGATCAGGTCTCGCCGTCGGCACGACAAGCGCGGTATCGAAACTCTGCGGCAATGTCGGCGCCAGATCAGCCGTCGAGGTTCCCGCGCTCACCCGGTTCTGCACCAGAACTGCGGAAAGGTCCGCTTCAGCATCCGCGGCACTCGGATCATCGGGGCCGTCAACATCGTTGATGGTGACTTCCATCTCGAAATCGGGCTGCTCTGCATCAAAAATTTCGGAGTCAGGCGCTGCGCCCAACATGGCCAGCTCGGTCCCGACCATATCCGGTGCCTGTGACACCGCGGCCGAAAACTCGTCTTCCGTCATGATCGACACCTCGGTGACCACAACAGGTTCGAGGGGCAAATCCTCCTGCCAGCTGATTTCAGCCAGCGTTACGACCAGCAACGCAACATGCGCACCAGCGGAGAGGAGGATGGGACCGCGCACGGATCACTCGCCCCCTGCGCTATCCAGGGTCGGACCGTCACCGCTGGTCACCAGATTGATCTGCGTAAATCCGGCGCTGTTGAGCGCGCCCATGATCTGCGCGACCTGCTCGTAAGGGATGGTGCCATCCGCGCGCAGGAAGACGGCATTCGACGTGCGCTCCGCCGCGATGGCCCGCATTCGCGGGATCAGGCTGTTGCGGTCGATGGCAGTGTCCTGAACAAGTACCTCTCCCTCCGCCGTCATGGTCAGCGTCAGCGGACGCTCCTCATCCTGCGGCAGTGCCCCTGCCGCTGTTTCCGGCAACTGCACGGGAACACCGCTGGACAAGAGCGGTGCCGCCACCATGAAGATGATTAGAAGCACCAGCATCACATCGACAAAGGGCGTGACGTTGATCTCCGACATGGCCGCAGCCTGGCCGCGCCTGCGCCGCCGTCCACCGCCGCCGCCCCGCTTTGCCATTTGCGCACCCATCAGTCAGCCCGCTTTTCAAGCTGACGCGACAGGATCATCGAGAATTCATCGGCGAAATTCTCATGCGCACCCGAAATGCGATCGCTGTCCGCGCTGAGTTTGTTATAGAAAACCACCGCAGGGATTGCGGCCAAAAGGCCCAGCGCCGTCGCCAGAAGCGCTTCCGCAATTCCGGGCGCAACCACGGCAAGATCGGTGGATCCCTGCAAGGCAATCTCTTCAAACGCGTGCTTGATGCCCCAGACCGTGCCAAACAATCCGATAAACGGCGAAACCGCACCGATTGAGGCAAGCGATCCGAGCCCGTTGCCAAGCTTTTCTGCCTCTCGCGCGATGACAACGTTCATGGAACGATCAATGCGCTGCTGTGCGCCGGCAATCAGACCCGGTTGGCTGGCGCCCTTGTTCCACTCCGACATACCAGCCGCAAAGATCCGGCCCGTCGGCGCATCCGGCTTTTCGCCAACATCAGAGTGGATCTCATCGAGCATACGGCCAGACCAGAATGTGCTTTCGAACTCAGCATCCTTGGCTTTTGCGGCCCGGTAGACACGGAACCGGTCGAAAATGATCGCCCATGACCAGATCGACGCAATCACCAACATGATCATCACGATCTTGACCGTGATCGTCGCCCGCATGAAAAGTGCAATCAGCGAAAAATCGACCTCGCTGGCCGCGCCGAGAACTTCTGCTTCCATCTGCCTGCCGCCTGTCTGTCCAAAGTGCGGTTGTATCCGCACAGATTACCCCACTTGTCCCGTGACTGAGCCCATTATGCAAGGCGCTGTCGCGGTCCACTCCTCCAAAAGTTGTCTAGCAGCGTTCACTATTGCATGAAATCGGCAAGTTTGTGGCGGATTTCCGCCGGGAGCCGCGCGGGCCGACCCTCAAGCGACATGACGGCACAATCGATCCGCGCGCTCAATAAAACCTCGTCACCCCGCATCACGCGCTGCGGCATCGAGAAGCGTGCGCCTCGCATATCCTCAAGACCGGTTTCCACCGTCAGGATGTCATCAAAACGGGCGGGCTTGTGATAATCAGCCTCAACCCGCCGGACCACAAAAACCAGACCGGCTGTCTTCATGTCGAGTTGACTGATGCCCGCATCACGCACGGCGTCGGAACGGCCTCGCTCCAGAAACTTCAGGTAGTTTGCGTAATAGACGACCCCGGCCATGTCGGTGTCTTCGTAGTAGACGCGAAATGTAGATGTAGCCGTCATTGAAGGGGTCCCTGACTGGCGGTGATCCGCGCCTGCAATCGCAGCGCATGGGTCTCCGACTGTGTGGCAGAGGGCAGGACCGGATCGTATGCTGCACGCACAACATCCGCGATATCCGGGCGCAAAACCGGTCCGTCTTCCCCGGCAATCATAATGGAGCTTCCCAGAAACGCCTCGTCAGACCACAGCAGGATCGACTGCACGGCCTGCCCCAAAGTCAGTACATCCGCAGGAATGTCGGACATGATCTCATCCATCCGAATGAACACAAAGCAGGCTTTGATCGCGCCGTCTGGCTCAAATCGAAAAATGCGATACTGGTTTGCGTCTGCTGCCTGCAGGCGCCCCACCAGCGGCGCAAGATCGGGGATCAGCCGGTCAAGGTCCGGTGTCTCCAGCAGCTCTGACCAGTCCCGCAGGAAAAACCACATCATATTCGCGCCAAGCTCCGGATCAGTCTCGGCCATCTTATGCCCGGCGAGGGTCACCACCGCCTCAACCGCGCCCTTTACGGTCGCGATTGTCTGATCCTCGACGCCAAAAACAATCGGCGCAATCGGGCGCCCCCATCGCGCAAAGACAAACTCGCCATTAGACCGGGTAAACAGTCGGGTGATCGCCTCGACACTCATCACAGTCCTTCATTTTTTTCCCAAACTTGCCGACGAAGGCATGGCGCACCGGTTAGCTTTCGTCAAACAGATCCGATTGTTCAGCCCGCCGGGGCGGTGCAAGGCCCAGATGAGTCCATGCCTTGTGTCCTAGCATACGTCCGCGCGGGGTCCGCGCAATCAGGCCCTGTTGCAACAGAAAGGGCTCGATTACTTCCTCGATTGCATCCCGCGCTTCACTCAACGCCGCCGCGATGGTTTCGACTCCAACCGGCCCACCCCCATAGTTCTCGGCGAGCAGGCGCAAATAGCGCCGATCCGCGCCGTCCAATCCCAAATCATCGACGCCCAGCCGGGTCAGCGCCCGATCGGCGAGTTGCTGAGTGACGGTGCCATCGCCTTCGACAATCGCGAAATCGACGACCCGGCGCAGCAGCCGGCCAGCAATCCGCGGGGTGCCCCGCGCACGCCGCGCGATTTCTCGCGCGCCATCCGGTGTCGGAACCGTATCCATCAGTCGCGCCCCGCGCTCCACGATTTTTACCAGTTCATCGACGGTGTAGAATTCCAGCCGCGTGGGAATGCCGAACCGGTCGCGCAGAGGCGTCGTCAAAAGGCCAAGACGCGTTGTCGCGCCCACCAGCGTGAAAGGCTGCAGATCAATTCGCACTGTGCGTGCCGCGGGCCCCTCACCAATCACGAGGTCAAGCTCGAAATCCTCCATCGCGGGATAGAGCACTTCCTCAACCACAGGGTTCAGTCGGTGGATCTCATCAATGAACAACACATCACGCGCATCCAGATTGGTCAGGATCGCTGCAAGGTCTCCGGCTTTTGCCAGCACCGGTCCCGACGTCATGCGAAAATTGACGCCCAATTCACGAGAAACGATTTGCGCCAGCGTCGTCTTTCCAAGGCCCGGCGGACCATAGAACAGCGTGTGATCCATCGCCTCGCCGCGTTTGCGGGCACTCTCGATGAAAACACGAAGGTTCGCGCGCGCCTCGGCCTGACCGGTAAAGTCGTCGAGTGTCTGCGGTCGCAGGGCGCGATCCATTTCGGACCCGGCCAGATCCGCAGGCGTCTCATGCGGGCTCATATCGAAGGGATCACTCATGCTGACAGGCCGTATCCGATCCCACCACGCCGGTCCATCACCGATCGCGTCACTGGCTTAGCCTTTCGGGGCGAGCGCCTTGAGCGCCGCTTTGATGAGGGTCGATGCATCGTCCCCTTCAGCACTTGCGACGGCTGCGGCCGCCTCACCATGCGCATAGCCCAAATTGACGAGGGCCGAGAGCGCATCCGCCTGCGCGACCCCATCCGAGGAGGCTGCAGGCTCTTGCGTATCAACGACCACGGGTTCGGATACGTCCGACGTGTTCGCCGACGCAGGGGCTGTCGCCATGGCGCGGCGCGCGCCACTGGCCCCCAACGCCATGATCGCCGGGGCCTTGTCCTGCAACTCGTTCACGACCCGCGCCGCGATCTTGGGACCTATGCCGGGGGCCGCCTTTACAGCGGTCGCATCACCAAGGGCGATGGCCCGACTGGTCCCCTCTGGCCCCAAAGTGCCCAGAATAGCCAATGCCGCCTTCGCTCCGACCCCTTGTACCGACGTCAACAATCGATGCCATTCCTTCTCCGCAAGCGTGAGAAAGCCGTAGAGCTGCATGAGGTCTTCGCGCACCACCATCTCGGTATAGAGCGCGACTTGGGTTCCCTCAGCTGGCAGAGCGGCCAATGTCCGCTCGGAGCAATAGACGAGGTAGCCGACACCCCCCGCCTCAACCAGAACATGGTCGCCCATGCGATAATCCAACCGCCCCGAAACCTTCCCGATCATGCGCCTGCCCTCGCAATCGCCGCATCCAGCCGACCGGCAAATCGGGCGTGATGGGCATGGCACAATGCAATGGCCAATGCGTCCGCCGCATCCGGTCCCGCAATTTCAACGCCCGGCAATTGCATGCGCACCATATGATCGACCTGTGCCTTTGCAGCATGCCCAACGCCAACGACGACCTTCTTGACCGCATTGGGCGCATATTCAGCAACGCTCAACCCAGCCCGCGCCGGTACCAACAGCGCAATACCGCGCGCCTGGCCCAGCTTCAGGGTCCCGGCCGCATCCTTATTCACGAACGTATGCTCGACCGCTGCACAGACGGGCGCGAACCGCTCCACCACATCTGTCAGCTGATCGAAGAGCGTGTGAAGACGCGCGGCCAGATCGCTGCCTGACCCGGTGCAAACACCATTCCCGACATGGCTGATTCGAGATCCGGCAACGTCAATCACGCCCCAACCCATGCGCCGAAGGCCCGGATCGATTCCCAAGACACGCATCCGCCAGCCCCTCTCGCAAAAAATATCTTTCACAACGCTTAGCACGAAAGGGGAACATGGCAATAGGGCGGACAGGTGAAGGTCATTTTCGACACGCACTATTCTATCCGCGACACCTCGAAGCGCTTTGGTTTAACCCGTTAAGACCCATGCACAAATTGCATATCCGCCTAGGCCCAAACGCATCTTGTGGCGCCGCGCGACTTCCCCCAAATGCCGCGCAGAGCAGGATGATCCAGCTCGACATTGCTCGCATTTTTGGAGACCTGACATGGCAATGACCACCCAAACTTCTGTTGCACCATTCGGTGCCACTGCCGTTTACCGCTTCGTGACCGCAATTGACCGCGCCGTTCTGAAAGTGCGCCAGTGGATGATCGCGAACGAGACCGCTGAAGGGCTCCACCAACTCACTGACCGTCAGCTTGATGATCTTGGCCTGCTGCGCGCGAACATCGATGATGTCGCATCCGACATGGCGCGCCGCGTCTACTAAGACCCCGCCGATATCAAGACAGCTAGAGCCGCCCCAACCCGGGCGGCTTTTTGCTGCCGGCCCTCAGGCGCGACGCAATGTCAGTGTTGTCCACTCGCCAATCACGCGCCGCTCCATTCTGTGGAAACCGTAGCCCTGATAGGTCCGCTCCACACCGGTCGCCTGACGGTTCAGGATGCCCGAGAGGATCAAAACCGAGCCCGTTTCGGTATGCGTCACCATCTGAGGCGCAAGCCGGCGCAGCGGATTGGCGAGGATGTTGGCAAAAACCAGATCATATGGCCCGCGCTCGGTGAGGCGCCGATGCCGGAAACCAGGTGCTGTGACGCAGGCCACCCGATCGCCCAAGCCGTTCCAGCGCAAATTCGCCCGTGCGGTCACGGTTGCAAGGTCGTCAATGTCGCTTGCAATTGCGGCGCAGGGAAAAACTTTCGCTGCCGCCATCGCCAAGACGCCCGTGCCTGATCCGATATCGGCCACGTTCTCTGCCCGCAATCCCATCGTGATCAGTTTGTCGAGCGCCAAAAGGCAACCCTGCGTCGTGGCATGATGCCCGGTTCCGAATGCCATGGCCGCGTCAATCTCAAGCCCGATCCGATGCCCGGCGGCCCCACGGTCATGTGATCCGTGCACCACAAAGCGACCTGCCCGCACGGGCGCGAGTTCGCGTCGGACCTGCGCAACCCAATCCCGATCATCAAGCTTGGATACGGCAAAGGCCTCGGCGCCGTGCAGTGCCTCAAGCAGTGCAAGCCCCGCCCGATCAGGTTGCTCCGTAAAATAGCCGCCCACTTCCCACAAACCGGACCCGTCCTCGACCTCAAACACGCCGACACCGGTGGGCGCTGGATCGAGCGTCTCCATGGCTTCGCCAAGGGCGAGCGCGGGCGCTTCTCCGGCAAGGGTCGTCAGGGCGGTCCAGGTCGTCATCGCGGCTCTCCTGCAAAGTTCACGCGGGTATGCGCGGCAGGCTTGGGCCGGTCAAGCAGCGCGCGGAACTTTTGCTGCGAAAAGTCCCCCGCGCGCCGTCAAAAGGCAGGCCTTACGCCCCCACCCCAATCGGGCAGGTCACACCCGTTCCTCCGATACCGCAGTAGCCGCCGGGATTCTTCGCGAGGTACTGCTGATGATAGTCCTCCGCGTAGAAGAACTCTGGCGCGGAAACGATTTCAGTCGTGATCGCGCCATAGCCAGCCTTTTGCAGACGCGGCGCAAACTCGGCCTTTGTCCGCTTAGCGGCCTCCGCCTGTGCGTCGGTATACGTATAGATCCCCGAGCGGTACTGCGTCCCGGTGTCATTGCCCTGCCGCATGCCCTGGGTGGGATCATGCCCTTCCCAAAACACCTGCAAGAGTGCTTCATAGCTGATCACGTCAGGGTCAAAGACGACCAACACAACCTCATTGTGTCCCGTCTGCCCGGTGCAAACCTCCTGATAGGTCGCATTGGGCGTATAGCCACCCGCATATCCGACAGCCGTGGTATAAACGCCCTCCAGCTTCCAAAACATACGCTCCACGCCCCAGAAGCATCCCATCCCGAACATCGCTGTTTCCAGACCTTCAGGAAACGGGCCTTTCAACGGATTGCCATTCACAAAGTGGCTTTTCGCCGTCGGGATCGCGTCCGGGCGCCCGGGAAGGGCCTCAGCGGCGGGCACCATCGTCGACTTCTTACGGGTAAAGAACATGCATTTCTCCTTGCGTTGGCCCTAGATTTAGCCACCCGCCGCCGCCTCACAAGGGGGTGAGACGTTGTGTTCACACCCTTCTGATTGTCGCGTTACTCAGCCGGAGCAATCGAGCGCCCGGAAAAGATCGTCTCGTTGCCCTTCTCGGGATGCCTCGGGATCAACAGCGCTAGCATCAGCGAGATCGAGGCGAACGCCGCCGCGAGAATGAAAACCCCAGCCGGTGAGGTCAGCCAGAGATAGCCTAGCGCAGCGGGCAAAAACACGGCCGCAATATGATTGATGGTGAAGGCAACCGCCGCCGTCGGCGCAATATCTCCAGGATCAGCGATCTTCTGGAAATAGGTTTTCAGCGCAAAGGCCAGCGCAAAGAACAGATGATCCAGAACATAAAGCCCTGCCGCAATCGCTGCCCCAATCGCCAGATCGCCCCAATCGGCAAAGTAGAGCGCGCCATAGGCCAGAAAGATCGCAATCAGGCCGATATACTCAACCGTCAGCGCCGTTCGCTCCCCGAACCGTTGTACGAATGTCCCCATCATCGGCGCAAAGATCATGTTGGCCAGATAGTTGGCGAGGAAGAGGCCCGTCACCTCGTGCACCTCAAAGCCGAACTTCTCCACCATCATGAACGCTGCGAACACGACAAAGATCTGCCGGCGCGCGCCCGACATGAATTGCAGCGCGTAGTAGAGCCAGTACCGCTTGCGCAGCACCATCTTCTTGATCTGCGGATTTGGGCTGTCAAATTGCGGATAGGCCAGCCAGCAGACAAGCGCGAGCAGCACGGTCGCTCCACCCCCGGCAAGGTAAACCGCGTTATAGCTCCACTCGAACGTCTTCCACCCGATCACGAGTGCGCCGTAGGCCACCAAAGATGCGCCGGAACCCACGGCGACAATCCACCCCAGTAATTGCGGAGCTTTCGCCTTATCGATCCACTGAAGTTGCAGCGATTGATTCACCGTCTCGTAATAGTGAAACCCGATCGAGGAAATCAGCGTCGTGATGAGCAGGCCCTGAAAGCTAGGGAAGAACCCGGTTATCGCAACAGCGACTCCAAGCATGATAAGGGAAATGATGGCCAGCGTCTGCTCCCGCACGAAGATGATGATGAAAATCACCCCAATGGCGAGGAACCCGGGAATTTCCCGCACACTTTGCAGCCAGCCAATGTCAGCGCCGTCGAACTGCGCCGCCTCGATCACAAAGTTGTTGAGCAATGCCTGCCACGTCGAAAAGGCCAGCGGCATCGCCGCCGCCATCAGGATCAGCAGGGCAACGGGTCTGCGCCACTGCGGCAGCGCGCGGGACTCTTCAATCGACATAGACATGGCATGACCGTTACGCCCGCATCCGGGCCAAGCCAAGACAATTCAATGTGCGGGCACAATCCCGACGGTGGCGAGCCGCGCGGTCTGGACCTAGGATCGGCCCAGCCCCATCCCTCACCGCGAAGGTTCCCCATGTCGACACCCGCAATTTTTGACGGTCACAACGATGCCTTGCTTCGGCTTTACAAATCCGGCGGCAAGCCGGCACTGGCGGGGTTTCGGTCCGGCGGGCCGGGTCACATTGATCTGCCTACTGCCAAGGCGGGAAATCTGGCCGGGGGGCTGTTTGCGATCTTTGTGCCCGATGATGGCCCCTTCGACATGGCGGCGATGCTCAAGCCTGAATATGACTTGCCGACCTCTCCTAAACTGGAGCATGCGCCCGCCCTCGCAACGACACTTGCACAAGCCGCGCTGCTGATCGAACTGGACAGGCTCGGCGACGTGACGCTGTGCACTAGTGCTGCGCAAATTGAGCTGGCCATCACACAAGGCCAGCTCGCGGCCGTCATGCATCTCGAAGGGGCAGAGGCAATCGGCCCGGACCTCATGGAACTGGATGTGCTCTATGCGGCCGGCCTGCGCTCCATCGGGCCGGTCTGGTCGCGTGAGACGATCTTTGGCCATGGCGTACCCTTCCGCTTCCCCTCAACCGGTGACACCGGACCTGGCCTGACCGATGCGGGCAAAGCCCTCGCCCGTCGCTGTGCCGAATTGCGCATGGTCTTTGACACTTCACACCTGACGGAGAAGGGGTTCTGGGACGTGGCAGAAATCGGCCTTCCCCTCGTCGCCACCCACTCAAACGCACATGCCGTCTGTCCACATGCGCGCAGCGTGACAGACGCGCAGCTCAAGGCGATTGGGCAAACCGGCGGCATGGTCGGCCTTAACTTCGCGGGCGCCTTTCTGCGCCCGGATGGGCAGATGCGGGCTGAGGGTGCACTGGAATGGATGGTCCGACACCTCGATCATATGATCGAACACGCGGGCGAAGATCACGTCGGCATGGGATCAGATTTCGACGGCGCAGTCGTTCCGGCCGAGATCGGCTCGGCCGCAGGCCTCGATGCCCTGCGCGACGCGATGCGTGCTCACGGCTATGACGATGCGCTGATGGAGAAGCTCTGCCACCGCAATTGGATCGAACACCTGCGCCGCACGTGGGGGGAATGAGGCAAGCCACGCAATTCAAATGAAAAGGGCCGCCCATCGGGCGACCCTTTCCAAAATTCGATGATGTCGGCGAAGATCAGTTCTTCGCGTAGAATTCGACCACAAGGTTCGGTTCCATGACAACTGCGTAAGGCACATCGGCCAGAGCAGGCTTGCGCACGAAGGTCGCAGACAGCTTGGACGTATCGCAGTCGAGATACTCCGGCGTGTCACGCTCGGAGGACGCAACCGCTTCCATCACGATGGCAAGCTGGCGGGACTTCTCACGAACCTGCACGACATCGCCTTCCTTGACGCGGTAGGACGGGATGTTGACGCGCTTGCCGTTCACGGTGACGTGGCCGTGGTTCACGAACTGACGTGCGGCAAAGATCGTCGGCACGAATTTCGCGCGGTAGACGATCGCGTCCAGACGGCTTTCCAGCAGGCCGATCAGGTTCTCACCGGTGTCGCCGCGCAGACGCTCTGCTTCGGCATAGATACGGCGGAACTGCTTCTCGGTCAGATCACCGTAGTGGCCTTTCAGCTTCTGCTTGGCGCGAAGCTGGATACCGAAATCAGACAGCTTGCCCTTGCGGCGCTGGCCGTGCTGGCCGGGGCCGTACTCACGGCGGTTGACCGGGGACTTCGGACGACCCCAGATGTTTTCGCCCATACGGCGGTCGAGCTTGTACTTGGCAGACGTGCGTTTGGTCACGGCTGGATCCTTTCTATGTGCGCGTGTTGCGCGGTTGAAAGGTGCTTTCCTCTCCCTTTCGGGCGACAGGAGATCCCTTGCGGGGTCCACAAACACCAAGGCCCGCATGACCAATATGGCCATCGGGATGCGCGGGTTATACGGGGCAAACGGGCAGAGTCAACCGCCGCACTGGCTGTCATCTGCGCGATAGGGTAGACCCCGCTCATGCTGAGCTATCAACACGCCTATCATGCCGGTGGACCGGCCGATGTGCACAAGCATGTGATCCTGGCCCGCATGCTCACCGTGATGCTGCGCAGCCCTCGGCCAATCAGCTATCTTGAGACCCACGCAGGGCGTGGCCTCTATGATCTGGCAAGTGCCGAAACCGCAAAGACTCGCGAAGCGCATGAGGGCATCGCCATCGCAAATCTGGAGCGCGAACCGCTGGGTGAGGTCCTTGCCAATGTGCAGGATACGTTTGGCAACACCGCCTATCCAGGCTCTCCGGCGATCGCTGCATTGATGCTGCGCGATCAGGACGACATGCACCTGATGGAGCTGCACCCGGCAGAACATCGTGCGCTGTCCAACAACCTTCCCGGTGCAAATCTCCAGAGGCGCGATGGCTATGAGGGTCTTTGCGCCACCTCCGTTCCGCGAACCCATCAGACCTTGATCCTGATTGATCCGTCCTACGAGGTGAAATCGGAATATGTCCATGTGGCTGGCAAAGTTCCCCAGATCCTCGACACGCATCCGAATGCCACGATCCTGATCTGGTATCCCATCCTGCGCGCAGCCCGGCACGAAGCGATGGTGGATCAGCTTTCAGACCTCGCCCCGTTGCGCCACGAGATCAGCTTTGACTTGAAGGACGGAAAAGGCATGACCGGTTCCGGTATGCTCGTCCTAAATCCGCCCAAAGGCTTTGATCCCGGCCCCAAACGACTGCCCTAGCGGTGTCGTTTCATTTCTGTCGGAAACGCCCGGAAAAGGCGACCAGACGGCAGCACAATCTGCATGATATGGAACATCAGGCATTAGAAAAGCTTGGGAAAGTGGTGCCGCTGAAGGGACTCGAACCCCCGACCCCATCATTACGAATGACGTGCTCTACCAGCTGAGCTACAGCGGCGACGGCGTTTCTTTAGTCCGCCTGTTTCGGGCGTGCAAGCGCAATCATGCGCTAGCTCGCCTTTGGTTCTTCCCGCGCGCCGTCGGTCTCTGCCGCCGGGTCCTCTGCGGAGGCGGCTTGCTCCTCCACGATCTGCGGATCGGCATCCTCTTCCGCTTCGGGGGCATCGGCCTGTTCTAACATGCCATGGATCACCGGCAGCATCGCAGCCGACGTTGCATGTGTCGCCGTGGCTTCCGGCAGGTCCAGCCAATCAACCGTGTCAAAGCTATCGCAATTGGGGCAGACAGGCTCCCACCGGGCGTGGACAGCGCGGCAGTTCGAACAGGTCCACTGCGGCCCGCGAGGTGCCGTCAAAGCTCGGGTCAGCAGGCCGCGCACATCGCGATCCTCCGCCCCTTCGCCCTTTGCAATGGCCGCTTGCAGGGCCAGCGCACGCGTCGTCGGATGAGTCTCTGTCAAGTCGCCCAACGCGCGACGCGCAGCAGGAAAGTCCTCATCTGCAATGGCCAACTCGGCCCCTAGCATCCGGGCCTCAGGATGATCCCTGTGGAACCGCAGCAAGGGCTCGAATCGTTTCCGACGCTCTGCAGGGCTCTCACCCGCCTCAAGCTCGGCCAACGCCTCTGCCAGTTCGGGATGCGGTTCCATCTTCCACGCCTTGGTCAAGGCACGCTGGGCCGCTTTCGGGCTGCCATTGGCCGTGTGCACCTGCGCCACGGTAACTGCGGCAGGAACAAATCCTGGTGCAATCCTGTTTGCGTCGACCGCCGGTTCCTTGGCCTCAGCGATATTGCCGTGCGCCATCAAATTCCGTGCATCCGCGAGGCTGAGAACGGCATCCCGGCGATTGGCCACATCCTTCGGCAACGCCGCCGTCCGCATCTGAGTCGAGAGGGTTGAGCGGGCACCTGCCCATTGGCCCTGCTCGGTCTGCAAATTGAACAAGGTGGACTGAAGCCCGGAATGTTTGGGTCGAATGGCAAAGGCCTTTTCAGCCAGTTTCAGCGCGGTCTCGGTCTCTCCCATCGCGAGACGCTGGCGCATCAAACCATGGATACCAACAAAGCGCGTCCGCGGATCCTCCAGCATCGCCTTATATTGTTCTTCGGCCTCTTGGCGGCTTCCCGCCTCTTCCGCGGCCTGCGCGGTGACCAAGCGGGTCAGCTCTGGACGGCTCAGCAAACGGTCGGCTTTGCGCGCCTTGACCAAGGCGGTCTTTCCGTCGCCGGAGGCCTGCATCATCATCGCCTCGGCAAGCGCGTTAAAGCCGCGCCGCTCACGATTACGGTCAAAGAAGCGCGAAATCGCCGTCTCGTCCCCCGTCAGGAAGCGCAGCACCGCGATCAGCAGGCCTGCCACTTTGAGCAGGATGAAAAACGCGATCATCGCCAGCACCAGCAGGACCAGCACCTCAATCGGCTCAAACGGATATTCCCGACCACCCAGAGAGACGGTCAGCCCGCCATCCTGATCGATCACATAGAGCACGCCAAACGCCGCCGCGGTGACCAGAACGACAAACAGGACGATTTTGAGCAGAGACCAGAGCATATGCTTACTCTTTCCTTGGTAATCAGTTGCCGGCTTCAAGCTGCGCAGACAGCTCGTCATAACCGTTGAGAGCGTCCGCGCGTGCGTCGAGTTTTGCAAGCCATGTGCCCAGCACGGACTGCGCCGCATCGCTGAGCCCGTTGGCCTCGTCCCTTGCGGCATCGAGGTTGCCCTCACGCAAGCGCGCCTCGATCCGAGAGAGAACGGCATCGGTGTCCGGTCCCTCAAGCTCGGTCAGGGAGCGTCCCGCGACGCGCGCACGCAGGAAGGCTGACGCATTGCCAAACAGCCCGGCCCCTTCGCCCTCGGCCACGATAGCATCCTGGATGGCGGCATGTGCCAGATCGGGGAACTCACTCTCCAGCTGTTCCTGTGTGGCCACACCGGTGGAAGCTGATAGGCTCAGCCCTGGCGGGATCGTGGTCTGCGCGGCCAGCCCGTCCAAAGCATCTGCATAGGGCGCGCCGGTGGAAAGCGCATTGCGCAGCGCGATCATGTCGGCCTGCTCAGAGACCTCCATCACCTCGGCCGTCGCCTCAGCTTCAGCCTGTGCAACACGGTCATTGGCTTCCGCGATCTGCCGCTCGGCCGTGGCAGAGACGTCATCAATTCGCTGGCTCAGATTTCCATTCTGCTGGGCGAGCAGCGCAAGCTCCGCCCGCAGCCCCCCCAATGCAGCGGCAAAGGCGTCGATTTCGGCTGCATTCTCGCCAACCGCACCATCCGCACTCTCGGCGACACCGCTCAGATCAGCCCGCAGCGCATCCATTTCGGCGCGCAATCCTTCCAGCTGGACCTCTACCTGTCCAAGCCGCTCTTCGATCGGCGCGCTGTCAGAGGCGGCCACCTGGTCGGACACGGCGTCGACGCGCTCGGAAAGGCTCTGCGTTAGAGCAGCCATACGTTCTTCTGCGGCGATCATTTCCGCCTCGATCCGCGCATCCACATCGGAACCGGACAAACCAAGTTCAAGCGCTTCGATCCGCTCGTTCAGCCGCGCCTCTGCATCGGCAAGCTGGGTCTGCGCGGCACGCTCACCAGGCACCAGCCAATCTGCGACCGGCGCCATAAAGGGGGGCAGGTGCGGCGCGACCTTCGGTGCACCCCATAGAAACAAAACGCCCCCCGCGACGAGCAGGAACAGCCCCAGAAGGACACGGGATGCGATCGACGGCTGATCGTCTTCATAGTCGTCATACCCACCGTCATCATTCGCGTCCGCTGCTACCGGCGCGGCAGGCGGGATATAGTCAGGTGAGTTGGGATCGGTGGTGGACCGCTGGCTTATGTCCGCCGCTGCCCCGCCCCAAGGCGTAATCACTGGCGCAGGATCAGAGACTGCCTCAGGCTCAGTCGCTTCGACATCAGCATCCACGTCACCCTCCGGCACAGCACTCTCGGTACTGTCTTGCGCAGTATTATCCTGCTCCGCATCTGCGGAAACACGCTCCGAGTCCGTAACATCTTCAACCGCATCAGCCGCGACCGCCTCATCCTCTGCTTGAGCCGCACCCTCAGCATCGGCATCAGTATCGTCTGGGCGAGTTGCCTCAGCCTCTGCCGCGTCAGACGATTCCGATCCAGCCTCATCCTCCGATGCCGGAGGCGTAGACTCCACCATTTCGGCGTCTTCTACATCATCCGTGGGGCGTTTGCGGTTTGCCATAATATGGGTCTCGTCTCTCGTCGGTCGGTCGTCATTCTCATTGTACCTAGCACTGGCACAACGCGCTGCAAGCTATCCTAGCTGATTCCATTGCGCTGCAACATGCCTACAAATCCCGCCTCATCTGGTGTCAGGCTCACATGACACTGCGAAAAGCCAAGATTGTCGAGGGGACGCGCAACTTTCACACTGAGGCAAAAGGCGCTGACCTCTCGCAATGACCAGCCCTGCTTCAACGCCTCATCTGCAAAAAGCCGCGCGGCCCTGGGCGAAAAAAAGCAAATGCCGCCAAATCGGTTGCGCTCTAATCCGGCTTTCACCTCCGTCGAGAACGCCTGCGCAACTGCGTCATAGAGCGGATACGCGATGTAGCCATAGCCAAGCTTGGCCAATGACCGCTCGGGATCACCGGCAACATGCCGCCCGCGGACATGCAGGATCGCGCCGTCGTCAGCCCGCAGAGACGCGGCAATCAGGCGCACCAGCGCGGCCAGATCGCCAGAGGCATCCGACACCTCGAACCCCGCAGCCCGCGCCGCCTCGCTCGTCCGCGTTCCAACGCAAAAGGCGGGGAGTTGGACGGGCAGACCTGCGGCACGCCAACTGCCAACACCGTTTTGGGATGTGAACATCACCGCCTGTACACCGTCAGGCAGCGGTCCCGGTTCGGTCAATACGATCCGCGTCAGGGGGGCGATCACAGGCTGCCAGGGTGCCGGCACCCGCGCGGCGAAACGCTGTGCCAATACCTCTGGCCGCGTGATCAACAGGTCAGGCAAGAAATCCCGGGCCCGCCCGCTCTTTCAGGATACGACCAGCCGACGCGCCCATCGCCACTGCATCCGCGCGCGGGGCCCGCCATTCATCGGAATGGGAGATCTTGCCATCCGGGCGCACGATTTCACCCCGCAGCACGACATCCCCACCTTCCAGCGTTGCAAGCCCACCGATCGGCGTGCGGCAAGAGCCATCGAGCTCGGCCAACATCGCCCGCTCCACCCGGACACACAGCGCAGTATCCGCATGGTTGAGCGGCGCAATCAGGGCGGAGACGCCCTCATCCCCCTCCCGCTGCTCCAGCGAGATGGCACCCTGCGCCACCGCAGGCAGCATCACATCGACCGGCACGGGGTTGATCAGGTCGGGTTCATTGAGCCGTTGCAGACCCGCGCAGGCCAGAAAGGTCGCCTCTGCCAAACCGTCGTCAAGCTTGCGCAAACGCGTCTGCACATTCCCGCGAAACTCCACAAAACTGACATCCGGGCGCAATGCCAACAGCTGCGCGCGCCGGCGGATCGACGAACACCCCACAACAGCCCCCTGGGGCAAATCGGCAATGCTGGCATGTTTGCGGCTGATGAAACTGTCCCGAACATCTTCGCGCGGCAGATAGGTACTCAGCACCAGCCCATCGGGCAGAGTGTTGGCGACATCCTTGGTCGAATGCACGGCCAGATCGATACGCCCATCCATCAGGGCGGCCTCGATCTCTTTCGTGAACAACCCTTTGCCGCCAATCTCGCTCAGCGGACGGTCCTGCACGGCGTCACCTGTGGTGGTAATCACCGTGATCGCGAATGCCTCTTCGGGCATATCGTGCGCGTCCATCAGCCTCCGGCGGGTCTCGTGCGCCTGCGCGAGCGCCAGCGGAGACCCCCGCGTGCCAATCTTCAGCGGACGGTCGGGAGTGTAAACTTCACTTGTCATACCCCTACCTAGCCCGCCCGGACGCGCCCTGTCTATCGCTTCCCTGCATGGACGCCGTCCGTCGGGCACGATAGGACCATGGCATGAGCAAGCCTGCCCTCATCCTTGGCCTTGAATCGAGCTGCGACGACACCGCCGCCGCCGTCCTGCGCTGCACGGACGACGCGGGCGAGATCCTGTCGTCCAAAGTGTTCGGCCAAACCGACCTCCACGCTGATTTCGGTGGCGTGGTGCCGGAAATTGCAGCCCGCGCGCATGCAGAACGCCTCGACCATGTGACCGAAGCCGCCCTTTCTGCGGCAGATGTCTCGCTCGCCCAGATCGATGCGGTTGCCGTGACCGCGGGACCGGGCCTGATCGGCGGCGTTCTGTCGGGCGTCATGTTTGCCAAAGGCCTCGCCGCCGGGGCAGGCAAGCCGCTTATCGGCGTCAACCATCTGGCCGGTCACGCGCTGACCCCGCGCCTCGATCCCGGCCTGACGTTCCCTTACCTCATGCTGCTGGTCAGCGGGGGGCATTGTCAGTTCCTGTCAGTCACCGGGCCTGACAGCTTTACCCGTCTGGGCGGCACGATTGACGACGCCCCGGGCGAAGCCTTCGACAAAACGGCAAAGCTTTTGGGCCTGCCGCAGCCCGGCGGCCCGCACGTAGAGCGACAGGCCGCATCGGGCGATCCCACCCGTTTCCCGCTTCCGCGCCCCCTGCTCGACCGGCCGGGCTGCGACATGAGCTTTTCCGGCCTCAAAACAGCGCTGCGCCGCGCGCGCGATCAGCTTGTGACGGCCCAAGGCGGGCTCTACCAGCAAGACCGCGCCGATCTGTGCGCAGCCTTTCAGGCGGCGGTCGCAGGCGTGCTCGCCGAAAAGACCCGTCGCGCCATGGTTGCCTTCGCCTCCGAACATGGCCCGACGACCATCGCCGTCGCTGGTGGGGTCGCGGCGAACACGGCCATTCGCCACGCCCTACAGGACGTCGCAGACAAGACGGGCTTTGCCTTCACCGCCCCGCCGCTCCACCTTTGCACCGACAATGGCGCCATGATCGCCTGGGCCGGGTGGGAGCAGTTTCGCCTCGGCCACCAATCCGACATGACGCTGGCCGCCCGTCCACGCTGGCCGCTCGATCAATCCGCCGCCCCCCTGCTTGGATCAGGGAAGAAGGGTGCCAAAGCCTGAACAGGAGACCTCAATGCTCGTAGCTCTTTTCGCAAAGGATCGCCCCGGCGCGCTCGACATCCGCAAGGCAAACCGCGAGGCCCATGTCGCCCATCTCAAAGACAGTGGCCTGATCGCGCAAGCTGGCCCCTTGCTGGACGATAGCGGAGAGATGTGCGGCTCCCTCGTCATCCTCGACGTCGAAACCTTCGAGCAGGCACAGGAGTGGGCCGCAAACGATCCCTACGCAAAGGCCGACCTGTTTGAGAGCGTGACGCTCATCCCATGGAACCGTGTGATCGGAGGCTGACATGAACTATTGGCTCTTCAAATCCGAACCCAACACCTGGAGCTGGGATGACCAGAAGGCCAAGGGCGACGCGGGCGAGGAATGGGACGGCGTGCGCAACTATCAGGCGCGCAACAACATGCGCGAGATGAAGATCGGCGATCTTGGCTTCTTTTACCACTCGATGAAGGAAAAGAGCATCGTCGGCATTGTCGAGGTCATGGCCGAAGCACACCCCGACAGCAAAACCGACGATCCCCGCTGGGAATGTGTGGACATCAAGGCCGTGGCCGACATGCCCACGCCCATCACCCTTGAGGATTGCAAGGGTGAGCCGCGCCTTGCCGACATGATCCTGGTCAACAATTCCCGCCTGTCAGTCCAGCCGGTGTCCGCTGAAGAGTGGAAATTGATCTGCGAAATGGGCGGCTATCAGGGCTAGCGCGTCCAGGCGCACGCCCTCGAAAGTCTAAGCGCCCCCGGGAAAGGGGCGCTTGACGGGCCGGGCCGATCGGTCTAGCGGTGCGTCAGGTCGTAGACACCCGCCGCCCGCCGACATCTGTCTTGGTAAAGTTCTGCACTGGAAAAGTCTGTCCATCTCTCTCCGCATATCGCGCGGATGGCAATGCGGGTCCCATCTCAAACAGCGTGATTTTAGCGAAAGAGATCGGGATATGACTGACGCTCCCACCAACACATTTACCGATGGGCCACTAGGCCGCATCTACCTCAAGACCGCATTGCCGATCATCTTTGTGATGGGCATGAACGGATTGCTCTCCGTCGCAGACGCAATCTTCCTCGGCATCTTTGTCGGGCCAGAGGCACTGGCCGCTGTGACCTTAATGTTCCCGATCTACATGTTGATCGTCGCACTTTCGACGCTGGTGTCGAATGGTATGTCGAGCGTCCTGGCCCGCCATCTGGGCGCCTCCGATTGGGCGGGGGCCCGTGCTGTCTTTGCAGGCGCGCACGGGCTGGCCCTCACAGTTGGGGCACTGCTCATCGCGATGTTTACCGTGCTCGGCTCAGAGACGGCCCTGCTCGTCGCTGGGCAATCCCAACAGCTGGCTGATCTGGGCCTGATCTATCTGACGATCACGATCCTGTTCTGCCCCCTGCTCTTCGTTTTGTCTGTCAATTCCGACGCGCTGCGCAACGAAGGCCGCGTGGGCTTGATGGCAGGTATGAGCCTTTTCGTCTCCCTCGCGAATATCGCCTTCAACTATCTCCTGATCGCGGAGTTCGAGATGGGAGTGGCCGGATCGGCCTATGGCACAGCCGCCGCCCAGGCGCTCGCCTTTGCAATCATCCTCGCCTTTCGCATTTGGGGGGCGACCGTCTTGCGTCCCGCGGACCTGCTGCGCACCTCCTGGACGGGTCGCTGGCGCGAAATTCTGGCGCTCGGCGCACCACAAAGCCTGAACTTCATCGGAATTTCCCTCGGCGCGGCCTCGACCATCGCAGCACTGCAATGGGTCGGAGCACCGGGTTACGCGGACACAGTGACGGCCTACGGTATTATCACACGGATCATCACCTTCGCCATTTTACCGCTCTTGGGCCTTTCCTTCGCGATGCAGACCATCACCGGCAACAATTACGGCGCCGGTCACTGGCACAGGTCCAATACCAGCTTGCGGATCGCCCTCTGGGTCGCCGTCATCTATTGCAGCACAGTGCAGATCATCGTGCTCAGCGCACCGGCGCCCATCGCCTCGGCCTTTGTGGATGACCCTGCCATCATTGCCGAGGTCGTGCGCATCCTGCCGATCATGACAAGCGTCTTCTTCCTGATGGGACCGCTCATGATGGTGTCCGCCTATTTTCAGGCCATCGGCGCGGCGGCAAAGGCTGCAATCCTTGGCCTGACAAAACCCTATGCCTTCGCCATCCCCCTGACACTGTTGCTCCCGCTCGTGGTGGGTGAAATCGGGATCTGGCTTGCCGGGCCCATCGCCGAGTGCTGTTTGCTCGCGCTAACCGTGCTGGTTTTGCGGCACGCCGCGCGAACGGGCCCGCTACGCTGGGGCATTTTCCATACCGGGTTGGAGGCACGGCCATGAAAACGCCCCTTCCCACCAAGGCACAGGCAAAAGCGCTGGCCAGGCAATTGCGCACACGGCTAGAGGCGGCCGGTACCGACCTGACCCACACCGCAGCACTAGAGCGGATCGCACAGCAACACGGGTTTCGCGACTGGAACACGATGAGCGCCGCCCTTTCGGATGACCCAGCGCCATCTTGGTCCATCGGGGACAGGGTTACCGGGAAATACCTCTCCCACCCCTTCGCGGCACGGATCAATGCAATATCCGTGGTGCATGAGGGCTGGGTCAGGCTCGAACTTCAACTGGATAAGCCTGTGGACGTGGTCGCGTCAGAGCATTTCTCCAGCCTGCGCCACCGCATTCGCGGAACGGTCGGCCCCAAGGGCCACTCCAGTGAGATGACGAGCGACGGCACACCTCAATTGCAGATCGATTTGCTCTGATCATCAGCGCACCGGGCCGGGCAACCGGTTCGGTGCCCCAAGGCTTGCCTCACGCAGCCAATCACGCAAGACTGCGACATTCCAACGCACCAGATAGGGGAGTATCTGCCATGGAATTCGTATCTGTCCTCGCTGCGGCTGTAGTGATCTGGATCATCGGCGCGATCTGGTACGGCGTCGCCTCAAAACCGTGGATGGCCGCCAGCGGTGTCACCGCCGAACAAGCCGCCGCGATGAACAAGGTGATCTACCTTGCCAGCTTCATCGTCTTCATCTTCCTGGCTGGCTTCATGCGCTATGTCTGGGCCCGCATGGGTGTGGCCAGCGTCAGCGAAGGCCTCGTCATGGGCGCCTGCGTCGGAGCCTTCTTCGGCGTACCCTGGATGGCCGTGAACAACATGTACACCGGTCGCCCGATCATGCTGACCGTCATCGATGGCGCCTATGCTGTGATGGGATTAGCAGCGGGTGGGGCAGTGCTGGTGTTGGTCTAGCACCTTCTACAATCTCACTGGTGATGTCAGGGACAGGGTTTGTACCCGACAAGACAGGTGTCTTATCTAGAAGTAAATGCTGCGGTGGACAGAAATAAGTAAGCGCGGCGCTATTCATCTTGAGTAAAGATCGCATCCTTTAAGGAGGTTGCGGAAAACGGGACGCCTTGATCGAGAGCACTGGGTTGGTGCGCCATCGCGTAGTCCTCCAGGATCTCGACGAAACGGTCGAATTTCATACCTATTTCCAAATGATGGACCCAGATCACACGATCGCCATTCGGTAACGTCTCACCAGCAGGACGAGACTTAAGCGGTACCGATGTTGCGCTGGCCCCGCGGATCCATAAAAAAATGCCTTCTGTGGACTTCCATCCGCGCCGATATGGTGTCCAGTATCCGATCTTTTTGACGTCGCACCACGGAACTTCCCCGCCCAAAAGACGGTCAAACATCAACCCGCTTTTTGACAATACGATACGATTCCTTCGGGTTCTAATTGCCAAAAAACAAAAAGCGACAGATAAAACAGAAACTAAAAGACCCAACGAATTTTGTAAATAATGGTCGAAATCTGTATTACACTTTATAGTGCATGGCATGTATATTAGAGCGAACCCAAAAAACGCGAAAGCACACGCATACAGGATGGATTTTCGCATGCCAGCCCGCACAACGAGAGTCTCAGTCGGGTCGGCGCGCATCGAATATCTCAAATCAAGTGGTGCAGCAGCGACATGCTATTTCAGTCAAGCCTGTCTTCAAAACAAAAAAGCAGCACCACGACACCCGCGATGCTGCTTTTCCAATTCACGATCAGATCCGCGCGTTAGTAGCGATAGTGCTCCGGCTTGAACGGCCCCTCAGCGCTCACGCCGATATAAGCCGCCTGCTCATCCGACAGCTTGGACAGCTTCACGCCGATCCGGTCGAGATGCAGGCGCGCGACCTTCTCATCAAGGTGCTTGGGCAGGATGTAAACGCCCGGCTGATACTCTTCACCCTTCGTCCACAGCTCGATCTGCGCGAGCACCTGGTTGGTGAAGGAGGCGGACATCACAAACGAAGGGTGGCCCGTCGCGTTGCCGAGGTTCAGAAGACGACCCTCAGAGAGCAGGATGATGCGGGAGCCCGAAGGCATCTCGATCATGTCCACCTGATCCTTGATGTTGGTCCACTTGTGGTTCTTCAGGCTTGCCACCTGAATTTCGTTGTCGAAATGGCCAATATTGCCGACGATCGCCATGTCCTTCATCTCGCGCATATGCTCGATGCGGATCACGTCCTTGTTGCCGGTCGTGGTGATGAAGACGTCCGCAGTGGACACGACATCTTCCAGCGTCGTCACCTCGAAGCCGTCCATCGCGGCCTGAAGCGCGCAGATCGGATCGACCTCCGTGACCTTCACCCGTGCACCAGCACCGGCCAGCGACGCGGCAGAGCCTTTGCCCACGTCGCCGTAGCCCATTACGACAGCAACCTTACCGGCCATCATCGTGTCGGTGGCGCGGCGGATACCGTCCACGAGGCTCTCTTTACAGCCATACTTGTTGTCGAATTTCGACTTGGTGACGCTGTCGTTCACGTTGATCGCCGGGAAGGGCAGCTGGCCCTTCTTGTGCAGATCATAGAGGCGGTGCACACCGGTCGTCGTCTCCTCAGAGACACCCTTGATGTTCTCACGGGTCTTGGTGAACCAACCGGGGGAGGCCGCCATCCGCTTCTTGATTTGCGCGTGGATCACTTCCTCTTCTTCCGAGGTCGGAACACCCAGATCCTCACCCGCCTCAGCGCGCGCGCCCAGCAGGACGTAGAGTGTCGCATCGCCGCCATCGTCGAGGATCATGTTCGCGCCAACGCCGTTCTCGTCCTCGGGGAACAGGAAAGACTTGTCGAGGTAATCCCAGTGCTCTTCCAGCGACTGGCCCTTGATCGCGAAGACCGGGGTGCCACCCGCCGCAATCGCCGCCGCCGCGTGATCCTGCGTGGAGAAGATGTTGCAGGATGCCCAGCGTACATCAGCGCCCAGCTCCACCAGCGTCTCGATCAGAACCGCCGTCTGGATCGTCATATGCAGGGAGCCGACAATGCGCGCGCCTTTCAGCGGCTTAGCCTCACCAAACTCCGCCCGGCAGGCCATAAGCCCCGGCATCTCGGTCTCGGCAATGTCCAGCTCCTTGCGGCCAAAGGCTGCAAGCTCGATATCCTTAACGACGTAATCCTTGGCCATAGCGCCACGCTCCTCTATCACAACTTGCCGCGCGCATAGCACTGTGTGAGGGCCGGGGCAATGTGGTGTGCTATCAGACCGCAGACGACAACGTATCCGCGCAACCGAACGACCCGCATTGAACCCTCAACTTGATCTGAGGTTGAGGCCCCGCCAGTGTGACCCCAGTCCAACAAACCGAGCACCTCATGACTGCCAAGTACACCCCAACGGATGAACCGATTAAGATCGGCGGTATTGATGGTACGAAGGTGGAGTATTACCGCGAGATCCCAACCGCAGATGTGATCCACAAGAATGCCAAGTTCTTTGCGTTTACCGTTTCAACAAACCAAGTTGCGCCACATCGGGACTACGGGTCCGTGAAGTCCGACTGGGTGGATTGGATGAAACCAGGCTGGGGCATGGACAGCCCCTTCCGGAAACGTATCGAAATGCCCGAACCTCAGCCCCTGTGGGATGCTTACCTGTATGATTTCGAGCCGAAGGATATCGGACCCTATCTGCAAGACTTCTCCGTCAACGGCGCTCGGGCACATTGGGTGCCGGACATTTGGACTGCGGTAAACGGCCTGATCGTGACAGAGCGGGCGAGGAATGTGATCAAAGAGCTTGACCCTGGGCTGAGCTACTTCTTCCCGATGACAATTACGATCACTGAGACAGGTGAGCCTCTGCCCGAAAGACGGTTCTATTGGAAGCCGAGACGCACCTTTGATTTTTGGGATAGCCTTGGAGGAAAATCGCTTGGCCGCTTGACCAAGCCATTTTCGGCAGGATGTGCCTTCGGGCGACTAGAAGTTGCCTGGCAGCTCACCAACAACGAGGTTCTGCGAGACCACCTCGCCTCGCTTCCCTTTTGGACATTGGAACCAGACAATTCAAACTTCGGAATGCGCCCGGATGTCTTTGCTCGCCTAAAGTCAGAATTGTTCACCGGATTGATTGAGATCGTCGGCGACAACCGCAATGCGCCCGGCTTCGACAAGAACGCCAATATCGGGGTGTTCTAGGTTCGTCCCTGCTTGCCCGCACCGGCCCGTACTCCTTATGTCTGGGCCAACGTGACATCCCAACCGGACCGAGACCCAAATGACCCAACGCGCATGGCAACGGATGCTTTCGGGCCGCAGGCTCGATCTGCTCGATCCCTCTCCGCTGGATGTGGAGATCGAGGACATCGCCCATGGCCTCTCCTTCGTGGCGCGCTGGAACGGGCAGACGCAGGGCGACTGGCCCTATTCGGTGGCGGAGCATTCGCTGCTGGTCGATGACCTCTTCATCGAACTCTACCCCAAGGCCCCCGTCAAATGGCGGCTCGCCGCCCTCCTCCACGACGCGCCCGAATACGTGATCGGGGACATGATCTCCCCCGTAAAGGCCGCGGTCGGGCCGGGCTACAAGGCAATGGATGTGCGCCTGACCGAAGCCATCCACCTCCGCTTCGGCCTGCCCGCGGCCCTGCCCGCCACGATCAAGAAACAGATCAAGCGCGCCGACAAGATCTCCGCGTGGGCCGAGGCCGTCTTCATCGCGGGCTTCACCACGGAGGAGGCCAACAAGTTCTTCGGCGCCCCCCGCCACGCCCCCGCCGCCAAGCTGCGCATCGACCTGCGCCCGCCCATGCAGGTGAAGGCCGCCTTCCTCACCCGGTTCGAACAACACATGAGCGCGCTGTGAGCCGCCCGATCGAGGTCGGCCTGTCCGCCGTGCTCGTCGGCGTGATCGAGAGCGATGGCCGCGCCGAGCCCGTCGTCCTCACCCTGCCCGGCCCCGAACTGCCGACCCGCCCCTTCGACCCAGACCGCCACGGCACCCTCGAACTCTCCCTGCGCGATTGGGTGGAGACGGATACCGGCCACACGCTGGCCCATGTCGAGCAGCTCTACACCTTTGGCGACCGGCCCCAGCGCAGCGATCCCGCGCACCGCGTCTCCATCGGCTATCTCGCCATCGTGCCGGGGCGGGAGCGGCTGGAGGGGCAGGACTGGCGCCCCTGGACCCAGTTCTTCCCATGGGAGGATCGCCGCGCCGGCCCCGCCCCGATCCTCACCGAAACCCTCGCCCCCGCGCTGGAGAGTTGGGCCACGACACCCCAAAGGCGCGAACGCCTCAACCTCTCCTTCGGGCTGAGCGGCCAGCCGTGGCGCGATGAGCTGGTGCTGGAGCGCTACGAACTGCTCTACGAGGCCGGATTGGTCGAGGAAGCCGCCCGCGACCGCGCCCTCCCCCCGCCGCGCCCACTGGGCCGCGCCATGCCACGCGACGACCGCCGTATTTTGGCGACCGGCATCGGCCGCCTGCGCGCGAAACTGAAATACCGCCCCGTGCTGTTCGAGCTGATGCCAGAGACCTTCACCCTCTTCGACCTCCAAACCGCCGCCGAAGCCGTCTCCGGCCAACCCCTCCACAAACAAAATTTTAGGCGGATGATCACCCAATCCGGCCTAATCGAACCAACAGGCGCACAAACCGCCCGCAGAGGCGGCAGACCCGCAGCCGAGTACCGCTTCGCCGCAGAAGCGCAATGGGAGCGGAGGGTTAGCCCGGTGAGGTTCGGGGGCGCGAGGGCGAGTTGACCGCTACACTGGCACTGGTCAAGCTTCATGCAACCTCCAGCGAACAATAGAAACTCATCTACAAATTCCAAAACTAAGGCTTAGGTTTGACATTAGAACTTCGAACGCCGCACAATACTTCCAGTGTAAACAGCAATCCGCTCTAATGCACCGCCTTTTGAAAATCTAGCCAAAATTGATCCCGCCATGCAATCGTATGAAAACGAAAAAATTAGGTCTGAATTCACCAATTTGATCGACTCAAATCAAAGAGAACAAGTATATCAGGATTTTATGGAGAGACATACAGGGCTGATACCTCGCAATTTTGTTCTTAATCATGGGGTTCACTTTAGAATTGTACTTAGGAAGCTTTCATTTGGATCTGACTACAAGTCAGATTTTTTCTTTTTGACGAAAAGTAGTATTGATTGGAGCGCTGTTTTTATAGAAATCGAGAAGCCACAATCAAAATTCTTCCGAGACAAAAGCAATGAATTACATTCAGATTTTCAAAAAGCGATTCATCAAATAAAAACATGGCAATCATGGCTAAGTGATAGTGGTAACGCAGCTGGCTTTTTATCCTCCATTAGTGATATCCGAGTACCGCGTCAGATGGCAAATCACCCAACTGATTTTAAATTTATTTTAGTTCATGGGCGCAGATCAGAAATAGAGAATAATGACCAGAGAAAGCAATTAATTAAATCTTACCAAAGCGAAAATATTAAAATTATATCATTTGACAGCCTCATAGAAGGAATTCCGCTAAACTATCCCCTTAATATAGCCGTACGCAAAAACGAGTTTCTCGATATATTTGGTGACACAGTTCATGATGGATCTATTTTTTCTGCTATAGATCCATCCAAATTAAGAGTCAGTAGTGCAGTACAAAAGAGGCTGGAAGAAGGCTCAAAATCGCCTCAACACCTTGTAGAGTGCAACGGAGAATACGTCGATGCTTGGATTCTGGCAGCCCAAAAAGTACGAATACATAATTGATGTATCTTACTATTTACGAACCTAGTTTAAATAATTTGGAATAAGGTCGAGTTTTTTGACGCAGGTGGTGTCAGCACGAAATTGCGAAGTGGTTCCGCTGCACACCGTTCTCATCAAAATTCCCCGGCTCCAGCCACCGCTCGAACCGCCCCCGCAAATCCTCCCACTCCCCATCGAGCACGGAGAACCACGCCGTGTCCCGGTTCCGCCCCTTGGTCACCAACGCCTGTCGGTGCACGCCCTCGAAGGTGAACCCCAGCCGCTCCGCCGCCCGTCGTGACGGCGTGTTCAGCGCGTTGCACTTCCATTCATAGCGGCGATAGCCCAACTCAAACGCCTCGCGCATCATCAGGTACATCGCCTCCGTCGCCATGCGGGTCCGCTGCATCGCGGGCGAGTAAGTCAGGTGGCCGACCTCGATCGAACCCGCCTCCGGGTTGATGCGCAGATAGCTGCCAAAGCCCATGGCCCTCCCACTCTCCACATCGACAAAGGCGAAGAACAGCGGATCGCTGCTCGCAGGCTTGTCCGCCATGTAGTCCCGGAACGCGGCCTTATCCTCGAACGGCCCGCCCATCAGGTAGCGCCAGACTGCGCCCTCCCTATCGACCGCATAGGCCGCCCACAGATCGTCGAAGTGCCGCGCCTCCAGGGGCTCCACCCGAGCGTAGCGTCCGGTCAGCACCTTGCGCTCCGGCACGCGCGCACCCTGCCAATTCTCGACGATCTCACCCAGTTTCATGTCGACTTCCGTATGTCACATCGGTGCACGGGTTGTGCACGCCCTGTGCACAGGTTGTGCACACCACTTTTGACAGATCAAAGGTGAAGTTGTGCCGACACATCGACGGGCGTAAGACGGTCCCATGACCAAGCGCCCCGCCTTCTGGACCCGCCCCCTCGACACCCTCAACCGAGAGGAGTGGGAGGCGCTGTGCGACGGCTGTGCCAAGTGCTGTTTGCTGAAGCTGGAAGATGAAGACACCGGGGAAGTCGCTTATACCTCAATCACCTGCAGGCTTTTGGACGCAGGCACCTGCCGCTGCGGGAACTATCCGTTGCGCAAAACGCTGGTGCCCGGCTGCGTGGTCATTGACGCGGAGAATGTGGAGGAGATCAAGGACTGGATGCCCGCCACCTGCGCCTATCGCCTGCGCGCCGATGGCAAACCCCTCCCCGATTGGCATCCCCTGCTGACCGGAGACCCGCAAAGCCCTGTAAAAGCAGGGAAATCCATCCCGCGCCGCACCGTTGCAGAATACGAAGTCGATGAGGAAGACTTCGAAGATTACATCATCGAGGACCTGTCATGAACTTCGCCTCCGACAATTCCGGGCCCGCCCATCCAAAGGTGATCGAAGCCATCGTCAGGGCCAATGACGGCTACGCGATGCCCTATGGCAACGATCCGTACAGCATTGATGTGAATGACAAAATTCGCGATCTGTTCAACGCTCCGCATGCAGCGGTCGTGCTGGTCGGGATTGGCACTGCTGCCAACGCTCTCGCCCTGTCAACAATCTGCCCACCCTGGGGCCGTATCTTCTGCCACGAGCTCGCGCATATCGAGGAAGATGAGTGCGGCGCCCCCGAAGCCATGATCGGCGGCGGCAAGTTAACCCTTTTGAAAGGCGATCACGCCAAGATCACGCCCAAGACGCTGGCCGACGCCATTGCGGGCAGCACCGCTGGGATCGTGCATTCCCATCAACCTGCCGCCCTTTGCGTGTCAAACCTGTCAGAGCTGGGGGCGGCTTCCACCCCGGCAGAGCTTCAGGCCCTCGCGAAAGTCGCACATGCGGCGGGCTTGAAGCTTCACCTTGATGGCGCCCGGTTCGCGAACGCCTGCGCTGCGACCGGCGCCACAGCGGCAGAGATGGCCGCGCCCGTCGACACACTCGCCTTTGGCGGAACAAAGAACGGTCTGATGGGTGTCGAAGCGGTCGTGATCTTCGATCCCGATGCCCAATGGGAACTGGAATTGCGCCGCAAGCGGGCCGCGCAATTGTTTTCAAAGCATCGGTTCCTCGCGGCACAGATGGATGCCTACCTGACTGACGATCTGTGGCTGGAAATGGCGCATGCCGCCAATGCGGCGGCGACGGATCTGGCCAATGGCCTGCGCGATGCCGGGGTGGAGATCGCCCATCCCGTAGACGGAAACCAGATCTTCGCCCGCCCCACCCGCGCCCAGCATCGTCGCCTGCAAGACGCCGGTGCCGCCTACTACCTGCACGGGTCCCTTGAAGGACCGGATGAGGAACGGGTGACCTGCCGCCTTGTCACAAATTGGTCGACAAGCCAGCAGGATCGTCAGCAATTTTTGGCGGCACTCTAGCCTTCGGATTGGTCAAAATACCCCCGCCGAAGGCGGTCTGACCTAGAATGGCAGGTGCCGCGCCACCTCCGCCGGGTGCGTGATCGCCACCATATGTCCTGCGCCGGGGATCTCAGTCGGCTCCACCCCAACAGCACGGCCGACATGCCGCGCGATGCCAATAGCGGCGCCGACGGTCTGCGCGCCGTATAGGATGCGTACCGGGCCGGGCAGTGACGGCAGAACCGATAATGTCATTTGCCCAGGAGGATTGCCCATCACGTCCTCGGCGGACCGATCTATGAAGTGAATGCGCTCAATGGCATAGGCACGCAGCCTAGCGGGCAAATCCTCCCACGCGACACCGTTGCCCCAACGCGCCATGAAGGCACGGGCCTGCGCCTCTCGATCCCCGGTGGCCAGGGCGTCGGCATAAGCCGCACTCGCCACGCGCTCATCTTCGGCCAAGGGGTCGCCGGCCTCTTGCAGCAGATGAAACATCATCGGCTCTATCAGCGTGAGCGATGCAACGGCGGAAGGGCGCTCCAGCGCGGCCCTTGCCATCACGCGGCCACCAAAAGAGTGACCAACCAGATGCGCGGGACCATCGCCCAATATATCAAGCACCGCATCCGCGGCCTGCCTCTCGGGGGAGCGCGCTTCATCTGTCTCACTCTGCCCGTGACCGGGCAGGTCCAGCGCCACGGCGTCCAGATCGGGGCGAACCGACAACAGGGGTTTCCAGGCGCCCGAATGGGACAGCGAGCAATGGGACAGGATCACGCGTGGACCGTCACCGGCCCTGCGCATGATCCCGGTCCTGGCCCCGCTAAGGGTCTCAGGCATTTTCTGCGAGATAGGCGTCGAGATAGGACAGACGATCCTGCCCCCAATACACCTGATCGTCGACGATATAGGTGGGCGCGCCAAAGACGCCCGCATCCATCGCGGTGACAGTGTTCCGCTCGAATTGAGCAAGCGCCGCCTCGGCATCCCCATGGGCGACCGACGCGTCATAGCCGGCGGCAGTCAGGCAAGCCTCGATCACCTCCAGTTGGGAGATGTCCTTCTCTTCAGCCCACACAGCACGCAGAATCCCGTGGGTCAGCTTGCCCAGATCGCCGCCTTCCGCAGACTGCGCGTTGATCATCGCGATCACGGCTGGTTTCGGATCGGTGGGCCAGTGTGCCGGTTTGAGGTTGATCTCAAGCCCGTTCATCTTGGCAACACGCGCAAGCTCTTGCAGGCGATAGGCCTGACGAGATGGATGCCGCTTTCCCGGAGGCTGCGTGCCCTGTTCCCCAAAGACCTTCAGCAGATCGAACGGGATGTAGTTGATCGTCGCGCCGTGCGAAGCGGCGACGGCCTCCAACTGCTCCCCGGCGAGATAGGCGAAAGGGGACAGCGGGAAGGTGTAGTAATCAATCGTGGCCACGGCGCGGCACTCCTGTCGTTCTTTGTCTTATAGATGACACATAGGGTTTGCTTGGCGGGCGCACAGTGCTAACGCAACCGCACCAGCCCAGCCCGCATGAAAAGGTCTGACATGCCTGCCAAAAGGACGCCACCGATGAAAGCCGACATCAACCTCAAACTCATCTCTGGCAATGCCAACCGCGAGCTTGCCGAAACAGTCGCCAAGCGCATGTCGGTCTATCGCGGATCGCAGGTCGCATTGGCAAACGCCCGCGTAGAGCGTTTCAATGACAAGGAAATTTTCGTCGAGGTCTATGACAATGTCCGCGACGAGGACATGTTCATCATTCAGTCGACCTCTAATCCGGCCAACGATAATTTGATGGAGTTGCTGATCATGGCAGACGCGCTGCGCCGGTCGTCGGCTCAGCGGATAACGGCGGTGATTCCTTATTTCGGATATGCACGGCAGGATCGCCGCACCTCCGCCCGCACACCGATCAGCGCGAAGCTCGTCGCGAACCTGATTTCCGAGGCGGGCATCGACCGGGTCCTGACCATGGATCTGCATGCGGGACAGATCCAGGGCTTCTTCGACATTCCGGTGGACAACCTCTATGCCGCGCCGGTCTTTGCGCTCGACATCATGGCGAATTTCGATGACCTCAGCGACGTCATCATCGTCTCCCCCGACGTAGGCGGCGTGGCGCGGGCCCGTGAATTGGCCAAGCGGATCGGCGTCGGCCTTGCCATCGTGGACAAGCGCCGCTCCAAGCCCGGTGAAATCGAAGAGATGACGATCATCGGCGAAGTGGCAGGCAAACGCGCTATCATCGTCGACGATATCTGCGACACGGCGGGCACGCTGTGCAAAGCGGCAGAGATCATCCAGAACGAGGGCGGCGCCAAGGAAGTGCACGCCTATATCTCACACGGCGTTCTGTCCGGCCCGGCCGTTGGACGGATCGAAAAATCCGTACTCAAGAGCCTCGTCGTCACCGACTCCATCGAGCAGCCTGAGCCTGTGAAGGCGTGCGATAACATTCGCGTTGTCCCGATTGGCCCGATGTTTGCACAGGCGATCCTGAACATCTCGAACGGAACCAGCGTCTCCTCCCTGTTCTCGGAAGAAGCCCTCGGCCCGATTTACGAGGCATTTTACCCGATGCGGTAAATGTTGGGGCTTTAACGCCTGACGCCAAACACACATCTAAAGCCCCGAAGGAACATTCGGGGCTTTTTTTATGGCGCAGCGACTGCATGGCCTCGATCTGGCAAGATTTCTCGCATTCTCAGGCATGGTGCTCGTCAATTTTGACATCGTGTTGCGCGATCCAGAATTCGGCGCGCCGTGGCTGGTCGAGCTGTTGCAGGGCCGCGCTGCTGCTTTGTTCGTGGTACTGGCGGGCGTCAGCTTCGCCATCGGCGCGCGGGGTCGGTCCGCGAAACAGATCTCGCGGCGCACATTGAAGCGATCCGCTGTTCTGCTCGCAGTTGGGCTGGCGAACCTTGCGATCTTTCCGGCGGACATAATCCACTATTACGCCGTCTATTTCGTAGTCGCCCTGCCATTCCTGTTCGCATCAACACGCGCCGTTCTGCTCGCATGCGGCGCGCTGCTGATTGGACAGGTCGTGGCTATCCTCTTGTTTGACTATGATGCGGGTTGGGCGTGGGAAAGCCTGACCTATCTCGACCTCTGGACGGTTGAGGGTGCGCTCCGAAATCTTTTGTTCAATGGATGGCATCCGGTCCTGCCGTGGGTTGGCTTCCTGCTATGGGGCATCTTCCTTAGCCGATTTGACCTTGGATCTCGCAAAGTACAGGGGCACCTGATCGGTCTGGGCCTCGCGGTGGCGCTGATGGTGGAGATAGCATCTCACTTCCTCGTCGGCGCTGCCGGCCCGGACGAGTTGTCGTTGTTATTCGAGACAGAGCCGGTGCCGCCCATGCCACTCTACATGATAGCGGCCACGGGCTGGGCGACGGCAGCAATCGGGCTTTGCCTTTGGCTCTGTCCGTCTGAGAGAGGTTTTGCTGCTGTTCTTTCCGCCGGACGGCAGACACTCACACTCTACATCGCGCAAGTGATCCTTGGCATGGGGACGTTTGAGGCGGCGGGTTGGTTGATGAACCTGTCGGGTGGCGCGGCGCTTTTGACTTCTCTCTCCTTCATCCTGACATTGGTGACATATGCTTGGCTCTGGCAGCGCTATATCTCCACAACCGGACCGCTGGAAATATTGCTGCGTCGCCTATCGGGCTAAACGTCCCACAGCTCATCCGTGTCTACGAGAACACCGATCGCGGTCCAACGCATTCCAAGGCGGGCGATGCGCGTGTCCTCCCACGTGTCGGCGGCAATGGTGAAATCGGTGGTTGTCACGTCTTCTGTCCGCAAATTCAGGCGCAGATAGCTTTCATTGTCGGCATCAAGCACGGCAATCGAAAGGGAGACGGTTGGCGGCTCGGCAAACGGTTCATCGAACGAGACGGTCGCGCGAACCGTACGCTCCCCGGCACCATCCCACATCACCGTGGTTTGGGCCCAATGATCGAAGAGGCTGACAAAGCCCTCATCGATACCAATTTGATGCGAATTGAGACGTTTCATCCGCTCACCCTAAACAAAAAGCCCCACCGCATGCGATGGGGCCATTCGTTTCACTTTTAGCAATCAGTGCGGTCAGAGACCGAGCTGCTGCTTGAGGAACCGGGCGTGGTTCACGCGCTGGTTCACCGTGATCTTGTTATCGTCCGTGGCTTCGAGAGCTGCCTTTTCAGCAGCGTCCACGACACGGTCGATCCAATCGGTCGTGACGTCGGCTTTCAGGCTTGCCTGCTCTGCCAGAACGGACACGCCTTCCGGGCCGATCTCGGCAAAGCCGCCGGTCACGACATAGTCGTGAGCCTCGGTGCCTTCGTAAACCGTCAGCATACCGGGGCGCAGCAGGGTCAGCGTCGCGGCGTGCTGCGGCATAACCGTCATCTCGCCCTCTTCGCCATGGATCTGGACCTTCGTGACCTGAGCAGAGTGCAAGCTCCGCTCCGGGCTGACGAGGTCGAACTGCATGGTATCGGCCATTCAAGCCTCCTTGGTCGGGCGGGCGGGGTGCGGCTTGGCACCCCTGCCTACCTGTTCAGATCAAGCTGCTTCGGCAGCCATCTTCTCGGCTTTCGCGATCACTTCGTCGATGCCGCCAACCATGTAGAAGGCCGCTTCGGGAAGGTGATCGTACTCGCCAGCCACAACGGCCTTGAAGGACGCGATCGTGTCTTCGAGCTTCACCTGAACACCGGGGGAACCGGTGAACACTTCTGCCACGTCGAACGGCTGCGAGAGGAAACGCTGGATTTTCCGTGCGCGGGAAACCGTCAGCTTGTCCTCTTCGCTGAGTTCGTCCATGCCGAGGATCGCGATGATGTCCTGCAGCGACTTGTAGCGCTGAAGCATCTGCTGAACGTCGCCTGCCACCTGATAGTGCTCCTCACCCACGACCTGCGGGTCAAGGATACGGGAGGTGGAGTCGAGCGGGTCAACCGCCGGGTAGATGCCCAGCTCGGAGATCGCACGGTTCAGAACGGTCGTCGCATCGAGGTGCGCGAACGAAGTTGCCGGTGCAGGGTCGGTCAAGTCATCCGCCGGAACGTAGATCGCCTGCACGGACGTGATCGAGCCGGACTTCGTGGAGGTGATGCGTTCCTGCATCGCGCCCATGTCGGTTGCCAGCGTCGGCTGATAGCCCACAGCGGACGGGATACGACCCAAAAGTGCGGACACCTCGGAACCGGCCTGCGTAAAGCGGAAGATGTTGTCCACGAAGAACAGAACATCGGTACCGGACTGGTCGCGGAACTGCTCAGCCATGGTCAGGCCGGACAGAGCAACACGTGCACGCGCACCTGGAGGCTCGTTCATTTGACCGTAGACGAGCGCCACTTTGGACTTCGTCAGGTCGTCCGCGTTGATAACGCCAGATTCGATGAATTCGTAGTAAAGGTCGTTCCCCTCGCGGGTCCGCTCACCAACACCTGCGAACACCGAGTAGCCGGAGTGCACTTTTGCGATGTTGTTGATCAGCTCCTGAATGAGAACCGTCTTGCCGACGCCCGCACCACCGAACAGACCGATCTTACCACCCTTGGAATAAGGCGCGAGCAGGTCGATCACCTTGATACCCGTCACCAGGATCTCGGAGGAGGTGGACTGCTGATCGAAGGTCGGTGCTTCGCCGTGGATGGCGCGGTACTCGGTCGCTTCAACCGGGCCCTTCTCATCCACAGGTGCGCCGACAACGTTCATGATCCGGCCGAGGGTCGCATCGCCCACGGGAACCTGGATCGGGTTGCCGGAGTCGGTGACGGTCTGACCGCGCACCAGACCTTCGGTCGCGTCCATCGCGATGGTGCGCACGGTGTTCTCACCAAGGTGCTGCGCCACTTCGAGGACGAGGTCGTTGCCATTGTTGTCCGTGTTAAGAGCGGACAGGATCGCGGGCAGGTGGTCGTCGAATTGGACGTCGACGACCGCGCCGATCACCTGGGTGATTTTGCCGACAGCATTTGCCATGTTGTTTCTCCAGTCGTCTTAGAGCGCCTCGGCGCCCGAGATAATTTCGATAAGCTCGTTCGTGATCGCTGCCTGACGGGTCCGGTTGAACTCGATGGTCAGCTTGTCGATCATGTCGCCTGCGTTGCGGGTTGCGTTGTCCATTGCGGACATCCGCGCGCCCTGCTCGGAAGCGGCATTTTCCAGCAGACCGGTGAAGATCTGCGTGGCGACCGAACGGGGAAGCAGATCCGCAAGGATCGCATCTTCCTCTGGCTCGTAGTCATAAAGCGCGCCGGTATCGGCATCGTCTTCAACAACCGCCGGGATGATCTGCTGCGCTGTGGGGCGCTGCGTGATCACGTTCTCGAACTGAGCATAGAACAGCGTGGCGACATCAAATTCACCCGCGGCAAAGCGGCCCAGAACGTCCTGCGCGATGGCGGAGGCATTGTCGTAGCCAACACGCTTCACTTCGCTCAGATCCACGTGATCGACGAACAGGTCACGGAAGTCGCGGCGCAACTGCTCGCGCCCTTTCTTCCCGACTGTGATGATCTTCACGGTTTTGCCTTCGCCCTGCAAACGCTCGATGTGAGCGCGTGCCAGCTTGGCAATATTGGTGTTGAAACCACCGCAGAGGCCACGCTCCGCAGTTGCGACGATCAGCAGATGGGTCTGGTCCGACCCGGTGCCGCGCAGCAGCATCGGTGCGGAAGCGGAGTTCTTCGACCCCGCCGCCAGATTGCCAAGGACGGCCTCCATGCGCTCGGCATAGGGGCGCGCAGCCTCCGCCGCTTCCTGCGCACGGCGCAGTTTCGCGGCGGCGACCATCTGCATCGCCTTGGTGATCTTCCGTGTCGATTTGACACTTTCGATCCGGATTTTCAGGTCCTTGAGGCTCGGCATACGCCTTGCTCCCTTCCCTTAAGATTAACCGAACGTCTTCGCGAAACCGTCGATGACCGACTTGATCTTGTCCTCAAGATCGCCAGAGACCTTGCGGTCGTTGTCGCGGATGTCGTTCAGCAGATCCTGATGCGAATTGCGCAGCTCGGCCAGAAGGCCAGCTTCGAACGGCTTCACCTGGTTCACAGGCAAATTGTCGAGATAACCTTTGGTGCCCGCATAGATCACGATGACCTGCTCGGCGTTGGTGAGCGGCGAGTATTGGGGCTGCTTGAGCAACTCCGTCAGGCGCGCACCGCGGTTGAGCAGTTTCTGCGTGGAGGCATCGAGGTCGGAACCGAACTGAGCAAACGCCGCCATTTCGCGGTACTGCGCCAGCTCCAGCTTGATCGAGCCTGCAACCGACTTCATCGCTTTCGTCTGAGCGGAGGAACCCACACGCGAAACCGACAGACCGGTGTTTACAGCAGGACGGATGCCCTGGAAGAACAGTTCCGTCTCAAGGAAGATCTGACCGTCGGTGATCGAGATCACGTTGGTCGGAATAAACGCGGAAACGTCACCACCTTGCGTTTCGATAATCGGCAGCGCCGTCAGCGAGCCCGCGCCATTGTCTTCGTTCAGCTTCGCCGAACGCTCCAGCAGGCGGGAGTGCAGGTAGAAAACGTCACCCGGATACGCTTCACGTCCGGGCGGACGACGCAGCAGCAGGGACATCTGACGATAGGCAACCGCCTGCTTGGACAGATCATCATAAACGATCAGGCCGTGCATGCCGTTGTCGCGGAAATACTCCGCCATCGCCGTCGCGGAATACGGTGCGAGGTACTGCAGCGGTGCAGGCTCGGATGCGGTGGAGGCTACAACGATGGAATATGCCATCGCGCCGGTCTCTTCCAGCTTCTTCACCAGCTGCGCCACGGTGGAACGCTTCTGACCGACAGCGTTGTAGACGCAGTAGAGCTTCTTGCTCTCATCGTCGCCAGCCGCGTCGTTATAGGATTTCTGGTTCAGGATCGCGTCGAGTGCCACGGCAGACTTACCTGTCTGACGGTCACCGATGATCAGCTCGCGCTGGCCACGGCCGACGGGGATCAGGGCGTCAATCGCCTTGAGGCCGGTCGCCATAGGCTCGTGCACGGATTTACGCGGGATGATGCCCGGCGCCTTGACGTCCGCGACGCGACGCTCGGTCGCCTCGATCGGGCCCTTGCCGTCGAGCGGGTTGCCCAGCGCGTCGACAACGCGGCCCAGCAGGCCTTTGCCGACGGGGACGTCCACGATGGCGCCCGTACGCTTCACGGTGTCGCCTTCTTTAATCTCGGCGTCAGAGCCGAAGATCACGATACCGACATTGTCGATCTCAAGGTTCAGAGCCATCCCCCGGACACCGCCCGGGAATTCGACCATCTCACCGGCCTGGACGTTGTCGAGGCCATGGGCGCGCGCGATACCGTCACCGACGGAAAGCACACGGCCGACCTCAGCAACTTCGGCGTCCTGACCGAAATTCTTGATCTGCTCCTTGAGGATCGCAGAGATTTCCGCGGCTTGGATTGCCATTATCCGACCTCTTTCATTGCATTTTGCATGGCGGCAAGCTTCGAGCGGATCGACGTGTCGATCATGCGCGAGCCAACCTTTACGATGAGACCGCCGATGATGCTTTCATCGACGGTCGAATTGATTGCGACGTCCTGACCAACGCTTGCTTTCAGTGTTTTGGCCAGCGCCTCGGACTGTGCCTTCGTCAGCGCTTTCGCGGACGTGACCTCTGCGGTGATCTCACCACGGGCGTCAGCAGCCAGCGCCTTCACACCCTTGATGACATCTTCCAGCACAAAGAGACGGCGACGCGACGCCATCAGCGCCAGCGTGTTCGTCACCGTGTTGCCCAACCCCATAGCGGATGCGAGCGCGCGCATACCGCTTTGCTGGTCTTCGCGGCTATAGACCGGAGATGTCGTAAGATCGCGCAGGTCAGCGCTTTCGTTCAGCGCGGCCTGCAAAGTGTCGAGGTCCCCCTCAACTTGGGCCAGCGCGTTCTCTTCTTGTGCAAGCTCGAACAAAGCAGTCGCATAGCGACCGGCGATGCCAGAGACATGAGCGGATGTTGTGGCCAAGGGGCACCCCATCTTTCTAGCAGACCAGCCAGCACATTCACGACATGCCAAATGGTCCGCAGTGGTTCATGGCCACCCGGATGAGCGACCTGCGGAATGAAACTGCGCGGGTGATAGCAGAGGTACTTCCGCAGAGCAACATAAAGACCCATTTTATTAACGCTTTGAAAATATTTATCAAATTCGGTATTCCATGGTATTCCGTGGAAGAAAGCGCATTTTTTTTCGTGAATCCAATGTGCATTTTTTCACATCGGTGCGGCAGAATGCCCCGAATCCGACAGCGAGGAGCCTGCTTCGCGGCCCGATCCAGAAATTCAATGCGGAAAACGTTTTCAGCAAATCGGGAAAACGCTTGCATTTCACCCGGGCGATTCCCTCAGTCGCAGCGATGCCTGCGAGACGGAAGCGGCGTCGGTGCGGGTGCCGGAGCCGCCAGACCGCCCAGCAGGCGGGGCCGCCGCGCCTCTGCCCGGCGCCCGCGAGGCAGCGCATGCACTTCCTTGATCGCCTCGACCAACAGCGCCCCCGCGATCCGATCCGCCTTCATCTTCCGGCCAAGGCGCTCTGCGGTATTTTGCAGTCGCAACATTGAGCGTTTGTGCGATGGCGGCAGAAACAGGGCCGCGCGATGCCCTTCAGGCTCGAACCGGTGGGTGCGCAACTGTGCATCGAGCTGTCCGAAACTGTAGGGACGACCATATCCGAAAGGCGTGACATCCCGCTGCGCCCAGGCGCCGGTGCGGTTGGGCACCACAAAGATCACACGCCCACCCGGGGACAAGACGCGCCAGATCTCCTCAAGCAATGCTGTCGGACGCTCACAGGTCTCCAGACCATGGGCGACGATGATCCGGTCGAAGGCCCCCGCCTGCGCGGGCCAATGCGTCTCCTCGACCAGCGCACAATGATTGGGCTGTCCGGCGGGCCAGGCCATGACGCCCTGCTGGGCCGGCATGAAACTGAGCACACGTTCTGCATCCTTGAGAAACGGACGCAGGAAGGGCGCGGCAAATCCGAAACCGACCAGGCTCTGCCCCGTCAGATCTGGCCACATCTGACGCAAAGCGAATTGCAAGGACGCCTGCGCACCACGGCCCAGCCGGGTGCGATAGTAAAAGCTCTTCAGATCGACGACATCGAGATGCATTGCACTAGCTGCCCGAATGAACCAACGTCACGCACAGTATCGCACCCGGAGGACCCGCACCATGGCGCTCGACATTCAAACCGTTCCCTGTCTCGAAGACAATTACGCCTATATCCTGCGCGACGCTGAAACAGGCAAAGTTGCGGTCGTGGATGCACCCGAAGCCGGACCCTTGATCGAGGCGCTGGAGGCCCGTGGCCTGGGCCTCGATCTGCTGCTGATCACCCATCACCACCCTGACCATATCGATGGCACGGCAGAGCTGCGGGCGAAATACGGGTGCGAAGTGTGGGGCGGGAAAGCCGATGCGCATCGTCTGCCACCGCTCGACCGGGCCCTGGAAGAGGGCGACGATATCGCCGTCGGCGCCTCCACCGGCAAAGTCCTCGATGTCTCAGGCCACACGGTCGGCCATATCGCGTTTCACTTCGCAGGCTCCGACGCGGTGTTCAGTGCGGACAGCCTTATGGCGATGGGCTGTGGTCGGCTGTTCGAGGGAGATGGCCCGATGATGCAGACCACGATGGAGAAGTTTCTGAACATGCCCGACAGCACCATTGTGTATTCGGGGCATGAGTACACACAGTCGAACATGAAATTTGCGCTGACGATCGAGTCACAGAATGCCGACATGCTCGCCCGCGCCACCCGCATCGACAGCGCACGAGAGCGCGGACAGCCCACTGTGCCCTCCTCCCTGGCAGAAGAGAAGGCAACGAACCCCTTTCTGCGCGCGCATGTGCAAAGCGTGAAAGACGCCGTCGGCCTGCCCGATGGCAGCGATGCTGAGGTCTTCACCGAAGTGCGCCGCCGCAAGGACAATTTCTGAACGCAGCGCCGCCTCCGGCGGGGATATTTCAGCCAAGAAGAAGGCTGCCTCTTCTTCTTGGTGACAAATATCCTCCCCGAAGGGCCGACCAGAAGGGGAGCGTGACATGGCCCATGGATATGAGACTGGCAGGCTGGACCTGCCCTTCACCGGGATCGCGACTTTCGGCAAAAGCCCCTGGGTCAGCGATTGGGAGAAGATTGACGCCGACGTGGCCATTCTGGGCGCGCCTTTTGATGGCGGCACGCAATGGCGCAGCGGCACCCGCATGGGGCCAAGAGCGATCCGCGAGGCCTCCACGCTGTTCTCCTTCGGGCATGCGGGCGCTTATGATCACGAAGATGATGTCACCTATCTGCAGAATGTTCGGATGGTCGATATCGGCGACGCGGATATCGTGCATACGCTGACGGAAAAGAGCCACGCCAATATCGAAGCCGGCGTCCGCGCCATTCGCGCAGCCGGAGCTTTGCCTGTCGTGCTGGGGGGCGATCATTCGGTCAATATCCCCTGTATCCGGGCCTTTGACGATCACGGGCCGATCCACATCGTTCAAATCGATGCCCATCTCGATTTCGTGGATGAGCGGCATGGCGTGCGCTATGGCCATGGCAACCCGATGCGGCGCGCGGCGGAGCAGGACTACGTGACCGGGCTCAGCCAGTTCGGGATCCGCAACGTCTCCTCCACCGCGAAGGAAGGGTATGAAGATGCACGGGCGCGGGGCTCTGACATTCTGTCGGTGCGCCAGATCCGCAAGCTGGGCGTGGAAGCCGTGCTGGAGCGGGTTCCGGCCGGGGTGGACTATTATCTCACCATCGACATTGACGGGTTCGATCCCTCAATCGCGCCGGGCACCGGGACGCCCAGCCATGGCGGATTTCTCTATTACGAGGTGTTGGAGCTGATCGACGGCCTGACCAAGCGCGGCAATATTGTCGGGATTGATCTGGTCGAAGTTGCGCCCGACTATGATCAGACGGGAACGACGTCGATCCTCGCAGCCCAAATTTTGCTGAACACGATCGGGCGCATATTTGCCAATCGGTAAGCTTTTGGTTTCGCACGCGAAACCTCAATTTTACCTAATTTGGCAAGGATCTATTCACCCTTTTCCAGACGCTTTCGCATACGGCGAAGGGCGAACCACACGCCTGCAACAACGACCGGCGCGATCAGCGCGAGCAACCAGGCCTTGCCCAGCCCCGCCATCTCCCCAAACGGGGTGAAGAAATAGGCCGCAAGTCCAACCGCGTAATAGCTGATCGCAACAATCGACAGGCCCTCAACCGTTTCCTGCAAACGCAGTTGCAGGGCGGCGCGGCTATTCATGCTTTCCAGCAGTTTGGCATTCTGACGCGCAAGGTTCACATCGACCCGGGTGCGGAGCAAGTTTGCCGCCCGTTCCGTGCGCAGGGCGAGGTCCACCAACCGTCGCTCGGCACTTTCACAAGTGCGCATGGCCGGTTCGTAGCGGCGCATCATGAATTCCGCGAAGGTCTGACCGCCCCCGATACGGGTCTCGCGCAGCACCTCGATCCGCTGGTTCACGATCGCAGCGTACGCGCCACGCGCGCCGAAGCGGAACGCGGTGTCGGCGCCCAATGCCTCGATATCCGCCGACATGGACAGCAGGCGGTCGAGTGCGGCGGCATCGTCACCGTCCTGCGCGCTCATCCCACGGACCAGATCGCTCAACTCCCTGTCCAGCTGCCCGACTTTGCCGGACACATCGCGCGCCACAGGAAGTGCGAGCATGGACGCGCTCTTATAGGTCTCGATTTCCAGCAGGCGCTGCACGATCCGTCCGATCCGGCGAGGTCCGGTAGAGGGACGCGCGAGGACGGCAAAGCGGATATGCCCGCCTTCCTGCATCCGAAAATCACTCATCACCGTGGCGGCACTGTCGAGGACGTGGGATTTTGAAAAGCTCTCTGCCGCGAAATGGGTGCTGAGCCCGTTTTTGACCCGGGCTTTCGCTTCCTGATCGTCGGTTGCGACCTCAACCCGCACAAGGCAGGAGGTCAGCAGACGTCCCGGGGCCTGTTGCAGCCAGTCGGTGGGAAAATGGGCGAACAGTTCCCCCTCGAACGGGCGATCACCCAAACCTTCGGCGAATAGGGTGTAGGTCATGAATTCGGTGTGACGCTCCCATTTCAGGAACGCGCGCCCCAATGGGCCAGACCAGTGATTTGCATCCGGCGCGGGGTGCTGCGCCCCGAACCGGTCGAGCAGCGCGCGCAGGTGGTCCCGCTCTGCCTCACCATCCCGGTTCGGGCCGCCATCGGCCATGATGGCGACATGCGCCGCCCGGCCAGGGGCCTTCAACTCCGGAAACGGACGGGCGTGCAATTCGTTGGAAAGCGCGGCGCGATCGGGCAAATCGGCAATGGCGTGGCTGGGCATGATGTGCCTCCGGCGACTGGTCTGTCCCGGATACATCTAGTGCATACCGCCCGCGTGCAAGGAATACATGGGCATGCGGAATTATACCGAAACTCAGCTCCGCCCGAAGAGCCGCTCGATATCCGTCATCTTCAGCTCGACATATGTTGGTCGACCGTGGTTGCACTGCCCCGAATGGGGGGTCGCCTCCATCTCTCGCAGCAAGGCATTCATCTCTGCCGCCTGCATCCGCCGACCTGTCCGCACGGAGCCGTGGCAGGCGATGCGCGACAGGATCGCGTCAAGCCGCTCCGCCAGTGCGGTGGTGGCACCTGTATCGGCAAGCTCGTCGAGAATATCCGCGATCAGGGCGCGGGCATCGGGCTGGCCCAACAGCGCGGGAACCTCCTGAACCGCGACGGACGCGCCGCCAAACGGCTCAAATCGCAGCCCAAGCTGGGCGAGATCGTCGGCTGCCGCCATCAGGCGTGCCGCGTCCTCTGGCGAAAGCTCCACGATGTCGGGGATCAGCAGCGCCTGAGACACGACGCCGCGCTCTGCCATCTGCCGCTTCAACCGTTCGTAGACCAGCCGCTCATGGGCGGCGTGGGCATCCACCAGCACCATGCCATCCGTGGTCTGGGCGAGGATATAGTTCTCGTGCAATTGCGCGCGGGCAACGCCAAGTGGCAGGTCCGCCGGATCGGCTGGAGCCGTTTCATCCAGAACCCCGGTGGCCTCAGGCTCTTCCATTCGGGCGGAGGACCAGTCACCGTTCTGCAACTCTGCAAAGCCCGGTGCGGGCTGATGATCAGGTGCTTGCATCCGGTAGGAGGCGGAGCGCGCGCCCAAAGACGGGCGATCCATCTGATAGATCGGAGCGCCAGGCGCCGTGGCCGGACGCAGGGCGCCAAGCGTCGCATCACTCACAGTGGTCGAAGCACGATGCCCCGCCCCGGCCAGTGCGTGTCGCAAGCCGCTGACGATCAGGCCGCGCGCTATCCCCGGCTCACGAAACCGCACCTCGGTCTTGGCTGGATGCACATTCACATCCACCCGCTCTGGATCGCAGGTCAGAAACAGGCACGCGGCCGGGTGGCGGTCACGGCTCAGGAAATCGGAATAGGCTGCGCGCAACGCCCCCAGAAGCACCTTGTCGCGCACCGGGCGTCCGTTCACGAACAGAAACTGCGCGACTGCGGCCCCTCGTGAATAGGTCGGCAGTGCTGCAAAACCGGTGAGGGTGATCCCCTCACGCTCCGCATCGATGACGAGTGCGTTGGTCGCGAAATCCCGGCCGAGGATCGCCTCCATGCGTGCAAGATGGGCGTCGATCAAATCGCCCTGATGCCGTTCCACCTTGAATGTCGTCTTGCCGGTGCCGGTGTCGGTCAAGGTGAACGCGACATCCGGAGCGGCGAGCGCCAAGCGCTTCAACACATCGCTGATCGCCTGATTTTCTGCGCGATCCGAGCGCAGGAATTTGAGGCGTGCCGGTGTGGCATGGAACAGGTCCCGCACCTCGACCACAGTGCCACCGCGTAGCGAGCAGGGCGCGACCTCACCCAGCTTGCCGCCGTTCACGTTCAACTCCCACGCCTCGCCCTCTGACACGCGGCTGGCGATGCGCAGACGCGCCACGGCTCCGATAGATGGCAGCGCCTCGCCCCGGAAGCCAAAGGAGTGAATGTTGAGCAGGTCGGTTCCGTCGATCTTGGACGTCGCATGGCGCGACAGCGCCAGCTTCAGTTCTTCGCGCGGTATTCCGTGCCCGTCATCGGTGACACGGATCAGCGTTTTGCCGCCATCCGCGATCTCGACCCCGATCCGGGTCGCCCCTGCGTCGAGCGCATTTTCCACAAGTTCCTTGATCGCACTTGCGGGACGCTCCACCACCTCCCCGGCGGCGATGCGGTTGGAAGCGGTCTCATCCAGCTGCCGTATGGCGCGGCGCGATGGGCTTATGTTGCGGTCCTGAAGGGTCATGCCACTATTTCTAGCAGGGCGCGTCCGAGTCGCCCACCCGGAACCTGCGCGCAAGAACCGAAAAGCCTGCCCCTGCGTAACAGGAAACAAAATTTCCTAATTACGCCACGACTCACGCTGGCCTGACTTTCAAATCCCTGCAGCCTGTGGCATTGCAGCATAAATTTCGCCTGATGAGAGGAGACATCTCCATGAAGATCGGAGCGCTGAAGGAGACATGGCCCGGCGAGGCCCGTGTCGCCATGACGCCGCAGAGCATCGCGCAGCTGACGAAGCTGGGCCATACATGTGTGATCGAAGCGGGAGCCGGTGAGGCTGCGCGGTTCGATGACGCCCTCTATGCCGAGGCTGGCGCGGAGGTCCTGCCGGACGCCGCCGCCGTCTATGCTGCTGCGGACGTGATTTCGAAGGTGCGCGCGCCCGAGATGGCCGAGGTCGCGCATGTGCGCGATGGCCAGACCATCATCTCCTTCATCTGGCCGGCCCAGAATGCTGAATTGCTTGAGGCACTTAAGGCGAAAGGTGCCACGACCATCGCCATGGATATGGTGCCGCGCATCAGCCGTGCGCAGAAGATGGATGCGCTCAGCTCGATGGCCAATATCGGCGGCTATCGCGCCGTGGTCGAAGCCTCGAACAATTTCGGCCGCTTCTTCACCGGTCAGATTACGGCAGCGGGCAAGGTGCCTCCGGCAAAAGTTCTGGTCGTCGGTGCAGGCGTCGCCGGTCTGGCGGCCATCGGTGCCGCGACCTCGATGGGTGCGATTACCTATGCGTTCGACGTACGGCCCGAAGTGGCAGAGCAAATCGAATCGATGGGGGCGGAATTCGTCTTCCTCGATTTCGATGAAGAGCAGACCGACGGGGCAGAGACGGGTGGATATGCAGCACCGTCCTCACCTGAGTTCCGCGAAAAGCAGCTGGAGAAGTTCCGCGAGCTTGCGCCTGAGATCGATATTGTCATCACCACCGCTCTGATCCCCGGCCGCGATGCGCCGGTGCTTTGGACCAAGGACATGGTCGAGGCGATGAAGCCCGGCTCGGTCATCGTGGACCTTGCCGCTGAAAAAGGCGGCAACTGCGAGTTGACGGTCGAAGGTGAGAAAATCGAGACGGCGAATGGCGTCACGATTGTCGGCTACACCGACCTGCCCAGCCGTATGGCGACGCAATCCTCGACCCTCTACGCGACGAACATTCGTCACATGATGGATGATCTCACGCCCGAAAAGGACGGTGTTATCAACCACAATATGGAAGATGACGTGATCCGCGGGGCGACCGTGACCCATGCGGGTGAGATCACCTTCCCGCCGCCGCCGCCAAAGACCAAGGCGATTGCGGCAGTCAAGAAAGAGAAGGTGCCAGAGCCGACCGCAGAAGAGTTGCGCGCGGCAGAGGTTGCGGCCTTCAAACAGCAGACCAAGACGCAAGTGGGCCTGCTCGCAGGCGGTGCTGCCCTTCTGTTGCTGATCGGCTCGATTCCGGGCATGCCGGCGAGCTTCATGCAGCACTTCATCGTCTTCGTGCTCAGCGTGTTCATCGGCTTCCAGGTGATCTGGAATGTCAGCCACTCGCTGCACACGCCACTGATGGCGGTCACCAACGCGATCTCGTCGATCATCATTCTGGGTGCGCTGGTGCAAGTCGGCTCTTCCAGCGGACTGATCGCACTGCTTGCGGCGCTGGCCATCTTCATGTGTGGCATCAACATCTTCGGCGGCTTCATGGTCACGCGGCGTATGCTCGCGATGTTCCAGAAATCGTAAGCGCGGGGAACACGACAAATGGAAAACGCACTTCTCATCGCGGCCTATGTGGTCGCTGCGATCCTCTTCATCCTTTCGCTTGGCGGTCTGTCCGGTCAGGAAAGCGCGAAACGCGCGGTCTGGTATGGCATTGCCGGTATGGCACTGGCCGTGCTGGCCACTCTGATGGGGCCAGGCTCTGGCCTGTGGCTTCTGACGCTGATCCTGATCGGCATGGGCGGTCTGATCGGCTGGCAACTGGCCAACCGGGTGCAGATGACACAAATGCCCGAACTGGTGGCGGCCATGCACTCCCTCGTGGGTCTGGCAGCCGTATTCGTTGGCTTCAACGCACATATCATGATCTCCACCCTGACAGGTGTATTTGCTGAAGAGGGTCTGACCCTCGGCGGAACTGCGGGTGATGGCTATGCCTATGCCTCGCTGGCAGCGTACGAAGGTCTGTCTTCCTTCGGACAGCTGATCGCCAAGAAAACGAGTGTCGAGATTGGCATCCTGCGGGTCGAACTGGTGCTGGGCATCTGGATCGGTGCTGTCACTTTCACCGGGTCTGTCATTGCCTATGGCAAGCTGGCCGGGAAGGTCGACACGGCGGCGAAAAAGCTGCCGGGTGGTCACCTGCTCAACGCGACGGCGGCGGTTCTGTCTGTCATCTTCGCGGCGGCCTATCTGGGCGGCGCGGGCACCTGGGCGCTGATCATCATCACGCTGCTGGCGCTGTTCATCGGCTATCACCTGATCATGGGGATCGGCGGCGCGGACATGCCGGTCGTCGTGTCGATGCTGAACAGCTATTCCGGCTGGGCCGCTGCGGCCATCGGCTTCTCGCTCGGCAATGATCTGCTGATCGTGGTCGGTGCGCTGGTCGGCTCGTCAGGTGCGATCCTCAGCTACATCATGTGTAAGGCGATGAACCGCTCGTTCGTGAGCGTCATCCTCGGCGGCTTCGGCGGCGAGAGTGGCCCGGCGATGGAGATCGACGGGGAAATGGTGGCCACGGATGTGGATGCCGTTGCCAACGCCCTTGAAGAAGCCGACAGCGTTGTGATCGTGCCGGGCTATGGCCTTGCCGTTGCACAGGCTCAGTCCGCTGTGTCCGAGATGACCAAGCGCCTGCGCGCCAAGGGCAAGGAAGTACGCTTCGCGATCCACCCGGTCGCGGGTCGCCTGCCCGGCCACATGAACGTGCTGCTGGCTGAAGCGAAGGTGCCCTACGACATCGTTTTGGAAATGGACGAGATCAATGACGACTTCCCGGAAACGGATGTCGTGATGATCATCGGCGCGAATGACATCGTGAACCCGGCCGCGCAAGAGGACCCGAACTCCCCCATTGCCGGCATGCCGGTTCTGGAAGTGTGGAAGGCCAAGCAGGTCTTCATCTCTAAACGTGGTCAGGGCACGGGCTATTCGGGCATCGAAAACCCGCTCTTCTTCAAAGAGAACAGCCGCATGCTCTATGGCGACGCGAAAGCATCACTGGACGGATTGCTGGCCAAGATCAGCTAAGCGTCAGCCGTCACGAACGGATAAACCGCCCCGGCTTGTCTGGGGCGGTTTTTTTGTGGTCTGTCGTCATCAGTCCTAGCGGTTTGGACTAGTTTATCACCCCAACGGGCTAGGACGCGCGGAATTGTCCTTGTTAGAGTTGTCCCAACGTAACCCTGACAAGGACGGAGGTTTCCATGCGTGCCGTGACGCTCACCACACTCCCACTTTTGGCTGTTCTGGCAGCCTGCGGGCCGCAAACCGCAGGCAGTTCACCAACTGCCTCCATGAGTTTTGCCAGCAGCCAACCGTTTGGAGCACCGTTGCCGGGCTGCTCGGTTGACCGGGACACGCCAACGCCACCATGGGAGATCGTGGATCCAAGGGACGAATATTACGGGGCGGAGACAGATCCGATGTCTACCGCGCTCGATGGGTTCGCAGCAGCCATGCAGACCCTGACGGTGCGCGCCGCCTCCGACCCCGCAGCGGAGGCGCAGTTGCGGCAGAGTATTCTGGCGTGGGCGCGTGCTGACGCTCTGCGCTGGCCACGTGATTGGAACGCTGGCCGCGACAGTGGTCCTGCGACCGTCTACTTCACCGCACACACCATCGCGCCAACGGCCATCGCCTACGGCACATGGAAATCCAGCTTTTCCCCAGACGAGCAGGCAATTGTCGAAGGCTGGCTGGACCGTGTGCTTGAGCGTACGGGCAACAACCCGCGCATGCGGGGCTGGAATGAAAACAAGAAATTTCTCTACGGCGTCGGGCTTATGGCCTACGGCATCGCCGCAGAAAATACAGACGCATTCAACAGGGCCGTGCGTATCTATCAACGTGGCATAGACGCGATGCGCCCTGACGGCTCGATCCCCGGCGATACGGAGCGGGGCGGCAGCGCGATCCACTACGTCAACACCGCTGTTTCATCACTGGTGGCCATGGCGGAAATGGCGGCAGGGCAAGGCGTAGATCTTTATAGCTATGCGTCGGGCGGCACTGATCTTCATGACGCGGTCCGGTATATCGCTGATGCGACCCGCGATCAGGATCTCATCATTCAATATGCGCGCAATTCGGATCCAGATACCGGGTCGTTCCGCGCCTATTCGATCACCAACCAGCGGCGCGATTGGGTCGAAAAGCAAAATGCCAACTGGATCATCTTCTACCATGACCGGTTTCCCGCCCGCTCTGCGCAAGCTGGTTTGATGGCGCTATCATCCTATGCACGCGACCCGAGAAACGAGACACACCCGCCTTCCGGCGCCATTGCCCCGTGCTTTGTCAGGTAGACCCAAACGGGCGGGTGCCGGTCTCAGCACCCGCCCGTCAATAGGGGTTCGCGTGTCGCGCCCTCAATGGGCGACGGGCGCGCCCGGCGGGTTGTCGCGATCGACGAACAGCTCGTATTTCGGATCATGCTCTTCATCGCGCACGACAAGCTGGGTGTAATCCCCCAGACGCTGTGCGCAATCCGGGCTGAGACCGTGGAATTCGAGCGTCTTGCCCTCACGCTGATAGCGCTCCGCCAGGCTCTTGAGCGCATCGACGCCCGACATGTCCCAAACACGGCTTTCCGTGAAATCGGCGATCACGCGCTGCGGATCAGTCTTCGGCGTGAAGAGTTCACGGAACTTTTCAATCGACGCGAACATGACCGGGCCATTCAGGTGATAGGTCTTCACGCTATCATCGTCGGCACGCCAGGTCCGGGCCGAGACGAGGCGGCTGACCCGCCATGAGTGGATGAGGCTCGCCAGAATAATCCCGACAACAACTGCAATGGCCAGATCGGCAATCACCGTCACACCGGTCACAACCACGATCAGTATCGCATCCGATGTCGGCACCTTTCGCATGATCTGGAAGGTCCGCCACGCAAATGTTCCGATCACGACCATGAACATCACACCGACAAGTGCGGCCACAGGGATCTGCTCAATCAGGGAAGAGCCCACGAGAATAAAGGTCAGCAGGGCAAGCGCCGCCACAAGGCCGGAAAGGCGCTGACGGGCCCCAGATGAGATGTTGATCATCGACTGGCCGATCATCGCACAGCCGCCCATACCGCCGAAAAAGCCGGTGACCAGGTTGGCGACACCTTGGGCCACACACTCGGTCGAGTTCCGGCCGCGCGTCTCGGTGATCTCATCAATCAGGTTTAGGGTCAGAAGACTCTCGATCAGGCCAATACCGGCCAGGATCAGGGCGTAGGGCAGGATGATGTAGAATGTTTCCAGCGTGAACGGCACCGTGGGGATCGCGAATGTCGGGAACCCGCCCTCAATGCTCGCAAGATCACCGACCGAACGCGTGTCGAGGCCCAAAACCTCCACAACGGCCCAAACCACAAAGATGGCGACAAGTGGTGCAGGAACCGTCTTTGTGAACCGGGGCAGCACCCAGATGACCGCCATCGCCAGACCGACAAGCGCCAGCATCATCGCCAGCGCGCCGCCGCCCAGCCATTCATGGCCACCATCGGGGGTGCGCACCTGAAACTGCTCCAACTGGGCAAGGAAGATGACAATGGCGAGGCCATTCACGAAGCCCATCATCACAGGTTGCGGCACCAGACGGATGAACTTGCCCCACTTCAAAGCACCGAAAATGATCTGGATGATCCCCATCAGAATGACGGTGGCAAAGAGATATTGCACCCCGTGTTCCGCAACGAGCGACACCATTACGACCGCCAGCGCGCCGGTCGCGCCGGAGATCATGCCGGGGCGTCCGCCCATGATCGACGTGATCAGCCCGACCATGAAGGCCGCATAGAGGCCAACGAGCGGCTCGACCCCGGCTACGAAGGCAAAGGCCACCGCCTCTGGTACCAGCGCCAATGCAACTGTCAGCCCCGACAGGACCTCGATCCGGGCTTGAGAGCCGGACATCTGGAACATCTGTTGGAAATGCCGCTGAAGGATCGGGGCAAGAAGCATGGCGGGACCTGACAAATGGCTGAAAAGGGGACTCAGCGACCCTTTGGTCGCGGATCAGCGCGCCTTGTAGGCTGGATGGCGGCGCAGCGCAACTGCCCCGTCCAGCAACACAAGGCCCTCGCGATAGAGCGCTCAATCACAAGGAGAGTGTGACCTTGCGTCACTCGCGTCAGATTCATAGATTTCAATACTTTAGAGCCCCAAACTGTACCAAAGGATACATTGCAAACGTATACATTGCTCCGCTAAGCAATTTTGTAAGCGGTCTTGTTGGGGGATTTGGTCGCGAAGTCAGTTAGCGCAGAACGGGAACAGACAGCTATGAAATTCGCACTCCTCCTCACCGCAGCACTTGCTGCAGCTCCTTTCGCAAATGCACAGGCTCAGCTCGACCGGGCGGAAGCCGGCGCCTACCGCATTGACCTTGCCGGATCGATGCGCATGCGCACGCAGCGCATGCTGCGCAATGCCTGCTATGTTGCCATGGATGTCGATGTAGAAGGCAACGGCCAGGCCCTGAACGCTGACATTGCCGGGATGACCGAAACGCAAGCGACCTTGCTTGATGGCAACGAAGAGATCGGCCTGACTGCCGAACGCTCCCCCATCATCCGTCGTGAGTTGTCGAATATCGCTGAGACGAACTGGGCCCAGTATCAGATCTATCCGCTCTACATCGCCGCACGCGGCTATGCCGAGGGCACAGAGCTTGAGGACATGGCGCGCATTTCCGGGCGCCTGGTAGAAGAGGTCAACGGGTTGGTCGCATCCATGGAGGAGAAATACTCCCGCGCGTCGGTCCTGCCGGCCGACCAGTCTCGCACGCTCAACGTGATGGGACGCCAGCGGATGTTGTCGCAGCTTCTGGCCGCCCAGCACTGCCTGCTGGCGCAGTCGGATGACCCGATGACGATGCAGGGGGAGCTTGCAGCAACCTTTGCGACGCTGGTCGGTGCTCTGGCAGATCTGCGCACCGGCAATCTGGACAACCGTATTGTCGAACCGCTGCCGGAAGTTGCAACCGTGCTCAACTGCGCGCACGAAACCTTCACCGGGATCTCGGCTATCGTTCAATCCGCCATCATGGGGGAAACCCCGGACGCGGCGAAACTGGCTGAGATGCAGCGGCTCAGCGACCAGATGATGGCGCAGTCCAACGAAGCGTTGCAGATGGCGACAGCCCTGTTCTCAGGCGGGGAGCCGATCGCGGTGCAGAGCTGCACAGCCACCTGATCCATCAATAAGTTAGCCTAGCTGCGAAATTTCGCAGCCAGGCGTTCGAGGGGGGAAAGTGACTTTTCCTCCCCTGCCGGAGGGGGCAGGACCGGGCGTGGAGTGGTTTCACTCTGCGCCCGCTTCGATTTGTCACCCGTAGACGCGCGGGGCGGCGCGGTCCGCAGGGCCACGGCATTCAAGAACTTCCCGCTCTCTCCTGAGGCAAGCTCTGCCGCGCCATCCGATACACCGCGCAGCACATCGTCGAGCCAATCCTGATCCGCCTTGGCAAAGTCACCCAGTACATAGCCGGACACACGGTCCTTATGACCCGGATGACCGATTCCCAGCCGGACGCGCTGATAGTCCGGATCCGCATGTGCGTGGATCGAACGCAACCCGTTGTGACCGGCATGACCTCCGCCGGTTTTCACACGCACCTTCCCGGGCGCAAGGTCGAGCTCGTCGTGAAACACCGTCAGGTCATCTGTCGTCAGCTTGTAAAAGCTAAGTGCCGCGCCAACCGACTGACCGGAATTGTTCATGAAGGTCGTAGGCTTGAGCAACACCACCTTCTGCGTGCCCAGCCGCCCGTCAGAAACCTCCCCCTGAAACTTGGCGCGCCACGGCCCGAACCCGTGATCCGAAGCGATCCGGTCAAGCGCCATGAACCCGATATTGTGCCGGTTGCCGGCATATTTCAGGCCGGGATTGCCCAATCCAGTAAATATCAGCATCGCCCAATCCTCCGACAAACGAACCTGACAGCGACATAGCAAGTCACCCCGCCCCTTTCCACATCACCGCGTTCACGATAGGCCAAGAGACATGCAATCCTGCCGCCTAGACCGGATCGCACCGGTCGGTGTGATATCTGCCTCCATCTGCTTCGGGCTGGTCCCGTGGTTCAGCAAGGGGCTGACCGATGCAGGCCTCGCACCCCATGCTGTCGCCTTTGCGCGCTATGCCTTTGCGGCATTGGTGCTCGGCCCGCTACTGATCCGAGAGCGGACGGCGTGGCAGGCGATCCTCTGGGCGTTGGCCGCCGGGGCCATGATGGGATTGGGCTGGATCGGCTATGTCAGCGCGCTGCAATCATTGCCCGCCGCCACGGTGGGTGTGCTCTACATGACCTATCCCTCGTTCACATTGGCCGTGGCATGGATCGTCTTTCGGGACACCCCGCGCCCTCGGGCCGTCATCGCAGCGGCCCTGATCCTGACAGCCGCAGCGATCGCGGGCGGCGCGGTCGAGTTGGCAGGAGGCGGGCTGCAAACCATGCTGATTGCGCTGACCGCTCCACTGGGCTTTGCAATCGGGATCACCGTGCTTGTCCACCGGCTGGGTCCGCTCAGCGCGCTGGCGAGGGTCGCGGGGGTCTCGCTCGGCTCTCTGATCGGGCTCGCACCATTGATGGCCGGATCCACGATGGTGGAGATCACGCCCCCTACTCCGCTTGCATGGGCCTATCTGGCGGGCATCGGCCTGCTTTCAGCCCTGGTACCGCAATTGATCTATGTGATCTGCTCTCCGCGGATCGGCACCGCGCGCACCGCCGTTTTGGGAAGTGTCGAGCTGCCCACAATGATCGCGGTTGGCTATCTGGCGCTGGGTCAGGCGGTCGGGTTGCGCGAAGCGCTGGCTTGCCTGCTGATTGTGGGGGCGATGGTGCTGGCGCAGCAAGGTGCTGCGACCCCACGCTCGATGGCGGCAGATCGGTCATGAAAAACGCCGCCCTCCAGGGTGGAAGGCGGCGTCAAAGCATTTAGCGATGGGGCGCGGATTACTCCTCGCCGCCCTCTTCGCCTTCGCCCTCTTCACCTTCGTCATCATCAGACTGCGACGCGAGGCCGGACGGCGCCTGGATGTTCGCAATCACAAAATCGCGGTCGGTGATCATCGGGCGCGTGCCCTTGGGCAGCTCGATGTTGGAGATGGTGATGGTATCGCCGACTTCGTAACCTTCGAGGTTCACGACCAGCTGCTCGGGGATGTCCGCTGCCGTCACCTTCAGTTCCACTTCCGGGCGCACGACGGTCAGGACACCGCCCTTACGCAGACCCGGGCAAGTATCTTCGTTCTCGAAGACAACCGGGATGTAGAGGTTGATGCGGGACTTGTCGGACAGGCGCAGGAAGTCCACGTGGGTCGGCAGATCTTTCACGGTGTCGCGCTGAACGGCGCGGCAGATCACCTTGTGGACGGTACCGTCAATCGTCAGATCCATCAGCGTAGACAGGAACTTGCCACGCTTGAGCATCGTGAACAGCTTGTTGAACGGAACGTTGATCGCGATCGGGTCCTGACCGCCACCATAGATCACACCAGGTACCAGACCCTCACGACGTGCTGCACGAGCGGCCCCTTTGCCCGTACCTGCGCGCGACGTGCCTTCGAGAACGAGATTCTCAGCCATCGGCTATCTCCAATATCATATCACGTTTCAATGAGCGGCGATCCTCCAGGGGTGTAAACGCCGCAAGAGGCTGTGCCATAGTCCAGATCAGGTGGAAATTAAAGCGAAAGATTCGAGTTCCGTGTTCAAGCGTCTCCTGCCCTGCATTCTGGCACTCGCCGTGGCCGCACCAATGCCCGCCGCCGCAACCGTAACCTCCGACGAAGGCGTCACTTATGACCAGCAGCGCAACCGCTATGGCGTCGTGCTCAGGGCCGGTGATGACGTAATCTATCTGGGCGTCTCCTGCGATGTGCTGTCAGAGGCGCGGGGCGAGGGAAAATGGGCGACGACCTCTGATCAGGTGATTCTCGATTTCTTCGACCGGTCGCTCAGCCTGCAACCGATCGGACAATTTGTCGGACGCGACATTGCGGAATGCGCGCTCTGACCGCTTCGGATTGGGCCAAATACCCATGCGCTGCAGGTGCTCTCAACGCGCTGGGATATCCGCCTGCGCCGCTTTCGTCAGGGTCGCGCGGACCGCATCATAAGATGTCTCGATCCGTTCCTTAAGATCCGCCTCATCTACATCCTTCAAGGAAAAAGCCGCCCACCCGCCGCGCGGCAGATGCGGCGCTTTCTCGGCGGCGCCGATCTCGATCAGGAAGGCGGCCGTCTCGGCATCCTTGCATTTGAGCGTCACGCGCCCTGTCTTATCTGCGAAGATTGCGAACACCTTCGCCTTCTGTCCCGGTCCCACTTTGAACACATGGGCGCCCATCCACTGGACAACCATCCACGCGCCGGGCAGCGATCCTGCGTGATCTTCCAGCGCTTGTGTCATGGGCCGCCCTCCTTTTGTGCGGGGACAGAATGTGAACATCCCGCCCCCGCTGTCAACGAAGGACCGTCGCGCTGCGTTAGAACCGCAGGTCGTAGCGCAGGCTGACACCGTATCTGCGGACATCGTTCGAGATTTCCGCCGCGCTGAAATCCGCGCTCAGCGATCCTGCCCCCGCCTGCATCGAGAACCCGGCCTCCAATCGTGGGGAGATGCCATCCGACCGGCTCGTCCCGTTGTCGAACTCCCATGCGTCGAAGCCGATGGCGACATAGGGGTCAAACGCACCACGCGTCTCGAAATCGACACGGCTGCCGACACCCAGCGCATATTGTGAGATATCCTGCGCCGCCAATGTCCCCGCCGCGTCGATATCCTCCTGAAAACCGGACAGGTTCAGGAAGGGAGAGACGATATACCGGCTCTGCGGAAAGCGGCCCGACACACCCAGCGAATAGGTCAGACGCGACGCATCCGCCGACACCCCACCGCCAAAATCATAGTCTGGACGGCCGTAAAGGATGAAACCGTTCAGATTCAGGTTCTGGTGCTGATAGGCAAAATAGGGCCCGGCGACAAAGGCTCTCGCGTCGACATTGCTGCCACCTGAGTTCAGATCAAGGGTGCCGTAGCTGCCTGCCAGACCCGCGGTCAGGGCATCTGTGACCTGACGCTGAATGCCAAAGGTTAGATCCAGTCCCGTCCCCTCCGTCGTTCCATCATAGGTCGAGGCGCTGAACGCAGCCCAGGCCTCAAAGCCGGAAAGGCCGTCAGGATCACTGATCGGCGCCTGGAAATAGAGACCGCCGTCGCCGAAGGGCCGGATGGGCTGTTTGGTAAAGCCAGGCGCACCTGCGATTGCGTTGCGGATCGCTGCACCGACGTTGAAACCTTGCGATTGGCCTGTGGCCTGTGCAGCAATTCCAAGCAATTGCTGACGCAGGTTGTTAACCTGCGTGATTGTGGGCTGTGTCGTGCCACCACCTGCTGCGGCTGCGGCACCTCCGCCAGCGCCAGCACCGCCACCACCACCGCCTCCCGCGCCGGCAGCCGAACAGGACACCGTCGCGGTGATTGGCGTCGTGAACGAGGCATTTCCAATCGAGATGTTGAACCCGTTCTCAGCCGCCGCCGCCGTGAGCGAGCAAGTTGTCCCGCCGCAGAGCGTAAAGCCAGCAGCGCCGCCGCCACCCAAGCGGCCTGTCATGGTTCCGCTGGTGGTGACTGTCAGCGTTTCACCCGCTTGCAGGTCATAATTCTGGGCAAAAAAACCACCGACAGCGATGTTATTTGGGCCGGAGGCCGCCGTCGCGCAGGTCAGGGCCTGCGCATAAACAGCGGAAGAAAAACTCATCGCCGCTGCGATCAGCGCGGGGAGCATTCGCATGATACGTATCCTTCTGGTCGCATGTCGCGATCCAGCTTGCGTGTCGTCCGATTGCCCACCGAGATACTTAACTCATCAAAGTGAGGTGTAAAGAGACGATGCTTTCGCAGGTCTGCCGTCTAGGAGGTCTGCAGGGCCGCGTTACTCCACCCCACCTGCGACCAAAAAGACATGCAGCGCCACCGGTCCATGTGCGCCCAGCTGGAGCGTCTGCCCGATATCGGCAGAGCGCGACGGCCCGGTCACAAAATTGACTGTGCGCGGATCATGACCAGCGGCACGCAGTCCCGCGAAGACATCCTCGAACCCCGCCTTTACATCACTCTCTTGCAGCACTGCGAAATGCGTCTCGCCCAGGAAGGTAAGCGTCACCGGATTGTCAGGACCGGAGAGCAGCACCAGTGACCCCGTCTCCGCCATCCCGAAGGTCGCACGGGACAGGGTTGCGGGCTCCTCTATCCGGCCGGGCCCGTGAGAGACCTGAAGCCCACCGAAATCGAGGTGGGCAAAGTCGGGATCTGCGCCCATTCGGATCGCCGCAGGCAAGTTGCGCTGACGCAACTCGTCCGCCAAGGCAGCCGGAAGCGCCTCAAAACTGTCGAGGCGCGACAAGGTCGCAGAGGCCGCCTCGACCTGAGCGCAAAACCTCTCGATCCGCGCGGCCCCTTCGAGGGAGGCAATACCGGGAACCGGTGCTGCCAAATGCTCTGCCGCGGGCGCCTCGGCCTTTCGGATTCGGCTCAGAATTCTGTCCCGCGCACTCATCGCTGCGCCCTTTTATATTGCGCCATGAACGTGTCGCCTTGGGGTGCTGGCATATCCCTTGAACCAGTCCAACCACCGGCCAACGGGACGGAGGCGAGCTTTCCGCGACCGCGCCCCATCACACGCAGCGCGGCCATGCCCATCCGCGTTCCCAGACGATAGAGCGCGGGCCGCCGCGCGAACCACGCCCAAACGCCCAGGCCCCACCGGGTCGCCCCAGGGGTCAGCTTCTTTTCGAACTCTCGTTCCCGCCAATGGCGCATCATCTTGGGCAAGGGGATGCGCATTGGGCAAACATCCTCGCACCGCCCGCAGAAGGTCGAGGCGTTGGGCAACTGCCCGCCCTCCTCCACGCCAATCAGCGACGGCGTGAGGACCGATCCCATCGGACCGGGATAGACCCAGCCATAGGCATGTCCGCCGACCGTCTGATAGACCGGGCAATGGTTGATGCAGGCCCCGCAGCGGATGCAGCGCAGCATGTCCTGAAACTCGGTGCCCAGCATGTTGGAGCGGCCATTGTCGAGCAGGACGACATGGTATTCCTCCGGCCCGTCCGGGTCCTCCGCCCGCCGTGGCCCGGCACTCAGCGTGGTGTAGACGCTCATGTCCTGCCCGGTGGCAGAGCGGGCGAGGATCCGCAGGACCGTGCCCGCATCCTCCATCGTCGGCACGATCTTCTCGATTGAGGCCATGACGATGTGGACCTTGGGCAGGCTCTGGCTCAGATCACCATTGCCCTCATTGGTGACAATGATGCTCTGCCCTGTCTCGGCGATCAGCATATTGGCGCCAGTGATCCCGACCTCTGCCTCGAAATATTTGGCGCGTAACTCGCCCCGCGCCTCCGCCAGAAGCGTGTCGAGGCCCGACAGGTCGCGCTCTGCATCCAGATGCGGATGCGCCTCCATGAAGGCGTCGCGCACTTCGGGCACCGTCACATGCACGGCAGGCGCGATGATGTGGGAGGGATGCTCACCGCGCAGCTGGATGATGTATTCGCCCAGATCCGTCTCGACCGGCTTGATTCCGTGGGCCGCAAGGTGGTCGTTGATCCCGCATTCCTCCGAGATCATCGTCTTACCCTTATTGACGGTTTTGGCACCCGCCTGCTCGCAAATGTCGAGGACGATGGCCCGCGCATCCTCCGCCGTCTCAGCCCAATGCACATGGCCGCCAGAGGCTGTGACCTTGGCCTCATACGCCTCCAGATAATCGCCCAGATTGGCGAGAACGTGGTTCTTCAGATCCCGGCCCGCATCACGCAGCGCATCAAACTCGTCTGGCCCCAGCTTGGCGCGCGCTGCCGCCCGCCCGTTGACGAAACCGTTGCGAGCGCCACGCAGGGCCGATTGCAGGTTCTCATTGGCCAAGGCCTGCCGCGCGTTGGCTTTGAACTGCGGGGTGGTCGGGTTGTCGAGGCTCATGCACAGCCCTCCGACCAACATGCCCCGGACTTGATCCGGGGCCGGGTTGCCATCTGGGAATGGCCCAGGATCAAGTCCGGGGCATGTAGCGCGGTAATTCCCATCACTTCCCCTCCCCAATCGCAGGCGTGTCGGTCATCCCCGCCAGCACCTCGACCACATGGCGCACCTCGATCCCTCGACCCTCACGACTGGCCTTGCCTGCCATGTTCATCAGACACCCCAGATCACCGGCCAACAGCATCTCGGCCCCGGTCTCGGTCGCGTTTCGCACCTTGTCCCCCACCATGCTGGTCGAAATATCGGGATATTTCACACAGAACGTTCCGCCGAACCCGCAGCAAACCTCCGCCTCTTCCATCTCCCGCACGGTGATCCCGGCAGAAGCGAGCAGCGCGCGCGGTTGCTCCTTCACCCGCAGCGTGCGCAGGCCCGAACAACTGTCGTGATACGTCGCCAGACGCGGCACGTCCGCCGCAACGCTCGTGATGCCCAGCACGTCGGTCAGGAAGCTTGTGATCTCATGCGTCTTGGCCGCCAACGCCTCGGCCCGTGGCACCCAGGCCTCCTCCACCATCTGCGGATAGTCCTTTACGATCGTCCCCGTGCACGAGCCTGAGGGCGCGACGACATAATCGTACCCTTCGAATGCGCGGATCACATCCTGCGCAATCTTTGCCGCCGTCGCCCGATCCCCAGAGTTCCACGCCGGTTGTCCGCAACAGGTCTGCGCCTCGGGCACCTCAACGGTGCAACCTGCCTCTTCAAGTAGTTTTATCGTGGCAAAACCGACACTTGGCCGGAACATATCCACAAGACAGGTGACAAACAGCGCGACTCGCGGCATCTCAAAACTCCGAAATTGGTAAGATTACCTTACCACATCAGCCGAAAAGCACTAGCGGCAAAATGTGCCGCCGCCATATTCATCGGTGACATCGAAGTGCAGATGGTCGCGATGGGCCGCGTTGTAGTTGGGCCCGAGCACGGTGTTGAACGGCCCGCAGGCCCGCCCAGCGGCCTCCTGCAGGATGGTTGAATTCGTCCAATCCGACAGCACGCTCAAACGCCCACCATCCGCAAAGCCAAGCGCCGAGATGTCAATCGCCTGGCCCAGCGCATGGTTGCTCAAACGCCGCGTCCGTGTGCCATTGCGATTGCGGCAGGCAAAGCTTGCGACCGTGACGATCTCGGTCACCTGTCGCCCGTCGCGCGCGGCGGCCACTTGAAGACCCCCTTCGGCCCAATCCGCAAAGGCGCGCGCCGTCCGACAGGTCATCGTCGGACGCCCGGCCACAGTGATCCCAGCCACACCAGAAAGACGCACCGGGTCCGCCATCCCACACGCCCCCGGCCCCGTCACCGGAACCTGCGCCGTCCCGACGAGACGCGGATCACCGCAGAGCGCGCCCGCGACCGGTCCCCGCTCCACCGGCACATCCGCCGTGCATCCGGCCAGGATCAACAAAGCCAAAAGAGATCGCCTCATCGCGCCAACATCCTCAACCCGCCGGTCACATCCGCCCGCACAGCCAAACGCAGACCCGGCTCATCCCCCGCCTTCAGCGCGGCAATGATCTTCATATGATGATCGACCGCCTTGGTCTGCTGCTGCGTGGCATACATCGCCCGCAAGGTCGGGCCTGATTGCAACCAGACCGTCTCGGTCAGGGCCAGCATCGCCGGCGCCTGCGCCCGCAGATAAAGCGAGCGGTGAAATTCCATATTGGCACGCACATAGCCAGAGCGCGCACCCTCACTGACCAGCCGCTGAATCTGCCCGTTGATGTCCTGCAACCGCTCGATCAGCGCCATGTGGGCGCGCGGCATGGCCCGTGCCGCCAGTTCCGGCTCCAAAAGCGCACGGATGGCGGCAAGCTCCTCGATCCGCTCATTGGTCAGGGCGGGGGTCGCGATCCGGCCCGATTTCGACAGTGTCAGCGCCCCTTCCGCCACCAGCCGCCGCAACGCCTCGCGCACCGGGGTCATGCTGACGCCAAGCTCGCTGGCAATTCCACGCAGGGTCAGGCTCTCGCCCGGCTCAATCTCGCCATGCAGGATCCGGTTGCGCAGGCTGCGATAGACCCGCTCATGCGCAGGCCCCGGTCCGTCGATATTCCGCTTGTCACTCATGGCCGGACTGTCCGTCAGTGTGATCACAAAATCAAGCACGGGCCCGCGTCTTCTTGGCCAAAATATCCCCGCCGGAGGCCGCCACCGCTGGACACGCAGCACACCCTCGGCAAAGCTGGGCACAAGGCAATGGAGCACCCCTGATGGACCACCGCAAAGACTACGCTTTCCTCTCTGACGATCCGACCGTGGAAAGCCATGACGAGAATTTCTATTCCGGCGCTCTCAGCTTTTGCCGCCGCCCCTACACCCGCGACGTAGCCACGCTCGACGTGGCGGTGATGGGTGTCCCCTATGATGTGAGCGTTACAAACCGTCCGGGCACCCGTTTCGGCCCGCGTGCCGTGCGCGCCGCCTCGTCCAATCTGGCCTGGGCGCGGGCGTGGCCCTCCAGCTTTGATCCGTTCCAGCGGCTGAAAGTGGGCGATTGGGGCGACATCCATATCGACAATGGCCATCCAGAAAAAGTGCCCGCCCATATTGAAGCCGCCATCGCCTCCGTCCTCGCCAAAGACACAGCGACTTTGCTGATCGGTGGCGACCACTTCACGACCTACCCCTCGCTCAAAGCCCATGTCGCCAAGCATGGCCCACTTGCGCTGATCCAGTTCGACGCCCACACCGACACATGGAAGGATGACGGCAAGCGCATCGACCACGGCACCATGTTCTATCACGCGGTGCAGCAGGGCCTGATCGATCCAGACCGCTCGATCCAGGTGGGCATCCGCACCACGAATGACGACCCGATGGGCATCCTGATCCGCGATGCGATCGAGGTGAATGACACCCCGCTCTCCGAAACAATCGCCGCCATTCGTGACCGGGTCGGCGACAGCCCGGCCTATCTGACCTTCGACATTGATGGGCTTGACCCCTCCTGCGCGCCGGGCACGGGCACACCCGTTGTGGGCGGTCTGAGCACCCATCAGGCCATGAGCATCCTGCGCGGCCTGCACGGGCTGAACATCGTCGGTGCAGATGTCGTCGAGGTCTCTCCCCCCTACGATCATGCAGAGATCACGGCGCTGGCCGGGGCCACCATCGCGCTTGAACTGCTCTGCATCATGGGCAGCCGCGCATGAGCGACGACCAGACCATCGCGACCTATAACGCACAGGCCCAGCGCTATGCCGATCTGGTGAGCCGGACAGAACCCGACGCCGACCTGCAACGGTTCATGGACGGTGTGCCCGCAGGTGGCACCGTGCTCGATCTGGGCTGTGGACCGGGCAACTCGGCGGCAATGATGCAAAAGGCGGGGCTGGCCGTCACGGCCACGGACGCCTCTGAAGAAATGATCCGCATCGCGCGGGATACCTTTGGCCTCGACGCAAAAGTCGCCGTTTTCGATGATCTGGACGCGGTCGAGGCTTATGACGGCATCTGGGCCAATTTCAGCTTGCTGCACGCCCCGCGCGATGACCTGCCCCGCCACCTTGCGGCCATCCACACCGCGCTGCGCCCCGGTGGCCTCTTCCATATCGGCATGAAAACCGGCGAAGGCATGCAGCGCGACCGCCTTGGCCGTCGCTACGCCTATTTCACACCAACCGAACTGCGCGCCTTGCTTGGGCAGGCAGGGTTTGCCGTAGAGACGGAGCGTGAGGGGGAGGACAAAGCCCTCTCCGGCGAAATGTCACCCTTCGTTGTTCTCACCGCCAGAAAGACAGCCGCATGAGCCGCCCGGACTATGAAAGCATCCAGACCCGTCCAGCGCCCGACGGGCTGACCGTGCCGGAGCTATACACCCGTATGACCAGCCGCACGCCCGGATGGATCAACCTCGCCATGCGGGTCCGCGACCGGATCGGACGGCTCTTCGGTCTGCGCACTATTGACGACTTCAGCGCACCAACGGCGATGCAGGAAGGCAGCACGGTCCATTTCTGGCGGATCGAGGAATTGGGCGACGACCGCATGCAGGTCTCTGCCGAAGATCACCACCTGATCGTGCGCGCCGTACTGGAACGCAATGAAGATCAGTTTCGCCTGACCACGCGCGTCCATATCCACAATTGGGTCGGACGGCTCTATATGCTGCCCGTGGGGATCGCCCATCCGATCATCTGCAACACGATGCTCAACCGCGCCCTCACCCCGCCCTGACCACAACTTTGCTCCCGAAATATCTCGGGGTCCGGGGCAGCGCCCCGGTTCAACCTCTCAAACAGACCGAACCGCCATGAGCCTGCCCACCCCCGAATCCATCGCCACAACCCTCGCGACTGGAGAGTACCGTTCGATCGAGCTGGTCTATCCCGACATGAACGGCGTCTTGCGCGGCAAGCATGTGCCGCTCGATCAGGCGGGTAAGCTCTTCGGCGGGGTGCGCCTGCCCCGCTCAACCTACAACCTCGACATTCTCAGCGCGGATGTGGAGGCCGCAGGCATCGCCATCGACACCGGTGACCCTGACGGCCTGGGCCATTGCGTGGCCTTCGGACCCGCGCAATGGGCCGATCACGCGACGGCCTTGATGACGATGACCGAGGTGGATGGCAGCCCCAACCCCTATGACCCCCGGCAGGCACTGGCGGGCGTGGTCGCCCGCTTCACAGAACGTGGCCTGACCCCCGTCGTCGCCCCAGAGCTCGAATTCTATCTGATGGACGCCGCCCGCGATCCCGGCGGGCGCGGCCAGCCGCCGATTTCGCCTGTCACCGGCGACCGGCTGGCGGACCCGCAGATCTACCGCCTCAGCGTGCAGGAGCCGTTCCTGCCCATCCTCGACGCGATCCGCGAAGCCGCAAATGCGCTGGGGGCAGCTGCCGATGTCGCACTTGCAGAGTTCGGGCCGGGCCAGTTCGAGATCAATCTGGCCCATACCCCCGATCCGCTCAACGCCGCCGATCAGGCCATTATGCTCAAACACGCGATCCGGGGCGTGGCCCGCGCCAACGGGATGGAGGCCTGTTTCATGGCCAAGCCTTATGGCGACCATTCGGGCAGCGGATTGCACTATCACATCTCCCTGCTCGATGAGACCGGCACAAACATCTTTGCAGGCGACAGCGACATCCCCAACGCAGCACTCGGCGGCGCGGTGGCCCGGCTGGTGGAGGTGATGGGCGAAAGCACGCTGGGCTTTGCGCCGCACCTCAACAGTTACCGCCGTCTCGCCCCCGGCACCTACGCGCCGATCATCGCCGCATGGGGCCTCGACAATCGCGGCGTTGCCCTGCGAGTACCCGCCACGCAAGGGGTTGCTGCGCGGCTGGAACACCGGGTGCCCGGCTCTGACGCGAACCCCTACATCGCGCTTGCCCTCATCCTGCAAGGCATCCTCGAAGGGCTCGATGCCACGAAAGATCCGGGCACGCCCGTTGTCGGAGAGGCGACGACCGACCATGGTGAGGAACTGCCACTCGGCTGGGGCCGCGCCCTCGTCGCTTTTCAGGACAGCCCCTTCGCCGCCCGCGCTCTGGGGTCAGAGTTCCACCGCGTCTACGCACTGATGAAGGCGCAAGAAATGGACAGCCTGCGCACCCGCGTCACGGATGTGGAGTTCGACGTCTACATGCGCTCAATCTGACGCGCCGCAGCCACTTCGGATTGGCCCAAATACCCCCGCCGGAGGCATCACGCCCCAGCCAAGAGCTCTTCGAGCTGGGTCAACGCGGTGCCCCAACCGCCCTCGAAGCCCATCGCCTCGTGCTGGGCCCGCAATTCCGGTGTCGGGTGCAGGACGCGGGCTGTGTACTGGGTCTTCTCCCCGACCCCGACCATTTCGATGATCGCGGTGAAGGGGAAGTCGCTGGGCACGGGCTGAAACCCGCCCGACATCATCGAGGTGAAGATGATCCGCGCCTCGGCCTCGGCCAGCAGGAAGCATCCCGGCGTGCGCATCGCCTCCCCATCGGGGCCATGCATCGTCATCTCGAAAGCCCCGCCTGCCTGGACATCATGCTGATGAACTTTGGCGCGCCACGGGCGCGGCACCCACCATTGCGCGAATTTCTCCGCGTCGGTCCACGCGTCCCAGACCCTTGCGACCGGCGCGTTCAATACGCGGCTCAACTCCAGAGTTGTCTCTTCACTCATTGCCCTTGTCCTCCTGCAAAAATGCCTCCAGCCGATCCGTCCGCGCCTCCCAGATCAGGCGCTGATGATCCAGCCAGTCCGTCACAATGCCAAGCGCAGCGCGATTGAGTGTACAGGTCCGCACTCGACCGGCCTTTTGCGTGTCAACCAGACCCGCATCGGCCAGCACGTCCAGATGGCGCACGATTGTTGGCAACGCGAGCGCATGGGGTGCGGCCAGATCGCCGACACTTGCGGGCCCTTCGCCCAACCGCTCGACCATCTGCGCGCGCACCGGATGGGCCAGCGCATGCGCAACGGTAACAACTTTCTGGATTCGCTCAGCCATATGGCTAAGTATCACGTCCAATCAAAGCCGGCGACAAAAACTTAGCACAAAGCCTAACTGTCAGAGAGCTTCGCGGTCAGGATACTCGCCGCTGCTCCGCCAAAGGCGAGCGCAAACACGGCTTCCAACCCGCGCCGGGCGCGCAAATAGATCCGCGACAGCGGCGGGATCGAGAAGATCAGCGCATAGCCATGAAAGACAATCAGGCTCTGCACACCCACGGCGAGGATGACGGTGATGAGCACCAGCGGATCGGTGCCCGGTGCGATCCCCAGCGAATAGAGTGCACCGAAGAACAGGATCGCCTTGGGATTTGTGATGTGCAGGGCCAGCCCGCGCAGGAAGAAAGACCGTCCCGCAGGTGCCGTGCGCGGCATCAGCGCGCCGGGCGTCAGGGCGGATTTGGCGGATTTGAACGCCAGCCACAAAAGATAACCCGCACCGGCATAGCGCACGATCTCCAGAATCCAGCCATGGGCCAGCATCACCGCGCCCAGCCCAAAAGCCGCAGAGATCGACCAGAAGAAAGAGCCAAGCGTGATGCCAGAGGCCAGCGCCAACGCGGGCGCACGGCCCTGCCCCATGGCGGTTCCCATCAAAGTCAGCGTTGCAGGCCCAGGGCTCGCACTCGCGATCAGGGCGGCAATCAGGATCAGCGGAAGATCAACGGTGCTCAACATTTCCCCATCCTGCACCGCATCGCACATGGCTCAAACCGCTCATGCGTAACGATACATTTACACGAAGCCCTCGCGCGGGGTCACGGCTGCTTGAGCGGGTCTGTTAACCGGCGTCGCACGGCCCAAGTGCTGCTGACGCCCGCCGATCCCCGGCGGGTCGCTACACTTAGGAAAGGAGCCGCATCATGCAGACGACGGTTCACGATCTGGACAGCGCCCCCGAGGCCTCCAAACCCCTCCTCGAAAGTTCGATCAAGGCTTTTGGCCGGTTGCCCAGCCTTCACGGTGTGATGGCCACCAGCCCCGGCCTTCTGGAAGGGTACCAGCACCTCCACCGCCTTGCCGTGCAGGCAACGGCCTTTACCCCCGAAGAACGCACAGTGGTCTGGATGACCGTCAACGTGGCCAACCGCTGCCACTACTGCGTGCCGGCCCATACCGGCATCGCGCATATGGAAAAAATCGACCAGCCGATCATCGACGCCCTGCGGGATGAAACGCCGCTGCCCACCGAAAAGCTAGAGGCGCTGCGCACCTTCACACTGGCCGTGCGCGAGACCCACGGCCGCCCCGATGCCGCAGCTGTCGCCGCATTCGAAGCGGCCGGATATGGGGAACGTGCAGTGCTCGACATCATTCTGATCCTCGCCCAGAAGGTGATGTCCAACTACACTAACGCCATCTTCGATACGCCCACCGATGCCGCCTTCGCGAAGTTCGCGTGGACGCCAAAGGCAGACTGACCCACAGCCGTCCGGGCACGGTGTCCGGGCGGCTTAGCCTGCGGCGGCTTTGGTCTTCTGCGCAGCATATTCGCGCAAAAGACCGACACGGCGGGGGCGGAAACTGCGGCCATTAAAGGTTGCCGCCTCGATGCCAGAGGCGTGAAAATGCCGCCAATCCTGGCGCAAACAACACCAGACCAGCACCAGCAAGGATCGCTCGGAATAGCTGATGCCCAGGGGCCAGACCTCACGCTCGGTCACAGTGCCGTTCCGGTCGCGATAGCGCAGGTCGAGCGCGCGCTCTTCCCAACACGCTTGACGCAACAGGCCCATATCAACTCCCAGCATCGCGGGCCGCGCGGCGGGCCGGAAACTGCGCAGCGCGGTATGATGTGCCTGACGGGACTGATCGTCTGGCAAGGTTGCGATAATCCGGGCAAGCGCAGATCGGCCCGCCTGCTCCAGCGCAGGATCGCCGGTCTGCGCCAACTCCCCAACGGCCAGAACCAGCGCTTCGATTTCGAGTTGAGAGAAGCTCTGCGGTGGCAATGCGCCATCCTCGACCAGATGATAGCCGACGCCAGCCTCCCCATCGATCAGGGCACCGCCCGCCCGCAACGTCGCAATATCGCGATAGAGCTGGCGACGGGACACGCCGGTTTCCCCGGCCAGGTCGGCGGCAGTGGCCGGAGCAGGAAGACGCCGCAACGCGTCCATCAATCTCATCAATCTGTCCGCGCGCGCCATGCTGACAGAATATGTCAGTACCCGTCCGTTAGACAACGCCCATTCCCAATGAATGGAAACGGACATGCTCACGCTCTACCACGCTCCCAACAGCCGCTCTTCAACCATCATCGCCTTGATCGAGGAACTCGGGCTGCAATCAAAGGTCACGATCACCGAAGTATCGGTGCGCCGCGCCGATGGCAGCGGCGGACCCGATCCCAAAAACCCGCATCCCGAAGGGAAAGTGCCGTATCTGACCAGCGGAACGGATCATGTTTTTGAACGCGCCGCGATCGTGGCGTTTCTGATCGATCTCGCTCCCGACCACCCGATGGGCCGGGCCGTCGGTGATCCGCAACGCGGCGCCTATCTCAGCTGGTTAGCCTATTATCAGGGCGTGGTGGAACCGGTTCTGGTCCTGCACATGGCCGGGGTCGCACATCCAGTGCTCTCGGCAACCTTCCGCGACCTCGATCATGTCACTAGCCGCCTAAGCGCGACACTCGATACGCAGCCCTATCTGCTGGGCGACAGGTACAGCGCTGTCGATCTGCTTCTTGCCAGCCCATTCCACTGGATGCCCGACATCGCGCCAAGTGGCTCATCCCTTGCCGATTGGATCGCCCGGTGCGCGGCCCGGCCCAGTGTTGCGGCGATTGCCAAGCGGGAATTGGCCTTGCTCGCCAATTAACCATCAAAGATCGAAAAAGGGCGGCCCGCATAGGCCGCCCTGGTCAATTCATGCATTGCGGTCAGGCTTATAGTTCGGCCTCGATCACCGCGACGAAGTCGTCATAGCTCATGTTGGAATGCATGGTTCCGTTCACGACGAAGGAGGGCGTGCCCGAAATCTGATGCTCTTCCATGTGGTCCTGATACCGGGCCACCAGCGCCTCTGCGAGGTCCGCGTCAGCCAGACATTCGCCAATCTGATCCTCGGTCAGACCAGCCTGCGCGCCGATGCGCCCCAGCTGCGCCACAACCTCCTGGGCGGTTCCCGCCCGCGACCAGTCCGCCTGACGGGCATAGAGCAAGTTGGTCAGCCCGAAATACCGCGTGCCATCGCCACACCGTGCCAGCATCGCGCCCCAAAGGCCCGGACGGTCAAAATAGACCTCACGCACTTCGAACCGCACCTTGCCGGTGTCGATATAGTTTTCCTTCAGCTGCGGATAGACCACGCCGTGAAAGCGGGCACAGTGCGGGCAGGTCAACGAGGCATATTCGATGATCGTGACCGGCGCATCAGCATCACCAATCACCATCGGATCGGTCATCGGACCCGCGGCGCTGGCCTCAGCGGTCTCGCTGTCCTGCGCGAAAGCAGCAGCGGCAAAGCTGCCAGCACCCAGCGCTGCGGCACTGGCCAGAACGGAACGTCGGTTGAAAACTTTGGCCATGGTACTCCCCGGCGATTACTTCGTTCGTGTCTCTATGTTTTTACCTAAAGACAGAAGCGCCGCGCGCAAGCCTTCATCCCCCACCTCACGAAGGTCTGATCGCATCTGCGCTTCAATTTCTGGTGAGAGTGCCGGCGCGGCCTGCGGCTTATGGGCGAAAGGCACCTGCCCTTCCGCAAAACCTGTCGCGGCCGTCTGGGTCAATGTCACACGGCTGATCGCGGAATATCCGTAGCACGCATTCACACGCTCCATGATCTGCGGGACCATCATCTGAACCTGCGGGGCTGCCGCACCCTGAACCAAAAGCACCAGCGTCGCCCCGAATCCCTTCTTGGCGTAGCTCACCTTCTGCGGACGGGCGAGCGCTGCGATATCTGGCCCCACGATCTCCTCCCAGTCGGTCAGCAGACGGATCTGGGCAAAACCGCGCGTCTCAGACGCTCTTTTCAACTGCGGCGCGATGAGAGAGCCCGCCTTGGTGAAGCGACGCGCCCGTTTCGGCTGCCACTGCGTCCCTTTGGCCTGTTTGCGCATATGCACCGCTCCCGCTACTCAACAAGGACAGAGCTTATCACCGGATGGATCATGGACGCCACAACCCTTCTCGACTGGTACGACATCCATCACCGCGACATGCCGTGGCGCGTTCCCCCTGCTGCTCGGAAGGCAGGAGAGGTGCCAAACCCCTATCATGTGTGGCTGTCCGAGGTGATGTTGCAGCAGACAACCGTTGCCGCCGTCCGGGCTTATCACACGAAATTCACAGCTCTCTGGCCCACGGTTGAGGATCTCGCCGCGGCGGATGATGCAGACGTGATGGCCGCCTGGGCCGGGCTTGGCTATTACGCCCGCGCCCGCAACCTGCTGAAATGCGCGCGAGAGGTCACGGCCCGTGGCGGCTTCCCGAATACAGAGGCGGAACTGCTGACCCTGCCGGGCATCGGCCCCTACACCGCCGCCGCCGTCGCCTCCATCGCGTTCGACCGCAAAGCGACGGTGCTCGACGGCAATGTCGAGCGGGTCATGGCTCGGCTGCACGCGATTGAAGAGCCTCTGCCTGACAGTAAGGAGACGTTGCGCACCTTGGCCGCAGAGCGCACCCCGGACGCGCGACCGGGCGACTACGCGCAAGCGGTCATGGACCTCGGCGCGACCATCTGCACGCCCAAAAGCCCCGCCTGCGGCATCTGCCCGTGGATGAAAGGGTGCGCCGGGCGCATCGCGGGGATCGCGGCAGAGCTGCCGCGCAAACGCCCCAAGAAGGCCAAGCCGACCCGACTTGGTCACGTCTACATCGCCCGCCGCCCCGATGGCGCAACCCTGATGGAGACCCGCCCGCCCAAAGGCTTGCTCGGCGGCATGCTCGCCCTTCCGACCTCCGAGTGGACCGACGCGCCCAGCCCTGCTCCACCCTTGGAGGCAGGCTGGCGAGAGATCGGAGAGGTGCGCCACACCTTCACCCATTTCCACCTGATCCTGACTGTCTGGACAGCCGAGACGCTGGCCGCCGAGACCCGGGGCCACTGGGTCGATCAGGCAGATCCCGGCGACCTTCCCACCGTGTTCGCCAAGGCGTTGAGACTGGCGCTTTAGAGACGGCACACTTTTTGGCCGGATGCGACCAGCATCCGGCCAGCGCCCGACCTCCCCCCGGGAGGGCGCTTTTGCGATCGATCACGTTGCGAAACCGCCCGGCGGGCTTGTGAGATAAACTGCATCGTCCAGAGGGCCCAAACGCCCACCCAAGGTCGGGGCTGGCCTACCCGAACCCCACCTAATCAACATTGCCGCCCGAAATCCGGCGACAGGGCGCCGCGCCACCCGCTACACTCTGCGCATGTTATTCGATCTCCCTCCTCACGCGGACCTCTACGCCGCGCTTGCCGACCGCGACAAAAGCTGGGACGGGCGCGCCTATGTCGGCGTGTCCTCCACCGGCATCTTCTGCCGTTTCGGCTGCCCGGCCCGCACGCCCAAACCCGAAAACTGCGCGTTCTTCGAGACGGTGGCGCACTGCATGGAGGCCGGGTTCCGCCCCTGCAAGCGCTGCCACCCGCTGAAACCAGCCGCACAAAGCGAGCCGGTCATCCAGACCTTGCTTGACGCATTCGCAGCCCGCCCCGACCATCGCTGGCGTGAAGGAGATGTCGCCGCCCTTGGCGTTGACCCCTCCACAGCCCGCCGGGCCTTCAAGCGGCATTACGGGCTGACGTTCCTCGAAATGGTCCGGCTCGACCGCCTGCGCCGGGGCTTCGAGACCCTGTCGGACGGAGGGCGCGTGATCGACGCCCAGATCGACGCAGGTTTTGAGTCGCCCAGCGCGTTTCGCGAGGCTTTCGCGAAACTCCTTGGCGACGCGCCGGGCAACCTTGCCAAAGACGCCCTGTTGCGCGCGGACTGGGTGGAAACACCGCTCGGCCCGATGATCGCGGTCGCTGACGCCAAGGCACTGCACCTCCTCGAATTCATCGACCGTAAGGCCCTGCCCAAAGAGCTGGCGGATTTACGCAAGGCCGCGCGCGGGTCTCTTGGCTTTGGCCGGTTCGCGACGCACGACCAGATCGCGAAGGAGCTTGAGGCCTTCTTTGCCGGCACCTCCCCCACGTTCCAGACGCCGATCAGCCCACTTGGTACGCCCTTCTCGCAAAAGGTCTGGGCGGCTCTGCGCACAATTCCGGCCGGTGCAACCGTCAGCTATGGCGACCTCGCCCGCCAGATTGAGCAGCCCACAGCGACGCGCGCTGTCGCCCGGGCCAACGGGGCCAATCCACTGGCCCTGATCGTGCCCTGCCACCGGGTGATCGGGGCAGATGGATCGCTCACAGGCTATGGCGGCGGGCTATGGCGCAAGCAAAAGCTGATCGAGGTCGAACGCGCCTACGCAGCGTAATGTAGCGACCGCTACATTTTTCTTGATCCGTGGCACCGGGGACTGCACAGTCCGCTCACCCTGTGCTAAGGAATTCGCTATTATGCCTGCACCCGCCTTGCCGTTCTGGATGTCCCTGTCACTCGTGCCGCTGATCCTGCTTGCGGCCCTCAATGGCGGCTGGTGGCTCGCAGCAGTGACAACCTACACCATCGTCGTCATCACGTTCCTCGATGCCGTACTCAGCCACGACACCTCGAACGCGGACCCCATGACGCAGGACCGTCACCTGTTTTGGCATAAGCTCGTCACCTGGGTCTGGCCGCCGATGCAGTTTGTCATCGTCTTCGGCGCAATCTGGTGGGCGGTGAACGGCACGCTTGAACGGTGGGAGGCGATTGCCCTCTTCGCCGTGATCGGCGTCGCAACCGGGGCCATCGGCATCAACTTCAGCCACGAATTGATCCATCAGCGCAACCGGTGGGAGCCGCGGCTGGGGGAGTTCCTGCTGACCATGGTCTGCTACGGGCACTTCCGCTCGGAACATGTGCTGGTGCATCACCGCTATGTTGCCACGCCGCGCGACCCGGTCACGGCCCGCTATAATGAAAGCTTCTTCACCTTCTTCCCCCGCGTGCTCTGGCAGCAGGTCGTCAGCGGCTTCCGGGCCGAGGCGGCATTGCTCGCCCGCAAGGGCAAGGGCGCGTGGGACGCGTCCAATCCCTACTGGCGCTACATCATCGCAACCGCCCTGTTCGCCGCCCTCGCCTACCTGATCGGCGGCCTGTTCGGCCTCGGCCTCTTCGCGCTGCAGGCTTTCGTCGCCGTGCTTTACCTCGAGCTCACCAACTATATCGAGCATTACGGCCTGACCCGCCGTCATCTGGGCGACGGGAAATACGAGCATGTGAAGCCGCACCATTCCTGGAACGCCAATCACCGCGTCTCCAACTGGTTCCTCATCAACCTTCAGCGCCATTCGGATCATCACTACAAGCCCGACCGCCGCTTCCCGCTGTTGCAGGCCTATGACGAGACGGACGCCCCGCAGCTTCCCTTCGGCTATCCGGTGATGACGGTTCTTGCGCTGAACCCGCTGCTTTTCCGCCGGGTGATGAACAAGCGGGTCAAGGCATGGCGCCGGCGCTTCTACCCCGACATCACCGATTGGTCCGATTACAAGGCCGGAACGAACCCGCAGCCGCGCTGACGTTAAGTCATCTGTTCAATTCCCCCGCACCTCGCATAGTCTTTCGACCAAAGGGATCGAGGGGAGTTGAGCCATGGACGCAGATGCACTCATCATCGGGGCGGGCCTCGCCGGGTTGGTTGCCGCCTGCGAACTGATCGACGCGGGCAAATCCGTGTTGGTCGTGGATCAGGAGCCTGAGCAGCATCTGGGCGGACAAGCCTTCTGGTCACTGGGCGGCATGTTCCTTGTAGACAGTCCCGAACAGCGCCGCATGGGCATCAAGGACAGTTTCGAGCTCGCCCGGCAGGACTGGATGGGAACCGCAGGCTTTGACCGGAACGAGGATGGCTGGCCGCGCCAATGGGCCGACAAATATCTCGAATTCGCCGCGGGTGAAAAACGCTCATGGCTCATGGAGCGGGGCTTCAAGTTCTTCCCCATCGTCGGCTGGGCCGAACGGGGCGGGGTAAGCGCGGAAAGCTATGGCAACTCCGTCCCCCGCTTCCACATCACATGGGGCACCGGACCGGGCGTGATCGACCCCTTCGTTCAGCGGGTGCAGGAGGCCGCGAAAACCGGCAAGCTGCGCTTCGCCTTTCGCCACCGGGTCGATGGCCTGATCATCACCAATGGCGTGGTCGAGGGCGTTCATGGCGCGACCCTCGCCCCGGACAATGCCGTGCGCGGGGGCAAGACCAACCGCGACGAGGTTGGCACATTTGAGCTGCGCGCACCTGTCACGCTGCTCTCCTCCGGCGGGATCGGCGGCAACCATTACAAGGTGCGTGAACACTGGCCCGCGCGCCTTGGCACACCACCGGAATTCATGGTCTCCGGCGTACCGGATCACGTCGATGGCCGCATGCTCGACATCGCAGATGCGCAAGGCGTCAACCTGATCAACCGCGACAGGATGTGGCATTATGTGGAGGGTGTGCGGAACTGGGATCCGATCTGGCCCGCCCACGGCATCCGCATCCTTCCCGGCCCCTCTTCCATGTGGTTCGACGCCCATGGGGAACGTTTGCCAGTGCCAAACTTTCCCGGCTTCGACAGCCTCGGCGCGCTCGAACATATCTGCCAGACCGGCCAGCCCTACACCTGGTTCGTGCTCAATCAGGCGATCATCAAGAAGGAATTCGCCCTGTCGGGCTCCGAACAGAACCCCGACCTCACCGGCAAAAGCTGGCGGCAGGTCATCGGCCGCGCCTTCGGCAAAAGGGCGATGGGGCCTGTCGAGGCGTTCAAGGAACATGGCGAGGATTTCGTTGTCGCAAACAATCTGGAAGAGCTCGTCGCGGGCATGAACCGCGTCGGCACTGTAGAAGTTCCGCTCGACCGTCTGCGCGAACAGATCGAGGCACGCGACCGCAACGCCACCAATGCCTTTACCAAGGACGCGCAAATGGCCGCGATCCATGCCGCCCGCAACTATCGCGGCGACCGTTTGATCCGCACGGCAAAACCCGGCCCGATCCTTGATCCGGACAACGGCCCGCTGATCGCCGTGCGCCTCAACATCCTGACCCGCAAAAGCCTCGGCGGGATCGAGACCGATCTTTCTGCCCGCGCGCTCGGCAAAACCGGGGAGCCGATGCCAGGTCTCTATGCCGCGGGTGAGGCGTCCGGCTTCGGCGGCGGCGGCGTCCACGGCTATCGCAGCCTTGAGGGCACATTCCTGGGCGGCTGCGTCTTCTCGGGCCGCACCGCAGGCCGCGCCATGGCAGGTGCGCTGAAATGATCAAGTTCATCTATCCCGACGGAACTCACTGCTACCGCGCGCTCCACACCGTCCACGCGATCTTCAGAAACGACGCGGGGCAGCTGATTGCCCGCGCGGAAAAGGCGTATCAAAGCGGCATGTACGAGTTCGAGATCAAGGCCTTCGAAACCCTCGCACCCGGCACAATCTACGACTGATGCGGACCTGTGGCCAATCCGTACCACAGGCCGTTGCGCATCGGTGACGTGGCAAAGCTACAGCGCACCTGACGGAATCCCCCTTCCGTTAACCCTACAGAAAGCTCCTTCCTCACCAAGGCATGGACGCTTTGCGCAGTGCACTTTCGGTGCACGGGTTGTGCACGCTTGGTGCACGCCCTGTGCACGGGGCTATTGCCAAAGTGACACTTCCCGAATCGAACATATGTTCCTATTTTGTTCTCATCAGGAGAACGCAGATGGACGACTTCTTTTCAGACGACATTGACCCGGAGACCAGACGCGGACGCGGCGCGACCCGCAACCATGCGGGCCGGTTTGAACCGCACACCCGCCACCGCATGGATGATGGGTGGGAAGCTCAGGATCAAACCCCTGTCGCCACACAAGTCTACACCGACCATCCCCGCCGCATCATCACCCGAAACCAGTCCCCGGACGTGCCCTTTGACCGCTCGATCAACCCCTACAAAGGATGTGAGCACGGCTGCGTCTATTGCTTCGCGCGGCCGACGCACACCTATCTGGGCCTCAGCGCCGGGCTCGATTTTGAAAGCCGGATCTTCACCAAACCAAATGCCGCGGCCCTTCTGGAAAAGGAGCTTGCACGCCCGGGCTATGTGCCTGCAACCATGGCCATCGGCACCAACACCGACCCCTACCAACCGCTGGAAAAACAGCACCGCATCATGCGGCAGGTGCTGGAGGTGCTCGACGCCTGGAACCACCCCGTCGCCATCGTGACAAAGGGCGCGCTCGTCACCCGCGACACCGACATTCTGGGCCGCATGGCGCGAAGGGGTTTGGCCAAGGTCGCCATTTCGGTCACGACGCTAGATGCCAAGCTGTCCCGATTGTTGGAGCCACGGGCAGCGGCCCCGCAGGTGCGGCTGCGCGCCATTGGCGCACTGGCCCGCGCAGGCGTGCCCACGGGCTTCATGATGGCCCCCATCATCCCCGCGCTCAACGATCATGAGATTGAAAAGATTGTGGAAACCTGCGCCAGCGCCGGGGCCAGCTGGACCTCGTCCGTCGTTCTGCGCCTACCGCATGAGGTCTCACCCCTGTTTCGCGATTGGCTGGCAGAGCATTATCCGAACCGTGCTCACCGCATCATGGCGCAGGTCCGCGAAATGCATGGCGGCAAGGATTATGACGCGGAATGGGGCAAGCGGATGCGGGGCGAGGGCGTCTACGCCAACCTGATCGCCCGGCGGTACGAGGCCGCGATGAAGCGGCACGGCCTGCGCCGCCGGATCGCACCGCTCGATTGCTCCCGCTTTGCCCGCCCACCGCGCAAGGGCGATCAGTTCACTCTGTTCTAGTGGCACGCGCGCAAAAAAGCCTTAGCCTCATCGCACCCGCCCGGCAGCCATCGTTGCGCCCCCACGGGGCGGCGCTCCTGCATCGGATGGTGTATGTCAGGTCTTTGAAGGGGCACTTTAGGGGCTTGCCACGCGGACAGTGCTGACGCACGACGAAGCATGCAAAACGCTCCTGATCCCGCCTTCGATGCCCGCTATGCCCATCACGGCCCCGTCTGTGGTGTGGACGAGGTCGGGCGTGGCCCTTGGGCCGGTCCCATCATCACGGCTGCGGTGATCCTGGGGCCGGATGCGCCAAGCGGCCTGAACGACTCCAAAAAGCTCAGCGCGAAACGGCGCGAGGCGCTCTATGACGAAATCTTAAGCACCTGCCATGTAGGAATTGGAGAGGGCACCTTGCGCGAGATTGAGGAACTCAACGTCCTGCAAGCCTCGCTGCTGGCCATGGCCAAAGCAGTCAAAGCCCTGCCCGAGCATCCGGCTTTCGCCCTGATCGACGGCAACAAAACCCCGCGCAACCTCCCCTGCGCCAGCGCCACGGTCGTGAAGGGGGACAGCTTGTCGCCCAGCATTGCGGCGGCGTCGATTGTGGCGAAGGTCACACGAGATCGAATGATGGTGGCACTGGCGCAACAGTTTCCGGGCTATGGCTGGGAGACGAACATGGGATACGGCACAAAAGCGCATCAGGATGGCCTGCGCCGCTATGGCGTAACACCACATCATCGCAAGACCTTCGCACCCATACACAAGATATTGGTTCAAGAAAATTATTTAACCGACTGATTCATAACAATATTGACGGCGAATCACTCAATCGGTCATTTTGTCCCCAACAACCAGATAAGGGGCATGACATGGCGATCCGGCAGAAAAACGATACAGGCGACCTGCCATTGGACGTCATTCTGGACGGGGATTGCGTCGCGCGCATGAACGCGCTGCCCGAGAATTCCGTCGACCTGATCTTTGCCGATCCGCCCTATAACCTGCAGCTGAAAGGGGAGCTGCATCGCCCCGACAACTCCAAAGTCGACGCGGTGGACGATCACTGGGATCGCTTCAACTCTTTCAATTCTTACGATAAATTCAGCCGTGAATGGCTCGCCGCCGCCCGTCGCCTGCTTAAGCCCAATGGCGCAATCTGGGTTATCGGCTCTTACCACAACATCTTCCGCGTCGGCTCCGCCCTGCAGGACGCGGGGTTCTGGATTCTGAACGATGTGGTCTGGCGCAAATCGAACCCGATGCCGAATTTCCGCGGCAAGCGTCTGACCAATGCGCATGAGACGATGATCTGGGCGGCGAAGTCCGATACCGCGAAATACACCTTCAACTACGAGGCGCTGAAGGCGCTGAACGAAGGCGTGCAGATGCGCTCTGACTGGGTGCTGCCGATCTGCAATGGCAATGAGCGTCTGAAAGATGACAACGGCGACAAGGCCCATCCGACACAGAAACCGGAAAGCCTTCTGCACCGCGTGCTCATCGGCTCAACCAAGCCGGGCGACGTTGTGCTCGACCCGTTCTTTGGCACCGGCACGACCGGTGCGGTCGCGAAACGTCTGGGCCGCCATTACATCGGGATCGAACGGGAGGCTGCGTACCGCAAGGTTGCGGAAAAACGCCTCGCCGCGATCAAACGGTATGACCGCGACGCGCTGGAGGTCTCCACCTCCAAACGGGCTGAGCCCCGCGTCGCGTTCGGCACGCTCGTTGAGCGGGGGCTGCTCCGCGTGGGGGCGGAACTGCGCTCGCTCAACGGGCGGCATAAAGCGAAGGTGCGCGCCGACGGGACTCTCGTGGCCTTCGACACAAAGGGATCGATCCATCAGGTGGGCGCGGCTTTGGAGGGCGCACCATCTTGTAATGGCTGGACATATTGGACGTTCAAGCGCTCTGGCGACTGGGTTCCGATTGACCTCTTGCGCCAGCAGATCCGCGCGGAAATGGCCCCGGCCTGATCCGCATGCAATGCCCGGTTTCACGCCTGTGGAACCCACTTACCGACCGGAGCGATCCGGTCGGTTTTTTGCTTGAAAGAGGTTCAGGATGACGTCCGAAGCGGTCTGGTGGTTCGAGGGGTTTTGGGAGGAAGATCATTGTCGGGCGCCGGTTGCTGCTTACGCTGACACTGGTCAAGATCCAGTCCAAGTCATCGGGAGGTTAAGCAAAGAGCTGCGCCAACGCGAAATCAAATTTGGGAGAAAAGCTGGACCAGATTGCCTTTTTGTGTCCGATCCGAACCGCCGAAGCGACCGGGAATTCGATGATCTTGGTCCCATGACGATGAGAGGAATTCTCATTTCCGGCGCGATGATTGATTTGTTTACAGACTTTGAACTTGGCGCAAGCCAGGTTCTTGAGCTGCCGATGTACGAGGGCTTAGGCAAACAACTCAGTTCCCCCTCTGGTCTCAAACAACCAGATCTCACGCGCCCAGTACCCGGACGCTGGGGTCTGCTGCATGTGCGGGAACGGAAGAACTCGTTGATCGACGATAGATGCAGCGGTGTCAGCTTTCGTATCCGCAAGGCATGGATGGAAAACCCTCCACTAATGGCGGAGGTGCCATACCGAAATTCTCAAACTGTGATTGGATTGGATGCTACCAAAGCGAATGCTGGGCCAGACCTTTGGTTTGAAGAGCGAATAGATGATGTCCCCTTTATCTCCGACTGCCTGCGGCGGGCGATCCTCGATGCTGGGCTGCGGGTGCCTACCATGAAGTGGCTAAAGCAGGCGCGGCTCTACTAGCTGTTCCGGCGGTCAGTCATCGCGTCCATTGGTCACCCATGCGGATTGGGCGAGGCGTTGTGCGAGGGGTGCTACGGTCAGGCCCTGTACGATGATTGAGAAGATCACGACCATATAGGTCGCGCCCAGGATGAGCGGTTTCCACTCACTGTCGGGCAGGGCGAGCGCGAGGGCGATCGAGATGCCCCCCTTCAGCCCGCCCCATGTCATCACCGGGATCACGTCGCGCTCATGCCGTTTGAACGGCCGCAGCATCAGCACCGGAACGGCGACGGCGGCAAGACGGGCGAGCAGGGCGAAGAAGATGGCGAGCGCACCGGTGACCAGCACCTCCTGATTGAAGGCGACGGCAAAAACCTCGAACCCGATCAACAGGAAGAGGACGGCATTGAGGATCTCGTCAATCAGCTTCCAAAAGCTGTCTACATAGTCGCGCGTAATCTCTGACATGCCGTACCGCGTGCCGACATGGCCGATGAACAGACCCGCGACGACCGCCATGATCGGGGCGGAGAGGTGCAGCGCCAGGCTGAGCGAGTAGCCGCCAAAGGCAAGGCCGAGGGTCAGCAGAACCTCCAGTGAGTAATCATCCACCCGCCGCATCAGGCGGAAAGTGAGCCAGCCGAGAAGACCACCCATAACGGCGCCGCCCACGGCCTCTTGCAGGAACAGCAGCACGGCGCTGCCGAACGTCGCTGCATGGCCATCATCGGCCGGGAAGGCGAGTGCGACCAGCACCAGATAGACGACATAGCCGACGCCATCATTGAACAGGCTTTCCCCCGCGATCTTTGTCTCCAGAGACTTACGCAGGTTCGCCTCTCGCAACACGCCGAGTACCGCGACTGGATCTGTTGGGGAGATGAGCGCCCCGAACACCATCGCGATCAAAAGTGGCATACCTGTGAGCAGCGTGAACGCCGTCCCAACGACGAGGGTGGAAAGACCCACGCCAATCGTGGCCATCAGCAGGACAAGCGGCGCCTGCTTTTTCAGATCATCGAGCGAGACGTGGAGCGCCCCTGCAAACAGCAACAGGCCCAGCATCCCCTCTAACAACGCGTCTGAGAAGGCAATGCCGGTCACGCCGTCGCGCACCGTATCGCCAATCCCGAAACCCGGCGCGATCCAGTCAAAGGCGATGATCACGACCGAGGCGATCAGTGATACGACCAGGATGCCAATGGCGCTCGGCAGCTTCAGGAACAGGTAGTTCACCGTGCCGAACAGCCCTGCCAGCACGATAAGCAATGATGTAACCTGAAGAATGTCCATGACGGGGCCTCGCAAATATCGGGAAGGTCAGATGGGGCGGTTGCGCCCTGTGTCCACCGGGCAGCTTACCCGTCAGGGCCGATGACGAACTGGATCAGCCGGTGCATGAAGCGCGGCTGTTTGGGTTGGTAGGGCTGAATGGCGCGCAGCGCGAAGGGAAACAGGATGCCAAAGATCAAGGCCCCAAAAAACGCAAACGCGGCAATCGTGTAGGGGATCATCAGCCAAAGCGGATCATCCCACAGCGACACGACCACCAGAAGGGCAAGCAGAGCGGGGCCGGACCATTTCATGACCGTCAGCGCCTGTCGAGTCCGCGTCCTCACTTTGCCGACCGCCAGCGGTTCGCAATCGGATAGCGCCGGTCGAGCCAGAAGGCCCGTGTGCTGAGCCGCGTGCCCGGTGCCGACTGGAAGCGCTTATATTCCGAGATGTAGAGCAAGTGCTCGACCCGCTTGGCCGTATCGTGATCAAAGCCCGCGGCGACACAATCCGCGACGGAGCCTTCCTGCTCGATCAGGATCTCAAGCATCGCGTCGAGATCTTCATAGGGCGGCAGGCTGTCCTCGTCCTTCTGATCTTCGCGCAACTCGGCTGAGGGCGGCTTGTCGATGATGCGGGTCGGAATCACTTCGCCCGCGTTGCCCTTCATCCAGGCCGGATCATGGTTCGCGTTGCGCCAGCGGCAGGTCTCGAACACGCGGGTTTTGTAGAGGTCCTTGAGCGGGTTATAGCCGCCGGACATATCGCCGTAGATCGTGGCGTAGCCCACCGCGACCTCTGACTTGTTGCCCGTGGTCAGCAGCATCTCCCCAAACTTGTTGGAGAGCGCCATGAGCAGCAGCCCGCGCAGGCGCGACTGGATGTTCTCTTCTGTCACATCCGGGGTCGTTCCCGCAAAGAGCGGCGCGAGCGCGTCTGTCACGGCAGCGCGCGGGCCGGAGATCGGCACGTAATCATAGTGACAGCCGAGCGCCGTGGCGCAGGCTTCCGCATCCTCAAGACTGTGCTGCGAGGTATATTCCGAGGGGAGCATCACGCAGCGCACATTCTCGGGGCCCAGCGCGTCCGCGGCGATCGTCGCCGTCAGTGCCGAATCGACACCCCCGGACATGCCCAAAAGGGCCTTCTTGAAGCCTGTCTTGCGCCAATATGAGCGGATCGATTCGACCATAGCGCGATAATCGAGGGCATAGTCATCGCCCAGCGGCGCGCGCGCCTCAGTGACACATTGCCACCCGGCCGGGCCACGTTCGAAGTCTACGATCTGTTCAACCGTATCGAATGAAGGCAACAATACGGCAAGGGATGCATCGGATTGCAGCACGAATGAGGTGCCGTCAAACACCTGATCATCCTGTCCTCCAACCATGTTCAGATAGACCAGCGGCAACCCGCTTTCGACCACGCGGGACACCATGTGATTCATGCGCCGCTCGTGCTTGGCGCGGTGGTAGGGGGACCCGTTGGGGATCACGAGAATTTCCGCGCCGCTCTCCTCAAGCGTCTCCGTCGGACCCTCGTGCCAGCTGTCTTCGCAGATCGGGATGCCGACGCGCAATCCAGCAATGTTGACCGGGCCCTGAGGAGGCGCCGGCGTGAACAGGCGATGTTCGTCGAACACGCTGTCATTGGGCAGAATCTGCTTTTTTACAATGGCCGAGACGGCGCCATCTTTAAGGATGTAGTAAGCATTGTAGAGGTCGGCGCCCTCAAGATAGGGGGCGCCAATACCCAGTGCCGGACCGGTCGCAAGCTCAACGGCCAACGCCTCAACGGCTGCCATCGCTTCGGCCACGAAAGCAGATTTGCGCCCCAGATCAACGGTCTGATAACCGGTCGCAAACATCTCTGGCAGAGCGACGAAATCTGCGTCGGCCGCGGCCCCCTTGGCGTGCAGCGCGCGGGCTTGATTGATATTGCCCGGAATGTCCCCAACAACGGGATCAAGCTGCCCCAGCAGCAGGCGGAACCGATTGCTCATATCGCACCTCTCGCGCTTGGGCGTGCCTCAATATGGCCGCATATCGTGTGCAGACATAACTCTGCAAGGGCCAATGGCCGATGCATGATGTTACCGCTTAGGGCGCAATCGCTAGTTGTCAGCTTTAAATTGAGCAAATAGGATCGTGTCAAATTGCCGGATCGCCTGAGGGGGCGGTGTAACTCTGACAGGGGGCTGGCCATCGTTTCGGCTGGCAGAATGAACGCATGAAGACACGGATTTCACATATCGCCGTCGCGGCATTTGGACTGGGCGGCCTCGCGCTGGGCAGCGTTGCGGCAAATGCGCAATCTGATGGCAGCGTACAGACACGGCAATATGACACGGGCGGCGTATATGAAGGCGAGTTCCTGAACGGCCTTCAGCACGGCCAGGGTACATACCGCCTTCCCAACGGTTACGAGTATACCGGCACGTGGGTCGAAGGCCGGATCGAGGGTGAGGGTACTGCCCGGTTCCCGAACGGTTCTGTTTACACCGGCGAATTCATGAATGGTGAGCCGCATGGCGAAGGCTCCATCGTCTTCGCGGATGGCGGTACTTACGAGGGCCAGTGGGTCGACTCGGTCATTCAGGGTACCGGCGTTGCGGTCTATGCAAATGGCGTGCGCTATGAGGGCGAGTTCCAGAACTCTGTCCACCATGGTCAAGGCACGATGATTTCGACCAACGGCTACCGCTATTCCGGGACATGGGTTGATGGGACAAAGGACGGCAGCGGGACGATCACCTATCCCGACGGCGCTGTTTATGAAGGCGATATCGTGCGCGGCATTCGCGAAGGCACGGGCACTCTGACCCTGCCCGATGGCCTGACCTATACCGGTGAGTGGGTGGACAACCAGATCAACGGCACGGGTGTTCTGACCCAGGCGAATGGTGACGTCTATGAAGGGACGCTGGTCGACGGCCAACGCTCTGGCACGGGCATCGCGACTTTCGCGAATGGCGATATCTATGAGGGCGAGTTCCTGAACGATTTGCGCCATGGAATGGGCACCTATCAGGGCACCGACGGTTACGTATATGAAGGTCAGTGGGTCGAGGGCCGCATCGAGGGGACGGGGCTCGTCCGCTATCCCGACGGATCGGTCTATGAAGGCGAGTTCGAGAATGATCTCAGCCATGGTACCGGCACGATCACCTATCCCGATGGCTCTTCCTATTCCGGCGACTGGGTAGAGGGCGTGATCGAGGGTCAGGGCATTGCGCGCTATGATAACGGCCTGGTCTACGAAGGTGAGTTCCGCGATGCGCGCAACCACGGCTATGGCGTGATGACCTATGATGATGGGTATCAGTATGCCGGGAACTGGCAGGACGGTCTGCGCCACGGTGACGGTGTGGCGACCTATGCGGACGGTACGATCTACACCGGCAATTTCGCCAACGGTCAACGCCAGGGTGCTGGCACGATCACCATGCCGGATGGCTTCGAATATGTCGGTGGCTGGTCCGAAGGTGAGATCGACGGTGCAGGCACGGCAAAATATCCCAATGGTGACGTCTATGAGGGGTTCTTCGTGGCCGGACAGCGTCAGGGCCGCGGTCTTATGACCTACGCCTCTGGTGACACCTATGACGGCTTCTGGGTCGAAGGTGAGCAGGCGACCGAGGAAGAGGCCGCCGCAGCCGGCGTCGATGTGGAAGGTCAGAGCAACTGATCCAAAGACAGCCATTTGAATAGCGAAAGGGCGCCCGTTCGGCGCCCTTTTTGCTTTGCTCAGCCCCGCCTCACTGTCGCACTACCCGGCGGCACGTACCCTAACGAGCAAACGATCGGTCGCCGTCCCGTCCGGGATCAACCCATTGGCCTGCTGAAACTGCCGGATCGCACGTTCCGTATTCGGACCAACGAAACCGTCCGCGCCTTCTGTATCGAAGCCCAAGGCGGTCAGCCGCTCTTGCAATTCGCGACGGTCTGCCCGCGTGAGTGGCAGGATGTTCTGCGGCCAATCCGCGATGACGCCCTGCCCGCCATAGACCTGATCGCCAATCAGGCCGATGGCCAGCGCGTAAGCGGTGGAGTTGTTGTAGCTCTTGATCACTTCGAAGTTCGGATAGGTCAGGAAGACAGGCCCGCCTGCCCCCATGGGCGCGACGAGCGAAGCTGGCCCATGGTCGGGAAGCGCACCACCCAGGATCGGTGTCACACCCGCCTGTTGCCAGAAGGTTGTCGGGCGCTGAACGAAGCGGTCAACAAGGATCCAGTTGAAATTCGCAGGCAGAGAGACCTCGAACCCCCACGGTTGGCCCGGCGTCCAGCCCTCACCCCGCAGGTAATGCGCAGTGGATGCCAGCGCGTCGGTCGGGTCCGACGACCAGATATTGCGGCGGCCATCACCGTCGAAATCCTGTGCGTAGGCGTGAAAGCTGGAGGGCATGAACTGGGTGTGCCCCATCGCCCCAGCCCAAGAGCCGCGCAGATCCGCGGGGCTGGCGTCGCCCTCCTGAACGATACGCATCGCGTCGATCAACTCACGTTCCGCGAAATCGCGGCGACGCCCCTCATGAGCCAAGGTTGCCAAGGCTTGTACAACCGAGGTGTTTCCGCGCACAGCTCCATATCCGGTTTCAAGGCCCCAGATGGCCAGGACCACTTCTTTGTCGGTACCATAACGCTGCTCGATCGCAGTCAGCGTACCGGCATATTGGTCCGCACGACTGCGCCCGATGCGGACGCGGTCATCGCTGACGGCACGCTCCAGATATTGCCAGATCGGGCGCACGAACTCCGGCTGTGAGCCGTCAAGTTCCCGCACACGAGAAGACGGGCGGACATCGGCCATAAGCGCGTCGTGCAGCGCAGGATCAATGCCCGCCGCAAGGGCCCGCGCACGGAAACTGCTGCGCCATTCCGAGAAACTCAGCTCCCGCGCTTCACGCACCGCCATATCCTCACGCGCGACCGGTTGGGCGGATGTCGCCGGAGCGACGGAGACCGGATCAGCATCACCCTGCGCCATGGAGCATCCGGCCAACAGGGCGCTGGCCAGCAGCGACGTGGGAACGAGCGTCAAACGCATGAACGATCTCCTTGGAAAAACCGGGTGAAAGCGACCTCATCCTCCAAACAACCCGCGAAGGAGGGATTCGATCAAATTTGGCGCTTCATTTTGCTGTGAGGGCGCGGGCGTGGCGGGCTGAGGAGCCGGTGCTGCGACCTGCGGCGCGATCGGAACCAGAGCGGGCAAGGGCGTTGCCGGGCGCCCGGCATGCACACCTTCCATAGTGCGCTTCCAGATCTCCGCTGGCAGGCCACCACCGGTTACGCCGGTTAGCGGCGTATTGTCATCATACCCCATCCAGACCCCGGCAACATAGTCCCCTGAGAACCCGACGAACCAGGCGTCGCGCGCCGCCTGTGTCGTGCCGGTCTTCCCGGCAACTGAACGATCCTCAAGTGCGGCCCGCCGACCTGTGCCAAATGGGGAGGAGACGACCTGTGACATCATCCATGTCATGTAACCCGCTGTGCGTTCACTCATCGCGCGGACGGGTACCGGCGCCTGATTTTCGAGCAGGACGTCGCCGCTCTCACGCAGCGAGAGGGTGAGCAAACCGTAAGGCTCTGCCCGTACACCTCGATTAAGGAAGGCCGCATAGACGCCGGTCAGGTCAAGCAACGTCGTCTCGGACGCGCCGAGGGCAAGGGCCGGACTGTCATTTAGATCGCCGTCCCAACCAAGGGACCGCGCCATGGTGATGACACTGCCACGTCCCGTCGTCTCCGATATTCGGACAGCGGGTGTGTTCAGAGAGCGGGCGAAGGCCTCCCACATCGTGACATAGCCCATATAGCTGCGCGTATAGTTCTGTGGCGACCAATCCCCCGATCCGGGGATTCGCAAGGTGATGGGCGCGTCGTTCACCAGATCATTGGGGTCCATGCCGCTTTCCAGACCTGCCGCAAACACGATGGGCTTAAAGGCAGAACCGGGTTGCCGCAGGGCCTGTGTTGCCCGATTGAAGGTTCCCGCACCGCCAATCGCACGCCCACCGACCATCGCGCGAACCGCCCCGTCCGGGCTCATCACCACAATTGCAGCCTGCGCCTGCGAGCCCTCGCGCACCAGATCTTCGAACACAGAGGTCAGCGCGCCTTCGGCGGCCGCCTGAATGTCGCGATCGAACGTGGTTGCGATGCGGACATCCTCAGCCGTTTCGCGGGTTAGGAACTCTGGCCCATCGCTCATCACCCAATCTGCGAAATAGCCACCCGCACGGCTGCGCGCGCTGGCCGAAAGCTCTGCCGGATTGGCCTGTGCCAGCGCAAAGGTCAGATCATCAATATAGCCCTGTTCATGCATCAAACGCAGGATCACCTGAGACCGGTTCTGCGCGCGGGCCAGATCACGGGTCGGGGCAAAGCGGCTGGGCGCTGTTAGCAGTCCGGCCAGCATGGCGGATTGCGGTACATCCACCTCGCGCGCACTGATCCCGAAATAGCGCTGCGCGGCAGCCTCAAACCCGTTTGCAGACGCGCCAAGATAGGCGCGGTTCATGTAGATCGAGAGGATCTCCTCTTTGGTGTAGGCAATCTCCATTGCCAGGGCATAGGGGATCTCCAACAGCTTTCTGGTCATGGTTGGGTAGTCGGACAGGAAGACCAGCTTGGCCACCTGCTGCGTGATCGTGGACCCACCGTGACCTGAAAGCGCGGATCGGCCTTCGCGCAGGTTGATGCGGATCGCGCCAGCAATACCGCGGGGACTTAGCCCGAAGTGCCAATAAAAGCGCTTGTCCTCTGTCGCGACGACCGCGTTGCGCAAGTCTTCTGACATTTCCTGGGAGGACAGCACGCCCCCCTGCTCACCGCGCCAGGCAAAGACCCGGCCATTGCGGTCCAACATGGTAACCGAGCCGCGCTCGCGTCCATCGAGCAGCTCGTTAGCCTCTGGCAATTGGACCAAGACCCACGCCGTTGACGCCGCGACCGTGAGGCCGCCAATCAGGATCAAACGCAGCACAATCCAGCGCATCAGCCGAAACACCCCGGTGATCGCGCGCACAACGATGTTCCGACGCTTGCGCGGCGGGGTCGATTTTGCCTTGGTCATCTGCTCGCCAGCCTCTGTTCGGGCGGTTTCGTTCCAACATAGTGATTTTTTGCGCCGTTGCGAAGGGGCGCGATTTTGCTGCGATCAAATTCTGAGCAATACAAGTGCCTAAAATTTGATCGGCGGGATTTTGCTGATCAAATTTTAGGCACAACTGAATCGAAGCACGAACGACAAGGTGCCGGTGTTTTTTTATATCCTTGTTTTTCTGATGCTTACGCGATTTTCGGCCCTATTGGCACACAAATTGCATAGAAAGCCGCGAAAGCCAATAAGTCCATGAGGGATCAGAATGAAGCTTATCATCGCGGTCATCAAACCATTCAAGCTGGAGGAAGTGCGCGAAGCACTGACCACCATCGGCGTTCAGGGCCTCATGGTTTCTGAAGTCAAAGGCTACGGCCGTCAGGCCGGTCACACCGAAATTTATCGCGGCGCAGAATACGTCGTGAACTTCGTCCCGAAGGTGAAGCTGGAGATGGTCGTGGACGACGCGATCGTCGATCAGACCGTCGAGACGCTCTCGAACACTGCCAAGACCGGCAAGATCGGTGACGGCAAGATCTTCGTGCTCGACGTTGAGCAAGCCATTCGCGTGCGTACCGGTGAAACCGGCGCCGACGCAGTTTGACCCCCAGAACACACGACAACGAGGGACATGTAATGACCAAGTTTCTGAAAATCGGTGCAGTCGGAGCGTCCGCGCTTCTCGCTGCATCCCCTGTGCTGGCGCAGGACGCGTCTGCGGACCCCAGCCCCTATATCTTCACCACACTGCTGTTCCTGATGGGCGGCTTCCTGGTGTTCTGGATGGCGGCAGGCTTCGCCATGCTCGAAGCGGGTCTCGTCCGCTCTAAGAACGTCACCACTCAGCTGACCAAGAACATCGCGCTGTTTGGTATCGCGTCCATCATGTACTGGCTGGTTGGCTTCAACCTGATGTATCCGGGCGACTGGTGGATCTCTGGCTGGCTCGGCCCGTTCTTCTCCATCACGTCGCTTGAGCCTGTTGGTCTGGCCGCAGCTGACGCGTCGCTCGACTACGCATCTGCTGGGTCCGACTTCTTCTTCCAGCTGATGTTCTGTGCGACGACCGCGTCCATCGTGTCCGGTACGCTGGCTGAGCGCATCAAGCTGTGGCCGTTCCTGATCTTCGTGATCGTGCTGACCGGCTTCATCTACCCGATCGAAGCATCCTGGCAGTGGGGTGGCGGCTGGTTGTCCGAGTTCGGCTTCTCCGACTTCGCAGGCTCCACTCTGGTGCACGCAGCTGGCGGTTTCGCAGCACTCGCAGGTGCCATCATCCTCGGCCCGCGTATCGGCAAGTATTCTGCTGACGGCCGTGTGAACCCGATCATGGGCTCCAACCTGCCGCTCGCCACGCTGGGTACGTTCATCCTGTGGCTCGGCTGGTTCGGCTTCAACGGTGGTTCCCAGCTCGCCATGGGCACCGTGGGTGACGTGACCGACGTGTCCCGCATCTTCGCCAACACCAACATGGCCGCTGCAGCCGGTGCGGTCGCCGCGCTGATCCTGACGCAGGTTTCCTATGGCAAAGTCGACCTGACCATGGTGCTGAATGGTGCCCTCGCAGGCCTCGTCTCCATCACGGCAGAGCCGCTTGCGCCGTCGCTGTTCGGTGCGCTGATCACCGGTGCAATCGGTGGTGCGATCGTCGTCTACACTGTTCCGCTGCTCGACAAGCTGAAGATCGACGACGTTGTCGGTGCGATCCCTGTCCACCTGATCGCCGGTATCTGGGGCACGCTCGCCGTCGCCTTCTACACCGGTGGCTGGGTTGCTCAGATTGTCGGCATCGTGTCCATCGGCGCGTTCGTCTTCATCACCTCCTTCATCGTCTGGATGATCCTGAAGGTGACCATGGGCATCCGCGTTGGCGAAGAAGAAGAGATCATGGGTCTCGATGCATCCGAGCTGGGCATGGAAGCCTACCCCGAGTTCACCAAGGGCTAAGCCCAACGGTGTAATCGCGGCGCTCCTCCTCCCTGCGCCGCGATACGATTTCCCCGGAATGGGCTGCCTTACCCGGCTCATTCTAACTGGCCCGGAGCTTCGTGCTTCGGGCCTTTTTTGTGGGCTGGGCTTGAACGGTCGCCTCTCGGAATCGTGAGCAGGCGGCGGTTTGGGCAATGCGAGGGCACGCCCCATATGGCGGAGGATGACACAACCCAGATTGAACCGCCGTCACCTGCTCGCCAGCTTTGCCGCACTGCCCCTCGCGACGCCGAGCCTGGCACAGGACCGTTTTGCGGATTTGCGTGCGGAAGTCGCTGGGCTCGACCAGATCCACACTTTGCTGATTTCGCAATCCGGGCAGGAGGTTCTGGCCCAGACCTTGCGCGGCGGTGGCCCTGACCGGCTGGCCAACGTCAAATCCGTCTCTAAGAGCTTCGTTGCCGCGTGTCTGGGTGCCGCGCTGGATCGTGGCGTCGTAGCAGATGTGGATAGCCCTCTCGCCCACGTTGCCCCGTCCCTGATCCCGGGCAGCGCGGATCCCCGCGCTGCAGAGATCACTCTGGAAGATCTGGTGACCTTGCAGGCGGGGCTAGAGCGCACCTCTGGCGCAAATTACGGCCAGTGGGTGTCGAGTCGCAATTGGGTGGCGGATGCGCTTGCACGTGATTTCGTGCGCGAACCGGGGGCGGGCATGCTCTACTCCACGGGTTCGACACATATTCTGGGCGCCGCCCTTTCCGTGGCCGCGGATGAGACATTGCTGAGGTTGATGCGGGATTGGATCGGGCGCCCGCTTGGCATTGAGATTCCCGCATGGACGCGAGACCCGCAAGGTTACTACCTGGGCGGAAACGAGATGGCGATCACACCGCGTGCGATGCTGCGGTTCGGCGAGATGTACCGCAATGCGGGCATGTACCAGGGCGAGCAAATCCTGCCGGCCGATTGGGTGCGAGAAAGCTGGGTTGCCCGGACGCGCTCCCCTTTTTCACGTCATGACTATGGGTACGGCTGGTTTCTTGCGCAGGCCGGAGATTATCGGGTGGCCTATGCGCGCGGATATGGCGGCCAGATGATCTATGTCGTGCCGGAGCTTGAGCTGACAGTCGCGATCACATCGGATCCCACCCGACCGGCACGGTCGGGTGGATATGGCGGTGTGCTTAATCGCTTGCTGGCGCAGAGCATTATCCCCGCGCTGGCCTGATCAAAGCGTATGGAGGTGGGCGAGCGGGCCGCTGAGGGCTTCGTTCACCATGTCCTCGGCAAATTTGCCCTCGACATGCGGCAGCATGCCGGTGGCCAGTACCTTGCCCAACTCGACACCCCATTGGTCAAAGCTGTTGATCCCCCAGAAGACGCCCTCGGTGAAACACCGTGCCTCTGCCAGCGCAATGATCCGCCCCATCGTGCGCGGCGTCAGATCCCGGTAGAGCAGAAGCGTTGAGGGGCGGTTGCCCGGGAACGTCCTGTGCGGTGCGAGGCGGCGCGCCTCCTCCGCATCCATGCCGTCTTCGATCATCAGGGCTTCGGCTTCCGCCTCGGTCCGACCAAAGGCGAAGGCCTGATTTTGCGCAAAGCAATTGGCGATGAGGATGTTCTGAAGGTGCTCCAGCCCTTCTTCCACCGGTTCAGCCGCGATCATGAATTCGAGCGGTTGTGGCGTGGGAGACTGGTGCAACATCTGGAAATAAGCGTGCTGGGCGTTGGTGCCCGCGCTACCCCAAACAACCGGCGAGGTCGGCACAGCGACCTCATCCCCGTCTAGCGTGACGCGCTTGCCGTTGCTCTCCATATCCAGTTGCTGGAGGTATTGCGGCAGGGTCGCAAGACGCTGGTCATAGGGGACGACGCACCGGGTCGGGAAACCGCAGCCATTGCGGTGCCAAACCCCGACGCAGGCCATCAGAACCGGCAGGTTCTCGGCCAATGGCGCGCTCTGGAAATGAGTGTCGATCTCGTGGGCACCGGCAAGGAACTCACTGAAATTCGCGGTGCCCATGCCGATCATCAGCGGCAGGCCGATGGGCGACCAGACAGAAAAGCGGCCACCAACCCAATCAGCGAAGCCAAAACACCGCTCCGCCGGAATGCCGAACTGCTCAGCCGCAAGTGCGGGTTTTGTGGTCAGGGCGGCAAAATGAACAGATGCGTCGGCGACCTCTGACTTCATCCGGGCAAGCGCGACCTTGGCCGTTTCCATAGTTTCAATGGTGCCGAAGGATTTGGATGCAATGATGAAGAGCGTGCGGGATAGGTCGCAGTTTTGGAAAACCTGCGTCAAAGCCGCCCCATCAACATTCGACACGAAGTGGAGGCGTGGTCCGTCGCAATGTGCGGTCAAAGCCTCGGCAACCAGCACCGGACCCAGATCGGATCCGCCGATCCCGATATTAACCACATCGGTGAAGCTGCCCGCTGCCGCCGCATAAGCGCCGGAGCGCACGTCCTCGGCAAACGCGAAGCAGGCCGCGCGGCTGTCGAGAACCTGACGCGCTATGTCTTCACCCTCTGCATCCAGTACGGCATCCTCGGGCAGGCGCAGCGCGGTGTGCAGCACGCGCCGACCCTCGGTATTGTTGATCTTGGCTCCGCCGTACATGGCCGCCCGTTTTTGCGCGAAGTCGCGATCCTCAAGCATGCCAAACAGGGTAGCACGCGCGGCGACGGTCATTTGCGTCCGCGAATAGTCGAAGAGCATGTCTTCGTAAGTGGCCGAGAACTCCGCAAAACGCTCATCATCATAGAGCTCTGCGATGGTGTGGCCGCTTTCCGCCTGCAGGTCGGTCCAGCTCATAGCGTGTCCCCTTCGATGTTAATGTCCATTCCGATGTCCAGCGTGCCCGCCGCCATCGTGATCTTTGATGTGGAAATGTAGTCCACGCCGGTCGCGGCGATATCACTGACCGTGTCGAGATCAACGTTGCCAGAAGCCTCCAAGGTCGCGCGACCTGCGTTCAGGGCAACTGCGTCGCGAAGTTCGGTAAGGCTCATATTGTCCAGCAGGACGATGCGCGCGCCAGCATCGAGCGCCTCGGCAAATTGCTCTAGCGTATCGACTTCGATCTCAACTGCGGTCAGATGCCCTGCAAAGGCGTAGGCCCGCTCAAGCGCGGCCTTCACACTGCCGCAGACCGCGATGTGATTGTCCTTGATCAAAATCGCGTCGGCCAGACTCATCCGGTGGGACGATCCGCCACCACAGCGCACAGCATATTTCTCAAGCGCGCGCAGGCCAGGTGTAGTCTTGCGCGTGCATGTAACCCGCGCGGGATGCGCCCCGATTGCCGCAGTGAAGCGGGCGGTATGCGTCGCAATTGCCGATAGGTGCATCAGGAAGTTCAGGGCCGTCCGCTCTGCGGTCATTACAGCGCGTGCCGGGCCGCGGATCTCTGCAATCGTCAAACCGGCTGTAAGAGCATCACCGTCGGAGAGCTTCGTTTCAAAGGTGATGGAGGGATCGACCTCAGCGAAAGCAAGGCGCGCAAGCTCCAACCCGGCCACGGTGCCAGGATCGCGGGCATTGATCCGCGCCGTCGCGATGGCCTGCGGTCGCAATGTGGCCTGCGCGGTGATGTCTCCTGATTGACCCAAATCCTCAGCCAAGGCGCGCTGCACCGCCTCTCGCAAAAGATGCGGGGGCAATTCGGGGGGAAGGGCGTTGATCATCTCGGTCCTCTTGCGCAATGTCGCATGCGACAGAAATGGAGACACCCATGCATCCCCGCTACGCCGATGTTCATGCCGCAATCACGTCCCTATGTGAAGGGGAGGACGATCCTATTGCCCTGATGGCGACTGTCGCATGCGAGCTGCACCATAGCTTTGAGCACTTCAACTGGACCGGATTTTACCGGGTCGTCGCGCCGGAGTTGTTGAAGATCGGGCCTTATCAGGGGGGGCATGGCTGCCTTGTCATTCCGTTTTCGCGCGGGGTTTGCGGTGCTGCCGCGCGTGAGCAGACCACGCAACTGGTGGCAGATGTCGATGCCTTTCCCGGCCATATCGCCTGCGCCTCCTCCACCCGCTCGGAGATTGTCGTTCCGGTCTTCAACAAAAAGGCAGAGGTGATTGCGGTGCTGGACGTGGACAGCGACACCCCGGATGCGTTCGATGCGGTTGACCAAGCATCGCTGGAGCAGATCGTGCAGGAGGTATTCGGGCGGGTTTGACCCCACGACACCAATCCAGACGCAGACTATTATATCTCCAAACCCATCAATCATGAAATTTCCTTGCGCAATAAAATTTCTGCGCTATATCTCTTCGCAGATGCACAAAGGAGCGATTCATGTTGGATACGGGTCATAATCTGCCCAAGGGCACGATCGTCATCGAAGAGTTACAGGTCGGTATGTCGCGCTCCGTCGGCAAGACCATTGGCATGGCCGAGATTGAGGCCTTTGCCGAGCTGTCCACCGACCACAACCCGGTGCATCTGGACGAGGAATATGCGCAAGACACGATCTTTGGCGGTGTTATCGCGCACGGGATGCTGACCGCCGGTCTGGTTTCTGCCGTCATCGGGGAACAGCTTCCCGGTCACGGCACAGTCTATCTGGGGCAGAGCCTGAAATTCATGGCACCGGTCCGTCCCGGCGATCACGCCGAAGCGACGGTTACAGTGGCAAGCATCGACTACGCGAAGCGTCGGGTCACGCTTGATTGCAAAGTCTGTGTAGGCGATACGGTTGTGCTGAAAGGGGAAGCACTGGTGCTGGCCCCGTCCGCGAAGTTCGACTGAGCGCATCACCCGGTGCGCCGGGGGGTCCATGCAGGTCCATCATTCTGTCTCCGTGCCCGATGACGCACGCGGCGCATCTGTCGCCATGGGCAATTTCGACGGGCTGCACCTTGGCCATCAGTCCGTGCTCGATCTTGCCCGTCGCGCGGATGCGCCCCTGGGTGTTGTCACGTTCGAGCCGCACCCGCGTCAGGTTTTTGCACCAGACGCGCCGCCATTCCGACTGATGAATGCAACCGCCCGTGCGAACAGATTGGCCAAGCTCGGCGTCGATCAGCTTTACGAAGTGCCCTTTGACGCTGCACTCGCAGGGCTGACCCCTGAAGCGTTCATCAACGATGTTTTGATTGGCGGACTTGGTATCTCTCATCTGGTGGTGGGTGCGGATTTCCGGTTCGGAAAGGGTCGTGCCGGTGACGTGGAAACGCTTGCCCGCGCGCCTTTTGACCTGACCGTCGCGCCATTGCTTGAGGCGGACGGGGTGGAGATTTCATCGACGGCGATCCGCATGGCCCTGTCCGAGGGGCGTCCACAAGATGCGGCTTCAATGCTAGGCCACCTGCATCGGATTGAGGGCGTTGTGGAGCATGGGTTCAAGCGCGGTCGCGAGATGGGTTTCCCGACCGCAAACCTGTCCATGGCGGGGCTGCATCTGCCAGCTTTCGGCGTTTATGCCTGCCGTGCAGACGTTCTGACCGGGCCGCACAAGGGAAGTTATGATGCCGTGGCCTCGCTCGGCTCACGCCCGACATTCGGGGATAACGCGCCCAATCTGGAGGTCATGCTCCTCGATTTTGACGGCGACCTCTATGATGCAGAGATGTCGGTTGCGCTGATCGAATTTCAGCGGCCCGAGCTGAAATATGAAGGTATGGAGCCGCTGATTGCCCAGATGCATAAGGATCTGGACAAGGCGCGCATCATTCTGGCTGCGCGCTAGAAATCCGTTGAATAGGTGATCCCGACAGACGAACTGTCACCGCCCGTCGAAATCTCGGCATCGACGGTGATGTTCTCAAAAACATCCAATTCAATGCGAATCGCACTCGTCCCATCTGCCTGAGTTCGGGCACCGACAAAGATCCCCTCTCCCAGTGTTTTGCCGACAGTGAGGCTGGCGGCCTGCCCTTCGGAACCACCCTCGATCCGCAAGACATCCACGCCGAGCGCGCCGCGCACAACATCGAGCGGACCGGCGCTGCCGGACACAAGGGTCGCAATACCCGCTGCAAGCTGAAGGGCATCACCCGCGCTGAGGCTTTGCTGTGACGTGCCGAACAGGAGTTGGGGCAGAACCTCCTCCTCAGGCAGCGCAGGCTCGGACGCGAAGCTGAGCGTCGGGTTGCTTGCGGGGCCGGTTACAAGGATCTGGCCGACAAGATCCCGGTCAGCCCGCGTCAGGGCAATGTCGAGTTGTGGATCAATTTTGGCCCCACCGTTGAACACGACCTCTCCGCGCGAAAGATCGAAGCTGCGGCCAAGCAGGCTGAACGTTCCGCGCAACCGCTCAACCGAGCCGAGAATGCGCGGCTGGGTCGCCGTTCCGCGAATATCCAGCGCAACGCGCCATTCGGATTCAAGTCCGCGTCCGCGCACGAACACCCCGTCTGCAGCCCGCACATCGACGTCGAGCCGCAGGATCGCAGGCGGTGGCGGCGCTTCACGTGGGGGATCGTCACCAATCATGCGGATGTCGCCGAGGGTCACGATCTCTGGCGGGGAGGAGTTTACGAGGCGCAGCTCTGCGCGGTCGATCTCGACATCACCCTCAACGACCAGGTCATTTAGCGGGCCCGCGATCCCGACAGTTCCGCTCAGCTGAGCACTAAGATCATCACGCCGGATCAGCACGGCGTCGATGGCCTCAAATTGCGACGCGACGGTTATCGGGCCGTCGCCTGCCCGGATGTCGAGTTGTCCGAACAACTCCCCCGACCCGCCGTCGCTGGCATTGATCAGAAGAGTTAGGATGTCATTCTCAAAAAAGTCGGAGATAACAGTAAGTTCCGTCAGAATGAGACCGGCATCGAGATTCTCGTACCGTCCGTCAGAGACAGAGATGTTGCCCCCCACGCTGGGTGCGGAGAGCGATCCGCTGAGTTCAAGATCCAAAGTTGCAAGCCCGGACAGGATCTGACCTGAAACCGGCACAAGTGCCCATAGCGGACGCAGTTCCCCAGCCCAGCGAAGTTCGCTGGTGAAAGGTTGATTCATCTGCACGCTTGGGATGGGGCCAGGCCCGGCGCGCACGGGCAGATCGGCCGTTATCACAAAGGGCTCCCCGACTTCGGCTTGTATCCGCGCTTCGGTTACGAAGCGCCGTCCGTCCCAGTCGCCTGAGACGGTGGCATTCACAGCCGAGCCTTCATCGAGGATATCGGTCGCCAGCACCTTATCAAAGGCACCTCGCAGCTCGGCGGTTGCGCGACCGGGGCGGGTGTCGAAGCTGGCCCTCAAGTTCATACGACCGCCCGAGATGCTTACTGGCAGGGGCTCTGTCATCGCTCCCAAATCAGCGTTCGCAATGCGAAGCTCCCCAACGAGACCGCCTCCGATCAGATCGACCTCGCCAAGGATTTGGCCGCCGCCGGGCAACAGAATCTCGAGCGGGCCACCGTCGATAATGCCATTGCGCAAAAGCAGGGTGAGGGGCTGGGTGAGAGAGGTCTCATCTTCCTCAACGATCAGAGAGAGCGTATCGAGCGTGACCCGCGTCGCACCATCACCCAAGGCAATGGTGGAAGCCAGGTCGAGGGAGATCGGGATCGTCCCCAGCGCGCCTTCTGTCTGACCAGCGACGCGCAGGCTGGTGAGCGGTCCATTCGCCTGAACGCTCAGCCCGTCGATCACGACCTGTCCGGCCGTCAGACCAGATGTGGAAAGATCGGCCTGCACCCGCGGCGCACCAAACAGATCATCCAGCCGCGCGCTCAGGTCGATGCCTGCGAGCCGGGTGGCGCCCGCCCCTATGTTTCGCAAGCCGCCCGTGAGCGCCGCCGATTGGGATGTACCGCCCTCCAGCGTGAGTGTCAGCGACCCCGAACCTTCGAACTGAGCTCCGAGACCCAGCGCCCGGTCGAGGGCAGCCAGATCCACGCTGGTCAGATTCACTGAGCCATCCAAACGCGGACCCGCCGAAAGATCCGCCGCCACAGCGCCATTGACTTGCTGCCCAGCGACACGCCCCTGAAGCCCATCCACCCGAACGCTGGGCAGGTTGGCCGTCACGTTTGCTGACAGGTTGGTATCAGCAAGTGTACCACCCTCACCAACCAGTTGCAGCGACGCGTTGATTTGCTCATCAATCTCAACATCATGGGTCAGGCGCAATGTGCCAAAGCGCGTGCCGTTATAGGTCAGATCGGTCGCGGCCAAGGTGCCGGTGGCCTGCACAGGCTCGCCCGGACGGGCAGTCCCCGTGAGGCGAACCGCGCCAGAGGCGTCCTGGGCATAGGCCTGTGCGATGGGCGCGATCTGCGGCACAGTGGCTTCATAGTCGAGGCCAGGTCCGTCTGGCGTCAGATCGCCTGAAACAGTCAGGTCGAGCGCGTCGGATTCGACCCGGGCCTGCTCAACGATCACTCCTTCAGGCAGCATCGTTGCATCGACGCGCAACGTGGTTGCACCCCAAATCTCCGGTCCAATTTGATCAACGCGCAAGGCACGCAGGGCCGCATCGGCAGAAAGCTCCGTCGTGCCGCTTGCCTGTCTGAGAGATGCCTCGAACCGACCCTGCCCAACATCGGCCAGCGGGTGAGTGAAATCGCCCAATCCACCATTGGCCGTCAGCTCCACAACACCGCCACGTCGGCCGCCTTCGAGTTCCAAAGCTGCACGGCCCGACACATCCTGCCCGATCAAGGCAGACAACGGCGCAAGCTCCGAGACCGCCAAGGTTGCAGCGCCTTCAGCATCACCGCTGGTCGGATCAAGTTGAGCGCGCCCGGTCGCGTCGAGCAGACGTGACGACAGATTGAAGCTGTTCACCGCCAGCACGTCGGGTCCGACCAAGCCTTCAGCCTGCACACTGACCTCACCCAGATCGGCGGCGGAGAGGTCGAACCCCTCGACACCGCGCCCGCGCAGGTCAAGGACGATGTCGTAGTCGCCAGCGCCTGTAACATTGGCATTCACAAGAATCTGTTCGCCTGTCGCGAGGTTCGCGTAACGCAAACGCTCCAACACCACCTCAACGGTCGTATCCAATACGCCGTCTGTCAGCGCGCCCATGCCTGTGCTGCGCAATTGGCCGCCAGCGGGCACGTCATATGCTGCGGCGATGGGCGCAAGCTGACGGGTGCGCAAGTCATAGTCGAAGCGCAGTGCCCCGGTGTCTCGGTCCATATCGGCGGTCGCTTCAAGCTGGAACGGCCGCGCGGACAAAGACGCATCACGCAACGTGATCGTATCAGGTTCGAGAAGCACGGTGAGCCCCAGACGGCTTTCCCCAAGGATGGACGGGTCGATCTGGTCGAGGCGCAGTCCATCCGCATCAGCACGCAGTGTTGCCCGGATGGTTTCAGCCTCCTGCCCCAGATCAATTCTCAGATCCACCGACTCTGCGTCAGCCGGGGTGGAGGCAAAGTTTGAGAGCCTGCCGGCGGCCGTGCCGCTCACCACGCCATTCACGCGCTGAACATCTGCATCAAGTGTCAGCGTGCCGGTGGCCGGGAAATCATATGCACGGGTGATCTGTCCGAGATCGCTCGTCTCCACCGCGAGATTGGCATTGAGGTTCAGGAAATCGAGGGTTGTTTGCCCAGCCGCCGTGAGTTCCAGAACCGGGCTTTCCAGCAATAGGCGGCGCAGCTCAATCCCTTCGGGATCCTGCCTGAGATCGAGCCGTAGAAACGCTTCGCCAAGTGTATTTTCGTCCAGTTCATCCAGCCGCAATCCGCGCCCATCGCCGTTGGCGGTGAGGTTCAGAACCTCCCCCACACGGGTTGCGTTGATATCGAGAACAACGGCTTCTGCATCGACAATTGCAGAGCGCAACTCCGCCACCGTTGCCTGACCCTGCGCGCGCAAGTCATCTGGCGGGCCGGTCACGCGGCCTTCGAATGTCACTGTTTCAAACCGCGCTCCCGGTGTCAGCGCCGCCAGATCGCGCCCCGCATCCAGGAACACAGCGAGATCGGAGGAGGCGGTCGCGCGATTAAACGTGCCGGTCGCCTCAAGCCCCAACGCGGGGCTTTCAAGTCGTAACCGGCGCACGCGAACGATCTGGTCATCGCCTTCGGCAATATCGGCGGAGAATGTCGCAGTCTCCCCCACAATGGGCCGGAGGGACGCCGGAAACTGTGGACCGGCATCGACCGAGAAATCGGCAATCGCGCTAAGCGGCGCGACCGTGCTGACCGTCGCGGTACCAGTCGCCTCGAAAACGGCATCGCTTTGCGCATCAAAGCTCAAATCAAACGCGGTTCGGGTTCCTTCGCCCTGGAGCGTAACGTTCGATGCGCTTCCCGGCGGAAGACCCGCGAGTGTCGCGACCAGACCGCCAGGCTCTTCCTGCGCCGTAAGGTCGACATTGAGAGTATCGGCGGCGAAATCGCGAAGGTACTCGATTGCGATTTGGCCGGAAATTTCGTCAGTGCGCTCGACATCCAGAACCAAACGCTGCTCATCATCCTGATCGGCGGCACGGCCAGATGCGTCGAACGTGATTGTATGGCCGAATACGTCCGGCCCGATGCGAATATCTTCCATCACCAGCTGATTCAGCACCACAGGGATCGGTGCACGCGGCCAGTCAAAAGGGGATGGTGTGCCTTGGGTCTGCTCAACATCAAGCTCTGGCGCTTCGGAACCCGCGGCAGGGGCCCGCGCCACATTCATCCCACGGATCAGAATCTCATTGAGAGCAAGTTCACCGCGCAAGATGCGACTGCTGTTCCAGTCGACGACAAGCTGATCAATTGTCATCCAGACACCCTGTCCATCCAGGATGCTGACGCCGTTCAGCCGCGTTGCGCCTGTTTCGGTATCGTCCACAAGCTCTGCCACGATCTCAAAGCTGCCGGGGCTGCTGATCTGGCTAAGCGCGAATTGCACCAACCGGTTGTCGAGATCAAAAATCGACGTCTGTGCCCAAGCGAATACGGGCATAACCCAGATAAAGACAGTAAGGATCAACCGCCGCATCAGAACGCCTGCCCGATTGCCAGATAGAACTGAAAGGCATCCTCACCGGCCCTTGGCGAAATCGGGAACGCAAGGTCCGCACGAACCGGGCCGATGGGTGAATAGTAGCGAACCCCGCCGCCAATTGCCGTGCGCAGGGGTTGCGACAGATCCGGCAGTTCACTGTCGGTGACATTCCCCGCCTCGACAAACGCCACCGCCCCAAGCGTCTCACCAAAACGGTAGCGCAGTTCGGCGCCAAGCTCGACCACGGATAGCCCGCCGCGGGCGTCACCATCACTGTCAAGCGGTCCAAGGCTGTCGCGCGCGAACCCACGAACACTGCCGCCACCGCCAGCGAACAAGCGGCGCGTGACCGGAACCTGTGTCGCACTCTCACCGGTGATTGAACCGAGCCTTACGCGACCTGCCAGGACGGTACGTCCCTCATCATCCAGAGGGATGTAGGTTGCGAGCCTGCCGTCCAGCCTGGTGAACGCAACCTCTGCGCCATTCACGGTGCCTGCAAAGGGTGTAAGTTCCAGCCGCCCACGCAGGCCACGCGTTGCGTCCAAAGGCTCATCGGTCGTGTCATAGGTGACGAAGAGTGGCAGGCCGACCAGATTGATCTCTGAATTGGCACCGTCCTCAACGACAACAGATCGTTCGGTCAACAGGCCGTAGCCGCCACGCATCTCCTCATTGATGCGCCTGTCGATGCCGATGGAGGCCTCAATGACTTCTCCATTGTAAGCCTCCTCGTCAATCTGGGCATATCGAGTCCCGATCGTCAGGTCCTGCCCATCGCGTCGGAATTGAGGGATGGTGAACTGGATGCCTGCCGAGCTTTCGTTCTCGCTCAGGGACACATCGAAAGAGGCACGCTCATTCCGGCCAAACAGGTTTCGATGCTCCACGCCAAGCGTGACCGTCGCCCCCAGATCGGTGTCATAGCGCAAACCTGTGGAAAAGGTGCGCGGCAAGCGCTCATCCACGGTGACGGTGATGGGCAAAGCCTCCTGCGCGGGAGGGTCTTCAGGCGGTTCAACCGTGACGGCGTTAAAAAGCTCTGTCGTGATCAGACGTTGCTGAAAATCGGCAAGATCGCTTGCGGAAAAGGTGACGCCTTGTTCCCAGGTGACATAGGTTGTCAGGTATTCTGCCGACACGCGCGACAAGCCGACATAGGTGATCGGTCCAAACCGATAGGGGCGGCCAGCCCGTATCGTTGTCGTGACCGTCGCCGTATTGCTCTCTGGATCGCCGAGCACATCGCGGGACTCATATTCAGCGTAAGCATATCCTGCCCTGCGCAAAGCTGCGACGGCGGCATCCTCAGCCAGTATGATCTCTTCCGCGTCGGCTGGGGCATTGATGGGCGCGCCGAGTGTTGCGGGATCCAGTACAGGCGGTGTCCCTGTGAGGTCCTGCAGGTTGAACCTTTGTGAAGATAGAATGAAGGGCTCACCGGGAGTGAGGGTAAGGGTGGCGATCAGAGGCTCATCCTCACCATCGCCCGTCACGGTGCGGCTGGCCTCCGCCAGAAAATAGCCCTGCGATTGCAGAATGGACACGAGCGTTGGCAGATCGGAATCTGCGCGTCGTCGCAAGAAGGCCGGAGAAGCCGTACCGTCATCCTGACGCAGGTAGAGATCGAGCGTTTCCTCAGCGACCAATTGCACCTCTGCATTCGGTGCATTCTCAATTACGACATCGTAGGAGAAACGCTCCGCCGTATCAGGAACTGCAAAATCGACCTCATCGCCGCCGCAGGCGCTCAGCAGCGCTGGCAAGGCAAGTACTGCCAGAAGCCGTGCGAATGTCATTTGGCCCCCTCGCCTACACGCCTGGATCGGCGCTGGCGTGAGATTAGACCGCCAGCACCAGAGGCTCAATCGTTGCTTTGCCACTCATCGAGTGGCAGCGCAAATCAGACATTCGTGACAGGTAGCATCCGGAAAAAGAGCGCCTGATCGATCAGGACCTTCAGCTTACGTTCCTCGAACGGCTTGGTGATGACATAGGCCGGCTCAGACCGCTCGCCGGTCAACAAACGGTGGGGGAACGCGGTGATGAAAATGACGGGCACATCGCTGTTGCCGCCAACACTGAGAATGTCATCAACCGCCTCGATGCCGCTTGAGCCATCGGCGAGGCGAATATCTGCAAGGATCAGATCGGGGCGCAGGTTGCCCACGGCCTCCACCGCTTCGGCGTGGGTACGGGCCACTGCGATGACCTCGTGCCCGAGGGTTTCCACGATGTTGCTGATGTCCATGGCAATCAGCGGTTCATCTTCGATCACCAGAACGCGGCTTCGGGTCGTGCTCTCAATCTCACGCATGCCGATATCGATCAGCTCGCGCGCCTCACCTTCGGAGACGTTCATGATTGCGGCAACGTCAACCACACCAAAATCCTCTAGCAACCGCAGAAGAAGTGCTTCCCGGCTTTGCGGGGTGAGGACGGTCAGCCGTTCTTGCATGACCTTTTCGCGGCCCGACATCTCGTTATTGATCTGCTCGACCCGCGCGCCGGTTGAGCGCCAAATTGCGCAGAACACGGTGAACAGGTAGCGGCGGGCATCACCCGATTGGGTGATTTGCGCACTCTCCTCCTCCGCCAGGATGGATTCGAGTGTTGCTGCGGCATAGGCGTCACCTGTCGCCTGCGATCCGCACAGTGCGCGTGCAAACCGGCGCAAGTCCGGCAAGGCAGTGGCCAGCGCTTCGGGATCGTACTGCATAGTCATCCTTCTCATTCCTTATGAGCATTTCGCCACAAAGGCGCATTGGGTACGGAACGTTTCCGCCCCTGTTGAGTTGTAGGGTAGAGCGGCGGGTTAAGGGGTCAAATGCCGCCTTTGCGAAAAAGATCTTCATTTTGGTCCGGTGAACCAAAGCCACGCTGTAGATTTTTCCGTTCACCGACCCAGGTTGAAAATCGATTGCCGCCTAAGGGGAGTTACGAATGTCGAAGGAGAAGCAGGGCGCTGCAGAAAATGCCGAGACGCGCATTGAGTCACATCTCAAACGCGTCTTCGAGGATGATATGCAGGCGCCCATGTCCGACAAATTGGCAGCGCTCGTCGAGCAACTCCGCGCAAAGGGGAAGGCATCAGATGAGTGAAATGAGCTTTGAGGAAGAACTCGTATCGCTGGTCCCGGATCTTCGCGCATTCGGAAAATCGCTGACACGCGACAATGCCCGCGCCGATGATCTGGTGCAGGACTCCATGGTCAAGGCCCTTTCCAATCAGGACAAGTTCCAGCCTGGCACGTCGATGCGCGCTTGGATGTTCACCATCTTGCGCAACACCTTCTACTCCATGAAACGCAAGCAGAAATGGGAAGTGGAGGATGTGGACGGCGCCTATCAGGACAGTCTCAGCCAAAAGCCCGCGCAGGACGGCGTGATGGACCTCGCCGATTTCAGGCGCGCCTTTGACACACTGCCCTCCGATCAGCGTGAGGCGCTGATGCTGGTGGGTGCAGCGGGCATGACCTATGAAGAGGCAGCAGAAATCTGTGACTGTGCGGTCGGCACGGTCAAAAGTCGGGTGAACCGCGCACGCGGGCGCCTGACTGACCTTCTTCACTTGAACGATGATGAGCATGGCCGGACGGAGGGAACGACCCTCGCAGCCATGATCGAGGCATCCACCTAAGACCATCCAACCGAAGGAGATTTACGATGACCTACGCAAAGCTCGGATTGATTGGGGCCGCGCTGCTCGCCCTTGCTGCATGCAACACGATCCAAGGTGTGGGCCAAGACGTGCAAGATGGCGGACGTGCCCTTGAGAACGCCGTGACGAACTAAGCCCCTAACGCACTCCAGCAGGGGGCAATATCGTTCGCTGCTGGTGTTGCTGCGTAAACACCACGGGCAATTGCGCGGGCAAGGCAGATCGCCGCCGCGTGCCCCAAAAGTGACGTATCGGTGCAAGACCGCTCGGCTGTCGATACGCCGAAAATCAAGTCTCCATCCATTGGCGTATGGGCCGGAACGATTGCCCGCGCGAACCCATCATGCGCCGCTGTGGCAAGGCGCGTACATCCTGCCTTATCCAGAATTGCATTGGTGGCGACAGCTGCAATCGTCGTATTCTGGCCTTGGCCCAACGCACGCTTGAACAACTCTGCCTTCGTGCGGAAGGTATCTGCCAAGCTTGGCGGTGGTGCGGTCCCCAGACCTCCAAACTCATTCTCCTGTTCGAAGGGGGCTGCCCAGAAATGGCGACCAGAGCTGAGCACCGATCCGAGAGAGTTGACGGCGACCATTGCCGCCACGATCACACCATCCGGCAGGTGCAAAGACGCCATTCCAAACCCGCCTTTGATGTGGCCTGCGATTGCGCCCATGCCGCTGCCGACTGTTCCGATTGCCGGCCTTTCCGTCGCTGCATCCAGTGCCTCAACCCCAAGTGCGCGATACGGGTTCACGTCCCAGTTCTTTTCCCCGCCATTAATCAAGTCAAACAGGATCGCCGCCGGGACAATGGGCACCCGTGCTGGCCCTACAGCAAAGCCGCGCCCCTGTTGTGCAAGCCGGTCCATAACTCCGGATGCCGCATCCAGCCCAAAAGCTGACCCGCCAGATAACACAAGCGCGTCGACCGCGTGCACGGACTTGTCGGGGGCGAGCAGATCAGTCTCTCGCGTGCCCGGTGCGCCGCCCATGACGTGCACGCCGCAGACAAACGGTTTGTCTGCGACCAAGACCGTTACACCTGACTTCAGTTCTGCGTTCTGAGCATGACCGACCCTAAGGCCGGAAACATCTGTGATCCCATTTTGGGGGCCGGGCGTGTAGTCAACCATAAGCCAAGAGGTCCTTTTCCAGATTGCATCGCATTACGTGGCGAATGTGACCGTCACCATCGGGATCAGCCGGGACCGTGCGTTCGTGAACGAAACCCTCACGCTCCCAGAAGCGGCGCCCGGCCGGGTTGGCCTCTAACACAGCGATGCGCAGAACCGTTCCTTTGGCGTTGCGCGCAAGCTGAATGATATGGCGGAGGGCAAGTCGCCCCAAACCCATACCGCGCACCGCCGGATCCAATAGCAAGAGACCAATGTACCACTCATTCGGCTCGTAGTGACCCGTGAGACATCCAACGAAACCGGCCAATTCGTGGTCCGTCCGCTCCAGACCAAAAAGATGAATATCCTCGGGTGGCACTTGCGGTGGCGCCTCGACCATCGCTTCTCTTGCATAGTCGATATCCGGATCGCGGCCGGTCTCCAGACGGATATAGTCGCCGGCCCGATCAAACAGATCGGCGACCCGCATCAGGTCTTTGTCGGGATCGAGAGATACGATGTTGATCATGTGGATATGCGACCCGACCCCGTGCCGGAGGTCAAGGCGCATCCGGCAGCGTCAGAGTGCGCGGCACTCCGAAACATCTGGGTCAACCTGCGCGGCTGTCACTGCGATCATGTGAAGAATATCTTCTGCATCGCAGCCGCGCGATAGGTCATTCGCTGGCATGCTCAGACCCTGGAAGATCGGGCCAATTGCAACGGCACCGCCGATGCGCTGTGCGATCTTGTAGGCGATGTTTCCGGCATCAAGGTTTGGAAAGACGAATACATTTGCTTCACCCTGAAGCGCACTGTCCGGCGCCTTGCGTGCTGCGACCGATGGCACGAAGGCGGCATCGAACTGCAATTCTCCATCAATCATCAACTCTGGTGCCGCAGCTTTGGCGAGGGCCGTCGCCTCTGTTACCTTGCTGACATTGGGGTGTCGTGCGCTGCCCTTCGTGGAAAAGGACAGCATGGCCACCCGTGGGGTCTGACCCGTGAGCGCGGAGAATGAACGGGACGAAGATAGCGCAATCTCTGCCATCCCCGCCGCATCCGGATCGACGACCAAACCAGCGTCAGAGAAGACCACCGCACCCTTCCGCGCATGATGGTCCTTGCACAGAAGCATCAGAAAGAAGCTCGACACCATCTTGGCGCTGGGGGCTGTGCCGATGATCTGGAGCGCGGCGCGTGCAATATCTGCCGTTGCAGCCACCGCCCCGCCCAGCGTGCCGTGGGCATAGCCCGCCCGGACCAGCATTGCGGCAGCCGTGACCGGATCGGTCATGGCTTTCTCTGCCTTCTCGGCGGTCATGCCCTTATGCGCACGCAGTTCATGATAGGCATTTGCCAACTCCGCCCGTTGCGGTGCGTTTTCCGGGTCATAGATCTCGACCCCGTCAGGCAGGTCACCGCCAAAGGCCTCGACGATCTCGTCCGTCGCCCCGACGAGGATCAGACGCGCGGCTTGGGCTTCGCGTGCCGCGCGGGTCGCAGCAACAACGCGTGGGTCCGCGCCCTCACTCAGTACGATTTTCCGATCGGAGCGGGCTGCGTTTTCCAGGATAGTCTGAAGTGGTCTCATGATACCTCCGACAACAAGGTGATGCCCCACAGGATGAAAGCACCGATGAAGATCGTTTCCGCTACGATCACGACGATGGATTGCCCGCCGACCTCCTGCACGATGCGGAGCGAAGTTTTCATGCCAACGGCAGCGATGGAGATGAGCAGAGCCCAACGGCTGATGTCACTGATGATCCCCTGAACAGCGCCCGGCACGAGGCCAAGTGAATTGAATGCAGCCAGCACCAGGAACATGATCACGAAAAACGGAAGCAGCGGCGGACGCTCTCCATCATCATCCTTGCTGTCCGTAAAGGCGCGGATGGAGAGTGCGAAGATCAACACGACCGGCGCAAGCATGGTGACCCGCATCAGCTTAACAAGGGTCGCGGTGTCCCCCGTTTCCTCTGAGACGGAGAAGCCTGCGCCAACAACTTGCGCAACATCATGGATCGTACCGCCGAGGAAGATACCGCTTTGCACATAGTCGAGGCCGAACCATTGCGTGATGATGGGATAAAGGACCATCGCAACAGTGCTGAGGATCGTGACACCGAGCACCGTAAAGATCAGGTTCTGCTCGGATTTTTCATCCTTTGGCAAAACAGCGGCAATTGCCATTGCAGCCGAAGCACCACAGATCGCAACTGCGCCCCCGGTCAACAGACCCAGGCGCCAGCCCCGGCCAACAAGGCGCGAGCTGAGAAGTCCAAAAACAATAGTCAGGGCGACACCGGCGATGATCATCGCGATCATCTCCCACCCCAGCTCGATGATCTGATCGACGGAAATCCGTACCCCCAGAAGGGCGACACCGATACGCAAGACCGTCTTTGAGGTGAAGGCAACGCCCGCGACACACGGGCCTGATTCAGCGAGGAAATGAAAGGCGAGCCCCAATAGCAGGGCCATGAGCATAGCCGGCGCACCGTAATGCTCCGACAGAAATTGAGCGACGATGGCAACCATGGTGGCAACCGCAAACCCTTGACCGTTTACCTTGAAGAACGCGCGGGCGCGGTCAGGTAGTGTCATTGTGGCGGGATTGGGTTGGTCAGTCATAGTCCGCTCCGGATAAGTCTCAGAAAGGACTTGTCATAGCTGAGGCGCCCCAGATGGAAAGGGGCGCCTCAATCTGTTTGCTTAGGCGATCTGCTGAGGGCGCATGTCGGATGCGTTGATCGGCGCGACAGATACCGGCTTCTTCATCGCGTCACGACGGAACGGCTCACCCAGCTCCTGGTTCAGAACAACCTCGATGAAGGTCGTGACGTTGTCGTCCATTTGCTCCTTCACGGCGGTGTTCAGCGCGTCGGTTAGCTGATCCATGCTGCGCACCTGCACGCCTTTCAGGCCGCACGCGTCCGCAACTTTGGCGTAGTTCACGCCTTCGTTCAGTTCGGTACCGACGAAGTTGTCTTCGAACCACAGAGTCGTGTTCCGCTTCTCCGCGCCCCACTGGTAGTTGCGGAAGATGATCATGGTGATCGCGGGCCAGTCACCACGGCCACAAGCCGTCATCTCGTTCATGGAGATACCGAAAGCACCGTCACCTGCAAAACCGACAACCGGGACGTCCGGGCAGCCAATTTTAGCGCCGAGGATCGCGGGCAGGCCATAGCCGCAGGGGCCGAAGAGACCAGGGGCGAGGTACTTACGTCCGGCCTCAAAGGTCGGGTAGGCGTTGCCGATGGCGCAGTTGTTGCCGATGTCAGAGGAGATGATCGCCTCTTTCGGCAGTGCCGCCTGGATCGCACGCCATGCCATGCGCGGGGACATACGGTCGGGCTGACGGTCACGCGCACGCTCGTTCCAGTTGGTGCCCGGATCGTCATCCTCATGATCCATGGAGGACAGGGTCTGCAGCCAGCTGGACTTCGTTGTCGCGATGAGGTTCTTACGCTCCTCACGGCCTTCGTCACCGGCAGTTGCGTCGAGCTGTGCAAGGATGTCCTCTGCAACAGTCTTTGCGTCGCCCTGAATGCCAACGGAGACCTTTTTGGTCAGGCCGATGCGATCAGAGTTGATATCAACCTGAATGATCTTCGCATCCTTGGGCCAGTAGTCGATGCCATAGCCCGGCAGGGTGGAGAACGGATTGAGGCGTGTTCCGAGCGCGAGGACGACGTCGGCCTTCGCGATCAGCTCCATGGCGGCCTTGGAGCCGTTATAGCCGAGCGGGCCAACGGACAGCGGGTGGGAGCCCGGGAACGCGTCGTTGTGCTGGTAACCACAGCAAACCGGCGCGTCGAGGCGCTCAGCCAGTGCGGCGGACGCGTCGATGGCACCGCCGATCACAACACCAGCACCATTCAGGATGACCGGGAACTTCGCGTCGGACAGCAGTTTTGCGGCCTCTGCGACAGCGGCGCGACCACCTTGCGGACGCTCAAGGCGCACGATCTGCGGCAGTTCGATGTCGATGACCTGCGTCCAGTAGTCACGCGGGATGTTGATCTGAGCGGGCGCGCAGCCGCGCCATGCTTTCTCGATCACGCGGTTGAGGACTTCGGCCATACGGGACGGGTCGCGAACCTCTTCCTGATAGCAGACCATGTCTTCGAACAGTTTCATCTGCTCGATTTCCTGGAAGCCACCCTGACCGATGGTTTTGTTGGCCGCCTGCGGCGTGACCAGCAGCATCGGGGTATGGTTCCAGTATGCGGTTTTAACCGGCGTCACGAAGTTGGTGATGCCTGGACCGTTCTGAGCAATCGCCATGGACATCTTGCCCGATGCGCGGGTGTAGCCATCAGCGACCATGCCGCCCGAGGTTTCGTGCGCACAGTCCCAGAACTTGATGCCCGCAGCAGGGAACAGATCGGAGATCGGCATCATGGCCGAGCCGATGATCCCGAACGCATTGTCGATGCCGTGCATCTGTAGAACCTTCACGAAGGCTTCTTCGGTCGTCATTTTCATAGCAAATCTCCTTGCAGGTGCGCCGAGGGCAACACGGTGTTCGAGAAATCCGGCTGGATCAGTCTTGCCGGATCAAGAGTATTTTGGTGCGCCGCCCGGTAGGGCCAGACGCGATTAGGCATAAGGCCAGACAAATCAGGCCGGGACGCGAGCATCTTCGAGCATGAGATCACTCGCTTTTTCACCGATCATGATGGCCGGTGCATTAGTATTTCCTGACACGATCTCGGGCATGATCGAGCAATCGGCGACCCGTAGACCGTCGATCCCGTGCACGCGCAAACGCTCATCTACAACGGCTCCGGGACCGGACCCCATCTTACACGTACCTGTCGGGTGATAGATCGAGGACGAGTTGTTGCGCGCCCAATCGAGCGTGCCTTCGTAGTCATCCATGGAGAGTGCAGCGGTGGGCCGGAACTCCTCTGCAATCTTCGAATCGAGCGGCGCATGTCGGGCGATGCGGCGGGCGATGTTCACCCCTTCAACGATCGTCCGGCAATCCGTCTCGGTCGCCAGGTAGTTCGGATGGATCTTTGGATAGGCCATCGGATCAGGGCCCGAGAGCTTGATCTCTCCACGGCTTTCAGGCCGAAGCTGACAGACCGACATGGTAAAGGCCGAGAATGGATGCACGCCCTCGCCCGGACTGTCCGCAGACCATGGCTGTACGTGGAATTGAATATCCGGGGTCGCAACATCCGGCGACGTCTTCATGAACCCTGTGGCCAGGCTGGCTGCCATCGTCATCGGCCCGGCACGGAACATCGCATATTTTAATGCGATCCGCGCCTGATTGAGGAGCGAGCGAACTTCATCATTCAGCGTAGGCTCATTGCATTTGTAAACCAGACGCGCCTGTAGGTGATCCTGAAGGTTCTTGCCAACACCCTGAAGATCGTGAAGCGGCGAGATACCATTGTCGCGCAGATGATCTGCGTCACCGATGCCCGACAGCATCAAGATTTGGGGTGATCCGATCGCACCGGAACTCAGCACGATTTCCCGCCGTGCCTTGATTTTTTGCAACGCACCGGACTTGTCCCGCCAGACCACCGCGCTGGCACGTCGGCCATCCAGCTCGATTTTCTGAACCTGTGCGTTTGTTATGATCTCAAGGTTGTCGCGGCTGCGCGCCGGATTGAGATACGCGACAGCGGCCGAACAGCGTCGACCATTGCGGGTGGTCAGCTGGAAATAGCCGACCCCCTCTTGCTCAGCACCATTATAGTCAGGATTGAAGGGATACCCGGCGGCCTGTGCCGCCGCGACCCAAGCGTCACAAATGGGACGTTGAATGCGCATGTTCGAGACTGAAAGTGGACCACCGACACCGTGGTACTCGTCTTCACCACGCTCCTGATCCTCAGCACGTTTGAAGAGCGGCAGGACATCTTCCCAAGCCCAACCCGAATTGCCCATTTGCCGCCAGCGGTCATAATCTTCCGCCTGGCCGCGCACATAGAGAAGACCGTTCAATGATGAAGAACCGCCCAGCACCTTGCCGCGCGGCCAATCGAGGCGCCGCCCATTGAGGCCGGGATCGGGTTCGGTCTTGTAACACCAGTCCACAGACGGATTGTGCATTGTCTTGAAGTAGCCAACCGGGATGTGGATCCAAGGATTCCAGTCTCGTCCACCGGCTTCCAATAACACAACGCGATTCGCTGGATCAGCGCTGAGACGATTGGCCAAAACGCACCCGGCAGAGCCAGCGCCGATGACGATATAATCAGCCTCCTGGACGGTCATAACCTTCACTCCCCATGGTGTTTTAATTTTCTTTGGCAAGTTTTCCTTGCGTCATGTTTTGATACATGCTTCAAATTGAGACCACAAGTATCATTATTGAAAAATGATCGTGTTTAAAGGGAGGAATGACCATGAAAGTCAGCCAAAAGTTGAGTCGCATCAATCGACGCGATTTGTTCAAGCTTGCCGGACAATATGGCATGAGTTCAACACTCATGGCTGCCGGCACGTTCGGTGGTGCGATGAGCATCGCGGAACTCGCGAAAGCGGCAGAATCAACCTATGACCGCCGTTTCGGCCGTGAAGCACGCTTCACGCTGAAGTTTGGCGCCGCAGGTTTCAACGCACGCAACCTGTTGATCGAGCGCGCAGGCGCACTGGAATTCGCACGTGACATCGAAGCACGTACGGACGGCGAGATTCGCATCGAATTCATCGGCGACAACCAGATCTGCGGCCAGACATCCTGCGTTGAGAAGACGCAGCAGGGCATCGTCGACATCTATGCTGCATCCACGCAGAATTCCGCAGGTGGCGCGCCCTACCTGAACGTTCTGGACTATGCGTACATGTTCCCGGGTCGTGCGTCGCAGTACCACTTCCTCTACTCGCCTGAGTCCCAGCGTATTCTGCGCGATCCGCTGGAGCAGCGTCACGGCCTGAAGTTCCTCTTCTCGCATGCAGAATTGCGCGGCATTCAGCTGGGCCAGAGCTTCGCGGACAAGCCAACGGTCACCTCGATCGAAGAGCTGTTTGGCACCAAGAACCGTGTCACCGGCACCCAGTTGGGCCGGATCGCAATGGAAGCACTGAACCTGAACCCTGTTCCGGTCGCGTGGGAAGAGACCCTCGACGGTCTGCGTCAGGGTCTGATCGACGGCGCAGAGACTTGGGCCTCCGCTGTGGCATATGCTGGTATGTCGCCAGTGGTGTCCCAGTGTGTGGACCTCAAGTTCTTCTGCGGCACCGAGCACACGTCCATGTCCGCCTCTGTCTTCGACAGCCTCGGCGGCGACCTGCAGGACGCGGTTCTGGAATCCTCCTACTGGGCGCAGACCCACGTTCAGGCGGCAAACGAAGCAGCACTCGTCAAAACAGTCGGCTTCTCCGATCCGCAGCTTCCGGGTACGATCTTCGCAGAGAACGACGTGCGTTGTGCGTTCCTGTCGGACGACGAGATCCGCAAGGCCGAGGAAATGTGTTCGCCCGAGTTCCAGCCGCAGCTCTGGGAGCAGTGGCGTGAGCGTCTCAACGGTTGGGCCGGCGGCATCGACACCTATCAGGAAATCTACGACATCGCGCGTGAGGTTCCGGCAGACATGCTGCCCGAGAACGTTGAGCCCCGCCGCTGGTGGCGCAGCTAATCGGTTTCGACCGACAATTTCCCTGAAGACGTGTCAGCCCTCCTTGCGAGGGCTGACGCATCAGTAGAAACTGAAACGCAAGGCCCGCTTTAGTCGGGCCACTTCTATAATCACCGGGAGGAGCCAATGTCCCTGTTGGCAGACGCGCTCAACGTCGTGACAGCGATGTTCAGCGGAGATTCGTGGACACTGACCACAGCGCTGAAAACTGAAGGAGCCTGGATCACCGGGACGATCGCGACCGTCTTGGGCGGCCTCCTCGTCATGGTGCTTTACACCGCCGTTCCTTGGATTGATCGGCATCTGGAACGTTCGATCATGGTGTATTCGTACCTTTTGATCGCGATCATCATTTTCGTGGAGGTCTTTCGGCGGTTCGTTCTGTCGGTGCAGGCTCCGTGGTCAACGACATTCCCACCCGTCCTGTTTCTGGTCATGGCGTGGTTCGGGTGCTCCTACAACATCCGGCTGCGTACGCATCTGGCCTTTAGCGAGTTCCGCACGAACATGAACCGCAAGATGCAGTTCCTGTGCCTCAGCATGGATGCTGTCCTCTGGCTTGGCTTCTGCGTCATCGTTGTGGTGACAGCGAGCCGTGTTGCCGCACAATCCGCAAGCAATTTCCAAATTCTCGAAGGCACCGACAACGTGCTGAAGTGGTGGTATCTGATCGCGGTTCCGATTGCCTTTATCCTGATGGCAGGACGGGTCTTTCAGAACTGGCGCGATGACTATCGCAACTATCGCAGCGGCGAGCCGCTGATCAAACAAGCTGTTATCGGGGGGGATGTCTGATGTCTGACGGAACCATAATCACACTTATCTCTGTCGGCGTGACCTTCCTGTTCATGCTGGGCGTGCCGGTCTTCCTCATCATCGCCTATTGGGTGGTCGGTACAACATTTGTGCTTGGCACGCCGCTCGACAATATCGGTGCAGAGCTTGGTAATGTGTTCTCCAAGGGCTTTGCACTGTTGGCCATGCCGCTCTTCATCCTGACGGGGGATCTGATCAACCAATCGGGTATCGCGAAACGGTTATCAGATTTCGCTTATGCCTGTTTGGGATGGCTAAGAGGCGGTCTCGCCATGGCTGCGATCGGCGCTTGCGGCCTGTTCGCGGCGATCTCCGGCTCCAACTCCGCGACAACGGCAACCATCGGCTCGATGCTGCACCCTGAGATGGTCAATGGCGGCTATGATGAGCGGTTCTCTGCCGCGACGGCAGCCGCGGGTGGCACGGTCGGGATCATTATCCCGCCCTCGATCATCTTCATTGTCTATGGCTACCTGATGAACCTCTCGATCTCCGAACTGTTCATCGCAGGCATTCTTCCCGGCGCACTGATGGTCTTTGCCATGCAGTTCGCATGCTGGCTGATCTGCCGCATGAACGGCTGGGGCCACCTGATCCCGCTGAACCTGAACCGCATCCTGAAGACCGGATTCGGCGCATGGTTGGGCTTCTTTGCCATCGGGCTGGTGCTTTGGGGCATCTACACCGGCAAGTTCTCTCCAACCGAAGCAGCGGCCGTGACGGTTGGTTTCTGCCTGATCGTCGGGGTGATCTGCTATCCGCTGAACAAGATCATGAAGAACGACTCAAACACCCCGATCGAGCAGAAAGGCTTTGCCGACATGCTGGTCGTTGAGGGCTTCACGATCCCACAGATCCCGTCCATCGTTGTGCGGTCTGCCCAGATCACAGGCATCCTCGCACCGCTGATCGGGATTTCGGTCGTGATGCAGCAAAACCTCTCGCTGCTGGGTGCACAGGAAACCATTGGCAACTTCGTGACCGGCATGGGCGGCTATTACGCGGTTCTGTTCACATCCATGGTGATCGTGTTCTTCTCTGGCATGATCCTAGAGTCGCTCCCCGTGACGATCATTCTGGCCCCAATCCTGGCGCCAATTGCAGCCAGCGTTGGTATTGATCCGGTCCACTTCTCGGTGATCTTCCTGGTCGGCGCGTCGATTGGTTTCATCACGCCACCATATGGTCTGAACCTCTATGTGGCCTCTGGTGTGACAGGTGTTCCCTATTTCCGGCTTCTGAAATACACAGTTCCTTATCTGATCGCATTGATCAGCATCTGGTTCATCGTGGCGTTGACGCCGCAACTGGCCTTGATGCTGGTTCCGCAAATTTAAGGAAACCGGAAAATGGCAGATGGCGCAGAGGACAAGGGCAACATACCCACCAATTTGCGCCTTCTGATGGTTCTTGAAGAAATGGCCTCGGCCGGGGTTCCGGTGACCCCGACCGAGGTGAACAGAGAGTTGGGTCTGCCCAAGCCAACGATCCACCGTCTGTTCACCACCCTCGAATCTGAGGGTTTCATCCAGCGAGACATTGACGGACGAGCCTATTCCCCCGGGCGCAGGTTACGCTCTCTCTCCGCCGGTATCCTTTCGAGCCTGCGGATCAGAACGGCACGCATGGCCGTGCTGAACCGGTTGGCCGAAGAAATCGGCGAGACCTGCAACATCGCCCTTCCTGACCGGGATTGTATGCTCTACCTCGACCGGGTTGAGACGACATGGCCCCTGCGCATCCAGCTTCCAGTCGGTACGCGTGTTCCACTTCACTGCACGGCGTCGGGCAAGATGTATCTGAGCACGCTGAGCGAACACCATCTCAGCAGCTACTTGCGCACGACACCGATGGAAAAACGGACAGAGGCGACATTGATCGACCCTGATGCCATCATGAGTGAGATGAAGGCCATACGGACACAAGGCTACTCCGTCGACAATGAAGAGTTCATGGAAGGCATGATTGCCGTTGGAGTGGCGATTGATGATGCCGATGGGCGTCTTGTCTCTACGCTCAGCTTTCATGCGCCTGTCCAGCGACTTTCCCTTGATGACGCCCTGTTGAATCTCGACAGGCTCAAGGCTGCGGCGCGCGACCTGTCTTCTATCCTGATCGACTAGACCCTATTCGCACTCAAATTGGCAGCTTCGGCACTGCATCGATAAGCTGTCGCGTATAGGCATGGGACGGTTTCGCAAAGACTTGGGCAGTATCTCCCTGCTCAACAATAGCTCCATCTTTCATGACCAGCACGCGATCCGTAATAGCTCTGACAACGCTCAGGTCGTGGCTGACGAAGAGGTAGGACACATCAAACCGATCTGAAAGCTCAGCCAACAGGTCGAGGATTTGAGCGCGCACCTGTACATCCAATGCGCTGACAGCTTCATCCAGCACGACAATCTCTGGCCGGATGATCAATGCGCGCGCAATGGCGATCCGCTGCCGCTGGCCACCTGAAAATGCATGGATGTGGCGATCCATGTCGGTCGCGTTCAGTCCCACGCTTTCCAACATCTCACCCACCGCGGCGCGCTGCTCTGCCTTGGATGGTCGGCGGTCAAGCAGATGAAATGGTTCTGCCACCAACCGCGCGACGGTATGTCGTGGGTTGAAGCTTCCAAACGGGTCCTGGAATACGATCCCGATCCGCCGGCGAAGGTCACGCGCGGCGTCCATATCCATCAACTTCCCGCCAAGCTCGATCGAACCGCCCTGCACCGGCTCCAACCCCAACAGCGCACGGGTCAGCGTTGACTTTCCTGAACCACTTTCGCCGACGAGACCCAGATTCTCGCCCTTTCGGAGTTCAAACTTGACGTGATCTACGGCTCGAAAGGTCGGGCGCACGGAAAAGGGGTTACGGCGGGGAAGCGCATAGTCCCGCACGACGTCGCGCGCCTGCATCACCACCTGAGTCCCGTCACGCGGCGGCCTGAGTGGCGCATGGCTGGACGCTGCGATCAGTGCGCGGGTGTAGTCCTGTCCGGGCGCCTTCAGAACTTGCGATGTGACGCCGGTTTCAGCAACGCGCCCCTTCTCCATGATCGCCACGCGGTCGGCCATATCGTGGACCACTGCAAGATCATGGGTGATCAGGATCATCGCCATGCCGTCTTCGCGGACGAGTTTGCTCAGCAGGTCCAGTATCCCGGCCTGCGTTGTCACGTCGAGTGCCGTCGTCGGCTCATCCGCAATAAGCACCTTCGGACGGAGGGCGATGGCCAGCGCGATCACAACGCGCTGGCGCTGGCCACCTGACAATTCATGTGGATAGCGGGTCAGAGGAATATGCCCGAGGCCGACACGTTCCAACACGTCGGCCGCTTTCCCCAGCGCCTCACGCCGCCCAACGCGGCTGTGCAGCTCAATCGATTCTGCGACCTGCTGGCCAATCGTGTGCAGTGGATTGAGGGCCGTCATCGGTTCCTGAAACACCATGGCCACGTCGCGCCCACGCCGTTTGCACATTTCCCGTTCCGAAAGATCGCTCAGCATCTCTCCGTCTAGTGCGATCGTTCCGCTTTGATGCATCCCATCCGGCAAAAGCTGCATGATCGACAGTGCTGTTAGTGACTTGCCTGAACCACTTTCGCCCACCAGGCCGAAGATCTCACCCCTAGAGACCCTGAAGCTGACGTCCTTCAGGAGAGTGTTGGCGCCGACGCGCAGCGACAGGTTTCTCACGTCCAACAACGACATCACACCCGGCCCTGCTTTAGCTTAGGGTCGAACAAATCACGCAGACCGTCGCCCATCAGGTTCAGCCCAAGCACGCAGATCACGATGGCAAGGCCGGGGAACAGAGCCATATGCGGTGCGATTGAAATGAGCGTCTGGGCATCTGCAAGCATGCGACCCCAGCTTGGCAGTGGAGGTTGAGCGCCAAGTCCGACATAGGACAATGCCGCTTCGACCAGAATGCCAACGGAAAACTGTATGGTTCCCTGCACAATCAGCAGGTTTGCGATGTTTGGCAGGATATGTTCCGCGCTGATATGCACCGCACCCTTGCCCGCGACACGGGCCGCCATGATGAACTCACGGCTCCACAGGCTCAGCGCCGCGCCTCGGCTCAGGCGCGCGAACACAGGGATGTTGAAAATGCCGATGGCAAGGATCGCGTTCCAGACACTGGGACCGGCCAGCGCAGTGATGAGGATCGCAATCAGGATCGACGGAAAGGCAAAGATGAGGTCGTTGCCGCGCATGATGACCTCGTCCAACAGGCCGCCCCGCCGGGCCGCTGCCCAAAGGCCCAGTGGGACACCGACCCCCATCCCAATACCCACAGCAGCAATCGCGACTGCGATAGAGGTGCGCGCACCAACCATCAGCATTGACGCGATATCGCGGCCCAGATGATCCGTTCCCAGCCAATGCGCGCCACTCGGGGCTTGCATGCGATCAGGGATCGACAAAACGTCGACGTCGTAGGGGGTCCAGAGAAAACTGATCAGGGCAAGAGCGGCGAAGACGACCGAAAAGGCCGCGCCCACAATCAGGGAAACCGGCCACCTCATCGTCGCAACCTCGGATCGACCAGCGCGTAAGCCATATCGACGGCGAATGTCACGACAACCACGGAAAAGACCAGGAGCATGACGGCCCCCTCGACCACGATCAGATCGCGTTGGGTAATCGCCTGGAACAGCAGACGCCCCAAACCCGGCAGATAAAAGACGTTCTCGATAATGATGGCCCCGGCCAAAAGGAAAGAGAACTGAAGGCCGATGATCGTAAGCACCGGGATCATGGCGTTGCGCAATGCATGGTGCCAGATCACGCCCCGACGGCTCTGACCCTTTGCCCTCGCCGTTCGGATGTAGTCTTCGTCCAATGTTTCGATCAGGGCAGAGCGCATGATCCGCGCCAGGATACTGGCCTGTGGCAGTGCCAGCGCAATGGCCGGAAGGGTAAGACCCATCAGCCCCGCGACGGGGTCTTCCCAGCCCACAAAGCCACCAGCGGGAAAAATCCGCCATTGGATGGCGAATATCAGGACAAGAAACATTGCAAACCAGAAATTGGGGATCGCGATGCCAAGTTGCGTAAGCCCCATGACACCGTAATCCGCCACGCCTCCGCGCCGCAGCGCTGCAAGAATGCCAATCGGGAAAGCAATCGCGGTAGACAGCACCAAGGCATAAAGCGCGAGCGGCAGGCTAACCCAGATGCGATCGCCGATAAGCTCTGCAACCGGCACGCGGTAGGTGTAGCTCTGCCCGAAATCCCCAATCAGCAAACCGCCGACCCAATCGAAATAGCGGGCGATGAGGGATTGGTTGAGCCCAAGCTGATCTCGTAACGCCTCAACCGCTTCCGGCTGCGCATTTATGCCCAACATGAATGCCGCCGGGTCGCCAGGCAGGACTTCGATGATCCCGAAAATCAGGATCGAGGCCACGACAAGGGTAAGGCAAAGCGACACGAACCGCCTGCCCAGATAGATCAACACTTGATCACCCGATCGGGGCGCGCGCATGCCCGCATATCAAAATCCGTAAAGATCGCCGAATTTGGCGTTCAGATACTCGACAAGAGGTGCCGAGGTGACCGGACCGCCGGTCGCGCGCTCCATCAGGTTCGGTGCGGTCAGGATCGAACCATGCTGATGAACATTCTCGCGCAACCACGCCAGTGCGGCCGTCGTCTCACCCCGTTCCAGATCGGAATCGATGGACGGAACCGCGGCCCGAAGGCGCGCAAAGAGCGCGGCCGCATAGATGTTGCCAAGGCTATATGTCGGGAAATACCCGAACAGTCCCGCCGACCAATGGACATCTTGCAACACCCCTTTAGAGGGCTGGGGAACTGCAACCCCGAAATCGGCCTCAAACCGTTCGTTCCAGGCGGCCTCAAGATCGCTAACCTCCAGTTCGCCCATGATGAGGGCGCGCTCAAGATCGAAGCGCATCAGAACATGCAGATTGTAGTGTACCTCATCCGCCTCGGTCCGGATGAAGCCCGGGCCAACCCTGTTCACCGCGGCATAGAATTGCTCGGCATCAAGGTCGATGCCGAATTGCGCGACCATCTTGCCATGCAAGAATGTGCAGAAGGCACGGGAGCGGCCCATTTGATTTTCGAGCATCCGGCTCTGGCTTTCGTGCACACCCATCGAGACATGCCCCCCCGCCGGGGTTAGGGCATGTTCCAGGGGGAGGCCTTGTTCGTAGACCGCATGACCGACCTCGTGAACGACACTGTAGAGACAGTCAAAGGGCCGGATCGGGTCAACGCGCGTTGTGATCCGCACATCCGTCAGCGTGCCCGAGCAGAATGGATGGGTTACAAGATCCATACGGCCCGCCTGCCAATCGTAGCCAAAGACAGTCGCCAGCTCTCGCGCCACGGCCATCTGGCCGTCCGCATCGAACTGACCCTCCAGCGCCCTTGGTTGATGACCACTCTCTGCAATGCGGGCGCGCAACTCTGAAAGCGGAGCACGCAATCCGCCAAGGATGTCGGTAAGGGGACCGGTACGCATGCCCGGCTCGTAACCGTCCAGCAAGGCATCATAGCGCGTCTCATCATCGAGTTTTTGCGCGTCAGCCGCTTCCCTTTGCCGCGCAACCATGCGGGTCAGCGTCGGCAGGAATGCAGCAACGTCTTCATCCGCGCGCGCCTGTGCCCAGATCCCATGCCCGACAGATGTGAGCTTGGCCAGCTCCTCCGCAAGGTCGGCTGGCATACGCTCATTGCGCAACCAGTCACGCCTGATACGCCGGATGTTCGCAGCTTCCGCGGGGTTCAGCGCCGCCGCGTCGATTGACGTCAACCAGTCCCCAATGCGTGGGTCGGTGCGGCGGGCATGCAGGACAGCAGCCATGGCACCCATCTGCTCTGCCCGTTGTGCGCCAGCCTTAGGCGGCATGATTGCCTCCTGATCCCACCCCAGGAGACCCGAAACCTGGCCCAGCGCCTGCGTTTGTTTTTCAAACGCAATCAGTTCGGCATAACTCATCAGATAGGCTCCTTGCAGTTCGGATGCAGCGCACAAGAAATGCGGGGTGGGGTCAAGGACCCAAAGCTGCGCAAATGCCCCCAACTATTAGCCGGGGGCTGCGCACTTAGTACAACAACGCCATCACTGAACCCAGCGCACACCCGTCAGGTCGATGGCTTGCGTCGGGGAATTCTCCCAAAGTCCCTCGATGCGCGCATTCGCCACTCCAGTCTTCGCCAATTGGAAAAGATACGCGTTGACGTAGTCATCCGCGATCATCTCTTGCGCTGTCTGCATCAGATCAACCCGCGCGGCCTCATCTGTTTCGACATCCAGCGCATCCATCAAAGCGACGAAGGCAGGGCGGGCATATGCGAAATAGTAGTCTTCGCGCGCATAGATACCGATATCCATAGGCTCAGTATGGCTGACGATGGTGAGGCCATAGTCACGACCCCGGAAAACCTGTTCCAGCCATTGCGCCCACTCAACATTCTCGATTTCTGCCTCGATACCAACCGCGCGCAGTTGCGCTGCGATGATTTCACCGCCACGGCGCGCATAGGCTGGAGGGGGCAGTTTCAACGTCGTTGTGAAGCCATCGGCATATCCGGCTTGCGCCAGCAATTCCCGCGCCCGGTCAGGATCATGGGGACTACGATCCAGCAAATCGACATAAGCCGGATTATGTGGCGCGAAATGCGTGCCAATCGGCGTGCCGAAGCCAAACATTGCGCCGTCGATGATCTCCTGCCGATTGATGGCGAGCGCCACGGCTTCACGCACCAGCGGGTCAGCAAAGGGTTCGGCCGAGTTGTTCATGGCAAGGATTGTCTCGCCTTCCGTGCTGCCGACGATGACGTTGAAGCGCGGGTCAGCGTCAAACTGCGCCAGGTTCTCAGGCGCAGGAAAGACCGGGAATGCGTCGACATCCCCCGCCATCATCGCAGCAAACGCAGCGACCGGATCGGAGATGAACTTGAATGTGGCGGCCTCCAGCGCGATCGGCTCTCCCCAATAGTTTGGGTTCGCGGCAAGCTCTACACGGTCGCCCTGTACCCAATCAGAAAAAACAAAGGGACCGGTCCCAATCGGGTTGGTCGCATTGCCAGCCGCAGATTCAGGCGCGACGATGACAGCGTCGCCCCAGGCGAGGTTGAAAGGCAGATTTCCGCTGGGACTGCTCAAGGTGATCTGGACGGAGTTGGGTGCCAGCGCCTCGACGTTTTCAATTCCTGCGAAGAGCGCCTTTTGCGCGTTGGTGCTGTCCTCAGCGCGTGCCCTGTCGAGGGTGAAGACCACATCATCCGCGTCGAAATCAGATCCATCATGGAATGTCACACCTTCGCGCAGAGTGAACGTATAGACCGTGCCGTCATCGTTGATGTCCCAAGCGCTTGCGAGCGCCGGTAGGACTGAGCCATCGGAGCCAAAGCGCGTCAGCCCCTCAAACACATTCGCATAGACCACCTCATCGATGGCTGCCGCCGCACCACCGGTAGGATCGAGATTAGGTGGCTCAAGCTGCATACCGATTGTGATTGATGTGTTTTGCGCCATCGCTGTGGTCGCAATCAGCGATGCGGCTAGTGTCGCGACAAGGGCTTTCATGTGCCGGTCCCCAAATTTTTTCCAACGCCTGATGCAGCGCAGCGAAGGAACAATGACGCAAGTGGCAATCAATTTCCACAGCCGGGGCAAGAGTGTCGCCTCTAGCCCACGTTCAAGGTCAAGACCTCAGCCACGATAATCGAATAGGTTGGACAGTCGCGGCCCAGGGAATGTCATATCCGTCTGTTCACGCCCAATTCGTCTGTGGCAGGTTGCACAAACGACGCCCAATGCGGGCCAGTAATTTGAGGTATTTGAGATGGGCCGCGTGTTGGATTGGATCGGAGCGCGCGCCCGTTGGGTCATGGCGCTCGGATGTGTCGCCGCCTTGCTTCTGCCGGGCCTGGCCAGCTTTTTGCGCCCCGCCTTGCCTTTTCTGGTGTGCGTCGTCCTTGCCATGGCCATGGCGCGCATTGATCTGGCGCAGGTGGCCCGGGACGCTTTGAGCCGTCGGCGCCTTTTCGAATGGTTGTTTCTTGTCGCCCTGATGATGCCGGCCACTGGTGCAATTGCCTGGCTCATTGGGCAATTCCTGCATCCTAACGACGCGTTCGCGCTGATCCTCTTCGCGGCGGCACCGCCAATCGCCTCATCAGCCGGAATTTGCTTTCTGATGGGCTACGATGCCCGGCGCGCAGTCGAGGTCACCATCTTCGCCACTATACTAACGCCCGTGATTGGTCCGCTGATGCTGGATGTCTTTCTGGACGCACCGGTCGCACTGTCATCGCTGGATCTGGCCCTGCGGCTTGCGGGAATGATCGCTGGCGGCATCACTTTAGCTTTGGGCATCCGTGCCACGCTCGGCGGCGAGAGGATTGGGCGATTGGGACGGCGTTTTGACGGGGTAGCGGCCTGTGTGATGGTCACGTTCGTCTTCCCGCTATTTGATGGTGTTGGCCCGCTCGTCGTGGAGGAACCGCTGCGTGCGGTGCGCGTCCTCGTGCTGTCCTTCGTCATCAATCTCGGCCTGTGTATCGCAATCGTGATGACAGGTTCGCGCCGCATTGGCCGCCCCGCAGCGGGGGCACTTGGCGTTATGTGGGGCAACAGGACCGTCGCGCTCTATCTTGCCGCACTTCCATTTGATCCGACCTTGGCTTTGTTTGTCGCGCTCTATCAGTTTCCGATGTATCTGACGCCCTTGATACTACATGCGCTAAAGCTCGGTCATACTGACAACATGGTTGACCTTCGACCCCAAGGCGGCAATGTGCCGTAAACCTGATGTAAGGCCACCGCCATGCCACTGAACCGCTTATTGCTCTGGGCCGTGATCGCATTCGGCCTCGATCGCCTCTCCAAGCTCGTCATCGTTGAATGGATGAACCTCAAGGAGCGAGGCGTGATCATCTTCCTCGATCCCTATTTGAACTTCGCGATGGGCTGGAATCGCGGCATCAATTTCGGGCTGTTTGCCGATGATGCGGAAACGGCAAAGTGGATCCTGATCATTGTCGCGTTCGGGATTTCGGGGTGGCTGTTCTGGTGGGCCCGCAGGCAGTCAGCTCGGCTCATCCATATCGGAGCGGGCCTGGTCATCGGGGGTGCGTTGGGCAACGTATGGGACCGCTTTCAATATGGTGCTGTCGCGGACTATCTGAACATGAGTTGTTGCGGCATTCGCAATCCGTACACCTTTAACGTCGCGGACATCTTCATCTTTGCCGGTGCCGCCCTCTTGATCTTTGCTACCAATCGCGAAGACAAGAAAGCGTGACTGCACCCCGCGCATATCGTAGAGAGATTTGCATGACCCGGAACCTGACCCGAACCGCCCGCCTTTCGCTCTGCCTCGTCACGGCTTCGCTGACGCTTGCTGCATGTGGCGATGACCTGGATGAGAACCGTTCGCTGCTAGAGCGTTTCAGCATTGCCCAGGGTGGCCCGGACGAATTCCTCGTTATCGAGCGTGCGCCGATTGAGATCCCAGCAGACATACGTGCGTTGCCCACGCCAAATCCGGGCCAACGCAGCCGGGTTGAGCCGCAGGTCGATGTGCTTATCGCACAGGCCTTCGGTTCGAATGCGGCGCTGCAAAGCTCTGTCACGGTCTCGGGTGGCGAACTTGCCCTGTTACGGGCTGCTGGCGCCACTGATGTGCCAGAGGGAACGCGCGAGCTGATTGAGGCTGAGCATGTCGCCCGCGTGGCAGCAGGTGTCGATGCCGAAGGCCTGTTCGATGTGCTGATCCCTAACCTTGGCGACCCGTACCGGGAGGATCAGCTTGATCCTGTCGAAGAAGTGATCCGCCTTCGTCGGCTTTATCCCGGCATTGTGACCCCCGCAGCACCGCTGGACGAATAGACGCAATAGACTTTGCGCCGACGCGCACCCATGTTGTCAGGCAGCGCCACGACATGGGAGAATTGTCTTGATCCGATTGCTTTTGATCGCACTGACTGCGACGGGGATTGCCACGGCCTCCTCCGCGCAGATTGAGGTCACGACCCATACGCTCGACAATGGAATGGACATTGTCGTGATCCCGGACAATCGCGCGCCTGTGGTCACGCATATGGTCTGGTACCGGGTCGGCGCAGCGGATGAACCACCGGGAAAATCAGGGATCGCTCACTATCTTGAGCACCTGATGTTCAAAGGAACCGAGGCCATCCCAGATGGCGAATTTTCCGACATTATTGCCGCGAATGGAGGGGAGGAGAACGCGTTCACCTCTCAGGACTACACTGGCTATTTCCAACGAATTGCCGCAGATCGCCTTGCTCTCGTAATGGAGCTTGAGGCAGATCGGATGCAGAACCTCGTGATTTCCGAGGATAGCTGGCTGGCCGAGCGTGATGTGATCCTCGAAGAGCGGCGCAGCCGCGTGGATGCAAGCCCTGGTGCAATGCTGGCAGAGCAGCGCACCGCCGCGCTCTATATGAACCATCCCTACAGCACTCCAATCATCGGATGGGAGCATGAGATTGACATGCTGACGCGGCAGGATGCGTTGGACTTCTATGATCTCTACTATGCGCCCAACAATGCGATCCTGATCGTTGCCGGTGACGTCGAACCGGATGAAGTGATTGCATTGGCCGAAGAGCATTATGGCCCTGCCGAACCGTCGGACAGTTTGCCTGAGCGTGTGAGGCCTCAGGAACCGCCTCAACTTTCGCCCCGGCGCCTGTCCTATACCGATCCACGGGTCCGTCAGCCCTATATCGTACGTTCATACCTTGCGACGGAGCGGGATGCCGGCGCTCAGGATGAAGCGGCCGCATTGTCGATATTGGCTGATTTGTTAGGTGGTGGTGTCACATCCGTGCTGAACGAGGACCTGGTGCTGGACCAGCAAATCGCCCTTAGCGCAGGTGCCTTTTACGGCGGTACCGCACTCGACACGACATCGTTCGGGTTCTTCGTTGTTCCAACTGTGGATACGAGTCTCGAAGATGCGGAGGCCGCCCTTGATGCATCCCTCGCCCGCTTTCTAGAGGAGGGGCCGGATCCGGAGGCACTGGAACGGATCAAGGTTCAGGTCCGCGCGTCAGAGATTTACGCCCGTGATAGTCTTCAAGGTCTCGCCCGAACCTTTGGTACGGCACTGACCAGCGGATTGGCCGTGGAAGATGTGCTGAGCTGGCCGGACACGCTGGCCGCCGTGACCGAAGAGGATGTCATGACCGCAGCACGCAACCTGCTTGACCTTCGTAGATCAGTGACGGCCAGCCTCCTTCAGCCGGATGTTGAGCCCGAACCTGTCTCCGTGACAACTCAAACTATTGAAGCCGACGACGAGGAGCAATCCGAATGACCCGCCTCCTGCTGATCATCACCGTTCTCCTTGTTGGCCTCGTCCCCGCGCGTGCTGCAACCGAGATTGAAGAGGTTGTCACGCCAGATGGCATCACCTTCTGGCTGACCGAAGAACCCTCCATCCCCATCGTAAGTCTTGAGATTCGGATCGAAGGGGGCAGCTCACTCGATCCAATTGGTAAGGAAGGCCTCGCAGTGATGGTCATGTCGCTACTGGAAGAAGGTGCGGGCGATCTCGACAACACCGAGTTCGCAACCCGCTTGGAAGAGCTTGCCGCCGCCTTCACCTTTGAAGCCAATCGAGACAGCGTGACAATCTCCGCCACCATGTTGCGGGAAAACCGGCAGGATGTGGCAGAGCTGCTGCGCCTGGCCGTACAGGAGCCGCGGTTTGACGCGGACGCGCTGCAACGTGTGACAGCACAATTGCTTTCCATCATTCGATCCGAGGAAACGAACCCGGATCGCATCGCGTCACAACGCTTCTTCGAACTTGCCTTCCCCGATCATCCTTACGCGCGCCCGACCAATGGGACGTTTGACAGCGTGACCACCTTCACGACCGAGGATCTGGCGCAGCACCATGCCGAGCTTCTGGTTCAAAACCGCGTGCTCGTCAGCGTGGTCGGCGCTGTTTCCGCAGAAGAGGCATCTGCGCTGGTCGACACAGTCGTCTCCGATCTGCCCGTGGGTGGTCTCGCGCTGCCGGAACCCGCTGATATCGCTTTGGATGGTGGAGTTCACGTGTTCGATCTGCCCTCGCCGCAGTCTGATGCATTGTTTGGACATGTCGGCCTTGCTCGCGACGATCCGGACTTCATCCCAGCCTTCGTGATGAACCGTATCCTTGGGGGCGGCGGCTTCACCTCGCGCCTCACATCCGAAGTGCGGGAGGAGCGCGGCCTGACATATGGAATCAGCACGTTCCTTGCCCCGCTGGAATATGCGCCCCTCTATCTGGGGTCCGTTTCATCCGCGAATGAAACCATGGCCGAGGCGATCGAGATCGTCCGTGCCGAGTGGGCCCGTCTGGCCGATGGCGGTGTGACGGAACAGGAATTGGACGCCGCAAAACGCTTCCTCACCGGCGCCTATCCGCTGCGCTTTGATACAAATGCGAAGATCGCCGATATTCTGGTTGGGGTGCAGGCCGGAGAGTTGGGTATCGACTATACTCAACGCCGCAACAGCTTGATCGAAGCGGTCACGCTTGACGATGTATCCCGTGTGGCACGCCGGCTACTTGACGCGGACGCGCTAACCTTTGTCGTGGTTGGCCAGCCCGAAGGCTTGGAATAGCTCAAAGGCCGGGAATGTTCCCGGCCTTTATCCTCACTCAGACGGCTCTTCGGGTGCAGCAGGGTCTGGGGTCTTGCGCGCCGGCACCTCCGTCGGTGCACCGCTGAAGTCTTTTTCGCGGTAAAGGGCGAATTTGATGATCCTTGCGGGATTGCCCGCGACCGTCGCGCCTGCGGGAACATCGTGGGTGACGACACTGCCCGCACCGATGATTGCATCATTTCCGATCGTGACGCCGGGCAGGATAATGGCATGACCACCGATCCAGACATTGCGCCCGATGCTGACCGGGCGCCCAATCTCCAGCCCGGCCGCGCGAACTGCAGGATCCCGTGGATGGTCCGCTGCATAGATCTGCACACCCGGCCCGATCTGCGTCTTGTCGCCAATCGTGATCGGGCAGACATCCAACAGCACGCAGCCATAATTCATGAACACATCTGCGCCGAGATGAATATTGTAGCCGTAATCCACTCGGAACGGTGCGCGGATCGCGCCCGCCTCACCAAGCGTGCCCAAAAGATCTGTCAGAATCGTTCGGCGAATGGCCGCGTCAGCAAGCGTCGTGGAATTGTAGCGCTGCATCGCAAGTTGGGCGCGCATCCGATCCTCTGCCAACTCGGCAGCACCGGGCCGATATAAATCACCCCGAGTCATCTTGATCCGCTCGCTCATCGACTCTCTCCCGTCCCAAAGGCTGTCAGACCCACATATGAATGTTTCATAACAAATGTCTCGCCATTTATCGGCAAGCCATCATTTATGGCCAGTCAGGTATCAAAAGAATGGTGACCCCGGCAGGATTCGAACCTGCAACCTGCCCCTTAGGAGGGGGCTGCTCTATCCAGTTGAGCCACGGGGCCAGCGTGGCGGACACTGCCCCACCGATCCAAGATCGTCAATTATGGCCTTTCGTCCAAGCCCGATCCCTGACTTACTGTGCTCATAGCCTGCCTGAGGGGGAAAGGACGGGATATGCGTGTTGCTCTGACCGCATTGCTTTGCTTGATGATTGCGGGCTGTGCACCGCTTCAGATCACCGCCTCTCGGACCGATCGCTTCTCACAGGAACTGATCGACGATCTTGGTGGCCGGTTCGGCGATCCGGCGATTCAATCCTATGTCGAAGACATTGGGTACGAGATACTCGATGCCATTGGACGGCCGCATAGCGAGTTTCGCTTCATTGTTGCCGACAGCCATGTCAGCAATGCGTTCGCACTGCCTAACGGCGACATCATTGTCACACGCCGTATGGTTGGCACCTCGCGCGATCGGGCGGAACTTGCCGCTGTCATCGCTCATGAAATCGCCCATGTGACCGCAGGTCACTCGGTTCAGATGATCGGGCGTCGCAACGAGCTGATCGAGGTTGCGCGAAGCGATCTTCGGGGCGGAATGCCGTTTGATGTCAATCAGGTCAACGATGGTATCACGCGGCAACTGGCCGCCTTCAATCGCACACAGGAACAGGATGCGGACAACCTCGCGATCGGGTATGCGCAAGCAGCGGGCTTTGATCCGGTTGCGCATCTGGACCGATTGGCCGCGTACCTGCGCGAAGAAGAGCTCGACATCGCAACCGGTCGTTTGCCGCCGGGGGCCATGAGGCCCAGCGTCTATGATCGCCATCCACCGACAGCCGCGCGCTTAGCCATTGCCCGTACAAATGTTGCCCGGTTTCCACCCGGCGGAGAGCGGGGGCGCGGGCAGCATCTCGCAATCACTGACGGTTTGCTCTGGAGCGAAAGCGGCAGCGGCTTTCTTGCGCGCGGGGCTCGGCTGTACGATCGATCAGCCGGACTGTCATTCCGCCTGCCAGTGGAGTTCAGTGCAATGCCGGACGGTGATCGCGCGCTGCTTGTTTCAGACGATCTTCTAGTGCTGATCCGTCGTGCCGCCGATGGCGTGGCCAGGCGCGAGGGCATGACGGCAGGGGCATCGGGTCGCAGAGGTGCGCTCTCAATTGGCTCAGACACCATTTCGAGCGCACAGACCCCGGGCGGCGTGGAAACGATGGTCCGATTGATAGCGGCGCGTGCAGCAGGGGCTGAGTACCGCATTGCGGCACTGACGCCGCCTGATCAGGGTGCGCGAGCCCGTCTGGCGTCACTCGATCAACTGCTCGACGGTTCCAGGGCATTTGCACCTGGTGGCGACAATGCCCCCGCGCCGCGCCGACTGAGCACGATCACGGTGGATCCAAACGATACGGTTGCAAGTCTTGCGCGCCGCATGGCAGTTGAAGACAACGCTGTCGAACGCTTCCTATTGCTCAACAACATTCCTGCGGGAAGCTCCCTTGCACCCGGCACGCAGGTCCGCTTGATTGTCGAATGACCCTACCTTCTGCACTCCGAACTGAATTGATTGGCCGTCGCTACATCGACGGGACAGAAGAGCCGCAACTGCAAAGTGATGGATTGACCAACGAGGTCTGGCGGGTTGGTCGCGTCGGCGTGAAACTGTTTCGGAGCGCTGAGACATCACCCCTATTCCCCAATGCACCGGTCGCGGAATGGGATGCATTGCACCGTTTTGCACCAACCGGGATCGCTCCGACGCCGCTCGATTTGTTCACTCATCGAGGACAGGCAGTCTTGGTGTACGAATGGGCGAATGCTGATGGCGGTGAAGTGTCAGCAAAATCACTCGGAGCGATCTTGTCTAGGGTGCACAGACCGGCCGATGTTGGGGACGTCGGACGGGATCCTCACGCTGACGGCACCGCTATATTGAAAGAGTGTGCGGATCAGTCGCTTTGGCAGCTGGCCCCGGAACGCGTTGTCATCTCCTCACCTGCGGTCCAGTTGCATGGCGACCCGGTGCCGGGAAATACCGTGCAAACATCATCCGGCCTGCAGCTTATCGATTGGCAGGCGGCCAATTGCGGAACCGCATGGCACGACATCGCAATTGCGGTTTCGCCAGCAATGCGGATCGTGGCAGGCCTGCAACCATGGACTGAGGCGGAGCGTCGGGATTTGATCCGAACCGCCGGTCTGGATCCGGAAACCTGGCATGATCTCGCCCCGGCCTATCACTGGCGCATGGCGTGTCATTGCCAATGGCGGATCGAGCGCGGACATGCAGCCTATCAGGCTGGGCTGGTTGCCGAGATCAGAGCAGCGTTGCGATCCACAAACCAAGTAGCGTAAAGCCTGCGCCCGCTCCCATGCCAAGCAGCCCGATGCCCCAACTGGAAGATTTGCCACGGGAGGGTTTTTCACCCTCGCCCCGATTGCGGTTGATCAACGCTTCCTCAGCCATACGCGGAAGGAGCGGGCCAAACCTGGATAGGATGCGCACGGTCTCGAACAAGTCGCGTGCAACGGCACCGGGGCCGATATTGTCGCGGACATATCGCTCCACGACCGGTTTTGACGTTTCCCACATATTCATACGGGGATCGAGCGAACGTCCAACCCCTTCAACAACAACCATCGTGCGTTGTAGCAGGATCAGCTCCAGCCGAGTCTCCATCCCGAACCGCTCTGTCACGTCGAAGAGATGGGCCAAGAGGCGAGCCATAGAGATCTTAGATGCATCCTGTCCAAAGATCGGGGCAGCGACCGTGCGAAGTGCCTGGGCAAATTCGTCCATATCGCGATCTGCAGGGACATAACCTGCCTCGAAATGGACCTCTGCCACGCGGCGATAGTCCTGGCGCAGAAAGCCATAGACGATCTCGGCAAAAACACGCCGGGTATAGGCGTCGATGCGCCCCATAATGCCGAAATCGAGCGCAATCAGGTCACCCTCGGGACCAACCTTCAAATTTCCCTGATGCATGTCGGCGTGAAAGAAACCATCTCGCAATGCATGGTTCAGAAAAACCTGAACGACGCGCGCGCCCATTTCTTCCATATCGATACCTTGGGCACGCAGCGCCTCCACATCACCCATATTGGTGCCCGTCACCCACTGAGAGGTCATAACGGTTGAGGCGGAAAGCTCCCAAATTACCTCGGGCACCCTAAATCCCGCATCATCAGCTGAATTGGCAGCAAATTCTGCTGCCGCGGCGGCTTCTAGCCGAAAGTCCAACTCCTGCTGCACGACGCCATCGAAATGCGCAATGACGTCCGTTGGTTTAAGGCGGCGGGTCTTGGGCGCGAACCGCTCAATGGTTCGAGCAACGAAATAGAAGGCGGAGATATCGCGAGCGAACGCCCTTGCGATACCCGGGCGCTGAATTTTGACGGCAACCGTCTCCCCGGTGTCGGCACGGACAGCACGATGGACCTGCGCAATCGAGGCTGCGGCAATCGGCTCGCCAAATTCAGCGAACAGCGCCTCAACCGGTGCACCAAGTTCGAACTCAACGGCCCTGCGCGCGCGGTCCATCGAGAACGGCGGCAGCTTGTCCTGCAAGACACGAAGCTGCAGGCTCAACTCAGGGCCAGTCACATCAGGACGGGTGGACAGGATCTGTCCAAATTTCACGTATGAGGGGCCAAGCGCCTGAATTGCACGCACGACAGGTGGCAAACTGGGGTCGCCCTTTTCCCCCAGCCACTGAACGGGCCACATCAGAACTTTTGCCGCTACACGCAATCCTGTCGGAGCTTCGAGCGTGCGCATAGCCTCATCCAAGGCACCCGTTCGCTGGAACGTCGCGCCGGTGCGAACGAGCCGCCAGAGATCAGAGAAAAAGCTCAAATCTTCCACCCGGAATGCAGCGCGGCGATACCCATCGTCAAATTGCGATACTTGACCTGCTCAAAGCCTGCGGTGCGGATCATGGATGCAAACTTGTCCTGATCGGGAAACCTACGGATTGATTCAACAAGGTATTGGTAGCTTGCGCTGTCGTTCGCGATCACCTGACCCATACGGGGGATAATGTTGAACGAATAGAGGTCATAGACCTTCTGCATCAGATCATTGGGGATCTGCGAAAACTCCAGGCACAGGAAACGTCCACCCGGCTTGAGCACGCGGTACGCCTCGGACAAGGCATCCTCGATCCGTGTGACATTCCGAATACCAAAGCTGATGGTGTAGACGTCGAATGTGTTATCCGCGAATGGCAGCGCCATCGCGTCTCCGACAATCCATTCCATTGGCGCGCCCTGCGCCTCTGGTCGCAGCTTGCCCTCTTCCAGCATCGCAGCGGTCATGTCGCAGACTGTGGCCCTGCCCCCACCGCGGTTAAGGAAGCGGAACGCCACATCGCCCGTGCCGCCCGCAACATCAAGCATGTGTTGATGCGGACGTGGGGCCAGCCAATCCATCATCGCATCTTTCCAGATACGATGGATGCCCATACTCATCACATCGTTCATGACATCATATTTAGAAGCGACGTTTGAGAAGACGCCGTGCACGCGCCCTGCTTTCTCTGCCTCCGGCACGTCCTCAAAACCGAAATGTGTGGTCTTCTCGATCTCGGACATCTTGCGCTCCGTCACTTGGCATATTGCTGTGCAACCTAGTGATTTCCCGGGTAATGGAAAGCGCCAGACGTACGATTGCGGCGGAGCATCGCAGAGGTTATCCATAACATTCACCAAATGCAGGATGACCAATGCCCGAGTTGCCTGAGGTCGAAACGGTCCGACGTGGGCTGACACCCGTGATGGAGGGGCGCCAGATTGTGCGTGCTCAGGTGCGTCGGCCAGATCTGCGCTGGCCGCTGCCCGTTCAGATGGAAGATCGACTGACTGGCAAGCGCGTGCTGCGACTGGGTCGACGATCAAAGTACCTAATGGCGGAACTCGATTCAGGTGAGACCCTTATCATCCATCTCGGCATGTCGGGCCGTATGTTGATTGCAAAAGGCGATGAACGGGCCACGCAAGCGGGCGCGTTCTATTATAATCATCCGGCACCCGAAAAGCATGACCATGTCATCTTCGACATGGAAGACGGCACACGCGTAACCTTCAACGATGCCAGACGTTTCGGCGCGATGGACCTCGCCCCGACTGCAACAGTTGAGTCTCACAAACTGATTGCAGTGCTCGGACCAGAGCCGTTCGACAACGCCTTCAACGACAGGTACCTGGCGGCAAAACTGAAGGGACGGGCGACACCCATCAAATCGGCACTACTCGATCAGCGAATCGTGGCGGGTCTGGGAAATATCTACGTTTGTGAGGCGCTCTGGCGCACCGGGCTCCACCCGACCCGGCAGGCCCGTGACGTTACGGCCCGACAAATCTCATCTCTCACCACACAGATTCGCAATGTTCTGACAGACGCGATCGAAGCTGGCGGGTCCAGCCTGCGGGACTACCGCCAGGCAGATGGCGAACTTGGCTATTTTCAGCATAGTTTTGCAGTCTACGGGCGAGAAGGTGAACCATGTCGAACCACCGGATGTGATGGCGAAATCGGGCGTGTTGTTCAATCGGGACGGTCGAGTTTTTACTGCCCTATCTGTCAGGGTTGAAACCCAAAAGCGCTTGCAATCCGGGCCATGTGCCGTCAAATCGCCGTTCACATGCACGTCTTCGGCAGGAAGGGATGGACTTCATGGCCTATGAAATGCTGATCACGGAGATCTCCGACTATGTTGGTGTGATCCGACTGAACCGCCCCGATGCACTCAATGCTCTAAACGCGCAGTTGCTGCGGGAATTGGCTGATGTGCTCGGTCAGTGGGACACTGATGACGATGTTCGCGCCATCGTCCTGACCGGCTCTGAGAAGGCCTTCGCTGCCGGCGCGGACATTAAGGAAATGTCTGAGAAGAGCTTCGTTGACATGTTCGGCTCTGACTATTTCACGAACGAGACGGAAGCCGTTTCGCGGGTTCGCAAGCCGATCATCGCCGCGGTTTCTGGTTTCGCGCTAGGTGGCGGGTGCGAGCTTGCCATGATGTGCGACTTCATCATCTGCTCGGACACTGCAAAATTCGGTCAGCCAGAGATCAACCTTGGCGTCATGGCCGGTATAGGCGGCACGCAGCGCCTGACCCGCCTGGTCGGGAAGTCGAAAGCCATGGAGATGAACCTGACAGGTCGTTTCATGGATGCTGAGGAGGCAGAGCGTGCGGGCCTTGTATCCAGGGTTGTCCCCGCGAAAGATCTGATGGACGACGCCATGAAAACGGCAGGTAAGATTGCCGAGAAGTCTCAGATTGCCGTCATGGCCGTGAAAGAAGCCGTCAATCGCTCCTACGAGACGACGCAGCGCGAGGGCCTGCTGTTTGAGCGTCGGGTCTTCCACTCCCTCTTTGCCACTGAAGATCAGGCCGAGGGCATGGCGGCGTTTACCGAAAAACGCTCCCCAAAGTTTCGCGACAGTTAATTCGCTGCCGCGCCGTTGACACATCCGAGCCGTGGCGCTAATGCAGCGGCTCATTCTTTGAAGAAAGACCGGAATCAGACATGGCAAATTCGCCTTCCGCTAAAAAGCGCGTGCGCCAGATTGAGCGCCGCACCCTCGTAAACACGGCCCGCCGTTCGCGCATCCGCACGTTCCTGCGCAAGGTCGAAGAAGCAATCGCAAGTGGCGATCAGGATGCAGCTAAGACCGCTCTCCAGAACGCACAGCCTGAAATCATGCGTGGCGTGACCAAGGGTGTTCTTCATAAGAACACTGCATCTCGCAAGGTTTCCCGCCTCGCGAGCCGCGTTAAGGCAATGGCCTGATCGCTTAACCCTTTCGGGTTGAATTGGAATTTGGGCGTGCGGTGGCGCGCCCTTTTTCATGTCTGAAACCAACACCTGTTGCCGAGATGCCAAAACGCGAAGCCGCGTTAATGTTCTTTCTTTGTCCCGGTTGCCAGAATCGAGCCTCACTTCTACGGTCCTAACACTGCAAGACGCAGCTTGTGGATCAGAAATTGAAGACAATCACTATATTCGAGCGTGAAATTCCGCGGCTCGAGGTAGTAAATATTTGTCCTTAAATCTGAGAAAATGAAGTCGAAGGGCGCCGCCAGCTGCGTCTTAATTCGATTTACTTGACGTTACTAATCAGGAGGCCCAGCGTGCCAAATATAGAGCAGTTTACCCCGACAGAAGCGTATGAAGCGCTCCGGGAGGATGAAACTGCCGCGCTGGTCGACGTTCGTTCACGGGCAGAATGGACATTCGTCGGTCTTCCTGATCTGGCCGAACTGGGTCGAGATACGATTCTCGCCGAGTGGCGCCAGTTTCCTGGCATGACGCCAAATCCGTCCTTTCTCGATGATATGACCCGGCAGATGGGTGGCACCACCCCACAGACCGTTTTGTTCATCTGTCGTTCGGGCGCGCGATCGCAGGACGCAGCGATCGCGGTATCGCAGCTGATGGAGGAGGCAGGCACTCCCATCCGTTGCATCAACGTTGCTGAAGGGTTCGAGGGTGACCTCGACGGCAGCGGTAAGAGGGGCGGTTTGAACGGCTGGAAAGCTGCGAACCTTCCTTGGAAGCAAAGCTGACGGGATCCAATAGGACCCGTCCAAAAGAAAAGCCTGCCGAGATTGCAACAATCCGGCCACGATGACTGTTTGGGGACGGACATGACGCAAGCTGCTGCCTGGGGACGTATCTGCACGGATCTGCAAAAGAGCCTCGGACACGAGGCCTATAAGAGTTGGATTGATCCTCTCGTCTTGGATTGCGTGGATGGTTCGGTTGCGAAATTCAACGCGCCGACCTCCTTTATCGGACGCTGGGTCGATCGCAACTATGGCTCGCAGATCTGCGCAGGCTTCCTGAAAGAAGGCGTACCGGTGACGAAATTGGCGTTCAGCGTCGTGCGTGCCGCGAACGTAGCCAAAGCTGCACCAGCCCAAGCTGCGATGCCCGCAACACCATCCGCGGCAGAGGACGAATTGCCAGGATCGCCGCTCGATCCGAAATACACGTTCAACAGTTTCGTGGTTGGTAAACCCAACGAGCTCGCCCACGCGGCCGCGCGGCGCGTCGCCGAGAACCGCGAAGTCAGCTTTAACCCACTCTTTCTTTACGGCGGTGTCGGGCTCGGAAAGACCCACCTGATGCATGCAATCGCGTGGAAACTTCAGGAGGAAAACCCGGGGTTTCGCGTGCTCTATCTCTCGGCAGAGCAGTTCATGTACCGCTTCGTTCAGGCGCTTCGCTTCAAGGACATGATCTCGTTCAAAGAGCTGTTCCGCTCGGTGGACGTCCTGATGGTGGACGATGTCCAATTCATCGCGGGTAAGGATTCAACACAGGAAGAATTCTTCCATACTTTCAACGCCCTGATTGATCAAAACAAACAAGTGATCATTTCAGCGGACAGGGCGCCCGGGGAAATTGAAGGGATCGAGGATCGCATTCGTTCGCGCCTTCAGTGGGGCCTTGTCGTCGATTTGCATCCGACAGATTTCGAGCTTCGTCTCGGCATCTTGCAGTCTAAGCTGGAAGGCCAGCTTGCAATGCACCCCGACGTGCAGATCGAGGAGAAAGTCATCGACTTTCTGGCACATCGCATCTCGACAAACGTGCGAGTGCTTGAGGGCGCCCTGACCCGGCTGTTTGCTTTCGCATCTCTCGTCGGACGCCGGATCGATCTGGACATGACGCAGGAATGTCTGGCCGATCTTCTGCGCGCCTCGCAGCGCAAGGTAACAATCGAAGAGATCATCCGGAAGGTCGCAGATCACTACAACCTGCGCATGAATGATCTTTTGTCAGCGCGTCGCGCGCGCGCCATCGCGCGACCGCGACAGGTTGCGATGTTCCTTGCAAAGACCCTGACATCGAAATCCCTTCCGGAGATTGGCCGCAAGTTCGGTGGCAGGGACCACACAACTGTGATTCACGCCGTGAAAAAGATCGAAGAGCTCAAGCATACTGACAGCCAGATCGCTGAAGATGTCGAGCTGCTACGCCGGATGCTGGAAGCTTAAAGCGACGGGTTGAAACGATCCCGTATCCGGGTGGCGCGCCGCCGTCCTGCGATGCCCACTTCTGTATCCAGCCACTCATCACTGCTGTCAGCGGCAAGCAGGTAGGTTTGCATCACGGCGGCGCGGGCCTGTTCGACAGCCCATCCGTCATCTGCCCCCGACGCACCTGGCAGGGGCTCAAACTCGGCCATCAAGTGACGCCAGCGGTGTAGGGCCGCAATGCGCACGGAGGCGACCTGCTCGACGGGAAGGTCGACCAAATCGTCTGACTGCTCCAACAGCGCAGTCAGTGCCAAAGCAATCTCGTCGAATTCTTGCCGCAGATTTTCGGGTCTGAAGGGCTTCACCGCATCCGGTGGGAGTGTGAGACGGCCACGCGCCACGATAGCCCGGACGGGAATGGCTTGTTCAACGGAAATATCCGTTTCCGGGCGGATGTGAAGGCCCCGCCGCACCGAACGAAACCCGGCTCTGCTTAACCTATCCCGCTCCTCAGGGCGCAAATCCGTAACATGGACGAGCAGCCAGCTTGGCGCCTCAATCGGGGAGCGCGCGGCATATAAGCGCCGAACAGCGCGCCCTGCGGTGATCCTTCTGGATGTCGAAAAGCCGTAGCCAGCAGCACCATCGACCGTCTGGGCGCGAACCAGATCACCAGCTTGCACAGCCCTGACAAGCGCTGTGCGGACAGCGCCTTTCGAATAGCCCAATCCCGCCAGAAGGCTCTGAAGCCCTCCGGCCGTCAGAACACCACCGCGTGGCATCCCGACATCGATGAAGATCGTCATCAAGACCGAACGGAGCGGGACGCGAGCTTTGGAACCAGCGTTAAGCAATGCAGCCGCGGGCCCGATATCAGCATCCTCTGACATCAACACACCGTATCATTCGACCCGTTGATCGTGGCAGCGACCCTGGCTCAACCAATTGCACAGTGAACGCATCTGAGCATTGACCGTGGAGCCGTTCCGTAAGCGGCTCAACACCGGCAAGACCCTCCACCTCGACACGCGCCCGATCCAAGTCGCCATCACGGAGGCGTACGATACGGTAATGCGGGGTCAGGCCATCGATCGCCAAAATCTCTGCCTCGATCCGGGTTGGCAATATGCGTTCCCCTCTGAGTTCAACAATATCGTCCAAACGGCCCTGAATGCGGCTGATCCGTTGCTCCCCATTCGGTCCGTCTGGCTGCCGCATTGCGATATCCCGGGTGCGGAAGCGCAGAACCGGGAAAGCTTCGGTAGCAAGGCTGGTCAGGACCAACTCACCCGGCTCGCCGGACACTAAACTTTGGCCAGTGTCAGGATCGACAATCTCAGCCAGAAAGCGATGCGGCGTCACTGTAAGCGGCCCCTGCCCCATGGCGACACCGGGGCCGCCAAGTTCTGCCAGACCGTATATGTCAGCAACAGCAATATCGAAGACCCGCTCAATCCATTGGAGCAAAGCATCGCTCATCGGCTCGCCCCCCAGGAGGGCGAATTCCAGGGCAGTATCACGCGGATCAAATCCGGCACGACCCATAGCGTCATGGAGAGCAATCATCTGCGATGGCGTGGCGCAGATGCATTGCACTGCGCCATAAACGATCTGATCCAGATGCTGGGGCCGCAGGTCACCAGATAGCGGAAAGGCGACACATCCAGCGCGTACCACCCCCCGTTGCAGGGCCTGAGCATCGGCAAGCCGGTCAGTCCCATGCAAGACCGCAACCAACGAACCTTCGGCCAAACCGATCTGCCTGATTGCGGACGCAATTGTCTCGGCTGAGGCGGTGGCATCATTCGCAGTCTCACCGCTCAGAACCGCAGGGCCAGTTGTGCCCGAAGTCGCAAGAACCCGTACCAACTCCGACTGCGGCACCGCCGACATCGCCAGCATGGGATATGCGCGCAAGTCGCCTTTGGTGGTGAGCGGCAAGCTGGAAAAAACCTTTTGATCAAGCTGTTCTATCCAGCCTGAGCCGCCGAAATTGGCCAGCACCGAATAGTGCGGAACATGCTCAATCGCGTACCCAACACTCCATTGAAGCTGCCTTCGGGTCTGCTCATCGAACTCATGTGCCATCTGACCTCCCCCAGCCGTCGCATTGGTCACGGTGAAGGCCGCAGCCTGACCGGTCAAGGTGAAGTGAGAGCAGGAAACAGCCGCCCCCCTCTTTCACACCCGTCTTCGACGGGCATATATGGACACTATGACTGAAAACGATCAAACGCACTCTGCCCAACCATCACGTGAACCGTCCATCGCCCTGCTTTGGATACTGGTGGGGGTAATGATCGTCATTGAGATCGCGGCTTCCCTGGGGGATGCCGGGGTAGGGCCAGTCAGCCGCAACACTCTGATGTACTATGGAGCGTTCTGGATAACGTTGCTTGACGGAATGTCGGGCCTGTTTCGCGGCCAGCAATGGACAATGTTCCTATCGCACGCCTTCTTGCATGGCGGCGCAGCCCACGTCGCGATGAACACTGTCGTCCTGCTTTCTGTTGGGAAGCTTGTCGCAACGATCTGCGGGCAGTTTCGGGCCCTCATCCTGTTTGCACTGACCGCGATCGCAGGCGGCATCGGTTTCTGGCTGCTGGCGCCTGTCGAGTTGGTGCCAATGGTCGGCGCATCCGGTGCGGTCTTCGGCTTTCTGGGGGCATGGAAGCGATGGGAATTCAACGCGCTGCGCGCGACCGGTCAATCGGTACGGGGGGTCGGACTATTCGTGCTCGGCATGATCGTATTGAACATTGCCCTCGCTTTCGCGCTTCAGGGCGGATTGGCCTGGCAGGCCCACCTTGGCGGTGGGGTTGCAGGCTGGCTGATCGCGCCTTACCTCGCACGGCGCCCCGGACGGGCATGAAGGAGATCGCGATGAGCGAACAACAAAGATTTCCCGGATGGCACGGCACGACGATTGTGGCCGTGCGCAAGAACGGCAAGGTGGCTGTCGTAGGCGATGGCCAGGTCAGTGTAGGACCGACTGTTATGAAAGGAACTGCGCGCAAGGTGCGTCGCCTTTCGCCTGATGGGTCCGATGTTATATGCGGGTTTGCAGGATCGACCGCAGACGCGTTCACGTTGCTGGAGCGTTTGGAGGCAAAGCTAGAGGCTGCACCAGGCCAATTGGCGCGGGCCTGTGTCGACCTCGCCAAAGACTGGCGGACGGATAAGTATCTGCGGAACCTCGAAGCGATGCTGATTGTCACCGATGGTCGTGACCTGTTCATTGTCACCGGTGCAGGTGATGTGTTGGAGCCCGAGCATGACATCGCCGCAGTGGGTTCCGGCGGGAATTTCGCATTGGCTGCTGCGCGCGCGCTGATGGATCAGGAGATGGATGCAGAGGCGATTGCGCGGCGGGCTCTCTCCATTGCAGCCGACATTTGTGTCTACACCAACGGCAATGCCGTGGTCGAAGTCATCGGATAACAGGATCGGCGGCTATGAACGATCTCGCACTGGTCATCACAGGCGGCCTTGTCGGCGCGTTCATCAGCCCGCTCTTGCTTGAAATGTGGCGTCAGCACCAACGTGAGAAACGCTGGGCACGGCCGCGCAAAGAGCTGCTACGCAAGATGCTGAGCGCGAGTAATCGCACATTCACGTCTATCGAACGTCTATCGCGCACAATCGGTGCCAGCGAAGATGAAACCCGTTCGCTGCTCATCGAACTCGACGCACGTGGCGGGCGGATGAAGAGTGGCAAGGAAGCTTGGGCGCTCATCTCTCGTGCGCCGCTGGATCAGGACCAGGAGCCGGCCGACGACTTCTGAGCGCCGCGTCTCGAACCTTGCGCCCCGGCCGCATGCGCTTATCTGGGGGACAGCAAAGAGGATTATGCATGACTGACCTTACCCCGCGCGAAATCGTTTCGGAGCTTGACCGTTTCATCATCGGGCAGAAGGACGCGAAACGCGCCGTCTCAGTCGCGCTGCGCAATCGTTGGCGTCGCCGCCAATTGGATGATGCGATGGCCGAGGAGGTCTATCCAAAGAACATCCTGATGATTGGGCCGACGGGCGTCGGCAAGACCGAAATCAGCCGACGTTTGGCAAAACTGGCGCGCGCGCCTTTCATCAAGGTTGAGGCCACGAAATTTACCGAGGTTGGCTATGTCGGTCGCGATGTGGAACAGATCATCCGCGATCTTGTCGATGCGTCCATTGCGATGACCCGTGATTTCAAGCGGGAGGAAGTGAAAGCGCGCGCCCACGAAGCCGCCGAGGCGCGGGTCATCGCGGCCCTTGCCGGTGACGGCGCACGCGAACAGACGCGCGAGATGTTCCGAAAGAAGCTTCGCGACGGTTTGCTTGATGACACCGAGATCGAATTGGAGGTCCGCGATACCTCGAATCCGTTGGGTGGCATGGACATCCCCGGAATGCCTCCGGGCGGTGGTCAGATGATGGATCTGGGTGCGCTGTTCGGCAAGGCGATGGGCGGGCGCACGGTTCGCAAGAAGATGCGTGTCGCCGACAGCTATGAAGTGCTGATCGCGGAAGAGGCTGACGCGCTGCTTGACGAGGAAGCGCTGACACGGGACGCGGTACAGGCCGTTGAACAATCCGGGATCGTGTTCCTGGATGAAATCGACAAGGTGGCCACCCGCCAGGATGCACGTGGCGGTGAGGTCAGTCGTGAAGGTGTTCAGCGCGACCTGCTGCCACTGATCGAGGGAACAACCGTTTCCACCAAGCACGGACCGGTGAAAACGGATCATATTCTGTTCATTGCAAGTGGCGCGTTCCACATCGCAAAACCCTCGGACCTGCTGCCTGAGCTTCAGGGCCGTCTTCCAATCCGGGTCGAGCTTCGCGCACTGACGGAGGAAGATTTCGTCCGCATCCTAACGGAAACCGACAACGCGCTTACCCGTCAGTACACGGCCTTGCTGGGCACTGAAGGTGTCACGGTGACGTTTACCGAAGACGGCATTGCAGCGCTCGCGCGCATCGCGGCAGAGGTGAACACGAATGTGGAGAATATCGGCGCACGCAGGCTCTACACAGTGCTTGAACGGGTGTTTGAAGAACTCAGCTTCACCGCACCGGACCGTTCGGGGGAGAGCATCGAAGTGGACGCTGCGTTCGTCGAAACCCATCTGGGCGAACTGAGCCGGTCGACAGATCTCAGCCGCTACGTGCTGTAGACGGTACCGCCATCACAGCACGCGCGCTTTTCCACTTTCGGCTGAGAGTTTGCGGGTTTTGGCAAAGAGGCGCCCCTGCTTGATGCGGAGTGGAACCGTGCGCAGCTCCGGCCTACAATAGCACAATGACGCTTCTCGCCTGTCCTGCCTGTGATCTGTTGCACGAGGTGCCTGACCTTGCGCCGGGACGCCGCGCACGGTGTCGCCGGTGCGATACAGTCATCGTATCGGGCCAACGGGTTTCGCTAGACCGCACATTGGCGATGGCGGTTGCTGTGACGGTTCTAATCTTCTTCGCATTGTTCTTCCCGTTTCTCTCGATCAGTGAGCTGGGCTTGTCGAACTCGGCCACTCTGATCGAAATCGCGTTGGTCTTCATGTCGGGCTGGACCGCACCGCTTACTATTGCCGTCGCACTGACAATTGTGGGTATTCCGTTTCTGCGTGCGGCAATCCTTGTCTACGCGCTCGGCCCCATTCGTTTCGGTTACCCCATTCCCGACAAGGCGGCGCAGGCTTTCCGGCTCAGCCAGGCTCTGCGACCCTGGGCAATGGCGGAGATCTTTTTTTTGGGGTCGGCTGTTGCGTTGGTGAAAATCATCGATCTGGCCCATGTTGGGTTTGGCGCGGCCTTCTGGGCGTTTTGCGCCGCCACACTTATCATCGCTTTCGAGCGCAACACGACGGATTCTGCAGCGATATGGTCCCTGATCGACGATATGGAGTGACAGCGCGCGAGGCCGGTCTGGTCGCGTGCCATCGTTGCGAACTGGTATCTGAAAAGGATTTGCAAAGGTGCCCGCGATGCAATGCGCGGCTACGTTCGCGTAAGCCGCAATCCTTGCAAAGGGTCTGGGCGTGGTGGATTGCTGGCTTTCTCGCCTACATTCCGGCGAACCTGTACCCAATGCTAACCACGCGCCAGCTTGGCCGCGAAAGTGCAGATACGATCATTGGCGGCGTGATTGTCTTGATCGAATATGGCAGCGTCGGAATTGCGCTTATCATCTTTGTGGCATCTGTGGTCGTGCCGATGAGCAAATTCCTGGTCATTGCCTTACTTGCACTGTCGATTATGCGGCCCTCCCGCCTCAGTCAAAAAGCCCGCATCCATCTGCACGAAGTCATCGAATTTGTTGGTCGATGGTCGATGGTCGACGTCTTTGTTGTGGCCTTGCTGGCAGCGCTGGTCCAATTGGGTGCTGCAGCAGAGGTGAACCCCGGGCCTGCAGCGATTTGTTTTGCATTGTCCGTCGCTTTCACGATGCTGTCCGCGCAGGCATTTGACCCCCGACTGATCTGGGACACCCTTCCAGCAAAATCAAAGATGGAGAAACAGGCGTGACTGACGGACCGGCAGAGCCCCGTATAGAAGAGCGCCGACCTCCGCTTTGGGAGCGGGTTTCGATCGTCTGGCTCGTACCAGTTTTCGCAGTATTGGTCGCGCTCTATGTCGCCTGGCAAACTTGGTCTGATCGCGGTCCGGTCATTTTTGTGTCTTTCGAAAATGCGGCCGGCCTCGTGGCCGGGCAAACACCTGTTCGGTATCGCGATGTCCGTGTCGGCACCGTTGAGGGCATCGCATTTTCCAGCGACCTCTCCGAAGTTCTGGTTGAGGTACGGGTTTCGCCAGATTTGGCCTCCTATTTCACGAAAGAAGCTGAATTCTGGATTGTCCGTCCTGAGATCAGCGCACAGGGCATCTCCGGTTTGAACACAGTGCTCAGCGGCACCTATATCGGTGCAGAACTGCCCAGTACGCCGGGTCCTGTTGAAAGGCAGTTCGAAGGGCTAGAACGTGCGCCGTTGACCCCGATTGACCAACCCGGACTTCGGATCACGCTTCGCTCCTACGGGACTGCATCACTGGGAGTTGGCGCACCAATCCTGTATCGCGGTGTCGAGGTCGGACAGATTGAGGATCTGACATTGTCAGATGACGGCCAATCGGTGATCTATACCGCATTCATCAATGCCCCTTACAATGAGTTCGTTACAGAAGGCTCCCGCTTTTGGAACGCCTCTGGCTTCTCATTTGAATTGGGGTTATCCGGTGCTCAGCTCAACGTTGGGTCTCTCGTCTCACTTTTGCGCGGTGGCGTGACATTCGAAACGGTTTTTGACGGCGGCGGTCCGGCCAGTAGCGGTCGCGGTTTCCGCCTCTACGAGTCTGCAAGCGCGGCGCAATCCTCACTCTTCGACACGGCGACCAAAACGCCCGTTACGATCGGAACTGTTTTTGAAGGCTCCATTGGCGGGCTGACGGTGGGATCAACGGTCAGCTATCGCGGCGTTCCAGTCGGTCGTGTGTCCAGCGTCTCAACCCGGCTGACGTCCCGTGATGGCGCGAGCCGCGTCGAACTGCTGGCAGGGTTCGAAGTCGAGCCAGGGCGACTTGGCCTGCCACCTGATGCGCAGCCCGGCGATACGCTTGAATTGCTCGCGAACCTTGTTGAAAGCAACGCCCTGCGCGCAAGGCTAAGCTCCTCCACAATCCTGTCGGGTTCCCGCCAAATCGACTTGGTCGAGATGCCGGATGCACCAGCGGACATACTGCGTCTCGACGCGGAACCGTTCCCGATGATGCCTGCCGCATTCTCCGAGGCGGACTCAATGGCGCAGACCGCATCAGAGGTGCTGAACCGTGTTGATCAGCTGCCCCTTGCAGAGGTCCTCGCCTCCGCGACGCAGGCCATGGACTCTGTGACGCTGCTTCTGCGCGATCCGTCGACCCGCTCGCTCCCCGCCGGCCTTAACGGCATGCTGGGAGATATTCGGGGGCTTTTGCAGTCAGAGGGCGTACAGCGCGCGCCTGAAGAAGTACTGGCTTCGCTTCAATCGGTTCGTGCTTTGCTTCAGCAGGCAGAGGAGGCGGCCCTCGTCGATGCATTGACCCAGGCGTTACAGGACGCATCGGCCGCGGCCCAAACGCTGACCGACGCAACGGACACCCTGACGCCTGAATTGGGAACAGCTGTGAGCTATGCGCAGACGACGCTGCGCGCGGCCTCCGATCTGATCGCAAATCCGGCAACACAACGCCTGCCGGGGACAACAGCCAACGTGCTCGCCGGTTTGCGTGATCTGGTCAACAACCCCGAATTTCAGAACGCGCCAAACCAGCTGGGCGATGCACTGGCGCGGGTGAACACGATCCTGACCCAGCTTGAGAACGCCGCCATCGCTGACCGGCTTGCAAGCTCGCTCGACAGCGCTGAGGTCGCGGCGGATCGCATTGGGGCGCTGGTACTGAATGCCGAGACTCTGCCAGAAGATGTCGCGGAATTACTAGCGCGCGGCAGCTCGACACTTGAGAGTGTCTCCACCCTCCTCGACGATCCGGCGACGCGCGCCCTACCCGGCACCGCGCAAGGTGCGTTGAGCGATCTACGCACCATTCTCGGCGATCCGGCTACGACCGCACTTCCGGGTGAGGCACGTGATATGCTGCGGGTCGCAAGGCGGTTCTTTGAGGATGTTGAGGCAGCTGCCCTTCCCGAACGGCTCGCGACAGCTCTGGACGGCGCGACAACGGCCGCTGATGAGTTGGCTGCGCTCGCTTCCGCGTCGGCAGACATACCCGGAAACGTAAACGAGCTTGTCCTGCGCGGTGGAGAGGTTGTCGACGCCGCGGGTCGCCTTGTGGCTGACCCAGCGCTCAGCGCTCTTCCGCGTGAAGCCACCTCGGCGCTTGAAGATTTGCGCGCGCTCCTCAACGATCCGGCGACGCGCGCGCTCCCCGCAACACTGAACGCCTCCATTGGCGCGGCGGAGACCCTTTTGGACCAGATGCTCGAAGGACAGCTGGCGCAGACGTTGACCACGACCCTGCAAGATGCGAGCCGCGCCGCTGCCTCCATCGCAGACGCATCTGACGGCGTGCCGGGCTTGATCGATGAACTCAATCTGTTGGCGGTTCGTGCAAACGAAGTGCCGCTCGATCAGTTGGCACGGGACGTGCAAAATCTCGTGCGCAGCGCTGACAATGTGTTGAGCGCGCCGGGCGCGGAGGAGCTTCCAGCCGCATTGACCGAAAGCCTGCGTGAGTTGCGATTAACCCTGCAAGAATTGCGCGGCGCGGGCATTGGCGATGGTTTGAGCGGTGCACTGACCAGCGCGACGGAAGCGGCCGATGCCATCGCAATCGCCGCGCGGGGTGTCCCGGCGCTGCTGACCCGCTTGGATCGGATCGCGAACACGGCGGATGCAACCTTGCTGAGCTATGGCGAAGGGTCAGAAGTGAACGAGGCAGCGCTGCGCGCATTGGCGGAAATCCGTGACGCCGCTCGTGATATTGGCGCGCTCGTGCGCACCATCGAACGCAATCCAAACTCCGTTCTCTTTGGCCGGTAAGGAGAATTTCCATGATCCGTCCCCTCTTGATCCTTTGCGTTCTCGCGCTTGGTGCGTGCACGTCTCCGCCCGATCCTCGGCTGCTGTTGCCCGGCGCACAGCCTATGACCGGCGGGGTGACTGTCGCGCGCAGTGTCGAGATCCGCGAAATCTCTCTGCCCTACTACGCAGAGGGTGAGGAAGTCGCGATCCTTGGGGAGAACGGGACCGTTGAAATCCTCGACAGCCTGCTTTGGGCCGATCTGCCCCCGCGCGCCTTGACCCTGCGGCTGGCCGAAACTCTGGCCCGTGCACTTCCCCAAACTGCGGTAGCAGCAGAGCCTTGGCCTTTGCTGAGCCGCGCGGAACTGAGCGTCAATGTTCAGGTATCTCGCATTCTTGGCGCACCGGGCGGCGTGCTGGATTTTGAGGGACAATATTTCATCGTAGCAGAGGATCGCGGCAGCTACGAACGCGCCCGCGCCTTCGATCTCAGCCTGCCAGTGACGAGTGTTGGGGCCGGCGGTATTGCATCAGCGCAGGCACGCGCAATTGAGGAACTGGCAACACTGATTACAACGGATCTGGCCGGTGTAACCACCCGCGACCTCGGACGCCGCTGATGCCCAGCGAACAGCAGGATTTCGATCCAGATATCTTGTTTGCGCGCCCACTAATGGCCCATTTGGCCACCAGCGGAGCGGGTGGTGCCGCCTTTGGCAGTCCAGTCTGGTTTCTTTGGGAGGAGGGAGCTTTCTGGACGATCGGTGATCTGTCCAGCAGTTTTCTGAAACGCCTCGGGGTCCAGCCTGTTTGTGCCGTAACGATCACAGAGTTCGACGCTGAAGAAGGTATCCTCCTGCATCTCGGCCTACGCGGTCGCGCAGATGTTCTTCCGATGGATGCGGCGCGGTTCCGACGTTTGTTGGCGAGATATCTTGGCCCAGACCCAACAACATGGAACCCATGGTTCATCGACAACATAGCTGCCATCGATGATCCGGACGGACGGCTGATCCGAATTGCGCCAGATCATCTGGTCACGAAGAATGTCAGCTACTTTCGGACCGGGCCAAATATCATTCAGCCTTAGCGATCACTGTCCTGCCAGCGTGGGTTGATCCATGGCTGCGCATTGGATCGGGCCAACTTGCGTCCCAAAATGTGGTCCGCGGCCTTTTCGCCAACCATGATAGATGGGCCATTCAGATTGCCGTTCGGCACTCGCGGAAAAATCGAGCTATCGGCAAGACGTAGGCCGTCTACGCCGATGACTTTGCAATCAGCATCAACCACCGCCATTGGATCATCCCGCCGCCCCATCTTTGCAGTGCCACAGGGGTGATAGGCACTCTCGGCATGCTCGGCGATCACCGCGTCAATCTCATCATCGCTTTGAACGGAGGCGCCTGGCTTGATCTCCTTGCCGCGATAGGGGTCAAAGGCAGGCTGTGCAAAAATCTCGCGCGTCAGCCTGATACAGTGGCGAAAGTCGGCGCGATCCTCTTCGTTGTCGAGATAGTTAAACTGGATCACCGGTGCTGCCGTTGCAGTTGCATCCCGCAACCGGACAGTACCGCGAGAGCGTGCGCGCATCGGTCCGACATGGGCTTGATACCCATGCCCCTCTGCTGCGGCCTTTCCGTCATACCGCACGGCGAAGGGCAGGAAGTGATATTGGATGTCAGGATACTCGACACCGGGTTTGGATCGCAGGAACGCCGCGCTTTCGAATTGGTTGGATGCACCCAATCCAGTGCCGGTGAAAAGCCACTGTGCCCCCAAAATCGCCTTTGAGAACAGGTTCCAGTGCTTATAGAGCGTGATTGGTTGAGTGCAGGCCTGCTGAACATAGAACTCCAGATGATCCTGAAGGTTCGAGCCGACGCCGGGCCGATCCGCGATAACCTCAATATCATGCTCTGCCAGATGGGCGGCTGGGCCGATGCCAGACAGCATCAACAGTTTTGGCGAGTTGAAAGCAGAAGCGGCAAGGATCACCTCCTCGCGCGCGCGCACGACATCGGTGCGACCCGAGCGGGCGACAGCCACGCCCCGGGCACGCCCCTGTTCGATGACCACTTTCTCGGCAAGACCGCGCAGGACGGTGCAGTGCCCGGTTTTCTTGGCAGGTTCCAGATAGGCTTTTGCTGCCGACCAACGCCGTCCCTTTCGGATCGTCGCCTCCATGGCGCCGAAACCTTCCTGTTTCTCACCATTATAGTCGTCGGTGGTCTCAAAGCCTGCCTGCGCGCCCGCTTCGACAAATGCATGGAATAGCGGGTTTGTTCTGGGTCCGCGGCTGACGGTCAGCGGGCCGTCTTTTCCCCGCCAATCACTCTCACCCGCGGTCCAACCCTCCATTCGCTTGAAGTAGGGCAACACGTCCGCATAGGCCCAACCATCCGCGCCACTTTCAGCCCAGTGGTCGTAGTCGCGGGCATGCCCGCGCACATAGACCATCCCGTTAATTGACGATGATCCGCCCAGAACTTTGCCACGCGGCGCAGCCAACCGCCGATTGTTCAGATGCGGTTCCGGCTCGGTCGTGTAGCCCCAATCATATATCGGCATATTCATGGGATAGCTCAGAGCCGCGGGCATCTGGATCAGAGGTCCTGCGTCGGTTCCGCCCGCCTCAATCACGATGACGGACTTTCCCGCCTCGGCCAGTCGAAAGGCCATCGCGGATCCTGCAGAACCGGACCCGACGATTACGTAATCTGCCTCCATGCTCATCACGCTGCTCCATCGAGGTAGGACGCAATAATCCGCTGCATTTGTCGGGCATCGGGCGTCGCGCCGCGCAATGCGTGCCGAATGTAGAAGCCATCGATCAGTGCGGCAACGCCTTCGGCCGTGTCATGTGCAGCATCTCCGAAATCTGGCTTCAGCGCATGGACAAGGTTCGAGCGCAGCCGTCGGATATAGATCGACAAAAGCCGAGCCGCCTCTGGCTCAGTCTGCGCATACACATAAAATTGCAGCCAGGCTGAAACCGTCTGCGCGGCAAACTGCTCCGCATCCAGACTGGCCGCCACAATCGCCTCGACCCGCTCGCGCGGTGTGGCCGCAACGGCAAGGCGCGCGCGGACCGAGTTTCCGTATGCCGTCAGGATGTAGCGCATCGCGGCAGAAAAAATGCGTTGCTTGGAACCGAAATAGTGATGCGCCAAAGCGGATGACATGCCCGCCCGTCGCGCGATCTGAGCAACGGAGACGTCTAGCGAGCCTGCGGCACCGACCTCGGCAACCGTCGCCTGGACCAACGCAGCCCTGCGCGGGGCTTCCATTCCAACCTTTGGCATTTGTTCGCTCTCCACCTACACTACGCTTGCAAAAACCAGTTGAACCGTTTTGATTGACTCGTCAATCAACAAAAAGACCGCAGGAGGTTTTCCGATGATCCGCACGATGACCAGTGCCCTTGCCCTTAGCCTAGTCGCCGGCGCTGCCCTCGCAGATGGCCATGCCGCTTGCGGCGAAGTGACATTCTCAGACGTGGGATGGACTGATATTACGGCGACCACCGCTGCGACTCAGGTCGTCCTTGAGGCCCTTGGATACGAAGTCGACGTGAAGCTTCTGTCTGTTCCCGTGACCTATGCATCCCTCGCAGAGGGTGACGTCGACGTATTCTTGGGTAACTGGATGCCGACGATGGAAGGTGACATCGCTTCCTATCGCGAGGCGGGCACCGTGGATACGGTCCGCGCGAACCTCGAAGGTGCGAAGTATACCCTGGCCGTCAACGCGGCAGCAGCAGCACTTGGGATTGCGGATTTCGCGGACATCGCGACCCATGCCGATGCATTGGACAGCGAAATTTACGGCATCGAACCCGGAAATGACGGCAACCGTCTGATCATGGATATGATCGCAGCAGACGCGTTTGGCCTGTCGGACTTCGAGGTGGTCGAAAGCTCCGAACAGGGGATGCTTGCCCAGGTTGACCGTAAGTCTGACCGTGATGAACCGATTGTCTTCCTCGGCTGGGAACCCCACCCGATGAATGCGAATTTCGAGATGTCTTATCTGACCGGCGGTGACGATTGGTTTGGCCCGAATCTGGGCGGCGCAACAGTCTTCACCAACACGACCGCCGGCTACGTCGAGACCTGCCCGAATGTTGGCGCGCTGCTGACGAACCTCGCCTTCTCCCTTGAGATGGAAAACGAGATCATGGGCGCAATCCTCAACGATGGCGAAAGCCCCGATGAAGCTGCCACCGCATGGCTTCAGGCTAACCCGGCCATTCTGACCGGATGGCTCGACGGCGTGACGACCCTGGATGGCGGAGATGCCATGGCCTCCGTCAACGAAGCGCTGGGCCTCTGATTTGACTGGGCGCCCCGTAAGAGGGGCGTCCGACCACACTTCCCCTCAAACATATTAGGCAGGTGCGCACTTGGACTGGCTGACCGAAAACAAGATCCCCGTGGGCAAGACCGCGCGGGACATGTTCGACTGGATGCGCGACAATCTGGGCTTTATTTTTGATGCCATTGCCGTCGCGATGGAAGCCTTGATCGATGGCCTGCTCTGGCTGTTTCAGACGCCACATCCGCTGATCATCATCGCGCTATTCGTTGGCCTGACATGGGCCATCCAGCGCAACTGGAAAACCTGTCTGCTGGTTCTGGTGGGATTCCTGTTCATTCTCAATCAGGACTACTGGGAAGAAACGACCGAAAGCCTCACACTTGTCCTTTCGGCCTGTGTGGTCTGCATGGGCATCGGTGTTCCGATTGGCATCGCTGCGGCACATCGGCCACGTCTGAACGCCGCGATGCGGCCAGTCCTCGACCTGATGCAGACGCTCCCAACCTTTGTATATCTTATCCCGGCAATCGTCTTTTTCGGGATCGGAATGGTGCCCGGATTGATTGCCACCGTGATCTTCGTACTGCCGGCACCCATCCGTCTGACGGCCCTTGGCGTGGCTTCAACACCGAAGGCGTTGCTGGAGGCCGCTGATGCCTTCGGCGCAACGGGCAGGCAAAAGCTATGGAAGGTTGAGTTGCCCTATGCGCTTCCGCAAATCATGGCTGGCCTGAACCAGACGATCATGCTCTCCCTCTCCATGGTTGTGATCGCGGCCCTTGTCGGGGCGGACGGGCTCGGCGTTCCCGTCGTGCGCGCTCTGAACACCGTGAATACCCAACTTGGGTTCGAGAGCGGCTTTGTCATCGTGGTTGTGGCGGTCCTGCTCGACCGGATGCTTCGGATCGGAAAGGACGAGAAATGAGTGCGGTTCGCTTCGACAACGTCAACATCGTCTTCGGGAATCGGCCGCAAGATGCACTTCCTCTCATGGATCAGGGGCTTGAACGGGCTGAAATTCAGGAGAGGACGGGCCAAATTCTAGGGGTCCACAACTGCGACCTTGATGTCGCACAGGGTGAAATCCTCGTTCTGATGGGGCTTTCCGGCTCGGGCAAGTCAACGCTGTTGCGCGCAGTCAACGGCCTGAACCCCGTCGTGCGCGGTTCCGTGACTGTCACCGACGGGGACTGGACGTGCAATGTCACTGGCGCAGCGACGCCGGACCTGAGACGTGTAAGACGTGAGTGCGTGTCGATGGTGTTTCAGCAATTCGGCCTGCTTCCATGGCGCAACGTTGCGGAGAATGTCGGCTTCGGTCTTGAGGTTTCTGGCCTGTCAAAGGAAGAGCGGTCAGAGAAGGTGCGCACGCAACTTGACCTTGTTGGCCTGACCGATTGGGCGGACCGAAAGGTGGGTGAGCTTTCGGGCGGCATGCAGCAGCGCGTCGGTCTTGCGCGCGCCTTCGCGACCCCGGCGCCGATTCTACTGATGGACGAACCCTTTTCCGCGCTCGACCCGCTGATCCGCACCCGGCTGCAGGACGAACTTTTGGAACTTCAGCAGCGCTTGGGACGGACAATTATCTTCGTGAGCCATGATCTGGATGAAGCTTTCAAACTGGGCGACCGGATCGCAATCATGGAAGGGGGACGGATCGTGCAATGCGGAACACCGCGCGACATTATCCGCAACCCAGTGAATGCCTATGTTCAGGATTTCGTTGCCCACATGAACCCGCTCGGCGTGTTGACCGCACAGGATGTGATGCAGCCGGGACAAGGAACTGGACCTGCCGTTGAACCGGACACGCCGCTCAGCGATATCATGGAGCAGCTCGCGGACGTGCCCGCGCTAACCGTCGTGGATGGTGGCGAAACAGTTGGTGTCGTAACGGCGCACGACACGCTGCAATCCTTGAATCGCTAGACCGCCCTCAGCGCCGCGCGACGGGTCAACACCTGACGGCGGACAAAGGCGAAGATGAACATGGCGGTTAGGATCAGCACGATCGTCGGCGCCGGTGCGCTGTTGAGAAAGAAGCTGGCATACGTCCCGGCCACCATGGCGAACATGCAGATTATAACGGACACCCACAGCATCCGCGCAAAAGTCCGAACCAGCAGAAATGCAATCGCCCCCGGCGCAATCAACAGGCCGATGGCGAGGATCAGGCCAACGGCGCTTAGCGTCGCGACAATTGTCAATGAGAGGGCAGCGAGCAAGCCATAGTGCAGCCACCCAACAGCCAAGCCAGAGGCCCGCGCCTGTGCTGGGTCAAAGCTGTGCAGCAACAAGTCGCGCCACTTCATCACAAGAGCACCGCCAACCAACACAGCTATGATACCGGCTGTCCAAAGCTCCGCCCGATCGACTCCCAACATGTTGCCGAACAGGATGTGGTCCAGATGCATGCTCGTTTCGATTGAAGTGTACAGGACTAGACCGACACCAAACATGCCGGAAAACACCACCCCCATGACGGTGTCCTGTTTCACCCGGCTGTTCTCGGCCAGATAGCCTGTTGCAACCGCGCAGGTCATACCCGCCACAAAAGCACCGATAAGCAAGGGAAGGCCAAGTATGTAGGCCAACACGATTCCGGGCAGCACCGCATGGCTAACCGCGTCCCCCATCAGCGCCCATCCCTTCATCACGAGAAAGCAAGAGAGCAGGGCCGTTGGTATCGAAACGATCAGGGAGATCAGGAACGCGTTCTGCATGAACGGAAACCGAAACGGAAGAAGGAGCCACTCCAGTTCCATCAGGCTGCCCCCGCCCCGATGTCTCGCAAGGCGGCCCGCGCCTTTCGTTTTTGCGCCAGAAGACCATGCTTTGGCGCGAGAACGAAGGCGAGCAGGAAAACAAGTGTCTGAAGACTGACGATGACACCACCCGTCGCGCCGTCCACGAAATAGCTGAGATAGGCCCCGAAGAAACTTGTAACGGCCCCAATCGTGACAGAGGTGACAATCAACCGCGGAAACCGGTCGCAGAGCAGGTACGCCGTCGCACCCGGCGTTACGACCATCGCAATCACCAGAAATGCGCCAACGGTCTGCATGGCCGCGACGACGGATGCCGACAGCAAGATGAAAAAGACGGCCTTCAGGAGTTGAGGGCGCAGACCGATGGTTCTGGCATGGCTCTCATCAAAGAACGTCACCATCAGATCCTTCCATTTCGCGAGCAGTACGATCAGTGAGACAAACCCGATGATCGCCAGCTGAAGCGTATCCTCTGGCGTGATCGCAAGGATGTTGCCCATGGTTATCGTCTGTATGGAAACCGAAATCGGATTAATGGAAATCAGGAAAAGACCTAGTCCGAAGAAACTGGTGAAGATCAGGCCGATGACAACGTCCACTTTCAGCCCAGAGCGTTCGGAGAGGAACAGCATCGCACCTGCCGCCAATCCCCCCGCCAGGAACGCCCCCAAGGCGAAGGGCAAGCCCAGCATATAGGCCCCGGCCACGCCCGGCACGACCGAATGGGAGAGCGCGTCCCCAATTAGCGACCAACCTTTCAGCATCAGATATGCAGACAGAAAGGCGCAAACCGTGCCAACCAAGGCCGACACCCACATCGCGTTCGTCATGTAGCCGTAGCTGAACGGCTCGACCAAAAGATCGATCACGTCTTTGGTTCCGTGATCTGGGTCTTGTCGCCATATTGAACGAAAGGCCGCTCATCATCGGTAAAGATCGTGACGGCACGCGCATCCTCATCATCGTGCAAGGCCTCACCGCCCAGCGTGAAGTGACGCAACACGCCGCCAAATGCGGCCTCAAGGTTTTCCCGGGTGAACGTCGTTTCGGTCGGTCCGTGGCTTAACACCGTCCCCTTGACGAGGACCGTGCGATCACAGAACTCAGGGACCGAGCCAAGGTTGTGCGTGGAGACAAGCATAACGCGGCCTTCCGCCCGCAACTCCCCCAACAGAGCGATGATCTGCTCTTCTGTCGTCACATCGACGCCCGTGAACGGCTCATCAAGCAGGATCACCTGGCCGTTTTGCGCAAGCGCGCGGGCAAGAAAGACCCTCTTGCGCTGCCCCCCCGATAACTCACCGATCTGACGATGTCGGTAGTCCTGCATATTGACGCGTTTCAGCGCCTGCTCAACGGCAGCATGATCTGCGGTGCGTGGGCGACGCAAAAAGCCCATATGCCCGTATCGCCCCATCATCACCACATCTTCGACCAGCACCGGGAAGGTCCAGTCGACCTCCTCCGATTGTGGAACATAGGCAACGAGGTTTTTGCTGAGGGCCTGCTTCACGCTCTGCCCCAGTACCTCGATCTTTCCTGAAGATGCTGGGACAAAGCCCATGATCGCTTTGAACAGGGTCGATTTGCCCGCGCCGTTCACACCAACCAAGGCGGTCACTGTACCGCGCGGTATCTCGAAGCTCGCATTCCAAAGGGCGGTATGCCCATTGCGATAGGTCACCGTCACGTCCCGAGCCAGCAGCCCAGCGCCTTCGCGCGCCACTGGCGCCGTCGCTTTAACATTATCCTGCTGGTCTTTGGGCATCGGGTTCAGGCTCTCAAGTTCATGTCACAGCATCAATCAACCGCATCCAAAAGACCCGCGGTGACCGTGCTTACCGTGACTCGCAGCAAATCAAGGTAGGTGGGCACCGGGCCATCAGGCTCACTCAATGAATCGACATAGAGCACTCCGCCATAGTCGACACCGGTTTCACGAGCGACTTGTTCGGCGGGGGCCGTGTTCACAGTGCTTTCACAGAAGACGACCGGAATAGCGTTTTCCCTCACGCCATCGATCACGCTGCGCACCTGCTGAGGTGTCCCTACCTGATCGGCATTCATCGGCCAGAGATAAAGTTCCTGAAGCCCGAAATCACGCGCGAGATAGCTGAATGCCCCCTCACATGTCACCAGCCAACGCTGGCCCTCAGGCACCTGCGCAATTGCCGCCCGCAGTGGCTCAAGCGTTGCGCGCAATTCAGCGCGATAGGATTCCGCGTTCGCACGGTAGGTTGCGGCGTTGTCAGGATCGTTGGCGATAAAAGCCGCTTCGATGTTGTCGATATAGATCAATGCATTATCGAGACCCATCCACGCGTGGGGGTTGGGCAACCCCTCGTAGCTGCCCGATCCGATCGCAATGGGATCAATGCCGTCGGTCAGGGTGACCGATGGAACATCACCGAGGTTGTTGAGGAACTGCTCGAACCAAAGTTCGAGGTTAAGGCCATTCCACAGGATCAGATCCGCATCGAATGCTGCGACAATATCCTGCGGCGTCGGCTCATATCCGTGGATCTCAGCCCCAGGCTTGGTGACGGACACGACATCTGCCGCATCACCGGCAACGTTTGACGCCATGTCGGCCAGGACAGTGAATGTTGTCACCACTTTCATCCGATCATCGGCAAATGCGATGCCAGCAGACAGGGTCAGGGCAAGGGAACATGCAGAAACGCGCGCAATCATTCAGCAACTCCAGTCGAATCCTAATACATCGAGGCATCATTAATGCAAACCATTCTCAATAGTCAATCTTATTGCGAGGCGTTCTCAATAACCAAATAGCGACAAATCGTCCTGCAACTAGCGCAAACAGAGCGCTCGAAGGATTGCGACGCGATGTTGTGATTGAGTGGCGCACCCATCAGGATTCGAACCTGAGACCTCTGCCTTCGGAGGGCAGCGCTCTATCCAGCTGAGCTATGGGTGCGTCGGTCCCGCTCTTACTGTAAGCCGGGGGGGAGCGCAAATTGTTCTTTGGGGATCACTATGAGCTTCAATATTCTGATGGTGATACAATCTGGCCGCCTAAGCGCCGAGGCTGTCCTCGCCTTGGCCAGCTTGCGTGAGGTCGGCACGGACGAGACCCGGATTACACTGGCCGAGCCGCAACCCGGGCCGCTATGGGCAACGGATCCACGTATCTCTGATCCTGAAATACGCAGTTTCCTGACAGAGCGTGGCGCGCGTATCGTGCCCCTGCGCAGCCAGCATTTCGGCAGTTCGTATCCACATGGAAACAAAATTGAAGCGCTCAATCTGCTGCCAGCCGACGAACCCTTCATCTTCTTCGACACAGACACCCTGTTTTTGAACGACCCGCTGGTGCTGGAAACGGATTTCACCACTCCAACCGCGTCGCTGCGGCGCAGCCCGTCGTGGCCGAAGATTGAGACTGAAGATGAGCGCGCGCAAATCTGGAAAAGCCTCTACACGCGCTTTGGGTTGGAAATGCCGGTTGATCCAGCTCGGTCAAAATCCGATTGGCAGCGCATCCCCTACTATAATGCAGGTTGGATCCTGGGGCCGTGCCCGCATCGGTTTCAGAGCCGCTTCCTCAGATACGCTACTGAGATCAAAGCGCGCCCTGGCGTTGAGCTAACGGGGCAAAGCCTTGACCCGTGGCTCGATCAGATTGCTCTACCGCTCGCGATTGCGGCCGAGGGTGGGCACACGCGCGGTGTGACAGGGCTAGATGAACACATCAGTTGTCACTACCGCACCCTACCGCTCCTCTTCGCGCGAGAGGATGCGCATGTGGTCGAAACTGTGACCCGCGTTGCAGCCCGAAACAGAACGAAGAAGCTGCTGAAGCGGCATCCCGCCTTTCACCAAATGCTCTATCGCGGCGGCAGCGCGCGCGTTCAGGCACTCTTTGCCGAAGGGGCACCGACCGATGAAGCAGATCTGCGGAAGCGATTGCGCGCGGCTGGTCTTTGGATGCGGTAGCGCTATTGGGGCGACCGCACCTTGATCATCCGCCCCAGGAATGCACCAGCAAAGATATGGACGTGCAGATGCGGCACCTCCTGATGTCCATCAGGCCCAGCATTGGACAGCATCCGGTACCCTTGGCCTGCATCCGGCGTGACGCCCATCATCTGTGCGACCTTGCCGACTGCGCGCACATAGTCGGCAATCTCCGCTTCCGACGCTTCGGAGGCAAAATGATCAAAAGTCACATAGGGCCCCTTCGGGATCACCAGAACGTGTTGAGGGGCCTGGGGGTTAATATCCTCGAACGCAAGCGAATGGTCAGTCTCGAGAACGGTCTTGTTCGGAATCTCACCCCGCAGAATCTTCGCGAAGATGTTCTGTTCATCATAGCTATAGGCCATCGAAGCCTCCTTCAGTCTGTCAGGTTCACATTCTGCGCAATGTCGTCGGCATCCGATTGCGGAAGATCCGCAAACCGCGCGATCTGCTCTGATATCTGGGCTGGGCCATCTTCGGGCCCAATTGAGTAGAAGTGCAACAGGTCGAGGTCTCGCAACGCCTCGCTCTCATCTACAAACTGGCGAGCGAGCGTTGCGACCAGATCTCCGGCATTTTCAACACGAACCATGCGATCCGCCAACCCAACTCGATGCGCGTGGCCCATCAGGTATTCTGCATCGACCTTGGTCTGGATCTCTAACACCCGCAGACTGCACCGATCCGCGTTGAGATCGCGCAGAACGTCGATGTTCGACGGGTCGAGGCAGATCACCAACCGGTCCGCTTCATGATACTCAAAGAGCAACCGCATGACGGCACGCCTGTGCCTGCCCCGTTTCTCGCGCGTGCTTTCGATCCCCCCTAGATGAGGCAGCACGCCAACATCTTCATCAAACACATAGCCAAGCGACACCGGCCCGCTGGCATTGCGTAGTGCGGCTATGAAGCGTTTGCCGAGGTGATACTTTTTGCACACCACGACCATGACAGTCTGCCCGCGCCCGATCTGCCCCCCGCGCTCCCACATGCGCGGCATGCTTCGTGCGCCAACACGGCCGCGGCTCGTCACATACTCATACAATGTGCCAAATGCGCCCGATACAGCCGTAACCGTCGCACCGCTCGCATAGTGTTCGTAGAGGTCCTGCCTGAAAGCTGGCGCGGTCGCTGAGATTTTACGTGCGAACAAGGCGTCCTGCCGCAACAGAAGGTCCTTGTGGTCAGAATGGAGCACCAAAGGCAGGCCGTAGTCAGAAAAGGCCCGAAACGTGAGAATTTTTCCCGAAATCTGCTCCCGCGGAATGAGGTGCGGAACAAGGGTTTGAAAAAACGTCTCGTCCGGTATCCACGTGGTAGAGAAGAAGCGGATAATATCCTTTCGCTTCCGCAACAGCGCTAGGATCTTGTCGACAGTTGACCGGCGCAACACACACCATTGAGAACCAATGCGGATCTCCAGACCTTTGGGCAGATCCCGCTTAAGTTTCAGCTCTCGCTGAATTTTCAGCATGCCGTAGAACAATGGCTTGTTACGACGCTCATTGAAGAAGTGGCGATAGATCAGCCGATCTTCCTTCAAGCCAGTCTTGATCCAGTTGCTCTTGAAGAAATCGTGGTTCTCAACAAAGTCCATGTCATGGGTTGCGAGGTAGTCCGCGATCTGACGGCGCGATTTGATCGGCAGGCAATCGCCCGAGATGAAATAGAAGTGCGTGGCATCCTCAAAGGCAGTTCGCGCAGCTTCGATCCCGTTGAGCGTCGCGCGCACCAGCGACCACTCTCCCCAACCACATTTCACACGCTTCGCAAAAACGACCCTCTCTTCGCCCGCCAGCGCGTCGCGAACCTTTGCATGCATTCCATCCGCGGCATTCAGATCAATATGGAGGGATACGTAGTCGCCCTGCCCCGTCAGTGCGCGCGCCTGTTCGATCACCCCGTCCGGGTTGGCATGACACAACAGGATATAGGCGATCCGAACCACGGGCAGACCTCACGATACCGACGTGTTTTCTTGACAGGTTGAGACGAAAGCGACAAGCACCAGCATACTTCAAACGAGAGCCGAGGTCGGATCATGCCATTTCCCGGTGTCTGGATGACGCAAAGCAATTCGATGATCTACCGCGTCGTGCCCAAATGCGCGTGCTCGACGATCGGGCAGATCATGTACCATTCCGATCATGGTCGTTTTTTCGACGGCGACATCCACGACGCCAAAGATGGACTGCACAAATGGGCCCTCGAGGACAGTCAGCCCGTCATCTCTGCCGCCGTTCCGGCCCAACAGATCTACACATTCACGGCCGTTCGCAATCCATGGAGCCGGGTGCTGAGTTCGTTCTTCGACAAGATCGCCGGCATTCAGCGCAACGGCAAACGGTATCGCGGCAACCTGGTCCCGATGCTGACACAGCGATATGGAGTTGAGGTCGAAGGCGACTTTGACCAGATCCAAAGCTTCCGCCGTTTTCTGATGTTCGTGCGTGACACCATTCGGTTCCGCAAACCAATGGACCCCGACATTCATTGGTCTGCATGTTCAGGCCATGTCTCGACCCTGATCCGCAATGGCGGTCGCTATGACCTGATCTTCCCGACCGAGAAGTTCAACGAAGGTATGAGCGACGTTCTAAAGCACGTCAGCGTCCCACATGCCATCGATCTAGAGGCTATGCCGCGCTTCAACGAAAGCGCCGGTCACGGACCCAAACAGGCCCATCCCATCGAAGACTATTTCGATGATCTGTCGATTTTCATGATGCATGACATCTATCGCCGCGATTTCAATCTGTTCAAATACAGCAAGAACCCGAACCGGAATCCGCCTGTAAAGGAAATGGACCTCGATGAAATTCATGCCAAGTTGGGGAAGTAGGAAGAGCGCGCCCGACTGGCCCGATCTCGCCGAAATTGACTATGCCACGAAGCGTCTTCGCGGTCGGATTGTGGCGACACCAACGCTCGACCTGACACAAGCAGCACTGAAACCCATTTTTCCAGACGGCGCGCGTATCAGCATCAAGCTAGAGCTGTTTCAGCAAGCCGGATCATTCAAGGCGCGGGGCGCTCTGCTTTCTGTCGATGCGCTATCAGATACCGCGCGCGAAAGCGGCATTACGGCCGCATCCGGCGGCAACCATGCGTTGGCCGTCAGTTGGGCAGCTGCGGCAGCGGGCGTGTCAGCCCGCGTTCACATGCCCCGCGCAACCGATCCGGCACGACTGAACGGATGCCGGGACCTCGGCGCAGAAATCACACTACACGATGATATTGCAGCAGCTTTTGCGGCTATGCAGCGCGATGTAGAGGCTGGTCTTAGCGCTATTCATCCGTTTGAGGGGCGACCGATGACGTTGGGTGCGGCCACCTGTGGTTATGAGATCACGAATGCCCGACCAGATCTGGATGCCATCATTGTCCCGGTGGGTGGCGGAGGGCTGATCTCCGGAGTGGCCCGTGCGGTCAAGCTCTTCGCCAACGGTTGTGAAGTGATCGGGGTAGAACCCCAAGGCGCCGACAGCATCACACGATCCCGTGCCTCTGGTGCACCTGTTACTTTGGACAGGGTCGACACTGTCGCTGACAGCCTGGGGGCACCTTACGCGATGCCTTATTCCTTCGGTCTGATCGAAGAACACGTCGATGACATGGTCACCTTGCCAGACAGTGCGCTGATCGATGCGATGGTGACGATGCGCGATCAGCTCAAACTCGTTGCAGAGCCTGCGTGCGCTGCGAGCTTCGCGGCACTAACCGGTCCGCTGAGAGAGCGTTTTGCCGGAAAGAATGTTGCCATTATTGCGTGCGGCTCAAACATCTCGGCAGCGCGTTTTGAGAGTATCACCGCACGCGGTTAGCTCTAAATTTCAAAGCGACCTTCGGCGATTGCGGCGTCAACCTCTTTAAGCAGTGTTTCACAGTCAGGGTCGTGAATCCGCAGATGCGCGAACTGGGATACGATGTTCGCAAGATAGTCGCGGCTAGACCCCAGAAATCCAACGCCGGTCGCAGCCATCCGAACCTGGTCGGCTCGCGCAATCGAACTGTCCATCAGGTCAGAGTTATGATCGGCAAGGAACGTGAGTGCGCTGACCTGCTCATTGCCAATTCGCACAGGGACAAAGAGCGCGTGATAGCCGGGACCAACCATCTCGCGTTGAAACAGTACCTGTGTTTCTGACTCGACCTGATCCTCGGCGATGCGGAAGACCAGCCCCTCGCACCCTTCGCCGTCGTCAAGCGCGGCCATCAGGCCCGGACGCTCCGCCGTGCCGCGCCCGCCCTTGCTGTCAACGAGGATGAAGCGTCTGGCATGCGAGGGCGCAAATCCACGGCGCACCTCTGCGAACAGCAGAGCTGGATCCCACATCAACGATCCATAGGCAAAGACCCAAAGATCGCCAAAATGATTGCGCAAAGCTTCTTTGCGCAATGTCTCCCGCTCCTGATCACTGCGCAGCCAGGGCCGGATACTCTCTGGCTCTGGATGGCTGGCAAGAAGCGTCTCAACCGTCGCTGTTCGCCAAAACGAATCTTCCGCGGGCGTGATCAGATCCCTCAAACCCGGATGATGGCGAAAGGGATCAGGCGCCAGACTCAAAGACCGGCATTCGCAAACAAGGCCTTCATGTCAGCATGAGGTCGCGCACCCATGTGCGAGATGACTTCAGCAGCGGCGATGCAGCCCATTCGACCCGACTCTTCCAGGCTCCGACCGGTCGCAAGGCCATTGAGGAAACCGGCCGCAAATTGGTCGCCGGCCCCTGTCGCATCAACTGGCGTGACCTTGTTGACCGGAATATCGATGCGGTGACCGTTTTCGATCATTGCGACCGCATCACCTGAGCGCGTGCAGACGACAAGCGGACATGCGCGCGACGCGGCGGCCAAGGCATCATCCAGATCGTTGGCTTCGTAGAGTGTGCAGAACTCCGCTTCGTTCCCGATGACGAAATCCAGATCCTCAGCGACGAGCTTTTGGAAATCGGCCCGATGACGGTCAACGCAGAATGGATCGGACAGCGAGATACCGGCCTTACCGCCTGCCGTACGGGTCGCCTGCGCAGCTTTGCCAAAAGCGGATTTGCCTGCATCCTTGTCGTAGAGATATCCTTCGAGGAACAGGATTTCGGCCTCCGCCGCTACATCAGCATCAACATCCTCGGGTCCGACCTCGGACGAAATGCCCAGATAGGTGTTCATCGAGCGCTCGCCGTCGGGGCTGACGAAGATCATCGAACGAGAAGTAGGAAGCTCACCTTCAGACACAGGCTCGTTCGGGAAATCTGTACCGCCAGACTGCATGGCTTCTGCGTAGTAGCGCCCAAGGGCGTCATCGCGCACGCGGCCGATGAAGGCTGTCGAACGGCCCATATTGCCCAACCCGGCCAGCGTATTTGCGACCGAGCCACCCGCGGCCTGCACCCGGTTCTCCATCGCCGCATAGAGCGTCTCACCGCGCTCTTTCTCTACCAGCTGCATGATGCCTTTCTGAATGCCCATATGCTCCAGAAAGCTATCATCCGATTGGGTCAAGACATCGACAATTGCGTTGCCGATGCCGACAATCTGGTAACGTTTGGTCATGGCGTTTTCTCCTCGAAAGCGCAGTAATCATTGATAAGACAGTTGCCGCAATCGGGCTTGCGCGCCTTGCAGACATAACGACCGTGCAGGATCATCCAGTGGTGCGCGTGTTGCTGAAACTCGACAGGCACGTGATCTTCGATAGCACGCTCCACCGCCACGACATCCTTGCCAGGGGCGATACCGGACCGGTTGCCGAGCCTGTAGATATGCGTGTCCACAGCTTGCGCGGGATGCTTGAACCACATGTTGAGCACTACATTGGCCGTTTTGCGGCCGACACCCGGCAAACCTTCGAGCGCTGCGCGGGAAGACGGCACTTCTCCACCATAATCCTCGACAAGAATACGGCTGAGCTTCATGACGTTTTTCGCCTTGTTGCGATACAGCCCAATCGTCTTGATGTACTCAATCAGCGCGTCTTCGCCAAGATCCAGCATCTTCTGCGGTGTATCCGCGACCGCGAACAGGCCACGGGTGGCCCTGTTTACACCCTTGTCTGTCGCCTGCGCTGACAGAGCAACCGCGACGACGAGTGTATAGACATTCACATGTTCCAGCTCGCCCTCCGGCTCCGCGCAATCGTCGCGGAAGCGCGAAAAGATCGCGTGCATCTGTTGATATGGAAGCTGCTTGGCCATTGAACCCGTGTTTGGCACAGCCATGCATGGGCGGGCAAGGCACCTAAATCACGTATTGTGAGGAGGCGGCCCCCACACAGCACCGCCTCCTCGCGCGGGTCACCAAAGCCGATCTGGTTCAGCTTTGCTGGGCGACCCGAACCCACTCCTGGATCAGCGCTTGGTTGGCCGCGACCCAATCCTCAACGACAAATTCCATGCCAATCTCCTTGACCTGCGCAAGGAAGATCAGCTCGGTCATCTGTTCTGCCTCCACACCGAATTGGCTCAACAAAGTTGCGATCTGCGGATGAGAGTCGCGCAAGCGCGTGGCATAGGCGATTTGGACATTTTTGATCACGCTGGCCGATGCAATATTGCTCTCTTCAAGCCAGTTCTCACTGTCTTCGGGCGACACCAAGGTATAGTTTTCCGGATCGTGTGGCGGTTCTTCGAGCATGGTGAGATAGTCGTAGGCGAACCAGCTGTGCGGCTGATAGCAATAGAACGCCACCGGCTGGCGGGCTGCGAGGGCGTCGAACAGGATCGCCTGCCATTCAGCCTCGCCCATCACCACAGTATCAAGCTGTGACGTGAGATCGTAGCCATCTGCCTTAGCCAACATGACCTGTTGACTGACCCATCCATCGGCACCGACCCAAAGATCGCCGCGCCCGTCCCCATTGATGTCAAAGATGTCTCTGCCACGATCGGAGATCAGATCCTCGACACGGCTAATTCCATAGTCCTCGACAACATAGGTCGGGACACACATACCATCTACGCCACGATAGTTGGTCCCTGACAGGGCGATCGTACCAGCCTCTTGTCCGGGACCGACCCAGCGGATTTGATTGGGCATCCAGCTGTCTGCATGGATGTCATAGGTCGACGGCTCTGCAACCATACCGTCATAGATTTCACCGTTGCTGCCCGGCACGCGCTCAACTTCAACATCGAAGTTATCTTCGATCACCCGTTCCAGGATGAGCGAGATAAGTTCTCCTGAAAACCAGCTTGGCTGCCCGATACGTATTGGATCGGCGCTCTGCGCCTGTGCAGCGCTTACTGAGAGTAGGATGCCGAATAGAAGTGTGGGCGTTCGCATAGCTATCCTCGCTTTCGGCACATTCACCTGCTGCGATCAATCAGCGGGTGAGCATGCCAATCAGAAAATTGGTTCGATTCTGCCCCCAAGGCTGAGGGTGAACCGCACCACCCACCGCGACAATGCGATGAGTTCTGCAATGCGATAGATGCACTATTGATTTACGGAAACTTCCGACGGCTGTTGCCGATCGTACCGACTCTTTCATTTCGGAAAGAGTGGGTACGAATTGCCAAGTAGGCTCGAGAAAGCGGCGGCTCGATCAGCCCTGCCGTGCCCCGGCAACCCAATCGTCAATGAGCGGCTGATTGACTGCGATCCAGTCCTCGACCACGAACTCGAGCCCGATTTCCTTGACCTGGGCCAGGAAGATCAGTTCGGTCATCGCTTCACCGGACACACCAAATTGGGAGAGGAAGCCAGCGACTTCGGGATGACTGTCACGCAGCCGGGTCGCGTAGGTGATCTGGACATCTTTTATGTCATCTGCCGAAGTGATGTTACTTTCCGCGATCCAGTTCTCACTCTCTTCTGGCGAAACCAACTGCCAGTTCGCAGGATCGTGCGGAGGCTCTTCGAGGACGGTGATGTAGTCATACGCAAACCAGACATGGGGCTGGTAACAATAGAATGCGACGGGTTCGCGCGCGGCCATCCGGTCGAACAGGATTTCCTGCCAGTCCCCTTCCGACATCAACATGGGCGTCAATTCGGCGGAGAGGCCGTAGCCCTCCATCTTGACTTGCATAACGCGGGTTGAGCCCCATCCTTCTGCCCCGATCCAGATATCGCCCCGACCATCCGCATCGATGTCGAAGATTTCCCGCCCACGTTCAGAGATCAGGTCATCTACCGACCTGATATCATATTGCTCCGAGACGTATTGCGGCACGCACATCGCATCGACACCGGGATATGCGCTTTGCGACAGCGCCATGGTTCCCGCCGCGACCGCCGGGTTGACCCAGCTTGCGTGATTGGGCATCCAGGTATCGGTATGGATATCGACGGTAGGCGTGTCCGCGACCATGCCGCCGAACAGTTCGGGGTTCGAACCCGGGACAAGCTCAACCGCTACGTCGAACTCCGCCTCAATCACGTTGGCGAGAATCTTTGCAATAAGTTCGCCCGCAAACCAATTGGGCTGTCCAATGCGGATCGGATCCGGCGACTGCGCACTTGCAGACGTTGCGGACAATAGGCTGAGCGTTAGCAGAGTGGGGAGGCGCATCTTGATCTCGCTGGGATCGGGCAAAGGGTGAAACCCCAGCCACAGGCGTTGCATCACGGCGAGACCATTGAAAAACCGGCCAGCTCAAGGCGCGTCCCCACACGCGCCTGAGCCGAAGCCGGTTGAACCCGGCCCACATCCGGACCAACGCCTCGACATAGTTCACGCTAGCCGCGCCAGCCGAGACGATTTGGCCTAGATTGGGCCGAGGGGGCGCAAATCGACTAAATTCAGATCAAATTTGCGCCAATTTGCCCTCAGAGGGTTTCGACACCCGAGAACCATCCATTGATCTTCTCTTCGTTCAGAACGATCCAGTCCTGCACGGCAAGCTCGATTGACATGCCCTTCATGTCGATCATGAACATGAACTCAGTGATGTCGTCGTTCGTCAGACCGAAATTTGCAAGGAATGGTGCGATTTCCGGATGAGCATCGGCAATGGCTGTCGCGTATCCGATCTGAACCGTACTCAGTTCCTCGGCCGTTCGGATAGTCGACTCTTCCAGCCAGTTGTCGCTGTCGCCGGGAAGCACGAGGGTATACTCATCCTCCCCGAACTCTGGCTCTTCGATATACTCGATATACTCCATCGCAAACCAGCTCATCGGCTCATAGCATGCAAAGACAACATGCTCGCGATTGGCAAAGGCGGCATAGAGGTCTTCCTGATAGTCGCCTTCGCCCGCAATGACAGGCTCATAAGAATCGCGCAGGCCATAATCGCGCAGTTTGATCTGCCCGACCGCACTCATCTGCCAGCCTTCGCCGCCGACCCAGTAGGGAATATCCCCATCTCCATCAGGGTCCAGCCCTGCGATGACTTCGGAGCGCGCCATATCCTCGATGGTCCGCAGGCCCAGCGCATCGGCCGTGTAGCGCGGTGTGCACATACCGATACGGCCGTCATAGGTTGTGGTGGCCAGCGCAATGGCACCGTTTTCACGACCGTCTTCGACCCATTGCGCATGTCCTGGCATCCAGACATCTGCATGAACGTGATATGCGCCAGAATTGCTAGCAATCGCACCGAAGATTTCCGGATTGGTTCCGGCGGCGATCTCTACTTCGAGGTCGGTGCGCTGCTCGATGATGTCGTGCAAGACATTTGCGATGACCGTTCCGGAAAACCAGTTCGGCTCTCCGATGATGATGTCCTGAGCGGCGGCAGGCATCGCAGCTGCAGCGATCAGGATAGGAGTAGCGAAGCGAAGCATGTGGGGTGCCTCCTCAATAGATTTGCTCCCCGACAGTCGACCGCACGATTCGGGTCGAGATGCCGGTAATCCCAGTTTAACATGATTTTCCGTGCATTGAGAGGTTCAAATACGCCCCATGGTTGTCCAAAATTCGCAATTTGAGACTATCGCCGGAGTGATGCGACGGATCGAGGAGCGGCAGGAAGACCCCGCCTCTCTTGACGAACTGGCGGAACTTGCTGGTCTCAGCCCGTCCCATTTCCAACGCGTGTTCAGCCAATGGGTTGGGGTGAGCCCGAAGCGTTACGAGCAATATTTGCGCCTCGATCATGCCAGAACCTTGCTCGCCAACCGGCACACAGTACTAGACGCAACCTACGCCGCGGGGCTGTCGGGCCCGGGGCGCTTGCACGACCTGTTCGTACGTTGGGAAGCCATGGCACCTGGCGAATATGCAACTGGCGGCGAAGGGCTCTCATTAAATTACGGCTGGTTCGACACGCCATTCGGCGACGCGCTGGCCGTTGCTTCGGGTCGGGGCTTGTGCGGGCTTGCCTTCACTTCTGAGATAGGCCGGGAACCGGCACTTACGGAAATGACAAAACGCTGGCCCAACGCGACGTTGCGGGAAGATGCCTCGGCGCCACGTCCCCATGTCGAGGCTGCGTTCACCTCGGGAAAGGCCGAATTGCACGTGATTGGCGCGCCGTTTCAAATCAAAGTGTGGGAAGCCCTCCTTCGCATCCCAAGTGGTCATGTCTCAACATATGGAGACATTGCTGGCGCGATCGGCTCCCCGAAAGCAGTGCGCGCCGTTGGAACAGCGGTTGGTCGTAACCCGATCGGCGTTCTGATCCCCTGTCATCGCGCGATCAGGAAGTCCGGGGAACTGGGCGGCTATCACTGGGGCACACCTGTCAAACGCGCTGTGCTTGCCTGGGAATCAGCTCGGCTGGAGGCGGCGGAGGTTGCCTGACGTCTTGTCCTACTTCGCCCGAGCAGGCACGGTATAGTAATGACAGAGACTTCTACAGAACCGCAGGGGCGACTGGCCCTGCAAACGATCGCGATGCCCGCAGATACCAATGCGAATGGTGATATTTTTGGCGGGTGGCTGATGGCACAGATGGACCTTGGTTCATCCGTGCTGGCCCGCACACGTGCGCGCGGCCGCGTCGCGACGGTGGCTGTCGAGGGGATGACTTTCCTGAAACCAGTCCATGTCGGCGACCTTGTTTCGATCCATGCCGAGATGTTGCGAGAGGGAAATACTTCGATGCGCATCGGGGTCGAGGTTTGGGTTACACGTCAACCTGAAGGTGTTCGGTTGAAGATGACAGAAGGCATTTTCACCTTCGTGGCCGTAGATGAAACCGGCGCGAAACGCCCGCTGCCTGAGGAGGTCTGACACATGCGTGCACTTTGCATCGCCCTTCCATTCGTCATCGCAACATCTGCCGTGGCACAGGATATCGTTCCGTCAATCGCCCGCGTCATTGGCGTTGCGGAAGGGGACGTTCTGAATATGCGGGCAGGACCAGACGCGTCAGATGAGATTGTGGGCGCATTTCCGCCCGATGCCGATGGAATTGAGATCACCGCCTACACGCCCGACGGCCGTTGGGCCCGAGTGAACGCGGATGAGTGGAGCGGCTGGGTCGCAGCACGCTTCCTAGCGCCCTCAGACCTGCCAACGTTTCTGAGCTGCTTTGGAACCGAACCGTTCTGGAGCATCGACCTCTACGGCCCCGATGGCGGCATATGGTCAACACCGGAAGGTGAATTTTCCCCAACAACCAGCGAGGTGCTGACCCGCACTGTCGATGTAGACATGCGCGAAACACTTATCGCACTTTACGAGGATCGCCGCATTACCGTCACAAGCTTTCCGGAGACTGCATGCTCTGATGGAATGTCAGACAAGCTCTTCGCCCTCGGCGCGAGTGCCATCATTCAATATGATGAAGGCTGGGGTGAGGTTTGGTCCGGGTGCTGCACGATGGTCGCTGACTGAGCTGGTCGGCTCTGTCACATAGCGTTCCGGCGCGCCTCAACTAAAAGATCCATGGCGGCCATGCGAACGGCGACCCCCATTTCAACCTGTTCCTGAATGACCGACCGGTTGATGTCGTCGGCAATTTCGCCGTCAATCTCAACGCCACGGTTCATTGGACCGGGATGCATCACAATTGCATCGGGCTTGGCATGTCCCAGCTTCTCGGCGTTTAGGCCAAAACGATGGAAGTACTCCCGTTCGGACGGAATGAAGCCGCCGTCCATACGTTCCCGTTGAAGCCGCAACATCATGACGACATCTGCATCCGCCAACCCCGCGGCCATGTCGTCTGTGACTTCCACACCGAATTTTTCGATCCCCGGCGGCATCAGCGTTCGTGGGCCGACAAGCCGAACACGGTTCTCCATCTTGCCCAGCAAGATGATGTTGGACCGGGCGACACGGCTATGCGCAATGTCTCCGCAAATCGCAATCGTCAGCCGCCGCAGCCGCCCCTTCCGCCGTCGGATCGTCAAAGCGTCCAGCAATGCCTGTGTTGGATGTTCATGCCGACCATCGCCCGCATTCAGAACAGCGCAATTCACTTTCTGGCTCAACAGATTCACGGCCCCCGAGTTGGGGTGGCGGACCACCAAAAGATCGGGATGCATGGCATTCAAGGTCAGGGCAGTGTCGATCAGCGTTTCACCTTTTTTGATCGAGCTGGCTTGCATCGCCATGTTCATGACATCAGCCCCCAAACGTTTGCCGGCAATCTCAAAACTTGCCTGCGTCCGGGTGGAGTTCTCGAAAAACATATTGATCTGCGTGAGACCAGTAAGCTGTTCGGAATGTTTTGAGCCACTCCGCGACTGATCCACGAATTGCTCTGCACGATCGAGGATTGCGGTGATTTCGGCCGGGTTGAGCGGCGCGATTCCCAACAGGTGCTGTTGCTGAAACATCCTAAATCCTCCGGCTGACCGGCTTGCTTATGGCAACAGCCTGTCCACGCGGCAAGGGTTCGGCGCGCGAATGCGTCGAATTGGGAACGTCTATGGGGGAGTGCTGGGCATATCCCGGATCATTCCGATCAATTCGCCGAGCCGATCCTGACCGCGACGCAAGCAACACATTCCCGCAGCCCGCGTCCCGATGCGAGATGGGACCAATCGGCGCGTGGGGGGCATGACGTCGATAAACGGCAGCACGTCAGTTTGGCGGAGAACTGCGCACTAGGGAGTAAACACATGACCAACCAACCCACATGGTTGGTGGGCGCAATTGCGGTCGCGGCCACACTTGCCCCACAGATTACCCATGCCGCCTGTGACCCGGGCGAGGAATTGATCCGCTTTAGTCACGTCACCGCCGAAAGCGGTCATCCGAAAGGGGAAGCAGCAACACTGCTTGCCAACCGCATCAACACCGAACTGGATGGGCGTGCGTGCATGGAGGTGTATCCGCGCTCCTCCCTGTTCAACGACGATGATGTGCTGGATGCAATGCTCAGAGGCGACGTAGAGATGGCCGCGCCATCCCTGTCGAAATTCGAAGCCTATACACTGGCGTTTCGCATATTTGATCTTCCGTTCCTGTTCGAAGACATTCTCGCAGTTGAGGAATTTCAGGCCTCTCCACAGGGTCAGGAAATGCTGCTTGCCATGTCAGATCAGGGCCTCTTGGGCTTGGGATTCTGGCATAATGGGATGAAGCAAATCAGTGCGAATGTGCCGCTGGAACGTCCGTCTGATGCGGAAGGCTTGATGTTTCGGATCCAACCTTCCGCCGTGATTGCTGCACAGATCGCGGCGCTGGGCGCCGAAAGTCAGGCAATGCCGTTCAGCCAAGTCTTTGACGCGCTTGAAAGCGGTCAGGTCGATGCTCAGCAGAACACCTGGTCCAACATCTACACGCAGGGCTTTTATCTCGTGCAGGACGGCATCACCGAAACCAATCACGGCATCATCGATTATCTCGTCGTGACCTCATCCGATTGGTGGCAAGGGCTTGATGACGGGCTAAGGGCGGAGCTCGAACAGATCATTCTCGAAGTCACGCATGAGCGTAACCGCTTCGCCTTCGAACTGGGGGAGCTGGCCCGCATGCGTGTTCGGCAGGATGGCGGCGTGATCCGCAGACTCGACGACGCCGCGCGCGAAGAATGGGTCGCGGCCTTTGCGCCCGTCTGGGATCAGTTCCGTGATGAAATCGGCAGCGATCTGATTGCCGCGGCGCAGGCCGCCGAAGGGGGTATCTGACGTCCGGCGTTTCGGGCCGGTCCTTCCCCCGGCCCGTCTACTGCAGGTCAACTGGTCTGATCTGCGGTTACAGGAGGGAGTGCGGTGTGGGGCCGCCTCCCTCCACTTTTTGTCAGTTTCGCCCCGCCATCACGCCACCATCAACGGGCAGGATTGTCCCGGTGATCCAGTCCGCCTCGTCCGAGGCAAGGAACAGCTGCGCGGCGACGACATCACGCGCCTGCCCGTTCCGGCCCCAAGGGTGGAATGCGTTGAAGCCGTCAAGCACGCCAGCCACGTCCTCCTGCGGAATGAACGTGCCGTATACGTCTGTCTCCACCACCGCTGGCGCCACGGTGTTGATCCGAATCTTGTGCTCCGCCAGTTCCAACGCAAGGTTCTTGGTAAGCTGGTGAACCCCCGCATTTGCTGCGGAATATGCTGCAGACGGGGTCGCACCAATCGCCTGTAGCGCCCACATCGATCCAGTTTGAACGATAACCCCGCCACCGCGGTGGATCATGGCTTTGGCTGCTGCTTGGGCCGCAAAGAATTTCCCGCGCAGGATGATATTTAGGAACCGGTCGTATTCCTCAACACTTTGCTCAAGGAAAGGTTTGGGCGCGAAAATCCCGGCATTGTTCACCAGAATATCCAGCCCGCCAAAGGCGTCCACCGCCATATCAACTGCTGCCTGCGCAACGCCCGTCTCACCGATATCGCCGGCTGCAATGCGCACATTGTCGCCATTCGGATCAATGATACCTGCCGCGCGTTGCAGTTTCTCCGCATCGCGGCCCGTGATCACGACGGAAGCGCCTTCGCCGACCAGGCGTTGTGCTGCCTCACGCCCAATTCCGGAACCACCGCCGGTGACAAGCGCCACTTTGTTTTCAAATCGCATCTAAGCCTCCTGATTCTACCTAGTAGCAGGTAGATTACTTGCCCATTGCGATCACATGCACAACCCCCTATCTACCACATGGTAAAGAGGTGACATGACGGTATCGACGGCAGATCGGTTGAGAGAAACAGCCCAACGGCTGATCCAAACCCATGGCTATAACGGTTTCAGCTTTCGGGACTTGGCGACTGAAATTGGAATCAAGAGCGCGAGCATCCACTACCATTTCCCCACCAAAGGGGACCTCGCGCGTGACGTGGCGCAGCAATACAGAAAGAAATTCGCGGATCGGCTAGAGCAAATTCTGCAAGATCATGACGACCTTCCGGCCCGGCTCGCAGCCTATTCCGAGTGCTTTTCAGAGACGCTTAGAAACGGCAACCGCCTGTGCCTGTGTGGAATGCTTGCGAGTGAAAGCGACACACTCCCCCCGAAGGTGCACGATGAAGCCCGCTTGTTCTTTGCTGAGCAGGTCGCATGGCTCGAATTGGTAATCGCCGATGATGGCCCTCAATCGGACGAAACGCGCCAGTTTGCGGCCACCTATCTGTCTGCGCTCGAAGGCGCGATGATGATTGCCCGAGCAACGGGGGAAACAGACCGGATCGCACGCACATCAGCACAGCTGATCGATATGCACCTCAAGGGGCGCAACTAGCGCTCCGTATTCATGCCCCGTTGACAGCACAGGGTCCCGCCCCCATTTTCCCGGCCCAACGCAGACCAGTTCGGTCAAGGGAGTAGTTACATGGCAGTTGTCGTCGTCGAGTCGCCCGCAAAGGCAAAGACGATCAACAAGTATCTGGGGGACGACTATACCGTTCTGGCCAGCTATGGACACGTGCGCGACCTCCCGCCAAAGGATGGATCCGTCGACACCGAAAACGATTTCGAGATGAAATGGGAGGTCGCCTCAACCTCCCAAAAGCATGTCCGCGCGATTGTCGATGCGCTCAAGGACGATGACAAGCTCATCCTCGCAACCGACCCTGATCGTGAGGGTGAGGCGATTTCTTGGCACTTGCAGGAGGCACTGACAAAGCGCCGCGCGATCAAGAAATCCACGGCCGTCGAGCGTGTCGTCTTCAACGCGATCACAAAGACCGCCGTGACCGAGGCAATGAAAAACCCCCGCCAGGTCGATATGGAGCTGGTCGAGGCCTACCTGGCCCGCCGTGCGCTGGACTATCTCGTAGGGTTCAACCTGTCCCCGGTCCTGTGGCGCAAGTTGCCAGGGTCGAAGTCCGCAGGCCGGGTGCAATCCGTCACGCTGCGCCTGATCGTTGAGCGTGAGATGGAAATCGAGGCCTTCAAGCCCCGGGAATATTGGTCCGTCAAAGCGCTGCTTACGACACCGCGCGGGCAGGAATTCGAAACCCGCCTGACCGTGCTCGGCGGCAAGAAGCTCGACAAGTTCGATATCGCGACTGGAGAGGCTGCCGAACTGGCGGTCGCAGCAATCCAATCCCGTGATCTTTCCGTGCAGAGTGTCGAGGCCAAGCCTGGCACACGCAATCCTGCCGCACCCTTCATGACGTCGACCCTGCAACAAGAGGCAAGCCGCAAATTCTCGTGGGGCGCACGCCAGACCATGCAGGTCGCCCAGCGCCTCTACGAGGCCGGGCACATCACCTATATGCGGACCGACGGGATCGACATGGCACCCGAAGCCGTTGAGGGTGCACGCGCCGCTATCAAGGATCGCTATGGTGACAGCTATCTTCCCAGCGAACCCCGCATCTACAAGAACAAGGCGAAGAACGCGCAGGAAGCGCACGAATGTATTCGCCCGACCGATCTGTCCAAAGCGCCCGCCGACCTCGGCAGCTTAGAGCCCGACCATCGCAAGCTCTACGATCTGATCTGGAAACGCTCCATCGCTTCACAGATGTCGAGCGCACGTCTCGAGCGCACGACGGTTGATGTCGGCTCCGCTGATGGGGAGGTGATGCTGCGCGCCACGGGGCAGGTGGTGAAGTTCGACGGCTTCCTCAAGGTCTATGAGGAGGGTCGCGACGACGTGGATGAGGAGGACGGCAAGCGTCTGCCTCAGATCGCCGAAGGCGATGCGCTTACAAAGAAATCCGTTTCTCCCGAGCAGCATTTCACCCAACCCCCGCCCCGCTACACCGAGGCCACGCTGGTCAAGCGGATGGAAGAACTGGGGATCGGACGTCCCTCGACCTATGCCTCGATCGTTACGACGATTCAGGATCGCGGTTATGTGGTGAAGGACAAGAACCGCCTGATCCCGCAGGACAAGGGACGTCTGGTGACGGCCTTCCTCGAAAATTATTTCCGCCGCTATGTGAGCTACGACTTCACCGCGAAGCTGGAAGAAGAACTCGACCACGTGTCCGCTGGCGAGGCGGAGTACAAGGCACTGCTTGAACGGTTTTGGACCGACTTCAAAGCCGCGATTGATGAAACTGCGGAACTGCGCATCACGGATGTGCTCGAAAAGATCAATGAAGTGCTGGAGCCGCACCTCTTTCCCGCCAAGGAAGACGGCTCGGATCCACGCCTGTGCCCCAACTGCGGTGCGGGGCGGTTAAGCATGCGAACCGCCCGATCCGGCGGTGCATTCATCGGCTGCTCCAACTACCCCGAATGCCGCTACACCCGCCCGCTGGCGGGTGATGTGGAGGGCGGCGACGTTCTCGGCCCCGATGGGAAGCTGCTGGGCCATGACGATCAAGGCGTGCCAGTGTCCCTGCGCACTGGTCGCTTTGGGCCCTACGTCCAGCTTGGCGAACCGACCGAGGAAGCCCCCAAGCCCAAGCGCGCAAGCATCCCCAAGGGCACCGAGCTTGATCAGGTCACGCTGGAAATGGCGCTTCCGCTTCTCGCCCTGCCCCGCTTTATCGGCAAGCATCCCGATGGCGGCGATATCGAGACCAATATCGGCCGCTTCGGCCCCTATGTAATGCTGACCGAGCCATTGCCCGATAACGCGAAGGCCAAGGACAAACCGAAGAAAGTGTATGCCAACCTCGCCGATCCCGAAGAGGTTCACACGATCGGCCTGAACCGGGCGGTTGATCTGATCGAGCAAAAGAAGCTCAATCCGGGGCGTCGCGCTGCTGCGGCCGAACCTCTCAAGACACTTGGTGATCACCCGGACGGTGGTGCGGTGAACGTCATGAAGGGACGCTACGGCCCCTATGTGAAGTGGGAGAAAGTGAATGCCACGCTTCCCAAGGACGTTGAGCCTGAGAGCGTGACCCTCGAACAGGCACTCGTCTGGATCGAGGAAAAGGCTGGCAAGTCCAAGAAGAAGGCTCCCGCCAAGAAGAAAGCCACCGCGAAGAAACCTGCGGCCAAAAAGAAAGCCCCGGCCAAGAAGGCTTCTTCGAAGAAAACGGCAGAGCAATAGCAAAGCGCCGCTGTTTCTGCGTCACGCCCCTGAAAATTCAGTCAGGATGCCACCGGCGCGGCATCCTGGCACAAATTGCCATTAGATCCGAAACCAACCACGCCGTTTTGCGTTGATCCTGCACCAACTCATTTTGGTGAAAGGATTTTATTATGGCACTCAATACTCTCAAAGACATCTATATCGACCAGATGCAGGACATCTACAGCGCCTGCAAGCAATCCAAGAGCGCGACGCTGAAGCTCGTCGAACAAGCGACGGATGAGGATCTGCGCCACGCCCTGAAGGCCGGCGTCGTCGGCATCGACAAGGGAATGGAAACGCTGGAAGGCATCATCAAAGCCCATGGCGCAGACCCTGAAGGCGAATTCTGCAAGGGTATGGAAGGTCTCGTGAAAGAGGTGGAGGCCCACGTCATCGACGCCACCTTTGGAGATGATGCTGCAAAGGATGCGATGATCATCACGCAGTATCAGCGCATGGCCCACTACGCGATCGCCGGCTACGGCTGCTGCAAGGCCTTTGCGAAACGCCTGAGTCTCGATGAGGACGCGCACAAGCTCGATAAGTGCCTTGAGGCGTCTTACGAAGGCGACGAGACGATGACTGAAATCGCGACAGGCACCCGCGGCATCAACGCTGAAGCCGCCTAAACGTCATTCGAATGCCAATCTGCAGCCCCCGCCTTCGATCAGGTGGGGGCTGTTCATTTCCGCACTCCGCGGTTGTTCACCCTCGGTAAGAACTCAGGTCTTCAGGCGCATAGAGAAGCGTACGCTGATATTTCGGCAGATCATCGAATAGCGTCAGGGACGGTAACCGCTCTGGCCAATTGACATGGAATTGCGGCGCAAAGGTCTCTGGCGCATCCCTTGATCCGGCATAAAGGTGCATCCCTCCGGCATAGTGATCCGCCTCGAATCCTATCGGCGATCCACACTCCCCGCAGAAGTGGCGCCGAACCCCAGGCGAGCTGTTGAAGATGCGCGGGGTGGTCCCGGTCCACTGAAAGCTGCGCAGCGGCACGCCAAGCCATCCCACGACGGGCGCCGCGCAATTCCGGCGGCAATCGTCGCAGTGGCAATAGCACTGCCAGGTTGGTTCGCCCTCAAAGCGCCAGGTTGTTTTTCCGCAAAGGCAGCGCCCGGTCGTCATGCTCGTTCTCGCCCCCATGTTATAGTCTCAATTTGCAGACCTACCTGCGCGGGGGGGGCGTCGAGGCGGGACGTTCGACGAACCGAAAACGACGAGTTGTAGTTATCGAGGCCCCGCCTGCATGACCATCGGCAGGATGCGGCCCCATTGCGTATCCCGTGCGGGACCTTCGACCGCGAAGCCAGCCTTGCGATAGCTGGCAATGGCACGCGCATTGTCAGGATGTGGATCGACAGCAATCACCGGTGCGCCCTCCGACACGAGCGATGCAATCCGCGCTGCGATGAAGGCCGTACCGTGCCCGCGCCCCAACATGTCTGGCGGGCCGATAAATTGGTCAATGCCACGCGACCCGGCGGGCAAATGCGCACAGGGGTGATCGGGCCATCCATGCACCGTGTAGTCCTGCATGTAGGCGAACGGCCGCCCCTCGCACGAGACAATCCATCGGGCCACGCGCGCATCGGCAAGGGCCGTGTCGTCATGGGGCTCGGACGTCCCCCACCATTCGACCACATGCTGTTCTTTGCGCCATTCCGCGAGCATGTCGTAGTCTGCGCGCGTCACCCTTCGGAAATCGTACACTTTGGTCATGCTGTCATCCTAGCAGATCGCCCCCTCGTTATCCCCCGCGCTGCGTGCTACATGCCAAACATGAAAGACTTTCCCAGCAAAGAGCAGATCCTCGACTTTATCCGCGAGAACCCGAAGGCCTCCGGCAAGCGAGAGATTGGACGCGCCTTCGGCATCAAGGGAGCCGCGCGGATCGAGTTGAAACGCGTGCTCAAGGAAATGGCGGCAGAAGGCCTGATCGAAAAGGGCCGCAAGCAGTTCCGGAAGGCGGGTGAGCTGCCGCCGGTGACCGTGCTCAAGGTCATGGAGCCAGATGAGAGCGGCGACCTTTGGGCCGAACCGCTCAGCTGGGAGGGGGAGGACGCAATCCCACGCGTCTCCATCCGGCAGGCAAAGGGGGAGAAGGCGCTCGGCCAAGGCGACCGCATCCTGACAAAGATCGAACGATCTGCGCAGGGTTATTACGGGAAGGTCATTCGGCAGATCGGGTCCGGGCCCGCGAAGATCCTGGGCCTTTTCCGCCAGTCGGAGTTTGGCGGACGGGTCATTCCAGTGGACAAAAAGTCTGACAAGGAATGGCGGATCGAACCGCATGACGTGAATGGCGCGCGCGACGGCGAGTTGGTGGAGGCGGAGCAGACAGGCCCAAAGGCCCGGATGGGTCTTCCCAAAGCGAAGATCGTGGCGCGACTGGGCGATCCCGCAGCACCCCGCTCCGTCTCGCTCATTGCGATCCACGAACATGGCATCCCGGACCAGTTCCCCGACGAGGTGGTAAAGCAGGCCATCAAGGCCAAGCCAGTCAGCCTCGGCGACCGGGAGGATCTGCGTCACCTGCCGCTCATCACAATCGACCCGTCCGATGCGCGCGACCATGACGACGCTGTCGCCGCTGAGGTCGATACCAACCCCGCCAATCCCGGCGGTCATATCGTCTGGGTCGCCATCGCAGATGTCGCTCATTACGTTACCCCCGGCTCACCGCTCGACCGTGAGGCGCGCAAGCGGGGGAACTCCAGCTACTTCCCCGACCGGGTCGTGCCGATGTTGCCCGAGGAGCTTTCGGGCGACCTCTGCTCACTGCATGAGGGCGTGGACCGACCTTGCATAGCGCTGCGCATCCAGATCGCGGAGGACGGCACCAAGATCGGCCACCGCTTTACCCGCGCGCTTATGCGCTCACCCGCGGCGCTTTCCTATGAAGAGGCGCAAGCGGCCATCGACGGGGACGTGACGGAGCGGACCGAACCGTTGCTCGACTGGGTGCTGCGCCCGCTCTGGAACGCCTATGAGGCAGCCCAGCAAGAGCGCGCGCGCAGGCAACCTCTCGACCTCGATCTGCCCGAACGAAAAATCGTGCTGGATGACACCGGGGAAGTGACCTCCGTCGCCTTCCGCGACCGGCTCGACGCGCACAAGCTGATCGAGGAGTTCATGATCCTCGCCAATGTCTGCGCGGCTGAGACGCTGGAAGCGAAGCGCCGCCCGCTGCTCTACCGCGTGCATGAAGAGCCGAACGCAGACAAGATGGAGGCCCTGCGCGATGTGGTGGAGGGGGTCGGCCTGACACTCGCCAAGGGACAGGTCCTCAAAACCCGCCACCTCAATGCGCTGCTGCACGACAGTGCGGGACAGGAATTCGCGGAAAGCGTGAACATCGCTGTCCTGCGATCAATGACGCAGGCCTACTACGCGCCAGAGAATTTTGGGCATTTCGGACTGGGTTTGGTTCGCTATGCGCATTTCACCTCCCCGATCCGCCGCTATGCTGACCTCATCGTGCACCGCGCGCTGATCTCTGCCCATCGCTGGGGCAATGACGGGTTGAGCCCCGACGAGATAGACGAGCTGGAGGCGACCGCCGATCACATCTCCAAGACCGAGCGCCGGTCGATGCTGGCTGAACGGGATACGACTGACCGCTACCTCGCTATCTATCTCGCCGACCGGGTGGGGGCGGAGTTTGAAGGTAAGGTGTCAGGTGTGGCGCGCTTCGGTCTTTTCGTGAAGCTCGACGAGACGGGTGCTGACGGTCTGATCCCGATCAGCCGTCTGGGTCGCGAATACTGGCACCACGACCCTGAGACCAACACGCTGACCGCCGAACGTTCCCGTCGGGTGATCGCGCTGGGTCAGCATGTGACCGTGCGCTTGTCCGAGGCGGTTCCGGTCACCGGCGGGCTTCTGTTCGAGCTGCTGAGCATCGAGGACAAGGCGATGCCCCGGGCCCCGACTGGCCCGCGTAAAGGCGGGCCAAAACGCAAACTGACAAAATCGCGCAAGGCGGCGCGAAAAGTCAGTCGCAACCGACGCCGTGGTTGACAGCAGGCCAAGGCTCATGACGCTCGCGGAACTCAGGCGCGGGAGCCAAACCAGCATGAGCTGCGCAAATTGCCGCCAAATGCAACGTGACGGTCGAACAGGTCAGCTTGACCGCACCGTTTCGCGATCTATCGCCCGATCCTCTTGGCCGTCTCGCTCCCTGACGAGAGTTGAGATCGGAAATGCAACAGTCGCTCGGTCGCGGTATGCGGGATCAGATTGCTCGACGTGAGGCGCTGCGCTTCTGCGCGACACGAAACCCAACGCTTACTCCACGGCTTTAATCAGCTTACGTTCCAGCACACGCAGTACCGTCTTCAGATCATGGCCTCGCTTGAGGATATGGCCGTCCATGCCAATGACAGAGTACATCCCCTGTGCGCGGCTGAGCTTCGGGCGCTTTTCTATGCGATAGATCGGATGTTCAGCGGTGTGGCGAAAGATTGAGAAGACCGCGACATCCTTGAGCCCTGAAATTCCATAGTCCCGCCACTCTCCGGCCGCGACCATCCTGCCATAGAGTGACATGATCACATTCAGCTCGGTGCGGTGAAAATGAATCGGATCAACTGCGCGTGCGCCCGGAAAGGCTGAAGGGGGGATTTGTTTCATCGTCTCAGGCTACCGTTTATGGCCAGCTTGGCAAGCGCGGTCACTATTTGGGCGGAGCCGCCACAATTCATCACAAAAGCACCCATTTCGGCCCGCGGAATCGCCGCATTCAGTGGCGATATTGAAACTGTGCTACACGGAACGGCTCATTTCATGCCCCCAAACTGAATTCGGGCTTAACCGTGTAGCACACGTTTCCACCCAGTTTGATCCTTGCAAATCGTCACTGCGCGCTATCCTGTGCAAGGCGTTAACAATCATGGACGGGGGGCCACCATGCGCGATTTCCACCTTCCGGGGCGCTCCCCGGTTTTTGCGACAAATGGTATGGTTGCGACGTCGCATCCGCTTGCAGCCACCGTCGCCCTCGACACGCTCAAGCGTGGTGGAAATGCCGTGGACGCCGCCATCGCAGGGGCCATCCTGCTCGGCCTGTGTGAGCCGCAGATGACCGGGCTGGGCGGCGATATGTTCGCTCTGATCGCGGAAGACGAGAAGATCACAGGCCTGAACGCGTCCGGCCGCGCGCCCGCTGGCATAGACGCCCAGGGCCTGCGCATGCAGGGACACGACGCCGTTCCGGCTTATTCGGTGCACGCTGTCACGGTGCCCGGCGCGGTAGATGGCTTCTGCACACTGGCCGAGCAGCGTGGCAAGCTTGGCATCGCTGATATAATCGCCCCACTGATCCCCTATTTCCAGAACGGTGTGCCGGTCGCACCACGTGTTGCAGACGATTGGGCGAAAGCCACCCATCTGAGCGGTGACGCCCGCGACCACTACCTGATCCGCGGCGCGGCACCAGCACCCGGAACAATCTTCGCCGCACCCGGTCAGGCGCGCGTGCTTGATGCCATCGCGCGTGAGGGCCATGCAGGGTTTTATTCCGGCGAAGTTGCCGACGATATGGTCGCGTCGTTGAACGCTTTGGGCGGCAGCCATACCGCACAGGACTTTGAAGACACGGCCTGCAATTGGGTCGAACCGATCAGTGGAACCTACCGGGGCGCAGAGCTTGTCGAACTCCCGCCGAATGGATCAGGCGCAACGGCCCTGCTGATCGCAAAGATCCTCGAACAATTTGATATTGCCGCCCTCGATCCGTTCGGTGCCGAGCGTGCCCATCTAGAGGCTGAGGCTGCAAAACTGGCCTATGATGCCCGCAACCGGTTCATCGCCGACGCCAGTCACACAACGCGCCTGGACCATATGCTTTCCGAAGAGACGGCAAAGGCGCTGGCGGCCCTGATCGACATGGATCGAGCCGCCGCCGCACCGCCACCACTGGCAGAGCAAGTACACAAGGACACGGTTTACATCACTGTGACGGATCGCGACGGCATGGCCGTCAGTCTGATCTATTCGATCTTCCACTCGTTCGGCTCGGGTCTTGCATCCTCGAAATTCGGGATCGGCTTCCAGAACCGTGGTGCGGGCTTCACCCTAGAAGCCGGACATCCGAATGAAGCGGGCCCGGGCAAACGTCCGATGCATACGATCATCCCGGCCATGTTGCGGCGTGAGGGACGGGTCGAGATGCCGTTTGGCGTAATGGGTGGCGCCTATCAGCCCAACGGTCATGCTCGCGTCATCAGCAACATGCTCGACTACGGCATGGATCCGCAAACCGCGCTTGACGCGCCACGCAGTTTCGGCGCGCTCGGCCCGATGGATCTGGAGAATGGCTACGCTACAGAGGTCTGGGATACTTTGCGGAATAAGGGCCACAGCGTGCAGTCCCCTGAAACCGCCATTGGTGGCGCCCAGGCAATTCGTCTGCACCCCTCGGGCGTGATGGAAGGCGCAAGCGATCCCCGCAAAGACGGATGCGCTCTAGGCTATTGAAGAGGGCTAGTGAGTGGCGCCCGCAAGGCGGTAGCGGCCATCTTCCAGCAGATCGAACATCTCTCCGATATCTGGATGGTCGATCGGCTCTCCGCTTTCATCGGCCAACAGGTTCTGCTCGCTGACATAGGCGACGTAATAGCTCGTCTCATTCTCAGCAAAGAGATGATAGAACGGCTGGTCTTTCGCCGGGCGATGATCCTCTGGGATGGCCTGCCACCACTCCTCTGTGTTGGCGAATGTCGGATCAATATCGAACACGACGCCGCGGAACGGATGAATCCGGTGTCGCACAACCGAACCGAGAGAGAATTTTGCAGTACGTTCCATGGCTCCGCCTCCTGCCCCTTCGCTTCGCATAGTTGAGGGCTGAGGCCAAGGGTACAGCCCTCGCAAAAAAGAGAGTGCCGCAAAGGCACGTAATGCTGTAATATAGGCGATATGACGGACGGACCGGATACAAGGTCTGCCGTATTGAGCGAACCCGAGACAGTCATAGATACAGGAAAATGCCCCCATGCTTCGCCATCTGGCCCGCCTGACAAGTGCAGGGCTGCTCACCCTTTTGGTGGCCTGCACTGCACCTGCCCCCCAAGTTGCGACCGTTGGTCGCGACGACGCGCCCAGCAATCTTTTGAACATCTGCGCAATCTTTGCGGAACGTCCACATTGGCGTGACGCGATATACGCCTCATCCAACCGCTGGGGCATGCCGGTCGATGTGATGATGGGCATCATCTGGCGTGAAAGCCGCTTTCAGCAACACGCCTCCCCGGGCACCAGCAGTGCCTATGGCTATGCCCAGGCGATCAATGGGACCTGGGACTGGTACAGAGAGGCGACAGGGCAGCCGAACGCACGACGAGACCGCTTCAGCGACGCCGCAGATTTCGTCGGTTGGTACATGACACAAACTGTCCGCGCTAACGGCCTGTCCCCGACGGACAGCTTTGCCCAATATCTCGCCTACCATGAAGGCCACACTGGCTTTTCGCGTGGCACATATTGGGAAAAGGACTTTCTGCTTCGCGCAGCATCAGAGGTTCAGTCGATCAGTCAGGTGTACAGGACACAGATGAACCTCTGCTCTGCCTAGCGCGCCCTTGAAAATTGGCTGAAAAGCGCTTTCGTCAGGGGGACGGAAGCGAGGTAGCAGATGGATCGATTGGCACAGATGGAGGCGTTTATTTGCGTCGTGGACCAAGGTGGGTTCACCGATGCTTCGCGCAAACTGTCCATCTCAAAGTCAGCGGTGTCCAAGCACGTGTCGGCACTGGAAGCCCGCCTTGGGGCGCGGCTTCTGAACCGAACGACCCGGCGCGTCAGCCCGACGGAAATTGGGCTGGCCTATTACGACAAGGCCACGCGTGTCTTGTCTGAGGCGCAGGACGCTGACGCAATGGTCAGCTCCATGCAATCTGCCCCGCGGGGCGAATTGCGGCTTTCCGTGCCGATGGGGTTCGGCCTCAGTCACATATCGGGCCTTGTGGCGGACTTCTTGCTAGAGCACCCGGACGTAAGCGCTCAGATGATGCTTGACGATCGCTTTGTCGAACTCGTCTCTGAAGGATTTGACCTGGCGATCCGGATCGGTGAATTGCCAGACAGTTCCCTGCGGGCGCGCAAGTTGGGCGAAGGGATTGGCCTTCTTGTTGCAAGCCCCGCCTATCTCGAGAAGCACGGCATGCCGCAGACAATCGATGATCTGAGCGACCATGAATTGCTGCATTACTCCAACCTTGCAAGCGGCGCCTTCTGGAAACTTCAGACACCCAATGGGCAAGAGCGGCAGATCCGCGCGGGCGGCAAGCTAACAGCAAATAACGGTGAGGCGCTGCTCCGCGCGGTCGAAGCTGGCTTAGGCATCAGCCAGGTTCCAAGCTTTATCCTGCGCGACTCAATCGAGAAGGGGCGAACCGTCCAGGTTCTGCCCGATCTGCCGACCCGCCCTCTTTCCATCTATGCCGTCTATCCCCCAGGCCGCTTTCCCCAGCCGAAGGTTCGCGCGTTCATCGAGTTCATGGCCGCCCATTTCAAAAAACAGGGCCCGGTCATCTGGTAATGCTATTCCACGCCGCGCGTGGACCGGATCCGCAAGGCAAATTCCACGATCAGCGCCAGCGTGATTGCGACGACCGTAAATTGCAGCGGGTACTCGATATTCGTGCGCATCGGCGTGTAATTCACGAATGTTTCGCCCCGTGCCTGATCAATCGTGTGAAACAGCGGGTTCCATGAGAAGAATGGCAGCGTTGCGAGCGGCAGGGAATTTGCGACGAACATCTTGCCACTCGTGATCATCTGCAAGCGACGGTACACATTGTAGAGGCCGGGGATAATACCGGGTGCAAATGGTGTGAACGCCATAAAGAGCAGTCCAACGGCGAGGCCACTGGCCCAGGCAAGCGCCAGGGGCGCGAGCAGCCCCGGCGGATTGTAGATATCCAGCTCCCCACGATACAGAAAGATCACCAAAAGGATCAGAATGATTGAAATCGCAAGGATATAGGCCTCGTTGATCGCGGTGGACATGATGTTCACCAGTGTCGACGTCTTGGCGTAGAACATCATCCCCGCCTGATTGTGCCCCATGCCCTTGATCTGTTTTACCGCCTGAATGTGGGCGAGATAGAGGAAGATGCCGGTCAGAAGGTACAGCATGAAATCCCCGCGAATTACGGGAAGCCTGCCCACAATTTCATAGATCACATAGAAAGCGCCAAGCAGGAACACCGGCCGCATGAACTTGAAAATGAACCCAGTGATCTTGCCGCCCGTAGCGCCCCGAAACTCACGAATGATGCTGATATAGAGCGTATCCATGAAGGCCTGGGTGGTTTCCCAGGTTGAGGTGGTCCGGACATATCTTTGCAATCTTGGCATCGCTGACTTTGCTCACACTGCATTCACACCTTGTATCGCCAACCTATCCTGTCTCATACACGGTGGAAAGCTGACGTTCCGTATGGAGATAGACACCCATGGATTACGAATTCCTTGCGGAGAGGTTTCGCGCGCTGGCACTGGAAGCGGGCGACGCAATCATGGAAATCTACGGAACAGATGATTTTGGTGTGCGCGCCAAAGAGGATGAAAGCCCGGTCACCGCAGCGGATGAAGCAGCGGATGCGCTGATTTCGGCAGGTCTGCGCGCCGCATTTCCGGATTTGACGCTCGTGACCGAGGAACAGGCCGAGACCCACTCCCAGTCAGGAAAGACTTTCCTCATCGTCGACCCGCTCGATGGCACCAAGGAGTTTGTGAAGCGGCGTGGAGAGTTCACGGTAAACATAGCACTCGTCGAAGATGGCGTTCCCACCCGTGGCGTCGTTTACGCTCCCGCACGCGGCAGGCTCTTCTACACGGATGCGAATGGAAAATCGGTGGAAGAAAAGGCTCCCTTCCAATCGGCGACCGGTGCGACGCATCCGATTGAGGCCGCAACCGCTGACGGCCCCCTCCGCGTGGTTGCATCGAAATCCCACCGTGATCAGGCGACTGATGACTACATCGCGAAATATGACGTTGCCGATCTGGTGAGCGCCGGGTCATCCCTCAAGTTCTGCCTGGTCGCAGCAGGGGAGGCCGACCTCTACCCCCGTCTCGGGCGGACTATGGAGTGGGACACCGCTGCCGGGGATGCTGTCTTGCGCGGCGCAGGTGGACAGGTTGTCCGTTTCGACGACCATACACCGTTTCAGTATGGCAAGCCGGGATTTGAGAACAGCTTCTTCATCGCCATGGGCAGAGGGGTGGAGCTGAAGCAATGACCGATGTTCTGATTGTCATTCCCGCACGCTATGCATCGACACGGTATCCTGGGAAACCGCTTGTCGAACTCACGGGCGCTGGTGGGGAAAGCAAATCTCTGATCCGCCGAAGCTGGGATGCAGCAATGTCAGTCGACATCGAAGCGGATGTAGTCGTTGCAACCGATGATGATCGGATCAAAGACCATGCGGAGCGTTTTGGCGCAAAGGTCGTGATGACTGCCGAGAGCTGCCGAAACGGGACGGAGCGATGCGCCGACGTGCTCGGACGTATTGATCACCAGCCCGGTATCGTGGTGAATCTTCAAGGGGATGCGCCTCTCACACCGGCCTGGTTCATTTCCGATCTGGTCGCCGGTCTTGAGGCAAATCCAGATGCCGCGGTCGCAACACCTGTGCTGAGAACGGATGCAGACGCTCTGCGCGGTTTCAAGGAAGATCGCAAGAATGACCGCGTCGGCGGCACGACCGCCGTTTTCGACCAGACAGGTCGCGCGCTTTACTTCTCAAAAGAAGTGTTGCCCTACACCGGACGCGATTTCGCGGAAGGTGAGGAAAACCCCGTCTTTCATCATGTGGGCGTATACGCCTACCGGCCAGACGCACTAAGCCGCTATGCCCAGCTTCCCGAAGGCCGTCTGGAAAAATGGGAGGGTCTCGAACAGCTACGCTTCATGGAGCATGGACTCCATGTTCAATGCGTTGAGGTTGAAGCACGGGGGCGTGCGTTCTGGGAGCTGAACAACCCTGTCGACGTTGCCCGTATTGAGGCAATTCTGTCAGCACAGGGGCTGGACTGACCTGCCCATGACGTCGTGTGTCTCGGTCATAATTCTGCACACCGGACAACGCGATCATCATCTGGCCCGCGCACTCACGGCCATATTTGCCCAACGGCGACCGGCGGATGAGGTCATCGTCGTTTCTGACAAGGCGATCCCCCTCGACCTGCGGGTGACCTGGGCGCACATTAAGGGAAACAACGTCGCATCCGCCAGAAACGTGGGGTTGAGCATCGCAACCGGCGACTTGATCGCATTTTGTGACGACGACGCGGCACCCGAACCGGGCTGGCTTGGCCATCTGCTCCCAGCCTTTGACACCCCCCGCGTCGGAGCGGCGGGCGGGCCCGTGCGCGGCTCCGATGGAATCCAGATTCAGTGGGGAGAGACCCGGTTCGATGCCGACGGCGCTGATCGGCTGGATGGGGCCCACGTAAAGCTGAACGGCACCAACATGATGCTCCGTCGCGCGGCCGTGAAGGAACTCGGCGGCTTTGACCCGGAGTTTCGTTACTATCTCGACGAGACTGACCTGTTGCTGCGCATGGAGGCTGCGGGATGGAAGAGCGCTTGGGTGGACGCTGCGGAAGTGCACCATTCTGCGGCCCCGAACGCCATTCGCGGCGCAACGGCAAACGCGTCGGGCTTTAAACATATGGGCCAGTCCCTTGCCAGGTTCTGCGACAAACACCTGCCTGCCCCATTGCATGAAACGGCGAAAGCCCAATTCCTCGCCGAACAACGCCGCAGATTGCTACGCAGGTTTCAAATCGGTCGGCTAGACGCCACGCAGCTATCGGAAAGGTTGGACGCATTGCGTCTTGGCCTGAACGGGGCGCTCAGCGCAACGGAAGCATGTCGCCTCAAATTCATGAACGAGCCGTCCCGGTCCGATTTGCCCAAAAGTGCACGGGCGCGAGTTGTCATCGCATCGCGGCTAAGGACACGGCACCAAGCACACGAACTTGCCCGACGCCTCGTCGGTAGCGAATGCGAGGTTACCCTGCTCGCATGGCGATATTTGAACAGCCGACGTCAGGTCCGTCTCACTCATGAAGGATATTGGCTTCACTCAGGTGGCCTATACGCACGCAGAACACGGGATCGACGATGGTCCGGTGCTGTGCGGCGGGAATTGGCGCGGATCAAGCAACAACGCGCACCGAATGTAACGTTGCACGCCAATCGCGATCGCAGTTGGCTCCTCTGCGTTGACGGGAATCGGAAACATATCCCTGCAACCGACGATTTAGAGACTCTTCAAGAAACAGTACTAGGTGCTCTTTAGCACTTGGTTGCACCGCACACCGCCGCCTAAGCTGCTGTGTGCGTCACCCAGTGATGATGAGCTACGCCAGCCGGTTCCGGCGCTATGGGAGAAATTGAACCCGATGAAACGTAAAGTCACCAAAGCCATCTTTCCTGTCGCCGGACTTGGAACACGGTTTCTGCCTGCAACCAAGTCCATCCCGAAGGAAATCATGACATTGGTCGACAGGCCACTGATCCAGTACGCGATTGACGAGGCCCGCGATGCCGGCATTCGCGAATTCATCTTTGTGACAGCGCGCGGCAAGCAAAGCCTTGAGGATTATTTCGACGCGGCACCGGAACTGGAAAAGGTTCTTCGCAAGAAAGAGAAGGCTGATCTCCTGGCAGAGCTGCGCAAGACCGAGATGGACAGCGGCGCAATCGCCTATGTCCGCCAGAAAGAGGCGATGGGCCTTGGGCACGCCGTCTGGTGCGCGCGCCGCCTGATCGGGAATGAACCTTTCGCGGTTCTGCTCCCCGATGACGTCATCCAAGGCTCACCGGGCTGCCTGACACAGATGGTCGAGGCGCATGAAGAAACGGGCGGCAACATCGTCGCAGCGATGGAAGTCCCCACAGACAAGGTCAGCAGCTACGGCATACTGGGTGTTGATGAGGACACCGGCGAAGATTGCATCCGTGTCAGCGGCATGGTTGAGAAACCACCGGTGGATGAGGCGCCGTCAAACCTAGCCGTCATCGGCCGGTATATCCTGACCCCCAACGTCATGCGTCAACTGAACCGGAAGGAACGGGGTGCCGGTGATGAAATTCAGTTGACCGACGCAATCGCAAGGCAAATCCCCAGCGAAGAGGGTGTCTACGGCCTGCGGTTTGCAGGTGAACGTTTTGATTGCGGGTCAAAGGCAGGCTACCTGCAAGCGACCGTTGCTTTCGGCCTTGCGCGATCCGAGCTGCGTGATGAGCTCGCATCTTTCCTTGGCTCCCTCGATCTTTCGGAGCGCTTGGCAGACCCGGCGAAGTGATGACCGTGCGGGTCTGTGTCGACCTGACCCGCACCGCCAACCGAAAGATTGCGGGTCAACCCACCGGGATCGACCGGGTTGAGGCCGACACCGCCCGTTTGTTGCTTTCGAACACTGAAAGCTGCGCTGTCTTTCGAAGTGCGAGCAGCTTTCAACTGGTGGACGGACCGCACGCCCTTGAGCCAGATCGTGATCGCACCAAGTCTTTTCGCCCCCTTCGGCACCTGGCCGATGGCATCGCACAGCGTGCTGCAACATATCTCAGCGTTGGGCACAACCTTCCACCGGCGGAGCTGTTGGTCCTGCTGAAAAAGCGAGGCGTGCGCATTGTCGTGATGGTGCACGACATCATCCCCGTACTTCATCCAAGCTACGCCACATCAGCGTCTCGACGGAAGGCGGAACGCCAATGGCCGGCCGTCGCCGCCCACGCGGACTGCATCATTCACCTCACAGATGTTGGTCGGCGAAAGTGGATGAATACACTTGGCGAACCGCCTGAGGGCCAAGAACACGTCGTGATCCGCCCACCCGTGCACCGACCCTTAGCCCCGAACCGGCCTGTCACCGAGCGCCATGGTTTCTTAGCCGTTGGCACGATTGAGCCGCGAAAGAATACTGGCTTCCTCCTCGACATCTGGGAACGCATGCCCGCAGCAGAACGCCCTGCGCTTACGATCGTGGGGCGCGCAGGGTGGGAGTCCCAAGACCTGCTCAATCGGTTGCATCATGCGGCACAAAGCGGCGTTGTAACTTGGCATCAAGATCTTGATGACCCCGCACTCGCAGCTCTTTATCACCAGTCCGAAGGGTTGGTCTTTCCCTCACTGGCTGAGGGGTTTGGCCTGCCCATTGCAGAGGCAATATTGGCCGATCTTCCCGTGATCGCGACGGACCTTGAGGAACTGCGTGAGGTGCATAGAGAGGCCGTCACCCTTCTGCCAGCGACTTCGCCTGAACAATGGATCGAGGCTATCCATAAGAATATCTCGCAATTTTCGTCCATTAGCCGTAATTTCTCAGAAATTGAGCGGTGGGGGCCGAACGCTTATGGGGAAGCGTTGCAGGATGTTTTGGGCTGAAAAGCCGGTAGCGGGGGCAGCATGAAGGCGTTGAGGATTGCCAGGCAACTTGCGTTGCGGGCCAAGCGCCGTGGGCTGCAAGTGCGGGCAATCCGCAAGGGGCGCGAATTGAAATGCGCCGTAGACCGCACCGCCCAAATTCGGCCTGATGCGATCCTTCTGTTCTGCACTCTGCGCAATGAACTGATCCGCCTGCCCTATTTTTTCACCTACTATCGAAATCTCGGGATCGATCACTTTTTCTTCGTCGACAACGGGTCGGATGACGGAACGGCGGAGTATCTGGCAGGCCAGCCAGATGTGTCTGTCTGGCACACTGATGCAAGCTACAAAGCAGCGCGATTCGGTTCAGACTGGATCAACTACCTGCAGGCTCGACATGGACATGATCACTGGACACTCGTTGTGGATGCTGACGAGTTCTTCGTCTTTCCGCATTCTGACGTTCGACCAATTCGCGCGCTGACGGATTGGCTGGATTCATCGTCAATTAAGTCCTTTAGCGCAATGCTGCTGGATATGTATTCGAAAGAGCCCATAACCGACGTTGCGTACAAAGCCGGGCAAAACCCCTTCGATATCTTGCAATGGTTCGATCCCGGAAACTATCTGATCCGAAGAGATCGGCGTCATGGGAATCTCTGGATTCAGGGTGGGCCACGTCTTCGAGCACTATTTGCGCATGATCCGTCGCGTGCTCCAGCGCTCAACAAGATCCCGCTAGTGAGGTGGAAACGCAGTTACGTATACATTAGCTCAACCCACAGCCTACTTCCCAGGGGGCTGAATCGCGTATTCGATGAATGGGGTGGCGAAAAGGTCTCAGGCTGCCTTCTTCATGCCAAGTTTTTGGATTTACTCGATTCCAAGACGCGTGAAGAATTGGTACGCAAACAACACTACGCCGGGGGGCGTGAATATCGTGCCTATCGTGCGCGTATCGAAGCGGGGGAGTCATTTTGGACGCCCACGTCAGAACAGTACGAGGGATGGCGGCAGCTAGAGCGCTTGGGCTTGATGTCGTCAGGCGGATGGATATGAGGGACGCAGGCATTTGACAGTCGGTATCTGCATATTGGCACATGACCACCTGTACCGGGTGGAGCAATTGGCGCGCCATCTCGCGACCAATGGCTGCCGTGTTGCAGTTCACATCGACAAGCGCTGTTCGGATGCTGAATTCTCAAAGCTACACCATGCGCTGTCCGACCTGCCCGAAATACTGTTTCAAAAACGGACACGGTGTGAATGGGGAACCTTCGCGCTTCACGATGCCGCTCTCGAGACTGCGCGCACCCTGATCGATACCTACGAAGATGTGTCTCACGTCACTCTGGTAAGTGGTTCATGTATTCCCGTGCGCCCAATCGCAGAGTTGGAAGCGCACCTCAAACAGAACCCGAACACTGATTTCGTTGAGAGCAACATTGTCGGGATCAAGGATTGGGTTCAGGAAGGTTTGGCAGAAGAACGCTTTACGCTCTACTTCCCCTTCGGCTGGCGCTCGCAACGATGGCTCTTTGACAAATTCGTGGACCTGCAGCGTAAGTTGCACGTCCAGCGTCGCGCTCCCGAATACCTTACCCTGGCAATGGGATCTCAGTGGTGGACGCTTTGCCGAGGTACGCTTCGCGCCATTCTCGATGATCCACGCAAAGAGGAAACGGATCGGTTCTTCAAGAAATGCTGGATCGTGGATGAATCCTACATCCAGTCATTGGTGCGTACCCATTCCGTTAACCTCATCAACAAGTCACTGTGCCTGACTGAATTTGATCCGCAGGGTAAACCATTCACGTTCTATGATGACCATGCGCATCTTCTGGAGGAGACGGAAAGCTTCTTCGCGCGCAAGGTCTGGCACGGGGCAGATGGTCTCTATAACCGCTATATCAATGGCGTCACGCCCTTGGCGGTTGCACGGCGTCCACGCACCGAAAGCCTGAAGCAGATTATCGCACGGGGCCGCGATCTGCGTTGCGTTGGGCGTCCGGGCCTCGTGATGCAAAGCCGCTTCCCGGTTCAGGCGCATGAGCGTCAGCACTCCACAGCGCGGCGCTATATGGTCCTTGATGGATATGACGCCTTGTTCGATGGCATGCCACAATGGCTTGAAGACGAGGGCATCGAAGGCGCGCATGGCCGCATTTTCGCAAAGGATCGGGTCGAGTTTTCGGGCAATGGCGACACTGGCCCTGGCGGCATCGTTGCGAATCCGCGCATCCGCAACTGGAATACTGAACAGTTCCTGACCCATCTGATCTGGAACCGGCGTGAGTCTCAGCAGGCCTTCCTGTTCCACGTCTCCGATACAACACGAATGGCATCCTTCATCCTGAAGGACCCGAATGCGGATATCTTCCTGATCCGTGGTGCCTATTCCCTGATGTTGGAGCCGCAGATCGGCGAGACGGCGAACGATTTCCGTCGGCGCGCAAAGAAAATGCGCCGCCTTGAGGAAAAGCACTTGGCAGAGATCAAAGCCCCCACCACCCGGGCCAATGTACAGATCTTCGACCTACAGGAAGTGGTGCGCAATCCTGCCCTGCCCCTTGCCGCGGTTGCCAACGCGATCGAGAATCGCGCGGCGGCACTGAACGAAGAAAGTCTGCCACAACTGCGCAGCGCATATGGTTTGAGTGAACTGACCGCCCGCATGCGCAACGCTGCCGCTGCGGACCGCAAAGGTCAGATCGCTGCTGCGCTTGGCAAGCTGGCCTCGGATGGGGCGTAATGCCCGCCAGACCTTTCCGTTATTTCGTTATTCTGGGGTCCATGCGTACGGGATCGAACCTGTTGCAACGGACACTGGATCAGTTCGCCGACATCACCTGCTATGGCGAACTGTTCAATCCCAACTTCATTGACGGCCCCAACCAGCCGGATCGCCTTGGTGTCAGCAGATCACAGCGCGATACTGATCCTGACAGCCTGATAGAGGCGATGGAGCGGGCCAATCACGGTGTTGCCGTACCGGGTTACCGCTATTTTGACGGGCACGACCCCCGCGCGCTGAACCTCGCTTTGCATGATCGATCCATCGGCAAAGTGATCCTGAAGCGCAACCCGCTGGACAGTTTTGTCTCCCTGAAAATCGCGCAGACGACTGGCCAGTGGATGCTGGGCAAAGCACGTGGACGAAAATCCGCACAGATCCAGTTCGACATCGACGAGTACAACAGCTACCTCGCTCGATCAGAGGCGTTTTATGCGTTGATCGAGACCGCATTGCAGACGACCGGTCAGGCCGCCTTTCGGCTGAAATATCCTGATGTACAAGAACTTGACGTGATCAATGGGCTGGGGCGCTGGCTGGGAAGCGAAAAGTCCCTCCAGCGCATCGAACCGACCATCGAACGTCAAAACCCCGGCTCTCTTGAAGATAAGGTTATCAACTTTGAAGAGATGCAGCAGGCGCTCGCAAAGGCTGGTGGCCTGCATCGCACGGGTGAGGGCACATCGGGGGATCGTGCGGGCGGACTGCGCTTCATGCACACCTGCCGTCGTTCACCCGTCCTGTTTGCAGAGGTGCCCGGCACTGACGCCATGCCAATCAAGCGTTGGCTGCACAGTATTGATGGCGGCGATCCGCTGCGGGGCGATTTCGAGCAGATCCTCTTAGACGCGTCTCCTCTGGGGCGCCCTGCCAATCGCAAGGCGCTCAATGACTGGCTTCAAACCCATCCGGGTGCACTGACCTTCAGCTATGTAAGCCACCCGGTCGAGCGTGCCTATTCCACCTTCATGAACCACATCTGGGAGCCGGGTGATTCCAGTTTCCCACGCATCCGCGCCTTTTTGGAGGAACAGTACGGATTGATGCTCCCTGAAGCGGAAATGCGCGCGACCGGAAGCCGCGAAGTTCTGCAACGGGCCGGTCACGATGCAGAGGAACACGCCAAGGCCTTCTCAGCGTTCCTGGACTTCCTGCGGGCCAACCTGGCTGGGCAGACACCGATCCGTGTCGATCGACACTGGGATCTCCAAAGCCATTTCATTGAAGGCTTCAACACCGCTTTGCCGCTATCAATGGTCGTGCGTCAGGGTGAGATGCTGCCGGCCGCCGCCTATATCCGGAAGCTGTTGAACACGGATCGGATGAAAAACAAGGTGCTCCGCCTGCCAGCCAGCAACCATATCTTCAACCTGTCGGAGATTTGGTCAAAGCAGATCGAAATGCAGGTGCGGGGGATTTATACCCGCGACTATCTGATGTTTGCTTTTTCAGATTGGAAGCCCGCTCAGGCCGCCTGAGACGTCGCAGGCTCTGTCAGGATCATGTGCAATGCGCCTGCATCATCGGTAGAGCGCAACTTACGGCATACGTCGGCATTGCGCAGTGTGCGGCTGACACGGGCCAGCGCACGAAGGTGCTCGGCTCCGGCATCTTCCGGCGCCAACAGCATGAACACCAAGTCGACAGGACGACCGTCAACGGATGAGAAATCCACCGGCTTTTCCAACCGCGCGAAAAACCCGATGACATGCGGCAGGTGGGGCAGCCGTGCATGGGGAACGGCAATGCCATCCCCCATACCTGTTGGACCCAGCGCTTCACGTTCCTGCAACGCGTAAAGGCACTGACCGGCGTCAATATCGGTACACAGGTCAGCCGCCATCTCAGCAAGCTCCTGCAAAAGCCGCTTTTTGCTACCGACCTTAAGGCCAGCGCGCACAGCATCGCTCTGTAGGATGTTGGAAAGCTCCATGAAGCACGGTCCGCTTACTGTTCTAATGTCTACGCTACGCGCCCTTCAGGACGTCTTCCTGGGATCGATCCAGCCGATATTCCCATCGTCGCGGGTGTAAACCACATTAACGCCGCCATGGGAAGAGTTTCGGAACACCAGAAACGGAACGTCGCCAAGCTCCATATGCATGACGGCCTCACCGACAGAAAGTGTCAGCACAGGCGTCTTCATCTCTGCGACAATAACCGGCTCAAAGCCCTCAGGCTCATCTTCTTCCGCATGATCGGGATTTGCGATGACATATGAAGGCGCGCCGATGGACTCAATCGGGTCCTCGCGGTCCTTGTGATGGTCTTTCAGGCGGCGTTTATAGCGGCGCAGCTGCTTTTCCATCTTGTCCGCGGCCGAATCGAATGCGGCATAGATCTCCGTCGCACGTGCGCTTGCCTGCGTTTTCAGGCCAGAGGAAAGGTGTACCGACGCGTCGCACTTATATTCATGCGCATCACGCGAGAACGTGACATGGGCCTCAACTGGGCGACCGGAATATTTCGAAACCGAATCCTCCAACCTGTCCGCCACATGACCGCGCATCGCATCCCCAACGTCGATATGCTTTCCACTGATCTGTATCTGCATTTAAGCGTCCTTTCTTGTTGGCAGGTCCGACAAGATGTTGAACCCGCTGACCAATTAGATGGTCCTACAAGGTATCCGCTTCAATATTTCGGAGGGATTGAGGGCGTTCTCAGCCATCACATTCCCCTGAGACATCAGGGCCGGGAAGCGGCCTTAATACGTCGTCTCTGAACCGATGACGGGATACCCATAGCCTCACGATATTTCGCAACGGTCCGTCGCGCAACATCGACGCCACTCTCCCGCAGCATTTGAACCAGTTTGTCATCAGAGAGAGTGCGATGCGCAGGCTCGCTTTCGATCATGGTTCTCAGCCGCGCCTGCACGGCCCCTGCGGCAAAGCTGCTCGCCCCATCGGTTCCGCCAACCCCTTGCGAAAAGAACCAGCGCAACTCCCTCATGCCCTGCGGACTTTCCAGAAATTTGTTCGCTGCTATCCGGCTGACCGTGGACTCATGCATCCCGATATCCTCAGCCAACTCTGCCATGGTAAGTGGCCGCAACGCCTCAACGCCGTGCTCAAAATAGGCCGATTGCCGCCGGATCAGTGCCTCCCCAACTTTCAGGATCGTCTCTGCCCGCTGTTCAAGCGCCTTCGTCAGCCAGCCAGCGCTTGCACGGCAGCGTGACACGAAACGCGCGGCCTCCTGCCCCATCGCCGTCAGCTCACTCGCATAGGTATCGTTCATCAGGATGCGGGGCAGCGTGTCCGAGTTCAACTCAACGCGCCATCCCGCCCCCGCCCTGCGGATGAACACATCCGGCGCGGCAAGCGGCGGCTCATCTGTTGTAAAGGCACGCCCTGGACGCGGATCCAGCCCCCGCAGGTCGCGCAGCACCTCGGCAAGACGCCCCTCACTGATACCGTGCTCTTCCAGAAACCCTGCGCGCTCTGGCCCGGCGATCCGTTTCAGTCCATCGCAGACAGCCTCATGATCGGCACTCAGCAGACCCTTTTCGACTAGCTGAAGTTTCAGACACTCCCTAAGGGAGCGGGCGCCGATACCAGTGGGCTCGCAAGCCTGCACCAAGGCCAGAGCCGCATGCACCTGCCCGGCCACAACGCCATAACGGTCCGCCACTTCGAACGGAGGTGTCGTCATCCGGCCATCTGCATCCAACTCGTCGACCAGCACGCGGGCCAGTGCCAGAATACGCGGCTTTGCCTTCATCACGCCGATCTGGGCCAGCAAATGCATGCGCAAGGACGGCTTTTGTTCGACAAGAGCCGCCTTGTCGAAATCTTCCCCGCCGCTGCGCAGACCACCGGGCAATGCGCGGGGACGTTCGAGCGTCAGCAGGGGGTTCTTTTCGACCTCCTCCGCCAGCTTCGCGGTCAGATCGACATTCGACATCTGAAGAAGCGCAATCGCCTGACGAAGCTGCGGGGTCAACCGCAACTGCTGGGTCTGTGTCAGATCAAGGCGTTGTGTCAGAGCCATGGGTTAGCCTACCGCGCCACCCCGGCCCCAGCAATCAGACTAACGGCGGAAGCTCTCACCCAGATAGACGCGGCGCACATTCTCGTCGGCGACCACTTCATCCGGCCCACCCGACATCAGGACCGTGCCGTCATACAGGATATAGGCCCGGTCAATGATCTCCAGCGTTTCACGCACATTGTGATCCGTGATCAGCACGCCGATGCCGCGATCCTTGAGCTGTCCGACGAGGCTGCGAATCTCTCCGACAGCGATTGGATCAACGCCCGCAAAGGGCTCATCCAGCAAAACATAGGACGGCCGCGCGGCAAGACAGCGCGCAATCTCAACCCGCCGACGCTCCCCACCTGAAAGCGCCAGCGCAGGCGCGCGGCGCAGATGAGTAATGGAAAACTCCGCCAACAGCTCATCAAGCTGCTGCTCGCGCTTGCGACGCACCGGTTCCACCAGTTCCAGAACGGCGCGAATATTGTCTTCGACATTCAGGCCGCGGAAAATCGACGCTTCCTGCGGCAGATAGCCGAGGCCCAGCCGCGCACGACGATACATGGGCAGCAAGGTCGCATCCGTCCCATCAATCGTGATCGAACCAGAATCAGGCGTGACCAAGCCGGTGACGGAGTAAAAGCACGTGGTCTTACCCGCGCCATTGGGTCCGAGCAGACCGATGACCTCACCCCGATGCAACGTCAGCGAGACGTCCCGCAGAACCGGACGTTTGGAATAGGACTTGCCGACATTCTGAACGAACAGCCCCTGATCGCCATCCGTCACCGTCAACTCAGGCGCTGCACTCACTGGGAAGTCGGCACGAAGATGGTACGGACGCGGCCAATGAATTCGCCACTGCCGGTGTTCAGGTCGATGCGCATTTCGTCAGAGGACAACGCATTGTTGCCTTGGGTCAGCATCGCGTCGCCGCTCATATTCAGCGTCCCTTCAGCCACCATATAATCGGCAAACTGGCCTTCGGCAGTCTCGAGCAAACTCTTGAGGAAGACATCGCCCGTAGCAACCAAACGGACAACATCGCCCGTTGCCTCATCATATGTGACGGTCATTTCGTCAGCGGTCAGGGTCAACTCACCCTGCACGGCCTCAACAGACCCACGGAATACGGCCGTGTTCGCAGCCTGGCTGACGCCCAGCGTGTCCGAGAAGACCTCAAGCGGTTGCGTGGGATCATGCTGAAACGTCGAGAAAGGCTGGGCCTGTTGTGCCCCCACAGGGGAGGCCAACGCCACAAGGGCCGAAATCAGGATCGCGCGGGACATCATTTCTCTAATTCTCCGAATGCGGGGGCGTGCCCTCGACAAATAGCCGAACATTGCCTTCAAACCAAATCGTATCGTCGAGGGGAAGGTTTCCCTCCCGTCGGGCTGTGTCCGCACGCAGCGTGCCACCCGCAAATTCGACATCGACCGGCGTCAGGATCGACAGCGCACCGGTATCCAGTCCGATGCGCAAGTCATCCGAACGCAATTGGACCGAACCTTCTTCTACATCAACTTTCACAACCTCGGTGAGATAGAGCGAGTTTGTCGCCCCATCATAATTCCCTTCCTGAGACACAACCGTGATCCGACCTTGTTCAGCGGTATCCAACCGGGCCCGCGGCATGGTCAGCAACATTCCATCAGTCAATTGCTGAACTGATTCCGCAACGAGGCGATACGGCTCACCCTCATCGGTCCGACCGCTCATATCTGCATTCAGCACGCTTTGCGTGACGCGCCCACCTTCTGACAATTCGCTCAACGGCGGCAAATCGAGGTCAATTTGGTCGTCATCAATCAGAAAGATAGTGCTCATCAGTCCGAGGGCCGCCAGTGGCAGCACAATCTTGAACCAGCGTACAAAAGCTGAATATCGGCTCGAGCCTCGCATCCTCGCTTACACGATCCCCGCCCGCAAAAGGTCATGGATGTGTAGGATCCCCGTGGGTGCGCCGGTCTCCGGCTCCGTCACGAACAGCGTCGTGATCCGTCCCGACATGATGTTGAGCGCCTCCTGCGCCAAGGCGCCCGCATCAATGGTGCGAGGGTCCGCCGTCATCACGTCACCTGCCGTGCGAGACAGCAGATTGTCCATGTTGCGCCGCAAGTCACCGTCAGTGATGACACCGATCAACCGACCGGCGGGGCTGACGACACCCGCCGTACCGAACCCCTTTTGCGTAATGACCAACAGCGCTTCGCTCATCTGGGTTTCCGGTGCAATCAGCGGCATGTCCTCGCCGGTATGCATCAGATCATTCACCCGCATCAGCTGCGCGCCAAGCTTGCCGCCGGGATGAAAGACCCGGAAATCGCCCGCGCCAAACTCCCGCTCCTTCATCAGCGCAACGGCAAGCGCATCACCCAGCGCAAGCGTCATGGTGGTTGAGGTCGTCGGCGCCAAGCCGTTCGGACACGCCTCTGGTGCCTGTGTCAGCTTGATCGCAACATCCGCCTCGGTCAGAAGCGTGGATCCCGCGCGTCCTGCGACCCCGATCAAGGGAATCGAAAACCGCTTCGCATGGGCGATGATATCCGCCAGTTCCGGGGTCTCACCCGAATTGCTCAACACGATCAGGCTGTCCGCCGGGGTGACCATGCCCAGATCACCGTGGCTCGCCTCTCCTGGATGGACGAACTGCGCCGGTGCCCCGGTTGATGCGAACGTCGCCGCCATCTTTCGTGCCACATGGCCGGATTTGCCCATGCCCGAAATCACAATGCGCCCCTTGGTCGCCTTCAGCACACCAACAGCCTCGGCAAAACTTTCGTCGAGCGCTTCGGCAAAGGCCAGCAGCGCATTGCCCTCCGTCCGCAATACGTCACGGCCTGCCGTCAGACGGGTTTCGATTTCGCTCATCGCGTCCCTTTCAGTCTCCGAAACGGCGTCGCGTTCCGACGCAGTTCGGCTTAGTGGGAGAAGATATCCTGCTCAGGCCAACCGGCCAGATCAAGCGCCGCGCGCACAGGCAAAAAGTCAAAGGCGGCCTGCGCGATCTCGCGGCGGCCCTCGCGCTCCAAACGCCGGTCAAGCTCTTCGCGCAGACGATGCAGGTAGAGAACGTCAGAAGCCGCATAGGCGATCTGCGCGTCGCTGAGTTCCGCTGCGCCCCAATCACTCGACTGTTGCTGTTTGGAGATATCGACGGCCAACAGCTCATGCAGCAGGTTCTTAAGACCGTGGCGGTCCGTATAGGTCCGCACCAACTTCGACGCGATCTTTGTGCAGTAGACAGGTGCCGTGCGCACACCGAACGTGTGCTCCATCACCGCAATGTCGAAGCGACCGTAGTGAAACAGCTTCAGCACGTCTGGATCGGCGAGCATCCGCGTCAGGTTGGGTGCTTCAGTCTGCCCCTTGGCGATTTGAACCAGATGCGCATTGCCGTCACCGCTGCTCAACTGTACAACACAAAGGCGATCGCGGTGCGGGATCAGACCCATTGTTTCGGAATCAATCGCAACGACAGGACCAAGGTCCAGGTCGTCGGGCAAATCGTTCTGATGAAGATAATTTGTCATCTCATATCCCTCACGTCGCGCGGGGGCGGGAGATGTGGTGCCCAGGAGAGGACTCGAACCTCCACGTCCTTTCGAACACTGGCACCTGAAGCCAGCGCGTCTACCAATTCCGCCACCTGGGCAGGTGTCGTGGAGCGGCGTTTAGACGTCTGGCGCGGGGGTGTCAACGGGACTTTTGCGCGGGACGGCCTTTGTCCACCTTTTGATGAAGATGCCGGGTGGCCGAGGCCCGAATTGCGTCGGTCACAGGCGCCATCACTGTCGCCAATCGGCGGGGCCATTGCCAATGGAGGGGCGTGTCCAGCGGCGCGTCCGGCGCAAGGTCGATCAGTCTGCCGCTCGATAAATGGTCGGACACCAATGGTTCAGGGTTCATTCCCCATGCCAGCCCGCCCAGGGCCGCATCCACGAATGCATTCGTGTCCGGCACGATCGTGACAGGCGGTTCGCGCATGGCCCCCCGCGCCTCAGCCCAGCGATGTTGCAGGCGGTCCTTGCGACTGAAGGTTAGCATCGGGGCAAGCGATAACGCGGCAGGCGTCAGCCCATCCGGAAACCACTGCTTCGCGAATTCCGGGGATGCAGTGGCCCGGTATCGCAGCGCACCCAGAGAGATTGCGTCGCACCCTCGCAGGGGTTTTTCCTGGGCCGTCACAGCAGCCATGACGTCACCACGTGCCAGCAACTCTGCACTATGATCCTGATCGTCAATAATGATCTCAAACCGCCGTCCGCGGACCTGTGACAACCCCTCCATGAACCATGTCGGTAAAGAATCAGCGTTGACGGCGAGCCTCAGCAATGCGGCCTGATCAGCGTCGGGCCTGACCTCCTGATCCAAGGCCTGCTCCAACGCCGCCACTTCCCGAACATGACGATAGAGCGCTCTGCCCTGACTGGTGGCCTGACAGGGGCTGCCCCTGATGATCAACGTGGCGCCAACCCTCTCCTCCAACTGGCGGATCCGTTGAGAGATTGCGGACGGGGTAACGCCCAGCCGTGCAGCGGCAGCATCGAAACTGCCTGTGTCAAGGATTTCAGCGAGGGCACGCAGAGCCTGATAGTCGAGCAAGATTAGAAATCCTAATGCAGTATGCTTTTCTTTAATTTCACTTTATCACCGCCTCATCATATCCAGAAGCCTGTTGAAAGCAGGAGGCTCGACATGGATGCGGCACTCGCAGGTTTTTTCCTCAGCTTCGGGCTGATTCTCGCAATCGGCGCGCAGAACGCCTTCGTGTTGCGGCAGGGTATCCGAGGGGAGTTCGTGCTGCCTGTTGTTCTGACTTGTGCCATCTCGGACGCTCTGTTGATCACTCTGGGGGTCAGTGGATTTGGTGCGATCATGGCGGCGGCACCGTGGGTTGAACCTGCCTTTCGATGGGGCGGCGCGGCCTTCCTTTTATATTATGCATTTCGGGCCGCACGCTCCGCCTGGACTGGGGGAGAGGGGCTTGATCCGGCCAAAGGGCCCGGCGCGGGGCTGCGCGCGACGATTTTGACCTGCCTCGCGCTGACGTGGCTTAACCCCCATGTCTACCTTGATACGGTTATCTTGCTCGGCTCGATCTCCACCCAATATGCGGGCGCTCGGCTTGCATTCGGGGCGGGCGCGGTGACGGCCTCATTCACGTTCTTCTTCATGCTCGGCTTTGGTGCGTCACTTCTCAGACCGCTTTTCGCACGCCCGGCATCCTGGAGGGTTCTGGATGCCATCGTCGCCTTGATCATGGCCACCATCGCGATTTTGCTGATTTCCGGCCATTGAGCTGGTCCACGCGGCGCTCTGCCCCCTTGCCCGCTGCGCGTGGCGGGCCTATTGACGGGGTGGAAAAAGGATTGCGCGCCTGCGGCAGGAGACCAGCCATGACCATGACCCATATGCCCATCGCGACTGTGTTCGGCGGCTCCGGCTTTGTCGGGCGCTACGTGGTCGAAGCGCTGGCGCACGCCGGTTACCGCATTCGCGTCGCTGTTCGCCGCCCGAACGAGGCGCTGTTCACGATGACCTACGGCACGGTCGGTCAGGTGCAGACCGTGCAGGCGAACATTCGCGATGATGCCTCTACGGAAGCCGCGATTGCGGGCGCATCCCTGGTGGTGAACTGCGTTGGCATCCTGTTCCCCGTCGGCAAACAGAAATTCGACGCCGTCCAGAATGAAGGTGCGGCGCGTATCGCCCAGATGTCCGCCCGTCATGGGGTGGAACGCCTGGTGCACATCTCCGCCATCGGCGCGGACGCCGACAGCGACAGCGCCTATGCCCGCTCGAAAGGTGAGGGGGAGCAGGCGATCCTTGCAGCCTTCCCCAAGGCTGTGATCCTGCGGCCCTCCATCGTGTTTGGGCCAGAAGATGACTTCTTCAACCAGTTTGGCACCATGGCAGCTCGCTTCCCGGCGCTGCCGGTTGTGGGCGCAGAAACCCGCTTCCAGCCCGTCTATGTCGGCGACGTTGCAGAAGCAGCGCTCGCAGCTGCGCAAGGCAAGGTTGCCAGCGGAACCTACGAGCTGGGTGGGCCAGACATTGAAACCTTCCGTGAGTTGATGGAGCGCATCAAGCGTGTCACGCGCCGCCCGCGCCGTGTTCTGATCAACATTCCGACGCCAATTGCGGCGATGCAGGGATCGCTGCTCGACTTCCTGTCGAAACTGTCGCTGGGCCTCGTCCCCAACTCGCTGCTCACCCGCGATCAGGTGCGCTTGCTCAACCGTGACAACGTGGTCGGTGAGGCGGCAAACGGCTTTGACACGTTCGGTATCGTGCCGCGTGATATGGACTCGATCCTGGATGGCTATATGTGGCCCTATCGGCCCAGCGGTCAGTTTGCAGAGATGATTGAGTCCGCCAAGAACCTGCGTTGATTGGCTAGGTGTAAGCGATCACCAGCAGAACGACGCCCAGCGCGATCCGGTAGATTACATAGGGCGTGTAGCTCACGCTCTCCAGAAACCGCATCATCAGCCGTAAAGCGATCAGCGCGGCGACACAGGCAAAGGCAGCAGCGATTGCGGCATCGCGCCAGACCTGCGCATTGCTGGCCGGGATGTCGAGGCCGATCACAACAGCCGAGGCGATGATCGTCGGGATCGACATGAGCATCGCAAGCCGCGCCGCCTCTTTTCGCTCATACCCCAGAAAGCGCGCGCCCGTGATCGTGATACCGCTGCGCGATGTGCCGGGGATCAGCGCCAGCGCCTGCCAAAGCCCCATGATCAATGCGTGCTTCAGGGTCCATTGCGGTGCTGTCCGCTCCACCGGGCCGCGCTGATCCGCGATGTAGAGCAGGATGCCAAACAGCAGCATGGTCCAGCCAATCACGGTGATGGACCGCATGGCGTCGTTCAGATCCGTAATCGCGAGGATCAGGCCAAGAATGATCACCGGGATCGTCGCCAATACTAACGCCAATGCCAGATGAGCGCCCGGCGCGCGCAGATCGCCCTTGAGAAGCGAAATTCCGCCCCGAGTTGCCACCAGAACATCCGCGCGGAAATAGGCAATGACGGCAAAAAGCGTGCCGACATGGACTGCGACATCAAGTGTCACGCCCTGATCTGCATTTCCCGTCAGCGCGGGCAACAGGATTAGATGTCCGGAAGAGGAAACGGGAAGGAACTCTGTCACGCCCTGGATCAGGGCCAAAATAATCAAGTCCAGCAATGGCATAGGGATGCCGCCCCCTTGGATCGATTCGGATATATGATCAATCTATCCGCAGTGCGCAGCGGCGTGAATCCCCGCAATGGGGCCGGATCGGACCTATTTTTTGCAAAAATTTAAGCCCTAGCGCCAAAAAATCTGCCGCATCGCTAAATTAGGTCAGCACTTATGACTTTATAAGTCCGCGGCAACCGTATAGACGGGCGTGGAAACATGAAAAGCGTTGGCGGTGCACCCGTCGCGGAAGCGCCACATCGCTGCCGCCGTGCGCTGTCTGATTCGTACAGATATACGAGGAAAAGGTTATGGCAAAGGAAACGATGCTCAAATTCACCGACGTTCCGCGTCTTATGCCTGAAAAGCGTACGGCGACGGATCGGACGGAGGATTTCGGGGAGATCTATCGTGAATTTGCCGAGGCGAAGGCCGCAGAGCAGGCGTCGCGATGCTCGCAATGCGGTGTGCCGTTCTGTCAGTCTCACTGCCCACTTCACAACAACATCCCCGATTGGTTGAAGCTGACCGCCGAGGGCCGGTTGCAGGAGGCGTATGAGGTCAGCCAGGCCACAAACACGTTCCCGGAAATCTGCGGCCGCATCTGCCCCCAAGACCGCCTGTGTGAAGGCAACTGCGTCATTGAGCAGTCGGGTCATGGCACCGTCACCATTGGTTCAGTTGAGAAGTATATCACTGATACGGCTTGGGAAAACGGCTGGGTAAAAGCGATCAAGCCTCCCTCGGAACGTGCAGAGAGCGTGGGCATCATCGGCGCCGGGCCCGGTGGGCTTGCCGCGGCGGACATGCTGCGCCGCGCCGGCGTGCAGGTCACCGTCTATGACCGTTATGACCGCGCGGGCGGCCTGATGGTTTACGGCATTCCGGGCTTTAAGCTGGAAAAAGACGTCACCGAGCGGCGCAATCGTCAGCTGGAAGACGGCGGCGTTGAATTTGAGCTGAACTGTAACGTTGGCGAAGACATTTCCTTCAACGAAATCAGAGAGAAGCACGATGCCGTCCTGATCGCGACGGGCGTTTACAAGTCTCGCGATATGGGTGGACCTGGTGCAGGCCTCGACGGGATCGTGCGGGCCATCGACTATCTGACCGCTTCCAACAAGGTGAATTTTGGCGACAGCGTGCCGGAGTTTGAGAGTGGCGAGCTGAATGCCGAAGGGCGTGACGTCGTTGTTATCGGCGGTGGCGACACAACAATGGACTGTGTGCGCACGGCCATCCGTCAAGGCGCCAACAGCGTCAAATGCCTCTACCGTCGCGACCGCGCGAACATGCCCGGTTCTGCCCGCGAGGTTGAGAACGCGATCGAGGAAGGCGTTGAATTCGTGTGGCTTTCCCTGCCGACAGCTTTCCACGGCGAAGGCTCGGTCAGCGGTGTGCAAGTCCAGCAGATGCGCCTTGGCGCACCGGATGCAACGGGCCGACAAGCACCGGAGCCGATTGAGGGTGGCGACTACGTCACAGACGCGGACATGGTGATCAAGGCGCTCGGTTTCGAACCCGAGGATCTGCCGACGCTGTGGGGCGAGCCGGATCTGGAAGTGACCCGTTGGGGCACGATCAAGGCCGATTTCCGCACCCATGCGACCAATATGGACGGCGTCTATGCGGTCGGTGACATCGTGCGCGGCGCGTCGCTGGTCGTCTGGGCGATCCGCGACGGGCGCGAGGCGGCTGAGGCTATTCTGGAGCGGTTCAACACGGCCGCCGCGACCATCGCGGCGGAGTAAAATTCGCAATCAAAGCGGCCGAAATCCGGTGTGCACAAGGCGTACACAACCCGTGCACAAACCGTACACCGCAAAAGCAGACGCGGGAAAGCGCGGCGTTTTTCACACAAGTCAGCCCTGCTGACGCTTGATAGGTAAGGGAAAATTAACAGATGAGCACTGGTCACTGCCTTTGCGGATCCGTCCGCTACACCCTTGCCGAGACACCTTCCAGCTTTGGTGCCTGTCATTGTGAGAAATGTCGCCGCTTCACCGGCGGGATCGAGTTGGGAGTCAATGTGATGCCCGGTGGGATCACGTTCGATGCAGACGAAACGCTGAAGACCTTTAAGTCTTCGGATTGGGCCGAGCGCGGCTTTTGCTCGCATTGCGGGTCGAGCCTGTTCTGGCGGCTGACCGCCCCCGGTCCGATGCAGGGCATGGTGGTGGTGTGCGCAGGTACGCTCGACTCTCTCGACGGGTTGGCATTCGACACGGAAGTCTATGTCGACAACAAGCCCGACAACTACACCTTTGCCGGTGAGCGCAAGCAAATGACTGAGGCGGATGTGCTGGCCATGGTGGGCGCATCGTCATGAGCTGGATTGAAGCCTATCGCGAAGACGGGCGGCTGGAGGGCCGCTGCCTATGTGGTGATGTGCGCATCACCGTAGACGGGACCCATCTGGCCGCCATCGGCGTGTGCCATTGTGGCATGTGCCAGCGCTGGTCCGGCCATACATATGGTACATTCGAGGCGCCACCAGAGAGTGTGACGGTCGAGGGCGACGTACGCAGCTTTGCATCCACCGATTTCGCACACCGGGCTTTCTGCCCGACCTGCGGTTCGCATCTTTGGATGCGCAATGGGGAAGGCGACTATGAGTTGCACCCCGGACTGTTTCCCGACGCGGCGGCGTTTCCGCTCGTCTCCGAAATCTACAAGGACAAGGCCCCGGCCTATGCGCAACTGAGCGGTGACCACCGCAGTGCGACGCAAGCCGAGTACGAGGCCAAGAACCCCCATATCGAAGGAAATACGCCATGACCAAATTCGATGAAGCCTGGGTGGCAGGATATGAAGCAAAGGCCGCGCATCTGGCCGAAAAGGGCATGTATCTGCCTGAAGAAGAGCACGCGAACTGTGGTGTCGGTCTGGTCGTCTCCGTCGACGGTAAGCGGTCGCGCCAGGTCGTGGAGAACGGCATCAATGCGCTGAAGGCGATCTGGCATCGCGGTGCGGTCGATGCAGATGGCAAGACCGGCGATGGTGCGGGCATTCACGTGCAGATCCCGGTGGAGTTCTTCAAGGACCAGATCGCGCGCACGGGGCATGAGCATCGTGGCGAGCTGATTGCCGTTGGGCAGGTGTTTCTGCCCCGCTCTGACTTTGGCGCGCAGGAAACCTGCCGCACCATCGTGGAGACCGAAGTGCTCCGCATGGGGTACACCATCTATGGCTGGCGCCACGTGCCTGTCGAAATCTCGTGCCTTGGGGAAAAGGCGAATGCGACCCGGCCGGAGATTGAGCAGATCCTGATCTCCAACTCCAAGGGTGTGGATGAAGAAGAGTTCGAGCGTGAGCTCTATGTCATCCGCCGTCGGATCGAAAAGGCCGCGGCGAGCGCGCAGGTGCCTCAGCTTTACATCTGTTCGCTGTCCTGCCGTTCGATCATCTACAAGGGCATGATGCTGGCCGAGCAGGTGGCTGTGTTCTATCCCGACCTGATGGATGAGCGCTTCGAGAGCGCGTTCGCGATCTATCACCAGCGATATTCCACCAACACCTTCCCGCAATGGTGGCTGGCGCAGCCCTTCCGCATGCTGGCCCATAATGGCGAGATCAACACGTTGAAGGGCAACCTGAACTGGCTCAAGAGCCACGAGATTCGCATGGCGTCGAGCTATTTCGGGGACCTTGCCGAAGACATCAAACCGATCGTGGCGAATGGTGCATCTGACTCTGCCGCGCTCGACTCGGTCTTTGAGGTGATGGTGCGCGCAGGGCGCAATGCGCCGATGGCCAAAACGATGCTGGTGCCCGAGGCGTGGTCGAAGACCGCGACGAAGATGCCGCAGGAATGGCTCGACATGTATGCCTATTCCAATTCCGTCATGGAGCCGTGGGACGGCCCGGCAGCACTTGCCATGACCGATGGTCGCTGGGTCTGTGCGGGCCTCGACCGCAACGGTCTGCGCCCGATGCGCTATGTCGTAACCGGTGACGGGCTGGTGATTGCGGGCTCGGAAGTCGGCATGGTTCCGACAGATGAGATGAACGTTGTCGAAAAGGGCGCTCTGGGCCCCGGGCAGATGCTGGCCGTCGATATGGAGCGGGGCGTTCTGCTGCATGATGAAGAGCTTAAGGACGAGCTTGCCGCCTCTCAGCCCTTCTCTGAGTGGGTGGGCCGGATCACCGATCTGGCGAGCCTGACCGACACCACCGGTGAGAGTGCCGTGCTGACGGGTGAGGCGCTGCGCAAGCGTCAGATCGCCGCCGGATACGACATCGAAGTGTTGGAAACCGTGCTGCATCCGATGGTGGAAGATGCCAAAGAGGCGCTTGCGTCCATGGGCGATGACACGCCCGCAGCGGTGTTGAGCGAAAAGTACCGGCCGCTGTCGCATTACTTCCGGCAGAACTTCTCTCAGGTCACCAACCCGCCCATCGACAGCTTGCGCGAACACCGGGTCATGAGCCTTAAGACACGGTTCGGCAACCTGAAGAACGTGCTGGACGAGACGGGCGCACAGACCGAGATCCTGACGCTGGAAAGCCCGGTGCTGACAAATGCGCGCTTTGCCAAGATGCGGGAGTATTTCGGCGATGGCGCGGTCGAGATCGACTGTACCTTCAGCGGCGATACCCTGCGCGCCAATCTCGACCGTGTGCGCAGCGAAGCAGAGCAGGCCGTGCGCGCCGGAGCGAACCACATCATCCTGACCGATGAGCATGTCGATGCGGACAAGGTCGCGATGCCGATGATCCTTGCGACTTCGGCTGTCCATTCCTGGCTGACCGGCAAGGGCCTGCGCACGTTCTGCTCTATCAATGTGCGGGCAGCAGAGTGCGTTGACCCGCATTACTTCGCCGTGCTTGTCGGATCAGGTGCGACCACTGTGAATGCCTGGCTTGCCCAGGACAGCGTGGCCGACCGCATTGAGCGGGGTCTGCTCGATGGGCCACTTTCAGTGGCGATGGACCGGTTTGCAGAGGCGATCAATCAGGGCCTTCTGAAGATCATGTCGAAGATGGGTATCTCCGTCATTTCGTCCTATCGCGGTGGTCTGAATTTTGAGGCTGTCGGGCTGAGCCGCGCGATGTGCGCGGAATTCTTCCCCGGTATGCCGAGCCGAATTTCAGGCATCGGCATCAACGGCATCCAGAAGAACGCCAACCGGGTCCATGCCCGCGCCTATGCCAGCGGCACGGACGTTCTGCCGGTCGGCGGGTTCTACAAGTCACGAAAGTCGGGTGAAAGCCACGCCTGGGAAGCACAGCTAATGCATATGATGCAGGCGGCGTGCGACCGTGGTTCCTACAAGATCTGGCAGGAATATTCCGCAGCAATGACGGCGCGTGCGCCGATCCACCTGCGCGATCTGCTGGGCTTCAAGACCGACCGTGCCTCCATCCCGGTGGAGGAGGTGGAAAGCATCACCTCGATCCGTAAGCGCTTTGTCACGCCGGGCATGTCGCTGGGCGCGCTCAGCCCGGAAGCGCACAAAACGCTGAACGTCGCGATGAACCGCATCGGCGCGAAGTCGGATTCGGGGGAAGGCGGTGAAGATCCCAAGCACTTCTTCCCCGAGCCGAACGGTGACAATCCGTCCGCGAAGATCAAGCAGGTCGCCTCGGGCCGCTTCGGTGTGACGGCGGAGTACCTGAACCACTGTCAGGAGCTTGAAATCAAGGTCGCACAGGGTGCCAAGCCCGGCGAAGGCGGGCAGTTGCCCGGCTTCAAGGTGACCGAGATGATCGCCAAGCTGCGCCACTCGACACCGGGGGTCACGCTGATCTCCCCGCCGCCGCACCACGATATCTATTCGATCGAGGATCTGGCGCAGCTGATCTACGACCTCAAGCAGATCAACCCGGATGCGAAGGTCTGTGTGAAGCTGGTCGCGCAAACTGGCGTTGGCACGATTGCCGCCGGTGTGGCGAAGGCGAAGGCGGACGTGATCCTGATCTCCGGCCATAATGGTGGAACCGGGGCCTCTCCGCAGACCTCGATCAAACATGCTGGTCTGCCGTGGGAAATGGGCTTGAGCGAGGCACATCAGGTGCTGTCGCTCAACAACCTGCGCGATCGTGTGACGCTACGCACCGATGGCGGACTGCGGACGGGGCGTGACATTGTGATCGCCGCCATGATGGGCGCCGAGGAATACGGCATCGGCACCGCCGCGTTGATCGCGATGGGCTGCATCATGGTGCGCCAGTGCCAGTCCAACACCTGCCCGGTTGGCGTGTGTACCCAGGATCAGGCGCTGCGCGACAAGTTCACCGGCAATGCGGACAAGGTCGTCAACCTGATCACCTTCTACGCGCAGGAGGTACGCGAAGTGCTGGCCAGCATCGGTGCACGGTCGCTGGATGAAGTGATCGGACGCGCGGATATGCTGACGCAGGTCAGCCGTGGGTCGGCCCATCTCGATGATCTGGACCTCAACCCGATGCTGATCGCGGTGGATGATGAACGCACCGCCATCTATGACCGGGACCGTCCGCGTCAGGCCGTGCCCGATACGCTCGACGCGAAAATCGTGCGGGACGCGCAGCCCTTCTTCAAGGATGGCGAGAAAATGCAGCTGAGCTATGCGATCCAGAATACGGATCGCACAGTAGGCACGCGCGTTTCATCCCATATCGTGCGCCGATTTGGCATGCGTAATGAGCTGCAGACAGGCCATCTGACGGTCAAGCTGGAAGGCTCTGCTGGTCAATCCCTTGGGGCCTTCGCGGCACCGGGTCTGAAACTGGAAGTGTCCGGTGACGCCAATGACTATGTCGGCAAGGGCCTGTCCGGAGCCCAGATCGTGGTGAAACCTGTTCTGGGCTCGCCGCTGGATGCATCCGAGAACACCATCATCGGCAACACGGTGCTCTACGGCGCAACCGACGGCACGCTCTTTGCCGCGGGTCGCGCGGGTGAGCGTTTCTGCGTGCGGAACTCCGGCGCGAAAGTGGTGATTGAGGGCTGTGGATCGAACGGGTGTGAATACATGACCGGCGGTGTTGCCGTCATCCTTGGCAAGGTTGGCGACAATTTCGGCGCGGGCATGACCGGCGGAATGGCCTTCGTCTATGATGCGGCGGGTGATTTCGACGCGCGCATGAATGGCGAAAGCATCATCAGCGTCGATGTCGACAGCGCTCATTGGGAAGGTGTACTGCGCGGCTTGATCGAACAGCATTTTGCCGAAACCGGATCCCGCAAGGCAGAGCAATTGCTGCGCGACTGGGCGCTTGAACTGCCGAAGTTCCGGCAGATCTGCCCGAAAGAAATGCTGGAGCGGCTGGCCGCTCCACTCAGCGATACCGAAGCCGCAGCTCAGGCGTGATGCTTCGGATTGGTTGAAATACCCCGCCGAAGGCGCTCTATGCTGAGGGCAGGTGCCTCCGGCGGGGATATTTTGACCAAGAAGAAATTCAGACCTTTGCGATGGCTGTTCCGCTGGTGGGTGCGGATCGTATTTCTATGCACCGTAGCCGGTTTCCTGTTGGTCGGTGCCGGACGCTGGGCCATCCCACCAATCACGCATACGCAATGGGCAGAGCAGCAGCGGCTGGGCGGGATTGCGCGCACATGGCTTCCACTCGACAAAACCGGCGAAATGGCCGCAGCGGTGATTGCCGCCGAGGATGTCGAATTCTGCAATCATGCAGGCTTTGACATCGACGCGATCCGGGATGCGCTTGGTGATGGGCGGCGGCGCGGGGCGTCAACGCTGTCTCAGCAGGTCGCAAAGAACGTGTATCTGTGGCAGGATGCAAGCTGGCTGCGCAAAGGGCTGGAGGCCGCAATTACCGCAGTGATTGAACTCACTTGGCCGAAATCGAGGATCATCGAAGTCTATCTGAACGTGGCCGAGACCGGCACGGGCGTCTTCGGGGCCGAGGCGGCCGCACAGCATTGGTTCGGGGTGCGGGCACGTGATCTGAGCGCGCAGCAAGCAGCCTATATCGCAGCAATCCTGCCCAATCCGCGGGGACGCTCTGCCAATCCGCAGAGCAATTTCATCGCAGAGCGCGGCCGTGCAATTTACGGCGGCATGCGTATCATTGCTCGCGATGGGCGGCTTGACTGCCTGACCGAGGGTTGAAGCGCGGCCCGTCTGCTTCCATACACAAGATCAGTGATTTGTCTTGAAAGTGTTTCGGAATGCGGCGTCTGCATCATCTTCCCCTCTCCCCCTTCTCTCGCAAGGTTCGGCTTGTCCTGGCTGAAAAGAAGATCGAGGTGGAACTGATCGAGGAGAAGCCGTGGGAAAAGCGGATGGAGTTTCTGCTGCTCAATCCCGCAGCCCAGGTGCCCGTTCTGCAGATTGACGGTTTGACGCTGAGTGACAGTGTGGCGATCTGCGAATATCTCGACGAGGTCTATCCCGACATTGCACTGATGCCCCGAACGCCAGAGGCGCGGGCCGAGGTGCGCAGGCTGGTGCACTGGTTTGATGACAAGTTTCACCGCGAGGTGACGGAAAACCTGCTCTATGAACGGGTGACCAAGAAGATCAAGAAGACCGGCTATCCTGATGGCAGTCGCATTCGTGAGGGCACGAATGCGATCAAATATCACCTCGACTATCTCGACTGGCTTTTGGACAAGCGAAAGTGGCTGGCCGGCGATGAGATGACGTTGGCCGATTTCGCGGCGGCGGCCCATCTAAGTTGTCTCGACTATATCGATGATGTGGACTGGACCCGATCAGAACATGTGAAGGACTGGTACGCACGTATCAAGTCGCGCCCGGCCTTCCGGGGCATTCTGGCGGACGCGTTGCCGGGCATGCGGCCCCCGCCCCATTACGCGGATCTCGATTTTTGATCGGACGGGCCGAGGTTGAGGCAGAGGCCAAGGCGCTCGGCTTCGCGGCGATGGGCGTGTGCACGCCCGATGCGATCCCGCAGGCGATGGGGCGGTTACAGGACTTCCTCGACAAGGATTACCACGGCACGATGAATTGGATGGCGGATCGGGCGCACTGGCGGGGCGATCCGACGGCACTTTGGCCGGACGCGCGATCTGTCATCATGCTGGCAGAGCCTTATACACCCGATGTCGATCCGCTAACCCTGCTGGATGCGCGCGATCGCGGGGCGATCAGCGTCTATGCCCGCAACAAGGATTACCATGATCTGGTCAAGAAGCGGCTCAAACGGCTGGGCCGCTGGATGATCGACCAGGCCGGTGGTGAGATCAAAGTTTTCGTGGATACCGCACCGGTCATGGAAAAGCCGCTGGGGGCGGCGGCGGGATTGGGCTGGCAGGGCAAGCACACAAATCTGTTGAGCCGCGAGTTGGGCAACTGGTTCTTTCTGGGTGCAATCTTTACGACCCTCAATCTTGACCCGGATGCGCCGGGGGTTGAGCGGTGTGGATCGTGCACCGCCTGTCTGGACGCCTGTCCGACCAATGCCTTCCCGGCCCCGTTTCAACTCGATGCGCGGCGCTGCATCTCCTATCTGACGATCGAGCATAAAGGGCCGGTTCCGCTCGACTTGCGGGAGAAGATGGGCAACCGGATCTATGGGTGCGATGACTGCCTTGCCGTCTGTCCCTGGAACAAGTTCGCGCAAGAGGCCCGGGATGCTGGCTATTGGGCACGGGTGGAGCTGAAGGCCCCGAAGCTTGCCGAGTTGGCGCAACTCGACGATGGGACGTTCCGAGAAATCTTTGCAGGCTCACCCATCAAGCGCATCGGTCGAGGGCGCTTTGTGCGCAACGTCCTCTATGCAATCGGCAATTCGGAGGATGCGACCCTGTCAAAGGTTGCTGCAACGTTGTGCCGTGATGATGATGTGGTGGTGGCCGACGCGGCCAGATGGGCCGTGGAGCGGCTGGCTGGAGGCGCAACGGGTTCGCACGCACAGGAAGAGAGCAAATGAAGGTTCTGTTGTCGATTGGCCATGGCTTTTCTGCCCGCGCATTGGTGCCCTTGCTGGACGGATTCCGCATCATCGGCACGACCCGGTCCGAGGAAAAAGCGGTAGCCCTGCGTGCGGAAGGGATCGAGGCGGTGGTCTGGCCCGGAACCGACCTCGCACCCCTGATCGGGGAGGCGACACATATCCTGACTTCCGTCGCGCCAGGGGTTGAAGGGGATCCGGTTCTGGCGGCTTACGAGGCGGCTTTGCGCGCGGCCCCGGCGGAATGGGTCGGGTATCTGTCGACGACGGGGGTCTATGGGGATCGCGGCGGCGATTGGGTTGATGAAGGCTCAGCCCTCCTGCCCGCGACGAAGCGTGGCAAGGCGCGGGTCACCGCAGAGGCAGGGTGGACAGCGTTGGGACTGCCGCTGCACATCTTTCGTCTGGCCGGGATTTATGGACCTGGGCGCGGCCCGTTTGCAAAGGTGCGCAAAGGCACCGCCCGCCGGATCATTAAGGAGGGCCAGGTCTTCTCCCGCACTCATGTTGAGGATATCGCGCAGGTGGTCGCGGCAAGCATTGCGCGACCTGCACCCGGCACGGCTTATAATGTCTGCGACGATGATCCCGCTCCACCCCAAGACGTGATCGCCTATGCGGCTGAGTTGCTGGGTGTACCGGTTCCCCCCGCAATTCCGATCGAGGAGGCGGAAATGACCCCAATGGCGCGCAGCTTTTATGCGGAGAGCAAGAAGGTGCGTAACGACCGGATCAAGGATGAGTTGGGGGTGGTGTTGAAGTACCCGGATTACCGGGTGGGGTTGCGGGCGTTGTTGGAGGGGGAGGGGTAAGTCTAAGAAATTAGTATCATATCAGTACCAATTAGCCTTATCGTTTCAGCACACTGATACTTTATGGGCTAAGGAATGATAATATGCCGGATTTTGATATAAGTTGGGTGAGCGGACATGAGTCTGACTATCCCAATTTTCGCGCTGAAATTTTGCAAATACACGCAAGCGCCAAAAAGAACCTACGTGGTGCCGCGCAATTTCTAGAGCGAGATGCAGTAAACGTTAGCCAATACGGCTATACTGCCGTGGATAAAGATTTCGTCCATTATGAAAAGTATTTTGGGGCGTTTGATGAAGATCGCGCACGGTTTGTTGCAAATGTTTTTTCAAAAATGGCTGAAATTCTTCATATCAAGAAGCTGAAAATTGTTGTTGAGACAGCCGCTCTCGACCCCCACAAATCTAACGATACGATCGCATATACTTATTTAAATGCACAAGATGCCTCAATGTGGGTGTCGAAACTGTTCGTAGAGCAGCCTACGACGGGCGATAACTCAAAGCTGGATACGTTGGTGCATGAATTGGCGCATAACGTAACGACCAGCGTCGTGGATCAGAACAAAACATACGGTATGGACAAGGTAATAGCTCTTGCGAAATCTGATCCTGAAGCGGCTATAAATTGTGCCGAGTCTTATGGCTTTTACTTCGTTGAAGGACTGAAAAACGGCATTGTTGGCCCACCGGTTGCTGAAGGTTGGTCGAGCGGTTGGGTTTACCGCGCGGGTCCCGGGGCGCAATTGCAGGCAGATCGCTTCGAGACGGGATTCAAGACCGGACTTGGCTATTTTGGCCAACCGACGCCACCCGATGCATTCGGACCAAACAAATTCTTCTCAATCCATAGCGCGTTAACATCCGCATCAGCTGGTGTTTCCACTGCGCGTGCACCGTCCAGTGGGTGGATCAAGGAAAATCAGCGCTCTCGCTGGGTCGATGTGCCGGATGATGATGGTGAGCACCTATTTGTCAGCTTCATCCAAATCAGTGACACGTTTGATTTTGACCACGATGCAATCAACGGCCGCTGGTCCTGCGACGACAATGGCCGGGCCGTCCTCTATAATGATGAAGTGGGTGAGAAACCATTGAGCCAGTCCAATACGTCATGGAACAAATGGACGGAGTTCTCGGCAACACAAGCGGCCGGATTGCGGTACGGGCACAACGAAATCCGCTTTTACGTCAAGAATGATGGCGGTGGGGCAGGTGGGCTGCGTGTCGAGATCGAGCCGCCATTTGAGTGATCATTTGCGTGATAAAGGTGGGCTGGGGAACGCGCCCCCAGCCTCTCAATCACGAACCTCAAATGCCGCCCATGCACAGATACTTGATCTCCAAATATTCCTCGATGCCGTATTTGGAGCCCTCGCGGCCAAGGCCTGACTGTTTCACTCCACCAAACGGCGCCACCTCAGTTGAGATCAGGCCGGTATTCAGGCCGACGATGCCGTATTCCAGCGCCTCACCCACGCGCCAGCTGCGGCCGATGTCGCGGGTATAGTAATAGGCGGCCAGGCCGAAGATCGTGTCATTGGCTGCCGCGACGCCCTCTTCCTCAGTCTCGAACTTGAAGAGCGGGGCGACCGGGCCGAAGGTTTCTTCCTGAGTGACCTTCATGTCGGAGGTGACGCCGGTGACGACCGTTGGGGTGAAGAACAGCTCACCCACATCGCTGTCAGTGCCGCCCTGAATGATGGTTGCGCCCTTGGCCTTTGCGTCGTCGAGGTGGTCCTGCACCTTTTCCTTACCCGCTTTTGAGATCAGCGGGCCGATATCCGTGCTCTCATCAAAGCCATTGCCGACTTTGAATTCGGCGACCTTGGCTGCGAGCTTTTCCGCGAACGCGTCATAGACCCCGGCCTGCACGTAGATGCGGTTGGCGCAGACACAGGTTTGACCGGCATTGCGGAATTTGGAGATGATGCAGCCTTCGACCGCTGCATCCAGGTCAGCATCGTCGAAGACGAGGAACGGGGCGTTGCCGCCCAGCTCAAGGCTCATCTTCTTGATAGTGCCCGAGCACTGCTCCATCAGGATGCGGCCCACGCGGGTGGAGCCGGTGAAGGTGATCTTGCGGACCTTGTCATTCTCACACAGCTCTTTACCCATCTCCGAGGAGTTGGAGCCCGAGACGACGTTGAACACGCCCTTGGGGAAGCCTGCCTTCTCGGCCAACTCAGCCAGCGCAAGCGCAGTCATCGGGGTCAGTTCCGCCGGACGGGCGACGCAGGTGCAGCCCGCGGCGAGGCCGGGAGCAAGCTTGCGCGTAATCATGGCGAGTGGGAAATTCCACGGCGTGATCGAGCCGACAACGCCGATGGGCTGTTTGATCACGACGATGCGCTTGTCGGGCTGGTGCTGCGGAATGGTGTCGCCGTAGATGCGCTTCCCTTCCTCAGCAAACCACTGGATGAAGGAGGCGCCATAGGCAACTTCGCCGCGCGCTTCCTTGATCGGTTTGCCCATTTCGGCGGTGATGATCTGGGCGAGATCCTCCTGCGCCTCCATGATCAAGGCGTACCACTTCATCATGATCGCAGAGCGTTCGGAGGCCAGCTTGGCCGCCCAGTTTGCCTGTGCCGCATCGGCGGCGTCGATCGCGCGCGCCACTTCTGCCCGACCCAGATCCGCGATGGAGGCCACAGTCTCACCATTTGCGGGGTTCACGACATCAAAGGTCGCGCCATTGTCGGCCCCGACCCATTCGCCATCAATATAAGATTTGGTGGCGAAGAGGGCTTCGTTCTTGAGGTTCAGCATCGTGGGCTCCGCAATTTTATGTCGTCTGTTTTCGGTCTTATAGAACAGTCAGAAGTCTGACGTTATCCCCTTTTTCTCCCAATCGCCGAAGCGAATGGGCTCTGGCCCGTCGCGCCCGCCCAGTTCGGTCGGCAGGTCGAGGGGTGGGGTGTTCCGCTTACGCTCCTCCGCCTCGGCCAGCGCGCGCGCAGCGGCTTCTTTCAGGCGGTTCTGTTTATCAGAGGGAACGGTCATCCTATATCCTCCGTTATCCATGTGCTGATCTGGCATATGCGCCTTTGGCCCGTGCAAGCAAGGGAGTGCGGCATGAACTACGCGAAGACAATGATGTTGCTGGCCTCGCTGACCGCCCTGTTCATGGGCGTGGGTTGGCTTCTGGGCGGAACCGGCGGCATGGCCATCGCCTTTGCCATCGCCATCGCGATGAACGGCTGGGCGTTCTGGAATTCCGGGGAAAGCGTCCTGCGCAGGCACAATGCCCAACCTGTCACGCGGCAGTCGGTTCCAGAGCTTTATGAGATGGTTGAAGACCTGGCGCGCAATGCGAACTTGCCGATGCCCAAGGTGTATCTGATTCAGGAAAGCCAGCCAAACGCCTTTGCCACGGGCCGGTCGCCGGACCATGCCGCCGTCGCTGCGACCACGGGGTTGTTACAGCGGTTGAATTCGCAAGAGGTGCGCGGGGTGATGGCGCATGAGCTGGCGCATATCAAGAACCGCGACACGTTGATCATGACGGTCGCGGCGACAGTTGGCGGCGCAATTTCGATGCTGACGCAATTTGCCTTTCTGTTTCGCGGCAATGGCCGCAATTCAGGTCCGCTGGGTCTGATCGGAATGCTTGTCGCCATCTTTCTGGCACCGATGGCCGCGATGATGATCCAGATGTTGATCAGCCGGACGCGTGAGTATTCCGCCGACAAAATGGGGGCCGAGATCGCCCGTGATCCGATGGGTCTGGCCAACGCGCTGCGTAAGATCGCGGGCGGCTCTACCCGTCATGAAATGGAGAGCGCGGAGCGTGATCCGGCCTCTGCCCATATGTTTATCGTCAATCCGCTGACTGGACGTGGCGTCGATAATCTGTTTTCGACCCATCCTAATGTCGAAAACCGGATCGAGGCGCTGATGAAGCTCGCGAATGACCCAAATTTTGCTGTTGAGGCGCAACCTGCCGCGCGGACGATGACCTCTCCCGCGCCGACCACGCGGCGCAGCTCGATTCCACGCACGGGCGCACGGCGTTGAGCGCGCCGGGACTGGCCGCGCGAATTGCTGCGGCGGATATCATTCAGGGTGTCCTGAGCGACAAGCGCATGATCGGTGAGTTGGTCGAGGATCTGCCGCGCGATCTGCCCGGCCCATCCAAGGCGCGGGCGCAAAGCCTCGCCACGATGGTGCTGCGCAATCTGGAGCCGCTGACGATCGTGCTGGATCAGTTCCTGCACAAAAAGCCGCCCGCGCGGGTTCTGACGATCCTGCGGATCGCAGCCGCCGAGATGCTGATTGATGGCATCCCGCCCCATGCCGCGGTTGATGCCGCAGTGAATGCGGCGCGGGCGGATCGGAAGACGGCTCACCTGAAGAACCTTGTGAATGCGATTGCCCGCAACATCTCACGCGAGGGGGCGGAGATCTGGGCTGAGATGGAACCACAGTCCCTGCCACACTGGCTGCGTGTGCCGCTGGTGCGCGCCTACGGTGAAGACGGTGTCGCTGCGATTGAGCAAAGCCACGCGAACGGTGCGCCGCTCGACCTGACATTGCGCGGTGATCTGCCCGACGGGCTGGAGGCGGATGAAGCGCCGACGGGGTCCTACCGCATAGCGTCGGCGCAGGTGACAGCGCTGCCTGGATATGAAGAAGGTGCGTTCTGGGTGCAGGACGCGGCAGCCGCGCTGCCTGCGAAAGTCCTAGGCGATGTTGCCGGTCAGACCGTGCTCGATCTGTGCGCCGCACCGGGTGGCAAGACGCTGCAATTGGCCGCCGCTGGCGCGCAGGTCACGTCACTGGATATCTCTGGCCCGCGCATGAAACGGGTGCGCGAAAATTTGGCGCGCACGGGCCTCGACGCAGAGCTTGTGACCGCAGACGCATTGCACTGGACTCCAGAGCAACCATTCGACGCGGTTTTGCTGGATGCGCCGTGCACCGCGACAGGCACCATCCGCCGCCACCCCGATCTGCCCTTCATCAAGACCGGTGAAGAAAACAAAGGGCTCGTCGCGTTGCAGCGGAAATTGCTGTCTCGGGCTGCCGACTTCGTCAAACCCGGCGGGCGGCTGGTCTATTGCACCTGTTCCCTGCTGCCCTCGGAGGGTGAAGTGGCCGTGGAGAAGTTCCTTGCGGAGAACGACGCCTTCACGCTGGAGGCCATCGATGCCGAGGCGCTGGGCGGTGAGGCGCACTGGGCAAAGGACGGCGCATTGCGGCTGAGGCCCGATTACTGGCTCGAAAATGGCGGAATGGACGGGTTCTATATCGCGCTTTTGAAAAAGCGGGGCTAGACTCGGCCAATATCCCAAGGATCGCTCATGGCCCGCCCTACCCTTCGCAACAGACTAAGCGCCGCTGACAATCGCGTTCAGGCGTTGCGTTCTGCCTTTGCATCGAAGGTGAAGGCAATCCGATCGCAGCCAGAGCCGCGACGGATCGGGGATGCGGCCCTTGCCCGGCAGATGAAGGCCGGGCTCTTCCAACTGGGCGGCGAGATGATCGAAGCGGGCCCGCGCGGGATCTGGAACCTGCCGGAGCCAAGCGAGGCCGCAAAGCTTGAGGCGCAGGGTTTTGTCTGGCTGGACGATCTGGCGGCAGCAGGGGACGATGCGTCGCGCGCGCTGGCACAGGATTGGGTTTGGGAGTGGATTGAACGGTTCGGCGCGGCCAAGGGGCCCGGTTGGTATCCGGATATCACCGGACGTCGCCTGATTCGCTGGATCGTACACGCGCCCTTTCTGCTGAAAGGGCAGGAGGCCACCGCCTCTCACCTGTTTTTTAAGTCGCTGGGGCGGCAGACCGGATATCTCAACCACGCCTGGGATGATGCCGCGGATGGGTTGCCCCGATTTGAGGCGCTGACGGGTCTGATCTATGCGGCGATTTCGCTCGAAGGGGCGGAGTCGGCTTTGAAGAGCGCGCGCCGGGGTCTGGCGAAAGCCTGTGGCGTGATTGGTCCCGATGGAACCATCCCATCCAGAAGCCCCGAAGAGTTGCTGGAGATCTTCACCCTTCTTGTCTGGGTCGCGGATGCGCAACGGGCTGCGGGCCATGCACCGGAAGGCACGCATTTGGATGCCATCACCCGATGTGCTCCCGCGCTGCGTGCCCTGCGCATGGGTGACGGCGCGCTCGCCCGCTTTCACGGTGGGGGGCGCGGTGCGGAAGGTGCACTGGATCAGGCTTTGCTCGACAGTCGCGAAAGGGCAGGTCAGCGACCGGCCACCGCCATGGGGTATTCACGCATTTCAGCAGGGCGCACCGTCGTGATATTGGATGGCGGTCCGATGCCCAGCGACCCGTTCCGCGCCCATGCCGGAACGCTCGCCTTCGAAATGTCGAGCGGGCGTCGCCAGATGATCGTGAACCAAGGACCGGGGGACCGGTTTGGAGAGGACTGGCGCAAGGCCGCGCGGGAAACAGCGGCCCACACGACGCTGGAAGTTGCCAATCGGGCGATGGCCGATTTCGGGGACGTGCAGCGCTTTGGCTCTGCCGAGGCGACGCCGATGATCAACGGACCGACAACCGTTGCCGTCGAGCAGACCCGCGACCCTTCGGGCCATTGGGTTCTGGGAACCCATGACGGATACTCGAACCGGTCGGGGCTGATCCATTCCCGCCGGCTGTTCCTGTCGCCGGCAGGCGATGAATTGCGCGGGGAAGATACGCTGAGCGCGCAATCGAGCAGGGAGCGCGCGCGGTTCGCAAAAGAGCGGCAGGCCGCCCCCATCCCCTTTGCCATTCGCTTTCACCTACATCCCGAGGTTGAAGCGACGCTCGACCTGGGAGGGGAGGCCGTCAGTCTGACGCTGAAATCGGGTGAAGTCTGGGTTTTCCGGCAGTCCGGCGGGGAAATCGGGCTTTCCAATTCGACCTATCTCGACAGTCGGCGGGTAAATCCGCGTTTGTCGCAACAAATCGTGGTCACCGGCGCTGCAATGGACTATTCGACGCGCGTGAACTGGGTGCTGCGCCGGATCGACGGCGGATCGACTGCGATCAGGGATGTGGTGCCAGACCTGTCAGACGACTGAAGGACCTGCCCTGCCATGACCGTTTCGAACCTTGCTCCGCTGCAACGCGCGCTGCTTTCCGTATCCGACAAGACCGGGCTGGTCGATCTGGGCAAGGCATTGGCCGCGCGTGGGGTTGAATTGGTTTCGACCGGCGGCACCGCTAAGGCACTGCGGGACGCGGGCCTCAACGTGCGCGACGTCAGCGAACTGACCGGCTTTCCGGAAATGATGGACGGTCGCGTGAAGACGCTCCACCCGATGGTGCATGGCGGTCTGCTGGCGCTGCGTGGCGATGCAGGCCATGTTGGCGCGATGGACGCGCACGGGATCGTGCCGATCGATCTGCTGGTCGTGAACCTTTATCCGTTCGAGGAAACGGTGGCCAAGGGTGCGGATTACGAGACCTGCATTGAGAACATCGACATTGGCGGCCCAGCGATGATCCGCGCCGCCTCAAAGAACCACGGCGATGTCACCACCATCGTAGATGCAGAGGACTACACAGCGCTGCTGGCCGAGTTGGAGGAAAATGACGGTCAGACGACCTATGCGTTCCGCCAGCGCATGGCCCTGACCGCCTATGCCCGCACGGCAGCTTATGACACCGCTGTGTCGAGCTGGATGGCCAAGGCGCTCGACGAAAAGACCCCGCGTCGCCGCACGGCTGGCGGCACGCTGGCCGAAAGCCTGCGCTATGGCGAGAACCCGCATCAGGGGGCAGCGTTCTACACGGATGGCTCGAACCGTCCAGGTGTCGCCACGGCCCGCCAGGTCCAGGGCAAGGCTCTGAGCTATAACAACATCAACGACACGGATGCGGCGGTTGAGCTGGTGGCCGAATTTGGCGACGACGCGCCGACCTGTGCGATCATCAAACACGCCAATCCTTGTGGTGTCGCAACCGGTAAAACTCTGCTTGAGGCCTATACCCGCGCATTCGATTGCGACCGCACGTCCGCCTTTGGCGGGATCATCGCACTGAACAAGCCGCTGGACGCCGCAACCGCCGAGGCGATTACCGGGATCTTTACCGAAGTCGTGATCGCGCCTGGTGCAGACGAGGCGGCCATGGATATTTTTGCCAAGAAGAAGAATCTGCGGCTGTTGTTGATCGATGCGCTGCCTGATCCGGCGGCTCCTGGCCTGATGATGAAGCAGGTTGCGGGTGGCTGGCTGGCGCAGGATCGTGACAATGGGCGTATCACGATGGACGACCTGAAGGTCGTGACCAAACGCGCGCCTTCAGATGCGGAAATGGCCGACATGCTGTTTGCCTGGCGGGTGGCGAAACACGTGAAATCGAACGCCATCATCTATGTCAAGGATGGGGCGACGGTCGGCGTGGGCGCCGGGCAGATGAGCCGGGTCGACAGCGCCCGGATCGCGGCGCGAAAATCCGAGGATATGGCAGAGGCCATGGGCCTCGACACGCCGCTCACACAGGGCTGTGTCGTCGCATCTGACGCCTTCTTCCCCTTTGCTGACGGGTTGCTGTCCGCTGCGGCTGCCGGGGCGAAGGCCGTGATTCAGCCCGGTGGCTCTATGCGGGATGAAGAAGTCATTGCTGCCGCGGATGATGCTGGTCTGGCGATGGTGTTCACAGGTATGCGGCACTTCCGCCACTAACGGAGACTTGCGATGGCTGAGATCGTTCTGCTGGACGGGGGCATGGGCCAAGAGCTTGTCGCCCGGAATGACGCGGATCCGACACCGATGTGGTCTGCCCGCGTTCTGGCGGACAGGCCAGATCTGGTCGAAGCCGTACACCGTGACTTCTTCGAGGCAGGCGCGACTGTGGCGACACTGAACACATATTCGGTGACGCCTGAACGTTTGCACCGGCATGCACCGGATGAGGATACGGATGCGCTGTTTGAACGGTTGCAGGCCGCTGCGATCCGCGTTGCGAGTGCTGCGCGTGGTGACCGTGATGTGGCACTCGCGGGCTGCCTGCCGCCGCTTGCGTGGAGCTACAGACCTGATGCAGCGCCGCCGCAAGGTCTGATGCAGCAGACTTATGCGCGACTGGTTGCAGCACAGGGCGATCATTGCGATCTAATGCTGGCCGAGACGATGTCTGGTGTCCGAGAGGCGGGCGCCGCCACCCGCGCAATCGTCGCCGCAGGTCACCTCGCCTGGATTGCACTCAGCGTCGATGATCGTGACGGAACGCGCCTACGCTCGGGCGAGCCGTTGGAAGATGGGATTAGTGCCGTTGCCGAGGCGGGCGCCGACGCGATCCTGCTGAATTGCTCTCGGCCCGAGGCTATTGCACAAGGCTTGCCGATCCTTGCGACAGTTCATGTGCCTTTTGGGGCCTATGCAAACGGGTTCGAATTTGCCGGGGATCTTGAATTTGGCGGAACCGTCAAAGGGCTGACCAAACGGCTTGAACTGACGCCTGAGGCCTATGCCGATCATGCCATGACCTGGATCGCGGCGGGCGCGACCATTGTTGGCGGATGTTGCGAGGTTGGTCCGGCCCATATCGCGCATCTGGCCCAGCGCATTCGCGCCGCCGGACACCGTGTCGTGCGGCCTTAGCCGAAGCCATTGCCCGCCTCACGCGGTGCAAGGCGGATCAGACGTGAAGTCTCGACCGCATGCTGCCGGTGCGTGACGGCCCGTTGGTAATCGGGATCGCGGATCATCTCGATAAAGGCCGCAGCATTGGGATAGCGCGCGATAAAGACGACGTCCCAGCTTTCCTGGTCCGGGCCGATCAGAACCGCCTCGAACTGCCCGGACCATTCCACATGCCCCCCCACCCGGGCGAGAATTGGTGCCGTTTCCTTTGAATAGCGCCGATAGGCCGCTGCATCGCGCAGCTTGACCAGATTCAGCATTGAGATGGGCGTGTCCTGAGGGAGCTTTGCGAAGGCGCCGAACTGCTCTCGCGTCGGGTCGATATAGGGTGTTGTCATGGCGGTGGCCTTCCTGATTTTTCGCCAGTCTGTCAGGTGAATGCGGGCTTGCGAACAGGGTGTTTCATCGGTCTTGCGGCAAAGCCGCATTGCGAGCGGAAAATTGCCGGTTTGCATTTGCACTCCGACCCGGTTCAGCCTACCGTTTCCACCCTGCCAACCACCCTCGGAGACCGACCGATGAAAGTCAGCATCGAACGCAGCGCCCTACTCAAAGCGATGAGCCGTGCGCAGTCGGTTGTCGAGCGGCGCAATACCATTCCGATCCTGGCCAATGTGCTGATCGAAGCGGAAGGCAACAGCCTGAGCTTTCGAGCAACAGACCTGGACATCGAGGTTGTCGACAAGACGGACGCGATGGTCGAAGTCGCAGGGGCGACGACGGTCAGCGCGCATATGTTGCATGACATCGTGCGCAAGTTGCCGGACGGATCCACGGTGCAACTGTCCGAGGACATGGCAGCCGGGCGGATTGAGATTCGTGCGGGACGCTCGAATTTTTCGCTCGCGACGTTGCCGCGCGAAGATTTCCCGATCATGGCCAGTGCTGAATATGACTGCAATTTCGGGGCCAAGGCCGCGTTGCTGCGGCGGCTCTTCGACAAGGCCAAATTCGCCATCTCGACCGAGGAAACGCGGTACTATCTGAACGGGATCTATCTGCATTCCGCGACCGCGAGTGGCGGGCAGATGCTGCGTGCCGTTGCAACGGACGGACACCGGCTGGCCTGTATTGATGCCGATCTGCCGGACGGCGCAGACTCGATCCCCGGCGTGATCGTACCACGCAAGACGGTGACCGAACTTCTGAAGCTGCTGTCGGATGATGACGCCGATATCGCAGTCAGCGTGAGCGAGACAAAGATCCGCTTTGCCACGCCGGACATCACGCTGACCTCGAAGGTCATCGACGGCTCTTTCCCCGACTACACCCGTGTTATCCCGCAATCCAACGTAAAGCGGCTGGAAGTTGATGCGGCCGAGTTTGCGCAGGCAGTCGATCGTGTTTCGACCGTATCGTCCGAGCGGAGCCGCGCCGTGAAGCTTGCACTGGATGAGGATCGTCTGGTTCTCAGCGTAAATGCACCCGATAGCGGTGCCGCGGATGAAGAGCTGGCCGTGGCCTATGGCGATGAACGGTTGGAGATCGGCTTCAACGCGAAATATCTGCTGGAAATCGCCAGCCAGGTGGATCGGGAGAACGCAGTGTTCATGTTCAACTCCTCTGGCGACCCGACGCTGATGCGCGAAGGCAATGACGAAAGCGCTGTTTACGTCGTCATGCCGATGCGCGTCTGACGGGGTCTGGCTGGGGCGATGCCCCATATCACGTCTCTCAAACTCTCAATGTTCAGGTCTCATAAGCTCAGTGAGATCGACGTTGATGCGCGGCCTATTGCGATCCACGGGCCAAATGGGGCGGGCAAGACCAATATACTTGAGGCCATTTCCATGTTGTCGCCGGGGCGGGGCCTGCGCCGTGTGCCGGTTGGAGATCTGTCGCGCGCGCCTGAACGGCTGGGCTGGCAGGTACGCGCAGGGATCGAAGCCGATGGCCCGCGGGAGATTGTGACACGGTTGCAGGGCGAAGGCTCTCGCACGGTTGAGATCGACGGCAAGACCGCCCCGCAGACCGCTCTCGCCAAGTTGCTGCGCATCGTATGGTTGGTGCCCTCAATGGATCGACTGTGGCTGGATGGCGCGTCAGAGAGACGACGATTTCTCGACCGCATGTCCATGAGTTTCTTTCCCGATCACGCGGAAGCCGTGCTGGGATATGAGCGCGCCATGCGGGAGCGGAACCGGCTGCTGAAAGATCAAGTGCGTGACCCCCGCTGGTACGAGGCCCTTGAAGAGCATCTGGTGGAATTCGGCAGCAGGATTACGGCGAGCAGGCGCAACACGCTTGATCGTCTTGGGGTCGCACAAGACGCCGCGACCACCGCGTTTCCCGCGGCGCGGCTGTCTCTGATCGGGCCAGATGGTGCGGTCCGTCAGAACGAAGACGATCTTGCGCCCCGTCTGGCCGAGGGTCGTGGGCGCGACATGGCGGCGGGTCGGACGCTGAATGGTCCGCATCGCGACGACTTGCATGCTGTCTACTCAGCGAAGGATATGGAGGCACGGGACTGCTCAACCGGAGAGCAAAAGGCCCTGCTGGTGTCAGTGATTCTCTCCAATGCGCGGGCACTTTCCTCGGAAAAAGTTAATCGACCCGTCCTTCTTTTGGACGAAATTGGTGCGCATCTTGACGCAGGGCGCAGATCAGCCCTTTATGACGAGATCATCGAGCTTGGTGCACAGGCTTGGATGACCGGCACCGGAGCCGAGCTTTTCGAATCACTCGAAGGCCGGGCGCAATTTCTGCAACTTTCAGAAATTGCAGGTGAAACCAAACTGACATCTGCGCGTTAAGCCGCCATCAGGCTGCGGTTCGCCCATACGCAGCTTCCCTTCGTCTGAACAGTAGTTTCGTTAAACATTCATTAAGTTTTTAGGAAAAAATGTAATAATTTGAATGCTTTACGGAACGTGAGGCGCACCCGATGCTGTGTGCATCAGATTTGAGAGGAGCGTCAGAATGACCAGTTTCAAGCAGAAGCTTGCCGATCCCACCAAGCGTTTGAGCATGCATGTGAATGTGATCCCGTCCGCTGTTGTAACACAGGCAATTGCCGCCTCAGGCGCGGATGTGGTGGTGATCGACCGTGAACATGGTGCCGTCGATTACGGGACATGCCATGCTATGATCGCAGCGACCCAAGGCACGGAGTGCGCACCCGTGGTTCGCGTCAGTGAAATAGCCGATGCCGAGGTGAAGCGCGTCCTCGATCTTGGCGCGGAGGGGATCATCTTCCCCCTCGTCAAGGACGCCTATGACGTGAAGCGCGCCGTAGCCTCCATGCGGTATCCGGGGTCAATGGGTACGCGTGGCTTTGGTCCGTTCATCGCCCACTCACGCTGGCCCAATGACATGATGACCTATGCCAAGACCATCGAAGATCGCCTGACCTGCGGTATCCTGATCGAGACGGTTGAGGCGGTCGCCAATATTGATGCGATCGTCGAGCAGGAAGGCATCGATTACATGATCCTTGCCGCCTTCGACCTGTCGGCCACGATGGGCATTCCAGGTCAATTCGATCACCCGCAATTCGTCAAAGCGACAGCACGTGTTGAAAGTGCCGCGCGGGGCGCGGGCATTCCGCTCGGCGGGATTGCATTGACGGAAGAGGATGCGGCTGCGCGGTTCTCTGAAGGGTACCGCATCGTCTCGGGCTTCGACGTGCTTCACCTGAAGTCTCGTGTGGCTCAAACGGCGGCTTGGGCACGCCGTCCCGATCCGGTGCACGCTTATGTGCGTGACGGGGTTGCCGGGCCGAAGCATCCGCTGACTGTCCCGCACTAAATCTGCCTGTATAGTAAGCGCCCCCGGTTGCAGATCGTGCAGCCGGGGGCGCAGCCCTTTCGAAGGTGGCTTTAGATCAGAGCGTCCAAAGCTCTGTACCCGGGTGGAATTGCGACCAAGCGAACCAGAAAGCCTCGTGACTGCCCAGATCTGACCCATCCACATCGACCGCGCGGATGCCGCCTGCATCGAGTTCCAGCCTGACGTTTTCAAACGCGATCTCTTGTCCCTGCCGCAAAGCAAGCAATGCAGCGCGCCGCTCAAACGCGATGGGCTGACCTGAAGCAGTGATCACGCCGATGACGTCGTCGTGGACATCGAGCCGAGGATCGACGTCGCCTACAGGGAAGATCGGGCCGTTCGCATCACGTCCATTTCGGAAATCAAAGTCCCGTCCAAGGGCGAGGGATTCGACCAATACCGTTGTTTCAGGATGCGTGCGCCGCCATGTTCCCCAGTCGGTGGTCACGACTGTCGCCTGTTCCAATTGCAGGCCGATCTCCGCCAGAGGGCCTGTCACGGCGCGACCCAGGAAGGTGTCGAATACGGAGTGCGTTGTGATGTCGTACATGACCTTGTTCGACCGGATCAGCAGGCCAGTGGTGCGCAGGACCGGACGCTCTACCCCAGCTGGCAGTTGATCGGTGAAATATGCCTGCGCTGCACCGCAAAGCGTGCAGTACGGAATGCCAAGATCACGGCCACCCAGCGTGTCATTCACCATCTCGCGCACTTCCATGATCTGGCGGGGATAGGCGCGGTATTCCCCATTCACCTCGATGCCAAACACGATGTCGTCGTCGTCAAGCCATGTAGCCTCATCCGCCGCGCTGACCTGCGGATTGTCCGCCGCGGGAATGCAGTTGCAAGCCTGATGGGTCCGGTCATAGGGCCGCGCATCAATCAAGACGCCGCCCCAGGACACAAGGCGCCAGTCGATATCCCCCTCGACAAAGATCCGGTCCCAACCGGGAATGAAGTTGGTGAAGATAGCGCGCTTGTGCTGCAGATACCCGGGATAGGACGGAATATCCCATGCGATCAGATGGTCGGTCACCGCTCCCCATCTGCGATGGGTATTGATGGTGATGCCCAAAAGCGCCTCTGCCGCGGCAGCCAGATCGTTGTCATGCGCCTCGCGCCATGTGAACCGCATCATGTCGCTGATCACCCAAACCAAACGGGGATCGCCTGCGTCCACGATCCGTTCAAGTGCGGCGACCTCAACCGGGCCCCAACTCGATTGTTCAAGATTGTCCCCGAAGGCTGTCTGAATGTCGGCGGCCAGTGCCGCACTGATCGGACCTTCGGGCACGGCGGGCGGCTGGCCGAATTCGGCGACAACATAAGAGGGAAGCTGCTGTGCGGTGACCGGTGTCGTCGTGCAACCGACACCGCCGATGATCACGGATGTAGCGACGCAGAGCCATCGGGGCAGATTGCGAATGTTCAGCATGGGTCATTTCCTTGCGCGAGCGGGCAGAGACAGGGTCCTTTCCGGACTGGCCTGAAATTCTCAACCTTCGCGCTTATTTTGCCTAATCACGTTCGCTTAAGTCCGCGTGAACGCCGACCGTTACGGCACCCGGGAAGCTGCCGTATTTCGTGGGTCAAGCCCGTGACAATGCTCACAGAAAACGATAGAAACGGAACACAAAATAGAGGGCTAAGCAGATGTCAGACTCCAACGAGAACAATCAGGATTACGGCGCTGATTCCATCAAGGTTCTCAAGGGCTTGGAGGCTGTGCGCAAGCGGCCCGGGATGTATATCGGTGACACGGATGACGGTTCGGGCCTGCACCACATGGTGTATGAGGTCGTCGACAACGGAATTGACGAAGCGCTGGCCGGTCATGCTGATGAAGTAAAGGTCATTCTGCATGTCGATGGCAGCGTGTCTGTCAGCGACAACGGGCGCGGAATCCCGGTCGGCATCCATGAGGAAGAGGGCGTTTCTGCCGCTGAGGTCATCATGACCCAGCTTCACGCGGGCGGTAAGTTCGACAGCAATTCCTACAAGGTCTCTGGTGGTCTGCACGGGGTCGGCGTCTCGGTTGTAAACGCGCTCAGCGACTGGCTGGAACTGCGCATCTGGCGCGAGGGCAAGGAACATGTCGCCCGGTTCGAACGTGGTGACACGGTCAAGCATCTGGAGGTCGTGGGCGACACGGATCGCACCGGGACGGAGGTGCGCTTCCTTGCATCGACCGACACGTTCTCGGATGTGAACTACAAGTTCGCGACGTTGGAACACCGCCTGCGCGAGCTTGCTTTCCTCAATTCCGGCGTCCGCATCACCATCATCGATGAGCGGGAGGCAGAGCCGCTTGAGACAACGATGGAGTATGAGGGCGGCGTGCGGGAATTCGTGCGCTATCTCGACCGATCAAAGACAGCGATGATTGACGAACCGATCTTCGTAACCGGAGAGCGTGACGATATCGGTGTCGAGGTCGCGATGTGGTGGAATGACAGCTATCACGAGAATGTTCTGCCCTTCACCAACAACATTCCGCAGCGCGACGGCGGCACCCATATGGCCGGTTTCCGTGGAGCGCTGACGCGCACGATCAACAACTACGTCGCCTCTTCCGGCATAGCGAAAAAGGAAAAGGTGACGCTGACCGGTGACGATGCGCGCGAGGGGCTGACCTGCGTACTCTCCGTCAAGGTGCCTGACCCGAAATTCTCCAGCCAGACCAAGGACAAGCTCGTCTCCTCCGAGGTGCGTCCGGCGGTCGAAAGTCTGATGAATGAAAAGTTGGCCGAGTGGTTCGAGGAAAACCCGAACGAGGCGCGCATGGTTGTGGGCAAGATCGTGGAGGCCGCACAGGCCCGCGAGGCGGCGCGCAAGGCCCGCGAGTTGACCCGGCGCAAAAACCCGATGGACGTGACGTATCTGGCGGGAAAGCTGAAGGATTGTTCTGAGAAGGATCCATCGAAAACCGAACTGCTTCTGGTGGAGGGCGACTCCGCCGGTGGATCGGCGACGCAAGGCCGGGATCGCGGGACACAGGCCGTGCTTCCCCTGCGCGGCAAGATCCTGAACGTGGAGCGCGCGCGTTTCGACCGGATGCTCGGCTCGCAGGAGATCGGCAACCTCGTCATGGCGCTCGGCACCGGAATCGGGCGCGACGAATTCAATATCGAGAAGCTGCGCTATCACAAGATCATCATCATGACCGATGCTGATGTAGACGGCGCACATATCCGCACGCTGCTGCTGACGTTCTTCTACCGCCAGATGCCGCAGCTGATCGAGAATGGGCACCTCTATATCGCGCAACCGCCGCTCTATAAGGTCGCACGCGGCAAGTCGGAGGTCTATCTGAAGGATCAGGCCGCCCTTGATGATTACCTGATCGAGCAGGGCCTGAACGATGCGATGCTGGAACTGGGATCAGGCGAGCAGCGCACTGGTGCCGATCTGGCAGAGGTCGTAAGCACCGCGCGCAAGGTACGTGGTGTCATCAACGCATTCCCGACCCATGTGCCCCGCGTGGTGCTGGAGCAGGCGGCAATTGCCGGGGCCATGCAGGCAGAGAGCATCCAAGGTGATGCACAGGCCGCAGCCGACCGTGTGGCGGACCGTCTGAATCTGATCGCGCCAGAGACGGAAAAGGGCTGGTCCGGCCGTCCGACGCAGGATGGCGGCTTACGGTTCAGTCGCGTCGTGCGTGGTGTCGAGGAAGTGCGCACATTGGATGGCCGCGTCTTCCGCTCTGGTGAGGGGCGTAAACTGGCTGAGTTCACCGACGGATTGCAGGAGGTTTACGGCGCGCCGGCAAAGCTACACCGCAAGGACAAGCACATCACCGTGCATGCACCGACCGAACTGCTCGACCTTGTCATTGCGGAAGGTGAGCGTGGGCTGAGCTTGCAACGCTATAAGGGTCTTGGCGAAATGAACCCGGATCAGTTGTGGGAGACCACCTTGGACGCGGAAGCCCGCACCTTGCTTCAGGTCAAGGTCGACCAGATGGACGAGGCAGATGAGATATTTACCAAGCTGATGGGCGATGTGGTCGAGCCGCGTCGGCAGTTTATTCAGGACAACGCGCTCAGCGTTGAAAATCTCGACTTCTAGTCGACGCAGAGGATCGGGCTGGCTCGAACGTTCTAGAACACGACGGTGCAGGACAGACCTGCGAGCCAGCCGTTATCCGCATTGTCCACATCCGCATGTAGTCGGAATGTGCGGCTTCCAAAGTCGATGACCGGATCGACGAAACTGATCGTGCCGCGCTTTTCCGCGCCAGTTTCTGATCGCAGAACCAGGGACTGACCGACGCTATAGCGCCCGTGCAATGCCGCTGGCACCGATATCTCCGCCCGCAACGTGGAGACATCGATGATGGTCATCACGGGCTGGTCCGTCGCCAGCTCCCCCACTGATAGAGGTGTATCGACAATGATACCTGCATGGGGCGCGCGCAGGATATAACGATCACGCTCGGCCCGTACTTCGGCTGCGTCGGCGCGCGCGCGTGCAACGGCGTTGGACAGTTCGTCACGCTCTGCATCTGGCAGAAGGTTACCCAAGCGCTCCCCCCGGGCGAGCGCCCGCTCTGCAAAACCAATTTCGTTCTCGAGCCTGGCAAGACGTGCATCGAGCGCCGCATGGCCGAATTCGATCAGCGCCTCGCCTTCACGGACCCGCTGCCCCAGCGCAACGGGCCGTGCGACGGCAACCTCCTGCACCGCGCTGGCCAGCTCAGTATGTTCTGCGGGACGAATAAGGCAGTTTGAAAAGAATGAGGCCGATTCCTGCTGGGCGAAAACCGCCCCAGGGAAGGCTAAAAGCACGCTAACCGCGACGCGTAAAGCTGAGCATTTCATCGCGCTTTTCCTCACTCTTAAGCAGCTTCGTACGTCTGCCCCGTCTGATATTCTCCAACCGTGTTCGGCGGTGCGCGATATAGGCAAAGTATACCTTGCTCACGAACGGTCGCCCAACGGTTAGCATGATAGACAGAGTAGCGATGGTGCGTTTCGGCACAAGACGCTTTAATTCCGGCTCATCCAACGCATGAACAATGTCATAGCTGCCCGGATCGCCCTGACGCCCTGCCCGGCCATAAAGCTGCCTGTCCAACCGGTCACTGTCGAGCGCATCGAGGATGACAACATGAAGACCGCCCGCCGCCTTAACCTCTGCGCTGAGTTTGATGTCGGTTCCACGTCCAGCCATGTTGGTCACGATCGTGACGCGGCCCGGATGTCCGGCCTCTGCAACGATATCGGCCTCTTCTTCCAGCCGTCGTGCGTTGAGCACGTCATGTGGCAGTCCGAGATCCTGCAAGCGCTCTGAAAGCTCCTCTGACAATCCGACCGATGAAACGCCAAGCAGAACGGGCCGGCCCTGCGCACGGACCGCCTCAGCACGGCTTGCAGCCCAGTCCAACTTTTCAGCGGTGGTGTGAAACAGCCTGCGGATCTGGCGTTTGCGAATGATGGGCTTGTTGGTCGGTACGGCGGCGAGCGCCGTACGGTAGGTATCGCGCATCTCCTTGCGAACTTCCTTGAGAGTGCCGCTCATCCCCGCGATCTTGTGATACTTGCGAAAGAACGTCTGAAAGCTGAGCTTTGAGAGCGTCTTGCGGGAGGCCGTAGGCTCCAATCCTTCGCGCACTTCGAGGATCTGCTGCAATCCGAATGGCAGGGAGCGGTCGGGCATGGGACGGCCGGTCTGCTGATCCACGAGGACGATTTTTTCCTCTTCAACGATGTAGTGTGTATCGGCACGAAATCTGTCCTGCGCCGCTTTCGCCTGTGTCAGCATCTCTTCGGCAAGGGCAAGCGCGGCCCATTCGGGATCGGGACCCTTCAGGGTCGCGATCAAATCCGTCATCAACTCTGTCCTGAGCGCGGAAAACCCGAGATCGTCTTCCTTTTCCCACATCTCTTCGGGCGCCTCCGCCGCGAGCTGCACCGCCTGCTCGATGAATTGAACGGAGAGCGTGGTGCGCGTGGGTTCGGTCAAAATGAGCGGGATGTTAGCCTCGTCGATCAGGACGCTGTCCGCCTCGTCGATGATGACGAAATCGAGATCCGTGACGAGCGGTTGGCCGTCTCCCTCCAACCACAGGCGATAGGCAAGCGGGGAGCGTGTTGCCTCCTTCGAGCGGTCGCGCAGGTAGTCAAACACCAGTTCCTTGTTGGTGCAGTATGTCACGTTAGCGGCATAGGCCAACCGCTTTTCCGGCTCTTTCATGTCGTGGATGACATGGGCGCAGGTCAGCCCCAGCCGTTCGAGGATCGGGCGGGTTTCCTCGGCATCACGCTCTGCCAGATAGTCGTTGACTGTTACGACGTGGACCGCACAGCCGGACAAAGCATGGATTGCAGCGGGGAGCGCGGCGGTGAAGGTCTTGCCCTCACCCGTCGCCATCTCCACAAATTTGCCGGTGCACAAATGAATGCCCGCCATGAGCTGAGTGTCGTGATAGCGAAAACCGGTCTCGCGATGAAAAGCCTCATCAAGCAGGCTAAGACCTCGAACGAGCAGAGGCCCGGTCAGCCGACCACGCCGCAAGAGTTGCCCAAGCGCCTGCGCCTCTTCAATCAAGTCTGCATCTGCAAGCGAACCGCGGGCGGCCCGGATCGCCCTCAACCATGCCTTCCGTCGCAACCGGTTGTTCTGCCACAGCCCGGCAGCGGTCAGCACGAAGGTTGGGACCTTTTCCTTCCGCTCAACACGCTCTGGTGCACGTACCGGAAGGGGGCTGCGCGGCGCAGGTATCGTCAGTGCGCCGCTCATCCCGGACCGAAGCGCCGCAGGACTTCGCGGATCAGCGGCTGCACGATGCGGGGGGCCAACGGCTCCCACGGATGGCTGATTTTGAGATGAACAAGTTCGCCCAGCGCGAACTGGTCAAGAGGTGCTTCGACCTCGATCCAGAAATACGGGGACGTGGCCTGATACTGATCCGTATCGGGAATTGGCTCGGTCAGAACGGGACCGCCGAACCGATCAGCCAATCGCTCGTCCATCAGCGTGCGCGAGGCATTGGGCATAATCCGCATTGGGCCCGCCGTCAGGACCTGATCAGCACGGGATGGCGCGATGAAGCTGATGTCTTCGATCCCTCTCGCGAGCTTTCGATCTGCCCCCTCGGGGATCATGGCGAGCAATTCCCGACTGTCAGGACGATCCACCAAGCCGATGCGCGATCCACGCAGGATCAAAGATCCTTCCTGCGGGGCCGGATCATCCCAGACCCAAACCCCGGCGCGTGGGGACGTGACCAATGCAGCGGCGACACGTGCTGCATTCTGATTGCGGGCCGCTTCGAGCGCGCGCAACTCCTCTGCGATAGCGCCTGCAAGTGTCAGGTTCCCCTGTGCCCTTGCGATGCGCAGCTCAGCCTCGCGCGCATCAAAGCGTGCAGTGAGTGAGTCGCCTTCAGTCTCCAGCCGTTCGGGCCGCAACCGCAGAATGGCATCGCCCTCCTCGACCACATCGCCCTCTGTGACGAGCCTTTCGGTGATGAAACCCTCCGAGCCGGAATAGACGGCAGCCTCCTCCCCGCTCGCGACCAGGGCCCGCACGGTTGTGGAGCTTGGCAGCGGCACAAAGAAGATCAGCGCCACAAGGGCCGCGATGGTTGCAAGTAGACGGATGGTGATCCTCCGTTTGCGTTGAGTGAAGGCCGGGCTGCGGAGGTTTTTCCACGCGGCCTGCGCATTCGGCCAAATCAGACCGGCCATTACGATCCAGATTGCCAGAACTTGCCCGATATAGGGAACCTTGTCCGTAACAATGGCTGCAATCGAAAAGGTCACGAACACACGATAGCAAAACGCCGCGGCGGCATAGCTCATCATATAAAAACGGCCTGAGGAGCCCGCCGTCTCGGTCTCCGGTTCGGGGGGGTAGCCAAACAGACGCTTGAACCACGCGCCCAGAAGTTGCTGGCCCCGATTGCCCAGATTGGGGGTCTGCGTGATATCGGCCAGCGCGTAGTAGGCATCGAAGCGCAGCAGCGGGTTGCCATTGAAGAACAGTGTCGAAATCGTGCAGATGATGATCACGTTGAAGAGCACCGCGCGCACCAGGCCCGGCTCGGTATCAGCCCAGAGCAGGATTGCAGCCGCGCCGATCCCCAATTCCGCAAGAATACCCGCCAGTGCGACAATCGCCCGAGAGCCATGCGCGCGAAAATAGTTCGCAGCCGATGCATCCACATAGGGCATGGGAACAAAGATCAAGAACATGATGCCCGTCTCAGTCACGTGCCCGTCAAAGCGCCGGACGGCAAGGGCATGGGCAAGCTCATGCACCAACTTCACGACGGGATAGACGCAAATCAGGATGATGAGATTGTTGGGAGCAAGCGCGCGGTCGGCAAGATTGCCTGTCAGCGGCTCCCACTGACGGATCAGCTCCAACCCCGCGCGCCCCATCAGAATGACCAGCAGTAGCAGCGCAAGCGGTGAGAAAAGGGCACGTGCGACGCGCCCCGCCGCAGGGCCGTCCAGCCAGGCAGATGGATTGTAGAGCGGGATTTTCTGACTGACTGGGGATTTCAGCAGGGCTTTGAGCGGGGCGAGGGCCTTTTTGCGCTGGCTGCTGGCAAGCTTCTCTGCCTTTGGGATGCCCTCAACGCTGACAATGCCACTGTCATAGAGACGGCTCATTAACTCTATGAACTCGTCTTGTGGCGGCAGGTCCGGGTCGTTGTCACGGGCTAGCTGGGTCCAGATGTCATCAAGACTGCGTTGCCCATCAAAACGACGCACAACGGCCCATGCGGCCTCGGCCAGTCGATGGGTCTTCCCGCTCGCCTGATCGAGCAAGACATACCAGCGTGTCCCCAGATATTCGTGCAGCGCGACATCAATTTGTGCGCGTAGGCGAGGGCGCAGCTCGGCAACGCGGTACCAGTCCTGCGAGAGAAGCTGCGCGCGCGCCATGGCTTAGGGCAGCCACGACCAGAGGAACAGGTAGAGCGTTTCCCATGCAGGCAGGAGCCAGATACGCCAGAGCGGCGCTTCCCCCAATTGCAGACGCGCTGCACCCTGCATTCCATTTTCAAGCCGGATATCGGTCTGAGCGATGCGCGCATAGCCTACAAAGCGCAATTCACCGTCGACACTTTCAGCTGCTGGTTTGACACGAATGACTTCGATGGCGAGGGGTGTTTCGGGCGCGACATTCAGGCGGAGTGTTCCGGTCAGACCGGGGACAAGTTCGTCGCCATCGCGATTTGCGACATCCACGCGGACCTCTACGTCCTGCCGTGGAGCGATCTCCATAAGCGCTTCACCCCGCTCGACCTGACCACCGATGCGTTGGCGCAAGTCGCCCTGCAAGACGAGGCCGGTCGTACCGGCGCGAATAACGGTCTGCTCAAGCTCACGCTCAAGAAGGGACAGTCTGGCCTCTACCTCGGCGGTTTGCGCCCGGGCGACCGCTACGGCGCCCTGATCGGCCTGGCGGGTGGCGATCGCCTCTTCCGCGCGATAACGGGCGGCTTGCGCCTCTAGCTCTAGCTGCCGCAGCCGCAAGTCGCTGTCGTCGAGGACCGCAATCACCGTGTCGGGTGTCACCTCATCTCCGGGGATGACCCGAACTTCCGACAAAAAACCATCGGCGGGGGTGGAGACAATCCGCAAACCGGTATCATCAATCACCGTGTCGGCCCGCAAGGTCAGTGTGCCTGTCCCCCAGTACATCAACGCCGCGAGCGCAAGTACCGCAACCGTCCCGGCCTTTAGCCACAGATGCCCTTTGCCCAACAAAGCACCAAAAGCCGCCCCGATGCTGGATCCAGCGACCTGGAATATATTCCGGTTTGCGCGCCGGCGTAATTCGATGGCCGGTGCGGCCAGGATCCAAAGGCTCGACCAGTCGGACAGCATGTCATCACCAACCCGTTCCGGCCACTCGATAACAAGTGCGCCGCGAACCCGGCCACGGGCATCGGAAAGCGGTACGGATGCCGCCGATTTATCCTCATGCATGCGGGCAAGTGAGCGGAGCGGGCCACCGCCATCCCCTTCGTGATGGACAATAGCTTCGCGGCGGGCAATTGCCTCGGCCCCGGCCTGCTCAGTCAGGTCGTTCAGTGTCGTGCGACGATCCAGCGTCGTGGTTCCTGACACGGCACGCAGGCGCACCTTTCCCCGCCAGTTCTTCATCACGAGGCTGACGCGCGATGCCCCCATGCGATCCGCAACGATCGAGCACAGAAGCTGCTGCATCTCCAGCACCTTGCCCGCATCCAGAAGTTCGGAGAAAAGCTCGAAGCTTCCCTGAAGCCGATCCGAGCGGGCTTCCGCGCGCAGGCCAGCCTCCCGCACAATATCCCACCAGACCCAACCGGCGGCCAGTTGCACCTGCTGCATGATGAGTTGGAGTTGCCGTTCGGGCAGTTCAGCCAGCCCGATGAGAGCCACATGCATGGGGCCGACCGGATAGGCGATGACTTCCGCAACGCCATCCACCTCCGTCGCCATGGGCTGCAGCAAGCCTGAATCGCGCCCAGCAACGGCGTCGGCCGCTTTGGCATATTTGCCAAGTTCGAGTGAAGCAGGCGCCATCGCGAGGGCAGCCAACCCCTCATCCACTCGTGCGACAACCGCTACCTCAAGAACGCCGCGCAGCCGTGTGCGCAACATCTCACACCATTCGGTGAGTGCAGGGGCGCGCAGCTCCACCCGATCCGCGGAGACTGCGTTTTCGTTGACCGGTTGTGAAAGCGTCACCGCTGTCAGGCAGACCCGCCGGGTCCACTCCCATCAACTGGGCCGGCGTCGATTTTGCCGTACTTTGCCTCATGCTGTGCCACAGCATTGACCAGCATTGCCGCAAGACGCTTTGCCGTGAACGGAGACATCATGACACGATCGTTCAGATCGACCTCATATTCCTCTCCCTTGCCGTGCCAGCTGCGACCAATTCCATAGAGCACAGAAATCTCTTCCTTGGTGCTCGCCACATTCGCGACATTGGCATAGCTGGTGCGCATTTCCGCATCGCGAAAAACCACACTGCGGCCTTGGCCCTGATCCGTGTCGGACATTCGTTGCGTCCCCTTATCCTTTTGTTTCAGGTGAGCATACCGGTCCGCCCGGCATCGGTCCATGGTTTGAACCGCGCAGAGAGAAGCCCGCCCCCGACCAGGTGCGCAAGCGACGCTCAAGACTGCCCGCTCTCGGCTTGTGCCTGCGGATTGCGGGTGCCGCCATCAATGCAGCTGCACCGGCGACAATCGTGCCTTCGCCCTCTAGCTCATCCTGCTCAAATGCGGCCAAGAGGTCGAGGTCGCCGTCCTCAGCTTGCACCTCCACAACCACTTGCGGATCGGCATTTTCAGGCGTGGGCACCACGTCGTCCAGCAACTCCTCAAGCAGACCGTCGAAGTAGCCAGGAAGCTGTTGTCCCGGCGGTCCCTGTTCTGTCACTGGCTGTGGCTGATCAGGATCAACGCTGTATTCGCCTGTACGCGGCGTGCTCATCAGTTGCATTGCATTGCGGTTGACGACGCTACCGTCCGCCAGCGTGGCAAAGCCACGCAGGAAGGAATCGAACGAGAAGCCGGTTGGCGCACCGCTGTCATCACCGCGCGAGTTCTGGATCGCCTGTCGCGCCTCAGTCGCCCCGCTCGTGATTTCCACGAAGATCGTTTCAGCCGTGTTGGTCTGGACCACACGGTTGTCCAGAACCCCGCCCTGAACGCCCAGATTGAAGTAGGCCGCGATGTTGTTCAGGCCCTGACCCACGGTGAAGTCCAGCGCGCCGAGCGTTTCGAAGACCACATCAACGCCAGCGGCAACATTGAAGAAGTTCTGACCCGTTCCGCCGAAGATGAAGTCGCTGTCATAATTCGATGTCAGCGTGTCATTGCCGCCAAAGTCCTGATAGGCGGCCGTGGTTTCGATCTTCAACTCAAGCCCGTTCTGGAAGGTCATGTCGGCAAAGTCGCCGACCACGAAGTCCCGTCCAACCTGTCCCTCGACAAGATCTGCGCCTTCACCGCCAAAGAGAATGTCGTTCCCGGCTCCACCGCGGAGAGTATCTGCACCTGCCGAGCCTGTTGGCGTTGGCGTCAGGAACAGCGGCGTGAAGAAGTTGCCGAGTGCCGGCGCAAATGTCGCCGTACCGGTGTCCCCGAACAAAATGTCTCGACCAGCTGATGTTTGGAAAATGTCATTGCCGTTCCCCCCCATCATGATTGAGCGGCCTGCGCCCATCGTGACGGTGTCATTGCCTGCCTTAGTGCTATCCAAGGCAATAACGGTCGACAGGAAGCCCTGCGCTGTGAGCGAGATCTGTCCGTGATCGGTGAGAAGCGCAGCATCACCGGCGCCCAGCGAGATCACATCATCCCCACCTCCAGCGATTCCGAGGTGACGACCGGCACCAGCTGTCCAACGGTCATTGCCAGCCTGATCTACAGCCGGATCGGTGACCGGTCCCAACAGGCCGGTGATTTCATGCGTCGTGGCATCGACTCGAATACGCCCGCCATCACCCATGAATACGCCATCGCCATCGCCGGAGATCAGCGTGTCATTACCTGTTCCCATGATCGCACGCAGAGTGCCATCACCAATCGTGACGGCGTCGTCACCCTTGGGTGTCGTCGCAACATCATTGGACTGCATTCCGAGCAGGTTTCCAGTCGCAGCATCAATGTCGATTGTCGCGAGATCACCGGCGATCAATGCGTTCGCGACATCGCCAGCCGTGAATCGATCATCGCCACCGCCAAGCATGACGGACGCCTTTGCAGCACTCGTCAATGTCACCGTATCGTTGCCAAACTCGGTGTTCGCATCGGCGAACAGTCGTGTCAGGCGACCCTGTTGGTCCCAGGTGATTGTGCCGTGATCGGTCAGAAGCGCCGTCTCACCAGTGTCGAGAATTGCGGTATCACCGCCGCCACCAAGGATACCCGAGTGTCGGCCAAGGCCCGCCGTCCAGCGATCCGCACCGGCGCGGCTTATGGCAGGATCTGTGATCCGGTCGCTGAGGCCGATCACCTCATGCGAAGTTGCGTCAATCGTGATCTCTCCACTATCGCCGAGGACAGCTGCCGCGCCGTTGCCGGACGTAAGCGTGTCACCGCCCGTTCCGAGGATGGCGCGCAAGGTTCCGTCACCAATGGTGATCGAATCCGCACCTTGCGGCGTGGCGGCCACATCATTGGACTGCATGAACAAAAGATTGCCTGTCGGTGCATCAATCCGGATCTCGGCCAAATCGCCTGCCAAGAGCGCGGTCGTGACGTTGCCGGATGTCAGACGGTCGCCGCCTGCGCCCAGAATGATTGCGGCACGCGCCGCATTGCCTGTCGTGACAACATCTGCGCCTGCAATGCCCTCAAGCCCCGTGACTTCAACCAAGTTGACCACATCGTCACCAGCAGCTGCGGAATAGGTCGCGACACCGCCATCGGCCAGCAAGGTCACGTTGCCATCCGCCAGCGTCACAGTATCGGCACCCGTGCCACCGATCAGGTGGACGGTCGCATCACCGCTGGAAATTACATCGTCGCCACCATCCTGCGCTACGCGATCCTGCGCGGTCAGGGTGATGATTTCGCCCGGCGTGGCTCCGCCAACATGAAGGTCAATCTCACCATTGTCCCCCAGGATCACAACGCGATCCGCTGCACCGGTGCCGGTGATCGAAGTCGCAACGCCCGCCGCAGTCACCGTAGCGGCGGTTGTGATGGTGTCTGCACCGAAGCCGCCAAGAATGGCCGTGTCGCCGACGCCTGTCGCAATCGTGTCGTCACCGCCGACATGCAACACCGCGCCCGTGGCGTCCTTGGCATGGCGGATAAGATCCACAGCTCCATTCGTGAAATCGATCAGACCGCCGTCGCCCAGCAGGACATCCCGCCCAGTGCCGGTCAGGATCGTATCACCACCACCACCGCCGAGGATGTATTTGGTGCCGTTGGCAGCACGGATCGTATCGGCCGCACCGGTCTGTCCAACGACATCAGCCGTTTCAATCTGAACAATCGTCGCCATGCCCAGAATGTCGAGATATTGTGCCGGAACGACGCCCCAGGTCGGCTGCAGGGCAAACTCGATCTGGCCCTTATCTCCAATCACAATGGCTGTGCCCGACGTCGTGCCAGACGGATCACCACCCTGAACGTTGATCTGGTCAGAGCCGTCACCCCCGATGACAGCGACATCGGCCGCCGCCGAGTTGATCGTATCGTCACCATTCGAGAAGGCCCCGAAATTGTCGCGCATGAGCGTCACCGGCGCAGCGCCGGTTGCGTCAGACGCATTGAGCGTAACCTGATCGCCAAAGATCATCGCGCGACCATCACCGGTGGTGATGTTGTCATTGCCCAGACCGCCGGACACAACGATGCGTCCACCGCCCGTAGTAATCGTATCGCCGTATGCGGGAAGGTTTGCGATGCCCTGTGTGGCGGGATCAACGTTCTCACCCGACCCGACCAGCAGCAGCGTACGCGCAGGCACGGCAGCACGGGGATCGAAGAAGATCGTTGCTCCATCGCCGGTCACGACTTGAGACCGTTCCGTCACGCCCGCTGCAAGCGACAAGGTATCCGCACCCGCACCGCCCATGACCACGTGGTTACCATCTGACAGCGTCACAGTGTCATTGCCGCCGCGATAGAGTTGAAGCTCTAGCCGCGCCGGATTGCCGACAGGCGTTGTACCTTGGGCGTAATCAACACGGACGAGCCTGTCATTGGATTGCAGGCGATCAATCGAACCGGTGTCACCCACGACGGCGATGCCACGCGCTAGGTTCGTGGCCGCATCCGTAGTGGCGTCGAGAGAGGTGAACGTATCACTCCCCTCACCCAAGACGACATCGCCCGTCGCCATTGAGACGACGAAATTGTCATCCCCGCCATCCGAAAGCAGGCGCTTGTCGGTGTAGGTGCCGCCGGCCGCCTTGATCGCGTTGAGCGTCGCATCGCCATCGGTCAGCAAATCTGCGGCCAGATAGGGCGTCGCGCCGAAATCAGAACTCGGAACGAGGGACTGAACCCGCATAACGGGCAGTTGTGCCGTTGGATCAAACCCGTCAAGCGCAGGGCCGGACGGATAGTCAATCCGCTCGTCGCGTAGAATTTGACCATAGTCGGTCACAACACGGATCTTCATACCGCCGCGTGCCGATACGGCTGGCGGCGGCGTAGCAGCGCGCACGAGGCCAGCCCAGGTAAAGCCGGTCAGCACGTAGCCGTCCAAGACATCGAGCGAGAAGCCCGTATCAAACAATGGCAGCGGCTCTGTCGTGTCCCCATCGCTATCGCGATCGGCCGCATCAGGTTGCGGAACCGTCACGAAGCCTGCCCGCGCGAAGTCATCGCCGCCACCCGTGACCATATCCAGATCACCGGTGTTCAGCACAATCACGTCATTGCCGGAGGCGCGCCCAATATCTGTCTCCATCGTCTGCAGGGACGTAGGCTCACCCCATGTGGTGGCGTTGTCGAGCAACACAACCTGACCCGCATCGGACAGGATGTAACGCTTGGCCGGGTCGGCTGGCATCACACCCGTTGCGGCCCAGTCGTGTCCACCGATCACAACATCATGTCCCTGGCCGGCAAGCACTGTTGCGGCACCGTGACCGAACTGGATCCAATCATGCCCAATTGGGCGCGCGTTCTCCGCAACGCCCGCAAGGAAGCTGTCAGCGACCTTGAATACACGGGTGGCTGCGGCGGGATCGAAAGAGGCCGCGCGGTTATGGAAATCAATACGGCCCGTGTCACCAATGATGACGTGGCCATGGAGATGCGCCGCGTCGGTGTCACCGATGAAGATCGCATCGGACCCGGCACCGCCGATGGCAACTGTCGTCCCACTCAGCCATGTGGTCGTGGTGGCCGTTGCTGGCGCCGCAGAATTTGCCGTCGGACGCTGCCACGTGACGGTCGTGGGCGACAGGGCGTCGAAACGCGGTGTCGCGATGCCAGAGAACAGGCGATCCTGTCCACCCAATTGCAATTGATCTTCGGTCACCTCAAGCGAGTACCAGATCGCGTTCGGATCGCCGCCGCGGAAATTGACATTCGCATTCGGCTGGCCGTTCAGGTCCGTGCCCTTGCGCAATACGCCGCGGGCATCCGCAGCTTGCGAAAGGTCGGCCAACTGGCCCGCATCGTCCGAACGGTCGAAGAAGTAGTTTCCGCCCGCTTCCATCCAGCTGGCCACAAACTCCGACGAGGTGGGATCGACGTAGCGCCCGATTTCGTCACCGGCAATGACTTCGAGCTGCGTGCCCCAGAGCGCGTCATCGGCCGGGTTGCCCAGCACAGCAGCGCCATAGCCCTCAATCGTGTCGTCGCCCAAACCACCGATCAATATGTCGGTTCCGGTCGAGCCCTTGATACGGTCGTCGCCTGCGCCACCAAAGCCGCGCACATTCGCGATGGCCTGCGACATATCAATCGTATCGTTGCCGTCGCCGCCAAAGACCTGAAGGATGTCATGCGCCAAGACGCCGGATCCATTCACCAGCCCCTCATTCGCAGCGCCAATGGTCACCGCGATATTGGGTGTAGACGGATCATTGTCGTGATCGTTCAGTTCGACATTCGTTGCTGTGAGAACCTGCAGGTGATCCTCACCCGCGCCCAGATAGATCTTGGTCGGGCTGTCATTGCGGACCGACTTCACCAGCACCGAGGCATCGTCGCCCGCACCAGTGTAAAGAACCACACCGCGGTCGAAGGATCCGGCGCTGCGGTTCAGCTCCATCTTCTGCTGGGTCGTGGTGTATTTCACGCCAGTGTAGAACACGCCGGATTGGCCGGTCTGCTCTGCCCGAATGGTGATCGCGTTGTCGGCAAGCTCAATATTCGTGGAATCGTCCGTATCGCCCGCACGGCTGACAACGATCCTGTTGGACCCCGTACCGCCATCCAGCTTCAGCGTCTGGTTGATACCATCAAGATCGGAGGCCAGGACATTGTCCGGTTGAGACCCCATGAAGAATTCGTCATCACCACCACCGGCATGGATCGACAGATCCTGAGCGGCCGAAAGGATGTCGATATCGTCGTCACCAAGGCCCAGATAAAGCTGCGTTTCGGTGAAGGCGTTGAACGCCATTGACGACACGACGCCATCAATCTCGTCACGGTTCCGAATATCCGCCTGTGTGAAGGTGATCCGCCGCTTGAGCGGATCGGTTGAAACCTCATCGGCAGAGGACGTCGTCGGATCAGCCGGATTGAATGGCTTGTAATCCTGTGCGGTCACACGCATCGCGCGATCTTTGCTGGATGCATTGTTCCAGACCGTGACCGAGTTTACGCCGTCACCACCGATCAACAGCAGTTTCGACTTGATATCGGACGTGTCACCCACCTCGCCCAGACGCGCCGCTGCCAGATAGGTACTGTCACGCTCCTCCAGATCGAGTGCATCAAACCAAGCGTTCAGAACACTCAACTCCGAGCCGAGATCGACGCGATCAAGTGCCGCGAGCGTCATAACGTCAACTTGGCTGAGGCCCGCCGTCGCCATGCGGGACACCCAAAGACCACCACCGCTCATCAGGCCGAGCGCGCCTGCCGGAATCTGCGAAACCTTAAGCGAAGCGATCTCAGCCTCTGTCAGCACACGACCGACGGTGACAACATCGTCACCGCCCGCGAGGGAAATGACGGTGTACTGGATATCTTCATCTACACCGGACTGGATAAAGTTGTTGTTGGCCTCGCCAAGCTGCATCCGGACGAGTTCAAGATTGTCGAGCACAATGCCCTGGCTGTTGCCACCAAATCCGCGGACCCAGCCGAAGGTTGTATTGTCGGGGCTGTCGCGACCGGGAAGCTCACTCTCATCCGGCACATAATTCTGACCATAAACGGCCTTGAGCGCCCGGATCGTGATATCGCGCTGTGTCGTGATCCCCATTTCGCCGTCAGCGCGCGAACCATCGAATTCGCCCAACAGCTTGAAATCAACGACATCAGACCCGCTGGCACCGTCGAGCTGAACCAGATTGTCGAACGTCGTTAGATCGTTGACTGCACCAATGCGGACCGCATCGATGGAAAGGTTTTTCTTCTCGGATTGCGTCGAGCCCGAAACCGGCCGCAGCACGACCGTCGCGACGCGTTTCGTCACGGTGTAGCCCTGCACGAACACCGCAACAGACAGAGTCGTCCCGTCAGGCTGCGGCACGCGGTCGATCCGGGTGTATCCGGGCACCTGCTCTTCGATCTCGACATATTCGATGACCGGAACCAGTGCGTCCGGGCTGGACGTGTCGAGCTGGATCGATTGATCCAGCGGATCGAAGAATTGCGCCGGACCGCCAACGAAGATCTGGTCATTGCCGCGACCCGTGTTCACGGTCAGCCGTGTTTCCTGATTGATACCATAGACATAAATGGTGTCGTCACCGTCGATGGCATTGATCTGGATAGACTCCACGCCCTTGATGGAAGCGAGGTTCAGACCAGCGCCCTTGATCTGCTGAACCCCTGCATCATCCACGTAGACGATGAAACGATCGCCGATCTCGGTGCCTTCCAGAATGACCGTATCGAAGCCGGAACCGCCATCAATGTGAAGCGGTGCGTTCTTGTTGTAGCCGACCTTGTTCTTACCCTTGCCCGAGCCGAGGTTCGTAATGCCGAGCGTTGCCTTGATAAAGAAGGTGTCGTCGCCGGCATCACCGTAAAGCCACGTCTCAGCCTTGTTACGGTAGACTTGGAAATAGTCGTTGCCCGAGCCGCCGAACAGACGGGTATCATCGCTTGTACCAGCAGATGTCCGCACAACCGTGACCGAACCCGTCCCTTCAGGGTTCGGCGCCTGGCGCGTCGAAATGATGGAGCCGATAAAGAAGTTATCCTTCCCACCATAGCCATAGGCATATGTGAGCGCACCGGTGTTGTTCAGGGTGAAGCTGTCCTCACCCTCCGTACCATGCAGGAACAGCTGCTCGGTGCCGGAATAGGTCATGAAACGCTGCTGGAAGAGTTGCGGAACAGAGACGAGCGTGTCGCCTTCAAGCCGCTGAACGTCACCGCCATCAAGCGCCACCTTGACCAACGCCTGGTCGACTTCAATGGCATGCGCGCGCGTATCGACGACACCCGGTGCCCAATCGCGGTTGGCCTCCCATGTTGTTGCCCGCTCCGGCAAGTTGTCGATGCCAACGCTGACCTGATCGGCGTTCTCAAAGGACGAACCGGTATAGGTGAAGGTCTTGTCCCAAGTTGTGGGATCAAGCGATGTGATGATCACACCGCGACCCGGCTCGTCAGTGTAGTCGAGCGCAAGACCCTGTAGTGTCAGTGCGCCGCCCGCCAGCGGCGTGTCTGCCGTCGTACCAGTTGCAAGATACCGGACAGAGCCCAGGCGAAGGTCCGTCACTTCGAAACTGGTATTGGTGCCATTGCCGTCGCTGACCTGAAGCTGGGTGTCGAACCAGACATCGCCGAGATGATCATTGTCGAGCCAGACCGTCGCTTCGAGCTTGTCAGGATCCCATGTCGCGATCGTACCGATCACTGTCCCGCTTGCCACACCACCGGTGATCACCTCGATCGTGTCGCCCGCTCCGGGCTTCACGGTCGGCTGGATTTCCAGCACGAGCCGGACAACCGCCGGGGTTGCACCGTTTTGGGGTGTCAGGATCTTGACTTCCTGAACGCGGTAATCTGCGCCGACGGCATTGCCGCCGCGCGTCAGATCAAGCACCGTTTCGGTAGTCAGGCTCTCCGCGACGGCCTCGGTCATTGTTACAACCGCTGTCGTAGCATCTGCATCCCAAGTTGAAATCGTGCCAACAGTCACACCATTTAGACTTAACACATCAGCCGCTTGCGGCTGAATCGCCGTGTTACGAAGCGTCAGCCCGATCACCGCATCAGTGTCGATTGCGCCAAGGGTGACGGTCTGCTCAACCCCACCGGCACTGGACCATTTCACCGTCTTGCCCGCTTGCAAGAGCGCGTCTGTGGCGCCGGCAGCAATCGCTTCCCGTGTTATGACGACAGTAACCTTGTCACCGTCAACGGCGGTGATGCGGCCAAGCTCCGTCCCGTCGGCAGCGCGCAGGAATGTGTTGTCGACCGGCAGATTGGCGAGCGCAGACAGCGCAATCGCATAGGCACCGTCCACGACCTGGATCGCGTTCGCGAGGGTTGCAGAACGCGTCCCGCCGTCGGCACCGACCCAACTGATCTGCGTTCCGACCGCGAGCGTTTGCGTCCCATTGGCTGAGACCAGCATACGTCCAGCTTCGAGGTTGAAGACCGTTCCGATGGCTTGGCCACCCACGGTCACATCAGAGCCCAGTTTGGGTGAAGAGGTGAGCGTCGGCAGCACCACCTCAACCTGACGGCCGACGATGATTGCACCGGATGCATCAATATCGGATGCCATCGACTGACCATTCTGGATCAGATCGTAAAGGCTGTCGGCAGCATCCTGTCCACCAACATTTCTAAGCCCTGTGACGGTGATAACCTGCGTATCGCTGTTCCATTGCGAGACGGTACCTTCAAGCGCATCTCCACCAACAACCATGTTCGAGCGGAAGGCCTGACCGGCATAGAAGGCGAGCGGTGTGGCATTGACGAGAGTTACATCGGTCAGTGCACGGAACGTGGCCGCATCAACGGTCGACGGCTCTTGCTCAATAACATCGCCGACGGCGCCCAGCGCTTGCTGTGCGCCACCGATGGTGACGGTCTGACCCTCAAGGAACTCAGGATTCTCAACATCGAGCCATTCGAGCTCCATGATCGCATAGAGCTTGTTGCCGCTTTCGATGACATCCAGCACCGTGGCCTGATCGCCGGTCTTTCCATCGGTGACGCGGAAATTCAGACGATCGTTGACCAGCGGGCGGAACGGTTGCTGCATCGTTTCAGCGAACAGGGCCTCCGCCGGTGTGAGCTGCGTGCCGGCATCCCGCTTGTCCAGAATGTTCTGCTCATCAGCGGTCGGGGTATAGGACATCTCGACAGCGTAGATGCGCGTTACGGCGTCCGTTGCATCCTGCACAACATAGGTATTGCCGTTCAGTGTCAGCGCGTTCTGGTTGGCTGTTGTCACCTCGACTGCCGCACCGACGGCCCAGTTATTGCCGCCCACAGGATCATCTTCACGCACCAATGCGCCTTCGGTCACTCCGTTGAAGAAGTCACCACCTCGCCGCAGTTCGAGCGTGAGTTCCTTGGTCTTTGTGTCACCTGCCGAAAGTGCCGCGACCGAATTGATCGCCGTTACCTTGCCCACGACAGAGCCGTCGGCGCTAAGTACAATCTCGTCGTTGAGCGCAACAGCCGTTGCCGCCTCAACGCGGACGGTCTGGGTGTAGTTGGTCACCTCCCAATCGAGGTCCTCCAGCGTTGCGCGGAACGTGTAGTCGACGACCATTCCGGTCAGACCCGCGCCGGTCGGCATGATATAGGCTGGCAGCCGTGCCGCTGCGGTCATGCGGATGACGTCGCCTGCTTTCGCGGCCACTGCCGTTTCACCAGCCTCGACCTTGACCGACCATGAGCCGCTGCCCAAATCAGTCGCCCCAATCACACGGCCGCCAGCGACGCCCGCATCATTCAGCTCAAAGACCTGAAGGAAGCGCGGTACACCCTCATTGATCGAAATGTTAATCGCCGCATCCGTCACCAGAACGATATCGGTTGTGCCATCTGCATTGACCGTGGCCGATGCAATCACAGCGTCGATATCAATGCCCGCGCGGAAGGCCCACTGCTCCGCTGCAACGGTGGAGGTGAAGTCGGAAGCTGTCCCCGCCACGACGTTGGCGATCACCTGGAAATTGCCGGCTGCAAAGGCGGCATTGGTTGCCGCGCGGTCGATCAGCGCAACGCCCAGCACATCGCCATCTGCCGTCTGGTGGTACAAATGCGTCAGATCTTCGTGAATATTGAAGGTCGGGAACGTGTTGCCGTCCATCCCAATCGTCACCTGATCACCCAATCGAGCCGTCGAGGTTGGCGTGAAGATCGTGGCATTCGGGCTGGGAACAGGTGTCTCACGGAAATAGAGCTTGGTCGCTGGTTCGCGGGTCAGTCGTGCTTCTGCGCGGTCCTGCTCGATCACTTCGACCTGCATCGTATTGGTAGCGGCATTGAGCGAGACAATCCGCCCGATGTCCAACCCACGTGTCCCGCTGCTGAATTGCGACGAGATGTAGACTTCCGCACCCGGATTTGCGGTTAGGAACGCATTCAGTCGATCGGAGCTTTCGCGCTCCAGCCTGATTTCCCAGAATTCCGCGCCCAGATCGACGTCGAACGCCGCATCGCCAATTGTCAGTGTGCTGACAGATGAAGGCCCGAAGGTGCCACCCGTCTTGACGATGACCTCAAGTTTCTGGGTCGGCTGGAAAGGCTGGGCCGCGTTGCGCAAGCGGTTGAAGGTCAGATCAACATCACCACCCGCAATCTTGTTTCCATTCGCATCCAACGCATCGCCGACATAGCCCACTTCGACGAGCTCACGCCCGTCTGCGGTCACCAGACTGTCGCCGGTTCGGAAGCCAATCGGCCCAAGACCCGCGGAATTCTTGAAGAGAATGCGCTTGTTCTGCGGATCAATCCTGTTCGCATCATCAATCTTGAACGATCCGGTATGCGCCGCAGCACCCTCGGCCTTGAACTCGCTGTAGAGCATGGTTCCAAAGCCGATGGTCGGTGCGTTTGGTGCAAGTTTGATGTGTAGCTCACCCGCTCCGGCCTTGTAGACCTCCACCGTACCAAGCAGCGTGCGCCAACCCGTTGGATTGGCTGATTTGTCAACTGTAGGATCAACGGCGTAGACATCCTGACCCTTGATGAAGAGCCCCTCGAAGCCCGGCGGTGTCTTTACGACAGCGATGTCGAGGCCCATCACGACTGCATCCGCCGCAGGCGTATACCCAACCACATGGCCATCAAAATTGAAGCCCTGCAGGATTGTCGTCGCATCAGATCCACTGTCCGTCAGCGTGACGTGAAGGCGGCTAACGTCAAGTTCCTGGCTCTCAACAATCGCAGTTGTCGCGGCGGCAGAGCCATCGAGAACAGCCACGCGCTGGCCCTGATAGAACTGTTCAGCAAGGCCCGAGAGGCGCACCTTGCCGTTTCCGTTGATCGTAATGTCACCGAAATCATGCGCAACAGTCCGCCCTGCGACAACCGAGATTGGCGCGGACTGCGCATCGGCGATCTGACCAAGACGCAGAATCGGCTTTGTGCCCATCGCGACATCGTTGGCGGATTCGTAGAGCGCCATATCCGAGAAGGCGACGCGCGCATTGGTGTCCCCACTCTGACCCGGCAGAAGGCCACCAAAGGCAAATGTTATCTGGCCCTTGCTGCCATTCAAGGCCTTCACGACAACCTCATGACCCTGTGCTGTGAAGAGCGACAGTGCACCACCCTGAAGGGCATCAGAAATCACACCGAAGACCCGCGTCGTCGATCCCCCGCCAAGCAGTGTCTGCTCGACATATCCGCGTGTGCCGTCTGCATTGCTCTGCGACAGGACAAGGATCGGCTGCGCCGCGTCGGCGGAGCGAATGTCATAATCGGTGATGTTCGCGGTTGACGTGCCGCCAGGGCGCAAATCGTACAACGCCGTTCCGGCAGGCAGAGCCAGAGAGCCGTCTGCCGGCACCACTGTAACCTTGTCATCGGTCATCGCCGTGATCGTCACGGCGCGTGCAACGCCACCGATGTCGGCGAACAGAATGACCGGCTCATTCGCAGCGATCTTCTTCTCGACCTGAGTTTTCAGACCATCTTCGACAGACGCAGCAAAATCGGTTTCGACGCTGACGTTGTAGATGTAATCGGTCTGAATTGCCGACGTCAGGATACCAGCGACCGCGTCATCACCTGCCAAAGCGGTCAGCGTCTTGCCAGCTGCGGTCATGCCGCTCTGCCAGCGACCGTCAACAAGCTCCAACACCGTACCCGTACCGTCGTTCGGATCACTCACACGGAAGATGCTCTTGTCGAGGTCAGTGCCGATCAACAGATCCCCCACGGCGACACCCGCAAGGGCTGCAACCGTAATTTGCTGCGGAACTGCGGCGAGGCGAAGCACCGAAGTGGTCGCATTGATGGTCGCGGATCCGTTGGTGAGCTGTGTTCCGTCGGGCAACACCTCTCCTGAAACCAGATCGGCCACAATCGTGCCGAGCTGTGCATCGATTGCCGTGATACGCAGAACGGAATACGCCCCGGTATCATAATTCGTCTGCGCTGCCGGACGCTGAAGGATATCACCAACAGATAGGCCAGTCGTCGTATCGACAGCAAAGTTCACCGATATCGGGGTAGACGCGGCACGGCCAACAATTTCAAAGACTTCACCATGCTGTGGAATGCCGGTCAAATCGCTGAGCGCCATTATACCTGTGGTGTTCGAGTAACTTTGAACCGTGCCAACAACGCCGGAAGTCTGTCCACGCACGACTGTGACCTTCGGCTGGATCTGCGTAATGGCCGTAGGTGTCGGAACAAGGGTCACCTCGATCAGATCAAGGCCCACGAGCACTGCGTTGCTGCCCGGGTCAGTTACCGCTGCGTCCAATTTGACCACGTTGGTGGAATTCACCTCGATGCCGAACCGCTCAACCCCGATATCAGCGCGGTTTAGGACGGTGTCGGACCCTTCACGGCCGTCAATCACGAGACGACGCGAGAAGTCGTGGACATTGAACGTGTCGTCCAGATCGGTGCCCGTGAGAATCACGTTGTCGATCCCACGCAGCAATTCGGTTTCAGCACGGGTGATCGTGCTGCCGTTGAAATGGCGAAGCTCAAACGCTTCACCATCAATATCCATTCGCACATGCTCCCCAGCAGCGGCGAGCGCGGAAGCGTCATGGATCAGGCTGTCATTGCCCGAACGGTCAAGGAAGATATCGGCCCCGAGTCCGGCATTATAGTTATCATCACCGGCACCCCCGTCGAGCCAGTCGACGAGGTTAGAACCGACAAGAAGGTCATCCCCATCGCCCGCGACGACATGGCGGATCAGTCCGTCATCGGCAATCGGAAGACGCACAGCGGACAGGTCGACAACATCATTGCCTTCGCCGGTTTCGACACGGACCGTATCCTGTGCGGTGGAGGTGATATAGTGGCCCCCAACCTCGATGTTCTGGATAAGGGACCCGGCACCCAGACGCTCTCCCAACGGCTTGGTGGTATCTACGGTGTAGATCCCCCAATTCGTCCGCGTTCCTTGCGACGCCTGTGCCGCGATCACATTGTCGACACCCGTTTCGTCAATGATCGTGACCAGATCGCTCTGTCCGTCATTGCCGTTTCCAGTGCCCATCTCCACAACGATAGAGGCAACATCAACTGCATTGTTGAGCGTGTGGAATTTCGCCGTATCTTCACCTGCCCCAAGCGTCAGATCGAATGTTTCGACCCCTTTCACCTTCAGAGTTTCAAGGATTGCACCCTGCCAGAGCAGGCGGCTTTCGCCGGTAGCTGCATCCGAAATCACCTCAACGCTGTCAGCAACGGTTCCGGTAGATTTGGCGACCAGAAGGTCAGCCCCGCCGGCACCGCCATCAATCACATCGTTTGCTTCGCCGATTGTCCATTCGATCCGGTCAGCACCTGAGCCGCCCGTGATCTTATCGACGGCCGCACCACCAATGATCAAGTTAGAGCCGCTTGTACCCCGCAGATCATCTGCACCTTCAGCACCGTAGAGGCTGTCATCACCAGCACCGGCGACCAACGCGTCGTCACCGATCTGACCAAACAACTGATCCGCCCCTGCTTCACCGAACAGGAAGTCGTTTCCATATTGCCCGAACAGTTGGTCAGACCCAGCACCGCCGTAGATGTAGTCGTCGTCACCATAGCCACGCGCATTCTTGGTCCCGAATGCGGCTGCTTGCTCATCACCAAAGATGAAGTCATCACCTGCATCGCCATAGAGGGAATCCGCCCCCGCGCCGCCAGTGATCGTGTCGTTACCGGCACCACCACGCAGCGTCACCTTCCGGTCCGCACGCTGCAGAAGAACATCATTGCCCGCGCCACCGTCGACGAAGATCTCGGTATCTGCTTCCGAGACGAAATTATCGTTTCCATCGCCGAGAAGGACACGGATTTTCGCGTTCTTCACCGTGTCCGCAATAAAGATCCGGTCATTGCCGCCCTGGCCCGCAATGTAGACTTCCCGCACGTTTTCAAAACGTTGGGTGTCACCTGCAACGTCGACCAGGATGCGGCCATCGTTGGTCTGGTGAATGTCGATCTTGTCATCATCATTCGACGTGAAGACCGTCAGAACGCCATTTCCGTCGACTTCACCAAGTGGCGCAAGCTGGAAGTGCTTGTGATAGTCGAAACGCCAGATGAGCACGTCAACAAGGGTCGCCGTACGGGAGAAGATCGTAATTGTCGTGAACAACAGTTCCAGACGGATACTAACAAAAGCCTCAACCTTTGCACGGAATTCCGCCGATACGTCAAACAGGCCAAGTGGATCGCGCTGGAAGATATAAGCAAGCTCATCAACATAGACCTTACCGTCATAGACGCCCTCGCGGTTCGCCACGTCGTTCAGGTCAAAGTCGATCTCACCATAGATGCCACCACGGATGCCTGCGGCGACACTCATCACCAGATAGTTGCCGCCAATCTGTGCGGCCGCACTCATCTCAAGATCGATTTCGAGCTCCGTACGCTCCGAGCCGTCATCGTTCCAATCCCGCGCATGCAAGCCATAGAACAGATATTCCGGGCTGGACCAGCCCGTGTCGCGATAGAGGTTCAGACCACGCGTATCATATCCGAAGCTGAGATTGGCGCGCGCCGTGACAGAGGCAGAGAGATTTGCACTCAGGAACGGGGCCCAAATCCAGATGTCCTTAGAGACAGAGGCCGAGATCTCAAGCGTAGGCACGTCGAACACGACAAGATCGACATTCGAAGCCCCCGTGAAGATACCGATGGCCGTCATCGGATCTTCGAGAACTGGGAAGCGAAGCCCCTCTACCCCTTTCAGCTTACTCAGGAAGCCAGTCGTCTTACCGCTGGCCTTCTTGTTCGACGTATTTGAGCTCGGCTTAGAGTTTGCGCCCGCCGTTGTCTGGCCGGATTTCGACTGCGCAAGCGGATCGACGTTCTGCGTCTTGGTCTGCTGGCGCTGCTTGTTGTTGTCATATGTGATCGGCTTGCGCACATCACCGGCATCACCAAATCGATAGGATCCGAAGTTGATCATGACGCCATCCGCATCCGTCGGGATGGAATTGACGATATCGATCACCGCCTTCACGACCTTGAAGAACTTCACGTATTTCGCAACGCCCTTACCGCCGAACATCTCGATCATGTCCAGAACGGAGGTGGGTGATCCCAAAAGATCCGAGACGAAGGGCAACGGATCGACAATTGGCCCCAGCGCCTCGCCAATCGGCTTGGTGATTTTCTGAACTTCTTTCAGGATCGGCGCGGCAAAATCAGAGATGAATTTGCCAAGATCAAGGCGCATATCCGCCAGTTCGACCTCAGGTGGTGCACCAAAGACGGCCTGATCCATCGGCTTGCTGAGATCCACCTTCGCAAACACCTGACTATAGTGAATATCGGTCAGGAAGCGGGGGAAGTCTGCATTTCCGCCAAAGCTGGACACAGCACCCAGTGATACGTCGACGCCTGCATTGAACTCGGCCTTGAAAATGTCAGAGAAGCTGATGCCCTTAAGTTCTTTGAGCAGGCTCAACCTTCCATCATCGGCAACTGTACCCGGATCAAGAATGTCCCCGGTCAACGCCGCCGTCAGTTCCTTCACGCCGCCCTTGCGCAGATTCTCAATCTCGAACTGCAGGAAGCCCAGCTCCGCCGTGATCTTCGCGTCATCCGCGATGTCACCGTAGAACTCGAGCACCAGTTCTTCCGGCCGGTTCGGGTTTGCCTCAGTGTCGATGTAGAAGTCGAGCGCACCGTCGATGAAGCTGACACCAAACCCGAGCGCCAAGTCATACTGCATACCCAACGTGATGCCCGCATCCGAGCTGAAGCTCAGCGGCAGCCCCGGAACAGCACCATCCACGTCAAGATCAATCTGGATCGGCGGGAAGATATCGCCCATCGCGCGGACGTTGACCATCAGGTCATCGTAGTTGTCGGTCAGTTCGACATCGACCTGATTGTAGTGACGGATCTCGTTTCCATCCGCATCGACAAACCGGATTCCGGTCGCGTCATTCACCTCTTCAAACAACTCGAACAGACCGAATTGGATCAGGTCAACTGTCGTGAACTGCCCTCCATTGCGCGCCTTCTCTGCCTTGATCAGCGACGAGAGGTCGCCCAGCGCGCCATTTACCGGATCGATCAACGTAGAGGACAGGAAGTCTGCGCCACGACTGATCGCATCACCCACAAATGGCAAATCAAGCTGGAAGATCGGCGCACGGCGCAGTTGCGCATCAAGTGCCGTGAGCAATTTCTCCAGACCCTGCACCAGCAGCAGCGGATCTTCGATGAACATGCCCAGACCCATCTGGGGCATCGGGTTCGGTACGTAATAACTGATATAGTCAGCCGGATTGTCGCCCGTCAGCAGGTTTGCGAGATCGTAGCCAACGAAGATCGAGTTTCGCTGAACGAAATCAGGCAGATCGCCATCCTGATACAACGCATATCGGTTGCTCTCCGCTGCCAGCCAGTCATCCGTGACAAGCGCATCAGACCCCGTAAGCGGGTTCGAGCGTGTCGGGAAGTAGGTCGGCACCAACAGGGCTGCTTGACCCGCCAATTTGGCACTTGCGCCGGTCTGACCATTCGCAGCCGCGCCGGTTAGGATAAGATCCTGATCAAGGCTGTATTCAAGCCGTGCTGCGCCGTCGTCAATGATGTTGCCCGCTGCATCCAGCTCGACATCGCCGTCACGGTCAATCGCTAGTGTTGCATCAAGGACGGTCGCGGAAATCTCTGCGCCGGGCACGAAGGTGAGGCCGGCTGAAAGCTCTGCCTCGGCAACATGCGCGCGGGCGGCCATGTCAAAGAACACGCCCGAGCCTTCTTTGACGGTAACGGTTGGATCCAAGTTGGCGAAGGTGTCGAATGTGACCTGCAATCCGCCCTTGAGCCCCAGATCGAAATCGAGCTGCATGTCGATTGGTGCAATCTCAACATCAATGTCGACACCCAATGCGCGCAGTGCATTCAGTTCGTTTTGTGGCAGATAATCGGACGGCCGAATACGCTTGTTGAACGTGTTCTGAACACTCAACCCGTGCGCCATTCCCAATGCAATCAGACCAATGTCGAAGTCGAGCGCGATTCCGTTCGCGATCGGGGATCCGCCCGACATGTCGAAGACAAGACGTGCGTTAAGGTTGAGGCCCGGATCAGACACACCCTTGAACAGAGCGTTGTGCAGCTGGGTGTTCAAAGCGTCCAGATTGCCAGTGTTCGTACCTGCCGCACTGATGATGTCATCGGCGGCATCATCGAGCAGGTCGAGAATGGCATTGACCTTCATCATGTCGTCAATCGACTGCTCGACGAGTGGGATATCGGCCGTGATAATATCCTGCGCGATCTGGGTCTTCGTGATGGACACAAACGTCTTGATCGCGCGGGCGACGGCCTTGATGTCGAAGGTCGTGGCGCCCAGCGACTGGATGTTGGACAGGAAGCCGCTCGTGAGCTCCGTAATCCCATCCGCCATCGTGAAGTTGAGATAGACGTAATTGTCGTCGGCACCGTTCGCCGCAGCACCCCCAACATCTGCAAAGAAGGCAGGCGACATTGTTCCGTTGGTTGGGGCTGGATTGAACGAAATCGAAAGATCGAAGAGCTTCGTTTCAAATGCAGGCACACCGATGCCGCTGAAGTTCAGCGAGCCATAAACCGGGGCGTCGACGCGCACTTTCTCGTCCGAAGTGATAAGCGGAGAGCTGACCGCAATTGGGCCTGCGCTGACTGCCGGGACCGGGTATTTCGAGAACACCTTCGCCGAGCCCAGCGTGGTGATCGCTCGAGTTGCATCCTTCAGGCGTATGATCCGCTCGTTGGTGCCGTCGGTCGTGTTCGACAGGCCAAGCTTCACGGTTTTCGTCGTGTCGTCGCCGGTAGTGTAGATATTCAGCTTCTCAGCGTTGGTCGTGTTCGTGGTGACTTCAACAGAGTTGCTGAGAATCGAAGCAGACAACGCCGCAGACACCGTCTCAAGGTCGAGATCGACAAAGGCATTTGCACCCGAACCGATGAATACAATCGGCTTCTTTATGTTCTCAAGGTTTACACCAATGTCGATCTGCAGCCCGGCAGTCAGACCGATATCAACCTTCAGATCACCGCTCAGATCCACCAATGCGCTGAGTTCGGCGGGCAGATTTGCAGCAGCAAGCAGCGCCTCAAGCGATACGGAAAGATCGAGCGTTTCAAGGAAAGAACGCTGGATGTTAACACCGATGACGAGATCATTTCGGTCCCCGCCACCATCGTAGTCGACACGCTCAACCTTCGCGCGGCTTTCTGCGCCCTCGCCCGGCTCAAATCCAAGCTCGCCCAATTCCGCGTCGAGTATCGACTCGAGCTTGAGGAACGAGCCATCCAGATTGGCAACTGCATTCTGAATTGCCTGGAACGCGCCAACCAGCTGAGTCTTTGAGTCGATTGAGAAGCCCAGAACAGGCACCTCCGTCGTCAGCGCCACGTTTCCAATCGCGCCCGGAGTGGTGAATTGAGAAGAAACCTCCTCGATGATTTCGAGCAGTTCAGTCAGCGACAGCGTTCCGTCGAAGTTCATTGCGCCCAAAAGCGCACCGCTCAGATCAAGATCTGGCAGGTTGAAATCGAATGTCGGCAGGCCCGGCAAGCCGGGAAGTCCTGGAAGATCCGGCAGGTCAGGCAAGCTGATCGGGAAATCAGGCAGTGTGATTGACGGCAGGCTCGGCAAGCTTGGCAACGTTATGGAAGGCAGGCTTGGCAGAGAGGGCAACGAGGGCAGGTTCGGCAGGTCGGGAAGATCAATACCCGGCAGGCTGAAGAGGCCCGGAAGCTCGAAGGACGGCAGGCTCGGAATGCCAACACCGAAGTTGATCGACGGAAGATCGAAATCGAAATCGAAATTCGGGATCTCGATGGCGGGCAATTCGATATCCGCGACCGAACCGCTCAACTCAAGTGGCAGCGCAAAGCGCATCCGCATGCCAGAGAACGACGTGGATACAGACGGTGGAATAGCACCGAATCCGGAAGTGTTGGCTGTCCCTTCGGCGTTCCAGAACTTCGCTACCTTTGTCAGGCCCGTCGCGTCGTCACCAAAGCTGTTTTCACCTGCCCCGTCTTCGCCAGCATAGAGAACGTAGTCAGCGTTGTCCTGACCCGCGACACGGAGTGAGAAGTAGATTGGATCATCGCGCAAATTGGCCGCAGCCGTGTCGGTGAGCAGTTCGCGCAAGGTGGCGCTCGCGATGCTGGGTACCGTGTCGATGGTCCACTTTGCACCTGTGCCCATCGGGACGGCTTTGCTCTTCACGATGAGCAGGCCACGATCCTCTTTCAACGTGACATCCAGCTTTGAGACAGTGCCCCCGGCAATCGAGAGTGTCAGGCCAGCAGCGTCAATTGCTGTTTTGAGCGCGGAAAGATCTGTACCGGCGCCAAAGCTGTATTTGATACCCTCCGCTGTGACTTCGACCGAAGTCGGCGTCAGGCTCACACCTTCGAACATGTCTTGCGCCAGCACTGGCGTCGAACCAGCGGTGTACTTCACACTCGGCGCTGCAAGGGCAGGAAGCGGTGAGATCGGATTGTCGATGATGTAAAGCTCGACGGTGCCTGCCTGCTTCTCAATCCCGGCCACACGGTATTGCTGGTTGGACGAATCCTTCCAGACCTGACCGATATCCAGCCCCTCAAGAACAGTCTTGGCCGCTGCACCGGAAAGGGCTGTTCCGCTCGCATCCGTAATCGTGAAACGGGCTGTAAGACGGCTTCCATCCTCGCTCACGCCCAGTTGCGTGATCTTCGCATGATCAGTGCCCGGCAGATCCATGACTGCGTCGTTTTGCAGGCTGAGCGGCAGATCGTAGCTGACCAGTTGCTCGACTGGCGCCACGCTTCCGTTGAACGCCACAACGAGTGCTGACGGGTTCGCCGCGTCGAAGGTCGATACGACGACAGCCGTCACACCTCCACCGAAGTTGATAACCGTTCCACGCTCTGGCGCAGTTCCCACGGTCAGTGCATTTGCGAGCGAAAGTGCAGCAACCTGGCTGTCAGCATTCAGGCGGATGGCCGAAATACTGTTCGACCCAAGCAGCGGAGTACCATCGAATGTCCGGATTGATCCGTCGCTCAACAGGAGAGTTGAAACCGACGCGAGAACTGGATCGCCCTCATCCCACTCCGCAATACCGTCTTCCCAACCCTCGGCCTGATCGCGCACGTGGACGCGCAGAGACTCTGTCCCGGAATCCGAGACAATCTCGCTTCCGACGATGTCACCCGCGCGCTCGGAATATTGAATGTCCGCGCCACCAGCCTCAGGCTTACCGTCGGAAACGCGCAGCTTCATCCAGCCATCATCAGTGCCGGTGCCCTGATAATAGCTCTCGATGACGAAATAAGCTGAGCCTTGCTTCAACTGCTTGCCAACAAGGGTCGTGTAATCGTCAGCGGAGTCGAGACCGCTCACGGTCATTGTGCCAGCGGTCAGCGCAATCTCGGCATCATCCGCAATGGCAATTGTACCAGCCGCAACACCCAGATCGATCGAGGTCTCACCACGCGGGATCAGCTTTAGGGCATCGACCGCGACGGAGAGACCCGTGTTCTGGCCCAGGAACACCTGCGCTGGGGGACGTTGGCCAACCGGCACGCTAGTATCGATCCCGAAGATGATATCGAAGTTCATCTCGGCTTTTGCCTGCGCAACAACCGTGGCGCCGGCGGAGAAGGCGAGTGGCCCCAGATCAGCACCACCGAACAGTTCATTGCTCAGATCATCCTGATCCACGTCCATACTGATCGTACGGTCAAATCCGTAGTCGGTTACGGACATGCTGAGCCGCAGCTTGTCTGTTGTCCCACCCTGAGTGGTGTAGGGCTCCAAAGCGACTGCAACCGTTGGCGCAGTTGCACCTGCAGGTTGGGGGAGAATTGCATTGAGCGCGTCGCTCAACAGCATTTCCATCTTGCCCAGCGACTGTGCTGGCGCATTACGCAGGCTTTCGAACTGCGCGCGGATCGCGCCGATACCCGTCAGATCAGCGAGGCTCTTTTCAAGGAAGGGCAGCTCCGCGTCGATCAGACCCGGCTGACCGTCGGAGCCCATCATCGCATCGAGTGCGAAGAGGATGCCATCAATGACCTGGGCGTAGCTGAGACCTTCTTTCAAGGCTGCGACATCACCTGCGACATCGCGATATTTTGCAGTGAGGTAATCCGTCAGACTCGTCGGCACCGTCACCTCGGGCAGGGACACATTCGCGCCCTCGAAACTGGCGCGCGCAGAAACGACCCCAACAGCCTTATCCGTAGCCGAGAAACCGATTTGCATCGGCAGGAACAGCCCCAATTCGCCGCTGGATTGCGCGCTCAGAACGATGGATTCCGCCGGACGCTGCAACTTGTCGCCAGCAACGCCCCCGGACTCCGCACGGAATGTTCCGCTCTCCACCTTCAGCGTGACCTTGCCATTCGCGATCTTCAGCACTTCACCTTTGGCACCGGTCTGGGTGCCAACAACGGCATCACCGACCCTCAGGCCGTCACCGTCCGTGCTAAGAACCTGATACCGTGCGCTCGATGCCTCAGGTGTGGCCTGGGCTGCGGGTGAGCTGCCCAGAGCGATGCGTCGTGCGCTGACCGTTTCGGCATTGGTGACGCCGGTCGCAACCGTTGCGGCAGCGATATCCGTCACATCAATCGCAACCTCATCACCGACAACGCCAGTGACTGTCACAATCACACCGTTGATTTGAACAACGTCACCCGCGCTGACCAGCGCAGATAGCGCCGCATTGTCGATGGTGAGGGCCTCAACAGCCGAAGCCGAAGTGAAGTCATGTTCGTGAACCTTGACTACGCCGCCCGGGTTGGTCGTGTCTGGTGCTTTCAGTTGCCATGCCGTCGACGCGTCAAGCTGAGCGTATGTTGCATCGTCCATTACGAACGAAACAGTACTGCCACTGAAGGTCAGATCGCTCGATACCGTCGTGTAACTGCCGCCATTGTCAATCCGCAGTGAGTATGCGCTTTCCGGTTGGGTGAGCGTCGTGCCCCCCATATCAACAGACAGAGTCCAGGCATCGTCTGCCGCATCCAGTACCGCCGTGCCCAGCGCCGTCCGCGTGACCGGTGTAAAGGTGGCGGTTCCCACGAAGCCCTGACCCGAGGCGTCAACCAGCAGCTTGCCATCTTCGACGCCCAAAATGCGGGCTTCGAGCACGCCGCTGCCATCGGTTTGCGCCGCGCCGATTTGCTGGCGCACATGGGTCGCGGTCGCAAACTTGGCAAGATCAGCCGCGCTCATCGGGATCAGCCAACCGTTCGTTGTCTCGGAAGCCGTGATCTCTGAGGTTGGTTCGGCACTGCCCAGAACGATGTAACCATCATTGTCAGCGTCGACGACGCCGATGGTCACGCTCGCCTGTCCTGGCCGTGCGATGACATTGCTGACGGCGCCAAGCTCTGCCGAAAGCCCCGCAACGCTCAGGTCGCCCGTTGGGGTGGGCGCGCCGTCATCTGCACGCAGCTCGACCGTGCCGCGGGTGCGATCCCAAGCGGTCACTTCATACCAGTTCCCGGACCCGTCGGTCAGCCACCGCGCATCATCAAGCCAACTGCCGATTACGCCCTGTCCCGCAGCCGTGACCGCAAACTCAATCCGCTCAATCCCCGGAACCAGCGAGACATCCGTGGCCGATGCGAACTCAAGCGTCGGAGCGCCAAAGACGGAATCTGCCACTGGCGCAACTGCATGGTTGATTGGGGCCAGCCAAAGCGCGGTCGCGCCGGAGGCCTCGACCACTTCAAAAACCCGGCCATTGTCATCAACAAGATATCCGCCGACTAGCGCAGCTGTTGTCACGCCACCGGGCAGGCTCACGGTGACGAGGGTTTCGATCACGCCGGCTGCGGCGGCACGTGTGCCCTGAATGGCCGAGGCGTTGACCTTGTCGGTGCCAAGGATCCCGACGGTCGCAGCAAAACTTGCCTGCGGCACATCCGTACCATCGGCAAAACGGATCACACGATCCGGGGATCCGCTCAGCGCGCTTCCGCCCTCTTCCACGTTCAGTGTGACTGTGCCGTCCGTTGCTGCGATCGCACCCACCGTTCCAGTCCAGCCATTTGACGTCAGAACGTCACCGACTTCGATGTAGCGGGCAGCATCTGCCCCACCCAGGCTGGCCGTAAGGATCGTCGCCGCGGCCTGCACAATCTCGGTCACTGTGAAGCCAGCTACAGTCGGGACAGCACCGTTCGCATCGACGACAAAAAGCGGGTCAGTGGTATTGAGGCCATCTACCGGGGCCAACAATACCAATGTCCCGGTCGTGTGATCCCAGCTTTGTACAAGGCCGAACACGCCGTCCTGCGCGATAGCACGACCCACAGGGAAATCCGTGTCCTGAAGCGGTGTGATGCCGCGATTCACGGTCAGCGTTACCTCGCGCGATTGCGGGTTCGCATCGAGCCAGACAGCCGCATTTGACAGCGAGAATTCAGGATCAAAGCCGGTCCCCAAGACATTCAGCAACCCGCTCGACTGTGAGCTGAGCGTGATGGTCGAGGACGCGCCCGTTTCGATCTCCATCCCAACGCCAACCGTCAGTCCGGATGAGGTCAGCAGACGGGCATCAGCCGCCAGCGATCCGGCCTTTCCAACCAGTTCGACATCAAGATTCAGCGCCGCAGTCCCGAAGACCGATCCGCCAAGCGCGAAGCCGCCATCCAGCACGCTGCCCGCGATTGGGCCCAGATCGCCAAGATCAGCCAGATCCAGCGCCACGGTGATCGCTTCTTCAAACAACTGCTCAAGCTTGAGCGAAACCTGGATGGCCCAAGTCACCGGATCGCCAGGATTGGTCGGCTGCGTCTCGACATAATTGAGCGTCAACGCATCCTCTGGCAAGCCAGCGCGCTTGGCCGCCAATGCGGCCCAATCGCCCAGATTGTCAGGGTCTCCAGCCGCGGTTAGGGCGTCCAGCAACGTCTGCAATTTCGCGCGTAGACCAGTAATCTCATCCAGCGTCTGGCCTGCGAAGGGCAGTTCGATGTCAAGGAACGCACCCTCACCAGACCCATCCACCATCAGCTTGAGTGCCGTGCGCATATGGCCGACCAGCTCTGCCGGGGTCATGGATTTCAGCGCATCCAATGCGTTCGACACTGTGTTTTGCAGCCCTGCTGAAGTGAACGATACCGTTCCAAGCATCGACGCCAGATCATAGGTCGGAAGGGTTGCCACGTTGGTCAAATCGGGAAGTGCAGCAGTCGCGTCGAGCGAAGCAACCGTGATATTCCCAACCGTTGTCTTGAAATCGAGATCAATGGCGATTTCGCCATCAAGCGTCGGTACAAGCTGCGTCCGATCAAAGACCGGAAGATCGCCAAGTGCGATGACGGATCCGTTCAATGCAGCCTGCAAGGCGCTCAAATCGCCCCCACGGACGAGGCCGTCACCGGCTTCGGTCAACCCAAAGAGGATCAGCGTTACTTCACCTGTCGTTGCATCCACATCGAGAACACGCGCAGCGATGCCAGCTTCACCGAAGGTCAGGTCGGACACACCAGCGCCCGATGCATCTGCAAGCGGGCTCAGCCCGTTCAGAATCGACCCGGACGTGGCAGGATCAAGCGTCATTGTGAACGCGATCCCTTCAGACGAACCGATATCAATCGAATTTGCGGTCGAGGCCCCGGCGGAGCGGGTGCCATCATTGTCGACAGCCTCCACCACCACATTGGTCCAGTTGCCGGTCCATACACCCGGTGGGACCGCAACGGTAAGGACGGAACCTGTAGAGGGTTGACCCAGAATCGGAAGCGCGAAACTGCGATCAACGCCACCTTGTGTGAAGCTGACCAAAACGTGCGAGAAGCTATCAAAACGATCCGCATTGCCAGCGGCGAGCGTCAGGTCAACCTGACTTGCACCGGCAGAAACGGTGGGTGCGGTCGCGCTCAACGCTGAATTCGCGAAGACGCGCCGAAGGGTATCATTGCTTTTCAGTTGCGCGGATTGATCCCCGTCCAGCAGGATCTGAGACCCTGCCGCAGTGATGACGCCGTATGCGCCTGTCGCAGCTGCGTTCCAATCGCTTGCCGTCCCTTGCAGGGACAAACGATCGAACAGATCGACATTCACGACGCGGACCGAACCACCCAGTGCTGCGGGCTGACTCAATGTCACGAGCGTGACAGGAGTGGTTGCTCCTGTCAGAGCAGTAATCTGCCCCGACTGTAACGTCGTTCCGCTGATGAGATGACGACCGGCGGGGCTGTCATCAATAGCAAAGCTCAACGTCATCGGGCCATCGCCCGCCTGATTGGTGAGCGCGATCCGTCCGTCTTTAACGAAGACGCCTACCGCACCGGCACCGGATCCCACCGTCACCGCACCGGAAACATTCGTCGATTCAGCACTCAGCGTCAGATCAAGCTGGGTTTCGTCGCCAATATAAAGACGTGGCTTGATCAGATCGTCGTCAATTGCGAGATCACCAAGCGTGCGTTGTGAGCGATCAATCGGAAGCTCTGCGCCCATAACAATCGTACCAGAAACACCGGCCGAAAGCTCCGCCCTTGCAGACAGACCCGCGTTCACAACACCGTCTGTACCGCCATCGATCAAGTCAGCCAGATCAAGCGCGAGGTTTGCGGACTCGTTGAGCGTGTCGTCAAAGGTGAGTTTCATCTCGACGGATTGCGCTGGCGCGCCCAGCGTCCAAGCCGAACCGGGCTGTGCACCTAACGTCAGGGCGAACACAGGCGGATTGGTCCAACCAGTCAGTGCAGCAATTTTCTTGTTCACCTCAGCTTCGACCTGAAGCAAGGCATTCGCAGGATCAGAGGCTGCGGCAGCCAATGCGAGACCACCATCAATCGCATCAAAGATCTCTGCAACCGGCAAAAGATCGTTTACAGATCGGCCTGCGATTGGAAGCTCAAGCTCCAGGAAGCTTTCCCCACCGCCATTCTCAACCCACTCTTGGATTTTAGCATTCAGCGCCCGAAGATCAGCGATGCTCAGCGCGCTGAACTCGTCCAGTTGTGGGATCAGCAGGCTGCGCAGATCAGGCACAAATCCCGCTGGCAAGTTCGTAATATCAACGGTCTGCTGCAATCCGTTGGCCCAGCCCACACCCACATCCAGCGTTGCGTTCTCGAACGGGGTGATGGTTGCCCCGCTGGCATCCACAAACTCAATCCGCTTTTTCTCACCGTTGAAGTCGCGGAACAAATCAATGCTGGCTGTCAGATTGCCATCCGCAGAAACAGCGAGGGCGCCGCCTGCCTGGCGCGTCACCTTGAAGGTTGCGCCATTGGCTGCAAGCTGGCTCGAAAGGGACGCGTCAGTTATTGCCCCCGCATTGTCCTTCGCAAACACAACCTGAGACCCGTCCGCGATCAAGCCATAGGTGCCGAGGCTACCGGCATTCAACGCGAAACTGACATCAGCCGGACCCATTTGGCCCAACGCCTTGATCGTCAGCAGATCTTCAGGCCCGCCATTGGTCCAGACAAACGCGTTTGCACTGGTGGCGCCGGCCGGGATCTCAACATCAATGTTCAGTGCCGCCTCGAGAGCATAGCGCAGTTGCGCCTCGCGCGCTGCGACGGTGATCAACGAGGGGTCATCCAGCCCGAAGAGCGCACCACCGCTGAGTGCGGACAGATCGAGTCCAAGATCGATCATGCCCTCGAGAATACGGGTGCCGTCGATTTCAAGACGGAGTCGTCCCGCAGATCCTTCGCTGACGCGTACGACAAGCTCATCGGGCGCAAACAGCAGCGGGTTCCCGGCCTCCGTCATCGCATCATGGATGATTTGTGCCGCGAATTCCGGCGCACGGTCCTTGTTCAGTGCGATCGCCTGCTCAGCAGCGCGCAACGCCGCCCGCAGACCTGTCAAATCCTCGATACTCTGGCCAATGCCGGGCAGCACAGTGTCGAGCAGGTCCGTGGCTCCATCCGGGTTGCCAAGAACCATATCTGCGAGCAGGGAAAACGCTGTTTCCAGCGTTTCCATGTCGCTCCAGCCTGCGATGCCGGTGTTGAAGACGTCTCGGGCAGCGGTGACCAGATCACCGGCCTCCAGCACCATCGCGGGGGCGGTAAATGTGCCATCGGTCAGGTCAGCCGTGAGGGTCGCCTGTCCGAGATCCGCCGTAGTTCCGCCCAACGTCGCCTTGACGTCCAGCGTTGCGTCCGACTTCAAATCAACCGTCATACGCGGCTGCATGGAGGTGCCGCCAATGGATGGGAGCACGGCTGTCCAACCCGGCTCTTCACCGCCCATGGCGATAGCAATTCTGGCCTTCGCCAATTCGGTATCGCCATTGCCATCAACAGCAATCGCAGCGCCAAGGGTGCCGAGCAGTGGAAGATCGAACCGCAGCAGGTCGTCAGCGTCGGCCAGATTGAGCGCAGCTTCCGCACCAACGCGCGTCCCAAACGTATCCAGCAGCACCAAGGGCACAACATCCACGGTCGTAAGGGTCAGTGCCGCGCGCAAGGTTCCAGCAGCGGGGCTGTCATAGATCGATATCGTGTCGCCCGCTTCAAGCGTGCCCGTGGCCACAACCAGACCCACCCGGTTGCTGTCATCCAGCGTACCGGCAAGGCTGCCCGTTGCAGCAATGACACCGTTGCGCACAACTTGGAAATACGACCCTGCCTGAGCGCCGTTGGAGCTTTGGACGGTATAGTCCACGAGCGCTGTGCGCAGATCGATATCGACCCGCACCTGTCCCAGAAGCCCGCCAACACCTTGCGTCGCAGACCCGGTCGATACAGCAGTTGCGGTAAGCGCGGGACCGCTGGCCGCAAGCGTCCAGCCAGTGCGATCGGAATCGTCCCAGAGGGACCAATCGACATCAACATCCAAACCACTGATCGATGTGATCACACCATAGGCCCGCACCTGCGAGCCGCCATCCGTCCAAGTCAGTCGATCGCCGACCGCCAATCCAGCAACCGACGAGAGTGTCAGAGTATTATCGTGCGTGCGGCCGTGGAAGATCGTGTCCGTAACCGGAAGCTTTAGCGTATTTCGATCTGCATCCAGTGCGAGCCGTTCAAGCGTCCAGCCGGAACGATCTGCGGCATCATCCCACGACTGGTATTCAACGCGCAATTCGACCTGACCCGTGGATACGAGCACGGAACGCACAACGCCCTCGGCCTGTACCTGGCCATCTGCATCAACCCATTGGATCGCATCGCCTTCGGATAACTCATAAGGCGTACCCAATGTGCTCGGCTGAGCAGACTGGATCGTCAGGACACGCTCAAAGCGGCCAACGGTTCCGGTCAGCACAACTTCGAGATCAGCCGTGGTCACACTCTCAGGCAGTGGAATACCCAACAGGTCAGCGAACTGCGCCAATCCGATATCGTCGACATCGGACAGATTACTGGGCGCCCGCATCTCGATAATGACGCTCATCATATTGCGCGTCACGCCGTCCATTACATCTGGGACCTCGACCACGACCGAGATTGCACCACCCGCGATTGACGAAAGGGCTTCGTTCAGGATCTGTTGAAGCTGGCCAGCGGCAGTAGAAGGCGCATCCTTGATCGCATCCGTGATCACCTTGATGCCTGCATCGTAGCCGATCATTTCAGCCAGCGACCGTCCAATCAGGGGCAATTCTTGGTGCAGTACATCTGTCCCAGTGGCACTGAAGTCGGAATTGGTCAAAGCAGTCAGTGCCTTACCCAGTTCATCGGACAGGCTGGACAGATCAAAGCCTGACAATCCGCTCAGCGCTGGTGCCAGAACCTCGCTCAACGACGGCGGAGCGGCTGCCTCGACCGTTGCCGCGTTTGCGGCAGCAGCGCTGGAAACCGCGCTGTCCGGTGTTGTGACCGAACGTTCAAACTTCACTGCAACAGGTGCAGCAGCCGGACCACCGGTCGCCTGTGCTGTCGCTTCAAGCTCAGCGCTCAACTTCGACATGTCGAGAGTGGTTGCCGTGGCAACTGTACCCAGTTGTCCCCACATTGCGCCCAAATTCACACTTGCTCGGGCCTGCTCACCACCGCCGGACAGCGAAACCTCCCCGCCCGAGAACGTGAAGTCGATGGCGCTGCCATCTATCGTGACCTGGGAGGCGCCGCCGGTGACGGTGTTCAGGCTCAACTTTGTCTCGTCACCCGTGGCCGCATCCCGCACACCGAAGCCCATCGCGGTCGCAGCACCCAGATAGATGTCACTGGTATCGCCGGTCAGTGCGACAACGAGCTTCGGCGTGAGACGTAGGATCGCCGCACCTGAGGCTGTTGCCCCGGTCGCGCCGATGACCACATCGAGGCCCAGAAGCTTTTCGAGAGTCGCAGCGTCGAAATCAGCACTTGCCGTGTAGGCAACGTCGATAACGGGGTTAAGCTCCAGGATCAGACGCGGCGGTTGAACGGGACCACTGCCATTGGCAGGAAGAATATCGTAGCGCAGCGAGATCGGGTTCGGCGCATTTACAAAACCCGGAACCTTGCGCAGCTCAGTGGTCAATTGATCGACAACACCAGTAAGAGCTTCACTCCCCATCGTGCCATTGTCGCGCAGATAATCGCGCAAAAGATCGAGACCCAGCACATCGGAAAGCGGCTTCGCCCCATTTTGGGTCGCGATCTGAAGCAGGGTCTGACCGCCGGAGAACGGAACCTCAACGTTCAGAACATCACCGAACAGCGTTCCATCAACGCGGGCGGCGAGGTCGATGACGGCCTGCTGAAGGTCATCATCAGCGGTGATGGTCTGGCCGTTTCCGACGGCAAGACTGCCCAATGAGCGTGATTGATAATTGGCGTCGACGCCTGCACCCGCCACGGTGCCGTCCGTGAATGCAGCGATCCGGTCAAGCCGGGTCAGGTCCGTATCGATTAAACTTACGCCAACCGTGGTTTCCGTCCCGCCCGTTCCTCCCGAGGTGCCGGCGGAGACCGTCATCCGGACTTCGCCGGTCACATCAGCGATGACGCCATCACTCAGATCAGACCCATCCGCCGCAAAATGGAAGGTTGGGTTGAAGACCAGAACCGAACTTCCGGAATCGTTGAGCTGCAAAACTTCGTTACCAACGGTTGCCGAAAATACGGAATTCACATCCTGCGATGCCCGGATGATGCGCACGCCGTCGGCAGGGTTGCTGCCACCGCCTGTGTCGAGCGATAGCGCCATGCCGCCCTTGATGTCGGAAATCTCAACAAAGCTCTCAAACTGCGAACCGACACGCCGGATCCCAATATCAACTGCAATGTCGAGATCGGTGAAGAGGCGCAGCTGATCCTGCAACTTGGCACCCGTCAGCGTGATGCCCGTCGCCGAAAGGTCGAACAGGTCTGCAACATCCGTCGTCTTCGTGTTGCTGATAACGTCATCGAGCGAAAGCGAATATCGCAATTCATTCAGAAGATTGTCCGCCTGAGTGACTGTACCAGTCATACCAGTGATCGCATCCAGCGAGGTCACAAGCGCCGCAAGCTGTCGTGGATCGGCCACCGCGTTGTTGGCCGCGGTTTGAGCGCCAGCAAGGGCAGCGACAACATCGTCCAAAAGGTTTGCGGCCAAATCATTCGCGACCGCACCCTCAGAATCGAGGATGTCGAGGAAGCTGCGTCCCCCAAGAACGGGCATCGGCGCAGTCATGAAACCGCTCTGACCGCCGGTCATGGCGACGCTCGACTTGAGCAGCGCCAACAGCCGGTTGTCGGCATCGCCCGCGCCTGTCAGCCATCCGTCTGTCAGCTCGTCGCGCACATCAGTAATCGCCTGACGCAGTTCTGCATCTGCATCATTGACGAGGAATCGCGACACGCCGTCTTGCGAGAGTTCAGCAAAATCGCCTGCCTCAAACCGCAACGTGGTGGCTTCACCGCCCAGTGTCACCGGCATATTCATCAGCCAAGCGGCCTCTGCCTGCGCCGTGTCAATCGTCATCAGAGGCTGTGCGCCACCGGGCAAGGTGGTGTTACCGGCATCGGTTGTTCCGTTGCCTCCGACAGTTTCAAGCTTGGCCGAGAGCGCGAAACCTGCCGCTGTGGACGTCACCGCACCGATACCGCCCAAATCAACGGTCAGCGCGGTATTCCCAGAAATCGTGGTCGTCGGATTCTTCAGCGTCGCAGCGTCATAGCTGCCACCGCCCTGATCCATAACAACGCTGACTTCAAGCGGCGTATCCACGTCCTCGAACTTGGTATCGAAGACAAGTTTGCCGTTCCGCGTGACAAGCTTGATTTCAGCCCGTGCATGCGCACTGAGCTTAGGTGTCACCTGGCGGGCAGACAGTGCTCCACCCACCGCGAGGGAGAGCGCAGCAATCCCCGAAAAGTCGAGCGTTCGCAGCGGCAGGCTGACATCGCTGATTTCAAAATCGACTACGAAACCAGCCGAATGGCTGCCCGTGAGCGTAAATCCGGTCAATGCCTCAAGATCTGCGACCAGATCGGCCAATTCATCGGCCGCAACTCGCGTCTCGATCGCCTCTGCTACATTTGAATCGATCCACTGATCCAGATCGTCAGCACCGATTGCAGTGGTCACGAGGTCATAAATCGACATGCCGAGCGGCGGGACAGTGGCGGATAGTTCTGCAACACCCTTCAGTGCCGAAAGCCAAGCCTCGCCAAACCCGCTATCGAGTGTCGACAGCTTAAGCTGATAAAGCGCCTGGGTTGCTGCATCGGTGTCGAGGAAGCCAGCCGTCGCGGTATCAGCTGCGCGCATGTCAGCAAGGCTGCCCGCACCGCTGAAGTTCAGCGTATAGGTCTTGTTGAGCACGCCAAGCGCGTGAAACGCGATGGATCCTTCGCCGCGCGGGTCACCAAAGGACAGATCAAATTTGATCTCGCCATCTGCTGCATGCGTGGTCAGATCGAAGTCGGTCGTATCATAGTCGACGCGCTGGGTGATTTCGAAGGTCAGGACCTGACCGGTTCCACCATCAGCTTGTCCGAGCAGAACAGACGGATCCCCCGGCAATTCGCTGTCCAGCTTGCCCCAGACAGGATCCGCACCTGCCGCGACAGGGATTGAGGGGGTCATACGTAACGTGATGTCATATTGACCGGTGGCGGCCGTCGTACCGGCTGCATAGCTCAGGCCGACGTCGACGCCGACCGTTGCCAGCATCTCGCGCTCACCCAGACCGCGGAACATGGCGATCTCGTCCAGCATGCCCCGTGCGGTGGTAATCTCACGCAACTCGAAACCAGTGAGGTCTAGCGCCAAAGTTTTTGTCGCCGCCGTATAACTGAGGATCGGGCCGGTGCCTGTGGCATAGCCTAACAAAGCATCATCAATCAGATTTTCCTCACGGAAATCTGCTGCAACGATGGAGTTTGCGATCGTCTGAAGTGAGGCGGCGGTTCGATCTGCCGGATCGAGCGCACCCCAAGCGTCGGCAACCCGATCAGAGATCGCGGCAATCAGCTTTGGAAGGGCGCCATCTGCGCGACCGACACCAGCAAGAGAGGCGACATTCTGAATATCGCTCGTATCATCGCCGGTGCTTTGACCGATGCGGAGAACGGGCAGCTGGCTTTCAGGTATCACAGTCGGGTCGAGGCCCGGGGTCACGATGCGCTTATCACCGCCGACGACATTCGTTTCGCTGACGTCCCGCAAGAGGGCCGCCAGGCCCATCATGGACATGCCATCCGCACCTACAGGATGCTCAGAAGGCAGACGATCCAGAGTGTCCACTGCCCAGTCCGCATCAATCCAGGCACTCGCAACACCGTCACGCGCATTGCGCATCTGAATGATGCTGTCCGGCGTCGACGTTCCGACCAGTTGGGTCTTGTCGAGAGTATAGCTAGGCACAGTGGACCCGGCCGTGACCTTGCCGATAAGGTAGTTGCCTGAGAACACCTTTTGGATCGAACTCTCGCCGAAATCGAGCGGAAGCCGCGCGACCCAAGCTGCATGCCCAGTGCCGCCGGTATCCGTGGTCACGTAAAGTCGAACACGATCCAGCTCCACCACCGGATCTATCGCCAAATGGCTTTGCGCCACGTCATATTTGGCGGTTGCCGGGGTCAGCGTGGCGACGTTGGCGACCACGCCGTTCTCTTTCCAAGTTAGGGTCAGATTTCCAGCGGTGTTCGACACCTCGAATGCGGCACTCGCATAGCCATCGGCAGCCTGAAGTGCAGCGACCAGCACATCCATATTCGCAGCTGCCAGCAGGTCGGTCGCAAGAGTCGTACCGGCGACGTTCAGCTTATAACCAATACCTGCGAGTGGCGTGATAGCCAGAGTCTGAACCTCCGATACGCTTGCCGCTCCCGTTGTTGTTCGCACGGCCTCAATCGCGAGGCTCTGCGCCGGAGAAAGTTCAAGGCTGATCGAAGACGCCGAGGTTGAAGTGGTCGCGCCTGAGCCAAATAGAATATCGGTGCGCGATACGATCTTGGCCATGCCTGCGGCGGATGCGGGCTGAAACAGGCCAAGGCCGAGGCCCGTCCATGCGGCACCCGGCACCATATTGTCAGGCAAACCCGCCATGTTACCGCTGGAAATAAAGCCAATTTTCAGAAGGCTTTCGCCAGGATTTGCTGTTCCCGCAAAATCAAACGATACCCCGTTGACCATCCCCAAAACGCGGTCCGCCAGAGCATCCAGCGCGTCATTTTTCTGGGTCGCGGTCATACCGCTAAAGGTTCCGGCAACGACAAGGCTTTCGAGCGCCGATTTAAACGTGGTCCGCACGGCATCGGTTGCCGCACCAGTCGCAGAGGAGAATGGCGGCACGTCTTGCAGGGTTGAGCGATAGGTATCTACGATATTGGCGCGCGCTGCCGCAGAGAGCCCGCTCGTATCCGTCACGCTGGGTCCCGCTTCTGTCAGCAAGGTCGTACGTTGCGCAATGGCCGCATCGCGCGCCGCGCTGTTCAGCGTTTTGATTAGGGCCTCGACCCCACTTTTCAGGCCGTTGGCCAACCACTGGCCGGGGTCTCCGTTCGTTCCCCAATTCGCGTCATTGGGCAATGTGATCGGATTGCCAGCCGAAGGCTCAAACGCGTCGGCCAGACCGTCAATTGCCGTGAATACGGCATTGTTGAGTTGGATGATCTCATCGATCAGTTCGGCGTTGCGCACGCTTACGGCATCAAGCAAAACACCTGTCGCACCCGTTAGATTGAGCGCCTGCGCCTCAATCCGGCCCCAAGCGGCCTCAAGCTCCCAATCTCCACCGAGCGCAAGATCGCCAGTGGCATCCGTTGATGCCGCAACATCGGCCCCGGTGAGAACGGCCAGCCGTTGGGGCAAAAGCCCATCGGCCAGATCGCAGCCATAGAGCATCAGATCCGCCCCCGGGGCGAGCGCTTCACGCAGCGCCGCCACAATCGGATCATCCTCTGACAGATCAGCCGTCATCAGGTGTTCGCCGACCTTCTGTCCGGCTTCCATCCCATGCGTCAGCCAGTGGATCGCGTCGCGAGGTCCCGAGTTGTCGAGCGCCTGAACCAATGCATCGGCTGAATCGACCAGAACATACTGTCGCTTCGCACCATCTTCGGCGGAAAAACCAGCCTCCTCCAGTGCCCCGATCAGGGCTTGCAGCCCCCCGGAACGGACATCAAGCAGGGCAAGCTCACGTGGCTCGGCCTGCTCTGTCTGAACAGTATCCTGAGAGGTTGCAAAGGGGGATGGGGCGGGGGCTTCAGCCTCCCGCTCGATAGGTCGTTCATCCTCGGGGAGTTCGGGGGCCAACGGAATAAGATCCGCGGACAGAAGAACGCGTTGCTCCAGGCTTTCAACCTGCAGCTTGACGCGCCGGCGACCGGGGCCGCGTTTGCGAAGCATCCTGTTCATCTTCGTTCCTCCGGGTCCGCTCCCCAAAGCGGCCCCAAAAACTGCATTGGACTAGAGATCCAACGCCCTCCGCGCTGCGCGGTCATCGACCGCCAGCGCCCCTATGGTCTGCACCATATCGAAATCCAGCGAACCAGTTGCACGAGCCCGCGCAACGACTGCCAGAAGGTAATTGCGGCGAACGGTTGCCCGCCCAACCTGCGCCAGCACGTAGGCATATCGTGCCTGTGCTGCAGCAACGGGATTGGCCAATCCCGCCTCAACTTCATCATTTGCAAGCCGCAGCGCCACTGCACGCGCGCCAAGCACGCGGCTGAGCCGCTGGTCATTCTCATACAATGTCTCAATCGCGTCAGAAGCCGTTTCGAGCGCTCGCAGCAGATCACGAATGTCCGCCTCTTGCAGATGTCGCAATTCCGATGCTTCGGCGATCTGTCGTGCCGTCGCAGCAATCCGCGTGCCGCCGTTGTAGATATCCCAGCCGATGTTCAGCGTCAGCGTGTCTGTCAACGTCTGACTCGCGCCATCGAAAAGCGAGCCACCACGATTCACACCTTCGCGAGCAAAATCCAAGGTGACACGCGGATAGAAGGCACCGCGGGCCTGATCGATCTCACTCGTGGCAGCTTGCAGGGCTTGCTCGATCGCACGAATGTCAGGATTTTGCCGAACCCTTTCCCGCTCCTCTTCGGTCAATGGGGCGATGGCGGGCAGAACACCATCCAAAGCCAGCGACTGGATAGCCGGGCAAATTTCAACCTGTGCCAGTCGGCAGAACGCCTCTGACCGTGTCTGGAAATCGGCGACTGCGATCTCACGATCCGTTTCAGCCTGCGCCAGATCCGCAACCGTATCCGCGCGGGCGGAAGCACGAAGTCTGCCCGCCTCCACCTCCAACCGCTCAATTCGATTGACCGTTGAAAGGTAACGTACTGCTGCGTCAGCTGCCTGATATCGCTCAAGCGCCTCTATCCCATCAAGGTAGAGCGTCAGCACGGTGTCGAGTTCATCCTGGAACGCGCTATCCGTTCTCGCCCGCGCGGCCTCACGCTCATCCATAGCGACATCGATGCCAGCACTCGCCTCTGCATCGTAGACCGTTTGACTGACCCGCAGACCAAACGTCTCCGTCGGAAATTCGCTCGTGTTTCCACTAAATGACGGCTGAGAGGAAAAGAGGATCGCCTGATCAACCTGATTGCGTTCGAAATCCACTGACACTTGCGGATAAAACGCGCCCTGTTGTTCCCGCACCCTTGCCGAAGCGCCCTGTAGCGCAAACCCGGCGGCGCGCACGCGAGGGGATTGGTTTACAGCCGCCTCAGCGAAGCTCAAAAGCTCTCTGCTGGGATCAAAGCTGATCTCACCAGCCTCCAAAATCGCCCCGCCCTCAGCATCACTCAACAAGACCGGCGGCACCTCCAAACCCGGAGGAGACGCATCTCTACTGATCCGTGAATCCTGGCAACCGGCCATGACGGAAAGGCCACAAAGGGCCAATAGAGTTCTTACGCTTCGCACGGTTGGGGGCTCCGTCGGTGGCTATATTAGCAAAGAGTATTGCCGAGTAAGTGGCTTAAAGCCACAGAATTCTGCGCTTTTTTCCGATTTGAGCGGCCTCAAAACCGGATTGTGATCGCCTTATTTTCGACAATTTCGAGGTAAAATTCAGACCATTCCCGACACAGAATGACCGGTGCTAAGGGTCCCATGTTCAGTCCTGCAGGAACTTGACCTGCTCAAAGGCGTATCTACGTCTGTAGGATCAAATTAGGGGCAAGACATGACGACCAATCTGCGGGCAGGGCCATTTCTTTTTGCCCGCAAAGCGACAGCCGAGAAGAGCGACATCGCGATTGTCGCCGCACTATCGAACGATTCGTCTGTGCCAATCGTGCGCGATTCCAGTGGTCAGGTCATTGATCCAACGACTCTCTACAAGAAGTTTGGTGTCGTCATATTGCGTTGGGAGGTCAGTCTGCCCACGCAAGCCGGGGCGCACTACACCTTCAACGAAACCGTCTTCGACGTAGCAACGGATCTAACTAGTGATGTGCGTGTCGCCTACGCCTCGTGCAACGGCGAAGAAGACGAAGATCCAGACTGGTCGGAAGAGGATCGAAACAGGCTGTGGTCCCGTCTGGCGCAGGAGCACGCCGAAGCTCCGTTCGGATTGATGCTGCATGGCGGCGACCAGATTTACGCGGACGACATCCTGCAATCACACCCAGATATCGAAGCCTGGGAAGAGGCCGATCACGATGACAAGGATGGTTTCATCTGGTCACGCAGCATGCGCGAGGCGGCTGAGTCTCACCTGTTGAACCGTTACCTCGATCTATACGCGAGCAAGGATATCGCGCACATGCTGGCGCGGGTTCCCTCGGTTATGATGTGGGACGACCACGATATTTTCGATGGGTACGGCTCACATCCGAACCCAAAGCAAGAAAGTGCTGTCGGTGCGGGCCTGTATGCGATCTCCGCCACAATGTTCCGCCTGTTCCAGCAGGGTCTCGCCGAAGATGAGCCGATGCCGCGTGGTGGCGTGGCGTTTGACGCTCCGGGGTTCAGCGTCGTCGCGCCGGATCTGCGGGCAAGCCGAACGCCCGAACGCGTGATGGATGAAATGTCTTGGCAGTGGCTCGACGCGGCCCTGGCAGAGCGGCGGGATGGGCAGCACTGTTTTGTTATGTCGTCGGTTCCCGCCCTCGGGCCGCGCCTAAGCTGGGTGGAATTCATCCTTGATTACGTATGGCCGGGCACAAATCAGTATGAGGACGATCTGCGGGATCAGTGGCAAAGCCGAACACACCGCAAGTCTTGGCGACGGTTTCTGGGAATGATGGTTCGCGAGATTGAGGACTACCGACAGCCCGTCACGCTGCTCTCAGGCGAAATCCACGTCGCGACAAGGGCAGAGATGTTGATGAAAAACGGCGGCGTCCTGCATCAGCTTGTCGCCTCAGGCATCAGCCATACGCCTCCAGGACGGGGCTATGCGCGCATGTTGGGCGCGCTGGCCGCCGTCGGAGAAGACCCCCTGATCGGCTACCCGATCACGATCCATCCGCCGTTGGGCAAGAAACACCGCTACATCTCTGAACGAAACTACCTTCGACTGACCCGGCGGGACGGCAAATGGTACACGGATTGGGAGTTTGAGGAGTCGGGCCCCAACGAGGAAATGATGCTGACCGGTCAATTGCGCCTCGACAGCTGAACCGCCAGGATCCCGCCCATGATGACGGCGACCCCGATCAGATCGCGCAGCCCCAGCGCCTCCCCCAAGATCAGCGCAGCAATTGCAACACCCAGAAACGGATTGAGAAAATGGAACGTCGCCGCACGCGTCGGACCAATGCGATTGACGAGCAAGAACCATGTCACCGTTGCCAGAAGACCGGGCACGAGAGTGGTGTAAGTGAAGGCGACAATAAGCTGCCACTGAAGGTCGACGATCAGGTCCTCGGTCAGTAAGGACAAAGGAAGCAACCCCGCAGAGCCAACAAGCATCTGAAGGCCAACGACCGCGATCACGTTCCCGCCTGGCGAGGCCCCTTGTACCAAAAGAGTTGCAGCTGTCAGTGCGAGAACACCAATCACAACCATTGCAACGCCAGTCGGATCAGCACCGCCACCCAATCGATCGCTCATTATCACCAGAACGCCGACCAGCCCCACCACCAGCCCGGCAAGGGCCACCGCGCTCAGTCTCTCGCCGCGAAGAGCATTTGCGCCAGCAACAAGAAGTGGGAGCAAGCTGGCGACAATCACCGCAAGAGACGCATCGATTGTCTGCGCCGCCCAGAAATTCGCACCAAGATAAATAACATTCTGGCATAGGCCGAAGCCGACAACGGCCAACCACTGAGCACGCGTAAGGCGCAGGCGCTGCCCCAGAAATCGGGCAAGGGCGAGCGCTATAAGCCCCGAAATCAGGAACCGTACACAGAGCAAGGCGAAGGGTGGCGCGTATTGCACGGCGATCTTGGCCGACGTGAAAGCGGACGACCACATCAGCGCAAAGCTGACACCCATGAAGATTGCCCTAAAATCCATGACAGCGGCTTAACACGGCAACGCACTGGAACCAGTTCGTAAATTGTGCCGGGACAATCGGTTTGCCATCGGTAAACATGGTTTTGGCGCAACTTCTGCGCCATCACTCAACCGAGTGTCACGGGAGGGATCAACATGCGGGTTTCTGAAGCGGTAACCAAGCGCAGGTCCACGCGGGCCTTTCTGCCAACTCAAGTCGATCCCAACCTGCTCAAGCGTCTTGTCGCAAAGGCTGGCCGCACTGCGTCTGGTGGAAATCTGCAACCATGGCACGTGCATCTTTTGACAGGCGATGGCATGGCCCGATTTCGAGAGGCGATGGCTCCACGCCGCGCAACCGGCCAGGCAGACACGCCCGAATATCCTGTCTATCCCCAGCCGCTCGCAGAACCATACCGCACGCGCCGTTTCGCCGTTGGTGAGGCAATGTATGCAAAGCTGGATATCCCGCGTGAGGACAAGGCCAAACGCCTCGAATGGTTTGCACGTAACTGGGACTTCTTCGGCGCCCCCGCAGCATTGTTTTTGTTCGTAGATCGGCAAATGGGCGCTGCGCAATGGACGGATCTCGGCGCATATCTGAACACAGTCATGCTGCTCCTCGTTGAAGAGGGGCTTGCCTCCTGCCCACAAGAAGCGTGGAGCGTGCAGCACGAAACCGTATCCAGGTTTTGTGACGTAGCGCCGAACCTCATGCTGTTCGCCGGACTCGCAATAGGCTACGCCGACCCCGACGCGGACGTGAACGAACTTGTGACCGAACGCGCTGACGCACAGGAATGGATGACCCATCATGCCTGACCACATCCGGCCAAAGGCCGTTATCTTCGACATCGGCAATGTCCTGATCCACTGGAAACCAGAACGTTTCTATGAAGCGCGGCTGGGCAAACCGCGATCAGATCGTTTCTTCGCCGACGTCAAGCCGCATGCCGTAAATGATGAGGTAGATCGCGGACGTCCGCTCGACCAAATGGTTGAAGCGCATGCCCGCAAACATCCGGAGTGGGAAGACGAAATCCTGTGGTGGCGGGATCACTGGCTCGAACTGGCCAGTCCGGAAATTCCCGAGTCGGTTACGTTGTTGCGCCAGCTAAAGGCCAATGGCGTTCCCGTTATGGCACTCAGCAATTTCGGCATAGACACATTTGAGATGGCCCGGCCACGATATCCGTTTCTCGATGAATTCGACCAGCGGTTCATTTCTGGCCATATGGGCGTGATCAAACCTGACCCGAAGATCTATCAGATGTTGGAAGAGGGCACCGGTTTGTCAGGAACCGACCTTTTGTTCACGGATGATCGTGAGGACAATATTGCAGCCGCGGCAGAGCGCGGCTGGCAAACGCATCTATTTACGAAGCCCGAAGGCTTCAAAGCCGTTCTGATCGAACGCGACTTACTTTAGAAGTCGATGCCGTAGGTCAGGTAGACCGAGTTGACGCCAGGATTGCGGTCGTAAAGGCCCGCGTTGGATTTGTGCTCTACAACAAAGCCAATCGAAGATTTGCCCATATCGTAGGACAGACCCACCTGCGTGCGGAACTCTACCGTACCGCCTAGATCTTCGCCATCTCCACGCTCGTAGAGGCCCGGCGCAAAACTGGTGACAAAGTCCAGATTCTCGGTGAGCGGCGCATTTGCGAACACACCGAATCCAACCCACGCGTCACCGTCTTCGTCAACTTCCAGAGCAGCACCGCTGCGCAGCTCGAACGGGCCAAGGTTGCTGAAAACGTCATAACGGGATTCCAGCAGGAAGCTTGCAGCCTCCGGCCCATCATCGAAATTGTCGGAGCCGAGGCCAACAATGATGCTTTGCGCGTAGACAGGAGAGGTCATCAACAGGGCAGATAGGGCAAGGGGACGGAGCATTGAATTATCCTTTGGACCACAGACTCAGGGGGCGGGAGCCGATAGAGCGCAAGTCAGCGGAAATTCGCTCAGATTGCAAGCAAAGCCCTGCAAGTTTTTGACCTTACGTCAGCAACGCTTGCAAATTCGCAACGCCCCAGCTAATGCCCCCCGATCCGCGCACGGTGCGCGAAGAGGTCATCCGCGACCCTCTATAAAAAACGGAAAGGATAACTCATGTCCCGTGGATTCTTGATCGGTGTGGCCGCCATGGCCGCCGTCGTCGTTGCCTCAAACATTCTGGTTCAGCACCTCTTTGGTGATTGGCTGACCTGGGGTGCTTTCACTTATCCTATCGCCTTCTTGGTAACCGACCTTACCAATCGTCTTCTGGGACGTGACGCGGCCCGCCGTGTTGTGCTGGTTGGCTTTGCTGTTGGTGTGGCTTGCTCGCTCATCGGCAGTCAGATCGAAGGTGAGTTCGGCCCGCTGGTCAGCCTGCGCATCGCAATCGGCTCTGGCATCGCGTTCCTCGTGGCACAACTCGTTGATGTGGTAATCTTCGATCGGCTGCGCGATCGCGATTGGTGGCGTGCGCCACTTGCGTCTACGCTGGTCGGATCCACCGTCGATACCGCGCTGTTTTTCACCATCGCGTTTTCCGCCCTGTTCATCTTCATCGACCCTGCGCAACCCAATGGCTGGGCGCGCGAGATCGTGCCGCTCCTTGGCATGGGCCCGGAATTGCCGCTGTGGGTCAGCCTCGCGGTGGCCGATTTTGGGGTGAAGCTGGCGCTGGCTGCTCTGGCATTGATCCCCTTTGCTGCAGTGGCGCGACGGTCTGCCGCTTGACTTGAGCGCCCGATCTGCCACCCTCTATGCTGAACGAAGCAACTGAAAGGAGGTGATCTGATGTCGAGTGAGACGTTGGAGCAGGTGGTCGGGTTCAAGCATGAGGTGCGCGTCTGACGGGGCAACCCCCGCTGACACTTCCTTTGCTTAGGTGGATAACCTAGCCGGTCATCCGCCCCAGCTCACGAATTCTAAGATTTGAAGGGGCCTGCATTGCGGGCCCCTTCTCCATTGAGGACGAACCGATGCCCCTGCACATCAACGACCGCATCACGATTGAAGACTGGGAATTGACTGAGCAATTCACCCGCGCATCCGGTCCCGGCGGGCAAAACGTCAACAAGGTGTCAACTGCGGTCGAACTCCGCTTCGAAGCGGAGCGCTCACCCAATTTGCCCGGTGACGTTAAAGCACGCCTGCGCCGCATAGCAGGCCGAAAGTGGACCAAAGACGGGGCATTGATCGTCACCGCGCAAACCCATCGGTCCCAGGCCATGAATCGGGAAGAGGCCGAAACCAAGCTCATCGACATGATCCGCGCCGCCTGCCAGCGCCCGAAACGCCGCATCCCGACGAAACCGACACGGGCCAGCCAGCGCCGCAGGATTGAAGCGAAAAAGGCAACGGGCCAGAAGAAAGCATTGCGGGGCCGCGTCGATCCTGACTGATTGAATGGTCGTCCGCTATAATCCTAAGCCACTTTCACTTCCTGGAAGTATCCTCGCCGAAGGCATCATCCTGTCGGCCAAGACGCAGGATGAGTGGAACCAGCGCGGTCAGTACAAACAGACGCAGAACGTGGTGGGCCGCGACGAAGGCTGGATCCGCATCAAGCAAAACGGCCATCGCCGCCATTGTCTCAACACCGCCGGGCGAGAAGGCAATCAGGACCTGCATGACAGGCAATCCGGTCACCGAAGCGACCAGTGTGGCCCCTGATAACGAAATCACAATCGAAATGAGAGTAAGCGCGCATGATGCACCTAGGGCCTTACGCAAGGTCGCCCAACGGGTTCCGTCGAACCGTGTGCCGATCAGCGTACCCATGATCAGAAAGCCCGGAATGGTCAGCCACAGCGGCACACCGCCAGAGACCCAACCGGCCCCGTGCAAAAGGGAAGACGCGAACATGCCTCCCAAAAGCAATGCCGCCGGAACGCCGAAACGGCTCAAAATAAGACCGAGCCCGGTTCCTGCGGCCAAGACCACGACCAGTATCGGCAACGCCATGGCGGCGGGGGCCTCAGCAGGTGCATCCAGATCGCCTCCCAACACCACGACGACGGGAACGAGCAGCGTCAACGCCAGCAGCCGCAAGCTTTGCACCACGGTCACAAAGGGTACGTCTGCGCGCACGTCCAATCCCAACCCCAGAACGTAGCTTAAATGTCCGGGAGAGGCCGCAAGTGTGGCTGTCCGCCAATCCCGGCCGAACAGCCGGGCCACCGTCATCGCACCGACAAGCAGGATCGCACCAATTGAAACGGCCAGCATCACAACACTGAACGGCCAGGTGCGCATTGCCTCAAGTGTTTCGGGGGTCACACCAGCACCCATACCCGTGCCGATCACGATAAATGAGGCATCGCGCAACCGAACCGGCATATGCAGTCGAACCCCTGCGATAGCAGCTGCCGTAACCGTCAGAGCGGGGCCCATCAACATCGGCGCGGGCAGTCCGATGAGCCAGGCTCCCATCGCACCGAACGAGCCGATCGCCACGGCCATCAACGTTCGTGCCCAGAGCTGCGTCATCAACTGATCTCCTTCCGGCACCGTGCTTCGCGCATCGGAAACACGCTGGCAATGACGTCATTGTAGGGGCGCAACCTGACAGGGACCTGTCGCAATCGAACGCTGACACGTGCGCAAAAGGCGTTGCGACAGCGCCCTGATTGTCCCACGCTTACGCAAAAGACTGACCACCGGAGGATATTCCATGAAAACCCGTGCCGCCCTCGCCATCGAAGCGGGCAAGCCCCTCGAAGTGACCGAAGTGAACCTCGACGGTCCCCGCCAAGGGGAAGTTTTGGTGGAAATCATGGCCACCGGGATCTGTCACACAGATGAGTTCACGCGGTCCGGCGCGGACCCTGAGGGGATCTTTCCCGCGATCCTCGGTCACGAGGGCGCTGGCATCGTTCGCGAGGTGGGTCCGGGCGTGACCTCCCTGAAACCGGGCGATCACGTCATCCCGCTTTACACCCCCGAATGTCGGGAGTGTGAGTACTGCCTGCATCCCAAAACCAATCTCTGCCAGTCAATCCGTACGACGCAGGGACAGGGCCTTATGCCAGACGGCACAAGCCGGTTCACGACCCTCGATGGTGATCCGATCTTCCACTACATGGGCACGTCCACCTTCTCGAATTTCACCATCATGCCAGAGATTGCGGCGGCCAAAATTCGCGAGGACGCGCCGTTTGACAAGGTCTGCTATATCGGCTGCGGCGTGACCACGGGCATTGGCGCGGTGATAAACACCGCGAAGGTAGAGATCGGAAGCCGCGCCATCGTCTTCGGCCTTGGCGGCATTGGTCTCAATGTCATTCAGGGCCTGCGCCTCGCCGGCGCGGACCAGATCGTGGGTGTCGACCTCAACCCCTCAAAAGTTGAAATGGCGACCCGCTTTGGCATGACCGATTTCGTCAATCCGGCAGAGGTGGAGGGAGATCTGGTCCCCTATCTCGTCAACCTAACCAAGGGCGGGGCCGATTATACCTTCGATGCTACGGGCAATGTGCAGGTGATGCGCGATGCGTTGGAGTCGGCGCACAAGGGCTGGGGTGAGAGCATCATCATCGGCGTTGCGCCTGCGGGGGCCGAGATCTCCACCCGTCCCTTCCAGCTCGTCACCGGACGCTCCTGGCGCGGTACGGCCTTTGGCGGCGCGCGCGGCCGGACGGACGTGCCCAAGATCGTGGACTGGTACATGGACGGTAAGATCGAGATCGACCCCATGATCACCCACAAGCTGAGCCTTGATGAGATCAATCGCGGCTTCGACCTGATGCACGAAGGCAAGTCCATCCGCGCGGTGGTGGAGTACTGATCTGGTCCAGCGCCTGAACCTTACGGCAGTACTGGTTGACGGATATCCATCACCAGAACCCGGTGAGGTTCGCATTGCCGATACGGTCGTGAAAGGGTTCGGCCTGCGGATCTGGGCCGGACCAAACGGTGGCGGGCGCGCCTTTGATCTGCGCGCCCCAAAGGCCGAGGAGGGCAGGCCCGCAGAACTTTTCGACCTTGGGATCACGCTCGTCAGCTGAGCACTGATCCAGACGGCATGCGTGCATATCTTCACGGTCTTGGTGCATCGCTGGATTTGGCCCGAAATTGGGCCCGGGATGAGAAATACCGCCTCCTACAACTGCCGAAACCAGAAGAGGCAGGAACGACACGCTCTGACAGCGAACCCGCCCAATTGCGGCGGCGCCATCAGACAACGCCTCTGCTGGACCTCATTCAGGAAAATATTGACGAAATTGACCCTGCCGCCCCACCCCGGCGATCAAAGCTGCCGGGGTGGGCTTTCGGATTTAGGATGCCGTCACAACAATCGTTCCGACCATCTCCGCCCCGTGGTGGGGATCGCAAAAGTAGCGGTAGGTGCCCGGAACAGTGAAGGTCTGGGTGAACGTGCCACCGGCGGCAATTGAGCCACTGTCAAACGCCATCGCCCCCTCTGGCAGTGAGACGCTTGCCGCTTGCGCAGGTGTTGCTGGCGTGGTCGAGACCGTATGCGCAAATCCAGACACGTTGCGGAAGGTAACGCTCTCCCCCGCGCTGATTGTGACCGTCTCAGGCGTGAATGTCAGGCTGGGGGTCATGTCCACGACAACCCTTCCGGCCATTTCGGAGGCCATCGGCTCAGATGATGGACCACATGCGGCAAGTCCAAGGGTTGAAAGGGCAAGGGCGAAGGCTGCGGCGGTTTTCATGGGAACTCCTCTGTTTGTTCCCAGTCAGCCACGTGAACGACCATGAAAAGTTTCAAGGGCCACAAAAACGAGACGCCCGCAGCCATTGGCAACGGGCGTCCTGGGTCTTTTCCTGCGCAACACTCAGTCGCTTTGATGGGTCATGTCGAACATCATGCGGGCCCGGCAGCTCGCCAAGCCCAGCGCCTGCATCTCAGCCATACCACCAGCATCCCCCATCATCGTCAGAAGTGACAGAACGGTCTCACTTCGAATAGTCGTGGGAGACGTTATGGTGGCGCTGACATCGACGCTGGTATCCGTGCAGGGATCTGCACCTTGGCAGGTGTTTACCTCGAAAATCTCGCCGGTGAAGCTGTTCGGACCGCTGCGGCGCCACTCGATCCGCTGGCCGGGTTCATTCATGCGGTCAAGCTGACGGGGATCGAACTCCCCACCCCACTCTATCCGATGGCTTTGGGGAGGTTGATTCAGCACGCCGCTGGCCGTCAGCATTTGTGACACCATTGGATTGCACTGGGTCAACTGCACATCATCGAGCGCAATTTGCCAGAGACCGTCACGGGGAACGATGCCGCCCGAGCCACCGTCGGGCTCGTTTGGAAACAGGTCAATCTCACATTGACCGGATCCACCATAGGACCGGTGCAGATCATCGATGCTGCGAGGGTCGAGCGTCAGTGCATTTCCCTCCCGCACCAATGTGAACTCCCCTTGTGGCCGGGGAACAGCCAATAGCACGGCGGCCTCGGTCAATGTGACATTGCTCAACTGGCATTCGCAGCCCTGCCCAGCAGAACACTGGGCGTAGAGCATTTTCTGCTCGTTCTGAGCCATAGCGGCGGCAGGCAACATCATCACTGCGGCGATAACGGCATTTCTCATCATCGGGTCCATCTTTCTGGCTTTGCTCATTGGCCGAGAATCTGCTCAAGCAGGGCGTCGGGGTCGCGTCCGTTCAGCGGCACCGGAATCGACTCGGCGGCTGGTGCCGCTGCGGGCGCCCCACCATTGGTCGCGAAGTCCTGCAAATCCTGCAGGTTCATGCCACCCAGCATTTCCTGCAGCATGGCGGCCCCCTCTCCACCTCCATTCTCCGCAACACCCCCGAGAATGCCCTCGATCAGGGCTTGGGTTGGATCAGCAGCGTCCGTTTCGGGTGCCTTTGCCGGCGCGCCGAGCGAGGTTTGGATCAGACGGAAGGCTGGATCCCTTGGGTCAGGACCACACAGCGTCCCTTGCGCAGTTTCACGACACTGACCCGGCGCATTTGGGACGTTGAGCGTCACGGTTGGATCCCCGTCAGGACCAAAGAAGCTGGCGCGAACGCCGTCGGAGGTCTGCACAGGAAAGTCGCTGTACCAACTGGCAGGTAGCGTCAGCTCCAGACCGGTCTGGGCATCTGCAACGGCACATGGATCAATCCCCTCGCATGTCAGACCCACATCCTCATTCAGGATCGACTGCTCGCCATCATCTGCGGGAGCGGATGGGACTATGGGCTGCAATGCTGCGGGTGCAGGGGGCTCGGAGACAGTTGCGGGGGCGGAGGCGGCATGTGGCGGGATCGCCGCATCGGCAGGTGCACTCACGCTCACCTCGATCGGGACGCGACGAATGATGCGACGATTAAAGCGATTGTCCTCGATCACATAGCGCAACTCATACTGACCCGGCTCACTTGGTGCAGTTAGACTGCTCTCACTCACCTCTGGTGTTGTTTCGGTCAGATAGAAGTAGTCGATCTCTCCGCTAAAATCTGTGAAGCCCGGTGTCACGATATCGACCCAGAAATTCCCGTTGATCGGCCCTTCTGCACGGACCGGAAACTCCGATCCCGGCTGCACCGCAGCGGGGGCGACGATCTGCGCCGTACTTGGAAGGATCGTCAATGGAACAGCCAAACCGACAGCACGGGTGCTTTCCCCCTGAACGACATAGCGGAGGTTGTACTCGCCGGGTTCCACCGGAGCATGGAAGCGCGCCGGATTTCCTTCACTCACCCATGCCCAGGTGGGCTCGTTCTGGGTCGCATTCGATGTTGCATCCATGACGTCGAGATAGTCTTCATCACCCCCCGGACCGCGCCAATGTACCGTCATCAACTCACCAGGCTCAGCAAAAGCCGGACCGTCGAGAACGAACTCACCCTCAATGACCGTGATTGGACGGGAGGCAACGATCGGATCGGGCGCGTCGGTGGAGACGTAACGCAGAACATATTCACCCGGATCAGGCGGCATGCGTAATACAACAGTATCGCCCTCGCCAAGCGGCGCCCAGCTAAGCCAGCGACCCCGCGGCTGATCTGCTGGTGCAATATCGATATAGTCATCCTCCCCGCCAGGCCCGTCCCACGTCACAACCAGCGGGCTGACAATGACCGCGCTGTCCGCCGCCTCTAGCGAGGCCAGCGGTTGCGGCGGCGGTGGCGGGCTTGCCGGTTGCTCTACAACGACAGTCGCGCTTGCATTGATGGTCCGATCCAAAGCGTCAGTCAGTGCTGCTCCATCGGAGGCCTCAAAGTAGGAGCCGCCCGTATTCTCAGCGAGGCAAGAGACCTGCGCACCTTCTTCTGCGGTAAGGCCAAAGCCAACGACATGTGCTGTGAAGTTGAGGCCCGCCTGCTCCAACTCCGTTCCCAATGCGCAGGGGTCGGCATTGCAGGTTTCGAGCCCGTCCGTCACCAGAACAACAGTGGCCGGATCTTCCGTAAAGCGAAGCTCGACAGCGGCGCGGCGCACAGCCTCGGACAATGGAGTACGCCCCTGAAACCGCATGTTGTTCACAGCATCGAGAATGGCTGACCCCGTCCCAGCGGCGGGCGGAACCATGATCTCAATATCTGAACAGTCGCCACGCGTTCTATGACCATAAGCGATCAATCCGATCTGTCGTTCGGCAGGCAAACCGCCAACAACCTCGGCAACCGTCTCGCGCGCGATTTCAAGCTTCGTGCGGCCATCAATCTGACCCCACATCGAACCAGATCCGTCCATGACGACGATCGTGCGCGCCGGCACTGCATCTTGTGCACCTGCCGCAGTCGCGAGGGTTAAAAACAACGGGGCGAAGACGCGACGCATCATGTGAACGATCTCTCCTGCACAAGGCAAACGACCCACGGAAGGGGCCAATCCCTAACAGCGTCGCATGAGCAATTCGGTCCGTTCGACTACTATCTGGTAGTCTGGCTGGACGTTCTCTGGCGTCATTCATGTGACGCAGCGAGCCTACGGCCCGATCAGTTCTCAACTGTCAGGTTGCCTCCGTCCCGCGATCTGACCTATCGCTATTCGAGCAATTCGAACGACAAGAGGTTGGAGGCACACATTGACGCGCATCATGGTCACTGGCGCTGCGGGATTCATTGGCTTCCATTTGTGCAAGTTGCTCCTGTCCGCAGGTCACACAGTCTTCGGCCATGACGGCATGACCGAGTACTATGACGTCTCCCTTAAACAGGCGCGGCTCGCCCAACTAAGAGAGTTTGGAGCCTTCACATTTCATGAGGGCGCGTTGGAAGACGCCAATAATTTTTCAAGCTTTTCCGACCTCGCCCACCCCGAAGTGATCGTGCATCTGGGCGCACAGGCAGGGGTGCGATACTCGCTGGAGAACCCTCGCGCCTATGTCGATACCAATGTCGTGGGCACCTTCAACGTCATGGAAGCAGCCCGTACTCACGCAGTGAGACACCTGCTGATGGCTTCGACGTCATCAGCGTATGGAGCGAATACCATAATGCCATTTGACGAGCGACAGAAGGCTGACACACCGCTCACTATCTATGCCGCGACCAAGAAGGCTACGGAAGCCATGGGGCATTCCTATGCACACCTGCATGACCTTCCGACAACCATGTTTCGCTTCTTCACGGTATATGGACCATGGGGGCGTCCCGACATGGCCTATTTCAAGTTCGTCTCCGCCATTCTCGATGGTCGACCGATAGACATCTATAACCATGGAGAGATGTGGCGCGATTTCACCTATTCCGAAGATCTCGTCCGAGCGATCTCGTTATTGATTGATGCTGTTCCGGGGACCGAGCCAATTGGCGCGGTCGACACCCTCTCACCGGTCGCCCCGTTCCGAGTGGTGAACATCGGCAACGGGAAGTCCGAAAAATTGACCGACTTTATTGATGCGATCGAACAGGCGCTCGGCATAACGGCAAAGCGCAACTACATGGAGATTCAGGCTGGAGATGTCCCGGCGACATGGGCTGATAACCGATTGTTGCGTGACTTGACCGGGTATGTACCAAAGACAGACATCCGGTCCGGCATCGAGCGATTTGTTGAATGGTACCAGTCTTACTACGGTCCGCATGTGAGCCAGTAAGCCCCAAACGCCAAAAACGACGTGCCTTTCTCTGCCAAATCCCTATGATTTTCCAATAAATCGTTGAGGAAACCGCCATGTCTACCGCTCCCAAGCCGCGTCGCCGTATCGTTTCGTCCCGCCACCTGGCGGATGGCGAGGGCTGGGAGGCATCGGAATTTGAGTACGGCCTGATAATCGCGGGCAACGCCTTCAATCGGTGGATGCAACGCTGCATGAGCGCTGCCGGAGGCCTCGACCTGTCGCCGCTCGAAATCCTCGTTTTGCACAATGTGAACCATCGGGCGCGGGAAAAGCGGCTGACGGATATCGCCTTTTTGCTCAATATCGAAGACATCCACACAGTGAACTATGCCCTTCGGAAACTGCTGAAACATGGACTTCTGGAGTCCGAAAAGCGGGGTAAGGAAGTGTTTTATTCCACCTCTGAAGACGGCAGCGCGTTGTGTGAACGTTACCGTGACGTCCGCAATCAATGCTTGCTTGAGGGTATTGAGCGAACCGGATTGTCGGGTGAAAAGCTCAGCGAAATCGCATCCGCGCTCCGCACGCTGTCAGGGCACTATGATCAGGCGGGCCGCTCTGCGGCGTCGCTCTGATGCCTGCTCAACAGCCAGACTGCGCGTTTTCTTGAAATGAGCTTCCGATCAGCCTATTGAGGCTAGAGATTTCAAGGAGCGCCCGATGCCAAATCCGAACCCAAAAGGCGATCGCTATTACGGTCGGACTGCTGAGATCTACAATCGCAAGCGGCGTCGCCAGGGTTGGTGGCATATTGAGCACGAACAGATGGCAGAGCTGCTGGATCAGTTGCCGCGCGACCTCGCGGTCGTTGACATTCCATTTGGCACTGGGCGGTTCGTTCCGCTCTATCGCGAGCGGAACTACTCAATCTCCGGCGTCGAAATCTCACAGGATATGATCGATGCCGCCGCTGCCGATTTGGGTGATGCGTTCGACGGGATCGACGCTCGTGCAGCTTCGGCCTTTGACGTACCCTTTGATGATGCGCAATTCGATCTCCTCGTTTCGACACGCTTTTTAAGCAACATCATTACATTCAAGGACGCCAAGGTCGCATTGAGTGAATTTGCGCGCATCGTTAAAATTGGTGGACATGGCATTATCCAGTTGGGCCACAATACTGGCGAGACGCGTATGCCGGATGAAAACGAGACAATGGACACCTGCATGGCCATCGAAGATGTCGACGCCATGCTTCGCGCTGCGGGTTTCGAGCCGAAAGAGCGCCGCAAGGTTCTCGATGGTCCTGCGGAAAATGGTGAGATGCATCACATTCTGTGTGAACGCATCGCGATCTGATGAAATTCATTGAGTTCGCGGGCCCTCCTGGTGGAGGGAAAACGCAACTCGCTCAACTTCTTCATAACCACACGAGACGCATTGGCCTGCGGTCAATACACGCCGAAACGCTTTCGTTGGCGCTGCAAGAGAGTGGGCGTTTCGATTTGCTTGGAACATTCGCCAGGTCGCATCCAGAGGTGGCCAAAGCCATCCCCGAACTTCTGGGCGACGTTCGATCCAGCAAACGAAAACGACTAAATCAAGGGATGGAAACCTGGTCCGCGCTGCAGATCCAGGCGCATCGCATTGATCTCGGCTTCGTTGACGAAGGCCTCTTACAGCGAAATGCACATCTGGCCCACACGGGTGGGACACTAGATCGGTATCTAGAGGTTGTACGCCAGCAACCTGTTCCCGACTTGATAATCTACATCACGATCGACTTTCAACAGGGCTTGGAACGCGCGATCTCGCGATTGCCACCCGAAAGGCAAGCTGTCCGGCGGCGCAGGTTGATGCCGACTTTGGAAGTGCTCCCGACAATCGAAACGGCTATGAGATCCGCTCTCGAAATATACCGCTCAAGGGGCGTCACGGTGTTGGAATTAAACGGTGCAAGCCCTCAGATCAGGAACCTTAGGCGGGCTTGGCGGTGCATGCAGGATTGCGATCTGGTGGCGAAAACATCGCCCCGGCCACCTTCGCCCACCTAAGCGGCTGTCTCGTCACCCGTCTCATGCTCTGCGGCCTCGCTCGACCATGCCTCGACCAGCATGCCCAGCAACCCGCGCAAAGCCTTTTCGACCCGCGGATCATCCGCGATCTGCTCTCGCTCCAGAAACCGCTGCAAGCGGAAGGTCTTCTTGCTTTCGCAGATCCGCTTCAACACGCTGGGAAACAGGCCAGCGGCAGCGCCTGCAATCACAAACCCGCGCAGTTGGTCCGCCTCGTCCATCTCGCTGTCGAGGCACCACGTCCGCTCAAACAACAGCATGATGAAATCAAGCACCTCATCCTTGGGATGGCGGCGATCATCCTTGTAAGGCTGCCCAAACGCGTCCGTAATCAACTCATAGGAGGGCCAGTAGTGCAGCACCCCTTCATCCTTCAGCTCACGGTAGAGCTCGTCGATTGCCACGCGCAGCACGCCCTTCGACACTGCATTGGAAGTCATACAGGAATTATCGCGAAACGTTGCCTGTAGCGGGATCGGTGACAACGTGAAGATGATCTTTGCGTCTGGCCGATGCTTGCGGATCAGATCATAGATCCTGCGCATATTGGCCTTGTTCTCTTCGACGGTCGAAACCCGAAACTTATGCCGCTCTGGGTCGTAGGCATCCTTCGGAATGGTGCGCCAGAATACGTTGCCGGTCGGCTCATCGTACCAGATTTCGGACAGGCCGAATGTCAGGATGAACACATCGGTTTCATCAAACATCGCTTTGGTCTGCGCCTGCACCTCCGGATCCTGACCGTAGGCGGTGGCATCATAACCGTGCCAGAGCTCTTGCCCGAAATCCTTGCCCTCCCACGCCCATTCGAACTGTTGAAGGATCACAAAGGAGTTCACCATGCCTTCACCGCACGCGACCACATAAGCACGGCCGGCATCAGCCGCCTTGTTGAGAACGTTGTAATTACGCTTCGACAACCAATTCGAGATATTGGCCGCAAAACAGGACCCGAACGCGGTGACCTGGGTGTTCACATCAATGAAAGGTTCTTCAGGCGCCCAGCCCTTCAGCACGTATTTCTCAATCGCGCCGGGCCGGAAGAACTGATGATTGTGCGGAAGCGCGTTCGTATGTTCGCCCCGGAACCACGTCCGAAACTCGCTGCCCGAGCGGCTCGTCGTCTGAAACTGCAGTTTCTCTGCCTTACGTTCCTTGCGTGCCATAACGCTCTCCCTTTGTGCGGGGTTGGTCCCGCCAAGCAATCCTACGACTAGTATTTCATGCTGACGAGCAGAAACCAACCTGTGCCCGATGGCGAGGCGCCCCCAGACTGATTGATCGGCTATCGCTCAGCTGGCGTAAGCAGACCCTGTTCGAGGGCATCCAGATGAGCAATCGCTTTCGATGCAGCCTCTACGGGCTCGAGACCATCAAGCACATCCCTCAATTCTTTTAGGAGAGGTTGCAGACGTGCGGCTGCTTCATCCGCCAGTGGTCCACCAGTCGAAGCGTCCGCGTCTATGACCTCCACCGGTCGCAGGGGCATGGCAGGTTCGGTTCGCAATCGCAGGTGATCCTCACCCGCCGTAAGCTCCAACACTTCCTCGCGCAGCGCCTCGAAGGCGGGTTGTCCGCGCAGCTGCTCGATCTTTGCGGTATGCCAACTCACTGCTCCCCGATGCAGCGCGTCCAGACGCTCATCCCGGCGCAACTCCGCGATACGGGCCTGTGTCGCGTCAAGATGGCGAAGGATCGTTCGGTCTTCATCACCGCCGCGACACATCTTCTGCCAATAGTCCGCGCCGAGAATCTGTCTTGCATGATTGGCGCGTCCGCGGTCCCGTTTGACCAGGAAACTATCAATAGAACGCACGGCATAGTGGTTCACTTGCGCGGCATCATAGGCAAACTGCGTTTTGACCTTCGCATCACGCATATCCCCATCAAACAAAGTCCCGTCAGGCATACGGCTGACATAGGTTTCAACATGCTCTGACGCGACGACGGGGCGGTGCAGCCCAAGTCGTTCGACCTGTTCGAGCTTGCGAAAAACGGTTTTCACGAAGCGGTCGGGGAATCCACCCTGCGCCATGGATCGCTCGGCATCTGTAAATTGGGCAATGACCGGCTCATCCCGAAATGCCGTCTGCCCATCGTGAGAGAACAGTCTCCAAGTCACTGGAATCGAGTCCGTCTCCGCTGGCTGTGCCGCAATCAGCTCCTGAACTGTTCCTTCGCCAATGTGGATATTGAGATACTCATCAACGTCACTGACCATGATCCACTCAGCCGACCGGGTCAGCGGATGCTCAAAAGCATACTTCAAAGCGCTCTTGTGCGGACCACGCCGAAGCACCTTGTTGGGCTCGTGCCGTACGACCCCCATCTCGGTCAAACGCTCTAGGATCTCCACCGTGCCATCTTCGCAATCATTGGTGTAGATCAGAAAGTCCGAAAACCCGATATGCTGGTGATAAGCGACCCATTCCAGAATGTATGGCCCCTCATTCTTCATGGTTGAGATTAGCAAGGGACCGTTCACTGAGATGATCTCCAATCACGTCAAACTTCGCACCCTGACAGATCATAGACCGCCCAGTGGCGCAAATCCTGCATATCAAAACGGTCCGACGCTGCCAAAGACTTGGCGAAGGCAGGATCATCTTGCCAGTATCGGACGGACAGACCAAACTCGCGGAAACCCAATTCTGCAAACGCGGTGTCGAGCTTTCGGCTTGCCGTGTGACGAAAGAACTCCATGACGCCGATCCCTGTTTGCAACCTTCTGGGCAGTGGCAGTAACCCTTATCAAACGCTGATGTATTCCGGCCTTCAGGGCCGCTACACGTACCTGCCACTGCGAAAATTCCCTCAGGTCGAGGCCGTTCAAGAACGCACAGACGCTCCTGTCATCCTGCACCTGCATTGGGAAGACCGCATGTTTGCCAAGAGTCGCAACCGCGAGGGCAACAAGGCGACGCTAGATTGGCACATTGAGCATATGAACATGTTTCGAGAACGGGGCGGGCGGATCCTGTGGACAATCCACAACAGAACCCCACACGCCAATCGCGACCCGGAAACATTTGCTGAAGCACGCAGCGCGCTTGTCGATGTCGCAGATCGCATTCATGTCCATTCAGACCATGCCCGCAATTTCGTGGTCGACACGCTTGGCGCAGCGCCCGAAAAGTGCCGCGTCATCGCTCATCCAAGCTATCTAGGATTCTACGAACCAGCCGAAACCACGCTTGCACGTCCGCTTCCCGATGGCCCCGTCCACTTCTTGCAATTTGGCGTGATGCGCGGACAGAAAGGTATCGGGCATCTGTCAGAGGCGACACATCTGCTTCAGACACGACGCCCGGACAATTGGAAGCTGACCATTGCTGGGAGAACCCCGCGGAACATGCGCCGTCTGGTAAAGCAGATCTCGCGCTTGCCGATGGTAACAACACTACCGGACTACGTTCCAACCGCAGACGTGCCAGAGATTTTTGGAAGCGCACATGCATTCGTTGCCCCCTTTAGCGAAGTGTTCTCCTCGGGATCAATTGCTCTGGGTCTGACCTTCGGTCTTCCCGTGATTGGACCAGATGGTCCTGTCATGCAGGAGACTCTGCCAGAAAAATTGATCTCTCTTCTATATCCGCCAAACCAGACCCGCAGATTGATGCGACGCATGGCTCAAGTGCTTGATGTGGACAATGTTGTCCGCCAAGTCTGGCGGGAAGCTGCATTCGAGCAGGCCTTTGCGCATCGGCCCGAAATCATTTCAGGTCAGCTTGGCGAGCTTCTGGACGAAATCTGCGAGATTGCCTGAGCATTCGCGTTCCTTGGCGGGCTTTGCATTGCTCGCGCCCACTTGCTGCTAGTAGACAGCGATTGTTACAACACTTCGAAAAATCGCACCAAAATCCGGGACACCGAACCGTGCCAGATCGCAGATTCGCTTGCCGCTCAGCACTTAGGACCACACGAAGTGTGGACTTGGGTCTCTGCGAGCCTCTGCCATTGACCATCAAGCCCGCCGTAGATTGCAGGGCATCCCTGCACGACAGCGAGGGTCACGCAGCTTGGGGTCGATATGCCAATCATTGAACTTGCTGGACCTCCCGGAGCAGGCAAAACCCAGCTAATGGTGACGCTGCACACTCAATTGGTGGAAGCCGGATTGGATGTCGTGAGATCCGGACAACTGCGCCGGCGAACATTCGATCCGAATACGACAAGTGATCTCGAAAAGAACTTTGGAGACCGTAACCCTTGGGTCCGCAAGACCCTAGACGACCTCACGGAACTGGGAACAACACGCCAAAAAGCGCTTACCGCTCAATTCATTTTCTCTTGGGCCGCCGCCGAATATGCGTCGAGCCAAGGGCGCACCGTCTTCGTCGATGAGGGCTTTCTACAGCGGTGTGCCTACCTCGCGTTCAATGCCAACAAGCCTGAAGTCTACGCTGAACTTCTCGCGGCAGTGCCGACGCCCGACATGCTGTTCCACCTCGACATCTCACTAAAAGTCGGCGTGAAACGCGTAATTTCCCGTATGCCGCCAGAGCGGCACGCGACACGCGCAAGGCGGGCCAACCGCGAAATGGCACGCAACCAACAATGTGCTGAGATGATGCGAACTGGTGTCGAGATTTACAGATCTCGCGGCGCAAGCGTTCTGACACTTAACGGCGCCGAACCCGCAGCGCGCGTATCGCGGCGCGCTTGGCGAAAATTGCGGATGGCCGGGCTGACCACCTCAAGCATTTCCGCAGGTGTAAAAGATCTACAATGATACGAAGTTTGGTCATCTGGCCTTAGCCTGCGAGTAGTCGCATGATGACCCACAAGAGGAAACAAGCTGTGCCTGATCCCACAAAAGATCGCATCCGCAAGTTTGGCGAATCAAAGATGTTTGTCGGCCGGTTCACCTATGGGGACAACAAGATTGTCGTAAGGCAGTGGGGAGAGGGCGCGTCTGCCACGATCGGAAGCTTCTGTTCGATAGCTGACGGCGTTGTATTCATGCTAGGAGGTAATCATCGCGTTGATTGGATAACCACCTTTCCGTTCGGCCACATCTTTCGGACGAAGCTTGGTAAGGAAAGCGTCTCTGGCCACCCTACGACCAGAGGAGATATCGTCGTCGGCCACGATGTCTGGATTGGAGAAAATTCCGTAGTGATGTCAGGCGTTCAAATAGGCAACGGCGCCGTCGTTGCAGCCGAGTCTGTTGTTACCAATGACATTGCGCCTTACGAAATTTGGGGCGGCAATCCGGCACGCAAGATCAAGGATCGGTTTGATCCAGAGATTGTGGACGCTCTCTTGCAATTGAGCTGGTGGGAACTTGAGCTGGATACGATCCGCAAAATCTCGCCAAAGCTCTTAACAGCCCCCACTCTGGAGGGAATCGCCGAAATTGCGCAGATGATCAAAGCTGCATCCTGACCTCCGTCGGGGAATTCTCAGCATGCATAGAGCAGCGACTACGAACGAAACGGCGTTTGTGACAGGATCAAGAGCCCGGTCGAAACTACGGAATTTTGATGTGAGGAATCCTCTTGCGCGCTTCTGCACGCCCATATTGACGCCTCAATAGCCGCACCTGCTCTAGGAACTGGCCGTATTGGTCCTCGGTCAGAAGGGTCTGACCGGCCTCTAGCCCTGACTGCAGCGACGCATCTACCTCTTCAGATGTAGGCGCACGCCATGCTGTCTTCGGAGAGACAAAGCCGGAGACGCTCAACACATCATGAAGTTTGCCAAAATCAAGCTGTGCAAGCGACATGTTACCGCCTGTTTTGGGCGGCCAGTAAATTTCATCGATTGCGTCGATGGTTTCGAATGGCGACTGCACAACGCTACACAATTGCGCGGTGATCAAAGGCGGCAGGGTCCTGCGGCGCAAGACCACGCCAACCTTTTGTTCGGGCCGACGCACTAGCGCATATAGATGAAGTGCAGAGCTTTCAGAGAACAAAAGCGTCTCTGCGTCCTGATAGAGCTTGATCTGCTCCATCATGCTCAATGTCTCGGGCGCAATGATCTCGTAGCCGTTTGCTTCGAGATTTTGCTCAAGGATGCGCTCGCATGCAAATCGTCCCATAGTGTCCGGCAGCGCGGTGCGCGTTAGGTAGACACGGCGCCCTTTCTGAACAGGTCCAGCAGGTGGCAGGCGGCTCGCCAGCCATTCTCGGAAACGCTCTGTTGCCAGGCCGCCCAAAGGCTCCCCAAATTGATCATTGGGAATGACAGCAGAACCAACACGAAACGGCCCTTTGTAGAAAAGGATGGGATTTGGGACCGACAGCAAATCCAGCATGGGACGCAGAAACGGAACACGACGTTGCCGTAAATTGCTGTGAAAGAGGATAGGAACGTCGGTCGCCACACGGTCGAGCGCCCAAAGCCTGCCAATCGAATTGAGTATGGTGAAACCAAACTGATCCGTTGCATGGCCGCCGTAAAAGATCCGCTCAGGCCCGTCGACCGTTCCATCGGGCCAGCTGTCCAGATGGGTGACGGGCTGGGTATAGTATTTCACGCCCCCGACAGCCGTGTTGGGCATGGGCTGCCCATCGCGATCATATAGCCCGAATGAAACTCTACGCGCCTCATCCATGGATTTGAGAACAAGCAGGTCGGTTGCTTCGACGACAGAGGGGTCAGGCAGGGCTGGTGTCATTCAAACAATCAACGTTCAGTCCGCGGACGGTTCAGTGTCGACCGCATCTCGTTTGGGACGAGGACGCACCGGATACTCAAGGGGAGAGACACCATGCTCGCGCGCCAGAACATCAATGTAGCTCCCGTTCCGTGGCGGGCCATCTTCCAGACGCACGCGTAATCCAGTCGCATAAAGGTGAACCGACTGGGTGTTCTCCTTGATCGCACGGTGAATATGCAGCGGTCGACGGTGGAAATAGAATTTCAGGTTTGGTGGGATCGGGTACAATACCTCGGGCGGTGAGGCATGCTCGATCTCGCCACTTTCACGCAAGAAATGCGTAAGCGCCAAGGGTCCGGTTGTCCCCCACTTCATGGCCGAAAACTCGAGAGGCTCACCGGCTTCCAGGTAGTCAGCTTGCCGTTGCTCATCCCACCAAGGCGGCAGCGCGCCACCTGTTGCAAGATAGGCATCCAAGCCCGCCAGAGCAGGTGAATCCTGGGGCAATGCCAGAACACCGCTTCCAATGCGAAATTTCGACAACCAGCCGAAAAGATAGCCATTGGTGGGTTTCAGGGGTTTCACACAATACGCATCCAGATCAGCCCAGATTTTCCCTGTCTGCGCGATCATCTTCACGCGGAAGATATCGCTATGGATAGCGGGTGACCGCTTGGCCGTATGCATCATGATGTTGGTTTCGGGATAAACCTCACGCGCATCGCGCACTTCGATACCCTCAGGCACGTCATCGATCGGTTCGTAGGTGTAGAGGGTGAAAGGCTGCCCGGCGTCCACGTAAGACTTAAGACAGATGCGCTCCAAAAAGCTGAGATAGCCGCCGATCCAAAGCGAGCCGACTGGTGCAGGAGTGTCCGTCATTGCAAAATCACACCCATCTTGTCAGTGCATCCTCATCGCCAGGGCATTGCGCCCTGTCATCAGTTCATCGCAATCCTTGATCACTATTGCAACCATCCGCCCTGGTGAAGGTCGGCGGGTCCTCCAAATGCCCGTCGTCCCACCTACCGTGTTTGCATGAAGGCAGGCAAATCAAGGTGTAACGTATTCAGGAGCCTTCTGATCGTCTTTCCGATGCAGATCCGTCGTCGAAAACAGGCCTCCTCCCGAAAGGTACTCCCGCGCACCTAAATACGAGAATGTCTCCAGATAGGCGGATCGCGCAGCGTCAATTCCATCCTCGTTGGAAAATGTGGCGATGATCTCATCGTAGTTTTGCTCAAGCACCCTGTTGTCGGGATCAAGATTGCGGACGATGACAATCCCGGTTGGCGAACAATCCAACACATCGACGATCAGATCCGGGCGCCAGCGCTGCAAGATGGGCAGGATCTTCCACACATCACCGGTCCAGGCCCCCTTTGGCAGGTTGTCCAGGTCACGCGTCGTCATCTCTTCCGTAGACGGACAGCAATCATGCATCAGGATCGCGCCTTCGTGCAGACTATTACGCTCTGTCCCGATGAAGTCGCGGAGGAGATACTCAAAAAGATGCATCCCATCCAGAAAGCTCAGGCTGAGCCGCACGTCGTTTCGTTCCAGAAACTTGGAGGCGAAAAACTCGTCGCTGGTCTGTTGAAACGCCATGAAAACCGGTTTTTGACGAATGACATTCGCCTCCACACGGAAAAACGGATCAACACCTATTGTCTTTGCAGTGACCCCTGCAAGTGTGTCACCGGTTCGGCAACCGATCTCCATGTACCACTCAACCGGGATCCGAGCGTGCATTTGCCGTAGGAAGCGTCGATAGTTGAGGCCGGATGCAGGGCTGAACACGGTCGCGGCTCCTATGTTCGGAAAAAAGCCAGAAATCTTGTCACGTCGTTATCGCAACCGTTTGCGCTGCTTACAACATCGCTCTGCCAACGGTTGTGCAAAACGGATCACCGGTGACCCATTCACCTCAATATGATAGCGATAAGCCCGCAATGTGCAGGCGCGATTGAAAAAGACCGCTCCACAAGGCACAACGAAGGCCGAACGATCCAAAGAAGTGAGATTGCCGCATATGCCCGACTTACCCCGTGTTGCAGGTCTTTGGATCGGTGGCTCACTGTCTTGGCTTGAGCAGCTTTGCCTGACGTCCTTTGTTCAGATTGGACATCCAACAGCGCTCTACACCTATGGACAGGTCGATGGCGTACCCGAGGGGGTCGAGATCTGCGACGGGAATGACATCATGCCCGACCCGGAAGTCTACACGCATGAGCGTTCGGGCTCGGTCGCCCTGTTTTCAGACGTGTTCCGATATCACCTGATAAAGAATGCGCCGGGTACGATCTGGATCGACACCGACATCTACGCCGTACGCCCAATTGAGCCAGAGACACCCTATGTCTTTGGCTATGAAACAGATCGGCAGATGAACGGTGCTGTGCTCGGCATGCCCCATGACAGTGAAATGTTGGGCATGCTGCTGGATCTGACCTCTGATCCTTACAACATCCCGGAATTCCACAATCCGCGTGCGCGTGAGCGACATCGCCTTGCAAAAGAAGCGGGCACACCGGTCCATGCGTCTGAAATGCCGTGGGGTGTCTGGGGTCCGCACGCCGTCACGTGGGCGGCCAAAAAGTCCGGCAATGCAGACAAGGCGCAGGCGCGCGAGGTCTATTACCCCGTCCACTTTGCGGAACGAAATCTGTTCTTCAAGCGACCCCGCCTCGTGATGAATATGATCAAGCCAGAGACGCTGACCGTTCACATCTGGGGGCGGATCAAGCGGGTGTCAGGCAAGCGCCATGACGGCGGAGTGCCTGCGAACTGCTGGCTCGACCGCCTTTGCCAACAGCACGGAATTGATCCGATGGCCGCGCCAATCACCAGCCATGGGAAGTTCGACTTCACCGAAGATACACCTGAAGAGACGGCGGAGGGCTGATCCAGCCAATGCCCGCGCCCATTGTCAGCTACTGGGCCGGTGGTCCGCTGGACTACATTGCGCTCAGCGCCGTGACGTCCTGGGTTCAGCAGGGCCACGACGTCACCCTCTGGCATCACAATGCGTGCCCGCTTATCCTGCCATCTGGCGTGATCCCCCGCGATGCCGCCATATTACTGGACCCTGCTGCGGTGCGCGAGGTGGATCAGCATCTGATCCCGGATCGCATCCGGTGGGAGGCATTGGCCCATCAACCCGGCGCGATCTACGTGCCGATCGACCATTTCCTTCTCTCCGCGCTTGAGCTGCCGGAAGATGGCTTTCTGCTCGCCCGCGAAAGTACGGACTATGTCGCGCCTGGACCAATCGCACTGCCGCAGGACAGCGAGGAGCTAAGTTTTCTACGGGACCTTGCGAATGATCCGACCCCGATCCCTCCATGGATGGAGGCCGGAGATCAAAGAGCCTTGCACGACGCGGAAGAGCCAGTGCCCGCAGGGCACCTGCCCTGGGGTTTGCTTGGTGCAACCGCACTGACCCACATCCTGCAAAAGACTGGACGGCTTGAAAACACGCAGGATGCGGAGGTCTTCTTCCCGGTCGCCTTTCGCGACAGGGGAAAGCTGCTGAAGCGCAAACAGCTGATCGAAGGTGTCGTCACGGCAAAGTCGCTCGGCCTGCCGCTCTACCGTGAGGCGCTGCTGTCTGACATCGCGCGGGAGCTGAACGGCCTCCCCCGGTTTTGGTGTCCACTGGCCGAGGCCCTGCGAAAAACCGAAGTTGAACCGCGTGCACATCTGCCCCGGAACATCGTGCTGCCCGACAGCGACAATCGCTGGCGACCGAAATCCGGCGCGCCCAGCCTGCTCCCGACACCGGATATGATCCCCAGGGCGCGCAAGCCGGATGAGCGGATCTGCATCCTGACCTGCATGAAGAACGAAGGGCCCTTCATCCTCGAATGGGTTGCCCATCACCGCGCCATCGGCTTCACCGATTTCATCGTCTATACAAATGATTGCACCGACGGGACGGACGAACTGCTCGACCTGCTGGTTGAGAAAGGCCTGATCACCGCCCGTCGCGACAATCCCTGGCGTACCGAAGAGGCAAGCACCGCCGGCGACCCGCAACGCGCTGCCATGTGGCACGCCGAGAATGATCCACTGATGTCCGAGATGGATTGGATCATGCCGATGGATGTCGACGAATACCTGACAATCCACGTCGGCAAAGGCCACCTCGACGACCTTTTCGCCGCACGACCCGATGCGACCATGATTTCGGCACCATGGCGGCTGTTTGGCAATAATGACCTGAAACGCTTCGAAGACAGCTTCGTGACAGAGCGTATGACCCGCGCTGCCCCAGTCGATGTAAAGACACCCTACATGTCGTGGGGGTTCAAGACGCTGCTGCTCAATGACGGGGTCTGGGGCAAGTTGTCGGTCCACCGGCCGCGCAACCCCGACCCGCATCGCGAAGATGAAGTCCGCTGGTATGCGGGCAGCGGCGCCAGAATGCCCGAAAGCTTCCTGCGCACCGGTTGGCGTGTGATGGATGAGCAGCGCGGTCATGAGCTGGTGACCCTGAACCACTATTCCGTGCGCGATGCCGAAAGCTATCTGGTCAAGCGCGACCGGGGCCGGGTGAACCATATCGATCAGGATCAGGGTCTCGCCTACTGGTTCCGCATGAACCACAACGTCGTAAGTGACACGCGCATTGAGCGGCGGAAAACCGAAACCCGCGCTGCTTTCGACGCAATGATGGCTGATGAGCAGATTGCCAGCGCGCATCGCCACTGCGTCACGGCCCATAAGGCCAAGATTGAGGAGCTGCATGCCCGCCCCGATCATGCCGCACTCTATTCAGCTGTCACCGGTCCGGTACTGGAGCGCTTGTCCAAACTGGCACCCCACATCAGCAACAAGATGTTCACAGCCGGACCACAAGCGCTGCATCCGGGCTTTGTCGACTGGGTGAAGGAGTGGGACGAACAGACACCACTCCCAGACGCGCTCGACCAGATGTTGCCGCTTCCATCATTCGAAGCGGACGCGGACAGGCTTCTGCCTAACGATGCACCGATCCGCTTTTCGGACAACGTTGAACAAAGCCCGCTCGCCAACGCGCGCGCTCCGGGCGAGGCAAACGAAGAAGCGGTAGCACCGATGACGCCGCCGCGCCCACCTATTCCCCGCAGATCTGATGAGCGGATCTGCATTCTCACCTGCATGAAGAACGAGGGGCCGTTCATCGTTGACTGGGTTGCGCATCACCGGGCAATCGGGGTCACAGATTTCATCGTCTACACCAATGATTGTACCGATGGCACAGATCAGCTGCTGGATCTTCTTGTTGAGAAGGGTTTGGTGACAGCCCGCTATGACAACCCGTTCCAGCCTGACACGCCGGGTATGTCGAACCCGCAATTTACAGCGTTCGAAGATGCCGAGAAGCGTCCTGAAATGGCGCAGATGGACTGGCTGCTTCCCATGGATGTCGATGAGTTCATTGATGTGAAGGTGGGGGACGGGACGCTTGGCGCCTTGATGGACGCCGTACCCTATGCCGACACGATCTCGCTGACATGGCGCCTGTTCGGAAATGACGATTGCGCCACGTTCCGCGATGTACCTGTCACCGACCGGATGCACCGGGCGGCCCTCCCGAACTGCCGCAAACCCTATCAGGCACTTGGCTTCAAAACGCTCTACCGTAACGACGGGCGCTGGAAGACAATCAACGTACACCGCCCACGCGACCCCGATCCAATGCGCGAGCATGAGCTTTGGTGGGTCTCAAGCAGCGGCAGTCAGATGTTGCCAGAATTTCGGGACAAGGGCTGGCGCATCAGTCGGCCCCATGCAGGATATGACTTGGTCAGCCTGAACCACTATGCCGTTCGCGACGCAGAGAGCTATCTGGTCAAACGCGACCGCGGCCGGGTCAATCATGTGTCAGAGGATCAGGGCCTGAAATACTGGTTCCGCATGAACCACAATGTCATGCGGGAGCGGACATTCGCGAGCCGAACAGGCTCTGTGCAGACTGCCCGGCAAGAGCTGCTTGCGGACCCCCAGATTGCGGCCGCTCATCAGGCCTGCGTCGCTGCCCATCAGGCGAAAATCAAAGAGCTGCACCGCAGGCCAGATATGGCAGCTCTCTACACCCGCTTGACCAGCCCGCTGATGACCAACCTGTCGCGGCTGACACCTCTTTTCGGCAATCGGATCTTCATGCCCGGCCCCGATGCACTGGCCGACGATATCGTCGATTGGGTGCAGAATTGGGATCGTAAACAGCCGGTGCCCAAAGCCTTCGTCAATCCGGTCCCGAGGGAGGACTTCGTGGACGAGGCACCAGACACACCCGCTGTGAAAGAGCCAAAACCAACACGCAAGGGCGCCATCCTGACCGGTGCAGCCAGCGAGGCGGCATTTGCAGGCCTACTCGCCCGTGTGCAACCCCGGCAGGGAGTTTTGACACCGCCAGAAACGCCCCCGCCCTCTGAAAACATCGTCGTCATCACGGGAATGAAGAACGAAGCCCCGTTCATTCTGGAGTGGATCGCATGGCATCTGGCAATCGGCGTGAAGCACTTTCTGGTCTACACCAATGATTGCACCGACCCGACGACCCGCATACTGGATCGGCTGGCGGAAATGGGTCATGTCACCCATCTGGATAATCCGTTCAAACGTGATGCCGGGCAAAAACCACAACGCGGTGCCTTGAATGATGCCGCCAAACAGAAAGTCGTGCGTGAAAGCGACTGGTATCTGACCATCGATTGCGATGAATTCGTGACCCTGCATGGCGGCCTGACAACGCTGCAGGAGCTTGTCGCCCGCTCAAACCACCCTGATATCATCTCGATGACTTGGCGGTTCTTTGGCAATGGCGGCGTCCATGAATACGACGATCAGCCCGTCACCCGACAATTTGTCCGTTGCGCGCCCGAATATCTGCCGCGCCCGCGATTGGGCTGGGGCTTCAAATCAATGGTGCGTGCCAATGCGCCCACGTCCAAGATTGGCGTTCACCGACCGCTCGATCTGCAACCAGATGCGGATATCCGGTGGACCAATGGGGCAGGCCGCGTCATGCCACATGAGGTGATCGAGAACCGAGGCATCTGGTTTTCGCGCAAGAATTCCATCGGCTACGACCTTGTGACGCTCAATCACTATATCCTGCGCTCGGCAGAAAGCTTCCTCGTGAAGCGAGAGCGTGGCCGGATCAACCATGTCGATCAGGATCAGGGTCTGCACTATTGGAGCCGGCGAAACTACTGCACCGAACATGACAGCCGGGCTGCCGATTTTTTCGACGCCCATGTCGCCCCCGTGCTCTCCGAATTGATGCGGGATGAACAGCTCGCAGCCCTTCATGACGAAGCAGTGCGGTGGCACAAGAACCGGATTGCCCTGCTGAAAGCCCATCCCGACTACGCCAGTCTCTACGAAGCCATCACCGACCCATCCCTGGACGACGCCCTTTTCCTCGCAGCCCAAAAATCCGAAGACGCAGAGAAGTAGTGCCCCGATTTTGGACGGGTCGAGCCTGGACACGACGGCGGCACGCTTGCATCGCTTCAGCTCGCAGGACAGGTTGAGGCCATGTTGAATGCCGCATCACATGCAACCGGCGCCATGGTGGCGCGATGCTGACGCTCGTTACCTGCATTCGGGATGAAGGGCCTTTCATTCTGGAGTGGTTGGCCCATCACCGCGCGCTGGGAGTGACCGATTTCCTCGTTTATTCCAACGACTGTACGGATGGCAGCGATGCCCTTCTGGATGTGCTCGCCGCGAACGGAATCCTCACGCATATTCCACGCGGTGAAATGCGTCGGGGTCAAAGCCCCCAGTGGACGGCACTCAAGTCCGCGTGGGACCATCCGCTGGTTACACAGGCAGAATGGGTGCTGGTCTCGGACGTTGATGAATTTGTAGACACCACCGCAGACACCCTGACGGACCTGATCGAGAGTCGCCCGGACGGGGTTGAGGGCTTTGTTCTGCCGTGGCGGCTTTTTGGGTATTCCGGGCACGTCGACTATCAGGACAAGGACGTGACGAGCTTGTTTCGCCACCGTGCACCCGATGGCTATATCGGCACGATGGGCGGCACCTTCGTCAAATCGCTGTTTCTCAGGACGCGCAAACTTTCGAAGCTGGGCGTTCATCGCCCACGCCAGAAAAAGGATACGATTGTTCACTGGCTGGACGGTTCCGGAGAGCCGATGCCAGACCGCTATAATGCCAGTGACGAACACATCTCGACCTTCGCAATGGTCAACAGCGGCCCAACAAGGGCGTGGATCAACCATTACTCGGTCAGATCGGTTGAGAGTTTTCTGGTCAAGGCGGCGCGCGGCTTGCCCTCCAGCCGGAAAAAGCATGTCGATCTGTCCTATTGGGTCGAACGCAACTTCAATCATGTTCGCGATGAAACGATCCTGCGCCGGGCAGAGGCGCTCGCCGCTGCACGGGCCGAACTGGATGCCCTGCCCGGTGTGAAGGATGCGCACGAAGCGTGCGTGGCCGCTCATCGGCAGAAGATCAGTGACCTTTTGCGCGACAAATCCCAATACGAGTTCTACCGCGCCATGATCATTGCGGGGTCGTCATCCGGTGCCAGCGTGCCGAACCGCCGGCGCATCCTGCGGCAATGGCACCACGTCAAGAAGGACTAAAGCGAACGGCCCCGCATGGCGAAACGGAACGAGCGCCCTAGCTGGTGCTGCGACCCAGCCAGTGGAGCCCGCATATGCCTTTGATCCGCATCCTCCATCGTCTCGCGGTCCAGGCGGAACGGGCGGTCGATCGCTTCCGGCCAAAGGACCAGCGCCCACCCCTGGTGGAGCCCTATCGCGGCCACGCCACTCCAGACGGATTGGTCCTGCGGGGGCGGGTGCTCGCCGGGCTGCGCCGTGACACGCCACATAAGGCCCGCAACAAATGGGCAAATTTCAAGGCGATGGTTGGTCTGTTCTTCACCGATGAGATTGCCGATATTGAGGTGCTCCATGTCGCGAGCGGCGCGACAGCCCTGTCAGATGAGGAAGGTTACATCACCTTGCAGCTGCCGCGCCCGTCGAACGCCCAACCCGGCTGGCGTATGGAGCCGATCCAGATTGCGGGCGATGACAGCACGACCGTGCAGGTTCCCGTCCTGATCCCCGACCCGGCAGCGGAGTTCGGCGTGATCTCCGACATCGATGATACCGTCCTGCGGACAGGCGCCTGGAACACCGCACGCAACCTTTGGACCTCCCTAACCGGCAATGCCCTCACGCGTGAGGTCTTTGCCGACGGGGTCGCGCTGATGGAAAAGCTGCATGAGGGAAAGAACCCGGTGTTCTATGTCTCCTCCTCCCCATGGAACCTGCACGACTTTCTGGACAACATTCTGTTCCGCAAGGCGGGCCTTGTCGCCGGTCCGGTTTTCCTGCGAGATCTCGGAATCTCAGAGACGCAATTTATCAAGGGCACCCATGGTGATCACAAAGGTGCGGCCATCGACACCATCTTGGCCGCAAACCCCGAACTCTCCTTTGTGCTGATAGGCGACACCGGGCAACATGATGCAGAGGTTTACGCCGCCGCCCATGCCCGCCATCCAGGACGCATTCGCCGTATCATCCTGCGCGGCACAGTCGAAACGCGAGATATAAAGGCAGAGGCTGGATTGCTGAAACTTGAGAAATCCGGGCTGCAGGTCGACGTCGTTCCAGATTACAACAGCCTCGTCCAATAGAACCGATGGGGGAGAGACCGATGCACATTGCCGTTCTGGGAACAGGACTGATGGGCGCGCCGATGGTTCGACGGCTTGCTGACGCGGGCCACGTCCTTCACGTCTGGAATCGCAGTGCAGAAGGATCGGCCCCGCTTGCTCAGATCGCCAAAGTGCATCCCAGCGCTGCGTCCGCTGTGGTCGACACGGAAATCGTCATCTCAATGCTGCTCGATGGGCCTGTCACGAAATTGGTGCTCGATGGTCAGGGCGTCATCGACAATATGGCGCACGGATCAATTCTGATCGACATGGCCTCTGTCGAACCGGACACGGATCAGGGTCTGGCGGCACAGGCGATGGAGCGCGGCGTGAACTATCTCGACGCACCGGTATCTGGCGGCGTTGTCGGCGCGACAGAAGGCACCCTATCGATTTTCGTGGGCGGGGAGGTCGCAATCCTGGCCCGAGCATTGCCTGTCCTGAACCTCCTAGGCAGGCCCACGCATGTCGGCCCGCTGGGCGCGGGGCAAACCGTCAAACTGGCCAATCAATTGATCGTCGGTGCGACCATCGCCGCCGTGTCCGAAGGCTTGCGATTGGCCGAGGCGGCCGGATGCGACACGGGCACCGTGCGCACAGCGCTTCAGGGCGGTTTTGCCGACAGCCGCATCCTCGACCTGCATGGCGCCCGAATGGTCAGTGGTGATTTCACACCCGGTGCCCGCAGCGCGGTACAGCTCAAGGATCTGAACAACGCCCTCAAATTTGCGCAGGCGCAAGGTCTCGACCTACCCCTCTCCCAAACCGCGCAAGAAGGGTACCGCTCGCTGGTCGAGGACCATTCGGGGGCGGAGCTTGACCACGCCGCCTATTTCAAATGGCTGAAACTGCGAGACGGCTCACGCTAGCTCGTGGCATTGACCCGTGCGATCAAAGCCTCTCCGCTTTCCTTACGCTCACTATAGCGATCGACCAGATAGGGCGCGGCATCACGCGTCAGCCAGGTGAATTTCACCAGCTCCTCCATCACATCGACCATGCGGTCGTAATAGGATGAGGGCAACATGCGGTCGTCGCCGTCAAATTGCTGCCAGGCCTTCGCGACAGAGGATTGATTGGGGATGGTCAGGCAGCGCATCCACCGGCCCAAGATTCTCAACTGGTTCACCGCGTTGAAACTCTGCGAGCCACCGCAAACCTGCATCACGGCAAGCGTCTTGCCCTGCGTTGGGCGGACTGCGCCAATGGACAGCGGAATCCAATCGATCTGCGCTTTCATGATCCCGGTCATCGATCCGTGCCGCTCTGGCGAACACCAGACCATGCCCTCGCTCCATGTCACGAGATCACGCAGTTCCTGAACCTTTGGATGATCTGCATCCGCATCATCGGGAAGGGGCAGACCCGCGGGATTGAACGTGCGCGTTTCAGCCCCCAGCATGTTGAGCACCCGTGCGGCCTCTTCGGTCATGAGACGGCTGAAGGACCGGTCACGCAAAGAACCGTAGAGCAGCAGAATACGCGGAGCGTGGTCTGCGCGCGTCGTGGGAAACAACCTCGCATGATCAACCGATTGAAGGTGTTCGGGGGACAGGGCCGGAAAATCAGACAACGGGCTCGCCCTTTTCATTCAGGATCATCTGTCCGTCTTCCTTGTAGACCGCGCCCGTCGGCAGATTCTCAAGCAGATCGAGCACCCTTTCGGATGGACGGCACAATCGCACCCCTTTGGGGGAGCAAACGATTGGACGGTTGACGAGAACGGGATGCTCGACCATCGCGGCCAGCAGCTCCTCTTCGCTGACATCCCCGTCCAGCAGGCCCAACTCCTGCGCGGGAGAGCGTTTTTCACGCAACGCCTCACGCGCGGTCAGACCCGCCGCAGCAAACAGCCCCTGCAATTGCGCCGTGGTCCATCCCGTCTCAAGATACTCGACAACGACCGGTTCCACGCCAGAGGCGCGAATGATCTGCAAGACATTGCGTGAGGTGCCGCAACCGGGGTTGTGATGAATAACGATGCTCATCCGATGGTCCTTTCAGGCGATTCAGGCGTCTTTCAGAAGCCAGGCAAAAAAGCCGGTGGCGAGCACGGCCGCCACCAGTTGTACACCGATAAACGCGGCCACATCGGCGGGTGCGATGCCTGCGAAAGTGTCCGAAAACCCGCGCGCGATTGTCACGGCCGGGTTCGCGAAAGAGGTCGAGGACGTGAACCAATATGCCGCCGTAATATAGAGCCCGACCGCCATCGGAACGGCCGTTGGTCGCGCCTTCAGACAGGCCAAAATCGTTCCGATCAGGCCAAATGTCGCGACAAACTCTCCAGTCCATTGCCCCAACCCCGTCCGCGCTGTCGTCGATGGATCGAACATCGGATGTTCGAACATCACATGCGCCGCAAAGACACCCGCAATACCCCCAACAACCTGAACGACCGCGTAAAGGGAGGCTTCCCGCACGGCGATCTCCCGCCGCAGCGCAAAGCAGAGCGTCACCGCTGGATTGAAATGCGCCCCTGAAATCGGACCAAACACCGTGATCAGCACGACCAGAATGGCGCCGGTCGGGATGGTGTTGCCCAACAGGGCGACCGCGACGTTTCCGTCAGCCAGCCGTTCGGCCATGATGCCAGAGCCGACGACCGTAGCCAGCAGAGAGAATGTGCCAAGCGCTTCTGCTATCAGTCGGCGGTCAAGGGTCATGGGCAAACCGTCATTTATTTGTCATTTCGGAGATTACCGAATTGACAAATTGCTACGCCTTCCGCACGGTTCGGTCAAGCACAGGATTGAAGCTCATGGATCAGAAAGCAGCCCTCGACGCCTTCGCAGCACTCGCCCACCCGACGCGATTGGCTGTGTTCCGCTTTCTGGTACGCGAAGTCCCAAATGGTGTCCCAGCCCTCGCCATATCAGAAGCGCTGGACGCACGGCCCTCGACCATGTCCGGTCACCTGTCCGTGATGAAGTCCGCCGGGCTCGTCAGTACAACGCGCAATCATCGCGAGATCCTCTACGCAGCACATCTGCCTGCCATCAGCGCACTTGTCGGCTTTTTGCTGTCCGACTGCTGCGGGGGGCAGATCGACAGGTGCCAAGACATCCTCGCCCTGCTCGATTGCGAGTGCTGAGCGTCAATTGTGCTTGATTGAACGCCCAATTTGCGCCACCCAGACAACAGGGCTGGCGATGGCGTCGCCACCAGCTTGTCTGGCACACCCTGACCTCCTTTCCTGAACGCCGGGACTTGCTTTGCCGTGATGACGGTAGAGGAGCCGCGCGCCCCTTTTGTGCCGTTGTCATGGTCCGTGACGAAAGGACCATTGGATGACCCGTCCACATTTCTACCGCTTTCATCAGGGCGAAAAGACGCTCCCCTTTGCTGATGCAGAATACAGGGCACGCCTGACGAGGCTGCGCGCCGCCATGGCAGAGGCAGGTGTCGAGGCCTGTGTTCTGACCTCGATGCACAACATCGCCTACTATTCCGGCTTTCTCTATTGCGCCTTTGGCAGGCCCTACGCGCAGGTCGTCACGCCCTCCGACACCGTGACAATCTCCGCCGGGATCGACGCAGGCCAGCCATGGCGGCGCGGCTATGGCGACAACATCACCTACACGGACTGGGAGCGGAACAACTACTGGCGCGCGATCCGCTCCGTCACTGGAACGGAGAAGGTGATCGGCGTCGAGGGCGATCACCTCTCGATCATGCAAATGGGGTTGTTGCGTGAGTTCCTCCACCCGCAAGACACTGTTGATATCGCGCCGGCAACGATGCGGCTGCGCATGCACAAATCCCCGGCGGAGATCGACCTGATCCGCGCCGGGGCCGCGACGGCAGATGTCGGCGGCTATGCCATTCGGGAGGCAATCAGCGAAGGCACGCGCGAAATCGACATCGCCATGGCGGGACGTGACGCGATGGAGATTGAGATCGCCAAGCGCTATCCAGACGCCGAGTATCGCGACACCTGGGTGTGGTTTCAGTCTGGCATCAACACCGATGGTGCTCACAACCCGGTGACGTCCCGCTGCCTCCAGCGCGGCGACATCCTGAGCCTCAACACCTTCCCCATGATCTCCGGCTATTACACCGCGTTGGAGCGGACCCTTTTCGTGAGGGAGGTCGATCCGGCCAGCCTGAACATCTGGCAGGCGAACGTCGCCGCCCACGAATACGGAATGAGCCTGCTGAAGCCGGGCGTCAGCTGTGCTGAGGTAACCGCCCAACTCAACGCCTTCTTTGCAGAGCGTGACCTGCTGCAATACCGCACCTTCGGTTATGGCCACTCCTTCGGCGTTCTGTCCCACTATTACGGGCGTGAGGCCGGGCTGGAGCTGCGAGAGGATATCGACACAGTTTTGGAACCGGGCATGGTGATCTCTATGGAGCCCATGCTGACCATCCCGGACGGTCAGCCGGGCGCAGGCGGCTATCGGGAGCATGACATCCTGATCATCACCGAAGTCGGCAACGAGAATATCACCGGCTACCCCTACGGCCCGGACTTCAATATCGTTGGCTAGTCGAACAAACCCGCGCGATCAGTTGGTCGCGCGGGCATTGCGCACCCAGGCCACGATGACCTCGCGCGCCGCATTGTCCATCTGGATCGCATTTGGCGGCGGCATCGCGTGACTGACGCCCGCTTGCAGATAGATCTGATCGGCATGGCGGGCGACATCAGTTTCCGTCTCCAGCAACACCCCCTTCGGCGCCCAGCGAATACCATCCCACGAGGGCTGGCGTGCATGACACATCGAACAGTTGCCGATCACATGATTATACGCCTCGTCAAACCCGGCGGCAGAGGCAAATTGCGCCTCATAAGGCGTGAAATCACGGGTCGAGGCTTCCTCATAGTCATCCGCCGGACGCACGCTCGAAAGCCAAGCGATCGCGATCATCAGCAAGACCGTCACTGCCCAGGTCCAGTTCGGCCCGGCCCCTGTTCGGTGCATGGTGTTGAAATAATGCCGGATGGTCACGCCCGTCAGGAAGATCAGGCTCGCGATCAACCACGCATATTCCGTGGCAAAGGCCAGCGGGTAATGGTTGCTCAGCATCAGGAACACGACCGGCAGCGTCAGGTAATTGTTATGGGTCGAACGCAGCTTCGCGATCTTCCCATATTTTGCATCGGGCTTGCGCCCCGCTTTCAGGTCCGCCACCACGATCCGCTGGTTCGGCATGATCTGGAAAAACACGTTGCCGGTCATGATCGTCGCGGTGAATGCGCCCAGATGCAGCAGCGCCGCCCGGCCCGTGAACACCTGATTGTAGCCCCATGCCATCGCGACAAGGATCACGAACAGGAGCAGCATCAGCGTCGTCGGGCTCTCCCCCAGCTTTGACTTGCACAGCGCGTCATAGACCAGCCAACCGACCGTCAGCGATCCGGCGGAGATCAAAATCCCCTGCCACAAAGCCAGATCCGCCCGCGAGGGGTCGATCAGGTAAAGCTCCCCGCCCACCCAATAGACAATCATCAACAGCGCCGCACCGGACAGCCACGTCACATAGCTTTGCCATTTGTGCCAGGTCAGATGCTCCGGCATCCGCGCGGGCGCGACCATGTATTTGACGGTGTGATAGAAACCGCCGCCATGCACCTCCCACTCCTCCCCATGTGCGCCATCGGGCAGCGCATCATTGGGCTTGAGCATCAGGTCGAGCGCAATGAAATAGAACGAGGCCCCGATCCACGCCATCGCCGTGATGACATGCAGCCAGCGCACCGAAAACGCGATCCAGTCCCACAGAATGGCAAGGTCATACATCGGCTCAGCTTCCCCGATAGGTCGAATAACCGTAGGGCGAGAGGAGGAGCGGCACGTGATAGTGATCATCCTCCGCCATGCCGAACCGAATCGGAACTTGGTCGAGGAACAGCGGCTCGGCCCCTGCCTGACCCGTTTCGCGCAAATAGTCCCCGGCAAAGAAGATCAGCTCATAGGTGCCGGTCTCGAATGACTCTGCGGGCAGGATGGGGCTGTCTGTCCGCCCATCCGCATTGGTGACAGCCTCCGCAATTTTACGGTGCGAGTTGCCGGATACGCGGTAGAGCGCGATCTTGATGCCCGCCGCCGGGCACCCGCGAGCTGTGTCCAGCACATGTGTCGTCAGAAAACCGCTCATTTTGACCTCCCCCTCGGCGCGCCCCGGCTTATAGTTGACCGAAACGGGCTGGCTTAAAGGCCCGATACTGATCCAATTCGCAACGAGGTGCCAGCCCGTGAACCGCTATCCCCGTGACATGACCGGCCATGGCCAGACCCCACCCGCCGTCAACTGGCCCGGCAATGCCAAAATCGCCATTCAGATCGTCCTGAATTACGAAGAAGGGGGGGAGAACAACATCCTCCACGGCGATCCGGCTTCAGAGGCGTTCCTGTCCGAAATCACGGGCGCACAACCCTGGCCCGGTCAGCGGCACTGGAACATGGAGTCGATCTATGAATACGGCTCCCGCGCTGGGTTCTGGCGCATCCACCGCCTGCTGGGCGACCTGCCGCTAACCGTCTACGGCGTCACCACCGCGCTGGCCCGTGCCCCCGAACAGGTCGCAGCGATGAAGGCCGCGGGGTGGGAGATTGCCTCCCACGGCCTCAAGTGGATCGAGCACAAGGATATGTCCGAGGGGGAGGAAGCCGCCCAGATGGCGGAGGCGATCCGCCTGCACACCGAAATCACCGGCGAGGCGCCGCGCGGCTGGTACACCGGCCGATGCTCCAACAACACCGTGCGACTGGCCGCCGAAACCGGGCAATTCGCCTATGTCGCCGACAGCTATGCCGACGATCTGCCCTATTGGATGGAGTTCGGTGAGCGCGACCAATTGATCGTGCCTTACACGATGGACTGCAATGACATGCGCTTCGCCATTCAGGCAGGCTTCACCACCGGCGATCAGTTCGAAAGCTATCTCAAGGACAGCTTCGACATGCTCTATGCCGAGGGAGCGGCGGGCGCGCCGAAAATGTTCTCCATCGGGCTGCATTGCCGACTCGCGGGCCGTCCGGGCCGGGCACAGGCGCTCAAGCGCGCGATTGAGTACTTCCAAAGCCACGAAGGCGTCTGGTTCGCAACCCGCCTGCAAATCGCGGAGCATTGGGCCAAGACCCACCCGCATGTCCGTAGCACCCGCCCCTCGCAAATGGATCGGGAGACGTTCGTGGCTGAATTCGGCGGCATATTCGAGCATAGCCCTTGGATTGCCGAGGGCGCCCACGTCCTCGAACTCGGGCCACATCACGACAGCGCCGATGGGGTGCACAACGCGCTCGCCCGGATCTTTCGGTCCGCCTCGCAGGAGCAGCGCCACGGCGTCCTGATCGCCCACCCCGACCTCGCCGGAAAACTGGCCGCGGCCAGGCAACTGACCGCCGAGAGCACCTCCGAACAGGCGAGCGCCGGGCTAGACGCGCTTACAGATGAGGAGCGCGCGACCTTCCAGTCGCTCAACAGTGCCTATGTCGAAAAACACGGCTTCCCCTTCATCATTGCCGTGCGTGACCACACCAAGGCCTCGATCATGGAGGCGTTCAAGCGCCGGATCGACAATCCGACCCCGATTGAATTTGAAGAGGCGTGCAAACAGGTCGAACGCATCGCGCAACTGCGCTTGCTTGAGAAGCTCGGCGCATGACCCGGACTATCCTGATTGAGCCGATAACAGCACAGGCCTTCGCCCCGTTCGGGGACCTGCTCGACTGTGCAGGCGACCCGGACAAGATCATCAATCAGGGGATGTGCGGGCGCTACCATGACCGCGCGACGCTCGATTTCGCAGATGGCCGTGCTGGCATCAGCCTCTTCCGGGCGGAGCCGCGCACCCTGCCCCTGACCCTTGATCTGGTCGAGCGGCACCCGCACGGCTCGCAAGCCTTCGTGCCCATGAGCCTCGATCCGTTCCTCGTCGTCGTGGCCCCCGATACGGGCGACAAACCCGGCACGCCCCGCGCCTTTCGCACGGAACCGGGGCAGGCCATCAACTTCCACCGCGGTACATGGCATGGCGTGCTGACCCCGCTCCACGCCCCGGGACTGTTCGCTGTTGTGGACCGGATCGGCGATGGCGCGAACCTGCAAGAGCATTGGTTCGAGACGCCCTATACGGTTTCGGATTGACGCATAAGCGCACCTAGTTCCGATGCACGAGCGCCGTTCCGAGGGGTGGCGCAAGCGCGCCGCCCCGTGGGGGCGGAACGGCGCGGCGCAACGGTGCCCGTCGCGCGGGCGCTTTGTGAAAACCCATATGCTTTAAGGTAGAGTGGCCTGCATCAACTTTCCGGTGGTGCCCCACCCTCCGTTGTGCGCTTGTCGATAAACGCGCGCAGCTCTTCCAGCCGATCTCCAGGTGTCATCAATGGCGGCTCATCGGCCAAGATACGCTCCCAAACCCCCGTCGCGCGCTGATTTGCATCCAGCGCGCCCCGATCCGTCCACGTGCCGAAATTCGCATAATCATGGACGACCGGCTCATAGAACTCCGTCGAATACCGCTCCATCGTCTGCGGGGCGGAGAAGAAATGCCCCTGCGGCGCCACATGGGCCAGCGCATTGGCAAAACCGATCTCATCCGCACCCGCCCGGTTGCCCGCGCAAAGCTCGGCGACCATGTTGAGCACTTCCACATCGGTGATCAGCTTCTCATAAGAAACGGTCAATCCGCCTTCCAACCACCCCGCCGCGTGGATCACCACCGTCGCCCCGCCCAGCAGACAGCCCCAAAGCCCCATCTGGTTCTCGTTCGCGGCCTGCACATCATTGATGTTCGCCGCAGACCCAGCGGCAGAGCGCCACGGCAGCCCCACCATGCGCGCCATTTGCCCCGCGGCCAGTGAGGCCTGAAAATGCGTCGGCGTGCCAAAGGCGGGCGCGCCCGATTTCATATCGACGTTCGAGGTGAACGTGCCATAGCAGACCGGCGCACCGGGCTTTGCCAACTGCGCCAGCGTGATCGCGGCCAGACATTCCGCATGGCTCAAGGTGATCGCCCCGGCCACGGTGATCGGCGCCATCGCCCCCATCAGCGTGAACGGAGTGATGATGCTCAACTGCCCCGCACGGGCAAAATCGATCAGCCCCTGCGCCATGGGCATATCGAGCGTGCGCGGGCTGTTCGTGTTGATGATCGTGTAGGTGTGAACGCCTCCAGCGAACTCCACCTCAGACAGCCCACGCGCAATACGCAACATCTCGAAATTGTCCCGCGCCTGTGGCGTGCCGCGCGCGAACATGAACGGGAACTTATCCGTCAGCTCCATCTGTGCCAGCGTCGTGAAATAGTGGCGCAGATGCACCGGAACGTCCTGCGGCTCCACCGACGGGGACATCATCTGAAAAACATCGTAGTGCTGCGCAATGCGCGTGTAGTCACGATAGTCGCGCGCCGAACCGGGCCTGCGCCCGCGATTTAGGTCCGTGGCGTGGGGCGCGCCTGCGCCGGGCTGGAAATTCAGCGTGCCAAGCTCCAGTACCGTATCGCGATGGGCAGCTCCGGCCCGGCAATGGATGCTGCGCGGGGCTGAGGCAAGCGCTGCCTCCACAATCTCCCGCCCGATATAGACCATATCGTCCTCGACCCGCGCCCCGCCCTGCGCATAGAGCGTTCGCGCCTCAGGCAAGAGAACGCGAAAGCCCAACTCCTCCAAGGTGCGTAGGGCGGTCTCATGCATGTTCGCCGCTTCATCGTCAGAGAAAACGGACATGACCGGAAACGGATTGCGCAGCTGGCGATAATTCGGCGTCCGGGTCGGAGCCGCCGTCGCGTCACGGCGTCGCCCACGCCGTCCCTCTTTTCGTGAAGCGTCCTGAGCCATGCGCCCGCCTTTCTGCTCGCCTCACGATGGAGACGAACAAGGTAAGCCTTGCAGCAACGCGACCCACAGACATGCCAACCCACGACATGGCACACCCGGCAAGAGGTCGCTGTCAGACCACGGCGACCGGACTGCGCGGTTCAGCCCAACGGCATATGCCGGTTCACATCCTTGTAGAGCAGATAGCGAAACCGCCCCGGTCCGCCCGCATAGCAGGCTTGCGGGCAGAAGGCGCGCAGCCACATGAAATCGCCCGCCTCCACCTCAACCCAATCGTTGTTGAGCCGGTAAACTGCCTTGCCCTCCAGCACATAGAGCCCGTGTTCCATCACATGGGTTTCCAGAAACGGGATCACCGCCCCCGGCTCGAACGTCACGATGTTGACGTGCATGTCGTGGCGCAGGTCCGCGGGGTCGACAAAGCGCGTGGTCGCCCACTTCCCGTCCGTCCCCGGCATGACGTTCGGCGCTACATCCCGCTCATTCGCGATGATGACATCCGGCACATCGAGGCCCTCCACGGCCTGATACGCCTTGCGCACCCAATGAAAGCGCAACATGCCGTCGGACCTGTTGCGCAAGGTCCAATCCGCACCGGGTGGAAGGTAGGCATAGCCGCCCTCGCCCAACAGATGGGTCTCGCCCGCGATGGTCAGTGACGCCTCGCCCTCCACAACGAACAGAACGGCCTGCGCGCGCGGATCATCTTCGGGTCTGTCCGATCCGCCGCCAGAGCCAACCTCCATAATGTATTGGGAGAAGGTCTCGGCAAAACCGCTCAGCGGTCGTGCGATCACCCAAAGGCGCGTGTCCTCCCAAAACGGAAGATAGCTGGTGACGATGTCGCGCATCGTCCCACGCGGCAGCACGGCATAAGCCTCGGTAAACACCGCACGGTCGGTCAGAAGCTGGTCTTGCCCCGGATGCCCGCCATGGGGCGCATAATATTTCCCAGCCATCACAGCCCCCTTTGCTCACTCCGTGCAAAGCTATCGCCCGCCCGCAGGATCGTCATCCCAGAACTTGTGCCCGAACGCGCCGGTCTGGCAGGTAGCAGCGCAAGATCGGCGGATCGGCGTTGGCGCGATATGCCAATCAGCGTCACGCTGTTGAGCATGGATATCGCACAAAAATACGATCACGCCGCCCCGCTGTGGGGTCAGAAAGTCACTCAGCTTGGCTACACCGCAGCCTATGACGGCTTCCTGTCTGGTCAGGTGGCGGAAACGGGCGCGGTTCTGGATGTGGGCACGGGGACGGGCGCATTCGCACGAAGCTGGATCCGTCAGGGGGGCAGCCCTGCAATGACCCTGCTTGACCCGTCACCAGCCATGCTCGCCATGGCGCGGCGCAGCCTCGCGACCCATGGCCTGACCCCCTGGACGATATGCGCCCCGATGGAGCATCTGCCACAGGACGCACGCTATGATGCCATCCTGGGTGCGCATGTTCTGGAACATTTCGACCCTGCACAGGACGGTTTCCAACGCCTTGCCCATCACCTTGCCCCGGGCGGTCGGCTCTACCTCGTCATCTCGAAACCACACTGGTGCAATTGGCTGATCTGGTTGCGATATCGCCATCGCTGGTACGCGCCGGGACGGATCGAAGTCATGGCAAGACAGGCGGGACTGATCCCGATGCGGACGCACCGCTTCCACGCCGGACCACCAAGCCGGACAAGCCTTGGCTACATTTTCACCAAACCTGAAAGGAGCTGACATGCTCATCGCCCACGTTACATTTCGCACCCTCCCGAACGACCGGGCAGAGGCTCTTTCGGCCCTTCTCGATCAGGTCGCCGAGGTGCGCGCGATGCCCGGCTGTGTAAAATATATCCCGGCAGAGGACGCCAGCGATCCATGCGGACTGATCGTTGTGCAGGCATGGGAAAGCGCCGCCCGGTTCGACGCCTACCTCGCGTCACCTCCCTTCGCCCGTCTGGGGCAGTCTCTCCGCCCCCTGATGACGGCTCCCCCTGTCAGTCAGCGCTTTGACGCAACCCCTTGCCCCGGCTAACGATACAACATGCCACCTGACGCCTATTGTCTGCACGCGCACTTCGCGCCCGGCGGTCCGCTCTCCTTCCGGTCAGAGCGGCACTACCTGCTCTATGCGCTTGCAGGCACCCTCCGGCTAGAGGCGGAGGGTCAACGATGGACCCTTACGCCCACACGTGCGGCGTTCATACGGGCCGATATGCCGATTGAGGTCACAATCCTGTCCGAGCTGACATCGGCGTCCGTCCTGTTTGCTTCCGGCTATATCGCCCCGCCTACACGCGCCCTCAGCGTGTTCGATGTCTCCCCGCTGGCGCGGGAACTGATTAAGGCCTGCCGCGATTGGGGGGAGGACGGACCTCCTCTCTCGCCTTTGGCGGATCAGCTCTTCACCACTCTGGCCAGCGTCATCGCCCATCTCTCTGAAACTCCGAGCCCCTGCGTGATCCCTGTCCCGCGCTCAACCCGGCTGCAGAGGGCCGTCACACTGACCGAGGAGCGCGCACATGACGCCGTGACCTTTGACGAAATTGCGGTCGCGGCCAATCAATCACCCCGCGCGCTCGCCCGGCGTTTTTCGGACGAGATGGGGATGACATGGCGCGAAACGCTCCGCCGTATTCGCATCATTCGCGCGGTGGAGGCTCTCGCGATGGAAGACACGCCGGTTACCCAGATTGCCTTCAACGTCGGCTACAACTCACTGTCCGCGTTCAACGCGGCATTCCGCGATCTCATGGGGGTCACTCCGACGCAATATCGTGACAGCTTGCGAGACCCCAGGCTCTAGCCCGAGGCCCCTTTCAAAAGCTGCGTCTCGTTTCGAGTGACGAAGCGCCGCGCCGGTTTCAGCTCTGGCACATCACCGAAGATCAACTCGATCTCTGTGCGCGCCTCGTCCGTCATCGCATCCTTGGCCATTTCGCCAAGGTAAAGGCTCTCGGTCCAAAGGTTGTCCACGCGCACCAGCTCGTGCTGCGCGCACATGAAATGGATATAGGTCAGCCGCCCCATCTGAGGTTCGCGCACGATGGTTTCCCCGTCGATCAGACCCACCGCTGGGGCCAGCACCTCAGGCTGCCCGAACAATGTAGCGGCCTTTGGACCTTTCAACATGATCCGGTGCTGGGGCGATACGATCAGATCGCGCGACGGCATGTCCGGGCCCAGCGCACCCCGCCGCACCCGGATGGGCGCAAGGCTCGGATGGGCAATCAACTGCTCACGCGAGATGTCGCGACGGCCGATCCACTCGATCATCTGGATCCCGTGATCCCGCGTCAGGACAGGGCTGCCGACGTGCAAGCGCTCCACCGGCAAGGGGCCAGTCGGGGTCAGAACTCTGGCCCCCGGCGTGAAACAGACCACGTTCGTATTGTCGAAGAACAGCTCATCGGGGTTTACCCCGGGCAGGCGGACACCCCCGGCGAAATCGAGGACGCCATCTGCCGCATCATCGCGCAGCGCCTTGATGGCAAGGGCAAAGTCGGTTCCGTTCAGCGCATTATACGCATCCACCGTCCCGGCATTGTAAGACCCGGACAGGTCGAGGAAATCGTTGTTGGACTGGTTCCCGTCGTCAAGGACCTGCCCCGTGGCCGTGTTGAAATCCGTGATCTGATCGTCAGAGCCGTCGGCCACGAACGTATCAAATCCGTCTCCACCAGTCAGGGTGTCGGTGCCATCGCCACCCAGCAGGCTGTCATTGCCTTCACCGCCATCAATCGTATCGCTGCCGCTACCCCCATCAATGGTGTCGTTGCCCTCACCACCAGAAATCGAGTCAGCACCCGCATTGCCCTGGATGGTGTCATTGCCAACACCGCCCAGAATAGTGTCGTTGCCACCATTGCCGCGGATGTTGTCGTCGCCGAACTGGCCCAGAATGCTGTCGTTGCCACCGCCGCCGCGAATGTTATCGGCGTCCCCATCCGCTGGCTGAGCATCAAAGAAGATGTCCGTGATCGTGGCGGCCTGGTTGTTCGTGCCGAGGTTGAGGTATTCGACCTCAATCCTTGCGACCGGTCCGGCGACCTCTACCAGAATCGACCCACCAGCCGATGCGTTGCTCAACCCATTCGTGGTGGCCGTCGCGGTGTCGACACCGACAAATCCGTCGCCACCCGTATCGCTCAAGGTTGGTCCGGGCGTTCCGCCCGAACCTGACGTCAGCGTGACGTCTATGCGGGTGTTGGACGCGTCATAGGCCCGGATGATGACCTGATCCTGAAACCCGCCCGGCAGGTTCTGGTCAATGTCGTTGATCCGGAATTGGACGTTTGTGACCTCGTCGACAAAGCTGGTGCTGGAACTTTCGAAATTGACGGTCAGCGTGGACGTCGTGTTGGTCGTCGCATCCGCCCGGTTTCCAAAAAGCTGCCCTGACGAATTCGCGTTGATCGTCTCGCCGCCACTGTCAATGCCGGCGACATTGTTCAGCACATTCTGAAAGGTCAGATCCCGCGCGCCGACATTCTCTTCATCATAGTCGAGCGTGACCTGAATGCCGCCAGTATCCTGAACTACGGCTCCGGTTGCATCGGCTGAGGCCAGTACGTCCTCATCGTCAATCGTGGTCTGGTCATCTGGATCGGGGATCAGCGACCAGTTGAAGCTGAGGCGCTCCGCCTCCTGCCCGTCGCCGATGATGGTGTCGTTGCCGCCATTGCCGCGCAGACGGTCGGCCCCCTCACCGCCCACGATGGAGTCGGCGCCACCCCGGCCAAAGATGGTGTCATTGCCCGCGCCGCCGACCAACGTGTCAGCAGCGTTCGACCCGTCCAGACTGTCCGCACCATCTCCACCCGTCAGCTCGGTCGAGCCAGAGGCATTGTCGATGATGACCGTATCAGCACCCTCACCGGAAACATCCGAATAGTCGAACCCGGTCGTTGTGACGAGCGTCCCGCCAATTGAGTCCCCGATGCTCCACGTGCCAGAGGCGGAGTTGGGGACGAAGAACAGGTAATTCGTGCCACCGGATGTAAATTGCCCATAGACACCCTGCATCGAGATATCATTGGCGTTGATATTTGCCGCACCGGCCTGAAATTCGTTCGCATAAACGCCGTCCAGCGCGCCTGCGCCGGACAGCTCAAATGACTGATCGGCATCAACGTCGGCTTCCGCGCCATTGCCAAGGAACGTGCCATCACCGGCGTTGTCGGTAATCGTCAAGGTGACGCCGACATCCTCCACCAACAAGGTGGTGAGGTTCAGAATATAAACCCCGGTATATGTGTACGTGCTGGCCATAACTGCCGAGCTTATCCCCCGAATTCTTTACAAACTGCGCTCAGTGCGCTGCGTCGTCCATACTCCTTAGGTACAGCACGACAATGGACTCGCAGCATTCCCCAATGCGTGCGAGTTGCGTTGCTTTACCCGATTCTGCCTAGGTGGCAACGAAGCAGGCCACGTTCCATGTACGACGCGGCGTAAAATTGGGATGAATTGGGCAATAATTGCTTGTCTTGCAGGCAATGGGTGGCAAAATACCGCCCATTGCGGGTGCGCCCCGCCCGAAAGCGGGGCGCACGACGCTTACATAGCGTCAGGCAACATGGTGACGATCTGTGGAAAGACGATCACCAGAATGAGACCCAGAAGCAGCAGGAAGAAGAACGGTGCCGCCGCTCGCGCGACGCGCAAGATGTCGAGCCCGGTCAGGCCCTGGATCACGAACAGGTTGAAGCCAACCGGTGGTGTGATCTGGCTCATCTCCACCACAATGACGAGATAGATACCAAACCAGAGCGGATCGATCCCCACCGCCTGCACCATCGGCAGAATGATGGATGTGGTCAGCACCACGACCGAAATCCCGTCAAGGAAGCACCCCAGCACCACAAAGAAGACCGTCAGCGCTGCGAGCAGCTGAAACTTCGTCAGGCCGAAATCGCTGATCCATGCGGCCAGATTGCGCGGCAATCCCGTGAACCCCATCGAGATCGACAGGAAGGCGGCACCGATCAGGATAAAGGCGATCATGCAGCTTGTGCGCGTCGCGCCCATTAGCGCCGCCCGGAATTCCGCCCAGCCAAAGCCACCGGTGAAGGCTGCAAGGATCAGGGCCAGCACCACGCCCAGCGCTGCCGCATCCGTGGGCGAAGCCACGCCGGTATAGATTGACCCGATCACCCCGACGATCAGCAGTATCACTGGTATCAGGGAGCGGGACGCCTTGAGCTTCGCGACAAAGGCCTGCCGCTCTGGCGCGGGCGGGATCAGATCGGGGTTCATCCAGGCCCTGACAGCCACATAGGCTGCGAAAAGTCCGACCAGCATCAGGCCCGGCAGGATACCGGCGACAAAGAGCCGGGCGATGGATTGCTCCGTCGCCACGCCATAGACGATCAGAATGATCGAAGGCGGGATCAGCAGGCCCAACGTCGCAGAACCCGCGAGCGTCCCGATGATCAGACGCTCAGGATATCCACGGGCCGTCAGTTCCGGTACGCTCATCCGTCCGATCGTTGCAGCAGTGGCGGCCGACGAGCCCGAGACAGCGGCGAAAATCGCGCAACCCAGAATGTTTACATGCAAGAGCCGCCCTGGCGCCCGCCCCAACCAAGGGGCCAATCCGGTGAACATGTCCTGGCTCAACCGCGATCTGAGCAGAATCTCCCCCATCAGGATGAACAGCGGCAGGGCCGCAAGCGCCCAGGAATGTGAGTGACCCCAGATCGTTGTGGCCAGAACCAGTCCCGGCTCAGGGTTCGCGAAGAAGGTGATGGCGACCAGCGCTGTCGTCATCAGGGCCATGGCAACCCACAGGCCACCTGCCAGCATGATCAGCAAAATCGCGAGCAACAGGACAGCAATCATTGGATCGGTCATTCCGCCCCTCCTTCACCTGTCAGGATCGCGCCGCGCGCCTGTACGCTCTCGACGAGCGTGTGAATGAGCGCCAGCGTCAGCAGGGACAGCCCCAGCGCCACCGGCGTTTGCGGGATCCAAAGCGGGATCGCGATCATACCGGGGGATGTATCGTTGTAATGCAGGCTCTCGGCCACGAGCAGCCACATGTAATAGGTGGCAAACGCCGTCAGCGCGGTTGCAAGGGCGAGCACGAACAGCTCGACCGCCCAGCGCGCTCCATGCGGCAACCGGTTGGTCAACAGCGTGACGCGGATATGCCCGCCGCGCCGCAAGGTATGGGCGAGCGCCAGGAATGAGGCCGCCGCCAACGCAAATCCTGCGAAATCGGCGTAGGATGGAATGGTAAAGCTCAGGCCCGGCCCCCCGACGCGTGCCAGAATATTCAGTCCGATCTGCGCCGCAACGACCACGCAGATCATCAGGATCGCCAAGGCGGCCAAGGCCCCGGCCAGGTCATATAGACGGTCGAGCATCCTGCCCATGACACGCCCCTCCATTTGGAATGTGCAAAAGCCGGGCCCCCGTCGCCGAGGACCCGGAAGTCTCAGGGAGAGACCCTACTTACTGGCCAGCATAGGCGTCGAGCACGGCGATCGCCTGCTCGGATGCACCTTCACGCAAAGAGACCAGCATCTGCGCACCGATGGCCTGAAGACCTTCGACCAGAGCATCGGACGGCTCGACAACGGTGATGCCGTTCTCTGCCATGACCTGTGTTTTCGCCTCTGCCTCTGCCGCGGACATTTCCCAGCCGCGCGCCTGAGCGGCTTCGGCTGCGTTCAGCACGGCGGCCTGCGCCTCGCTGTCCAGACGATCAAAGGCGCGCTGGTTCACGACAACGATGTTCTTCGGAACCCACGCATTGATCGGCGTGTAATGTGTGACGAAATCCCATGCAGAGGTGTTTGCACCGGTGGAGGGGGACGTGATCATCGCCTCAACCTGACCCGTGGCAAAAGCCTGCGGAATATCAGCGGCCTCAACCTGAACCGGCGCGGCCCCGGCCAGTGCCGCGAACTCTTCGAGTTGAGCATTATAGGCACGGAAACGCAGGCCAGACAGGTCTTCGACCGTCGCGATCTCGCCATTGGTATAGAGACCTTGCGCAGGCCACGGCACGGAGAACAGCGGGATCAGACCCTCTTCCGCCAGAAGCTCGGTCACAACCGGACCCTGCAGGTCCCACAGACGCGCCGCGTCTTCATAAGAGGTCGCGAGGAACGGCTGGCTGTCCAGACCGAAGGCCGCATTCTCGTTGGACAGACGCGACAGGAAGAACTCCCCGGCCTGAACCTGACGGGAGCGGACAGCGCCCTTGATCTCCCCATGAGGGAAAAGGGATCCGGCGGAATGCACCGTGATGTCGAGCGCACCGCCAGTGGCCTCACGCACTTCATCGGCGAACTGCATGATGTTCACTGTGTGGAACGTCGTGTCGCCATAGGGCGTGGGCATATCCCAGTTCTGTGCGACGAGCGGCGTCGCGGCCATCAGAGCTGCTGCTGTGAAGAGATGTTTCATATCGTTTGTTTCCCTGTCGAACGTTGAGGTCAATGCATCGAAGTGTGGCAATACGTCAGCATGACGTTGACAAATTGTCATTGTTCGGAAATCAATGCAACACATTCTTTGAGTTTGGTTGGAGGACCATGTGATGAACGGCCAGAAAGATGCCCGACAGGACGCCAAGTGGGAGTTCTGGATCGATCGGGGCGGCACCTTTACCGATCTCGTGGGCCGTGCGCCGGACGGAACTCTGACCACCACAAAACTTTTGAGTGAGAATCCAGAGCGTTACAAAGATGCCGCCGTGCAGGGCATGCGTCAGCTTCTGGGCGTGCCCGAAGGAGAGCCGATTCCGGCAGGCGCGATTGCCGCCGTGAAGATGGGCACCACCGTCGCCACCAATGCGCTGCTAGAGCGCAAGGGCGCGCCCGTCGCACTCTTGATCACGCAAGGGTTCGGGGATCTGCCGCGAATCGGCTATCAGACCCGCCCGCGGCTCTTCGACCTCGACATCAAACTGCCTGACCTGCTCCACAATCAGGTACATGAGATACCCGAGCGGCTCGACGCCAGCGGCGATGTGCTCATAGATCTGGACGAGGACGCCGTGCGCCGTGCGCTGCAAGAGGCACAGCGCGCCGGCGTGGAAGCCGTCGCGATCGCGTTCCTGCACGCGTGGCTGGAGCCAAAGCATGAGGCCCGCGCCGCGGAGATTGCCCGCGAGATGGGCTTTGCCCAGGTCAGCGTCAGCCACGAAACCTCCCGCCTGATTCGTCTCGTACCCCGGTGCGACACCACCGTCGCAGACGCCTACCTCTCCCCGGTATTGCGCCACTATGTTGAGCAGGTCGCAGGTGCGCTGGGCGACGGCGCGGATCGACTGATGTTCATGCAATCCTCCGGCGGCCTGACCGATGCAGGACTGTTTCAAGGGCGCGATGCGATTCTCTCTGGCCCCGCAGGCGGCATTGTCGGCATGGCCCGCACCGGGGCCGAGGCCGGTCAGGACAAGATTATCGGCTTTGACATGGGCGGCACCTCCACCGATGTCAGCCATTATGCGGGCGAGTATGAACGCTCGTTCGAGACAGAGGTTGCAGGCGTCCGCCTCTGCGCCCCGATGATGGACATCCACACCGTCGCAGCAGGCGGCGGCTCGATCCTCAGCTTCCGCGATGGCCGGTACCTCGTCGGACCGGAAAGTGCCGGGGCCGATCCCGGCCCGGCATCCTATCGCCGCGGTGGCCCGCTCACCGTGACCGACGCCAACGTTATGCTGGGCAAACTTGACCCCGATCACTTCCCGCCCGTTTTCGGCCCGAACGGCGACCTGCCGCTCGACCGCGACGTGGTGGTGGAGAAGTTCACGGCGATGGCAGAGGAGATCGGCACCGCAACCGGCATCCTTCCCAGCCCGGAAGCGGTGGCCGAGGGTTTCCTCGCCGTCGCCGTGGACAATATGGCCCGCGCTATTCGCCGGATCGGAACCGAGAGGGGTCACGACCTGACACGCTACACCCTGGCCAGCTTCGGCGGCGCAGGTGGGCAACACGCCTGCCTGGTGGCAGAGGCGCTGGGCATGAGCCGCGTCATGGTCCACCCCTTTGCGGGCGTCCTCTCTGCCTACGGGATGGGCCTTGCCGACATCCGCGCCCTGCGCGAACGTCAGTTCGACGCTGGTGTCAGCGCCACCAATGAAGCGGGCGAAATGCTCGACGCGATGGCGGGCGACGCGGTGCGTGAGCTTGTCGGACAGGGCATTCCAGCGGCCACCGCCCGGGTCGAGCGGCGCGCGCGCCTGCGCTATGAGGGCTCCGAACAAGGCATCGAGGTCGCATTTGGCCCAACGGACCGCATGCAAGGCGACTTCGCCGCGGCCCATAAAGCCCGGTTCGGCTTCGACCTGCCGGGCCGTCCGATCCTTTTCGACATGCTCGTGGCAGAGGCGATTGGCGGAGCCAGCGACGGCGCAACACCCGCTTTGCCTGCTATGGCAGAAGCCACGCAAGCCGCAGAGCTTTCCATCTGGAACGGTGAGGGTCGCCGCGCCGTACCCCTCTACCGCCGTGAGGCCGTACCAGCAGGTCAGGTGATCCAGGGCCCGGCCGTCTTCTCCGAGGCGACAGGCACAACCGTCGTCGAACCGGGATGGCAGGCCACGATGGACCCGCGCGGGGTATTGATTCTCGATCAAACCGGCAAGGCGGAACGCCCCGCCGGGGACACCTCCGCCGATCCGATCCGCATGGAACTCTACAACAACCTCTTCATGTCCGTGGCAGAGCGGATGGGAGCAACCCTCGCACTGACGGCACAGTCGGTGAATATCAAGGAGCGGTTCGACTTTTCCTGCGCTGTGTTCGATGCAGAAGGCAACCTCGTAGCCAACGCGCCCCATGTGCCCGTGCACCTCGGCTCCATGTCCGACTCGGTGCGCGCAGTGATCGCAGCAGCGCCCGGCATCGCGGACGGTGACGCCTGGATGCTGAACTCCCCCTATCGCGGTGGCACCCACTTGCCCGACATCACAGTAATCACACCGGTCTTCGTAGAGGGTGAAGTTGCTTTCTGGACCGCCTCTCGCGGGCACCACGCGGATATCGGCGGACGCACGCCGGGCTCTGCCCCGCCCGACAGCGCTCACATTGATGAAGAAGGTGTTCTGATCGACCCGGTCTGCATCATGCGCGGCGGGCAACTGGATGAGGCGCTGATCCGCCGCATTCTGGGTGAGGCGAAATACCCCGCCCGTAACCCTGACCAGAACCTCGCCGATCTGGGCGCGCAGATCGCCGCGAACGAAACAGGCCGCGCCGCCCTTGTGGCGACGTGCACCGATCACGGCGCAGATGTCGTCCGCGCCTATGCAGGCCATGTGCAGGACAATGCCGAGGCAGCCGTGCGCGGCGTGATCGGCAGTCTCAAAGATGGGCAGTGTACCTACACCCTCGACCACGGGGCCCAGATCAAGGTCGCGGTGCGCGTCGATGCCGATGGCAAAGGGGCAGAGATCGACTTCACCGGCACATCGCCGCAGCATGCGGGCAACTACAACGCGCCCCGCGCGATTGCCTCGGCGGTTGTGCTCTATGTCTTCCGCACGCTGGTCGGCCGCGACATGCCGATGAATGAGGGCTGTCTGAAGCCTTTGCGCATCGTGATGCCAAAGGCCTGCATGTTGTCTCCCGAATATCCCGCCGCCGTAATCGCCGGGAATACAGAAGTCAGCCAATCCGTCGCCGATGCGCTCTTTGCCGCCCTTGGGGTCGTTGCCGGATCGCAGGGCACGATGAACAACTTTGTCTGGGGCACCGATGATTTCCAGAACTACGAAACCATTGCGGGCGGCTGTGGCGCAGGGCAAGGATTTGACGGGGCAAGTGCTGTTCAAAGCCACATGACCAACACCCGCATGACCGACCCAGAGGTGTTGGAGCGGCGGTTCCCCGTCCGCCTCGACAAGCTTTCGATCCGCCGCAATTCCGGCGGTCTGGGCAAGTGGAAAGGGGGGGAGGGGCTGACCCGTCAACTCACCTTCCTCGTCCCTGCAACGGTCACAACGCTCAGCCTACACCGCGAAACACAGGCGTTCGGCGCATCAGGTGGCGGCTGCGGTGCGGTCGGTGAGAACAGGGTCATCCGCAAGGATGGCGCGGTCGAGCGCCTCGCCGGCAATGCCGAAGTTGCCCTTGCCGCGGGTGATATGTTCGAGATGAAGACACCGGGTGGCGGCGCATTTGGCGCCTGACATCAAGCTTCAATGCGGGCGGGATCGAAAGGTCCCGCCCGCTTTCTTTGCAAATTCCGAAACTTCCTGTCCGTCTTAACCGTTCTTTCACTCAGGTCTGGAATTCAGACAGTGTGATTGAAGTGGAGAGTATGGTTATGGCACGGATTATTATCATTGGCGGCGACGGGTTCTGCGGCTGGCCCACGGCCCTGCATCTCAGCGCGAAGGGTCACGACATAACCATTGTCGATAATCTTTCGCGACGAGCGATTGATCGTGAACTGGGCGCCGACAGCCTGACCCCGATTGCCGACATCACCACCCGTTGCAAAGCCTGGCGGGAGGTGTCGGGTCGACCCATCACATTCCACAATCTCGATATCGCCACCGATTATGAAGGTCTGCGCATGGTCCTCGACGGGGTGGAGCCTGACGCCATCGTCCATTTTGGGGAACAGCGCGCCGCACCATACTCCATGCGTTCGCCCCGCGCGAAGCGCTACACCGTCGACAACAATGTCAGCGGCACGCATAACCTGCTCGTCGCGATAACCGAACTCGAGCTTGATCCACACATCGTCCACCTCGGCACGATGGGGGTCTACGGCTATGATGGTGACGGCCTGGAACTGCCCGAAGGCTATTTGGAAGTCTTCGTGAAGGGCCACGAGGGCCAGATGATCCCGCGCGAAATCCTCTACCCCGTCAATCCCGGCTCGGTCTACCACATGACCAAGTGCCTCGATCAGCTCGCTTTCCAGTATTACGCGAAGAATGACGGCCTGCGCGTGACCGACCTGCATCAGGGCATCGTCTGGGGCACACAGACCGATGAAACGCGCCAGGATGACCGGCTCATCAATCGCTTCGACTATGACGGCGATTACGGAACCGTGCTCAACCGTTTTCTGATGCAGGCCGCCGTGGGGCATCCGCTGACTGTCCACGGCACCGGCGGCCAAACACGCGCCTTCATCAACATTCAGGACACAGTCCGCTGCATCTCGATGGCGATCGAAAATCCGCCGAAATCCGGCGACGGTGTCAGAATCCGCAATCAGATGACGGAAACCCACTGCATCCGGGACCTTGCAATACTCGTCAGCAAAGCAACCGGCGCGAAGGTGCAGTATGTCGACAATCCCAGGAATGAAGCTGCGGAAAACGGCCTGACCGTCTCAAACAAATCCTTCATCGACCTCGGCCTCGACCCTATCACGCTGGAAAATGGCCTCCTCGATGAAACGCTTGAGATCAGCCGCAAATATGCCGACCGCGTCATCATGGACTGCATCCCAGCCCGCTCCACCTGGACCCCCGCCCAGGCCAACAAAAAGGATGCAGCTTAAGGGGGGAGGGCAGTACAGCCCTCCGTCAGAAGGCGATGAACGTGGCTGCCATGACAGGCGCGCAGCCCTCACCCACTTTCGCGGGCGAGATAAGCGATCAGGTTCTGCCGATCCTCCGCGTCGCCCATGCCGCGATAGGCCATGGACGTACCGTCCACGTAACCCCTCGGATCAGCGAGGAAACCGTCCAGCGTACCAGCGCCCCAGATCACGCCGGAAGCTGCCATCGCATCGCTATAACGAAAGCCATCAACCTGCCCTGCGGTCGCGCCGATCAGCCCATGCAGGCTGGGCCCGACACCATTACGCCCTTCATTCAGCGAATGACAGGCGCGGCACTGCCGAAACAGGCGTGCACCCGCTTCCGCGTCCCCCGTCACAGCGACGGTGACCACCTCCGTCACAGGGGCGACGGGCGCCGCCTCCGCCTGTTCGACATCGGCATCAAAGATCAGTCGCAACATAATCGGCGTTGTCCGCGTGATGCCCGGCAGGTCCGCCAGCTCCATCAATGTGTCGATCCCGGCCTCAATTCCCAGATCCTCTGTGCTCACGAACGTCATGCCATTGCTGGTCACAAGCACCTGATCCTGTGAAAGACGCATCACAAACAGGTCCAGCTCCAGCGGAATATCCGCCGCCAGAAAGCTCAACGTCGCATCCGTATAGATTTCATCCGTCCCACCTATGGCGAGCCCTTCCAGGCCGCTCATATCTATCGCGGCAGAGATCGTCGCCGTCCCGATACCATTGAACACGTGCTCCATCATCCGCTCGTTGCGAATGTCGATATTGGTCTGAACCGAGGTCAGGTCGATCTCGATTGCCACGGTGCCATCTGCGGAAACCGTCCCGGAAACGGTTTCGAAAGCGTGGGACTCACCCACCGTATCCTTCTTGATCGAGCCGAAGGCGACCAAAGAACTGTCTTCATTCAGTGTCCAGCTGTCCGCTATGGCCGCCGTTCCTGCCACCAGCGCACCGGTTACGGCTGCGATCGTCGATAGAGTTCTGAACATGATGTCTCCCTGTCATTTGATTGGCGCAGGCGTCTGTCGCCTGCCATGGTGGGGAAACACGTGACGAGATGGTTTTATTCGATGTTTTCTGTGCCAATTTCGCGGGACGCTTTGGGCAGGGCACTGCAAGAGCATGTGCCGGCAATCTGGCGCTTTGCGTTATCGCTCAGCAGGCGCCCCGACATTGCCGATGATCTGACCCAGTCTACCTGTGTCAGGGCGCTTGAACGTCATGCCCAGTTTGATGGGCACGGACGGCTGGATGCATGGTGCATGACGATCTGCCGTTCGATCTGGCTCAATCAGGTCCGGGCGGAAACCATTCGGCAGGCCAAGTCCATTGATGCCGTGCCCGAGAGCGATCTCGTCGCGCTGCATCCCGGATCGGAATCGAATATTTTCGCCACTCAGGTGTTTGCGGAAGTGATGAAACTACCCGAGGCGCAGCGCCAGACCGTCCTTCTGGTCTATGTTGAGGGGTTCCGCTACAGCGAGGCAGCGGCCATTCTCGACGTTCCGATCGGTACCATCATGAGCCGTCTGTCCGCGGCGCGCGGGCGCCTAAAACACCTGAACGAGGACACCCGCGTGGGCCAGACAAAGGGGAGGAAAGTCTGATGTTTACCGATGAACAGCTTCTCTCCGTCCTCGATGGAACGGCCCATCCTGATCTCGTCGAAGCTGTCACGCAGGCTATGGAAGCCGATCCGGCGTTGGAAGACCGTATGATGGCGCTTGATCCGCTCGCCGAAGTGATCCGGGACGCGGTCAGGCCCGTCTCTGCCAATGTGGAACCTGAAGCGTTCGTGCCGATCGCTGCACCGCCGCGCACAGCATGGTGGCCAGCGGGATTGGCAGCTGCAATCGGTGGTGCGGCCGTCTATGTGACCATGACACTGGTTGCGGCCGATCCGGCCAAGGACTGGATGGTTGAGGTTGCGGCCTATCAGGCGCTCTACAGCCCGCAAACGATCTCCGAGATTTCCACAACGCCGATGCAGCTTGCCCAGCAGTTCGACCGCGCAGGCGCAGCCATTGGTCGGTCGCTACCTGCTGAGGCGCTGAGCAGTCTTTCGGGGCTCTCGCTGATCCGAACCCAGATCCTCGAATTCGAGGGGGAGGCAATCGCCCAGATCGTCTTTGCCGACAGCTCTGGAAGACCAATCGCGTTCTGCATCACGCAGACTGGTGCTGCGGACACGCGGTCAATCGAATTTGCGGAGCGTCGCGGCATGGAAAGCGCTGCCTTTGCCCGTGGCGGCTTCGAGTTCCTGCTGATCGGTGGACAGGACGCTGTCCAGATTGAGCGGAGCGCGGGGGCGCTTCAACAGCTGTTTTCCTGATCCGAAAGCCGTTTAGGGCGACTTCGGTATGACATTTCGGTGCACGGGTTGTGCACGCGATGTGTACGCTTTGTGCACAGCCGTTTTTGCACCTTCACGCCACAAAAAAAGCCCGCCGCACGAAACCGCGCGACGGGCTTTGATCAGATGCGTGCCGGATCAGGCCAGATCGAACCGATCTGCATTCATCACCTTGGTCCAGGCTGCAACGAAGGTCTCGACAAAGGCCTTCTGGCTGTCGGCGGAGGCATAAACCTCTGCCAATGCGCGCAACTGGCTGTTGGAGCCGAAGACGAGGTCAACACGGGTTCCCGTCCAACGCACGTCACCGGTTTTGCGGTCCTTACCGACAAACTCGGATTCCGTATCATCGGTCGGGGCCCACTCGACGCCCATATCCAGCAGATTGACGAAGAAGTCGTTGCTGAGCACCTCGGTATTCGCGGTGAATACGCCGTGCTTGGACCCGTCAACATTTGCACCCAGAACACGAAGGCCGCCGACCAAGGCGGTCATTTCCGGGGCGTTCAGCGTCAACAGCTGTGCGCGGTCGATCAGCAACTCCTCAGCAGAGCGGGCATAGTCCTTCTTGAGGTAATTGCGGAACCCGTCCGCAATTGGCTCAAGCATCTGGACGCTGTCCACATCGGTCTGCTCCTGGCTCGCATCCGTCCGGCCGGGTGTGAACGGCACCTCGATGTCATGACCGCCCGCTTTCGCGGCAGCCTCCACAGCGGCCGTGCCGCCCAGCACGATCAGGTCCGCGATGGAGACCTGCTTGCCACCCGTCGCCGATGCGTTGAAGTCGGACTGGATATTTTCCAGCACGCCCAGTGCCTTGGCGAGCGCATCCGGCTGGTTGACCTCCCAATCCTTCATTGGGGCAAGGCGGATACGCGCACCGTTCGCGCCACCACGGTTGTCAGATCCGCGGAAGGTAGAGGCAGAGGCCCATGCCGCCGTGACCAGCTCGGAAATGCTCAGCTCAGAGGCGAGCAGCTTTTCCTTGAGCGATGCGACATCGGCCGCGTCGATCTGTGCATAATCCGCCTCGGGGATCGGATCCTGCCAGATCAGCTCTTCGGTCGGGGCGAGTTTCCCAAGATAGGTGGATTGCGGGCCCATATCGCGGTGGGTCAGCTTGAACCACGCGCGCGCGAACGCGTCGGCGAACTCATCCGGGTTCGCATGGAACCGCTTCGAGATCTCCAGATAAGCCGGGTCGATGCGCATCGCCATGTCAGCAGTCGTCATCATCACCGGCACGCGGCCATTGCCATCGACCTGAGGCGCGGTCGCATCATCAGGCTGACCCTTGATCTGCCATTGGTTGGCACCTGCCGGGCTTTTCGTCAGCTCCCACTCATTGTTGAGCAGCATGTCGAAATAGCTCATGTCCCACTGCGTCGGCGTCGGAGTCCAAGGGCCTTCGATACCAGAAGTGATTGCGTCCACACCCTTGCCGGATGCGTGCGTCGAAAGCCAGCCAAAGCCCTGATCCTGAATACGGCCCGCTTCCGGCTCTGCACCAACAAGGGCCGCATCGCCCGCGCCATGCGCCTTACCGAAAGTGTGACCACCCGCGACCAGCGCGACGGTTTCTTCATCGTTCATCGCCATGCGGCCAAACGTGTCGCGGATGTCGTAGCCGGAAGCCATCGGATCGGGGTTTCCGTCCGGGCCTTCCGGGTTCACATAGATCAGGCCCATCTGAACGGCTGCGAGCGGATTTTCCAGCTCACGCTCACCGGTGTAGCGGGAGCCAGCGCTTTGCGAATTGGCGAGCCATTCCGTCTCTTTACCCCAGTAAATGTCCTCTTCCGGCTCCCAGATATCCTCACGACCACCGGCGAAACCGAAAGTCTTAAAGCCCATATCCTCAAGCGCGACGTTGCCCGCGAGGATCATCAGGTCAGCCCAGGAGATCGCATTGCCGTATTTCTGCTTGATCGGCCAAAGCAGGCGGCGGGCCTTGTCCAGGTTGCCATTGTCCGGCCAGGAGTTCAGCGGTGCGAACCGCTGCGTGCCGGAGCGGGAACCGCCACGTCCGTCGGCGGTACGGTATGTACCGGCGGAGTGCCACGCCATGCGGATGAAGAACGGGCCATAGTGGCCATAATCGGCGGGCCACCAATCCTGCGAATCCGTCATCAGCGCGTGCAGGTCGGCAACGAGCGCATCCAGATCGAGGCCCTTGAACGCTTCAGCATAGTCGAAATCCGGTGCCATCGGGTTCGAGGCTGGCGTGTTCTGGTGCAGAATCTTGAGGTTCAGCTGGTTTGGCCACCATTCCCGGTTGGACCGCACGCTGTTCGTTGCGTGCATCACCGGGCAACCGCCCATTCCTGACATGTCATTGCCGTCCATAGCGCGCTCCAATTCTTGCTGGCTTGGTAGGTGTTTCAAATAGAGTTTCTGCGGGAGAGATACCACCGGTTTGCGATTTATGAAATTTGCAATTTCTGATGTATTCGATAGGATTTTCCTATGGCAAATCTTACGCTCAAACAGTTGCGCTATTTCGAGGCGGTCGCGCGCCATCGGCATTTTGGCCATGCGGCAGAATCGTGTGCGATTTCGCAACCGGCTCTCTCCGTCCAGATCAAGGAACTGGAAGCCTCGCTGGGCACACGACTGATCGAACGGGGACCGCGCCAGATCGCTTTGACCGCATTCGGGGAGGATTTGGCCGGACGGGCGCGGGAGATCCTGAACGCCGTCGACGCCCTGCCAGATCTGGCGCGCGCGGCGCAAAACCAACGTCTGGGCAAGCTGCGTCTTGGCGTGATCCCGACGATCGCCCCCTACCTTCTGCCGACGCTGTGCCGCAACCTGATGGCGGATGCGCCGGGGCTTGATCTGCACATACGTGAGACACTGACGCCGAAACTGCTGGAAGAGCTGGCCGATGGTCGGCTCGATGCCGCAATCGTTGCGCTGCCGGTATCAGAGCCGCAATTTACCGAAGTTGCGCTGTTTGATGAGGATTTCGTCCTCGTCCGTTCCGTCGAGGAGGCAGACCAGCCGGTCCCCGATGGCGAAACCCTGCGCCGGATGCGCCTGCTGCTGTTGGAGGAGGGCCACTGTTTTCGCGATCAGGCGCTGGCGTTTTGCTCGGTACCCGCGGCGATCCCGCGCGATGGGCTGGATGGCAGCTCGCTCACAACACTCGTGCAAATGGTCGGCGCCGGGATCGGTGTGACGCTGATTCCCGAAATGGCCATCAAGGTGGAGACACAATCCGCACCCGTCGCCGTCAGTCCCTTTGACGCGCCAAAGCCCAGTCGTACGGTCGGAATGATCTGGCGAAAGACCAACCCGCTGGCACAGCAATTGCTGCATGTCAGCGAGGTGGTGGATCGCGCCGCTGCTGAATTGGGGCTTAAGGGATCAGAATAATCTTGGGTGCTGCGACCTGCCCGCCGGCAATGTCGGAAAACGCCTGGGCGCCCTCCGCCAATGGTCGCTCTTCGGTCCAGTCCAATGCACCCAACCGCCCGTCGAAGATCGCGGCGGCTGTGTCGCGGAATTCCTGTGCCGTGTAGGTATATGTCCCGATGAAGGTGATCTCCTGCAACGTTGCGCGGCGAATATCCAAACCACCTTCTGAGCTTCCAAGACCGATATGTGCGATCACGCCACCGGGCCGGACAGCCGCACTGGCGCTGGCGCGCGTCGCCGCAAATCCAACGCCGTCGATGACCGCATCAATCGTGGGCAGCGTGTCCTCGATGGGATTGATGACCTCAAATCCCTCGCCACGCACCACCTCAGCCCGCGCCGGATTGGTCTCGGCGACAGTGACCTGTTCACAGCCATGCGCCCGCAGGGCGAGGGCAGCGCCCAGCCCGATTGCCCCGCCGCCCATGACGAGCGTCTTTGCCTCGCTGAGTGGGATGTCGAGCAACCGCTCCACATGACGCACCGCGTGCCAGCCGCACGCGAGAGGCTCGGCCAAGGCGGCCTTTTGGATTGGGACACCGTCGGGAACGTGGACCAAATTGCCCTCTGGCATGGCGACCTGTTCCGCAAAACCGCCCTCACGCGGGGGCATGGAGATGATCTGGCGCGTCGGGCACAAGTTGTCACGACCGGAGGTGCAGGCCGGACAGCTCCCACAGGTGACGAGCGGATTGATCGTCACCCGACGATTGGTGCCCGCCACTGTGCCCGCCGCCTCATGCCCCAGAATAAGCGGGGCCGGGCGGCGTTCGTCATGGCCAGCATAGGCGTGCATATCGGAGCCGCAAATGCCAACAGCTTCGATATGCACCACAACTTCCCCGTCCGCGGGGGTTGGATCAGGAAAGTCGCGATACTCAAGAGTGTGTGGACCGGTGTAAACGAGCGCTTTCATTTTGCGGTGAACCCCCCGTCGACATGGAGCACTTGGCCCGTGACATAGGCCGAGGCCTCGGAACACAGGAACAGGGCCGGACCAACGATATCATCCATCGTGCCATTCCGCCCGATACAGGTCTGCGCCGCATGGCGCGCGGACAGCTCCGGGTCAGAGAAGACCGGGCCAGTCAGCGCGGTGGGGAAAAAGCCCGGCGCAAGTGCGTTCGCGTTGATCCCGTGCGGGGACCACGCCTCTGCCATCGCGCGGGTAAGTTGCGAGATCCCGCCCTTCGTCGCACCGTAAGCGATGCCGCCCGGGAAGGCGCGGCTCGATTGCAGGGACGCAATGTTGACGATACGCCCCCATCCCTTTTCCTTCATCGCAGGGGCAAGGGCCTGCGCCAGAAAGAATGGGGCGGACAGGTTGAGGTCGATGGTCTTTTGCCAGCCATCGGATGTCACATCATCGGCTTTTTGCCGCGTGTTGATGCCAGCAGCATTGATCAGGATATCAGGCGGGCCAAAAGGCTCTGCCACTGCGGTGGCGAGGGCGGGCAGGTGATCGAGTTCCGACACATCCGCCTGCACGCTGACGGAACGGGTGCCATCCACCCATTCCGCCTGTCCGCGAGAGACCGTGACGACCCATGCGCCCGCATCCGCAAGCGCAGCCGCCATGGCCTGTCCCAGCCCCGAACTGCCCCCGGTGACACAGGCCACCCGGCCGGTCACCGAGAATTCGGGATGCGCGCTCATTCCGCGCCGCTCAGATCGAAGTTCTCACCGGGGAAATACTTCGCAAGGCGGATATCGGCTGTGCGGGCGTGCCCTTCCATCCCTTCGAGGCGGGAAATCCGGGCGGTGGCTTCTGCAACCGACTTCGACCCTTCGCGGGTCGCGCGCTGCCACGTCACGAGCTTCATATATTTGTGCACGGAAAGGCCGCCGGTGTATTTTGCAGCGCCAGAGGTTGGCAGAACATGGTTCGTGCCGGATGCCTTGTCCCCAAAGGCCACGGTCGTCTCTTCCCCAAGGAAGAGAGAGCCATAGCAGGACAGACGGTTCAGCCACCAGTCGAGTTCTTCGGCCTGGACCGTCAGGTGCTCTGGCGCATAGGCGTCGGAGGTTGCTGCCATCTCCTCCCGCGTGTCGCACAGGATCACCTCGGCATAGTCGCGCCATGCGGCGGCGGCGTTCTGCGCGTTGGTCTCGGGCAGGGTTTCGATCAACTCCGGCACGCGGTTCAGCACTTTCTCAGCCAGCTCGCGATTGTCTGTGACCAGCCAGACCGGGGAGTTGTAGCCATGCTCCGCCTGACCGACGAGGTCCCAGGCGACGATTTCGGGGTCGGCACTGGCATCTGCAAGGATCAGACTGTCGGTTGGTCCTGCGAACATGTCGATGCCGACACGTCCAAACAGCATGCGCTTTGCCTCTGCCACGAACTGGTTGCCCGGACCGACAAGGATGTCGGATTTCGGCAAACCGAACAGGCCGAACGCCATCGCGGCAATGCCCTGAACTCCGCCGAGTGCGAGGATGCTGTCTGCCCCGCAGATATCAGCGGTGTAGATGATCGCCGGGTTCACGCCGATTTCGGGGCGTGGCGGGGAGCAGGCGGTGATGTGTCCGCAACCCGCGACCTTGGCGGTCGTCACTGTCATCAGGGCCGAAGCCACATGCGAATAGCGGCCACCGGGTGCATAGCAGCCCGCTGCGTTACACGGGATCGCCTTTTGACCCGCGATCAGACCCGGATGGATCTCATATTCCATGTCCTGAATCGTGGACTTCTGCGCCTCGGCAAAGCGGCGCACGTTGTCATGTGCAAATCGGATGTCATCCTTGAGAACCTGCGGAACCTTCGCGGCGGCGGCGTCAATCTCATCGCGTGTCAGCAGGATATTGCCATCATAGCGATCAAACTTGGCCGCATATTTGCGGGCCGCGTCCTCACCACCAGCCTCGATATCGTTGAGGATACCGCGCACCGTCTCCTGCACGTCGCCCGCATCCGTAGCAGAGGTTTTCGGAGCTTTCTTGAGGTATGTAACCGACATCGGTTCGACTTTCTTATCTGAGGTTTTCAGGCAGCATCATGGTGGAGAACGCCGGGATATAGGCGATCATCAGAACCACGAGCAGCATGAAGAACACGAAGGGGACGGCGCGCGCGGCAATCTTGAGAATGGATTCTCCCGTTATGCCGGACACCACGAAGAGGTTTAGACCAAGGGGCGGAGTGATGAAGCCAACCCCCAAAGCCGTAATCAGCATGATGCAGAACTGGACCTCATTCATGCCGATATTGTCGGCCAGAGGCTTCAGGATCGGTGCCAAAATCACGATGTTCGGGGTCGTTTCCATAACACAGCCTGCGGCAATCAGAATGCCGATCATCATCAAAATGAGAATCCAAGGCTCATTAGTAAGCGAAGTTACGGAATAGACAAAGCCCTGAGGCACACCAATCGCGGCCATGGCCTGCGCCAGCGGAAGGGACATCGCGATGATCGGCAGGATGACGCCGTTCACCTTGGCAGAGCTGACCATCATGGCCGGGAAGTGCGACCATTTCAGCGTTCCGATGATGAAGCCGATGATAATCGTCACCACAACAGCGGTCGCACCAGCCTCTGTCGGGGTCAGTTTGCCCGAGAAAATACCGTAGAAGATGATGCCGGGCACAAGGAAGGCGTACCAACCACTTGCGAGTGTGCGCCCCAACTGGGCCAACCACTCCCCAAAGCTGAGCGCGACGCCTTTCGTGTATGCATGGCGGCGGTTCACGACCGAGTTCGTGACCAGGATCGACCCGAGGATCAGAATACCTGGGATCAGCGCGGCCTGGAAAAGGGTGGACGCTGAAATCCCCAGGATCAGACCAACCACGATATAGGCGATGGATGGCGGGATCAGGATGCCCGTACAGGCACCGGCTGCAACCAGTGCGCATGCGTAGGGTCGCGGATAGCCGCTCTCGACCAATCGGTCGATCGTCATCCGGCCAACCGCAGCGGCACCCGCAGCGTCGGAGCCGGAGATTGCAGCGAACATGCCACAGACCAGAACGGTGGCAGAACCGAACCCGCCGCGAGTCCAATTCGTCAACGCTTCGGCCACGTCGAGGAACTTGCGGCTCAACCCGGTGCGCACCAATACGTCACCGGTCAGAATGAAGAGCGGGATTGCCGTCAGGGCGAAATGGTCGATACCCGAGAACAGCGCCTCACCCACCAGACTGAGTGGGAGAACCTGACTGATATAGAGCATGCCGATCGAGGCTGCGCCGATAGCAGCCCACACGGGCACGCCAAGGGCAATCAGGATCACGAACAGGATCACAGGACCATAGAAGGACCAATCAAGGATGACCGGCTGGTTTTGGAGTTGTTGCCAAAGCATGTGTCAGCCTCCCCTCAATCGAACAGTTTTGCGCCTTCGTAGACGGGGGTGCCGTCACGAAAGTCTTTGAGGTCGCGCAGAAGCGACTGCACGAGGCGGAAGATCATGAGGGTAAAGCCGATGGGCACAGCCATCAGGAACCACACCTTATCGACGCGAAGGCCGTGGGTGACGGACCCGAATTCCCAGGACACGCCAACTTTCTCGAAACTCAGCCAGAGCGAGAACACCGCGATGATCAGCATCACGAGATCCCCGAAGATATAGAGGAGCGATTTCACCCGTGGCGGCACGTAGTTGAAGATCACGTCGATACGGATGTGAGCCCGCTCTTTCACTGCGGCGGCCGCCCCAATCCAGGCGAGATAGATAAAGGAATAGCGCACGATCTCCTCACCCCAGATGGAGGAGTATGAGAAGATTTCGCGCCGCAGCACCTCTACGGCCATTGTGACAACGAGCATGGTGTAGAACACCAATAGTGCCCATTTCTCCGCATTGCGGTCTATTGCGCCCAGCATGACAGCTCCGATCGGCCGCGTTCGGCCATCTGGTGAGTTTCGTCGGGATTTTTTGGAATGTGCCGGGCGGGGAGGGAAAAAGAAAACCCGCCCGGCTGACGCGGATTAGGCGTCGTGCACGTAGTAGCGACCCATTGTGCCGGCCGCTTCGACGAGGCTCTCGAACGCATCCATGGAGCCTGCAAGCTCCATCTTGAAGCTGTCCCACTCGGAGCGCTGATAGCCACCTGCGGCTTCCCACTCGGCCAGCTGATCGTCGCTGAGCGTGTGGAACTCGACACCGGCCTTGGACAGCTCGGACATGGCATAGGCGCGGGCCGCCGGAACCTTGGCGAGGTTCTGCTGGGCCGTGATCTCGGACGCGAAGTCGATCCCGTCCTGAACGTCCTGCGGCATGGAGTTGAACCACTCCAAGTTGCAGGAATAGACTTGAGAATCCGGCACTGCGCGCGTGAAGGTCACGTGGCTGAGCATATCCTTGAAGCCGAACACGTAGAGCGCGCCAACCGACGGATCGAGCGCATCTGCAACGCCCTGCTGGATCGCGGACGGCGTCTCACCCCATGCAACGGGCGTCGGGTTCGCGCCAACCATGCGGTAGTACTGCTGAAGCATCGCGGAGCCTGGGACGCGGAATTTCACGCCGTCCAGATCGCCCGGTGTCAGCACGGGGCCCGGGCCACCAGCGCGCACGGCGACCACACGGGGGTCGATGTTGACATAGAAGAGCGGCTTGAACCCACGCTCGTTCACCTGCGGGTGCACCGTCTCTTTCCAGTAGTCGGAGTTGACGAGATTGGTGAAACGCTGGTTGGAACCGCAGAGATACGGCATGTTGATCAGATCGACGACGGGCGCAAATGGCGCGAAGTTCGACAGGGAGTGCTGCGCGGCCTGGATGGTGCCGGACTGCACCTTGGAGGCCAGTTCACCACCGGCACCCAGCTGACCCGCGGGTGCGAGCTGGACGTAGACCTTACCGTTCGTCGCGTTCTGCACGTTCTCTTTGAAGTCGAGCTGCATGATCGGGTAGGAGCGGCTCGCACCCAGAACATAAGCGGTTGCGACAACCATTGTGTGCTCGGCTGCTTCCTGACGCTCCCGCTCTTCATTCGCGGTCTGCGCGGCTGCGGCATCAGACCACAGCGTACCTGCTGCACCGGCGACGAGCGCGGCGGTGAAACCACCTGTGCTGGCCAGTTTCAGGAAATTGCGACGCTCAGCGGACGCGACCGTCTCTTCTGGTTTGCGGCTCATGATGTATCCTCCCATGGATAATGATTTGCGGCTATTTGATGCCGTCTGGATTCTCTGATTTTGCTTTTGCCTCGCGCAGCAGGACGCCCATCACAAAGAACAGGGCCGACGCGAAGAGCGTCAGCATTTCCTGCACATCCGTAAGGAAGACCTGCCCGTCCGCAGCGCCGATGGCCACGTTCCCGAAAAAGATCGAGAAGAGCGCAAGCGCGATGAGCAGAGGGATAATTCCTGATCTGAACATGCGCATGACCTCCTGCGGCAAATGATCGTTAATTCTTGTAAGCGCTTACATTTATCATTGCAAGCGCTTACATGTACGCAAAGCTTGAATTGTTGCTATGGTCCTGACAAATGGGCAAAAAACGAGGAACATGTGTCGAAGAATCCGACCATTGCGGATGTTGCCCGTGAAGCGGGGGTTTCCACAGCGACCGTGTCCCGGACGTTGAACGACCCTGACCGCGTCAAGGAGCCCACACGCGTCGCTGTACAGGACGCGGTCAACAAACTTGGTTACACCCCGCATTTCGGCGGGCGGATCCTCGCCTCGAACCGCACAAATACGGTCGGGGCCGTTATCCCGACAATGGAGAATGCGGTCTTTGCACACGGCCTGCAAACCTTGCAGGCCAGTCTTGCCGATATGGGGATCACCTTGCTGGTCGCGACATCGAGCTATGATCGCGAGCATGAGGAGCATCAGATCCGCACCCTGCTAGCACGCGGCGTCGACGGGCTTGCGCTGATCGGGGCGGAGCGGAGTGCGGAGATTTACGCCCTGCTTGACCGCCGCGAAGTCCCCTATGTTTTGATGTGGACGGGCGGCAAGGCCGACGGCCACTTTACCGTCGGGTTCGATAATGACGCCGCCGCGCGGCAAGTCGTCGATAAGGTTGTCGCGGCAGGACACACAAAGATCGCTATGATCGCGGGTACGACCGAAGGCAATGACCGGGCGGCGGAGCGGGTGGCAGGCGTGCGCGCCGCCTTGGCCGAGCGGGGTCTGCCCGCCCCGACCATTGTCGAAGTTCCATACCAGATTGAGGAGGGAGAGCGGGCCGCTGCCGCCTTCCTCAGCGCAGCAGAGCGGCCCACCGTGCTGATCTGCGGCAACGATGTTCTGGCCGCTGGCGCCCTGCGGGCAGCCCGGACCCATGGCGTTAACGTGCCGGACCAGATTTCTATTGTGGGATTTGACGATATCGACCTCGCCCGTGTGGTTGAGCCGCCGCTGACGACGGTGCGGGTGCCGCATCGACGTATGGGAACCTCGGCCGCACAACATCTGGTCGAGTGGATGCGGACGGGCGTGAAGCCAGCAAGTATTTTATATCGCACCGATTTCATCGAGCGCGCCTCGCTAGGCCGGCCGCCAAAGTGATCAGCCAGCCGGCGCGGACCAAAGCGTGTCCATCCAGCCCAGACTTGCACATGTGTCGCCGCCCTCGGGGCGGTATTCCGCGCCGAGGGGCAGGTCATAGCCATGTCGCGTCAGCTCTTCGAAAATGAAGCTGTAGTTCAGTTCCCCTTGATCGGGCCGTCCGCGTGAAGGAGCACCCGCGATCTGGATGTGACCGATGATCGGCAGCAATCGCGCCAGGCGGCGCGACACGTCACCCTCCATGATCTGGACGTGGTAGCAGTCGAACATCAGTCGCAAGTTAGGGTGACCGACCTCTGCGATGATGGCTTCCGCCTGCTCTGTCGTGCTGAGAAAATACCCAGGCGCATCGAAATGGTTCAGCGGCTCAATCAGGATCAGGTGGTCACCGGCATTGTCGCAGGCATAGGTGAGATTTTCGATGAAGGTGCCCCGGGCGTTCGGCCCCGCGGCAAATCCGGCCATTATGTGAACCGCACGTGTTCCGGTGGCAGCGGCATAGGTTAGCGCTTGATCAATACTCGCGCGCGCCTGTTCGACGTGATCAGGCAAGGCGCAAACGCCATTCTCGCCAGCGGCGACATCGCCACGGGACGTGTTGAGACCCAGCATCCGCAATCCGGTCGCGCCAAGGGCAGCGCGCACGTCATCGGCTAAGGTCGCGTAGGGCCAGTGGCACTCAACCGCCGCAAAACCCGCATTGGCGGCAGCGTGGATCGCTTCGGGCAGGGGCAGTTCGGTCCACAGAAATCCCAGATTGGCGGAGAATTTCATGTCAAAGCCTTTCGAAGTGCAGGCGGAAGCAAGCCCCGGACGTGCTGCAGACAAGCTCCAACTCACAACCATGGGCCAGCGCAACGTTTCTGGCAATTGAGAGGCCCATCCCCGTGCCGCCACTGTCGCGTTTGCTCGTGAAGAATGGCTCAAAAATGCGGTCTGCATGTCCGTCTGAGATGCCAGGGCCATCATCGCAGAGCGTAACTGACGCCAGTGTTGCAAGAACTGTGACGCGCGTGGCCCCGTGTTCACCGGCGTTGCGTGACAGCTGGTGCAGGATAATCGTGAGTGCCTCAACCGGGATCGGGAGGGTCAGATCGCGTCCTTCTTCAACGACTGTCAGGTCGGGGTGCATCGCTGGAAGGTCAACGTCCCTAAGGGTGGATGTTCCCTCAAACCGCGTGGCACGGGCGCGGGCGGCTTCGGTCAATGCTGTCAGTTGATCCTCGATCTGTCCGCGCGCACCGTCAATCTGCTGCAAGAGCGCGCGATCCGATGAGGTCAGGTCGGCATCGTCCAGCAACTCCACAGCCGCGCGGATGGCCGTCACCGGCGTGCGCAGCTCATGTGTAACGTGCTGAGTGTAGCTGCGCACCGTCGCCTCCCCATCTTGCAGGCTTCGCGCCATCGCCAGGACGGCCTGGCCGGTATGGTGCAGCTCTTGCGTGCCAAAGCGGACGGGTGGGGCTACATCCTGCCCCCGTTGAACGCCAATCGCATAATGTTCGAGCGCCTGCATCGGACGCATGAGAAGCCGCGCAAAGAGCCAGGCGAGCACCATCGTAGCCGCCGCGATCCCTGCCATCACGATGGCTGCGGCCAGACGAAACCCGATCTCTGGCCCCAGATAACGAAAGAGGATCAAGCCAAGGAATGTCACGGCAAGCGATCCGCCAAGTGCCCCCATCAGGACCAGAACCAGCGGCGGCCGCCAACGGCGCGTCATGCTTGCCCCGACCGCAGGCGCAATCCGACACCATGCACGGTTTCCAGCATCTCCGGCACGCCTGCATCGGCCAGCTTTAGCCGCAGGTTTCGCAGGTGGCTGTCCAGCGTGCGATCAGAGACGAGTGAGCGCGGTCCCCAATGCCCCGCGACCAGTTGAGCGCGGCTGCACAATTGGCCAGGGTTTTCCATCAGCTGACCAAGCAGCGCAAACTCTGTTCCGGTCAGCGCGACCGGCGCACCGTCGACATGTACGGAATGACGGGCACGGTCGATGCGCAAAGGACCGAACACATCTGCCGCAGCAGTAGCGGACGGCTGGGACCGTCGCAGGATCGTGCGAATGCGTGCGACGAGTTCGCGGGGGCTGAATGGCTTTGTCACATAATCGTCCGCGCCAAGCTCCAACCCCAGAACGCGATCAATCTCCTCATCCCGTGCTGTCAGGAAGAGGATCGGCACATCAGCCCGGCCGCGAATGCGGCGGAACACCTCGAAGCCGTCCAGCTCTGGCAAGCCGATATCGAGGACGATCAGATCCGGTGAAACCTGTTCCGCCTGAATCAGAGCCGTCGCGCCGTCGCCAGCCGTGCTCACATCGAAACCAGCCCTGTCCGATGCGATCGAGACAAGCTCTCGCAGCCGGGGATCATCGTCCACGATCAGGATTTTCATCACGGAGCTCCCCTTGTTCGACGGCCGCGATTGTGCTGATGACGCGGGCTTTGCGAAAGCCCCAATTCCGCCAATCCGAGATGAACGGCCCGTAGTCCGCGCATCGATAGGCGTGGTTTGCATATTCCTCACGAAGCGAGGAGTTTTGTGCAAGGGCCAGCTCTATCGCGCCACGTGCCGTGTTTGGCAGATTGCAGGTGTAGTACCAGTCAATGCTCCCGCCACGGGTCAGGTTCTGATGCGCGATGAGTGCTGCGAAATTGACGAAACAACAGAGATAGAGTGTACCGCCCCCCAGCGCGATGAAGCGCATCGTAAGCCAGCGGTTGGGACATTGACGCCAGACCTGCCAGGCGATCAGACCGAGCCCGATCATGACCAGCACCATCCAGATGACGGCGCGCACGCGCAGGTAAGTCAGACCGTATGCATCCATGTAGAGGTCCAGACGCAAAAGCGCCGATGCGCACAGGGCTGCATTTTGCGCAAGCCACAGCATCATCAGCGCGACCAGTCCGCGCCGCTCACGCAGGTAGGGTCGGGCCAGAAGCGCAAAGCCACCTGCAAGAAGTGCCGTCGCCAGTAGCGGATAGGCCCCGCGATGCGCGTAGGTGGCATAGGTCATCCCCTCGGGCAATTGCGCCCCGCCCAGAAAGATCCCCAGATCGAGCAGCGTCTGGAGGCCAATCAGGACGTTGAATGCGATCAACGCGCGGAAGACGGACAATGCGTTCACCCCGAAGGATGGCACATTCCAGTCTCGTAAGTTTTCTTTGGGGTTAACTGCTGCCTGAGCGGGCTGAAGCAGAGGCCAGCACAACAGGCCGATTCCTACCCACAGAAAAACCCGCGAGATCGGGAATTCGAATTCCGGCTGCCATGTCAGATAGGATTGCAGCAGCGGGTTGGCGTCAAAGATCAGCGCTCCAAAGACAAGGCAGCCGCCAATGGGCACGGCCCACCCTTGCAGAAAGCGAATGACATAGCCCCGATCCATTGTTTCCGCCAAAGGACGGGACGTGACGCAGGCGCGGCTTGCGTCCCTAACGGCACCGATTGGAACCGAAGCGAGCAAGCGCAGGCTGCTGCGCGCAAGGCTAGCCTCTCGCGGTATGTGGGCCACGATCAACGCGGTCAGCGTTGCCGCGATCAGGATCGACACCGACAAGAACTGTGCATACTCGATGACCGGAAGCGCACCCAGGGTCAGGGTGCCCAGGGCGGCGGGCAAACGCTCTCGCCGGACCGGGCTGACGAGAGCGGCCACTCCGAAAACAACATACGCGAAGATCGCCTGCGACAAGGCCGGGAATGTCTTCCAAAACAGAATGTCCCCCGCCGCAATGATAAGTAGGATGGCGAGTGCAAGCCATCGGCGCCGCTCACCTGCTTCGCGGCGATGCTCGGGCTCGGCCGCGGTCCGCTCAGCTTCCGGCGTACTGGTCAGCCAGAACCCATCCAGCGCCAAGCGTGTAGGTATTCCGGGGATGATCGGGATCTGCTGCATTGGTGTCTCCTGCCTTTTTGTTAGGTCAGGAGTGGGCCGAAAACGGGATGAGAGACCGCTCAGGATCCGTGCAGAAATTCCGCAGATTGCTCAGAATCTTCAGAACCCAGCGGATCATCGGCCAGCTTGAGGGTCTTGGAGAAAAGCGGCTGACGTTCGATTTCGAAGTTCAGAAGCGCTCCGAACAGGACAACGAATGAGCTGACAAAGAACCACATCATCAGTGCCGCGACCGCACCGATCGATCCATAGACTTCGTTATAGTTCCCAAAATTCTTGAGGTAGTAGCTGAACAGGATGGACGCGAGCAGCCAAAGCAATCCGGCCACCAGCCCCCCGAAGCTGAGCAAGGGAATGCGATTGCCACGGCGATTTGGCCCATAGCGATAGAGAATGCCAATGGCGATCATCATGGCGCAAAGACCGATCAGATAGGTGAGCGCCCGGGCGAATGTCTCGGTCCCACCGCCCAAAGGCAGGAATTGCAGGGCAATGGGAACGGCGATGACGACCAGTGCTGTGAAGATCACCACCCCGATTATCGTAATCGTCAACAGGATGGCTGTCATCGTGTGCCGAAGAAAGCTGCGCTTCCCAACATCCGAGAAGACCAGCGTAAGGCCCTGTAGCAACGCGTTCGATCCCGCCCGCGCGGCCCACAGGATCAACGCAATGGAAATCAGCCCAGCAACCCCGAAATCAGCCTGCGGCGTTTGCAGGGCACGATGGACCTGACCATAGACCAGCTCATAGGCACTGGGCGGCATCACCGCTTCGAGCTGCCCCGCCTGCCGCACCAATTCGGACGGATCACTGAAATAGGCGTAAGAGGATATGAGCAGCGTGATCGTGGGAAAGATGGAAAGGGTCGCGAAAAACGCCATACCACCGGCGGCGAGGAACAGATTTCGTTCGCCCACCCCGGTCACCACTCGGATCGCCGTGCGCCACCAGTCCAGCCAACTGAACACCAGAAGCGGACGCAGCATATGAGTTGTCTTGCGGCTCATGCCGTCATCATGCGGGCGGGTGGTCGAAGGTCAACCAGACAGAGGTTAACGCCCCATGCTTACGCTGCCGCAGAGGTCAGCATAGCGGAGAGACGATCCAAGCTGACTTCGTTCTTACGGCCAGAAAGCTCAACTTCCCCGCGACGCATCACGACGATGCTGTCGGCCAGCTCATATGCGAATTTCAGATATTGCTCGACCAGTATAATGGCCATGTCGCCCTGATCGCGCAGATAGGCAATGACCCGCCCGATCTGCTGGATGATGTTGGGCTGAATGCCTTCTGTCGGTTCATCGAGCAGCAGCAGTTTCGGCTTCATCACCAGTGCCCGGCCAATGGCGAGCTGCTGTTGCTGCCCGCCGGATAGGTCACCACCGCGCCGATCCTGCATTTCCTTCAGTACGGGAAACAGCTCGTAAATCTCATCGGGCATCGCCCGTTCGCCCTTTGGCAGGCACGCAAGGCCGGTTTCAAGGTTCTCACGCACGGTCAGAAGCGGGAAGATCATCCGGCCTTGCGGCACATAGCCAACGCCACGACGGGCAAGATCATGAGGTCGAAGGGCTGGCAGCTGCTCCCCATCCAGTGACATCTCCCCACCGGACCGTGGATGCGTGCCGGAGATGGCCTTGAGCAGACTGGTTTTCCCGACACCGTTGGTGCCCATCACACAGGTGACTTCGCCCTTCTCGGCCGACAGGGAAATCCCGTTCAGGATGCGGCTACCGCCATAGTGGAGTGTCAAATCGCGGGTTTCGAGCATCTTCAGCGTCCCAGATATACGTCGATGACACGCTGATCGGCGGTCACGTGGTCGAGCGTGCCTTCGGCAAGGACGGAGCCCTCATGCAGCACGGTCACTTTGCAATCGAGGCGGCGGACGAACTCCATATCATGCTCGACGACAACGACGGCACGGGTCTTGGCCGCTTCCTTGAGCAGGTCGGTCGTGTGGTCCCGTTCTTCCTTAGTCATGCCAGCGGCAGGTTCATCGACGAGGAGCAGGCGCGGCTCCTGCGCCAGCAACATGCCAATCTCCAGCCACTGTTTCTGCCCGTGGCTGATTGTACCGGCAATCGTGTCGAGATGGTCGGAGAGGCCGATCTCTCCGGCCAATTCCTCGATGCGGTCGCGATCTGCCTTGGTTGGGCGATCCAGCAAGACTGCCAGTGGGCCGCGATCCTTGCGCAGGGCGACTTGCAAATTGTCGTAGACGGTCTGCTCTTCGAAAACCGTTGGGCGCTGGAACTTGCGGCCGATGCCAGCCTGTACGATCTGAGCCTCGGACTTGCGCAGCAGGCTTTCGTTCTTCTCCCCCCAGATCACTTGCCCCTCATCGGGCCGGGTCTTGCCGGTGACGATGTCCATGAAGGTCGTCTTGCCCGCGCCGTTCGGGCCGATGATCGCCCGCATCTCAGGCTCACCGATGGCAAAGGAGAGGTTGTTGATCGCACGGTAGCCGTCAAAGGTGACGGAGACGCCCGAGACTTCGAGAAGCGTGCTCATGCGTCTTTCCTCCGCGACATCAGGTCAATCAAACCGCCAAGGCCCTTGGGCGCATAGAGCGTGACCAGCACGAAGCCCAGGCCGAGCAGCACCGTCCACCAATCGACCCACTGGATCGTGTAGCCGCCCAGCGGAATGTCCGGCGCGCGGCCCCCAGTGAACCACGTGGAGGCGAGTGAGACGACCGCAGCGCCGATCACCGCCCCATAGAGCCGTCCGCGCCCGCCAATGGCGACCCAAACCGCGAGGTAGATGGAGGCGATTGGCGCAAGTTCATCAGGATTGATGATGCCCGCCTGCGGGTAGTAAAGCGCGCCTGCAATGCCCGCGATCACGGCGGACAGGACAAAGATGAAGAGCTTGAAGCCCTCCACCGGGTAGCCAAGGAACCGTACACGCGGCTCATCATCCCGGATGCCACGGACGACCTTGCCGAACTTGCCCGAAACGACCCACGCGCACAGCAGATACCCCAGTCCCAGCGCCAGTGCGCTGGCCCAGAGGAACCAGACGGACGTGAGCGCTTGCGGCGCTTCGACCCCCGGCAGGTTTTGCAAACCGGACAGGCCGTTGTTGCCGCGCAGCCCCGTGTCGTTCTGGAAGAGGTAAAGCGACAATGCCAACGTCATCGCCTGCGTCAGGATCGAGAGGTAGACCCCCGTGACCCGGCTGCGGAACGCCAGCCAGCCGAAGACAAAGGCGAGCAGGCCCGGCGCGAGTACGACCAGCGCCAGTTGCAGGAACAGGCTGTCCGAGAACGCCCACATCCAGGGGAAGCTGTCCCCCCCAACCACGCCGAAAATTTGCACGGCGATAGCATCGTTCAGCTCAACGGCAGTCGGCGGTATGGGCTGTGCAGCTTGCGCCGCAGCAATCGTATCGGCGGTCCGCGCATACATCAGCCACATCCCGATCATGTAACCGCCAAGCGCGAAGAAGGCGAAATGCCCAAGGCTGAGGATCCCGCAATAGCCCCAGACAAGATCCATGGCGAGGGCGATCAGGCACAGGCAAAGCGTCATGCCCAGCGTCTTGACCAGAGAGGTCGAGATGGCCCCTGTCCCGTACCCTTCGCTCATCACGGTAATGGCGAGGGTGATGGCCGCGAGGATCATCAGGAAAACAGGGACAGAGCGATTTTCAGCGAAGAGCTTACCCATGGCTCAATCCCCCGCCGCGCGGCCCTTGAGGGCGATGATGCCCCTGGGCCGGAACTGAATGAACAGGATCACGAAGAGGATCATGTAGGTTTGCGCGGCCAATGTGTTGGACGGGTTCAGCCACTCGATCCCCTTTTGCAGGAAGCCGATCAGCGAGGCTCCGGCCAACGTGCCGAAAATGTTGCCCACGCCCCCGACCACGACAGTCATAAAGCTTTGCACGATATAGTTGGTGCCAAGTTCCGGCGTGACCTGTGCAAACAGACCGATGGCCACACCAGCGATCCCGGCAATGCCAGAGCCGAGGCCGAAGGTCAGCATGTTGATGCGATCGGGATTGATGCCCATGGAAGATGCCATGGCCGGGTTCTGTGTAACGGCGCGAACCTCCAGCCCCAACCGTGTGCGGTTTAGGATGAGCCAGAGCAAGACGAAGAACACGAGACCCAGCGCGAATATCGCGATGCGGATATAGCTGATCGACACAACATCGTTGAAATCGAGTGACCCGGCCAGCCAGTCGGGCGGGGTCAGCGGGCGCGCCTGCGCACCAAAGACCTGCCGTACGATCTGTTGCAAGGCAATGGAGATTCCAAAGGTCGCAAGAAGCGTCTCTAGCGGACGGTGATAGAGCTTGCGGATCACCAACCGCTCCATCCCTACACCAGCGCCGAAAGTCACGACAAAGGCAAGCGGCAGCGCGATGACCAGAGCAATCGTATAATCCGGGACGATGGCTTGGACGAGGTAGCCGGTATAGGCGCCCATCATGATGAATTCGCCATGGGCCATATTGATGACGCCCATCACGCCGAAAGTGATGGCCAGCCCAATGGCCGCAAGGAAATAGATCGAAACGAGGCTCAACCCGTCGAGCGACAGATCAACGATCTCAAGCGCGCCAACCCGCGTGTTGATCCCTGCGAGAGTCTCGGATGCGGCATCGGTCACGGCCTTCGAGGGCTCACGGTATTGATCGAAAAAGACGTGGGAGGCGAGGGCTGCATCCACTTGCGCCTCTGTCACGAGCGGCGGCAGCGTTCCTTCTGCTGCAAGGGCTGCATAGGCTTCGAACCGGGCCGCGTCCGTGTCGAGAAGACGAACGGGGACACCTCCGACCATGTCATCCACAATATGATCCGTCAGGATCGCGCGAAGATCAGAGGTGGCGGTGAAGGCAGGTGCCAGATCAGCCTCTACCAACATCTGATAGGCTTCCATCCGGGGCAGGTCGCCGGTCCCAGGCTGCAGCACTTCGGCGATGTTGGTATCCTCTGGCAGTGCTTCCGCGACAGCGCGTCGGGTTGCGAGCAATGGGTTGAGCGTGGCGCGCGCAGCCACATCAATGCGGCCCCCAAGACCCTCAATCGCCGCGACCCGCTCCCCATCATCCTCGGCATAGGCGATTGTCAGGGACGTCAGAACATTCTGAGCGGTCGCAAGGACGTCGGGGTCCTGTTCTGCGGCAATCATCGCGCGAAGCAGAGGAAGCTGGCTTTCATCGGGGGAACGGTCGATGGCATCGAGGGCGGCCAGACGCGTCTGCGCATCGGGTGAAGACAGCTGGAACTGGACAAGGGCAGCACCAATCAGGTTTTGAACCCCACGGTTGGGGCGAAGATGTTCGACCTCGCGCTTGCCGGCCGTTCCCAGAACGTCTCCGGTTTCGATATCGAGAAGGGTATAGGGATCCGCGTCCTCATCCTGCACCAGCACAAAGGCACCATCTGGGGCGACGTAGACCTCGCGCGCTTGCCAGCTTTCGAGGAAAGCGGGGATACCTTCCTGGCCACTCGCAACAAGCGCATCCAGTGCGCCCTGCACCGTGCGACGGGAGGCGTCGACAATCAGTTCGCGATTTTCATCAAGCACAGTTTGAAGCGAGGGCCCGGTCTGGGCGGTCGCAGCTCCCCCGACTGCCAGCGCTGCGACCAGCGCGAGCCGGGTGAGGATATCTATGATTTTCAAGGTCTTACCGCCCGTTTTCAGTCAGCATGACGGCGGCCGGGAGGGGCCGCCGTCTTTTTTCATGTCAGATCAGATTAGTAGTTGGATTCGATCTGAACGCAGGTCTCGGTCTCGGTGTTGTACATGCCGCACTCCAGACCCGGCCAGTCGGAGACAAGAACCGCACTCTCTTCGAGGTAGTCGGTCCATGCGTCGCCTTCGACCTCAGCCGTCTGGGAGATGATGTCGAACTGACCGTCCGCCTGGATCTCACCGATCAGGACCGGCTTGGCGAGGTGGTGGTTCGGCAGCATCACGGCAGTACCACCGGTCAGGTTGGTGACTTCCTGGCCGTACATCGCAGCGCGCACGGCATCGACATCAGTGGTGCCAGCCGCTTCGACGGCCTGCACCCACATGTTGAAGCCGATATAGTGCGCTTCCATCGGATCGTTGGTCACACGCTCGGGTCCGGCAAACTCGTGCCATGCTTCGATGAAGGCTTCGTTTTCCGGTGTGTCGGCGGACTGGAAGTAGTTCCACGCCGCGAGGTGGCCGACAAGGTTCGTGGTGTCGAGGCCGGACAGCTCTTCCTCACCAACGGAGAAAGCGACGACAGGGATGTCATCGGCGGAGACGCCGGAGGCAGCAAGCTCGGAATAGAAGCCCACGTTTGCATCGCCGTTGATCGTGGAGATCACGCCAACCTGGTTGCCGCTCTCGCCCAACGCAACGACATCCGCAACGATCGAGGACCAGTCAGAGTGGCCGAACGGGGTATAGTTTACGAAGATGTTTTCCTGCGGGATGCCCGCGTCAAGCAAGTATTGCTCGAGGATACGGTTCGTCGTGCGCGGGTAAACGTAATCGGTGCCGAGCAGCGCGAAGGTCTCAACGCCCAGTTCCTCAAGGAAATAGTCTACAGCCGGGATCGCCTGCTGGTTGGGTGCGGCACCGGTGTAGAAGACATTGCGGGAGCTTTCCTCACCCTCGTACTGCACGGGGTAGAACATCAGGCCGTTAAGCTCTTCGATGACCGGCAGCACGGATTTGCGGGACACGGAGGTCCATGCACCGAAGATCACGTCAACTTCGTGCACCGTCAGCAGTTCGCGCGCACGCTCGGCAAAAAGCGGCCAGTCGGATGCCGGATCGACGACAACAGGCACAATCTCTTCACCCAGAAGCCCGCCCGCTGCGTTCTGCTGTTCGATCAGCATCAGCATCGTGTCGCGCAGGGTGGTCTCAGAAATCGCCATGGTTCCGGAGAGGGAGTGAAGGACGCCGACCTTGATTTCGGCAGATACGCTCGTGGCACACAACGCGGTAAGGGCACTCGTGAGGAGAAGTTTTTTCATGTTTTTGATCCGTCTGGGGTGCGATGCGGAGATACATCCGGGCTGGGATCATGCGGATAAAGGTGTTGCTGTCTGCATCAAAGTTTGCGCATGTGTGGTGCAATAATTGCACCACCAAATTTTGAGACCGATATGCGCCATTTGCGGATCTACAGGGCCATTGTCATGGTTGCCAAAGCCGGTTCAATCCGGGCGGCGGCAGAACATCTGGCGGTGTCGCCGTCCGCTCTGAACCGAGCGATACAGGGTTTTGAAGCTGAGCTGGGCATCGAGATCTTCGAGCGGCTGCCAAGCGGGGTGCGGCTTTCGGTTGTGGGAGAGTTGATTTACGGCCCGATCACCGACCACCTCGCCCAGATCGATGACTTCAAGCTTAGCCTTGCGGAAATGCAAGGGGGTGGCGCAGGCCAGTTCTCCATCGCGGTCTCGCAGGACGTACAGCACTCCATCCTTGCCCCAGCGCTTGAACACTTCCGCGACGCAATGCCCCACGTTTCCCTGACAGTCGAACAATATCAGGGACCTGCGAGCCTGCTGGATCGGCGCAATGACGTCGCCGTTGTCAGTACACCGGAGATCGTGGACGGGCTCGCCGTTGCCTGTGCGGCGACCTATCCCGTGACAGCACGGCTTCACCCCGATCATGAGAATTGCGGTGGGCACTTGCATTGGGGCGATGTCGAAACGCTTTCCATTGCGCTGCCTCCACCTGCCACAGGGGTTCATATGGCCGTGGAAGGAGCGCTGCGGAAGCATCGCGTCGCGGCCAGGCATTTGACATCCTGCCCTGACGGATTGCTTCCCCCGCGGCTCAACCCTGTTGCCGAGGTGCAGTTCGGGTTAGGTCAGGCGGGATCAAATGTGGGGACCGAGCAATTGCGGATCAGCCCGGTTCAGGTCTCTGTCCTCTACCGTGCCAGCGCACGGCCCACGACGCTGACACAGCGTTTCGTGACGCTGATCCAGCGACAATTTGACGAGGACAGCCTTTAGAGGTTTGAGGGTGTTGAAACTATCGCAGGCAAATGAGTCCGCGGTCAGAGATATCTGGCGGCTTCCGTCATCCGCGCCATTTCATGAGCGATACTGCCCGCTCCGGCCTTTCGCCACGAGATCGGATGCGCCATAGTTTCGCAATCCTCGGCACACGACCTAGAAGAGAGACCAAATATGGCAAAGCAGATGCTGATCTACGAGAATGCGGTTCCGATCTCCTCCGAACGGCACCGTGATCTCTCAGTTGAGACCGGCAAGGATTGGTCCTTTGCGCGCGAGCTGAATTCAGTGCCGTTGCTGGCCGCTGAATTTGCTCCGGCCGCTGGTCAGCATGTCATCGTATTCGCGGGCGAAGGGGATCAGGTTTTCCCCGTCATCATCCTTGGCGCGCGCCCCGGCCTGAACGCCCATATCGGTGAAAAGGGTGAGTGGCTGACGGACTATGTTCCAGCATTCCTGCGGCGTTATCCTTTTGTCTTCTCATCCAATGCGACACCGGAGGATGACAAGCTGACACTCTGCATCGACATGAGCTTTTCAGGTGTGAACACCGATGGACGCGGAGAGCGGCTGTTCGACAGCCAGGGGGAGCGGACGGAGTATTTGGGCCGCATGCTGACCTTCTCTAACGGGTTTCAGGCGCAGTTCGAACGCACCAAGGCCATGACCCATCGCTTGCGTGAACTTGAGCTTCTCGAAGAGTCACGGGCGGAGTTCCACGCCGGCGCGAATTCAGAGGCGGCGCAGGCAACCATGGGCGGGTTCATGACGGTCAATCGCGACAAGCTGCGCAAACTGCCAGGCGATGTGCTGGAAGAGTTGAACCGCACCGATGCGCTGGAATTGTGCCATTTGCATCTGCACTCTCTGTCCAATCTTCCACGGATGTCCCAGCGATTGGAGGCGGCCTTCGCAGCCGAAGAGCAGACCACCCACTAGTCGGCAACATCCATCAGGTCATCCAGCGCAGAATAATCCGGAAGCCCCTCTGCAACCGGACGCCCCGCGCGGATGACCAGACGATCAGATTGGGGTCGCGACAGGAATTCCGACCAATCCCGCGCGGAGAACAGAATGAAATCGGCTTTTTGGCCGGGCAGAAAGCCTGTTGGCTCAAACGACGCCATCTCTGTCGGGAGTGTGGTGAAGCTAAGTGGCCACTCCCCGTCGCCAAGGTCGAGATGTGCAAGGCGCGCGGACGCGCGCATGATCTCGACCATGTCCAGATCGCCATGTGGGTTAAACGGATCGCGTGTGTTGTCAGAGGCGAAGGCCACGGGAATGCCCATTGCCTGCATCTCATGCACCAATGTAATGCCTCGCCATCGTGGCGTGCGGCCCGGCATATGATCCTGAAGATAGGCGTTGGCCAGCGGCAAGCAGACGACACCGATCCCGGCCTCTGCCACACGCTCTAAAGTAGCTTGGGCAACCTCTTCTGATTGGGTGGCGAGCGAGCAGCAATGGCCTACGGTAACAGCGCCCTCGAACCCGGTCCGCAGGACGGCCTCTGCGATGTGGCGCAGACAGTCAGATTGAGGATTGTCCGTCTCGTCCGCATGGAAATCAACGGCGAGATCATGCTGGCGGGCTAGGGACAGAAACGCATCAAGCTGTTCGGGCAATTCTGGTGATGGCAGCGCCAGCGCACCCAATACGCCACCGGCATGGGCGACCATATCTGCGGTCAGTCGAAACGGACCAGTGGGATCGGTCGCCTCCAACGGCAAAAGCGTTGCTGCCTGAAGTGTGATCCGATCCGCCCATTCTTCGCGCAGTTCCAGAAACAAGGGCCAAACACGGCTTGCATGTTCCGGGCGGCTGTCGAGATGGGTTCGGATCGCTCGGGTGCCATGCACGAACGCAGACTCAAGCGCGAAGTTCATCCGCCGCCAGAGATCAATATGCGTCCAGTTGTCCCGATCCTGAGCCGTCGCGCGCATTGCGCCTGACAAGGTTCCGTGAGGATTGGACGCACGTGGCAGGATATGGCCCTTGTCGAGATGGGTGTGAATATCTGCAAAGGCGGGCAGGACAATTGCGCCCTTCATATCAAACGTAACCGCCCCCGGGCGGGCCACGATGTGCTCGCCCTCTACCGTAATGTTGAGATCTGCCAGATCACCGGGCTTTCCGATGAGAGCGGCCGGCACGCGCAGATTGGCCAGAGTATACGGACCATCAGTCGGAAGCTCTTTGGCAGTGGGAAACGTCATCGGGTACGTCCGTAGAAAGGGGCAACTTACTCTACGTCAAATCGGTGCGGTGACCAACTCAGGTTGCTTTTCGCAAGGTCAGATTGATCCGCCCACCGTTCTTCAGCAATGTGGAGGACTTATGGCGTATCCAATCGACACCATGGAAGCATAACCGCGCGGCACCCCCCATCACGAGGATATCCCCACTCTCCAAAAGTACGGTTTGTGTGGGCCCGCCACGCTCCTTGCCGCCAATCCTGAAGAGAGCCGTATCGCCCAGAGAGATAGAGACGACCGGTGCGGTCAGGTCTGCCTCGTCCCGATCCTGATGCAACCCCATCTTCGCATCGCCATCGTAGTAGTTGATCAGGCAGGTATCGGGTTGGACGGCATGTCCGGCGACCTTCTTCCAGATGTCGAGCAACTCTGCCGGAATCGGGGGCCAGGGCATTCCGCTCGGGTGGGTGGCTGCATATCGATAACCTTGCGCATCGCTGACCCAACCCACATTGCCAGCAGCTGTCATCCGGACACGCATTGGACGGCCCCCCGGCGTTTCATAGCGCGTGAGTGGAGCCTCTATCGCGATGTTTCGGGTCTGGTCCCGCAACTGCTCTTGGGCGGCCCTGTCCAAAAACGATTTGAACAGCAGGAATTCGCCGATCTTCAGCGGTGTCATCGTCATATCTGCGGTTTCAGGATGCTCATCTTCGCGATCCGAACATATGTGAAAATCCTCTGGCGTGAATGCAACGCCTGCGTAGTGTGGTCCGATACTCAAGAAAGGTCGCCAAATGAATCTTCCGCGCACGATGCACGCCATGGTCACAATTGGCCATGGAGGGTTCGAAAAGCTCTCTTACGAAACGGATTGGCCTGTTCCCACACCTGCCAAGGGCGACGTACTGATTGAAGTGAAGGCGTGTGGGTTGAACAATACCGATATCAACACGCGGATTGGATGGTACTCTAAAGCCGTCACGACCGCGACAGATAGCGATACGACCGAGGAACCGGATGGCGACGATCCCGCCTGGGGGGGATCCCCCATCAGCTTCCCCAGAATCCAAGGCGCAGATGTGTGCGGGATTATCGTCGCCGTGGGTGAGGGTGTCAGCGAGGCCCGGATTGGTGAACGTATCATTGCTGATGATTGGTTGCGCGACGAAGACGACCCAAAAGACATCAACCGAACCGGCTATTTCGGTTCAGAGCGTGACGGCGGCTTTGCCCAGTACACCACGATGCCCAGCCGGAACGCGCTGCGCGTTGACTCGACGCTTACCGATGCGGAGCTTGCGACGTTCTCATGCTCCTACTCCACAGCAGAGGGTATGCTGACACGGGCCAGCGTGACCTCGACGGATACTATTCTCATACCCGGCGCCTCTGGCGGTGTTGGCGGCGCGTTGGTGCAGTTGGCAAAGCGGCGGGGCGCACGGGTGGTTGCCATGGCATCCGAGGCTAAACACGAAGATGTTCGAAAGCTCGGCGCTGACGTTCTGTTGCCCCGCGCGCCGTCTGATCTGCGCGCAGCACTGGGGTCGGAGCGCATCACCGTCATTGCAGATGTCGTGGGCGGACCGCATTGGCCAACTTTGCTAGATGTTTTGGAGCGTGGGGGGCGGTACACCTGCTCTGGCGCGATTGCTGGTCCAATCGTGGAGCTCGATCTGCGCACACTTTACCTGCGGGACCTGTCCTTCTTCGGCTCCACCGTCATCGATCAGAGCGTGATGCCAGCGCTGATCCGCTATATCGAGGCAGGTGAGGTGCGCCCGGCGCTGGCGGCAACCTATCCTCTGCGTGAGTTGCAGCAGGCACAGGAGGCCTTTCTGGCAAAGCAGCACACCGGCAACATCGTCGTTGTTCCCTAAGTCTTAGGTGAGGCGGTGCGCCATCGCTTCGGCAGCCGCAAGGGCTCCTTCAAGATACCCACCCATTTCGGGCGCCAGCTCGGTCCCACTGAAATGCAAGCGCTGATCCGCGAGCTTGCTCAACTCGGAAAGTGGGCCGTAGTCGGGATGGGCGCGCAATGGTTCTAGATCGAGCGCCGTGGTGCTGTGGGGTTCTGTCGCCCAGTCCATCAGGTGAAAGGCTGATGGGCTAAGCGCCTCTTCACCAAACAGGCGCCCCAGTTGATCCAGGATTGCCGGTTGCAATTGATCGGCATGGTCGGCGCGAGCTTGCGGTGGCACGCCCACAAATCCGAAGAGCGCGGCGACACCGTTCATGGACGTCGCATCGTGGATTTCCACCAATGGCCCGCGTTGGCTGCTCGCATCCCCCGACAAGCCCTTCATTCGCCAAAAGGGCTCAGCATAGATGGCGACGCATTTTGCCTGGCCACCCATCCAGGTGGGAATGGCTCGCATAGCGGCCAACACGTCGGTGTCGAGGGGCTGGGCATAGGACAGTTCGGCGGCAACACGCGGAGGCAGGGTGACAACAATATGGTCAGCTTCCAACGCCCGGCCGTCGGCGAGCAGGGCGGTTCCCTGTCCGATCTGTCGAACCGGGGCCGCAGTTTCGATCCGCCTGTCAGGCACAAGAGACGCCAGACCATCAATCAGCGATGTCATACCGCCCTCTAGTCGCAAGGACCCGGCCATCGAGGCAAAGCCCCGCGCCGGGTGAACCTGTCCGGCGCGATCTTCCAGCAGCTGAATGCCCTGCGCGTATTGTTCGAAGACAGCAATTCCCAAGCGATCTGCCAGCGCTGCCATCCGATCCTGGCCCGGCCAGAACCAAGAGGGGCCAAGGTCAAACCGGGCCTGCGCATGAGAGACTGTGTGGATGCGACCGCCCAGCCGGGCGCGTGCCTCAACCAGGCGCCAATCGCGGCCAGCCTGCTCAAGCCGATCCGCCAGAGCCAATCCGGTCAATCCGCCACCGATGATGAGAATTTCTGATCGCAACTCTGTCAGACCTGAGGAGCCCGCGCATATGGCAAATGACCGGATTTCATCCAGAACGTCGTGCCGTCTTCACCGGCTGTAAGATCAAGCGTGCTGCCCTCTGGCAGCCGCAGCCAGGACCCTTTCCGCATCTCATCACCGTCGCTGCTGGCCGATCCTGCGAGGATCAGAACCTCGCATCCGCCCGGCACGGCCCGGGAAAAACCTACGCCCGGATCTAGTTCCTCGTAGCTGACACGCTCTCTTTCGTCCTCATGCAAAAGCGTTTGGGCATGACCGGTGGCCACCGACCGTAGACCGTCAGACATCTTCACACTGAACTGCGTGCGGTCATCCATGTCGAATTGCCAAAGCTTCACGAAGATTGTGCAGCCACCTTCGGATCCAGGTGTATGAGACGTCGTCGGCGGGTTGCGCACATAGGTTCCAGCCGGAGAATGCGCGTGCTCATCCTCGAACACACCATCAAGAACGATGAATTCCTCACCACCCGTATGGGTATGGGCTGAGAAGGCGCTGCCCGGCGCATAGCGCACGATCGAGGTCGCGCGCGCAACTTCGTCGCCAATCCTGTCCAGCATACGGCGATCAACGCCGGGCATCGGGGAGGCGATCCAATCCAGTTCGTCGGAATGGATCAGAACACGTTTCGAGAAATCTGAATTGAGTGTCATAGCATCAGTTCCCTGTGGGGATCGGCTCGCCACGGGCCTCCATCTCGGCGATGCGCGCTGCAAAGACGTCCCGCCGATTGACCCAGTTGAAATCATCATCCTCAACGATTGGACCCCAATAGGTTCGCCCGCCTGATCGCCATGGGTCCATGATGTAGCCTTCTTCCATCTCGGCACCCCGTGCGCTGACAATCAATGTGGAGTGGTCGAGCTGCCAGCCACTTTCAGACCCGGCAATGGCCCGATGCAGCTGAAGGGTTCTGAAATTCTCCATCTCCATCCGCTCTTGCAGATCATCCGCCCACTGGTAGCAGAGGCCGCGTTCCCGCAATCCCATATTGACCTTCATGTTATGGACAATCGGCGGATCGGTCACGTTGTAGGCTACGACCAGCTCTCGCGGATAGCGAATGGCAATTTCGGCGGCCCGCTGCGCCTCATCAGGATCGACCCGAGGATCAAGGGCGCGCAACTCCGCGGCTAGCTGGTCAATCTCTGCTTCATCAACCGGCGGAAGAAACGCACCAGGCGTGCTGGAACAACCCGCAATGGCGAATAGGGCTGCCACGGCAATACAACGGAATTTTGTCAGAATGAGCATGAGGGACCTCCAACGCGATAACGGCCTATCGCGCCAATCGGTTCCTGTCGAGAACTACGCGATCACACACGCGAGATCAGCGAGGGTTGACTTAGCGTGTCTCCAGCCGGTCGAGCAGGCGCATTCCACGCACGGCAAATGGCATAGCCGCCATCTTCAAGCCACGCAGAGGGATGCCGGTGATCCCCGTCACGGGTAAGGGCAACGTGTCTGGCGTCGCACCGAGCACTCGCTGCGCCATGACCCGGCCCATCACATTCGACATCGCAACACCGCGACCGTTATAGCCCAGCGCCGCAAGCAAACCCGGTTCCGGTTCGTGGAGATGTGGCAGGTGATCCTCGGTAATTGCGATGCGTCCCCCCCAGCGATGGGTCCACTTCACGCCTTTGAGTTGCGGGAACACCCGTTCGGCATCTTTCTGCAACCAATCGAAGCCGACAAGCTGGCCGTTGCTGTCCAGCTCTCCGTGTCCACCATAGACCATGCGATTGTCCGGTTCGCGCCGCGCGTACATGATGACCCGGCGGCTGTCCGAGATGGTGTGTCCGTGGGGCAGAATGCTGCCAATCACCTCTTCTGGCAGAGGATCGGTTGCAATCTGGATCGGTGTGACCGGGATGATGGATTGCGCGAGATCCGGGATGAGGTCGTCCGTATAGCCATTCGTCGCGACAATCACCCAATCCGCCTTCACCGTAGCACTGGCGGTCGCGGCGCACCATTTGCCATCTTGTCGAGTGAGTGAGGTAACGGCGCTGCGTCCAAAGACCCGCGCACCACGTTGAATCGCGGCACTTCCCAAACCTCTTGCGAGCATCAAGGGATGCACAGCGCCGCCTCGTTTGTTCACCAGACCCGATTTGTAGGCGCGCGTGCCGGAGATTGCTTCAATCTGGTCCGTCTCAACGATCTCCATTTCCGCACCCAGCGCGTTCCAGACCTTCACATCGGCCTCTGCCTTCTTGTGGGCTTTCTTGCTGTGATTGACGCGCAGCCAACCTTTCTGCCGTGCCTGACAGTCGATTTGGTAGGTTTCGACCATTCGGAACAGCTCGTCGGCGGAGCCGAGAGACGTTTCCGCCAGGCGCTCGAAGACATGCGGGCCAACCAGCGTTCGCAGTTGATCAGGTGAGTTGAACGGCATCATCGGATTGACCTGACCGCCCGTTCGCCCTGACGCGCCATATGCGACGTCGCCGGCATCCAGGACGGTCACATTTGTTCCCGCCTCAACGAGATAGAGTGCGGCGCGCAACCCCGTGAACCCCGCACCGATGATCACAACATCCGTGTTGTGATCCTCCTCAAGTGGCTGCGATGCCGGCGCTTTAGGTGCTGTGTGCAGCCACAGAGAGTCCGGCCAACCCGGAGTTTGAGCAGATAGATCAGCCATCACAGTCTCACAATACAGAACTCTGTTCCTGATATGTAAAACTATGCAAAGCCTAGGGGGCCTCCGTCAAGCGTCTCGCGCTAGCCCTCCCAGCCCAATTGTCGCGAGATTTCCTGCGCAGCGCTGACAAGCTTCGGCGCCATCTGCTCCAACTCTGCCTTTGTGGCGTCGTCTGTCGCGGTCCAGAGCGACAGGCACGCGGTGACCTGCTTCTGCCCATTCCAGATTGGCGCGCCCATACCCATCACGTGCAAATGCTCTTCGCAGATCGCGCGAGCATATCCCTGCTCGATGATGTCCGGAAATTCCGCCTCTAAGGCTGAGCGGTCGGTTACGGTGTATTCAGTAAATTTCTCAAGCCGAAGGGACTCCAGAAGATCGGAGCGTCTGCGCGGGCTGAGATGGGCCAGCAGAACCTTACCGGCAGCCGTACAATGTAGCGGTGCGCGATCACCTGCCCGATCCGCAAGCCGGATGGGAATATGATCGGAGGTTCTGAGATAAAGAATATGCTGATCGTCCAGAATAGAGAGCGCGGTGTTCATCCCCGCATCCTCGTTCAAGCTGTCCATCGGTCCCGCCGCGACGTCGAGCAGATCCGTGCGGTGCCAACTGAACCTCGCCCACCGTTTCACGCGATTACCGGTCTGATAGGTTCGCGTCGGCTTGTCATAGGAGATCATGTCTTCGCTCTGCAAAACGGCGAGAATGCGATGGCAGGAGCTTTTGACGAAGCCCGTCCGCTCCACAATTTCAGCGAATCCCAAAGGTCGGCGCGCTTTGCTGATGACGTCCAAAACCTCGGCACATTTCGTAACGATAGAACTTTGAGCGGATCGTGCCATTCGTTTCCTCTGCGAACTCTTACATTGCAGAACTTTCCACCGCAGAAGCTCAAATGCAAGCCTACTTCAATTTGCCCTTAGGTCAGAAAAGGGTTGACGCATCAATTTCTCGGCGCCTAGCCTTTTCATCGGAATGAAAAGTTCCGCAATGCGATAGTACCGCGAAAATGTAGCCCAGTGCAGAAACAGGATGTTCCGACGCTCAGATTTCGTGCAGGCTGACATCAATAATAAGACTAGAATTCCCAACTTGGAGAGTAAAATGAAAAACACGATCGCCAAACTGCTGGCCGGCACCGCCCTTGCCATGTGCGCACAGGGCGCTGCGGCAGACGGACATCTGGAAGAGATCACCGTTGCATACTTCCTCGAGTGGCCGCTGCCGATGCTCGAAGCAAAAGCGAGCGGTGCATATGAAGAAGCGCTCGGCGTCGACATCAACTGGGTGAGCTTCGAGACCGGCACGGCAATGTCCGCAGCCATGGCATCCGGCGACGTCCAGATCTCGGTCAGCCAGGGTCTGCCGCCCTTCGTGGTTGCGACGTCCGCTGGTCAGGAGCTCCAGATCATCGACGTTGCTGTGAGCTATTCCGACAACGACAACTGCGTTGTGCGCGAAGACCTCGAAATCGACGCAGAGAATGCGAGCGAGCTGTCCGGCCGCACCGTTGCGGTTCCGCTCGGCACCGCTGCGCATTACGGCTTCCTGCGCCAGATGGACCACTTCGGTGTGGACCTCGCCAGCCTTGAGATCGTCGACATGGCACCGCCAGAGGGTGCAGCTGCACTGTCCCAGGGCGCAGTTGACTTCGCATGTGGCTATGGCGGTGGTCTGGCACGCATGAAGGAATACGGCAACGTCCTGCTGACCGGTGCAGAAAAAGAAGCACTCGGCATCCTGGTGTTCGACGTGACCTCCGCGCCTGAGGCATTCATCGCTGAGAACCCTGAGCTCGTCTCCGCATTTGTCGGCGTCAGCGCGGCGGCGAACGAGCGCTGGAACTCCGGTGCTGGTGGCGATGAGATGCTTGAAGTCATCGCAGCAGAGTCCGGTATGGACCTCGAAGCGGCACGTGGCGCGATCGCAACGATGTCGTTCCCGTCCACCGAAGATCAGCTGGGCGCGACCTGGTTCGACGGTGGCATGGCAGAGTTCATGCTGGGTGTTGCGAACGTCTTCGTTGATGCGGGCAGCATCGACAGCGCGAATGACAGCTACGAAGACAACGTGAACGCAGAGCCACTTGCGGCAACCGCGGGCAACTAAGTCCTCTTCGAAGGGGCCCGGGAAACCGGGCCCCTTTTTCATTTCTCCCCATTGCAGCCCATATCTCTAGGTGCCCCGCATGAACGGCTTGGCCATCAACAATCTATCCATGCGCTTCGAGCTGCCTAATGGCAGTGCCGTGCAAGCGCTTCAGGATGTCTCGCTCGACATCAAGCAAGGTGAAATACTCAGTGTTCTGGGGCCGTCCGGCTGCGGGAAGACCACCTTGCTCAACATCGTTGCGGGCTTTCTCGCCCCCACCGCTGGCAACATTGTCCTCAATGGCAGCGACGTCCACGGCCCTGACGCCCAGCGCGGCATGGTCTTTCAGAAGGGCGCGCTGTTTGAGTGGATGAACGTCCGCGACAATGTCAGCTATGGCCCGCGCATGAAGGGGCAAAGAGCCTCCGAGTACGCAGGCAACGTTGACCATCTGCTCGACATTGTCGGCCTTGGCGATTTCAAGGACAAAGCGATCTACGAACTGTCCGGCGGCATGCAGCAGCGTGTGGCCCTTGCCCGCTGCCTTGCGAATGACCCCGACGTGATCCTGATGGACGAGCCGCTTGGCGCGCTGGATGCACTGACCCGTGAAAAGATGCAGAGCCTTGTGCTCAAGCTCTGGAAGGAGACGGGAAAGACCATCATTCTGATCACCCACTCTGTCGAGGAAGCCCTGCTTCTGGGTGAGCGGCTGATCGTGATGGCCCCGCGTCCTGGCCGCATTCACAAGGAATACCAGCTTCCCTTCGCCGATCTGGGCGTGAACGCCGATCTGCGCGAGGTAAAGAAGCATCCTGAATTCGGGAAAGTGCGTGAGGAAATCCTCAGCATGATCTGGGATATGGAAGAAGAAATCATGGGCAGAACGGAGGCCGCGAAATGATCCCTTTCCTGCTCTATCTGGGATTCTTCATCCTGTCCTTCGTTGCCGTACGGGCCGTCGTTGGCGGCATTGCGCGGACTGGCTTCTCTTCCCTCAAAACCGTGACATTCGGCGACGAAAGTGCCGTTGTTCCTGATCGCCGCGCCTCGATCCTTTCCGTGATCGCACTCTTTTTGTTGTGGGGGTCTTTCACCGGATCCGCCTTGCTGCCCTCGTTCCTGCATATGCCCGGACCAGCGGTGGGTGAGTTCACGTTCGAGCACACTGTTCAGGATGCTGACGGCAATACGGATGACGCGACTGTCACCGTACTGGTCTACGACCCCGAGGTCACAGAGGGTGAGCCAGAAGTACCCACAGTCGATCCGGGCGATGGCTTCGCCAAGAACGACGCCATGATCATCGAGACATATGATTCCGAGCTGGCCCGTCTGCAGAATAATGACGAGCTGACCCGCGACGATGGCACGAACATCATTGCTGTGAATGGTGAGCCGATTACACCTGGTGGTCGTCTGGAGTTCGATTTTGGCTCCATTACCATGTCGACACGCGGCTCGCTCAACATCGCCCCCGATCAGGGCCTGCAAATGGAACCGATCTGGCTGCCCCCACCGGAAGCTGTGGTCAGCCGTCTGTTTGAAATCGCGAATGATGGCTTCCGCAACTTCACCTTGCTTGAACATTTGGGCTATTCGCTGTTCCGCGTTGTCGTCGGCTTTGCCATTGGTGCCGCGGTCGGCATCCCGTTGGGCTATGCGATGGGATTGAGCAACTGGTTCCGCGGCTGGTTCGACCCGATTGTCGAATTCATGCGACCGGTCCCACCACTTGCCCTGATCCCGCTGGTGATCATATGGGCGGGTATCGGTGAGACAGGTAAGATCGTGCTGCTGTTCCTGGCTGCCCTCTGGATCATGGCCATTGCCGCCCGTGCAGGTGTGTCGGGTGTGAACATCACCAAGGTACACGCCGCTTATTCGCTGGGCGCCTCGAAATGGCAGATCATGCGGACGGTGATCATCCCGAACTCCCTCCCGGAAATCTTTACCGGTGCCCGCGTGGCGATGGGGGTTTGTTGGGGTACTGTGGTTGCAGCCGAGCTCGTCGCGGCAGAGCAGGGCGCTGGCATGATGATCATGACGGCTTCGCGCTTCCAGAACACGGATATCGTGATCTTGGGGATCATCCTGATCGGTGTCATCGGCTTCGGCATCGACATTCTTATGCGGATCGCCGAGCGGTATCTGGTGCCCTGGAAAGGGAAGAGCTGATCGCTCTTACATCCCCAAAAAAGCAAGGGCCGACCCATCGCTGGGCCGGCCCTTTTCTTTGGGATCAAGTCAGCTCAGACGAAGCGATTGACCCAGTTTTCCAATTTCTCCTGTTGGCCCGAAACAGGCTGCGGGTCGAGCTCGGCGGTCTCTGCCCGATCCGCGATCCCATCAAGCGTTGCGCCGTCCGCCAGCATCGCTTGCGCATCAGCTGTTGCCCAGCCAGCGTAGCGTGCGTCACGCGCCGCTTCCAAACCGCCATCCTCCAACATCGCAGCCGCTGCTTTCAGACCACGTGCACAAACATCCATAGCACCCACATGCGATGCGATCAGATCTTCTGCATCAAGGCTCTGACGGCGCAATTTCGCATCGAAATTCGTACCACCTTTGCCGAGGCCACCACCTTTGAGGATCTCGTAATAGGCAAGCGCAACTTCCGGCACGTTGTTCGGGAACTGATCGGTATCCCAGCCAGATTGGTAGTCGTTTCGGTTCATATCGATTGAGCCGAGTATGCCGAATGCGGTCGCCATGGCGATCTCATGCTCGAAAGAGTGCCCCGCAAGGATGGCATGACCTTGCTCGATATTCACCTTAACCTCATTCTCAAGCCCGAACCGCTTGAGGAAGCCGTAGACCGTGGCGACATCATAGTCGTACTGGTGCTTGGTCGGTTCCTGCGGTTTTGGCTCGATCAGGATTTCACCTGTGAAGCCGATCTTGTGCTTGTAGTCGACGACCATCGAAAGAAAACGGCCCATCTGCTCCAACTCACGGGACAGATCCGTGTTCAACAGGGTTTCATAACCCTCGCGGCCACCCCACAAGACATAGTTCTCACCACCCAGACGATGGGTGACGTCCATGCAGGTCCGCACCGTGGATGCGCAGTAAGCGAAGACGTCAGGATCAGGGTTGGTAGAGGCACCGGCCATATAGCGGCGGTTTGAGAACATGTTTGCCGTGCCCCACAGAAGCTTCGGCCCGTTCTCCATCTTTTGTTCGAAGTAATCCGCAATCTCATTCAAGCGGTCCCGGCTTTCCGTCAGGCTATCACCCTCTGGCCGCACATCATGATCGTGAAAGCAGTAAAAAGGGACACCGAGGATTCGAAACATCTCGAAAGCTGCATCCGCCTTGGCCCGCGCCAGATCCATCGTATCTGCGGGGAACCAGGGGCGTTCGAAGGTCTGCCCACCAAACGGGTCGTTCCCTTCCCAGACGAAGTTGTGCCAATAGCAGACCGCAAAGCGCAGATGCTCCGCCATCGTCTTGCCCATCACAATCTCGGACGGGTTGTAATGACGGAAGGCGAGGCCGTCGCTATCTGGGTCGAAGGGCACAGCCTCCATGCCGTTGAAATACGTACTCGTCATGGTGTGTTTCCTTCCATTTCAGTTCCTTGGCCCGACGCAGCGGGCAGATTTTCCTGCATGTAGATTGCGGGTATCAGATCTATCGGCGGCAGCGTTTTTTGGTCTGCCAATGCGCGCAGGACACCAAGCGCCTTCGCGATCTCCTCTTGCGGCTTCTGATCGATGATCGCGTCGATCAGATCGGCACGCAGGGCCGCCTCAGTCGTTTCGGAAAGCTCATGAACGATGACTGCCGGGCGGTGAGCTGATCGGTTTTGAAGAGCGCGCAACAGACCGCGATTGCCTGCCCCAACGTTGTATAGTCCGGTGATGGTCGAGCCCTCTGCCGTCGCAGCGGTTACCAGACGCTCAACCTCTTCGGCATCATCCGAGCTGCGGACCGCTGGCAGGATGTGAACGTCTGGATTCAATACGCCCATTGTCTGGAGAAAGCCGCCCAATCGCTCGGCATGGTCAGGCGCATCATGGGCCCCAACGATCGGCAGAATGCGTCCTGCGCGATGTCGATGCGCGAAGGCCAACATGCGCGCGGCAAGGCTGCCTGCGCGACGATTGTCCAAACCAATATAGGCATCGCGCGCATCACGGGCCGTCTCCGCAACGAGGGACACCACGGCGACGCCCTGACGTCTGAGCGCCCGCAGACGATCGCAGACCGCTTGATCGGCATTTGCGACCACGGCCAAACCGTCAATCACGTCCGCATCAAGGGCGCTAAGGCGCGCAATCAAATCATCTGCATCGAACGGAGTGAACTCGACTATGTCGATGGTCACACGCTCGGGCATCAGCGCAACAACCGCATCCCGCAAACTGGTTCGAAGCGCATCATAGAAGGCGTTCGCCCCGCCGGGCAAAACGAAGACAAACCGGTAGTTGCGATTCCGAGCGAGGTTTGCCGCCCGATCATCACGGATATAGTTGAGCGCACGAATGGCCGCCTCAACCTTGCGGCGGGATTTTTCAGCCACACCGCCACGGCGATTGATGAAGCGATCAGCCGTGGCATAGCTGACACCAGCCGCATCTGCGACATCCTGCAAAGTGGCGCGTTTAGTCATCCCGTCTCCTCTGCCCGCAGCAGTAGAGACGGTTTTGATAGGCGTCAATCATTTTTTGATAGGCGCCTATCAAACGAGGCCAGACTACCTTCAGATCTTGTCGAGTGCGCGGTCCTCGCCTGATACGAGCTTTGCCAGTAGACCGGCCAGGGCCTGACGTTCTGCCGTGGTGAGCTTGTCTCGGAAATGCGCGTTGTTCTCATCAACCACGTCGCGTCCCTGCCCAAGCAGGTGCAGTCCCGCTTCAGAGAGATGCAAGGTCTTGCTGCGCCGGTCTCGCGGTTCGTTTTTTTGCATCACCAGTCCCTGCTCCATCATCTGGCGCAGCAGGCGTGAGGTCGCCGGTCGTGTGATCCCGATATGTTCGGAAAGCTCTGATGGGGTGGAAACGCCCTCTAGCCCGATGCCGGACAACGCACACCATTTCAGTCGGGTCAGCCCAAGGGGCGACAGTCCCGCTTCCAGACGGGTCTGGAGGGATCGCGACGCGCGGCTCAACTGATAGCCCATCCGGTCATGCAACTGATAGTTCGACTGAGACATTGGCCACATCCTCCCAACGGCAGTGTAGCGATTGACAGGTGGGCCAACAATGCAGTTAGTTACCGCTGGTAATTACTGGGGTGTCTCATGGGCATGCGGTTCAAGTCGCAAAGGGAACGACCAATTCATTTGGGGCCGCACAGGCTCGAAGACCTCGCGCGGATGCAGGTGGCGGATCTGACGCGGGTGCCGCCGTTCCAGCCCCTCTCCTATGCCCGACCGGATGCGCCCCATTCGATCATTAACGCGATGCGCGATCATCAAGCCATGCTGGATGCCATTCGCGACGGCCTCGTCGCTAAGGTGAAATCCGCGCCGCCGCAGGATTTGGTTGAGCGTGCCAATCACCTCAAGTCGTTCGGATATTTCGCTGATGCATCTCTGGTTGGTGGATGCCTGCTGCCTGATCAAGCTCGGCTGGCTGAGCCAGCGAAGAATGCGGACGTGGCACGTCTCGCGGCCGACCTTCGGACAAAGCAGACCAAAACCTTAGCATCCGGCATTGACCTGATCATGGCTGATCTCAAGGAGTCGATGGAGGCACCCCCTGCAACCATCGACGGCCACACGCATGCGATGGTCTTCATGGTCCAGCACCCCCGTGAGGTGCAGCATGATGAGCCGGGGGCCGCTTGGATCCAGACTGCACGTCCCCAACGGTCCTGTCTGATCGCCTCGGAAATTGCTGTCGTAATCGCAACCTATCTGCGCGTGCTTGGTTTCGATGCAAAGGCGCATACGGCCAGCGCTCATGATGTCGATCTCAACCGCTTGGCGGTCGCGTCCGGACTTGGCATGGTTGAGAAAGACGACGTTCATGCGCCTTTCATTGGGCCGGAATTTGGTCTTGCGGCAATCACAACTGACTTCGCCTTTGAACCCGATCTGCCGCTTGCCGGCCCTCTGCCGAAACGTACGCCGCAGCCCTATGGAAAACGCATGTTTCGCGACGGCGCACATCCATTCGAAAAGCTCAAACGCGTCGATCAACCGACAACCTACATTGACGAGGCCAACGTCCCGCGGGTTCCAAAGCGAGCAGACCTGTTCGCGCGCGCTCAGTTTGGCGACATGGGAAAGCATGTCCAAGACGGCGCGACGGGGGGGAAATACGTTCGCAAATCCGCCCCGCCCATGGGTCAGCGGCGGGCGCTGGGGGCCTTTGTGTTGCTGCAGGATGGGGAGGTCGCGCCTGACCCGGTTGAACTGGACCCGCAGGAGGCCGCTGATCTGGTAAAGGCAACCTGCCATTTCCTGGGTGTCGACGCCGTCGGCATCTCCCGCTGCCCGGACTGGACTTGGTACTCACACGACGCGACCGGCGCAGCGATCAATCCACCCCACGATCAGGCGATCAGCATGGTGATCGATCAGGGCTTCGACACGATGGAGGGCGCCAGCGGGGACGACTGGATCAGCGTCGCGCAGTCCATGCGCGCCTATTTGCGGTTCTCCCTGCTTGGCGGAGTTGTCGCCGCTCAATTGCGAGGGCTGGGATATCCAGCGAAGGCCCATACGGTGATGGACGGAGAGGTCTTGCAGCCGCCCCTGATGCTGCTGAGCGGTCTGGGAGAGGTCAGCCGCATCGGAGAGGTTATCCTTAATCCCTATCTTGGCCCGCGTCTGAAATCTGGCGTGGTCACGACAACGCTACCAATGGCGCATGACAAGCCGATCGACTTCGGCCTGCAACGGTTCTGCGAGTCCTGCAAAAAATGCGCGCGGGAGTGCCCCTCCGGCGCGATCACCGCCGGGCCGAAGCTGATGTTCAATGGGTACGAGATCTGGAAATCAGACAGCCAGAAATGCGCGACCTATCGCATCACGACGCCCGGCGGCGCAATGTGCGGGCGCTGCATGAAGACCTGCCCTTGGAATCTCGAAGGTGTGCTGGCCGATGCCGCCTTCCGCTGGACAGCGATGAAGATCCCCGGATCTGCGCCCGCACTCGCCAAACTGGACGACATGCTGGACCGGGGCAGCCTCAATCCCGTGAAGAAATGGTGGTGGGATCTGGAGATGGAGGCCGACGGCGCCTACCGCCCGACGGACAAGCCGGTAAACGCCCGTGATCTGCAAAAGGACCTCGATCTGAAATATGAGGATCAGACGCTCGCTGTTTATCCCGCTGATCTGGCGCCACATCCCTACCCCTATCCCTTCCCGATGGATCGCGAGAAAGGCATCGAGGCCTATCAGGCGATGATTACCGCAGAGGAATATAAGCGACGCAAGGCCAGTGGCGAAACGGACCTCACGCCAAGCTACACGGCAGAGGGCGAGAGCCCCGTCCTGCGGGTTGAAATCTCCAAGGCGGAAAAAATGGCAGAGGGCATTACGAAATACGAAATGCGCAGCCTCGACGGTGCCGATCTTCCTGCATGGGAGGCCGGGGCGCATCTCGACATCGTCGTCGCACCGGAATTTCTGCGGCAATATTCCATGTCAGGCGATCCGGCCAATCGCTCTGTCTACCAGATCGGTGTGTTGAATGAGTCAGAGGGGCGCGGTGGCTCCGCCCTGCTTCATCGGATATTCAGCGGAGGTCGGAAGATCTTCATCTCGCGTCCGATAAATCATTTCCCGCTGATCGAAACCGCTCCGATGACCTACCTGTTTGGTGGCGGGATCGGGATCACGCCGATGATTGCGATGGCTCACAGGCTCCACGCGTTGGGGCAACCTTTCCAGCTGCACTATTCCGGCCGATCCCGCGCAACGATGGGCTACATGCACGACCTTGCCCACGTCGCATGGGCGGGAAACGTCACGCTGCACGTTACGGATGAAGGATCGCGCGCCAATCTTGGCGAGTTATTGAGCGATCCCACGGACGGCGCGCATGTCTATACCTGCGGGGCCGAGCGCTTCATGTCTTCGGTGATGGATGCGGCACAGGCTGCAGGTATTCCAGAAGAGAGACGCCACCTGGAATATTTCTCTGTCCCAGAGCAGCCCGACTATGAGAACCATCCGTTCCGCGTTCGACTCAAGGACGGGCGGGAACTGCATGTCTCTGAAAATGAAACACTTTCAGACGTCCTGACTGCGAGCGGCATTGCGGTCGATGTCAAATGTTCGGACGGAATTTGCGGTGTCTGCAAGTGTGGGTTGGTGGCGGGAGACGTCGAACACCGCGACTTCGTCCTGTCGAAAGCGCAGCGTGAAACCAGTCTCATCACGTGCCAATCTAGGGCCCTCCATCCAGATGGGCTTCTGGAGCTCGACATTTAACGTTTGGTTAACGCTCCAACGCTCTGATTTGACTCGCAATCAATGCGCCGCAGACGCTTGCACGGGCCGCAATCCCCTCCTATATCGCACGATGCAACTTGGCGGGTCGCTGTTCCGGCCCGTTTGGGATGGGGACTGGGGGCCTCTGAGAGGACCCAAGCTCCAAAATCGCCATGAAAGAAGGATGGATTTAGATGTCCAAGATTATCGGTATTGACCTCGGAACCACCAACAGCTGCGTCGCCATCATGGATGGCTCGACCGCGAAGGTGATTGAAAACTCCGAAGGCGCGCGCACGACGCCGTCCATGGTCGCGTTCACAGAAGACGAGCGTCTCGTCGGCCAGCCAGCAAAACGCCAGGCTGTCACAAACCCCTCCAACACCCTTTTCGCCGTCAAGCGTCTGATCGGCCGTCCCTACGGTGATCCGCTCGTCGAAAAAGACCGTTCCATGGTGCCGTTCGACATCGTAAAGGGCCCCAATGGCGACGCGTGGGTAAAAGCGCGCGACGAAGAATATTCCCCTAGCCAGATCTCTGCCTTCATCCTTGGCAAGATGAAGGAAACGGCAGAGCAATATCTGGGTGAGAAGGTCGAGAAGGCCGTCATCACCGTTCCTGCCTATTTCAATGACGCTCAGCGTCAGGCGACGAAGGACGCGGGCAAGATTGCAGGCCTCGAAGTGCTGCGCATCATCAACGAACCGACGGCAGCCGCACTTGCCTACGGCCTCGACAAGGACACGACGAAGACCATCGCGGTTTATGACCTCGGCGGCGGCACCTTCGACATCTCGATCCTCGAGATCGACGAAGGCCTGTTCGAAGTGAAGTCCACCAACGGCGACACGTTCCTCGGCGGTGAAGACTTCGACATGCGCATCGTCGAGTACCTCGCCAACGAGTTCAAGAAAGAGCACGGCATCGACCTGCGCGATGACAAGCTGGCACTTCAGCGTCTCAAGGAAGCGGCAGAAAAGGCGAAGATCGAGCTTTCCTCCTCCTCCCAGACCGAGATCAACCAGCCGTTCATCTCTATGGACCCGAACACGCGCCAGCCGGTGCACCTGGTCATGAAGCTGACGCGGGCGAAGCTCGAAAGCCTCGTTTCTGACCTTATCCAGCGCTCCATCAAGCCGTTGAAGGCCGCACTTAAGGATGCGGGCCTGTCCACCTCCGACATCGACGAAGTCGTCATGGTTGGCGGTATGACCCGTATGCCGAAGGTCGTGGAAGAGGTGTCCAAATTCTTCGGGAAAGAGCCCCATAAGGGCGTGAACCCCGATGAGGTCGTGGCCATGGGTGCCGCCATTCAGGCCGGAGTTCTGCAAGGTGACGTGAAGGATGTGGTCCTGCTCGACGTGACCCCGCTGACGCTGGGCATCGAGACGATGGGCGGCGTGCTGACCCCGATGATCGACCGCAACACCACGATCCCGACCAAGAAGTCCAACGTGTTCTCCACGGCTGAGGATAACCAGAATGCCGTGACCATTCGCGTGTTCCAGGGTGAACGCTCAATGGCAGCGGACAACAAACTGCTGGGCCAGTTCAATCTTGAGGACATCCCGCCCGCACCGCGCGGCATGCCCCAGATCGAAGTGACCTTCGACATCGACGCAAACGGCATCGTCTCCGTCTCTGCAAAGGACAAAGGCACCAACAAAGAGCAGAAGATCACCATCCAGGCCTCTGGCGGCCTCTCGGATGAGGATATCGAAGCCATGGTGAAAGATGCGGAGGAGAATGCGGAGGCCGATAAAGAGCGCCGCGACCTCGTCGAAGCCAAGAACCAGGGTGAAAGCCTGCTTCATTCCACCGAGAAATCGTTGGAAGAGCATAAGGACAAAGTATCCTCCACGACCGTCGAGGCGATCGAGATGGCGATGGCACAGCTCAAGGACGCGCTGGAAGGTGAAGATGCCGGCGCCATCAAGGCGAAGTCTCAGAACCTGACCGAGTCTGCGATGAAGCTGGGTGAGGCGATCTACAAGGCGCAACAGGAAGCCGAGGCCGGTGAGGTCGAGGAAGAGATCCAGGGCGCTGATGAGCAGATGGCCGACGACGTTGTCGACGCTGACTACACCGACATGGACGACGACGACAAGAAAGCGTCCTGATAGATCGGGTTGGCCCGGTGTGAAGATTTGCACCGGGCCCTTCCGCTCAGGTCTCACGCGATGATCGTGATCTCCGCACAAGCTTTCCCCCCCCGTTCGGGCGGGATCGAAAACCTTATGGCCGGACTGGCAGAGCATTGCGCTGCCGCCGGGTACGAGGTTCTTGTGCTGGCGGATGGTGCTGCGGATGCGGACGAAAACCGCCCCTACAAGGTCGAACGGTTCACGGGCCCGCGCCCACTGCGCCGTTGGATGAAAGCGCGCCGCTTGCGACAGGTCGTGGCATCGGGCGGCGTTGATGCTGTCTATTGCTGTTCCTGGAAAAGCGCGGAACCAATTGCCATGGCATTGCCCTGCCCGGTAATCGCCTACGGCCACGGGAACGAGTTCAAGCCCGCCAAATCAGACCGAATTCGCAAGGCCCTTGCCCACGTTGACACGTTGATCTGCGTCTCCAACGAAACGCAGGATCGCGCTTTGACGATGGTGCCCGACACCTGCACCATTTCCATCATTCACCCACCTGTATACCCGCACACGCCCGCCAGTGACGCGGACCGGGAGTGGGCCGAGGATATGTTCAAGGTATCCGGCCACCGCCTGCTTTCGATCTCCCGTCTGATCGGGTGGAAGGGTCAGGATCAGGCCATTCGCGCGGTTGCGGCCATGCGGCTGGAGTGGACGGACATCTCGCTTGTCATCGCTGGTATCGGTGATGACGAAAAACGGTTGAAGGCGCTGGTCAAGGATCTGGGTCTGGATTCCAACGTCGTGTTCGCGGGCCGTGTCGAAGGGGGCCGCAAGACGGCTCTGCTTGAGGCTGCAACGCTCTTTGTTCAACCCGGTCGGCAGATCGGTGAAGAACGCGAAGGGTTCGGGATCACTTATCTCGAAGCGGCCCTCGCAGGGCTTCCGACTGTCAGCGGAAACAAAGGCGGTGCGCCAGAAGCAATCGTCGATGGCAAGACAGGACTGGTGGTGGATGGTGAGAAGATTGACGAGGTGATTGCAGCCTTCCGTCGCCTTCTGACCGAAGAAGGCACCGTCGCCAGCTTCTCTGAAGCGGCCCGCGCTCACGGCCAGGCCGCATTGTGGACCAATATGATCGGCACGATCCTCGCTGTTGCAGGCTTGGAAGATCGTCGCCACATGAAAAAGAACGCGGGGGCGACAGACCCCCAGAACCCGAAAGGCGCATCCAATGGCCAAACGTGACTATTACGATGTGCTCGGAGTCTCAAAAGGGGCTTCCGATGCCGAGATCAAGAAAGCCTTCAAAAAGAAGGTCATGGAATTTCACCCCGACCGGAATCCAGACAATCCGGAGGCTGAGGCAAAGTTCAAGGAAGCGAACGAGGCACATGACGTCCTGAAGGACGGTGACAAGCGCGCGGCTTATGACCGCTATGGACATGCCGCGTTTGAGGGTGGCATGGGCGGCGGTGGCCGTGGCGGCCCACGCGGGCCACAAGGTGCTGATTTCTCCAGCGCATTCTCGGATGTGTTCGATGATCTGTTCGGCGATTTCATGGGCGGCCAGCGTGGCGGACGTGGCCGAGGCCAGCGCGCGGCGCGCGGCTCCGATCTGCGCTACAATATGACAATCACGCTCGAAGAAGCATTCACCGGCAAACAGGCCACGATCACCGTTCCGGGGTCCACGACCTGCGACAGCTGCAACGGCTCTGGCGCTGAAGGCAATTCCGAGCCTGTCACCTGTGGCACTTGCTCGGGCATGGGCAAGGTCCGCGCACAGCAGGGCTTCTTCACAATCGAGCGGACGTGTCCAACCTGCGACGGTCGCGGTCAGGTGATCCAGAACCCATGCCGAAACTGTGGCGGCGCCGGGAAGGTGCAGCGGGAGCGTACGCTCAACGTCAACATCCCCAAGGGGGTCGAAACCGGCACCCGCATCCGCCTCGCGGGTGAGGGCGAGGCAGGCGCGCTTGGCGGTCCGTCGGGCGACCTCTACATTTTCATCGAGGTTGAAAACCATCCGATCTTTGAGCGGGACGGCGTGAACCTTTTCTGCCGCATTCCGGTCCCCATGGCGACCGCCGCCCTTGGTGGGGATATCGAGGCGCCAAATCTCGACGGCGGGCGCAGTCGCGTGAAGGTTCCGGTCGGTGTACAGGCTGGCAAGCAGCTGCGCTTGCGGGGCAAGGGTATGCCTGCATTGCGCGGTCAGGGCGTCGGCGACCTTTACATCGAGCTGGCAGTTGAAACACCCGTAAACCTCACCGCCCGCCAGAAAGAGCTTCTGCGGGAGTTTGAGGCCGAGAGCGAAGCCAATAACCCGGACAGCGACAGCTTTTTTGCGAAGGCAAAAGGCTTCTGGGACGGGATGCGCGGGACCGGCTAATCCTCCGGTTCGAAGGTCAGGATATCCCCTGGTTGGCAATCGAGATAAGAACAGATCTTCTCAAGCGTCGCAAAGCGTACACCTTTGACCTTTCCCTGTTTCAGCAGGGAGAGGTTGGCCTCGGTTATGCCAATCTGAGCCGCCAGCTCTTTTGACGTTACGCCCCGGTCGGTGAGCACGATGTCAAGCGTTACAGTAATCGCCATCAGATGATCTGCCGGTTGTCTTCGGCTAGCTCTGCCGCGCGCACAAGAACGTCACCGATCAGCCAGAACATGAACCCGGCCAGCGCGCTCAGCACGCGCCCGGTGGAGATACCCCACGCAAGAACACGTTGCCCTTCGGGGTAGTGTAGCGTGACCAGCACCGACAAAAATGCAGGCAGAAGCAGACCGAAAATGGATGCCGCAAGATAAAGCGCCCCGAACCGACGCAAGGCACGTGCGCCGTCTTCATCAAACCAATTGCCAGCGGCGAAACTTTGAAAACAACGGCGTGCGGATAGCAGTGCGAATGAGACAAGCACCGGCGCAACCAGTGACACTGCAACAATCGCGAAAAGCTGCATACCCTGCGGCAGCGGCTGGGCGGGATCTACGACATTCGCGATCAGCGCTTCCGGCCCGAGGAAGATCCACGCACCCACGATGCTGGGCGGCAGCAAAATGGCCACCAAAAGGCAGATCCGGGCCGCCCAGCGCGATCTGCTTCGCAGGCTGAGATCGTCTATCATTTCCAAATTTTCCCAATCTATTTTCAAAAGGTACTAGAATTATTGTTTTACAATAACAACCTTGAGGATCAGAACAACGCCGATTCCAAATAAGACACCAAGAACTGGAAAATCCGATGACTGCCCCTTCGTCGAAAGAACCGCTTCAATTTCAGACAGATAGGGGCTCCAGTGCACCCCTCATTCTTGCAATCCTGCTGGTCGTGGCCCTGATCGGCTGGATGGGCAGCGGTTTCATATTTCCGTCCGAAGATGTCGAAACCGTCGATGAACCAACCGCGCCGAGGCTCGTGACCGTTGCCGTTATGTCGTCCGAGGCCAGCCCGGTAGCAAACGTCTTTCAGGCCGAGGGACAGGCCGAGCCTGACCGAGATAGCGCCCTGCGCGCCGAAATGACCGGTGAGGTCGCAGAGGTGCTCGTCGCTAAGGGCGACCGGGTGGAGGACGGCCAGTTGATCGCGCGCATCGATCCGGCAGACCGCACAGCCGCGCTGACCCGCGCGCAGGAGGAATTGAGCCGCGCCACCAGCGACCTGCAGAATGCAGAGACCCTCCTTGAACGTGGCAGTGCCACGCAAGATCGCGTGCGGCAGGCCCGTGCGACCCTCGCCGCGGCAGAAGCCGCCGTCGCATCTGCCGAAGCAGATATCAGCGATACAGAGATCCGCGCCCCCTTCGCCGGTCTGATCGACGATCTGGATATCGACACGGGTGAATATGTGATGGCTGGCAGCGAAGTCGGCTATTTGGTGGATTCGTCACCGCTCTCAATCGCCATCCGCGTACCACAACAAATGCGCGCTCAGCTTCAGGTCGGGGCCATGGCAGATGTCAGCTTCATCACAGGCGAACAGCGCAGCGGCACGCTGACCTTCGTCAGCGCGACAGCCGATCCGCAAACCCGGACCTTTCTGGCCGAGGTCGAAGTCGCCAATGATGACAGCGCCGTGCCTGCTGGCATCAGCGCCGAAGTCAGGATGATCACCGGGCAAAGCGTCGCGCATTTCATCTCTCCCGCGATCCTGTCGCTGGACACGGACGGCACGCTCGGGATCAAGGTCATTGAAGACGAGAACCGCGTCTCCTTTCGGGAAATCGCGATCATTCGCGCCCAGACCGATGGTATCTGGGTGACGGGCCTCGACCAGCGTGCAGACATTATCACCGTCGGTCAGGGCTTTGTCAGTGACGGCCAGATCGTCAATCCGTCCTTCGAGATGGAGCAAACACAATGAATGCCATCATCGACGCAGCTTTTGCACGCACACGCACTGTCACCCTGCTGCTGATCATCACACTGCTGACGGGCGCTCTGTCCTACGTCACGATCCCCAAGGAATCCTCACCAGAGATTCCGATCCCCATCATCTACGTGGTTACCACTCTCGACGGAATATCTCCTGAAGACAGCGAACGTCTGCTTGTCGAACCGCTGGAGACGGAGCTGGCCTCCATCACCGGCCTCGACCAGATCAGCGGCAGCGCGGGTGAGGGCTATGGCTCGGTCACACTCGAATTCGAACCGGGTTTCGATGCTCAGGAAGCCATGACAAAGGTTCGGGAGGCCGTGGACCGGGCGCAGACCGAGCTTCCCTCTGACGCATCCGAGCCCAGCGTGAACGAGGTGAACACCGCCCTGTTCCCGATCCTGTCCGCCATCCTCAGCGGGCCGGTGCCCGAACGGACGCTAAATACGATCTCCGAGGATCTGAAAGATCAGATCGAGGGGATCGAAGGCGTGTTGGAGGTAGATATCGGCGGCGCACGAACCGAGCTGCTCGAAGTGCTGATCGATCCGACAGTGTTTGAGACCTATAACCTGTCCTTTGATGAGTTGATCAGCCAGATCAGCCGCAACAACCTGTTGATTGCCGCCGGCGCGATCGAAACCGGTGCGGGCCGCATCGTGCTGAAAGTCCCCGGCCTCATTGAAGACGTCGCAGACGTCATGGCAATGCCTGTTCTCGTCCGCGGGGACACGGTCGTCACCTTTGCCGATGTGGCCACGGTGCGGCGCACCTATCAGGATCCATCGAGCTTTGCCCGCATTGACGGCCAACCCGCACTCGCGCTCGACATCAAGAAAAGGGTGGGTGCGAACATCATCGAAACAGTGGCCGCCGTTCAGGCGCTGATCGAGGACCAGTCGCAATACTGGCCTGACAGTGTTGAGATCACCTACATCCTCGATGAATCCGAACAGGTCGAAAGCCTGCTGACGGATCTAGAAGCCAACGTGATCGCCGCCATCATCCTCGTCATGATCGTGATCGTCTGGGCGCTCGGCCTTCGGTCCGCGATCCTCGTCGGTCTTGCCATTCCGGGGGCCTTTCTGGCCGGTGTCACCGCGCTGATGGCCATGGGATACACGATGAACATCGTCGTGCTGTTCGCCCTGATCCTGGTGGTCGGCATGTTGGTTGATGGCGCGATTGTCACCACCGAACTTGCAGACCGCCGCTTGCAGGAAGGTGAAACACCCAAGGCAGCCTATGCCTTTGCTGCAAAGCGAATGGCATGGCCCATCATTGCCTCCACCGCCACAACGCTCAGCGTGTTCTTCCCGCTGCTGTTCTGGCAGGGGACAATTGGCGAATTCATGAAGTTCCTGCCGATCACCGTGATCCTGACGCTGACCGCATCGCTGTTCATGGCCCTGATCTTCATACCCGTCATGGGCGGATTGATCGGCAAGCGCCAACCGCAAACAGCCAAGGCAAAGGCTGCGCTTTACGCTGCAGAAAACGGCGATCCGCGTGAGATTGGCGGGCTGACCGGGCTCTATGTCCGCCTGCTGGAGCGTGCAATCCTGCGCCCGGTGACCACACTACTTCTTGCCTTCGCCCTGCTACTGGGTGGGTTTGGACTCTATGGGCAATTCGGCAACGGTGTTAGCTTCTTCCCTTCGGTTGAGCCGGACTTCATGCAGGTCGAAGTTCGATCACGTGACAATTTCTCGATTTACGAACGGGATGCACTTGTTCGACGGGTTGAAGACCGGTTGATCGAATATCCCGAGATCGCCAGCGTCTACGCCCGTTCCTCCATCGGTGGGCAGGACAATGCAGAAGTCATCGGCACGCTTACGCTCGAAATGACGGAATGGGACACCCGCCGCCCTGCGGCTATCATCGGGGAAGATATCCGTCAGGACATGTCTGACATCGCGGGCATAGACGTGCAGGTCCAGACGGAATCCGACGGTCCCGCTGCCGGCAAACCGATCAACCTTCGCATCCTGTCGCGCAATATCGACGTGAGAAACGAAGCTGTCGATCAGGTCCTGACCATGATGGACGAGATTGGCGGCTTCACAGACGTCACCGACACACGGCCGCTACCGGGTGTGGAATGGCGCATTCGGATGAGCCGGTCCGAGGCCGCCCGCTTCGGCGCAGACGTCAACGTGCTCGGGCAGGCGATCCGAATGCTGACACAGGGCATCACCGTGGCCGACTATCGACCCGACGACGCAGATGGCCCCATCGACATCAAAGTCCGTTTTCCATCGGCAGACCGCACCTTGGAAGAGTTGCAGGGCCTGCGTGTACCGACATCTGTCGGACTGATCCCGATTGCCAATTTCGTAAGCTTCGAACCCGCACCGCGCACGGGTACGATCAAGCGGATCGACCAACAACAGGTCGTCACGATCGAGGCCAATGTCGCGCCCGGCATGCTGGTCAATGATCAGATCGTCGCCTTGCGCTCTGCCCTGGAAGGCACCGAACTGCCCGACGGCGCCAACTGGTCCTTCGCGGGTGAAGCTGAAGATCAGCAAGACGCCATGATCTTCCTGGTCGGGGCGTTCCTGACAGCGCTGGGCCTGATGTTTGCGATCCTCATCACTCAGTTCAACAGCTTCTGGCAGGCTTTCGTGGTGATGTCGGCCATCATCTTCTCAATCGCCGGGGTGTTGCTGGGTCTGCTGATCACAGGACGTCCGTTCGGGATCGTCATGGGCGGGATCGGCGTGATCGCACTGGCCGGAATCGTGGTGAACAACAACATCGTTCTGATCGACACCTACAACGATCTCAAACGCTCTGGCCAAAGCCCGCTGGAGGCTGCTCTGCGCACCGGGGCTCAACGCCTCAGGCCGGTCATGCTGACATCGGTGACGACAGCGCTGGGCCTGATGCCCATGGTCCTGGGCCTGAACATCGACTTCTTCACGCGGGAAATCGTACAAGGCGCGCCCTCGACCCAATGGTGGATTGAGCTGTCCACTGCGATCGTCGGCGGCCTCGTCGCGGCCACATTGATGACACTGATCGTTACCCCCGCAATGCTGTTGCTGCGGGAAAAGCGCGCGAAGCGGGCAGAGCCGACGGCCCTGCCTTCAACTGTCTGAAAATATCCCCGCCGGAGGCTTTGTGACAGCCGGGTCAGCGCCTCCGGCGGGGATATTTGGACCAAGAAGAAATCAGCCCACGCGGCAGGCGGCCATGACGGCCATGTGCAGGATGTCGCTGACGGTAGACGTGGTGGAGCAAAGCTTCACCTGCCGGTCAATGCCGGTCAGGATCGGTCCAATCACCGTTGCCCCTGCCAGTTCCTGCATCATCTTGACCGAGATCGAGGCGGAGTGCCGCGCCGGCACGACCAAAATATTGGCCGGTCCTGACAGACGGCAGAACGGATAGCTCGAAAGCACCTCTGCATTCAGCGCCACATCGACCGTCATTTCGCCATCATACTCGAAGTCCACATCGCGTGCGTCGAGCGCTTCGACCGCGTGGTGCATCTTCTCTGCCCGCTCTGAAACGGGATACCCAAAGTTGGAGAAGGAGCAGAACGCAACGCGCGGTTCGATCCCCAGTCCGCGGGCCACATCCGCCGCCCGCTCGGCAATGCTGGCCAGATCCTCACGTTCTGGCCATTCATGAACGAGGGTGTCCGCAATCAGCACAAGCCGTCCATTGTGCAAAATGGCGGATATACCGACAGCCCCATCGGCCGCTGTCGCATCGAAGACATGATTGATATTAGCCAACACCTGCGCGGCCTTCCGGGTCGCACCCGTGACGACTCCGTCCCCATAGTCATGGGCCAGCAAGAGCGACGAGAACACATGCCGGTCGCGACTGGCGAGGCGGTAGCAGTCCCGCTGATCATATCCTTTGCGCTGGAGACGCTGATAAAGATAGTCCGCCATCTCCTGAAGATTATCGACCGTCCCGGCATTCACGATGGTCAGCGCATCGATGGCCTCTTCCTGGCCTGCCTCCTCCAACATGATCGCGATTTCATCCCGGCGTCCGACCACAATGGCTTCACCAAGCCCTGACCGCTGATAGGCGAGTGCTGCACGCACCACCCGTTCATCATCCCCTTCTGCAAAGATCATCCGCGCCTGCGCATCCTTTGCACGGTTGAACAGGCCATCGAGGATGGAGGCCGTGGGATCGAGCCGTGCTTTCAGCGTCAGCTCATACGCTTCCATGTCGATGATCGGTCGACGGGCAACACCAGTGTCCATCCCGGCCTTCGCCACCGCGGGCGGAATGACATGGATCAGGCGCGGATCGAACGGTGTCGGAATGATATAGTCCGGCCCGAATTGCAGCTTGCGGCCATAGGCCATTGCGACCTCATCGGGGACATCCTGCCGGGCAAGCTCTGCCAGAGCATTGGCGCAGGCGATTTTCATCTCGTCATTGATCGCGCGGGCATGAATGTCGAGCGCGCCACGGAAAAGGTAGGGAAAGCCCAGGACGTTGTTGACCTGATTGGGGTAATCCGAACGGCCCGTCGCAACGATGGCATCCTCGCGAACCGCGTTCGCCTCCTCTGGCGTGATCTCTGGATCAGGGTTCGCCATTGCGAAGATGACCGGATTGTCTGCCATGCTCGCGACCATCTCGGCAGTGACAGCCCCTTTGACCGACACGCCGAGGAAGACATCCGCGCCTCGCATCGCATCTTCAAGCGAGCGGTCTTCGGTCACGGCGGCGTGGGCCGATTTCCACTGATTCATCCCCTCGGTCCGACCTTGCCAGATCACGCCCTTCGTGTCGCAGACGATACAGTTGTCGTGTCGAGCGCCCATCGCCTTGATCAGCTCAATACAAGCAATCCCGGCAGCCCCTGCGCCATTCAGCACGATCTTGCAGTCTTCAATCCTCTTCCCCGAGATCTTGAGCGCATTGATCAGCCCCGCCGCGCAGATCACGGCTGTGCCATGCTGGTCGTCGTGGAAGACAGGGATGTCCATCTCCTCCTTCAACCGCTGCTCGATGATGAAGCATTCAGGTGCCTTGATATCCTCAAGGTTAATACCGCCAAAGCTTGGCCCCATCAGCTTCACGGCCGAGATGAATTCGTCTGGGTCCTGCGTGTCGAGCTCCAGATCGATGGAGTTCACATCGGCAAACCGTTTGAAGAGCACGGCCTTGCCCTCCATCACGGGTTTGGAGGCGAGCGGGCCCAGATTGCCCAGTCCCAGAATGGCCGATCCGTTAGAGATCACCGCGACCATATTTCCCTTGGTCGTGTAGTCATAGGCCAGCGACGGATCATCCGCGATCGCTTGTACGGGAACCGCAACGCCAGGTGAGTAGGCGAGCGAAAGATCCCGCTGCGTTGTCATCGCGGTGGAGGCGCGCACCTCCAGCTTACCGGGGGACGGAGACAGGTGATAGGCAAGCGCTTCCTGATCCGTGATCCGGGTCTTTTGGGTCATTTTATTATCCTCAGGGCCAGTATGAGTGAGGCTTTATTACTCAAATCATATCCGGGGCGAAACCCGTAAACGCAAAGCCCGGTCTGAAGGAATTTGCGCATCCGACAGCACCGCCCTGCAAAAGCCCGCTGAATGATCCGGGCGGTGGCCCTTGTTTTGCCCCGGTGGTAGAAGTCCTTCGAACGTCCCGCGTACAGGTCCACCCGATGAGCACTGCTTCCACCGTCACGCCGATGATGGCGCAATATCTGGAGATCAAGGCCCAGCACCCGGAGGCTTTGCTGTTTTATCGGATGGGCGATTTTTATGAGCTGTTCTTTGATGATGCAGTGGCAGCTGCCGCAGCACTCGACATTGCACTCACCAAGCGGGGAAAGCATGAGGGGGAGGATATCGCGATGTGCGGTGTCCCGCACCATGCTGCCGAAAACTACCTGCTGACCCTGATCCGTAAAGGCTTCCGCGTGGCCGTCTGCGAGCAGATGGAAAGCCCGGCTGAAGCCAAGAAGCGAGGCTACAAGGCCGTAGTGCGTCGCGAGGTTGTTCGCCTCGTCACCCCCGGTACCCTGACCGAAGACACGTTGTTGGATGCCCGGCGTAACAACTACCTCGCCGCACGGGCTGAGATACGGGGCGAGGGCGCGCTGGCCTGGCTCGACATCTCAACCGGAGAATTTCACGTCTCCCCCTGTCCCGCCGTGATGTTCGGCCCGACGCTCGCTCGCATCGCACCGCGCGAAGTGCTGATCGCGGAAGGGGCAAACGGCTTCGATGTCATCGCAGAGGCGGGTGCTACGGTCACACCGCTCGCCGCATCCAGCTTTGACAGCCAGTCGGCCACCCAACGCCTTCTTAAACTCTATAATACCGGTTCACTCGACGGGTTTGGTCAGTTTGAGCGGGCGGAGATCGCCGCCATGGGTGCACTGGTCGACTATATCGACATGACGCAGAAGGGGCGCTTGCCGCTTATTCGCCCACCAATACGAGAGGTGCAGGGCAGCGCGGTTGAGATTGATGCAGCCACCCGCCGAAATCTGGAACTGACCCACTCACTGGCCGGTTCGCGTGCCGGTGGACTGCTCGCTGCCATAGACAGAACCGTCACCGGACCGGGTGCACGCTTGCTGGAACGTCGGCTGACTGCGCCCTCCACCGACCTGACATTGATTGCACGATGGCACGATGGTGTTGAGCATTTCACTCATCACCGCAGCCTTGCCCGTGACCTGCGCGACGCCCTGCGTGCCGCCCCGGATATGGACCGCGCGCTGACCCGTCTTTCCCTCGATCGGGGTGGTCCGCGCGACCTCACGAACATCCGCGACGGGCTGAGCGCTGCGTCAAAGCTTGCCGCCCATCTCGATGGAAGTGATGTCGCTTTGCTTGAGGATATCGCCGCCGATTTGCAGGGGCATGATGCATTGGCGAACCTGCTTCAATCCTCGCTGGTTGCGGAGCCGCCGCTGCTGGCCCGCGACGGCGGGTTCGTCGCAGAAGGTGTGGAGGTCGATCTGGATGAGGCGCGCACCCTGCGTGACGAAGGACGTTCGATCATCGCTGCCATGCAAACCGAGTTTGCGGAGCTGACGGGCATCAATGCCCTGAAAATCAAGCATAACAACGTGCTCGGCTATTTTGTGGAGGTTACGGCCACCCACGCCGACAAGATGTTGTCCCCACCCCATTCCGAGACGTTCATCCATCGCCAAACCACGGCCAATGCGGTGCGGTTCACCACGGTTGAGCTGAGCGAGATGGAGACGAAGATCCTCAACGCCGGTGCGCGCGCGCAGGAGCTTGAGCTGGCCGTATTTGCCCGTCTGCGTGAGGCAATCGTCGACTATGGACAACAGATCAATCAGGCAGCCCGCGCCTTGGCCCAGTTGGACGTCACCACCGCATTGGCTGAATTGGCGGTGGAGGGTGATTGGGTCCGTCCTCGCCTCGATGCATCCCGCGCCTTTGCCGTTGAGGCCGGTCGCCATCCTGTCGTCGAGCAGGCGTTGCGCCGTCAGAGCGGCGCACAGTTCATCCCCAATGACTGTGATCTAACCGCAGAGGATGAAGCCGCGCGCATCGTCCTGCTGACCGGTCCGAACATGGCAGGTAAATCCACCTGGCTGCGTCAGAATGCTGTGATCGCCCTTCTGGCGCAGATGGGCGCTTTCGTGCCCGCAACTTCTGCCCATATCGGCTTGGTCGATCAGGTCTTCTCCCGTGTCGGGGCTGCGGACGATTTGGCCCGTGGTCGCTCAACCTTCATGGTTGAGATGGTTGAGACTGCCGCCATCCTGAATCAGGCCGGCTCACGCGCGCTTGTCATTCTTGATGAGATTGGTCGCGGCACCGCAACGTATGACGGCCTTTCTATCGCGTGGGCAACGTTGGAACACCTGCAATCGGTCAATGGCTGCCGCGCTCTGTTCGCGACCCACTATCATGAACTCACAGCACTTGCCGGTTCGTTGGAAGGCGTATCCAATGCGACCGTGGCGGTCCGCGAATGGGAAGGCGACGTGATCTTTCTGCACGAGGTGCGCGAAGGCGCGGCAGACCGATCCTATGGCGTCCAGGTCGCAAAGTTGGCGGGCCTGCCACCTTCCGTCGTCGAACGCGCCCGTGTTGTTCTGGAAGCGCTAGAGGAAGGTGAGCGTGAGAAGGGCGGTAAATCCCGTACTCTTATAGATGACCTACCTCTTTTCAGTGTCGCGCCGACACCTGTGTCAAAACCGATGTCTCAACCCAGCGCAGTTGATGCCGCGCTCTCTGAAATCCTGCCGGATACCCTTACACCAAAGGATGCACTCAATCTTATATATGAGTTAAAGGACTTGGCACAAAACGCTCAATAGAGCGCTTTTTGGTAACGAGCTTCCATCTCCGCCTGCCCCTCGACACGATCGGTAGAGCCGATTTGATCGCGTATCATCTGACCCATACTGGGCACCGGTCGTGCCTCGGGCCAACCCTGCGGCGACCAGAGGCCAGAGCGCATGAACGCCTTGGCGCAATGCAGATAGGCACAGGATACCGTGATCTTCAGAACGGATGCGGGTCGTTTTCCGTCCACTTCGAATTGCGCACGCAGATCGTCATCCACCCGAATTTCAGCAGATCCACGCACCCGCAACGTCTCAGCCACGGTGGGGATCATGAAGATCAGGCTGATTTGGGGGTCATGCAGCAGGTTCGTCAACGTGTCGAGGCGATTGTTTCCCGGGCGATCGGGTAACAAAAGATGACCCGCCTCATCTACACGAACAAATCCCGGTGCATCACCGCGCGGCGTCACATCCTGGCCCTGCGGCCCCCGTGTTCCCACAACACAGAAAGGAGACGCCGCAATAAAGGCACGACAATGCATGTCGAGTGAGGTCAGCTCCTTTTCCACCGACCGTCCCCCTTTGGGGCGGTAGTGCTCGCGAAGCTGCTCTTCCGTGGTGATGCGCATGCCGTACTCCTCTTGCTGAGCACGGCATAGCGCAGAAATCGTGGCCTGTTTAGTCCGGGCTGCCAGAGGAGACGCCGACCTGCGCCGGGCGCAACAGACGATCTCCTATCATGAAGCCTTCTGTCATGACCTGAATGACGGTCCCGGCAGTTGTGCCGGGCAATGGTGCCTCAAACATCGCCTGATGCAGCTTCGCATCGAACTTTTCACCCATTTCCGGGTTCACGCGCGTGATCTTGTGCTTCTCAAACGCGTTCAGCAACTCGCGCTGAGTCAGCTCGACACCTTCAATCAGCGAACCCGCGGCCTCGCGCTGTTCATCCGTGACAGCATCAACGGCGCGTTTCAGATTGTCATGGACAGGCAGCAGCTCGCGGGCGAGCTTTGTGCCGCCATAGGTCTCCGCGTCGCGGCGATCCCGCTCCGCCCGCTTGCGCAGATTTTCCATCTCCGCATAGGCGCGCAGAAGCTTGTCTTCTGTCTCGGCCAATCGGGTGCGCAGCTCATCAATCTCTGCATCCGGGTCGGCATAGCCTTCACCCTCTGGCTCAACCCCTTCAGCTTCCGCCTCAAGGATCTCAGCCAGCGTTTCTTCGCTTGTCTTTTCGTCGGACATCGTCGGTCTCTTCCGTCGTTGGTCGGGTGCGCAGCTCAGTTGCCCTTCAGCATCAGACGGCCCACGAGCTGCGCGGTGTAATCTACAATCGGAACGATCCGGCCATAGTTGAGCCGCGTTGGCCCAATCACCCCAATCGCACCGATAATCTTTCGATCAGCGTTCATATAGGGAGATACCACCAGAGAGGAACCCGAAAGTGAGAATAGCTTGTTCTCAGACCCGATAAAAACGCGCACACCGTCGCCGTCTTCAGTCAAATCAAGCAATTGGGTCAGATCACGCTTCCGCTCGATATCATCGAACAGCTGCCGGATTCGATCGAGATCATCCTCCGCCGCGCCACCATCCAACAGATGGGAGGTGCCACGCACGATCAGACGGTCCCGCTCCGCGCCCTGCCCCTCGGCCCAGACGGCCACACCGGTTTCGACCAATCCCTGTGCAAGTTGATCAAGCTCCTGGCGACGCTTTGCGATTTCGGTATCTACAATCGCCCGCGCCTCCGCCAGCGTACGCCCTTCCAGAATTGCATTTAGAAAATTCGCGGCCTCCCGCATGGCGGACGGCGGCAAACCGGCTGGTGGTGTAAAGATCCGATTCTCGACCTGCCCGTCGGCCGTCACCATCACGACGAGGGCTTTTTCGGCAGACAGTGACACAAACTCGATATGGCGAATGGGCGCTTCGACCTGAGGGGTCAGAACAAGCGACGCGCCATTTGTCAGGCCAGACAGAACATCGCTGGCCCGTTCCAGCGCACCGCTCAGATCACCAGGATCGTTGCCCACGGCGCGCTCGATCTCCGACCGGTCAATCGAGGCAACCTCACCGCTCTCAATGAAACCATCAACGAACAGGCGCAGGCCCTGATGGGTCGGTATCCGACCCGCGCTGACATGCGGACTGTCCAGCAGGCCCAGCAATTCAAGGTCCTGCATCACATTGCGCACGGTCGCGGGCGACACCCGCTCTGCCAGATTGCGCGTCAATGTGCGCGAACCGACCGGCTCACCACTCTCCAGATACGTCTCAACCAGCGCGCGGAACACGGCCCGCGTGCGCTCATTCATCTCCCCATAGGCTGGATTCTCAGTGGACATAGACAACACCTAGTCACCCCACAGGAGGTGGTCAATTCTCACGCTGCTGGACGGGTTCGGTCCGCTGGGCTAGACGGGGCGCAGACCATGTACAGGAGCCAGACATGCGCCCATCCGGCAGAGCCCTAGACGCCCTTCGATCCATCACCATCGAGACAGACGTGACCAAGCACGCCGAAGGCTCTTGCCTCATCAAATGCGGCGACACCCATGTTCTGTGCACCGCATCGCTCGAAGAGCGCGTACCACCCTTCCTGCGCAACAGCGGGCTGGGCTGGGTGACGGCGGAGTATGGCATGCTGCCCCGCGCCACAACCACGCGGAACCGCCGTGAAGCACAGGCCGGCAAGCAATCGGGCCGCACACAGGAAATCCAGCGTCTGATTGGCCGCTCCCTGCGCGCTGCCGTGGATCGCCCGGCTTTGGGTGAGCGTCAGATCACCGTCGATTGCGATGTTATTCAGGCCGATGGTGGCACCCGCTGCGCCTCGATCACCGGGGGTTGGGTCGCCCTACGGCTTGCCGTGAACAAGCTGATGAAGGCAGGCGACATCAAGTCCGATCCACTGCTGGGCAATGTTGCGGCAGTCAGCTGCGGGATCTATGGCGGCCAGCCCGTCCTGGACCTCGACTATGCCGAGGATAGCTCTGCGGGAACCGACGCCAATTTCGTGATGACCGGTGAGGGCGGAATGATCGAGATCCAAGGCTCCGCCGAAGGGGCGACCTTCTCTCGGGCAGAATTCAACGCCCTGCTCGATCTGGCCGAAAAAGGCGTCGCGGAACTGGTTGCAGCACAGAATGCGGCTGTCGGCGGATGACCAAACTCGCCGGCCAGAAAGTCATTCTCGCCACCCATAATGCGGGCAAGCTGCGCGAAATCGCAGCTTTGCTTGCCCCCTATGGCGTGTCCATGACCTCCGCCGGAGAGCTTGGGCTGCCAGAGCCTGAAGAGACCGAAACGACCTTCGCCGGAAATGCGCGGATCAAGGCCCACTTTGCCGCAAAAGAAAGCGGCCTGATCGCCCTGAGTGACGACAGCGGCATCGAGGTAGATGTTCTGAACGGTGCACCAGGCGTCTACACCGCGGATTGGGCAGAAACGGGCGAAGGTCGTGACTTTCTCATGGCCATGACCCGCACACATGACGAGATTCAGGCCAAGGGCGCATCGGAACCGACACCTGCCCGCTTCGTCTGCACGCTGTGCCTCGCCTGGCCTGACGGGACTGATATGGTTTTTCGGGGCGACGCCGAGGGCCATTTCACCTGGCCCCCGCGCGGCGAGAACGGCTTCGGCTATGATCCATGCTTCCAACCGCTTGGCCACGACCGATCGTTCGGCGAGATGACACCAGAGGAAAAAGAACCGCTGACCCATCGCGCTGACGCGTTCCGCAAGCTGGTCGAGGCTGTCCTTGCCTGATTGGGAATATGGCGGTTTTGGCGTCTATGTGCACTGGCCCTTCTGCTTGGCCAAATGCCCCTATTGCGACTTTAACAGCCATGTTCGGCGCAAAGTCGACCAATCTGTCTGGCGCCGCGCCTTGGTGGCAGAGATCGCGCGCACCGCAGCGGAAACGCCGGGACGCACCGTAGACACAGTCTTCTTCGGCGGCGGCACACCCAGCCTGATGGAGCCAGAGACGGTCACTGCATGCATTGATGCCATCGCGCAGCACTGGACCATCGCTGACAACGCTGAAATCTCCCTTGAGGCCAATCCAACCTCTGTAGAGGCTGAGCGGTTTCGCGGGTTCCGTGATGCGGGCGTCAACAGAATCTCCATGGGAATCCAGTCGCTTAGAGATTCCGACCTGAAACGACTGGGCCGCATGCATTCCGTGGCGGAGGCCAAGGCTGCCTTCAACACGGCGCGTGCCCTCTTTGATCGGGTCAGCTTCGATCTGATCTATGCGCGCCAGGATCAAACCCTGCAAGACTGGGAGGCCGAGCTGAGCGAGGCGCTCTCGATGGCCGTCGATCACCTCTCCCTCTACCAACTGACCATCGAGGACGGCACCCGCTTTGGCGATTTGCATGCGCGCGGCAACTTGCGTGGTCTACCCACAGACGCGCTCGCCGCTGATTTTTATGATCTGACACAGGAACTTACGTCAGATGCGGGCCTAAATGCCTATGAAATATCCAACCATGCCCGCCCGAGAGCAGAAAGCCGCCACAACCGGCTTTACTGGCGATATGGCGACTATGCCGGTATTGGACCCGGCGCACATGGGCGGCTTACACACGGCACGCAAAGATTTGCCACGGCAACATGGCGCAACCCGGAACGTTGGCTGAAGTCGGCCCTTGCCGGATCTGGCGAAACAGATCGTGAGGCCCTGACAGATCAGGATGCAGCAACAGAGCTTGCGCTCATGTCGCTTCGGCTGATCGAAGGCCTGTCCCTTCAAAGATTCGAAGCGCTGAACGGTGCTCCCTTTGACGCGGACGTGCTCGACCGTCTTAGCAAGGACGGCTTGATCAAGGTTGATGACAACATCCGCCTGACAGCCGCCGGACGGCCGCTGACAAACGCTATCCTACGGGAATTGCTTGCTTAATGTGACTTGGACAAGATCCGGCAGATCTCATCCAACTGATCCAGCGACGTATAGGTCAGCTTCACCGATCCCCCGGTGCCATCTGGCCGATGGTCAATCGCAACCCTCAGACCCATCGCCGCACTCAAATCTGCTTCGAGCATTTTCGTATCAGCATCTTTGCCGGATGGACGCGCTGCACGCGGCTCTGGCGCCACGACGGGAGCCTTCGCCAGCGCCTCAGCTTGCCGCACGGACATACGCTCTGTGATGATCTTCTCGGCCAGCGCCATTGGATCAGCCGCCGGCACCAAGGCCCGCGCATGACCGGCTGAAAGCTTACCCTGCAGAACCAGATCTAGCACTTCGTCCGGGAGATTGAGCAAGCGCAGCAGATTTGCGATGTGAGAACGGCTTTTGCCCAAAGCCTCTGCCAGCTTCTCTTGCGTATGGCCGAAACGGTCCATCAACTGCCGATAGCCACGCGCCTCCTCCACCGCATTCAGATCCGCACGCTGAATGTTCTCAATAATGGCAAGCTCGAGCACTTCAGTATCATCGAGGTCGAGGACGATCACCGGAAGCTCATGCAGCTTAGCCCGCTGCGCCGCACGCCAACGCCGCTCACCCGCAACAATCTGATAATGCTCAGCTTTCTCAGCCTTGCGAACGATAAGGGGCTGAAACACGCCCTTCTCTTTCACAGACCGGGTCAGATCCTCAAGATCGCTCTCAAGGAACTGGCGACGCGGCTGATCCGGGTTGGGCTGAAGCCGCTCTACGGGAACCCGCTGCACATCGCGACGCTCACTGACGGGCTGGGCACCCGCAACCGGTTCTACATCTGCCAAAAGGGCCGATAGCCCGCGGCCAAGGCCCTTACGCTCTGCTTTTCGCGCCATCTTACTCGGCCCCTACAAGTCTGGAATTTTGTTCACGCTTCAAGATTTCTGCCGCCAGGCGCTGATACGCCAAGCTGCCCGCGCTGGTATTGTCGTAAAGAAGCGCCGGGATTGCGTGCGACGGCGCCTCGGACAACCGCACATTCCGCGGGATCACCGTTTCATAAACCTTGTCACCCAGGGTCGCGCGGGCATCTTCGGCCACCTGAGCTGACAAATTGTTCCGCCGATCATACATCGTCAGCACAACGCCGAGCAGATCAAGCTCAGGATTTAGCGCCTGCTTCACCTCTCGAATGGTCGACATCAGCTGAGACAATCCCTCGAGCGCGAAGAACTCTGTCTGCAATGGCACAATGACAGACGATGCGGCTGTCAATGCGTTTACCGTCAGCAGCGATAGTGACGGCGGGCAGTCGATCAGCACATAGTCATATTCATTCCGCACCCGATCCAACGCCGTCCGCAGTCGTGCAGCACGACCAGCATCCTCAAACAACTCCATATCCACGGAACTGAGATCAGTCGTCGACGGGGCAATGAAAAGCCCCGGAACTATTGTAGAATGACACACATCATCTAGCGGTGTGTCATCAATCATAACATCATATGTTGACGGATCGCGCGCTTCGCCTTCAATGCCCAATCCCGTTGAGGCGTTGCCCTGCGGATCGAGGTCAATCAGCAGCACCCGCTTTCCCGTCGCTGCAAGCGCCGTTCCAAGATTGATCGTGGTCGTCGTCTTTCCGACACCACCCTTCTGATTGGCCAAGGCAATGATATGGGCGCTGTGCTCAGTCTGTGACACGCTGAAAGTCCTTGATTAACAGGATGGTGGCGCTGGCATCGGTGAGACTCGGATGCTGCTCAACACTGAGTTTCCAGCGTTTACGCGCGTCGGTCAATTCCTGCATGGCATTCTGACCCTTGGGAAGAATACATGTTGTATGTGCAACACCGTGACGCTCGGCATGATCGAGCAGCTTCACCAATGGCGCGAATGCCCTGGCCGAGATGATATCCGCTGCTTGCGGCGCCAACTGCTCACTTCTCTCATTGTGAACCGTTACGTTCACCGACATTAATCGGGCGACCGTGCGCATAAAAAGGCACTTGCGCATATCACTCTCTATCAAATGCACATCCGCCTCAGGACATGCGGCCGCCACAACAAGGCCCGGAAAGCCACCACCACTGCCAATGTCGACCCATTTTTGCCAATCATCTGGCGCAAAGCGGAGGATCTGAAGCGAGTCTTCAAAATGCCGCTGTGCTGCATCTTCCAGTGTAGACTTGCTGACAAGATTGATCTTCGGATTCCAGCGCTTCAGCTCAGCAAGATAGATCTCAAGCCGCTCAGATGTTTCACGTGAAACATTCAAAGTGCTGTTCATGCTGATTTCTGCCGATCGATCTTGCGAATATGGGCAAGCAACAAAGTCAGCGCGGCTGGCGTCATCCCCTCAATCCGACCAGCCTGCCCTAAAGTCTCAGGCCGCGACGTTGAGAGCTTCACCTGCAACTCGTTCGAAAGTCCTGAAATCCCATGATACTCGAATGTCGCCGGGATCGTCACAGCTTCTTCCCGCTGCATCGTCGCAACGTCGGCACGTTGACGCTCGATATACTGAGCATATTGAGCATCACGCTCGACCTGGGCAAAAATATCATCGGGCAAATCCGCAAGATCTGGCCAAACCTGAGCAAGACGATGACGGTCGATCTCTGGATAAGCGAGCAGATCCAGGGCGGAACGGCGTGTTCCGTCATGCTTCACAGAAATCCCAACCTCAGCTGCTTCATTCGGTGTCAGCGTATGGGCCGCGCATTGATTGTTTGCCTCTGTAAGCGCGGCCATCTTCTCTTCAAACGCATTTGCACGCGCAACGGATACACAGCCAATATCAATACCGACACGCGTCAAGCGCTGATCAGCGTTATCAGCGCGCAGCGAGAGACGGAACTCTGCTCTCGACGTGAACATGCGATATGGCTCTGCAACGCCGCGGGAAACGAGATCATCGATCATCACACCGATATAGGCATCGGAGCGACTCAGTCGGAAATCTCCACGATCCAACGCGCCGAGCGCAGCGTTGATGCCTGCAACCAAACCTTGCGCGCCTGCCTCTTCATAACCGGTGGTTCCGTTGATCTGTCCGGCGAGATACAGACCCTCAAACTCCCGCAATTTCAGCGTATGTTGCAACGCTCGGGGATCAATATAGTCGTATTCAATAGCATAACCAGGCTGCAAGATCTCAGCCTGCTCCAGCCCAACCATCGAATGCACATAAGAGTCCTGAACCTCGACAGGAAGCGATGTTGAGATCCCATTGGGATAAACGACATCATCTGTGAGGCTTTCAGGTTCCAAAAAGACCTGATGGCTCAACTTATCTGCAAAGCGAGTGACCTTATCCTCGATTGACGGGCAATAGCGCGGGCCTACACCCTCAATATGACCACCATACATGGCCGAGCGCCCGATATTCTCTCGAACAATATCGTGGGTTTTTTCGTTCGTATGTGTAATCCCGCATTCGATCTGCCGCGCAAGTACATCGCGGGTCATGAAGGAAAAGAAGGTTGGATCCTCGTCTGCCGCTTGCCGGCCAACACGATCCCAGTCGATTGTTGAGCTTCGTAGACGCGGCGGTGTACCCGTCTTGAGCCGGCCCAATGGTAAGCCAAAGCTATCCAGTCGTGCTGAAAGACCCTCAACCGCCGGATCTCCAATTCGTCCCCCAGGTCGCGAAACATCACCAATGTGAATGACACCACGCAGGAAGGTGCCTGCTGTCAGTACAACGTTTCGTGCGGCAATCTCGCTTTCATCCGCAAGAACAACCCCAGCGATGCGGTTGCCTTTCATGATCAGATCAGCAACTTCCCCTTCGATAACCTGCGGAGCCTGCGCCTGCCGGAACTCAGCCTGCATGTGTTGTTTGTAAAGCGTGCGATCTGCCTGCGTTCGTGGGCCTTGAACAGCGGGCCCTTTCCGACGGTTGAGAAGCCGAAATTGGATGCCCGCCGCATCCGCGACGCGGCCCATCGCGCCGTCTAGCGCATCAATCTCCCGAACCAGATGACCTTTTCCAAGCCCGCCAATCGCAGGATTGCAAGACATCGTACCAATTCCGTCAAATGTATGTGTGATCAATGCTGTTCTTGCGCCAACCCGAGCGGAAGCAAGTGCTGCCTCACAGCCTGCATGACCACCACCGACAACTATGACGTCAAAATGTTTCACGTGAAACACTCCTACTTTCCGATGCAGAAGCTTGAGAAAATCTCACCCAACAAATCTTCAACATCGATACGACCGACAAGAACATCAAGACTTCGAACAGCGAGACGGACCTCTTCACTGATCAAGTCACTCATATCCGCCTCCATCTCGCACAATGCCAACGCCAGGTCGAGTCGTTCAACTGCTGTCGCAAGTGCTGACTTGTGTCTTTGTCGGATCAGCAGAGAGCTTTCGGCGGCGTCGGCTGAAATCCGCTGCGAAATAGCCTGAAGCAATGCCGCGATACCGTCGCCCGTCACGCCAGAGATTGTACCCTCTGCAGAGATGTCAGACTTTCCACGAACGATCAGATCATCCGCGCCAAGCACAACATCATCATCTGGTTCCGCCTGACCAGGCTCAAGCAGCGCGACGCGTAGATCTGCTTCAAGCGCGCGCTTCTTTGCACGAGCGACGCCAAGCGCCTCGATCTCATCCTCGGTTTCGCGAAGCCCTGCGGTGTCGAGCAGCGAGACTGCGTTTCCACCAATATCCAGACGCACCTCGATTACATCACGGGTTGTACCGGCAATGGACGAGGTAATCGCAGCGTCGCTGCCCGCCAATCGATTGAAGAGTGTCGACTTGCCGGCATTTGGACGGCCGATAATCGCCACCTCAAATCCACTGCGAATGCGTTGTGCGGCCTTTGCCCCGTCGAGCTGAGCCGCAATACCCGTGCGCACGGCTTTGATCCTGAGCACGATTTCCTTAACGAGATCGTCCGGTATCTCCTCATCTGCAAAGTCAATATTCGCCGCCAGTAGAGCAAGTGCGCGCAGCAAGTCAGCGCGCCACGTTTCGACTGCCTCTGAAAGATTGCCCTGCATTACGCGAAAAGCCTGCTTTCGTTGCGCTTCTGTATCTGCGTCAATCAGGTCAGCAAGGCCTTCGACCTGGGTCAGATCGAGCATCCCGTTTTCAAGCGCTCTCCGTGTAAATTCACCGCGATCAGCTGGTCTGGCACCATAGGATTCCAGCGCCGTTCCCATAGCTGCAACCACAGCCAGTGAGCCATGGCATTGAAATTCAACGACATCTTCACCCGTGAAGCTGGCTCCAGCGGCAAAGCGCAGGATCAGCGCCTCGTCAATTAACTCACCCGTTTCGACCATACGCAGCTTTCGAAGCGCGTGCGAACCCGGTTCGGGCAGAGAGCGGCATAATTTAGAAGCTATTTCAATGGCTTGAGGTCCACTCAGGCGAATAACGGCGACGCCTGCACGGCCAGAACCGCTTGCCAGAGCATAAATGGTATCCTGCATGGCTCCCCCTAAATGAAAAAGGCCCGCCCTGTTAGGACGAGCCTTCCAATTCTCTGCCCTTGGCCCGGTCAGGTGTTCATTGAATCGAAGAAATCCGAATTGCTCTTCGTTTGTTTCAACTTGCCGATCAGGAATTCGATAGCATCAGTCGTGCCCATCGGGTTGAGGATGCGGCGCAGGACAAAGGTCTTTGTAAGATCGGTTTTATCGACCAGAAGATCCTCTTTCCGCGTACCGGATTTCATGATGTCGATGGCCGGGAACACGCGCTTGTCCGCAATCTTACGATCCAGCACGATCTCAGAGTTACCGGTGCCCTTGAATTCTTCAAAGATCACCTCGTCCATACGGCTGCCCGTGTCGATCAGCGCGGTCGCAATGATGGTAAGCGAGCCGCCCTCCTCAATGTTTCGCGCTGCACCGAAGAAGCGCTTAGGGCGTTGAAGTGCATTTGCGTCCACACCACCGGTCAGAACCTTGCCGGAGCTTGGTACCACGGTGTTGAACGCACGGCCCAGGCGGGTGATGGAATCGAGCAAGATCACGACATCGCGTTTATGCTCAACCAGTCGCTTTGCCTTCTCGATCACCATTTCGGATACCGCGACGTGGCGCGTTGCAGGTTCATCAAAGGTGGATGAGACGACCTCCCCTTTCACCGAACGCTGCATGTCGGTCACTTCTTCCGGCCGCTCGTCGATCAGCAAAACGATGAGGTAACACTCCGGGTGGTTCTTCTCGATCGAGTTGGCGATGTTTTGCAGGATGACCGTTTTACCGGTTCGTGGCGGCGCCACGATCAGAGATCGCTGACCCTTACCAATCGGTGCCACCAGATCGATAACGCGGGCTGACTTGTCCTTAATGGTCGGATCCTCAACTTCCATGTGCAGCCGCTCATCGGGGTATAGCGGGGTCAGGTTGTCGAAGTGGACCTTGTGACGTGCCTTTTCAGGATCTTCGAAATTGATCTTTGTGACCTTCACAAGACCAAAATATTTCTCACCGTCTTGAGGTGCCTGAATCACACCGTCAACTGTATCACCGGTGCGCAGGGAAAACTTACGGATCTGCTGGGGAGACACGTAAATATCGTCAGGACCTGGAAGATAGTTCGCTTCCGGTGAACGCAGAAAGCCGAAGCCGTCCTGCAAAACTTCCATGACACCGTCGCCAGAAATCTCGCAGCCCTCTTCGGCCATTTCCTTAAGGATGGCGAACATCATGTCGCCCTTGCGCATGGTGGTCGCGTTTTCAATCTCAAGGGCTTCCGCCATCTTGAGGAGGTCAGCCGGGCTCTTTGCCTTCAGCTCTGCAAGCGACAGGCGCTCAATATCCATGATACATCTTTCAGTACATCGCGAGGCGGTCAGGTGAAGACGCGCGATATGGGAATGGGAAAGACAACGGCAGAACAGCCGCGTACCCCTCTATTTGGCCAAACGAGGTGAAATGTCAATGAATGAAGGTCAGAACGGTTTGACGATAACCATGATCACGATGATCAGCATCAGAACCGTCGGAACCTCATTTGCTATCCGGTAGGTGCGTCCAGTGTGCTTCACATCGTCAGCCAGAAACGCCTTGCGCTGCTTTCCCAGCCAGATGTGAAATCCTGTCATTGCTAGTACGGCGATGAACTTCACGATAAACCATCCGCCGCTGGCAACACCCGGTATTGCTGCCAGGAATAGACCTGCGGCCCAAGTGACCATCATCGCTGGATTCATGATCACACGGTGAAGCTTCATCTCCATCATCTTGAAGGTTTCCGACATATCGCTGCCGACCGGTGCCCTTTCGGCATGATGTACAAAGAGACGTGGCAGATAGAACAATGCAGCCATCCAAGAGATTACCGCGACCACATGCAGGGCTTTTACCCACGGGTACAGAACCAGCATCACATCCATCATTCTTCACCTCTTCACTCTGCCCTGCTTGCCGTACTGGGATCATGCTGGCGAGTCCTTTTTGGACCTCTCAGATTTTCCCAATAAACCATGAATCTTAGAAAAGGATGTTTGTTTAGTAGGGGTTGTGAACAATGGGGAATACCGTTTTCCAATTTTCCATCCACTTAGTTATCCACAAGCCATGGATTGTGTGGGTCGGTCTTTCGTCGCGCCGATATATCCTTTCGTCCAGATCAAATGATTGTTTTATATAGATAAATTTTTTGAGGAATCAGATTGCCAAACTCAGACCAGACATTGAATGGGGGAATGTCGATTCGAGGGTAGAGGTTTTCCCCATAGCCGGTGCAAATTCGTCCACCCCCATAAAATGCTGGGATAAGTGCGCGTGTAGTGGTGATGGATCCGGGCTGGTTGATTTCTCAACACTGACGGCTTCAACTTAGCAACAGGGTTTTCCCCAATTCAGCCCACAGGATTGTTGATCTTGACCGAACCGAAAGTGCTCAACCTCTACCTGATTTCTGATTCTACCGGGAACACACTCGCGTCCGCAGCCCGCGCTGTGACCATTCGATTCGAAACCGGTTCGTTTCGGGATCACAAGTTTGTCTTCGTGCGCACACCCGCGCGGATTGACGAGATCGTCGCGGGGATCGAGCAACCGGCCCTTGTTTTGCACACTGTCGTTGACGGGGCGTTGCGTGATCACCTCGACCAGGCCATTGCAGCCCGCGGTCTGGAGGCCTTGGCCGTTCTGGATCCGGTTGTCGCAAAGATTTCCCAAATGACAGGTGCGTCGCCGCGGGCGCGACCGGGGCAGCAATATCAGATCGATCACACTTATCATGAGCGTATTGCGGCGATTGATTATGCGATTGGGCATGATGACGGTCAGATTGCGGACAGGTTGCTTTCTGCTGATGTGATCCTCGTCGGTGTCAGCCGCACATCGAAGACCCCGACTTGCATCTATCTGGGTTATCAGGGGGTGAAGGCTGCAAATGTGCCGTTGACCGGTCAGACCGATGTTTTGCATCCATTGCTCGCCGCGCAGGAGGCCGGGATACCGGTGATCGGATTGATCGCCTCGCCCTCGCGCCTCGCGCAGGTCCGATCGCAGCGATTGCATGTTCTGGATCGGGGTGGCCCAGACACCTATGCAAATCTCGATCAGGTGCGTGAGGAAGTCGCGCAGGCGCGGCTGTTCTTTGATCGGCATGAAATACCGACTATAGACGTCACACGCCGCTCGATTGAGGAGACGGCGGCCGAAATTCTCGACATTTTACGAGGTCAGAAAAGCCGATGATCGTTTTAGCGTCAGGGTCACAGGCCCGCGCCCAGATGTTGCGCGATGCGGGTGTGGCGTTTCGTGTCGACACCTCACGTGTTGATGAGCAAAGCGTTAAGGCGGCGATGTTGGCGGAGGGTGCGCCACCGCGCGATATTGCCGACAAGCTGGCCGAATTGAAGGCGATGCGAGTGTCTTTGCGCAATAGCACCGAACTGGTGCTGGCCGGGGATCAGGTGCTCGTCAGTGGTGGGGAGCTGTTTGACAAACCTGCTGATCTGGATGGAGCCCGCGAACAGCTGCGCGCGCTGCGGGGCAAGACACATGAACTTTTATCTGCGGCGGTGATCTTTGAGGCTGGGAAGCCGGTTTGGCGTCATATCGGTCGGGCTCAGCTGATTATGCGTCCCTTTTCGGACACATTCCTTGAGGACTATTTGCGAAACGAGGGAGAAGGATTGCTCAGCAGCGTGGGTGCCTACAAACTTGAAGGGCGCGGGGCTCAGCTCTTTTCCCGCGTTCAGGGCGACTTTTTCACAGTGCTCGGATTGCCGTTGCTCGAAGTACTCGGCTTTCTGCGTGCGCGAGGGGAATGCATAGAATGACGATAGAGGTTCCACCGCTGGCCGGCGTTGTTGGCTTTCCGATCGGTCATTCCAAAAGCCCTGTGCTGCACGGGCACTGGTTAAAGCGGTATAATATCCCCGGTTACTACATTCCGCTGCCCATTCAGCCGCAGGATTTTGAAAGTGCGATCCGTTCCCTGCCTCGATTGGGATTTCTAGGTGTGAATGTGACGCTGCCCTATAAGCAGACGGTTATCAGCCTTGCGGACCGGGTTACGGATCGCGCGGCGCTGATCGGTTCCGCGAACACGCTCACTTTTCGTGATGGCGGGCTGATTTATGCAGATAACACAGACGGTTATGGGTTTATCGAGAACCTGCGGCAGTCGCAGCCAGAATGGGATGCGCGCAGCGGCCCGGCCCTTGTCATCGGTGCGGGTGGGGCAGCGCGGGCTGTTGTATCCTCACTGTTGGCAGAGGGCGTTCCCGAATTGCGGATTGCCAACCGGACACGTCAGCGGGCCGAAATGCTGCGGGACACGTTCGGGGCCAAGATCACGGTCGTGGACTGGAACCGGGCCTCCGACGCGATGGAAGGGGCCATGACAATTGTGAACACCACATCGCTGGGGATGGTTGGCCAGCCGGAGTTGAATATTTCCTTTGCCGCCGCCCATGGTGCCGCGATTGCCACGGATCTGGTTTATAATCCGCTGCGCACACCAATCTTGCAGGCGGCTGATGCAGCGGGGCTGCGCACGGTCGATGGGCTTGGCATGTTGCTGCATCAGGCTGCGCCGGGGTTTCGACAGTGGTTCGATCACAAGCCCGAGGTGGATGATGAATTGCGTCAGGCGGTGTTGAGCGCATGACGGCTTTTACCATTGCGCTCACCGGATCCATCGGCATGGGCAAATCAACAACGGCTGCGCTGTTTGCCGAACATGGTATTCCCGTCTGGGATGCTGATGCGGCGGTACATCGGCTTTATCAGGCGGATGGACCAGCAAGTGCGCCGCTTGCTGAACTCGTGCCGGATGCGGTTGGCGCTTACGGGGTGAACCGCGGCATCCTGCGGGATGCGATCATCGCCAATCCAGATTTGATGAAGAGTGTTGAGGCTATCGTCCATCCATTGGTCGCGGCAGATCGTGCAAACTTCCTGCAAGCTGCAACCGGACCGATTGTGCTGTTTGATATCCCGCTTCTGTTCGAGACGGGGCAGGCAGCGGCTTACGATTTGGTTGTGGTCGTCACCGCCCCGGCGGATATTCAGCGCGAACGTGTGATGGACCGGCCCGGCATGACCGCTGAGGTGTTTGAGAACATCCTCTCCCGTCAGACACCGGATGCAGACAAGCGCGATGAGGCAGACGAGATCATCGATACCGGTGAAGGCATGGATGCCGCACGGGCGCGCGTCGCAGAGATTCTGATGCAAATTCGCGAGAAACTGGCTGCGGGGACAGAGGATGCGTGAAATCGTATTGGATACGGAGACGACCGGCCTCGATCCGATTGAGGGACATCGGATCGTGGAGATTGGTGCGGTAGAGCTCGACCGTCACATTCCAACCGGTCGGACCTATCACCAATATATCAACCCCGAACGGGATATGCCTGAGGAGGCCTTCGCCGTACACGGTCTGGGCCTCGATTTTCTGGGCGACAAGCCGGTCTTTTCGCAGATCGGACAGGAATTCCTCGATTTTGTCGGGGACGCGCGATTGGTGATCCACAACGCGGCGTTCGATATGAAGTTTCTGAACGCAGAGCTGCGCTGGATGAAGCTGCCGCAACTGCCGATGACCCAGGCACTCGATACACTTGCGCTGGCCAGACAGAAATTTCCGGGGGCGCAGAACTCACTCGATGCGCTGTGTCGCCGGTTCGGAATCGACAACTCAGCCCGGACCAAGCACGGCGCGTTGCTCGACAGTGAAATTCTGGCGGAGGTCTATCTGGAGCTGACCGGTGGTCGTCAGCCGGACTTTGCATTGTCGGTTGTGTCGGGGGGTCAGACGAAAGGGAACGCTGCAACAGCTGCAGCCCAGTCCGCAACTCGCGAGCGCCCGACCCCTTTGCCATCACGTCTGTCCGGAGATGAGAAAGCAGCCCATCAGGCTTTCATCGCCGAGATGGGCGAAAAGGCCATGTGGGCCAAGTTTTCGGGGTAGAATGCTCCGAAAATGAAAAACGCCCCGATCCGTGGATCAGGGCGTCTTGGATCATTTGATCTCTACGTTCAGGCGGTGCCGCTGGGTGCTGCTGCTGCCTGTGCCTGCTGACGGCGCAGGATCTCGTTCCGGTACAACGCGATAAAGTCGATCGGGTCGATATTCACCGGCGGATAGCCGCCATCGCGGGTCATGTCGCTGACAATACGGCGCGCGAACGGGAACAGCATGCGCGGGCATTCGATCATCAGGAAGGGATGCATCTGAGCATCCGGCACATTTTCAATCTCGAAGGTGCCTGCATAGTCCAGCTCCATCAGGAAAACGGGCTGATCTGCGGCTTCTGCATTCACCTTCAGCGTCAGGATGACTTCGTAGAGATTGTCGCCGTTCTTCTTCGCATCGAGGTTCACGCCGACCTTGATTTGAGGAGGGGTCGTTGGGGTGAAACCCTTTTGCGCGGCGATGTTTTCGAAAGATACATCCTTCACGTATTGCGTGCGGATTTTGAGCTGCGGGGGGGTCTGCTGGGCGGCTGCTTCAGGAGCTGCTGCTGCGCCTGCTTCCGGTGTTTCGTCGGCCATGTCGGTCCTGTTCAAAATGACTGTAATCTACGAGTGCGCAGGCTGTTTATCAGGTCGAAACCTGCATCACAACGGGCGCTCAGCGTGGGGGGTTCTGCGTCCAGCCAGAATTGCCCGGAACGTCCTGACCCACAGGTGGTTCGACCGAATAGTCGCCATCGACCACGTCATCGGTATGCCCGCGCCCAGCACTTTGTGGCTGGGCCGCACTTTGGACCGTGATCCGCTTGGCCAACTCGCGGATGACGATTTCGCGCACAGGTGGGATCAGCAGCAGGAAACCAATCGCATCGGTGAAAAAGCCCGGTGTCAGCAAAACAATCCCGGCAACCAGGATCAGTGCGCCATGGGCCAGCGGGCCGCGCGGATCGCCACCTTCCCGCAAAATGTCCTGCAATCGACGCAATGTGCCGCTGCCCTGAAGGCGCAATAGCCAGGTACCCGCAATCGCTGTCAGCACCACTGTGGCAAGGGTCGGCCACAGGCCGATCAATCCACCGACCTGAATAAACAGACCGATCTCAATCAGCGGTACAATGAGCAGTGCGAGAAAAATCCACATCAAAACACCCAATTCCATCTCATGTGACACCGGCGTCGCATGGACTTGGCCCTTCCTGATGCTTAGATAGGAAGGAACCGCGCACATACTACTATGACGTGTAGAAAGCGCATACAGTTCTGAGGAATGGAACCCGAAAATGTCGATACAGCTTCTCGTTCTTGCCGCCGTCGCCGTATTTCTGGTGCTCAAGCTGCGGTCCACCCTTGGAACGCGCACCGGGTACGAGCCTCCGAGCGATGCGCGTATGCCCGGCGCCCCTGCTGATGACGCAGTCGATAGCGGTCCATTTGAGGTGATCGAAGGCGGTGGGATTGATCAGGATATTGCCGATCATGTCGATATTGATAGTGATGCGGGCCAGGCACTGACCGCGATGAAGCGGTTGGAGCCTGACTTCAACGTGTCCGAATTCCTGTCCGGCGCACGTCAGGCTTATGAAATGATCCTGATGGCGTATGAAAACGGTGATCTGGAAACGCTTCAGCAGTTCCTGGCGCCTGATGTCTATGCCGGGTTTGAGCAGGCTGTGGAGGCACGTGCCGAACAGGGTCTGACGGTTGACGCGCGTTTTGTCGGCGTGCGCGAGCTGAAGCTGAAAGACGCGAAATTCGACGATTATGACAATACCGGCGAACTGGAAATTCGTTTTGTGGGTGAGCTTGTGTCGGTCGTAAAAGACGCGAACGGCGAAATTGTCGAGGGTGATCCCCAGTCGATCCAGCGCCAGACGGATCTTTGGACCTTTGCCCGCACGATGGGATCGGACAATCCAAACTGGCTTTTGGTCGCCACGGGCGGCTGATCTGGAACGATGCGAACCATTCGAGCGATCTTCTGCGGCGCAGCGCTGCTGTTTGCGACGGCTGCCTCATCGCAGATGATGACGCCGATGAGCTTCGAGGATCTCGACGGATGGGCCGACGACGATCATGCCGCCGCGATGGTCGTGTTTCGCCGGACCTGCGCGCAAAGTGCGACCGGCGATCTGGTACCGGACGCGATCTGGCAGGGGTTGTGTCGCGCGGCTGAATTCGTTCCCGACGCGCGCGCCTTTTTCGAGACCGCTTTTCAGCCGGTGATGATCACGGATGGGAATGATCCGCTTTTCACGGGTTATTACGAGCCAGAGCTGCAAGCCAGTCGCAGCCACACCGATACGTTCCGCTACCCGCTCTACCGACGACCGCCGGAGGTGGCTGGAACCTCTGCCCCCTGGCTTTCACGTGCAGAGATCGAGGCGGGTGCGCTGAGGGGCCGTGGATTGGAATTGGCCTGGCTGGCTGATCCCGTCGACGCATTCTTCCTGCATGTGCAGGGCAGTGGCCGATTGCGTTTGACGGATGGATCCGTGATGCGCGTCGGTTTTGGGGGTCGCAACAACCACACCTACCGCTCTGTCGGGCGGCATATGGCTGAAACAGGATTGTTGCCGGCTCATCAGGTGAGCGCTGGCGCGATCCGCAACTGGGTTCGTGAGAATGGGGATGCCGGGCGCCGGGTTCTGAATCACAATCCCTCCTACATCTTCTTTGTCGAGGTGGAGGGTCTTCGGCCTGAAGACGGCCCGATCGGCGCGATGAGCGCACCTGTTACCGCGATGCGATCGGTTGCCGTGGATCGCAGCTTCACCCCCCTTGGATTGCCGGTTTGGGTTGAGACGACAACAACGGATGGACCCTTTGCGCGTCTGATGATCGCGCAGGATGTGGGGGCTGCAATCAATGGTGCGCAGCGGGCCGATATTTTCTTTGGCTCCGGCGCGGAGGCTTATCGGCAGGCGGCGGTTCAGCGCTATGGCGGCAGGCTGATCACGTTCTTCCCGCGCTCGCTGCTGGGCGAGTGACATGAAACGGCGCAATCGCAAACTGACGGAGGATGAGCGCGCCCTCTGGTCCGAGGTCGCGCGCAATGCGACCCCGCTTCACGCAATGCGCCCCCGTTTTGTGACCGGGGAAGAGCAGCAGGTGCCCGCCCCTGAAGATGCTGGTCCTGACGCGCAGCGCGACTTTATGGTGCTCAAACCTCACGGTTCCCGACGGGAGCCACGCACCAGCCTTACGTTGGCAGCGGCCCCGGGGCAGGAAGCGTTGCAGATGGATCGCAAGGCCTATGAGCGTCTGACACGCGGCAAGATCGCGCCGCAATCGCGACTGGACTTGCACGGTTTGACTTTGAGTGACGCGCATAGCAGCCTGCGCGGCTTCATTCTGCGGGCCCACAATGAGGGTTTGCGTCTGGTTCTTGTCATCACCGGTAAGGGCAAGCCCGGCCATGCGGATGCCATCATCCCAGAGCGTCATGGCGTTCTGCGCCATCAGGTGCCCCATTGGCTGCGCCTTCCACCGCTTAATGGACTGATCCTTCAGATCTCCCCAGCCCATCGCAAACATGGGGGCGAAGGGGCATATTACATCTATCTCAGGCGGTTGCGCGGACGCGGGTAAGCGCAATATGAAACACCGCGCACATGGTCAGCGAATAGGTCGCCATGGCCAGAAGCTGGTACTCGTAGGCAACGCCCGCGTCGATCAAAAACCCGGTAATGCCGGGCCCGGCTGCCGTTGCGAATACCATAATTGCCGTCATCACGGCCCGGACAGCGCCGAGATGCCGCGTTCCGTAAAGGTCGGGCCAGAGCGTCCCGACAACAGCATTGGCGGTGCCGGACATCGCACCCAGCAGGATCAGGGACAGGGCCGCAGCCCAAAGTGTCTGTCCCAATGCGGCGATCGTAAGCGCCGCGGCAAGCGGCAACAGCATGAAGGGCGCAACACGGTGCGACCCGTAGCGATCGCAAGCCATCCCCCCGGCAATCAGGCTGGCGACGGAAAGCAGGGTGTAGGCGGGATAGAAGCTGACGAATTGCGTGAGGGTCCAGCCCTTCACCTCCACCAAGTGAGCTTGTTGAAAGAAAAACGCAGTGGAAAAGACCGGCTGGGCGATTATACCCGGTAGAAGGACCCAGAACAGCCAATGGCAAAGGACCTCTTTCCGCGTCCAATGATGATGATTGAGGCCAGTGCTTTCCAACTGATCCACCGCAATGCGCGGGTCGCGTTCGGTGCGGAGCAGAAAGCTCACCAAAGCGGCACCGATCAGCAATAGAACTGCCGCGACGGCCCAGCTGGCCTGCCATCCGATGATGGCGATCAGGGCCACAAAGATCAGAGGTAGGGTCGCCTCACCCGCTGCATAACCGGTCTTCACCGTGGCAATGGCCCGGCCCCGGTTGGCTGCGAACCACTTGCCGGTCGAAACAGTCGGAATGTGGCTGAGCGCGCCCTGTCCAAAGAACCGTAACCCCATGATTGCGAGTGGCAGCAGCCAAAGAGGAACCCCTGCAAAGAACCACAGCGCGATGAGTGCCAGCCCGATCATGGCACCGCTGGCCAGAATACGCGCACGGATATTATCCGTCAGACTGCCCGCAAAGAGCATCAGCAACCCAGAGGCAAGCGTCCCGATCATATAGATCGCACCCCACGCGCCATGGCTGATCCCATAGGTTTCGCGGATGTCAGATGAGTAGAGAGCGATAAAGCTTGTCTGCCCGAAGGTCGACAGAAGAGTCATGGCAAAGCCCGCGCCCAGCCATCTGGCGTTGTGCCGGAAAAAGGACAACCGGGGTTCCGATCTCTCGTTCATATCACGAACCCTAAGCAGTGGCTGGTGTCCCTCCCAGCTTTGATTTCACGCAACTGCACCATGGCGCGACCGGGTGCTCCTGCGCTATGAGACCACAGATAGAAATGCGAGCGTCCCATGATCCTTTTGCACAATGCCTTGATTGTCGACCCTGAGGCGGAGGAGGTCACGCCTGGTGCCCTGCTCATGCATGAGGGCGAAATCGCTGAGCGCTTTGATGAGGTTGATCCCGATGCACCGCGCTTCAAGGGCGCGCAGGTGGTGGATTGTGGCGGCAAACACCTCGCGCCGGGGATCGTGGATCTGGGCGTCAAGATCTGCGAACCAGGTGAGCGTCACAAGGAGAGCTTTCGATCCGGTGGTCGCGCAGCCGCCCGCGGCGGTGTCACGACAATGGTCACGAGGCCTGATACCGATCCGGCGATGGATAATCCTGAGACGCTGAGCTTCCATCTTGCCCGGGCAAAGGATGATGCCCCCGTCCGTGTTCTGCCGATGGCCGCACTGACCAAGGGGCGCGCGGGCCGTGAAATGACCGAGATCGGCTTTCTCAAAGATGCCGGTGCGGTGGCCTTCACCGACTGTGACAATGTCGTCGCCGACACGAAGGTCTTATCGCGTGCGCTGACCTATGCTGCAGGGCTGGACGCGTTGGTCATCGGTCATCCGCAGGAACCGATCATGAGCAAAGGCGCCTGCATGACCTCGGGCCAGTACGCATCTCAACTTGGCCTGCCAGCTGTCAGCACATTGGCAGAGCGGATGGGGCTGGAGCGGGATCTTGCATTGGTGGAGGCGACAGGCGTGCGTTATCACGCCGATCAGATTACCTGCCGCGCGGGTCTTGATGTCTTGCGCCGGGCGCAAGCGGCGGGGCTGAAGGTGACGGCTGGAACCTCTATCCATCACCTTACTCTCAACGAGCTGGACGTCGCGGACTATCGGACCTTTTTCAAAGTGAAGCCCCCCTTGCGGCCAGAGGGTGATCGCCTGGCCCTGCTGGAGGCCGTGATCGATGGGGAGATTGGCATCATCTCCTCAATGCACACGCCACAAGATGAGGAAAGCAAGCGTCTACCCTTTGAAGAGGCGGCGAGTGGCGCTGTCGCGCTCGAAACTCTGCTGCCCGCGGCCTTGCAGTTGGTGCATTCCGGGCATCTGGAGCTGCCAGCGCTGTTCCGTGCGCTTGCCTTGAACCCGGCGCGTCTGTTGGGCCTTCAGCAAGGCAATCTGGATCAAGGCGCCCCGGCAGACATCATTTTGTTTGATACGGACGTGCCTTATCAGCTTGATCGCTGGACGCTGGCATCCAAGTCAAAGAACACACCATATGATTTGCGCCGCATGCAGGGGCGTGTTCTGCGCACCTTCGTGGCAGGTCAGCAGGTATTTGGAGACGCGATATGAGCGCTTGGTTGCCCGACATCATGGGATGGGACGTCGCCTGGCCCTGGCTGCTGGGCATTCTGATTGGCGGCTATCTGATCGGCTCGATCCCGTTCGGGCTGTTGGTGGTCAAAGCGTTCGGTATGGGTGATGTCCGCAAGATTGGATCCGGTAATATCGGTACCACGAATGTGTTGCGCACGGGCAGCAAACTTGCAGCGTTCCTGACGCTCTTGCTGGATGGTGGTAAAGGTGCTGTAGCCGTGTTGATCGCATGGTCGCTTTATGGTGGCACGGCGGCACAGGTCGCTGCGCTGGGCGCCTTTTTGGGCCACCTCTATCCGGTGTGGCTGAGCTTTAAGGGCGGCAAGGGTGTCGCGACCTTTCTGGGCGTAATACTGGCCTTGCATTGGCCTGCTGGTGCGCTCTGCTGTCTGACATGGCTGGCCATTGCAGGTGTATTTCGGATTTCGTCCCTGTCCGCATTGGTCGCAGCTGTGCTTTCCCCGGTTTGGCTGTTCGCGACGGGTGGTGATCCGATCATCTGGCTGTCAGTGGTCCTGGCGCTGCTCGTCGTGCTGAAACACCGCGAAAATATCGCGCGGTTGATTGCGGGCACAGAACCGAAGATCGGGCGGAAGTCCTAACGTCACACCACTTAGCGGAAAATTAAGAAATTCGCGGTTCTGTGAGGGAACATCTTCTCTAGCAGCGGGAGTTTCTGATGCGTGTGGCCCTCAAATCCGTTCTTGTAGCCGTGTCTGTAATGCTTTGGGCCGGTGTTGCCGTTGCGCAAGCCCCAGATCCGTCGATAGCGGACCCTGTGGTCGATGCGCCGACAACGGAAGAGCTGAACGCGTTGCAAAGACTGCGCACGCTTCTTTCCGCAGCGCAGACGCCAGAGGCGCGTCAACAGATCCTCGCCGATGCGATCGCCTTGACGCCAACGCTTGCAAGTAAACCGGAGCTCAGCACGGCGGTGCAGGAGGCTGCTGTGGAAAGCGGCCTGTCCGTTTCCCAGTTTGACACGGCGGTCATCAGTGGCCTCGCGTCTGCGTCCGCTCCGTCTGCGTCTGGCTTTCCGGTCGTGCAGGGGAGCGGTCAGTAGTGAACTGAGAACCGGTTTAGAAACGGATCTCAATTCCAAGGTAGCGGTTACTTTGACAGATTCCCGATGTTAACGTCTCGCCGAGTAGAAAGCGAAGGAACGCAACATGGGAATGAGTGAAGCAATTCGGAGTGTTCTCCAACAATATGTCGGATTTACCGGGCGCGCGCGCCGGTCAGAGTATTGGTGGTGGACCCTCGCGGTCGTCCTGGCGACGATCATCGTATCGGTCGTCGAGGTTACGTTGGGGCTTTTCGGTCTCTCTACGATCCTGAGTCTGGCAATCTTCCTTCCCGGTCTCGCCGTTAGTGTCAGACGACTTCACGATACGGGACGCTCTGGTTGGTGGCTTCTCGTCGTTCTGGTGCCGCTGATCGGCTTTTTGATTATCCTGTTCTTTGCGATTCAGGACAGCCAGCCTGGCACCAACGATTATGGGCCGAACCCCAAAGGCGCTTAAGGCCCTGTTAACGAATGGGTGGGCATGGTGCAGCAAAGGAGTTGCCCCGTGCCCGCATTCGACAACCCACCCGATCCATTGAAGCGACCGCCCGCGGATGAGCTGGAGGCCCATGTCGCGCTGGCAAGATCGCCCAGGGTTGGATCGGTCACGTTTCGTCGGCTGGTATCTGCTTATGGTGGTGTCGCCCGCGCGTTGGAAGCCTTACCCGAACACGCTGCGCGCGGTGGGCTTCGAAACTATCGCCCTGTCGATATGGCTCGTGTGCGGGAGGAGATATCCCGCGCAGCAGATATTGGTGCGACCCCCCTTCTTCTTGGCGATGACAACTACCCCAAATGCCTGATGGACCTGACCGACGCCCCGATGTTTCTGTGGTGTCAGGGCGATCTCACCCTATTCGATCGTCCCGCCGTTGGACTGGTGGGCGCTCGCAATGCGTCAGCCCTCGGCCTGCGCATGGCGACGGAATTGGCGCAGGATCTGGGGTCTGAGGGTCATGTTACGGTCAGTGGTCTGGCGCGGGGCATCGACACGGCCGTGCATGAAGCTTCGCTGACCAGCGGTACAATTGCTGTGCTTGCCGGCGGTCTGGACGTGATCTACCCGGCTGCAAATGCTGGCCTCGCAGCCCGGATCGCAACCGGCGGCTTACTGTTGAGCGAGGCGCCACCCGGCTTGCAGCCCATCGCGCGCCATTTCCCCAAACGCAATCGCATCATCGCAGGGCTGTCCTCAGCCGTCGTGCTGGTTGAGGCGGCAGAGCGGTCAGGGTCCCTCATCACTGCGCGTATGGCGCTGGAACAGGGGCGCGATGTGCTCGCCGTACCGGGCCATCCTTTGGATGCGCGGGCGGCGGGGTGTAATCGTCTGATCCGAGAGGGGGCGGGCCTCATCCGATCTGCGGAGGATATCCGCGACGCGCTCGCCTTGCCTGTGCAACGGGTGGATGGATTTCACGAGGAAACAGGCGCGTGGGATCAGGGGCCGATGCCCGACAGCGCCCGGCAACTGGTTGCGGGTCTTTTGTCCACGGCACCCGTTGCCGAGGACAGCCTGATCCGGGTGTTGGGTCTTCCCACGCAATCGGTGCTGTCAGCCCTGATGGATATGGAACTTGCAGGCCAAATCGTTCGGCACCCCGGTGGCATGGTCGCCCGCGCCGTCGCCTGATTTGGCTCTGGTCCCTTGCCTCACGGCACCTTAGGGTCCGGCCATGACCGACACCGCGCTTACATTCTCCGACGATCAGGCTGTGGCCTGGGACACTGTTTCAGATATGTTGGCCGAAGCTGGGATTGATATGGTTGAGGGCACAACGCTGCCCCAATCCGGATCGGGAACCAAGGTTATTGCGATCACGGGAAAAGCGGGATCTGGGAAGACTCTGCTCTTGGCCGAACTGGTCAAAGCCTTGACCGCCTGCGGTGTTGAAACGGTTTCTGGTGATTGGGAAAGCCGCAAACGTGGGGAGCGGCGGACCCTTGCGATCCTGGCGCCTACCAACAAGGCGGCCAGCGTTTTGCGCAATCGCGGCGTGCCAGCGACGACGATCCATCGCATCATCTACACGCCGGTCTACGACCCCGAATATGAGAAGATCGCCGAATGGCTGGCCGGTGAAGAAGAGCGTCCAGAGATCGAAGGCCTGACCGATGAGGCATTGGATCGCGCGGCGGCCTTTTATGCGCAACATGCCAGTGTGCCGGGTGCGTTGGCTGCGGCAGGCTTGCGGGGGTCGGATTTCATCACGGGTTGGAAGCGGCGGGATGACCCGCTCGATATCGGGTTTGTCGACGAATCTTCGATGCTTGATGACAAACAGATGGACGATCTGAAAGAGATCTTCTCAACCCTCATCCTGTTCGGCGATCCTGCACAGCTTGCCCCCGTCGGCCAGTCCGGCTCGATGGTGTTCGACGCCTTGCCAGAGGGTCGTATTCGCCACTTAGAACGGGTGCATCGGCAAGCCGCGGACAACCCTATCCTGGATCTTGCCCACGCGCTTGCCGATCCGCAGCTGGAGTTCCACGATTTCGAGCGGATGATCGAAGAGCGCGCTGCCCAGGATGATCGCGTCGTCGTTGCTGAAAGAGTGAACGCCGCCCTCATGGCCCGTTCACCGGTTCTTGTGTGGCGCAACGCCACGCGCATTCGCCTGATCGCTGCGTTTCGTGCAGCCTATCAGGCCCCGGAATTTGCGCTGCTCGAAGGCGAGCCATTGATTTGCGATGGTGTTGAGCTGCCACTGAAACACCGCAAGAAGCGCATCGATCTGGAGGCGCGGGGTCTGATCAAGGGGGCGCAATGCGTCTTTATGGGCGAGGGGCGCAAACCCGGATTCTCCCGCCTTTTCGTGATGGGTGCGGAAGATCCGCAGGTAAATGCCGCAACGATCATCAAGATTGAAAAACCCGATGAGGAAGAGCCGTTCATTCCGTCTGCCGCACGGATGGGCGCGGCTTTTGTGCATGGGGCTGCCTGTACCATGCACAAGGCGCAGGGATCGCAATGGCCAGAAGTTCAGGTATTTGCCCCTGACCTTTATGCCGCCAGCCGGGCCGGACGGATGGAGGCTGGACTGCCTTTGTGGAAACGTCTGGCCTATGTCGCGATCACACGGGCGGAGACGCGTCTACATTGGGTGACCCGATATCGCCTCGCCCGCCCGACAGAGCCACTGATGATTGATGATCTGAAAAAGGTTGAACCGGCTGCACTGACCTTGACGGGTTAACGGGGGGCAGCTGCACGGTTGAGCCGATCGTTGATCGCAAGCCCCAACCCTGTTTGGGGGATGGGCATCACGGCGATCCGCGTGGCGACACGATCTGCGCGGTGCAGCATGGCAAAGAGGTTCGCGGCCGCTTCTGTCAAATCGCCGGTAGGTGACAGGGTCCAATCGGATGGTCCATCGCCAAAGCGTAACAGCAATTCTTCAGGTTCTGCCTGCGTCGCGTTCAGCCGCAAGGCCGCCTGTGGCGCGTAGTGCGACAGCAATTGCCCCGGCGCCGTGATCGCTTCGCCTTTTGTCGAACGAACCGAACAGTTGAGCGCGGTTTCAATTGCTTCGACCGAAAGGCCACCCGCTCGCAGCAGCACCGGTCCGTCTTCCCAGCCGAGGATTGTCGACTCGAGGCCAACGTCGCAGGGGCCGTCATCCAGAACGGCAGCGATCTTCCCATCCAGACCGCTTAGAACATGGTCAGCCGTTGTTGGGCTGATCCGGCCGGAGGGGTTCGCGCTGGGTGCAGCGACTGGGCGGTTCACTGCGCGCAACATTGCGCGGGCCGACGCTCTTGCGGGTACGCGGACCGCTAGGGTGGATAGGCCCGCTGTGACGAGGTCACTGACCATGTCTGACTTTTTCGGCAAAACCAATGTCAGCGGCCCGGGCCAGTGATCAGAAATCAGCGGTTCAAGGGCGGGCGGGATGCAGACCAGCGCGTCCGCTGCCGACACATCTGCGACATGCGCGATCAGCGGATTGAATTGCGGACGTTCCTTTGCGGCGTAGATTGCGGCGACCGCCGCACTGTTGGTCGCATCTGCGCCAAGGCCGTAGACGGTCTCGGTCGCGAACGAGACGGTTTTGCCTGAAAGAATCAGGTCGGCGGCTCGCTTGATCCCGGCCTCATCGGCAAAAAGACGTTCCGTCCGCTGCTCCGATCTGTCGCGGCGTTTCGCTTGTGAGGGATCGGGCGCGCGCATAGCTTTCGCTCCAACAGATTTTCGAAAGGACGAGCAACATGACTTATGCGCCGCCCATCAAGGATATGCAATTCACGCTCGACCAGGTCATCGGTGCGGGCCGCCTGTCAGAGACGGATCTTTTCGCCGAGGCGACGGCGGATGTCGCGGAGGCTATTCTGCTGGAGGCCGGGAAACTTGCCTCTGACAAACTGGCCGAAATCAATCGGAGCGGGGACCTGCATCCGGCCCGGTTGGAGAACGGTGTCGTGCGCACGTCCCCGGGATTTGCCGACGCCTATCAGGCGATTGCGGAAGGGGGCTGGGTCGGCATCGCGGCGGATCCCGAGTTTGGCGGCATGGGTCTGCCACTGACGCTGACCAGCGCGGTGGGCGAAATGATGAACTCCGCCTGCTTGTCGCTCGCGCTCAACCCGCTGATGTCTCAAGGCCAGATCGAGGCGTTGGAGCATCATGCGAGTGAGGAGATCAAAGCGCTCTATTTGCCCAAGCTGATTTCGGGGGAATGGACGGGCACGATGAACCTGACCGAGCCTCAGGCCGGGTCCGATGTCGGCGCGCTGCGATCCAAGGCGGAACCGCAGGGCGATGGCACGTACAAGGTTACGGGCCAGAAGATCTACATTTCTTGGGGCGATCACGATGTGGCCGAGAATATCTGCCATCTGGTTCTGGCGCGTCTGCCGGACGGCGTGCCGGGAACGAAGGGTATTTCCCTGTTCCTCGTGCCGAAGTTCATCCCGACTGAGGATGGAAAGCCGGGCGTTGCCAACAGCCTGAAACCGATCAGCCTTGAACATAAGCTGGGCCTGCATGGCTCCCCGACCGCTGTGATGGAGTTTGACGGGGCAACCGGCTGGATGGTCGGGCCAGAGCATGGCGGCATGGCCGCGATGTTCACGATGATGAACAATGCAAGATTGGGGGTCGGTGTTCAGGGTCTGGGCATTGCCGAGGCTGCCTATCAAAAGGCGCTGGCCTACGCGCTCGACCGGACACAGGGCAAAGGTATGGTCCAGGACACGGGCACCATTCTCGACCATGCGGATGTCCGTCGAATGCTTTTGCAGATGAAGGCGCTGACCCGCTCGGCCCGTGCGATCTGCCTCGACACCGCATTCAGCCTCGATATGGCCCGCGCGACCGAAGGAGACGAGTCTGCTAAGTGGAAAGCGCGTGGTGCCTTCCTGACCCCGATTGCCAAAGCCTTTGGCACTGACGTCGGCTCTGAAGTGGCCGATCTTGGCATTCAGGTGCATGGCGGCATGGGGTTCGTTGAGGAAACCGGAGCCGCGCAATTTGCGCGCGATGTGCGGGTCACGCGCATTTACGAAGGCACGAATGGCATTCAGGCCATGGATATGGTCGGGCGCAAACTGATGGATGGCGGTGCTGCTGCCGAGGCCCTGCTGGGCGAGATTGAGGCGACCGCCAAGGATGCGCAGGCCAAGCACCCGCGCATGGCCGATGTCCTGCAGGATGTGGGCGAGACGCTGTCAGATACGCTTGATTGGATGGTGAAAGCCGAGCCGAATGATCGCTTTGCAGGGTCCGTTCCGTTTCTGCGTGCCTTCGCTCTGGTGCTCGGCGGGCACTATTTGTTGCGCGGTGCCATGGTTGGTGGAGATGAGGATCGCATCGCCCTCGCCCGTTTCCACATCCGTCAGGTGATGCCAGCGGCAATCGGCCTCTGCGCAGCCGCAACCGAAGGGGCAGCGCCACTTTATGCCCTGGATGCGGATCAACTCGCGTCGTGACGGGGTGGTCTAAAAGGGTGGGGCGCAGTATGGCTGGGCGACGTTCAAAGGAGCCTGTCCATGCCCCATCTTTTCCCTGCGCCGCCGGTTGATAGATCAGATGTCTGAGCGGTTAGAGTTCTCCTATCGCTCCTGGGGTATGGTGCTGACGGTGGTATGCGTCGGGGTCATGATCTTTGGCTTCACCGTGTCGTCCTTTTTCGACACCCATATCTTCCCGGCTGAGCAGATCGGGTTGATCCGTGCGCTTGTCGTTCTCAATCTGATCGTCACGCCGCTCATCGTTTGGTGGCTCTACCGCAAAGAGACGCGCGCCGGTCGTGTCATCGTTCTGGATGCTGATGCAATCCACGCGCCTCCACACGGGTTCAGTCGGCAGATTCTGCGAGTTCCCTACGACACCATCGAGCGGATCCATGTCACGCAGTTCAAGAGCAACACGTCACTGCACATCACTCATCCGGGCAAAGAGATTGGTATCCCACGCAGCGGATTGGAGAGTGATGGTGCCTTCAACCAACTGCATGCCGAGCTGATGAAACGGGTTCAGGAGGCGCAGGACAATGGGTGAGACCGACGGGCTGATCCGCTTCCCCCATTCGGAACCGCCAGCACATGGTGAGGTTACGGAGGTGGCGGATGGCATTCTCTGGGCACGGTTGCAGCTGCCGATGGTGCTGAACCACGTGAATATCTACATCCTGGACGATGGCGATGGTTGGACCGTGGTGGATACCGGCATCGACACATCGAAAGCCCGTGCGATCTGGGAGACACTTCTTGACGGCCCGCTCGCCGGCAAACCCGTACGGCGTGTGATCCTGACCCACCACCATCCCGATCATCTGGGCCTTGTGGGCTGGTTTCAGGCGCGCGGGGCTGAGTTGATCACGACCCGCACGGCCTGGCTTTTTGGTCGGATGCTGACACTGGATGTGCAGGAGAAGGCAACCGAGGAAGCGCTTACGTTCTACACCCGTGCCGGAATGCCGCCTGAAATGGTTGAGAAGCGTCGCACAGAGCGTCCGTTCAACTTTGCCGACGGCGTCCATCCTATCCCGGTGGGCTATACCCGGATCAAGCAGGATGACCGGATCAGGATTGGCGGGCGTGACTGGACTGTTGAAATCGGAAACGGTCATGCGCCTGAACATGCAACGTTCTGGACAGATGACCTGATCCTGTCGGGCGATCAGATCATACCCGGCATCTCGTCCAATATCGGTGTGTACCCGACCGAACCTGCGGCCGATCCGCTGGGCGATTGGATCGAAAGCTGTACGCGGCTTTCAGGGCTCGCCCATGATGGTCACCTCGCCCTGCCGGGACACAAGCTACCGTTCACCGGTGTCCCCGCGCGGTTACGCCAACTGATCGAGAACCACGAAAACGCCCTGCCGCGGCTGATCGCGTTCCTGGCAGAACCGCGTGTCGCGCCAGAGTGTTTTCCGCTGCTGTTCAAGCGGAAGATTGATGGCAGCACTTATGGTCTGGCCTTGGCAGAGGCGATTGCACATCTCAACCACCTTCATGCCATCGGCGCGGTGTCGCGGCAGGTTGGCGAAGATGGCGCGTGGCGCTGGCAGAGCGTCTAGGATCGGGTTGACGCAAAGCTCAACACTTGCCCCAATGCGCTGGCAGAGGAGAGCCTGATGAACAAGATCCAGACCACCGCCGAACTGATCGAGGGCGAAGTGCTCGCCCGGGCTTATCATGATGATGGTGAGGACATGGTCGAACATGCGGCCAAGCCACCCAACCGGCAGAAATCCGCTGCAGAATGGGCTTATGAGCGGGTGATCCTCTATATCCAGAAGTTCGAAGAGCATCTGGACCCGGAACATGAAGTGGCGATGGGCTTTGCAGGATCGGATGTCGGATCGCTCCACATCTCGGGCATGGGCTTCTTCGCGCCGGACCTGATTTCCTTTTACGGGTTGGACGATTTCGGCGCGAAGCGGCAACTGTTACAGCATGTCAGCCAGCTGAACGTGATGCTTCATGCCGCACCAAAGCTGAAGCCACAAGCGCGGCGCATCGGTTTCGCCTTGTCAGAGCAGCTTGATCGCGACAGCGAGTCCGCTTGATCGCCACCCCGTATTCATGCAAGAACGCGCCAACGCGAAAAGGGATTTGACCATGGCTGACAACCACCAGGAACATGAACACGGGTCGATGGATATCACCGACCAGCAGAAGACGTTCGAAGGCTTCATCACCTTTGGCATCCGGTCCACGATCGTTATCCTGATCATTCTGATCTTCCTCGCGATCTTCCGCACCTGATGTGCAGGTTTCGGATCTGATCCGGGACTGACCTAGAATGATGATTTACGCCCCGGGTCCTGCCCGGGGTTGTTCTATTTCATGATCTCATCGGCAGCGGTCGGACATTGTGTCCGGTCAGGATGCCCACCTCGTCCCCATCCAGCACCAGACAGGTCAGCGCATTGCCAAAGACTGCGCCAGTGTCGATGGCAATCCTGCTTTGATAGCGTTCTGGCTGCTCCATCACCGTGTGACCATGTACCACGATCTGGTCCAGCTTGCCGGTGAAGTCGACCCAACCTTCGCGCATCCATAGCAGCGCCTCCGTTGGCTGTGCGTCCAGCGGCAGCGATGTATCGACGCCCGCGTGTACAAACAGATAGTCGCCAAAGCTGACGTGAAGCGGGCGCCCATTGATCCAATCCACGTGATCTTGCGGAACAGCGGCGCGGGCCTGATCGTGAAAATCTGCCGCCTCATCCAAGGTAATGTCGTGGGCGGGCATCTGAACACCATAGGATTTCAATGTTTCAGCCCCGCCCAGTCGGGGATGCAGCCAGTGATAGCCTTTGTGCCGGTAAAGCTTTGGATCCTGCCAGCCGGGGCGTGTGACATAGCTTGCGAACATTCGGTCGTGATTGCCCAGCAAACTGATCCAATGGGGGTCCGCGCGCATCAGAAATTCTATGACCGCGCGGCTGTCAGGCCCCCGGTCAGTATAGTCGCCGATATGGATGATGCGCGCCTCACGGCCCGGATGCTCACCCATGTCGCGGGCAATCCAGTCATGCACCTCCCGCAAGGGGGCGATCATGCCATGAACGTCGCCGATGGCGTAAAGCCGGAAACCGCCGGTATCCATATCTCAATCCCTGAAAAGAAAGACCCCCGCACCGTGGGCGCAGGGGTCTGATATTACAACAGCTGGGTGACGCCAGCCGGTCGCAAGTCGATGCTTAGAGCATGCCTTCACGCTGAAGCTTCTTGCGCGCGAGCTTGCGCGCACGACGAACAGCTTCTGCCTTTTCACGGGCGCGTTTGACGGAAGGCTTTTCGTAATGTTGCCGGAGTTTCATTTCCCGGAACACACCTTCACGCTGAAGCTTTTTCTTCAGAGCCCGGAGGGCCTGATCGACGTTGTTGTCGCGAACCTGTACCTGCACTTGTAGTCACCACCTTTCAGGTAAAATTGCGGAATTGCAGGAGTGCGCTACATAGGCGGTTGAGTGTATGTTGTCCAGTGTAACGCGTGGGGGAGTGTCATGGCAGATGAGATGATTTCGCATTCGGATCAAAAGGATGCCGTGATCGACGCCGCATTGCTGCATGTCCCCTTCGACGGTTGGTCGGATGAGACGCTGCGACGCGCACTGGGTGATTCGGGTCTGGACCCGGCGCTGGGCCGTGTCATGTTCCCGCGCGGTGCCGTGGATCTGGCGCTTGCCTTTCACATGCGCGGGGACCGAAAGCTGGCCGAGTGGATCGCCTCTGATCCGTTTCAGGGGATGGGCATGACGGGCAAGATCACGGCCTGCGTGCGCCACCGGATCGAGCTGGTTCAAGGACATCGGGAGGCTGTGCGCCGCGGCACGACGCTCTTTGCTTTGCCCATTTACGCGGCCGATGGCGCCAAAGCGATCTGGAACACGGCTGATACGATCTGGGCCGGTCTGGGCGACAGTTCCACCGATCATAACTGGTACACCAAGCGGGCGACCCTGTCGGGCGTCTATTCTGCGACGGTGCTTTACTGGCTGGGCGATGAGAGTGACGGGGATGAGGCGACATGGGCCTTCCTCGACCGGCGCATCGCCAATGTGATGCAGATCGAGAAGGTGAAGGCGCAGATGCGGGGCAACCCGCTGGGCCGTGCCTTTGCGGCGGGGCCGGGTCGCTTGCTTGAACTGGTGAAAGCGCCGGGTGCAGCACGCCCCATGCCGGGGCGTTGGGGGCGGTAGCGCCTGCACGGAATCAAGCCGAAGGCGCCGTGCCAACGCCGACCCGCCCCCGGAGCGGCGTTCTGCCGATGTTGATCTTATCATCGGCCTTTTGCGGACTTGGCCAACCTAAACCGCGCTGATCAATGTACAGTCGCCGTCCCGCAGGCCGGCGTTGGCACCGCTCACACCCGCTCGCCTGCTTCGAGTTTGGCGAGGATTGCGGCCGCGCTGTCCGAGCTCGCCTCGCGCTTGTCCTCGGCCATTCGGTCCCATGTGCGGTACATCTGCGCCATGCGGGGATTGCCCTCAAACCGCTCCCGATTGCGGTTGAGGAAATCCCAATAAAGCGGGTTGAACGGGCAGCAGCCTTCCCCCGATTTCTTGCTCACCGAATAGGTGCAGCTTTTGCAGTAATCGGACATGCGGTTGATGTAGGCACCCGAGGCGGCATAGGGCTTTGAGCCGACAACCCCGCCATCGGCAAACAGGATCATGCCCACCGTGTTGGGGCTTTCCACCCACTCGAACGCATCGGCATAGACGGCCAGATACCACTCATGAACCTGCTGGGGATCGAGGCCTGCGATGAGTGCGAAATTCCCCGTAACCATCAGGCGTTGGATGTGGTGGGCATAGGCATCGCTGATGGTCTGGTCGATGGCCGCTTTCATGCAGGCCATATCCGTCTCACCAGACCAATAGAACCACGGCAAATCACGGTTGGCGTTCAGCGCGTTGCGCTTGGGATAGTCAGGTCCTTCGAGGAAATAGATCCCACGAATAAACTCCCGCCAGCCGATGATCTGGCGAATGTACCCCTCAACCGCGTTCAGCGGTGCGCGGCCCGCACGGTATTCCGCCTCCGCCCGCTGGCACAGGTCGATGGGGTCGAGCAGACCGATATTCAGATAGGGGCTGAGGATCGAGTGATAGAGGAATTTTTCCCCGCGCAGCATCGCGTCCTGATAATCGCCGAATTTCGGTAAGGCCTCTGCCATGAACCAGTCGCGCGCAGCCTCCGCGCCTGCACGGGTTGCGGCAAACCAGAAGGGGCGCAGCTCCCCGAATGTATCTGGGAATTCACGCTCAACGAGATCGAGTACGTCCGTCACGATCTCATCGTGTTGGTGGTGGAGCGGTTCGGGCATGAAGAGGTCGGATTGTGCGGGTTTGCGGTTGTCGTGGTCATAGTTCCACTTGCCACCCTCGGGCTGATCCCCGTCCATCAGAAGGCCCGTCTTGCGTCGCATTTCGCGGTAAAAATATTCCATGCGCAGGGATTTGCGGTCTTTGGCCCATGTTGCGAATTCGTCTTCCGAGGCGACGAACCGGTCATCGGGCAGCTGCGTGACCTTGATCGGCGTGTGGTCGAGCAGGGAGCGTAGGCGCCACTCTCCGGGTGCTGTCGCAATGACTTCCTCTGCGCCGAATTCGTCGGCCCGGCGCAGCAATTCCTTGCTGATTGCGTGGGTGTTTTCAGGATCGTCGAGGGTCGTATAGGCGACCTGCCAGCCCTCGGCGCGCAGATCACTTGCAAAGTGGCGCATGGCGGCGAGGATCAGCGCGATTTTCTTGGCGTGGTGGCGGACATAGGTGCCCTCATCACGCACCTCCGCCATCACGATGATGTCGCGGTCTTTGTCGGCCTCACGAAGCGCCGAGAGTGTCGGCGTCAGTTGATCGCCCAAGACGAGGATGAGGCGTTTGCTCATGCAGCGATCGCCAGGGGCTCTGCCCCCGGACCCCCGAGGTATTTGGGGAGCAAAGTGATGTGCAGGGTCACCATGGGATGACCTCCCCTTTCCAGTCGAAGAAACCACCGGTGTCTTCAGGGGTCAGTTCGCCCATCACAGTCACGAGGTTTTCCGCCGCCTCTGGCGGCGTTACCGCATCGTGACGCCCAAGATATTTGGCTGTCAGATCGCTTTGCACCGTGCCGGGATGGAGCGAAACAACCACAGCGTCGGGCCGTTTGCGCGCAATCTCGATGGCGGATGTGTGCATGATCTGATTCAGCGCCGCCTTGGCCGCGCGGTAGCTGATCCAACCGCCGAGGCGATTGTCGCCGATGCTGCCCACGCGGGCGGAGAGGGAGGCAAACAGGCATGGCCCCTCTTTGACCAGTAACGGCGTCAGGTGTTTGAGCGCCAGCGCTGGCCCGATGGCGTTGAGCGCGAACTGAGCGGTCATGGCGTCTGGCTCGATCTGGCCGATCGATTTCTCCGGCCCGGCGCCGTCGATTTCGAGCGCGCCTGTTGCGTCAAAGATCACGCTATAGCCTGGCGTGAGTTTGCTGGCCCAGTTCTCGACACTCTGCTCGACCGTCAGATCGAACCCGTTATGCGAGCGGCTGAGCGTCTCCACCGCCATGCAGCGGTTGAGGCGATCCACCAGTGCGCCGCCGATCCCGCCTGAGCCGCCGAGGACGAGGGCACGCCCGCCGCCATATCTGTCTTCAAAAGTCATGTGCCAGAACATGCGGCGTAGGCGCGTCACGTCCAGCCTGAAAACAGGCTTGGCCTGCGGCAGATCGCCCGCTATGGTGCCGCCCATGAGCATGACCGCACGCCTTATTGACCTCCTTCTTCTTAGCAGCCTCTGAGCGTGCCGGGACCCTGGCGCGCGCGCTCAGGGGACAAAGATTGAGAGCGCCGGATAGCAAGCTCACATGAAGGAATTCACAAAATGACCGATAAAGCCGCCAAGCAGGACCATGTCCTGATTTTCGACACGACCCTGCGTGACGGGGAGCAGTCGCCCGGCGCCTCCATGACCCATGATGAAAAGATCGAGATCGCAATGATGCTCGATGAAATGGGTGTCGATATTATCGAGGCCGGTTTTCCAATCGCTTCCATCGGGGATTTCGAGGCGGTCCGCGCCATTGCCGATCAGGTGAAGAGCGCGCAGGTCTGCGGTCTGTCGCGCGCGGCAATGGGGGATATTGACCGCTGCTGGGAAGCGATCCAGTTTGCCGTAAACCCCCGCATTCACACGTTTATCGGGACATCGCCGAGTCATCGCGGGATCACAAATCTCGACATGGATGGAATGGCCGATCACATTCACAACATGGTCACGCATGCGCGCAACCTGTGCGAAAATGTGCAGTGGTCCTCGATGGATGCGACGCGGACTGAACCGGATTTCCTGAAACGGACGGTTGAGATCGCGATCAAGGCTGGCGCCACCACGATCAATATTCCCGATACGGTCGGATACACTGCACCGCGTGAGAGTGCAGATATCATCAAGATGTTAATCAACGATGTACCTGGCGCGGATGAGGTGATTTTCGCCACGCATTGTCACAACGATCTGGGCATGGCGACGGCAAATAGCCTTGCCGCGGTTGAGGCCGGCGCCCGTCAGATCGAGTGTACGATCAATGGATTGGGGGAGCGTGCGGGCAACACCGCACTGGAAGAAGTGGTCATGGCGCTGAAGGTGCGCAATGACATCATGCCTTACGCAACCCGCATCAACACGCAGAAAATCATGGGAATTTCGCGCCGTGTGGCAGCGGTTTCGGGCTTTGCGGTGCAATACAATAAGGCGATTGTCGGCAAAAATGCATTTGCGCATGAGAGCGGCATTCACCAGGACGGAATGCTCAAGAACGCAGAGACGTTCGAAATTATGCGGCCTGAAGATGTGGGCCTGACCGAGACGAACCTGGTCATGGGCAAACATTCGGGTCGTGCGGCGCTGCGCTCTAAGCTGGAGAATCTCGGATTTACCTTGCAGGACAACCAGTTGAAGGACGTTTTCGTCCGCTTCAAGGAGCTGGCTGACCGTAAGAAAGAGGTCTATGACGAGGATCTGATCGCCCTGATGAGCGATGAGACGACCTCTTCCGGCCATGACCGGATCAAGCTGATGGAGATGGAAGTGCGTTGTGGCACGACCGGCCCGCAGACCTGCACCATGGTGCTAATGGTTGATGGTGAAGCGAAGCGGGCAGAGACCGAGGGTGACGGCCCTGTCGATGCGACGTTCAATGCGCTCAAGTCCTTGATTTCGCACAGTGCTTCGCTGGAGCTCTATAATGTGCATGCGGTGACTGGGGGCACGGATGCGCAGGCGACTGTGAGTGTTCGGCTGGAAGAGGACGGCAAGATCGTGGCCGGTCAATCGAGCGATACGGACACGGTCGTCGCCTCGGCAAAGGCCTATATCAACGCGCTCAACAAGCTGTTCGTACGCCGCGAAAAGAGCGCGCCGGAAGAGTTGGCGGGCTGATCTTGAGCGGGGCGGCGTTGGTTAACGCTGCCCCGAAGCCCCTGTGCACAACCTGTACACAGGGCGTGCACAACGCGTGCACCGACGTTGTGTTAACCAATTTCGACGTCGTGGTTTTGGTTGTAGGCTGAGGACGGCTTCGCGGGACAAAGCAGCCTCCGGCTTTGCGAAGGCGAAGGTCTACAGCGACCTGAGGCGACAACGGCCGGTCGCGACATGTCGGAAAACGTCACTGCAGTTGTTTTGTTACGCAAGGTATTTCACAAGCGCACATTAAGTTGCTTTCTCATCAATACGAATGGTCCTTCCGGGTAGGATTGCACTTCCAAAAATTCATAGCCAAGAGCCGCGTAAAAATCTCGCGCTGTTAGTGAGGCGTGAAGCATCAAGTCTGAGATTGCTCTCTGTCGCGCTTCTTCTTCAATTCTTGCGGTCAGCAATTTGCCTAACCCTTGCCCCTGAAACGCAGGGTCCACAAACAATGATCGTAAATAATCACCTTTCAGCCCCACAGTTCCAACAAGATTGGCACCCGCGAAACACAAAAGAATAGCCTCATTCTCGATTCTTCCGGTGAGCGGCCCGGGTTCAAAAATCGAGCACAGCATATCAATTGATTTTTGATCATAGTCCCCAGCATTTGAAACGCGGATAGTGCGTTGGATCAACTCGCTGAGCGGTACCACATCCGCGACAGTAGCTTTTCGGAATTTGAGCAACGTCATAACGTCAAACCTATTCCGGGGCATGCGGCGCCGACAAGCTGGCGGCGATGGCGAAGAGCCAGCGACTCTTTGTCATTCAAAAAAGGGAGGCGGATTCATGAGTTTCTTCGTGTGCCCCGCCGGCTGTCGGATCAGATGACGCCATCGCGATCGCAGACGTTCGTGCACAGCGCGGCATTTGCCACGTTGGGCTCAATGCAGCCGTTACTCTGTGTGGGCGATGCCGTAGGACCGCAATAATTAAGCGGCGCTTTGCGATGTTGGAGCTTTGAAAAGGATGGCTTTTCTGGCCAGCTCCGTCGGATCTTTTGAACCGCGAAAGCCGGCAGGCAGGCCCCACACCTGCCTGCCGCACTATCGCGCGGCGATCAGCTTTCGCTGATCCAGCCTTGTTCACGATAGTAACGCGCCGCGCCCGGATGCAGGGGCGCGGAGAGGCCGTCGGTTGCCATGCTCTGCGGATCGAGAAGCTCGAACGCGGGGTGGGCATAGCGGAACGCGTCGAAATTCTCGAACACGGTGCGTACGATCTCGTAGACGACATCGTCGGGTTGTGTCGCACTGGTCACGAATGTCGCGCGCACGCCGAAGCTGGGTGTGTCGATCTGGTTGCCCGACGCATAGTAGCCGCGTGGCACGATGGCGTCAGTGTAGAACGGATTGGCAGCGATCAGGGCCGCAACTTCCGGCCCCTGAACCGGAACAAGCTGGCTGTCGCAGAAGGCCGTTCCTTCATGGATCGAGTTGTTGGGATGGCCTGCAACGAAGAAGATCGCGTCGAGCTCTCCGGCACAAAGTGCGGGGCCCTGTTCATCACCGGTCAATTCGGCGGCAAGGGCGAAATCCGTGGCGGCCCAACCGTAGGCGTCCAGCAGAACCTCGGCTGTTCCGCGCTGGCCAGAGCCCGGATTGCCAAGGTTCACGCGTTTTCCGCGCAGATCGTCGAAGGTCTCGATTCCGCTATCCGCGCGGGCGAGCAGCGTGAACGGCTCCCCATGAACCGAGAACACGGCGCGCAGATCGTCAAACCCGTTGCCCTCAAACCGTGCCGAGCCGTTTATGGCGTGGAATTGCCAGTCGGACTGGGCCACGCCGAAATCGGCCTCTCCGACACGCAGGGACTCGATATTCGCGATCGATCCGCCGGACGTGCTGGAGGTGACGTTGAGGTCAGTGCTGTGGGAGTTGACGATGTCGGCGACCGTGTTGCCGACGACGAAATAAACACCGGCTTCCGATCCGGTGACGATGGATATGTCCTGTGCATGGGCACCGCCCATGACAGACATAGCCGCCAGCGCCGAGGCGCCTACGGTTGAGAGTCGCATTTCCTTCCCCTTGGCTTTCGCCGTTGTCGAGCGCTGTGGGTACACCCAGGAAATGCATTACTTCAAATTGTCATATTTCAGAACAATATGCTCTTGATACGAGATATCACGCAATTTTATGAAAGTGACTTAGGGTCATTTGGGCTTTTGGTCCGTATGTGCCGGGTCCGTCAGACTTCGAGATCGTAAACAATGATGCCGTCTGCGCCGCCTGAGCAAAGACTGCAGAGCTGTCCGCCCAATTCGATATGGCGCGGGTCGTTGGCGTATTCTTCCAAGGCGGCTGCATCGGCAAAACGGATGATAAAGCCGTGGCCGTGATCGGGGGACTTTGCCTCGAAATCGCGGTTCGGACCCGCCTCAAAACTGAGTGCGCCGTTGAGGGTGTCGCAGAGCGCTGAGAGACCGTCGAAGAGGTCGGCCAAGGCCTTGTCCGCGGTGGACGGCGCGATGTTGCAGAAAACGCAGTGGAGGATCATGGCGACTCCCTTGAAGGTGTGGCCCCGGACCGGATCCGGGGCCGTGAATTACTTCATCGCAGCGCTTGCAGCTTCGCCAACCGCTTTCATGGCGTCCATCCACGGGAAGGGGCCGTGGCTGATGCGGGCGACACCGCAAGAGGCAAGCGTGGCGCGGTCGGACATGCCCGGATAAGCCATGATGTTGACCGGCAGGGGACAACCTTCGCAAAAGGCGGTCATGAGGGCGGCGTCGCGCAGTCCGGGCGCAAAGATGCTTGAGCCGCCGGCATCGGCATAGGCGCGTGCGCGCTCCAAAGCAGTCTCCACCATGGCGGCGTCGTGGGTATCTGGCTTGGCCTTCAGGAATATGTCGGTGCGGGCATTGATCCAGAATTCCGACCCGGCCGCTTCGCGAATGGCCGTGATGCGCGCTGATTGCGTGGCGATATCGTAGAGGCCGTCGCCGCCGATCACCTGATCCTCAAAATTGATGCCGACAGCGCCGGCATGTTTGGCAAGAACCGCATGTTGTCCACCGGTTTCGGGATCGGCGGAATAGCCCCCCTCGAAGTCGAGGGTCAGTGGCAGATCAAGAGCGGAGGTGATGCGCGCTGCGTTGTCGAGCGCAAAATCCATCGGCAAGTCCTCCCCATCCGCCGCGCCAAGTGCGCCTGCGACGGAGGCGGAGCCGGTGGCAAGTGCCTTTGCGCCGGCCTTGGCCACAGCGCGGGCGGATCCGACATCCCAGATGTTGAACAAGACGAGCGGATCACCCGGCACATGCAGGGCGGCGAAGGTTGCGGCACGATCAGACCAGGACATTGGTATTCTCCTTGAAAATTATCATCCCGATCATGCCAGCAACGGCGATGTCCTGCCGCCGGAGACCGGGCGTGAATGCTGAAAATACCCTGCCGCGCACCACCGGTTCGGGGAAACTAAATTTTGTGTCAGGAACAAATGATCGGCGGGTGATTCCCTCTTGATCAGCAAGTTCCTGCCGATCTCGCCAATCTGTGTCCCGTTGAGATCATGATGCTGTGGAAAACTTTGGGATTCCGCCCGTCTGCGCCCCCGTAGCTCCCTTTACGGAATGGGGGCTGCGGCCCTATAAGGTTCCAACGGCTCTATCCGGCAGATCGGGGTCAACCTGACATCGGGTGGGGCAGAAAAAGGGACAGCGTAATGTTTAGTGCGATTTCTGGCATGTTCTCCTCGGATATGGCGATTGATCTGGGGACGGCCAACACTCTGATCTACGTGAAGGGCAAGGGTATTGTTCTGAACGAACCTTCTGTCGTCGCCTATCACGTGCGCGGCGGCAAGAAAGAGGTGCTGGAGGTCGGTGAGGACGCCAAGCTTATGCTGGGCCGGACCCCAGGCTCCATCGAGGCGATCCGCCCGATGCGTGACGGTGTGATCGCAGATTTCGACGTGGCAGAGGCCATGATCAAGCACTTCATCCGCAAGGTGAACAAGCGCGGCAAGCCGAAGATCATCGTATGTGTTCCGCATGGCGCGACCCCTGTTGAGAAAAAGGCGATCCGGGAGTCGGTGCTGGGCGCGGGCGCGCGGAAGGCGGGCCTGATTGCGGAGCCGATTGCAGCCGCGCTTGGCGCCGGTCTGCCGATTACGGAGCCGACGGGCTCGATGGTTGTGGATATCGGTGGCGGGACCACGGAAGTCGCCGTTCTGTCGCTTGCTGACATCGTTTATGCCCGCTCTGTCCGCGTAGGTGGTGACCGGATGGACGAGGCAATCGTCTCTTATCTGCGGCGGCAGCATAACCTGTTGGTGGGTGAGGCGACGGCAGAGCGGATCAAGACCTCCATCGGGTCGGCGCGGATGCCCGAGGATGGGCGTGGCCAAGCGATGGAAATCCGCGGACGCGACCTGCTTAACGGTGTCCCGAAAGAGACCGAGGTGACGCAAGCACAGGTGGCAGAGGCGCTGGCCGAGCCGGTGCAGCAGATTTGCGAGGCGGTGATGACCGCGCTGGAGGCTACCCCGCCCGATCTGGCCGCAGATATTGTCGACCGGGGCGTGATGCTGACGGGTGGCGGCGCACTTTTGGGCGATCTCGATCTGGCGCTGCGCGAGCAGACCGGACTTGCCATCACCGTGGCCGATGACGCGCTGAATTGCGTGGCACTGGGCACAGGCAAGAGCCTGGAGTTCGAGCACAAGATGGCGCATGTCGTCGACTACGGCGCATCCAACTGACCAGTCAGCCCCGGTAGTTTCAGGCCGGGCGTGAGGACGCTATGGCAGGGTTGAACGGACAGGAAGCCAGCGCGCTTTGGCGCACGACCCGGCAGATTGTGCTGGGCGCGATCATTCTGATTTCCATCGTCCTGTTTGCCCTGTGGCGCATTGATAACCCACGGGTTGAGCGGTTGCGCATGTCGCTGGCCGATGCGGTGTTACCGTCGTTGGAATGGACCGCACGTCCCATCGCCCGCGTGACGCAGATGGCGCAGGACTTCGAGAGCTATGTTCGCGTCTATGAGCAGAACGAGGAGTTGCGGCGTGAGTTGCAGGCGATGGAGGGCTGGCGCGAGCAGGCCCGCCAGCTGGAGCAGCGCAACGCGCGACTGCGGGCGCTCAACAATGTGCGTCTCAGCCCGCAGACAACTTATGTGACGGGTGAGATAATGGCCGATGGCGGTGGGCCGTTCTCCCGCTCTGGCCTGCTGAATATCGGCTCGCTGAACGGTGTGCAGGACGGCTCTGCTGCGCTGGACGGGCTGGGTCTGGTCGGGCGTATTTCGGGGGTCGGTGAGACGACGAGCCGTGCGATCTTTTTGACCGATTTGAACAGCCGGGTTCCGGTGATCGTGCAGCCGTCGGGGCTGCGCGGCATTGTGGCGGGCGACAACTCTGCCGCTCCACGGCTCGATTTTTTGAGCGATCCCGAGCAGGTGCGTCCCGGTGACCGGATCATCACAAGCGGTGATGGGCTGGTTCTGCCGCCGGATCTGCTGGTGGGGCAGGTGATTGTTGCCGCAAATGGGCAGCTGCGTGTGCGACCCGCGGCTGACTATCAGCGGCTGCGTTTTGTCCGCGTCCTGAACTATCGCCCACCAGAGGCAATCAATCAGCCCGGCGGGTTGATTGCGGCGGAGCAGTTCTTCTTTGGTGAGGAGCCGGGGGAATGAAGGTTGCCCTGCGGATCGTGGCGCTCATCTTTTCCGGGCTGGTTTGTACCGTCATTGCGATGATCCCTTTCGTGCCTGCACTGCCCAGTATCACCAGCCCTGATCTGTTGGCTGCGCTGTGCTGTTTTTGGGTGATGCGACGGCCCGAAACTGCGCCGCTGCCGGTGATTTTTCTGTTGGGCCTGGCGGCGGACCTGTTGCTGATGCGCCCGGTTGGGTTGGGCGCCTTGGTCCTTGTTTTGATGACGGAGGCCCTGCGCACGCAGGTTGTTGCGTTGCGCGACGTCTCACGATTTGTCGAGTGGATGATTTTTGCCGCCTTCTTTACGCTGGCGACATTGGGCATGCTGGGCGTGATCTGGGTAACGTTCGCCGAGGTTCCACCTCTGGGCGCGATGGCGCAGCGAATCGTACTGACGGTGGCGTGTTATCCGCTGGTCGGTGTCGTGGTGCGTGTCCTGTTTGGTGTGACCCGCCGTACGGCGTCGGGTGTTCGGGTGTAGTGGAGTATCGGGTGTGGCGAAGGATGAAGACAGCTCTGCCAATGTGACCCGCCGGGGTCTGGTGCTGATGGGTGCGCAACTGGCGCTGATCGCCGGGTTGGGCTGGCGTATGCGTCACCTTCAGGTCGAGGAAGGCGAGCGCTATCGCCTGCTGGCTGAGGAAAACCGCGTCAATGAGCATCTGATTGCGCCAAGCCGCGGGCTGATCTTTGATCGACAGGGTCATCTGATTGCGGTCAACCAGCAGAATTACCGTGTTTTGATGAGCCGGGAGCGTGGCAACCCGGCCGACACGTTGATGCAGTTGAGCCGTATCATTGATCTGAGCCCAGAACGGCGGGCACGCATTCTGCGCGAGCTCTATGATCGGCGCGCCTTTCAGAAGGTCACGGTTGCTGAGCATATGAGCTGGGAGGATTTTGCAAGGGTCGCGGCAAACTCCCCTGCGTTGCCGGGTGTCGAGACCGAAGTCGGGCTGAGCCGTCACTATCCCGAGGCGGGAACATTCGCGCATCTGGTTGGATATGTCGGGCCGGTGTCGGATTACGATCTGAGCCAGCTGGAGAACCCCGATCCGCTGTTGCGTGAGGTTCCTGATTTTCAGATTGGCAAGAACGGGATCGAGCGACGGTTGGAGGACAATCTGCGCGGATCTGCCGGGATCAGCCGGGTGGAGATCAATGCGAGTGGCCGGATCATTCGGGAGCTTGAGCGGGTTGAGGGTCGCTCTGGCGAAGATCTGCAACTGACCGTTGATAGCGGGCTTCAGGACTATGCCCAGCGGCGCATGGAAGGGGAGAGTGCGGCCACGGTCGTCATGGATGTGCAGAGCGGCGATCTGGTCGCCATGGCCTCTGCGCCGTCCTTTGATCCAAATAACTTCGTTTTCGGGATCTCTACCGGGGATTGGCGGGCGCTGAACGAGGACGAATACAGACCGCTCTATAACAAGGCGGTATCGGGCGTCTATCCGCCTGGATCGACCTTCAAGATGGTCGTGGCACTTGCAGCGATGGAGCTGGGCCTTGTCAACCCGAACGAGACGGTTTTCTGTGGTGGGTCGATCATGGTCGGCAACCGGCGCGCGCATTGCTGGCGGCGGGGCGGCCATGGTCACATGAACCTGCGCGACAGCCTGAAGAGCAGCTGTGACATCTACTATTACGACATTGCCCAACGGATCGGCATCGACCGGATCAGTGAAATGGCCAACCGGCTGGGCATCGGGATCCGCCATGACATTCCGCTGCCGGCAGTCCGCGCGGGGAACATGCCGGATCGTGAGTGGAAGCAGCGCGTGCACGGCGAGCCGTGGCTGATCGGGGATACGGTCAATTCCGGGATCGGGCAGGGCTTCATGCTCGCCTCTCCATTAGAGCTTTGCGTGATGACCGCGCGGCTGGCGACGGGAAAGGCGGTTTCGCCGCGCTTGGTGCGTTCGGTCAACGGTGTGCCGCAGCCCGCGCCTGAGCCGGAGGATCTTGGGTTTTCCGCGGCAGGGCTTGCCGCTGTGCGTGGGGGGATGTGGGCGGTCAGCAATGATCGGCGCGGCACTGCCTATCGCAGTCGCATCGCCGATCCGCAGATGGTGATGGCAGGCAAGACCGGCACCAGTCAGGTGCGCCGGATCACGGAGGCCGAGCGTCGTACCGGCGTCTTCCGCAATGAGGACCTGCCGTGGAACCGCCGGGACCACGCGCTGTTCGTAGCCTACGCACCCTTTGACAATCCACGCTATGCGATTGCGACGATTGTTGAACATGGTGGCGGTGGCTCGCGTGCAGCCGCACCCATCGCGCAGGATGTAATGATCCGCGCGCTTTACGGCCCTGAACCTCCGCTGGATGCGTGGCCGTCCGCCCGGCATCAGGAAATTCGGGAGCGGCGCAGGCTGGGGCTCGACAGTGCCTCGGTACAAAGGGATCGGGCATGACCTATTACGAGCAGATGAACCGCAAGCCGTTGCCGACAGGCCCGGCGAAATTGCTCTTCATCCACTGGCCGCTGGTTCTTTTGATCTGTGCGGTCTGCGCTACCGGATTTCTGATGCTCTATTCCGTCGCCGGTGGAGAGTTGGACCGGTGGGCGCGTCCGCAAATGACCCGGTTCGGCCTTGGCCTTGCCGTGCTGTTCATCGTCGCCGTCATCCATATCGACTTTTGGAAGAAGATGGCGCCGCTTGCCTATCTGGGCGCGATGGGCCTGTTGGTCGCGGTTGAGTTCGTGGGTGTTGTCGGCATGGGTGCGCAGCGCTGGATCGACATCGGACCTCTCAGGCTGCAACCCTCCGAAGTGATGAAGATCGCGCTCGTGATGGTGTTGGCCGCCTATTATGCGTGGTTGCCGCGTGAGAAGGTCTCTCGCCCGTTCTGGGTTCTGATTCCATTGATCCTGATCGCCTTGCCGACATTGCTGGTGTTGCGGCAGCCCGACCTTGGCACCTCTATCCTGCTGGTCGCGGGTGGATGTGTCGTGATGTTTCTGGCCGGCGTCAGCTGGTGGTATTGGGGTCCGTCCATCGCGGCGGGCGTCGGGACGATCTGGGCCGTTCTGGCCTCGAAAGGGACGGATTGGCAAATCCTCAAGGATTATCAGTATCGCCGGATTGAGACCTTTTTGGACCCCTCCACCGATCCGCTCGGCAGTGGGTATCACATTACGCAGGCGACCATTGCGCTGGGCGCGGGCGGTGTTTCGGGGCGTGGATTTATGGAGGGGACGCAGTCGCGGCTGAACTTCCTGCCGGAAAAGCACACGGACTTCATCTTTACCTCACTGGCCGAACAATTCGGTTTGATCGGGGGGCTTACGTTGCTTGGTCTCTATACAGCGATTGTCATGTTCTGCCTGCTGTCGGCCTTCTCGAACCGTAACAGGTTTGGTGCGCTGATGACCGGGGGGCTTGCGGCGACTTTCTTTTTCTTCTTTGCGGTCAATATGGCCATGGTGATGGGCATGGCGCCTGTTGTCGGCGTGCCGTTGCCTTTGGTCAGCTATGGCGGCTCGGCGATGTTGGTGCTGCTGGGGGCGTTCGGCCTCGTCCAATCGGCGCATGTGCACAGGCCACGAGGGGTATAGCGATGATCAATGTTCTGTTTTCCGCACGAGATGGCTTGTGGGCGGAGTATGAACAGCGCCTGCCAGAAGCCTTTGCCGAGCTTGAGTTGCAGGTTCGTTTCGGGCGCGATCTTCCACCTGAGGAGGTCGACTATATCGTTTATGCACCCAATGGCGGGTTGAGCGACTTTACCCCTTTTACCCGGCTGAAAGGGGTGCAGAGCCTTTGGGCCGGGGTTGAAAAGATCGTGGGCAATCAGACGCTTCAAGTGCCGTTGGCGCGGATGGTCGATCCCGGCCTGACGGATGGGATGGTCGAGTGGGTGGTGGGTCATGTGCTGCGCCATCATCTGGAGATTGATGCCGACATCCACCGGCAGACTGGGGATTGGAAGAAGGTGCCACCGCCGTTGGCCCGTGATCGAAAAGTGACGATTCTCGGCCTTGGCGCGCTGGGTGCTGCCTGTGCAAGAGCGCTGATCGCCTTGCAATTTGATGTGACAGGGTGGAGCCGATCCCCCCGGGATGTGATCGGCGCACGGTGTCTGAGTGGCCCGATTGGCGATGCGCTGGACGGAGCTGAAATTGTTGTTCTGCTGCTGCCTGATACGCCCGGCACCACGAATGTGCTGAATGCGGAGAGCCTTGCTCGTCTGGCGAAGGGGGCGGTCATCCTCAATCCGGGTCGTGGTCCGCTGATCGATGATGAGGCATTGTTGGATGCGCTCGATACTGGCCAGGTGGGGCATGCCACGCTCGATACGTTTCGGATCGAGCCGCTGCCCTCGGCTCATCCCTATTGGGCACATCCGAAAGTGACTGTGACCCCCCATATCGCCAGCGAGACCCGACCGGCCAGTGCCGCCCGCACGGCTGCCGCGAATATCGCGCGGGCCGCACGGGGGGAGCAGATGCAGTATCTTGTGGACCGTCAAAGCGGGTATTGAGGCGGTCAGGCCGTTTTCATGTCCTCCACAGCGGGCCGCCAGAGCGGCCCGACACCCAGCAGCAACACGCCGATATTGAACAGCACATTCGACGGATTGCCCGACAGGGCAGATCCGGTCGAGTCGAGTATGAACCAGCTGAGCAGGCCGAACAGAACCGCGCGGCGGACTTTTTCGGGAGCAAGGTCATAGACCCATTGCTGCAGTAGCCAGATCGTCACACCCCATCCCAGCAGGAAACCTCCGGTGAGGGCTGACAGAAAGCGCGTGTCTGGCGATGCCCATGTGGTCGCGCCATCAAGGGGCCAGCTCAGAATATCCATTGTGAGGCGGGCAGGCTCTGCCGTGGCTTCCATCGTCGCGAGGAAAAAGACCGGGCCGAATGAGCCGATGACGATTGCGGTGATCTTGAGCCAGAATTTGTGAAAGGACTGTGTCATGGGGTGCTCCATCTGAGTGATGGCTGCAATCTGGGGGAGGGGATATGGCCGTTCCAATTCCCTCAGAGGTAAATGACACGATTACCTTTGCGGCATAGAGTCGGGGTATGACCCAATTTCCTGATACACTTCGATCCTGGCGCAAGGCACGCCGTTTCAGCCAGTTGCAACTCGCGACAGAGGTGGAGATGTCGGTGCGCCATCTCTCGTTTCTGGAGACGGGCAGGGCGCGGCCCAGTCCGCAGATGATTGATCGGCTGGGGGACGCCTTGCAGCTGCCGCTGGATGCGCGCAACACCATGCTGCTGCATGCCGGATTTGCTGCACGGTATGCCGCCCGGGATTGGGCGGAGGCTGAGATGGTACCGATCCGCGCCGCGGTGACGCATATGTTGACAGTGCATGAGCCTTACCCCGCCATCGCCATCGACCGGCTGTGGTCGGTGCAGCAGATGAACAGGGTCGCGGCTGTGCTGTTTGGTCCACTCGGTGTTGGGGTGGGGGACAGCCTGCTCGATCTGATGATGTCAGATCATCTGCCGCCCTTGGTCGAGAACTGGGCAGAGGTCGCCCACCATGCGGCCCATCGGTTGAGACTGGAAAGTGCGGCCCAAGGCGGTGTGCCACGCCTTGACATGGCGGCTGCGCATCTGTCCGCCGTGGGGAAGCCCAGACGAGAAGCCTTGCAGCCCGTCATCCCGACCGTGCTGCGCATGGGAGATCAACGTCTCGCCATGTTCACGACACTCAGCCAGTTCGGCACCCCCGAAGACGTGACGCTGGATGCCCTGCGCGTGGAACTCTACTTCCCAGCAGATCAAGCGACCCGCGAGCTGTTTGAGGCTCTTGCGGCACCCTAGCCTCGTGGACAGACCCGCCGGGCTCGGGTAGGGCTTTGAAATCGAGCGGCGAGGGATATGGGCCATGAAAATCATCATCACGGGCGCATCAGGCTTCATTGGTCGACAGCTCGTACCCCGCTTGCAGGCGGGCGGTGCGTCCCTTGTCCTCGTCGGTCGTGATCCTGAACGCTTGAAGGCGCTATTTCCCGAACTTCCCACGCATGATTACAATTCGTTACCTACCCTCGAGGGCGATCTCTTGGTTCACCTCGCGGTGCTTAACAACGATCAACCGGGTGATGAGGCCGCATTCGACGCTATTAACGTGGCGTTGCTGGCCGACACTTTAGCGTCAGCGAAGGCTGCTCAGGTCACGCGGTTCTTGCAGGTTTCAACAATACAGGCGCTCGATGAAAAGCGTGTTGACCCCTATTCAGTTAGCAAACGCAAAGCGCAGGCCATCTTGAATGCGGTGGATGGCATCGAGGTACGTACGGTGTTTCTCCCAATCGTTTACGGCGATCACTTTTCTGGAAAACTCGCTAAGCTGGAACGCTTGCCTAGGTGGCTGAGGCCGAGTGCGCTGACCGTGCTTTCTGCTTTAAAACCAGCGGTGCATGTGGATCGCTTGGCAACACATATTCTAAGTGGTGGAGAGGGCGGTATCCTGACGGATGGTCAGGTGCAAAATCCGGCATATAAGACTATGCGCCTGATGATGGATTGGGGCTTCGCGCTGGGTGTACTGATCGCGCTATGGTGGATGCTGCTGATCGTCTGGGCAATCGTAGCAATATCGTCACCCGGACCGGGGCTCTTCGTGCAGCAACGAGTTGGGAAAGGCGGTCGAAATTTCCCTCTGTATAAGTTCAGGACCATGACCATTGGCACCAAGCAGGCTGGTACCCATGAGGTGAGTGCTGCTTCAGTAACTGGCGTTGGTCATTTTCTTAGACGCACAAAGCTCGATGAGCTTCCGCAAATCATTAATATCCTGCGCGGCGAGTTGAGCCTGATTGGCCCGCGCCCCTGCCTTCCCGTGCAGACTGAACTGGTGTCGGAACGGCGTGCTCGCGGCGTGCTCGACATTTTGCCAGGTATAAGTGGTCTGGCACAGGTTGAAGGGATCGACATGAGCGAACCAATTCGGCTCGCCCGTCGCGATGCCGACTACGTAGCGCTACGCGCCATCCTGCTTGACGTCCGCATCGCGATCGCCACTGCCCGGGGCCGTGGCAGCGGTGATCACGTCAACGAATAGTCAATATATCTTAGTTCAATCGCTTGAAGCCAGTGTGGCAAAGCGGGCCACGTAGTCGGTTTTCAACCGGGCGGCCCTCAGCAAGATCTTGTGAAATTGTCTGAAAAATGCGGTCAATGCTTTGTCCGTAACGTTCGACGTGCGCGTCTGTGTGGGCCATCGAGGCGAAGAAGCTTGAGCTGCCGAGGATACCATCCTCAAGCATTGCTTGCGCGAGATATGTTTTGCAGGCGCGTGCTTGATCATTGATGAAATCGAAGCTCGACAGCGCAGGTAGCCCAGAAGTTTCGATTTTTAGTCCATTGCGCTCCGCCAAATCAGCCCAAAGCCTCGAGATCTCACCGCCGCGCGCTGTGATATACTCCCACGATTTTTCCCGCTCCATCACATCTAGAGTTCTCAACCCAGCTGCCGAGCCGATACGCTCCGTCCAGAAAGTGCTGGATATAAACGTATTTTGTGCAGCCTGCATCACCTCGGACCGCCCGATGACAGCGGAAACAGCATAGCCGTTGCCGAGAGTCTTCCCGAACACAGCGATGTCAGGCTCTACCCCGTAGACTTTGTGCAGCCCGCCAAAACTCTGGCGAAAGCCGGAAGTGCATTCATCAAAGATCAGAACGATGCCATGACGGGTTGCAAGGGACCGTACCTTCTGCAGAAAGTCGTTCTGCGGTTCGAAATTGCGCGCAACTTCCATCTTAATTACACCGATTTCTTGTGTGCGGACGATCTCTTCAAGTTGCTCGATTTGGTTGTACAGGAATGGGTGCGTCAGGCCGGTCAGGCCCTTGGGAACACCATCGGTCGAGAGGCCGGACAGCAGGTGATCACCAAGGCTGTCGCTACGTGTTAGGTTGGTCGACAGATACCAATCATGCCATCCGTGATAGCCGCAAATGGCCACGCCATCGCGGCCTGCCGCCGCGCGGCCGATGCGCACGGCAATGGCATTTGCCTCCCCTCCGGAGCGGGCGAAGCGTGCCATTTCTGCAAATGGATGCATGTCGATCAGACGTTCGGCGAGATATACTTCTTCGGGCGCATTCAATGTGCTCATGTTGCCCGATCGCACAACATCCATGACCACAGCATCAACCTCCGGATGGCTGTAGCCCAGCGTGTTTGTCCCAACGCCCATCACACCCATATCCAGATATTCGACGCCGTCCATGTCCCAGACAGTAGCGCCGTCGGTTTTTGAAAAGTAACTTGGCCAGAGCTCGGGTAGTGTCATTTCCCCGCGTTTGGATAGAAGCATGTTTCCGCCCGGAATGATCTGCCGTGCACGTTGCCAAAGTTTTTGACCACTACCCATGTTGCTTCCCTCGTTACGCTCGATGACCTGATTCTCGAGACTGTTCTTTCTGAGATAGCTCACAATCTCACGCCAGCCCATGTCGAGGCGTGGATGGAATGCTTTGACGATCTGATCAAGGGCTCGGAGATCCGCTGCTTCGTCTAGCGTGATGCGCAGGTCGGAATTGTCAGTGTTGCAAGGATGAGTGGCTCGGCGGAACCCAGGATCCTCTCGCAAATAAGGCGTAACATGCTCGCGATGATGAGATAGATCTGTTTCTACAAAAGCTCGTCCGAGAGCAGCCATCGAGAAAATTTCGACGTCGAGTCCGTCTGGAAAAACTGGGGGTTGAGTATTGGAATAGTAGTCGACATTTGCCGACATGAACGCTTCGATCATCTCATCTGTCAGCGCGGGATCAACTAGCGGACAGTCCCCGGTAATGCGCAGAATTACATCTGCTTCTGCTAGGCGAGCAGCGTTATGGTAGCGACCAAGAACATCAATTTCATCGCCACGATAGATCGAGATGCCTTGCTTTTGTGAGTAGGCTACTAGCGGCTCCTCACGCGGCAAAGCGGAGGTTGCGAGGACGATGCCGTCAATATTTTTACATGTCTTCAGCCGTTCGTAGAGGACACCAATCGCCGGAGTGTTTCCGAGCAACTTCATCACCTTGCCGGGCAGCCTGGTCGAACCCATGCGGGCCTGAATAATAGCAACGGTTTTCATGGTTTCCTCTGACCGAAGGACACGGATTTATGTTCGGATACTTTTCTCTATTACGTGGTTTGGGTGCCGCACTATGCAAAAAGTGCTGCTGGCGACTGATCGACCGACAGATTGAACAGATAATCCACGCAGGCGAGGTTCGGTATAAAATCACCGTGTATTTGTGAGTATTGTGGTGTCGAAAAGCTCTGAAACGCGACGTCGATTCCGTTCTTGTCGAAGGCTTCGAGTTCAAGATAGTCCCGGCCATGCGTCCCTGAAAGGTAGTGGGTTGCACCAAGCTCTGTACAAATCTCAAGGATTAGATCGGATTTGCGACTTCTGAGATTGAGCGTGCTCGCCTTCACAATTTTTGTCTCGAGCTCAAAAAGCTCGGCAAGAACGCATAATTGTTCAAAGCACAGGTCGGCGAGAAGGTCTGTATCAGTGCGGATTGTTGCTTCAATCTGTTCTGAAAAGCGCGAATAAGATGGGGCTTTGCGATAGCTCGCTTGGAGGCTGGCAATGTGCTTACGCGCCCACGGCTGCCCATCAGCAATCTGCAATTGCGATAGTGGCTTACCGATGTGACCCTTGCTGACGACGGGTACAGTCAGCCAGATTGGGCCAGACGTGCTGTTGATCTGGTTGCGATTGGTAAAACTGTTTTTCTCGAACTGGACAGTATCCAGAAAGACGAACACGTCGGATTGAGCTATCTTCTCAAGATATCCCAGCCACGGCAGGTAGGCGGGTTGATGGATGCTGATGCGCATCACGCGATGTCCGAAAAGCTCAGTTGCTCGTTCGCCTTGATCGCGCGGCGGGCGGCCTGTCCGTGAAAGTCTGCCAGATTGCGAGCAGGCAGGCCTGTGCCGGGTCGTTGAAGATCGACATTCGAGGGTGTGAATGCCTCGCCTTCTGCGATGTCCACCATAGCGGTGATGGATCGGCGCGCCAACGGCTTCATATCCCGCTCAGCCGAAGTCGGTGCAACGCGTGACGAGCCTAGCATGCGATGTGCGGTTCGGATCGTCTCAACCCATCTACGAGCGTCAGCGGGGTCTTCTGAGAACCAATGATCTGGTCCGGGAAGGTTCCGGTCCAGTGTGAAGTGCTTTTCGAAGATGCTGGCACCCAAAGCAACCGCAGCAGCAGCTGCAACGGATCCACGTGTATGGTCTGAGAGGCCGACGACGAGTCCCGGAAAGGCGCCCTGCAAGGTCTTGAGCTTCGCTAGGTTCACATCCTCGGGTGGCGTGGGATACTGTGAAGTACACAAAAGCAACGCGACTTCTCCGCCGTCCAATGCGCCAGATGCCGTAAGACTTTCGTAGACTTCGGCTAAATTTGCCATACCACATGATAGAATTAGCGGCAGACCGGTCTGTGCATAGTGATGTACCAGTGGCGTGTTGGTGAAGTCGTCCGAACCGATCTTTAGGGCTGGGACACCGACGTCAAGCAATATCGCAAGATCGTCTCGATCCTGCGGTGTTGACATAAATACGATGCCTTCGTCATCACATGTCGTCTTGAGCTCTGCCCACTGCGCGGGCGTGAACTCGTGGCGACTAAACAGTGCCATTTGGCTTTCTGTTACCTCCTTACCTTGGGATACGTAGGTGAACATCGCGGTATCATCCTTAATGAACCGCGCGGCTTGGAAGGTTTGGAACTTGACCGCATCGGCACCTGCATCGCGCGCGCTACGGATCATTTCGCGCGCACGGTCCATTTCGCCATTATGATTGATGCCGACTTCAAGAATAATGAACGGGTCGTGACCTGGCCCGATGGGTGCTCCGTTGATTGTTAGATCCAATGTCCCTCTCACCTTCTAATTTGAGCTCTATCCAATTTGGCGGCCCAACTGAAATGCTTCGGCTCGGTCTACACCTACCATCGCTCCTCGCCACGTATTCAGCGCCTCAACCCCTTGATAGGAGCGGGGGTGCGGCCATTCGCGCATCTCCTCCGCATAGGCTGCCAAGGCAGCCTGCTTTTGTCGCATGAACTGTGAAATATCCTCGAACCAGTTGGGCTGAAATAGAGTTTCTGCCCCTTGAGTACGCCATTCGGTGCTTGAGGCAACTTCGCAGTACATCAGACGCCTTACCGGATGGCCGCTTTGAGGTCTGCACGCGGCTTGGCAGGCGAGGTGTGTCCTTTTGTGATCGATATTCACGTCGCTATCATGATGAGTGATTATCCAGCTCGGCGTCATATCAGCAATGTGTTGCTCAATGACCTGGGCGATATCAAGCAAGGCCACCGTGTCCATGCGATTGTCTGGAAATTCGTGAAATAGTGGAGGCTGTGCGCCAAGGATTTCACAAGCAGCGCGGGCGGCGTCCCGTCTGCGCGCGCGTTCGGCTTCGAAGGTCGACGTGTTGCGGGAGCCGACACCGTCTGCAAGGATTACAACAGACACGCGATCACCAGCGGCTGCACGTTTGGCCATTACGCCACCTGCGCCTAGAACCTCATCATCACCATGGGCGACGACGACCAATAACGAATTGTTGCTCATCAAGTGGACCCGTCATTGCAAAATGGTTCTGCCTGGACGACTACGCCGCTTGTCCGCAGGCCAGTGCTGCCGATCGGCGGGAACTCTATGTCCGGAATCTTTCCTTGCAGATCTTCCAGGGTCCAAATGACATCCTTAAAACCCATCAGTGCGCGCATTTCAGCCGTGGAAGAAAAGCGTGCGTTAATCTCAAAAATGCGGGGGCCAGCTTCTGTCAGCCTCAACTGGATATTGAGCGCTCCCCGTAGGTTAAGGGCCATAGAAACTTTGGTGCAAACCTCGTTTATCTGGGGAATGTCCACGACCTCGGCCCATGCAGTTGCTCCGTCTGCTAACTCTCGGTGAAGCTGAAGCACAGCGATCTGTCCTAGCCGGTCGCGAAATACCGCGCAGGTGTATTCCTGATCGTCCGGCAATAGCAGTTCCTGAAAGATCCCGCCGGGGTGGCGGGTCGAATGGAAGGCGACTTCTTCGACATCCGAGCATATGAACAATGCCTTGGAACCCGACCCGCTGCGCGGCTTATAGATACAAGGCAGGTGTGCTGCCGTCAGTTCCGATGGATCTGTGAGGCACCACGGAGACGGAACGCCGATATCTTCAAGAAAATGAACAGTCGCCAACTTATCTTGGCCTATTCGGAGAGCGTCTTGTCCTGCCGTCACCAGTGGCACGCCACTTGGCATTTCGAGCCCATCTTTCAGCAAGGCTACAAGTTCGGCTTCTGACATCGGAATGCAGAAGTCGGCCTGCTTCTCACGTAGCAGATCATCAAGCCATGCTCGGTAAGATGATTCACTAGCCTCGGGCGCAGTGATAACCTCATCGACAAAAAGATGCCCGGCGTGGCGGGTGCCCATGTCTGTACCAACGAGTTTACAGGACGGATAGGCTCGTCTGAGGGTTCGTGCGACGCCTTGTGCGATGTCGCCACCGATGGCTGTTATAACGATGCAGTTCATTGCCGGGTAAGTACCGTCCAGAGGTAGGGGAGGTGCGGGTCAATTCGACGCGCAGTCTCGATCACATCCATCATATCATAGGGCTCGCGCCGGAGGTCAATGTAGCCTGTCGTGGTGTCGAGTAAGGCCCAAGCGGCGCCGGGCTGGCGATCTCGTGGTTGGCCGACAGATCCGGGATTTACGATACGTATTCCTGCGACTGACGCACTCCAGAGCGCCTGATAATGTGTATGACCGAGGACGATCAGGTCTGGGCGTTCAACATCATCGCAAAGCCGATTGAGTATTTCCTCAGATGCATCTGGATAGACGTACGCATCTGTGTCCCAGGGAGCGCCGTGCGCAAGACGGATGCGCATGCCATCCACGGTCAGTAAGCGTGATACGGGAAGTCGAAGCAACGCGTCGAGCACCTCCGCTTTCACAGTTTCCAAGGCGTACGACAAACCGTGCCCATAGTCCCTAATCACCTTAGCCGTCTCCGACGGGTCCCCAACGGTCTTTGCGAGCATGTCCTCATGGTTTCCACGAACGGCGTCGTGTTGCCAACCAGACAGCTGTGCAAGTACTGCGCGCGGGGCATGATAATAGCCCAGCAGGTCGCCCGTATTTAGGATCCGCGTAACACCTTCACGTTTTGCAGCGTCTAGAACTGCTGAGAGCGCGTCTGCATTCCCATGAATATCGCCCAGTATTGCGAGACGGGTCACAGCCCATCAACTTTTTGTTGGGGAGAAAAAGGCTGTGAGGTCGCGACCCATACCAACACGAGCCAGCCCAGTAAAAAATGCACGCTTATCTTCGAGCGTGTTCTCAAGGATCAAATTTTCCAGCTCAATCCGGGAAAAATGCGCCGCCTTACCCTTCGATGGCTCTTCTATATAGTTTGAATTTTCGTTGAAAAGGTACCAATCAACCGGGAAATCGCCAATAAGCTCGTCACATTCCCATCCTGTTGCAGACCCAATTGCGCGTAGTGTGGGAGCTGTGAAGTAGCTCAGATGGTCCGGCGGAGAAATCCAGAATGCTTTGGATAGTTTTCCCGTGTCTAGGGCCTGCATCTGGAGTCGTGAAAAATCATTTGGAACTGTGACGACCAACATGCCGCCGGGCGAAATCAAATTTCGCAATGTTCGCAAAAGGCCCTCGGGGTCAATCACATGCTCCAGTACGTTCTGAAGCCATACGATGTCATAACGAACGTCTGAAGCCGTCTCATCTTCCAGTAGATCGAAAACATCGCCTGTGCGTAGAAATGGCTCGCATTCCCGATTTTGGGCGACAACACCCGCTGAGCTGAAATCCAACCCGCGAACCTTCCAGTTCTGCGCAAGACCGTGCGCGAGAACAAAGCCTTCCCCGCATCCGACATCCAGCAACCGTCCGGTTGTGGGCAAGCGATTTGCGATCAGCTCCCAGCGCAGACGCACTTTTTCTCGCGTGTTTTGAAGTTCGGCGGGTGTGTAGCAAGTTTCGTAGCTTCCGCGGCCTTCTTGATAGTATTGCGCGCTATAGTAGGACTGTAATTCCTCGGTGCTTGGCAAGTCTTTGATGCGGAAATAGCCGAGCTCAGTGCGCTCAACCAGATCCGAAAATCTGGAACCCTCTGCATTCATATCGGACGTCAAGATTAGGCCTCTGTCAGTTGCTGGTTGACGCTACCATCGCGGTATCCTTACCTCAAGCGTGCCCATGCCGGGCACACAGTCCTGCGATTTGGGTGGCTACTGCGCGGGCGCCGTAGACGTCCGATCCTGTCATCAACTGTCTTATCCGACTAGCATTCTCTTCAAGCGTCGAGGTCTGCGCCAAGGCCTCGCCGAGCACTTCGGAGAGCTGAGAATCGTTCAAGTCGTCTATCGGACTCAGCCTCAGGATAAGTTTAGCTTGCTCGAGATCGTTGGCGAGCGTGGCTTGAAATGGCTCGCTCTCGGTTATGATCGTCGGCACCCCCATCATAGCAAGTTCCCATACGGTTGAGCTGCAGGCGACGAACGCGGCCCGGGATCGATGCATCAGGCGTGCCATCTCGCTGGTTTGGATATGCAATTCGAACCCCGCGCTATTGCAGAGTTCCATGATCCTATCCTGTCCGGGTGTCATGGCTCCAACGACTATACACGCAGCAGGGGATGGGACCAGCTGGCTGAGAGCTTTGATCGTTCGAATGGTGTGCTGCTTTTGATCGGCTCCTCCGAATGATACGAGAACGTCTATATCTTTTGTGAGACCTTCATATGCGGCGCTTGGTTGCGAGAATTCGGGTCGCAGCATCGCATATCGAGGTCCGAGTAGGAGAACGGCCTCCGGCGGAACAAGTCCTGCATAGCGATCTTGCTCCAAATAGAAATTCTGATCTATCAGCAGGTCACACCTTTGCTGCCTATCTGCGAGATCGTCGATGACTGCGATCTTCGCACCGAGGCCTTCGACAATTGCATCATGCCATTCGGCTGTGATGTCATAGTGGTCGGTCAAAACAACATCCGGCTGAAAGTCACTTTCTGCACAATAGGCGATGACGGCGTCTGCATCGTCGATCACGGATGCGAGCGGACTTGTCAAAGTCCTTAAGCCAAAGCCACTTTTTTTGACTAGATCCGCAAGTTTCATCGCCGGAATGTGGCCGAGGAATCTAATATCTGCGAAATGTGTTCGAAGCTCCGTAGCGAGTGCGAGGCAGCGGGAGAGATGCCCGGCGCCAATTTCCTCGCTGGCATCAGTGCGTATGAGAAGAGACGGGATAGGTTTCGTGTCCATCACGTTAGTCTAAATTCAAATCCAGGTGTGAGCCGGCTCGCAAAGCCTGCCTTGAAGTCAGAGATTGAAACCTCTTTTGCGCTTGCCCAGTCTTTGTCGAAGTCAAAGAGGCGGTCCCCTATAGCATACCATTTCAACCCGCGACGTTGCATTTCTTGTATCGCAATTGTCTGCACGACATGACCAAGCGGTTTGTCAAATAGGTCTCGGTTGTAGACACCCGAGGAGTAGGCCGCCTCGTCGGGTGAATGAGTGAAGAGGCCAGCGCCAACCAACGCATTGTTCGCTGGATTGCGAAGACCGACCAAAAATGCCTTGTCGGATTTGATGAAGTCAAATTGCATATCCCATGTGGTTTGCGATCGGGTCTGTCGACCTGCTGTCTCCACGTGGAATGCCTGAAAGCTGTCCCAGACAGCGCGATCGGCTGTTTGGGATGTCATGAGAAACGGTGCCCAAGTGCGCAAACCACGGTTTATCAGTGGTTTGTAGCTCTTGCGAAAGCTGCTGCGTAACGTATTGAAAGGTTGGGACAACTCAACAAACATGTGATGGCGGGGGAGCGGGCGGCCAGTAATGTTCGCCAATGCTTCGTGCCACGGCCCTAGCCCGGAGTCTGCCTGCCAAGGGAGCATGCGACTGCTGCATTTGACGGTTGCGCCCTTGTCGACTAGCTCTTGCAGCCCGGCGATCAGGGCACGGATAATTGATTTTCGTGCGCGCTGCGGAGTTGCAGGCAGAAATTCTGGGTGAGCGACGGCGACACCATTGCTGATAAGTTGAACTTTATCGCTGCCCTCAAGAGCCTGGATAGACCAAAGGCCGCACGGCTTTCCTTCTGACAGAAGAATTATAGAGTGGTCGGTGCAGGAATAGGTTTCAGATACCATCGCCACACGGAAGTACTCCATGACTTCGGTTTCAAGCGCATATGGCCGGAAGGCGAGTTTGCTGTATGTTTCACTCCAAAGATCAGAGTTGTCCGTACGGGACAGATGCGGTGTAGCCCAGTTAATCATGTACCGGCCCTACTCTTCTTAGTGCGCTTAGCGTCGGCTTGCATGCGTTGAATTAGCGGAGCCAACGTGCCGACGGGGTCGTTTGTTGTCCGTGCATAGCGCTCGCGGAACACTGTGATTGCGTTCTGTACATTTTCGCTAGCCCACCAGCTCTCGACGTCGTGTCCGACTTCGTTCAGATGGGCGGCTAGCGCAGCTCCTGAAAGGTGGATTACTTTGGCGTCAATCAACAGTTGATAGGACGAGCGGGCTTCGTCCCGGATATGATCAATGCCATTCTGCCAAAATGCGAGTGTCGGAATGTTCTGGCTGAGGGTTTCTAAAATTCCGGTCGAGTCATATGCAAATATTACAAGACGGCTTTCGGCAATTGCCACATCAGCAGGTCGTCCACCGATCTCGAGTTTTAAGTCGGGATAAGCATCTGCCCAAAGTTTATGTTCACGCCTCAGGCTTGTTCGGACACCGTTCGTCATGCGTACTGTCAAATCGCGCCTGAGTTCCGGTGCAAGTCCATCAACCAGTGCACATTGATCTGCGAAGTATTCCGGGAATGTCGCGATCACGTCATGCAAGTAGATTTGATAAGCGCTCAAAAGCTGGAATAGAACGATGCCCCCTGCAGGGTTGTGGCGCAGTGTATTAGGTGCCGGGCGTTTCAAGACAAAACCTGGAAAGTACCCATCCATTCCATCGCCGTCCCATCCCCAAGTCAGGAAAGTGTCGCTGGTGGCTTCTTCCATGAAGGGGTTGTAGTGACGGTGCGTCCCGTAGTTTCCACCGTGTTGACCGACGAGATATTGCGCTCCACGCGCGAGATGCGAGGCGGCCCAAATCTTGAAGACATCATCGTAGTCATAGTTGTTGCTCGTGAAAATAACGTCCGGATCTCGGGGCCAACCCATTTCGTCAGCTGCGCTCTGAAGCTCTGTGAAGTCCTCCAAGTAGGAGGTTGGAATCATCTGCCAAAGCAGGCGTGCCATGATCTTGGCGTCGGAATCGTCTAGAATCTCAGCATGTTGGCTGCCCAGCATCTCTCTGCGGCGCATATCAACATTTCTTCGTCCTGCAGGGCGTTCCATGGACCAGAGTTGAGGAAGCTGACCCAACGCAAGATGTAGTCGGGAAGCCGTCTGTTTGGGTAGATAGCTGTTAAGTATGAACACTTTATCGCGTGCAGCGCAGCGCCGTGTCACTGCTTCCAGGACGCGTCGCAGAAAGTGTGGTGTCACACTTGTTCTACATTTATCGAGGTCGTACGAGGCTGCTGGCGGTGGACCCAGATCGACGCGGGTGCCAGTTTCAAGATTGAGCGACTCTATCAGGCGCGCGAAAAGGCAGTGATTCCAAAGCGGGTCATTTGCTGCTTGTACGAAAGATGCACTTGAACGACAGGCCAGTTGATATTGCGCCGGGTCGTACGCGCTTTCGGAGACGATCCTATAATTTCGAGTGGCCTGTCTGAGTGTTTCAATCCGATTGAACAGGATTATGGTTGTTCGCCTTAGCCAGTTCGCGACGATTACGGACCAGAATCTTTGGCCATGGAAGGTGCCGTGAGCGCTATTCAGTAAATCCGCAAGCCCCGGAAGCAATAGCCGCTCTAGCTCGCGGGCACGCGCGTGGTCGGCGTCCTCGTTGCGTCTTGTTGCGCTAAATGGTGTCGCTATCTCAAGGTGCTGTTCAACGGGACTGTTATAGCGTTCCGGTTGGAGGCACCAATCACCCAACAGTAGCACTGCTAAACCTTTGCTGTCCCAGCTTGCCTCGACCGAAGTGGTAACGAGATGGAACGGCCCGTCCGGCGCTGGTCTCGGGCTGGAAGCTGAACTCAAGGCTTGCTTGCCTCGATTACCAGAAACTCAAAATACTCTTCTCGGCCTCGATATGTCCGTCCACTGAGTTCACAATGAGTGGTTTTCAGCCCGGCCGCTTCTAGCATCGCGTCGTAACCGTCTGGGTCAAGGAACCGAAACGCGTAGTTATTGCCCTGAAAAGGACCATCTATGCGGTGCAGACCGTTCAAAGTGTCTTCGTCCAACCTCTGCTTGAAATCGGGATCAGGGTGATTGGGTTTCGTCCATGTGTCAGATGACTTGGATGGAAAGTACGAGAAGAACTTGCCGCCAGGCTTGAGAATTCGGGCTACTTCAGCAAGAAAATGCGCCCCGTCGTTACGGGTTAGGCAGTTCGATGAAAACACGTCGACGACAGCGTCAAAGTAGTCAGCGGCATAGCCTGTTTGGGTCATGTCCCCCACATTTAAGGTCGCCTTTGTCTCGTAGTGATCTAGCATGGCCTTACAGAGTGCAATTCCTTCGGCCGACAAATCGATGCCGTAGGCATCAAAGCCTTGCTTTGCAATCATCCAAAGATTTGCGCCGCTGCCGCATCCCGTCTCAAGGATCTTCACCGTACCGCGGGTCTCCTGCGCGACGGGAAAAAAGTTCCGCCCCATAAAGCGGCAAAGTTCTTCGTTAGGAAAAAGCCGTTGGGCGCCAAAGCCGGCTGTGCCGTAGGCAGCATCGTAGAAGGATCGTTGATCCTTGTTGTCGGGCTCATGTACCATTGCGTTTCCTATTAGGTATTGGCCTTTAGGCTTGCTATGAAGTGTTGAAGCAGAGCGACGCTATGATGTTTGCCGCTAGACTTGCCGACCAGATGCAGGTTTTCTAGTTGATCGCCTACTCGCGAGTTTAGTTGATCTGCATTATTTAAAAATTCGTTGGTGAAGCTTGGCCAAGCCCCGCGATGCAATCTCGTCGTTGCATCATGTATTTTGCTGTCTTCACTGATGAGACCAACGGCTTTGATTTCCTCAAAGAACTGGTTTTCCAGTTTTTCCAAATCCGGTTTGATGTCGTCTGTCACACTCTCAACCGTCATAGATGACCAGGGTCCGGGGCGCTCACAAAAATTCTCATAAAGCGTAGCGCGATAATATTTATGGTTAGAGTCATAATTATAGTGAAAATATCCACTGGTTTGTAATTCGCCGCTAAATAAATAGTGGGAAAGAACTGTATGGCGATAATTTGGAGGGCTCAAATCTGAAGTGTCCGTACCAATTATTTTCGCAAGAAATATTGCTGGAATAGTCCAAAAATATTGATCGGCATGAATTTTTTGACTGGCGTCGAGATGCGCGGCAATGATCCTGCCGTTATCATATTCGAACGAAGACACCGAGCTATCCATGCAGAGCGTCACGTTAGTCCGAGTTCGCAGATAGGTTTCCAAGCGATTTGCATAATCGGCCAATCCGGCGCGCTTGGGATAGATTTTTATCAGATTGCTAATGTTGTCATCACAACGCGCAAAAGCGATGCGGTCGTCGTTGAATTTGCTGTGCGACTTGAGAGCCTTGGCTTCATGGCTATCCGCGATGATGATACGGGCGATGCTGTAGAGGCTCAATGTATCAGCGGAGAGCCCCTCAAGTGGAGCGTTTGTCAATTTCGCTATGACAGGCTCAACTAAACTATGTGTGTAAATCTTACCAAAATGACCTAGGCAGAATTCACGCAGATTCCGCGGCGCATCAATTGGTGGCTCAAGCGCCAACATTTCTGCCTTGCCTGCTTCAAAAACTTCTTTCGGCAGCAATCTTGCATCAAGACAGTTTGAATACTCGCAAATATTTCCATTCTGATAGCTGTATTCCAGAAGTGTATCTGTCGATTTGGTGTATTCTGTATCCGGTAAAAGGCTTAGTATTAAATCGTCCAATTCCTGAATCCGGGTGGCTAAAATCGCCCGCGAACCGAAATCGAAATGATATCCGTCCTTACTGTGCGCACTATTATAGAGGCCACATAGCTTGTCCTGCTTTTCAATCAAGGTGACGTGAATGTCCGGGTTCAAGCTTGCGTAGAGCGCAGCCATAGTCCCCAGATACCCGCCCCCAACGATCGCGATGTGTTTCCCATTCATATCAGGCATAGGCCATACTCTCCTAGGTGCCTAACGCTGTGAAGGCCCCACTGCTTGCACTAGCGGTTTAGGTATGTTTTTCCAGAGAGTAAACTGCAGTGCGGCGCAGGACCACCGACATGTTAAGTATCCGAAATGGGTGAAATGAAGCTATCAATCTGTATCCCGACGTACAATCGGGCTCGACATCTTGAAAATTGCCTGCAGTCCATCGTGGATGCGGCAGGAGATACGGTTTCAGAATTCGAGGTCTGCGTGTCTGACAACGGTTCTGATGATGGAACGGCCGGTGTCGTTGCTCGCTTTCTTGATCAGCTTCCACTCAAGCACAATCGAAACAAACAGAATCTGGGCATTCCGCGAAATTTTCTAAAGGTTGTATCGCTTGCGGAAGGGGAGTTCGCGTGGCTGGTCGGAGATGACGATCTGGTGCTACCCGGAGCCATAGATAGAATATGCGAGATAGTTGCTAACAATGACGTCGACCATATCTACGTAAATGCTGCGCATTTGTCGTCGGACTACGTGGATGGATTCAATCATCCGTTTCGTACCTGCGATCTCCCTGCAAATATGGTTCCGTTCTCCACTTACGAAAAGGACGGACCTCACGACTTTCTTGACCTTATCGATCCGGCAATATCGTTTGATTTCCTCGGAGGAATGTTCCTGTCCGTTTTCCGCCGGCAGCTCTGGTTGGAGAATGCGCATCACTTAGATGCTGACGCTCTAGTCGATCCTCGCATTTTCTCGCATTTCGATAATACGTTTCCCCATCTCAAGATATTTTGTCATGCGCTCTCAAAGTCGAAAAGTTGGTTCGCGTCGGAGCCGTTTCTTGTTTGTATTACTGGGGTGCGTGAGTGGGCACCGATGTATCCGCTGGTGCATAGTGTTCGTCTTCCAGAGGCACTGGAGCTTTACCATCGCCAAGGTTTGAGCGATGCGCGGTATCACAGGGCTCGTAATTTCGCTGTATCAAACCTTCTCCCGGAACTCGGGCGCATGTGGCTCTATGGAGACAAAGCCGGGTATGGCTACGTAAGCCCGGTTGCATTGCTTTGGGCCAATGCGCGATACAGCGGGATGTATTTGTCGGTGCCACGTTTCTTTCTCCGAAAGCTAGGTGCACTTGTCGGCCGCCTAAGCTTTCTAGTGCCTAAACGTCGCAGGACCGCTTCGTAAATTGGGCTTCGCCTTGGTTTATCAATCGGGTAGGGAAAAGTGTCGGGCCAAAACGGATTGATAAGTATCGGACTTCAGGATGACGACTGAGCACTGGGAAGAGATATATGCTTCGGGTGAACAACTGAACAAGTATCCATTTTCCACTGTGGTCAGCTTCTATTTTGGAGCGAGGAGCCGCGCAGAGACTCCATTGGAGCAAGCGTTGGATGTCGGCTGCGGTTCAGGTGTGCACAGCGGCTTTCTCGCGCAACAGGGTCTTGGTGTGACTGCGTTTGATGTGAGTAAGTCTTCGATAGCTTATGCGCGGGCTACCTTCATTGATCCTGCGATTGTATTTCATGTAGCAGATCTAGCAGAAGCGCCAATTTCTGGCCCTGGTTTCGACTTGGTCGTTGACCATTGCGCAACGACCCACACAACGATCAGAGAGACGCGGATATTCTACCAAACTCTGCGAAATCATCTTCGACCTGGCGCTCAACTTTTCTGGCATGGATTTGCCGCCGACAATGGCTTCGCCCGTTTTGGTAAGAAACGCGTGGATCGTGCTTATGAAAACTTCAGTCAAGGCGTCTTCAAACCCTTGGGTCAAGTGAGCTTTTTTGACAGGGAAGACATCCTGTCAGTTTTTGAGGGATACCAGTTCATGTCGCTTCGTCATTTGGCTGAGACCGATGACGAGACCGGGATCGCCCACACGAGCTGGATTGCAGAGGTGCGTTATGAAGACTGAATATGACTGGCTTGTTCTGGGCGGTGGGTTTCGTTCGATCGTTGCGGCTTACGGTTTGGCCAAGCAGGGTGCATCCGTGCTGCTGGTGGAGAAGTCAAAGCAGATTGGCGGTTTCCTGTCACCAATCCGGTGGGGCGACTACTGGATCGACAAGGGCCCTCAATTCTTCGATAATTTCGAGCCAGATGATGTCGTTCTGATGAATGAGATGCTGGGCGAAGGCACGCTCAAGGATATCGGATTCTCCTACAGCTCCTACATGGCCGGGCAAAAGGATGATCGGTTTGCGATCCCAGTCTGGACCCATATGGGAGAGGAATTCGCCCGCAATGCGTTTCAGGGCCTGTTCGACCTGCGCGTCGCTTCCAACGCAGTGGCGCCTGGTGCAGATGCCAACTTTAGTGATGTGCTGAACTACGACGGCGGCCCGGTGCTGAGTGAGTATCTGCACAAATGCACGGAGAAGTTCCTATGCGCAAACGCGACCGAGTTGAGTACTCGGGCAACGTCGGTGGCGCCGTTCATGGGTCGGAAGGTGCTGTTTGACGGAGAATTGTCTGCAAAGCTGAAGGCATCGCCCCTGCTCGACGATATCCTCGCGGCACCGAAGGCCGCAGCCGGGGAAGTGCGCTACAATCTCTACCCGAAGGGCGAGAGCCTTGAGGTGGTGCGAGTGAAGCTTGAAGAGAAGCTACGCGAAATAGGCGTGGAGATCATGCTGGAAACCGCTGTCGAACAATTTGATGGGTCACGCCGCGTAGCCAAAATTGGCAACTTAGATTTGCAGTTCGGTCGTGTGTTCCTCGGCCCAGACCTCAAAGATTGTGAGCGTATCATTCTCGGAACTGATCGTGTTGCCCAGAAGACCGATGTACTGGCAGAGATATTCCACTGCTACTCGGTGCCGGCCGACAGTATCTACGAGACATATTATACGGTTGACTACGACCTTGGGCATCTATCGAGCAGATACACCAACTTCTCACACTATATGGGCAGTGCGTTGAAGGATGGTTTGGGCGTGTTCTGTGTTGAGCAGCCCGTGCTTACCGACAGTGCCTATTGGGCAGAGCCAGAGCAGGTGCACGACCGTATCTTTGCCGAAGCGCAGGCCGTTGGGAATGTTTCCTGTGATACGTTTGTTGAGGCCAAATCATTTCGCGTGCCCGCTACTTACAAGGTTCCACGACTAGGCATTGACGACGCAATCGCTTCTGTTCGGGATTCGTTTGCGGATGCCTTTGGCGATTGGATGATGATACCGGATCCTTTCACTCTCACGCGCAAGCAGACCATCGATGACCTGCGTGGCATAGGTGTTTTGCGCTAACCACTCAGGTGATCGGTTGACTTGATCCGACCTTTTTCGAGCTCGATGATCTTGTCTGCGTTTTCGAGCGTGCTGAGCCGATGCGTGATGATGATCATCGTCTTGTCGCCTTTCATCGCGTCTATCGCCGCCATAACAGATTTTTCTGTAGCTGTATCGAGCGCGCTAGTGGCTTCGTCTAATACGAGTATGCTGGGATTGTGATAGAGCGCACGTGCAATTCCAATCCGCTGTCGCTGTCCACCTGACAGCTTGATCCCTCGCTCCCCTACGACCGTGTCCAGGCCATGCTCGGCCTCGGCTACTACTGAAGACAATTGAGCTGCAGAGATCGCGCGCGCGATCGCATCCTCGTCGACGTCCTCTGGATCGAGCCCGAATGCTATATTGTCCCGAAGCGAGCTGTCGGTCAGATAGATATCCTGCGGAACGTAGCCAATTAAGTTCTGGAAGCTTCGCAAGTTGTCGCGGATATCCTGTCCATCGACCGTAATTTGTCCGCCTTGTGGGGTTAGTATGCCCAGAATTAGATCGACAAGTGTGCTTTTGCCCGCACCGCTCGCGCCGACAATCCCCACCGAATCTCCCTTGCGGATATCAAAGGAGATGTTTTGGAGCGATGGCGTCTCTTCGGCTTCATACGAAAACTCTAGCGCAGATACTTCGATCCTTTCGCGAAAGGACATCGGAGTTTCGTTACTTTTCAAGATTTTGGTTTCTGTGACTTCCCCCAGTTCTTGATCTAGAACATCAATCGCCACTCTGTTGAAACGGATATTTTGCGCGGCTCCCACCAATCTGTTGGCAGATGGAAGCAGTCTGAACGCTGCCGCCGCAAACAGCCCTAAAATCGGTGCTAGTTCACTAGGCTGACGACCCTGCGACAGCATTACCAACACCAATACTACAAGACCGATGACAGCCAGAAGTTCTAGCCACAGTCGCGGTAGTGCGCCTACAAAATTTTGCTTGGTGCCGACTTGCGCAATCGCCCGGTTTGGGCCGTCAAAGGTAGAGAGAAATGTCGCCTCGCGCCCCAAGACTTTCACGTCCTTTATTCCGCCCAGCCCCTGTTGGACGTACTGTATCTTTTTCCCATCCATCTCTTGGCGCAGCTTACCCCATGCCGTAAGGCGGGCGCGGGTCAACTTTAGGAAACCCAGAGCTGCCCCGCCCATAACAAAAACGACGATGAGAGCGCCAAACGGTTCTGTGATTAGGAGAAGTGACACGATCCCGAGCGCGACAAGAAACTCTGTCATAAAAATAAATCCCGCCATTAAAGCGCCTTGCGTGAACAGATGCACTTCCTGATTCACATTTCGGATCAGGTTTGCGGAGTTTCGACGAGCATGAAACGCAATCGGATCAGAAAGATACTTGCGGAACATTCGCCATGAAAGGTCTGCTTGCAGCTGGTAGACGAAGCCGAACTGTACCCAGTACATCACTGCGAGGAATGCTGCCTTGAGAACAAATAGTACCGCCATCGCAATCATGGCGGTCGCTATGATTTCTGTGCTGTTGGCACTCTGCCCGGCCAATAGCCTTAGCCCTTGCATCACCAGACTTTGCTCATTGTCCGGCATGTTCCCACTCAAAAGACCTAGTACTGGAATGACGACGCCGACGCCGAGCGTTTCGATAACCATGCCGACTAGCATGAGGATAAAGACGCCTATGGCTTGCCGCTTTTGTCGGCTGTCTAGAAGGCGGAGAATCTTGCGAAGATCGGCGAGCATTCAATGAGGCATCCTGTTACCCGATTGGGGTAGTTTCTTTTGGTGTTTCCACTGTTGCCGCAAATATCCGGGCATTGGAATGCGCAAAAGACGCAGACCGGCACATGTGATATTGCACGCGCTGTGGCAAAAACGTCCTGTCGCCGAAGCGCGCTTGCATTCCGACTGTCGTCTAACGCAAGAAGAAGCAGTATACTGTTTACGCTACGACAGCCTTCATAAATTAACGCAGCCACTCGGGTACGACAGAGGCAATGCACAGTAATAGTTCTAACCCCTCAGCGCGCTTCATACTTGGTAGTGTGCAATTCGGTCTCAACTACGGCGTTTCAAACACTCATGGAAAAGTTGATGCTGTTCAGGTGAAGCATATTCTGCAATCGGCGCGAGAGGCTGGTATTGTCGAAATCGATACGGCTGCTGGCTATGGCTCAGCGCAAAAGGTTCTAGGGCATGCCGGTGTTCAGTCGTTTGAAGTAGGTTCGAAATTTTCTGCCGAGGCGTTTGGCCCGGAACCGGATGGCAAGGCGCTGATCGCGGCGGTGGAGCACAGTCTCCGGGAACTCCGCGTGGATCAATTGTGTTATTGGCTGGTGCACGACCCTCAGTTTCTATTGAAGAGTGATGTTGATATGGCTGCGTGGAGAGCAGCGCTCGACACTGTGCGTGCGGATGGGCGCGTGGGTGCGATCGGTGTCTCCGTATACGCTGTCAAAGAAGCCCTATTGCTTTCGAAACTCTATTGTTTTGACGTTGTACAAATTCCAACCGTCCCAATTGACCATGCGCTTTGGCATAGTACGGACCTTGCAATATTGGCGGAAACCTACCGCGAAGTGCATGGACGTTCGATCCTCCTGCAGGGCCTTCTCACGATGCCGATCAATGGCTTACCTTCGTATTTTTCACCTTGGCTGAAACAACTCAAAGCTTGGCACGAACGGTGTGCCGAGCTGGGCGTCAGTCCCGTGGAGGCTGCGATACGTATGGTTTCATCTCATCCACACATCGACAAACTAGTAGTGGGCGTAACCCGGTCGGAGGAGCTTGACGAATTGGTCAAATTTCTTGCTCGTGGCCCTCTTGCTTCAATTGAAGCCGCGCTAACGGATGATGCCAGATTGCTTTCCCCCGCAATTTGGCGGCTCGAGGAGGTATGAGTGAATGCACCCTGACGCATTGAGGAAGCGGGCTTGAGCCGCCTTTGGAAGGCCGAGTGGAATCTTGAATACTCTCATCGTTTTGCGTTTCTTGGAGCTCGGGAAACGCTGAGTGAACGTCCATTGTTGGCTCATGCAATTGTCTCACTTGCCACCGCACAGATGGTTGCTGCAGGGCTCGCAGCCACCGATGGGATAGTCCAGAGTGGGATCGAAGTGGTGCTTGCTGCTTTGCTTGCCATTGTGGTTGCCGGAACGCCGATCCGCCGCTGGGAAATTTGCCTGCTTGGACTGCTAATAGTTGTAACCGGGTTTTCATTTGTCACGCAGAGCTTTCATATTGCAGCGGTAAATGCGAAGCAGAATGTATTGGGTGTATTGGCGCTGGTCGTATTTTCGAGGACTCGTTTTCGTATTTGGTGGATTTGGTTCCTAGTCTTTCTTAGCGTAGGGCTGGTCTACTTGGGTCGCTATCATTTCAATCTTGTTTTGCCATATCTTCACCTTTTTGCCGATCCGGAGCTAAATGCATCACGCTTTGGAGGGCTATTTTTGAACGTGCACTACAATGCATTTTTTCTCGCGGCAATGTTTACAGCGTTAATCACGGTTAGTCGTATACATTGGTTGGGATTGTGGGTGATGTATCTCACTGCTTCGAAATTTGTTGCCCTGGCCTATATTGCTCAACTTGGTTGGAGGCTATTCGGTAAGAGATTTCTTGGCTATCGAGGTCTCGCGATTATTGGTTGCATAACGGTCGGTGGTATATTCGCGGTAGAACCCTATTTGGCTGAGTTGATTGATCAGCGGCGGTTCAATTCACTCTATATTATCCTCTATCAAATTGGAAATATTGAGTATTATGAGCGCCTTGTGCAATTCATCCCTTCATCCGCCATCCCAATAGAGTTAAACGAGAGTTTCAATATTCAAGCCCTTCTTGTCGCGGGACGCATCTGTGAGAATCACAGTGAATATCTACTGGCTGCCTATGCGTTGGATACGGTCGAGCGATGCCTCATCATATGGCCACACGACGGTAGCAATGAAATCGGGTTGTTTGCGCTTGCAACCCATATGGGATTGCCGCTTGGTGCAGCGTTCTTGTTCCTTCTATTGCGCGCTGCCAAGGGCTTTCGTCTGCTTATTTTGTTCTCTTTGATCCACAACTTCTTCCTGCTGTCCCCGTTGATCCTATACATCATGCTCAATTACCCGCCCCGCGGTGCGGTTCTGTTCATGAGTGGCCAGAAGGCGAGAGTGGCTTGATGAAGCAGCACATTCGGAATAGTAACCGAAAAAGATCGGGTAGCTGCCATCGATCTGGGAGAATCTATGTTTGAAAATAAGACGATCTTGGTGACTGGTGGGACTGGTTCTTTCGGTTCACGCTTCGTCCCCCTGACGCTCGCTAAGTACAATCCCAAAAAGCTTATCATCTTTTCGCGTGATGAAATGAAGCAGTGGGAGATGGCAAAGAGATTTGTCGGTGACAGTCGAGTTCGTTTCTTTATTGGTGATGTACGCGATCGGGATCGCTTGTACCGCGCACTAGATGGTGTGGACTATGTTGTGCATGCTGCTGCTACTAAGATCGTGCCGACCGCTGAATATAACCCGTTTGAATGTGTGAAGACTAATATCAACGGCGCAATGAATGTCATTGATGCTTGTATTGACAAAGGCGTAAAAGGTTGCGTGGCTCTTTCTACTGATAAAGCCAGTAATCCGGCCAATCTGTACGGCGCAACAAAGCTGGCGTCAGACAAGCTCTTTATTTCCGGCAATGCCTACGCGGGCGAACATTCAACCCGCTTCTCTGTTGTCCGCTACGGCAATGTCATGGGCTCACGTGGATCTGTCATACCGTTTTTCCGTACGCTCGGCGATCGCTTTCCGATTACTGATCCGCGTATGACGCGGTTCATGATCACACTTGAGGAGGGGATCGATCTCGTCTGGAAGGCATTCGAAGACATGGAGGGAGGTGAGATCTACATCCGTAAAATCCCATCTATCAACATTGTCGATATCGCTAAAGCCGTCAACCCAACTGCTGAGCTGGATGTGGTTGGAATTCGCCCTGGCGAGAAGCTGCACGAGCAGATGATCGGCGCGGAGGATGCGCCCTACACTCGCGAATACGACAATTTTTTCAAGATCCTGCCTGCAATCAATAGTTGGTCTGACAGCCCAGCTCGGATCAAAGACGGCAAGAGCGTGCCTGAGGGCTTCGTTTACTCGAGTGAGACGAATACTGATTGGATGTCGGTCGAGAAATTGCGGGCCTGGATTGATCAGAATGCAGCGCGGCTGGGTTCGTTCTGAATGATCCCCTATGGCAGACAGTCGATCGATGAGCAGGATGTCGCTGCCGTCACAGCGGTCCTCAAATCCGATTTTCTGACCCAGGGCCCTCAGGTTCCGAAATTCGAGAAAGCTGTTGCCGACTACGTTGGTGCCGCGCACGGCATTGCAGTCAACTCCGCCACGTCTGCATTGCATATCGCCTGCATGGCGCTGGGGCTGGGTGCAGGCGATAGGCTCTGGACCGTTCCGATCACCTTCGTTGCGTCGTCGAATGTCGGCCTCTACTGCGGGGCAAGTGTGGATTTCGTTGATATCGATGCGCAAACGCTGACGATGTGCCCTAAGGCGCTGGAGGCCAAGCTCTCGGCCGCAGCATCGAGTGGATCCTTGCCGAAAGTGCTAGTACCTGTGCATCTGACCGGCCGGTCCTGCGACATGATCCGCATCAGCGCATTGGCGCGTGAGTACGGTGTACATATTATTGAGGACGCCAGCCATGCGATTGGCGCGACCTATGACGGGTCTCCGGTCGGGGACTGTCGATACAGCGACATCACCGTGTTCAGCTTCCATCCTGTAAAGATCATCACGACTGCTGAGGGTGGGTTGGCAACGACCCAGGATGCCGCACTTGCGAGTGCAATGGAACTTGCCCGATCACACGGCGTGACCCGCGACCCTGCGCTGATGACCGGTCCATCAGAGGGCGGCTGGTATTATCAGCAGGTCGCAATGGGCTACAATTACCGGATGACCGATCTTCAGGCGGCGCTAGGCGTTGCGCAGATGGAGCGGCTGGACGCACTGGTGGCTCGACGCCGCGATCTTGCGCAGTGGTATCACACCGCCCTTGCCAATCTGCCGTTAACCCTCCCTACGTTTGAGAGTGATGCGACTTCCGCTTGGCACTTATATGTCGTTGGGCTGAACGATCCGTCCCAGCGCCGGAACAAGGCTGACCTGTTTGACCGGCTGCGGGCGCGCGGGATCGGGGTGAACCTTCATTATATTCCGGTGCATTTGCAGCCCTATTACCGCACGTTGGGCTTCAATCCTGGGGATTTCCCTATTTCAGAAGCCTATTACGAGGCCGCTCTGACACTGCCGTTGCACCCGGGGCTTTCGCAAGATGATCTCAACACAGTCGTGCGTGTCCTGTCAGAAGAACTTGCGGACTAGCGCAGCAGCATCCACATCGCCTTCGCGCGAATTGCGAGCGGCGCAGATTTCAGAACCAGGCGGCGCAGGTAAGTGCGGGCTTCACGCTTGTGTCCCAGAAGGTAGTTGGCGCGCCCCATCCCGTAGTCAAACCACCAGCCGGCTTCTGCCAATTCATCATGTCGCCTCCGCAGGGTTCGGAGCGCGGTCAGGCTGCGGGTTGGATTGGTGAAATTGCCGTCTCCGACGCGATAATGGCCGAGCGCCTCCGGCATTCTGGCAAATCGTGCTCCCGCTTTGGCAAGGCGAAGCCAGAGGTCGAAATCCTCCATCCCCACGAGATCGGCGTTCTCCGCTTGGCGCAATTCGGAGAGCGTCTCGCGACGTACCACAACGCTGGAGTTTGCAAGGGCATTGCCGTTGCGGACGAGTTCCGAAAGGGGATCATCCGCGACAGACCATGTCCGGATCCGCTTGCCGGCGACAGGTGTGCAGGGATCCTTCGCGATCAGCAGGTCATGGTAGCTGATGTCAGCCCCGCCCTCAAGCGCCTCCACCGATCGTTCCAGTTTCGTGTCGGCCCACCAATCGTCGCTGTCGAGAAAGGCGATGTAGCGCCCGGTTGCCGCGGCCAGTCCGGCATTTCGCGAATGCGCGATGATGCCGTTGTTGTGCACGAACGAGAGATTGAGCCTTGGATCGTTTTGCGCGGCGATGAGCTCTGCCGTACCGTCGTCGGAGTGGTTGTCTACGATCAGGACCTCGAAGTCCCGCAATGTCTGGCGCTCTAGCGATGCGAGCGCATCCGGCAATTCGGCCACGCGGCGATAGGTCGGGATGACAACGCTGACGATAGGATCGGTCAAGAGGAATTTCCCTCGAACTCCCGCCGACAGAATGACCAGAGGCGCTCCAGTTCGGCTTGGGTGGATGCCGCATCGGGAACGGGTGCCCCCGTTGCACGCAGGCGCGACGTGTCGAGTGTCAGATCGGGTTGCGGTTCTCCTGTAAGGGGCGCCGTCGTCAATGCAACCTCCCGGCCGAGATCGCGGCTAGCAATGCCGACGAGCTGATCCACGAGCGTGCGCACGGGTTGCGCCTGACCAGACGCAACATTGAATACACCGGGTGTAGTTGCCTGTATCAGATGTGAAAGCGCCTCACAGATGTTAGTAATTGCGACGAAATCGCGTAATTGCTCGCCGGAGGATTGCAGGCGCGCTTCCCCCCGTTCGGCAATCTGCCGAGCGATGTCGTTGAGCACCAGCATCCAGCAATCCGCCTTAGGATCGACGGGTGCGCCGAAACCGTTGGACAGGCGGATAATTTGAGCGGTGAGCTCGGTTTTCTCTGCCACGCCAAGTAGCCCGGTTTCGCCAAGTAGGTTGCTGGTCGCGTAAGGGTGCTCATTGCGCGGGGGGAACGTCTCGTCCAGATGACCACAAAGTGGGGCGTCATAGACATGGGCTGTAGACAGAAACGTAAATCCCGATACGCCATTTCGGGCGGCCAGTTGCGCAAGCGCGGCCGTCTCCGCACCGTTTGTCTCGGCCGCGAGGGACGGATCCTTCGCGCAGGCCGCTGCGTTCATTCCTGCTGCATGAACCACCCAGTCCACACCGTTGAGAACGTCTGCGTGCATCTCTTGGGCGCTTAGATCAAAGCGGTGAAAGCCTGTCCGGGCCTTACGGGACGTACGGATAACGTCGAAGCGGCCAGAGGCGTTCAGAAACTCGGCCAGGCGTCCCCCCAGCAGCCCTGTTGCGCCCGTTATAACGACTTTCGGCATGGTGCGGACCGCCTTATCTGTGTTTGAGGGCCCAATCATATGGAATCGACGAGTCAAAGGCCGGTTTGCGGATGATTTCACCTGGGTCGTGGGCCAGGTCGGCGCAGTTTGCGACGATAGACATCTTGTCACCGATCCCCTTAAACCCGTTCCAAATGCCCGGCGGCACCGTGACCAGCTGGTAGTTTTCGGGCGAAATGAACAGTTCCTGTACAACGCCTTTCGTTGGGCTGTCATCCCGTCCGTCGAAGAGAACGACCTTCAGCTGTCCAACAAGCACGGCGTAGTTGAGCGTCATGCGCTTGTGCAGATGCCATGCCTTTACCGCACCAGGATAGGTGCATGAGAAATATACCTCCCCAAATTTGCGAAAGACCGGGCTATCATCGCGCATCATGTGCATGACCTTGCCGCGCTCGTCGAAGATCTGCCTGAGCGGTGTGATGACAACGTCGTGAATCATGCGGAGCCCTCGAAATACTCGGCGATTTGCGCCCGCGTGACCGCCTGCATGTCAGCGCCCTTAATAAATTCCGCATACCAGCGCGCGGTCGCCTCGAGTGTCTTGTCGACGCCCCAACGTGGTCGCCAGTTGAGGAACTGATGGGCCTTGTCGCAGTTTAGTTGGAGCAGTTGGGCTTCGTGTGGCTGACCTTCGGTCTGCTCGATCTTGACCTGCCCGCTTCCCAGATGCGCGATGATCGCGTCGGCGACATCCTTGACGGTGCGCACCTCATGCGTGGAGGGGCCGAAATTCCAGGCGCCCTTGCCCTGCCCGGGGGCGTTGAGCAGGCGTTCGCCCAGCAGAACATAGCCGGAGAGGGGTTCGAGCACGTGCTGCCAAGGCCGCGTCGCATTCGGGTTCCGCAACCTGATCGGTTCACCCGCCTCGATGGCGCGTACGCAGTCGGGGATGATCCGGTCTGCTGACCAGTCGCCACCTCCGATCACGTTCCCCGCGCGCGCAACAGCGCAGGCAAGGTCGGGTCTGTGCGCGAAGAACGACCGCTCGTAAGAGGAGTACACGATCTCGGCTGCTCCCTTCGAGGCGCTGTAAGGATCCTGTCCGCCCAGACGGTCTGTTTCGCGGTAGCCCCAGACCCACTCTACATTCTCGTAGGCCTTGTCCGACGTGATGAACACCAGCGAGCGTATGCTGTCTGTCTGTCGCACGGCCTCCAGCAAATGCGTCGCGCCCAGAACATTGCTGCGAAAGGTCTCAACCGGGTCGTGATAGGACTGCCGTACAAGCGGTTGAGCGGCGAGGTGGAACACGATTTCAGGCGCGAATTCAGCCATCGTGCCCCGCAGATGATCGAGGTCGTCCACGTTGCCGATGACGGAGTGCATCGCGTTCGTTAGACCCAGCACATCGAAGTGATTGGGCGATGTGTTTGGCGCCAGTGCAAATCCGCAGACTTCGGCCCCAAGATCGTGCAGCAATGTGCTCAGCCAAGTGCCCTTGAAGCCAGTGTGCCCAGTCACGAATACGCGTCGTCCACGATAAGCACGAGTAAGAGATTCCATCGATAGACTCATAGCTTCGGCAACCATGGGGAGTTGCCTGACTTATACAGATCGTTCAGCAGCCGGTACTCGCGTGAGGTGTCCATCGGCTGCCAGAACCCATCATGGGAATACATGGCGAGCTGACCATCTGCGACGATAGCGTTAACCGGTTCCTGCTCAAACACCAAATCGTCTCGGTCTTCGAGGTAGTCGAACAGTTTCGAGGTGGCGACGAAGAACCCACCGGAAATTCGCCCGCCGGAGGTTTGAGGCTTCTCGTTGAACCCACTCACGATACCTGTTTCGTTGGCGACGATCTCCCCAAAGCGGCCAGGAGGGCGCACCCCTGTTACTGTAAGAACCCGACCACTGTCTTTGTGGAAAGCGACTAGCTTACCTATGTCCACGTCGCTAACACCATCACCGTAGGTCAGCATGAAATCTTCATCACCAATATACTCACGGATTGCACCAATTCGGGCACCGGTCATTGCAGTCTGGCCGGTGTCAACAAGCGTTACCTTCCAATCGAGCGCTTCGACTTCGTCGTGGAACAGGATCTCGCCGTCATTAGCAAAATCAACCGTCAGATTGCGGGTGCGCGCGCGTAAGTTGAGGAAGAAGTCTTTGATGACGTTACCTTTGTGGCCAAGGCATACCACAAATTCTTTGTGCCCAAATCCTGCATAGATTTTCATTATATGCCAGAGGATTGGATATGGACCAATGGGGATCATAGGTTTCGGGACGTCCTCACTCACGTCTCGAATACGTGTTCCAAAGCCACCTGCTAGGATAACGACTTTCATAGTTTCTCTTCTCGGAGTTAAATGGCGCTGAGCGCTGTATGCCACTAAATGATCGGCAATACGAGCAGCGAAGTAATGTGCAGAGGTGTATTAGTGACGGCTGTCAACAGCGACTCCAGAACAGTGCTTTTGCGCGGTGGTGGGCGCTGGAGTATAGTGTTGGCAAGAGTGCTGACGGACGTTCTAGTCGACGGGTCCCGCTTCATCTGGGTGGCCGGAAAGGGTACTCACGCAGCGAGGCGCTTCGCTGAAGGGGTGACAGGAGCGAGACCGGGCCTAGAGTTGACAGTATGTGAAGCTTTGGCGGAGGTGGATGGCTGGCCGGAGCTTGATCTTGCGATAGTTGCTTCAGCTACTCCTCAGCATGAAGTAGATGTTGCAGCCATCGTGCGGCTCTGTTCACCTAAACGGGTATTGGTTGAGAAGCCAATGGCTTCAAACCCTGAGGCTGCAGCTCGGATGATCGAGATTTGTAAGGCTCCGGTTGAGCTGTTCGTGAACTACGAATTTCGCGCGACCTCCTACATACAGCAATTCGCAGCGCTATGTGCACGAGACGATGTGCTTGAGATGGAAGCTAGTTGGTGCGACCCGGCTGAGGAGCAACGAGGAGGTGCCGCCAAATCAGCAAACTGGGCCACACACATAGCACTTGATCAAGCATCGCACATCTGGTCGATTGTCGATCTTTTCCTACCGGGTGTTCGGGTTACATCTGCAACACCAAAGTTTCATATCGATGGTCGCGGGCTGACAATCGATTGCGAGCTTGAGGCAAACAGTCGTCCATCCGCAAACCTCACATTGACGATTTCGCGCAACGCTTACAGACGCGAACGTAGACTAACTGCCAGAACGCGCCGGGATAGGAAACTGGCCATCGACTACGCGGTTGAACCAGGTACGATCACGGTGAACGACGAGGTTCTTAGTACGCGGGAGGAGTGGCAGTCTGCCGAGCGTCCGCTGGCGCGCAGCATTCGTGCTTTGCTCGATCTGACGCTGCCTGATGATACCCTTGGGGCAGAGGCATTGAGGGAGTTGTTGAGTGCGTCCCGCTGCGCGGATGCGATGGAATTTGCCGAATACATCCGCCGGTGTATCGATTTAGAGGCAAAAGCGCTGCTGCTTACTGCATCGGGTTTGCAGCGAAACCTTGCTCGTGAAGTCTTGCTGACGCCGCATCACGCAACATCATCTTTTGATCGCCCAGATGACGCAACGCTGGAACGTAGCGCACAGAAATTTATTCGGGGCGAATAATCCCCTCGGCGGCAAGGTGGTCCAAAACGGCGTCAGCGATCAGTGCGCCCCCATATCGCCCCGGGTGTAATTGATCTGAGAAATACATCCTCTGTCCGCTGTTGCTAAGACATGTATCGGCGACGAGTGTGTCACAAAACAGCGACGCAACTTCGACAACGGTATAGGCGTGGTGATCAATTCTACCGAACGTTGCGAAGGCGGCCTCAGTTCTTTCGGTATAACGGCTTTCGGGATAAGACAATACTGACCGAATGCGGGCTTCGAACGCCACCAAATCGTCTTCACTGACCGGCACGCCGTCACTGCTGCGGATCGCTTGAATTTCACGCTGAATTGCTTGACTCACATTGTCGTCAAAACGCGGAAATGGAGCAATCTGAACGACGCGATAACCGCCTGCCAGAAGCGTGTTGACAGCGTTGACATACCCGGTCGCGATTGGAGTGCGTCCGTCCTCTGCTTCGAAACCGTAAGATGTATTTTCGAGGTAAAGGTCAAATGCGCCGCCTAAAATAACGGTCGCGTTACGTATCGCCTCGATCTCGGCGAGTCGGCGCGCCTGGTAGTCGAAATCGCACGGTGTGTCCGGGACTACTCTCGGTTGGCCACTATTCATGGCACGGAACCCGGGCAGGAAGAAGCAGGCTGAGCTGTTGAGGCTTGTCACCCGCTGATCCTGCTCCAAGAGGCGGGGCGTCAGCGCAACGGAAAGTGCCTCCATGGTGGAGTCACCCGCAAGGATCACGTCCCCGCGCGCCGCGTCCGGCTCGAAGACGCAGAAGCTCTCCTTCCCGTAGTCGCCGAAGCAATGCTCATCCGCCTCATTGCGCATGATCAACCAAGGGTAATGCGTGAAGTCTTCCGACAGGATATGCGGCATCCGGTCAGGATACCCATCCATGCGAATGACCTGCACCGCAAAAGCGGCTGCGGCAAGGCTTGTCGCAATCACGAAACCGGCAACCAACCGAAACGGGAGTCTTCTGCGGAACGGCTGCTCGATGAGGTAGTAGCTGATGACTGACAGAACGAAGGCGATCCCGATCCAGCCCGCGATGTCATAGACCGAGTAGGTCGCCATCTTGATGCGAAAGAAGGCGAAGACCGGGTAATGCCAAAGGTAGAAGCTATAAGAGATCAGCCCGAAAAATACGAACAGCTTACTGCCCAGTATCCGGCTTAATATGTCACGTCCGTTGCAATACCAGATGATAAGCATAGTACAGCCTACCGGAATGACAGTTATGACTGAGGGATGCTCCGTCCCGCCCGAAAACAGAATGATCGACAGAACGATCCAGAACATCCCAAACAACGGCCAAATTGTTGCCTGACGCGCAGTTGCGGGGGCGTTTCTTGCGGGCTCGCGCAATGCGAGATAGCTTCCGGCAAGAAGCTCCCATGCACGTGACGGAAGCAGGTAGAACCCCGCGTCCGGCGCAGCATAAACCAGAACTTGCGCGAGGATCAGTGATGCGATCCCGAGGCAGATGACGAGATACCTGACCCCCAACGCCGACCATGGCAAAAGCAGGGTCAGGAAAAGCGGGAAAAGCAGGTAATATTGCTCTTCTACCGCGAGTGACCATGTATGCAGCAGCGGCACCTGAGCGCTGTCCGCCTGCCAATAGCCTATGTCGCTCCAGAACCAGAAATTCGCTCCGAACACGATGGTCGAGAGGACGGATTTCGCGAAGCCGACAAAGTCGGGTGGCAGCAGGAGGAACCAGCCTGTGATTGAGGAAGCGACGATGACTGCCATGAGTGCGGGTAGAAGCCTGCGGATCCGCCGGGCGTAGAATGTCGCGAAAGAGAATGTCCCGTTACCGATCTGGTTCACGAGGATCGAGGTGATCAGGTAGCCGGAGATGACGAAGAAGATATCCACGCCCAGATATCCGCCAGAGACCGGGCTCGCGCTACCCGCGATGAACTCAGCGTGATAGAGCACCACTGCACCGACGGCGATCGCTCTTAGTCCATCGATTTCGGGTCTGTAGGGGATTGGGTGCGTCATATCGTATCTCAGCGCAATCGGAGCAGGTTCTATATGTCCATCGCACTGACCCGTCCCGCCGTTCCGGTCAAGAGATTATGGGCAGTTCGTCCCTCACCGCCGGATCAACACTGTCGGTTTCATGCGCAGCGCAGGCCGCTCTACGACGAACCACGACAGAGCTGCAAAGCCGAACGTGCCCGCAAGCACCAGTCCAACACCACCCGCGGATCCTGCGAGACCCCAGTACAGCGCGAGGTTCACGAACGGCATGTGGTAGATGTAGATGCCGTAAGACACGTCGTTCTTGTGCAGCAGGCGGTCCGCAAGTCCCCGACGCGTGAACGCGGCAGACAGCACCAGCCCACACAGGACGAAGACATAGGGCAGGCTCATCATGTTTCCCAACTGACCCCAGCTGGGAAGAAGTGTCGCAGACAGCGCGTGCGCAGCCGCATAGGCGGCGGCCCACCAGATGAACGTCCCTTCTACGAATGGTCTCAGGCGCTCCCACGACAGGGAGGCCAGAACGCCCAGCAGGAATAGCCCGAACCACGGCAGGAACGTCACGCTGACCAATTTGGCAACTAGACCGCCATTGCGCGCAAGCACGCCAAATCCGATGTAGATCGCAATGAAGCCCACGGCCGCAAGGGCGAGCGCCCGCCGCCCCGGCCCGAGGAGTGCGATCAAGATCGGGAACGCGATGTAGAATTGCATCTCGACGGGGATCGTCCACAGGCTACCGTTCAGAACGCCCACACCGAACCCGCGCAAGAAATCGGGATTGTAGACTTGCAGGACCGTCAGTTGTGCCGCGATCCATACAGCGAAATCGTTCAGCGGGGGCGGCGTCTCGCTGAAATATCCCGACGCGGCGACCAGTAGCACCGAAACGACGAAACAGGCCGCAAGCGCAGGATAGAGACGCAAAAACCGGTTCATGGCATATGAGCGCCAATTCGAACTGCGCAGGTAGCTGCGGGAAATCAGGAACCCGCTCACGAAAAAGAAGATCGGAACGCCGGGAAAATAGGACAGGAACCATGCGAGCGGCACGGCAATCGCGCCATCCATCTGCAGGTGCGAGATCATGTGAAGAAGCGCTACCTGTGTCGCCGCGAAAAGCCGCACAAGATCGAAGTTGTTTTGCCCGAGTTTACCGATGGGGCCTGAAGCGGCGTCTTGCCTGTCGGACACGATTTCCGATCCCTTATGAAAAGGCTCTGTTATTCGGTCTTCTTAGCCAGTATCTCCACAGGCATGAAACAAATTCTGCAAAATCTGGGCTCGGGCAAGACCGAGTTGACCGAGATCCCCTGCCCCGCCCCCGGTCCACAGGATGTGATTGTCAGAACCAGCCGGACGCTAGTGTCTCCGGGGACCGAGCGGATGCTGGTCGAGTTCGGGCGGGCGGGCTTCATCGGGAAGGCGCGGCAGCAGCCGGAGCGCGTGCGCGAGGTGCTGAACAAGATGCGGACAAACGGCATCGCACCGACGCTGGAGGCTGTGTTTCACAAGTTGGGTCAGCCCTTGCCGCTGGGCTACTGCAACGTCGGGCAGGTGCTGGAAACTGGCGGGCTGGTTGAGGGCTTTGCGGTCGAGGACCGTGTCGTGTCGAACGGGCACCATGCCGAAGCTGTATGCGTCGGCAAGAATATGTGCGCCAAAATCCCCGATACAGTGAGTGACGACGCAGCGGCCTTCACGGTTCTGGGGGCGATCGCGTTGCAGGGGGTCCGGCTGGCCAAGCCGACATTGGGCGAGACCTTTGTTGTTTCCGGGCTTGGTCTGATCGGTCTTATAACAGTGCAGATCCTGCGGGCGAATGGCTGCCGCGTGATTGGGCTCGACTACAGCGCCAGCCGTCTTGAGCTTGCGCGTCGCTATGGGGCGGAAACGGTCCAGCTGGGCGATAGCGTTGATCCGGTCGCGGCGGTGTCAGCGATGATCGGTCACAGCGTCGGTGGTGTTGACGGTGTTCTGATCACTGCTGCGACGACGAGCAACGATCCGGTCAGCCACGCGGCAAAGATGTCTCGGAAGCGCGGGCGGATCATTCTCGTCGGTGTGGCCGGGCTTGAGCTTTCGCGCGCGGATTTCTACGAGAAGGAGCTGACATTCCAGGTCAGTTGCTCCTACGGACCGGGCCGCTACGATCCCGACTACGAAACGGCCGGTTTCGACTATCCGCCCGGCTTCGTCCGTTGGACGGAGCAGCGGAATTTCGAAGCAGTGCTGGGCCTGATGGCGTGTGGTCAGCTCGATGTGAGCGACATGATGACGGACCGTTTCGATATCGATCAGGCCGAAGAAGCCTATGAGGCGCTTGCGAATGCATCGGCAGAGACGCTTGGTATCCTTTTGACGTATCGAACGGCGGAGGACCTGCCTGAGGCAGACTTACGTGCGCCTAATGTTGCCGTTCCCGCGCAGGAGAAGCGCGCAGAGAACGGACCGGCGATCGCGATGATCGGCGCCGGGAACCATACAGCCCGCACGTTGGGGCCAGCCTTCAAAAAGGCAGGTGCCCAGCTTCACACCATAGTTTCGCAGGCGGGCATCAGCGGTACGACGGTTGCGCGTCAGCTGGGGTTTGCGAACAGTTCCACCGATTTCGAAGCCGTGCTCACCGATCCGGACGTCAACATCGTGGTGATTTCGACCCGCCACGATTTGCACGCCGATCAAGTCTGCGCAGCCCTTGGCGCGGGCAAGCATGTGTTCATCGAAAAACCGCTGGCACTGACGCATGATGAGTTGGACCGGATTGAGGCCGCGACTGCCGCAGCACCGCACCTGCAGGTGATGGTCGGCTTCAATCGCCGCTTTGCCCCGCAGGTGGAAAAGATGAAATCGCTGATCCGGGCGAAAGGTGCCCCCATCGCGGTTTCGATGAACATCAATGCAGGCGCCATTCCGGCTGACCACTGGACGCAGGATCGAAAGATCGGCGGTGGCCGCATCATCGGGGAGGCCTGCCACTTCCTGGACCTTGCGCGGGATATGATGGGATCGCGGATTGCCGACGCTCAAATCATGGCGATGGACACGCCCACCCGCGACAGCGTGGCAATTTCGCTGCGAGGAGAGGATGGGAGCCTCTCGACCATCCAGTACCTCGCGAACGGTCCGCAATCCCTTCCGAAAGAACGGTTCGAGGTCTTTTGCGGGGGACAGGCGCTCTATCTCGACAATTTCCGGCATCTGCGCGGCTACAACTGGAAAGGCTTCTCGCGGATGCGGCAGTGGCGTCAGGACAAGGGGCACGCCGCATGTGCACACGCCTTCATTGAGGCTGTCAGAAAAGGAGATCCGACGCCGATCCCTGCGTCCGAGATGTTCGAGGTCTCCCGTCTGTCAATCGATCTCGCGGAGCGGATCGCATGAATACGCCGCTCATAGATATTATCGCCGGCGCCCGCCCGAATTTCATGAAAGTCGCGCCGATCATCCATGCGCTCCAGGCCTCTGGTTCGGGTTTGCGGTATCGGCTCATACACACCGGTCAGCACTACGATGCCCGGATGTCGGACACGTTCTTTCGCCAACTCAACATTCCGGATCCCGATATCAATCTTGGGGTCGGTTCCGGCAGTCAGGCCACCCAGACGGCCAAGATTATGATGAGTTACGAGGAAGTTCTGCTCAAGGAGCGTTCTCAGTGCTGTCTTGTAGTAGGCGACGTCAATTCGACGGTCGCGTGCGCGCTGACTGCGCAGAAGCTGGGCATCCCCGTGGCGCATGTGGAGGGCGGTCTACGATCTGGGGACTGGTCGATGCCGGAGGAAATTAATCGGCTGGCCACGGACGCGATTTCGAACTGGTTCTTTACAACCAGCCACAACGCGAATGCGACTCTCGCGCGCGAAGGTGTGTCTGAGAATCGTATCTTCTTCGTCGGTAACACGATGATCGACACGCTTCTCGCGAATATGGAGCAGCTGGCCCCCCCCGATTTTTGGGCGGAGCAGGGGCTAGCGCCTGACAACTACCTTCTTTTGACCTTGCACCGCCCCGCGAATGTCGATGATGCGGCGCCCTTCCGGGCCTTGCTGGAAGCGGTGGCGGAAACGGCTGCAGATATGCGCATCGTTTATCCGGCGCATCCGCGAACCATCGCAACGCTTGAGGGGTTCGGCGATCTTGCAAACCGGCTGATTGTGGTCGAACCCCAGCCCTATCATCAGTTCAACTATCTCGCGAAGCACGCGCTCGGGGTCATCACCGACAGTGGTGGTATTACAGAAGAGACAACGGTTATGGGTGTGCCTTGTCTGACATTGCGCGACAATACAGAGCGACCGGAAACAGTCTCCGAAGGCACCAACATCCTGGTCGGAACCAAACCGACCGCCCTGCGAAAGGCGTTGGCGGAGTTGCTGGGCGGTGTCCGCAAGACCGGGAAGGTTCCCGATCTGTGGGACGGACAGGCGGGGCAACGTATTGCCGCGAAACTGCGGGAGCTTCTTTGCCGGTGACCGAGCTGATCGCGAAATCGCGGCGGCTTTGGCATACCGTGCGCCCCTTGCGCTCGGTGCAAATCACCAACCGGATCGCGCGTCGGCTCGCCCGCCCGAAAGTGCGCAGCTTCGCGCCACCCGTGCTGCAGATGCGTCCAGAGAGATGGCAATCCGCCATTCGAAAGCCGAACAGCCAGTTGGCCAACGGCCTGTTCCGTTTTCTGAATGAAGAGTATGATTTGGCCAGAGGTGGATGGGACGATCCCGATGTCAGCAAGCTCTGGCGATATAACCTCCATTACCATGACGCCCTGGTGCAGAAGGATCCGTGCGACCCTGAAGGTCTGATCGCGTGGTGGATTGAGGAAAACCCTGCTCCACACGGATCAGGGTGGGAGCCTTACACGGTTTCCTTGCGCATCGTGAACTGGGTCAAGTTTTGGTTGCACGGCGGCACATTGGACGACGCGGCTCGGGCCAGTCTCGCGCAGCAAACCGATTGGCTGCTGCAGCGGATCGAATGGCATCTGCTGGGCAATCATCTCTATGTGAATGGCAAGGCATTGGTATTTGCCAGCGTCCTGCTGAACGGCTCATTGGGAAAGCGCGCGGAGACCCTGGGTTTGCGTATTCTGCTGGAAGAGACGCCTGAGCAATTTCTGGACGATGGTGGGCAGTTCGAGCGGTCGCCGATGTATCATGCTCTTGGCCTAGAGGATCTGCTCGACCTTGTAAATTTATGCCAATCCTTTGACAAACCTGCACTCCGCGATTTGGAGGATGTCATTCGTCCGCGCATTCCCGCCGCCTTGCGCTGGATGCAGATGATGAGCCATCCAGACGGCCGGATTGGGCTATTCAATGATGCGGCATTCGGTATCGCTGCAGAGGCCGATGCGCTGAACCACTACGCTGAACGCCTCGGATTTGGGGCTGAGCCCGTGCCAGAGCAAGGTGTCCATGAACTTGCGCCGAGTGGCTATGTTCGCTGCCAGCGCGGTGATACGGTCGCATTGCTCGATTGTGCGCCGTTGGGCCCGCGCTACCTGCCTGCGCACGCGCATGCGGATACGCTGTCCTTCGAACTCTCGAACGGCGCGCAGCGCATCGTCGTGAACGGCGGAACCTCGGTCTACGGGTTGGGACCAGAACGCGCGGCGCAGCGCGGTACGGCGGCGCATTCCACAGTGGTCGTGGATGGTCGCAACTCCTCGGACGTATGGGCAGGATTTCGGGTGGGGCGGCAAGCGTACCCCTTGAATCTGTCGATCACTGATGAGGGCGTAGTGACCTGTGAGCACGATGGCTACGGCCCGTGCACGCACGCGCGCAGCTGGACCCTCGGCGCGACCACGCTGGAGGTCGTGGATCGTCTGAGCGGACCCTTTGAAAAGGCGGAGGCATTTTTTCACTTGCATCCCGACTGGGTACCAGTCTCCAGCGGGGAGGACGATTTTGTTTTCAGGACCGCCACATCAAAAGGGGGCGGTGTTGTGTTCTCTTTCGTCGGTGCACGCTCCGTTGAAGTCGAAGATGGAAACTGGCATCCGGAATTTGGGCGCGCGGTGCCAAACAGTTGCCTTCGGGTGCGGTTCGACGATCGCGAACTGATCACCCGGATCAGCTGGGCAGCCGCGGATTGAGAAAGCGAAACCGACCATGAGAATCCTCCTGCTTTCGCTCTATTTTCCCCCCGACCTCAGCGCGGGATCATTCCGGATGGGTCCACTGGTCAATGCGCTGAACGAGCGGCTCGGGCCGGAGGATCAACTCGACGTCGTGACGGCGAAGCCAACCCGATATGGCAGCTACAGCAAGGAAGCGGCGGACGAGGAGCGGATTGGCGGCGCCCGCGTCCGTCGGATCACGTTGCCCAAGCATCAAAGCGGGTTCATCGATCAGGCCAAGACGTTCATCGCCTTCGCCCGTGAGGTGCTGCGCCTCACCAGTGACACCCGGTATGACCTCGTCATCTCGACATCGAGCCGGTTGATGACAGCGGCGTTGGGGGCCTACATCGCGCAACGGGATGGAGCGCGGCTTTGCCTCGATATCCGCGATATCTTCGTCGACACGATAGGGGATGTCCTGCCGCGCAAGCTCGCCTTCGTCGCCGTTCCCTTTTTTGATCTGGTCGAGAAGTGGACGATCCGGCGGGCTAATCTTGTTACGTTGGTCTCGCGCGGGTTCTCCAGTTATTTCGAGCGGCGCTATCCGCAGACAACGTTTCGCTACCTCACCAATGGAATTGACCGCGAATTCATCGATCGCGTCGGCACGTTTGGAAAAGACCACGAAGGCGGGCAGCCCATACGTTTGCTCTACGCCGGAAACATGGGCGCAGGGCAGGGATTACACCGGATCGTGCCCGGCCTCGCTGAAGGTTTGGGCGATGGGTACGAGATCATCCTCGTAGGTGACGGCGGAACGCGGCCCGCCCTTGAGGCTGAAATCGCGGCACGGGGACTGTCCAACGTCGAATTGCGCAAGCCTGTCGGGCGGGATGACCTGCTTGACCTTTACCGCGCTGCCGATGTGCTCTTCCTGCATCTGAACGACTATGACGCGTTCAAGAAGGTGCTGCCCTCAAAGCTCTTCGAATATGGCGCGACCGAAAAGCCGATTCTTGCCGGGATCGGCGGACACGCGGCGGAGTTCGCCCGGTCAGAGATTCCCAATCTGGGCCTTTTCGCGCCCTGTGATGTCGATGGGGCATTGAGGGCATTTCGATCCCTCGACACCGGCCAGACCGATCGATCCGCCTTCATTGCCAAATATGATCGCGCCGCGATCAGTGGGCAGCTGGCGGATGCGTTCCTGTCTGTGATGCCAGAGCGGTCGTCGCTAACGGATCCCTGAAGGCGCGATGCCACAGTTCGATGCTCAGCACCGAAAAGAGCGTGTATGAGGCGTCGATCTCACCGCGCTGGTTCTGCGCGATAAGCCGATGCACCGCATCGGCATCGAATATCCCGCGTTTGCGCAGCGAGGCATGGGAAAGCGTATCGTTCAGCAGGGGTAGCAGATCGTGGGTCATCCAGCGCCGCAGCGGGACACCGAAACCTGTCTTGGGCCGATAGATCACATCATGCGGCAGCTCGGCTTCCATCGCCTTTTTCAGGATCCACTTCGCCTGTCCTTTCCGTACACGTACATCGTCGGGCAGTCCCTGACTGAACGTGACGAGATCGTTGTCTAGAAAAGGTACGCGTACCTCCACACCATGTGCCATCGACATCTTGTCGGTGTAGATGAGATTGTGATCGGCAAGGAAGAAGCGTTGTTCGAGTGCCAGTGCCTGCGACATGCGGGTCAGTGAAGGTGGCAGCTCATCCATATACGTTTGTAACGGCGCATCAACCTCGCGGGCGAGATCTCCGCGCATTTCTGTGGACAAGAGGGCCTTCACCTTTTCTGGAGCAGTCCACCGAAAATAAGCGATCAGCCGCTCGTCGTCGGATGCGTCAGCATTTTCAAACAGTTTCGCGACTCGGCGAAGGCGCGTGGAATTGCGCGCGGCGATGCCAGAACCGCGCCGTAGGGCGGCACGCGCCGAACGAGGCATCCATGTCCAGTAACGTTCGGCTTCGATGGCTTGATGTCGCCTGTAGCCCGAAAACAGATCGTCCCCACCCGTGCCTGAGAGTAGTACCGATATGCCAGCCGACTTGGCTTGCTCGCAAATATAGGACACGTTCAGCGCGGCCGGATCTGCCAGCGGCTCATCAAGTTGGCCGATCATGCGTTCCACATCTTGCGCAAGGCGATCTGGGGACACCTCGACCACACTCAAATCGACACCTAAATGCCTTGCAACGCGTTCTGCATAAGGCAGATCGTCTGTCTGGTCGTCGTCCTGACCGCCAGTCATACGGATTGTGAAACATGGTAAATCTGCAGACGCCTCACGCGCAAACGCAACGATCGCAGAGCTGTCGAGACCACCGGAGAGGAAGGCACCGACTGGAACATCGGAGACCATCTGCCGGAGGCTCGCCTGCCGTACAAGCGACCTCGTCTTGGTCACTAGTTTATCCGTCGCATCGGTTTGCAGAGTGCTGAACCCTGAAATTGGACGATGCCAAGTCCATTTCCGCTCTACGTGACCATCCTTGACGGACAGAGCTGAGCCAGGCGACATCAGCTTGATGTCTGGTGCCGGAGTGTCCGCTCCCGGCGACCAGAGGTAACTCAAATAACGTGCGATGCAGGACGGGTCCATCGGTAGTGACAGATCCGACAATTCTGTCAGTGCCTTAAGTTCTGAGGCGAAAGCGACAAGACCGTCTCGCTCGATATAGTAGAGGGGTTTCACACCCATCCGATCCGTCGCCAGAAGCAAGTTACCATCTCTGGGGTCCCACAACGCTATGGCGAAAATACCGTTGAGGTGCTCCAGAAATGCTGCCCCGTCTCGTTCATACAGATGCAGGATGACCTCAGTGTCCGACTCGCTTTTGAATAAAGCACCGTTAGCCTGCAGTTCTGCGCGCAGGTCGCGAAAGTTGTAAATTTCACCGTTGTAGGCGACACGTGTTTGACCGCCAGGGCCTACCATGGGTTGCGCGCCGGCTGATGAAAGATCGAGAATGGCGAGACGGTTGTGCCCTAAACCAATTCCTTTTGCCTCAAAGTAGCCTTCCGCATCAGGTCCACGATGGCGCTGCGAACGTACCGCGCGCTCAAGGAACCCGATTGGCGCGTCACCCGAATAGCCTGAAATCCCGCACATTGTTTTTTCCTCAGTCCTCGAACGCTGGGTGTGATCCCGTGGGGTGCAACGCATCCAACAAGAGTGCGGTATTAGTCTCTCGATCATGGCGCGAGTATGCAGTTTGGAGAGCGCTCTTGCCGTGTATCGCAATCTGCTCAGGATGAGACAGGTATTTTTCCATCGCTTCGGTTAGGCTGTCGATATCGCGCGGCTGGATCAATTGCCCATTCTTTCCCGATATAAGCGAACCCGAGATGCCACCCACATTAGTCGCTATTGCTGGGAGACCCAAAGTGAAGGCTTCAATGAGCGACATTGGAAATCCTTCAGCATAGCTAGGCAAAACGAAGATATCAGCCTCTGCCATCCTAACTTGGAGACTATCGCCCTGAATCCATCCGGGAACACGGATTGCCACGTTGTCAGGCACTTCTGAGGCCCATTGACGAAGTTCCTCTAGCATTGTCCCCCCGCCAATGATTGTCACCTCAAAACTATGGTTTTTGGCCAAGCGCTCTGTCGCCGCCATCAGCTCTTTCAGCCCCTTTTCAGTGACAAGCCATCCGACGAATACAAACTTTACAGGAGCATCGGGGTCACGTGGGACGAGGTTTCTTCCCGCGCCAAATCCCTCAGGCAAGAAGAAATTGAAGTCGATGAGGCGGTCACGGCCGACGCCAAGGCGTTCATACATTTGAAGCCAGCGCTCGCCCATCGCGGCGACTTCTGTGGGGAACTTCAGGCAAATACGGCTTATGAGGCGCCATTTTCCTGACCGTTCGACCGCCTTCATGTACCAGCCATCGACAATCAATAAAATTGAACGCCGCTTATAGATGCGTGCAAGAAGCGCCATTGTACTTCGCTCAATGAAACTGAAACCCGACCCGCCGATGACTATGACGGGAGCATTCTGATGGGTGCGTAGTGACGCCACGAGCGCTCTCATTCGTATGAATCCGTTGACCGCCCGCGCCCGCATCGAGATATCACCAAATCCCGATCGGCTCGTATCGATCACAGTACAATCGTAGCCGCGGCGGCGTGCCTGATCCAATATGCCGGCAGACAGCGTCACGACCCCGCCTGGGTGGTGCCCGTCTTGCAGGCCGGGGTCAGCACCAACGAGAATGAGGTGGGGCTTCGTACTTGACAATATTCAATCCAAACTTGTCGTGGCGGCACTTTGCGGGGTTGGTCCGAGCCTTACGTCTCTCGCGTCCGATCAGTCAAGCCGCACTGATTTACCTTTGACCAATACAGGGTTAAACCGGCGTTAGAGTTTGGCGGGAGGCGCAAGGGAATGGTGACGGAATTGCTAGCGTCGCCACGCGTGTTGATTACTGGGATTACCGGTGAGTTTGGGCGTGTTTTGCGGTTCGGCCAGAAGATTAATCCCATTGCAGGTGACGTCATATATCATGGAAGACGCATTAAGCAGATTGATGGACATATTGTTCGAGCGATCGATTTGAGCGCATCGGAGGCGGAATGGCGCACTTGGTTTTCGAAAACTAAGCCGCAAACCATTCTGCACCTTGCAGGAGTGACATATACGAGCGGACTTGGCCGGGAGGAAATGGTTGCGCTGAATGCGGATGCGGCAGTCAAGGTGGCGCGCGCGGCAAGCGACGCCGGTGTGGAGCGGTTTCTATATGCATCTACTGCCGGGGTATATGGTCCTCAGCCAGACGATATCTCTACGTTGAAGGAGGGTCGACCAACGAGGCCCGGAAGCGACTACGCTACATCTAAGGCAATCGGTGAGGAGAAGATTCTAGCCTTTGCCCAAACTACTGATATGCAAATGAGCGTACTGCGCTACGCCACCACCGCTGGAAGTGACATGTTGGTGCGCAATGCCTTGATGGCGACCCGAGATGTGCCACTACAACTGGATCAGTTCGCCGACAACTCTACACCCGAACGCTCTTATTTGGGACCTTCTGATCTCGCATCGATTCATTGGAAGTTGCTGGCTGCGGACGGTATCGACATTCCCAACATCTTGAATATCGCTACACCGGGCTCTGTACAGATGCATCAGTTGCTTGGCGCACTACCTGCAGTCCTGGAGCGCAAGATTGCATGGACCTATCGCGATGCGGGCCAAAACGCCGTGCGGCGCAATGTGCTTGATTGCACTCTTCTCGAACGCACTTTGCGCCAGAAACTGCCTTTGACTGATCCAATTCGTCTTTCAGATCAGATAAAAGCGTTTCTCGACGCGGACCTCAAAAGCGCCTAATGGATGCGTATCCTTCGCGCGCGATGAAAGCCCCCATCAATATTTCTCAGGGACAAACTAAATATGCACAGTTTGGACAAATTAAAAATTGCTGTAATCGGCTTGGGATATGTTGGCCTTCCACTGGCGGTAGCATTCGGCAAGACGCGACGGGTGGTCGGTTTCGATATAAACAAGGCGCGGGTCGCGGCGCTTCTAGACGGAAATGATAGCACGCTTGAAACCTCTACTCAGGAACTAAAAGAAGCGAAGTTTCTTTCTTTCACCGAAAATTCGGCTGATCTCGCAGACTGCAATGTATTCATCGTCACGGTCCCAACGCCGATCCAGATGCACAATGAGCCTGATCTCTTGCCGTTGATTTCGGCATCAACGATGATTGGTCAGGTGCTATCTGCGGGCGACATTGTCATATATGAGAGCACTGTTTATCCAGGTGCAACCGAGGAAGATTGCGTGCCAGTCCTAGAATTGCATTCTGGACTGAAGATGAATGAAGACTTTTTTGTCGGCTACAGCCCCGAGCGGATAAACCCCGGCGACAAAACACATCGGCTTGCAAACATCCAGAAGGTGACTTCAGGCTCCACCCCTGAAACCGCTGATCTTGTGGACGCTCTTTACAATACTATCATCGAAGCGGGCACTCATCGTGCTCCCTCAATCAAAGTTGCTGAGGCTGCGAAGGTTATCGAGAATACTCAGCGGGATCTCAATATCGCGTTGATCAATGAACTGGCGGTTATTTGCAATCACCTCGACATTGATACGCAGGCAGTGCTGGAAGCGGCTGGAACCAAATGGAACTTCCTACCCTTTAAGCCTGGATTGGTGGGCGGGCACTGTATCGGGGTCGATCCCTATTATCTTACACACAAGGCACGTGCGGTAGGTTATACTCCTGGTGTGATTATGTCAGGGCGGAGGTTGAATGATGGCATGGCAACCTACGTGGCAGACCAGCTTATTAAGGCACTCCTCAAGAAGAGGGGAGAGCTCTCAGGAGCACGTATTCTGATACTTGGATTGGCATTCAAAGAAAATTGCCCGGACCTACGTAACACCCAGGTTGCTAACGTCATCGCCAAGTTGCGCGACTTTGATGTTGCCGTCGATGTTTGGGACCCCTGGGTTGATCCGACAGAGGCCAAGGCGGCATATGGAATTGACCTGATCCACCACCCTTTGAAGGGTGAGTATGATGGCGTCTTGATTGCTGTTGCTCATGATCAGTTCCGCGCGCTGGGCGCTGATGGAATTCGTGCCCTCTGCAAAGCCTCGGGAATAGTCTATGACCTCAAATACGTACTAGACAGAAGTGACGTCGATCTTCGGCTCTAGGACCGCTTGAACAAGCCCGTATCACTGACGTATGCAACAGCGGTGACGTGCGGGACCGCAACCATGAAGGAACAGGTGATGTTGGGTGAAACCCTAGAGATTTCGAAATGCGAAGTCTGCGGCTCGACGGAGCTGGACGCAGTGCTTGACTTGGGCCTTCATCCGATGTGTGACGACCTTGTCGAGGTGGGCGATGCGCGCCAGTGTGCCGAATACCCTATTGACATTCTGTATTGTAAGAACTGTCGCACAGCGCATCAGCGTTATCAGGTGCCAAAGCACGATTTGTTTCCGATCAGCTATCACTACCGTTCGAGGTTCACGTCAGATGTCCTGGACGGAATGCGCCAACTTGCCGCGGACTGCGCCACTAAGTTTGGTGATCTAGCAAATGCGACCGTGGTCGACATCGGTTGCAACGATGGTAGTCTGCTTGACGCATTTGCGCGCCACGGGGCGCAAGGGATAGGTATCGAGCCAACTAGTGCTGCGACGGACGCTGAAGGGCGGGGTCACCAGATCTATCAGGACTACTTGTCTGAAGAGGTCGCAGCACGCATTGTAGAGTCCCACGGACAGCCCGACTTCATCACGTTCACCAACGTTTTCGCGCATATCGAGGATCTGAGTGGTGTTCTGCGTGCTATGAAGGTGCTAATGTCTGATCGCACGGTTCTGGTGGTAGAAAACCACTATCTTGGCGCGGTGCTGGACCTCAACCAATTTGATACATTTTACCACGAGCACCCGCGTACCTACAGCTTCGCTTCATTCCAGCACATTGCGCAGAACCTCGGTGTCTCGATCGCAGACGTGAATTTCCCGTCGCGTTATGGCGGCAATATTCGGGTGTTCATGACAAACCGGCCGACGGACGGCACGATCCTGCTTGATGAAATCGATGCTCGAGAGGCTCAGTTCGCGGCCCGGTTCTCGACGCTCAACCGCAATGTCGAGCAGTGGAAGGCATGTAAGCGCGCACAGCTGGCGGCCCTTGCTGCTGACCACGGACCATTGCCGGCAAAGGCATTTCCCGGACGTGCCGCGATTCTCGTCAAGTTGCTGGAACTAGACACGGACCTCATCGAGTGCTGCTATGAGAAACCTGGTTCTATGAAGATTGGTCACTATGTGCCAGGCACCCGCATACCAATTCGCTCGGACGATGCATTTGAGCAGTTGGTGCAGAAACCACCCGTCCTTGTGAATTTTGCTTGGCACATTTCAAGCGAGATCCAAGCATACCTGCGCGGGCGTGGATATGAGGGCCAGATTGTCGACTTGATCGAAAGCAGCGACTTCAACTGACATCACCCCCAATGATCGTGGGCGTCCGATTTGCGCCCTACGGACACGGGCGACAAAGCAAAAGCGGCTGAACCAACAGCCGCCCCTATGAGAGACCTGCGTTGAACGACCGTGACAGATCAGCCATGCCTGATGCTTTCAGTTTGCTTGTTGCGGGGCTTTGCATTACCGCCCCGATTTCAAGCAAAGCGGGTCCAATCCTGTTGTTGATTGTGCTGGGATATGTCGTAATCACCGGCCAATATAAGTTAGTGCGCTTGAGCCCTATGCCGCCCTTTTTAGGACTAGCCTTGGGAATCGCCGCAACTCACGTGCTGGTTCCTTATCTCAATCCGCTTGGAACTGGTTTGATTACAGAGCCTTTTCGATTCGGCACCGTCATTCTCGCCGGCTGGGTTCTTGTTGCGGCACCTGCTATACCCGCAACGGACCGCGGTCTCACTTTGTTGACTGGCCTCCATATCTTAAGCGGTGTTGCGATTATAGCCTTACCAGTGTTGCATGAAGGATTTGCCGGCTTTGAAAGAGTGAACCAGAGCGCAATCGTCCATTTGTTTTCCGGAGCCGCTATTGCAATTCGCCTTTTTCGCGACGGAGTCCAATCAAAACCACTGGTTCTAGTGATCTTGTTTTCTTCAGGCGTCGTTTGCTTTGCGAGTGACTCGCAGAGCGCGCAACTGGCCTATCTACTTTGCCTTTTGGTGACTGGATTTGCTGGAGTAGCCTTCAGGTATGTTGCAACCGGCATCTTCTTGCTCACAGCACTTTTTGCCTTCAGTGCGCCATGGCTGGCGGCGAATGGTTCTTCGATATTTGTCGATAGTGGTTTCTTGCAGACTGAGTTGAGCCACGCGATGTCAGCAACCCATAGAATAGGAATTTGGGTAAGCAGCGCGGAATTGGTGAAAGAGGGCTTACCCTGGGGTTGGGGCGTAGAAGGCACCCCTGATGCTAGAATGATCATAGAAGGATATCCGATACCATGGACCCATCCGCATAATTTCTTCCTAGAAATGTGGTTGGGAGTTGGGTTCTTTGCGGTCCCCTTGTTTGGAGCGCTTGCAATTGTTGCCTATCGAAACGTTGTAAACTTCGGACGAGGACGGGCACTGCTTCTCGGCTTCGTTGTCGCCGCACTAGCGTTGTCTTCTGTCGGGCATAGCTTCTGGCAGGGGTGGTGGCAGGCGACGCTCGTCATAACTTTTGGTTTTGCGACGCGTCCGGCGAAGTATGCAGATTGGTCCTCAACTCGCGGTCGAATGGCTACCAAATCAGAACCAGCGTGATCGCGGGGAATGCCAGCAGAACGGCCACGCGGATGAGGTCGGATGCGACGAAGTATAGGACGGCGCGGTAGGTGTGCGTGATCGGAGTGTCGCGGTCCATTGCATTTATGACGAACAGGTTCATCCCCACGGGCGGCGTGATCAGGCCGACTTCGACGACGATCAGCACGATGATGCCGAACCAGATGGCCACAAGCTCTGCATTTGCGCGGTTCAGCGCGCCGTTTGTCGCGCCGCGCAAGCCAAGCTCGCGCGTTTGTTCGCGGGTCAACTCAACGCCCTGGGCGAGCAAATCGCGTGCTTCGGCCAGCAATGCTGGGGCAATCTCGGCCCCATCGGCGAGCATCGCATCAAGCCGCGTCGTCTGTAGATCCACCATCGTGATGAAGCTGATGTCCAGACCTTGAACAACCGGCCAGAAGATCGGGATGGTCAGCAGGATCATCGACAGGCTGTCCATCAGGCATCCCAGCAAGAGATAGAAAATCAGGATGAGGATCAGGACAAGCATGGGGCTGAGCCCCTGAGCACCCACGAAACCCGCCAGTTCCTGTGGGACCTGTGTTAGCGCCAGAAATCCGTTGTAGAAGGCGGCCCCGAAGATGATGAAAAAGATCATACCCGTCGATTTCGCCGTGGTGGTGAAGCTTTCGACGAGAGCGGTGCGGGTGAGGCCGCCCCCGAACCACGCGATCAGGCCAGTGCCGAATGCGCCGACTGCCGCCCCTTCGGTGGGCGTGAACCAGCCGCGATAGATGCCGCCCACGACCAAGCCGAAGACCAACAAAACCGGCCAAACGTCCAGCAACGCGCGCAGGCGGGCTGCGTAGGGCAGGCGTGCCTTAACACCCGAAGAGTTCGGATTGAGCCGGACATAGATTGAAATTGCGAGGATGTAGCCCAATGCCGCCAGAAGGCCCGGAATGAACGCCGCCAGAAACAGTTTGGCGATGTTCTGTTCTGTCAGGATGGCATAGATGACCAGCACCACCGACGGCGGGATCAGGATGCCGAGCGTTCCGCCTGCTGCGAGGGTGGCGGTTGAGAATCCGCCATCGTAGCCATAGCGCCGCAATTCCGGCAGGGCCACGCGGCCCATCGTGGCCGCAGTGGCAAGAGACGAGCCGCAGATCGCCCCGAATCCCCCGCAGGCCCCAACCGCTGCCATCGCCACGCCGCCACGCCTGTGACCCAGCCAACTTTCCGCGGCTTTGAACAACGCCTGGCTCATACCGCCGAGGGTCGCGAAATGACCCATCAACAGGAACATCGGGATGATGGAGAGCGAGTAGCTGGAGAAGGTTGAGAAGGTCTCCGCCTTTAGCCGGGCGAAGGGGACGGTGGTGTCACCGGTGACAAGGACCAGCCCAACCAACCCGGTCAGAAACATCGAAAGACCGATTGGAACACGCAGAAAGATCAGCAACAGCAGAGCCGGGAAGCTGGCGATGCCGATGGCGAGATCGGTCATTGCTGATGCCCTGTGGGTGCGCGCACGGCCAGGTAGACTGAGACAGCAGTGGCGAGGCAGAGGCCGGGAAGACAGGCGGCATAGGCCCACCAGATCGGAAATTCGATCAGGAATGTTGTCTGACCGCTGCGCGCCTTGCTGAAGGTACCCTGAAAGAACTGCACCGTGATCAGCACCATTGTGGCTGCGAAGATCATTGCGGTGATCCTTGCCAGAATGTTGGCAACAAACGGGGGGAAGCGACTGGCGAAGACATCGACTGTCGCGTGCGCACCGGCAATATGACAAAGCGGCAGAAACGAGACGATCGCGAAAGCGATGCCGACTTCCGTTAGCTCCACGTCCCCGTTGATCGGCCCGATGCCAAAAGAAAGCAGTGCGTTTGCCAATTCTGGCGCAGTCCCCTGCCAGAATGCGCCATGCAGGGCGCCGTTGAGCAGGCGGCCTGCAACCGAAATGACTGTCAGTAGAACCAGTGCACCCAGCACCAGCCCGCCGATCACTGCCATGCGCCGCGAAAGTGTCATCAACATGTGATGCATTTCATGTCGTCCGATCGGCAGGACGGGCAGCCAAAAGCGAGGGCGGCCCAGCTGAGGTTATTCGGCGGGCTCGTAGGCGTCCATCAGGGCGCGGGCCTCGTCAATGAGGGCCTGGCCGTCGATGCCACGTTCTTCCATATCTGCCAGCCAAGCGGCGTAGACGGGTTGAGCCGTCTCGGCCCAAAGCGCGGATTGCGCTTCATCCAGGGTGAAGATCTCGTTGCCATTCTCGACCGCAATATCGCGTGCCGGGCCATCGAAGGCCACCATCGTGTTGCCCGCGAAGATAGAGAATTCCAGACCGGAATTATCATCGATGACTTGCTGCAGGTCTGCGGGCAGTTCTGCATAGGCATCGTTGTTCATCGCAAGCACAAAGGTCACGGTGTAGAGCATGTTACCCGTGAATTCGGTATGAAACTCGACCAGTTCAGACGTGCGCAGCGCGCCGGTCACTTCCCACGGAATTGTCGTGCCGTCGATCACGCCACGCGACAGCGCCTCGGGGACGGCCGGAACGGGCATGCCCACGGGCTCTGCGCCCAGCTCTTGCAGCAATGCGTTGACCTGGCGGGATGCGCCGCGGATCTTCAGCCCGTTCATGTCGGACGGAACCTCCACCGGCTCGGCGGCGTGGATAACGCCCGGCCCGTGAACCCAGGTGCCGAGGATGTGGACGTCGGAGAATTCCTCCTGCATCCGCGTCTCATACATCTGCCAGAAGGCGGATGAGGCGGCGCCGGCGTCCTCGACGAAGAAGGGCAATTCGAACACCTCGGTCGACGGGAAGCGGCCTGGCGTATAGCCCACGACAGTCCAGATGATGTCGGCCACACCATCAATGGCCTGATCCATCAGCCCCGGAGGGGTGCCCCCCAGTTGCATCGAGGGATAACGCTCAATCTCGATCCGGCCCTCGGACGCCTCTTCAACATTGTCCGCCCAGACATCGAGGATTGATGCCGGAACGTTGGCCTGCGCAGGCAGGAACTGATGCAGTTTCAGAGTGTATTCCTGTGCTGCGGCCGTGCTGGCGCTGAGGGCGAGCATGGCGGCCGCACTGACGGCCCCGAGAATGGATTTGCGTTTCATCGAGGTGGTCCTCCTGACTTGGAACCGGTACTGGCGCAGGCTCTTTGGCTGCGTGGATGCATTAATCGCAAACACGACCCCTCCTGCCAGCATTAAATGGGCATTTTTGCGTCCATTGGCGACTCCCGCAGTTGGAATCGCCAACGGAGGTTTCAGATGAGCGGCAGCTACGTGCGTTTGCGAAAGATGATCTTATCGCTCCCGTCGCCGTACCAATCCCGGATTTTCGCTTCTTCCTCATAGCCCCGTGCGCGGTAGAAGCGGCGTGTTGCCGCAAAATTCGCATCGCCGGAGGTTTCCACGATGAGCAGGCGCGCGCCCTGCTTTGCAGCCTCCCGCTCGACATCGGCAATCAGTTGCGTGCCGATTGCGCTGCCCCGCCGATCAGGCAGGACCGCGATGAACCACAGGTTCCAGACACCGTCGGCTATCTGCTCCGGCCCGAAGAATGCCGCGGCTTCGATCCCCGTCCTCCCGGCCACGCGCCACTGCTCACCAAGGGTTCCAGCCGCCGCGTCAGCTGCGATTTGTTCGGAGAAACCCGCAAGTTCCTCTGATGTGAACAGGCCACTTTGTGCACAGATATTGATGATCTGCGGGGCTTCATCGTCGCGCGGTGCGCGTGGGGTTAAGTTGTAAGTCATAAGTCAGGTCCTGTTGTCGAGTTGCGCGCGCACGACGCTGCGCCCCAATTGCGAGGCGCGATAGGGTTTCCCACCGGTGGAGCGGATCAGGCCACGGCGGCGCAGGCGGCTGAAGAGGGCAAGTGTGCAGTTGCTCAGCACATTGCCGTCATGGGTGAAGCAGCGCACTCGCTCGATTTTTCCGTTTGCGCCGCGCTCGTGGCGGATTTCACCGCCTTGGGACAGCACGTGCAGGACGCGCTGTTCGTCTTTTGAAATGTTCATTGGTCTTGTTCAGCTTGGAAACACGCCAATTGCACCCGCACATGCAGGGTGGGATCAGCGGGCTGGCGATATCCCATACGGGGACATCTCAGTCGCGGGTTACAAGCTCGAACATAAACGCTCCGGTTTTCCGCAAAGGTGCGGTGGCAACCCTTTAGCCAAGAAAGGATTGTTCTGGCAAGGGATCAGAATCCGTCGGTGCGCGAGAAACTGCCATCGGCATTTTCGACGAGACCGCCGCCCAGCAGGCGCTGCAACTCTGTGGGGTCGAAAGACTCGATGGGTGGCAGAAACTCCGCATCAACCGTACTCACCGCCGCCGTGGGGGCTGGCGTGACGCGAGGGCCATCGTTGAACATGTCTGCCCGCAGGCACGGGTTCCATTGCTGGATGCCGGTCACGGGTTCGGGGCGTGTCTCCCAGCTCAGCGTGCAAAACAGCTCGATCCAGTCAGCGGGAATGTCGTTGATGTTCGCCCCTTCCGTCAGATCGAAAGGCAGGTTGTCATCAACGAAAAAGCGACGAGGTTCCACGACGCGATCAGGCTCCACCTGGACCGTCACCACGGTGATGATCGGTTCGCGCTCACAAGCGGCGAGCAGGGGCAGGGCCAGCAGGGCAAGCAGACGCTTCATCAAACGATCCCTCCGATCGGGCCCTGATTTCGGCCGATCTGACCGCGATGCAGCAGAATGTGATCGAGGATGACACAAGCGGCCATCGCCTCTCCTACCGGAACGGCCCGGATACCGACGCAGGGGTCATGGCGCCCTTTCGTAACCACCTCGGTGGAGGAGCCATCTTTGCGGATCGACCGGCGCGGCGTCAGGATCGAGGAGGTCGGTTTCACCGCAAAGCGAACCACCACGTCCTGCCCTGTCGAGATTCCGCCAAGGATGCCGCCTGCATGGTTCGAAGAGTAGACCGGACCATCCGGGCCCATGTCGATTTCGTCCGCATTCTGCTCACCCGTCAATGCGGCAGCGGCCATGCCTTCCCCAATTTCAACGCCCTTTACGGCGTTGATGCTCATCATTGCGGCGGCCAGATCCGTATCGAGCTTGCCATAAATCGGCGCACCGATGCCGGCCGGTACGCCTTGTGCGACGACTTCGATCACGGCACCGACAGAAGAGTGCGCCTTGCGGATGCCATCGAGATAGGTGGCATAAAGCTCGGCTGCGGCGGCGTCGGGGGTCCAGAACGGGTTGTTTTCAACTTCGTCCCAATTCCGCGACTCTGCTTTGTGCGGACCCATCTGAACAAGACCCCCTATGATACGTAGGTCTGGCGCGAGGGTTTTGAGTGCTTCGCGGGCGATGCCGCCGGCCGCTACACGGGCTGCCGTCTCCCGTGCAGAGCTGCGGCCACCACCACGATAGTCGCGGATCCCGTATTTCTGCCAATAGGTAATGTCGGCATGTCCGGGCCTGAACGTCTCGGCAATATCGCCATAGTCCTTTGAGCGTTGATCGGTATTCTCGATCATCAGCTGGATCGGTGTGCCGGTGGTCTTGCCTTCGAATACACCGGAGAGGATCTTCACGGCGTCAGGCTCTCGGCGTTGGGTTTCGAATTTGGTTTTTCCCGGTTTCCGCTTGTCGAGCCAGTGTTGCAGCATCTCGGCAGAGACCTCGACACCCGGTGGGCAACCATCGACAGTTGCGCCCAGCGCGGGACCGTGGCTTTCCCCCCAAGTTGTGACGCGGAAAAGATGACCGAAACTGTTGAGCGACATGCGAAAGGCTCCCTTTGCGCAAGGTATTAGCGCGAAGGATGGGGGCCGTCCATGCATCGGGCGCACCCGGTCGCGGCTTCACTCTCCCGAATTGGTCTCGACGGAGGCGGCAAGCCGCTCCAGATGTGCGGCGCGTCCATTTGGCGTAAGGTCATAGACCCCGACCGCAACACGCTCGAACCAGCCGTAGTGATTGTCGCGCATGCGCTGTGCGGCCTTCTCTGCGCCAACGGCTGCACCCGCAACGGATGCCTTGGTTGGCCCGTGTTCGGCCAGGTGATCTGCGAGACGGATACAGGCCTGCCGATAGGCCGTCATGATGCCGGTTCGACTGACACCACCGGGCGATGGATCGCCTTCACGCAGCTGAAATTCTTTGAGCAGACGTGCGGTGCGGGCCTTGTTGCCGCGCGGTGCATAGGGGCCGGGGTCCAGATGAACCTCCGCAATCCCTTCACGCACAACGATCAGGCCAAGGCCCAGCCTGCGCAGCATGGCTTTCACCCGTGCCCAGCCCTTGCGCCCGCGTGCGGGCAGCTTAGGCACGGCCAGATAGACATGGTCCGTCAGGGCGAGCCTGTCGACGCCTTGCAGCAGCAGCGCCATCGTCAGCCCCGTTTTCAGCTCGACAACTACGGGCGGATCGTCGCCCCGGACCGCCATCAGGTCGACGGGGCCGATTTCCCCTTTCACGGTATATCCTTGTGCTTCCAGCAGCGCCTTTACGGGCTGGTAAAGTTTGGCTTCCGACATGGCGATGCCGCTATTTTGAGAGGATCTGGTCCATGCAAAGAACCCTAGACCGGATTGCATCGTATGCAAATTCAGATAGACGAGCTGCAAAAGCGCAGGAGCTGATGCGATGATCGAATTTACTGAGCGTGATTTGCGCAACGCGTGCGGTGCGTTTGCAACCGGGGTTACGGTCGTCACAGCCCTCAACGATGATGTGCCGCTTGGAATGACCGCCAACAGCTTCTCATCTCTCTCGATGGATCCGCCTCTGGTGATGTGGGCGCCCGCCCGCCGATCCGCCCGGTTTGAGGCGTTTACGCTCGCAGAACGGTTCACCATCCACATTCTGAACGCAGAGCAGCTTGATCTTGCAGCAGGCTTTGCGCGGTCCGGCGATGCCCCTTTCGCTGAGGTGGAATGGCAAGAGGGGCCGGACGGCGTTCCCGAATTTCCAGGATGCGCGGCCGTGCTCCGATGCCGTCACCATGCGATCCATCCCGGCGGAGACCACGCCATCGTCGTAGGCCATGTCGAGAGCGTCTCGCACGACGCCAAGGCCCACCCGCTGGTCTTTCATGCGGGGCTTTACCCCCGGCTCGCCTGACGAATATGCGGTATTGGTGAAAGATGAATGGGGCGGCTTGCTTGCCCCATGCACGGGGCTGGGCTAAACCGCGCGCGACACCCATGCGGGGTGATGAGGACGGATCCGATGGCCAAGGACAAGAAGAAGAAACCGCAGCGCCCCAAAGCAGTGAATCCCCGGGGTTTTCGCGATTATTTCGGGGCCAAAGTGACGGCGCGCGGCCAAATGCTGCGCACGATCACCGATATTTATCATCAGTACGGATTCGACCCGCTGGAAAGCCCTGCCGTTGAGACCGTCGAGGCGCTGGGCAAGTTTCTTCCCGATGTGGATCGCCCGAACGAGGGCGTCTTTGCGTGGCAGGACGAAGATGAAAGCTGGATGGCGCTGCGCTATGACATGACGGCACCGCTCGCGCGGGTCTATGCCCAACATCGCAACGACTTGCCCACGCCCTATCGGCGCTATGCGGTCGGCCCTGTCTGGCGCAACGAGAAACCCGGCCCTGGCCGCTATCGCCAATTCTACCAGTGCGATGCGGATACGGTCGGCACGCCCACGGTTGCAGCGGATGCAGAGATGTGTGCGATGCTCTCGGACGTGCTGGAGGCGGTCGGAATCGAACGCGGCGGCTATATCGTGCGGGTGAACAACCGCAAAGTGCTCAACGGGGTGATGGAAGTCGCCGGGCTTGGTGGGCCGGATCAGGAATCGGCGCGGGGCATCGTCTTGCGCGCGATCGACAAGCTTGACCGTCTTGGGGAAGACGGTGTGCGTGCATTGCTGGGTGAGGGGCGCAAGGATGCCTCGGGCGATTTCACGAACGGTGCGGGTCTCGGCGCGGAACAGGCGGAGATCGTCATGGGTTTCGTGTCTGCTTTGCGCGATGACAATGCGGCAACCACAGCTCGGTTGTCCGAGCTGGTTGCTGGATCGGCCATCGGCATGAGTGGCGTGCAGGAGCTGGAGACCATTGCGGAGGCTGTGGCCGCCCAAGGGTATGGCACGGACCGGGTTCTGGTGGACCCCTCTGTCGTGCGCGGTTTGGGTTACTACACCGGGCCCGTTTACGAGGCGGAGCTGACGCACGAGATTCTCGATGAGAAGGGGCGCGTGCGGCAGTTTGGGTCCGTCGCCGGTGGTGGGCGGTATGATGACCTCGTGAAGCGGTTCATCGGCCAGGAAGTGCCTGCAACCGGTGTGTCTTTGGGCGTCGACCGCCTTTTGGCTGCGCTCGTCGCTCAAGATCGGATTGCGACCGATACGACCGGACCGGTCGTTGTTACGGTGATGGATAAGGGCCGGGTGGCTGACTATCAGGCAATGGTCGGTGAATTGCGCACTGCGGGTATCCGGGCGGAGCTCTACCTTGGCAATCCCAAGGATATGGGTCGACAGTTGAAATATGCCGATCAGCGGAATGCGCCGGTTGCGGTCATTCAGGGAAGTGACGAGGCAGAGCGTGGCGCGATCCAGCTAAAGGATCTTGCGCTCGGCGCGGGGCTGGCCGCCAACATCACAACAAATGAAGAATGGAAGGCTCAGCCCGCACAGATGGAGGTCGCGCGGACCGACCTTGTTGCAGAGGTCCGGGCGATGATCGCGCGGCGCGAGGGATGATCGCCGCGCGCGCCTATATGCCTGATGGCAGAATCGGCACCGGTCTGGAACGGCTGGAGGTAGAGGTTTCGCGCCTGATGGCTCTGTTCGCCGAAGCCGGTGCGCAAAAGGTAGAGCCGGGCGCCCTGCTCGATGCGGATGTGCTGCTCGACCTTTACGGCGAGGACATTCGCGGACGTGCCTATGTCACGCAGGACCCGGTTTTGGGCGAACGGATGCTGCGCCCGGATTTCACAGTGCCCGTGACACAGATGCATGCGGCCCATGGGGCAGAACCCGCCCGCTATGCTTATGCCGGGCCAGTCTGGCGCAGGCAGGAGCCGGGCAGCGGGCGTCCGACTGAGTATTTGCAGGTTGGTTTCGAAATCTTTGATGCCTCGGATGCAGCGCGTGTCGATGCAGAGGTCTTTGCACTTTTTTCCGCCGCACTCGCCGGGCAGGGATTGGCGGTTGAGACCGGTGATCTGGGTGTGCTGTTTGCGGCGATTGACGCGCTCGATATTGATGCGCGTCGTGCGGGGATGCTGCGCCGTCATGTGTGGCGGCCCAAACGGTTCCGGCGCGTGCTCGACACCTTCAGCAACACGACACGACGCGCGGCGTTGCTCGACCAGACTGTTGAGGACTGGCGGGCCGCTGCGCTGACCGCTTCACCTCAGAATGGCATTCGCTCGGTCGATGAGGTGATTGCGCGATTGAGCGACCTTGCTGCTGAACGCGAACTGCCGGAATTGAGTGGTGAGCAGCGGCAGATGTTGCAGCAAGTCCTTGATACAAAAGGTTCCCTGTTTAGTGCTCTAACTGAGTTGACAGAGTTGTCCCATAACTTCCCACCGCTCGCCAAAGCCGCTCAGCGACTGGAAGCCCGGATTGCTGCGCTTGACGCTGCCGGTCTTGATGGTGGGGCGTTGCCCTTTGCTGCGAGCTTTGGTCGGACCACCATGGAATATTATGACGGGTTCGTTTTCGGCTTCGTTGATCGGGAACGGCCGGATCTTCCCCCTGTCGCGTCCGGGGGGCGATATGATGCGCTGACGGCTGCGCTGGGCCCCGCGATACCTGCGGTGGGTGGCATCATTCGACCAGAAGCTCTTCTGTCGCGAAAGGCTGCATCATGAAACTGGGTCTGCCCTCGAAAGGCCGTTTGCAGGCAGATGCGATCTCGTGGTTCTCGCAGTTTCGCATCGAGATTTCGCGTACCGATGGCGGGCGCGAGTATGCAGGCTCTGTCATTGGGCTGGATGGGATCGAGCTTGTCCTTCTGTCCGCCGGTGAGATCCCGCGAGAGCTTGCTGCGGGACGTATTCATCTGGGCGTCACCGGCACTGATCTGGTGCGGGAAAAGATCGCTGACCCATCTGTGATCACACCTGTGCAGGAGATGGGTTTTGGCCATGCCGACCTGATTGTCGCAGTGCCAAAGCTGTGGATCGACGTCGACACGATGGACGATCTCGATGATGTGGCGGCGCGGTTCCGCGCGGACCATGGTATGCGTCTGCGGGTGGCGACGAAGTATCACAATCTCGTCCGGCGCTATTTTTCAGAACATGGCGTTGCGGACTATGTGCTGGTGGATAGTCAGGGCGCCACGGAAGGCACGATCAAGAACGAGACAGCGGAAGTGGTGGCCGACATCACCTCAAGTGGAGAGACCTTGCGCGCGAACCACCTGAAAATCTTGAGCGATGCGCCTATTCTGAAATCGCAGGCGACGCTGTTTGCCTCAGCCACGGCGGCTTGGTCGCCTGAGACACGGCAGATTGCTGATGAGCTGGCCGCGCGGATGAGCGTTGCGTCCTTCACGCCTCCGGCGCAGCAGAAGTGACCGGCACACCCGGCTGATCGGACGAAAGAGTCACATCTGACGCGTCCAATCGCCCCAGCGCGTCGAGCAAATCATGCAGCCCTTCCACCGGCATGGAGCCGAGATCGAGTTTTATGGTCCAGCCGGTATCCGTGCGCTCTGGCCCGCGCAGGGCGTGAACCGTGCAGCGAAACTCCTCACTCGCTTCGCTGAACCGAACCTGAAACGCTTCAAGAAACCAGAGACGCAGGGCGCCCCAGTTCGGTACCGTGCCGGTCTCATCCGCCTTAGTGCTGAAATAGACTGACAACGCCTGCCAGCGGAATGGGTGGATCAGCACTTCGCCCAGATCGCCATGCAGCAGCTTGAACGCATCGAACTGAACGGATTGCGTCTCTGTCACATCGAAGCGGAATTCCTGCCCGTTCCGCCGTGCCTGCAAATCACGGCGCTCTGGCAGGTTCAACGGTCCGAACCGCTCTAGGCCGCCATCGACATCGCGGCGGATGACATCGGTCTCGCAGTCGTAGTCGCGGTCCGCAGCGAACGCGATCTCCTCCAGCACCCGCGCGAGGAACAGATCCCTCGCCGGATTCAGGATTTCTTCGAGAACATCGTCAGCGCGCGTCATCTTGGCTATCTCACGCCCATATCAGACAGGGCTGTTGCCAACCCGGCCGGCAGTTCAGGTTCACCGCCATCGGCAGTGTCGAGGTCTTCAGGCACGTCTTCCGGAGCGAAATATCGCCAGCCCTGAAACGGGCGGCGCGGCATCGGTTGGGTCCGAATGATTTCCGGTACAAGCACGATACCACATCTGCGGATGCCATCCGACCCCACAACTTCATCAAGGCGTGCAATTTCTTGCCGTGCCAGGACCAGCCCCTTGAACACCCAATATAGCGATCCGCCATTCAGGATCTCATCCTGCCGCTTTGGCCACATGCGCGTGACGTGGATGTGAACCGGCTCCAATCCCTGCGCTGTTCGCTGTGCGCGCTGACGTTTTTGCCAGGCCTCCAGATCGGCGACTTTTTCCGCGCCGACGCAGAGTTTCAGCAGGTTCACGTGGCCGTCATTCATGTCTGTCTCGATTGGTGTACAACGCGATTGTCACAGGTAGCGTAGCAAACCGCAACCAATTGGCGCAGTTGACCGGGCTTCCTGCAGGGACATACTCATTCCCTCAATCAAGCAGAAGCCCGGATGGTTCCATGTCGCAGTTCGCAATGCAGATTTCAGAGCGCATCTGGGATATGAAGTACCGCCTGAAAGAGGCTGACGGCTCGGCTGTGGACGAAACTGTCGAGGAGACGTGGAGCCGAATCGCAAAAGCGCTGGCGGCCGTCGAGGAAGACAGCACCGCGTGGGAAGCACGTTTTTACGATGCTTTGGCGGATTTCCGGTTTCTGCCCGCAGGACGCATCATCGCTGGTGCAGGCACAGGCCGCAGCGTGACCCTGTTCAACTGTTTTGTCATGGGCACCATACCGGACTCGCTAGGTGGCATTTTCGAGATGTTGCGGGAAGCGGCGCTCACCATGCAGCAGGGCGGCGGGATCGGCTATGATTTTTCGACCATACGTCCCAAGGGCGCCTTGGTTACAGGTGTCGCAGCAGATGCCAGCGGGCCGCTCAGCTTTATGGATGTATGGGACTCGATGTGTCGCACGATCATGAGCGCCGGCGCGCGGCGCGGCGCAATGATGGCGACGCTGCGCTGTGATCACCCCGATATCGAAGATTTCATTACGGCCAAACAGGACCCTGCACGTCTGCGCAATTTCAACCTCTCGGTACTGGTGACAGATGACTTCATGGACGCCGTAAAGGCAGATGCGGAGTGGGAACTGACCTTCGATGGACAGGTCTATCGCAGGGTTCAGGCGCGGGCTCTGTGGGACCTGATCATGCGTTCGACCTACGACTATGCCGAACCGGGCGTGATCTTCATCGACCGCATCAATCAGCGCAACAATCTCTACTACGCTGAGGAGATCGCAGCGACCAACCCTTGCGGGGAGCAGCCGCTGCCGCCCTATGGCGCCTGCCTGCTTGGGTCCATCAACCTCGCCCGCCTTGTCGATGATCCCTACGGCGCGGGCGCGGCACTGGATGAGGATGCGCTGGGCGAGCTTGTCGCCACCGCAGTGCGCATGATGGACAATGTCGTCGATGCCAGCCGCTTCCCCCTGCCTGAGCAAGAGGCAGAGGCTCAGGCCAAGCGCCGGATCGGGTTGGGGGTCACGGGCCTGGCTGACGCGTTGATGATGGTGGGGGAACGCTATGGGTCGGAGGAGGCCGCGCAGCTGACGTCACACTGGTTACGCCGGATCGCCCGCGCGGCCTATCTGGCCTCCGCACAGCTTGCGAGCGAGAAGGGCGCCTTTCCGCTGTTTGACGCAGAAGCCTTCCTCGATGGGGAGACGATGCGCGCAATGGACCCGGATGTGCGCGCGGCCGTCAGCAAGCATGGGATTCGCAACGCGTTGCTCACCTCCATCGCGCCAACCGGCACGATCAGCCTCTACGCGGGCAACGTGTCCAGCGGGATCGAACCGGTCTTCGCCCATGCCTACACCCGCAAGGTGTTGGAGAAGGATGGGACCCGGTCGGAAGAGGAGGTCGTCGATTACGCTGTGCAGCTGTGGCGCGACAAGTTCGATGATGCCCCTTTCCCCGATCATTTCGTCACCGCGCAGGACCTTGACCCGCTTGATCATGTGCGGATGCAGGCCGCGGCGCAGGAATGGGTCGACTCCAGCATCTCCAAGACGATCAACTGCCCCGCCGACATCAGCTTCGAGGCGTTCAAGGACGTCTACATGGAAGCATGGAACACCGGCTGCAAAGGCTGCACGACCTATCGGCCCAACGCTGTGACCGGCAGTGTTTTGAGCGTGGAGGGGGAGAAGCCGGCTGAGCCACTGGTGCAAGCCTCCCTGACCGATCCGCTCGACCGGCCCGAGGTGATGGAAGGTCAGACCTACAAGATCAAGTGGCCCAATTCCGAGCATGCCATCTACATCACCGTCAACGATATCGTGGTGGGCGGGCAACGCAGGCCCTTCGAGGTGTTCATCAACTCCAAGAATATGGAGCATTTCGCCTGGACCGTGGCGCTGACGCGTATGATCTCCGCCGTGTTCCGGCGCGGGGGCGATGTCAGCTTCGTGGTTGAAGAACTCAAGGCCGTCTTCGATCCACGCGGTGGCGCATGGATGCAGGGCAAATACGTCCCCTCGATCCTTGCGGCCATAGGCGGAGTGATCGAAAAACACATGATCGGGATCGGTTTCCTCGCAGGGGAAGGCATGGGGTTGAGCGAAGACCCCGTCGCACAACGCGTCAACGCCTCCGCCGCCCCTGGCCCGGCCTGCCCCAATTGCGGAGCTTACGAGATGCGCATGGCCGAGGGATGCCTGACCTGCGGCAATTGCGGCTTCTCCAAGTGCGGCTAGGCGGGTGGCCGCCATGAAGGCCCATGACCCCGCATATTCAGCTAGCTCCAGCACTTCCCAGCAACTGGATCACTAAGGCGTAGGGTTGCCACATTAAGAACCGCAATGACACGCGGCTCAGCCATCGGAAAAACCACTAGGTTAACCCGCGGCGCCCGGTGGCAAGGGGGGCGATAGTGTGCGGAGATTTGACAGGAATGTGACCAGATTGGCTGACCCGGTGATGCTAGGATCGCATGATCATTTGGAGACAGCTTATGAAATTCTTTCTAGCGGCCATTGCCCTCGCTACGTTCGCGCTTCAGGCCGCACAGGCTGAAACGGTCCGGTTCCAGGCATCCGACGGTGTAGCCGTAACGGCGGAGTTTCAGGCGCCTGCCGCCGGATATTCAACGATCATCGTTCTCTTCCATCAGGCCCGTTCGAGCCGCGGCGAGTACGCGCAAATCGCGGACCGTTTGAACGCGATGGGCTACGCCACGCTCGCGGTGGATCAACGTTCGGGTGGTCAGGCCAATGGTGTGCGCAACCAGACGGTGGCCGAGCTTGGTGGAAGCACTGGTTTCGCTCAGGCGATACCGGACCTCATCGCGGCGGCCGCTTGGGCGCGTCAGCAGCCCGGCGCCCGAACTGTTGGCGTTTTGGGATCGTCCTATTCTTCAAGTCTTGTACTCGTATTGGCCGGGCGTGACCCGACCTTTGCCGATGCAGTGATGTCCTTCTCTCCGGGCGAATATTTCGGGACGCCGAACTTTGTCAGCAGTGAGGTTGGCCGCATTCAGGTGCCGGTGTTCCTGACGGCCGCGCGCAGTGAAACAGATCAGTGGCGGCCCTTCGAGCAACGCATCAACAGCGTCGTAACCGGGTTCGTGCCGCGCGGGGCGGGGCGACATGGTGCTTCGGCGCTTGATAGCAGCGACGGGGCGGAATACTGGGCAGCGCTTGCACAGTTCCTGTCGCAACATTTGCCCGCAGGCTAGGCGTCAACGGGCACGGGACGTGCGGAGAACCCAGATCGGGCCCGCACGACGGGTCACCAGGGCGCGACCAATGTCTCAAGCCCTACGAAGCGTTGCAATCGCTCCAGCTCAGCCATCAGTTTCGCCTGTCTTGAGGCCGGCCATTTGACGCGTGATTCCGGCCAGAAATTCAGGACGGATAGTGTCGATGCCTTGCGGTCGGCCTTTACTTCGATCCGGCCGACGAAGCGCGCGCCCTCAAGGATCGGGAAGACATAATAGCCCCACCGGCGTTTCGCCGCAGGCACGAACATCTCGACGCGGTATTCAAACCCGAAGAGCCTCTCCAACCGGGTGCGGTCACGGATCGCAGGATCAAATGGGTTCAGGATCCGCAAACGACTGGTGACGGGGCGCAGCTTTGCCAGGCGCTCCTCAATATTTGCTGGAGCGATTGCGGCTGCGATGCTGCCATCAGCACCTTCCACCTCAACCGGCACAAACGCGTCTTCGATCGGATCGAACCAGGTTCCAACCTCGTCCCGGCCGACGGCGTCCCAAAACCGCTGGATATCTCCGAGTGTTCCGAAGCCGATCCGGTCGAGCGCGGCGCGACACAGCCAATCGATCTGTGCGTGGTCCGGCATCTGGATTGAGCGTTCGTGTGGAGGGAAGACACGCTCGGCAAGGTCATAGTATTTGGTGAAGCCCTGCCGGTGGCATGTCGCAAGTTCCCCGGAATACCACATGTAATCCAGCGCCAGCTTGTGCGGTGGTCGCGACCACATCGCCTTTGGACCGCTGCGCTTACTCTCGAAATCCGTGGTGCAGAGCGGACCTTCGCGCGCGATCCGGGATTTGATCGCGGCACGCGCCTCTGCGTCGGGGAGGTCTTTGTACCATCCCCCCTTGTCGAGTTGAGCCTGCTTGCGTCGGAACTGCCGCTGCCACATCGGCAGAAACTCCATCGGCAACACCGAGGCGTCATGCGTGAAATGCTCGAAGATCGCGCGATCCTTTGCGAGCAACCGATCCAACATCGGTTCGCGATAGTTTTGATTGCGGCTCCACAGGATATGGTGGTGGGCGCGGGCGACCACCTGGATCGTATCAAGTTGAACGAATCCCAGGTCTCGGATGATTTGCATCAAATCGAGCGGGCCCGTCGGCGTTTGCGCCAGGCCATTGCAGCTGAGCCATAGCTGGCGCGCAGCCTTGTTTGGAATGCGCAGTGTCGCCCTACTCAAAACAATTCATCCCTTTCCCGCTCAACTGAACAGCGCTGTCCGGTGTAGTGTCGTAAGGCAGGCGCGCGCAATCAATATCCCTATGCGAGGACGCCGGGCTGTTCTGAATAGCGAGAACCCGTGCTGGGCCGCTCTAGGCCACAGAATTTGATTTGAACGTTATTGAATATCGGTCGCGCAACAACATGCGCGCCTCAGCGCGGTTCAGTGATGCCAGAGCCTCTTCTGTGGACGCTCCGCGGGCGCGGGCGTTTGTCCAGATTCGGTGTACAGATTTTGGTGACCAAGGCAGGGCCGCCTCAGAGAGCCACGCCCGCAGCGGCGCGGGCAACTGATCGTAGGCCGCCATGGGGTCTGAGGGCCGCCGTCTGCGCCGCAGGCTACTCTGCCCGAGATTTCTGTTCATTGTGCAGCCTCAATGCGGGACAAATGGCAGACGGGAACAGGTAGGTGCGTTTCGGTGGCTATGTGCATGGCCGTCCGGTCTCCTAAGCGTCCGTTTGTTCAATTGCTTCATGGGCGCGCAGCATGTCGAAGGATCGCTCTAGCTCCTCTTGAGTCATGTCACGCGCAATCACGACGATCCGGGTACGTGTGTCGTGTGACGGCCAGTCTTTCACTGGCCTTGGGCGATCAAAAACATGCTGGACGCCATGAAAGACGAAGGGCGTATCCAGCCGGTCGAGGAACACGATCCCCTTGACCCGCAGGATGTTCGGCCCGCGCAAAGCGATCAAAGTCTCAAGCCAAGTGTCGAAAAGGCGGTCTGTGATTGGCGCATGCAGCTCGATAGAAGCTGTCACGATCCGACCGTCATGTGGGGATGAGTGGGGCGCTGGCGCGGTGGCGTTCCCAAAGGACGTCGCGCGGGCCAACGCGTCTGCCCTCGGCGCTGGGGAGGTCCATGCCAAGATATCGGTCGGCATGCTGTCGTCACGCAGGGCCGTCAAGTGCCACAAGGCCCCGATCAGCCCATCACCGCGGACCGAAGACATGATGCGTGCACCAGAATTCAGCGCGCGTAGCCGGTGCTGAAGGGTCTCGATCGCAACAGGCCCGGCAATGTCGGTTTTGCTGATCACGATCAGGTCCGCCATTGCGGCCTGTGAGACGGCCTCGAATTGCGTATCCAGTGTTTTGGCGCCGTTTACCGCATCCGCAACGGTGACGATTCCGTCCATGCGGACGGTGCCAGCGAGAAACGGGTCGACTTGCAGGGTCTGATGAATTGGTCCCGGATCGGCGAGGCCTGTCGTTTCAATGATGATCCGATCAAACGCGATCTCATCTTGCGCGCGACGCTGCAACAAATCCTGCACGGTGCGAGACAGATCTCCGCGAACGGTGCAGCACAGGCAGCCTGACTGCATCAGCACGATCTCTTCATCCGATTGCTCGATCAGGTCGTGGTCCAGCCCTGCATCCCCGAACTCATTCACGATCACGGCGACGCGCCCAGCGGCCGGGTCGTGCAAGACAGCATTGAGGAGAGTGGTTTTACCCGCGCCCAGAAAGCCGCTGAGCAGGGTAACAGGAACACGTCTGCCACTCATCGCACCTTAAACTCCATCATCAGCTACGGACCAAGTGTCGGTTCGTCCGGTGGTTTGCGAGTCATGCAACTATATCAGTTACTCGACAAGAGCAACTGCGGAAGTTACAGATCCGAGTGGAGGTCTTCAATGAAACGGAACAGCCGCCTGTCGCTCGCACTGCACTCCGTCGCGCATATGGCGAGTGAGCCTGATCGCTTGCGCACATCTGCCGAAATTGCGGAGCACGCGCAGACCAATCCGGTTGTCGTTCGTCGCGTTCTCGGCAAGCTGCGCCAGGCCGGAATTCTCAAGGCTGAAAAGGGTCATGCAGGTGGCTGGCAGTTGGCCCGAGCGGCTGATCGGATAAGCGTGGCCGATATCTATCTTGCGCTGGACGAACGCCTTACGCCAGTCTCTGAAGACGCGCCGCCACGTTGCTCGGTTGAGCATGCGCTGGAGCGTCGCGTCAGCCTGATCATGGATCAGGCAGAGCGTGATCTGATCGAAAATCTCAAAGGTCTCTCAATCGCCGAGGCCCGCTTCCCGATCGACACCTAAGCGGCGCAACCACCTGATGTTAGCCATTTTCAATGCGGATTAGGCCCTGTCGGAACTTGTTCGTGTCAGCTTTGCCTGAATAGGCAGGCGTTTTAGTCAAATTTCTGCTACTATCCAAATCTCGGTATGGTTTGGAGTAACTTGATGCTCAGACTACTGATTCTGTTGTTTGGCTTCATGGCGCAGACGACGTTTGCTCAGTCGATTGCCAGCGATCTCGCGCGCGGCGAGGGTGATCTGACGCTATCTGTTCAGGTTGACGAGGTCCTGTCGACACAGGTGATTGAGGGCCGCACCGTAACACTCCGGGGTGACGGGGGGCGATTGTTGGCTGCGGACGATCTGGCCGCATTCTTCGTGCGCGATGGTGGCCATCTCATCTTGCAAGGCGTCGATCTGACCTTTGCGGGGACAGGCGATGCGCAGCCCCTGATCTTTGTCGCGGATGAGGGCACTGTGACATTGCGCGATTGTTCGCTGGACGCGCTAGAAGCCGTTGGGCTCTTCGTCAGCGGCGGTCATCTGGAGGTATCGAATTGCCAGATCGCAACGGAGCAGACAGCGATTGCGGTGCGGGCAGCGGGAACCGCAACGCTGACCGATCTGACCATTGCCGGAGGTTCAAGCGCGATCCGGCTGCAGGACGCTGGAACAGACGTGGTCGTTGCGGATCTTGCTGTTCGCAATGTCGATCGTGGTGTGACCGTAGAAAGTGGAGCGCACCTTCAAGCTGAAAGGCTCTCAGTAACCGAAGCATCCGAGGTCGCCATACTTGTTCCGGGGGGCGTGCTCCGCGCGACGGACCTGGCCATCAGTCAGGACTCCGGGTTTGGTGTCTATGTCAGCGATGGTGGTCAGATCGACGTTGATGATCTGTATCTGGAAGGGCAAATGGGGCAGGCGGTCAGCTTTCTGGGCGCCGCCGCCAGTACGGTTCGTGGTCTGGTCGCGAGAGACGCTCAATTGGGCGTGCTGATCGACAATGCCTCCGCGCTGGTCACTCTCATCGAGCCAAACCTGTCCACCGAATTGGATGAGGGCACTCTTGTCCGGGTGGCGAATGGCGACCTGTCTTTGCGAGGCGGCATCTTGCTGGGTGGTTCGACCGGGCTGAGCGTTCTGACGGGGGACGCAGAGGTCCGTGAAACGGCGTTTGTTGGGCAAAGTCGCTCAAGTGTCTTTGTGCGGGGCACCGGATCAGGTGCGGTGACACTCGACGCTGTCGAAATGGTGATGCCTGAAAGCGCCTATGCGGTTTACGCCGAGCGACCGGTTGAGCTGCGCAATGCGCTTATTCTGCACGCCGGGGTTCCCGTTGGCGGCGAAGGCTATTCTTCTTCAGTGATAGAGCAAAATATGCGCATGGGCCCTGCGGTGCCGGGATGGGGCGATGTGCACCGGCAACTGAATCGTTCGATCACGCCGGACGCGACCGGGCCGGACCTTCGCCTCGACATACTGAATGCTCCAGATGAGGTCAGTCGCGCTGCGTTGCTCGCCAACCTGGACGCCGTGATGGGTGAGGTCGGGGGCGCGCCGGGCCAGCTCGATTTGCTCACCTCACAGGTAGCTGCACGGGAACAACCCGTCTCAGGCATGCCACTCGGCACCCTGTTTCGGGAGGAGGGCGGTGCGGCAGAACAGATTGCGGCCCTGACGCCTGCTGACCTGCCGCTTCGTCTGGCGCCGGGCCGTTATGTTCTGGAGTCTCCGGCAGGTGCGTTCCGCCTTGAAATGCCTGCCGACGGTACGGTCCTGCTGCCCGAACTTTATGGAGCGGGGCCATATCCCAGCTATGAACAATATGAGGTGGACGAGAACGGGAATTGGTATCTGACCGGGACAGAACGGGGGCCCGCATTCTCACTCCGGTCGCAGGGAGAGATCCGTGCCTTGGCCCAGAGCTTTTGGCCGGGCTACCAGCAATATGTGCGCAGCGTCGTGCCACGGCCAGAGGCAAGCGAGGCGGAGCGCGCGGCGGCCAGAACTTCGGCCTTGGCGCATCTTAGTGCTCAGCTTGACCGCTTGCCGGGCGATGAGACATCTCTGCCCGCCGACTTGCTCGCCGACATGAACCTTGAGAGTGAGGCCGCACTAGCCATTCTTGCAACTGTCGGCACAGCGGACGAGATCGCGTGGTTGATTGCCCGAGGAGAGGAGCTGTCGCGCCGTCAGTTGTGGATCGCAAACGGCTGGCTTCGTGCCGGGCTGTCGGGCGATCTTCGTCTTGGCCTGCGGCCGGAGGGGCCGGCGCGGGCGGCGTTTGGGCGCGCCATAGAGGCCCCACCTGCTCAAAAATCCCAGCAAGCACTTGTCGTGACGACATTAGCCCAATTCGGTTTCCAACCGGCCATCGAATGGCTGATCCAGCGCATGGCGAAGGAGCAGAGCCTGTCTCACTGGCAGGCATGGCAGCGCAACGCTGCCTTGCGCGCATTGATCCCGGTGGATGATCCGGCGGTCACGGCTTACGCGCACAGGCTGCTATCCGCATGGCGCGAGCAGGATAACCCCACCGGACCGTGGAGAGATCCTGACGACCTTGTTGGCGGTCTTGCCGCAGCCTTTCTGATCGTTGCGGCGAATGGCAACCCGGTTCAACGGCAGGTGCTGGATGTGGCCTTGCCGGAATTCGACCGTGCCTTGCTGATGGCCTCGGCCCTAGCGGACCCGTTGGATTACATGCAAATGCAATATCGGATGTGGTCGGGTGGACCGGATGAAGTGTTTATACGACAAGTCGCTCGACAACTGTGTCATGCTGCCGGACCGCGTATCGATCTTACGGACGGCGATGGCCGCATCGCTGGTCTGCTGCAGGCGATGGTCGCGAATTTCGAGGATACCAGTCCGTTCTGGGGGGCGACCGTTCACGAGATCGCATTGGCGCATTGCCGTGCCCATCCACGCGCTCTCAGCCGTCTGAACGGACGTCTGAACGAACTGATGCGTGAGGCCGGCCCCGATCACTGGCAGCATGCCTTTGCAGATTACGGCGCGCCCTCAGCGGTGGGATTTGCGGCACTCGACAACGCCCCCGACAGCTGGAGGGCACCGGTTCTGGACGCTTTTCGCGACACGCCGGAGCACGCGCAGGACTTGCATCGCGCGATCGTTGCCACGACCCGGCACGATGCTGCGGCGGGTTTTTTCTTCCCCGATGGGGACCGACGCTTCTTCCTTGAACCGGTGGAGGAGGAGCCTGTGGGCGAGGCCTACTGGCTATCAGGTCGCGTCGATCTGCGGATGATCGAACGGGGGCAGGATCTATATGCCGCGATCCGGCTCAACGTGACGGGCGTCACGCATCAAGGGCTGGGCGGGATGATCGCAAGTCATCCTGACATTCTTGCGGTCGCGCTTGCAAATGGCGGTATCGGCCTGATCCGTTCGGTGAGCTTGACCGTGGGTGAAGACCGGGTCGAAATGCCGATGGGCCAAAGTGCGGGTGGAATAACGATATTCGGTCCCATCGAAGCGCCAGCACCACTGGATGACCTGCATCTGGATATTGAGATGCGAGCGGACGGTCGGAACGCTCGGGATATTTTGCGCAGCTGGACGGTTCGGTTCCCGCTCTACAATGGCCCGGATGCGTGGCGGCGCCTTTACGAAACAGGAACTGTCGGATTTGGATCGGAGACGCAATGAAACGCTTCAGCCTCTTAGCCACACCACTCCTCTTTGCTCTAGCGCTGCCAGTGGTGGCGCAGGACGTTTGCGATCTGCATGACGATCAAATTCTGACCGATGCGGTTGAGGTTGTTTTGCGTCTACCCGCAGATTGGGAAGAACCAGCCGCCCCTGATCCCGCGGCGCTGCTCAACATGGCTCCCGTGGGAGAGACCGAGCAGGTCGAGTGCTCCCGCGGCGGAATGGTCGGCGCGCTCAACTGTGTGACAGAGCAGATCGAGTCAGCCGGTGGCGATGTGGCCGGCCCACCCACGGAAGCCGAGGCTGAAGCTGAGGTTCGGGCCGACAGCCCGCCGCGCCCCTCGTTCGAGGAAGATCCGGGCGCATGGCTCGAAGCTCGCATTTCCATGCGCGCCAAGATCGACAGTCGGACAATCCCGGCAGGCGTCCGCTTTGTTCCCATCGGGATGCAGATCCAGGGCGATCATGAACGCATGACGCACGATGCGGCGCAACGGCTGCGTCAGGTATTGAACACCGCTTCAACGACCCTTCAAAGGGTGACGACCACGCTTGCCCACGAAGATCTGACCGAACTCACGGAGGGTGGCGACTTCTCTTCGCTCTTCTTTGAGGCTGCCGTCAGTGATTTGAATGGGCGCGGAGTGGCAGCCTTCACCCGCGGCGCGATTGAACTGCCCGAGCCATGCCGGTTCCTGTTGTCATTGCGGACGGCTTCGACAGCGGCCAATACCGAGATGGCCAGTCTTCAAGGACGGATTGTGCGGCTGAGGGACGCGTTGGAGCGCACGACCGACGACGATCAGAAACGCATGATCGAGGCCGAAATCGCCCGGCTCACGGCCGAGCGGGCGGCGAAGGCAGGTCCGGCGGACCTTTTGGCGCAACGGCTGGAAGCTGAGGAAACCCGGCAGGAAGAGGCCCGGCACGCCATCGAAGTCGCCGCCATCAAGGACAATCCACAGCTTCTGGAAGCCTCCGAAGTCGCCCGTCTGGGTCGCGCTGCTGAGAGAATGCGGGAATTCCGCAGATACGAGGCCACACGCGCTGCGGCCATGCAGGCCTATCGTGATGGTCTTGCGGATTTTGATGAGCAGATCGCGAACGCACCCGATGACGCCACCCGCGACATCTTGATTGAGCAGCGCGAGCGGTATGAACGTCTGGCTCAGGAATTTGCCGATCGCACCCGCAGTCTGATGACTGGCCGCCATCGGGATGCGGCGCGGGAGTTTGAACGCAACGCGGCGGACGGGATTGGCCCGACCAGCTATGCCGACGTGCATGCGCGGCTTTCCGAGCGTGGCTTCGACGCAAATGCCTATATCGAATTGTCCGATGAGGATCTGGTGCGGCGGGCCTCCCGCATCGCGCGATCGGATCAATACACGCAGGGCGGTGCGGCTGGGCGGGACAATGGCGCCCTGCAATTCATGGCGGATACCGGCGAAGCCTTTCTGGAAGAACGCAATCGTCTCGCCTTTACCCCGGACGGTGCTGTTCGCGCCATCTACGATATCGCGACCGGTGAACGGACCTTCGGTCAGGTGGTCGATGATCAGTTCACCTTCTTCAATCGCTATGGTCACTACTGGGTTGGCGTCGGTGAGGGCGGTGTCTCAGGCGTTGCGGGGTTGGTTGAGCTTGGCTGGGACGGCGTCAATCTGCTCGCCGAGACAGAGCAATATTACGCAAACGCGGTCATATCCGGCCTGGGCGGGCCCGATGACGCGATCAACCTAGTCGAGACTGACCGCACAGATGGGCTTTCCGAACTCTTCGCACGTGGTTTCGCCGCCGTTGATCAGGCCGAAGAGGCCCGTCGGCGTGTAGGCCTGCCCCGCCGGACGAGCGTGGCGGATGCCTGGCGCGATCCCAGCCTCATGGGCGATATGTTCTATGATCTCGCCGATGGGATGGGTGACGGATTGTCGGCAGGCGCTGACATGCTTGGAACAGCCGGCGGCAATCAGCTTACGGTCTTGTCCAGCCAGGGGGAGCGCGGGATTCTGACCGCGACACGTGGTACGGGGCGCGTGGTTGGTGAAACCGCTGATGTCGGTATGGCTGCTCTTTCAAGCGCGCGCGCTGTGCGCCGGTTTCTACGCGGCGCCGATGCTGCGGTTCCGGACGAAGCCATACGTGCGCTTGATGGACCAGTTGATGAGGTCGCAGGGGCTGCTGCGCGCGCGGATGCGCCTGCGGGACCAGCAACCGCGCCGTTCGAGGGGCAGTTGCGCCCGGATGGTCCGACCATTCTTCCTGATGAGGTCAACAATGTCAGGCTAACCGGCGCTGAGGATTATGTGCCCGATCCGTCCTTGGCACGCCAACCGGTCTTTGCAACCCAGGGTGAGGTCGATCTGGTCCGACAGGGTATGCGCGATGCCCAAGCAGATGCCTTCGGGCGACAACTCTACGAGTTTGATGATGTTGGGGAGTTGCCCGGAAATTTGACCGAAGCTGCCCCGTCTAGCCCGTTCAATGCTGACTACCGGGCAACGGATGTCGCCCTTCGACCAAGTGTAGCGGAAGCCCGAACCGCCGGTGGCGCGACTGTGCGACTTGATCGACGCTCAGCAGCGGGGACGGAGATCGCCGTCGATGGAGACGTTATTCAGCTCGGAGAACATGTCGGCTCGGGCGCTTCGACCAGTGTCTACCGCGCGGCGGATGGAAATGGTGTCTGGCGCGTGACCGATGGTGGGAATGCTGATGAAGTCCGCGCGATGGGCGAAGAGCTTGTTGGCCGCAACTTGCTGCGCGAAGCCGAAGCACGCGGCGCGCGTTATTTCAGGCCAGCCGCGCGTAGCGGTGCGCCCCGCCGCGTCCAGACGGACGGCAGCGCGCCGGTCTTCCTTACACGAGAGGAACAGGTCGACAGCGTGGCGAGCGTCTATGGCGCGACAGGCGAGCGTCTGGAGCCGATTGATCGTCTGACCCTCGCCCTTGCTCAGCGAGAAATGAACACCCATGGAATCGCATATACGGACATGAAGCTGAGCAATGTCGGTCTTGTGGATGACGTGGCATCGCCGACCGGGCGTCGGGTCGTTTATTTTGACACCGGCAATATCTTCCCGATGCGCGGTGCGACGGCAGTGGATCGGGCTGAAAATGCGCGCCACTTGCAGCAGATAACAGATCTGCCAATGCCCCGCGGCACCTCAGGCGCGGAGCGGGATTTCTGGCCGCAGAGTGCTTTTGGTGCCGGACGCATTGACGATGTTCTCGACACGCGTCCTTTCGGCGGCAGGGTGCAGGGCTATGGATCGACGCCCGAAGGCAATCGTGGCCGAGCGGAGTATCTTCGACTGATGGCGATGAGTGATGACGAATTGGCCAATGCAATCCGCACATCCGAGAGTCTGCGGGGTAGCGCCGCCCGCCGTGGCGTTGACCTCTCTCGTGTGCAGGTCCCCACAGCAAGGTGAGTTTGAAAATCGAAGGAATGCCTTAGCCGACACGCCTTACGATTGCCGCGCTCATGGACTGCAGTGAAAACGGCTTGGTGACTGAAGGTACACCACGGGTGAAGTCATGTGCCTTTGTCGCGTGACCGCCGGAGGCAAAGATGAAGGGCACGTTCATTTCGCTCAACTTATCGGCAATTGCTTCGCTTGTTTCGTCTTTCAGGAAGATGTCGAGCATTGCAAAGGTCACGTCCACGGTCTCTATAAGATGCATGGCTTTTGTAACTGACATTGCATGGACGACTTGCTCAGCTCCGAGTTCGAGCAGCATATCTTCGGCATCCATGGCAATGATCAGATTGTCTTCGACCAGCAGGACTGTTCCAAACAGGGGCGTATCCGGGGATGAGCTGCTCATCTTCTGTTGTCCTTCGAACATCGGTGTCTTGCGCTCTATAGTACTTAAATGAAACTTAACATGCCCATGGGAAATGTAGATTGCATTTTACGTCTTACTGTCAGGTAAATCTTACAGGCGTGTGAAAGACATCGGATCATCATACGAGCCCGCCTGTCGCTGTAGGAGCGTCTAAATCCTTATTCTCATTTTATCACTGGGTAATTTTGCAATCGGCATGGGCGTATTCGTTGCTGTCGGTTTGCTCAATCCATTGAGTGAGGCCTTCGGGCTGAGTGCTTCTGGCGCCGGTCTGATCCTGACGATCTACGCACTCGCCTATGCCGTCGGATCGCCCGTGCTCGTCTCTTTGACAGGGGGGCTGGCGCGGCGCACTGTCATGGCCACGGGGATGGGCCTCTTCGCTTTCAGTGCGATTGCGGTTGTCCTGTCCCCAACGGCGGAATGGCTCTTTGCAGCACGGATATTGACAGCGCTGGGTGCCGGTCTGTTCACGCCGATCACAGCGAGTGTGGCCGCCGCCGCTGTTCCGCCAGAGCGTCAGGGACGTGCGCTTGCAGCTGTTTTTGCCGGGCTGACCGTCGCCCAGGTTCTGGGTGTACCAGCAGGTTCATGGATTGGATACACCTTTGGCTGGCAGGCAGCCTTCCTCATCGTCGCGGTCCTCTCTGGCCTTTGCTGTGTCGCTGTTCTTTGGGCCGTGCCGCGTGATCTGCCATTCAGCGTGATCAACCTCGGCACATTGGGCCGAGCCATTCAGGATTGGCGCGGCTTGTTGGTGATCCTGTTCACGACGAGCTTTCTGGGCTCGATATATGTCATCTACACCTATCTCGCGCCGCTTCTGACCGAGCATATGGGCTATGGCCGGGATGGGATCACGATCATGTTCGTGCTGTTCGGCGTCGGTGCGGTCATCGGCAATCTTTTTGGAGGGTGGGTGGCCGACCGGATCGGCCCATTCCGCACGCTGCTGCTCCTGACCGGTGGGCAGATCCTGACCATGCCGTTCTTTGCGTTCTTTCCGATGGGGGATATCGCCTTTTCCGCCCTGCTTATCTTGTGGGCGGTGCTGGGCTGGTCCTTCGTGGCGGGGCAGCAAATCCGAGTGGTCCGGGTCAGTGCGGCCCCAACGGTCGGCCTCGCCCTGAACGCGGCGGCGATCTATCTGGGGGCGGCAACAGGGTCGAGCATTGGTGCGATGGTGCTTGACCGTTTCGACACGCTGGCATTGGGTTGGGCAGGAGCGGCGGTTGCGGTGCTGGCACTTGCGCATCTCGTCGTCTCACAAACCCTAACGCGGGAGCGTGGACGTGGCTGAACAGGCAAAGTTCCTTAGCGGGCGGCCAATGAAACATGTGGCGGTGATGTCATTTACGGCGTCTCTTGGGCTTATGGCCGTGTTTGTCGTCGATTTTGTCGACATGCTTTTCATTTCCATGCTGGGCAATGCCGCCCTCGCGGCTGCAATCGGCTATGCAGGGGCGATCCTGTTTTTCACAACCTCCGTCTCCATCGCCTTTGCGATCGCAACCGGGGCGCTGAGCGCGCGTGCCATTGGTGCGGGCGATCTTGACGGCGCAAAACGGCAGGCCAGCCATGCCATCTTGATCGGCGTGATTGTCTCGGCGCTGATTGCTGCCCTTGTTTGGTTCAATCTAGGCTTTCTGACCGCCCTTGTTGGTGCGTCGGGGGAAACGCAGGCGCTTGCGATTTCCTATCTCGCGATCATCGTTCCGTCCCTGCCAATTTTGGTTGTCGCCATGGCAGGCGGGGCGATCCTGCGGGCGCATGGCGCAGCAAAACCTGCCATGTACTCGACCATTGGCGGGGCGGTCGTGAATGCCGTGCTGGACCCTATCTTTATCTTTGCGCTGGGTCTGGAACTGCAGGGGGCGGCAATTGCGTCCGTGCTGGCACGGATTGCTATCGCTGTCTTGGCACTTCGTCCGATCTGGAAGGACTATGGCGGGCTGGTCGCCCCGCACATTGCTGCGCTGCGCGGTGATCTGGGCCGGATCAGGGCGCTCGCCTTCCCGGCACTTCTAACGAATATCGCGACGCCCGTCGGCGCCGCCTACGTCACCCGGGAAATGGCACGGTTTGGGGAAGACGCCGTCGCTGGCATGGCAATTGTCGGCCGACTGACGCCGATTGCCTTCGCCATCATCTTTGCCTTGTCCGGCGCGATTGGTCCGATCATCGGGCAGAATGCAGGGGCCAAGATGATGGACCGCGTCCGACGGGCGTTTCTCGACGGGCTGATCTTCGTGCTCGGCTATGTGGTTGTCGCGGCCCTGCTGCTCTATCTAATGCGACCATTCATTGCCGGCCTCTTTGAGGCTGAAGGCCAGACGCTGGCATTGATCTACCTGTTTTGTGGCCCACTTGCGCTGGCCTGGGTCTTCAACGGCTGGATTTTTGTGGGCAATGCGGCCTTCAACAATCTGGGCCATCCTTTCTGGTCCACCACAGTGAACTGGGGACGCAACACGCTGGGCACCATCCCGTTCGTCGCCCTTGGCGCGGCGTGGTACGGCGCGCCCGGCGTTCTGATCGGCCAGGCCGCAGGTGGTGTCCTGTTCGGTCTTCTTGCGGTTTGGCTCGGTCTGCGGATCGTGCGTCGGGATCAGGGTGAGGTGCCCGAGCTTGCACCCATGCAGCAACGCCTGCTGGCGCTGATGGGGCGCAACCGGTAACCGTCCGACTTAGGTGTTGAACAGGAAGTGCAGCACGTCGCCATCGGCGACGGTATATCCCTTGCCCTCAGCGCGCATCTTGCCCGCTTCCTTGGCCTTCTGCTCCCCGCCCAGAGTGATGAAATCGTCATAGGCGATCGTCTCGGCCCGGATGAAGCCGCGCTCGAAATCCCCGTGAATCACACCGGCCGCCTGTGGGGCTTTCGTGCCCTCACGTATGGTCCAGGCGCGCGCTTCTTTGGGCCCGACCGTAAAGTAAGTCTGCAGGTTCAAAAGCTCGTAGCCTGCACGGATCAACCGGTCGAGGCCCGCTTCCTCAAGCCCCATATCGCCGAGGAACTCGTCCCGCTCTGCGTCGTCAAGCTGGCTGATCTCCTCCTCGATTGCGGCTGAGATCACGACGGAGACGGCGCCCTGCTCTTTGGCCATTTCGGCCACGCGGGCGGATTGCGCATTTCCCTCAGCGGCGTTGTCTTCCTCGACATTGCAGACATAGAGGACCGGCTTCGCGGAGAGGAGTTGGAGCATCTTCCAGGCCTTTTCCTCATCCTCCTCGATTTCAACCGTGCGGGCGGGTTTGCCATCTTCGATGGCGGCTTTGGCCTTTTGCAGCAGGGCTTCCTGCTCCTTGGCTTCCTTGTCACCGCCTTTGATCTTGCGCTGAAGGTTGACCAGGCGTTTTTCGATGCTCTCCAGATCGGCGAGCATCAGTTCCGTCTCGATCACCTCGGCGTCTGCGACCGGGTCCACGCGCCCGTCGACATGGGTGATGTCGTCATCCTCGAAACAGCGTAGAACATGTGCAATGGCGTCCGTCTCACGGATATTGGCGAGGAACTGATTGCCAAGGCCTTCGCCCTTACTCGCCCCCTTCACCAGACCTGCAATGTCGACAAAAGTCAGGCGGGCCGGGATCACACTTTTGGACTGGGCCATTTCGGCCAAGGTCGTCAGCCGCGCATCGGGGACGGACACCTCGCCCACATTGGGTTCAATCGTACAGAAAGGAAAGTTGGCCGCCTGTGCTGCCGCGGTGCGGGTCAGCGCATTGAACAGCGTGGATTTGCCCACATTCGGAAGTCCGACGATACCGCAGCGAAAACCCATGACCTACCCTCGCGTTGAATGACGCGGTTTCCTACGCTTGGCGCTCGGTCAGGGTCAAGGGGCAGCGTCCCGCCTGTGGCGATCGCCCTTCGGGGAGGATATTTGAACCAAGAAGAAATCGGCTGCTTCGGATTGGTGGAAATACCCCCGCCGGAGGCCTTGGTTCGCCCGCCCTAGACGCCAAGATATCGTTCGATGAGCGCCGGTTCCAATGCATCAAATGCCCCGGTCCAGACATCCGCGCCCCGTTCCAGCAACACGGCACGATCGGCCACGTTGCCCAGTTCGGAAATGGATTTGTCGATAACAAGGATCGCAAGGCCGGTCTGAGCCTTCAGCTCCGCCAGCGCGGTCCAGATTTCCGCACGGATCAGCGGGGCCAGTCCTTCGGTCGCCTCATCCAGGATCAGGAGGCGAGGATTCGTCATCAAGGCGCGTCCGATGGCGAGCATCTGCTGCTCGCCGCCTGACAGGGTTCCGGCTGTCTGGTCGCGCCGTTCCGCGAGGCGGGGAAAAAGCGCCTCAACCCGAGTCCGGTCCCAATGGCCGGGCCGTGCGGTCGCGCTCAGATTTTCGGCGACGGTGAGTGGGGCAAAGCATCGCCGCCCCTCTGGCACAAGGCCGAGGCCAAGGCGCGCAGCCTTATGGCTGGGCAAGCGGGTGAGGTCCTGCCCTGCAAAGGTGAGACCTCCACCGGTTTCAACCATCCGGCAAATCGCGCGCACGGTCGTCGTCTTGCCCATGCCGTTGCGGCCCATCAGAGCCACAACTTCCCCTTCGCCAATCGAGAGTGAAACACCGAACAGGGCTTGCGCCGGACCGTAATGCGCAGTGACGGACTCAAGGGTCAGCAGGCTCATGCCGCATCCCCCAGATAGGCGTCGCGCACCGCACTGTCGCGGCGAATGTCTTCGACACTGCCCGTTGCGATGATCCGGCCATAGACGAGAACGCTGATCCTGTCGGCGAGCGCGAAAACCGCGTCCATATCATGTTCCACAAGCAGGATCGGAGCTTGCGTGCGCAGCCCGTCGAGTAAGGCCGTCAGGTCATGGGTGCCAGACGTGCCAAGCCCGGCCATTGGTTCGTCCATGACAAAGGCTTTCGGCGCTTGTGCCAGCGCCACGGCAACTTCCAGCTGCCGTCGTTGCCCATGGGACAGATCAGCGACACGGACCGCCCTACGCTCGGCCAGCCCAACTTGTTCAAGTGCCGCTTCGGCCAGCGCGCGCAAGGCCCGATCCCGCAGGATTGGACGGAACAGCGAGGGCCGTTTGCCCGCCGCGCCCAAAGCGCCCAGCATGGTGTTCTGCAGCACTGTATCCTCCATAGCGAGAGAGGAGATCTGGAAAGTGCGCGCGATCCCGGCCTCTGCGCGCTCTGCCGTGCTCAGCGCGGTCACATCCTGCCCTTCAAGATGTACTGTTCCCGCATCCGGGGTCAGTGCCCCGCAGATCTGCGCGATGAGCGTTGATTTGCCGGCCCCGTTCGGGCCGATGACCGCGTGGATCTCTCCTGCGTGCAGGTCCAAGCTGACCGCATCGCTCGCCACCAGCGCGCCGAAATGTTTGGTGATCCCTCGCGTCTCCAGAACCGGCTCAGTCATGTGCGGGTTCCTTCTTTACCAGCGCCCCGATCAGCCCACCCCGCGCGAACAGGACAACGAGCAGCAGCAGCGCGCCCAAAAAGACGTGCCAATAGTCCGAAACACCGCCCAGCCAATGTTCCAGCGTGATGAAGAGCGCGGCTCCGGCCACCGGACCGCAGAGCCGCGCGACCCCGCCAAGGATGATGAAGACCATAATCTCCCCCGACATTTGCCATGCGAACATGGTGGGGGAGACGAAGCGGTTCAGATCGGCAAAGAGCGCGCCCGCCAGTGCGGTCACCATCCCCGAAATCACAAATGCCACCAGTCGCAGCCGGAACGGGGTCAGCCCCGCCGCCTCCACCCGCGCCTCCGACTGCCGTGCGGCATTGAGCGCAAGGCCAAAGCCCGACCGCGCCAAGGTCCAGTGCAGGCCGAGTGCAAGCAACAGCAGTACAAAGCACAGCGCGAAGAACTGGATCGGGTCGAGGGTGTTAAGCCCCGGAAACCCATTGCGCACCCAGATCGACAACCCGTCCTCCCCCCCATAGGCGGGCCAGGAGATCGAGAAGAAATAGAACATTTGCCCGAAGGCCAGTGTGATCATGATGAAGTACACACCAGAGGTGCGCAGGCTGATCAGCCCGATCAACAGCGCGGCAATCCCGCCCATCACAATGGCGGTCAGCCAAATGACGGGCATCGACTTCGTCCCCTCGAACAGGAAAGGGGTCGTGAAGATCGGGTCATAATTCTGCGCATGACTGGCGAGGATTCCCATCGCATAGCCGCCAATCCCGAAGAAGGCGGCATGGCCGAGGCTGACCAAACCACCCAGCCCCAGCGCGATGTTCAGCCCGACGCCTGCAAGCGCGAGGATGGCCACCCGTGTGGCAAGCGTGATGGTAAAGGGCTCGTCCGTTATCCAGGCCCAGACGGGTATGGCCAGCAGCCCGGCGAGCAGGATGAGGTTGAGGTGTCGTTCCCGCATCATGCCGCACCTCCGAACAGCCCCTTGGGCTTCCAGAACAGCACGGCGGCCATAAGCAGGTAGATCAGCATGGAGGCCAGCGCCGATCCGGTGGAGCTGGCAGAGGACGCATCCATGAAGAGCTTAAACAGTTCGGGCAGCAGCACCCCGCCCAATGTGTCGGTCAGGCCGACCAGCAGCGCGCCAATCAGTGCCCCTTTGATGGAGCCAATGCCGCCGATCACGATCACCACGAAGGCGAGGATCAGAACAGGCTCACCCATCCCGACCTGCACCGACTGGATTGTGCCGACCAGCGCACCGGCAAGCCCGGCCAGCGCGGCGCCCAATGCAAAGACGATTGTGTAGAGCTTTGAGATATCGACGCCGAGGGCGGCCACCATCTCCCGATCTGCCTCGCCCGCGCGGATCTGGACCCCCAACCGCGTGCGCGAAATCAGCAGGAACAGCCCCACAGCGACGGCCAGCCCGATCCCGATCAGCGTCAGCCGGTAGAGGGGGTATTGAATGCCGCCGGGCAGGCTGACCGGGCCGGAGAGGTAGTCAGGGATGCTTAGATAGAGCGGGAACGATCCGAAAATATACCGTGTACCTTCACTGAAAATCAGGATGAGTGCGAAGGTCGCCAGCACCTGATCCAAATGATCGCGATCATAGAGCCTGCGGATTACCACCAACTCCACGATTGCGCCGGCCGCCGCCGCCGCCGCAAGGGCCGCGACCAGCGCCAGAAGGAACGACCCGGTGGCCCCGGCCACCGCCGCCGCCGCGAACGCCCCGATCATATAGAGGGAGCCGTGTGCGAGGTTGATAAGCCCCATGACACCGAAGACGAGTGTCAGGCCCGCCGCCATCAGGAACAGCATAACACCCAGTTGCAGCCCGTTGAGGACCTGTTCGATGAGAAGGATCAGTGACATGGGTGTGTCTCTCCCGATAGGTGGTCATCGAAAGGGGGCGGTCCCGGATCAAGTCCGGGACGCGAAAGGGACGTTACGCCCCGGCCTTCGAGCCGGGGCCGCTTTCCACGGAACTCAACCTCCGAAACCGCCAATAGACGTCCCTCTGCTTCCCCACTACCGTTGACCCTGAAAGCGAGGCCCGAATGTCTGTCACCGTCCGCCCCATCGACCGATCCCATGCCGCAGAGATGGCCGGTATTCTGAATCCGATCATCCGCAAGGGTGGCTCCACGGCCTATGAAACCGAGTTCACGCCCGCGCGGATGGCGGAATACGTGTTTGAGCGTGACACGCTTATCTGCGTGCACGGCGCATTTGATGCCGAGGGCACGCTTGCAGGTGTCCAGTGGCTCGACGCGGATGATGATCCCGCACAGCCGCTCGCCTATATTGCCACTTTCGCGCGGATGACGCCGAAGGTTCCGGGCGTCGGTACGGCGTTGATCGAGGCGACCAAGGCGGCCGCCCGCGCAGACGGTCGCACGGCGATTGTCGCCACGATCCGCGCCGACAATGTCAGCGGGCTGGCCTATTATTCCAAGATGGGGTTCGTCGATCATAGCGTGGAGCGGGCGGTTCCTCTGTCCGACGGAACGCCGGTGGATCGGATTTCGAAGCGGTTGGTCTTGTGATGCGCTTGTCCCTGCCATGCGCCGGGACCGCGTTGTTCAGCGTTGCCCCGGATCAGGTCCGGGGCATCACATCTTACATCTCGCATTCGGCTGCGTAGACATCACCATGATCGCTCAGCGCCGTGCCGATGATCCGGTTGGTGAAGACATCGCCTTCCTGGATGACTTCGCGCACATAGATATCCTGAACCGGGTGATGGTTCGTGTTGAACGAGAAGTCGCCCCGCGTGCTTGAGAAATCCGCCGCGCGCAATGCCTCACGGAACGCATCCGCATCCGCCGGATCGGCCACTTCAAGCGCGCTCAACAGCAGGTTCGCCGTATCGAACCCCTGGGAGGCGTAGAGCGAAGGCAGGCGGCCATACGCCTCTTCAAAGCTCTCCACAAAGGCTGCATTCGTCTCGTTTTCGATATCCTTGTTCCACTGCGAGGTGTTCACGACGCCAAGCGCCGCATCGCCCACCGCTTGCAGGATACCCTGATCGAAGCTGAACGCAGGGCCGACGACCGGCAGGTCAACGCCGCTATCGGCATATTGCTTGAGGAACGAGATCCCCATGCCACCCGGCAGGAAGAAGAAGACGCTGTCCGCCCCGCTCGCCCGGATCTGTGCGATCTCCGCGGCATAGTCCGTCGCGCCCAGTTCGGTGAACAGCTCGCCCGCAAGCTCCCCTTCATAGAGCCGCTTGAACCCTGTCAGCGCGTCCTGACCCGCTGGATAGTTGGGCGCAAGGATGAAGGTATTCGAATAGCCTGCCGCGTTCGCGTGTGCGCCCGCCGCCTCGTGCAGGTTGTCGTTCTGCCACGCGACGTTGAAATAGTTCTCATGACAGCCGCGCCCGGCAAGCTGGCTCGGCCCTGCATTGGGCGACAGGTAAAAGACGCCCTGATTGACCGCAGACGGCACGACGGCCATGGCAAGGTTGGACCAGATGATGCCGGTCATCACGTCCACATCCTCGGCCTGAATCATCCGATCCGACAGCTGCACCGCCAGGTCGGGGCGGCGCTGGTCATCTTCGATGATGACCTCGACATTCTCGGCACCCGATTGCTCGATGGCCAGCATGAACCCGTCGCGCACATCAATGCCAAGGCCCGCGCCACCGCCGGACAGGGTGGTGATCATGCCGACACGCACCGGGTCGGCATGGCCATCTGCAAAGGCAGGTGTGGTCAGGGCCAGGGCGGTCGCCGCGGCGCAAAGCAATCTGGTCTTCATGGGTCTTGTCCTCGCTGTTGGGAATTGGCGCTTCTTCAGAACGCCTTGAAAGTGAGTGTCGTGAGGGAGCGTTCCAGCCCGTCAATATCGAGCAGGTTCTCATTGACGAACTTGCCGATATCCTCCCCCTCGGGCACGTAGAGCTTCATCAGCAGGTCATATTCGCCGCTTGTGGAATAAAGCTCTGAATGAATTTCTTTGAGCGCAATCGCATCTGCCACGGCATAAGTCGTGCCCGGGCGGCAGCGGATCTGGATGAATACACAGGTCATCGGTGTTCCTCTCGGATTGGCTGGCGCTCAGTTTTGGGCACGTGCGCGCGGAACACAATGGTTTTGCGCGCCGTGTGCACCCAACAGACGCATTTCGCGCAGCTTGACCTTCCGCGATCCAGTCGCAAGTGCTCTTGCATGAAACACCTCCTTCTTGCCGCCGCACTCTGCCTGCTCACCGGATGTTCTGCCAACTACCGTGATCAATCGGTTGAGGTGATGACGGAACCGACGCTCGACCTCGAACGCTATGCGGGTCTGTGGTACGAGGTTGCGCGCTTTCCGAACTTCTTTGAGCGTGACTGCGTCGCAGCCACGGCGGAGTACACGCCCCGCCCTGACGGACGGATCACCGTACTCAATTCCTGCCGCGACGGCACGTTGGATGGTGAATTGAAACAGGCGGAAGGCGTTGCACGCATTGCAGGTGACAATCCCGCCCGACTGGAAGTCAGCTTCACGCCCTACATTCCCTTTGCGTGGGCTGACTACTGGGTGCTCGACATTGATCAGGACTATACCGTCGCTGTGATCGGCTCCCCGGGTGGCGGGTTGGGCTGGGTTTTGGCGCGTGACAGGGCTCTCCCCCCGGCGCGCGTAGACGCCGCGCTGCAAGTGCTGGCCCGCAACGGCTATGACATCTCACAAGTGGAGCGGTTCGGCCCGGACGGTGCCCCGCTTTGAGCCCTCTTCCCTCTGCCGTGAAACAGGTTCACCATATGCGGTGAAGGAGATCGCCCATGACGCCCCGTGACAATCATATGCCGACTGACGAGTTGCGGGCGCTGGACGCCGCGCATCACATCCACCCGTTTTCGGATACCGCACAGATGCGCGCGCGCGGGGCCCGCGTGATTACACAGGCCGAGGGCGTCTGGCTGACGGATAGTGAGGGCAATCGCATCCTTGACGGCATGGCCGGGTTGTGGTGCGTGAATATCGGCTATGGCCGGACAGAGCTTGCCGATGTAGCCGCCCGCCAGATGGCGCAATTGCCCTATTATAACACGTTCTTCATGACGACCCACCCGCCCGCCGTCGCTCTTAGCGCGAAGCTGGCGCAGATCGCACCAGGCGACAAGAATCGCGTCTTCTATGCCGGGTCGGGGTCCGAGGCGAATGAAACCAACATTCGTCTTGCCCGTCACTATTGGCACCTTTTGGGACACCCGGAAAAGAAAACCATCATCGCGAGGAAGAACGGCTATCACGGCTCCACGATGGGTGCGGCCTCTCTTGGTGGAATGGCGGGAATGCATGCGCAGGGCGGCATGCCAATCCCGGATATTGTTCATATCGATCAGCCCCATTGGTGGGCCGAGGGTGGCGGCATGTCGCCAGAGGAGTTCGGCCTCGCCCGTGCTCGCCAGTTGGAGGAGATGATTGACCAACTGGGCGAGGACAAGATCGCGGCCTTCATCGCTGAACCCATTCAGGGCGCGGGCGGTGTCATCATCCCGCCAGAAACCTATTGGCCGGAAATCACCCGCATCTGCCGCGAGCATCACATCCTGCTGATCGCGGATGAGGTCATTTGCGGGTTCGGCCGCACAGGTCACTGGTTCGGAACGGACTACTACGATCTCGATCCCGACATCATGACAATCGCAAAAGGGCTCTCATCGGGCTACCAGCCCATCGGCGGCTCGATCGTTCGCGAAAGCGTGGCGCAGGTGATCGAGGATGGGGGGGAGTTCAATCACGGCTATACCTATTCGTCGCATCCCGTTGCTGCGGCGGTCGCGCTCGAAAACATTCGCATTCTCGAAGAAGAAAAGGTCATCGACCGCGTCCGCTCTGAAACGGCGCCCTATCTGCAACAGAAATGGGCAAGCCTCGCGGATCATCCGATGGTGGGTGAGGCCCGCATGGCTGGTCTGATGGGGGCACTTGAGCTGACACCGGAAAAGGCGAGCCGCGCGAAATTTGCCGAAGAAGGGGCGGTTGGCCTGATGACGCGGGAACGATGCTTCGCCAATGGTCTGGTGATGCGACATGTGGGCGACAAGATGATCATTTCCCCCCCGCTCGTCATCTCAAAGGAAGAGGTCGACCGTCTGATCGAACTTGCCTGGCAATCCCTCGACGAAGGCATGGCCGATGCCCGCGAGGCCGGAGCCTTCCCTGCGTGAACCTGCTCTATGCCAATGACCGGCCGGGCGCCTACCCGGATAGCTATTATGCAGCCAGCGCCCCGCCAGCGCCGGTCAGCGCGGCTTTGGAGACTGAACTCACCGCCGATGTTGTGATCGTCGGCGCAGGATATACCGGTCTGTCTGCGGCGCTTCATTTGGCCGAGGCGGGCCGCGATGTCGTCCTGCTCGACGCACACCGCATCGGTTGGGGCGCTTCTGGCCGCAATGGCGGACAGGTCGGTTCTGGCCAGCGCGTTGATCAGCCAGAGCTTGAAAAGATGCTGGGGGAGCGACGCGCGCGCCAACTGTGGGATCTCGGTGAGGATGCCAAGAAGCTGGTAAAGCGACTGATCAAGACACACGAAATAGACTGCGATATGCGCCCCGGAATTCTCTATACCGATCATAAGGACAGCGGGACCGACGGCATGCGCGCCTATGCCGAACACATGAACACGGTCTATGACTACCCGATCACCTTCCTCGACCGAGTGGGCGTGCACGGGGAGCTTGGGACGCGCGCCTATGCGAGCGGAATTTTGGACAAACGCGCAGCTCACCTCCATCCGCTGAAATATGCCCAAGGGCTTGGCCGGATTGCCCGCGCCGCGGGTGTCCGTGTTTTCGAGAATAGTCCGGTCACGCAGATTGAACCCGGACGGGTTCAGACAAACAGAGGTTCGGTGCGGGCGCGCAATGTCTTGCTGGCGGCCAATGGCTATCTGGGCCAACTCGCCCCATCCGTCGCGCGTCACGTGATGCCGATCAATAACTACATCGTGGCGACCGAACCATTGGGCAAAGAGCGGGCGCAAAGCCTGATCCGCCGCAATGTGGCCGTGGCGGATTCGAAATTCGTCGTGAACTACTTTCGTCTCAGCGCCGATCACCGGCTGCTGTTCGGGGGCGGGGAATCCTACTCCTACCGTTTCCCCCGCGACATCGCGGCCAAGGCCCGGACGCCCATGCTCGAAATCTATCCGCAGCTGCGCGATGTGCGGATCGACTACGCCTGGGGCGGTACGTTGGGCATCACGATGTCCCGTTTGCCCTATCTGACAGATCTGGGGGACGGCATCCTAAGCGCGTCGGGCTATTCCGGCCACGGTGTCGCGATCGCGACGCTCTCGGGCGCGCTGATGGCAGAGGCGCTGACCGGTGACCGGTCGAGGTTCGAGGCGATGGCCGCCATTCCCGCCCAGCCATTTCCCGGACCGGCCCGCTGGCGCACGCCCCTTCTGATGCTGGCGATGAGCTGGTACGCCCTGCGCGATCGGTTCTAGGGTTTCGGCTTGGCCAAAATACCCCCGCCGGAGGCTCAGACACTGACCGCCTCCCGCACGGCTGCGACGATGGCGTCGGCGGCGCGGCTGATGCGCGGCACGCGCAGATCATCCTCATGCCGGATCAGGTGAAAGGCGCGGGTGAACGAAACCTCGTTTTCCAGGACGCGTGAGACCCCTTTCAGGGCCGAGCCGATGAAGTCGGGCAAAACGCCGACACCCGCGCCCGCCATGATCCAGCGCGCCTGAATCATCAACGCCGTACAGGTCAGCTGCGGTCGCAGATCGGGCGAGATCAGCGGAAGATAGTCGAGCTCCTTGTCAAAGATCAGGTCCGAGACGTAACCGATGAAGCGCACATCCTTCAGATCGCGCAGCCGTGTCAGCCCGTGACGCGCGATCAGCGCGTCACCTGCATAAAGGTGCAACCCGTAATCTGCGATCCGGCGCGTTGTCAGGCGCCCGGCAGAGGGCGGCGTCAGCGCCAGCGCCAGATCCGCCTCCCGTTTCGAGAGGGAAAAGACCCGCGGCAGCGCCACGAGTTCCAACCGCAGATCGGTATGTTCATCTGCGAGTGAAAGCAGCGCCGGTCCCAATACTTCATTCGCCACGCCGCCCGGCGCGCCAACTCGCACCGTGCCGCTGATCCCTTCGGGTCGGGCGCGAAAGTCACTTGTGGCCGCCGCCGCGCTCTCCATCCGCTCGGCAGGTTCCATCAACTTGCGCCCAGCTTCGGTCAGCGCATAGCCCCGGGGGGAACGGTCAAACAACCGCTCCCCCAGCGCCTGCTCCAGCGCGGCCACCCGCCGTCCGACCGTGGCAGGATCGAGGCTCAGCACCTCACCTGCGGCCAATAGGGTCTGCGCTCTGCTCAGCGCCAGAAAGATACGCAGGTCGTTCCAGTTCAGGCTCATCGGCATTCTGCATTTTTGCAAGATCAGACCGGAAACTTACCGCTTCATCTTGCGCTTGCGCAAGTCTACGGTCCACGCAAACAAGTCTGGGAGAGAGTCATGCAACAGCTCTGGCACTTCATTGATGGCAAACGCGTCGAAGGCACATCCGGCCGTTCGGCAGATGTCTACAACCCCGCAACCGGAGAGGTTCAGGCGCAGGTGCCGTTGGCCAATGCGGCGGAGCTGGACAAAGCCGTCGCCGGAGCTGTGGCCGCACAACCTGAATGGGCCGCCACGAACCCGCAGCGCCGTGCGCGCGTGTTGATGGAGTTCATCCGCCTTCTCCACCGCGACATGGACAAGTTGGCGGAGGCCCTGTCCCGCGAACACGGCAAGACCATTCCTGACGCCAAGGGCGATGTGATCCGGGGGCTTGAGGTGGCGGAATTCTGCCTCGGAGCCCCGCATCTGCTGAAGGGTGAGTATACCGATGGCGCGGGACCGGGCATCGACATGTATTCCATGCGCCAGCCGGTCGGCATCGCGGCAGGCATCACGCCATTCAACTTTCCCGCTATGATCCCGATGTGGAAATTCTGCCCGGCCATTGCTGCCGGAAACGCCTTCATCCTGAAGCCGTCCGAGCGTGACCCTTCCGTTCCGCTGATGCTGGCCGAATTGATGCAGGAAGCGGGCCTACCCGACGGCATCCTGCAAGTTGTGAACGGGGACAAGGAAGCGGTGGACGCGATCCTCGACCACGAGGCGATCAGCGCCGTTGGCTTCGTCGGCTCGACCCCGATTGCCGCCTATATCTACGAACGCGGCTGCGCCAACGGAAAGCGGGTGCAGTGCTTCGGCGGTGCGAAGAACCACATGATCATCATGCCCGACGCGGATATGGAGCAAGCCGCCGACGCGCTCGTCGGCGCGGGCTTCGGCGCGGCTGGCGAGCGTTGCATGGCGATCTCCGTCGCCGTCCCGGTCGGCGACGAGACAGCTGATCGTCTTATCGAGAAACTCGCGCCGAAGGTCGAGGCGCTCAAGATCGGGCCTTACACATCCGACGACGCCGATTTCGGCCCCCTCGTCACGAGCGAGGCAAAGCGCCGGGTCGAGGGTCTGGTGCAATCCGGTGTCGATGCGGGCGCAAAGTTGGTTGTCGACGGGCGCGGCTTCTCCATGCAGGGCTATGAGGACGGGTTTTTCCACGGTGCCTGCCTCTTTGACCATGTGACGCCAGACATGGACATCTACACGCAAGAGATCTTCGGCCCGGTGCTCAGCACCGTGCGCGCGCAAAGCTATGAGGAAGCGCTCAAGCTCGCCATGGACCACGAATATGGCAACGGAACCGCGATTTTCACCCGCGACGGCGACGCGGCGCGCGATTTCGCGGCGCGTGTGAATGTGGGCATGGTCGGCATCAACGTGCCGATTCCGGTGCCGCTCGCCTACCACACCTTCGGCGGCTGGAAGAAATCGGTGTTCGGCGATCTGAACCAGCACGGGCCGGACGCCTTCCGCTTCTACACCAAGACGAAAACCGTCACCGCCCGCTGGCCGAGCGGCATCAAGGACGGCGCAGAGTTCGTGATCCCAACGATGAAGTAAGCGCGACGCGCCCCGGACCTGATCCGGGGCCGTCCTGAAAGGAGGGCGGCGGCCCCGGATCAAGTCCGGGGCATGTTGCGAGAGGGAGCTAGGCCATGGATTTCGCCCTGACCGAGGAACAAACCGCCATTGCTGAGATGGCTGCCGACTTTGGCCGCGACCGGCTTGGCCCCATGGCGGCGGAGGCGGAGAGTGCTGGCATCGACCGCGCACTCCTCGCTGAGGTCGGTGCATTGGGCATGGGCGCGATCTATTGCGCCGAGGATCATGGCGGCACGGCGCTCTCCCGCCTCGACGCTGCACTGATCTTCGAGGGGTTGAGCCTTGGCGATCCAAGTGTCGCGGCCTTCATCTCCATCCACAACATGTGCGCGTGGATGATCGACAGCTTCGCCGACGATGCGCTGCGGGCCGAGGTGATCCCCGACCTCGCGAGCTTTGAAAAAGTGGCAAGCTATTGTCTGACCGAACCGGGCAGCGGGTCGGATGCCGCCGCTCTCAAAACCACGGCACGGCGTGAGGGTGATGACTACGTGCTGAACGGCACGAAGGCGTTTATCTCCGGCGGTGATTTCTCCGACTGGTACATCGTGATGTGCCGGACGGGGGAGGCAGGGCCAAAGGGCATCTCGACGTTGCTTGTGCCCAAAGACGCCCCCGGCCTCAGCTTTGGCGGGCAGGAGCGGAAGATGGGCTGGAAGGCGCAACCGACCGCGCAGGTCCAGTTCGACGATTGCCGGATACCAGCGCGTTGTCGGATCGGGGCGGAGGGCGACGGTTTCCGCTTCGCCATGAAAGGCCTCGACGGCGGGCGGCTGAACATCGCGGCGTGCAGCCTTGGCGGTGCGCAGGGCGCGCTGACCCGTACGCTGACCTATATGGGCGAGCGCCGTGCCTTCGGCGAAACCCTTGACCGGTTTCAGGCGCTGCAATTCCGCGTCGCCGATGCCGAGACGATGCTGCAAGCCGCCCGTGTCTTCCTGCGCCAAGCCGCGTGGAAACTCGACCGGGGGGAACCGGACGCCACGCAACACTGCGCAATGGCCAAGCGCTTCGTGACGGACGTGGCCTTCGACGTGGCCAATGACTGCCTGCAACTGCATGGCGGCTACGGCTATCTGGAAGATTACGGGATCGAGAAAATCGTGCGGGACCTCCGCGTCCATCAGATCCTCGAAGGCACCAACGAGATCATGCGCGTCATCATCGCCCGCAAGCTGCTCGCAGATCGGGGGAACGGGTGATACACCGCCGCTTGAACTGTAACGCCACGCAAGCCAGGCGCCCGACCCGCGGGGACTGGCGCAACGCGCCCACCTCAGGGGGGCGGGTTGTGCGCCCGGCGGGCCACTGGCCCGCCGAAGGAGCATTTCATTGACAGAAAGTGTTCGGGCCGTTGGGTGCTCCATCAAAACGATAGGTCATATGCTTCGCCGTCGATATATGCTGAGCGAATTGATCTTTCTTCGGCGTACGCTTCGCGTCCCGGTTTTCAGCTTGTTCTGCCTAGGGATACACTACCTCCCTTGGTTTCTGGCCATTGGGTTTGGCCTCGTTCCATTGGTTTTCCTTGCTGAATATTCCGCGACTGTTATGCCAGTCTGGCTTCTGTGGGGCGTCGCATTGCCTGGGTCTGTGATCCTTTCGATCCCAATCGTCTATTTTTCCGCGTACGACTTCATCCCCAAATACTTCATTGCTGCCGCCGCCATGTTCAGAAGTATGGGGCCTGCAAAAGATCGCATCGAGAAGGTTGAAGGCCGGCTCAGCACTTTGGAGACCAAATCTTGACCGACACCCATTTCCGCATCGAAGGCCGCGCAGGCCGCATCACGCTCAACCGGCCTGAGGCGCTGAATGCGCTCACGCATGAGCAGGTGCTCGACATCGAAAAGTACCTTCTGGAATGGCGCGATGATGACGCGGTCGAGCTCATCATCATCGACGGTGAGGGCGAGAGAGCCTTTTGCGCGGGCGGCGATATTCAAGACCTCTATGAAACGGGTCGTGCGGGCGACTTCGCCTATGGCAAGCGGTTCTGGGCGGATGAATACCGGCTGAACGCGCTGATCTGGAATTACCCCAAGCCCTATGTCGCGATAATGCATGGCTTTGTGATGGGCGGTGGGGTTGGTGTTTCCGCCCTCGGCTCCCACCGGATCGTGACCGATGGCACGCAGGTCGCGATGCCCGAATGCGGGATCGGTTTGATCCCGGATGTGGGTGGATCACTGCTGCTCGGCTGTGCGCCGGGGCGACTGGGTGAGTATCTGGGCACTACGGCAGCGCGCATGGGTCCGGCGGATGCGATCCGCGCGACTTTCGCCGACACATATGTCCCGGCGGACAGGCTCGACGCGCTCAAGAATGCGCTCTGCATCAAGGGCGTCGATATCATCCCGATGTTCGCCCAGACGCCCGAGCCGGGGCCGCTGGAAGCTCTGCAACCGAAGATCGACGAGCATTTCGGGGGCGAGCGTGCGCGCGACATCATCAACAGCCTTGTTCATGATGACAGCGACTTTGCGAAAAATGCGCTCAAGGCCCTGCGCCGCAATGCCCCCCTCGCCGTGGCCTGCGCCGTCGAGACGATCCACCGCGCGCGGGAGTTTGAGCGGATGGAGCAGGCACTGGCGCTCGAATACCGCTTCACGTCCCGCTGTATGGAGCATGGCGAGTTTCTCGAAGGCGTGCGCGCGGCGGTGATCGACAAGGATCGCACGCCGAAATGGGCGGTCCCAACCATCGAAGAGCTGCCGGGCGTCAAAGTCAGCCATATGTTGCAGCCGCTGGGCGCGGATGAATTGAAGTTATAAAGGGCATCGCCCCGGCCCCTGATCCGGGGCCGGTCAACCAATGCGGCCCCGGATCAGGTCCGAGGCGTGCCATACCGGGAGAAACACCATGAAGATCGGATTTATCGGGCTTGGAAATATGGGCGCACCGATGGCCGCAAACCTTGTCGCGGCAGGGCATGAGGTGACGGGCTTCGATGTTGCGGGTGTGACGGTCGAGGGCGTTGCGCAGGCGGGCTCCGCCGCTGAGGCTGCATCTGGGTGCGACGCGGTGATAACAATGCTGCCCAATGGTCAGATCCTGCGCGACGTCTATGCCCAGATCGTGCCCGCCGGGCAGGCGGGGGCCGTGTTCATCGATTGCTCCACCGTGGATGTGGACAGCGCGCGGGAGGCTGCGATCACGGCGGAGGATGCAGGCCTTCTTCCCGTTGATGCGCCGGTGTCGGGCGGCGTTGGCGGTGCGGCGGCGGGCACGCTGACCTTCATGGTCGGCGGCTCTGACAAGGCATTTGCCAAGGCGCAGCCGCTCTTTGAGATCATGGGCCAGAAGGCCGTGCATTGTGGCCCTCCGGGCAACGGGCAGGCGGCGAAGATCTGCAACAACATGATCCTCGGCATCACGATGATCGGCACGTGTGAGGCCTTCGCGCTGGCCGACAAGCTGGGTCTCGACCGGCAGGCGATGTTCGATGTCGTTTCCACCTCCTCAGGCTATTCGTGGAGCATGAACGCCTATTGCCCTGCACCGGGCGTCGGCCCGCAAAGCCCGGCGGACAATGACTACAAGCCGGGTTTCGCAGCAGCACTGATGCTCAAGGACCTGCGGTTGAGCCAGCAGGCGGCTGAGAGTGCGGGCGCGATCACACAGATGGGCGGCCGCGCGACCGAGATCTATGAGCGCTTCGTTGAGATGGATGAGGAGGGGCGCGACTTCTCCGCCATACTTCCGTGGTTGAGCGATCCGGCGAAGGTTTAGGTTATCCGGCCGGTTGCGACCAGCATCCGGCCAGCGCCCGACCTCCCCCCGGGAGGGCGCTTTTGCACCCGTCCGAGATGCGCAACCATAGTGCGGGCTTGAGCGATAAAGCACTTCGGGCGAGCCGGTGGGGCGCCCACCCGAGGTCGGGCGCTGGCCTCCGTCGGCGTCGCATTGAACCCCGCTCGCTAACCCGCGATACTGCAAACAAAGGAGACATGACATGCCCGACGGACAGATCACAGGCCACGGCCCTTCGCTTGCGTCTTTCACATGGGACGATCCTTTCCTGCTGAACGACCAGCTGACGGAGGAGGAGCGGATGCTCTCCGACGCGGCGCGCACCTTTGCGCAGGACAAGCTTCTGCCGCGCGTCACCGATGCCTACCTGAACGAACAGACCGACCCTGAAATCTTTGCCGAGATGGGGGAGATGGGTTTGCTGGGCGCCACGATCCCCGAGGCCTATGGGGGCTTGGGCGCGGGCTATGTCAGCTATGGCCTCGTCGCGCGGGAGGTGGAGCGGGTCGACAGCGGCTATCGCTCCATGATGTCGGTGCAATCCTCCCTCGTCATGTATCCCATCCACGCCTATGGATCCGAGGAGCAGCGGCAGAAATATCTGCCCAAGCTCGCCTCCGGCGAATGGATCGGCTGTTTCGGCCTGACCGAACCGGATGCGGGCTCTGACCCGGCGGGCATGAAGACGGTCGCGAAAAAGACCGATGGCGGCTACGTGCTGAACGGCGCGAAGATGTGGATCTCCAACAGTCCGCTGGCGGATGTCTTCGTCGTCTGGGCGAAGTCCGAGGCCCATGGCGGCAAGATCCGGGGTTTCGTGTTGGAGAAGGGCATGAAGGGCCTCTCCGCCCCCAAAATCGGCGGAAAACTATCGCTTCGCGCCTCCATCACCGGCGAGATCGTTATGGAGGGTGTCGAAGTCGGCGAGGATGCGCTCCTGCCTAATGTCGAGGGGCTGAAAGGGCCGTTTGGCTGTCTCAACCGCGCACGCTATGGCATTTCATGGGGCACGATGGGCGCGGCAGAGGATTGCTGGCACCGTTCGCGCCAATACGGCCTCGACCGGCACCAGTTCGGCCGACCGCTGGCGCAGACGCAACTGTTTCAGAAGAAGCTCGCGGACATGCAGACAGAGATTGCGCTGGGCCTGCAGGCCAGCTTGCGCGTTGGGCGGCTGATGGATGAAGGGCGTGCGGCACCCGAGATGATCTCCATCGTCAAACGCAACAATTGCGGCAAGGCGCTCGACATCGCGCGGCTCGCCCGTGACATGCATGGCGGCAACGGCATTCAGGCCGAATACCACGTGATGCGGCACGCGCAGAACCTTGAAACGGTCAATACTTATGAAGGCGCGCATGATGTCCATGCCTTGATCCTGGGGCGGGCACAGACGGGCTTGCAGGCTTTCTTCTAAGCTACATGCCACGGCGCAGGCTAGTCTGGTAATCTGCGGGGGCGGGCCATAGTCTCGCCCCCAACGACCTTTCCGCTTGGCCAAGTCAGGACTGCCCCTGTGTTTTGTATCCTTCGTGCGCTGTTTCTCGCGCTCATCGGTGTGCTGCCTGCCGTAGCACAGGACGACCTTTCTTATGCGGACCTGACGCAGAACCAGCAAATTGGTGTCATCCAAACCATGATCGAGGCCGGTCAGCTGGATGAGGCCGAGGTGCTGTTGGCCGTCACGCCGTTTGATGATGGTGATGCAGAATACGAGGCCGCCTTTCTGCAAGCGGTCATATTGCGCCTGCGCGGTGATTTCGCCGGGGCTGAAGCGATCCTGCGAGACATTCTGGCCGTAAGGCCGGAGTTTCGGCTGGTGCGCCTCGAACTGGCACAGGTGCTTGCCGCACAAGGTCGGCGGGAAGGGGCGGGCTATCAGTTTGGCATTCTGGCTGAGACCGCAAATTCCACGGCCGAGTCGCAAGAGCTGGACACGATGATAAGCGCGCTGCAACCCGGATCGGGCTTTCAACCCTCTGCGTTTCTGACGATCGCGCCGTCAACGAATTTCAACAATGGGGCCAGCGCGCAAACCGTCCTGATCGGGGGTCTTCCGTTTCGCATTTCGAATACGGCTCAGTCCGGTGTTGGTGTGCGCTATGGCGGGGCGCTCACCTTTACGGACGCCGTTTCCGAGGACACGCAGATCTATGCAACCCTGCATGCGCAGCGCGATGATTATCGCGCGCGCGCATTCGACACGGACACTGCGGGCGTGCGGTTGGGTGTCCAGCATGGGACAGAGCGGGACCGTTTCACCGCCGAGATCTTCGGCAACCGGCGTTGGGTCAATGGCGAACAATTTGATGATGGGTACGGCCTGCGTCTGTCGGTTCGTCATGCCATGACGCAGCGCCTTGCCTTTGATGGCAGCACGGCGATTGAACGGCGAGACTATGACAACGGCACAGACAGCATCCGGCGAACGCTGACGTTGGGGCTGGGCTATGCCGTCAACCGACAGTTTGGCGTGCGTGGCGGGGTGCGCTTTGACGGCCAGAACAGCGCCGTTGCCAATCTCGACTATGACGCTATCGCGCCGACGGTCGGGGCTTATTACCGCTTTGACAATGGCTTGCTGGTCGATGTCTCCTACGAGGCGGAAGATCGCAGCCACGAATTGATCATTCTTGGAACGCGCCGCGAAGATGAAACAAGCCGGACGCGGTTGGCTGTGCAGTGGGACAGGCTTCGGCTGGGGGATGTTGTGCCGTTGATCACCTTCACCCAGACCAACAATGCCTCAACCCTGACACCGTTTTCCTATGATGCGCGTGGTGTCGAGCTGACCTTTTCCCATGCCTTCTGACCTAAAGGTCGATGTTCTGGTTGTCGGTGCCGGCCCTGCGGGGCTGGCAGCAGCAGAGGTGGCGTCTGCACAGGGCGCGCGGGTGCTGGTGGTCGAGCGCATGCCGAGCATTGCCCGAAAACTGTTAATGGCCGGTAAATCCGGTCTCAACATCACTAAAGATGCCAGCGTCGATCACGTCATTGAAGCCTGCGGCAGACCATGGCTGGCACCGATGCTGCGGGCCTTTGGTCCGCAGGAGGTCCAAGACTGGATGCGCGGTCTCGGACAGGAGATTTTCACAGGCTCGTCGGGTCGTGTTTTCCCCGTCGCAATGAAAGCGTCTCCGCTCGTGCGCGCATGGGCAAAACGGCTGGAAGATCAGGGTGTGCAATTGTGGACCCGCGCGGTCTGGCAAGGGTTCGATGTGCCGGTTCTGACGGAAGACGGACCACGGCAAGTTATTGCGAAATCTACGATTTTCGCGATGGGCGGGGCCTCTTGGGCGCGTTTGGGATCGGATGGCGCTTGGGCAAAGACCTTTCAGGCCGAAGGAATTGATCTCGCGCCGTTTCAGCCCGCAAATATGGGCTTCGACCTGCGCTGGTCGGAGCCGATGCTGCGTCACGCCGGAACGCCGGTCAAAGCGGTCCGCGTCATGGCAGCTGGGGCAGAGGTCAGTGGTGAATTCGTGATCACCGAACGCGGGATCGAGGGGAGCGCCATCTACGCAATCTCAGCCGCTGTTCGGGAGGCGATGGGAACGGACGGCCTGGCGATCTCACTAGACCTCGCACCTGATCGAAGCCTTGACGCGCTGACCGGGCGCCTCTCGCGACCCCGCGGAAAAATGAGCCAATCCAACTACTTGCGCAAGGCAACGGGCCTGCAAGGTGTGAAGATGGCTCTGTTGCGTGAGGGTGGACCCTTGCCGCAGGAGGCACGCGCGCTGGCTGAACGGATCAAGGCGGTGCCGCTGATGTTGCGCGCGACGCGGCCTTTGGATGAGGCGATTTCGGTCGCGGGCGGTGTGACCGAGATGGCTCTGGATCGTGACCTGAGTTTGCGCGCGCGGCCAGGGGTTTTCTGCGCCGGAGAGATGCTGGATTGGGAGGCGCCTACAGGTGGCTACCTGCTGACAGCCTGCCTTGCGACCGGGCGCTGGGCAGGGGCAGCAGCCGCACGATTTGCCGCGAAGTCGACCTGAATACGCTGTGCACAACCCGTACACAGAACGTACACAACCCGTGCACCGAAAAAGCAGACGCCGGGGACCGCACAAGCGGATGGGATTTGGATATTTGAGCCAATCCGAAGCGGACGTCAGACCTGAAAGACGTCTGCCCAGTCAGGATGCTTTCGCCGTTCGGCGTTCACGAAGGGGCAGAGAGGGATGATCTTCCAGCCTTCTGCGCGGGCGTCAGCCACAAGCTGTTCGGCCATGCGTCGCCCCGCGCCTGTTCCACGAAGGGCGTCGGGCACCCCCGTATGATCGACAATGCGCAGCTTGGGGGATGTGATGGTGAAGGCCATTTCGGCCTCCACCCCGTTTTCGGTCAGGACATAACGGCCGTGAGAGCCTTCTTCCTCGCGCCGAATGTCCGCCATCAGTTGCCCGCACTTTCCATCTTGCGATGGGCCATGACCTGTTCGAGCCAGCCGAGTTCCATTTCTGGAACAGAAGACAGGAGCAGATCGGTGTAATCGTCGAAAGGCGGTGTCAGCACCTCGGTCTTGGTGCCGTAGCGGGCGAGGCGGCCCTTGTACATCACGGCAATCGAATCCGCGATGGCGCGCACGGTCGCAAGATCGTGGGTGATGAACAGATATGCCACGCCCTCACGCGCCTGAAGATCGAGCAACAGCTTCAGGATGCCGTCGGCCACCAGAGGGTCGAGCGCGCTGGTCACCTCATCACAGATGATGACATCAGGATTCGCAGCCAGCGCCCGCGCGATACAGACCCGCTGTTTCTGTCCACCCGACAGCTCCGCGGGGTAGCGGCCCGCGATGTCGGCGGGCAGTTCGATCTTGTCGAGCAGTTCGGCGACCTTCTCGTCCCGCTTGCGACCCTTGATGCCGAAATAGAATTCCAGCGGGCGGCCGATGATCGTGCCGATGGATTGGCGCGGGTTCATCGCGGTGTCGGCCATCTGATAGATCATCTGGATGCGGCGCAGATCCTCGCGTGGGCGGGATTTCTGATCAGGGGTGAGCGTGCGATCCTCAAACGTGATCTCGCCAGAGCGTGGGGGCAGAAGCCCGGTCAACACCCGGGCAAGGGTCGATTTGCCCGAGCCGGATTCGCCCACAACCGCGAGCGTCTGGCCCGGATGCAATTCGACGCTGACATCATCGAGGATCTTTGGCCCGCTGCCATACCCGGCAACGATGTTCTTCATCTCGATGATCGGTTTATCTGTCGGGACCTTTTCCTCGTGCGTGATGGAGCGGACGGAGACGAGCGCCTTCGTATACTCCTCTTGCGGGTCCTCGATGATCTGCTTGGTCGAGCCGTGTTCGACGGTTTCCCCGTTGCGCAGCACCATGATCTCATCCGCGACCTGTGCGACCACTGCGAGGTCATGGGTGATGTAGAGTGCCGCCACGCCGGTGACGCGGATCGCGTTCTTTATCGCGGCAAGAACGTCGATCTGGGTGGTTACGTCGAGCGCGGTTGTCGGCTCATCAAACACGATCAAGTCGGGTTTGGGGCAGAGCGCCATGGCGGTCATCACCCGCTGCAACTGCCCGCCAGAGACCTGGTGCGGATAGCGATCCCCGATATTATCGGGATCGGGCAGAGAGAGGGCGGCGAACAGTTCGCGCGCGCGGGCCATCGCCTCTGGCTTTGACATGATGCCATGCTCAAGGCTGGCCTCGATCACCTGATCGATCAGCTTATGCGCAGGGTTGAAGCCAGCCGCCGCGGATTGCGAGACGTAGCAGACCTCCTTCCCGCGAAAGCTGTTCAGCCCCGCACGGTTCAGATCGAGGATGTCGCGGCCATTGACCCAGACCTCCCCCCCTGTGATCTCCACCCCGCCGCGACCGTAGCCGAGCGAGGAGAGGCCGATGGTGGATTTGCCGGCGCCGGATTCGCCGATCAGGCCGAGGACCTTACCCTCTTCCAGCTTGGTCGAGACGCCGTGCACGATGGTGATGTCGCGCGGACGCTCACCCGGTTCACGGACGGTGACGCCGATCTTGAGATTGCGGATGTCTAGGAACGTATCACTGGCCACCACGGCCCCCTTTCAGATCGGTCGTGCGGTTCAGGATCCAGTCCGCGATCAGGTTCACCGAGATGGCAAGCAGCGCGATGGCCGCCGCCGGGATCAAGGCCGCACCGATGCCGAAGACGATGCCATCCTTGTTCTCTTTCACCATGCCGCCCCAGTCTGCCTGCGGGGGCTGGATGCCAAGGCCCAGGAAAGAGAGGGCGGAGAGGAAGAGCACCATGAAGATGAAGCGCAGGCCCAGTTCGGCCACGAGGGTCGAAAGAGCGTTGGGCAAGATCTCACGCGTGATGATCCACCAGCGGCCTTCACCGCGCAGTTTCGCAGCCTCAACGAAGTCCATGACATTGACGTCCACGGCCACTGCACGGCTGAGGCGGAAGACGCGGGTGGCGTCGAGGACACCCATGACGAGGATCAGGGTCAGCAGGCCCGGCGGCAGGACCGACAGGACCACAAGGGCGAAAATCAGGGTCGGGATCGACATCAGAAGATCGACGAAGCGCGACAGGATCTGGTCGGTCCAGCCGCCCACAACGGCGGCGGTCATGCCCAGAAGGGAACCGGTTGTGAAGCTGACCAGGGTTGCCAGCGCCGCGATGGTGAGTGTGGTTTGCGCGCCGTAGATCATGCGGCTGAAGAGGTCGCGCCCGAGGTTGTCAGTACCAAGCCAATGTGTCGCGCTCATCGGTTCCCACACGCCGCCGACCACTTCGGCCATGCCGTAGGGCGCGATGAGCGGTGCGAAGATGGCCGCCAGCACGAAGCAGGTGGTGGAGATGATGCCGATCCAGGCGGAGATGGGGATTGTTTTCAGGTCCATGTCTTCGCCCTCACTTCGGATGCCGCAGGCGCGGATTGGTGAGGATCGAGACCACATCTGCGACGAGGTTCAGCCCGATATAGATCGCCGCGAAGATCAGGCCGCAGGCCTGCACCACGGGGACGTCTCGTTTTGACACGTGATCGACCAGATATTGCCCCATGCCGGGATAGTTGAAGATCACCTCAACCACGACGACGCCAACGACCAGATAGGCCATGTTGAGCATCACCACATTGATGATCGGCGCGATGGCATTGGGGAAGGCGTGGCGGGCAATGATCTTGAAGGAGCCGAGGCCCTTAAGCTCTGCCGTTTCGATATAGGCCGATTGCATCACGTTCAGGATTGCGGCGCGGGTCATGCGCATCATGTGCGCGAGCACCACGAGTGTCAGCGTCAGCGCAGGCAGGAACACGGCCTCAAGCTTTGCAAAGAAGCTCATCCCGTCATTGATGCGGGCAAGCGACGGGAACCAGCCGAGGTTCACGGCAAAGAAGACGATCAAGAGGTAGCCGATGAAGAATTCAGGCAGCGAGATCGAGGCGAGCGTAGAGGCGGAGATCAGCTTATCGGGCCAGCGGTCCTTGTAGCGGACGGCGACGAGGCCGAGCAGAATGGCCAGCGGAATGGAGATGACCGCGGCTACGGACGCCAGGAAGAGCGTCGCTGAGAGGCGTTTTCCGACAGCCTCCGAAATATCGGCGCCAGATGTCAGCGCGGTGCCAAGGTCGCCTACGAGAATGCCGCCCAGCCAATCGAAGTAGCGGGTGAGGGCGGGTTCGTTCAGCCCCAGCTCTTCGCGCAGATTGGCGAGGCTTTCGGGCGTGGCGGACTGGCCGAGAATGGATTGGGCGACATCGCCCGGCAAGATCTGCGTCCCCGCGAATATCAACGCGGACACAGCGAGGAGCAGGAGAGCGCCCAGCGCAAGGCGCTGGGCGATCAATTTCAGGGCGGGGTTCATTTAGCCCACGACCCACATTTTCATGGGTGCCATGTAGTTCATCAGGTCGAAGCCCTTGGACGGGCCCCAGCCTGCGACTTCGTCGCTGGTCGCGTCGATGTAGTTGTTGAACATCGGGCAGATCAGGCCGCCTTCTTCGCTGACGATGGTGCCCATGTCGGCATACATCTGACGGCGGGTGTCCTGGTTCAGTTCACCGCGTGCAGCCACCAGAAGCTGGTCGAACTGCTCATTGAAGAAGCGGGTATCGTTCCAGTCGGCAGTGGAGAGATATGCTGTCGAATACATCATATCCTGCGTCGGACGACCGCCCCAATAGGAGGTACAGAACGGCTGGTTGTTCCAGACTTCGGACCAGTAGCCATCGTTGGGCTCACGACGGATGTCGAGCGTGATGCCCGCTGCTGCTGCCGACTGCTGGAACAACTGGGACGCATCCGGTGCACCCGGGAAGGAGTTGTCGGACGTGCGCAGCAGGATCGAGCCCTCGTGGCCGGACTCGCGGAAGTGGAACGCGGCTTTCTCAGGATCGTAGGTGCGCTGCTCCATCGCCTCGAACAGCGGGTAGGCTGCGTTGATGGGCGTGTCGTTGCCGACCGAGCCGTTGCCGAACAGGATCTTCTCAACCATTTCTTCGCGGTTGATCGCGTATTTCAGAGCCAGACGCAGGTCCTTGTTGTCGAACGGCGCGGTATTGGCGTGCATGATGAACACGTAGTGACCGGCCGACGGCTCGGAATGCACGGTGAGGTTCGGGGCGCGACCCACGAGGGAGGCAACCCGCGGCGGCACACGGTTGGCCATGTGGACCTGACCGGACTGAAGTGCGGCAACCCGTGCCGTGTCGTCGTTGATGACGAGCAGTTCGATGGTTTCTGCGTTGCCGAGGTCAGCATCCCAGAAATCGGCGTTCTTCTCGAACACGGTGCGCACGCCTGCCTCATGCTCTTTGAGCACATAGGGGCCGGAGCCGATCGGGTTCGCAGGATCATCCTTGCCGCCATTGGGCTGAATGGTCAGGTGGTAATCCGACATCAGGTAGGGAAGGTCAGCGTTCGGGCTGCCCAGCTCGATGATGAAGTCGCGGCCTTCGGCGCGCATGCTGTCGATGCCCTGCAACAGGCCGAGGGCGCCGGACTGGCTATCTTCACCGGCGTGACGCTCCATCGTGGCAAGCACGTCTTCCGCGGTCAGCGGCTGGCCGTTGTGGAAAGTGATGCCGTCGCGAATGCGGAAGGTCCAGGTCTGCGCGTTGGGGGAGGAGGAATATTCCTCTGCCACGCGCAGGTCGAGGCCGCCATCGGCGTTCAGTTCAACGAGGCACTCACCCCACAATTTGTTGAGCATTGCGGCGGTGGCGTTCGTGGCCAGTGCCGGATCGAGGCTGTCGGTGGAGGAGCCGCCCTGAATACCGACGCGGATGGTGCCGCCCTTGACGGCGCCTTGTGCGTAAACGGCGGAGGACAGCATGGTGCCTGCGAGACCTGCGGAGACGCCGAGTGCGCCTGCGCGGCCCATGAAGGCGCGACGGTTGAGGCGGCCTGCGGCAGCCATGCGTGCTAGGTACTTAAGTTCATCTGACATAATGGGTTCTCTCCAACTGTGGGTTTTCCGTTTGTTATGATATTGGCGCGCCAAGCCGGGGAATATCCTCGGCCCAGTCCCGCTCGAAAAGGCAGGTATCGCCTTCGAACGCGCGCAGACTGGTGCTCAGGCGGAAATGCGTTTCATCCGCGATGAGCGTTGTTTCAAGTTCGGTTCTGGCGGTTATGTCACCACGGGACAGCGCCCGATCCCATTGGATCGTGGCTTTCACATCGTCCGTACTCTCTGGATTGATGGACCAACGTTCTTGAACGCTGCTGCTATTTCTAAGGCCGTGGGACAGGTCCTGGGTCTCTCCATGATCCGCAATGATTGTCAGTGTGCGGTAGGATTCGTTGGTATTCCAGCCCTTTGTTTCGGTTCCCTTGCGCAATTGGGTATGGGTTTGGGCGGTTTCGGGCGGGTTCGGCTGCATTTCGGGTGTCTTGATATTTGAGGTGTCAAGACATGGAACGGTCAGGATGCCCGCAGTGACCGTCAGGTTCGCATTGCCCGGTTCGGGGAAGGCAAAGGGCCAGTAGCTGGGCGCGAGTGCGAGGCGCAAGCAGTGGCCCGGGGCCAGTTCATAAGCGCATTGGTCGAGTGCGAGCGTGACGGTGACGGGCTGTCCGGTGGTCAGCGGTTCTGCCACCTCGAACCCGTTGCGGAACGCCAGATTGAGCAGGCCGTAAGAGATCAGCGTCGAGGCCCCGTCCGGGGCGACGTCGCAGAGGCGTGCGACGAGCTGGGCGCGTGGCTGGTCGGCGCTGAGCGTGATCTCCACGGTCGGGGCGCCAACGATGGCCAGTGGAGTCTCAAGCGGGGGGCCGTCAAAGCACAAGGCGCGGCTGTCATCCTCCTGCTGGTTGTCCGGCAACTCCCCCGGACCGAAACCAAAGGGAAAGTACTCCCCACAACATTCACCATGGCGGGGGACGGATTTCGCCACGCGTGAGAACGGGGTGGCTTCTCCCAGACCATCTGCGCCGAGGGGGAGAGCCGTCTGGGATATCTCCTTTGCCGGCCAATCCTGAAGCGCGACCCAGCGGCCCGGGCGATGGGCATAGGCCGTTGCAGGGGCTATCCCATCCATCAGGTAGATCCGCGCGGCCGGATCATCCGCCACCCCAGTCTCCTCCCCTTTCAGCCAGTGATCCCACCAGCGGGCAGCCTCTGCCACATAGTCGAGGCGGGGTTCCGGCGTGGCGATATGGGGGTATTTGTGGTTCCACGGCCCGATGATGGCCTTGGCGATGCCGGGCAGACCTGCGAGGAGATGTGCGGGCGTGTTGCGATAACCATCATGCCAACCGCCGATTGCGAGCACGGGAACTTCAATAGCGGCGAAATCCTCGCAGATTGAGCCGTGCTTCCAATAGGCATCGCGGGTCTGATGGCGGGACCAGATCGCGCCGAGATGGGGGAAGGTCTGCAATCGCTCCAACCAGATGGCGCGCCAGTCCGCCACAAGGTCGGGGTCGGGTGGCATCGTAAGCCATGAGGTTGCGGTCGCGTGCCAGCCGAGATTCTCGGCCAACATGCATCCGCCCTTGTAATGAATGTCGTCAGCGAAGCGGTCCACGGTTGAGCAAAGGGTGATGACAGCGGCGAGGCCGCGCGGTCGGCGGGCTGCAACTTGCAAACCGTTGAAGCCGCCCCACGAGATACCCTGAATGCCGACTTTCCCGGTGCACCAGCTTTGATCTGAGATCCAGGTGATCGTATCTTCGATGTCGGTCAATTCCTGCTCGGAATATTCATCATCGAACAATCCTTCGCTTTCACCTGCACCGCGCAGGTCGACGCGCAGGCAGGCATAGCCCAAGGCAGCGAAACGGGGATGCATTGTGGCGTCACGGGCAGCGGTGCCGTCGCGCTTGCGGTAGGGCAGAATTTCGAGGATTGCAGGTTTTGGATTGGTGGGGTCCATGCCCCAAATCCGCGCAGACAGCGTGATCCCGTCGCGCATTGGTATGCGCAGATCATGCTCATCATCGTCGGACATTGGCTCTCCCAGTCTCAATAGCGATTAGCGTAGCGCCAGTTTACGACATCGCAATGCAATGTTTGCGACATTGATAAGGCCAGATGAGACGGGTTCACGTGGAATGAGAGGGGATGCGTTTGCGTATTTGCTGAAAGACGCGGGCTTCGGGCAGCGTGGAGGCGCTGCCCGAAGCGGCTGATTCAGTTGACAAAGGCGTCGTGCCAGTCGGGATGTTTTTCTTTGGCGGAGGCAACGAAACCGCAGACCGGTTTGATCCTCCAGCCGCTATTGCGCGCATCGTTCACCATACGCTCGACCAGGGCGTGCCCGACCCCGGACCCCTGCAGGGCAGGTGGCACAACCGCATGGTCGGCGGTGCGTACATCTTTAGATGTAACGGTATACTGAAGCTCTGCCTCAAGCCCATCGAGAGCCCAAGTATATTTCCCTCGACCGTCCAATTCCTCGCGCTTGATGTCGTGTGCCTGAATCTTTTGCATTTCAAATTCCTTTCTCAAATACCCCGACATATCGGGGTGGGAGAAAGAAACGCGTCGCGGTGGTGTGTGTTCCCTATTCCGCAGCCTGCTCGACCGGGCAGACCAGTTCGACGAGGTCGAACATGATGCGGTTCAGTTCGAAATCCTTCGGTGTGTAGACGCGGGCGACGCCCTGTGCGCGTAGTTTGGCGGCGTCCTCCTCGGGGATGATGCCACCGACGACGAGGGGCAGGTCCAGTTTTTCGTCTCGCAGGCGGCGCAACGTCTCCTCCACCAGCGGCAGGTGGGAGCCGGAGAGGATGGAGAGGCCGATGACGTGGGCGCGGCCCTCACGGGCATTCTCAACCAGTTGTTCCGGCGTCAGGCGGATGCCGTCATAGATCACGTTCATGCCGGTGTCGCGGGCGCGCACGGCGATCTGTTCGGCGCCGTTGGAATGCCCGTCGAGGCCCGGTTTGCCCACGAGGAAGGTGAGGGGGCGGCCCAGACGGTTGGCGGCATCGGCCACGGCGTCGCGGATCTCATCAAGGCCCTGGGTCGCGTTGCTGACCGCTTTCGAGACACCGGTGGGGGCGCGGTATTCGCCGAATTCGGTCCGCATGGCGGTGCCCCACTCGCCGGTTGTGACACCTGCTTTCGCGGCGGCGATGGAGGCGGGCATGATGTTGCGGCCTTCGCGGGCCGCGGCGCGCAGGTCGGCGAGGGCTTGCTTGACCGCGTCGTCGTCGCGGGCCGCGCGCCATGCTTCGAGCCGCCCGATCTGTTCGGCCTCAACTGCCGGGTCCACGACCATGATACCGCCATCACCTGTGGTGAGCGGGGAGGCCTCGCCCTGCTGGTACTTGTTCACGCCGACGACGACGGTTTCACCCTGCTCGATCCGGCCGAGGCGGGCGGAGTTGCTCTCCACCAAACGGCCCTTCATGTAGTCGATGGAGGCGACGGCGCCGCCCATCTCATCGAGGCGCTTGAGTTCGTCGCGCGCACCCTCTTTCAACTCATTTACCTTGCGGTCTACGGCCGGGTTGCCGTCGAAGAGGTCGTCATATTCCAGAAGGTCCGTCTCGAACGCCATGATCTGCTGCATGCGCAGAGACCATTGCTGATCCCATGGGCGCGGCAGGCCGAGCGCCTCGTTCCACGCGGGCAGCTGCACGGCGCGGGCACGCGCGTTTTTGGACAGCGTCACGGCCAGCATTTCGATCAGGATGCGGTGCACGTTGTTTTCAGGCTGCTGCTCGGTCAGTCCGAGTGAGTTCACCTGTACACCGTAGCGGAAGCGGCGCAGCTTGGGGTCGGCCACGCCGTAGCGGCTCTCGCAGATTTCGTCCCACAGCTCGGTGAAGGCGCGCATCTTGCACATCTCGGTCACGAAGCGGATGCCTGCGTTCACGAAGAAGGAGATGCGCGCGACCATGCCGGGGAAATCTTCGGCGCTCACCCGCTCACGGACTTCATCAAGCACGGCCTGTGCTGTGGCGAGGGCAAAGGCAAGCTCTTGTTCAGGCGTCGCACCGGCTTCCTGCAAGTGGTAGGAGCAGACGTTCATCGGGTTCCACTTGGGCACGTTGGCATAGGTGTATTCCGCGATGTCCCCGATCAGGCGCAGGCTGGGCGCAGGCGGGAAGACGTAGGTGCCTCGGGACAGGTATTCCTTGATGATGTCGTTTTGCACCGTGCCCTTGAGAGTGGAGATATCGGCGCCCTGTTCCTCCGCCACGGCGATATAGAGCGCGAGCAGCCATGCGGCGGTCGCGTTGATCGTCATGGAGGTGTTCATCTGCTCCAGCGGGATCTGATCGAAGAGCGTGCGCATGTCGCCCAGATGGCTGACGGGTACACCGACTTTCCCGACTTCACCCCGGCTGAGAACGTGGTCGCTGTCATACCCTGTCTGGGTGGGCAGGTCGAAGGCGACCGACAGACCGGTTTGCCCCTTGGCGAGGTTCGCGCGGTAAAGCGCATTGGATGCGGTGGCCGTGGAGTGGCCTGCATATGTGCGGAAAAGCCAGGGACGATCTTTCTGGGCCATGTCACGACTCGCGGGTTGGTGCTGCACTGCGGCATGACATAGCGTGAGACATAATGTTGCGCAAGGTTGCCGTGTGGGAAAATGAAATTGCGACGATAATTTTTTGAACCACGCAGGGTACTTCGCTTCGAGGTGTCAGAAAAAAAATACAAAAAAGTGTAAACCAGCTGAAACTTCTGGTGCGTCAATTCGTAGCTATAGGCCAATGAGACGCCTGGCATTGGGCTTGCGCGCCATTCATGGAGTAGACGCCTTGAGACTTTTTGCACGTCGCGTAACCGGACCGGAGGATCACCACGTCACGACCGGCGAGGTCCTGCAATCCAACATCATCCGGATCGAGCCGACGGCACGCGAGGCGGATTCTCATACACCCACTGAAAGGGACAACTACATGCGAGATCTGGCAACACACGACATGAGCGCGCTCAACACCCTACCTGGTTTCATTGGCGCATGCCTTGTGGACAGCGAGTCAGGAATGATGATTGCGAGTGAGGGCGGTCACGATTTCGATCTGGAGACGGCGGCCGCGGTAAACACCGAAGTTGTCCGGGCAAAGATGCGGGCGATCCGGTCGTTGGAGCTGGATGATGAGATTGAGGACATCCTGATCTCGCTTGGCCGCCAGTATCACCTGATCCGTCCGCTTTCGGATGATGCGGGGATCTTCTTCTACGTCGCGCTTGATCGGGCGCAGGCAAATCTGGCCATGGCGCGGGTGACGTTGCGAAAGCTCGATATCCTCTGATCAGGGCCCTCAACGGCCGAAAGCTATGGACCCTGTCCCCGCGTCGGGGCAGGGTTGCGCCATGTTTGAGACCGTCGAGTTACCGATCTGGATTGTCGTGCTGGGGGGCATCGCGTTGGCGTCTCTCACACTCAACGCCGTGTTATTACCATCGGTGCGCTGGTTCTTTCGGGGGCGTGTGAACCGCCTGCTGAGCCGTGCGAATGAACGGTTGCGGCTGTCGCTGAAGCCCTTTGCATTGACCAAGCGACAGGTTCTTGTCGACCGTCTGACCTATGACCCCGTTGTAATCGAAGCGGTCGCGCAGGAAGCGCGGGAGACCGGCGTGCCACGCGAAGTCGTGGCAGAGCGTGCTGCCCGCTATGCAAAGGAAATTGTCCCGAGTTTCTCGGCAGCTGCCTATTTCCTGTTCGGAGTGCGGTTGAGCCGTTGGATTGCGCAGACGCTTTATCGCGTGCGGCTGGGGGCCTCGGAAGATCGGGCGCTGGAGGGGATCGACCCTGAGGCTACCGTCGTCTTCGTGATGAACCACCGCTCGAATGTCGACTACCTGCTGGTGACCTATCTGGCGAGCGAGCGTACATCGCTGAGCTATGCGGCGGGGGAGTGGGCCCGTGTCTGGCCGCTGGAACAGATTGCAAAGGCGATGGGGGCGTTCTTCATTCGTCGCAAATCCGAAAACCCGCTCTATCGCAAAGTGCTTGCCCGCTATGTTCAGATGGCGACCGAGGGTGGTGTGACCCAGGCGATTTTCCCCGAAGGCGGGCTGAGCCGTGATGGATCGTTGCGCCCGCCGAAATTGGGCCTGCTCTCTTATATGCTGGAAACGTTTGATCCTGACGGGGAGCGCGATGTCGTCTTTGTGCCCGTCGGACTGAATTACGACCGGGTTTTGGAGGATCGGATCCTCGTCGGCCATGAGGTCGATGAAAAGGGGCGCCCTCGGTTCCGGGCCAGCATCTGGGTTGGGATTGGCTTCTTTCTCAAACACATTTGGCTGCGCATTATCGGGCGCTGGCACAAGTTCGGCTATGCCTCCGTCAGTTTTGGTGCGCCCATTTCGCTGAAGGCGCTTGTCACTGATGAGGCCAATGCACGAGATCTGGGGCGCGTTCTGATTCGGGCGGTTGGGGCAGTGATTCCCGTACTGCCGGTGCCGCTGATCGCCACGGTGATGGCAGAAGCGGAGGGCTCGCTGACACGGGATGAAGTTGTGTCACGCGCAACAGCGCTGCGCGATGAGCTGGTTGGCCGGGGGGCACATTTCCACGTGGCGCGCAGTGATTTCGACTACACCGTCGAAGTCGGGCTGCGCGCCCTGGTGCGCCGTCGGATTTTGAAGCTGGATGGCGACTCTTACAGCGTAAACTCCGAACAGGTCGCGCTTTTGAGCTATTATGCCAACGCGATTGCGCATCTGCCGCGGGGCGAGTGAACTGCCGCATCGGTATACCGATGCAATCAAATCGAAACGTTTAACGCTTAGATTCCCCCTCAGGTTGTGTTATGAATACCTATCCAAGCGGATTCGCAAGCGGGGGCTAACTGAATCCGAACCGCAATGCCTGGAGGGGTACGGTGGGGATTAAGCCCGGATACAGCGATGTATCCGGGCTTTTTTGTGCGCTGCCGCATAATTCCTGTTGACGAAATATATTTGCGCACATATCTCACTTCGTAGTGTTTTATTGCGCAACATAATTTCGTATGGAGTCACGCCAATGTCGCCTCTCGATGCTTCCTCTCCTGCCCAGACGGAGTCCGGTGAAATGAAAGATCTCTACGAAGTGGGTGAAATCCCACCGCTCGGCCATGTGCCAAACCAGATGTATGCTTGGACCATCCGGCGGGAGCGTCACGGTGTGCCGGAGAAGGCTTTTGAGCTGGAAGTGGTCGATGTGCCAAAGCTCGACAGCCACGAAGTGCTCGTCTTCGTCATGGCTGCCGGCGTCAACTATAACGGTGTCTGGGCTGGCAAGGGTGAGCCGATCTCGCCGTTCGACGGTCACGGCGCCGAGTATCACATCGCAGGTTCCGACGCGTCCGGCATCATTTGGGCGGTGGGCGACAAGGTGAAGCGCTGGAAGGTCGGCGATGAAGTCGTGATCCACTGCAATCAGGATGATGGCGACGATGAGGAGTGCAACGGCGGTGATCCGATGATGTCGCCCTCGCAGCGGATCTGGGGCTATGAGACGCCAGATGGCTCTTTTGCGCAGTTCACCAATGTGCAGGCGCAGCAACTTATGCCCCGCCCGCAGCACCTGACCTGGGAAGAAGCTGCGTGCTATACGCTGACGCTTGCCACCGCGTACCGGATGCTGTTTGGCCACCACCCGCATGAACTCAAGCCCGGCCAGAACGTGCTGGTCTGGGGTGCGTCCGGTGGCCTCGGCTCCTACGCGATCCAGCTGATCAATGCCGCTGGCGCAAACGCGATCGGCGTGATTTCTGACGAGAGCAAGCGTCAGTTCGTCATGGATCTGGGTGCGAAAGGCGTCATCAACCGTAAGGACTTCTCCTGCTGGGGTCAGTTGCCAACTGTGAACACGCCGGAATATGCGACGTGGTTCAAGGAGGCGCGCCGCTTTGGCAAGGCGATCTGGGACATCACCGGCAAGGGCAACAATGTCGACATGGTGTTCGAGCATCCAGGCGAGTCGACCTTCCCGGTCTCCAACCTCGTTGTGAAGCGCGGCGGTATGGTCGTGATCTGTGCGGGCACGACCGGCTTCAACACAACCTTCGACGTCCGCTACATGTGGATGCACCAGAAGCGTCTTCAGGGCTCGCACTTCGCGAACCTCAAGCAGGCGTCCGCCGCCAACAAGCTGATGCTGGAGGGGCGTCTAGATCCGTGCATGTCCGAAGTCTTCGAGTGGAAAGACCTGCCGGCCGCGCACACCAAGATGATGAACAACGAGCACAAGCCCGGAAACATGTCGATTCTCGTAAGCTCGCCACGTACTGGCCTGCGCACGATCGAGGATGCGCGCGAGGGCTAATGCCCTTTTCCCTGGCACACCCCTAGTGCCCTCGCGTTGCATGTTGGCGCGCCCCACTGGCCGGGGCGCGCCCTTTTTTTGGGAACCCTCCAAAGGTTACGGCGTTAACGACACAGCGGCATATTTCGCTGCGAACATTTTGATAACGCAAGTTTTTTTGGAGGACCTGATGAAGACATTTCTGATCAGCACGGCAGTTGCTGCTGCAATGGCAACTGCAGCCTATGCAGAGGGCCATTCGGGCATCAACTTCATGGCAGAGGCCGAAGGCGAGGCGCTGTTGGCGTCTGACCTGCTGGGCGCGCGCATCTATGCCACCGAAGGCGCGTTCGATGCCGCGAATTATGAGCCGGGTATGGAAACCGACTGGGACGATATCGGGGAGATCAATGAGCTGATCGTTGCCCGTGACGGCGCAATTGACGGTGTCGTGCTGGGCGTCGGTGGGTTCCTTGGTCTGGGTGAGAAAAATGTCGGTATCCCGATGGATCAGCTGACCTTCGTCTCTGATGGCGAAGATGCCGACGAATATTTCATCGTCGTGAATGCAAGTCAGCAGATGCTGGAAGAAGCGCCGGACTTCCGCACGATGCAGGAACGTCAGGCCGCCGCTCAGATGGAAGAGCGTGACCCGATGATCGATACCGAGGCGGCTGCCATTGAAGGTTCGATGATGCAGGAGGCCGAAGCTCAAACTGAAGAAGCGGCGAACGCCGTCGATCAGATGGGCGACGAAATCGAAGGCGAGACGCAGGAGATTGCTGCCTCTGCTGAAGCCATGGGTGATGAGCTGGAGGCGGAGACGCAAGAGGTTGCTGCCGATGTGACCATGGAGCGTGAGGCAGACACCCGCGTCGAAGTTGCCGAGGGCTCTGATGCAGAGACGATGCAGGACATGGGGGCAGCGAATGCGCCACTGCTTGCGGCACCAGAGATGGAGCGTGATGGCTATAGTCGGATCGAGATGGCGGATCTGACAGTTGAACGTCTGAACGGTGCAACGGTCTATGACGTCAACGATGAGAATGTCGGCGAGATCGGCACCTTCGTGCTGGACGGTGAGCGTCTTGACCAAGCAGTCATTGATTTTGGGGGCTTCCTGGGTCTTGGCGAAAAGCAGGTCGCATTGCCGATGGATGCACTCAACGTGCAGCAGTCGGCTGACGGTTCTTCGATCCGCGTCTATGTCGACGTGACTGAGGCACGTCTTGACCAGATGCCAGAATACGAAGGCTGATCTTCGTCGAGGACGTGACAGAGAGGTTGGGGGCGCCAAGTGCGCCCCCTTTTTCATATGGGTTTGAGGCGCTCCGTTCCTGATGACCCGACGTTCCGGCTTGCCGGATCAAATGGAATTTGGTCGGCTGCGTGGCTCTAGCTGGAGGATGCGCGATGACCCTACCCCAACCCGTGATGCTCTATGACACTGCCCGTGCGCCGAACCCGCGTCGCGTGCGGATTTTCCTTGCGGAAAAGGGTGTCAGCCTGCCGACGACCGAGATTGATATCATGGCGGGGCAGCATTTCGACAAGGCTTATCGCGGCAAAGTCGGCTCTCACAACGTTCCTGCGCTGGAGCTGGACGATGGCACCTTTCTGACCGAGACCGTTGCGATCTGCCGGTATCTGGAGGCGATTTATCCCGACAATAATCTCTTGGGAGATGGGCCGCTGGAGCAGTCGCTGGTCGAGATGTGGTCCCGCCGGATCGAGACGCATCTGATGATGCCCATCGCCTTTGTCGCCCGGCACGGGATCGCCGGCATGCAAGCCTTGGAGCGGGAGCAGTGCCCCGCATGGTCCGAACATAACGTGCCGCGGGTCGCCGCGGGCCTGCGGTGGTTTGAGAAGTGCCTTGGCGACAAGTCGTTTATCGCCGGTGATCGGTTTACGCTCGCGGATATTACGGCCTTCTGCACGCTAGACTTCATGCGATTGATCCGAACCCCGATCCCTGAGGAGAACCTGCGCACTCACGCATGGCGCGCCCGCTGCAAGGCGCGCGGCACGATTGTGAGCTGACGCGCGGCGCGGTAGCGTGGCGCCGAACCGTGAAAAGGGGAATCGGGCGTGGACGCTTTTGACCGCGATGCAGCCATTTCGGCGCTCGCCTGGCAGATCGAGTTAGGGGCGGATGAGGCCATCGCCGATCTGCCGGTTGATCGCTATGTCGACGTGCCCCCGCCTGAGCCAGCGGCGCCCGTCGCGGCGGCGCAAGCTTCGGACGCCCCCGCCTTGCCCAAGACTGATCCGACTGCCGGTCATATCGCGGAAGCGGCGCGGCTGGCGGCCACGGCGCATGACCTCGAAACACTGGCGCATGTCATGCAGGGCTTTGACGGTTGCTCGCTGAAACAGGGTGCGCGGAACTTCGTGTTCAGCGACGGCCATGCCGGGGCTTCGCTGATGATTGTGGGCGAGGCGCCGGGCCGCGACGAGGATATCGAAGGTCGTCCTTTTGTTGGTCGGTCCGGGCAGTTGCTCGACAAGATGATGGATGCGATCGGGCGCGCGCGAACGGCGGATGATCCCACAAATGCCGTCTACATCACCAATGTCCTGCCCTGGCGGCCGCCGCAGAATCGAGATCCGAGCGTGGACGAAATGGCGATGATGAAGGCTTTTCTGTTGCGGCATATCGAATTGGCCGCGCCGAAATGTCTGCTCCTGTTGGGGAACTCTGCGATGAAGACGCTGTTTGAGACGTCGCGGGGAATTACAGCCATGCGAGGACAATGGAAAGAGGTTGCGGGCGTTCCGGCCATCGCCTCATTTCACCCCGCAGCCTTGCTGCGGAACCCTGCGCACAAACGTGCGGCATGGGAAGATTTGCTGAATGTGAAGGCGAAATTGAAATGAGATTGATGGCATTCTCGGACCTGCATTGCGATCTTGGCGCTGCAGCAAAGCTGGTCACGGCGAGCAAGAGTGCAGATTTGGTCATTGGCGCTGGGGACTTTGCCCAAGGGCATGAGGGCCTTGCCGAGACCATGACCGCGCTCAGCCCGATGGACGAGAAGGCCGTTTACGTGCCGGGCAATAACGAGACGGAGGCCGCCTTGCGCGCCGCGACTCGGGCCGAGGTACGCCACAAGCAGGGCTTCACGTTTGAAGGTGTGACCTTTGGATTTCTGGGATGCGCGGTGCCTCCACTGCCGCCCAACAGCTGGGGCTCCTACGACATGACGGAGGACGAGGCCGCGATTGGTCTGCTCAGCTTTGGTGAGGTTGATGTGGTGATAAGCCATTCGCCGCCAAAGGGCGCTTGCGATGACCATAAGGACCTCGGCCCGCTGGGATCGGACGCGCTTCGCGGCTATATCGAGGTCATGCAGCCCCAACTGGTTTTGTGTGGGCATATTCACGATTGTTGGGGGCGCGAGGCACGCATCGGAAAGACGCTGGTGCGCAATCTTGGCCCTACAGCGAATTGGTTTGAGCTATGAGCAGTATTGACGAAAGCCGAGAGTTCATTCCCGTTCGTGTCGCGGTTCTGACCGTCAGCGATACACGGGACACGTCCGATGACCGCTCGGGCGATGTTCTGGTGGCGCGCGTTCAGGAGGCCGGCCACATTCTGGCAGATCGGGCGATTGTGCGGGATGATCGTGCGGCAATCGCAGACCGCCTGCGCAATTGGGCGGGGATTGTTGATGTCGTGATCTCCACCGGTGGAACCGGGTTGACGGGGCGGGATGTTACGGTCGAGGCGCATCGCGATGTCTATGAGAAGGAGATCGACGCCTTCTCCACCTTGTTCACAATGATCTCTGTTCAGAAAATTGGGACGAGTGCGGTTCAGTCGCGTGCTTGCGGCGGTGTGGCTGGCGGAACCTATATGTTTGCGCTGCCCGGCTCACCGGGTGCGTGCAAGGATGGTTGGGATGAGATCCTGAAATTCCAGCTCGACTATCGGCATCGGCCCTGCAATTTCGTCGAGATCATGCCACGTCTCGAAGAGCATAAGCGCCGGAAGTAACTTTTTCGCACGGAAAGTGACGGAATCCGCTTCGGCCCGCGTATCAGATGTACCGGCGGAGTATCGGAGCCTTCTTATGCGTTTCATCCTACGTGGATTTTTCGGCTTATTTGTTCTTGCGCTGACGGCAGCGGCCCTTGGCGTTGGCGGCTACACGCTTATGCAGGCCCGGTCTGAAGGGGGCGGTGGCGGCGGTTGGCCGCGCGGTGGCGGTGGTGGGGAGCGGGCAATCCCTGCTGTGATCGCCGTGATCGAGAATGGCGACGCCTTTCCGGTGATCCAGACTTATGGAGAGATTGAGAGTGCTCGCACGCTTGAGCTGCGTGCCGGGATCGGTGGGGTTGTGACGCGTCTTGCGGACAACTTCCGCAACGGTGCGGCCGTCGCTGAGGGTGAGTTGCTGTTTGAGATCGACCCGCTCGACGCGGAGGCCGCGCTGATCCGGGCAGAGACCGAGCAGTTGGAAGCTGAGGCAAACTTGCGTGACGCCCGTGCGGGGCTGGCGCTGGGACAGGATGAGCTTACGGCGGCGGAGGGGCAACGCGCCTTGCGTGAGGCGGCGTTGGAGCGGCAGCGCGATCTTGAGGGGCGTGGTGTCGGCACGTCTGCCGCGACGGAGCAGGCGGAGCTGAGCTTTTCGCAGGCAGAGCAGACGGTTCTCGCGCGCAGGCAGGCAATCCTGTCGAGCGAGAGCGCTATCAGCCGGGCAGAGATTGCCCTTGCGCGGGCCGAGCTTGCCGTGACCGAGGCGCAGCGCGATCTGGATGAAACCCGTACGGTCGCCCCTTTCTCGGGCCGGTTGAGTTCGGTATCCGCAGTCCAAGGTCGTCGGATCAACGCGAATGAGCAGCTTGCAGTGCTGGTCGACCCCGATGCGTTGGAGGTCGCGTTTCAAGTGACCAATGCGCAATATGCGCGTCTGTTGAATGCGCGCGGTGAGTTGCAACCGCTTGAGATTGGCCTCTCGCTCGACCTGGATGGAATCCCGTTCGAAACTACCGGCGTGATCGAGCGTTCAGATGCGGTTGTTGGCGAGGGAACGACGGGTCGGCGCATCTTTGCGCGTCTGGCCGAAGGGGGGGCTGATCTCTTCCGTCCGGGTGATTTTGTTGAGGTTCGGATCGTTGAGCCGATGTTGACGGATGTGGCGACGGTTCCGGCAACGGCGGTCAGTGGCGATGGGCGGATGTTGATCGCCGGGGAAGAGAACCGTTTGCGGGCTATTGATGTGCGGATCGCGCGGCGGCAAGGCGACGATGTGATCGTCGCCGGTGCCCGGACGGGCATGCGATATGTCGTCGAGCTGCGGCCACAGCTGGGCGCTGGCGTGCTGATCGATCCCATCGAGCAACCGCGTGACGGTGGCGCGATGGACGTTCAGGCAGAAGTCATGATCACGCTCGACCCTGACCGGCGGCAGCGTTTGATCGCCTTTGTAGAGGCCAACAACCGCATGCCCGAAGCCGCGCGTGCGCGGGTGATCAGCCAGCTTGAGGAAGAAGAAGTTCCCGAAAGCGTGGTGACACGCCTTGAAGGCCGGATGGGAGGGTAGGTCATGCTGCGCTACTTTGTTCAGCACCGCACCGCCGCGAACCTCTTACTGGTTGTCATGCTGGCGCTGGGCGTTGCCTCGCTTAGCCAGATCCGCTCGCAGTTCTTTCCCGATGTGGTTGTGGACAGTGTTTCGGTTTCTGTGAATTGGGAGGGGGCCGGACCCGAAGATGTGGATGATGGTGTGATTGCGCCCCTCGATCCGGTCTTGCTGGCTGTTGAGGGGGTGATCGGAACTTCTGCCACTGCGCGAGAGGGTGGCGGCAATATCCGCATGGAGTTCGAGCCGGGCTGGGACATGGCCCGTGCGGCGGCGGATGTGGAAACCGCCATCGGGACGGTGACGACTTTGCCCGATGGTGCGGACGATCCGGTGATCCGTCGGGGACAGTGGCGGGATCGCGTGACGAATGTGGTGATTACGGGGCCGGTCGAGATTGACCAGCTCGCCCGCTATGCCGACGAGATGATCGCGCGTCTGTTCCGTGAAGGTATCACGCGTACAACCGTCAACGGCATCGCCGCCCCCAGTCTGCTGGTGACCGTGCAAGAGGCTGATCTGGTCCGCAATGACACGACGCTCTCGGAAATTGCGCGGGCGATCAGTGCGGCGTCAGATACGGACCCGGCCGGTGAGGTGGCGGGCGGTGCCGCAAGACTGCGAACAGGGGTAGAGCGTCGGTCCATCGAAGATGTCGGTGAGATTCGGGTGCGCACGAACCCTGACGGTTCGCTGCTGTTGGTGCGCGATGTTGCGACACTGACGGATGAAAATACGGATCGTGCTCAAGCTTTCCGCGTCGGCGGGAACCCGGCTGTGCAGATTCGTGTGGACCGGGCGGACACCGGCGATGCCATCGATATGCAGGCCGCTGTTGAAGCGGTGGCCGCTGAAATGGGCGAGGGGCTGCCCGAAGGTGTTGAGATCGTTCTGACCAATACGCGCGCAGAGGCGATTTCCGGTCGCCTCGACCTTTTGATCGAGAATGGCCTGATTGGCCTCGCCCTCGTTGTCGGGCTTTTGTTCCTGTTCCTATCGGCCCGCACGGCGTTCTGGGTGGCGGCGGGCATACCGGTGGCGATGATCGCGACCATCGCGCTGATGTTTGCCTTCGGAATCACGATCAACATGATCTCATTGTTTGCGCTGATCATCTGTCTGGGAATCGTCGTGGATGACGCCATCGTGGTGGGGGAACATGCCGACTATCGCTATCGGTATTTGGGCGAAAGCGCATCGGAAGCTGCAACCAACGCGGCGAAGCGGATGAGCCTGCCGGTCTTGTCGGCAACGATCACCACAATCATCGCCTTTGCCGCACTGACCACCGTTGGCGGGCGGTTTGGCAGCTTGATCGCTGACATTCCGTTCACGGTGGCCGTGGTTCTGGCCGCGTCGCTGGTGGAGTGCTTCCTGATACTGCCTGCGCATATGCGTCATGCGCTCTCGAAGCAGTCCCGCACGAAGGTGGCGTGGTACGATCTGCCATCGCATTTTTTCAACAAGGGTTTCGACTGGTTTAAGCGGGTGTTGTTCCGGCCCTTCATGCGTGTGGTCTTTGCCCTGCGCTATCCTGTGATTGCGGGCGCTGTCGGAACGCTGCTGTGGTCGATATCTCTATTCTACTCGGGCGAGGTCACGTGGCGCTTCTTCAATGCACCCGAACAGTCGGAACTAACCGGCAACATCGCGATGATGACCGGGACGACGCGCGACGAAACCGAGGTGATGGTCGCTGAGTTGCAGCGTGCGGTTACGACGGTCGGTGCGCGGCTGGAGGCGGAGCACGGAACCAATCCTATCGTCTTTGCGCTGGCGCAGATTGGTGGAAATGCCGGACGCGCGATTTCCGGGTCTGATCAGAAAGACCGGGACCAGCTTGGCGCGATTGCCATCGAGATCATTGATGCAGACTTGCGCCCCTACTCCTCACGCGAGTTGCAGGGGATGATCGAGGAGGAAATTCGCCGCCACCCCAAGCTGGAGACGCTCAGCTTCCGCACTTGGGGCAGCGGACCGGGCGGTGATGGTCTGTCGGTTCAATTTACCGGGGCCGAGGCTGAGGTGCTGAAAGCAGCGTCTGGTGCGTTCCAGGCTGCGGTGCAGGATTTCGAGGTCATATCTGCCGTCGAGGACAACCTGCCCTATGACAAGACCGAGTTCATTCTGGATCTGACCCCGCGCGGGGCGGCGCTTGGGTTCACCACAGAGGGAATTGGTCAGGTTCTGCGCCAGCGATTGGGCGGCATCGAGGCAGCCCGTTTCCCGGTTGGGGTGCGCACGGGCACGATCACGGTGGCTTTGCCTGATAGTGAATTGACCGCAGACTTCATTTCGACCGCACGGTTGCAGTCACCCGCGGGCACGTGGGTTCCGTTGAGCGAGATTGTAAGTGTGCAGGAACGTCTGGGCTTTTCCACGGTTCTACGAGAGAACGGCCTGCGGGTCATCACCGTCAGTGGGCAACTGAGCGAGGATGATCCTGGCCGCGCGGCGGAAGTCACTGCCCTGTTGGAAGATGAGATCGTGCCGCAAATTGCGGCGCAATTTGGCGTCGAATATCTGATCACCGGTTTGGCTGAACAGGAGCGTGACTTCCTGAACGACGCGATGATCGGCTTCATGCTGTGCCTGCTGGGCATTTACCTGACGCTGTGCTGGATATTTTCGAGCTGGCTGCGACCTCTGGCTGTCATGGTCATCATTCCGTTCGGCTTGATTGGGACGATATGGGGGCACGCTCAATGGGATGTGCCCTTATCGCTGTTCACTGTTGTTGGGCTGCTCGGCATGACCGGGATCATCATCAATGACTCGATCGTTCTGATCACCACAATCGACGAATATGCCAAGACGCGTGGGTTGAAACCGGCGCTGATCGATGCGGTCACTGACCGTCTGCGTCCGGTTCTGTTGACAACGCTGACCACGGTACTGGGGCTTACACCGTTGTTGTTCGAGACCAGTCTGCAAGCGCAATTTCTGAAGCCCACAGTCATCACGCTGGCCTATGGGTTGGCTGTCGGAATGTTTGTCGTTTTGCTGATCGTTCCGGCCATCATCGGGGTTCAGCGGGATGTGGGACGTCTGACGCGCTCCACCCGCCGGGCGCTGAAGGCGCGCCACATGCCGGGACGGGTGACGGCTGTTGTGTGGTTTAGCGCCGTGGCAACGCTTGCCCTGACCATCGGCACAGTCGCGCTGAGCGTGCTGCCCGACACGGATCTGCCGCCGATCCTGCAGGATCGCGGCATGCTTGAACTGATCGGTGGATTGGCTGTTGCGCTTTTGGTGCTCTACACCTTGGCGGCGACGACGATTGCGGTGATCGGGCGCAGCAGGAGCATAATAGCGGCGGAATAGGGATCAGCAGCCCTGAATCTCGATGGCGCGTTCGCCTTCGGGCAAAAGTGTGATGCGGATATCATCGCGGGAGGCTGAAAAGGCCCCGGCGCCAAACCAATCCATCCCCGCGGTCAGGATCATTGGCGCACCCGCTGTCACCTGCGGGTCGTGCACCCAAAGGTCGGGGTTGGGAATTTCGACGACCGCAATCGGCGCATCACGTTCTGCGTGTCCGTGAACCTCTGCCGAGAGCTGCCAGACACCGACGCCCTCACCCGGTGCCAGGTGGCAATCCGCCGTGATCCCGTGTTCGGCAGCAATGCGGGCGCGCGATGAAAGCGCTGCTTCCAATTGTGGTGCCGTCAGATCGCGGGAGAGTTCAACCTGTCCGCTAATGGTGGCGCGCGCCGGGATGCAGATGTCCGAGCACACGCCGTAATCGAGCGTCAGTTGCAGCTCCATCGGACCGTTGGTGTGAGCTGGTGCCAACAGAACCGGGAAGATTACATCGCGATCATAGCCTATCGACCGCATGCCATAGGTTTCAAATACGGTCGGCGTTGGCCACTTGGTCTCTACTTCGACGAGGTTTTGCGACCCGTTCCAATCGAATTGAGGAGGGATTCCGCCGCTGCCCGGTGCACGCCAGTAGGTCTTCCATCCCTGGGCCAGTTCGATGCGCACCCCGGCCAGATATCGACCATCCTCCATCATGCGCCCGGGCAGAAGGCTGACACGGCTGTGGTCCTGCGCAAGGGAGGGCAGGGCAGTCATGCCAAGACACGAAAGTACCAAGGCGGAACGAAGCAGTGCGGATACGGGTTTGTTATTCATCATGCCCCATACATGGCGGCTGAGTTCGATATTGAGAAATCACGAGTGCGAGACTAAGCAACTTGAAAGCACTCTGCCGAGCAATAGGTAGCCGTTTATGTTTGAAACTGTCGAGCGCTCCCCTTTTCTGGACGGCATGCTGCTCATCGCGTCGCCGATGATGGAAGACGCACGTTTCGGCGGGTCGGTCATCTTCATGTGCACCCACTCTGATGAAGGGGCCATGGGCCTCGTGATCAACAAGCGCGCGAACGGTGTGCATATCCGTGATCTCGCCTCGCAACTGAACATCACACGCAAGGAAAGCGCGCCGGAGATCCCGGTGCTGATCGGTGGTCCGCTTGAGCATACGCGGGGGTTCGTTCTGCATTCCTCAGATCATCTGATGGACAAATCCTCCCTTCAGGTGGGGGAGGATTTTGCAATGACTGGTCACATCGGATTGCTGGAGGCGACTATACAGGGGCGCGGTCCCCGCAAAAGCCTACTGGCCCTTGGTCGATCTGGCTGGGATGCCGGGCAGTTGGAGGGTGAGTTACGCGAGAATGCGTGGCTGGTCTGTGATGCGACGCCCGAATTGGTCTTTGACACGCCCCGCGCACAGGTCTGGACGGCGGCGCTTGCCCAACTGGGGGTCAGTGCCAGCAATCTGAATGGTGCAGTCGGGCGCGCCTGAAAAATCTGCCTGCGTAATAAATCTGTCGTCTCGCTGTAATCTAGCTGCCATCCGGCTAGGCTACGTACGCTGCCAGCCAAACGGGTCAAATCCCGGTCAGCAACGTGAGAGAGATGAAATGGTTAAAGATCACATCAGCGATATGAGCTTCGACGATTGGGACGAGCAGGCGTTTCCGCGTCCCACCGAGCAGGAGTTCGATCGTGTCGTCGAGAAGGCGATTTCCCGCCGTGGCTTCATGGGCGGCGTTCTCGCCTTTGGGTCCGGCGCCGCGGTCATGGGCTCCGGATTGCTGAACGGCGCGGCTGCGCTTGCCGCGCAAACAAGCCGTTTCGCGTTCGAGCAGCTTGCCCCTCAGACAGACGGCACCGTTCATGTGCCCGAGGGCTATAGCTGGGACGTGATGGTGCGCTGGGGTGACAAGCTGTTTTCGGACGCGCCAGAATTCGACATGCAGTCCGGTGTTCCGACCGAGGGCTCTGACCGTGTGTTTGGTGAGAACACGGATGGGATGGAGTTCTTCCATCGCGGCGGCACACAGCTGTTGGTCGTGAACTCCGAGTATGTGAACACTCGCGTGAACCTGCCGGCTGAGCAGGACGGCAAGCCTGCCTCTGCCGACGACATCACGCGCCTTCAGAACTTCCAGGGCGTGACCGTGATGGAGGTGGCCGAGGGTGAGGACGGCTGGGCCGTCGTTGTGGACAGCCCCTACAATCGCCGCATCCATCACCGCTCTGCCATGATGATTGACGGCCCTGCCGCAGGTCACGACCTGCTCAAGACCGCGGCTGATCCGACCGGCACCCAGTCGCTGGGCACGTTCAACAACTGTGGTTCGGGCCGCACGCCGTGGGGCACCTATCTGACCTGCGAAGAGAACTTCAACGGCTATTTCGGCACGACCGAAGAGTTGGCGCTCGACGAGGTGACCGCCGCTGGCTTCCAGCGTTATGGGGTGCCGACCGACGTAAGCGAGGGTCGCTACAACTATCACGGCTTTGATGAGCGCTTCGACCTGTCGAAGAACCCCAATGAGCCGCATCGCGCAGGCTACATTGTCGAGATCGACCCGTGGAATCCGGATGCGACGCCGATCAAGCACACCGCCCTTGGCCGTTTCAAGCATGAGAACGCCGCATACGCCCTGGCCCCCGATGGACGTGTCGTTGTCTATATGGGCGACGATGAGCGTGGGGAGTTCATGTATAAGTGGGTGTCCGAGGATATCTACGTGCCGGGCGGCGACACCTCCACGTTGCTGTCCAAGGGTCAGCTCTTCGCGGCCAAGTTCAACGATGACCTTACCGGAAGCTGGCTGGCGTTGACCCCGCAGGCGACAGGCATGACGGAAGCAGAGATTTCGATCTTCACCCGTATGGCGGCCTCTGCCGTGGGCGCGACCACGATGGATCGGCCTGAGTGGATTGCAGTGAACCCCACGATGGTCGAGGCTTATTGCTGTCTGACCAACAACTCGCGCCGTGGCGCGCTGAACGACGATGGCTCTGTGCGTACCAACGCAGGCGGTGAGGCGATGGTCACGAACGCACCGAACCCGCGGGAGATCAACCGCTACGGTCAGATCGTGCGTTGGAAACCGCATGCTGACGATCATGGCCGCGCGACGTTCGATTGGGACCTTTATGTCATGGCGGGCAATCCGACCGTGCACCCTGAAGGCCCCTATGCCGGAACCGCGAATATCAACGAGGGCAATCTGTTCAACTCCCCTGATGGGATGCAGATCGACAGCTCCGGCCTGCTGTGGATCCAGACCGATGGCGATGATGACAACGAAGGCGATTTCGCGGGCATGGGCAACAACCAGATGCTTGCGGGTGATCCGGTGACGGGTGAGATTCGCCGCTTCCTGACCGGTCCGAACGGCTCGGAAGTGACCGGTCTGACCTGGTCGGCAGATCGACGCACGATGTTTGTTGGTATTCAGCACCCTGCGGCACCGTTCCCCGATGGTGAGGGTAATCTCCCCCGCTCTTCCATCGTCGTGGTCAAACGTGACGACAATGCTCTGATCGGGTGATCACACTATCTGCTCCGGCTGCTGCGTTAGCGGCCGGAGCAAACCCCTAACCCAGCAGCTCACCTGGTGAGATGGGTTTGCCCGGAAGACGATCTGCACTTCGCCTTTCCGCATCAAGATGGGCATAGATGCAATGGGTCCGCCACTGGCCTGCAATCTGCAGATAGCTTTGCGCATAGCCCTCGAAGGCAAATCCGCATTTTTCAAGCAAGCGCTGTGAGGGCTTATTCTCTGGCAGGCACCCGGCCTGAACGCGACCAAGCGCCATTTTGCGGTGGGCGTGGTCGACCACGGCGGAAAGGGCCTCGGACATGTAGCCCTGCTGGGCGAAGGGCTCTCCAATCCAGTAGCCAACAGTCGCATAGCGTGCTGGGCCGCGCTGAATGTTGTCGAGCGTGATTGCGCCCAGAAGCCGGTCATCGTCCCTCGCGAACAGGAATAGCGGAACGGCGCGGTCGGTCTTGATCGCCTGAGCCGCGTGGCGGACGCGTGAGCGAAACGCGGAAACGCTGAGATGATCGCGAGAGCGGACAGGCTCCCACGGATCGAGAAAGGCCGCTCCGTCACGGCGCAGGATCACCCAGTCACGATGATCGTCCATGACTGGGGGGCGCAGGTAGAGCCGTTTGGTATGCAGAACCAATCGCGGTTTCGCACCCAGTCCGAACATGGCTTAAGCCGCGAGGCGGTGGGTCAGATCGTCGAGCGGGGCCAAACGTTCCACCGGCCCATAGGACGCCATTGCGACCCGGCCGGCATCTGCAATTCGCCCGGCATGATCCATGACAGAGCGTGCATTCACCGCGTCGATCTTTTCGATCGTCTCTTCCAGCGTCGGGATTCGGTCCCAGATCGCCAAGAGGCGCGCCATCCGCTCTGCCCTGCTGGACGGGCTTTCGAGGCCCATGAGCAGCCCCGCCTTCATCTGTGCTTTGGCCCGGCTGATTTCAGCCTCGCTCATATCCGACGTTGCGCGACGCAGCTCGTCGACTGTCAGCTCTGCCAGCTCGCCCACCTGCTCTGCACTGGTGCCCGCATAGATGGTCAGCATACCGGTGTCGGCATATGCACCGGGTTGGGAGAAAATCGTATAGCACAAGCCGCGCTTCTCGCGTGCTTCCTGGAACAGGCGAGAGGACATTCCGCCGCCCAGAACCGTTGCGTAGACCTGGCTGTCATAGATGTCGTCGGCTCGATACCCAGAGGTTTCGAGGGCAAAGGTGAAGTGGGCCTGCTCAAGCGCCTTCACTTCGCGAAGCTCTCCACCCGCAAACGCGGCAGGTGTCTGTACGGGGCGGTTGCGCGGAACCAGATGGCCGAAAGCGACTTCGGCCATTCGGACAATTTCGTCGTGGTCAACTGCGCCAGCTGCCGAGATGATCAGGCTTTCCGGGCCATAGTGGCTGGCGACGAACCGTTCGAAATCCGGGCGACCAAAGGCGTTCACGCGCTCCGACGGGCCGAGGATCGTGCGCCCGAAGGGTTGGCCGGGATAAGCCGTTTCCTGAAGCCAGTCGAAAATGATGTCGTCCGGTGTGTCGAGGCTTTGCCCGATCTCCTGCAGGATTACGCCACGCTCAACCTCAATCTCACGCGCATCGAAGGCAGGATTGAGAACGATGTCCGAGATAACATCGAAAGCCAGTTGTACGTCTTCTTCGAGAACGCGGGCATAGTAGGCCGTCATTTCACGTGACGTGTAGGCGTTGATATAGCCGCCGACATTCTCAATCGCCTCGGCAATATCGAGGGCAGAGCGTCGGGCTGTGCCCTTGAACGCCATATGCTCAAGGAAATGAGCAATGCCGTTTTGATCATCCGCTTCATGCCGTCCACCGGCCGTGACCCACACGCCCAAGGAAGCACTTTTCAGACCGGGCATATGCTCGGTCACGATACGGACGCCATTGGCGAGGAGGTGCAGTTCGACGGTCATCTATGCTGTTCGATATGGGCCTGCAGGGCTGCGAGGTCGGCCGGAAGCCGGGTCACCCGCTCTATGCGTTCATACAGGTCCGCCATACGCGCTGGCAAGGCGGGGCGGATGCCCGTTGCTGCCTCGACCGCGTCGGGGAACTTTGCCGCATGCGCCGTTGCAAGTGTTACCATTGGGGCAGTTCCGGACTGCTCGCGGGCGATCTTCGTGCCAATGGCCGTATGTGGGCAGAGGATTTGGCCGGTCGCCTTTGCCATATGGGTGATTTCGGCTGAGGTTTCGTCCTCACTCACGCGGCCGCTGTCGAACTCTTCCAGCAAACGGTCAAGCGCGCCTTGTGACAGGGTAAAGCGGCCATCTTCCTTCAACTCGGTCATAAGCTGGGTCACGGCCTCCCCCTCACGATCATAAAGATCGAAGAGCAGCCGTTCGAAGTTGGAGCTGACCTGAATGTCCATTGATGGAGAGATCGACGGAGTGACGCCCTCTTTCTCATGCCGGCCAGTGACAAGGGTGCGGTGGAGGATATCGTTCTGGTTCGTCGCAATGATCAGCCGCTCAATGGGAAGGCCCATCCGCTTGGCCACGTAGCCTGCGAAGATGTCTCCGAAATTGCCGGTTGGTACGGTAAAGCTGATGCTGCGATCCGGTGCGCCAAGCGCCACGGCGGAGGTGAAGTAGTACACCACTTGCGCCAGCACCCGTGCCCAGTTGATGGAGTTGACGCCCGCGAGGTGCACACGATCCCGGAAGTCGAGATCGTTGAACATGTCCTTAAGCAGCGCCTGACAATCGTCGAAATCGCCGTCAATGGCGAGCGCGTGCACATTGCTTTCGGACGGTGTCGTCATCTGGCGACGCTGCACCTCACTGACCCGTCCGTGGGGGTACAGGATGAAGACATCAACGGCTTCCAACCCGCGGAACGCTTCGATTGCTGCCGATCCGGTGTCGCCTGAGGTCGCGCCGACGATCGTCACGCGCTTGCCAGACCGGGTCAATGACGCTTCGAACATCTGTCCGATCAACTGCATGGCGACATCTTTGAACGCCAGCGTCGGACCGTGGTGGAGTTCGAGCAGCCAATCATTCGGACCGGTCTGGATCACCGGACAGCGGACATCATGACCGAAGGACGCATAAGCGCGGTCGATGATGGCGCGGAACTCCTCGTCCGTGAACGTGTCTCCGATGAACGGACGCATGACCCGGAACGCGACCTCCTCGTAAGACTGCCCGGCCAGTGCGGCAATTTCATCGGTGACCATCTCTGGCCAGCTTTCGGGAAGGTAGAGCCCGCCGTCCCGCGCAAGGCCGGTGAGCATCGCTTCTTCAAAGCTCAGGGTCGGGGCCTGGCCCCGGGTGGAAATATAGCGCACGGCATCCCCCGTCTGTCTGGTGCAGCACCAATAACGGCAGGCGCAGCAGCGTGAAAGACGCGAATCCGTCCTTGCACGTCGCTGATGGTCAAATTCTGCGGCTTTATTGTGCCCGAAACAGGAAAGTGCGCGCATTCGCTCTCGATCCGGGGATGAAACCGGTGCGGACGCAGGGTATAGGCAAAGTATGACCGACTTTCTGAATGATCTGCCCGACCTCACCTTGTCCGTTCCCACGCAGGCCTATCTGGAAGAACCGCGTGGCCGCTATCAGGGGCGGGGTCTGACGGTTGCCAAACCTGCAACGGTCGACGCGGTCGCAGCCGTGCTTACGCGCTGCAATGCGCGGGGCGTCGGTGTGATCCCATGGGGTGGGGGAACAGGGCTCGTTGGGGGGCAGGTGAGCGAAACCCGTGATTGTGTGATCCTGTCGCTGGAAAAGCTGAACCGCGTGCGGGACTGCGCGCCGGGCGATGCGACACTGACCGTTGAGGCCGGTGTCACACTGGCTGAGGCGCAAGCAGAAGCGGCGAAGGTGAACCGGCTGTTTCCATTGTCCATCGCTTCCGAAGGTTCTGCGCGGATCGGTGGGGTCTTGGCCACCAATGCGGGTGGCGTGAATGTTCTGCGCTACGGGAATGCACGCGACCTTGTGCTGGGTATCGAGGCTGTTTTGGCGGATGGAACGATTGTCAGTGACCTCAAGAGGTTGCGGAAGGACAATACGGGATATGATCTTCGCCATTTGCTGATCGGTGCAGAGGGCACACTTGGCGTGATCACGGCGGCAAGCCTGCGCCTGATGCCAATCCCTGCGGAAAGATCTACGGCGTTTCTGGCGGTGGAAAGCCCCAAGGCCGCCCTGAATCTGCTGGCAGATATGCAGGGACGGTTGGGTGAGAGCATCTCAGCCTTCGAACTGATCCACCGGCAAGGGCTCGACTTTCTGGCGGAACATTTCCCGGCGATGCGGCATCCACTGGAAAGCCGCCCGGACTGGATGGTGCTGGTCGAGATTGGTGGCTCTAAGGGCAGTGCGGCCGCATTCGAGACGGCGCTGGAGGCCGCGTTCGAGGCGGAGCTGGTCTCCGATGCCGTATTGGCACAGAGCGATGGGCAACGTCAGGCGCTGTGGGACATTCGGGAGACGATCCCCGAGGGCAACCGCCTGACCGGTTCCATCTCGTCCCACGACATTTCAGTTCCTCTGTCCCGTTTGCCTGAATTCATTGAGCGCGCGGGTGTGGCGGTGCGCGCCATCGCGCCGGACGCGCGCATCAATTGCTTTGGCCATGTGGGGGACGGGAACCTGCACTACAACGTCTTCCCCGCACCTGGTCGTATGAAGGCTGACTATGTGAACATGCGTGGTCAGGTGCAGACAGCGGTGCATGAAGTGGCTGACGCACTCGACGGATCGGTGAGTGCCGAACACGGGATCGGTCGTCTAAAGGTAGGTGATCTTGAGCGGTTTGGCGATCCGGGCAAGCGGATTGCGATGCGCGCGATCAAGGCCGCACTCGATCCGAATGGAATTATGAACCCCGGGGCGTTGTTTGACGGCGCCCCGCTTGGGTAGGCAAGGCGCCGCCACAGGCAGTGCCTGACAAGCAACAAATCCGGTCGCCCGGATGCGGCGATCTAGCAAAACCATCGTTAGCAAAAGGTTAAAGCCTAGGGCTCAATCCCCCTCAAACGCGCAGAGTGCGTGAACGTCGACACCCATCTTTTCGAGCCGTGTGCGTCCGCCAAGATCGGGCAAATCGACAACGAATGCACATCCCGCAACCTTGCCGCCCAGCCGTTCCACCAAGCTGATCCCGGCTTCCGCAGTTCCGCCTGTCGCCAGAAGATCGTCCACAATCAGAACGGTTTCGCCCGGTTGCAGCGAATCTGTGTGGATTTCGACCGTCGCCGTTCCGTATTCGAGTGCGTAGTCCTGTGCGATGCGGTCATGAGGCAGCTTGCCCGCCTTACGAATAGGGATGAAGCCGATGCCCAGTTGGTGTGCGACGGCCCCACCCAGTATAAAACCGCGCGCTTCTAGTCCGGCAACGCGGTCGATGGGCATTCCAGCGAACGGATGCAGTAGCATGTCCACAGCCATGCGAAAGCCGCGTGCATCGTTGAAAAGCGTCGTGACATCCCGAAACATGATCCCCTCGTGAGGGAAATCTGGAATTGTCCGGATGTAGTCTTCAATTTGATTGTTCTTCACAACAAACCCTCCGCGTTTCGCCCTGTTTGGCGGGCGGAGGGCAGTGTTGCAAGACTTAGCGCAAGCGGTCGCGGAACTTGCGATAAAGACGACCGGAGAGCCACGGGAGGTGCGGCTTGTTCCAGTCTCGACGGTCCCGAAGGACAAGTGCCTGTGCAGCGATGATATTCATGTCAAACCTACTCTTTCCCGGACCCCCCGAATCGGGGCATTCTATTTTTTGTAGATCAAATGTATATACATTGCCTCTACAAGCAAGGCCGGGGACAGAAATTGAACAAGAAATCCGATAAAAAGTCCGACAAAAAGGGCAAAAAATCGTCTCAACTCGTCATCCGGGTGGAGAAAGATGAGCGGGATGCCTTTGTGAGCCTCTGTGAAGATATGGACACGAGTGCTGCGCGGGAAATCCGTCACTTCATGCGCGATTTCGTGAGGAAAAACAGCTAATTGTCACGCACTCGTGTCGCTGCGCCAACCCTCTGAAGGCGCAAACGAGCCGACTTGTAATCTGAGGAACTGACGTAGAACTGGTGCTAGTTCAGCACACGACCTGCAATTGGCTGAAGTTTTTTCACAAATTCTGGGTCTCGTGCCTCTGGTGCGGTGATCAAAGCGGTTTCCAGCGCACGATCGCAGCCGCAAGGGCAAACGTCACGCTGAGCCGCCAACCCTTTTGCCAGATGGACGACGGTACTGCGCGCGCGGTCGGCGTTGCCCATAAGCGTGCGCACGATATCTGCCACTTCGACCGCATCATGATCGGGGTGCCAACAGTCGAAATCGGTCACCATCGCGACTGGTGCGTAGCAAATCTCGGCTTCACGGGCGAGTTTTGCCTCCGGCATATTGGTCATGCCGATCACATCACAGTTCCATACCTCGCGATACAGCCGGGATTCGGCCAGTGTTGAGAACTGCGGACCCTCCATTGCAAGGTAGGTGCCGCCGTCATGAACGTTGGCGCCCGATTGCCGCGCGGCGTCGCTGACCATTGCGCTAAGGCGTTTGCACGTCGGATGCGCCACGCTGACATGCGCGACGCAGCCTGGGCCGAAAAAGCTCTTCTCGCGCGCGAAGGTCCGATCGATGAACTGGTCGACCATCACGAAGTCACCGGGCGGCATATCCTCGCGAAAGCTGCCAGTGGCAGAGAGACTGACGATGTCGGTAACGCCCAACTGCTTTAGCGCGCAAATGTTGGCTTTGTACGGAACAGAGGACGGCGTGTGGACATGGCCGCGCCCATGACGGGGCAGGAATACGAGTTGAAGGCCGTCCAACGTCCCAGTGAAGAGCGCGTCTGACGGCGCACCGAATGGTGTTTCCACGGATCGCCATTCCGCGTTCTGCAGTCCCGCAATCTCGTAGAGACCCGAGCCGCCGATAATTCCAAGCACTGTCATGTCATTCCCCCGGCCGTTTCAGGCTGAAGCGCTCGCGAACTGTGGTGTAGTCCCGATAGCCCATGCGTGCGAGGGGATTGAACGCCATCACATCAAAGATGCCATCCACCAGGCAATCATCCCGCAGGTGTACACCGACCACTTCACCGAAGACGGTATAGTTCGCCTCTCCTGGCAGTTTTACGATTTGGGTCAGTTTGCATTCCAAGGACGCCGGCGCGCCGGACACGCGTGAACAGGCGATCTGTTCACAACTCGACCGTTCGAGACCCGCAAGCGTGAATTCGTCCGTTTCGCGCTCGTAGGGACCGGATGAGACATTCATCGCGTCGCGCATCTGATATTCGACGATGTTCACACAGAACACTTCAGTGTCTCGTATATTGGCGACAGTATCCTTCGTGCCATCCCGATCAGGTTTTGCCGAGGTGCTGGCGAACATCACCTGTGGTGGTTCATAGGCGACAGCGTTGAAGAAGCTATAGGGTGCGAGGTTTTCCGACCCATCAGTGCCCCGTGTTGAGATCCACCCGATCGGGCGAGGCGTGACGATGGCGTTGAAAGGGTTGTGCGGCAGGCCGTGGCCGTCTTCCGGTCGATAGAACATGCGGTATCCTTGGCTTGGCAGGCGATTGATCCCGTGCTACCGGAGTGAAATGTAACTGAAAAGGGTTCAGACGGATGCTGCGACGAGGGTGAGAACGAGACGCTTCTTTTTCTCCCGTCAAGGACCCTGCATTTGACCCGCCTTCTTCCCGAACTGCCCGCTGACCAGCTTGAGGTCGAGTATCTCTATGATACGGCCTTTGCCCCTGGGCGCACCGCCTTGTCCTCCTACCGCTTGCGGGCTGGCCCCCCTGTCGCTGGGCTGAGTTGGCTTGTGCGCGACGATTATGACGCCGTGAATGCGGCGATCCGTTATTGGCCGGTGCAGGTCTCTGGCGCGCAGTGCCTGCTATTGGGACCGGTTGCCGTTCACCCGACCTGTCAGGGGGAAGGATTGGGCAGTCTGCTGATGCAACACTCCCTGACCGAGGCGGCTCGGCTGGGTTGGAGCCGCGTGATCCTGGTCGGGGATGAACCCTATTACCGGCGGTTTGGGTTCCGGCGGGATTTGGCAATGGGGCTCGACTACCCCCCGCCGACAAACCTGGATCGCCTTCTCGCATTGGAGCTTGCGCCTGGCGCGATGGATGGTGTTGTTGGGATGGTGGAGCCCGCCTAGCCACTATCGGTAGTACGCATCCCTAAGGACCCGCTTCATTAGCTTGCCAGTTTCAGTACGTGGTAGGGCAGGGGTAAATTCGATGGACCGCGGGCACTTGATGCCGGAGAGCGCGGCCCTGCACCATTGCGCGAGCTGTGAATCAATGTCCGCCGGTGCGTCTGCGGGGGCGAGCAGTTCGACGACAGCGTGCACGGCCTCACCCAAATCAGGATCAGGAATGCCGAAGACTGCTGCGTCTCGAACCAGCGGATGCATGATCAGCCGATCCTCGGTCTCTTGAGGATAGACGTTCACGCCACCTGTGATGATCGTGAAGGCCCGGCGGTCGGTGAGGTGCAAAAAGCCATCTGCATCCAGATAGCCCACATCGCCAAGGGTGCTCCAACCTTCGGGATGATGGGCGGCTGCCGTTTTCTCCGGGTCGTTGTGGTAGGAAAATTTCAATCCCGCATCGAAATAGACATCCCCGGTTTGCCCGTTCGGAAGTGGACTGCCCGTCTCATCAACAATGACCACGCGGCCCAGCAGCGGTTTGCCGACCGTGCCCGGATGTGCAAGCCAATCAACCGTGTCACAGATCGTCACGCCGTTCCCCTCGGTCCCGCCATAATACTCGATCAAGATTGGCCCCCACCACTCTATCATCGCTTTCTTCACCTCAATGGGGCAGGGGGCGGCCACGTGGATGGCACAGGTCAGTTTTGACACATCGTTCCGGGTACGTGTGGCGTCGGGCAGTTTCAGCAACCGTACGAACATGGTCGGCACGACTTGGGTATGGGTAATCTCATAGTCTTCGAGGGCTGAGAGGAATGCGTCTGGCGCAAACTTCTCCATGATGACGACCCGAGCGCCATACATCAGTGCGGAACTGGCGACGGCCAGTGGGGCGGAGTGATACAGCGGGGCCGGGGAAAGGTAGGTGCTGTTCTCATCCATCCCACCCATTTGCAGGCAGACGACTTGCATCATCGGATGGATGCCTTCGATCGGTCCCCCATCGAAGACGCGTTTGATCCCCTTTGGGCGGCCCGTAGTGCCGGAGGAGTAGAGCATATAGTGCCCCTTGGCCTCGTCCCTGATCCGCGTTGTGGGCAGGGGGTCGCACAGCGCCTGCCAGCTTTCAAAGTCGTCTTGCGCAATGTCGACGGTGAAACAGCGTAGGCTTTGATCAGCGGCTATTGGGCGTGCAGCCTCTATCGTCTGATCGGACGCGATGAAGATTTTGGCCCCACAATCACTGACAATGTATCCCGCCTCATCTGCCCCAAGGTACCGGCTGATCGCGGTGAAATAGACACCCGCACGTTGGCAGGCAAAGTATATCTCTAGAAGTTCCGGTCGGTTCTCAAGCAGCACTGCAATGTGATCGCCCTGTTCTATCCCCAGCGCGCGCAGCGCCTGTGCGCCGCGATTGGAGGCATCGTCCAGTTGGCGGTAGGTTCGGGTTGCACCACTGCCCACCATCTCGATCGCGATCTTGTCCGGCGTTCGTTCGGCATGCTGATAGATGTGGCTCATTGCGGCCATCCTCCCCGGCTTTTTCTTTATAGTGCATGGGAGGAGCATCTGCGCCAAGCATCCGTCAGCGGGGCTGGCTTGCCATCATATCCAGAAATTTGCGGATCGTGGCGCGTTCGTCTGTGCTGAAGGGCTCCATCAACCTTGTGTGGTAGCGCTGCGCCTCGCCGATCAGGTCCTTGAACGCAGATTGCCCACCGCGTGTGAGCGAAAGAACCTCGTGCCGACGATCAGTCTCGAGCGTGGTTCGGGTCAGGAACCTGCGCGCTTCCAACGCGGCCACCGCGCGGCTTACTTTTGTCTTATGCAGGCTTGCCCGATGGCAGATTTCCTTGGCTGTCAGATCCCCATATCGGCCCAGATGGAACAGCACCCGCCATTCGGTGCGCAGCATGCCGTATCGGTCGGCATAGTGGCGCTGAAAGCCCTTACTGGTGCCCTCGGCGGCGCGGTTGAGCATATATGGCATGAAGCCGTTGAGATCGAATTGGTCGTTCATGGGCGTCGCGTAGCGGTTGATAGTTACATTTGCAACCAATATTGCGATCTCAACTGAACAGAGGAGCACGACGTGACTTCCAAGACATTCAAGATCGCACCTGATGCGGGTGGCACGACCCCCGGCTACATGCCCGGTTTTGGCAACGACTTTGAGACGGAGGCGCTGCCCGGCGCGCTGCCGCAGGGCATGAATTCACCGCAGAAAGTGAATTACGGTCTGTATGGGGAGCAGCTTTCGGGCACCGCCTTTACCGCGCCCAGCCATCAGAACGAACGGACATGGTGCTATCGCATCAGGCCATCGGTAAAGCATTCCGGGCGCTACGCCCGTCTCGATCTGCCGTACTGGAAGACCGCGCCGCATGTGCCAGACGGGGTCACGAGCCTTGGCCAATATCGTTGGGACCCGGTGCCCCATACGGGTGAGGCGCTGACCTGGCTGACCGGCATGCGCACCATGACCACGGCGGGTGATGTGAATACGCAGATCGGCATGGCGAGCCATATCTACCTTGTCACAGAAAGCATGGTGGACAGCTACTTCTACAGTGCTGACAGCGAATTACTGGTCGTGCCGCAGGAGGGACGACTGCGCTTTTGCACCGAGCTCGGCATCATCGACCTCGCCCCGCAGGAGATCGCGATCCTGCCGCGCGGTCTGGTCTACCGCGTCGAGGTGCTGGAGGGGCCGTGCCGGGGCTTCGTCTGCGAGAATTACGGGCAGAAGTTCGACCTGCCGGGGCGCGGGCCCATCGGGGCGAACTGCATGGCGAACCGGCGCGACTTCAAGACGCCAGTGGCTGCCTTCGAGGATCGAGAGGTGCCCTCCACCCTGACAATCAAGTGGTGCGGGCAGTTTCATGAGACGCGGATCGGGCACAGCCCGCTCGATGTTGTTGCCTGGCATGGCAACTATGCCCCGGTGAAATATGACCTAACGACCTATTGCCCTGTCGGTGCGGTCCTCTTCGACCATCCCGACCCGTCGATCTTCACAGTGCTCACTGCGCCGAGTGGCGTGGAGGGGACAGCGAATATCGACTTCGTGCTGTTCCGCGAGCGCTGGATGGTGGCCGAAAACACCTTCCGTCCGCCGTGGTACCACAAGAACGTGATGTCCGAGCTGATGGGCAACATCTATGGCCAGTATGACGCGAAGCCGCAGGGCTTCGTCCCCGGCGGGATGAGTCTGCACAACATGATGTTGCCCCACGGCCCGGATCGCGAAGCGTTCGAGGGGGCGAGCAATGCGGACCTGGCACCGCACAAGCTCGACAATACCATGTCCTTCATGTTCGAAACCCGTTTTCCCCAGCATCTGACGGAGTTCGCAGGGAAAGAGGCCCCGTTGCAAGACGACTATATCGACTGCTGGAAGAGCCTGGAGAAGAAGTTCGACGGCACACCGGGGCTGAAGTAGCCGCTCTACTCGCCGCGCGGGAACCGCTGACCCTCTTCCACATCGTTGAGGTCCATGTGGTTGCGCATGAACCTTTCAGAGGCAAGGCGCAGGGGCTGATAGTCCCATGGGTAGTATGCACCGTTGCGCAGCGCTTCGTAGACGATCCAGCGCCGTGCCTGTGACCGACGGACTTCATCATCGAAGCGCGACAGGTCCCAACGATGATCCGCGAGATCCCGTAAGCGGGTGAGCGCATCTGCATGGGCTGGTTCGTTCGCCAGGTTCGTCAGCTCATGCGGGTCATTTTCGAGATCGAAGAGTTGTTCGGGGTCGAGCTCACAGCGAACATACTTATAACGCTCGTCCCGCAGGCAAATGAGCGGCGCATAGGAGGCCTCAGCGGCATATTCGATGGCCACTGGTCCGCGCGTGGTGCTTCCATCCACGACGCTGAACAAGCTCTTGCCTTCGGTCCACGGCGCTGTCTCTTCCATGCTGACGCCTGCCAGCTGAGCGAGGGTGGGGCAAACGTCAATGGTAGATACGGGCGTGCTGACATGACCTGGTGCCATTCCGGGGGCTGCGATCATGAGTGGCACGCGAGAGGAACCCTCGAACATACTCATCTTGAACCACAACCCGCGCTCCCCCAGCATGTCGCCATGGTCAGAGACGAATAGGATCGCGGCCTCCTGACGGGTCCGCTCCAGCACGTCGAGGATCTCTCCCACTTTGTCGTCAAGGTACGAGATGTTGGCGAAGTAGGCGCGGCGCGACCGGCGGATGTCATCCTCAGTGATGTTGAAGCTGCGCCAGTCATTTGCGTCAAAGATGCGTTTGGAGTGGGGGTCGTGATCCTCGTAGTCCATCGCCGGGACCGGCGGCAGAAGATGCTCGCAATCCTCGTAAAGGTCCCAGTACTTCCGCCTTGCCACATAGGGGTCATGGGGGTGGGTGAAGCTGACGGTCAAGCACCAGGGCCGATCATCCTTGCCGCGCGCAAGGTCGTAGAGTTTAGCGCAGGCGTTGAAGGCAACCTCGTCATCATATTCCATCTGATTGGTAATCTCGGCCACGCCCGCCCCGGTGACAGAACCCATATTATGATACCACCAATCAATGCGCTCACCCGGCTTGCGGTAGTCGGGTGTCCAGCCGAAATCGGCAGGATAGATGTCGGTGGTCAGACGCTCTTCAAAACCATGCATCTGATCGGGGCCGACGAAATGCATCTTGCCGGATAGGCAGGTGTAGTAGCCCGCCCGCCGCAGGTGATGGGCATAGGTTGGCAGATCCGCCGGAAATTCCGCCGCGTTGTCGTAAACGCCTGTCACAGATGGCAATTGCCCCGACATGTAGCTTGCCCGTCCGGGCGCGCAAAGCGGTGAGGCGGTGTAGCAGTTCTCAAACCGGGTGGAACGTTCGGCAAGGCGCTTAAGGTTTGGGGCATGCAGAAAATCTGCCGGTCCATCCGGGAAAAGCGTTCCATTCAACTGGTCGACCATCAGGATGAGGATATTCATTGGCAAATTCGCATATGTTGTGACGGGGCTATGCGGTGCCATTTACCAACAATGCGATTGGTGCAACCTGCGAATTCCGACTGACGGTCTTACCGAACCGTCAAATCAGCAAACATGCTGTGCTCGATCACCGCTCTTGCGTTGGGCAGGTCGTTGGAGCGTGCCCGGGCAACGGCGTCTTCCGGTGGAAGGCCATGCGCTTCCCAACGCTCGACGAGCCGCCGCTCAAGCTCTTCAAAAGGGACGTACAGCATGATCGTCATATCCCAATAGGACGTCATGCTCTGCCATTCAGGCTGACCGAGCAGCAGATAGTTTCCCTCAACGATCACGACCTCGGTATCAGGTGCAAGTGCACCGGCGCCTGCGATGGCGCAATCCATTCTGCGGTCAAAAAGCGGGTAGTACACCTCGTCATCCTGCGCGAGGGCTGGCAGCAGGCGCAGAAGGCCTGCCGCGTCGAAGGTGTGGGGCGCACCTTTCCGTGCCAGATCCCCCCGCGGCGCGATGATACGATTGTCGAGATGAAAACCGTCCATTGGCACAACTGCTGCCTTGGTGCCATCTTCTGTCAGCTTACCGGCCAGCGCTTCACCCAGTGTTGATTTGCCGGAGCCGGGTGCGCCAGCAAGAGCAATCAGCTTGCGTCGTTGCCTGGACGCCGTCGCGCGCACCTGCATTGCGATCGCGCTCAAGTTCGGATCCCATGACGTCATCGGGTCGGTTCCTTCGGTTTTCGCGTATCTCAGGAGGTTTCGAGCCCCTGCTTTCGCAGCCACGCTTCGACAACAGGGCGGGCTGATTGCTCCCCCCTTGCAGCGGCTCCGTCGATGACGCGGCGTAGGTCATCAAGGTTGATCTGGCGTAGCATGTGCTTGACCGGCCCGATGCTGGCCGGTCGCATGGACAAAGTGCGCAGTCCCATCGCGGCAAAACAGGCGGCCTCCGTCGGTCGCCCGGCATCTTCACCACAGAAACTGACGGGCGTGCCGTGGGCTGTGCAGCGATCAACGATCTGTCCGATGAAACTGAGATAACTGATGTTGAGCGTGTCATATCGCCGGCGCACACGCTCATTTTCCCGATCGGCGGCAAAGAAGAACTGTTTCAGGTCGTTGCCGCCGATGCTGACGAAATCCACCATTTTAAAGAATGCGTCCGGGGCAAAGGCCAGAGATGGGGTTTCAAGCATCGCACCGATTTCGACGTTCGACGGTAGCGTGTGGCCCAGCGCGCGCTCTTTCTCAATTTCGTTGAGCACCAATTCGCGCGCTTCGCGATACTCATCAAACTGCGCAACCATCGGGAACATCAAGGCCAGTGGTCGCCCATTCGCTCCACGGAGCAGGCTTTGCAGCTGCATGCGCATCACGCCCTTGCGGTCCAAGCCCAGCCGGATGGCACGCCAGCCCAAGGCCGGGTTCGGCTCATCCGCTGGGCGCATATAGGGCAGCACCTTGTCAGACCCGATGTCCAGCGTGCGGAAGACAACCCGTTTGCCCTGGCCCGCGTCGAGAATCCGGGAATAAAGTGCTGCCTGCTCTGACCGTCGTGGCACTTTCGAACGGATCAGGAACTGAAGTTCGGTTCGGTAGAGGCCAACACCCTCCGCCCCGGATCCCTCCAGCGAGGGCAGGTCGGCCATCAGACCCGCATTCATGTTGAGCGAAACAGTCGACCCGCATCGCGCGGTTGCAGGAAGTTCCCGGAGCGCGGCGTATTGCTGCTGCGCCTCTTCACGCATGGCGACCTTTTCGCGGAAGGCGGTCCTGACACTGTCTTCTGGTCGCAGGTGGACAAAACCTTCATCGCCATCGATGAGGACAGTGTCGCCATCCACGGCGTCCCGTGTGATACGGGTTGCCTGAACAACAAGAGGGATCGCAAGGGCACGCGCGACGATCACCGCATGGGAGGAGACAGCGCCCTCCTCCAGGATGACGCCGGAAAGTGCCTTGCCATAATCAAGCAACTCTGCCGGACCGATATTGCGCGCGACCAGGATCGCGTCGTCCGGCATCTCCCTATTGGCGGACTGGCCGGACAAAAGGCGCATCAATCGGTTCGACAGATCGTCAAGGTCGTGAAACCGTTCGCGTAGGTACGGATCCGACATCCGCGCCATCCGTTGCCGGATCGCCGATTGTTCCTTTTCAACAGCGACTTCCGCCGCCAAGCCTTCGGATATGCCCTGCTCGATTCTTGTAATCCAGCCTCGGTCGCGGGCGAACATGGCATAGGTCTGAAGGATCTCGGCCGCTTCATTCTGCTCGCTCACCGCTTCGGTGCCGAGCATGCGGTCAACCTCACCCCGCAGCCTTTGCAGGGCGTGGTGTAGTCGGGTCTGTTCGGCTTCGGGGTCGTCGCTGACCGGATCGGCGATGACGATATGAGGGTCGTGCAGCATCACGGTACCCTCTGCGACGCCCTCCTGCCCGCGGACGGCTCGGATGAAGACCGGGTTTGTGTGGGTTGCGGCAAGGCGCATCGGCTCTTCTTCACCGGTGAATGCGCCTGCTTCCGTCATCTCGGCAATAACCATGGCGATGATCTCTAGCCCGTGAAGATCATCCTCGGAGAACTTCCGCTCTTCCTTGTTCTGCACGACCAACACGCCGAGGCATTCGCCAAGCCGTTGGATTGGGACACCCAGAAAGCCGGAATAAATGTCCTCGCCGGTTTCCGGCATATAGCGGAACCCCTTGGTTTGGGGTGCATTCGCGGTGTTGACCGGTTCGCCCGACTGGGCGACGCGACCGACCAGACCCTGTCCAAGCTTCAAGCGCGTCTGATGGACGGCATCGGCATTCAGGCCCTTTGTCGCGCAAAGCTCCAACTGTCGTTCGTCTCGGCGCAAATAAACCGAACAGACCTCAGTCTCCATCGTCTCGGCAATCACGCGGACGATCTTGTCCAGACGCTCTTGCGCACCCTCCCGGCTGGCAAGCACATCGCGCAGTTTTTGAAGCAGGACGCGAGAAGAGGCGCCGCGGGCCGGTGCGTTCATGTCGGTGGGCCTTCGCTCGAACGGTTTGGAAGAGGATAGTGAGGTGTGACCAGTGTCTCAAGTGAAGGTTGTGTTGCGCGAACCTGCTCTCGTCACGGAATTTCGGCGCTTGCCTTGGTCGCTTCGATCCGCCAGGTCCAGCAAAAGGCGATCAGGTAGACCGCCTCGACCGACGAGGCTGTAAGGTGCAGCGGTCCCGCAAAGCCGCGCGTGACCTGCCAAAGGCCGAACACCAACATCGCTGTCATCGCGAGGGCTGAACTTTTCAGGACGGCGATGCGCGTGGGGCGGTGATGCGTGTCTCGGGTGAACCAATAGATCATGCCCAAAGCGGCGAACAAAATGGCAGCGCGTCCGGACATCAGATTTGCCGACTCTGATTGGGGGACGCCAAAGAGCTGTAGGACCAGGCCGGGGATAAGAAGGTAGGACAAGGACAGGAAGACCGCGATCCCAGCGGAGAGCATACAGACGGATCTGTAAGTTGGGGTCACGCTGCGAACGCTCCATTCTGATGCGGTGAGGATCACCACGGACTTCTGCCTATGGCAAAGTCTCTACCGGACAAATCGGGGAAATCCAGTCGGTTGAGCCACTAAGTATTCAGAATTGCACATAAAATTTGCTGTATTTCGTGCAAATTGCTACACAGATCGGCCATCCTTTGCCGATTTTAGGCAGTTTAGGTAGGCCATGAGGAAAAGCCCCTCACCGACCAGAGCGACCGCAACTCCGAACCCGACCTGCTTTGTCACAGCATGAAACACACCGACTGCAATCAGGGAGCCCATCGTTGCGATCAGAGATTTCAACGTCAGGACTTTTGCTTCATTTGTTCTGACGCTGCGGCCAAACCAGGAAAGTGCGGCCAGACCCACAAACAGCGCAGCCGCTCGATTGGACATGACGGTTGCATCATCGCTGCCGGGCAGGCCGAAAAGCAGAAATATCACCTCTGGCGCAGCGATCAGAAAAAAGGCGAGTGCGCCAAATAGGGACGCACTCGCCAACATGATCTTCGAATAAGTCAAAGCCAAACTCAGCCAGCTTTCTCCAGCCCAAACGCATCGTGCAGCGATTGAACGGCAAGCTCCAGATAGCGGCGGTCAATCAGGACGCTGACCTTGATCTCTGAGGTGGTGATGACCTTGATATTCACATTCTCGGCGCTCAACGCGGCGAACATCTTGGACGCGATTCCTGCATGGGAGCGCATGCCAATGCCAACAATCGAAACCTTGGAGACATCTTCGTCGGTTTCGAGGTCGTCATAGGTCAGTGTGCCGGCTGCTTTGCCATCTTCCAGCGCCTTCACGGCGACTGCGACCTGATCGACCGGGCAGGAGAAGGTGATGTCAGTGAACCCTTCCGCAGAGATGTCCTGAATGATCATGTCGACATTCACGCCTGCATCGGCGAGGGGGCCAAAGACACTTGCCGCAACGCCCGGCTGATCAGCCAGATGGCGCATGGTGATCTTTGCTTCGTCGCGGCTGAAGGCGACACCGGAGATGACGTTGGCTTCCATGATTTCATCCTCATCGCAGACGAGCGTTCCCGGCTCATCGGAAAAACTGGACCGCACGGCGAGGCGGACCTTGTGGGCCATGGCCAACTCGACCGAGCGGACCTGAAGGACCTTTGCGCCCAAGGATGCCAGTTCCAGCATCTCTTCATAGGCAATGCGGTCCAACTTTCGGGCCTTCTTCGTGATGCGTGGATCAGTGGTGTAGACCCCATCCACGTCCGTATAAATATCGCACCGCTCGGCCCCCAGCGCGGCAGCAAATGCCACAGCAGTTGTGTCGGAGCCGCCGCGACCCAAGGTCGTAATCCGGCCTTCATCGCTTAACCCCTGAAACCCAGCGATGACGGCATGGACGCCTTGCTCAAACTTTGCGTCGAGATTTGCGGTGTCGATCTCGGTAATCCGGGCCACACCATGGGCTGAAGTCGTGCGCACAGGGACTTGCCAGCCTAGCCAGCTCCGGGCGTCCACGCCAAGTTCTTGCAGGCAGAGCGCCATCAGACCGGCTGTGACTTGCTCTCCACTGGCAACAACTGAGTCGTATTCACGCGCATCATAGAAGCTGCGCTCGTTCGTGCCGGGCTTGGTCGAGGCGTCTCGGACCCAGCCAACCAGTTCATTCGTCTTGCCGGACATGGCAGAGACGATGACGGCCACGTCGTAGCCTGCGTCAATCTCCCGTTTGACCTTGGATGCCGCATTGCGAATACGATCAATGTCGGCCACCGAAGTGCCGCCGAATTTCATCACGAGGCGGGGCATGAGAGACGTCCTTAATGCAGATTGCGCCGCGTCTTAGCCCGCACGGTGCTGCGCTGCAAGTGCGACGCCATTTCGCAAGACTTTCCACGGCGGTTCGGTATTGTTGGGGCGCCAGGGCGAAGGGGACGAAAACCTATGAAAATGATCGCAATCTGCGTCGCATTGGTGCTGACACCATTAAGCGCTTTGGCCGACAGTTTCTGCGAAGACCTTTGGTTCACGCGGAACGCTCTGGCGGACCGCGGTGGCTATTGTTTTTCGAGTACGCTGGGTAGGGCTGTTTTCGACAATGACGGATGTACCGGATCAACTTCTGCTCTCGCGGCCAATGACCGTGCAGTTGTGAGCCGCATTGTTGAGTTGGAAGCTGAAGCACAATGCGCCGTTGATACAGAGGCTCAGGGTCTCGATCTCCCCGATTTGCCATGGCGTCGAACGATGATTGATCTTCCGGTCGCTGATGGTGCTGAAAGCGGTTGTCTGGGATGGCGCGGAGGGCGTGCCCTGCTGCACGCTGGGGCTGGCGCCTTCTCACGTGTCACAGGCTCGATCGAGCCAGGCGATGTCATTATTTCTGCCCATGAGGCAATCGAGTCGAATGCCGGCGGACGCTGGATCTATGTCACAGTTCATCCGCGCACTGCTGCCGCCGATCCCGTTTCGGCTGGCTGGACGGACGAAGCAATTTTTTCAGATTGCTCTTCTGTGGCGGGGTAGCGTTTCAGTTCGCTTTTGTCGGTCCAAAGGGTAGCGGCATGATCGGAATTTCGTCCTCCACCAGATCGCGCACCTCATCCGCGCTGGCTTGACCCCAAATGGGTCGGTCGTCGATTTCACCGTCATGCATCGCACGAGCTTCTGCCGCAAAGGAACTTCCGACAAAATCCGCTTCCGCTTCCACCTTCTCGCGCAAAGCGCGGATTGCCTGCTCAGCCGGGCTTGCCGGGGCAGAGAGCGGCCCATCATTTATCGGTTCAGCTGGAGGTGTAGGAACCGATCCAGTGGAAACGCTTGGCGCCATGATAGCTTTCTGGACATCCGCATCGCCACACACGGCACACGCAATGTGCCCGGCCTGTTGAAGCCGGTCAAAGGTCGCGCTGTCTGCAAACCAGCTTTCGAAGCTATGGCCCTGCGCGCATTTGAGTGTGTAGCGGATCATCCGCCATTCCCTCCACGAATTCGCGCTCTTTAAATATATGACGTTTGGGTGAAAGCAATGGCGCTTCTAGCCGCGCCCGGACGCCGTTAAGATGAGGTCGGGCACGAGCATGCAGGAAGGTGGGCGGACGATGCAGCGGAACTGGCGCGGATTTTTTGCCGTCATCATTTCGGCGGCCATCGCGGCTGCATTGACCCGTATGGAGCTTCCACTGGTGTTGGTTCTCGCACTCGCCATGTTTGCCGGCGGCGCGCTGCTGCTCGTATTGGACCCGACGCATTCGGAAGACGAAATGACCCTGCAGGCGCAAGAGGCCGATCTGCCCAGTGGATTTGGCCGTGCATTGCTGGACAACATTCCGTCCCCGGTCTTTGTCATAAACGAACGGGGGCGCGTGGCTTACGCCAACCGGCCGATGCGTTCCCTTGTCCCTCGGGCGGAGCCGGGCCTTCATTTCTCCGCCATCTTCCGGGCTCCACGCTTTGTTGAAGCGGTTAACAAGGCGTTCAATTCGTCCCCGGTACGGGACATTGACTTTTCCGCGCTCTTTGGGGGAACCGAACGTGTGCTCAATGCGCATATCGCTCAACTGCCGCCCGTATCGGATTTTGGACCCGGCGCGCAGGTCTTGGTTCAGATTGCCGACCTCTCGGACCAGCGCGCGACCGAGGTTGCCCGAACTGATTTCATCGCCAACGCAAGCCACGAGTTGCGGACACCGCTTGCCTCGATCCTTGGATACATTGAGACCTTGCGGGGACATGCCAAAGATGACCCCGAAGCACGGGCGCATTTTCTTGGGATCATGAACAGTCAGGCGCAGCGAATGCAGCGTCTGGTCGAAGACCTCATGTCTCTGACCCGGATCGAGATGGCGGCGCACAGCTCGCCCTCGGAAATTTGCGATCTCTACGACACGACGCGCGAAGCTGTGCGCGCGCTACAACCCCTGGCCGAGAAAATCGGAGCGGAGCTGAACCTCGCGCTGCCGGAAGAGGATCTTGCCCTGATTGCCGATCGCGACCAGATCGCACAGGTGATCACCAACCTGACAGAGAACGCGCTGAAATATGGCGGGCAGGGGGTCAGTGTCACGGTAAGTGCTGCAAGCAGCGTGCCGCCGCGACCAAGGATGGTCGGCATTGCCATTGAAGATACGGGCCCAGGCATCGCGAGGGAACACCTTCACCGCTTGACCGAGCGGTTCTATCGCGTGTCCGCCAAGAAGAGTAAGGAGCAGGGGGGCACCGGGCTGGGCCTCGCAATCGTGAAACACATTCTAGCGCGACATGGCGGTGAGCTGGCTGTTGAGTCGGAGCTTGAGCAAGGAAGTTCGTTCACGATCTGGCTGCCTGTGTCACAGAACTAGTTTTCAATAAAATGGCATAATTAAATCAGACGCTTAAACTGTCATATTTCCGATAACGACCAACGCTAAAACAACGGCAACCACGGGGAATCACCTGGGGTGTCCGCGCGATGCACGACGCATTGCACACCAAAATCGAAAATGGAGTTCACGCTGTGAATACCACCAAGTTTGTCGCCCTCGCCGCTGCTGGCCTCATGGTCGCGGGTGCAGCTTCCGCCCAGTCTCGCGATCAGATTCAGATCGTCGGTTCCTCGACCGTTTTCCCGTTCTCCACGGCTGTCGCTGAGCGCTTTGGCAACACGACTGATTTCAACACGCCGATCGTTGAGTCCACCGGCTCTGGCGGCGGCTTCCGCCTGTTCTGTTCCGGTGTCGGCACCGAGCATCCCGACATCACCAACGCGTCCCGCGGCATGAAAGCGTCTGAGTTCGAGACCTGTCAGGAAAACGGCGTAACCGATGTGACGCAGGCGCGTATCGGCTTTGACGGCATCGTTCTCGCGAACGCCAACTCCGCACCCGTTTATGACCTGACCATCGGTCAGATCTGGCAGGCACTGGCCGCTGACGGCCCGCTGCCCACGATGTGGAACGAGATCGACCCCTCCCTCCCGGCTGTTGCCATCGAAGTGTTCGGCCCGCCGCCGTCCTCCGGCACACGTGACGCGTTCGAAGAGCTCGTGATGGAAGAGGGTTGTGAGACCGTCGAAGGCGCGAACTGCGAAGATTCCGCTCACATCCGTGAAGATGGCGTCTATGTTGATGCAGGTGAGAACGACAACCTGATCGTGTCCCGTCTGGAAGCGAACCCGCAGGCCATCGGCATCTTTGGCTTCTCCTTCCTCGACCAGAACACTGACGCCATCCATGGTTCGCTGATCGGTGGCGTTGAGCCGACCTTCGACAACATTGCTGACGGCTCCTACCCGGTGTCCCGTTCGCTCTACTTCTACATCAAGAACGCGCATGTTGGCGTTGTTCCGGGTGTCCAAGAATTCGCGGACCTCTTCATGTCTGAGAACATGGTTGGTGAGGATGGCATTCTGCTCGACATCGGTCTGATCCCGCTGCCCGAGGAAGAGTACCTGGACGCACAATCCGTGGTGAACAACCTCACCGTGCTGACTGCGGCTGACTTCGAATAATCGACGTCCCGCGCACTGTGCGCGCACAGATTTGGTCAGGGGCATCCGACGGGTGCCCCTGATCGCATGAAGAGTGACACGAAAATTCCGGGTCAATGTCACAGAGACGTCTTTGACTTGAGCTTTTTTTCGTGCAGGTAGCGCGGCAAGCGTGCCTGACGGATGGAGATCGGCTGATGCTGTTGTTTACGTTTATTGCAATCGCCCTGTTGGCGCTGGGCGGCTACATGCTGTCCCGCGGTCGTGCGATCGCCTTGGCGGATGGGCGTCTTGCGCGCCTGCATTCAAGGCCAAGCTATCACGGTCTTTATTCCCTCTTGTGGACGGCTCTGGTCGGCATCGCCGTCCTGCTGATCGTGGGGGAAGGATGGCTCTTCCTCAATCAACAATTGTTTTACGGGATGATCGCGGATGCTCTGCCCGATGAACCGTTCATCGCGCACCAGTTGGTTCTGTCGGATGCCCGCGCCATCGCCGCCGGTCAGGTTGCCTCAACGACCGATGCTTTGCGCACCGAATTGGCCGACACGATCGCGTCGATGGAATCCCTTCGCATCTGGGTGACGTGCGGCCTTGCGCTCCTCTCTGCCGGGGCGGCGTGGTTTCTGACCTACAGCCGTATCTCGCTGGAATGGCGGGCCCGCAACCGGTCAGAACAGATCATTCAGGTGATCCTTGCCGTTTGCGCCGTCATCGCGATTCTAACGACCATCGGCATTGTGCTCAGCCTGATCTCCGAAACGCTGAACTTCTTCTCAAAGATTGGTTGGCGGGTCGATATGTACCTGTTCGGTACAACTTGGTCGCCGCTGTCCGGTGTTAGCGCCGGTGCATTGGACCCAGAAAAGGTCGGGGCCGTCCCGCTGTTTGCGGGCACATTCATGATCACAATCATTGCGATGTTGGTTGCCGTGCCGGTTGGTCTTTTCGCGGCGATCTACCTATCGGATTTCGCATCGAAGCGGACACGCAGCTGGGCCAAACCGATGCTCGAAGTTCTCGCGGGCGTTCCAACGGTCGTTTACGGCTTCTTCGCCGCAATCACTGTGGCGCCTGCAATTCGGGACGCGGGCACATTCCTGGGCCTGAATGTCGACAGCTCGTCTGCCCTCGCGGCTGGCACGGTCATGGGGATCATGATCATTCCATTCATCTCTTCATTGTCGGATGATGTCATCAACTCGGTTCCGCAGTCCTTGCGCGACGGGTCGTATGGCCTCGGCGCGACCAAGGCCGAGACGATCCGCCAGGTTGTCTTGCCTGCCGCGCTTCCTGGTATCGTTTCTGCAATCCTGCTGGGTATCTCCCGCGCTGTGGGCGAGACGATGATTGTGGTCATGGCTGCGGGACAGGGGGCAAACCTGACGTGGAACCCGCTGGAGGCTGTGACGACCGTCACAGTGCAGATCGTGATGCTCTACACCGGTGACACCGACCTTGAGACGGCGTCCGGCCCGGTCTTTGCGCTCGGCTTCACGCTGTTCTGCGTCACCTTGCTTTTGAACGTGGTCGCCTTGCGCATCGTGCGCCGCTACCGCGAAATGTATGATTGAGGACGGCTCACCATGGTTGATATGAGCGATCTCTCCGCCCATCACGGGTCCGATGCTTCGAAGGCGCGCCTGAAGAAACGACGCGCGGCCGAAACCCGTCTGCGGTTCTATGGCATTCTCGCGATCGTGCTGGCTGGTGCGGCACTTGTGACCTTGCTGTGGTCTGTTGTCGGCAACGCGCGATACGCCCTCAGCGAAAGCTATGTGACCGTCCCTGTCACGTTGGATGCTGAAGCGCTGGGGGTCGATCCCGAGGATCCAGACACAATTCGCCGTGGCGACTTTGAACGCTTGGTCCGCGATGCGGTGCGTGAGAAATTCGACTACGTCTCCGGCCGCACGCTGCGGCGGGAATTGTCTGATCTCTACTCCGCTGGCGCGGTCTTTGATCTGCGAGACGAAGTCGTGGCGGATCCCAGCATGATCGGAGACCAGGTAAGTGCACGCTTGCTCGCCTCTGACGTGACTGATCTCTATCTTAAGGGTGAGTACGGCACGCTGGAACAGTTGGACGTGGATGCAACGCTCGATTTCGAGTTTGTCGATGACGAGATTGTTCAGATCGAGGCGTCCGCGCCGATATTCACTGCGGCGCTACAAAGCGTGCAAGCTGATCTCGTCACTCTGTCAGAGCGGCGTGAGCGGGAGGCCGCTCGCCAGGATGCCGGGGTTGTCGAGTTTCAGCGCCGCGCAGATGCGTCCGAAACCGAAGATGAGCGCGATACCAATCTGGCTCAGGTCGTTGCACGCGCCGCAGCACGGGATGCGTTATTGGCCGAAGCGGAGGATCTGCGTGCCCGTGGTGCCGATCCAGAGGCGCGCGAGGCTATGACAGATGCAAACGAATCTCTGTTGATTGCCGTGAATGGAGGATGGCTGAAAGTTGTTGAAGTCAGCGCATCGGCCGCAACGGCAGAGATTTATGCACCGCTCGAAAGCACTGACGCACCTTTCGAATACACCCTCTACACCAACGAACTGGCCGAGGAAGCACGCCGCGTCAGCGATCACCAAATTGTCTGGATTGAGGAACTTCGCGCCGAAGGCAATGTCGAGCAGGTGTTCAACACGCGCTTCTTCACCGCTGGCGATAGCCGCGACCCCGAACGCGCCGGAATCTGGGGCGCTGCGGTGGGCTCGTTCTGGACCATGATCGTGACCTTTGCTCTCGCATTTCCCATTGGGACACTGGCAGCGATTTACCTCGAGGAATTTGCCCCCAAGAACCGGTTTACGGATTTTGTTGAGGTCAATATCAACAACCTCGCAGCCGTCCCATCAATCGTATTCGGTCTGTTGGGTCTTGCCGTGTTCCTGGGTTTCTTTGGCGTGCCACGAAGTGCGCCAGTTGCCGGTGGTATTGTGTTGGCTCTGATGACCTTGCCGACGATCATCATTGCAAGCCGCGCGGCAATACGTGCCGTACCGCCATCCATCCGCGATGCGGCCCTCGGTCTTGGCGCGTCGAAACTGCAAACGTCCTTCCACCATGTATTGCCGTTGGCGATGCCGGGCATTTTGACCGGTACCATCATCGGCATGGCGCAGGCCTTGGGCGAGACCGCGCCGTTGATCCTGATCGGAATGGTCGCTTTCATCGTGGAAATCCCACAGGGCGTGACCGACCCTGCGACCGTTCTGCCGGTGCAAGTATTCCGCTGGTCGGATTTCCCAGAACGTGCCTTCGAGGCCCGCACTGCAGCGGCGATTTGTGTGCTGCTTCTTTTCCTCGTACTGATGAATGCGCTGGCGGTCTTCCTGCGCAAACGCTTCGAGCGGCGTTGGTAAACCCTGGTCCCAAGGAAACCCTCTAATGACGAACATGCGTATGACCGAGAAAAACCTGAAAGACCGGGAAAACAAGATCTCTGCAAAAGGGGTTGATGTCTTCTACGGCGACACGCACGCGATCAAGGATGTCGATGTGAACATCCTCAACAACACGGTGACGGCGTTTATCGGCCCGTCGGGTTGTGGCAAATCGACATTTCTGCGCTGTCTGAACCGAATGAATGACACGATTGATATCGCGCGTGTCACCGGGCAGATCCTGCTCGACGGTGATGACATCTACGATAAGTCGGTTGATCCGGTAACCTTGCGCGCGCGCGTCGGAATGGTGTTCCAGAAACCGAACCCGTTTCCGAAGTCCATCTACGACAACATCGCCTACGGCCCCCGGATTCATGGTCTGGTCAACAACAAGGCAGAGTTGGACGAGGTGGTTGAAAAGTCGCTGCGCCGCGCTGCGATCTGGGATGAAGCAAAGGATCGGCTTGATCAGCCAGGTACCGGTCTGTCCGGTGGCCAACAGCAGCGTCTTTGCATCGCACGCGCCATTGCGACCGCTCCCGAAGTGCTCCTGATGGATGAACCTTGCTCTGCCCTCGATCCGATTGCGACGGCGCAGATCGAAGAACTGATCGACGAGCTGCGGCAGGATTTCGCCGTTGTGATTGTCACGCACTCGATGCAGCAGGCCGCGCGGGTTAGCCAGAAAACCGCTTTCTTCCATCTGGGCGTCGTCGCTGAGTATGGCGACACAAATCAGATTTTCACCAATCCTGTGGACAAGCGCACCCAGGACTACATCACCGGGCGCTTCGGTTAAGCCAGCCCGTAGTACAGAAAGGGCCGTGTTATGGGTCCGCATATTGTTTCCGCATTCGACGACGACCTGATCGCCGTTCAGGCCCGCATCTCAGAGATGGGCGGACTGGCCGAAGACATGCTTTCGTCCGCATTGGAGGCGGTGAAGAACCGTGATCCACAGCTGGCCAACGAAGTAATCATGCGTGACAAGCGCCTGGATGCGCTTGAAATGCAGGTTGAAGAGTTGGCAACCCGCGTGATCGCATTGCGCCAGCCGATGGCGGGCGACCTGCGGCTGATGATTTCCGCGCTCAAGATGGCTTCAACGCTTGAGCGGATCGGCGATCTGGCGAAGAACATCGCACGTCGCGCGGTATATCTGGCCAGTGTGCGGCCCGTGAAGGTCTCGACATCCATTGTCCGCATGGGCACGCAGACGCTTGGTCAACTGACCGAAGTGCTCGACGCCTATACCTCCCGCGATACGGATCTTGCCGTTTCGATTTGGCAGCGCGACATTGAAGTTGATGAGATGTACAACGCCATCTTTCGTGAAGTTGTCACATATATGATGGAAGATCCGCGCACGATTGGTCTCGGCTCGCAGCTTCTGTTCATTGCAAAGAATCTGGAGCGGATCGGGGACCACACCACGCATCTGGCCGAGATGGTGTATTACATCGTCGAGGGTGAACCGTTGGGCGATGATCGCCCGAAGGGTGAGCCGATCGGCCTTGAAGGACTCTGAGAGGATACCACCATGGCCCGCGTTCTTGTCGTCGAGGATGAGGAAGCGATCAGCGAACTGCTGAGCTACAATCTCAAGAAGGAAGGCTTCACCGTCACATTGGTTGACGATGGTGATGATGCCCTTGTCACGGTCGAGGAAGAGACGCCCGACATCATCCTGCTCGATTGGATGCTGCCCAATGTCTCTGGCGTTGAGATTGCCCGGCAACTGCGCGCCCGTCCGCAGACAAAAGCGATCCCTATCATCATGCTTACTGCACGTGGTGAGGAGGAAGATCGGGTGCGCGGGCTCGAGATTGGGGCGGATGACTATCTGACCAAGCCTTTTTCGATGTCCGAGCTTGTGGCCCGGATGCGCGCCGTCTTGCGTAGGACGCAGCCGACCGTCGCCGGTGATGTGGCGGAATTTGCGGACATCAAGCTTGATCGCGAAACGTGCCGGGTGAAGCGGGGAAGCAGGGATGTGCACCTCGGCCCGACCGAGTTTCGATTGCTCGACGTATTGATGCAGCGTCCCGGAAGGGTTTTCAGCCGGGAACAGCTTCTCGACCGTGTTTGGGGACATGACGTCTATGTCGAGATCCGTACAGTTGACGTGCATGTGGGGCGGCTGCGCAAAGCGCTGAACCGGCGGGGTGAGGTCGATCCTGTGCGCACGGTTCGTTCTGCCGGATATGCGCTTGATGAAACCTATTCCGGCGCGTCCGCAGCCCGCGCAAGCTAAATCCAAAAACACGATTTGAGGGCTCAGCGCAGCCTTCCATCTCGACAGCTCTGGCGGACATCACCGACAGTCTCGCTGCTGTGATCGGACGTGTTTTGAGAAAGAGCCATCTCAATGACACGTTCCTTCCCATCACATGGGAGTAACGATCATGCTGGGACGTCGTGCATTTTTGGCTGGAAGTACTGCTGCAGGTGCGATGCTGGCGGCGCCTTCACTTGTCACTGCCAGTGAGCAGGTTTTGCGGTGCGGTTGCTGGACGCCGGGCAACCATGTCGTGGTTCGCGACATTCTGGAGCCTTATTTCGAGATTGTCGCTGACGTCACGAATGGGCGTGTTCAGATGGTGCTCGAAGATGATCCCGAGCGTGATCCCGGACCGCAATACGACAAAATACGATCTGGTCATTTCGACGTAAGCTTCTCCCAGCACGGCTTTTCCGGCATGGATCGCTTTACCCGCGCACGCATCGGCCAATTGCCATTTCTTGGCGACAGCTACGGTACTTCCATCGTCTTTGATGACATCTACCGCAACGAATTGAACGCAGTCGAAGAACATGCCGAGGTCGAATTGCTTGGCCTCTTCACCCACGGTCCCGGTGCCCTGTTCCTGAAGAACCGCGTTCTGCGTCAACGCTCGGATTTGGAAGGGCTCACGATCACCTCGCCCGGTGGCCATGTGGACAGCCTACTGGCTGAGCTTGGCACCGAAATCCGGCATCTTCCGCCGCGCGACATTACCTGTGCATTCGCGCGCGATGAATTGCACGGTGCAACATTTGCCATGCACTCTGTCCCCGGCTTTGGCTTCGCTGACCGGGATTTCCATGCGACCACTTTCCCGGGTGGGCTTTTCAATTCCACCTGGTTTATTGCGATGAACAAGGAAAGGTTCGCTGAATTGAGTGACCGCGATCAGCGCGCCGTGTCAGAGATTTCGCGAGAGGTTGTCGGACCTTTGGCCGGAAAGGCATTCGATGATGCCGATCATCGAGCAACGCTGGGCTGTATCCAGCTGGGAATGACCATCGAGTGAGCAAGTGATGAACTGACCGCCGACATTGCAGAGATTTCACGTCGTTCCGAACTCGCATGGGCCGATGAGGTCAGTGCCCAAGGCTATGACGGACGGGCCATTCTCAACGTATTGCGGGCGCGGACCGGTCAGTCTCAGCTTTGATCGGACAACGGGGCCCAGAAAACAATGCCATTTCCAAAAGGATCGGTGACTGAAACTTCCCGCGCGCCATAGGAGGTGTCATTGATGCCAGGCCGGGCGTTTCGGTAGTTCTTCGCAGTTAACTCCGCGTGGAGCGCTTCAATATCCTCGACCTCCACGCGTACGCGGCCACCGGGTGTGGCGTCACCGTGATGTTCACTGATGTGCAGGACGCAATCCCGGCGACGCAGCTCCATATACAAAGGTGCGTCAGCCTCGAAGCGATGTTGCCACTGCACCTCGAAGCCCAGAAAGTCGATCCAGAATTCCCGCGCTTTGCTCTCGTCAAAGCTGCGAAAGATCGGAACGGGCGTCCCGACGCGCATTAGCGGGAAGACGACCGGCGGTCCCGACGGGAAGACATCGGCTGGAATGCAACAGCCGTATGTGCCTCACAATAAGGCTTCCCGGGCTGACAGCTGAGGCCGCAGAACCAGAATTCATCGGTCGCTGGATCGCCAATTGGCCATTTGCAGGTCCGTTCGGTCAGTTGCATCAGGTTCAGCTTGCGCGCCTTCTTTTCGACCTCGGCAAGATTGGCAAGTGCTTCTGCACTGATCTCGTTCGCGGAGGGCTGCGGGGGAAGCGGCTGGCCCGCCGTAATAATCGGCTTGCGGGGCGGAATTGGGATATTGGCTGGTTTTTCGGTCGTCAGCGGTTTTTGCGCTGGCGCGGGTTTCGGCTCGGGCTTGGGTGCCGGATCAGGCTTCTTCGCCGCCGGTTCCGCTGCTTTCACGGGTTCCGGCTTAGGCGCAGGTTCTGCCGTCTTGCTTGCAGGGGCAGTGGTGGTGCGATTCGAAAGGCCCAGACGGTGAACCTTTCCAATGACGGCATTGCGCGTCACGCCGCCCAATTCCTTCGCGATGACAGAGGCTGACTTGCCTTCGCCCCACATTTTTTTGAGAATCTCTACACGTTCATCGGTCCAGGCCATGGCCCACCCCTTCCAAAAACAGATCAGCGGCCCAAATAGACCGCTGCAACGTCACATATCCACTCTTTGCCCTATATTATGTCGTCTCGGGCATGGGTTACAAGTGCGGCCGCCTGCCCTGGAAGGAACCTCATGTCCGATTCAACGCTTCGACCGATGGGAGAACGGCGGTTCGGCCGCTGGAATGTGCTGGGAACCCAAACGTTGGCGATGCGGGAGATTCGCCGCTTCACCTCGGTCTGGACGCAGACATTGCTCGCGCCGATGGCGACAGCGCTTCTCTTCATGCTGATCTTCACCCTCGCACTCGGTGATCGCAGGGGTGAGGTTATGGGCCTTGAATTTGCGGCCTTTCTCGCGCCGGGTATCGTCATGATGACGGTCATTCAGAACGCCTTCGCAAACACCTCATCCTCAATCGTGATTTCGAAGGTTCAGGGGAATATCGTCGACACGCTGATGCCGCCGCTTTCCGCGTCAGAGCTGGTGGTTGGGTTCGCGGCAGGCGGCATGGTGCGCGGGATGCTGGTGGCCGTTTTTGTCTCGCTCCTCGCCCTTCCACTGGGTGGTGCGGGGTTGGACAACGTTCTGTGGGCCTTCGTCTTTGTGTTTCTGGGCGCGATGATGATGTCACTCGTGGGGATCATCGCGGGCCTTTACGCTGACAAGTTTGATCAGATGGCCGCGATCACCAACTTCGTCGTGACACCGCTCAGCTTTCTTTCCGGGACATTCTATTCCCTCGAAAGTCTTCCACCGCTGATGCAGCAGATCAGTCATGCAAATCCGGTGTTCTACATCATCGATGGGTTCCGCTATGGCGTGCTGGGCGTGTCTGACAGCTCCCCTTGGCTGGGGCTTAGTGTTTTGATCGCGATGAATGCGGCACTCGCCACCGCGGCATGGTGGTTCTTCCGAACGGGCTACCGGCTCAAGAGTTAAACCAGCGTTCCACGAAATGTCGCTCCGCCGAAACGCTGAGCGAACGGACAGCGTCCTTCGCATGCATCCAAACCGGTGTATGGTCCGGCTCGATTGGATCATCCAGTTGTTGAATAGGGCGCGCGGTATAGATCGTGCAGACCTTGCGGGCCCAATAGCCGTAGTCGGGCATGTAGACATATCGTTGGAACATGCCGAAACGGCGTGGTGCGCCGATGCGCCAGCCGGTTTCCTCCATCACCTCACGATGAAGAGCTTGCAGCGGGCTCTCACCGGGGTCGATCCCGCCACCGGGCAGCAGAATCGTTTCGCGAGCCGACTCGGTCTCGGCCAGAAGCAGCCATGGACCGTCGTGAATCAGGGCATATGCCCCGCGTCGATCGCGATAGGGCTTGCCCGGAACGTATCTTTCACCGAAACGACGCATGGCGGGTATTCCTGACAGGGGTTACATGTGCGCCAACGGCACACTATTTGGCGTGCTTCACTTTAACGGAGGGCTTTGCCATGACCAGTGCAGAACAGATCGTATGGGACGATTCCATCCTGCCCTTCCAGCTGGATGCATCCGATGTGCGGGGCCGGGTCGCGCGCCTGGACAATACGCTCGATGAGATTCTGACCCAGCACGACTATCCGACTGTCGTGTCCGATCAGGTTGCGCAAGCTGTGATGCTTACCGCGATGATTGGTCAGACGCTTAAGCTGCGCTGGAAGCTATCTCTGCAAATCCGTGGGGATGGACCACTGCGTCTGATCGCGACTGACTATTTTGCGCCGGGCAAGGATGGCCAGCCTGCACAGATCAGGGCCTATGCCAGTTATGACGCTGATACACTTGATGAACAGGCAGACGGCTTTGCCCAGATCGGGAAGGGCATGTTTGCCATCATCATCGATCAGGGTCAGGGCATGCAGCCTTACCAGGGTATCACACCGCTTGCGGGTGGGTCGCTGGCCGCATGTGCTGAGACTTATTTTGCGCAGTCAGAGCAACTTCCAACCCGCTTCGTTATCGCGGGCGTGCAGGAAGCCGGAGATGACGGCCTCGCGTGGCGTGCTGGTGGCATCATGCTGCAGCACATGCCGCCAGCTGGCAGTCATGTGCAGACTGACGAAGGATCAGGCGAAGGCGGGCTGCTGCAAGCTGGTGACCTGATCAATCGTGATGATGCGGAAGACTGGAACCGCGTGACGACGCTGGCGGAAACGGTTGAACTGACAGAGCTTGTCGGGCCGCGCATCACGCCGGAACGGCTGCTGATCCGTCTGTTTCATGAGGAAAGCCCGCGGGTGTTCGATGCTCAGGCGATCCGCTTCGGCTGCACGTGCGGGCCGGAAAAAGTCGTCCAGACGATGTCGATCTACTCCAGCAAGGATGTGGAGCAGATGACAGACGAGAGCGGCATGGTCACGGCTGACTGCCAGTTTTGCGGCGCGCATTACGAACTGGATCCGGCCGCGCTGGGCTTCGAAGCAGATCCGGAGCTTACGGCGAAAGCGGTTGCTCAGGCCAAGGTTCAGCCTTCGTCAAAGCGGGCGTAAAGATCCGGCAGGGTCAGGCTCGCCGGTACTGGATCGAGCGTGTCATCGTCAATGAAATTGGGGTCGGCTGGCAAACAGCCGATCCCGCACACGACATAGGCGCGCTCTGTTTCCAGATCGATGTGCCAGAAGCGCCCACCGGGTGTTGCAATATATGCATCTACACCCTCTTCCAGATCACCGATCATGTCATCGATGGACGGCACCTCGGAATCGTAATCCCAGTCATAGCTTCCGTGGGTGTGATATGAGGCAAGCAATTCCCAATCGAGCGGTGGCTCATCAGCAAAGCAGGATGATGGCTCACCCACTGTTGGTGTGCTCGCCACGATTTGCCCGGTTGGTGTTCGCCCGACATAGCCGCAAATCTCACGCGAGATGCGGATCGAACGGGTCTGGACTGAGGACAGGATGTCCCGCGCAACTTGTTGAACCCGTGCATCCTCCGTGGACTGAAATGTTGCTGCGGGCACGGTCGGTTGCGGAGCGGCGGACTGCTGTGGCGCGGCACAGCCCGTGAGGGCGACGAGCGTCGTGACAAGAGCATATCTCAGCATTTGCATTCCTTCCGGTGTCAGCGGGCCTGTAGCTGTGGCAGGGTGTAGCTTTGCAGAACGGGTGGTCCGGTCTCGCGGGCATTCGGATCCGAGGGCATACAGCTGCGGCACAGCTGATAAGCCCGGCGCGTCTCGAAATCGACATGCCACAACCGGCCACCGGGTGTGGCGATATAGCCGTCGATCCGATCCTGAAAATCACCCATCATGTCCTGCGGCGACGGCACCTCATTGTCATAGCCCGCATCAAAGCGACCATGAGTGTGGTAGGATGCGAGAACGGTCACATTGCCTGTCGGAGACGGATTGAAGCAGCGGGCGAGGGTGCCGGGATTGGCGCGCGTAGCCTGTATCTGACCGGAAGCTGTCTGAACAATGTAGCCACAATATTCACGCGCCTCGGTGATTGATTGACGCTGAACGGCAAGCAATGCCTGCGTCGCAACGGCCTCGACATCGGTGCCCGAGATCGCTGGTGTACTTGGAGCAGGCGCTGGCGCTGCGATCACTGCACTGCCAGGCAACACTTTGTCTGGCTCGCCCTGTGGAATGTCTGCCAGCGACGGAATCGGTTTGTCCGGCTCTCCGAATGTCGGGTTCTCCCGCACGACGGGCTCGGTGCAGCTTGCGAGCACCGTCAGCAGGGCGATGGTGACGACGATTCTCATTCGCCGAACCTGTTTCTCAAGGTATCTAACGTGTAGAAGTCGCGCACTGGTGCGCTGCCGGATGTTGTGAAGTTTGGATCCTGCGTGAGACAGCCCAAACCGCACAATTGCCCCGCGATCCCAGTACGGTGGTTGTGGAACCAGAGTCGCCCGCCGGGGGTGGAAATATAACCATTCGTGCCCGCATTCGCGTCTGAGACCAGGTCGATTGTGGAGGGGACTTCATCGTCATATTCACGCGTCCACGCACCATGGGTGTGGTACGAGGCGACCACTCGCCACGATCCGGGTGCCGCTTTGATCGAGCATCCGGCACGCGACCCCGGCCCTGCGGGTGTCGCTCGCAGCTCCCCATGTCGATCATAGGCCAGATAGCCGCAATATTCCCGGCTTTCAGCAATCGAGCGCTCCTGCAACGCTTCCAGCACCTGCCGCGCCAATGCGTGTTCGGCCAGCACACCGGACCGTCCGCCCTTGGTCTGCGCAACCAATGGGCCGCCCAGCCCCATCAGGACAAATCCGAGGATCAAGTATCGGAGCATTGCGCCCTCCCTTGTCAGGTCTAGGACGGTAGGCCATCTATCGTGGATGCTTCAAGACAAGACACCACAACAGATCATTCAACTTGTTGAACATCGCCTTTCGGGCGCACCGCTGGCGGCTTCTTCAGATTTTGATTTGAATGCCGAAGTGAAAGCACGGCTTTCACCGGACCGGCGGCTGCGCGACGCCGCTGTTCTCTGCCCGCTGGTAGAGCGGGACGGTCGGTTGAATGTCATGTTGACCCGCAGATCACCGCGTCTGAAAAGCCACCCTGGACAGGTCGCTTTTCCTGGCGGCAAGGTTGATGCGGGCGATCGTGACGCGGAGGCAGCAGCACTTCGGGAAGCGCGGGAAGAGGTTGGTCTGCCAACGGAGAGTGCACGCATGCTTGGCAGCTTTGCGCCACATGAGACGGTCACAGGATTTCGCGTGCAGCCCTTTGTCGCGCACATCACGAAGCCATTCACCCCAGTGCCAGAGGTGGCCGAAGTGGCCGAGGTTTTTGAAGTGCCACTCGACTTTCTACTCGATCCGGCCAACCGGCAGATACACGGACGGCGGTGGCAGGGCGTGGAAAGACGATACTATGCGATTCCCTATGGCCCTTATTACATCTGGGGGGCCACGGCGCGGATGCTGACAATGCTTGGGGCGCTGCTTGATGCAGATTGATGCAGCTTTCCTGAGTGACGCTCGCACACAAAGCTTGCTGTCTGCCCTCACGGCCGATGGCGCGCAGGCTTATGTTGTTGGGGGCGCTGTGCGCAATGCACTGCTTAGCCTTCCGGTCGATGATGTGGACATTGCGACGTCCCTCCATCCTGATGATGTCATCGCCTTGAGCAACGCCTTGGGGTTCTCCCCACACCCAACCGGGGTAGAGCATGGAACCGTCACCGTCTTCGTTGAAGGCTTGGCCCACGAAGTGACGACGTTTCGTACGGATGTCTCGACGGACGGACGTCGCGCCACTGTGGAGTTCGCAAAGACTGTTGAGGAGGATGCAGCCCGTCGCGATTTCACGATGAATGCGCTCTATGTCGATGCATCCGGGCGGCTGCTCGATCCGGTGAATGGCCTGCCCGACCTAAAGGCGCGCAAAGTCCGGTTTATCGGAATGGCTGAGGCTCGCATTCGTGAGGATTATCTGCGGATTTTGCGGTTTTTCCGTTTCCACGCCCGGTTTGGCGAAGGTGTGCCCGACCCGGTCGGGCTCTCAGCCTGTGCGGCATTGGCGGACGGGGTGCAGGGTCTGTCCTCGGAACGGATCACAACTGAACTGACCAAGCTTCTGAGCGTGGCCAAACCATTCAATACATTGCGCGCAATGCAGGGTGCAGGGGTGCAGGCTCATGTCATCCCGCAGGCGAGCCTCGCTCTGCTCGATGGTCTTGAGCGCGCTGAGTTTGGGGTGTCCCCGGACTGGCGCCGCCGGTTGCTCGCGCTTGGGGGCCAACGCGATCGCTTGAGGCTGTCGAAGGCGGATCAGCGCTATTTCGAGACGGCTGAAAGAGCGCTCGCAAGCGCGGAAACAACACAGAGACGCGCGTACCGCTATGGGCCTGACATTGCGCGGGACCTTGCTCTCGTAGAAGCGGCCATTTTGCGGATACCACCATCTGCGTCCCTGAATGACGCGCTGGCTTATGGCGCACAGGCCCGGTTCCCCATCACCGCGCAGGATCTGATGCCGACCTTTAAGCCAGGTCGCGCGCTCGGGCAGGAACTAAAGCGGTTGGAGGAGCTGTGGATCGCTTCTGACTTTACGCTCGACCAACGCGCCCTGCTGCAAAGCGTCAGCTCCCCTGATGTCTGACCGTTCAATGTGTCGGCACATCTCGGCGCTTGACCCCCGGCTATTCTGCGGAAAAGGCTCCGGGCCATGACGCTTGAAACTGTAATCGCCATCATGACCCTCGCTGCGGCCACGGTCTGGACACCCGGTCCGAACAATGCACTGCTCGCATCCTCTGGCGCACGCTTTGGTTATCGTCGGACCCTGCCACATGCGATGGGCGTTGCGTGGGGCTTTCCGTTGATGTGTTTTTGCATGGCGCTTGGGCTCGGAGAGGTCTTTCGTGCAGAGCCGCTGATCCGTGAGGCTTTGCGCTGGGTCGGTGCGGCGCTTCTTTTGTGGATCGCGTGGAAGACGCTGAACGCGAGCGCACCGGGCAGCGATGACAGCCACGCCAAGCCATGGACGTTCTTTCAAGCGATGGGGTTTCAGTGGATCAATCCCAAAGCCTGGATGATGGCGATTTCCATGATCTCTCAATTCGTCACCGGCGAAAACCCGTTGCTGGAGGCCGCGGTCGTTAGTGGTGTCTATGCGCTTGTCGGATTGACCTCTTCCAGTGGCTGGGCACTTTTCGGCGTTGCAATGCAGCGCTTCCTGTCGACGCCCCTTCGCCTAAAGCTGTTCAACGGGCTGATGGCCGGTCTGATTGTGATCACGGTCGCAGCTCTCGTGACCTCGGATCTGTCGGTATGATACCGGCAGAACTGCTGCTCTTCGTCTTCGCGGGCTTGTTCTCTCCCGGACCGAATGTCGTCTTGCTGACGGCGTCGGGCGCGCGCTTTGGCTTCACACCAACCCTTCCGCACCTGCTTGGTGTCGCGTTCGGTGTCGGTATCACGGCAGGCCTGACGGGACTTGGCCTTGGCGCGGTTCTGCTTGCTTATCCACAACTGACCTTTGCGCTTAAGCTGATCGCAGCCACCTGGATCTTGTGGCTTGCATCAAGATTGCTGCTTGCCACGCGACGCCAACACGCAGAGGCCGGGCACCGGCCGTTTACGTTTGTTGAGGCCGTCTTGTTCCAGTGGGTAAACCCTAAGGTCTGGGCCGTCGCCATAGCAGCCAGCGCCTTCGTCGCTGATGCCGGGCCTGTTCCGGCGGCCCTTACACTGGCACTCACGTTTTCATCGTTGAACCTGGGCGTGTGCCTGTTCTGGACGAGCGCGGGTCATCTTCTGGGTAAGTTGATGGCGAGCCCGCGTATCTGGCGCGGCTTCATGACGGTGATGGCCGCTTTGATGGCAGCCTCCGCCCTGTTGATCTTTCTCTAGGTCGCTTCGAGGCTCTGCCACCACGCATTCTTTGATAGGGTCCGGCGCAGAGGCGTGTCGGTGGCGGCCGGTGCTTCCTGAATATATCGGTGGGCCTCAGCAATCTGTTCGGTATCAAGCGTTTTCAGGTGAGCGATGGCGGCTGCAATGCCAAAGGGCTGTCCAGTCATACCTTCAAAATTGGCGTCCAGATCGGTCCAGATCGCGGCGTCATACGGGCTGTCTATAAGCCATGCTTGCACTGCATCCACGACAGCGGGCAAGGCACCATGCGCCTTATCCTTCGTCGCCCATGCAATTTGGGGAACCGGCGCGCGTTCTCGCCGGGCGACATCCTCTACAGCCTCAGAAAGCGCTTGGCGGCTAGAGCAGATTACATTTGTCTTGCACGGCACCCCGTGCACGGGGTCGAGACACACGGCCAAACCCATCTTCCGCTTGGGCGACACACGGCTGAACTCCATTGGCAGATCGGGGCCGGCGCCCATCTGCCAGCCGCCGTTCACGTGGGGCGCAAGGATCTCCAGATCCCAGATCAGCGACCCCCAACCGATAATCGCGATCTGCATCAGGGCCAAGCAGCCAGTGGTGGCAGGCTCATCAGGACGGCCTCCGGGTTGTGGCCTGTTTGCAAGCCGAATGTTGTGCCACGGTCGTATACCAAGTTGAACTCCGCATAGCGACCGCGCCGAAACAGCTGATGCTGGCGATCCTCATCCGTCCAGCTTTCAAACATGCGCTTTTCCACCAGCGGAACGAAGGCCTTCAGGAACGCGCGCCCGACATCCTGTGTAAACGCGAAATCTGCCTCCCAATCGCCCGAGCAATGATCGTCGTAGAAGATTCCACCAACGCCGCGCGCCTCGTTCCAGTGCCGGATCATGAAGTACTCATCTGCCCACGCCTTATAGCGCGGGTAGAGGTCCGCACCGTGCGGCGCACAGCCAGCCTCCTGCTGGGCATGGAAAAATGCAGTATCCTCCGCAATCTCACGCATTGGGTTGAGGTCCGATCCACCGCCGAACCACCATCCATGCGGTGTCCAGAACATGCGCGTGTTCATATGAACCGCGGGCACCTTTGGGGAGCGCATATGCGCCACAAGGCTGATGCCAGACGCCCAGAACCGGGGGTCCTCCGCCATGCCCGGCATGTCTTTCCGGGCAGCCATCGCCGCCTGTGCCGGGGGGGCGAGCGTCCCGTAGACTTCAGAGACGTTGACGCCAACTTTCTCAAAACACCGTCCGCCCCGCAGAACGCTCATTTCCCCGCCGCCCGCATCACTCCCATCGTCGGAGTGGCGCTTTGTCGGCTTGCGCTCGAACCGGCCGGGGGCAAGGTCCGCGAAGGGGCCAGAGACTTGCTCATCCTCCAGAGTTTCAAAGGCCGCGCAGATCGAATCGCGCAGCGAAATAAACCACTGTGCCGCGCGTTGTCTTTCGGAGGTCATGTCGGTGGTCATCAGGTGCGATCCGGCAGAATAGGGTCAAGTGTCATTGCCAAGCTGTAACGTATGTTGGACAGCCTGAAAACCGACCCCTTGTTCATCGTGGCGTTCGGCATACATCTATCCTTCGCGTCGGGTGTACGACCCGCCGCACTGCCAAGGCCCCGCCCATGTTCCGCTTCTTCGAAAATCTGGTCGACCCGTATCAGCCTTATGCGGATCAGGACACTCCCCCAGATCGGCTTGGTCCGTTCCTGTGGAGTTACCTGCGGCCGTTCCGCAAGGTTTTGATCCTTGCCACAATTGCGACATTGATTGTCGGCGCGGTTGAGCTTGCGCTGATCTATTACGCAGGTCGGGTGGTTGATCTGCTTGAGGGGTCAGAGCCTGCCGTCTTTTTGGCAGAGCATGGTGCCGAACTCGCCGCGATTGCCCTATTTGTCATCCTGCTGCGCCCGATCGCACAGATTGTGGATGCCCTGCTGCTGAATCAATCGCTCATGCCCAATCTTGGAACACTCGTGCGATGGCGGTCCCATAAGCATGTCCTTCGCCAGTCAGTGGGATGGTTTCAGAATGATTTTGCCGGTCGTATCGCCAATCGCGTGATGCAGACGGCTCCGGCAACCGGGGAGGCCGCGTTCCAGATTTTCGACGCGCTGGTCTATGCTCTCATCTATTTGGTCGGTGCTCTGGTGCTCCTCGGCGACACTGACTTGCGGTTGACCGTACCGCTGCTGATTTGGTCAATCGCGTATATCGGTTTGTGCTATTACATCATCCCGCGCATCGGCCACGCCTCTAAGGCCTTTTCGGACGCGCGTTCGGCGATCAATGGACGGATAGTCGACAGCTACAGCAACATTCAGACCGTCAAGCTCTTCTCCCATACGCTGGAGGAGGAGAAGTTCGCAGGCGAAGCCATCGAGGATGCTCGCGTCAAGTTCCAGCATCAGATGCGCCTGATTACCCTGATGGAAGTTGGCCTGCTCATCATCAACGGCTTCCTAATCGTCGCGGTCATTGGCTGGACGATCCTGCTGTGGCAAGCAGGCACAGCCAGTGTCGGGACGGTCGCCGCTGCCTCAGCGCTCGTTTTGCGCCTGAACGCGATGACTGGCTGGATCATGTGGGCGCTGTCCTCGCTCTTTCAGAATCTCGGCGTGGTGCGTGAAGGGATGGAGACGATTGCTCAGCCCATCACCCTGACCGATCAGCGCGATGCGGCGGATCTGAAGCTCAGCGGTGGCCAGATCACGTTCGAGAACGTGTCTCACCACTATGGCCGCAGCGGCGGTGGGCTTACGGACATTTCTCTCACCATCCCCGCTGGACAGCGGGTGGGCCTGGTGGGTCGGTCCGGTGCGGGTAAATCTACGCTGGTGAATCTCCTGTTGCGGTTCCACGATCCGGAGGCCGGTGTAATTGCAATCGACGGGCAGGACGTGTCGCGCGTCCAGCAAGACAGCCTGCGGCGCATGATCGGAATGGTGTCTCAGGATACGTCGCTGTTGCACCGCTCGATTGTGGACAACATTCGCTACGGCTCCCCCAGCCGGACAGATGCTGAGGTGCGCGCCGCTGCGGCGCAGGTGGAAGCGCATGATTTCATACTCGATCTGGAAGATCCCAAAGGTCGAAAGGGTTATGCCGCCGAAGTGGGTGAGCGCGGGGTCAAACTCTCTGGCGGGCAGCGCCAGCGCGTGGCACTCGCCCGTGTCGTTTTGAAGGACGCGCCCATCCTTGTGCTCGACGAAGCGACGTCCGCCCTCGACAGTGAAGTTGAGGCCGCAATTCAGGACGCGCTCTACGGTATGATGGAGGGCAAGACGGTGATCGCAATTGCCCACCGTCTGTCTACCATTGCAGCCATGGATCGCATTCTCGTGCTGGACGAAGGTCGCATTGTCGAGGACGGAACACATGACGCCCTCTTGGCCGCCGATGGCCTATATGCCCGGTTCTGGTCGCGACAATCAGGCGGTTTCCTGAACGCGGAGGAGACATGAAGCGGTTCTTCTCCGGCTTGATCGATCCTTTCGCCCGCGCCGATGGCCCGCCGCCGAATACGTTGGGGGCGTTCCTGAAATGGGTCCTGCGTGGTACCGGCACGGTGATCTGGGTTGCGGTACTTGCAGGCCTCGTTCTCGGAATATCCGAGGCAATGGCCGCCTGGCTTGTCGGCTATGTGATCGACTTGGCTGTTGCTGAGGGTCCAGAGCAATTCTTTGCCCAGAACCTCTGGCTGCTCCTTGGGACGGCAGCCTTCTTTTTGGTGCTGCGTCCGGCAATTGTTTTTGCATCCAACGGGCTGAACGTTTTGGGACTGACTCCCAACATTGCGACATTGGCCATGGCGCGACTGAACCGCCACACGATGGGTCAATCGATGCGCTTTTTCGGCAACGACTTCGCCGGGCGCATTGCGCAAAAGCAGATGCAAACCGTATCGGCAATTGGAAGCATCCTGTCCGAAGTCGTGAACTCCATGGCTTATGCGCTTTCCGTTCTCGTTGGATCTCTGCTCGTTCTCTTGCAGGTCGCACCGCGTCTGGGATTGATCCTGGCGGTCTGGTTCGCGATCTACGTTGTCTACATCCGCTATTTCCTGCCACGTGTGCGCAAACGGGCCTCCGCCCGCGCGGGTGCCCGCGCGGCTCTGTCCGGCCAGCTTGTCGATGTCATTTCCAACATGTCCACGGTGCGGCTGTTTGCCAGTCGCGCCCGGGAGGAACGGTCCGCGGAAGGGGCGATGATTCATCTGCGTGAAACGCTGATTGAATTCGGCGCGCTCTATGTTTTGTTCCGGCTGGGCCTTGCGGTGATGGCGGGCCTGCTGCCCGTGGCATTGATCGGTGGCGCGCTCTACTTTTGGCAACAAGGTGACGCCACTCCGGGGGACATTGCCATCGCCGGGCTCCTATCGACCCGGCTTGGCCAAATGTCTGGTTGGATCAGTTTCGTGGCCATGGGGATATTCTCGAATATCGGGGAGATTGAGAACGGGATGAAAACCCTGTCCCCGGCGCATGATCTGACCGATCCGGAAGCGCCGGTGGCGTTGACGGACGTTCGTGGAGCCATCGCGTTCGAACATGTGCGGTTTAATTATGACGGCACGGCGTCTGGGTTGCACAGCATGTCTTTGGACATCAAACCGGGTGAGCGTCTTGGACTGGTTGGTCCGTCAGGTGCTGGCAAATCGACAGCGCTCGCATTGTTGCTGCGCCTCTATGATGTTGATGGCGGTTCCATCCGTCTGGACGGTGTCGACATTCGTGATCTGCGACAGGATGATTTGCGCGCCTCCATTGCGATGGTCCGACAGGACACCGACATGTTCAACCGATCTGCGCGCGAGAATATCGGCTACGGGCGCGACGGCGCAACGGATGCTGAAATCGTGCAAGCAGCGAAACTCGCTCAGGCCGATGGGTTCATCCGTGATCTGGCGGATTCCAATGGGCGCACCGGATACGATGCCCATCTGGGCGAGCGGGGGGTGAAGCTGTCAGGTGGCCAGCGCCAGCGGATCGCGATTGCGCGCGCCTTGCTGAAAGATGCACCGATCCTGCTTTTGGATGAAGCGACATCGGCACTCGACTCAGAGACCGAGGCGGATGTGCAGGAAAGCCTCGAGCAGCTGATGGATGGCCGGACAGTGATCGCAATCGCGCACCGTCTTTCGACGATTGCCCGAATGGACCGAATCGTCGTGATGGATCAGGGCCGCATCGTCGAGCAGGGCACACATGCGGAGCTGATCGCCCAAGGGGGGCTCTATGCGCGGTCGTGGGCCCGTCAATCAGGTGGGTTCATGGATTTTCACGCTGAAAGTGCGGCATCTTGAGCGGACCGCTTCATCGCCACTTCGGACTCCGCAAGTCCAGATAGCCGGAACTGACCCATCAGGCCCTGAAGCTGTCCTACATGCATGGCCAGCTGCTTCGCCCGATCTGCCCCTTCGTCTGACAGGGACGCCTGGGCGCGTGTGCCATGGTCCATTGCTGCAAATGAGTCTGTCAGCGCGTTCACGGCGGCTGTCTGATGCTCCGCCTGTTCGGAAATCTCACGCATCGCTGCGGTAACGTTCATGATGAGTTCCGAAATATTTTCGAGCGCATCGCCGGTTTGCCTGACCTCATGCACGCCCGCAGCGACTTTTTCAGTCGTTTCGGCGATCAGTGAGGAGATGTCTTTCGCTGCATCGGCGGAGCGTTGCGCGAGATTGCGCACTTCTGCCGCAACGACGGCAAATCCGCTGCCTGCGGTACCTGCGCGCGCGGCTTCGACGGCGGCGTTTAGTGCCAAGAGATTTGTCTGGAAGGCAATGGAATCGATCAGGCCGACGATTTGTCCCATATGTGCCGCACCGCGCTCGATCGAGGCCATTTTGCGCTGGGCTTCTGCCGATAAGGTCGCACTTTCATGGGCGGTTTCCGACGCATGAACCGACAGGTCGCGCACTTCAGAAGCACGATCCGAGGTCGTGCGGATACCGTGTGCGAGATCGATCATCGTTTTGTTGTTCTGTTCCAGTGCGGCTGCCTGCTCATCGCTGCTGGCAGACAGGGTTTGGGCGTCGGAAGCGACCTGATGCGTCAGCCCGGCCACGGCATCGGCAGTCAGTTGAACATCGCTGACGATTTCAGCCAGTTGGGCACTGCAACTGTGTATGGCGTCTTGAAGCCGAGCGAATGCACCTGAAAATGATCCCTCCACCCGCTTTGTCAGATCACCGGAGGCGATGGTTTCCAGGGCGCGGGTCGTGCTGGCGATGTTGTTCTCAAACGTATCGCACAGCCCGTTGACTGCGTCCGCCATCAGACGCAGTGGTCCATCTGTCTCGCGTGTGTGGACCCTGTCGGAAAAGTCCCCCTCTCCGATCTTTCTGACCAGTTCAACGATGTCACTTTGCAGACGACGCACGGCGGTGCGATCCACGAATGTCAGGATCATTGCGCGGCCTGCTGCATCATGATCAATCGCAGTCGCGCGCAGATCGTATATCCGGTCCGCAATCTGCAGATCGAGAACGGTCTCACGCTGCGAACCGCTGCTTTCAAATCCGACCAAAACACGATCCTGTAGGGCGCTCAGGCCAACTTCTTCGTCCTTTCCGAGATGGCTCAACAACTCACCAGCCCGCGTACTGACGTAATCGGTATGCCCGAAGTCGCGGGCGACGATGATCGCAGCACCTGATGTGTCGAGCGCGTCTCGAATGCGGCGTGCGCCTGCTCCATTCTCTTCAATCTTGGCGGCGGACCGGGCCATCGCACCGAACTCATCGCCCAGCTCCAATGGTAGATCCTCGGGCTCTCTGCCCTTTGCCAATGCCTCTGTCGCGCGGGTCAATTGCCGAAGCGGACGGGTCACGGATCGCAGTGTAAAATGAGCTGTCATCCCTGCCAAAAGCACAACCACGGCCGCAGCGATCAGCGCCGCCTCGACCGCGTTCTGTGATTTCTGGCGCGAGACGAGGTTCAGGCCGCGCTGGCGCAACACCAGATCGTCCATGAGGTCTTCCATGTCATTGCCGATACGTGCGGCCAACGGATGAATGATCTGGCGACCGAGCCTGCTTTGCTGTCGGATTTCCTGCTCCGCACTCTCGATTTTAGTCAGGGCCAAGTCGACATAGTCGTAGACCGAGGTTGCGGTCCGCGCAGGATCGCGCGTCGAGACTGCTTGCAGCTGCAGTATATTGTCACGTGTCACCTCGACTCGTTGGGCAAGCCGGCCTGTGGCGGCCGCACTCGGTCGGGATCGCAGGATTCGCAGGTCGTTTTCGAGGCTGATCAGTTCATCCCGGATCTGTGACACCATGAACGCGATGGCTGGATTGCCCTGAGCGTAGTCGGATCGACCAAATATGGCGAGCAAGGCACGCGCTTCGGTCATTCGACGCTGGGCATCGAACATATCCTGACTGGCCTGCGCGCGCAGAACGTTGAGTTCGAGATAAGTCGAGTAAAGCCGCGACATATCATCGAATGCGTCAAGTTGCCGGTTCAGGATGTCCGGCATCTCTGTCAGGTCGTCAACATATCCAGGGGCCGCTGCGAATAGCAGGCGCAACGCTTCGCGCGTTTCGATCTGGAGTTGCAGATTGTTTTGCGTTGTGTCGCGGATCACAAGGCCACTGGCGTGGGAATAGGTGCCGTGCACAGCCACAACAGCAGCAATGCCCTTCGCTGTGTTGGAGAATAATCCCAGTTGGCCCAGCAACAGCGACAGCGCAAGGGCAAGGATCCCCACCAATCCTGCTGCAGCCATCATCAGGCCACCATAGCCGAGGCTTAGCCGCTGCGCGACAGACAGGCTCATACTCAGCTCCCCCGCTTTTGCTTTCTGCGGGGAGGACTAGGCCTGCGCGATTAAGATTCCCCTAATCGCGCGATGGCTTCGGCAAAAGCGGCATCAGCTTGGCCATGTCGGGGCCTCGCTCCATCCCGGACAGGGCTTTGCGCAACGGCATAAACAACGCCTTTCCCTTCCGGCCAGACCGTTCCTTCATCGTATTCGCCCATTCAGACCAGCTGTCCTGCGTCCACGGGCCATCGGGCAAATGAGCAAAGGCATCTGCGATAAATTCGGCATCCGCCTCATCCACCAATGGCGTTGCGCCCGTTTGTGTCAACGCCCAGAGCGGTTTCACGTCGCCCAGCGTCGTCACATTTTCTCGCGCCATGTCCCAGAATGCCGGTGCAGAGGGGCCTTCGACCCCGAGGGCGGACAGGCGATCAGCGACATCTGCAAACTCGGTGTCATGTAACAGCCGTGCGGTCAGCGGGCGCAAATCGGCCTCATCGAACTTCGTCGGGGCAGAGCCAAAGCGGCCCACATCAAACCCTTCGATCAGATCGGCCATATCACGACGCAGTTCCACCGGGTCGGAAGAGCCCAGTCGCGCCATAAGGCTCAAGATCGCCATAGGCTCAATCCCGGCGGCGCGCATGTCGCGCAGGCTGAGTGTGCCAAGCCGCTTGGAAAGGGCCTCACCCTGGGGGCCGGTCAGCAGAGAGTGGTGCGCAAAGCTCGGAACCGGCTTGTCCAGCGCCTCGATCATCTGAATTTGGGTCGCGGTATTGGTCACATGATCCGATCCGCGCACGACATGGGTTATGCCCATATCGGTATCATCAACGACACTGGCCAACGTGTAGAGTACTTGCCCATCGCCGCGGATCAGCACCGGGTCCGAGACACTGGCCGCATCAATAGAGATGTTGCCCAGAATGCCATCGGCCCATTCGATGCGCTGATGATCCAGCTTGAAACGCCAATGACCGGAACGATCCGCTCGCAGAGCGTCCTTTTCTGCCTCACTCAACGCAAGGGCACCACGGTCATAGACCGGCGGCTTGCCCATGTTCAGCTGTTTCTTACGCTTAAGATCGAGTTCGGTCGGCGTCTCGAAAGCCTCGTAAAACCGGCCATCGGCGCGCAGCTTGTCGGCCGCCTCGGCATAGCGATCGAGACGTGCGCTTTGCGTCTCAACCCGATCCCATGTCAGGCCAAGCCATTCGAGGTCTTCTTTGATCGCGTCCTTATATTCCTGCTTCGAGCGTTCCGGGTCTGTATCGTCCAGGCGCAGGATGAATGTTCCACCGGCCTTTTGTGCGATCAGCCAGTTGAACAGCGCAGTGCGCAGGTTTCCGATATGGAGATAGCCCGTGGGCGAAGGAGCAAATCGGGTAACGGTCATGACGGACTTTCGGCTTTGAGACGCTGAGCGGTCTCCATAACCGCTTCCGGCTCGGCATTTAAGTAGGAATTTGCGATTACGATACCCCCGCGCCCGCCATTCATTGCGATCAGGAATTTCGACAGCGCTGACAGTTTCGCGTCCGGCAGGACACGAAAGCGCAATCCGCCTGCGGACCCGTCCGTGATGTCAATTCCATCGATGGCGGCCCAGGGGATCGGACCAGTGCTGTAAGCCGCAATATTCACACCCGTGCGATCCATGATCAGGCTCGGTCCACCAAGCACCACCAACTGCCCTGCCATAACCAGTGATGCGACCGCGACCCCGGCCAGCAAAGCCAGAATTAAGCCCAGCAGCACCGCTGCCCACACCGGCAGGTATGTCGCGGCCCAGACCCCTGCGGCGATACTGAATGCCAGAAGGAAGAGCGCACCAGGCAGCAGGATCGCTCTGATCAGGCGAGGGGGGCGATAGGTATGAGTGTTTTCTGACATGGCGGCATCGGACCCGGACACCGCCCCATGGTCAAGTGCGCCCGTCGACACTATTCAGGGCCAATGAACGGACGTCCCCCTGATCTAGCCTCGATGCACCAGATGGCACTGAATGCATTTCAGTCGCTGCCAGATGAGATTCGCACGCTTTGTGCGGATTTGCGCATCATCATTGAGGATTTTGCCGATGATGCACTGTTGGACGAGTTGGGCATCGAAAACCCATTCGAGCTGACGGGCCTCTATTCGGGCGTCGCGCTGACGGAAAAGTCATTCAGTGATCCGTCGATCGAGCCGGATACAGTCTATCTCTTTCGTCGTCCGATCCTTGAGGAATGGATCGAGCGGGAAACGGTCGATCTCTCGGAACTCGTTGCCCATGTGCTCGTCCATGAGATCGCGCACCATTTTGGTTGGAGCGACGAGCGAATCATGCAGATCGATGATTGGACAGAGTAGCCCCCGACCTACAGTTTCGAACTAATCCGCCCAGTCGCAAAGCCACCCCATCGCAACTCCCCGAACAGGCGCTGATATTCGATCTTGGGGCAGCGGTTCATCACGACCTGCACACCGGAGGCTTGGGCCCGTGCGGCAGCTTCATGGTCTTCGACCCCGATCTGCATCCAGATCGTTTTCAAGCCGCGTGGCCCCAGAACCTCAAGCGCTTCATCAACCACCGCCCCCGCCTGCTCGGATCGTCGGAAGATATCAACCATGTCGATGCGCAGATCATCGGGCAGGTCACGCAGGCTTCCAACCAGGTCATGGCCAAAGGCGCTTTTGCCCGAATAGGCGGGGTTCACCCCGTACACCTCAAATTTTTTAAGCGTGAGATACCTTGCCACGAAGTAGGAGGGACGCACTTCGTTCAATGACACGCCGACGCAGGCCACCGTTTTGGTCGTTTTCAAAACATCGCGCAGGAAGGTGTCTGAATAGGTCATAGGCGGACGTTAGCGGGAAATGTACGCATAAAAAAGCGCCCGAACCTTGGGTCCGGGCGCGAAGTCAGAACGAGGGACAGTCATGGAGATCCGCGAGGGTCGTTCAAGCCTCGCCTCCGATTTTCACCTTACCATAAAAAAGGTGAAACAAAGGTAACGACTGATACGGAGTGCCCGAAAAATTACGTCACGATATCAGTCGCTTAATCAATTTCCTGCTGTTCAACGTGTTGCATTCGATGAAACTGCACCGATTGCGCAGTGGCGGAGAACAACCTAAAGGCGATTCGCCCTTACTGGATCAGCGTCGGCCAATGGCCATTGGCAAGTTCGATATGTCCGGGGATGTCCTGCTCCCAACGGCTTTGAATATCGGCGCTGTAGTTGAGGTACAGCTTGTCATCGACAATCCGCCAAGCATTCGGGTCAACCGATGCGGTGTAACCCTGGCTGACCGCCCAGGCGCAGTAACCACCATATTGAGGCGCATAGGCCTCTGGATCCGCATCAAACAGGGCCTTGTTCTCTGCGTTGGCAAAGGACCACGTGGCGCCATTCCACTCAGACTGAAAGTCGCCGCTGCCTTCGACGGGCCGACCCTCGGTGAAGTAGGCGACCGGGTCATAGCCACGGATCGCACCGCCAAAAAATGTAGAGAAGACGGGCGCTTCCTGAGCGGCAGCCGGAACTGCACTCAAAGCAACGGCAGAAGCGGCGGTCAGGGTCAGAAAGCTACGGCGGGTCTGGTTCATCTTGAGTCTCCGGGGTGTGAGATTTTGCTCGTCTGAAACACAGTATGGGGCGTCAAACCAGCGCTGCCGAGTCTGCCTCCCGCCGATGTGAACATATGTCAGCGTGCGGCAGATGCCGCGAATAATGAGACGGCCGCAGCATTCGAGACATTCAGTGACCCGAATTCGCCCGCATACGGAATGCGCACCAGCCGATGACAGGTCTCTTTTGTCTTCTCTCGCAGCCCCGGTCCCTCGGACCCGAGCGCAAGCGCGATGGGTACATTGCCAACTTCGGCCAGGGTCGTCGTCAAATCATGCGCCGCCTCACCATCCAGGCCGACAATGAAGTAGCCCATCTCGCGCAGAGCAGTCATGGCATTGGCCAGATTTGGCACCCGCAGATAGGGCTGACGCTCCAAAGCGCCTGATGCGGTCTTGGCCAGTGCACCCGTTTCGGGGGCGGCGTGGCGGTGGGGTGCGATGACTGCGCGCGCGCCGAACACCTCGGCCGATCGCAGCACGGCCCCAACATTATGTGGGTCGCTGACACGGTCGAGCAGAACCACCAGCGGTTTGCCGTCACCGGCAGCACAACGCTCACTAACCGATCCCCAATCGAGCGGTTTCACCTCCATCGCCGCGCCCTGATGGACCGATTGCGGATCAAGCGGTGCATCGAATTTGCGCGGATCGACGATGCGGGGCTCCGGCCCGTGGGTCAATGCGTCCCCCAGCCGATCTGCGGCATTCTTCGTGACGACCAGTTGTAGTTTCTCACGCGCTGGATTGAGCAGCGCATCGCGAACGGCGTGCAAACCGAACAGCCAAACAGTTTCCGGCTGACCTGCCCGCTTACGCTCTTTCTCAACGACCCAAGCGGGTTTTTTCTGGTCTCTGCGCGCCATTTCGGCCTCCCGCCCAATTCATGCGATCTGCATAGGCGTGCAGAAAGCGCGGGTCCAGTGCGCCCATGCGCTGTTTTCGAGTTGACGCCCCGCGCACACGGCATTATCCCCGCCGCCAGTCACCCGTGACTTGAGTGGGGGGGTGGCAGAGCGGTCAAATGCAACGGACTGTAACTCCGTCGGGGAAACCCTACACAGGTTCGAATCCTGTCCCCCCCACCAACCGAGTCACCGCAAAGCGTTGGCGAGTATCCTCCCTGAAATCAGTCCGAGCCTGAGAACCACCCTAAAGCTATGCTGTATACCCCAAGGGTCATCTGACATGGCGCTCGTCGCGACAGGTCTGTTCAGAGAGAAAGGGACAGAAGCGTCCAAGCCCCCTCGACACGTGCTCACACGCTCCCCTACCGTTCTGGTATGACAGAACATCGCTCAACCCATCAGGCCGAAGATGATCCGCGCAATGCGGACATAAAGGTTTGGATCAATGGCAGTCTGAAACCGCGTGCGCAGGCTACCGTCTCCATACTTGATTCCGGCTTCATGCTGGGCGACGGCATTTGGGAGGGCATGCGCCTCTACAACGGCCGGTGGGCTTTTCTCGACGAACACATGGACCGTCTTTGGGAGGGGGCGCTTGCGGTTGACCTCGACATCGGCATGCGCCGCGAGGCCCTGATCGATGCACTGGAAGAAACCCGTTCCGCCAACGATCTGCACAGCGATGCCCATTGCCGCCTGATGGTCACCCGCGGCCTGAAGGTACGTCCCTTCCAGCACCCCTCGCTCAGTCAATCGGGACCCACGATTGTCATATTCATGGAACATTCCAGGCCGAAGGCAGGTCGCCCCGTCGCCCTCGCCTCTGTTGCGCACCACCGTGGTCTGCCTCTCACACAAGACGCGAAACTGAACTCTCACTCCAAGCTCAACTGCATCATCGCACTCAACGCCGCTGTGCGCGCCGGGGCCGATGAAGCGTTGATGTTCGACCCGCATGGTTTTGTGAATACGACCAACGCGTGCAATTTCTTCATTGTGAAGAAGGGCGCGCTTTGGACGTCCACCGGTGATTATTGCATGAACGGCATCACCCGCCAAAAGGTCATCGATCTCGCCCGTGCAGACGGGATCGACGTGCAAGAGCGCAATTTCTCCCTCGTTGAGACATACAGCGCGGATGAGGCGTTCCTGACCGGCAGTTTCGGTGCACAAACCCCCGTTGGCAGCATTGATGGCCGCGTGATTGGTGATGGACAGCTTGGCCCGCTCACTCAACATATCCGCGGTCTCTACGCGGATCTGATTGCACGGGAAACGGAGGGATGAAGCTCGCCGTGTGGTCCGGTCCGCGCAACCTTTCGACGGCGATGATGCGTAGCTTTCTCGGCCGGGACGACTGCCGCGCTTGGGACGAACCATTCTACGCGGCCTATCTGGCACGCACGGGCGTCGCGCATCCGATGCGTGAACACGTTTTATCCGCTGGGATCACGAATGGTGACGAGGTAGCCGCACGATTAGAGGGCCACTCGCCCGCCGCGCTCTGGTATCTCAAACATATGGTTGCTCACATGATCGAGGATATGCCTCTCGGTCATATGCGCGACTGCACGAACATCTTCCTGATCCGGGAACCTGCCCGCGTCATCGCCAGCTTTCTGGCGAAACGACAGACGCCTGAGCCGTGGGAATTGGGCTTTTCCCGGCTGGGCGAACTGTTCGACTGGGAGGCAGACCGCCTTGGCACCGCCCCCGTGGTGGTTGAGACGGGTCGCGTGCGCGCTGATCCCGAGGGGCAGTTGCGCAACCTCTGCACGGCAGTCGGGATAGACTTCCAGCCTGCTATGCTCAGTTGGCCGGCGGGCCATCACCCCGACTACGGGATCTGGGCAGACCATTGGTACGGGTCAGTTTTGAACTCCACGGACTTCGCGCCCCCGGACAGGGCAGAACTGCCAGAGGTACCGGCGCACCTGCTCGATCCCGCACAACCGATCTACGACCGGTTGCTTCAGCACGCACTTTAGGTCGCAAAGATCCCGGACGTATCAGCATATCCCTTGATCTCGATCGGGTTGCCGGACGGATCGCGAAAGAACATCGTCCACTGCTCGCCGGGCTCGCCTTCAAACCGGACGGTTGGGGCAAGAACCCAGTCCGTGCCTGCCGCCTCCAGTCGGGCGCGCAACTCTTGCCAATCCGAAAGGGACAGAACGACGCCCAGATGCGGCATGGGCACCATATGTGCGCCAACCTTTCCGGTATTCGTGGTCTCGAAAGGCGTTCCCAGATGCAGCGACACCTGATGACCGAAGAAATCGAAGTCCACCCAGGTTTCCGTCGAGCGGCCTTCGGCACAGCCAAGAACGGAGCCATAGAACTGTCGCGCCACCTCCAGATCGGTGACGTGATAGGCAAGGTGAAACACGGATTGCATGGGCAGAGCCTCCAGCGGGGGGGTCTCTGGAAAGTGAAAACCCCGCGCTCTTTCACTTTCTTCAAATATCCTCGCCCGGCAGGGCGAAATCGCCTGCTTACGCGCTGCCGCCGACCGTAAGACCGCCAATCAGAAGTGTCGGCTGTCCGACGCCGACGGGGACCCATTGTCCGGCCTTGCCGCAATTGCCCATGCCCGGATCGAGTGACATATCGTTCCCGATCCCTCGCACCTGCTTCAGTGCGGTGGCGCCGTCGCCGATCAGCGTCGCACCCTTTACCGGCGCGCCAACTTTACCGCCTTCGACGCGGTAAGCCTCGGTGCACGAAAAGACGAATTTGCCATTTGTGATATCAACCTGACCGCCGCCAAAGCCGACGGCGTAGATCCCATCCTTCAGCCCGGCAAGGATATCTGCCGGATCGCTGTCGCCGCCGGGCATGTAGGTGTTTGTCATCCGGGGCATCGGCGTGTGCTCAAATCCCTGCCTGCGCCCATTGCCGGTGGGGGCGACGCCCATCAGGCGCGCGTTCTGGCGGTCCTGCATGTAGCCGACCAGAACACCATCCTCGATCAGCACATTCTTTGCGCTGGGCGTGCCTTCGTCATCGAAAGTGATTGAGCCGCGACGATCGGGAATCGTCCCGTCGTCAATGACTGTCACTCCCTTGGCCGCGACCTGTTTGCCCATCAGGCCGGCAAAGGCCGATGTTGACTTGCGGTTGAAATCCCCCTCCAGCCCGTGGCCCACAGCCTCGTGCAGCAGGATACCCGGCCAGCCCGGCCCAAGTACGATATCCATGACGCCTGCGGGGGCAGGAACCGCGTCCAGATTGACCGTCGCGATTCGCAGCGCTTCATCCGCGACCGCCTGCCAATGGGTCCGATCCATCAATTGGGTGAGGCCATGCCGACCACCGCCGCCCGCGCTGCCACTTTCGCGGCGTCCATCCCGCTCTACGATGACAGAGATGTTGAGCCGGCACATCGGACGCGCATCAATGAAGCTGTCGCCGCTGGCGCGCAGGATTTCGACCTCTTGAAAGCTTCCGCCCATGCTGGCGGAGACCTGCACGACAGAACCACTGCGGCTACGCAAATAGTCGTCAATTTCCTTGAGGACGTCGATTTTTACCGCGAACTCGGCATCTTGGGTTGGATCAACCTCGCCATATAGGTGCCGGTTCGTGCGTGCCGGTTCAGGCGCGGGCGTGGCGACCGCCTCGCGAACGGCAAGCCGCACGGTCTCACTGGCGCGGCGCAGGGCCGCCTCATCCAGTGTCGTCGCATGAGCATAGCCCGCCATCTCACCACTGACCGCACGTAGCCCGAACCCTTCGGACGCAGTGTAGTTGGCTGTCTTGATGCGCTGGTCGTCCAGAACCAGCATTTCCGAGCGCCGCCGCTCGAGGAAAAGTTCGCCATCATCTGCGCCTGCAAGCGCATCGCGCAGCACACGCAGCGACACCTCGCGGTCCAGATCGGTCTCGAAAGGACGGAAACGGTCGGTCTGGGGTGTCATGAAAACCACTCCTGCGGGCAAAAAACGATTGTGTGCGACGGAATGCAACATAGTGCCGCCTTGTTTCAAAGCACGTAGTGTGGTTTTAGACGCACATCAATCGGTGCGCGGTCCGAGTCACGCTGGGCTGCAAGCATGGACGATTAGGAAGAGGGCCCGGCAGGGCCGGAGACCGGGAAACTAATGATGCGATTTTCTAAGACCCTCACTGCTCTGACCGCGCTGCTGGGCGCGGGCGCTGCGCGCGCTCAGGATGAAGTGCTCAGCGAACTGCCGCTGATCGGCATTCCTCATGACAACGGCATCGCGTTCCAGTTTGCAGCGACTGAACTGGCCGAGGATATTCACTGGCTCGATTCCTGGCTGCTGGTCATCATCACGCTGATCGTGATCTTCGTGACGGGCCTGCTGGTCTGGGTCGCTGTGAAGTACAACGCGAAGGCAAATCCTGAGCCTGCGCGCTTCACGCACCACTCCACACTCGAAGTTGCCTGGACGATCATCCCTGTCCTGATCCTGATCGGCATCGGGTCGATGTCCCTGCCGATCCTCTTCAAGCAGGTTGAGATCCCCGAAGCTGATGTGACGATCAAGACGACCGGCTACCAGTGGTACTGGGGTTACGAGTATCCCGATCACGGCATCTATTTCGACAGCTACATGCTGGCTGAGGATGAGCTTGAAGAGTATGGCTATCCGCCTGAGGCGAACCTGCTCGCCACCGACACTTCCATGGTCGTTCCGGTGGGTCAGGTTGTCCGGCTTCAGGTGACTGCTGCCGACGTCATCCACTCCTGGAAGATCCCCGCATTCGGCGTCCACATGGATGGTGTTCCGGGCCGCCTGAACGAGACCTGGTTCCAGGTTGACGAGCCAGGCGTCTATTTCGGCCAGTGTTCCGAGCTGTGCGGTATCTCCCACTCCTACATGCCGATCACCGTGCGTGCGGTCCCGGTGGAAGAGTATGAGGCATGGATTGAAGCCGCGATCGAGGTTTACGCCTCTGACGATACGGTTGATCCGACCATCCAGCTGGCGGCTGCACAGTAAACGTCTGACGACTGTTGACGTGATGCGGCCCGCAACCTTTGCGGGCCGTCTTTACAAAGAGAGTTTGCGTTCATGACCGATATGACCCTGAGTGAGATCGACAAGGCCGCCGGAGAGGCGCAGGTGAAAGACTATTTCAACCTGCTCAAACCGCGCGTGATGTCATTGGTCGTGCTGACGGCGGCTGTCGGATTGTTCGCGGCACCCGGCGCGACCCACCCGGTGCTCGCCTTCGCAGCTATTCTCTGCATTGCTGTCGGCGCTGGCGCATCCGGCGCACTCAATATGTGGTGGGATGCGGATATCGACGCGATCATGAAACGCACGGTCAATCGCCCGCTGCCCGCAGGCAAGGTCGAACCGGGTGAGGCTTTGGGCATCGGCCTTGGACTGTCGATCATGTCGGTGCTGATGCTCAGCATTTTCGCCAACATCCAGGCCGCGATCTTCCTCGCCTTCACCATTTTCTTCTACGTCGTGATCTACTCGATGTGGCTCAAGCGCTCGACGCCGCAGAACATCGTGATCGGTGGCGCGGCCGGGGCCTTCCCCCCGATGATCGGCTGGATGTGTGTGACCGGTGGCGTCAGCCTCGAAGGCGTTCTTATGTTCGCGCTGATCTTCCTGTGGACGCCGCCCCATTTCTGGGCGCTCGCGATTTTCCGCAATGAGGATTACGTGAAAGCCGGCGTGCCGATGTACCCGGTGGTAAAGGGTGACCGCGCGACCCGGTTCCAGATCCTTGCCTACACAGTGATTCTGTTCCCTGTCGCGATGGCGCTCGCCTTCACGGAAGTGGGCGGCCCTGTCTACTTCCTTGCCGCGCTGGCCTACAACGCGCGCTTCGTCTGGGGTGCAGTTGCGATCTGGCGCCGGGATGAGGCGACAGCCAAGGCGGACAAATTCAAGACGGAGTTGCGGGTTTTCCTCGAATCGATTGGCTACCTCTTTGCTCTGTTCATCGCGCTCGGGGTCGACATTGCCCTGCGCTCGCTTGGCTGGGCTTGGTCCGGCTGGCCGGTTCTGTTCTGAGGAGATGAAGATGACACTCGGTCAGGAACCGCACGAAATTTATACTCGCCGCAAGGGCCGCAACGTGGCCGTGCTGATCATCCTTCTGTCCTTCGTGGCGCTGATTTTCGCCGTCACGATGGTGAAGATGCAGAACGGTGCGTCGATGGAGGCGTTCGACCACGCCCCGCGCGCGACCCTGCTGCCACTTGAGGAGGAGAATTAAGATGGATCGTGGCGTCAAACGCACCGCACTGTCCGCCGTTGGCCTCGTCGTTTTCATGGTCGGGATGAGCTTCGCGGCTGTCCCGCTCTACGACCTGTTCTGCCGTGTGACCGGCTATGGTGGCACCACGGCCGAGGGCACGGGCTCGGACACCGTTCTTGAAGAGACGATTACGGTTCGATTCGATGCCTCGCGGTCGCGCACGATGGAGTGGGAATTCCGTGCTCCCGAAACGCGCACAGTTGAGCTGCCCATCGGTCAGACCGGACTGGTATTCTACACGGCGCACAACCCTACGGATCGCCCGATCGCAGGGCAGGCCAGCTATAACGTTACCCCCTATTCGGCGGGTGGCTATTTCACAAAGATCGATTGCTTCTGTTTTCAGGAGCAGGTGCTGATGCCAGGCCAGACCGTGCAGATGCCGGTCACGTTCTATGTGGATCCTGAAATCATCAACGACGCCGAAGCACAGTTTGTGCAAGAGGTGACGTTGTCCTATACATTCTACGAAATCGACATGCCTGAGACGGAGGACACCGCCGCCCTCACGCCTGTCACGTCTGCGCAAGAGGGATAAGATGGCCCACGCCAAGAACCACGACTACCACATTCTCACGCCGAGCGTTTATCCGTTCGTCGGCGCCATCGCGGCCTTCGTCATGCTCTTCGGTGCTGTGCTTTGGATGTCCCCGAACGTTTCCGGCGCACTCAGCCAGCCCTATCTCTTCCTGATTGGCTTTGCCGCCGTTCTCTTCGTGATGTTTGCATGGTGGTCTGACGTCGTGCGTGAAAGCCGCGTTGGCGATCATACACCCGTTGTGCAGATCGGCCTGCGCTATGGTATGATCCTGTTCATCACGTCTGAGGTCTTTTTCTTCCTCGCGTGGTTCTGGTCCTTCTTCAAGCACGCCATCTATCCGATGGAAGCTGTTGGTGGTGTCTGGCCGCCGGTTGGCGTCGAAACCTTCGATCCGTGGCACCTGCCCCTGATCAACACGCTGATCCTGCTGCTGTCCGGCTGTGCTGCAACCTGGGCACACCACGCCATCGTGCATGACAACGACAACAAGGCCGCATCCCAGGGCCTGATCATCGCCGTGATCCTCGGCGTGATCTTCTCCTGCTTCCAGGTCTATGAATACACGCACGCTGCGTTCGGCTTTGCTGACTCCATCTATGGTGCGAACTTCTTCATGGCGACGGGCTTCCACGGTGCGCACGTCTTCATCGGTACGGTGTTCCTGCTGGTCTGCTATTTCCGCGCTCGCAAGAACCACTTCACCGCTGAAAAGCATCTCGGGTTCGAAGCTGCGGCTTGGTACTGGCACTTCGTTGACGTGGTTTGGCTGTTCCTGTTCGCTGCAATCTACGTTTGGGGCGCATAAGACCCGACCTGCATTGAATTCAGGCGCCGCGCGGGTCACTCGCGCGGCGCTTTGCATTTGAGGGGAAGACTGATGCTGAAACGCAATCTCGGCCCATTGCTGTTTGGCCTGATCGGCTGCGCTATCCTGATCTCGCTCTCGATCTGGCAGTTTCAGCGCATGCAATGGAAAGAGGGGCTGATCGCCGCAGCCTATGAAGGGCTTGCCGCCGCGCCCGTGCCACTGCCCGAAAACCCCACAGAAGCCAAAGATGAGTACACGCCCGTCTTGCTGGACGGTGAGATCCTCGCCGGAGAGGTCCACGTGCTGACCTCTCGCCCGGGGCAAGGCCCCGGTTTCACCATCATCGCTCCGTTTCAGACAGCAGACGGTCGGCGCATCCTGCTCGACCGTGGCTTCGTGCGAGAGGCGGAAAAGGATGCCACCCGCCCGCTCGGCCCGATTGCAGGTCCTGCCGTGCTGCTCTGGCCTGATGAGAGTGACAGCTACACACCTGCGCCCGACCTTGCGCGCAACTTCTGGTTTGCTCGCGACGTGACCCCCATGGCCGAGGAACTGGCGACACTGCCCATCCTGGCGGTCATCACAGAGGCACAGCTTGATGGTGCGCCGCGCCCCCTGCCGGTAACGGTCAATTTCCGCAATCGGCATCTGGAATATACCGTCACTTGGGCAGGTCTCGCCGTGGCGTGGGCCTTCATGACCGGTGTGTGGATTACGGCGCGAGAACGCGGGACAGAGAAGAACCTGCGGGTCTGAGCGGCCAAACCACCTTTCAAGACGAGGCGCCCTCCCCACGGCTCCGACCGGGCAAAATCAGCCCACATATGCGGGCGGCCTCAACGCCGTGCCTCAATCGCTTTCGATAAGACGCACATGATCTCGAAGATGATGTTCACGCCCAGCCAGGCCGTCCCTCCCGATGGATCAAAAGGTGGGGAGACTTCAACCATGTCAGCCCCGATCAGGTTCAGCCCGTCCAGCATCCGCACGCATTGCTGGGCTTGGAAGCTGGTCGGGCCACCCACCTCGGGCGTGCCCGTGCCCGGCGCAAAGGCGGGATCAATGAAATCAATGTCAAAGCTGCAATAGGTCGGCGCATCTCCGACGATCCGGCGGGCCTCCGCCATCACGGCCGGTACGCCAAGATCGAAGAACTCCTCAATAGTGATGATCCGAACGCCCTGCGCCCGGCCCCATTCAATATCCTCCCCATCATACATCGGCCCGCGAATGCCGATCTGGACGACTCGCTTGGGGTCCAGCACACCTTCCTCGATCGCCCGGCGGAACGGGGTACCATGGGTATAGCGATAGCCCCCGAAATAGCTGTCGTAGAGGTCGGTATGCGCATCGAAATGCACCATGCCCAACGGTCCGTCCTTGGCGAGCGCGCGCAGCACCGGCAGGGAGGTCAGATGATCCCCTCCGGCCGTCATCGGCACGATCCCCTGCGCGGCGACATCCGCATAAAAGCGCTCGATGCGCCCCAACGTATCCTCCAGATCGACAGGGTTCGGGTTCACGTCACCCAGATCGGCACAATTGCACAGCGCAAAAGGATCGGTCTTGGAATAGGGGTTCACGCGCCGCATCATCGTCGAATAATCGCGCAATTGACGCGGTCCATGACGTGGGCCGGGCCGGTTCGTCGTGCCTGCATCCCATGGGATCCCGATCAATCCGATATCCACTTCGGCCCGCCGCGGATCATCCTCGCCCAAATGGGGCAGTCGCATGAAGCTGGGCACACCTGCAAAACGCGGCAGGTCCTGCCCGGAAATCGGTTGATAATACGGGTCGCTCACGTCGGATACTCCTCTGCCAGACACCGCGCCACTTCAGGCGCGTGACCCGGCAAAGGCAAGCCTATTCCTTGCTCAAATAGGTTCGAAGGTCGCGCAGAAAGGGCAGTGCCGCCCGCACCCGGTCGCGTCCCATACCGACCATCACATCCTCAAAGACCGGCGCAATCGCTGCCACGGCGAAGTTGCGAGCACTGCGACCCGCCGGGCTGATGCTGACCCATTTCTTGCGTCCATCCTCCCAATCGGGGCGGATGTGGATCCAGCCAGAGGTTTCCAGCTTTTTCAAAGTATTGGTCATGGTGCCACGGGTCACATGAAAGGATCGTGCCAGCTGCGCGGGTGTCTTTTCCCCGCCCAAACGCGCGAAATGGTTCAGCACGGCAAACTGGCTCAACTCCATCCCCTTGGGCAGCGCACGCTGCAAGCGGCCACGGGCCAACTGTTCGAGCGTGTCGATCTCGCTCAACAGGGCTATGGCAAGCGGGTCTGAGGCGTCTTCCTTCATCCCGTTGTGATATCGAAGCCACGCTCATTCGCAAGGGCTGGAATGGAATTCCGGGCCCGTACCACGGCCTCAAGATCGATATCGACCAGCGAAACGCCGGGCTCCGTGCCCCCATCCGCCGCGACCTCCCCCCAAGGGGATACGGCGAGGGAGTGTCCCCAGGTCTCACGCCCCGAACCCGGATGTGTCCCGCACTGTGCGGGTGCCAGTACCCAACAGCCGGTTTCAATGGCGCGCGCGCGCAACAGGACGTCCCAATGCGCACGCCCGGTGGGCACCGTGAACGCGGACGGGTAGGTCAGGATCTGCGCGCCGGCTCGGGCTAATCCCCTTGCGAGTGTTGGAAAGCGCATGTCGTAGCAGATCGAAAGTCCAAGCTGTGCGCCCGACGCCTCTGTCACGATGGCCGCTGATCCGGGGCGATAACCTTTCGATTCGCGGTATCCGCCGTCCACGTCCACATCAAACATATGGATTTTGTCATAGCAGGCCTGAACCGATCCATCCGGGGCGATGACAAAGCCGCGATTTGCGAAGCGCCCATCCGGGTCGTCCGTCTTCAGGGCAAGCGACCCGATATGCAACGTGACCGCGAGTTCTGACGCCACCTCCCGCAAGCGCGCAAGCGTCGGATCGTCGGCCTCATGACGCAAAACGTCCATCTGCCGGGCGCGTGACATGGATACGCAATTGGTCACCTCTGGCGTGGCGATCAGGGTCGCCCCCTGATTTGCCGCGTCCCGGATGAAACCTTCGGTGATCGGCAGGTTGGCAAGCGGATCATCGCTGCTCGTCAACTGCACGAGGGCTGCACGGATCATGCGTCGGCCAGCATTCCATCAAGCTTGCCGGACCGTTCCAGTGCGTGCAGATCATCGCAGCCACCAATGGGTGTTCCGTCAATGAAGATCTGCGGCACCGTCCGCCCGCCGCCAGAGCGTTGGGTCATCTCAGCCCGTTTGTCGGGGTTGGACATCACGTCGATCTCAGAGAAGGAAACACCCTTCTGCGTCAACAGACGTTTGGCGGCGTGGCAAAAGCCACAGATTGGGGTGGTATAAATTTCGACGGGTTTCATCAGCAAGCCTCCGGGTCTAGGGACGATATAGTCACGCCCCCTTGTCCCTGACAACGCGCGCCAGCGTCAGGACGTTCACCTCTTTGGCATCAGCGGTGAGTAGGATCCGCGCGCAGGCCCGTAATGTCGCGCCGGTTGTCAGCACGTCATCGACCAGCAGGATCGACTTACCGGCGACGTCATGTGGCCCGAGCGCGATCGCCTCGGCCAGAAGAGAGCTGCGCTCATCCCGCCGCTTGCCATCGAGAAGGGGCGTAGATTTCACCCTGCGCAGCAGATCCTGGCCGCGTTTTTGGGGCGGGACTAATGCGCGGATCAATTCGGCCGACTGATTGTAGCGCCGCCTGAACAGCCGCGACCAATGCAGCGGTACCGGGGCGACAATATCTGCCCGGTCGATCAGATCGGGCGCCGCGCGTGCCAGCCAGCTTGCCAATGTGGGCGCAATATCGAGCCGGTCCCCATGTTTCAATTGCAAGATCACGCGCCGGCCTGCACCGCCATAGATCAGTGCCGCGCGACCGTCACGCCATGGGGGCGGATCGAGGGCGCAACTGTCACAACTCAATCGCTGTCCCGGTGCGCCTGCCTCGACCGGCGTTCCGCATTGCGCGCAGACCGGGCCAGAGATGAACTCGATCTGCCTCCAGCACTCAGCACACAGCGCACCGGGCGCATCGGTTTCCGAGGGGCACGCGATGCAGCGCGGCGGATAGACAAGTGCGGCAAGATGGAACAGAGCTCGCCCAACCAGCCCCTTCCCCTCGCGGCGTGCAACCTCTATCTGCCCTGCCATGACCGAGCCTCTCTTCGACCGTCGCGCCCTCAGCGCCCATCGCCACCGCGCGGGTGGTGCCACCTTCCTGCACGAAGCCGCCGCGCAGGAGGTTTCAGATAGGCTTCTTGAGATTAACAAGTCCTTTACCGATCCCTTGATCGTCGGGGATCAGACCGGGCTTTGGGCTGAGCAGCTGGGGCTGAAGGCCCGCCGCATCCCCGATACCGATGTTCTGGATGTTACCGAAGGCGCGCATGACCTCGCGATCCATGCGCTCAGCCTGCACTGGATGGAGGATCCGGTCGGCCAACTGGTCCAATTGCGCCGCGCATTGCGCCCTGACGGCCTGATGATTGCCGCACTCTTTGGCGGTGAGACGCTCACGGAACTGCGCGCCGCGTTCGGTCAGGCAGAGATCGAGGTTGAGGGCGGCCTGTCCCCCCGCGTGGCCCCGATGGGTGAACTGCGCGATCTTGGCGGCCTCGTCCAGCGCGCAGGGCTCGCCCTGCCGGTCGCGGATTCGATGCGCCTCACGGTCGATTATGCCGATCCGCTCGCCCTGATGCGCGATCTTCGCGCGATGGGAGAGACCAACGCCATGGCCGCACGGCGCAAGACCGTCCTCAAACGCGCAACGCTCGGCCGGGCGCTGGAGCTCTACACCCAGAACTACGCGCGAGCCGATGGACGTATCGAGGCAAGCTTTGAGATCGTCTTCCTCACCGGTTGGGCCCCTGCCGATACCCAGCAACAACCCTTGCGACCCGGCTCTGCCAAGGCACGCCTGGCGGATGCGCTGAAAGTGCCGGAGCGAAAGCTCTGATCCTAACCGCGGCTTCAGCCGTAGACAGGCCAACACCTGCCGCACTTGACCCCAACGGGCGCCGCGCGCACAACACCACAGCTATTTCGTGACGAGAGACGTTTTCCGATGTTCGACCAGTCCAAGCCCGATATGCATCAACCCGGCGATGGCCGCCTTGCCCATGCAGAAAGCGACCACCCGCCCGTGCCCCGCGCCCGCGTCGGCGTTATCATCTCAAATCTCGGCACCCCTGACGCGACGGATTACTGGTCGATGCGCCGCTATCTGAACGAGTTTCTGTCGGACCGCCGCGTCATCGACTACTCCCCCTGGCTCTGGCAGCCGCTCTTGCAAGGGATCATCCTGACCAAACGTCCGTTCTCGTCCGGTAACGCTTACAAGGGCATCTGGAACAACGAGCTGAACGAAAGCCCATTGCTCACAACGACCCGCTCTCAGGCGGAAAAACTGGCAGAGGCGATGGCGGCGAAATACGGGGATGATGTTATCGTCGATTTCGCGATGCGCTACGGCAACCCCTCGACCGAAAGTGTCATCAAGCGCGTCAAGGCCGCGGGGGCAGAGCGCATCGTGTTCTTCCCGCTCTATCCGCAATACTCCGCAGCGACGACCGGCACCGCCAACGATCAGGCGTTCCGCGCGCTGATGAAGATGAACTGGCAGCCCTATATCCGCACCGTGCCCGCCTATTACGAGCACCCGCTTTATATCGAGGCGCTGGCTCAATCGGTTGAGAAAGCCTATGCGGCGGCAGAGACCAAGCCTGACATCCTCGTCACCTCCTATCACGGCGTGCCAAAACGCTATCTGATGGAGGGCGACCCTTACCACTGCCAATGCCAGAAGACGACACGCCTCCTGCGGGAGCGTCTGGGCTGGGACAAGACAGAGATTGTGACGACCTTCCAGTCCAAATTTGGCCCGGAAGAGTGGCTTCAGCCCTATACGGTTGAAGAGGTGGCGCGCCTGGCAGAATCCGGCAAGAAGTCCATCGCGATCATGGCCCCGGCCTTCTCCTCTGATTGCGTCGAAACGCTCGAAGAGATTGATGAAGAGATCAAGGAGAGCTTTGAAGAAGCGGGCGGCGAACACTTCCTCTATATCGACTGCCTCAACGATGCTCCGGCCCATATCGACATGATGATGGCTGTGATTGAGAACGAAGCGCAGGGTTGGCTCTAACCCTATCCTCCTGAGCTTTTGCTCAATCCTCCGGGACAACGGGCGCTGGGCTGTGAAGCCTTGCGCCCTTTCGCTATCCTGCGGGTGATCGCGGAGGCTCCATGCAGGTTGAAGAATTTTACGCAGAGGTCAGCGCCTATCTCGACGCGCAATCGGCGCGAGAGGGGTTCATCCCGCTTCCCGTGCGCAACATCGGTCTGGTGCGTACCGTCCAATCCAAACGAAATGATGGCGCGATCTTTGCCCCGGTTCTGGCCCTTGTCCTGAATGGACGTAAGGACGCGCTCTACGGCTCGCGCAGTGTCGCATATGGCGCCGGGGATCTACTGATCATCGGCCAGACCGCTCCCATCCTTGCGTCGAGCGTCACGGCCACCCCCAACGATCCTTTCGTCGCGCTCTATGTCGAAATTGACTTACAGCTCGTGCGCAGTTTGGCCGGAGAGGTCGGGGCACTCGACACGGACGACAGCCCGGCACGGGGCGTCGAGGTCGGCGCCGCCGACGCGGAGCTTGTCGCGGCCATGGCCCGCCTGTTCCGCCTGCACTCCGATCCGATTGCAGAGCAAGCACTTGCCGGGTCCACATTGCGCGAAGTGCTCTTTCATGCGTTGCGGTCCCGACACGGCGGAAATTTGCGGCAGATGATGAATATCGACAGCAAGGCCAGCCGGATCGCCCGCGCTATCGTCCATATTCGAAAGGAATATCGCAGCCAGATTCGCGCCACCGATCTCGCTGCGATTGCCGGGATGAGCGCGTCTGTCTTTTACGAAAACTTCCGGGAGGTCACGGCGAACAGCCCGCTTCAGTTCCAAAAGGACCTTCGCCTTTTGGAAGCGCGTGACCTGCTGGTACAGGCGCGTCAGCCCGTCTCGCAGATCGCCTACGAGGTGGGATACGACAGCGCAGCTCAGTTCAGCCGGGAATTCACACGAAAATTCGGCGGCTCGCCGCGCAGTTTTCTGGGCGGCGCATCACAATAGTCCCGACTGCCGGAGGATCGTGCAAAAGCGGCGGAGAAACGCATCTCCTGCCCTGCGGAACACGCCCCTAATTTGAGAGCACACAAGATAGCTTGAAAGGAGAGCATCATGTCCCTCTCAGACCAGACACCCCTCGAAACCGGGTTCCATGCCAAAAGCACGGCTTCAGAGGTTCTCGCCGACATTGATCTGACCGACAAAACTGCGATTGTGACCGGCGGTTATAGCGGGATCGGCCTTGAAACCGTTCGGGCGCTCGCAGAAAAGGGTGCAAAGATTATTGTCCCTGTACGAAGCCGTGAAAAAGCAGCCGACGCGTTGGCCGGTGTGGCTGGCGACGTCTCCAGCAAGGCCATGGACCTTGGCGACATTGCTTCTGTCCGTGCCTTCGCGGCTGAGGTCGCGTCCGAACATCCCGTGATCGACATTCTGATCTGCAACGCCGGGATTATGGCCTGTCCTGAGGCCCGTATCGGCGACGGCTGGGAATCCCAGTTCGGCATTTGTCACATGGGCCATTTCGCGCTGGTCACGTCATTGATGGAACAGCTCGAAGCCAGCGAGGGTGCGCGGATCGTCGCGCTCTCGTCCACAGGGCACAAACTGTCGGGCATTCGTTGGGATGACATGCATTTTCAGGCAGAGCCCTATGATAAATGGGTCGCTTACGGCCAAGCCAAGACAGCAAATGCACTGTTTGCGAATGCGCTGTCCCGTCGTCTCAAGCCAAGCGGCGGTCATGCCTTCTCCGTCCATCCTGGCGGGATCTTCACGCCATTGCAGCGGCATCTGCCCAAGGAAGAGATGATCGCGCTCGGTTGGCTCGGTGAAGATGGGGAGCCGTCTGAACTCGCAAAGGCAGGTTTCAAGTCGCCGGAGCAGGGCGCTTCCACGACCCTCTGGGCCGCAACCTCTCCTGCGCTGAATGGTCATGCGGGTGTCTATTGTGAGGATTGCAACATCGCAGCGCCCAGCGATCCTGAAAGCGAGACGTCCCGCTATTTCGGTGTTGAGGCACATGCCGCCGATGATGCGGAGGCGGAACGTTTGTGGGAATGGAGCGCGAACGCCCTGAAAGCAGTATAGTCTGAAAAGGCGAAATTCTGTTGTCCGGGACGCCGGACAACAGTTCGTTTCAAATCACCACTACAATCAGACCGGGAATCCCCGGAACAGGCGTGTCCCGACCCGAACGGTGATGCTTCCATCCTTGAGCGCTTCGACAAATCGCCCCTGAACGGCAATGTATTTGCTGATCATGATCGTTTTCATAGCTTCCCCCGGCGTCGCTGTTTGTATGTGGACACTCTAGGGTAAATTTTAGGTTAACTCAGCTATCGGTCAAGTTGATTCACAACCAAGGGTTGCATTTGGTCAAAGCAAATCGATCAAATGCGATACAAGTGGGACGTCCGCTTCGGGCATGGGCAGGTGTCGTAGCTCTTTGGGCCTCACCCATTTGAGCGCTTGCCCTTCCATCCCGCGCACCGTGCCATTCCACTTGCGACAGACATAGAGTGGCATCAGCAGATGAAACTCTGCATAGCTGTGGCTCGCAAAGGTCAGCGGGGCCAGACAACTGTCCCAGGTCTCGATCCCCAATTCTTCGTGCAACTCGCGGATCAGCGCTGCTTCCGGGCTCTCTCCCGGTTCCACCTTGCCGCCCGGAAATTCCCACAGCCCGGCCATCGACTTGCCCTCAGGCCGCTGCGCCATCAGGACGCGCCCGTCGGGATCAACCAGTGCGACCGCGCTCACCAGCACCATCTTCATGATCGATAATCCGCGTTGATCGAGATATAGCCATGGGTCAGATCACAGGTCCACACGGTGGCAGCGCCGCCGCCAAGACCCAGATCGACACGGATCGCAATGTCCTCTTCCCGCATGATCGCAGCGCCTGCCTCCTCGCGATAGCTCTCCGCGACCCAGCCATTTTCGGCGACCAGAACATTGCCGAACCGGATCGACAGGGTGTCTCGATCCGCTGGCTCGCCAGACTTGCCAACCGCCATCACGATCCGTCCCCAGTTCGGATCCTCTCCCGCCACAGCCGTCTTGACGAGCGGAGAGTTCGCAATGCTCATCCCAACCTTGTGGGCAGAGCTGTTGGACGCGGCCCCCGTCACCGCGATCTCGACAAATTTGGTCGCACCTTCGCCATCCCGCACAACCTGATGGGACAGGTCCAGCATGACAGCCCGCAACGCCTCTTCAAACAGGGCGCAGCGCGGATCGTCTCGGGTCTCGATCCGTGGCGTCCCACCCCGACCCGTGGCCCCCAGGATCAATGTGTCAGAGGTCGACGTATCGCCATCCACCGTGATCGCGTTGAACGTCGTATCGGTCAGCTCGCCGAGAATCTCCTGCAAGACAGGTTGAGCGACTGCGGCATCGGTGAAGATATAAACCAGCATCGTCGCCATATCCGGCGCGATCATGCCAGAGCCCTTGGCCATCCCCGCGATGCGCATCCCCTCAACCTCGCACCACGCGCCTTTGACATAGGTATCGGTCGTCATGATCGCCTGCGCGGCGCGCGCGCCGGCCTCGGCGCTCAAACTGTCGGCAAGCTGGTCGATCTTTGCGACGATGCGGTCATGGGGCAACCGCTCCCCGATCACGCCGGTTGAGGCCGGAAATACGTGAGAGACCGGGCAATCCATCCGCGCGGCAACCGCCTTGGCCAGTGCGTCGGTGCTCTCATCGCCTGCACGCCCGGTGAAGGCGTTCGAATTGCCCGAGTTCACCAGAATCGCGAATGGCGCTTCAGTTTGCGCTGCCGTTGCCAGATGCGCCTCACACATTCGCACGGGGGCTGACCGTGTTGATGAGCGCGTGAACACCCCGGCCACCGACGATCCCGGCGCCAACTCTGCCAGCATCACATCCAGACGCCCCTGATAGCGCACACCTGCCTCAACCGCTGCAAAGCGCACACCTTCGATGGTTGGAAACACGGTTTCTCCATCGCGCGGCGCCAGCGGGGCGGCGTTGTCCTTCGGTGTGGCGGGCATCAAACGGGTGATCTGTGTCATGGCGTCCTGATGGGTCTGGGGGGAATACGAAAACCCCACCCGGCCCGGTGGGGCAGGGTGGGGTGAGTGTTGCGCAAAACCCGCCGATCAGTCGGCGGTCAGGTCCAACTCATCCAGCGCGTTCGGCGGCACCTGCGCGTCGGGCAGCACAATATCGGCTCCCGCGCGCAGCGCCTCGATTTCAGCGGCGAGTGCATCCTGATTCAATTGGCCTTCAATCTCTGCCCGCAATTCTTCCAGCGACGGCAGCGGCGACATCCGCGTCTCGTTCACGGTCAGAACGTGCCAGCCGAATTGCGTCTCGACCGGTTCAGAGATCGTTCCGACCTCCAGCGTCTGCACGGCCGCGTCGAATTCGGGCACCATCTGACCGGGGCCAAACCAGCCCAGATTGCCGCCATTGGGGCCAGATGGCCCGGTAGAGCGCTCGGCCGCCAGTTCCGCGAAATCAGCGCCATCGTTCAGAAGCCCCTGAATCTCGATGGCCTCTTCCTCGGTCTCAACCAGAATATGCGACGCATTATATTCCTGCGTGCGGGTCATCTCGCCAGTGATGTCCTCATAGGCGGCCTGCACGTCATCCTCGGTCACTTCGGCGTCCAGAACACGCATCACGCTGTCATTGGCCAATGCGGCCCGACGGTCGTTTTCGATCTGGATGCGGACCGGGCGCTTATCCTCTGCCCCATTCGCAACTGCCGCCTCGCTCAGCAATTGCTGGTCGATCAGCTGGTCCAGCAAGCCGCTGAACAGAACCTCGGGCGGGATCTGGCGATAGTTGGGGGGCAGACGGTCGTAAATCGCGATGAGGTGACCCATCGTGATATCGGTTCCGTTCACGGTGGCGACCACCGTATCCAGGTCGTAATCCTCGGCAAACGACGCCGCTTCCGTCGCCTCATCTGCCGTCTCCTGTGCCTGCGTCACTGTTCCCGTGAAGGCCAGCGTCAAACCCAGTGCGGTTGTCGTCAGAAACTTGTACATCATCTCTCCGGTTCGGTGCGCGGCCCCGTCCGGGTCGCGCCTTCTGTAAATTGCGGCGGCTCACACATCCCGTGCGGACGCGCTGCCGTTGACACGGTGATGTGCCGGGACTATCTCCCAAGGCGCTTTTACAAGGCCAGACGCACCGCCGCCGCGCCAAACCTAGGCTGTCAGCCGCGGACGGGCAACCACCCGATGATGACAGTTTCTGACGCGTTCGCACGGCACGCTCCGGCCCTTTGGAAATTGGAAACGGGTAGCTGTATGTTGGGTTTGGGCAAGGTCGCGAAAAAGGTGTTCGGCACCGCCAATGATCGCAAGGTCAAGTCGGTCCGGTCACTTGTGGCAAAGATCAATGATCTCGAACCCGCGATGCAGGCGCTCAGCGACGATGACCTGAAGGCGAAGACACAGGAATATGTCGGGCGTCACGAGGCCGGGGAAAGTCTCGACGCGCTTTTGCCCGAAGCCTTCGCCGCGATGAGAGAGGCATCCGTCCGCGCCCTCGGGATGCGCCCATTTGATGTTCAGCTCATCGGCGGGATCTTCCTGCACCAGGGCAATATCTCCGAGATGAAGACGGGTGAGGGCAAAACCCTCATGGCGACTTTGCCGGTCTATCTCAACGCCTTGACCCGCCGCGGCGTCCATGTCGTGACGGTGAACGACTACCTTGCCCGCCGCGATGCGGAGTGGATGGCAAAGGTCTACAACTGGATGGGGCTCAGCGTCGGCGTGGTCGTGCCCGGCATGAACGAGCAGGCCAAACAGCAGGCTTATGATTGCGACGTCACCTATGCGACGAACAACGAGCTGGGCTTCGACTATCTGCGCGACAACATGAAAACCTCCACGAAAGAGATGGTGCAGCGCGACCACCACTTCGCCATCGTGGACGAGGTCGACTCGATCCTCATCGACGAGGCGCGCACGCCCCTCATCATCTCCGGCCCGACTCAGGACAAGTCCGAGCTCTACATCACACTCGACAAGTTCATTCCCGATCTGACCGAAGAGCATTACGAGCTGGATGAAAAGCAGCGCTCCGCCACGCTGACCGAAGAGGGCAATGAATTCCTGGAAGAGCGTCTGAAAGAGGCCGGTCTGATCGAACCGGAGGCGACGCTCTACGACCCCGAATCAACGACGATCGTGCACCACATCACGCAGGCCCTGCGGGCGCACACTCTCTTCACCCGTGACAAGGACTACATTGTCCGCAATGGCGAAGTTGTTCTGATCGACGAATTCACCGGCCGCATGATGGCCGGTCGCCGGATGTCCGAAGGGCTCCACCAGGCGATGGAAGCCAAGGAAGGCGTCAAGATCCAGCCTGAGAATGTCACCCTCGCCTCCGTCACCTTCCAGAACTATTTCCGCCTCTACGACAAGCTGGGCGGGATGACCGGCACCGCACTGACCGAAGCAGAGGAATTTCAGGAAATCTACGGCCTGGGCGTGGTCGAGATTCCGACCCACCGCCCCATCGCGCGGATCGACAATGACGATCAGGTCTATCGCACCGCGAAAGAAAAATATGACGGCGTCGTCCGCGCCATCAAGATCGCCTATGAAAAGGGTCAGCCAACCCTCGTCGGCACCACCTCAATCGAGAAGTCCGAGCTGCTCGCCGGTCTGCTGACGAAAGAGGGGATCCCGCACAAAGTGCTCAACGCCCGCTTCCACGAAGAAGAGGCCGGCATCATCGCGCAGGCCGGACGTCTGGGCGCGGTCACGATCGCGACCAACATGGCCGGACGCGGCACCGACATCAAACTGGGCGGCAACGCGGAATTGATGGCTGCTGCCGAAGCGGCCGAGAAGGATATCACCGATCCAGAGGCCCTCGCCGCACTCGAAGCGAAATATGAGGCCGAGGTTGAGGCCGAGAAGCAAAAGGTGCTTGAGGCGGGCGGCCTGTTCGTCCTCGCGACAGAGCGTCACGAATCCCGCCGCATCGACAACCAGCTGCGTGGCCGTTCGGGCCGCCAGGGGGATCCGGGCCGCACCAATTTCTTCCTGTCCCTTGAAGACGATCTGATGCGCATCTTCGGCTCCGACCGACTGGACGGCATGCTGCAGAAACTCGGCATGAAGGAAGGGGAGGCGATCGTTCACCCCTGGGTCAACAAGGCCCTTGAGCGGGCGCAGGGAAAGGTCGAGGCGCGCAACTTCGACATCCGCAAGAACCTGCTGAAATACGATGACGTGATGAACGATCAGCGTAAGGCCGTGTTCGAACAGCGCCGCGAGATCATGGAAGCAGATGATCTGTCAGAGACTGTTGGCGATATGCGTCACGAAGCCGTGGACGATCTCGTCACCACCTACATCCCGCCCCGCGCCTATGCGGATCAATGGGATACCGAAGGGCTGGCCGAGGCGCTGAAAGATACGTTCGGTCGGGACTTCCCAGTCGTCGAGTGGGCGAATGAGGAAGGCGTCGATGATGATGACATCAAGGAGCGGCTGAAGGCTGATGTCGATCAGGCCGCTGCCCAGAAGGTCGCCAAATATGGTGCCGAGACAATGCGCGGCGTGGAGAAGCAGATCCTGCTTCAGACCATCGACAAAGAATGGCGCGATCATCTGCTGACCCTTGATCACCTGCGCTCTGTCGTTGGCTTCCGGGGGTATGCGCAGCGTGACCCGCTGAACGAATACAAGACCGAGGCGTTCGAGCTTTTCGACGGGCTACTGTCTGGCCTGCGCACGAAAGTGACCAAACAGCTTGCCAATGTGCAGATCATGACGCCGGAAGAGCGTGATGCGCTGGTCGCACGCATGCAGCAAATGGCGGCGGATCAGCAGGCGCAGGGCGCAAGTGCTGCCGCTCAGACCGGTGACACACCCGCCACCCCCGGCGTGCAGGCTGGCCCCGCGCGCAACCCCGAAGATCCGTCGACCTGGGGCAATGTTTCGCGCAACGAGGCCTGCCCCTGCGGCTCTGGCAAAAAGTACAAGCACTGCCACGGCCAACTCTGACCACGGCGTTCACCCGTTGTCGACAAACCACCTAAGCACGCTTCCGAACGGGAGGCGTGCTTTTCGGTGAGATCGTCAGGGCGACCGGCCGTTTGATTGCTCTCACGCCTGACGAAATCCCCTCACTGCGACGTTCCGCATAGGAGAGGCCGTCAGCGCGGTTTTGTATCCGTGCAATGCATCTCTCGACCCGCAGCGTTGCACCATGTCAAATGCGAGCAGGGCCGCCTCAATACCCCCCGCGAAAATCGTTCGGACTGAGGGCGGTTGCACGCGGTAGCGCGCTAAGCACCAACCAGCGCAAGACATGAGAGACGCCTGAAATGCCCCCATCGCAAACAATCTGGACCGGGCTTGTTGTCGCGATCATCGGCTTTTTCAGCTCCTTTCCGATCGTGCTGGCCGGGCTCGACGCCATGGGCGCGACGACGGTAGAGGCCGGGTCGGGTCTGATGTTCGCGGCGCTGTCCATGGGCCTGTCCGGCATCCTGCTCAGCCTCATCACCCGCCAACCTGCAAGCGTCGCCTGGTCCACGCCCGGCGTTGCCCTTCTGGCCGTCAGCCCGGCTGTCGAGGGCGGTTTTGCCGGGGCCGTCGCCGGATTTCTGATTGCGGGCCTGCTGACCCTGATCGCGGGCCTCTGGCGTCCCCTGGGACGGCTGGCGACCTCAATCCCACCGGCGGTGGCACAGGCCATGCTGGCGGGTGTCCTTCTCTCGCTTTGTGTTCAGCCGTTTCTGGCGTTGAGCGAGGCGCCGCAAATCGCGGTTCCGATTATTGCCACATGGTTCATCGTTGGACGCTTCAGCCGTCTGTTCGCTGTGCCAGCCGCCGTGCTGATGGCCGCCATTCTGATCGCAGTCCTGGGCGATCGGTCAGGTTTGGAAGACCTCCGGCTTGTGTCCGCTCCCGTTGTAACCCTCCCTATTTTCTCGGTCGAAGCCCTTCTCGGGGTTGGGCTGCCGCTGTTCATCGTGACGATGGCGACCCAGAACATCCCAGGCCTCGCCGTCATGCGCAGCTATGGCTACACACCACCCCCACGCACGCTGCTCAGCGGCGTGGGCGCGGCGAGCATCCTCACCGCCACGTTGGGCGCACCCGCCACCTGTCTCGCCGCGATCACGGCTGCAATGTGCTCGGATGAAGACTCTCACCCCGATCCGTCAAAGCGGTATTGGTCTGCGGTTTGCGCTGGTGCCTTTTACTGTCTGTTTGGTCTCTTCGCGGCGCTGCTGACCAGCCTTGCCGCTCTCGCACCCGATATGCTGTTGGCGACCGTCGCAGGTGTCGCACTGCTCGGCACATTCGCGAATTCCGCCAGTGCTGCGCTGTCAGACGCGGGCATGCGGGACGCAGCCGCGATTACGTTCCTGGCGACAGCGTCGGGTGTGACCCTCTTTGGATTAAGCGCGGCGGTCATCGGGTTGTTGCTGGGGGTGGGCGTGACTTTGGCAAAGCGATGACTCCTCAATGCGATCTGGGGGGATCACGAAGGGTTTTGCCGCCAAGATGTTAAGCAATCCTTTCGATGCGACTGCCATCGCAAGATCCGATTAACGTCCGCACGCCTGTGCGCTGTTGGCATACGCTTTGTGCACGGGTGGTGCACGCCTTGTGCACAGTGTTTTTGGCATTAACCTTTTGCAGCGCTGAGGGCGGCCCAAACCCGCCCCGGCGTATAAGGCGGGGCCAGTTCGCGTACGCCAAACGTCGCCAGAACGTCCATCACTGCATTGGCCACAGCAGGCACGGCCGCAACGGAACCCGCTTCTCCGCACCCTTTCAATCCCATCGGATTTGAGGGTGTCGGATGCTCGACAAAGGCCACCTCGAAGAAGGGCAGATCCGCCGCGCGCGGCAGCGCGTAATCCATCAAAGATCCGCTCAACGGCTGACCATCTTCATCCCAGATCATTGCCTCGCACAGCACCTGTCCGATGCCCTGCGTCACACCGCCATGGACCTGTCCCTCAACCAGCATCGGATTGATAACACGGCCGAAATCATCGACGACCGTATAGCGCTCAAGCGTGATCTGCCCGGTTTCGACATCAAGGCTAACCTCGGCAATATGGCAGCCATTGGGCGTCGTCTGCACCTTGTCATCGGTCCCGCCCTGCGCGGTCAGGCCGTCCATCGCCTCGACCACGTCGAGGAACGCGATGCTGCGGTCGGTGCCGACAATCGTGAAGGCCCCTTTCGTCTTGTCAAAGGTGATGTCAGTCGCAGCGACTTCCAGCATTTCCGCAGCATTTGGAAGGGCTTGCGCGATGGCATCCGCACTGGCCCTCAGAAAACTGCGCCCTGCCTGAACGGCGGAACGTGACCCACCCGTACCGCCTCCGGCCTCCAGCAGATCCGTGCTCGGCGCCTGCAGTTCGATGGTGTCAAAAGGAACGCCAAGCTCCTCTGCAATGATCTGAGCCCAGGCTGTGTCATGGCCTTGGCCAGAGCTTTGCGTTCCAACAACTGCCCTGATTTTCCCATCGCGTGAGATGTCGATTTTCGCGCGTTCCGTCGGCCCGCCGCCGGTTCGCTCATAATAGCAGGAGATGCCAAGCCCGCGCGGTGCGGCGCTTTTGCGCGCCCCAAATCCTGCCACATCCGCAAGGTCTGCGGCTTGTCGCAGGATCGCTGGCGCGTCGAGTGCGTCAAAGGGAATTCCGCCCGCTGTCTCATAGGGGATCTGTTCTGGCCGGATCAGATTGCGCAGGCGAATTTCAACGGGATCGAGCCCGGTTGCTCGCGCACCTTCATCCATAAGGCGTTCCATTACATGCAGAATTTCGGGCTTACCTGCGCCGCGATAGGCATCGACGGGGGCTTTGTTGGTTACGAACCCCTCCACCACGTGATGCACATGTGCGACGTCATAAAGCCCACCGATCAGATGGCCGGAAAAGAGCGTTGGCACGGCTGCGCCATAGCCCGGAACGTAGGCCCCCAGATCAGCGGTGGAGCGCCAGCGCAGCCCCGTCAAACGACCCTCTGCGCTGAAGGCTGCTTCGGCATGGGTCTGGACGTCGCGGCCCTGCATGTCTGACAGAAAGCTCTCGGATCGCGTGCCGGTCCACCGGACCGGACGGCCAAGATCCTGTGCAGCGATCAATGCCATGGCGTATTCAGGGTGGTCCATCAGCTTCATTCCGAAACCGCCGCCAACATCCGGTGCGTGGACACGGATATGTTCGGGAGCGACCTGCAAATCGCGGGAAAGATCGGACTGTGCGGCGTGAACACCCTGATTGCCGAGCCAGACACTCCACCCGTCGCCGTCTGGTATGGCGAGTATGCCCCGCGTCTCCACCGGATGAATAGCAAGGCGCTGGTTCACAACATGCAGGGCAACACAATGCGCCGCCTCGGCGAAAGCATGCTGGGTGGCGGCGAGGTCTCCGACATCCCAGGTGAAAACCTTGTTTGTTTGAAGGTGATCATGCAATTGCGGCTGGTCGACGGCTGGCTTCAAAGCTGTGTCGAGGGTGTCGGTCTCAACCTCAATGCACTCGGCAGCGTCCATCGCGGCGTTGAGGTTATCGGCGATGATTGCGACCAGAGGCTCACCGACATAGCGAACCTTGCCATGCGCCAGATGAGGTTGCGCAACGGCCGGTGCGGTTGAGCCGTCGGCCTGTATCAAAGGCAGTTGTGCATCAATGGCGTTGAGGCGATCCGACAGATCCTCATCCGTGTAGATCCTATGAACACCTGGCATTCCGCGCGCCCGGGATACATCGATCTTCTGGATCAGGCCGTGCGCAATGTCGGAGCGGAGCACGTGCAGCACCAACGCATCCGGTGCCTCGAGATCGTCGACATACGCCCCTTCCCCCCGCAGAAAGCGTGGATCCTCGATGCGCTTTACCGATTGTCCGACACCAAATTTCATGCGATTCGCTCCCGTCGCTGACGAACATTCCGTCATTTGACCCGCAATATGACGCGATTGGGCCACAATCTCTCGCTAAAACCGTCACAAATGCAGCTTTACCGCCGATCCAGTCCGAAGAGGTTGAAAAGTCAGACGGATGTGCGCTTTACTCAGGTTTGAGGGGTGACACTCGTCTCCTTTAATGATTCGTGGGGGATCGTTCAATGAAGGCCGATGATCGGTTTATGGTATTGCTAACGGCGGTCGTTCTGATCGTGGCTGTTGGCACCATGGCGCAAAAAAGCGACACGATCATGGCTGCCTTTGGTTCCGTGGATGACTACGAGGCAATTGAAGATGTCTTCACCGTCCGGGCCGGACGGACGCAAGCCCTCGATGTTCTGAACAACGATCTGAACGTCGCCGATGGCGACTCGGATCGCATTCTGATCCTGCAGCAGCCTGTCTGTGGTACGGCGCGCCGCTCTGGCGGGCAGATCGAATACTTGAATTCTGACCCGTGCGACGGGCGCGTGACCTTCACCTATTGTGTGATCCAAGGTGACGCGTGCCCCAGCGCACAGGTCATCCTGAATGTCAGCCTCCCTGAGGCACTGACAGGTCGCGACAGCGGCGCGATGGCAGAGGCTGGTGCCTCCGGATTCCCCACACTCCGGGCTCCATCCCTTGCCGCGCCCAACAGTGATGTTGGCATTTCCGCCGCTGACGCGACCGCCTCTTTGCGCAACCGGGACTTCGCGCCGGTTCAGATCGGAACACCGTCGCAGGTCGCCGGTGTCGGTCTTGCGCGTCAAGAAAGTGCGGGCGTGACCGCCGGCATGGTCTCTTCCGGCTTCGGCGGTACAGTCGTTGATGAGGGCAGCGTTCCAAGCCTGTCTCGCGGTGCCGCGCCAGAGCGTGTGGCGATTGCACGTCCGAGCGCGCCTCAGCTTGGCGGTGGTTCCCGCGTGTTCGCGCCCGCGCCGCCGCGCCCGCAGGGTGCATCCGGCGGTGGAACTCAGCTTGCCGGCCTCGGCCGTCCGTCTGCACCCTCCGCGCCGTCGCTGGGTGGTGGAAGCGGGCTGGGTGGTGGAAGCGGGCTGAGCACAAGTTCTGCTGCACCGTCGCGCCCATCGATTGGCGCACCGACACGCCCGCAATCGGGTGGTTTGTCTTCACCTTCCCTGGGTGGGCAGTCTGAAATCGCAGGAGCCGCACCGACGCCGTCGCGTCCGCAGCTGTCGCAGCCGCGCCTCGGTGCGATCGGCAATATCGACGATATTCAGGTTGCGGGTTTGGGTGATGCAGCTCCGGTTCGCCCGCAGCCTAGCGGAATTTCCTTGCGCACCGTCACGTCGATGTTCCTGCCGGCCGATGGCGGAACGTCGGAAAGTTCGGGCTTGAGCGCTCAAACCACATCGCGCCCGCAAATCGCGGCGGCACCTGGCTTGGGTGGGGACACCGGCGTTGTGACCGAGCGTGCGGCACAGATTATCCTGCCCGTCACCACCTCGCCGGAAGCCGATCGCAGCGCGCCGCGCCCGACAGCGCCCTCTACGCCGAGCTTGCTCGCCATGGCTGACATCGCGCTTCCGCGGCGCCCGTCTATTGGTGGGTCCGGAACCCGTCAGGCCGCACTGACCGATCGTCAGCTTTCTGTTCCGAGCATCACCGACGCGCCGCTCAGCACGGGTGCAGGGGACTGCGCTGTGGAACTGGCAGCGGCCGCAAAATTGGGCGAATTGGTGGCGATCAACCTCGTGTCAGACTGCCGTCCAAACGCGCTGGTCACACTGGCCTATTCCGGCATTCAGGTGGATTTCCTGACGAACGATTTCGGTCAGCTGGAAGCAGACCTACCCGCATTCGATGAAGATACTCAGATCACCGCAACGTTCCAGGACGGTGCGCAGGGCGAAGCGTCCATGTCGATCCGTGGCATCGACCGTATTGCGCGGGTTGGTATCGCTTGGCAGGGCCAGATGAACCTGGATCTGCACGCCTTTGAATATGGTGCCGGTGATGGGGATCAGGGCCATGTTTGGGAGGGTAATGCACGATCCTACCGCGATTCGCGCCGTCAGGGTGGTGGCTATCTAACACGTCTCGGCCTCTTGGGCGGACGCCAGCTGGAAGTCTATACGCTTCCCGTATCGCGCCGCACAGCCTCGGGCGTTGTTGATACAGCGCTTCGCGTAAACCCCGAGACTGGCGCATGTGATGAGCGTGTGCAGGTGCTTTCTCTCTATAATAATCAGGCACTTATCGCAGATCAGCGGGAAGTAAGCATTGAGACTGCGGGCTGTCAGGTTGGTGATGGGGCGATTTCATTTGAATCCGCCATCCGCGATATTGACGTGGCGCAAAGATAACCAAACGATAGGCAAACATCGCCGCCCAGGGCGAGACTTACGAAAAAAGGACAGGGGACAGAACATGGCAATTACCCGGACGAAACTGAATACCGTCGCGCTGGCAGCTGCCATCGCCGCGATGACTGCCGGTGCGGGTTACGCCCAGCAGGTCTCCCTTCAGTCTTATGACGGCTCGATCACCCTGCGCGGCGATCTGCTCGAATTCGATGGCCAGAACTACCAGATTGCCACGGCAATCGGCACGATCACGATCGACGCGAACCAGGTCTCCTGTGAAGGCGATGCGTGCCCGGCGCCTGAGTTGTTGATGTCCGAATTCCGTATCGCTGGTTCTGACACCATCGGTGTTGAGCTGATGCCTGCGCTGATCGAGGGCTACTCCTTCGCACTGGACGCGGACATTGCTGCGAACGAGCTGAATGCAGACGGCTCCATCGCATTGGCTATTGAAGATCTGGGTGGCACGCCGCTGGCAGATATCGAGATTGCGATCGCGAACTCTGGCGCTGGCTTCCAGGAGCTTCTGTCCGGTGCAGCTACGATCGGTATGGCGTCCCGTCCGATCCGTCCGCGCGAAGCGGCTGCTTTCCAGGAAGCGTCTCTGGGCAACCCGACCGACCCCGCACAGGAATTCATTCTTGCGCTCGACGGTCTGCTCGTGATCACCGCACGCTCTAACCCGGTTCGTAACCTCAGCATTGAGGAAATGGGCGGCATCTTCGCCGGTGACATTACCAACTGGGCCGAAGTGGGTGGGCTGAATGCTCCGATCAACGTCTATACCCGTGAGTCGGGTTCTGGCACGCGAACTGTTTTTGAAGCCAACGTCATGGAACTGATCGGCGCGGACATCTCTGACGATGCGCGTGTCTTCGATGACAACGCTGATCTGTCCGACGCGGTTGCTGCTGATCCGTTTGGCATTGGCTTCACCGGTTATGCGGCAGAGCGTAATGCTCGCGCCGTGGGCGTTGAGGAAGTCTGTGGGATCGTGACCCAGCCGACAGTCTTCAACATCAAGGCGGAAGAATACCCGCTTGCCCGTCGTCTGTTCCTCTACACCACGAATGCGGCACTTCCGAACCACGCACGCAATCTGCTGGAATTCACCTCCTCTGATGCGGCGCAGGACATCATCGCGGATGCGGGCTTCATCGATCAGGCGATCTCTGGCGCGCCGATGGCTGAGCAGGGCCTGCGTCTCGCGTCTGGCATGCTGGCGGCTGAGGACGGTGCACAGCTTAACGATCTGCGCGAATTCGCCTCCACGATGCTGAATGCAGAGCGTCTCTCCACCACGTTGCGTTTCCAGCCGGGTTCGTCCCTGCTCGACGCGAAAGCACAGCGCGACGTTGTGCGGATTGCCGAGCTGCTGGCGCGCGGTGCATTCGACAACAAGGAAGTGATGCTGGTTGGCTTCACAGACTCCATCGGTCGTCCCGACCTGAACCAAGCGCTGTCGGAGCGTCGTGCGGAGCAGGTGTTTGAGGCAATCGTTGCGGCTGCGCCGGGTGGCGGCATCGACGATCAGGCCATCACGGTTCTGGGCTATGGTGAGATTTCGCCGGTGGGCTGTAACGAAACCTTCGCAGGTCGTCAGGTCAATCGTCGCGTTGAAATCTGGGTGCGTGATCGCATCTGATCCCAACCGGGCAGCGATTTAAGGGAAAGGGGCGGTCTTCGGGCCGCCCTTTTTCATTTCAGGCGCTAGAGCAGTCCTTCACCCTTAAAACTGATCTCCCGCCCTTTACCGATTACCAAATGGTCATGGAGCACAATGCCAAGGGCATCGAGCGCGCGGTGCACCGCCTGCGTGATCTCTACATCCGCTGCTGAGGGTGTTGGGTCCCCGGACGGATGATTGTGGGCCAGAATGACCGCGGATGCAGAAAGCTCCAGCGCTCGACGGGCCACCTCGCGCGGATAGACCGGTACATGGTCCACGGTTCCACGCTGCTGCGCCTCATCCGCGATGAGGGCGTTCTTTCGATCCAGATAGAGAACGCGGAACTGCTCCACTGCCCCATGCGCCATCGCTGTTCGACAATAAGTCACAAGCGCATCCCAGCCCGAGATGACCGAGCGCTCCATCACTTCGGCGCGCGCAAAACGGTGGGCCGCCGCCTCGACGATCTTGAGTTCTTGAATCACTGCTGAGCCAACGCCCTGCACCTCTGCCAGACGGGCGGGGGAGGCGGCCAATGTGTGGTTAAAGTCGCCAAACCGCACAAGCAGTGCCTTTGCCAGAGGTTTCACATCGCGGCGTGGAATCGCACGAAACAGAACAAGCTCCAACAATTCATAGTCAGGTAAGGCATCTGCGCCACCGTCCATAAAACGGCTCCGCAGACGGGCGCGGTGGCTTTGAAAATGGGGTGCAGATTGTCCGGTGACGTCCGCATATGCGGACTCAAAACCAGGGAGGGCGATCTCCTCCATTCCGCGATTGTTATTCATGCGCCGATCATGGGCGCGTGGTGATTAATCAGGTCTTAAGAGCTGAAATCTGGCGCATAAATTCCAGCTGGCGACAGCGTAAAGATCTCATAACCCGTCTCGGTCACGCCGATCGAATGCTCGTATTGTGCACTGAGCGAACGGTCTTTGGTAACGGCCGTCCACTCATCCGACAGGATCTTCGTCTCTGGCCGTCCCAGATTGATCATCGGCTCTATTGTAAAGAACATTCCCGGTTCGAGCTTCGGGCCAGTTCCAGGTCGACCGTAATGCAGAACGTTTGGTGAGGAGTGGAATTGACGTCCCAACCCATGCCCACAGAAATCCCGTACCACAGAACAGCGCTGCGCCTCGGCAAACCGCTGGATGGCGTGGCCAATATCGCCAAACGTGTTCCCGGGCTTCACAGCCTCAATCCCTGCAAAGAGGGCGTCGTGGGTCACCTGAATCAGACGCTGCGCCTTCCGGCTGGGCTTTCCAGCCCAATACATCCGCGAATTATCGCCGAACCAGCCATCGACAATGACGGTCACATCAATGTTCAGGATGTCTCCATCTCGCAGAACCTTGCCGCCCGGAATGCCATGACACACAACGTGGTTGATCGAGATGCAGGAAGCGTGCTGATAACCCTTATACCCAATGGTGGCTGAGATTGCGCCGGCAGCCTCAATCCGCTCACGAATGAAATCATCGAGCATCGCCGTCGTGACGCCCGGTTTCACCAGTGGGCCAACCTCATCAAGGATTTCCGCCGCCAGTTTGCCTGCAGCATACATCCCGGCGAAGTGATCCCGCTCATGGATATTGATGCCGTCACGGTTCTGACGGATCGATGCTGCAAGGGAAGTCGTCATGCGGCGTGCCTCTTTCACAATCTCTACTCCGGCCATTTAGGAGGGATCGGGAAGGATTACAGGGTATGGAACGGAGAGTCGAATACCCTCAGTGCTGATTTCTGTGCCCATAGCATAAAATTCGACACCGCGCGCTGCTGCGCGTGCCATGGCCGCGGCATAGACTGGATCGAAATCAGCCGCGACGGTGACGTGATCGCAATCCGTGCGCTGAATGACATAGAGCATCGCAGCCTGTGCACCGCCCTCCACAATTGTGCCCAACTCATCGAGATGTTTTGCACCGCGAGCTGTCACGCTGTCGGGAAATTCTGCAAGTGTGCCGGTGCGTCGCAGATGAACGTTTTTCACCTCAACCCAAAGGACGGAGCCATCGGCACGTGAGAGGCGGAAGTCGATGCGGCTCCGCTCTCCATAGCGGACCTCGGCTTGAATGTCGGGCCAATCCGCGAAGGCCGGGATGCGACGATCCTGCAGCGCCTCGGCGACGATGCGGTTCGGGACGCCCGTATCAATGCCTGCAAGATGACCGTCTGCCAATTCGGTGAGCAGCCAGCTCCATTGCAGTTTTCGGTTTGGGTTGGTCGCGGGTTGCACCCAGATTCGGCTTTCCGGCTCTGCCACACCGATCATCTTGCCGGGATTGGCACAATGGACTGTGACCTCCTGTCCCGTCTTCTCAAGGATGACATCGGCTAGGAAGCGCTTATACCGGCGTAGGAGAGTTGCGGGTTGAAGGGGCGGGTCAAAGATCATGCCTGCCGCGCTATCGCGAAACGAACCGACCCACAAGGAGGCGTCATGTCCCAACCGACTGCAGCAATGATCGTGATCGGGGATGAAATCCTGTCAGGGCGCACGGCGGATGTGAATGTACAGGTCCTCGCTGTGGCATTGGGTCGTGCGGGAATCGCACTCGCCGAGGTTCGGATGATCCGAGATATCGAAGGGGAGATCATCGACGCTGTGAATGTGCTGCGTGAGAAATACGATAACGTCTTCACCAGCGGTGGTATCGGCCCGACCCATGATGACATCACCGCAGACAGCATCGCCGCAGCCTTTGGCGTCGGAATTGACGTGAGGGAGGATGCGCGCGCGATCCTGGCCACGAACTATGCCAATCCTGAGGCTGAGCTGAATGATATGCGGCTGCGCATGGCCCGCATTCCGGATGGAGCGACATTGATCGACAACCCGGTGTCCAAGGCGCCGGGCTTCACGCTTGGCAATGTGCATGTGATGGCAGGGGTGCCGAAGATTTTCTCTGTCATGGTAGAGAGCGTGATGCCCACTCTGACGGGTGGCGCCGTGATGCTTTCCGAAGAGCTCCACTTTGACCGTGGGGAGGGGCAGCTTGCCAAGCCGCTGTCCCTTATCGATGCGGCCCACCCGCTCGTGTCGATCGGGTCTTACCCGCGGGCAAAGGATGGTCGGTTCACCGTGAATGTTGTCGCGCGGTCAACCGATGCTGATGCGCTGGCCGCTGCTGTCGCGGATATTCGCGCGATAGATTGACGCTTGGCCCGGTTGTTCGGTGGTGCTAAGCCCGTCCCGTCGCCCGCTTGGTGGAATTGGTAGACACATGGGACTTAAAATCCCCCGGCCCTAGGCCGTGCCGGTTCGAGTCCGGCAGCGGGCACCATGCACTCTCATCATACGGGTTCCGTCCGGCTAATTTTCCAATAGTCTTGAGTAGCATTTTAGATAGCAATGCTAATCCGCAGCCCACTTCAACACACTGACGAGCTCTCAGATACTGGGCAAACAGTCTTGCGCGTAAGCAAAGGGCAGAACTACGTGGTTACGGATTCCGTTGGTCGACTGGGGGAAGCTCTTGCTGCGGGGCGAGTACGGTTTCAGAAATTGGCGGACTGCGGCCACCGGCACCTCGATTGCTGGTGGGCGAAGATGTTTTGATTGGCTCAGAGCAAGGCCTACAAAGCAGAAATGCTGGCACAATTGAAAATGCGGTACACGACACGTACGGCGATCGCGCAACAAATTACCTCTACACAATCGATGGCTGAGGTATGAATATTGCGCTCGAAACTACGGCAGTAGATACACGATGGGGAAAATAATAAATTCAAATGTGAGCGATTTGTATTTTTGGAGTTGCGGTTGTATTTAAATTTTTTGTGAATTTGAATTTGTAGCATGCGCATTTGTATTGTTGCAGCCTTACCAGTTGACCCAACGGAAAAGGCTCGCTATCGCTATCGGAACAACTGTTGGGGTGCCTCCGAAGGGGCTGAGATGCGCGGTGCGTGGACCCATTGAACCTGAACCGGTTAGGACCGGCGGAGGGAACAGCTGGCGGACCGACCGGTCTTGCTGATCGTTTCCTGCTCCCGTCCTGACCCTGAATGCCAAGGACGGTGACATGGTTGCACGGGCGTTGACGATAGCGGGCTCGGACTCCGGCGGCGGCGCGGGGATACAGGCTGACCTCAAGGCATTTTCGGCAATGGGGGTCTATGGGGCCTCTGCCGTCACTGCGGTGACAGCTCAAAACACGCGTTCTGTGACCGCCATACATCCAATCCCGGATGACGTGGTTGCGGCGCAGATTGAGGCCGTTCTGGACGATATTCAGATTGATGCAATCAAGATCGGAATGCTCGGTACGCCCTCTCTGATCAAAACGGTTGCGCATGCGCTGAAGGATTACACAGGGCCCATTATTCTCGATCCGGTGATGGTTGCCAAATCCGGGGCCGTACTGCTTGCGGATGAGGCGGTCGACGCTCTCAAGGCCGAGCTGGTAGGTCGGGCAACCCTTCTTACGCCCAACTTGCCGGAGGCAGCTGCACTGGTTGGCGCCGGTGAGGTGGGAGTGCAAGCAGACGCCCTGCTGAAACTTGGCGCGCGAGCGGTCCTGATGAAGGGCGGCCACGCGGATGGCGCAATGTGTGAGGACTTGTTCGTTTCAGCAAACAGCACGCGTACATTCACGGCAGTCAGGATCAATACTGCCAATACCCACGGAACAGGATGCAGTCTTTCCTCTGCGATTGCGGCGGGGCTTGCGCAATCTGAACAGCTGGAAACCGCTGTCGAAAAAGCCCATGGTTGGTTGCATCAGGCAATACGTGCGGCCGACGAACTGGGGGTCGGGCGCGGTCATGGCCCGGTTCATCATTTCCACGCTCTTTGGTCATGACGGCTCAATTCACCATACTCGGCGGTGGCGTTTGTGGCCTGGCAACGGCGGCAGAGCTCAGCAGCCGTGGCGCACGCATCAACGTCATTGACCCGAAAGGAGCTCCCGGACGGCATGCATGCTCCTGGTGGGCTGGCGGCATGCTCGCGCCCGACTGCGAGGGGGTCAGCGCGGAGCCTGCCGTTGTGAAGCAGGGGCGCAGGGCAGCGCGATGGTGGGAAAAGCACGGAGCAAATGTCACGCGGAAAGGCACCATGATCGTGGCCCTTGGCCGCGACCAGGCGGATCTAGCGACCTTCGCACGCCGCGCCCCAGCCGCACGAAAGCTCGACAAGGACGAGGCGACCTCGCTCGAACCGCGGGTCGCTGAAAAGATGTCTAGCGCCCTTTTCATCGAAGAAGAGGCGCATCTTGACCCACGTACAGCGCTTTTGGAGCTGCACACCAAACTGGCCAGGGACGGCGTGAACTTCGATGGCCCCCTCGAAGGTCAGATTGTTGACTGTCGTGGGCTATCAGCGCGCGACGCTCTGCCAGATCTGAGAGGGGTGAAAGGGGAGATGCTGGTCGTTCGCTGTCCAGATTTCTCCCTCTCGCGGCCGCTCCGCCTGCTGCATCCACGTTTCCCGCTCTACATCGTGCCGCGGGCCGACAATGTCTTCATGCTGGGTGCCACGCAGATCGAGAATGGTGAGCGCGATCGTGCGACCCTGCGATCTGTCATGGAATTGATGAACGCAGCATATGCGCTGCATCCCGCCTTTGGAGAGGCCGAACTGCTGGAGGTGGGCGTGGATGCCCGCCCTGCCTTTCCAGACAATCAACCGCGCATTCGCCACATGGATGATCGGATCTTTGCCAACGGCCTGTTCCGTCATGGTTTCCTGCTCGCCCCCGCACTTGCGCGTATGACCGCTGACCTGCTGCTCGACGGCAAAGAACCCGAGGTTTGGTATGAAGATCATCGTTAATGGCGCGCCGCTCGAAACCGATGCGTCCGATCTTGCGGCCCTGCTGCTGGAACTTGGGAAGGGTGACGCAAAGGTCGCTACCTCGCTGAACGAGGTGTTCGTCCCAAAGACAATCCGAGCAGACCAGGCGTTGAGCGATGGCGACCGGGTCGAGATTGTCGCCCCACGGCAGGGAGGCTGAGATGCCAGTCTTCTATGGCGAACATATTGAATCGCGCCTGATGTTGGGCACAGCGCAATACCCGTCGCCCGCGATCCTTGCAGAGGCCTTTCGTCAATCCGGCGCTGGAATCGCGACCGTCTCCGTTCGTCGAGAAGCTGGGCAAGACACCGCCGGGCAGGACTTCTGGGCGTTGGTGCGCGAGCTGGATGTCGTGCTGTTGCCAAATACCGCCCATTGCCACTCTGTTCGGGAGGCCGTGACAACTGCCCAGATGGCGCGAGAGCTCTTCGATACGAATTGGATCAAGCTGGAAGTCATCGGACATGCCGATACGCTTCAACCCGACCCATTTGGTCTGGTCGAGGCAGCGGCGCAGTTGGTGGAAGACGGGTTCGACGTGTTTCCCTATTGCACCGAAGATCTTGTTCTATGCGAACGCCTTGTTGAAGTGGGGTGCCGGGTCCTGATGCCTTGGGGTGCGCCAATTGGCACAGGGCTGGGGCTCAACAATCCCTATGGGCTACGCAGCTTGCGAGCACACTTCCCGGAAATTCCACTCGTAGTGGATGCCGGGCTTGGTCTGCCGTCACAAGCCGCACACGCGATGGAGTTGGGCTATGACGCGGTCCTTCTGAACACCGCGGTTGCCAAAGCTGGTGACCCGGTCGCGATGGCAAAGGGCTTTGCGCGCGCGGTTGAGGCGGGTGCACTCGCCGCTGAGGCCGATCCAATGGATCCACGTGACATGGCCGCGCCGTCCACCCCTGTTTTTGGAAAGGCGTTTCTGTGAGCCTGCACCGCTTCTATCCGATCTTCGATGATGTCAGTTGGTTGCGGCGTACGCTGCCGCTCGGCGTGAAACTGGTGCAACTGCGGATCAAGGAATGTTCGCAGTCCCAACTGCGCGACCAGTTGACCGAAGGACGCGATCTTTGCCGCGCACATGGTGCAACGCTTGTTGTGAATGACCATTGGGAACTGGCGATCGAATTGGCATGCGATTGGGTGCATCTTGGACAGGAGGATCTTGATACTGCCGATGTTGCTGCGATCCGCAGTGCCGGACTGAAACTCGGGCTCTCAACCCATGATGATGCAGAGCTGCGCCGCGCGCTGGACCTTGACCCGGATTATGTCGCACTGGGTCCGATCTATCCCACGATCCTGAAAAAAATGAGGTGGCATCAGCAGGGTGTCGACAAACTCACGGACTGGAAGGCGCGCGTCGGAAAGATCCCACTTGTGGCGATCGGAGGAATGAGTGTGGAGCGCGCCCCAGCCGCGTTTGAGGTGGGTGCGGATATTGTCTCAGCCGTCACCGACATCACCCTGCATGAAGAGCCAGAGGTGCGGGTCCAGCAATGGTTGGCAGTCAGCAAATGAACCGTTTTTCAAGGCAAATCGCGGTGATCGGAGCGGAGGCTCACGCCCGCATCCAGCAGTCATCAGTGCTGGTCGTTGGTGCAGGCGGATTGGCATCGCCGGTGTTGCAATATCTTGTCGGAGCAGGCTTGGCGAAGATCCGGCTTGTCGATGCTGATATTGTCAGCTCGTCAAACCTGCACCGTCAAACCCTGTTCAGAGGGGATGACATCGGTGCGCAAAAGGTCGATGTCGCACAACGCACGATGGCGGCGCTAAACCCAGAGACAATCATTGAAACTGTGTTCCAAAGGCTGGATCCTGCGAATGTCGCGGACCTTTGCCATGGAATGGATCTGATACTCGATTGCGCTGACAGTTTCGCGGCCAGCTACATCCTCTCCGACCATTGCTCTCAAACTCAACAACCCCTGATCAGTGCAAGCGTTGTCGGAAACGATGGATATGTTGGCGGCTTCTGCGGTGGAAAGCCAGGACTGCGGGCTATCTTTCCAGACCTGCCAGAGCGGCTGGGCTCTTGCGATGCCGATGGCGTCCTTGGGCCGAGTGTCGGGGTGATCGGAAGTCTTCAAGCCCAGTTCACGCTCGCTGTTTTGTCCGGGGATCGGACCCCTCTTGGCCAACTCACGACCTATGATGCGCGGACCTTCCGATTTGGAGGTTTCAGATTTGACGCCGCCCCAGACCCTGAACACGGCCACAGATTTATCCCAATCGCTGACGTCGGCGCCGATGATTTTCTGGTTGATCTGCGCGCGGTGGGCGAGAGCGGCCCGCCCTTGCCCGATGCCAGGCGCGCTTCTGTCGCTGATTTTGAAACGGGCGACTTGAGGCCACCAAATCACCAACGCGCGGTCTTCGCCTGCCGCTCCGGCTTACGGGCCTGGCAGGCTGCCGACCGCCTTTCCCAACACTGGCAAGGAGACATCAGGCTCCTCGCCCTTGGCCCATGATCACAAAGGACCCATCCATGAAATTTCCGATGATCGTTGCAGCACTCCTTTTGAGCGCTTCACCCAGCCTGGCGCAAGACAAGCTTACGCTCTTACTAGACTGGTTTATCAACCCTGATCACGGCCCGATCATCGTGGCTGAAGAATTGGGCTACTTCGCAGACCAGGACCTTGAGGTGGAGATTGTCGCCCCGGCTGACCCGTCCGCCCCGCCCCGGTTGGTTGCTGCCGGGCAAGGGGATATTGCAGTCAGCTATCAGCCGAGCCAGCACCTTCATGTTGCTGAGGGGCTGCCGCTGGTGCGTGTGGGTACGCTGGTTGCAACCCCGCTCAACTGCCTTCTCGTGCTGAAAGACGGACCCATCCAACAGATCAGCGATCTGCGTGGCGGAACGATCGGCTTTTCGGTCGCAGGGGTTGAGGAAGCCGTTCTGACGGCGATGTTGGGTCGGCATGGCGTCAGTCTCGACGAGGTTGAGATGGTCAACGTCAACTTCTCCCTCAGCCCCTCTCTGATGTCTGGTCAGGTAGATGCTGTCATCGGTGCCTACCGCAATTTCGAACTGAACCAGATGGAGATCGAAGGTGTTGAAGGCCGCTGCTTTTACGTCGAAGAGGAAGGCGTGCCGACCTATGACGAGTTGATCTATGTGACCAATCCAGAGCGCATGGATATAGACCAGACCCGCCGGTTCCTTCGCGCGACAGAACTGGCCACTCAGTACATCGTGAACAATCCTGACGCGTCCTGGGACATCTTCCGGAACTACGCGCCGGAACTTGATGATGAGCTCAATGCAAAGGCCTGGGTCGATACCCTGCCTCGCTTTGCACTGCGGCCTGAAGCACTGGACGAAGGTCGGTATGAAAGGTTTGAGAGCTTCCTGGCCGAAAGTGGTTTGATTGAAGGAACGCGCCCGGTTTCGGCGCTGGCCATCGATCTGGGCGCGCAATGACCTACGGGGCAACCTTCACGGCCTGGCGGGATGCGACTCCCGCCTGGCGCGACTACACCGCGCACAGTTTTGTCCAAGGTTTGGGGGATGGCAGCCTGCCCCGCGCAGCCTTTCTTCACTACCTTCAGCAAGACTACGTCTTTCTGATCCACTTCTCCCGCGCATGGGCCCTTGCCGTGACAAAGGCGGAGACGGTGGCGGAGATGCGGCTCGCCGCTGCAACGGTCAATGCGCTGATCAACGAGGAACTCGCGCTTCATATTGAGACGTGCGCCGAAGCTGGGATTGATGAGGCTGCGCTTTTTGCCACGCAAGAGCGTCAGGCCAACCTCGCCTACACGCGCTATGTCCTGGACGCTGGTCATTCTGGCGATTTGCTTGATCTGTTGGCTGCACTCGCCCCCTGCGTGATGGGGTATGGAGAGATCGGCAAAACGCTTGCAGCAACGGCGGCTTCGGCGGCGTATCGGCCTTGGATCGAGACCTACGCCAGCGCAGAATATCAGTCGGTGTGCCGCGATGTCGGGCAACTGCTTGACGATGCAGTTGCCCACCGATTGGGTGCAAACCCACAAACCAGCCCGCGCTGGTCCCGTTTGCAGTCCCGCTTCGCCACGGCAACGATGCTGGAGGTGGATTTTTGGGATATGGGCCTCTCGCCTTGAAGACAGCGCTGAAACTTGCTGGATCAGCCTCGATCGGCGGTACGCCCATCTTCTCCGATATCTCGCTCACAGTGGAACGAGGGAAGTGGACCTGCCTGCTGGGTGCGAGCGGTGTCGGCAAGTCGACGATCTTGCGTCTATTCGCCGGATTGGCTGACGGGGTCCAGATTAATGGGGATTTGCAGGCCCCCGAACGTGTCGCGTTGATGGCACAGCAGGATTTGCTCCTTCCATGGCTCAACGTCCTCGACAATGTCCTGATTGGTGCGCGCTTGCGGGGGGAAAAACCGGATCATAACAAGGCTCTGCAAACCCTGGCAAAAGTAGGCTTAGGAGAGCATGCGGAACGCAGGCCGTCTGCGTTGTCGGGTGGCCAGCGCCAGCGCGTCGCCCTGGTTCGAACATTGATGGAAGGATGCGAGACGGTCTTGCTCGACGAGCCTTTCTCGGCTCTTGACGCCCTGACCCGTGCGCAGATGCAGGATCTGGCCGCCGACATGTTGCGCGACCGTACTGTCCTTCTCGTAACCCACGATCCGGGCGAAGCCGCGCGCATGGGACATAAGATCGTGATCCTGACACGTGATCAGCTTTTGGACATCCCAACCCCAAGTGGAGGTGTTCCCCGACCAGTGGAGCAGCCGGACGTCCTGATGGTCCAAAGTCGCCTGCTTACAACCTTGAGAGATGCCGCATGACGGGGTGGCGGGCCGGGATCGCAGCCACCTGTCTGGTGATTGCCATTTGGCAAATCACCGTCTGGACCACTGGCGTGGCCCGCTTCATCCTGCCACCACCAATGTTGGTGGCCGAGACGATCTGGGCGGATCGGGCGCTGCTTTTGGAGCATGCCGGTGTCACGCTTCTGGAAATATTGATCGGGCTAGCACTGGGTGCCGTCCTTGGCTTTGTCTCGGCAATCGCGCTTGTGGCATCACCCATGGCCCGCGCGTTGGTGCGACCAATGCTGGTCTTCAGTCAGGCCATCCCGGTTTTTGCCCTCGCCCCCATCCTGACGTTGTGGCTTGGCTTCGGCCTTTGGTCGAAGATCACGATGGCGCTTATCATCATTTACTTCCCCGTAACGTCTTCATTCTTTGACGCTCTGATGCGGTCAAACAAAGATTGGATTGGCATGGCACGGGTCATGGGGGCCTCGCCCGCCCGTATCATGTGGCACATTCGAATTCCTGCCGCATTGCCAGGCTTTGCATCCGGATTGAGGTTGGCGGCAGTTTATGCCCCGATCGGCGCGATCATCGGAGAGTGGGTCGGCGCCTCGCGCGGCCTGGGCTACCTGATGCTTCTCGCCAATGGTCGCGCAAAGACCGACTTGATGTTCGCTGCCTTGATCATCCTTGCCTTGATGACAGTCATTCTGCACGCTGCGGTCAGCAAATTATGCGAGACAGCATTTGAGCGAGCTTCGAACTAAACGCTGCTTGCCCCACAGCCACCAGATTTTGCAAGCTTGCAGGCCCAAATGGTCGTCGAGGAGGCAGGAATGGATTTCCACGAGGAAAGATGCGCGCTTGCGGCTGCATTTCGGTGGGCGTTCCGTCTCGGCTGGCACGAGGCTGTCGCCAATCACTTCAGCCTCTCGGTGTCTGACAATGGTCAGGTCTTCCTCATGAATCCGGCAGGACTGCATTTCAGCCGGATCACGGCATCTGATCTAATCGTCTGCGACGCAAATGACCGAGAGGCGACATTCGCAGGGACAGCGGTTCCAGACCCAACCGCTTGGGGCATTCATGGGGCGTTTCACCGTCATCTTCCGCATGCACGGGCCTGCTTGCATGTGCATGCTGTCAACGCCACCGCGCTCTCCTGTCTGCAGGATCCCACCTTGCCACCCGTGGACCAGAACACGGCGCGTTTCTTCCGGCGTTTTGGATATGATGACGGTTACGGTGGCATGGGCTTTGCGTCTGAGGGTGAGCGGCTTTCGCAAACACTCGGGACCAACCGCATCCTTTTGATGGGCAATCACGGCGTGATGGCTGCCGCCGAAAGCGTGGCACGCGCCTTCGACGAACTCTACTATTTCGAGCGGGCGTGCGAGACCTATCTGAAAGCCGCGTCCACCGGTTTGTCCCTCAAAGTCCTGAGCGACGACATTGCCGAAAAGACGGCGCGTGAATGGGAAGACTACCCAGATGCGCCTTGGCAAACTCATTTTGATGCGCTGTGCGCGATCCTCGATGAGGAGGAGCCTGATTTCAGGTCGTAGAACTCAGGTGGATGTGGGAGTGTCCGTCCCGTTTAACGGAGGTTTTGACGCTGCCCACGATGCACTCACGCCAGTCGGGATCGACCCTGTTGCCGTCCCGGTGACACGCGCGAGAGAGACGATCAGAGGGGGCGCTTTGCCCCCTCTTTGCTTGAGTCAGTTCCAATATTCAGGGATCAGGCTGAGCAGGAACTCACCTCCATACCCAGGGAATGCAGCACGCAACTGGGCGGCCGCGGCATCTGGGCTTTCTGCCTGCATTGCCTCATCCATCACGCGAATATAGGCGATGGCCGTATCAAGTTCGCCACGGGTTGCAGGCAGACCGTGACCGACGAGAAGCGTTTCGGCAACAGGGTCGTCACGCAGGGCTTCCAGTGTCGCGATCCAATTCGCGCGATCAACGCCGGGGGCGAAGAAGACACCATTGTAGACCAGATCCTGGACGATGATGACCTTCTGATCGGGAAATGCCGCTGCAATCAGGTGAGGCGCCTCCGTATTGGTGTAGTGCCGGAACTCGACCGGTACACCCCCGATCTCAGACAGGCCGATCGGTAGGTCTGGCCCGTTGAGGACATTTACAGGCTCTGGGAAATTACCCTGCGCTGCTTCTGTTGCGATAGCCGAACGGATGTCCGGCAAGGTCGCAAAGGTGACACCCTCAATGGTCGCTGCACCGCCCCAGTGGTCCGGATGTTCGTGACTGATATAGGCTTGCGACACCGGTTTGCCTGTCGCTACAATCAATGAAGACACCTCCTGCGCGGTTGGTGGCAGCATGGTCGCATCAACAACCATCAATTGATCAGCGAATTCGACGATGTGTGACGTGACATTCACAGCCTGCGCGGGCGACACATAGGTGTGGAAGGTCACCTCACCCTTTGCAAAACTGTGGATCGTGCCAGCAGGCAAGGCGCCCTGTGCAACAGCAGGAGCGGGTGTCAGGGCGGTGCGCACAAGTGCTGCGGCCCCGACGGTAAGCGCGGTACCCTTCAACAGATCGCGGCGGTTCAGAGTGTCAGTCATGGTGGTCCTCTTTCATGCAAGCCAAACGGCCAATGGGTTTGTTTTCTTGAAACAAGAAGAGGAATAGACCCTGACTTCTTTTTGAATTAGTGGTGTAAAAGCCTATTCATATTTCCAAAAAATAGAATGATCGACACATACCGAAATCTCGCCGTTTTCGTCGCCGTTGCCGATTCAGGAAGCTTTAGTGCCGCGGCCCGCCGGCTCTCGCTTTCCACCTCAGTCGTCAGCCATCACGTCACCCGGCTGGAGGAGCGGTTGGAAACACCGCTCCTCTTCAGATCGACGCGCGCTTTAACGCTGACCGCAGAAGGTGAGCGTGTGCTCGGCTCTGCCCGCCGCATGGTGGCTGCGGGTGAAGACGCAATTGATGCATTGGCAGATACGTCGGACCAACTTGTCGGCTCACTGAAGATAAGCCTGCCAGCTTTTGGCGATCAGGGTCCCGTGCATCAGGCAATCTGGTCATTTGCGAAGGCGCACCCCCTCGTCGCTATGTCCATCCACAGCACCGACCGTCAGGTTGATCTGATCCGAGACGGCTATGACCTTGCGATCCGACTCGGCGTGCTGACAGACAGTGCCCTCAAGGCAAAGCGGATCGCGTGGTTTGAGCGGAAACTGGTTGCGAGCCCGGACGCCCTAACGCGGTGGGGGCGCATCGCATCGCTCGACGACCTCAGTCGAGGGGAGTTCATTCACTTCTCGATGGTGCCGCAGAAATTCGCGCTGACAGATGGGCGTGAGGAAATCATCGTGACGCCCGAACGTATCCGGCTTGAAGTCAGCTCGATCAGCGCAGGCCGTCAAGCCGCGCTGGCGGGCCTGGGCATGCTCAACCTGCCCGCAAGCGAAATAGAGGCTGATTTGGCGACAGGGCGGCTGGTCGAGGTGCTGCCACGCTGGCAGCCGCCTACGCTTGGGGTCTACGCAGTTTGGCCCGAAACCGGGGCCCGGAAACGTCTCACCCAGAGGCTGGTGGAGGTTCTTAGTCCCTGATCAAAGTTTTGGGGCGGGGCCTGACGAATTTCGCACAATCAGCTTTGCCGCCAGCTCTGCCCGCGCGCTTGGGCTTTCAGGGTTCTGCATCCGATCAAGCAACGTGCTCGCCAATTTTCGTCCCAATTCGTAGGGCGAGATGCTCATCGTTGTGAGGGAAGGGATTGAAAGGGCAGCATCCGCAATACCGTCGAAGCCGACGATGGAGACATCATGTCCAACCGTGAGACCGAGCCGGTCGAGACCAACGGACGCACCGAGGGCCACCATATCCCCATTGCAGACCATCGCCGTTACGTCCGGATAGGCTTTGTAAAGCGCCATCACCGCCTCGAAGCTTGCGGGTTTGGTATCAACGCATTCCCAGATGATCGGTTCACCCAGATCGTGACGTGCCATCGTCGCGACATAGCCCGCGACCCGCTCTCGGCGCACCGAGCTTTGGTTTTGTCCGCCCAAATAGGCAATTCTGCGATGACCAAGCGCAATCAAGTGCTCTGTCGCCTCCGTCGTTGCAGCCGCATTTCGGATCCCAACATGATCGAATGGGCTGCCTTCCAGATCGCGCATGAACGTCACGGTGGGCGTCAGATTTGTCCGCAACATCTCTATCGTCGTGGCAGCCGTATCTGTTGCGGGAACCCACAGGAGACCTGCCCGTCCATTTTCTATGAAGGATTGCAGATGGGTCGCATGCAGGGCTGCATCATCACCCCCATCCAGAATGGAAACGAGATAGCCCTCTTTACCCAGGCGATCACTTACGCCGCTAACAACTTCTGCATTGAACGGGTTTGAGATCTTGTTGATGACGAACCCGATTTCGAGATTTGCACCCGATCGCATCGCGGCCGCCCGACCATCGCGCACATAGTGAAGCTCACGCGCTGCCGCCTGAACCCTTTTTCTTGTCTCGTCAGAGATGCGTCCTTTGCCACGCATGACCTGGCTGGCCGTCGCAAGCGATACGCCGGCTCGGGTGGCAACAGTCTCCAATGTGGGCCGCTTTGTCATCTGGCTCTCACGTCGAATCTAATCCCAAACCGTGGGATAAACGTTATATCAAATTATGCTTCGCTTTGGGCCTTTCAGCAACCTTCACAGGCCCCATCAATACCGTAAGTCTCGGTTTTTAAGTCATAATAAATAATCGTTGACGAAAGGTATAACGTTGTACCACGATCCAGTAGTCAGAAACGATCACAGGATTGGGCGCGAGCGTCGGATGGCTTGCGCAAAACCTTGAGGGTCGAGCCGGTTCTGAAGGGCTGGTTGACGAAGACAAATTGGGAGGAATTCATGACCATCAAATCCACACTTACGGGTGCGGCAATCGCGGCTGCGCTGCTTTCAACTTCAGCCGCTGCTGAGGTGCTGTTCTGGTCTACGCAGGCAAAGCCTGTTGAAGAGGCGCAAGCGATGCGGGAGCAGGTGCTCAGCGGTTTTGCGGGCGAAGTCGACTATCAACCGAATGACGGCGGCCCTTGGATTACACGCCTTAACGCTGAGCTTGAAGCAGGTTCAGGTTCAATTGGCGTACTCGGCGCGTTGCACGGCGACTTCTCTGCCATGGACCCCGAGAATCTCGTCGACCTCGACGATCTGGGCGTTTCTGCGGCAAGTGACACGTTCAACAGCCTTGCAATGCTAGGCACGGACAACATGCAGTACATCCCGTGGATGCAGGCGAGCTATATCATGGCAGCAAATCGCGAAGCCCTGCCCTATCTGCCGGACGGCGCTGACATTAACGCGCTGACTTACGATCAACTGATCGCCTGGGCGGCGAATGTTCACGAGGCAACCGGCGAGCCGCGTTTTGGCTTCCCCGCGGGTCCGAACGGTCTGAAGCACCGCTTCTTCCAAGGGTATCTCTACCCGTCCTATACTGACGGCGTGGTACGCACCTTTGCGTCCGAAGCGGCTGTCGGCGCATGGGAAGCGTTCCGCGAGCTTTGGGCACATACAAACCCGGGTTCGACAAACTTCAGCTTCATGCAAGAGCAACTGCTGAACGGTGACGCTTGGATTGTGTTCGACCATACCTCGCGTCTGGCACAAGCGTTCAATGATCGCCCCGATGACTTCGTTGCCTTCCCGGCACCTGCTGGCCCGACCGGTCGCGGCTTCATGCCGGTGATCGCGGGTGTCGCGATCCCCGCCACGGCACCAGACATGGACGAGGCGCGTGCGCTGGTCGAGCATATGCTGCTGCCCGAAACCCAGATTGCCACGCTCCGGGCGACCAACTTCTTCCCGGTCGTTGATGTTGAACTGCCGGACGATCTGCCGCCTTCGGTGCAGGCCGCTGGTGCAGCTGTCGCGACGATGAGCGCATCCCCAGATGCCAACCCGGGTCTTTTGCCCGCGGGCCTGGGCGACAAGGGTGGTGAGTTCAACCGCGTCTTCGTCGACACGTTCGAGCGTATCATTCTGGCCGGTCAGCCCATCGAGGCGGTCCTTGAAGATCAGAAAGAGACGCTGATGCGGATCATGGAAGAAACCGGTGCGCCATGCTGGGCCCCAGATGCCCCGTCTGAGGGTGCCTGCCCGGTGGAGTAATTCTCCCCTTGGGGGCGCTAAGTGTGGCGCCCCCAAACTTACTTCGATCTTTTGGATCGAGCCTGTCATCATCGACAAAATAACCAGCGCCAAGGCGTCAAGAGGGGAGCGGTCGAATGAACCCGCGTCTATTGCCCTACGTCCTGATCCTGCCGGTCACATTGTTTCTGTGCCTGTTCTTTCTCTACCCATTCGTTTTGGTAGCCCAGCAGGCGTTCAGCGACGGTTCCGGCTTCACATTGGACAATTTCAGGGATGTTACCAGCCACTGGAAATTCCCGATCTCGCTCAAGAACACTTTCCTGCTCGCACTCGCCGTTGTGCCGATCCAACTCGCGCTGTCACTCCTGATGGCGACCATGGTGAACAGGATGAAGCGCGGGCGTGACCTGATCCTATATATCTGGACGATTCCGTTGGGCATTTCCGATCTGGCGGCAGGTATCATCTGGCTTGCCATCTTCGAGCAGTCGGGCTTCCTCAATTCAATGATGGGCGGCCTTGGTTTGATCGACAGCCCGACCAACTTCCTTAGCTATCAAAGCCCAATGATGGTCTTTGTGGCGATCATGTTGGCCGAAGTCTGGCGTGCAACCGCGATCATGTTGGTCATCCTCGTTGCCGGTATTGGCCTGATCCCCAAGGAATACTACGAGGCGGGCGAAGTATTTGGCGCCACCGCCTGGCAGCGTTTCCTCAAAATCACCCTGCCGATGCTGCGCCCCTCACTACAAACTGCGCTGGTCCTGCGCGTAATCCTCGCGTTCGAAGTCTTCGCCGTCGTGCAAGCCCTGGGTGGGACGCTGTTCCCAGTCCTGATGGGTGAAACCTATGAGTATCAGTTCACGCTGCTTAATGCAGGCGCCGCCGCTGCGATCGCTTTGATCATTCTGGGCATCTCAATCGCCTTCACCCTGATCATCATGCGTGCGCTGCGCGTTCCGAAAGGAGCCACGATATGACCGCTGAAACGACAGATGTCGCCGAAGTTGGCGCAAACACGAGAAAGGCCGGACAGTATGTCTATATTGCTGCCGTCGTCCTTCTCTGCGCCTGGGTCATCGTCCCGCTCTACTTCCTGCTGATCAACACGCTCAGCTCACCCGAGGCGGTCAACAGCTATCCCAAGCCGTTCATCCCGGAATTCGATCTGGGCAGCCTGACATTCTTCGCGAATTTCGCGGGGATCCTCACCGCCCTGAAGAACTCGATCCTTGTGGCCGCGCTCACGATGGTCATGTCGATCGCCATCGGGGCACCGGCGGGCTACGCGCTCTCCCGTTTCGAGTTTCGAGGCAAGGAACTGTTCCGTCTGCTGATCTTGCTGACGCGGGCGTTTCCGCTCCCCCTTTTGGCCCTGCCGCTGGCGGTGATGTTCATTCGGGTGGGGATCGATGACACGATCTTTGGCTTGGCTTTGGTGCACACAACACTGGCGATCCCATTTGCAGTGTTGATTACCTTCTCGCTCTTTTCTGGCATCCCGATTGAGTTGGAAGAGGCAGCGTGGACCCTGGGATGCAATCGCCTAACCGCATTTCAAAAGGTGATCCTGCCGCTTGTGCTTCCGGGCATCACAGCCTCGGCAATCTTTGCCTTCGTGATCTCATGGAATGAAGTGTTTGCGGCTGCGGTTCTCACGATCGAGAACCGGACCCTGACCGCATTCCTGCTGCAAAACCTCGACACCTCGCCACTGCATCTGAAATTCGCAGGCGGCTTTATCCTCGTCGTGCCGGCGCTGATCTTCATCTTCGCTGTTCGCAAGTACCTCTTCGCGATGTGGGGCATCGCCAACCGCTAAGCGCGGGTTGCCAGTTAAAGGAGCCCAATCATGGCTGTTATTGAAATCAAGAACGTCGCAAAGCGCTTTGGCGACTATCAGGCGCTGCACGACATCAATCTGACAATTGATGATCAGGAGTTCATGGTCCTGCTCGGCGCCTCTGGCTGCGGTAAGTCCACCCTGCTTCGGATCATCTGCGGACTGGAAACCGCATCGGAGGGTGAGGTCTGGATCGGTGGGAAGCGCGTTGACCACCTTCCCCCAAAGGATCGCGGGATCTCGATGGTCTTTCAGAACTACGCCGTGTTCCCGCACCTAACCGTGTTCGAGAATATCGGCTTTGGATTGCGCATGCAAAAGCTGCCCAATGATCAGGTCAAGCGGCGCGTTGAGCGCACAGCGGGGCTGATGCACATCGACCAGTTGCTCAAGCGGTATTCTGGCGAACTGTCAGGTGGTCAGCGACAGCGGGTCGCCGTGGCCCGTGCGTTGGCGATGGAGCCGGATGTGATCCTGATGGATGAGCCGCTGTCAAACCTCGACGCACTGTTGCGGATGGAAATGCGGGCGGAACTCAAGGGCGTTCTGGCGGAGAGCAACACAACCGCGATCTATGTCACCCATGATCAGGTAGAGGCCATGTCGATGGCCGACCGGATCAGTGTCATGCACGAAGGCAAGATCGTGCAGGCCGCGTCCCCGATCGAAGTGTATCGCGATCCGGCAGCCGAATTCGTTGCCGGTTTCATCGGCAACCCACCGATGAACTTCCTCCCGGCCACCCCGGCAGGAGCAGCAGGGCAGTGGAGCGTCGCGGGCCAGACGCTCCACGGCCCCAATGCGGGCAAGGATCTGAAATTTGCGATCCGGCCAGAGGACCTGACGCTTGCCGATCAAGGCTTTCAGGCGCGCGCCAAGGTGGTAGAACCTCTCGGCGCCCACCTCCTGGTGACTTGTGAAGTTGAAGGGCACCAATTCCGGGCGATCCTCGACAGCGAGACGCAAGTCCGTATGGGGGATACACTTACGCTGGCACCGCAGGATGGTCGCGGACGCTGGTTCGATCCTGCAACCACATTGGCGGTGTCGTAATGACGAAAGATCTGATTGCCGAAGCGAAGAACGTGCTCCGCCTGAATGACCGTGGTGCCTATACGGTTCCGACGCATGGGCTCTACCCGTTTCAGTGGAACTGGGACTCCGCACTCTCTGCCTTGGGCTTTGTACACTTCGACGAAGCGCGCGCTTGGACCGAGATCGACACGTTGATGAGCCACCAATGGCCGTGTGGGATGGTGCCGCACATCATTTTTCATGAACATGACGATGGCTATTTTCCTGGCCCGGATGTGTGGCAGACAGCTCGCCCCGTTGCCACATCCGGTATCACCCAGCCGCCTGTTTCAGGTTACGCGGTTGCACGGCTGATGGATATGGCTCGTGATAAATCCCTGGCGGAAGAACGTGCACGCGCTCTGCTGCCCAGCATCCACGCATGGCACAAATGGTTCTATCGCACCCGCGATCCGCGAGGTGAGGGATTGGTCGCAATCATTCACCCGTGGGAATCCGGCCGCGACAACTCGATCGACTGGGACGCACCCTTCGCGGCCGTTCCGACCGATGGGGTGGAGCCATACACACGGCGCGATACAATGCATGCGAACCCGGATCATCGCCCAACGAAAGAGCAATATGACCGCTATATCTGGCTGGTTCAGCATTTCAGGTCGCTGAAATGGGATACGGAAGTTCTGCACGATGCGTCGCCTTTCCGCGTTGTTGATCCCGGTTTCAACGCAATCCTGATCCGCTCCTGCGCGGCGGTAGCAGAGCTTGCGGCTGCACTGGGTGAAGGTGAAATTGCCAAGGAAAGCAGGGCAATGGCCGCGAAGGGTACGGCTGCCCTTGATCAGCTGTGGAGCGATACGCGCGGTCAGTACCTTTGCTATGATCGGGCAAAGGAGGAATTCATCGACAGCCCGTCCATCGGTGGCTTGCTAACCGTCTTCGCCCCCATCCCCGAAGGTCGTGCACAGGCCATTGCGGACCGCCTTAACCAGATTGGAAAGACTGCCGAATTTCTGGTGCCCAGCCACGATCCAGTTGCGCCTGAATTTGACGGCGCGCGCTATTGGCGAGGGCCGGTTTGGCTGATCATGAACACGATGATCTCCGACGGGTTGGCGCAAGCGGGTCAGCATGTCATGTCCCAACGCTTGATGGATGACAGTCTGCGGCTGATTGAGAAAAGCGGCTTTGCCGAATACTATGATCCCATCACGGCCGAACCTTGTGGAGGTGGCCACTTCACGTGGACGGCTGCGATGGTAATCGACATTCTTTACAGGCAGGAACAAGTTGCATGAAGCGTTCGCGCATCAATCAGATCATGGCCGAAGCTGACGAGATGATCCGCTCGTTCGGCTTTGTCCTGCCGCCCTTTGCCTATTGGACTCCTCAGGAATTCCAAGCGAATGCATCAGTCGCCCGTAGCTTGATCGATGCGCGTTGTGGTTGGGACATCACGGATTACGGCGCAGGCAATTTCGACAAGATGGGGTTGTTTCTGTTCACCTTGCGCAATGGGCGTCTCGACGACCTGCAGCGTGGCGGCGGCATGTGTTACGCAGAAAAGCTGCTGATCTCCCGCGAAGAGCAGCTGTCCCCCATGCACACCCACGTGGTGAAGGCCGAAGACATCATCAATCGCGGCGGTGCGACCCTCGTTGTCGAACTCTACGGCTCCGATCCGGATGGCAGGTTTGCCGAAGACCAGGGTGGTACGGTTCTGTGCGACGGGATCGCACGTACGTTCAAGCCGGGCGAGAAGCTTCGCCTTGCACCCGGTGAGAGTGTCACGCTCATGCCCGGCGACTGGCACGCTTTCTGGGGTGAGGGCGGTGATGTGCTGATCGGCGAAGTGTCGACGGTCAACGATGACGAAACGGACAATATCTTCCGCGAACCCATTGGACGCTTCGCAAAAATCGAGGAAGATGAAGACCCGACGCATCTGCTCGTCAGTGACTATGGCGAGCAGCTCCTCTGACCTTTCCAGATATTGAAGCAGATGACATCGCTGATCACTGATCCGAAATCCTTTCTCACTGACCTTTTCCAAACTGCTGTTGCCGCCGCTGATCCGATGAAGGTGGTGGCCCCCCATCTACCGTCGAAACCTGACGGCCGGTTGTTGGTCATCGGGGCCGGGAAGGCCTCTGCCCGCATGGCCGAAGCGGTTGAGGCGCACTATGGACCTTGCGAGGGGTTCGTGATCACGCGCTATGGGTATGGGCGGGATTGCGAAGGGATCGAGATTGTCGAGGCGTCCCATCCGGTCCCGGATCAGGCTGGTCTTAACGCGACCATGACCCTGCTGGAGCGGGTGCGTGACCTCAGCGCCGATGATGTTGTCGTCGCGCTGATCTCGGGTGGTGGTTCTGCTTTGTTGTGTGCCCCGGCAGATGGTCTGACGCTTGAGGACAAGATTGACCTGAATGCAAGGTTGCTTGCCTCCGGTGCGCCTATCGGAGACATGAACGTCCTGCGCAAATTCGTATCCAGTGTAAAAGGTGGCAAACTGGCCGCCGCATGCCATCCCGCGCGGCTGATCACCCTTCTGATTTCCGATGTTCCGGGCGACGATCCAGCGCTCATCGCATCGGGCCCGACTGTAGGGGCGAAGCATTCCGCGCAAGAGGCCGTTGCCCTGCTCGATCGGTGGATCCCGGATGCACCAGACCATTGGCGAAATGCTGTCGCGGCCGGATCGGTCGTCGCGCCCGATGATCCATCGCTGGCCCGCGCCGAAACCTACACAATCGCCGCCCCGTCTGGATCGCTAGCCATCGCCGCCGAACAGGCAAGATCAGCCGGAATTACAGTGCAGATGTTGGGCGACAATCTGGAGGGAGAGGCCCGTGACCTGGCCGCTGAACACGCGACAAGAGCGTTGGAGATCCAGCACACGCTGACTGCGCAAGATGCACCCGTTCTGTTGATGTCAGGCGGAGAATGTACGGTGACGAGGCGCGGTGACGGCAGCGGTGGACCCAATGCGGAATACACGCTTGCTGCTGCAGTTGCGCTCAACGGCGCACCCGGCATACACGTTTTGGCCTGTGACACCGATGGTGTGGATGGCGCAGCCGAGATCGCCGGCGCATATGCGGGGCCGCAAACCCTCTCGAAAGGTGCTGATGCAGTGGCCGCCCTCGCCATCAATGACGCCCATGGTCTCTTCCAGTCCATTGGTGACAGCATAGTCACCGGTCCGACCCTGACCAACGTCAACGACTTCAGGGCAATCCTGATTCAACCCCAACCCGATGGGATTGAAGACTAGGGACTCATCTCTTGGAAACAAGCGAGGTCACCAGACATAGACCTCCATCTCATCAGCGTTGATGTGGTATCCGGTCTGGCCCAAATCCGTCTCCTGAAGGCGGGTGCGAAGCGTTCCCGTCACCCAAACCGGATCCCATAGCATGTTGTTCGGCCAGGGCTTCTCTGCATCGACCATGACCAACTGGTTGGCGGGGGGTGGTGGGGTGTGGATGCAGGCGCCCAGATATGGGACAAGCATGAAATGTGTCACACCTTCGGCACTGACATCGAAGGGAATGATAAATCCGGGCATCCGAATATAGGCGCCATCCAACGTTTCGTTCAGTTTCGTCGCATTGGCATCGTAGATCGGGTTCCAGGTGTCGTTGATGACATCCATTTCCCCTTCCCCAATGATTTGGGCATAGGGCAGGCCGGGGGGGATTAGATCATCCCACGTAATCTCGCGGGCGCCGGTCGCAAAACCGGCAGAGGGCACGAGAAGCGACCCTGACATCATCATCAACGCAGTCCGGCGATCCATCGCAAAACTCCTCAAACCGATACTCTACGAACGCACCATCATACCATCGGCAACTGACATCCTGTAAGCCCGGATGGCGGGAAGCAGGCTCACAATCCCGCCAGCGCCCAGGACCGCCAGCACAACCCAAAGCTCTTGCAGGGTTGGCGGATCGATAGGAAGCCAAAGGCCAAACGCGCTATCGATCTGTGCACGTGCAACGCCGAGAACAGCGTAGACAATCGCCATACCCAACACCGCGCCTGATGCGGCCATCAGCATCGCTTCTGTCACCAAGAGTCCCAGGATCGTCCCCGGACCAGCGCCGACCGCGCGCAGAATCGCCATCTCTCGCCGTCGTTCGTTCAAACTGGAGAATAGGGTCGCCATCATCCCGATCAATGCCGTCAGAACCACCATTGCTGAAATCGCCACGAGCGCTGTTTCCGCAATACCAACAATGCCCCACAACTCCTGCAACGCGACGCCCGGCAATATCGCCAGCAGCGGTTCCTCGCGATATTCATTGATCGCGCGCTGTAAGGCAAACGTCTGCAAAGGGCTTTGCACGCCGACAAGGGCCGCCGTGATCGCCTGCGGCGTCAGATCCATATCGCGCAATACGGCTTCGGGTGTCGATTGCCCGGGTATGCGCGCACCACGACGCCAATCGACGTGGATCGCCTCGATTGCTTCGATACTGACGATAACCGTTCGGTCCACCGGCGTTCCGGTCTTTTCAAGAACACCGGCAACGCGGAACGGCAGATCATCATGCTCTGTGAAGGATGCGATCCCGTGGGCGACGACGATCGGGTCGCCCACCGCATAGCCCAGAGTTTCTGCCACATCCGCACCGATCACCGCATCGAACAGATCTGCAATCAATGCACCATCTTCAACCAGCAGGTTCTGCCCTCGCCTATAGCGATAATGCTCAAAGAAAGCTGGTGTTGTGCCCATCACGCGGAACTGACGATGACTGTCCCCCAGGGAGATTGGCACGATCCACTCGACCTCTGGCCGTGCTGCAATGTCCTGATAGCTCTCCCACGTTACATTGTTGGTCGCGTTGCCGATGCGGAACACAGAATAGAGCAGCAGTTGGACGGAGCCGGAGCGCGCCCCAACAATCAGGTCCGTTCCCGAAATGGTGTCCGCAAAGCTGGCCTTGGCGCCGGTGCGGATTTTCTCAACACCCAGATACAAAGCAACCGACAGGGCAATGGCCAGGATTGTCATCCCCACCGTCAGAGCCCGCGCAAAGAGTGAGGCAATGGCTAACCGGGCAATCATGTCATGCGTCTTTCAACCCGGGCCACATCCTCCATCCGCACCACACGATCAAAATACTGCCCAAGAGCCGGATCATGACTGACCATCAAAAGGGACGCGCGGCAGGCGGTAATCTGCTGGAACATCAAGTCGAGGAATGCGGTCTGACTGCCTGCATCAAGTGCGGAGGTCGGCTCATCCGCCACAATCAAAGACGGTTCACCAATCAGCGCCCGTGCGACGGCAACGCGTTGCTGTTGTCCGACGCTTAAGCGGGCGGCTTTCTCAGTCAGGATGCCGCCGGGCAGACCAAGTGCTGAACATAAGCGCGCTGCTTCCCCCGCTACATCCAGTACCCGGTCACGACGCGTGGGGGCAAAGCGCAAGGGTAAGGCGATGTTGTCCTGAACCGTGCCAAAGGGCAGCAGATTGAACTGCTGAAAAATCACCCCGATCCATTCCGCCCGGAAGCGATCGCGCGCACTGCTTGAAAGCTGGCTCAAGTCCTGACCGTCAACCGCCACGACACCCTGATCAGCCAAGACAGTCCCACAAATCAAAGACAGCAACGTTGATTTGCCAGACCCACTTTCGCCCAGCAGCAAAACGGTTTCTCCATGCGCGACCGAGAGTGCCTCGACCTCGATCGAGAAAGCCGTTCGGCCCGGCCAGGCATAACGCACCCCCGATAGGGAAAGGACGGGGGCAGTCATGTCTGTTCAGCGCTCCAGATCGAGGACAGGTGCAGCGCGCGTAACTTCATATGCGCGCGCTCCGGTCTCAGAGATAAGCTGAACTTCGACCTCACGCGCGTTCGGGAAAGCATCGAAATAGGCAAACGTGATTTGAGAGACCTCTGTCACGTTCTCACACTCCAGCAGATAGGTCGCATGGAACTCTGCATGTCCCTCATGCGCTTCGGTATGATCGTGATCGTGCGCATCGTCATGATCGTCGTGACCATGATCCGCGTGATCGTGCCCATCATGTTCTTCATGGTGTGCATTGCCTTCCAACTCAACGTCGACCTCGGCAATGGTACAGTCGGCTGCATCGGGTATGGTGAACAGATCGAGAGGGGCTTGCAGGAGCGTCTTCGCCGTCTCAATCGCTGCAAGGTCCTCGTCACTCTCGGCCTGATACTCAAACCCTACAATATCAGCGCCGGGGGCCGTGAACTCCATCGCGACGCTGTCCGCCTCGATCGCGATATTCAGTGTGCCGACCCCGTGTTCATGCGCATCCAGCTGGCGCGTCTCATCCGCGAGTGCAGGCCCCGCTGCCAGTGCCACGGCTATCCCAAGTGCTCTTCGCATGATCTTCCCAATCCTGATGAAAACGAGAGTCAGGCGGTGCAACCGCTGCACCGCCCATGAATTTCAACAATATGCCGCTCTGCCTGGAACGCTGTCCTGTCCGTCAAAGCTGACAGCTCTGGAAGTAAACCGCTGCCGTCATGCTCTTCTACGGTCCCGCATCGTTCACAGATGGCGAGCACCGGAACACTTTCAGAATGCTCACACCGACACGGCACGAAGGCCTTGATTGACTCCAGCTTGTGAGCCTGACCCTGGACCGTCAGCGCCGACAAAGTGCGGTAAACGGTAGGCGCGGCAATATTTGGCTCCTTCACCTGAAGGCATTCCAGGATCTGGTAGGCCGTCATGGGCCTATCAGACCCCTTGAGAACCGTCAGAACATCGCTCTGACGCGCCGCTGCTCGCTTCCGCATGACCTACGCCCTATGCAATCGCACCACATCCGTACTTTATAAAGTAACAGTCCGACAAGCAAAGGCAATCAGTACCTTGCACGATCACCTGATAGATTGACCCAGGTGGGAAACAGCAGAAACAATTCGCCCCGCGACGGTGCGGGGGCACTCCGTCGCGGGGCATTTAACCGACACTGCAAACCTACTGCTTGGGACAGGAAGAGTCAGTGCGTGCCGGATCAGAAGGACTCAACGTGTAGGGTCGCGTCGCAATAACCGCTGCCATAGGTGCCGACCCAAACATCGACGTACCCGGTGCGGGGGGAGTAGAGGTGCACCTCCGCGTTGGTTCCACCGGCTGAGTCATCGTCCCAGTGCCACCGACCCGTCGCATCGTTGACCATCAGCACGGTGTCACAGCCCGCACGCGCCTGAAATCGCAGCGAGTGATTGGCGTTATGGGTATAGTAGAAGGTGAAATCCGGTGCACGCGCGACATTGCCGACACCGGGAACAGAACCGCAGCGGGCCAGATCGACCGACCCTCCCGCAATCACTGGATAGCGACGCTCGGTCCAGGCGTCGGTGCTTGAAAAGCGATCTGGCGTGCCATTCAGGCTATAGTCTGGGCAAGCCTGCGCAGCACCAGCCGCAGAAAGACCCGCCACCATGGACAGCGCGAGGATCGTGGAACGTTTAAACATGGGGCACACTCTCGAAAATTGGTGTGCCGCTTGTGCGCGATCCGCGCGCAAATCCAAATATCCCATATGGGATAAGTGCGCCGCTTTTGGTTCTAGCCTGCCAAGCGATCCGTTAGCGCATCGGCATGCGGGATGGCATCCAAAACTGCATCCATCCGCTGGTAGAACAAAAGATGCGCCGCCCCGGATAGGCCAAGCACCTTGGTGTCATGCTGCGCGTGCGCAAATGTCCGCAGCAGATCTGGTGAGTAGACCGGATTGCTTTCCCCTACGCAAAGGACGACGGGGCAACGTGTTCCGTCAACCACCGGCTGCCAGTCCAACCCGCATAAGGCCAACTCGTGAGAGAAGCTGTCATAGCCCTGCTCAATCGTTTTCGAGAAGCTTTTGCGGAACCCATCACGCAAATGCGGGTCCTGCATGGTTTCGTGGTCAATCTTATTGTCCAGGAACCGTGTGAGAAATTCCTCATCAAACCCAGCTTCGACTTTGGCCAGCATGGCATGAACCAGCATCCGCCCAACTTTGGGGGCACGCCGCATCAACATGAAGCGCAGCTTTTCGTCAACCGAGATCGCGGACACATGCGCACCGCGATGACATGGCGTCGTGGGGTTCACCCCGATAACGGACTCGACCCGGTCAGGCTGATGACATGCCAGCCCGTAGGCAAACATGATCGAGGTGATGTGCCCGATCACCGGGCAACGTTCGATGCCCAACATATCAAGCAGTTCGGCCATATCCGCGGCATAGTCTCGAAACGCGCTCATCGTGGGATCGGACGGCGGCGAGCATCCCGCCATACCCGGACGCCACACCATGATCAGGCGCAACCCCCGTGCGAAAAGCTGCCGATACATCCCCGGCGTCAGCGTCGTACCGCCCAGCAAAGCCGGAAAAAAGACGATGGACCGACCGGCAGGCGGGCCGGCTACCTCATAAGTGAGGACACGCCCTGCCGAGCTTTCAAAACGGCGGCGCGGATGATTGTCCGCATCGTCCCAGGCCGGGGACCGGGTACCGCGTGCCTCATTCTCGGCAAAAGCGGCATAAAGACAGGCAAGTTCCGTCTGAGAACGCAGGTGAAGCTTCGCCAACAGCCGTTTCGCCTGCAAGCGCACGGTGCTGACCTTGCGACCGCGTTCTTCCGCCAGATCACTTAATGTCATGCCAGTTACAATCGCGCGCAAGATCTCCAGCTCAGCCCCGGTCAACTTCATCAGGTCCTTGAACTTCGTTGCCAGAACGACGTCCCAGATAGCGCTCATCTCGAACAGATATCCTGTCGCGACACCATTATCGTCGCGCACTTGCTTCAGCCCCATCTGTCGGGGCGGGCCGCCCTGGGCGTCCATCATTTTGAAGATGCCAAGGATACGATTGTCTTCAACCGAACCCAGCCGCGACAATGCGGCCCTGAATGCCGCTTCCGAGCCCTCTTCGAGCAAGTCGATATCAATCGGCCCATCGGTCGCCAAGCCCAGCGCCCGACGCGCTGCATCATTCGCATAACGGACTTCTGCACCCTGCCCGACCATCGCCAACGCGCGGTGGTCCTGCTCCATCAACTGAATGGCGTTCCATGCTGGACGGCGCTGCCGCGATCCTTGGTGCAGCATCTCCAACGCATTTGCGAAATGCGCTTCCAGCGACCCGAACTCACCGGCAATCAGCTCTTCACCGGATGTGCTTCCATCGCCCCCAGCCTCACGCAGCCGTGCCGACAGCCCTTCCTGCAACTCATAGAGCCGCTCAGGACCAATCGCCATGGCATAGGCCAAAGCTACAAGGGTCTCATCTGTGGGAACGCTGTTCGTCATGGTCCATTAAAGTGGGCGCTGTGGTTAAACGCAGTGAGTGCCGGATCGATCCTGCGATCACAAGACCTAAGGGAAACTACGTTGCGAGAGTCACTTTGGCTCACGTCAGTGTCTATGCGACAGTTGGTCGTCGCAGCTCTGTCCAACGTTCACAAAGGTTTGTGCGCGACATAGGCGATGCTGAATTTTCGGGCCGGATACGCCTTAGAAAAAGGGAGCGCTTTGGTGCGCGTGAAGCCCGCGGCATTCAGCCATGATTTTGCTTTGCCGATACTGACACTGTGTGTTCGCCATAGCAGCTGGACATAGGCCCCGGCCCAGCTGCGGCGGGTGATGCTTGTGATCAACACTCCGCCAGGCCTTAAGACGCGAAAGAGTTCGGCCAGCGCCCGGGCCGGGTCCGGAATGTGCTCAAGCACATGTGCCATCATTACGATGTCGAGGCTCTCATCAGGCAGGGGCAGTCGCTCTATGTCACCTTGGGTGAGTGTCAGCGAGTGCACGAGGGGTTTAAGCCGCTTCCGTGCCTCGGACAGCATGTCTGCGGAAATATCGACGCCACTCAATGCAACTTGCCCGGGCCACGTCCGGCAGAGCGCGGTCGACATCGCCCCTGTTCCGATACCGGCATCGAGCACCGCGATCGGGCGGGTATGATCGGCGAAAACATGCGCGACGTCGGCGCGGGTTAGCAGCTCTTCATAAGCCTGTTCAAATTGCAGCCGGTCGATGCGGGCCTGCCAGCCAGCGGCAAAGCGGTCATATCGGGCGCGCAAATGATCAGGGCTTAATACCTCGCGCGCGATCGAGATGCGCCATCCGCCCATCCCGAACGCAATTACGGGAACGGTCGGTGCAATCGTGGTGAGAGGGGCGCTGTCAGACATGGGTATCTCCTTTGCGCTCTCTTTTCAGCTATTCGAAATCTGTATAAAATTGACGAAATTGGGATAGTGGATATACAAAAAACTATGAACTGGGCCGCGATCAGCTTTGACTGGAATCATGTACGTGCGTTTTTGGCGACGGTGGAGCACGGCTCCCTATCCGGTGCAGCGCGGGCGTTGGATCAGACGCAGCCGACATTGAGCCGACAGATCTCCGTGCTGGAGGATGCTTTGGGCCTGACGCTGTTCGAGCGTGGGACACGCAAGATGCAGATCACCGATGCGGGCGCTGAATTGCTAAGCCATGTGCGCGCCATGGCGGATGCAGCGTCGCGGATCTCATTGTCGGCAACGGGGCAGAGCACTGCGGTTGAAGGCGTGGTACGCCTGACCTGCAGTGACGCGATGGCGGCATACGCCATGCCTGAATGCCTGATCGCTTTGCGGAACGCGCATCCGGGCATTCGGATCGAGCTCATCCCGCTCAATCAGGTTTCAGATCTTACACGCCGGGATGCGGACATTGCCATTCGCCATGTCCGGCCAGAGCAGCCCGATCTGGTGGCAAGAAGACTGGCGGATATCGAGGTAGGGCTCTTCGTGGCACCGTCGCTGGCTGAACGATACGGCCCCTTGGAGACGGCACAGCAAATCTCCGCCTTGCCGTTCATCGGGTTCGAAAAGGCGGAGCGGTTGATCCCTCAGCTGAAGCATATGGGTCTGGATGTGAGTGTGGAGAGTTTTGGGATCACGACGACCAGTGGAAGCGCGATGTACGAACTCGCCCGCGCGGGGGCAGGGGTGGCAATCCTTCCTGTCACAGAAGGCAGGGACCGAATGGGACTGGTGCGTGTGTTGGATGACCGCCCCACCATGAGCGTGCCGGTGTGGCTGGTCACGCATCGCGAAATTCAGACCAGTCGGCGGATCCGGCTGACATTTGACCATTTGGCCGGGTATTTCTCTGAACGTCGCTGGTCAACTCTTGGCGCAGGGTAAGTGCGGCGTCTCGCTGACCGCTCTCAGACGAGTCCCGCTTCTTTCCCGATCATCGCAGCATGTGTGCGGTTGCGCGCTTCCAACTTGCGGGACAGCGTCTTCACGTGAAGCTTCACGGTGACTTCCTGCAAATCCAGCTCGCGCGCTATTTCTTTGTTGGACAGCCCACGGCAGAGGCCGCCGAGCACCTGAAGTTCCCGTTCTGACATTTTGGCCGCAAGAGGATGTTTTGCGACCTCTTCTTCCTCGCGGGTCAGGAAATCGTGCGGGATATAGGTTTCGCCCATGCACATGAACCTGACCGCATTGACGAGCGATTTGGCCGCGATCGTTTTGGGCAGAAAGCCCGCGGCACCCTGATCGACGGCCTTTTGCGCGATCTCCTTCGGTGCGATACCGGACATGAGCGCGACAGGTTTGCCGCCATTTGCCGCCTGCGCTTCGCCCAATCCGTCGAGCCCGTTCATGCCGGGCATTCCATAGTCGAGCAGCACGAGATCATAGGGACCGTCTTCGGCAATCCTGTCCTTTGCTGATGGCAAATCCTCTGCCAGGACCACCTCGAATTCCCCCTCATTGGTGAGAAAGGCGCTAAGCGTTTCGCGCACAAGGTCGTGGTCGTCGGCAATCAGAATGCGCATGAGCAGGGCGTTTCCTCAGTCACGGCCCGGCAGGGCCTCCGAAATGGCTTCGGCCAGTTTGCGCAAATCGACGGGTTTGGCAAACAAGCCGGCGATATTTTCGGCCCGCAGGCGTGGGTCGGTGGTGCGCCGGGCCAGCGCGGTTACGACGAAGATCGGTACATTCGGGGCAACGGTGCGCGTGTGCTCCACCAACTCACCACCATTCATTCCGGGCATATCGTAGTCTGTGATCAGCGCAGACCAAGAATCGGGATCTTCTGCCAGCGCCTCGGCTGCATCCAGCGGATCTTCGCAGGTCGCGACCTCGGCCCCTTGGGCTTCGAGGAACGCAGAGAGGACTTCGGCAACGCCTGAATCATCGTCGACCACCAGCAGTGTCGTGCCTGCAAGTGAAATGTCAGTCGCGGTATCGTCGCTTTGCTGCGCTGCTTCAGACAGTTCGGCCAGAGGACAGAACAGGCGCATGATCGTTCCTTCGCCCAAGGTGGATTGCACGTCGATTGCGCCGCGCATGGCGCGGATCTGCGTCGCGGCGACGGCAAGGCCCAGACCTGTCCCCTTGGCCCCTTTTGTTGAGAAATAGGCATCGAATAGCTTTGGCAGGGCGTCAGCGTCTATACCCGCCCCCTCATCCTGGATTTCGATCAACGCATAGTGCTGACCTGCTTCGAGCACGCCAACGGCCTCCTGCGTTGTACGTTGGGGCGTGTGACTCGACAGGCTGAGTGTAATCTGGCCCGGACTGTCCCCCATCGCATCGCGTGCGTTGAGCACCATGTTGAGCAGGATTTGCGATAGCTCCGCCATATCGCCCTCGACAACGAGTGCCTGAGGACCGGCATCAATTTTGAGGCGCTGATTGCCCGGGAGGTTGGACCCGAGAAGATCGGGGAGGTCGGTCAGGGCCGATCGTAGGTCGAACAGGCTGTGATCTTGCGCCTCGGTGCCCATATCGAGCAACCGGTTGACCAGTTTGGCGGCAGATCGACCTGCCGTCTCGACCCGAGCGGCATGCCCGCGCGCCTTCTCATGAACGTTGTTGTCCATCGAGATCAGAGACGCGGACCCCATGATTGCGGACAGCACGTTATTGAAGTCATGGGCCAATCCAGCCGTGATCTGCGAAACAGCCTCCCGCCTTTGGGCAACGGCAAGTGCCTCTCCCAAGCTGCGGGCCTTGTCCTCTTCCCGCAATCGGGCGGTAACGTCCCGAATGACCAGCACGGTCCCATAGCGTGTGGGGGAAAGGCTGATCTCATGCCTTTCCTCCTCGCGCTCGCCAGAACGGGCAACGATGGCCGGTGTCTCCATATCTGGCTCTGCCCCAACATAACGACGCGGCCACTTGTGCCCCATCGCACTTTCCTGATCGCGGAAACCCAACAGGCCGACCGCTGCGCTGTTTAGCGAGAGGATGCGGCCGGATTTGTCCACCAACGCAATCCCGTCAAGGGCTGCATCAAGGGCGGCGAGCTGTTGCAAAGACACCCTCTCCGCCACTTTCAACGCCGTGATGTTGGTCGCGAAGACCACAAAGGCGCCATCTTCCATCCGCGAGGCATTCATCAAGAAGGATCGGCCATCGGGGAAAGACACTTCGCGCCGTGCGCCTTCGCGCGCCAATCTTGCGAAATCGGGAACGCGCAGCTCCTCCGCAGGGGCGCGGGGCAGGGCATTGAGGTAATCGGCCCAATTGTCGATGAAACGTGATCCGCGTGCCCATCCAATGGTGTCAGATGGGAATTGTTCGCGCATGGCGGCATTGGCAAAGATAATCTGGCCGTCAGGCTCAACGATGAGAAACGCATCTTCAGTTGCACGAAGCGCAGCCTCCATCCGGGTGCGGACCGCGTCGCGATCCTCTTCGGCCTGCACCCTGACGGTGGCGTCAGTTTGGGTGGCGACCAGATGGGTGACTTCATCCTGTTCGTTCAGCACTGGAAATAGCGTGAGTTCGTTCCAGAATCCTTCCCCCGACTTGCGCTTGTTGCGCAACAGAAACCGCCCGCGCCCATTCTGGGCAACCGTCGCGCTTAACCGACGGCGTTCAGGGGAGTTTTCCGGTTCTGCCGTCAGGAACCGGCAATTGCGGCCTAACACTTCCGCAGCGCTATAGCCCGAAAGCTCTTCAAACGCCGGGTTCACGTAGATCAGCGGTTTTTCATCCGTGCGTGCATCCGAAATGGCAAAACCAGAGGACGATCCCTGAATTGTCGCGGCAAGCAGGGCGTTTTCACTCACCAGCTTCGCAGACCGCCACCCTTGTGCTGCTAGGGGAGCAACCTTGCTTGCAAGCTCTGAGTCGAGGGCCGCGAAGGCAGCGGGCTCCTGAGCCAGCACCAATAGTGTCAGCTCGCCCCCCGCGGGTGCCACAAGGACACTGTTTAGGTCGTCAAAGGACAGGGCATCGCTGCTCCATTCCCCTGCGGCATGCAGATCCATCAGATTGCGCTGGCGTCGAAAGGGTGAGAAGGGGAACACAATCTCTGCACCCGCGGGCGTGCTCCCGTCCGAGATAGTGACCCGCGTTCGCATGCCTCCGACGCCCTCGACCAGCATCGCTTGATCGGCATTCAGGCGAGAGACCAGCACTTGCAAAAGCGCCCTGAGGCCGGTGCGGGGGTCTTCAGCGGAGTTGAGGGCCTCCAGACAGGCAAGCAGGTTCGCCGTCGTCGTGTGCGCCGCCGTCTCACGCTCCCGCAGGGTCTGCAATTCGAGAAGCGCTTCGCGAAGCGCCTCATCGCTTGCCATGTGGATCTCCTCAGCTGGCCTCGCCAAATACTATGCAAGAGATCATGAGGTTACCATGGCGGTTTTCGCCACCGACCACGGGGCCCTGCTCACCAAAGGAGAAATAGCCCGCGAATGGTGTTTCTGGCAGCGCGTCCGCAACGCCGTCACAAACAGCGTCGATGTGATCGCGCACTGCAAACATGCAGCCACCACAATAGACCATCAACGCGCCCGCGATACGGCGGTCGCGTAAGGAGCCGGCATCCTTTGCAAGTGTCGCGACCCGTCCCGCGCGGCTGACGAGGCCGCCGATGCTGCCCGACATCTGAACCAGTGTTTCCCCTTCGGCCACATCCGCGAAAAGATGCAGCCCCCCTGCGCTGTCGACGCCACTGGGGTGCGCCAGCAGATATTGCGGCACGTTATTGAGAGAGCCGATTTCCCGGCCCAAGGGCCAGAGGGTGCTCTCTGCAAGAATGGCCCGCGGTTCGTCGCCGGAAGGAGGCGCCGCAGGAACAGAGTCGGCCGTCCACTCGCGGTAGACATCCATCGCGGGTTTCCCGTCGAGTTCAAGGACATGCCGCCCTTCTGCGCGCGTAACCGTGCCGGAATGCTCTGTCGGTGCGTAGCCGTTCTGATAGGCGTGTTGCACTGGTCCGCTGGGAAAGAGAACGGCGACGGCAACTGCATCGCCCTTTAGGACGTCCTGACCAAAGACGAACCAGTCGCCTGAAACTGTATTGTCCGCAGCACTGCCACCGATGATGGGGACATGGGCAGTCACAACAGCCTCGATCCCCGCCAGAACGGCCTCCTCCCGCCCCGGTGTCGTCATCACCCAGACCAGCGCGGGCTGCTCCCCGATCCGATCGGCGTTGCGCAAGGCATCCGTCGTAGCCTGTCGGGCAGCCGCAGTCGCATCATCGGCGAGGGCGGCAGTTCCGACGCCATAGTCACCGTCGGCATCAGAAATGCAGAACGCAACTGCTCCATCAATCGGGCCCGCATCGCTCATACTACCAAGGGCAGAGGTCGCACCAATAAGCGCGGCATCGTCAGCCGCCGCGATGATTGCCGCCGGATCAAGCTCACAGTTGAGTTGGACAGAAATGAAACTCGGCTTTTCAGGAAGGGCAGAAATCTGCGCGGCGAGCGAATCTGCGCCGTCGGAAAGGCTTGCGTTGATCACGTCGATTTTCATGGCGAATCCGGTCTGCTGGGCTGTGCTGACAGGATAGATAGTGCAAAAGCGGCCCAGCCGCCCGTGGGCAGTCGGATAGGAGCGCTATACGAACGGATAGTCTGGACGTGTCAGGCCGACGTCGCAGCAATCATTTGTCCGCTCAAAGTGCCATAGACGCGGGTCCACGCAGCCTGATCTTCATCGGTGAAATCGCGACCGAGAAGGTCTTGCAAGGTTGTGATAAGGGCCGTCCCAACATGGTCGTAATGCTCGGTTTGGACGCCATAGGCGGTATGCCGGATGGCAAGATCACGCGCAGCAGGCAGCAGCGTGTCGAGCTCATCAAGATGATCGACAATGAAGTCGAGTGTTTCCACAAGCTTGCGCCCTTGAACGTCAATATCCTCACGAAACAGCGGCCGGGTTCCCGGCGCGATGCGAAAGAGATTGGCATAGAAACTCTGCGCTGTCTGGTCGGCCGCGGCCACTGCGGTCGCCCAGCCCTTGCGGACGAGTCGAATATCTGAATCATCAATTGCCATTGATGTACCAAAAGTGAGAGCCACGGGAATTGCAAGCCGAAGCGTTCAGGCGGCTGAGGGAAGGTGCCGCCCGAACGGCGTATCTTTTCATGTATCTGATGGCTGTCTCCTTTCACTAGACCACACAAGCCTACTTCCCCGCAGGCCATTGTCCTACGGCGCAAAAACATAGGCGCAGGACGCGAAAGGATAGTGGGCCTGAGCGAAAGAGATATGGCGTTAGGCGCGGCGCAAACCTGCCAACGCCTTGCGTATCTCCGCCTTTGTGTAGGGCTTCGCCACAACTGGCACATTGGGATGGGCAAGCGTCATCTCCTGCCGCTCGCCATAGCCAGTTGCGAGAATGACCGGGATTTTCTGCGCTAGACAGGCCTTTAGGACCTCGGCGGAGGTTTCTGTGCCTAAATTCACGTCCAGCAGGACGAACTCCGGCACGTCTTTTCCAAGAACCTCCATCGCGATGGCAACGCTGCCTGCCGTCTCAACACGTGTCGCCCCCAAATCTTCGAGGATGTCGACAGCCTCCATTGCGATGATCATGTTGTCTTCAACGACAAGGGCCGCGCCACTCAGCGGGCTTTCAATGTCATCGGCGCCGTTTTCATCTTGGTCCGTGTCATCGATTGCTTCACCGGCAGCCACGTGCCGAGCCGGGATTTCCAGCGCCACTTCGAGACCACCGGGATTAAACCACATCCGCGATTTGCCCTGCATTTCGTAAGGGATCGACCTTTCGATGATTGTAGTGCCGAAACCCCGTCGGCTGGGCGTTTCCACCTTGGGGCCGCCAGTTTCCTGCCAGCTCAGATGGGCCTCACCCTCTGCACCAATCGCCAGATGGATTGCGACCTTGCCACCCTCGCTGCGAAGCGCGCCATATTTGACAGCATTGGTCATCAGCTCATGAATGACGAGCGCCATGGTTGAGAACGCTGCGGGCGACAGGTCGATATCATGCCCGGTCAAGTCGACTGCGCCGAGAGCTGTGCTCTCAAAGGCCTGCAGCTCGGTCCGGATCAGTGCCTTGAGTGGAACCCAATCCCAGTTGCGGTTGGTCAACTGGTCATGAGCGCGCGCAAGGGCGCTGATGCGATCGTCCAGAATGCGGGTATAGCTTTCGACCGAAACGGCCTCCTGCCCAGTCTGGGAGACAAGGCCACGGATCAGATTCAGGATGTTGCGAACCCGATGGTTCAACTCTGCGATCAGCAATTCTTGTTGCTCAGCCGCCCGCGCCCGGGCTGCATTCGCATCGTCACTCATCTTCAGGACCACTTCGAGAAGCGTGACTCGAAGGGCATCAGCCGCGCGCAGTTCGCGCGTTGTCCAAGGTTGGCATTTGCCACGCACAATTTGGCGCCAGCTTGCGAAGCTGTTGCGCGGCGTCAGGCTGCGTCCATCGGCTGACAGGCCTGCGGCCTTGTTCGGGTCTCCGGCCCAATTCACCGATTGCGCCAGCTCCTGACGGAAGAAGACAATGTAGTCGCGTGGCTTTCGCGAGATCGGCAGCGCGAGGAAACCAGCCGCCCGATCTGCAAATTCCTCTCCTTGCGGATAGCGGGCGACGATCTCATCGGTTTTGTAGATTTCTCCCGGTGGTGCGGTGTTCAGGAATCTGGCGAGGCGGCTGAATTCCTCAGCCGTTGGCGCCCGCCCTTGCGAGCGATAGACGCTATCGGTGAAAATCGCGATCCCGTCGAATGAAATCACCTCGGCAATTTCCCGTTCGAAGGTTTCGAAACTGTCCAAAAGACTTTCGCCGCCGCTCATGCGCGACATGAAGCGACCATGCATCTGGTTGGCGCGCTCGATCTCCTCCAACTCCTGACTGGCGAGACGCTGATTGAGCTCGTAGTTGAAGAACTGGCTGAAAAGCTCAACCGTCATGCGTTTTTCAAACCCGATATGCCGGGGGCTGTTGTGGTGGCACGAAAACAGGCCCCAAAGCTCCCCTTTGCACAGGATGGAAACCGTCAGAGTGGCGCCTACGCCCATATTGCGCAGGTATTCCAGATGAATGGGGGAGACCGCCCGTGTCGCCGCGAGCGACAGGTCAGGTGGCGTTCCGTCGGGGCTAATCCGTGGCTCGATCGGGTGAATTTGGCCGTCCACGTCTTCGATGAGCCGCAAAAGGTTCCGTTTGTAGAGCGCGCGGGCCTGTTTGGGAATATCCGTTGCAGGGTACCTGAGGCCCAGAAACGGCTCCATCCCCGGATTGGCAAACTCTGCGGCCACCGTGCCGGATCCGTCCTCTTCGAAACGGTAGACCATGACACGGTCATAGCCGGTCAGCATCTTGAGGCCGCGCGCGGCCTCCCGCGCCAAATCTTCGACTTTTCCATGGCGACGGATGCGCGCGAGCAGACCCTGAACGATCTGGGAATCCGCACCGACGCGCCGCCCGGCCGCGCGCTGTTCAAATTCGAGAATGACATGCTGCCCAGACTGGTGAACGGCAATGTCGAATGGGCGTCCATCTTCGAACAAGTCAAAATCAAAGAGACGCGCCACCGCATCCGGGCCCGCCAGCATCTGAACCTGTGAGCGCAGGTCGTGCACCGACTTTTCCGGCAGAATGTCACGCAGAGGAACACCAACCAGATCCCCCGCAGACCGCTCGATCCCCAAAATCTGGCCGACATTCATCGAGATGTGGGCAATGTTCCAGTCCGAAGAACATGCGATCAACGCACCATAATTTTGGACATGCCCAAGCTGGTGGATCGGCTCCCGATCACAGCTTGTAAGGTCTACGTCGTCGATATGGTGAACTGAATTTTGCTCAGACATGGGCTTTCACTCGGTGACGTGCAGCATCTTCTGCAAGGGAGAGGAATGTGCCGAATAGAGCATTCGCATCCGTCACCACACGATCGGCGTGATGGCCGAAGGCGGGCTGAGCGCTCGCTTCTGCAACGAAGGCGCGCCAAAGCTCGATATAAGATGGGGCGCTGAAATAGGCTTCGGGTCGTCCAACAGCGCCGGATTGCCAGCGCCTCTTTAGGATCGAATTCCCAAGGCGCGAACCGCAAAGGACATATGCTGTCGCGAGTTGGTCAAGATTGTGGGGATTAGCGTGCGGCAAGTCAGGCGCTTCCAGCGCTGCGAGGTCAGATTTGGCCCGCAACAGCAGATCATCGACCATGACGTGAACTGGGTGAGAGAGGGGGCCCGAGCAGACGTGGACAAGACCAGCCGCTTGCATCCAAAGGTAGGCGCGCAGCCCATCTGAGCACGCCAAATCAAACGCGCTGACGCGTTCGTCCAGCGCGATATGCATTCGCATTGTGTCGCCGCGCAGTCTGCTCCGCAGCGTCATCTCATTGGCCGCATCAGTCAATGCCAACCCTCCCCAATGCTTGAAACCTATGATTGGTTCCATCGAGGACAAATTTTTTTTAGTTTTTCTTAACTATTGCGACGCTCGGCCCCGCGACGATGGTGCCCTATTTCCCTTTCCAGACCGGATCGCGTTTTTCTGCAAAGGCCCTAGCCCCTTCAAGCTGATCTTCCGAGCGATACAGCCGCTCAACAGTCTCAAACTGGCTTTTCGTGATCTTGTTGAGGGCATCCTGAAATTTCATTCCCTCCGCTTCGCGCACAACCTCCTTGATGGCCGCGTAGACAAGCGGTGGGCCTGACGCCAGCAATTCGGCAAGCTTGCGCGCCTCGCCCATCAGGTCCGCAGCCGGATAGACGTGGTTGATCAGGCCCCAGCGGGCAGCCTCGTCCGTGTCCAGCCAACGACCGGTGAACAGCATCTCCATCGCGATATGGTACGGGATCCGTTTTGGCAGCTTGATGCTGGCCGCGTCAGCAACCGTGCCAGATCGGATTTCGGGCAAGGCGAAGGTCGCGTGGTCGGCTGCGAGGATGATGTCCGCGGAAAGTGCAATCTCAAGCCCACCACCGCAGCAGATACCGTTAACTGCGGCGATCACCGGCTTGTTCAGGCCCCGCAATTCTTGCAGTCCTCCGAAACCGCCGACACCGTAGTCCCCATCCACCGCGTCCCCATCTGCGGCGGCCTTCAGGTCCCAGCCAGGGCAGAAGAATTTCTCACCAGCGGCGGTGAGGATTGCGACGCGCAATTCGGGGTCGTCGCGAAAGTCGGTAAAGACCTCACCCATGATACGGCTTGTGGCCAGATCGACGGCATTTGCCTTTGGCCGGTCGAGGGTGACTTCGAGCACGTGCCCGTTGCGCTGGGTTTTGATCGGTGCGTCGGTCATGGGTCAGGCCTTTCTTAGGATCAGGGCATCGGCAGCAATGGCTCGCTTTGGCGAACAGAGGACGGGATTGATCTCAACCTCGGCAGGGCGCTCCGCGATCACATAGTCCTGCACGGCCATCGCGGTGTCGAGCAGAGCGTCCAAATTGATGGGCGGTTTGCCGCGGTAACCCTGCAAGACAGGCCAGAGACGCAGTCCGGTCAGCGCGGTTCGAATGGAGTCACGTGAAGATGGAACAAGCAGGGATGTGCTGTCAGACAAAACTTCGGTTAGCGTGCCGCCAGCCGCCAGCGTCAGCACATAGCCATGAGCAGGGTCCAGAACGACACCGATCAGCAGTTCCGCAACCGTGTCCTGCACCATCTCCTCGACCAGATAGCCCGTCACAGGCAACTGGCCGATGGCCTGCGCCACGTCTTCAGGCGATAAAAGATTAAGTGCGACGGCCCCAGCCTCCGTCTTGTGGGCAAGGCCCTCCCCCTTAACCACGACGGGAAAGCCGATGCGCGTGGCGGCCTCGATTGCTTCGCGCAGAGTGTCGGCGCGTTCTGATGCCGGGATGGGCACGCCATAGCCGTTCAGGGCTGACTTTGCTTCTGCTTCAGAAAGCGTGATCGTAGCCGCAACAGGGTCTGGCAACAAAAGGGGCGCGGGTTCTGATCTGGAGAGGGAAAGCGCTGTTCCGACGGCCTCCACCGCTTCGGCCATGCCACAGAGCGGGACAATGCCCTCTCGGACGAGCTGGATGGCCACTTGTTCGGGCATGGTTTCAGGCAGAGATGACAGGATCGCCATCGGCTTACCCACGTCTGCTGCGGTTCGGCGGACGGCGTTGACCACCAAGTCCCACGCCGGGGCCGGGCAGCGGTCTGGACGCGGAAAGTCCAGCACCACGATGCCAAGGGAAAGGTCAGCCTGCATCATTGCTGTGAACGTGGCCGTCATCGCGTCTTCGTCAGCCCAGATATACGTGTGATAGTCCAGCGGATTGGCCAAGGCGACCTTCGCGCCAAGCGCATCGCGCAGGGCCGTTGACTGCATTGGCACGAGGGCCGGGAAGGTGGCAGGGCTGTCGACAAAGCTGTCAGCGATCAGGCTGGCTTCGCCCCCCGAACAGGACATGGCCGCGATCCTGTCCGAGGTCAGCCCACCGGTCACGTGCAGCAGTTTGAGCGCCTCCAAAAAGCCCGCGACGCTGCTGGCTTGCCCAATCCCAAGGCGGGAGAGAAGCGCGTTGGCGCCGGCGTCGCTGCCAGCCAAGGACGCCGTGTGAGAGATCGTGGCAGCGCGCGCTTGTGGTGATCGTCCCACTTTGAGGGCGATGATTGACTTGCCGAGCGTGCGGGCCTGCGCCGCCAACGCTTCGAAAGCCCGCAGGTCGCCTATCCCCTCGATATGCAGGCCCAGTGCGGTGACACGCGGGTCGCGCAACAGGGCTGCACCCACTTCAGACATGCCTGTCTGCGCCTGATTGCCCACGGTGACCATATAGGCGATGGGAACGCCACGGGTCTGCATCGTCAGATTGATCGCGATATTGGAGGATTGCATGACGATGGCCACGCCACGCTCAACCGGAAGGCCACCATGCTGGTCGGGCCAGATTGTGACCCGATCGAGGTAGTTGAGAAATCCGTAGCAGTTTGGCCCCAGAACGGGCATCTCACCTGCTGCCTCCAGAAGATCTGCTTGCAGGCCCGCCCCATCCGCAAGTTCGGCTTGCGCTTCGCTGAAGCCGGAAGCAAAGCAGACCGCTCCGCCGGATCCCCGGTGCGCAAGGGCGCGAACGATGTCGAGCGTAGCGTGCCTGTTCACGCCGATGAAACTGGCATCCGGCGGTGCGGGAAGGGCCTCCACATCGCGATATGCGGGCTGACCAGCAATTTCGGCTCGTGTTGGATGGACCGGCCAAATCTGGCCATCAAAGCCAATCTTGCGGCACTGCTCAACGACTGCGGGCACCCAGTCTCCCCCACCGAACACCGCGATGGAGCGGGGTCTGAAAAGGCGGTCTAACCCGCGCATCAGGCCCCCAGGGGGCGCAAGAGGTCGCGACTGATGATGTGGCGCTGGATCTCGGAGGTGCCGTCCCAAATGCGCTCGACCCGTGCGTCGCGCCAGAAACGTTCGATGGGAAAGTCATCCATCAGCCCCATCCCACCATAGATTTGCAGGGTCGCGTCCGTCACGCGGGCAAGCGCCTCGGACGCGTAAAGCTTCGCTGACGCAATCTCCCGATTGGCCGGGAGTTGCTGGTCGAGACGCCATGCGGCGGCCAGCGTCAGCCAATCCGCCGCATCAATTTCGGTGATCATGTCCGCGATTTGAAAACCAACGCCCTGAAACTTGCCGATGGGTTGGCCGAATTGCTGCCGCTCTGCCGCGTAGTTCAGCGCATAATCAAAACAGCGTCGGGCACGGCCAACACTGAAGGCGGCTACCGTCAGGCGTGTGGCATAGAGCCACTCATTCATCACAGCAAATCCGCCGTCGACCGCACCCAGGACTTGCGCATCGGGCAAGCGGCAGTTGTCGAAATAGAGGATGTAATTCTTGTAGCCCTTGTGGCTGACGGAATTGTAGCCCTCACGCACTTCGAACCCGGGTGTGCCGCGATCCACAAGGAACGTGGTGATCCGTTTCTTTGGCCCCTTCGGCGTGTCATCGACGCCGGTTGCTATAAACACGATGAAAAAGTCGGCATGCTCAGCGCCAGAGATAAAGTGCTTAGAGCCGTTGACGACCCAATCCCCCCCGTCCCGAGCGGCCTGACATTTCATGCCCCGCACGTCGGAACCGGCATCCGGCTCGGTCATGGCGAGCGCATCCATCTTTTCCCCCCGCACGGCAGGAAGCAGATAGCGCTCACGCTGATCAGTGTTGCAGGCCATCAGAATGTTCTGAGGGCGCCCGAAGAAATGGGTGAGGGCCATTGAGCCGCGACCCAACTCGCGTTCGACCAAAGTGAAGTCGACATGGCTGAGACCTGCTCCGCCCACGGACTCGGGGAAGTTGCAGGCGTAAAATCCAAGGTCGATGACTTTCGACTTGATGGCCTCCCCAAGCTCACGGGGCACCTGACCCGTCCGCTCAACCTCTGCCTCGTGTGGATAGATCTCCTTCTCCACGAAACTGCGGACGGTGCTGACGATCATCTCCTGTTCGTCTGAAAGACCGAAATCCATGGCACTCCCCTGTTCTGCTGGATCGAGCGTTGTTTCGATTGACCGCGAGGGATCGGCAGAATTAGACATATTTCATGCAAAATTGGACAAAATCAGCGAGTGATCGGCAAGCTGTGGGTGTTTTGCTTCTGCCAAGTTTTTCGAACCATTGCCTCGCCAATGCGATTGAACCACTGCGGGCAGCCAACGAATTTTTGGAGCGGTCTTTTTATGACTGGACGTTCCTGACGTTGGATGGCGGCCAGGTCGCGTCCTCAAGCGGATTGCCGGTCCTGCCCGCAATGTCCCTGCGCGATCATCCGGGTGGCGCCTATCTGTTCGTGTTGGCAAGTTATGATGTGCAGACACTGACTTCGGCAGAGACGCAGCGGGCGTTGCGCGCGGCGCGCGGGCGCTTTCGCATGGTTGTTGCCATGGATACCGGCCCTTGGTTGCTGGCCGATGCAGGTCTGTTGCGGGACGCACAGGCGACAATCCATCCGAATGAGTTGGTGGCCTTTTCCGAGGCGTTCCCGGATGTCGATGTGGTGGCAGATCGCTTTGTGCGCGATGGCAACGTCATGACCTGCGGTGGGGCGATGGCTGCCTTTGATGCAGTGCTGGACCTGTTGATGCAGACCCATGGCGTGGCGCTTGGTCTGGACGTGTCGGCTTTCTTCCTGAATGACCGGAACACCCCCGATCCCGGTTTCCGGCCCCGGAAAGGGGTGCCCCCCGCCGTTGCAGAAAGCCTGGTGCTGATGCGGCAGAACATTGAGGTTCCGCTATCGATCAGTGACATCGCAACGGCGCAAGGTCTGTCACAGCGAACGCTTGGCCGACACTTCCGTGCGAGCCTCGGGGCGTCTCCGCAAACAGTCTACCAGCGCCTGCGCTTGGGCGTTGCGCGCGACCTGATCCGCCGCGGTTCGATGTCCATTGCCGAGGTCGCGGTGCGCAGCGGCTATTGTGATGCGAGCGCCTTCGCGCGGGCCTACAAGGCGGCCTATGGCGTGCAGCCCAGCCAGTCGAACTGAGGGCGTCCGCGTCGCGCTCGGAAATCAGGATTGCCGATGCGCAACTGATGCACGGGCTTGCAACATTACAGGCAGCTCGATGGAGCGGATTGGCTTCCCCGTCATCAAATGATCTGCCATCGCGGCCGCAGTATGTTGCCCCATCTGCGCAATCGGAAGGCTTAGCGTTGTCAGGGAGGGCGTCACGAACTTGGATGGATCAAGATCATCGAATCCCATGATCGAGAGATCTTGCGGAACGGCAATCCCCCTCGACTGACAAACGAACAATGCGCCCATCGCCAGAACGTCAGACAGGCAAAGCACAGCAGTTTCGCCGGGGGTGAGACGGTCTATTGCCGCGGCCCCTCCCGCATAGCTGAGATCGGTTTCGATCAGGTTGAGGCCTGCGGCAGCCGGATGCTCCTGCAATCCGGCTATCCTCGAGCGTGTGCGGTCATTGCCAACCAGTGGACCGTGCACCACAGCGATTTTGCGGTGTCCATGGGCTACAAGGTGATCCAGAGCCAGGGCGGATGCTTTTGCGTTGTCGTATCCGATGGTCGGGAACGCGTGGTCAGGTTGATAGTAGGATGTCAGGACGAGCGGCACACCATAGCGCCGCGCCTCTGATGTCAGCTCATCGTTGTGGGAAAGACCCGACACAATCAGCCCCTCCACGCCCATGGCCAGCATCTTTTTTGCCTTGGAAACCTCGTAGTCCCGGTTTCCGTTTGTCACCGCGACGACAAGGTTGAAGCCTTGCGCCGACAGTTCCGATTCCAGCGTGTGTAGGAACTTCGAAAAGATGGCGTGATCAAGGGTTGGGATCAGCGCACCGATGGTCTGCGAACGTCCCGATACCATCGCTTTTGCCAAAGCATTGGGGACATAGCCGGTCGCGACAATCGCCTGCTGGACCTTCTGGCGGGTGGCTTCAGACACTGTTTCAGGTCGGTTTAGCGCGCGTGAGACGGTCGCATCCGACACCCCCGCCGCATGCCCGACATCAATTATGGTCGCGCGTTTCTTACGACGAAATTCATCTGCTGTGCTCATGCTCCCACCCTGCCATGAGATTGGACACTCTAAAAGTAACTTGACTCATGTAGGCGTCTACATATGAATTGCTCCGTGATGTAGACGTCTACATTGCCAAGGAGAGCGCTATGACAGTGTTGGCTTCATTCCTCAATGGTAAATCCCGCCCCGTCGGGCGGCGGTTTGATGGCCTGTCCGCCCCGCACCCCGCCCAGTCTTGGCAAGTCGAGCCTCGCCAGGCGACTAAGGTCGATCTTGAGGCTGGCGATACCGTCAGTCTTCATGCAACGGGCGGTGCGCTTGTCGCGGAGCTTGCTGCACTCGCAGCAGATGGGGGCGACGCATTGTCATTCCTCGGACTGCGAGCGAATAGCGAAGTGGCATTTGACTCGATAGCTGGCGAAATGATGTCCGGGTGGATCTGTGCGCGGGGTGGGGCGCTCGATGTGCCGTCTTGCGCCATCACTGCTGATGAAGATCTTTTGGTCCTTTCTGTCACGGCCCCTTGCACCCTCTGGGCACTGAACCCTGTCACTCGAGAGTGCCACGTCGATGGCGCGTCCCGCTCCTCTTATTTGGTGCAGGTCAAACGGAGCAATCGTTCCGGTATTGTGCTTCCCCCGCCCCTCGGGCGCATACGCGATGAATTCACCGTCCCGCGTGCGACGGCGATGTCCTATGAATTGCGCAAGGGCGAGACTGTTCAGGTCATTGATGTTGATGGGCAGCAATGCTCCGACTTTATGGCATTTCGCGCGCAGGGTCTGGAACGCGGCGTTGAAGAGCGTATCGACAGCACGGTCACACGAACGCTCGTCGGGGGCGCCTACCCGGGGCCAGGATTGTTCGACAAATTTTATGACGCCGAAATGCGTCCGTTGCTCAACGTCGTGCAGGATACTGTCGGGCGACACGACACATTTGCGCTGGCCTGTACGGCGCGCGGGTATGAAGAGCGCGGCTTTCCCGGTCACGTGAATTGCTCGGACAACATCTCTGACGCAGTGGAGCGTTTCGGCATTGCCCGTCGGACGGCATGGCCCGCGATCAACTTCTTTTTCAACTCCTGGATCGACCACGCCGATAACCGGATTCAGGTTGAGGAGTCATGGTCGCGCCCCGGCGACTATGTTGCGATGCGCGCCATGGATGATCTGGTCTGCGTGTCGACCGCCTGCCCGGATGATGTCGATCCGATCAACGGATGGAACCCGACTGATATTCACATTCGCATTTACGAGCCCGAGACGCCGATCCGGCGCGCAATCGCGCATCGGCAAAAAGAGGACGCCCGCATGACCCTCGGCCAGAATTCCGCCTTTCATGCCTGCACCAGCAAGCTGACGGAACAATACGCGCCAGCGCGCGATTTGTGGCTGCCCACCGCTTTCCCAGCGGTCGGCACATTGGGCGAATATTGGGCCTGCCGGGAGCGCGCGACGCTGCAAGATATGAGCGCGCTGCGCAAATATGACGTCGTTGGCCCCGACGCTGAACGCCTGCTGCAACGCGTGATGACACGCGATATTGCCAAGATGGCCCAATGGCGCGGCGGCTACATGTTGCTGTGCGACGAGCAAGGGATCGTGATTGACGACGGAACCCTGTTCCGCCTGGGGCCCCAAACCTTCCGCTGGTGCTGCGGAACCGAAGAATCGGGACGGCATCTCGTCGCGCAGTCCCGGGGCCTCGACGTGCGGATCAACGATATTCAGTCGTCCTTGCCAAACCTTGCCCTGCAAGGTCCGCGATCGCGCGATATTCTGAAGAAGATCGTTTTCACGCAGCCCCATGTGCCGAACCTGGACCAGCTCAAATGGTTCGGCGCGACCGTCGCCCGTCTGGGTGATCGTGAGGGAGCGCCGTTCATGCTGACCCGGTCTGGCTATACTGGTGAGCTGGGATATGAGCTGTTTTGCGATCAGGCAGATGCCCCACGGATCTGGGATGCGGTCATGGACGCCGGTGAGGAATTTGGCATCGCGCCAATGGGTGCCCATGCGCTTGAGATCATTCGGATCGAAGCGGGACTGGCGGCAGCAAACGCAGAATTTGCGGCTGATGTGGACGCATATGAGGCTGGTCTCGGCTTTGCAGTGGACCTCAAGAAATCAGATTTCATTGGCAAGGCCGCGTTGCAGCGCAATTCCGAGGCACCCAGGCGTGTGCTGAAAGGCATGCTGCTTGATTGCGATGATGTGCCGGCCCATGGCGCACACGTCTATTCCGGCGAACGCCCGGTGGGCGTTGTCACGTCCGCCACGCGATCCCCCAGCCTGGAACGGGCCATCGCAATTGTCCGGCTGGCGGTCGAGCACTCCGCCGACGGCACGCCTTTAGAGATCGGACAGATGGACGGTCACATGAAACGGCTGACTGGAACTGTCTGTGCCATCCCATTCCTTGATCCGCGCCGCGAAAGAGCGCGGGCTTGAACCAACCCTCCCTCTCTCTTCCAACAGGAGTAAGAACATGAAACTCAAGACAGCCCTTCTTTGTGGTCTCATCGCCATGGGCGCAGGTGCCGCTTCGGCGCAAGAGCGCGTGATGATCGGTGAGCCGAGCTGGCCCGGTGCAAAGATCATGGCCAACCTGATCGGCCAGATCATCGAAGGCCGCCTTGGCGGTGAAGTCGGCTATGCGCCCGGCGCCAATGCAGTCATCTTTGAAGCCATGGATGGCGGACGTGGCGATATCGATGTCCATCCGGATGTCTGGTTGCCGAACCAGTCCTCCTTCACCGACCGCTTTGTTGATGAGGCTGGCACGGTCTCCCTGTCTGAAGGCTCTTACGAGGGCCGCTCTGGCTTCTGTGTGCCGAATTACATGGTTGAAGATCATGGCATCACGTCGGTCTTCGATCTGGCCACGCCAATGGGCCAGGAACTGTTTGACGCCGATGGCAGCGGCATGGGCGAAATCTGGGTCGGTGCATCTGGCTGGGCCTCCACCAACGTCCATCTTGTGAAGGCGCGGGACTACGGCATCGACACCTTCCTTGAGCCGACCACGGAAGACGAGGCAGTCTTCTATGCCCGCTTGCGCGATGCGATCGCCGAAGAGCAGGGCGTCGTCTTCTATTGCTACCGCCCGCACTATGTGCACGCGCTCTACCCCGTCACCATTCTGGAAGAGCCGGAATACGACGCGGCCTCCTACACCATCAGCACGCCGGATGAGGATGCGAACTGGTTCGAGAACTCCTCGATCACAACCGGGGACGAGGTGAAGACGGTGCGCGTGGCCTATTCCAACTCTCTCAATGACCGGAACGCCGCGGCAGCATCGTTCCTGGCGGCCATCGATATGGATGCCGGAGAGCTGTCCGAGCTGACATACGAGGTCGTCGTGCAGGGTGGCGAGATCGAAGAGGTTGTTGCCGCCTGGATTGATGAGAACGGCGCCATCGTTGACGGCTGGCTCGGGCTGAACTGATCCACCCTCATCAGGGACACCAACAGACCTCGCCAACATGTCGTTGGCGGGGTCATTCGAATTACTGAGGATGGGACAGCGCTGATGTCGGATGATGCATTTATCGATGCAAGGGGCGTTTGGAAGGTCTTTGGCGACCGCGCGGATGAAGCGCTGGCCGCCATACATGCCGAAGGACTCGGCAAGTCAGAGGTTCTTGAACGGTTTGGCTGTGTTGTCGGGGTAGCCGACGCGAACTTTCAGATCGCAAAGGGTGAGCTTTTCTGCGTCATGGGTCTGTCAGGCTCCGGCAAATCCACATTGGTGCGCCATGTGAACCGCCTGTTGGAACCCACCGCAGGGGAAATCCGCATCGCGGGTGAAGACGTTATGGGCCTGGACGCCGCACGGTTGCGTGACCTGCGCAATCGGCGCGTTGCAATGGTTTTTCAGAATTTTGGGCTGATGCCCCACCGCACCGTCCGCGACAACGTTGCGATGCCGCTGGAAATCCGGGGCACCGGCAAAGGCAAGCGGTGGGAGGAGGCCGACCGCGTCCTCGAACTCGTCGAATTGACCGGCTGGGAAGACAAATATGCTCACGAGCTTTCGGGTGGCATGCAGCAACGGGTCGGCCTAGCCCGTGCCATTGCATCCGACCCCGAGATCCTGCTGATGGATGAGCCATTCTCGGCCCTTGATCCGCTGATCCGCAAACAATTGCAGGACCAGTTCATGGAGCTGAGCCACCAGCTCAACAAGACCACCATGTTCATTACACACGATCTGGACGAGGCCATCCGTATCGGCAACCGGATCGCCATCATGAAGGACGGCCGGATCGTCCAGATTGGCACACCAGAGGAGATCATCCTCAATCCAGTGGATGACTACGTCTCGGATTTCGTAGCCGGTATCTCGAAGCTGAACATGATCTTTGCCCACTCCGTCATGAAACCGGTGGATGAGTTCACAGCGACACATGGTGAGGTTCCCGATGATGCCGCCGAGGCGCATCCGGGCATGGATCTGAACGATCTGATGGGTCTTTGCGTCGACGGGCACGGCATTGTTGCCGTCACCGACGGCGGGAAGACGGTCGGGGTGATCAATCGCGCGGGGCTGATCCGCGCCATTCAGGACAGCCAGGGTTAAGGAGAGCGATATGTCACAAATGAACCCTGAAGCGGTTGAACGCATGAACGGTCTGATCGACACGTTCGTGGAGACCAATCAACCCTATTATCGCCGCGTCTTCGGCAAGATGATGGAGGCCCCCGGCTATCGGATGACGGTGAATTGGGCTGCGGCCCTGCTGGGCCCCATCTGGTTTGGTGCGCGTGGTTTATGGTCGTGGTTCCTTGGCGTGCTGGTGCTTGAGACGCTCGCCTATATCCAGATCGGTATGGGCCTGTTCGGAGACCTCGGCCGTGATCTGCGCCTGCGCGCCGAGAGTATTGGAGAAACCTTGGCCCTGCGGCGCGAGCAGATCGCGGCGGCAGAAGAGTCTGGTTCCGGCTCGCTCGATGCGCTGAAGCGGGCGGCAGAGGCACTGGAAGTGGCCCTCGTCGATGCGCAGGCCGCAAGCGAAGCTGCCGCCGCGAGCGGGATCACCTTCATCCTCGTTGGCCTCGTCCTGTTGGCGATCGTCAAGGGTGGCGTTGCCGTCCTCGCGAATTGGACACTGGAGGGCCAATTTGCCCGCTGGCGATCAGATCGCTCGGTCGCAAGTGGCTGGTCCATGACCCGTGCGGCAATTGCCTCGGGATTGATGGGTTTGGTCGTGGTGATTTCAGTGCTGAAATTCTCGCGCCCCGATGCGTTCGAAGTGCTCAACACCTTCCCCACCAACAGGGATTGGCGGCTGAATGTCGGTGATGGCGTCCAGGCTGCGTTTGATTGGACGAAAACCAGTGGCCGGGGCTTCTTTGATGCGCTGACCTTCGGAATGCGCTCTCTGCTTGACGCAATCGAGGTGGTTCTGGTCGGAACGCCTTGGCCGGTGGTCGCCTTGGTCATCATCATGCTGGCCTACCTTTCAGCCGGTCCCCGCGTTGCCATTTTCACAGGGGCGGCGCTGGCCTATCTGGGTCTGCTCGATTTCTGGGAAAAGGCGATGACCACCGTGGCGCTGTTGGGGGCCGCGGCTCTGATCTCGATCACACTGGGGATCCCGCTGGGCATATATTGCGCCCGCAGGCCAAAGGTATTCAGCGTGATCCGTCCGATCCTCGATTTCATGCAGTCGATGCCCAGCTTCGTCTACCTGATCCCGGTTGTGGCCTTCATCGGGTCGGGTAAGCCCGCGGGCGTCGTGGCGACCATGATCTTTGGGTCGCCGCCGGTGATCCGTTTCACGGTGCTCGGACTGCAACAGGTGCCAGAGACCGTGCGCGAGGCCGCACTCGCCTTCGGTGCAACGCCGCGTTACCTGCTCTGGCGGGTGGATCTGCCGCTCGCCGCGAAGACGATCATGGCGGGCGTAAACCAGACGATCCTTCTCTCTCTTGCGATGGTCGTGGTGGCTTCGCTGATCGGGGCAAAGGGTCTGGGTGAAGACGTGCTTGAGGCGCTGCAATTCGCGGCAGCGGGGCAGGGTATCCTGGCCGGTCTGGCCATCCTGTTCTGCGCATTGATCCTCGATCGGATTGTTGCGGGACGCAACTGAACCAATCGGATGTGAAGAGAGCCGCGCAATTGCTGCGCGGCTCTCGAACGATTTTGACTTCAGGAAGCCGACCGAACTACCAGCTTCCGTGCTGATCGCTTTCGCCAGTGTCGCGGCGCACAAAGCCATGCTGACCAAAGAAGTCACGCTGACCCTGGATCATGTTGGCAGTCCCTGATGCCAGGCGCATCGTGTCCAGATAGGCCAGCGCCGCGCCAAGCGCAGGCGCTGGATTACCGGAAGCGGCCGCCAGTCCGACAACGTTGCGCAACGCTCCATGGGTCTGCGCGATCTGCGCGGCAAAATACGGTGCCCGCATCAGGTTGCGATCAGCTGCATCCTCAAAGGCCGCGGCCATCTCATCGAGCATCGCAGAGCGAATGATGCATCCCGCGCGCCAGTTGCGCGCGACGGCGGCGCTGTTGAGGTCCCATTCAAAGGCGCGGGAGGCCCCGGCGATCATCTCAAACCCCTGCGCGTAGCACAGGATCTTTCCACAGATCAGCGCTTGCTCAAGCAGATCGAGCGAGAGGGCATCTGACCCAATTGTTCGGTCATCTGCGGGGAAAAGCGTCGCAACCTCACGTCTCTCCTCAAAGCGGGCGGACATATTGCGTGCGGCGATGGCAGCTTCGATGACTGGAATGGGCGTTCCCAGATGCTGCGCCTCGATGGCGGTCCAGCGTCCTGTGCCTTTCTGTCCTGCGGCATCGAGGATCACATCCAGCATGGGCTTGCCCGATACCGTGTCTGTCGCACCTGCAACCTTTGCTGAAATTTCAACAAGGTAGGATTGCAGCGGCCCTTCGTTCCATGTCGCAAAGGTCTCTGCAATCTGTGCAGGGTTCAGGCGGAGGCCGTCACGCATCAACCCATAAACTTCGGCGATCAGCTGCATGTCGGCATATTCGATACCGTTATGAACTGTCTTGACGAAATGGCCCGCCCCTTCGGCGCCCAGATGGGTTGCGCAGGCCTCCCCCTCGAATTTGGCGGCAATCGCAGTCAGGATGGGCGCAACGCGGCTCCAATGTTCCGCTTTGCCGCCCCCCATGATCGCGGGCCCATGACGCGCACCCTCTTCACCGCCGGACACACCAACCCCCAGGAAGGGCTGATCAAGCTCTGCCATGCGCCGGTTCGTGTCACGAAAATTCGCATTGCCTGCATCAATGATCAGGTCATCGTCGCCCAGAAGCGGGCGAAGGGCGGCGATCTGTTCGTCAGTGGCGCTGCCCGCTGGCACCATCAGAATGATTGCGCGCGGTTCCGCTAAGGAGTGCACAAAGCTCTCAAGGTCGTGCGCAGGGGTAATCCGTTCGGCCAGTTTGCCCGCCTCTTCCATGAACGCATCGGTCTTCGCGGCGGTCCGGTTGAAAACAGAGATGAAGAAGCCCTTCTCCGCGATGTTCAGCGCAAGGGCGGACCCCATGGTGCCGAGGCCAATCAGGCCGATTTGGGACGAACTCATGGAAATTGCACTCCATTCCGATTGAGAGTCACAGCGTAGAGGCTGGTGGTTGCTGTGATATAGAGTTCGTGTTTCGCCCTACCACCAAAGCAGATGTTGGAAACCGCCTCAGGCACGAGGATTTTACCAAGCAATCGGCCATCCGGTGAGATGCAATGAACCCCGTCCGCGGCAGAGGACCAGACATTCCCATCCGTGTCGATCCGAATGCCATCTGCAGCCCCCGGTTCAATCGTATGGAAATGTTGGCCGTTTGAGAGTTTGCCTGCCTGATCGCAATCGTAAACCCGGATATGTTGCGCATCGTCCGAGAACATCCGACCCGTATCCGCGACGTAGAGCCGTTGCTCATCAGGGGACAATGCCAGCCCGTTTGGACAATTCATGTCGTCAACAGCGACGTCGAGCGCCCCCGTCTCGGGATCAAGCCGATAGACCACACAGGGATTCTCCTGTTCGGCGCGGAACCCTTCATAATCGGTCATGATCCCGTAATGCGGGTCCGAGAACCAAATCGTACCGTCTGATTTCACGATAACATCATTGGGTGAGTTCAGCGGGCGTCCGTCGAACTGATCGGCCAGGACGGTGATTGACCCGTCATGTTCCGTTCGGGTCACGCGACGTGTGCCATGTTCGCAGGAAATCAGCCGCCCTTGGCGATCACGCGTATGTCCGTTCGCGAAATTCGAAGGCCCACGATACGTCGTGACGCCAACACCGGGCGTCCAGCGCATAATCCTGTCGTTTGGGATGTCCGAAAACAGCAGGCAGCCCGCATCCCCGAACCAGACAGGGCCTTCAACCCAGCTAAAGCCAGTCGCAAGCTGGCGCACTGGTGCATTGTGAAGCGTGAAACGATCAAAGGCGGGATCGAAGCTCTCGAACTGGGACATAGACAGGCAACCTCATTGTTTCCTGAAAAGTTATCGTTAACATATGCGAACGTCAAATAGAGGATTGCACAGATGACACCCTTTTCCCAGCGACCCGAGCTGACCCATCAGGGTGTGCTGAAGATGTTGCGCGCCGCCGTTGCCAGGGCGGAAAAAATGGACCAGCCGCAATGCATCGTGATCGTCGATGCCAGTGGCGTTCCACTGGGGGAGATCCGAATGACGGGCTCAAAATACCTCAGCCGGGCCAGCGCGCGCGCCAAGGCACGGACGGCCGCCTCAATCGGTGCGCCCAGCGCCTCTGTCCCAGAGGCGGTGCGCGCGCAGATCGGACTGGCTACAGATGGTGACGTCACCGGGCTTCCGGGCGGTTTGCCGATCACGGTTGATGGGCAGGTTGTCGGTGGAATTGGCGTCGGATCAGGAACCGGCGATCAGGATATCGAGGTTGCCAAAGCTGCGTTGGCCGCAATCGGGCTGAACTGATGCAGATTGCAGTCCTCGGGACAGGCTTGATGGGCAGCCCAATGGTGCGGCGGCTCGCGGCAGCAGGTTATGAGCTACATGTCTGGAACCGCAATGCCGCGCGGGCCCAACCACTGGCGAATTGCGCCACGATACATGCCGAGCCCATGAAAGCTGTGCAGGCTGCCGATGTCGTCATCTGCATGCTGCTCGATGGGGTGGCAACGCGGGAGGTTTTGCTGGGCCTCGATGTGCTCAACGCCATGCAGCCGGGATCAACACTCATTGATATGGGATCAGTTGACCCCGCCACCGACATTGCGCTGGCGGAGGCTGCGAAAGACCGGAATGTCGCGTTCCTGGATGCCCCGGTCTCGGGCGGTGTCGTCGGTGCGGAGGCGGGGACACTTTCCATCTTTGTCGGTGGGGATGTTGATACGGTATCCCGCGTCGCGCCGGTGTTGAGCAAGTTGGGGCGCCCCACCCATGTCGGTCCCGTGGGGGCCGGACAGGGCGTGAAACTCGCCAATCAGGTCATCGTCGCGGGAACGATTGCGGCTGTAGCAGAAGGTTTGCGTCTGGCCGAGGGGGCGGGCTGTGATCCTGCCATCGCGCGGCAGGCACTGGCCGGCGGCTTTGCCGACAGTCGTATTCTGGAGCTGCACGGCGCGCGCATGGTTGCCGGGGAGTTTACACCGGGTGGCCGGTCGGCGGCTCAGCTAAAAGATCTCGACAACGCAATGGACCTCGCGCAATCGGTCTCGCTGGATCTGCCCGCCTTGCGTCAGGTGCAGACGGCTTTTCGCGACCTGGTCGAGCACCACGACGGAGCGGAGCTCGACCATTCAGCCTATTACGAATGGCTTCTCATGCGGTGAAGTCGATCTGCGCCTTCATCGCTTGCGACCGATCCCCCGCGATGTCAAACGCCGCGACAGCCTCATCCAGCGGAAGCGTATGAGTGATCAACGGCTTCACGTCGATCAGACCTTTGCGCATCAGGCTGACCCCGGTGAAGAACTCTTCATGGAAGCGGAAAGAGCCTTTCAATGAGAGTTCCTTCGCCGTCATCGCCTGTACAGGCAGCGTCATATCACCACCAAGGCCCAGTTGGACGATCGTGCCGCCCGGTCGCATGGCCGGAACAGCACCTGCAAGAGCTACCGCCGCACCAGAGCATTCGAACAAAACATCAATCTGCCCCTTCCCGGCCTGATAAGGCGCGAGCCCGTCCGGCGCCTCAGCCATGTTGAGGGTCACATCCGCTCCGGCCAACTCCGCTTGCGCAAGGGTGAAGGCGCTCAGATCGGTCGCTATGATAAAGTCTGCGCCTGCACGTCTGGCGGCCAAAATGCAAAGAACGCCGATCGGACCACATCCGGTGACAAGCACCGACTTGCCCAACAAGGGGCCCGCATTTCGCATCGCGTGAAGACAGACGGCGAGTGGCTCGGCCATCGCAGCCTCACCCGCACTCAGCCCCCCTGCCCGCGCGCATTGTGCGGCATCGACAACGATCTGCTCGCGAAAGGCACCCTGAATATGTGGAAACGGCATGGCGGAACCGTAGAAACGCATGTTCAGGCAGTGATTGAATTGCGCCTTGTCGCAATACTCACAGGATCCACATGGTCTGGACGGCGAGATCGCGACGAGGTCGCCCTCACTCAAACCTTCGACCCCATCGCCCAGGGCCGTGACGCGCCCGGCAACCTCATGGCCCAGGATCATGGGTTCACGGATCCGGATCGTTCCGAAGCCGCCGTGGTTGTAGTAATGCAAATCCGATCCGCAAATTCCACCGGCCTGCAGGGACACGAGGACCTGCCCGGCGCCGGGTGTGCCCACCTCTGTCTCTTCGATGCGCAGATCCTTCGGGGCGTGAATGACAATGGATTTCATCTGAACCTCACAAGACCTGTGTTAGAAGCGATTCACCGGCAAAATGCGCGGCGAGATTGTCGCGCACCAGTTTCCCCATCGCCTTCCGGGTCTCGACAGTGCCAGACGCATGGTGAGGTTGCAGCAGCACGTTGGGCAGATCCAGAAAGCGCGGGTCGAGGTCCGGCTCCCCTTCAAAAACGTCGAGTGCCGCCGACCCCAGCGTTCCGTTGGAGAGCGCGGCGATCAGCGCATCTTCGTCAATGTTGGAGGCGCGCGAGATGTTGATGATCATGCCCTCTGGACCAAGCGCCTCGATCACTTTCGCATCAACGATGTGCCGCGTCTCTGCCGATGCGGCGAGGGTCACAAACAGCACGTCGGAGTTTTGGGCCAGCGCGACGGCATCAGCTACGAATGTCCAGTCGGCAGCATAGTCCTTTGGCCCGATGTCAGAATAGGAGATTTGCATGTCGAAACCGGCAAGACGCTTGGCGACCTCATACCCGATCCGGCCAAGACCCAGCACGCCCGCGCGTTTGCCCCAGATGCGGGATTTGAGCGGGTAGAGGCCCTTCTGCGCCCAATCGCCATCACGCACCCAACGTTCGGCACCGATGATGCCGCGCGATTGTGCCAACATCATCGCAACGCCCAGATCGGCCACATCGCCGGTCAAAACGTCCGGCGTGTTGGTCACATGGATTCCGTATTCGCGACAAGCCTCTAAATCGACCGCATCATATCCGACGCCGTAGACCGAGATGACTTCAAGATTCGGGCAAGCTTCGATCATCGCACGATCCGCGCCAAGCTCACCGCGCGTCGCGATCCCCCGAACGGAGGGGCCAACATCTGCGAGGAAAGCCGCTTTATCATCCGCCTCAAAATAACGGTGCATGGTGAACATCTGGTCCAGCGGTTGCTGATCCCACTCTGGATAGGGCCCCACTTGGAGGATGCTGGGCTGGGTCACGAGAACTCTCCGCTTGACTTGATTTGTTAACGATAACATAACGAGTGGAAACACAGCTGTCGAGACCCTGAAAGGATATGTCATGAGCCTCTCCCTATTTGATCTGAGCGGACGTCGCGCTTTGGTGACGGGTTCGTCACAGGGGATCGGGTTTGCGCTGGCGAAGGGTCTGGCCGATGCCGGAGCGGACATCGTCCTGAACGGCCGCGCCGCCGGAAAGCTGTCGGAGGCTGCTGACAGACTGCGTGAAAGTGGCGCAAAGGTTCACGAGTTGGTTTTCGACGTGACCGATCATCAGGCCGTGCGCGAGGCCGTTGATCGGTTTGAGCTGGAAGTCGGCAGCATTGATATTCTGGTCAATAATGCGGGCATGCAGCACCGCACGCCGCTGGAGGATTTTCCCGCCGACGCGTTCGAGCGGCTATTGCAGACCAATATCGCCTCGGTCTTTCACGTCGGTCAGGCGGTTGCGCGTCACATGATCGGCCGGGGTGCCGGCAAGATCGTCAATATCTGTTCGGTTCAGACGGCCTTGGCGCGTCCCGGAATTGCGCCCTACACCGCAACCAAGGGGGCCGTTGCCAATCTGACAAAGGGAATGGCGACCGACTGGGCGCAACACGGATTGCAATGCAATGGTCTGGCCCCCGGCTATTTCGAGACCCCGCTCAATCAGGCGCTTGTCGACGATCCTGAATTCAGCGCATGGCTTGCTAAGCGCACACCGGCAGGGCGCTGGGGCAAAGTGGAGGAACTTGTGGGCACGTGCATTTTTCTGGCGTCGGATGCGTCATCATTCGTGAATGGTACGACCGTCTTTGTGGACGGCGGTATCACGGCCTCGCTGTGACGGATCAGCTCTATATCGTGATGGGCGTTTCGGGCTGTGGTAAGAGCAGCATTGGCCAGGCGTTCGCGGCAGACATGGATCTCGTCTTCCACGACGGCGATGATCTTCACCCACAGGCCAACATCGAAAAGATGAGCCGGGGGGAGGCGCTGGACGATGCGGACCGCTGGCCCTGGCTCGACCTGATTGGCGCAGCACTCAAGGACGGATCTGCACAGGTCATCGCGTGTTCGGCCCTGAAGCGTAGCTATCGTGAGCGGATTGCCAAAGGTGCAGGCCGCCCGGTCACATTTCTCTATTTGCAGGGCTCAAAGGCTTTGCTCACCGAACGGATGTCCCATCGGGAAGGGCACTTCATGCCCGTGAAACTGCTGGAAACGCAGTTGGCCACATTGGAAGAACCCCAAACAGATGAGCGGGCGATTGCGGTCAGTATCGCCGCAAGTCCCGATGAAATCGTCGCCTCGATCCGGGAAGAATTACAAGGGAGGTTTGCATGAGCTTGAAAGCCGCATTGATTGGTGCAGGAGCGATGGGCGGAGCAATCGGGACCCGTCTTGCCGAAGTGGGTATCGAGCTTCATGTCTTTGATCTGGATGCAGAAAAGGTACAGCTTCTCGTCGACAAGGGCGCGAAAGCCGCGCCGAGTGCCGCTGCCGCTGCTGCCAATGCAACCCATGTCATTACCAGCCTGAACAGCCCGCGCATCGTGGAACTTGCAGTATTCGGGGAAGACGGCATCGCCTCTGGCGCAAAGCCCGGCACAATCCTGATCGACATGTCCTCCATCGATCCAGATGCCACTAAGGCCCTTGCTGCCCGCGCCGCCGAAAGCGGCCTGCGCTGGGTCGACAGCCCCCTGTCGGGTGGCGCACCCAAGGCGCTGACCGGCGAACTGACACTGATGGCAGGCGGCGCGGCTGAGGATGTGGGGGCAGCGCATGACCTGCTTCAACACGTATCCGCGAACTATACGCATATGGGCCCGGTCGGTGCGGGTCAGACGACCAAGTTGATAAATCAAGTGCTGTGTGGCCTTGGTTTTATGGCGGTGGCGGAGGCGACTCAGCTCGCGCTTGATGCGGGCGTTGATGCCGAAAAGGTTCCCGTGGCGCTGAAAGGCGGGCGTGCGGACAGTGCGTTGTTGCAGGAATACATGCCGCGTTTCGCGACCAAGGATTACCGCCGCACGGGCCGCATCGACAACATGGTCAAGGACTTGAACGGCGCGCAGGATCTTGCGCGGCGAACCAACACGTCCATGCCCCTGACAGCTCTTTGCGCTGAGGTGCACCGGATGCTGACGGCCGCCGGGCTGGGCGGAGAGGATCAGGCTGCCTTGATGGAGTATTTCCAGGGTCCAAATCAGGAGAATTTCAAATGATTACTCGATTTGCGTTGTTTGAGGGCTCTGTAAAGCCCGGACAAACAAAGGCTTTTCGCGCCGCCGTTCAGGACCGTCTTGTCCCGCTCTGGATCCAGTTTCCGGGCAATGATGATGTCCGCGTCATGTTCGGCGAGGAGCGTGATGAAGGTGCACCGGAATTTCCGCTGATCCTCGCAATCACCTATCCGGACCGGGCGACGATGGAGGCTGCGCTGACCAGTTCTGCGCGGAACCAGTCGCGTGATGTGACCGGTGAGATCGTCGCGGAATTCTTTGAGGGGCGCATTCATCACCACGTCACCGAAGCGAATATCTTCCCAGGCTGAGCGAAGGGCCAGTTCGCCAGCCACTTGCCCCGCGCCTACCCGGCGCGGGGTTTTTTCTGTCAAAAGTGCTGTGCACAAAGCGTGCACCATGCGTACACAACCCGTGCACCGCTTGTGTGATTTCAAGTCGAATGGAAGATGCGCGAAACGAGGCCCTAGAGAGCTTGCGGACCGAAGCGCCCGCGCGATCCTCTTACCCGAGCCGGTTGCCCGGGTGGGTGGGGTCAGGGCCCCAGATCGCCTCATATGTCGTGACCGGTCGGCGTTTGCGTTGCAGGTAGACGACAAGGGCGATCAGTGCGACCCACCACAGCATGATCCCAACCCACATCCAGCGCGGTGCGTTCGCCTGCCACAGACCGGTCAGGATGCTGAGCGCGGCAAGGCTCAACGCAAGATAGCCATTGGTCTTGTGCACACGTTCGAACAGCAGGCGGCGGGGTGTCATGTCGTAATGGTCACCCCGCAGCCGCGTGTCCATCGGCCCGCCCTTCGTCCCCCGCAACCAGCCAGAGACCGCCTGTAACAGCGCCAGCGCCAGCATCGCATAGCCGAGAATGCGGTGAAGGAACGCAGACGGCGTGAGGGATAGGATCGGGTCAGGATTGGACCGGATCAGCCAGAGGCCCACAAGGGCGAGGGCCATCGCCGAATATTGCGCCAGCCGATGGGAGTTCCACCAAGCCCGATTGTCGAGTTCCTGAGGCCAGTTCTGCCATGGCAGCACCTTGAAGAACCGCGCCGCGATCACGCCCATCGGGGCTAGGACACCCCAGGCAATGACCATTGTGCGGGCGTGCCAGGATAGGTGCACGCCCACCTCATGAGCCCGGGATGGGTCGATTGGTCCGAGTAACCAGTCGAGCATGCGCCTTAGCCCTTCACCGCGCCGGCGGTCATGCCGGTGATGATCTGGCGGGAGGCCACGAAGGTGAAGATAATCGGCGGCACGGCGAGCAGCATTCCGGTTGCCATGATCACGCCCCAGTCGATGTCGTACTCGGTCAGGGAGTTGACGATTGTGACGGGCACTGTGCGGCTGTTGCGATCGGCCAGCGCATTGCCCAGCAGGAACTCGTTCCATGCCACACGGAAGGTGAAGATCGCAGCAGCCGCCAGGCCGGGCTTGATCAGTGGGAGGACAACCAGGAAAAAGGTCTGAAAAGGACCGGCGCCATCCATGCGTGCCGCTTCCTCAAGCTGGATCGGCACTTGAACGATGAAGCTTTGCAGAATCCAGATGACGAAGGGCAGGTTCATCGCGACATAGATCAGGATGATGCCCATCCGTGTGCCGTCGATACCATATTGGAACGTCCAGATGCCGAAGACCGGGACCAGCAGCACAGCGGGCGGCACCATTCGTGTCATCAGAGTTGTGAGGCTGACCACATCACGGCCCATGAAGCGGAAGCGGACCAGCGAGTAGGCCGCCATACACCCGATGACCAGCGTAAGGATCGTCGAGACGGTCGCCACGATGAGCGAGTTCACCAGCGCCCGCCCGAAGGTCGGGTCGCAATAGCGGACATGCTCCGGCTCGTACCACAGCATGTCGCACAGCGCGGTTTCGTAGTTCTGCATGGTCGGCATGAAGATCAGGCTCGACGTGTCGGACATGATTTCGACGTTCAGCTTAAGCGAGGTCGCCAGCATCAGAACGATGGGACCGGCCGACATCACGATCAGGGCTACGAGCAGGGCGTAGAAGGCGGGGTTGGGGCCTTTGGCCTGGGCGTTTGCAGACATTCTCAGCTGTCCTTCTCGGCACGGGCACGCAGACGGGCGGCGCGCGCTTCGGTGATTTTCGTGTAGGCGAACATGGCCAGCGTCAGCAGCATCAGAAGCAGCAACAGCAGGTTCGACATTGCGGCAGCGGTGCCCAGTTCGCGGAATTCGGAGGCGGTTCGGCTGATCCGCAAGGCCAGGATCTCGGTCGATAGGCCCGGTCCGCCATTCGTCATGACGAGGATGACTTCGAGGACCTTGAACGCATCAATCATGCGCAGCAGGGCCGTGACGATCAGGACGGGCATCATCAGGGGCAGTTTGATGTGCCAGATCAGCCGCCAACCAGTCGCACCATCAATGCGGGCCGCTTCCATTGCAGAGGACGGCAGGGATTGCAGGGCGGCGAGGCTGAGGATGAAGATAAACGGCGTCCACTGCCAGATATCGGCGATTACGATGGAGGCGAAGGCCCAGTCCCCGTTGCTGAGCCATGGGACGGGATCGAGGCCAAGGCTTTTGAGGGTTCGGTTAAAGATGCCGACGGATGGGTGGTACATATAGCGCCACATCAGACCAACCACGATGGGGGCGATCATCATTGGCAGAATGAAGATGGTGCGGAGCACAGTCATGCCGCGCAGTTTGCGATCCAGAAGGAATGCGAGCCCGACGCCGAGGCACATCTCCAATACGACGACGATCACGGCGAAGCGGATCGTGACGAAGAAGCTTTCGCGGAACGCGCCGTCCTGTAGCAGGAACATGTAGTTGCGCAGACCGACAAACTCGGCTTCGCCAATGCGTTGGCTGGGGTTCCAGTTCAGGAAGCTTGCCCAGATCATGTACCCAATCGGGTAGAGCAGGGCGACCGCAAGGACGATCACGGCAGGCGCAAGAAAGAGGTATGGCGTCAATCTGTTGACGTTCGCGGTTTGCATGGCGTGCTCTCGGTCAGGATGCGGCAGTCATAAAAATTGGGTTGGCCCGCCCCGAAACGGGAAGATGATCGGGGCGAGCCAAATCTCCTGGGGAGGCGGAGATCAGTTGTCAGACGTCCAGGTATAGTAGCCTGCGTCCTGCATGGTGGCGCGGGTACGCTCTGCCACGCCGTCGAGCGCTTCCTGAATGTCGAGACCTTCGGTCAGGACCTGGCTGAGTGTGGTACCGAGGTCAGCGTTGATCGAACCCCACACCGGGATGATCGGGCGCCAGTCGGGATCGGCGTATTGCAGCGCCTCACCAAACACTTCGAGGTGCGGATGCACTTCGAGAACCGACGGATCGCGGTGTGTGGAGAAACGGGACGGGTTGCCGCCCGCGATGGCAATCGCGATGTCTGCCTCGCGGCTGGTCAGCCACTGCATCAGCAGGAAGGCCGCGTCCTTGTTTTCAGCATTGGTTGGGATGCCGATGCCGAACCCACCGGTCTGGCTGCCGCGGCGCACGCCCATCGGGTGCGGTGCCCAATCGACAAGGCCAACAACCTGGCTGCGGGCCGGATCGTTCACCTGACCCGCGAAGACCGTGGAGTCGAGGAACATCGCGGTGTCACCCTGCAAGAACGACGCGCCTGCTTCGGCAAAGCCGAAGGTTTCAGAGCCTTCGGGGCCACAGCCAACGATGGTCTGAAGCGCTTCTGCCGCTGCAACGCCTTCGGCGCTGTTCACGATCGGGTTCCATTCATTGTCGAAGATGCGACCGCCGAGGGGTGCGAGGTGCAGCAGGAATGCGTGGCTTGCGTGGTGACCGGAGGCTGCGCGCGACGCGAGACCGCCCATGCCCGGCTCAAGCTCGGGGATCAGACATGCAAGCTCAAGCATCTCCTCATAGGTTTCAGGAACTTCCAGACCGTGCTCTTCGAAGATGTCGCGGCGGTAGCCGAGGATCGAGGTCTCGGAGCCGAACGGGATACCGAAGAGCGATCCGGTCGGGCCGGGCAGGTAGCCGCGCTCACCGCCCGCGACGCCAATGTTCTGGACGTAGCCGTCGATCAGATCCTCTGCATCATAGTTCGGATCCGCAAGACGCGGGTTCATGAAGTAGGGTGCGAGGTTTTCAAGCTGACCGGCGTAGACATAGTCCGCCTTGGAAAAGACCACATAGGCGATGAGGTCATAGTCACCTTCATCCTTGGTCAGTTCGAGGGTCTGACGCTCACGCATGCGCAGGTATTGCAGCTGATCCACCTCGACCTCGATGCCGGTCTCTTCGGTGAATTGCGGAAGCACCTCCATCACCGCATCGAAATGCGGGTGGGCGGGGAAATTCACGACGAGTGTCGTGCCCTCATAGGGTTCATATGGGTCGGCGACAGCCGCGGTTCCCATCAGGAGCGCGCCAACTGTGAGCGCTGTCAGTCCTTTGGTCATTTGCATCTTCTTCTCTCCCTGATGCTGTGTTTTTGCTTGGCTATTGCGGGTCAGAGGCGCAGGCCGCTGTCCCGGTCGAAAATCATGAGTTCGTCCGTTGCCACACCGAAGGTGCGCACCTTTCCAGACTCAAAACGGTGGGCGCTGGCGATCTCTGCGAGCACCTCGGTCTGCCCGCAGCGTGTGACCAGAACGGATTGCGCGCCGAGATACTCGGCCACGGCGATGTGAAGCTCGATCGGAGCTCCGGCGGTCACATCCGGATCAATGGAGGATGGGCGCAGCCCCAACGTGATGTTGCGTGAGGTCGCGACCTGCGAAACACGCTGTCCGGTCTCGCCGGTCACGGGCAGCATATAGCCGTCGCCCTGCACCCAGGTTGAACCGTCCTTTGTGTGGAGTTCGCCATCGAGGAAATTCATGGTTGGGCTGCCGATGAAGCCTGCAACGAAGCGGTTTACCGGACGTTTGAAAAGTTCTTCCGGGCTGCCCTGTTGCTGGATCTTGCCGTCAGACATCACGACAATCCGGTCACCCAGTGTCATGGCCTCAACCTGATCGTGGGTCACGTAGACCATGTTTTTGTCGATGGTGTCGCGCATCTCTGCCAGCTCGGTGCGCATCTTTGCGCGCAGTTTGGCGTCGAGATTGGACAGCGGCTCATCAAACAGGAACGTGCCTGCATCGCGGACCATGGCGCGCCCCATTGCGACACGCTGGCGCTGGCCACCCGAAAGCTCTGCCGGTTTACGGTCAAGCAGATGATCGATGTTGAGGAGCTTTGCGACGCGGGTCACCTTCTCCTCAATCTCAGATTTGGAGACACCGGCAAGCCGCAGAGCAAAGCTCATGTTCCGCGCAATGTTCATATGCGGATAGAGCGCGTAGTCCTGGAAGACCATGGCGATGTCACGCTCTTTGGGTTCAAGTCCGCCGATGGGCCGACCGTCGAAATAGATCTCTCCGCCTGAGAGTGTTTCCAGTCCGGCAAGGATGCGCAGGGTCGTCGACTTGCCACAGCCGGACGGGCCGACGAGCACGGTGAATTCGCTGTCGTTGAGTTCCAGATCGAGGGGCGGCAGCACCTCGACGGCACCAAATGATTTCCGAACCTTGTCAAAAACGATTTCAGGCACGCTCAGTCTCCGTAAAAAGTTATCGTTATCATTTCCACTGGACAGGGCGCGGGGAAGGTGAAAAAACTGCCGAGAGCGTTAGCGTTAACGGAAATCCGTTAACCTATTGCCCGGAAAGCATTTTGAGAGCGGGGTCTCGGTGGCGAAATCCAGTATCCATGACGTTGCCAAAGCGGCGGGTGTCTCCATCATGACCGTATCGCGCGCTGTGCGCGGCGTTAATGGTGTTTCTGAGGCGACCCGTTTGCGCGTTCTGGAGATCGCGAAAACGCTCAATTACGTGCCCAATGGCAACGCGAGGGCGCTGGCCACCACCGGTTCGAACATGATCGGAATCTCGCTTCCGACTCTGTTCAACGATGTCTTCGCGGACGTGTTGCTGGGCATGCGCCGCACCTTTCAGCAGGCAGGTTATGACTCGGTGGTGGACACCACGGATTATTCATCCGATGGCGAATTGCAGTTCATAGAGCGCATCCTGCAATGGCAGCCGCTCGCCGTGATCCTGACCGGTGTGGATCATGATGAAACCGTGCGCGCCCGTCTGCCCCGCGCGAATATCGCGACATTAGAGCTTTGGGATATCACCGATCATCCCATTGACTTTTGCGTTGGAATTGATCACCGCGAGGCCGGTGTCGCGCTGGGCCGTCATCTTGTGGAGAAGGGCTATCGCGCGCCCGCGTTCATCGGCGCGCCCGCGGGAAAGGACACGCGGGCTGACAAACGTGTGGAAGGTCTGGTCGAAGCCTTTCGCGCGGCTGGTGGACGCACGTTGCGCCGGATTTCGGTCTCAGACGACAATGCATTCATCAGTGGTTACACCGGGTTCGAGCAGATCGACCGGGACCGGCGGCCCGATGTTGTCCTGTTTCTCAACGATCATATGGCCTTTGGCGGGTTGATGCGCGCGGAGCAAGAGGGTTTGAGAGTGCCCGACGACATCGGGATTGTCGGGTTCAATGAACTGGCAATCACCAAGGTGTTGCCTCGGCGCATTACGACGATGTCCACGCCGCGCCGCCAGATCGGCCTGGTTGGCGCCCGCAACCTGTTGGCGCGCCTGAACGGTGTGACGGTCCCCGAAAAAACAATCTTGCCCTGCACTTTGGTGCCGGGTCAGACGACAAGAGCCCAGTAGGGCGGAAGGCGGTTTTTGATGGCAAAGGCACCGACTATGAAAGAGGTGGCGAAGGCCGCCGGTGTATCCGTCATGACGGTCAGCCGCGCGTTTCGGGCCGATGCCTCTATCAGTACGGCGACGCGAGAGAAGATCCAGCGCGCCGCGGATGAGCTGGGCTACGTTTTTGATGCGACGGCATCCGGGTTGCGCGTGAAGAAGTCCGGATTTGTTGCCATGACGATCCCGTCCATCAGCAATTCCAACTTTGCCGACACTGTGGGGGGGCTGTCTGAGCGCCTGGCCGCATCCGGGCGGCAGGTCTTGCTGGGCTACACCAATTACGACATTGACGAGGAAGAGCGTCTGATCCGGCAATTGCTGGGACGGCGCCCCGAGGCCATTGTCGTGACCGGTGGTCAGCATACGGAAGCGGCACGCAAGCTGTTGCAGGGTTCGGGCATACCGGTCGTCGAGACGTGGGATCTGCCGACCGATCCCATCGGGTCGGTGATCGGGTTCTCTAACGCGAAAGCGATGGAAGCCATGGTTCAGCATCTTGTCGATGCTGGGCATCGCCGGATCGCGTATCTGGGCGGGGACGGAAATGCGGATACGCGGGGCGCAGATCGACGCCGTGGTTTTGCAGATGCAATGGCCCATCACGGTCTGGCTGCTGATCTTCTGATCGATGCGGGCTTGCCGCCGATTTCCATGCGGGAGGGCGCGCACGCGATGGGCGCGCTGCTCGACAGTGGGCGGACGGTCGATGCGGTGTGCTGTGTGTCGGATCTTGCGGCATTCGGCGCGCTGACGGAGTGCCAGCGCCGGGGCCTAAAGGTGCCGGACGATATCAGTATTGTCGGGTTCGGAGCGTATGAACTGGGGGATATCTGCGTGCCGACGATCACCACGATTGATCCCGCCGCGCGGGAAATTGGGGCGCGGGCGGCGGACCTGCTGATCAAGTGCCTCGATGAGGGGCAGAGTGAGACCAGCGCAGCCCCGATCACGCCCAAATTGCTGATCCGGCAGTCCAGTGATGCTGCAAAAGGCGGCCAGAAAAAGTAAGGCGCGGCAGGCTCCCACATGCCCGCCACGCCTGATCTCGCAGATACTGGCCCATCTTGCGAGATTGACCTGTGCTCAACTGTCCTGAGCGATTTCCTCGATCTCAATGAAATAGGCATCCAGGGCTGCGAACCCGTTTGCGCCTGCATCGACGGCGCGGGTGATCCAGCTTTCCCAGAAGGCTTGCTTCCAGCGGTCCTGCAGCTCTGCTTCGAGCAGGAGCTGTGCCGTGCGGATATCGACGTCGAGCTCTCGGAGTTTGATCTGTGCGGCATATTCTTCAATGTCCCACGCGGCGGACCGTCTGGCGAGCGCCTCACCGGACAAAGTGCGGATGATGTCCTGATCTTCGGGTGAGATCTGGTTCCACACTCGATCAGATAGCAGGATCGAATAGGTGGGGGTGAAAACGCCGCCGGGCACTTGCGTCATCGACGTGACGGACTCCAACACACGATGGGTCAGCACGTCGGTCGCGCTCATCGAAAGGGCGGCCTCCAAAACACCGTCGCCAAATGCGTCGCGGGTGGAGCGGGTGCCGATGTCAGTCGGCTCTGCGCCAAGCATACGCGCCGCACTCGCGGGTGCGCCTGCGAGCGTATAGACCGGGCGCCCATCGAAATCGGAAATGTCATCCAGCGCGTAGCGGGTCAGGCTCCACATCTGGGTGGGAGGGGCGGCAACGAAGCCCATAAGCTCTGCCCCCTCGAACTCTACCAGATCAGAGAAATAGCGCTCATAAACGCGCCATAGTGCGACTGCCGACGACTCCGCAGAGCCGGACGTCATCGGCGTCATCGACAACTGGATCAGCGGTTGTGTCTCTTCAAGAAAACCGTTGAAGACGTAAGCGCCGTCGGCGCCGCCGCTGGCCATCAGATCGAGTTGATCCGCTGCAGGTGCGAGGCTTTCAACTGGCGTGACGAAAGAGACGCGGCCCTCGGTCTGGTGCTCGATACGGCTTTGCCAGCGATCAATGATTTTCCAATTGATCGGAGAGCCGGGAACCTCGGATCGATTGAACAGGATTTCAACATCGGCGGCAGCAGGCTGGACCCCTAACCCAATCGCTGCCAACAGGCACATACGCGCAACTAACATCATTCGTCACCTTCCCCGTGAGATATATGGTAACGTTAACAAGTTGATGAAAATTGTGTGATTTTTGAGCGTTAGCGCTAACAATTCCTGTTAAATGGTCAGGCTAACCCATTCGGCACGAATGAGGATTTTCTGCTGTAGATGTGGTTAACCGGCGTGGTTCACCTCATCACGAACGGATTCGCCATGGGTTGGTCAGAGGTGTTGATCCACACGGTCTTGCTGCGGGTGTAGTCCTGAATCGCGGTCAAACCGGCCTCGCGTCCGTAACCCGACTGACCATAGCCCCCAAAGGGCGCGATTGGAGAGACGGCGCGGTAGGTGTTGATCCAGCAAATTCCGGCTTTCAGGCGGGATGACACCCGATGAGCACGGGCGAGATTTTGTGTGAAGATGCCAGAACCGAGGCCAAACGGGCTGTCATTGGCCAGGGCAATCGCCTGATCCTCTGTCTCGAAGGGGAGCAGCGACATCACGGGGCCGAACATCTCTATATCGAGGGTTTCTGTATCGCGTGTTGCGCATTCAACGAGTGTCGGTGCGAAGAAGTTGCCGGGTCTGTCGACCCGGTGGCCGCCCATGTGGATCGTCGCGCCCTGCTGTCGCGCCTTTTCCAAGGTGGCTTCGATATTGCGCACTTGTGCATCTGTGCATAGCGGGCCGATATGCGTTTCAGATGACAGCGGATCCCCGATTGCGACATCGGCCATCTTGTCACGGATGCGGTTGATAAGGTCGTTCAGAACAGACCGGTGGACGAGGCCGCGTGATCCAGCAACGCAGCTTTGCCCCGACGCCCCGAAATTTCCTGCAATCAGCCCGTTTGCGGCGCCATCAAGGTCTGCATCGTCGAAGACGAGAATGGGGGATTTGCCACCGAGTTCGAGGGTCGTGACCGCAAAATTCTCTGCCGAGTTCCGCACGACATGCCGCGCGGTTTCCGGTCCACCGGTGAATGCGATGCGGTCTACATCCGGGTGGCGTGTCAGCGGTATTGCGCAATTTTCAGCGTCGCCCGTGATGACTGAAACGACGCCGCGCGGGAAACCGGCCTTCTCGATCAGGCGTGCGAATTCCAGCATGGGTGCAGGGGCAATCTCTGACGCTTTCAGGACGACTGTGCACCCAGCGGCGAGGGCCGGGCCGAGTTTGGTGGCTGTCAGGAACATCTGGGCGTTCCACGGTACGATTGCGACGACGACGCCAATCGGTTCGGCGCGGGTGAAGACATGAAGGTCCGGCTTGTCGATGGGCAGGACGGCCCCCTCAATCTTGTCGGCCAGCCCGGCGTAGTAGCGATAGTAGTCGCCCACATAAGCTGTTTGCGACGCCGTCTCGGCAAGCAATTTGCCGCTGTCGGTGGTTTCGACCTCCCCAATATGAGTCGCATTTTGTTCGATCAGTTCGGCCAGACGGTACAGAAGCTTGCCACGTGCGGTTTGCGTCATGTCCCGCCACTTCGGGTCTGAAAGGGCGCGCCGGGCGGCAGAGACCGCAGTGTCGACATCCGTGGCGGACGCGCAGGCGAATGTCGCCCAATCCTGACCGGTTGCAGGGTTTTGAGAGGTCATGACCTGCGCGTCCGAACCGTCGCACCAGGTTCCATCAATGAACAGTTGATAATGAGGCGTTTGGGCCATCGCTAAATCCTCACTGAAACTGTGGCATGACATCGTCGATGAACCGGGCGAGCGACGCCTTCTTTCGCTCGAAGCTCATCCCGCTATCGATCCAGAATGAGTATTCATCGTATCCCAGATCCTCATAGCGGCGAAGACGGTCCGTAACGCTTGCTGCCGTGCCAATCGTCAGATCAAGGGCGAGGTTCTCTTTCGACATCATCTGGTTTGCAGCGATCTCGTCATCCGAGATTTCGGCAATCTGCCCCTGCTGGACGGGCCGCTTGTTCTGAAACCATGCACCGAAATAGTTGTAGAACCGCGAAAGCTGCTGCGCGCCAAGCTCTGCATCCTCCGCGTCTGCGGCGACATAGGTGTGATGCAACAGCATGATTTTCGGGCGTGGCCCGTCATAGGTCGCGCATGCGTCGTTGAACCGGCCCATGAGCGTCTCAATCTCCGCCATCCCTTGCCAGAGCGGTGTGACCTGAATGTTGAAGCCGTTGTGAACCCCGAATTCATGGCTGTTCGGGTCGCGGGCCGCGATCCAGATCGGCGGACCGTCGGATTGAGCGGGTTTCGGCGCGGAGGTGGTGGGCGGGAAACTGAAGAACTCCCCTTCATGGGCACAATCACCTTGCCAGAGTTTGGGGAGAAGCGGGGCAATTTCGCGCATCCGCTGACCGGCTTCCCAAGCGTCCAGGCCCGGCATGAGGCGTTCATATTCATAGGAATACGCCCCTCGGGCCACACCCAATTCGATCCGGCCCCCGGTCATGAGATCGGCGGAAGCTGCTTCACCAGCCAATTTGATCGGATGCCAGAAAGGCGCGACAATGGTGCCGGTTCCCAGACGCACATTCTTGGTGTGGTGGGCCAGATTGACGAGTGTCATCAGCGGGTTCGGAGCGATCGTGAAATCCATGCCATGATGCTCACCCGTCCAGATGGCGCGCATACCAGCGTCATCCGCCATTTTGCACAGGGCAATGAACTCTTCCTGGAGCTTTTCCTGAGGCTCGTCGCTTCCCAGGCGTTCCATATGGACAAAGAGGGAGAATTCCATGTCTCAGGTCCTTTCCATCAAGTTGTGCTGATCCCCGGACACCGCATCCCCGAGGTAGAAGGTGAAGTCCCGTGTCTGGGCCTCGCGCGCATACCGCGTCATCATGTCGGCAATCGGCTGGGTCGAGTATTTGAGCGTCGGGAGCGCATCGGGCGCGAAGCATGAAAACCGATCCGTGGGCGGGGCCGCATCGGCAGAGCCCAGAATGTATGCGGAGTGCCGGTCACGCTCGTCGAACGCGGAATAGACTGGGCCGAGCTGGACGGACATCCCCAGCGTTTCCAGATGAGTGGTCAGGACCGTGCGCGATTGTCCGCGCCCGGAACATGTGATCTGCGGGGGGCGCCAACCGGTTGGGGTGCTCTCCAAGAGCACTTGCCCGGCGATCTCGATCACCGCGCCGCAGATGAGGCGGGTGTGTGTGGTCTGGAGGGCCTCACGCTCCAGCCCGAGGCTGAAATACCGGCCGCCGACATAGCCGAGGCCGTTTCCGGCGCGCAGCGCGTAATCCTCCACTTCGCCGATAAGTATGCTGTGATCACCTGCTTCGTGGACAGAGGAGGTCTTGCACGAAAAGTGACACAGGGCGTCCTCAATGAGCGGAACACCCCAGGGGTCGTGCCGATGGGCGACTTGAGCGAAGCGATCACCCCTGCTGCTCGCAAACACGGTCGAAATGTCGTCCTGCCCTTCGGCAAGGATGCTGATGGCAAAGCGGCGCGCAGCAATAAAGGCCGGATAGGAGGACAGGAATTTGCCGGGGCATACCAGCAAGAGTGGGGGATCGAGCGAGACGGACGTGAAGGAATTCGCGGTGAACCCGACAGGCTCACCCTGGCCGCTCAGTGCGGTCACAACCGTCACGCCCGTCATATAGCTGCCAAACGCTTGCCTAAGGGATGTGGGGTCAATCCGGCTCATCACACCACCTTCGACATGAAGTTGGAGATGATCCGGTTCACTTCCGCCGCATGGGTCATTGGCATCATGTGCGCGGCACCCTCAACGATGGCGACTTCGCCACGAGGCGTCAGGTCCGCCATGCGGGTCGACATGTCGGGGGTGGAGTTCGGCTCTGCCGAGCCGGTGATGAAGCAGGCCGGGCACGGCAGCGCCGCCAGTGCCTCGGGTGTGGGCGACGTGCTGTTGGCAAATGCGGTGTAGGCCATCTTGTAGGCTGATGGATCAACCTCGCGAAGCCACGTTGCGCAGGCGTTGCGCTCGGCCGAAGGCGCGTCACCAAACCACCGTGTCAGCGTGGCTGTCGGGTCGGGCGTGCTTTCGCCGTCAAGCGCATCGGCCCGCTTGATGACGGCGTCCCGTGCTGCAGCGCTCCGCTGGAACACGGCGTTCAAGGCAACGACACCGCACACCGCGTCGGCGTGGTGGCCTGCGAGGTCGAGCGCGAGCATTGATCCCATTGAGTGCCCGACGACGATTGTGGGGCCTTGCAGTGATGCGAGCACATCTGCTGCGCACTGGACGTAATCGGTCAGCGTCAAACGGCTGGCGGGCAATCCGCTCTGCCCATGGCCGGGCATGTCAGGGGCGATGACGCGCGCCGTCGCGGCGAAGGCATCGATTTGCGCGGACCAAGCCTCTGCCCGTAAGCCGACACCGTGAAGCATCAGGATGTGGTATGGTCCGTCGCCCAGATCAATCGCGGCCTGTCCCGCGATCTTAGACCGCGGCCGGGTTGTCCAGGTCATGGCCGAGATCCTTCAGGTCCTGATAGCGGTCACCAATGCGATGGTGAGGACGCCCCGACATTGCGGCACCCAGCACGACGACAATCTCATCATCGCACGGCGCATCGGGTATCGCGAACTGGATGGTGAGGTAGTGAGACCTGCGCCCGGCATCGTTCTTATCCATCAGAGGCACCATGATGGGTGCGTTCGCACCGCCACGGGTGTTCGTGAAGGCGAGATAGGATTTCGCATCGACGGCCGCGCGATAGAAATTACCGAAGCGCAATGTATGGATCAGGCCGGAGGCGTGCTCGATCTCTCCATTCAGGCCGACAACGGCAGCTTTGCCGTAGGCCTCGATTGCGGCACCAGATCCAGCGAGCGCGATCATGCGGTCTGTCATCATCTCGCCCAGAACCGGCCCGAACGCGCGAATTTCCGGCTGAAGATCTTCGACATAGCGCCCGGCCCAGGGGTTTTCGAGAACGGCCGCGACCGCGAACATGCGCCATGGCTTGGCCGCTTCGCGAAACCCTTCGATCAGGATCTCTTCATCATAGGTCACGATTTTGCGGATACGCGGTTCCATCGGCTCTCCCCTTGCTTGTGCAGAGGCTAAGTCAGGGTCGGGAATTTTGACAAACGACGGTTCTATGCCCTTAGGTATTAAAAAAGCTAATGGGTGTTTTGATCATGGGGAAGTCATTGCCGCCGCTGACGTGGTTTCGCTCGTTCGAGGCTGCGGCGCGGACGCTCAGCTTTACCGCGGCGGCAGATGAGATCGGTCTGACCCAATCGGCGGTCAGTCAGCAGGTGCGTGCGCTAGAAAGCCGCCTTGGGGTGGCGCTGTTCATGCGGCGGGCGCGGGGTATTTCCCTGACCGACCATGGGCGCAGATTGCAGCCGCAGGTGGAGCAAGCGCTCGAAACGCTGGCATCCGCGGCGGGGGCTTTTGGACCTGACCAAACATCCGGGGTGCTGAACGTCGCGACATCGGTAAGTGTGGCCCAATGGGTCATTGCGCCGAACCTGCCAGAATTCACCGCGATGTTTCCCGACCTTCGCATACGCCTGTTGAGCACGGTTTGGCCCGACGATTTCCACGCCTCTACCGCCGATGTGCAGATTCGGTTCGGTTCCCGCGCGCAAGTTGGGCTGAATGCAGAAGCTTTGGAGCCATCGCGACTGGTCGCGCTGCGCTCACCCATGCTTCAAGGCGATCTGGCAGAGGTTCCGCTGATTGAAACGGTCGGAACGTCGGTTGGTTGGCGAGACTGGCCGATATTAGATGGCGGGCCTTTGGTGCCGTCGCTCTATACCGATACTTATGGAATGGCGCTGCAACTGGCCGCACAGGGAAATGGTGTGGCCCTGGTCAGCGAATTGCTGGCCAGTCACGCGATCGCCACCGAGCAGGTCGTGCGGGTTACGGAACAGACGCTCGCCGGGCGCGAGGGTTATTATCTATCCATTGCAGAGGGCAACCCTGCGGCAGCGGACTTTCGGACCTGGCTGATGGATGTTTTGAACCGATAGCGGCAGGCGTTTGAGCCGCCGCACATCATTCGGCTTCCGAGAGGGCGGCCTCCAGCTCCGCCACAGCTTCTGACAGGGTGTCGTCTAGATCTGCCTGAACAATCGTTTCGGCCTCTATTTCCAGCGTCCGCGCGAGAGAGGCGATTTCTGTCAGGCCCAGCATTGCCGCAGAGCCGATGAGGCCGTGGGCGTGGCGCGCCATCGTCCTTGCATCGCGATCCTCATGGGCCGCGGTGATCTTTGTCGTCGTAACCCGTGCATGGGCCACAAAGCGTTCAAAGAAGGTCGCGATCTCATCATCACTCATCGAAGAGCGCAGCGTATCCACGACATGCTCAGGCATGATTTCCAGCGCAATCGGACGCGACATGTTTAGCTACTTTCCAAAGTAACATTTTTATCTATCCCAAAGAATAGGACTACGACCAGATAAGCGTAAAGGTATAGGGACCTTTTCCGCGCCGCCAATTCGGGGCTATGTCGTTGAGACATGATAATTGATGCCCAGAGGATCTGAACTTTGCTTGATGCAGCCGAAGCGTTGAAGATTGTCGTTGTCGAAGACGACTACTTCCAGCGGACCTACGCTGTCAGCTTGCTGCGCAAGCTCGGGCATATCGCGTTGGAAGCTGAAGACGGGGCAACGGCGCTGGAGGTGCTGCGCGAGAGCGGGGCCAAGATCGTTATCTGCGACCTCGACATGCCCGGTATGGACGGTCACACGCTGGTGCGCCATGTCCGTGACGAGTGGCGGGGAGAGGATGAAAGCTATGTGCACATCCTGATGGTCACGGCATCGTCGCAGACGGCGGACCGCGAGATCGCGCTTGAGGCTGGTGTTGATGATTTCATGCTGAAGCCGCTGGAATTGCCGATCCTCTCAGCGCGGATCGCCTCCGTGGCACGCATGATCCGGCACGAGCGGTTGCTCGAACAGCGCAAGCGCGGTCTTGAGGAGGCCAACACGCGGATTTTGCGTGACCTTGAGGCGGCCTCACGCGCGCAGCGTCGCCTGCTTCCTGATGTCGGGCGCGATATTGGCGGACTGCGGTTCCATTCAGAATTCGTACCTTCGCAAATCCTGTCCGGGGATATGTTCGGCTTTTTTGAGCTGCCAAACGGGATGGTGGCCTTCTACGCGATTGATGTTGCCGGGCACGGGGTGCGCGCGTCGCTGAAATCCGTCGCGCTCGGCCATTTGCTGACGGCGGCCTATTTCAACAGCTACGCCTTTGCCGAGGATGGCTCCCCCGATCCGGCGCGACTGGTTGAGCGTTTGAATGAACGTTTCTTTGAAGATGGGCACGAAGAATATTTCACAATGTTCTGTGGGATCTTCGACGGCGCGACAGGTCGGGTCAGTGTGTGCAATGCGGGCTATCAGCCCCCGTGGATCGCGCGTGTACGAGACGGTGTGTCCCTGCTCGATTTGGGTGGGTTTCCCGTGGCCTTGCTTGGAAGCGCAACGTTCGAGACAGAGCATCTGACGCTGGATCCCGGCGATCTGCTGGTGCTCTGCTCTGATGGCGCGACGGAGGCTGACGACCTTGCCGGTCAGGCTTTCGGTGAACCAAGGGTTCAGCAGGTTGTCGAGACCTGTAAAGATCGACCCAAAATGATCCCTGCGCATCTTCTGGATGTACTAGACCGGTGGCGCGACGGTCGTGCACTGGATGATGACCTGACCATCCTGATCTGTGAGAGGACCCAACCAACATGATACGCACAACCAAAGATGACAGCACCGGTGTGTTGATTGTGGAGCCGGGCACCGAACGCCTGACCGCTGCGAACGCGACCCAGTTCAAGGAAGAGGTCGTCGCCTGTATCGATGCGGGCGAGAACATGCTCGTCATTGATCTTTCGCAAACTGGCTTCGTCGACAGTTCCGGCATCGGCGCTTTGGTCGGTGTTCTCAAGCGTTTGGGGAGCCGTGGGGAGGTCGTGGTCTGCGGACTAGGATCTGATGTGCGGCGGATGTTCGAAATCACACGTATGAACCGGGTGTTTACCGCACACACCGATCGGGCCGCAGCCGTCTCTGCATTGGCTGCGACGCTCTGAACGTGCGGGAGGTGATCGACATGGCCCCCGAATTGGGTGCGATTGATGCGGTTCTGGCGCGCGTTCGGCAGGTGGCCGCGCATGCCTTGCCGCCGTCACGCGCGGGGGATGTGGAGATCGCGCTGGCAGAGCTGCTGGCAAATACGGTTCGCTATGCCGTGCACGAGGGTGTTCTGGCGCCTTCGATACAAATCGAGATTGCGCAAGGTGAGGACGCATTGCGCATTGCCGTCACTGATCGGGGCGAGGCGCAGCCCAGCGATCTTTACGACGATGTCCCTGATTTGCAGGATATCGATCCGCTTGCCGAATCCGGTCGCGGGGTGCCCTTAATCCTTGCCATGGCCGACAGGGTGCGCGTGACGCCTCGGCCCGGTGCCAACCGAACTGAACTGAGCTTTTTGCGAAAGGTGACGAGATGACCCCCCGATCCCGCTCCAACTACACTGCTCCGATCTGGAACAAACCCGCGCAACTGCTTTGTGCCGCCTTGGTTGGAACGAGTCTGGTATCCGCCGCCTCTGCGCAGCAGATATCGACCCCTGTTGATGAAACAGAGGTGACTGAAACCATCGAGATCAGCAGTCATTTTGGCCGCAATGGCGCGTTGACCGAGCGTGAGCTTGAGATGGCGCGCACGGCCTGGTCCTATTTTGTCGACGCCTATCAGGAAGAGACCGGCCTGGTGAATTCCGTTGCGCGTTTCCCGTCCACGACGATGTGGGACACGGCAAGCTATATCAGCGGTCTCGTCGCCGCTTATGAGTTGGGGATCATCGACAAGCGAACCTTTGACGACCGCGCGATGCGCCTGTTGGCAACCCTGCGCAATCTTCCGCTGTTCCGGGGTGAGGCACCCAACAAGGTCTATAACACCCAGACCGGAGAGCGTGTCGACTACACCAATGAACCGGGTGAGATCGGGTATTCTGCGAATGATATCGGTCGCCTGCTCGTCTGGTTGCGGGTTCTTGCAGAACGCTACCCCTACCTCGCGAATGCGGCGGACAACGTGCCGCTGCGTTGGAATTTCTGCAACATGATCGATGAGCGGGGACGCATTCAGGGCACATTTGTCGGGGGCGACGGTGCGACGCGCTACGTGCAAGAGGGTCGTCTTGGCTACGAGGAATATGCGGCCAAGGGCTTCGCACTCTGGGGCTTTGACGTGCGCGGAGCACTGGAGGCTGAGCCGCTGGCCTATTCGCGCATCTATGACATCGACGTGCCCCATGACGGACGCGATCCCCGCGTCTATCGCAGCCAGAACTACGTGCTGACGGAAAGTTACCTTCTGGACGGGCTGGAGCTGGGTTGGGATTTGCCCACGGCCGATCCCGACGGGCCCGGCTTCGCTTCGCAGGGTTGGCGGGCGGAGTTTGCTTACCGTGTCTTTGCCGCTCAAGAGCGTCGGTTTGAAGCGACAGGTGTTGTTACCGCCCGCTCTGAACATCAGGTCGAGGGTAGCCCGTTCTTTGTCTACGACACGATTTTTGCGGACGGCTACGCATGGAACACACTCGACCCTTCGGGTGAGTATCAGCCGGATCGGGCGGCGGTGTCTGCCAAGGCCGCGCTGGGCATGTGGGCGCTTTGGGACGATCCCTATACCGATCTGCTGTTTGAGACGGTCGCGGACATCTCCATCGCAGATCGAGGCTTCTATGAAGGGGTCTATGAAAACGGAAATGGCGTTATTCCCCTGCGAACGGCCAACAATAACGGCATCATTCTCGCCTCGCTTCTTTACAAGGCGCAGGGGCCAATCCTGCAATATGTCAATGACAATACCCGCTACTGGCACACAGCCTTTGGTGAGGAAATCCGCGAGACGCGCTGCCTGCCGCAGCCGCAAGTGATCGAACGGACATGCTGCGCGTGCAACGGCGTTGAGGATCTGACACCCGCGCTGGCGTGGGATGAGTTCCGCTTTTGCCAGCCGGTGATGCGTGAACACGGCATTGGTGCCACGAATTGCAGTCCTGAAGAGCAGCTCTTTGAGGCACCGGCGCCGCGGGTCGTCGCGCCGCTCAGCTGCCCGGCGCCCTGGGCAAACCAATGAGCGGAAACCGCCTCGTCTGGTTTGACGCCAACCGTGTCTGGGCGGCGGTCGGCGTGGTGATGATCCACGCCACGACCGACTTTGCCGGTCGGCCGTTCCCGGCCGCGGAGACAGAGGAGCGGGCGATCCCGGTCTTCCTGCGCTCGCTGGGCGAGTTCTCCGGCTCGGAGATGTTCTTTCTGTTCTCGCTGTTCCTGATGGCGATGCGGATCGACCGGCACCGGCCCGGCTATCGCGAGGCGATCACGACGCAGGCTGAGCGGCTGCTGGTGCCCTTCGTCGCGTGGACGCTGTTTTATGCGTTCTTCCGACTGGTGAAGGCGGAGGCCTTTGGCTACGCGCCGCAATACTGGGCGACGCTGGGCGAGGCGGAGACGTGGGTGGCGTTCTTCCTGCTGGGCAAGTCGCAGTACCACATGCACTTTTTGCCGACTCTTTTTGCGATCCTGCTGTTCTTCCCGGTGATGCGGCTGGCCGTGCGCTATCCGATCCTCGGCGTCGCCCTGTTCGCCACGCTGGGCGCCATGGACCATGCGCAGCGCTTTTTCTGGGGCCTCGATATCGATCCGCTGCTGCGCGACTACCTCGTGCGGATAACCAAGGTGCTGGGCTATGTCGGCTATGGGCTGGCGGCGCATGCGCTCTATTCGCTGTGGAAGGACGGCATCCCGCGCGGGGAGGCGAAGCTGCTCAGGCGGGGGGCCTATTACTTCGCCGCGATGGCCTATGTCGCGACGCTGCCCTTCTTTGGCCACGCGCTGTTCACCGGAGAGTGGGGCATTCGGGGCGGCTGGGACTATTACGGTCACTTCCTGATGCCGCTCTTCGTGTTCTGCATCTTCATGGGCGGGCAGTATCGTGACTGGTCGCCGCGCTATTCGGAGTTGTCGAAATACACGTTCGGGGTCTATCTGGTGCATCCCTTCGTGATCGACCTGTTCGACATTGCGGTGTTCACCACGGGGCTGGCGGAGCTGATGTCGCCAGCGGTGCTGGTGATCGCGCGGTTCATCGTTGTGCTGCCGCTGGCCTTTGCCGTGACGATCGGGCTGTCGAAGCTTAAGCCGTTTGCCTGGACCATCGGTCTGGGCCCTAACCCCGCGCGGATGATCGCGGCGCGCAAGGGGGCCTGAGCGGATGGATCGTTATTTCGAGGCCTTCGAGGACCGCACCCCGCCCGAACCGCTGCCCTACAACCCTTGGCGCGAGGCGCTGTGGCAGTTCCTCGCCACGATCACACTGGTCATCGGCGCGTGGTATCTGTGGTGGCGATGGACGGCCTCGCTCAACCCCGACGCGATGGTGTTTTCGGTCGTGCTCGTGACGGCGGAGACGATGGCCTATATCGGCCTGATCTTCTTCGTCTACAACTTGTGGGCCGATCAGCCGGTAAAGGTGCCCGACGCGCCCGCCACATTGGGTGAGATTGACCCCGACGCGCCGGAGCCGGACCGGCCGATCGTCGTGGACGTGATGTTCACGACCTATGACGAGGATCCCGAGCTTGTCCGGCTCGGCCTGCTGGATGCCAAGAAGATCGAGTACCCTCATCCGATCGAGGTGCGGCTTCAGGTGCTCGATGATGGCAAGCGGCCCGAGATGCGCGCGGTCGCGGAGGAAGAGGGTGCGGGCTACATCACCCGTGTCGGCAACGAGGGGTTCAAGGCGGGCAATCTGCGCAATGCGATGGAGCAGACCTCCGGCGATCTGCTGGTGATCTGCGACGCGGATACGCGGCCGTTGCCCACGATGCTCAAGCGCACGTTGGGCTATTTCCGTGATCCGAAGATGGCCTGGGTCCAGACGCCGCAATGGTTCTATGACTTGCCCGAGGGCGAGCGGCTGACCGACCGGCTGGAGCGCGGACTGGGTGCGCCCGGCCGGCTGCTTGGCCGCGCGGTGGAGGGGATCGTGGGCGAATGGCGCGTCGGGGCCGATCCCTTCGTCAACGATCCGCAGATGTTCTATGACGTGATCCTGCGACGGCGGAACCGTGTGAATGCGGCCTTCTGCTGTGGAGCGGGCTCTATCCACCGGCGCGAGGCGGTGATGGAGGCGGCGCTGCGCAGCTTTGGCGATGCGGTAGAGCGCGAGGTGATCGCGGCGGAAGAGGAAGTGACCCTCGAAAGCCGGGAGCGGCGCGTCGATCCTGCCTTGATGGAGGCGATCCGGTCCGAGGCGGTAAGCACCGTCGCGCTTACGCCTTACAAGTTCCACGTCTCCGAGGACATTTTCACCTCGATCATGCTGCATTCCGACCGGGAGCGCGGCTGGAAGAGCTGGCAACATCCTTACGTGGAATCGAAGATGCTCTCGCCACAGGATCTGCTGACCTGGACGATCCAGCGGTTCAAATATGCAGGTGGCAGTCTCGACATTCTGGTCAACGAGAACGGGGCTTTCCGCAAGGGTCTGACCTTCGGTCAGCGGATGATGTATGGCTCCACCTTCTGGTCCTATCTGGGGCCGCTGTGGAATGTCATCTTCCTGTTTGCGCCAGCCTTCTACCTGTTCACTGCGATTGCACCGGTCAGTGCGTTCTCCGACGATTTTTTCCTGCATATCGTGCCGTTCCTCATCTCGCTGGAACTGGCGATGCTGGTGGGAACCTGGGGGATCGCGGGTTATGCGGCCAAGGCCAGTTACCTCAGTTTCTTCCCGCTGGGCCTCAGCGCCATATGGACCGTGCTGCGGGGGCAGAAGATCAGTTTCAAGGTCACGCCGAAGGACAGGCAGTCGGGCAATTTCCTGCGCCTCGTGCGCCCCCAGCTTGCCGTGCTGGTGCTGACGGGGTTGGGCGTGGTCTGGGGCTTTGCCGCCCTTGCTATCGGCGGGACGGCGCATACCCCCACGGGGGTCATTACCAATGCCCTGTGGGGCCTCAACAACTGTATCGCGATGGCGGGCATGATCGGTGCCGCGCTGTGGCAACCGCCTGAGACGGCGAAGGAGTGATCGAATGGCGTTCAAGGACAATCTTATCAGGGCGCGGGGGCATCTGGTGTTCCTCACCGGGCTTGCCGCGGGTCTTGCGCTGGTGCTGTGGCTGGAGGATCTGGGCGAAGGCAGTCCGGTGCAGGCCGCGGGCATGGATACAGCGATGAACGCGCTGGCGGACGATCCGCTTGCCGTACTCGACACCATCGAGCCGCTGCCGCTGGCCATTCGGGGTGAGAGCAGTGCCGAGGATCTGGCCCACGCCGCGGTCGCCTGGCGCTATTTCGAGAACAACACCAATCCTGAGACGGGACTGGCCAACTCGGTCAACAACTACCCCTCCACCACGATGTGGGAGACGGGAAGCTACCTCGTCGCCGTCCTGTCGGCGGAGCGGTTGGGGCTGATCGACCGAAACGAGGCGGAGGGGCGGCTTTCGGCGGTGCTCACCTCGCTACAATCCCTGCGTCTGTTCGATGGCATGTTGCCCAACAAGGCCTATCACGCGCGCACGCTGGAATTGGTGAACTACCAGAACCAACCGGTTGATCTGGGGCTGGGTTGGTCCGCGCTCGATATTGCGCGGATGGTTGGTGCGCTCGGTCTGGTTTCACGCAATCATCCTGCCCTGGCGGCCGAGGTGGAGACATTGGTCGCGGCATGGTCGCTCGACGAGATGGTTGAGGACGGAGAGCTGATCGGCATGAACATCGCGGGCGACACGCTGCGCCGCGATCAGGAGGGTCGTGTGGGCTACGAGCAATATGCGGCCAAGGCGATGATGCTCTTCGGCTTCGACACCTGGCGCGCCTATGAGGTGGCGGACAACCTGATGATCCAGGAGGTGGAAGGCCAGCCGATCCCGGTTGATACGCGCCTGCACCGGAACGTCACGCCCGCCTTTGTTGTCAGTGAACCCTATCTCTTCGACGGGCTGGAATTCGGCTTCGACGCCCGCTCGCTTCGGTTCGCCAGTGCGATTTACCGCGCACAAGAGGCGCGTTGGGCGCGTACCGGTATCCTGACCGCAGTGAGCGAGAGCCATATCGATGAACCGCCCTATTTCACCTATTCGAGCGTTTGGGGTGGCGGGGCACCGTGGGCGGTGATGACCTTCAGCGGAGATCGGCTCGACAGCCGCCGGACCGTTGCCACGAAGGCCGCCTTTGCTTGGGATGCGCTGTTCGGCACCGACTACACCGCGACGCTGGTCGCTGAGATTGCGGAGCTTGCCGATCCAGAGCGAGGCTGGCCTGAGGGCTTTTACGAGGGCGGTGAGGTGAACGGTTCTGTCACGGCCAACACCAATGCCCTTGTCCTCGCCGCGTTGTCCTTCAAGGCGACGGGTCCCCTGATGCGAAGCGCCGAATGACGGCAGCCGTTCGCATCTGCCTGTTCGTGGGGGCTTTGGCTGGTATTGCCACCACTGCCCACGCGGAACCCTGTACCGGGGTGTTCATGGAACGGCCGCTGCCGGATGCTGAAGCTGTGGAGACCCGTTTTGCAGACGTTCCGTCCGTGCGAGGGCTATATCTGTGGCAAGAGGGAATGCGCGATGGGTTGCGCTATGTGCTCTCAGCCGATCTGACCGCGCGGATTACACCCGGTCCGGGGGATCGGGATTGGGCGCTCGTCATCGATTGTTCGGCGGGGTCTGAGTGTTCCCGCGACCGTGTTGGTGTGCCGCCAGCCTCTGCCCGTACATTCGCCACTGCATTGGAACAGTGCCTTCTGGGCGAACCGATTTCGGCACCCGTGGCGGTGGCCCCGGTTCAGGAGCCGCCCGAACCCTGCGGGATCGAGACGATAGAGGCGGGTCCGACACCGGCCCATACGCTTCAACGTTTGCTTGCCACACAGGATGCGACGGTCGGTCGAATTGATGGAATAGTTGGACCACGCACCCTTGCTGCATTGGAGCGTGCTTTGCCGGAGGGGCCATCGTCGCCACTCGACATCGAGTCGGCGCTCGCGCAATTGAACACCCTGTTGTGTGCGGTTCAGTGATGGTGAGCCTTAACCCGGACACATCGGGTTAGGAAAGTGGCTGCGGGATAGTCGAAACTATCCTTTTGAGAATCACGCTATTCCCCCTGACCTTCGAACTATCCGTGCTGGATAATGCGGCACATCCCCCATTGAGCGAGAAAGGGTCATCAACGCGGTCACGTCCGCGGCCTCCTAAATCATCCGAAAGGACGAGACGATGACCATGATCACCGAAAACCGCCCGACCTTCCTTGGCACCAATGAAAACGATGGAATCGGCCACGGTTATAGCAACGGTATCGACGCCATGCTGGACCTGCTTGCCGACGTCGCAGACGCCGTGAATGGCCGCAAAGGCGACGATCTTATCGAAACGGGCGCCGGAAACGATCTTGCCGCGGGCGACATGCTCGGCGAAGAGTGGTCCCTCGTCGATGGGGTCTGGGTCTACGATGCCGGTCGCCAAGAGGTATCCGACATGTACCTGACGCGCTCCTACGATGATGTCATCGTGACGGGCGCGGGCAATGACGTTCTCTTGGGTAATGGTGGGAACGACATGCTCCACGCCGGGGCTGGCGATGACATCGTGAATGCTGGCCGGGACAACGATATGGCTTGGGGTGGTCTGGGCAATGACCTGCTGAACCTCGAGCATGGAAACGACTATGCCGAAGGCGGACAGGGCGACGATATCGTCAATGGCGGCGCAGGTGACGACGAGATCTATGGCGACGATCGTGACGACAACCTGCTGGCGCAGGCTGACGAGACCGTAGCCGGTTTCGGTGCACATGCCTCCGAAGGTGGATGGACCTTCTCTGACAGCTACGGTGTTCAAACCATCGCGCAGTCCGCTTCGACTGTTGCAGGTGAGAGCTATACGGTTGCTTTCGAGTTGGCGGCCAACCTCTCTGCCGGGCTGTCTTCGGCCAAGGTCGAAGTGCTGTGGAACGGGGAAGTCGTCGACACTGTCCAGGCTGACTCCGGGGTCTTTTCTAACTTCGAAGTCGAGGTGATCTCCAACGGCAGCGAAGGTGAGCTTGCCTTCCGTACCGTCGATACATCCGCTGATGCGGGCTATGATTTCAGCGGTCCGATCGCGTCTTATGCACGTGAAGTTGAACTCGGCGGTGAGACTGTGTCGGTCGCGGCTTTCGCACCCGGTCAAAGCGGCCTCTATCAGGTGATCTCTGGTCACCTGCACCTCTTCGACACGGAAACGAATACCTACACGCAGATCGGCGATGCGCCCGGCTTCAAGATCAATGCAATCGGCTTCAACGTTGAGGATGACCTGATCTACGGTGTGGCAAAGTCCAATGGCGTTGACAGCCTCGGCAATGCTGTTTCGAGCACTGACATCGTGATGCTCGACGCAAATGGCGCGTCCTATCGCGTCGGCGAAGGTCACTACGGCGATTATGTCGGCGACTTTGACGATGCGGGCAACCTGTGGACCTTCCACACCGCGCTGAACCGCCTTAGCGTCGTGGACGTCGACAACCGTGATGCGGATGGCAATCCGGCGGTAAGCCACTTCCACTTCCCGTCCGATCTGTTCACGGATCGCACATATGACCTGGCCTATAACGCCGCAGAACAGATGTTCCAGGCGGTCATCGCGCCCCGCGTTCACGGCGGTGACGGCAAGCTTGTGTCCATTGATGTCAGCGCAGTTGCTGAGGGTGGCCTGCCGACATTCACCGAAATGCCAATCACCGGCACACTCTACGGGGATGAGATGCAGGCCACGATGGCGAAGGGTGCCTACGGTGCCGTGTTCTTTGACGGTGACGGCAACCTGTTCTACGGCTTGAACCGCGGTGACCATGATCTGGACGCGTCCACTGAAAACACAGGCGGCATCTATCGGATCAATGTGGATTGGCAGTCTGGTGAGGCACATGCGGAGTTCATGGCCGAAGCACCGGCGACTGGCTCTAACGACGGCACAGTCGATCCACGCTCGGCTGATGCGTTTGTGGAAGTTGACGCTGAAGCGGCCGTGCTGTTGCGGGCACCGACGTTGACCCCGGTTGCTGGCGGCAATGACCAGCTGCGCGGTGGCACAGGCGAAGATGTTATCCACGGCAACGGTGGCGATGACACCCTGTCTGGCGGTGCTGACGACGATGCACTGTATGGTGATGAGGGCAATGACGTGATCGATGCGGGCACGGGCGACGACTTTGTCTGGGGCGGCACCGGCAACGACAAGATGCGTGGCGAAGCTGGAAACGACGCACTCGCGGGTGGAGCGGGCGATGACTATGCCCACGGCGGCAGCGGGGACGATGCTGTGTCTGGTGATGCAGGGGCCGATAAGCTGGTTGGCGGCACTGGCGCAGACGTCATCAACGGCGGCGCGGGCAATGATAAGCTCTGGGGTGGCAATTGGTCTGGGGACGGCGAAGCGGACACGTTCGTGTTCGAAGCCGGCACAGGCAAAGACTTCGTCTTCGATTTCGAGGCCGGCGTCGATCGCATCGACCTCACCGCTTGGAACACCGATATGGCAGCCCTTGGAAATGTTGCAGATGATCAGGGTTGGGCAACGATCCTCGACCTTGCCTCCCTTGACGGAGGTCAGGCTGGCGACCGTGTCATCCTGATGAACGTCGACTTCGACGCACTGGACAGCGACAGCTTCATGCTGTGATCGGCCGCTGCTCAGACGGACACCGGCAGGCCATGCTCCACGGAGTGTGGCCTGCTCCTGTTTGAAGCGTCCGTTCCAAAACTCTGTCCGCATGGACCTGTGCGGTCGTGCCAGCCTATAGTCATGCGGGGCATCGCATCGGGGAAGCTGTTAAGTTAATGGTGAAGGCCGTTCAGAAGCGCAGGCGATATCGCAGTATTGCAGCCGCGCTTTGGCCTTTCGTACTGCTTGCGCTGTTGGCCGTTGCCTTTTTTCCGCGGGTCGAAACAGGCAATATTGCGCGGGCAAAGGCTGAGGCGGAAACGGTTCTGGCGCTGGTTGGCGACGCCGTGGACCAAGCCATTCAACGATTTGAGCCACTGCCCGGTATTATCGCAGGGGATCCGATCCTGCTGAATTTGCTGCGGCAGACGGACAATCAGGGCGTGGTGCCCTTCGTGAACGAGAAGCTGCGGCTCCTCTCTCTCACAATCGGGGCATCGGATATCTTCGTTATGGACCGATCTGGTCTGACCGTGGCCAGCAGCAACTATCGCGAGCCTGACACGTTTCTGGGCCGCAATTTTGCGTTCCGTCCCTATTTTGGGCGGGCTTTGGCGGGCGAACCCTCTCAATTCCACGGGCTGGGCACGACATCTGATGAGCGGGGCTTCTTCTTTTCCGCACCGATCACGAACGGGATCGAGATCGTGGGGGTCATCGTCATAAAGATGACCGTTGAAGAGATCGAACAAAGCTGGGAGAGGTCCGACCGGGTCATCATGGTGGCCGATGCAGATGGCATCACCTTTCTGGCCAGTGATCCGCTTTATCGGCTGAGAGCGCTCGCCCCCCTTGCCGTGGACACCCTGACGCGGATTGAGCGCACGCGGCAATTCCCAGTGGATACGATTTCACCGATCCCATTCTCGGCCAGTGTGATCCGGGAAGCCGGAGTAGAGGTGGTTCTGGGATCCGAGCCGGACGAAACACGGTTCCTGTCGGTCAGCCTGCCGCTGACCCTTCCCGGCTGGCATGCCATCGTGCTGACCCCGATGGAGGCGGTACGCACCCAATCAATCCGTGCGATGACGATCCCGTTGCTGGTCGCAGCTATTGGCCTGTTGATCGTGTACGTTCTGCGCCAGCGCTGGATGGGATTGATGGAACGTGCGCAGCTTGAGCGGCGTCAGCGCACAGAGTTGGAGCGACAGGTTCGTGAACGCACGACCGATTTGCTGAAAGCGAACCGGAATCTGCGCAATGAGGTGGCGGAACGGCAAGCTGCGGAAGACAAGCTTCTCACGACCCAGAAGTCACTTTTGCAAGCCAGCAAGCTGGCCGCACTTGGCCAGATGTCGGCCGCCTTGTCTCATGAAATCAATCAGCCACTCGCCGCAATTATCTCTTATGCCGACAATGCCGAGACTTATTTGGAGCGTAACCGCATTGGCGAGGTGCGCAGCAATATCAGCAGCATCTCCCAAATGGCCAACCGCATGGCCAATATCACGCGAACACTGCGGTCGTTTGCCCGGCGACCGGGCGAAGCCCTTGGCCCGGTGCCGATCAACGAGACCATAGACGAGACCATTGTGATCGTCGCGCCGCAGCTGCGGGAGCGTGAGGCGGTTCTCGAATTTGATCCCGCAATGCCTGAGGTTTGGGTCTGGGCCGGGCGGCTGAGACTGCAACAGGTATTGGTGAATCTGGTCACCAACGCACTTGATGCGATGGGCGAGGCCCCCGATGCTCGGATCGAGCTGCGGGTGGAAGCGGCTGACGAAACCGTCACACTGGTGGTGCGGGACCATGGGCCGGGCTTGTCGGATGACGTTCTCAACCAGCTCTTCGAGGCGTTCTACACAACCAAGGATGTCGGGCATGGCATGGGGCTGGGCCTGTCGATCTCCTATAATATCATCGAGGATTTCGGCGGACGCCTTCTGGCGGAAAATCACCCGGAAGGCGGAGCGGTCTTCCGCGTCGAGCTGAAACGTCATTGGCCCGATGGGCAGGGGAGGCAGACATGAGCGCATCGGTCCTGTTTGTGGACGACGAAGAGCATCTGCGCATCGCCGGGCGGCAGTCATTGGATCTTGCGGGGATCGAGGCGGAGTGTTTCCCGAGTGCGACGGCGGCGCTGGAGCGTCTTGAGCGGGGCTTCGATGGAATTCTTGTGACCGATATTCGGATGCAGGGCATGGATGGCATTGAACTGATGCGCGAGGCCCGCACGCTCGATCCCGATTTGCCGGTCATTCTGGTGACGGGTCACGGCGACGTGGATCTTGCGGTCGCCTGCATCAAAGAAGGGGCATACGACTTTCTGGAAAAGCCATGTGCACCGGCGCGCCTGGTCGCGTGCGTCGAGCGGGCGCTTGAAGTGCGCCGCCTGACCGAAGAGAACCGCACGCTGAGGGAGCTTGTGGCCTCTCCCGATGTCATTGATGCGCGGCTGATTGGACGAAGTGATGTAATGCGACGCCTGCGCGAACGGGTTGCTGCGATTGCCGCGACAGATGCAGATGTCTTGGTGACGGGTGATACGGGCACCGGCAAGGAAGTCGTGGCACGCGCCATACATGCTGCAAGCGGGCGGGCAGAGCGCCCCTTCGTCCACATCAATTGCGCGGCATTGCCCGAAGCATTGATCGAGAGTGAGCTTTTTGGACATGAGGCCGGGGCCTTCCCCGGTGCAGTACGAGCCCGATTTGGCAAGCTGGAGCATGGGAATCGCGGCACGATTTGCCTTGATGAAATCGACTCTCTGCCATTGGCATTACAGGCCAAGTTGCTGGACGTGCTTCACAACCGCACGGTCATGAGGCTCGGGTCAAACGAGGCGATTGCCCTCGATATCCGTGTCGTGGCGCTTTCCAAAACGGATCTGAATGCTGCCGTGGCAGACGGCACGTTCCGGGCGGACCTGCTGTATCGCTTGAATGTGCTTGGCTTGGCGTTGCCGTCTTTGGAAGCACGGCGCGAGGATATTCCAGATCTGTTTCGTGTGCTGGTGGCGCGCGCCGCAGAACGCTACGGCACGGCCCCACCTGTGATCGAACCCGCCCTGGTGGGAGAGCTTGCCGCGGCACCCTGGCCCGGAAATGTGCGAGAATTGCGAAATGCAGCAGAACGGCTGGTCCTCGGCTTGAACGTCACGGAACACGGGCCGGAAGGGGAAGAGCGGCGTCTTGCGGATCATGTCGCGTCCTACGAAAAAGCGCTGATCTCGGCAGCGATTCATGCACATGGTGGACGGTTGAAAGAGGTTTACGAGGCGCTCGGCCTGTCGCGCAAAGGGCTCTATGACAAGATGCAGCGCCACGGTCTGAACCGCTCTGACTTCGTGGAATAGGGGCATGAGTAGCATTGCACCCGCGCCCGCCGCACAGAGTCACCCATTCTACCCCGACGGTGCAGGGTGCCGCTCACTTTCCACAAAATCAGTGGATTTTTCATAGCCGCGCGGCATGTCCCGCAGGCTAATTCCCCCAGCGCCCGGCAACGGGTGACACTGAGTGGCTCCGATCGAGGGCCCAATCCGGGAGGAAAACATGAAAAAGATTTCAACGGCACTTCTGCTGTCCACCGCTTGTGCATTCCCTGCATTTGCCGATGGTCACACCGCTGACTGGCCTGAGAGCTTCACCGTCGGCACAGCATCCCAGGGCGGCACCTACTTCGCCTATGGTTCTGGCTGGGCGAACCTTGTCGCGACTGAGCTGGGCCTGACCGGCGGCGGTGAGGTAACGGGCGGCCCGATGCAGAACATGGCGCTGGTCCACACGGGCGAGGCACAGTTCGGCATGACCACGATGGGTCCGGCAGCTGAGTCCCTGAACGGCACAAATCCGATCGCACCGGGTCTGGCCATGGACAACGCTTGCGCGATGTTCCCGATGTATCAGACCCCATTCTCGGTGACGGCGCTCTCCTCTTCGGGTATCGCGTCCATCTCGGACATCCCGGCCGGCGCACGCATCGGCTTTGGTCCTGCAGGTTCGACGTCTGATACTTACTTCCCGCGCATGATGGAAGAGCTCGGTGTTGAATTTGAGCGTCGCAACGGTGGCTGGACCGATCTTGGCGGTCAGCTTCAGGATGGCCTGCTGGACGTCATCGCCTTTGCAGCTGGTGTTCCGGTTCCTGCGGTCAGCCAGCTCGAGGTGCAGACCGATGTGAATATCATCGAATTCACCGCAGAAGAGCAGGCGCAGATCCTCGAAGCGTTCCCGGTCTCGCCGTTCGAAATCGGTGCAGACACCTACACTACGCTGGAAGAGGACGCGACCTCGGTTTCCATGTGGAACTTCGCGATTGCGAACTGCGATCTGCCCGCATCCTTCGTGAACGCAGTTGTCGAAGTGGTGATGAGCGACAATGAGCGCATGGTGAACATTCACCGCGCAGCACGCTCAACAACGCCTGACAATTGGGACAAGAACGGTGTTCTGATGTGGCACCCGGGTGCCGCCCAGTGGTTCATCGACAATGCCGGTGCGGATATTCCTGCCGACATGATCCACGGCGAATAAGCCCGATTTACGGCTTCAACCCATTTGGCGCGGCGCCCATCGGGCGGCGCGCCATCACCACAGTAAAGACGGTCGAACCCGAATCGAAACGGGAAGACACGACCGCACCCCGCACCTATGACGGATGCGGGCGCATTTTGCGTATTCAAGCGCCTGCCTGCAGACCGATCTAACCGCCCAATTCGATCCGGAGACAGTAGTCATGTCCGAACAAAGCAATCAGGTCATCGCCGAGGGCGTCGATGACGAACCGGTAGAAAGCAACCGCCGGTTATTCGAAGGCCGCGCCTATCTTGTCGTCGCGATCATGGCGGGCATCTATGCCTTCTTCCACATGGCCGCACTGAACGGGTTATCGATCTCTGCCACGACAGGCGTCACAATCCCATTCCTGCCCACATTCCCTATGGAAACATGGAATTTCCGGATCGTGCATATCGCTGGTGCTCTGATCCTGGGCTTCACCCTGTTTTCAGCACGGGCGTTCCCAGATGAGGAACCGGGCGGGGCCTCTAAACTGCTCGATCTGCTGGCCTTTGCGGGCATGCTGCCCGCGCTCTATGCCCTTTGGCAGGCGTTCGACATCGCGGGCCAAATCTCAGACGGCACCATGTGGAACGGCATCGCGGAAGAATTCGTGACGCAGGAGACCTGGCATTTCGGTGTTCCGCTATTGGCGGCAACCGGTATTGGCATCGTTCTGGGCTGGCTGCGCACAAGAACGCGTGGGCGCATTGTGCCTGCGGACATTCTTCTTTCAATCTGCGCTGTTGCCGTGGCTGTCTATCTCATCACCATTTACGGCACGCTGATGCGCAACTCCACCGGGACACCATTTGCGCCCATTGGTATCAGCCTGGCCGCAGTTGCAGGCGTTGCTCTGATCATGGAATTGACGCGGCGGGTGGCTGGCATGGCCCTGATCGTGATCGCGGCCGTGTTCCTGACCTACGTGTTTGTGGGGGAAAGCCTTCCAGGTTTCCTGAACGCACCTGACATCGCGTGGACCCGGTTCTTTAGCCAAGTCTACACCGATGCGGGCATCCTTGGGCCGACCACGGCGGTCTCATCTACCTACATCATCCTGTTCATCATCTTTGCCGCGTTCCTGCAGGCCTCAAAGGTCGGGGACTACTTCGTCAACTTTGCCTTTGCCGCCGCCGGCCGCGCGCGCGGTGGACCGGCCAAGGTGGCGATCTTCGCCTCCGGTCTTATGGGGATGATCAACGGAACGTCAGCGGGCAATGTGGTGGCCACAGGCTCCCTCACCATCCCGCTGATGAAGAAGGTCGGCTACCACAAGAAGACCGCAGGCGCAGTTGAGGCTGCCGCCTCGACAGGTGGGCAGATTATGCCGCCGATCATGGGGGCTGGTGCCTTCATCATGGCAGAGATCACGGGCATCCCATACACAGACATCGCGATTGCGGCGATCATCCCGGCGATCCTCTACTTCGCCTCCATCTACTTCATGGTCGATTTCGAGGCCGCGAAGCTGGGCATGCGCGGGATGCGCGAGGACGAACTGCCCAAGTTCCGCGATATGGTCCGTCGGGTGTTCCTGTTCCTTCCGATCATCATCCTGATCGGGGCGCTCTTCATGGGATATTCTGTGATCCGCGCTGGAACGCTTGCCACAGCCTCTGCCGCTGTCGTGAGCTGGTTCACACCCTACCGGATGGGGCCGCGCTCTGTCTCGAAAGCGTTCGAGATCGCGGGCGTCATGTCGATCCAGATCATCGCGGTTTGTGCCTGTGCAGGCATCATCGTTGGCGTCATTTCCCTGACGGGCGTGGGTGCGCGCTTCTCGGCCGTGTTGCTGGGCATCGCTGATGCGAGCCAGCTGCTCGCTCTGTTCTTCGCGATGTGTATTGCCATCCTGCTTGGCATGGGCATGCCGACAACGGCAGCCTACGCAGTTGCGGCGAGTGTGGTTGCGCCGGGTCTGGTGCAGCTGGGCATTCCGATGCTGACGGCGCATTTCTTCGTCTTCTACTTCGCCGTCGTCTCGGCAATCACACCACCGGTGGCACTGGCGAGTTACGCGGCAGCAGGGATATCGGGATCAAACCCGATGGAGACGTCTGTGGCCTCGTTCAAGATCGGGATTTCCGCATTCATCGTGCCGTTCATGTTCTTCTACAATGGCGCGATCCTGATGGACGGCGCCTGGTATGAGATCGCCCGCGCCGGGGTCACGGCCGTCATCGGTGTGTTCTTCCTCTCATCAGGTATGCAGGGCTGGTTTGCCGGGCGTGCCGTTGGCTGGGCAATGCGCCTCGGGCTGGTCCTTGCCGCGCTCTGCATGATCGCGGGCGGCCTGTTGACCGACGTAATCGGCGTCGCCCTGGCCGTCGGCCTCTGGTTCGCCCAGAAAGCCTTGGGCGGAAGCGCACCGGTCACACCTGCAACCCCGGTGGCCGACGAAAGAGGCTGATCAAGCCATTTCACGGATTTTGAAGTGAAAGGCGCGGCGATCATCGCCGCGTCTTTTTTTTCGATCGGAGTAAACGCCTAACCCATCCGGGTGATGCAAAACCCCAGATTTAATGTCATAGTGGAGAGGAAATTCAGGAGTGAGCTGTGACGAAGTTCAGACGTAGCTGGTTTAAATGATTCTTCGCCACAGTAACCGTACTGTTCCTGACTTCATGTGGCTTCGTGGTGGCCGAACGGTCCGGAAATTTCGCCCGAGATGCCTACGTGCTCGTGTTGGGCAGCGAGCCCGGTTTTATTTGGGAATGTGCGGGCGAACCTACGCGGATCACACCAACTGCAACTGGTGAGGTGTCGCGGTATGTTTATCGTGGTCTCAGTACGAGCCGACTGATATCTGGTATGAGGGCTATTTCGACTTCTACTTTGAAGACTCGGAAGTCGTCGATGTGAGGCCAAGCGCGAACAGAACGCGCGACAGCATCGGTTTTCCACTTGGGGAGAATACGATCGCGACGATGAGTGAGCCAGTCATTCGTGGATGCGTCACATGATCCGCATTGCGATATGCCTGGTATCGCTTTGCACTCTGATGACGTTGCAGCCCGTTTATGCTCAAACACACATCTGCCCAACTGTCGCGCAACTTCCCGCTTCCAGTGCGATGTCAGATGGCGTTTTGCGTGATCGAGAGCAGCTGAGGGCAGCGTTCCGGGAGGATATGACGAATTACGCGACCTACCGAAATGGCTGTCCCTCCCTGGCGCAGGCTTATCGAAACCGTGCAGACGGTCTGAAGGAAATCTTGCGCGGAGTAGCGCTGGACACGCTTGAAAGCTGAGCTATACCCCGATTTCGGACACTGACGTAGGCTACGAATTGCTGTCTGCTGATCTTCGACGAGAAAGGGATCAGAGATGTCGAAACGGAAGCAGCATTCGCCGGAGTTCAAGGCGAAGATGGCGCTGGAAACGCAGAAGCGTGAGCAGACGGCGGCCGAGCTGGCGAGCCGGTTCGGGGTTCATCCGACGATGATCCACACCTGCAAGCGGGCGTTGCTGGAAGACGCGTCTGGCGTGTTCGAGCGTGGCGGCAAGAAGGCTCCGTAGATCGGTGAGGAGAAGGTGAAGGAGCTGCACGCCAAGATTGAGGAGCTGGCCGTGGCCAATGATTTGTTGTCCAGAAAGCTCAAGCCGTGGACCGGGAAGTGAAACGGAAGATGGTTGAGCCCGCCAATCCCGAGCTGTCGATTGGCAAACAGTGCAAGCTGCTGGCGATCTCGCGGTCGTCGTTCTACTACCAGCCCAAGGGTGAGACGGCGCTGAACCTGAGGCTGATGCGCCAGAGCGACGTACAGTTCCTGGAAACGCTGTTCTTCGGAGTGCGGCAGATGACCTGGCAATTGTGCAACGAGGGTCTTCTGGTGAACGAGAAGCGCATCCGCCGGCTTATACGGCTGATGGCGATCTATCAGAAGCCCAACACCAGCAAGGCGGCGAAAGGTCACAGGACCTACCCCTACCTGCTGAAAGGGCTGCGCTTGACCCGGCCCAATCAGGTTTCGGCGGCAGACATCACCTACCTACCGATGCGGCGCGGGTTCCTCCATCTTGTCGCCATCATGGACTGGCACACCCGCAAGATTCTGGCCCGGCTATTTCGAACACGTTGAAGGCGGGCTTCTGCGTCGAGGCGCTGGACGGAACCACCGCCCGCTTCGGCCCGCCCCGAGACCATGAACACAGAGCAGGGCGGCCAGTTCACATCCTTCGCCTGGACCGACCGCTTGCGCCGATCCGGTGTGCTCATCTCGATGGACGGCAAGGACCGGTTCCTCGACAATATCTTCGTTGAGCGGCTGTGGCGGCGCCTGAAATACGAGTGCGTCTACCTGCACGTCTGTGAATACGGATCAGAGGCAAAGGCTGGCGTCGGCAAGTGGATCGAGTTCTACAACCGTAAGCGCCCGCATGCCGCCCTAGGCGGTAGGCCCCCAGCCGTGGTCTACTGGCCGAGAAGAGAAGACACTCAACCCGATCAGCAGGAGCGGAGAGTAGCTCAAGGCTCCCGAATAATACGCCCGAATAGTCTTTCGCGTAAGACATCCCGGCTGAATGAAAGTCCAGAGACCGGTCAGCACATTTGCAATGAACTGATCTTCGAAAAGGCGGCTTTGCGCCGCAATCAAACGACTTAGCTCAGTGTTCAAAGACTACTTTGCAAGTTGTGTATTACCAACAAAAGGCACCAAGCATTGATTTGCGCAGTCGGCGGCGACGCATCCCTGAGCGTAGGCTTGCCTCAAACAAGCTGGCGTAGTGCGACTGCTACTGTGTCGGGTTCTTGGAATACGGCGAGTTGTCCGCACCCTTCGATTGAGATCAGATCACAGTTTGGGCGGCTTGCGGCAAAGGCCTCTATCCCGCCGACGAGGAACATGCGGTTGAGGGCGCCGTGGACAAATCGCAGCCGGGTCGAGGCCGCCACCTCGCTGAGTAGTGGGGACCAGTTCGACGCCCAGCGAACGACGTCGCGCACCAACCTGTCGGTATCAAGAAACGAATAGCTGATGATATCGCGGGTAATGCCATAATAGCTCGGGTCGGTACGGGTGAGCACCTGATCCTCCGGGCTGCCGTCAAAAAAGTAGTCGACGACTGTGGCTTCGCCCTTGGCTGATCGGGCGAAATTTGCGGCGACCAATCTGTGCGGTAGAAGCAGCATCTCCGGAAATATCCGGGCGGGCACCATCGTGCGTCGGATCGTCGGCGGCAATCGCAGCAGGGCCGACGTGCTCTCAAATGGCGTGCCAGTGTCGATAAGGCAAACAGCGGAGGTCATGGCCGGATAGCGCCGCGCAAATTCAAGCGCGTAAAGCCCACCCGAGGCTTGCCCGGCAATGACCGCGCGCGGGATGGACAACGCATCCAGCACGTCACGGCAAAGCGGTGCAACTCGGTCTGGTCCCTCGGTCGGCTTTAAGGCAGCGCTCTGTCCCGCGCCCGGTTTGAGCGGAGCCAGAATGCGAAGCCCGGCTTGCGCGAATGCAGCGCGCAAGTCCCGCGTCAAACCCGGTGGATGCGTGGATTGAATGAGCAGGACCGGACTTCCATCCGGCGCGCCATAATCGAGCACCTCGATCGGTCCGACCCGACTGGTCAGGACGTGTCTTTTGACATCCCCATCATCGAATTTCGCGCTGCCGCGTCCAGGCAATGAAGGCGGTTTCATTTGCGCGAGAGCGGCAAGAAAGAGTGCGAGCTCGGTCTGGCCTGAGACCCCGATTTGGGCGAAAATCCGCGAAAGTTGCGTGCGGACGGTACGGATCGACCTCTTCCGGCTGTCGGCGATGCCCTGCGCAGATCCGGTTTCCACGAAGGCGCGCAGGGTGTCCACCTCGGCCCCGGTCAGCTCAAAGGATCGTGCGAGCGTGTCCCCAAGCGTGGCGGACCAACGCGGCTCGACGATCAGTGCGCTAAGTGGCGCGGCCTCAGATGAATCATTTTTGAGCTGGGGAAGATGGCCGATCAGAAGAACCACGGGTTTGCGGCGTCGCGGAACGTTCAGAGTAACGACGACCTGCGCGTCGAGGTTGTTCGCGCTTGCCAAATTCTCAAAGCGCACACGGTCATCGGAACTGGCAAAGTGCTCCGACAGGTCCGTGTGAGCACCCACGACGTTCGAAAAATCGAGGTTTGATGTGACAATCCTGCCAGATCGCTCGACAACGGCGGCCGGACCGTTCTGAGCTTCAACATAGCTGAGCGGAGTTTCCACCGGCTCACGTGTCAGGACATCGAAGACATGTCCCACTTGCTGAAAGTGATGTTTGAACAGCTTCTGCCAAGCCTTGGATGTATGGTTGTCACAGGTCGGGGCGCTGAGTTCCGCTTCGATAAACTCATCCATCGCGGCAAAGATGGGCTGATAATCCGCGCCGTTTCCAACCGCGTCATACAGCCTTGAAATCACCCGAAGAGCCTCCTGCGGTATGTCTTCTGGATCAGCTGGCCCTTGCGTCACGATGCCCCCACACACTGCGCTTCATCACGCCGCCACGCTAGGCCGTAAATCTCCGGTGCGCAAAGCAACAAACACGTGATTTACGTCAAATGACGTATGCGGATGCCAGCCGCAGTCCTTTAGACTACTCCAAGGGTTGAGTTGGAGCATTCTATTGCGACTTTTTCTTGTGACCGCGGCACTGGGCCTCGTCGGATCTGTTGATGCAGCCTTGGCAGAGCCGCGATGCGCGCCCATGCTGGAATCAGAGAGCCTCCCGTTAATCTATCTCGATCTACCTGACCCAGTTGCGAGCCGCGTGACAGGTTCGGTTGAGGAGGCCTTACTGGCAGAGCAAATTTCGGGAACGATGCCTGCTCCGCTCACCAAACTTTATTGCCATATCGGCATGTTCGAGATGTCCGTGCGCTTTGTTCAACCGGTCGAGGATGACAGCATCGCTGGCATCGTCACCGAAGCCGTCTATGCCTGGCAGCCCGATGGTGAACCGGCGGGCTGGCAGCTTTCGACGATGAACCGTCAATTTCTGTGCGCGCGCGGGGGTGAGCCCTTCGCGCCGCTTTGCCCATGATCCTATTCAATTCAGAAAGGAACGCACTATGATAGCGCGACGGCCCGCCTTGGTCCTTTTGATTTCCACTTGCCTTTCCCCCCTGCCCCTGGCCGCCGACAGCGATGCGGCTGAGCGTATAATGGACATGTCAAAGAGCGAGTTTTTGGAGGACTACGAGAACCGCTATATGAACATGCTGCGCGTCTCTGAGGTAATGATGCGGCGGTTCGATCCGGTCCATGCAGACGCATTTGATGCTGACACCCCAATCACGCAAGCTGAGCGGGACGGTTTTGAATGCACCTATGATGCCGTTGTTGCGGCTGGCGCGATGCCCGCATTTGCGCGCTATCTGAGCGCATCCGACGAGCTTTTGGAGCGGGTCGAGGCCGATCCAAGCTTCGACTATGTCGACATGATCTCACCCGAGTTCCAAACAGAGGGCGACATGGTCCCGGATGAAGCCGTAATGGGTGCGATGCTCGACTGTGATTTCCTGACCCTATCGCAAAGCCGGCTGGACTTTACCCCAGAGCTATGGAGCGACATCCAGGCCGCCGGAAGCGAACGCGGATATTTCTAAGCGGCGTTGATCCGGTTGGTTTGAGAAAAGGATTATCACGATGAAAATGTCTTTAATGCGAATGGGTGCGGCGGGGCTCGTGTCGATGCTGGCCGTGGGGTCTGCCAATGCACAGTCCATGGCGGACTTCCGCACTGAGTTCATGGTCCAATGTGTCCAAGGTGGTGAGGCAGAGACCGACTGCGCGTGCATCTTTGATGCCTGGTCCAGCCAAGTCGCGCCCGAGGAAGTGCCTACGGCGCGGATCGCACTCGATATGTACCTGGGCGAGCAGCCTGCGGACATGAATGATATGATGGCGGGCATGCAGATGATGCAGGGCATCGCGGGGGTAGCGATGCAATGTGCCCTTGGCGGCCAGGCCCTGCCCGAAGGGTTCGAGATCCCCGGTTTAAATATGCAGGTCGACGCGGCAGGCCCAGCTACCGAAGAGATGGCTGAGAGTAACGAGGCTGACATGGCCGAGGAAACGGATGCGGCGACCGCGGTGCTGGAACAGATGATGCGCCTGCAAGAAATGCAGGATGCTGAAAACGCAGAACGCGAGGCTGAGCGGCAGGCCCAGCAGGAACAAGAACAGCTGCAATATGCAGCACTTCAGGAGATCAGGGCCCAGTATGAGATGGAACTGGCGCGCATCCACAGCCGCGATATCAACGACTGGGAGGTTGCCGATTTCGAGCCTCTCTACCGGCTATATTGCGAGTCCGGCGGATCGAGCGCGCAGGAGTGCGCGTGCGCGTGGCCGCTTCTGGCCGATCTTTCGACATATAATGCCATCCCCTACCTGGCCTCTCGTAGCGAGGGCGATGATGTGCAGGAAAGGGTGAGCATTGCTGACAGCTCTGCTGCGTTTTTCACACATCGTGAGTTCCACCAGCGCAAAGAGGCGCTCTGTGAGTGATGCGCGCCAGTCTCAAACTCATACGATCAAGGAGATAGATATGCGTTTTCCGAAGCGTTGCCTCGTGCCGCTCGCCGGGCTGATCGCAGCAAGCGCTGTGCAAGCTCAATCCGTACCGACGCGAGATATCACGTTTAACTTCGATGTTCGGATCGAAGGGAACAGGGCCGCGATTGACACGGGCATTCGCATCGCCTGCGCGGCAAGCTACACGGCTGCCGACGGCGAGAGCGTCTTTAGAAATGCACGGGCCATTATCTTGGAACCTGGCGATCCCGCGCCAGCCTCTATTCCCGTCTCGGTGACGATATCGGACTTTCCGGTTTCCCGGAACTACAACCCGAACTCGACAGATGAAGCTATGAATTGGGGCTGTCAGGCCTATCCGGCCAATGGTTCACTTTCAACGCAGTTCCTGGCGTCCGGTCAGGCTGTCGATCCTGTTGCGTCGGGAACCTGCCCAACGGTCAGGGGGACATTCAATGTCTTGGGTGAAGTGTCTTTCGACAATCAGTACTGCGCGCCTTAGTGAGGATGGCCGGCAGAGCGAATTGGGAACGGTTTGACGCCGCGCGTTTCAGGCTGCGGTCCCAACTGCTATGCATGGCCACTCTGTGGGTCATTTTGGGCGCAGGCCATGCGGCTGCGCAGGACAGGCGTGATGCAGAGAGCTTGGTCATCCGCGTGCCGGATCTGGTTATCGTCGGGGCCACGACGGCGGGACCACTGGAAATAGCAACCCCTGACCTCGTAATCGTCGGATCAGAGACATCTGGGCCGTTGGAAATCGCGGTACCGGATTTGGTTATCGTCGGGTCAGAGACCGCTGGACCATTAGAGATCGATTTACCCGACCTGATAATCGTGGGGTCGCCCATTGCCGGTCCGCTGGAGATTGCCGTTCCTGATCTGATCATAGTAGGGTCAGAGACCGCCGGACCGTTGGAGATTAACGTGCCCGACCTCGTAATCGTCGGGTCGCCAACTGCAGGTCCGCTCGAAATCGCCGTGCCTGATCTGGTTATCGTCGGATCAGAGACCGCCGAACCGCTGGAGATTGCTGTACCAGACCTCGTGATCGTCGGATCGGAAATTACGGGCGCTTTAGAAATCACACCGCCTGATCTCATCATCGTTGGTGTCGAGGAGCTGGCCACATTCTTCATCACGCCCCCGGACCTCGTGATCGTAGGCACGAATGCTGTCCAACCTGACGACAGTTTGCAGCGCACCGATAACGAAGGATCCTTGCCCCAAACCAGCGCAAACAATCCCGAACCTGAAGAGACATCCGAAACGGGGCAATGGTGCGTCGGCGCTTATACAGCCCATGCAGGCACTGGGATGGGCACCGCGCTTGGCTTCAGTATGCCTGTGGGCCAGACGGAAACCGTGCCTGCGACGGTACGCGCCTCCCAATGCCGGACAGCGCTCACGGCCACGATCGCCGGCCAAGTCGTGACGCTCAACCTCAGCCAAGCACCCGCCACCTATGACGGCTCCATCTCCTTCGGCGATGGCGTGGCACGTACCATGACGCTGGAATGCGGAGAGGACCTGAACTTGCGAGGCACACTGGTCGCGCAGGACTCAGATCTAAGGATCGAGCGCCCCGTCTGGCTGATCCGCGACCCAAACAGCTCTGCCGATCTGCCCGAGAACTGCCCGCCAGCTCCTTCTCGTTAGAATTGCAAGGGTGAACCGATTGCGCGCTGGAGACTTATGAACCCGCAACGCCGGATCGAGGCGGGCAACAACTTTCGGCGGCACACCAATCCACGACTATGTCGCAGACATGGCCCAGCGATGGGACCGGATGTTAAGGTAAAGACTTCTAGCGCATCCCTCTATCAGAGCTTTTCAAGTGTCCCTTGCGTCAATGGTCTGTTCACCAAAGAAACGGCTCTCTTCGCCGACGGTCCCCTCACTTAGAGAAGGGAAAAGCTAGAGAGGGCGTTCTCAGGGGGACAATTCACTAGCAATATCTAATCTAACCGGCTCAAGGATTTCACCGGAAGCGGCTAAGGTTTCCAGCTGCTCACAGCTTGCTGGTGCCTCGTCGCACAGAATGACCTCCCTCCCACTGATTTGCTTCATGCGAGACGCCATCGCATCCGGACTTTGCAAATGGGCCGCTTGCGCGCTGTTGAGCGTAAGTACGTCGCCTGAAATCAACAACGTGCGCTCACCGCTGGGATCAATCTCATCCAACTGGCGAGCAATGAGGCGCGTCTGAACTTGCCAAGCACCGTAAGAGGCATATTGCTTCACTGTCACCATTGCGTAGAAGCACGACATTAGCAAAACAAGAACCCGAGCGATCCGCCCTCCGATAGCCGACTGTTGCTTCAGCGCCAAAGCAGCCCGGACGACAATAATGCCGTAAAAGATCCATGCAAAAATAAAGGCGCGCGGCGGGGTTATCACACCCGCCTTCAATACCAGCAGACCTATTAAACCCAGACCAGCGCCCAGCCCTGCCAACAGGTAGAGCGCCTCCATCGGTCGGACTCGCAGCAACACGACCGATGCCGACACTAGAATGAGGAGGTGTAAGTATCCCAGCGACTTAAAGCCATAGCTTGCCTTTACTATGAATTCTTCGAAAACCTCTATCAGAAGCGGCAAATTATTGATCATGCCAGCGAGGTCGTCCGCTCCGCTTGCATCACGCCATGTGTCCAGCGGTACGCCAAATACGCCATGAACCGCCCAGTTCAACGTGTAAGCCGCAAAAATCGCCAGTGCAAAACTGGCGACAAATAGACACAAAAGCCAAAGCAAATCTTTCAAAGAACGCTGGTCTGTCTGCGCTATGCAAAGAGCTAACAAAATCAAGGGATACGTTGTGTAGGCAGAGAAGCTCACCACCACAAAAAGTGGGAGCAAGCGGCGATAGGTGCGCTGTGAAAGTGCATGGCCCAAGACGCCATATAGTGTGAGAACTGCAAGTCCAGGAAGGAGAGTATTGAACCAAAGAGAAATCAGGGTCGAAAGTGACGATGAAATTATGAGAAGTGTTAGCGCTGCGACAAATACTCGGTCAGACTCATTTCGTGTTGCCTGCAGTGCAATAGTAACAGCTAGAACAGCCCACAGCGTTTGGTAGACTGCAAAATTGAACCATGCAGGTGTGATGACAGGCCGCAAATGCCAAACATAGTTTAGCCACCGGCCCTCATGAAGAGTCTTCGGCCAGAAGATCTCAGCGTCAGTGAAAAGCGCAGGATAGTCATCATGGCGTATCATAGGGTCGACGAGGTTCGGCGCTGAAAGAACTAAAGCCGAAACAATCGCCAAAATCACGGCGATGATATGCCATCGCCTTTCAGCCATCACTTGTTCTTGCTGCGCTGTCAGCTGTTGCTTATCGCCAAGTCCTAGAAAGCTCATCGTTTAGGGCGCGCGTTTCCCGCGAGATAGGAAGCAACAATTCGCGACTTAACTTGTGCGATCTGCGTAACCATCCGCCGGGGCATTCTGTTGACGACCGCGCGGCGTAATCGCCATCGAAGATTTCCGCCCTCGGCAAGTTCGACGCCCGCAGGAACCTCATAGTCGAGGATGTCGTTGCTCAGTCCAGCTCGACCTGCCTCGTTCAAATACAGGACAGAGTTGTAACGATACCAGGGCGCAACGTCGTGAAAATCAAATACTCTTGGTCGTATACAATCAAAGGCAACGTAGCCACGCTGGAGAAATTGATTCTGCCAATATGCGAGAGGTCTTTCGTTGACATGAAACTCGCCTCCTTGGCCCGGCACAGCTGCCGAAAACAAAATACGGTTAGAGGCTCGGGTCAGGTTATCGAGAAAAAAGTCCGCAGCAGAAGCAGGCAAGTGTTCCGCGACCTCAAGCGATTGAGCCAAATCAAACTTTCGTTCGAATTCGATAGGTTGCGTCAGATCGGCGGCCCTAAAACTCTCAGTCGGGATTGCTAGGTTTTCTCGATCAACATAGTCGCCGTCAACTGCGAGGACATCCTCTACACCTGCCTCAAGCCACTGTTGCAGCCAAATGCCGCGCCCCGAACCAAGATCCACAACGGATCGTGGCTGAACAAATGGGTGAAGAAGAACTACGAACCGACCAGCCGAGCGTCTTGATCCTTGGTCGATGTAGTCGAAGAACTGATCTGAATAGACGTGAGGCATGTTCTCTTCACCGCTTTCCCGCGTCGCCGACGAAGACCCAAAACTGCATGAATATGAAGTTTTGAACTGGCAAAACGATCGCTGTTGACACACTTGAAATCAGGGGGGTCAGCGCCATTAGTGATGCAATCGGGCCCGTAATCACATAAGATGTGACAAGACCTATTAATATCATTAATGAAAATCGAACCACTTGATATAGATTCTTTATTTCCTGACGAAAAGTAAAAACCGCCTGTAGGCAATATTGCGCAACTACAGCAATGAAAAATGCAAAAGCATTTGCAAATGGATGCGACAGACCGTTAGCAACGAGCAACAGGAACAAAGACACATAGAGTAGAGCCACAAATGCGCCGACACCAGCAAATCGTGCAATCCTTCCGGCGGACCACATAAGACTATTTGTTTCCCTGATCGGGCGCCGTGAGTCGGCTGCCAATCTCGTCTGCTACATAATAAAGTGGACGGTTTTTAGACTCTACACACAACCGCCCAACATACTCCCCCAATATACCAAGTGTCAGCAACTGGACGCCCGAAAATAGACTTATCACCACAACAATTGAAGCCCAACCAGGCGTAGTTTGGTAAATCGCGAAAGAGTAAAGAACATAGATCATCATAAGGGCTGAAAACCCCAAACTGGCAAAAGACATACGTGTCGCGAACTTGAGTGGTTTTGTTGAAAACGCCGTCATCGCATCAACGGCAAAACGCACCATTTTTCGTACTGGATATTTTGTCTCACCAGACGTTCGCGAAGCACGCGGGTACTCAATGCCGATCTGCTTGAATCCTACCCATGCGAACATCCCACGGACAAACCGAGCCCTCTCTGGCATCGCCAGAACAGCATCCAGCGCCCGTCGATTCACCAGCCGAAAATCACCGGTATCTTGCGGGATGTCAGTATCCGACATCGCGTTCAGGATTCGATAAAATACCCAGGCTGTGGCCCGCTTAAAAAACGTCTCGCCGTGCCGTTCGATACGCCGCCCGTAAACCACGTCATAGCCCTGATCCATCATGTGCATCATATCGGCGAGCAGTTCAGGCGGGTCCTGCAAATCCGCATCCAGCATGAATATCCGTGCTCCGCGTGCCGCCTCCAATCCAGCAGTCAGCGCAATCTGATGCCCCCTATTCGCGGATAGTCTAATGCCCCGCAGTTTCGGTTCCCTCTCACACGCTGCCTCTATCACCGACCAAGTTCTGTCTTTCGACCCATCATCGACCAGAATGATCTCCGCACAGGTGCCGTATGGCGCAACAACATCATCTAGGCGCGAAAGCAGTGAAGGGATCGCCCCTTCCTCGTCCAGACATGGCACGACGATCGAGATCGTGATTTGACTTTCTTCGCTCACGCAAGACCCTCTATGCCAATGATCGGACTTATCAGTTCTAGTGTTAGTCCATGATCCAGTCCGGGTCCATGAGTGCGAGAGTCTCGGACACCCGCTCACAGTGTCGCAATCCGCGGAAAGATCATCTGGTGTTGTATTGATTTCCTTGGATTGGCTCGTTGAAATGCCTTTGAATTTAAGTCGATCATTTCTCAAGCAAGCTCACATACACCAAGAACCGCTTCTTAGACGAAGCACATAAATCTGGCATCGTCGACGAGGATTACCCATAAATCAGTGCGTCAGATTTGTACCGCTGACGCGGGGATCGGTTCCGGTCTGACAACAATTGTGTCGTCGACACGCCGAGCTGAAGGTCGCCAGTTGCACACAACTGAAACGATATCTGATCGACAGACTCAAGCTTGGGAGACAGCAGGCTCAATAGACGATACATGTGTCCGCAAAATTGGAGCATATAGCAACCTCGGCAAGCCGTGCCTTCGAAACATCCCCATTGTCCACAGGCTATTAAAACGCAACGGCACCCCCCCGATTGAGAGCATAATTGTGGTGGCAGAGGGGCAACAGAGCGCTGAATTTACACCTTCGATTACCCAAGCTCACAGAGATTAAGCGATGGCCATGTCGTAGAGGCTCCGGCGCCTCCACAACCCTCCCTCCGACTCTCAGAAATCCTGTTAACGCAAATGGGCTGTTTGGTTCTTGCTGTTAACGCTCTGCCACACACCTGCCGCATGCAGGGTGCTAGCGTCTGGGCACATAGCAGACGGAGGCCTATCCCATGCGGCGCATCCTTGCATCGACCGTAGCTTCAATATTCCTCGCGACGCCGGGACTGGCAGAGGAGCTTCATATCATCTGTTCCGCGGAACAGGACTGGTGTGACCAGATGGCTGCCGGTTTTGAGGCCGAGAACCCAGAGATAGATGTGCTGATGGTGCGCAAATCGACGGGGGAAGCACTTGCCCAAATCCGCGCGGAGGCAGGGAACCCGAAGGTGGATGTCTGGTGGGGCGGCACGGGTGATCCGCATCTGATTGCATCGACCGAAGGGCTGATCCAACAGTCCGGTGTTCCCGTGGACGGCCTGCGACCTTGGGCAACAAACATGCTCGGCATCTCCGAAGAACGCACGGTGGGCATATATGCAGGCGCGCTTGGCATTGCATACAACCCAGAAATCCTGGCGGAGCGGGGGATTGAGCCGCCTAACTGTTGGGAGGATCTCGCCCATCCGCGCTTTGCAGGTGAGGTTCAATCCGCCAGTCCGCACAGTTCAGGCACCGCCTACACCCAACTTGCCACTATCGTGCAGATATTTGGTATGCGCGCCGGTTTCGATCTGCTTGCCCGCATCGGCCAGAACGTGAACGATTACACCTCTTCCGGGTCGGCACCGTCGAAGGCCGTCGCGCGGGGCGAGACCGGTGTCTCCATTGGTTTCATGCATGACATGGTCAAACTTGCGGAACAGGGATTGCCCATTGAGATCGTTACCCCTTGCGAGGGGACGGGCTACGAAGTCGGAGCAGTCAGCGTGATTGAGAATGCGCGGAATTTTGAGGCCGCGCAGGCCTGGGTCGCCTATGCGTTGCGCGCCGATGTGCAGACCCGCGCGGCAGAGGTACGAGCTTATCAGGTGCCGTCCAACAGTGCGGCGGCGATACCTGACGCTGCACCTGATTTCGATACGCTCGGGCTGATCGCATATGATTTTGTACAATTCGGAAATGCCGAGCTGCGCGCCTATCTTCTCGAGCGCTGGGACGAAGAGGTCGGCAGCCAGCTTCCGTCGAACTAAGGCTCAGACGCCTTGGGGGGCAATCGCCCGTCCGTATCTGTTGTGGGGCAGATAAGGGCGGGCGATTGTGCTGCCGCGGACCAAACCTCAGTCCGCATGATCAAGTAGCAAAACGTCCATACCAGCCCGCTCGGCAGCGCTTGCACCTTGCGGGCTATCCTCGATGACCAGCATGTCCTGCGATTGCAAGCCCGCGATCTGCGCCGCTTTGAGGAACATGGACGGGGCAGGTTTGGGTGCATCCACATCGTCCACCGCAACAACGGCATCGAACAGATCGATAATCCCAGCCCGAGTCAAAGAGGCCGCGGCGACCGCCCCTTCTGCATTGGTCGCGACAATACGCGCCAGTTTGCGGAACCTGTGCGCCAACGTCACGACCTCTTCGACCTTTGGGAGAGGCGCGTCCTGCGCAATATAGGCGGCAATACTGTCCGAGGTCGCCTGTCCGATGTCGAGTCCCGGCAGTACCTGTTCGGCACAGGCCGTCAGAAGTCCGGTGCGGTCGAGCCCTGTGCGCGCATCGTACCAGCCACGATTGAGCGTTCTGCCTTGCCGGGCAACCGCTTCCGAAAACGCTGCAAAATGGGCATCCTCGCTCAGAACCAGCGTTCCGTCGCAGTCGAAGATGAGACCGCGATAGCCACCCGTCTCAATCATGTCAGCCCATTCGTGATCCTTGAGGACCGTCGTTCCGTGGCGACCTATATGTCTTGCGCGCATTCTTGATATTCTCTTGACTGAAGACGGTGAATGGCGGCGAGCAGACGATCAGGCTGAAGCGGCTTTTCCAGACACAGGATGCGGTCGTGCAGCGCTGGTGGGAGCGGGATGCGACTTGGCATCTTGCCCGACATCACGATGACAAGACCTGCAGGGCTGCCCTCAAGCATATCTCGGGCAAGTTGCCATCCGTTTGGACCTGCCCCCAAATCGATATCGGTTACCAGCAGATCAGGCCGCCCGTCCGCCCGCAAACGAGCGGCCGCTTCCACCCCGTTGGCCGCAGTCTGGACAAGGGCTGCGGTTGAGCGCAGGCCGTCCTGGAGCAGCACCCGCGTCTCCGCATCGTCTTCCGCGATCAGGACGCGGCCGACAGTGCAGTTTGTGGCCCTGCTTGGATGTTCTTTGGTTTGAATCGGCAGGCTAAGCCGGACCGTTGTGCCAATATCGGGCTCGGACAGGATCTGAATATCGCCGCCGGTTTGTTTGATGAAGCCATAGACGATCGAAAGGCCAAGGCCGGTCCCACCGGTCTCCCCGCGCGTGGTGTAAAACGGCTCAACCGCATGGGCGAGTGTCGGAGTATCCATACCGCAGCCATCATCCGTAACCTCGATACGTGCCGTTTCCGAGGGCCCCTGTGAGACGGTGACGCGGACTGTGCCGTCCCGCTCAATGGCTTGGTTCGCATTGAGCACGAGGTTCAGCAACGTGCTTTCCAGTTGGCCGGGATCGACGGTTACCCGGATCGGGTGCTCAGGCGTTTCGATGCGAAGGTTGACACCGGATTTCAGACCGATCTCCAACAGATCCGCGAGGCCATCGAGTAGCTCGCCCAATTCCACGACCTCCGGCGTCAGCTTCTGCTTTCTGGCAAAGGCCAGAAGGCGGCCGGTGAGTGAGCTGCCGAACTCGACGGCATTGCCGATTGCGGCAAGATTTGCCTGGCCAACTGGGGCGAGATGCGGCGCCAGCAAATGTGCATGTGTGCTGATGGTCGAAAGGATGTTGCCAAAGTCATGGGCCGCGTCGCCCGTCACCTTGCCCAGTGTCTCAATCCGGTCAATCTGCTGCACACGCTCGGCCAGCCTGCGCTGCTCAGTCACGTCGGTCAGAAGCCAAACTTGCCCCCCCTCGGGCAGATGACTGACCCGAATATCAACGATAAGGGTGCGACCGCGCGCAAAGGTGACCGGCCCATACCCGGCAAGATCAGCGGGGGCTTTTTCTGTTGCTTCGAGGCCCGCTGCATGCAGCCGGGCTGGCATAGCGATGCTGCCATTGAAGGTGCCAAGCATCCGATCGAGTGCGGGGTTCGAGGCGGTGACCCTACCCATGGCGTCAACGACCGCAATCCCGTCGGACATATTGGCGAAAACCTTTCGGAACAAAGCGTTGCGCGCGTCGAGCTGCCGGTTCGTTCGATCGAGGCGCAGTGCGTTGGCCCGGAAAATGCGAAACGACTTGAAAAGCGCCCCAATTTCGTCTTCCCGCGCGCCTCGACGTGGCAGGCTGCTCGAACGGTCTCCGCTGGCGAGCTGAACCATCGCGGACGACACGCGCGAGATATTGAAGGTCACATAGCGCGACACATAAATCGCGGACGCAAGGGCGAGGCCCAGACTGGCCAGCACGATTGCCCCCACAAAGGCGCTTGTCCGCCCTATGACAGCCGAAGCGGTCTCGCGCTCGCGTGCGAGATAGGTCTCCGCCTCCTCAGCATAGGTGGAGGCCAGATCGCTGATCCGGCTTGCCGCCAGACGGATGCGAAACAGGGCATTCTGGGCATTGAGAGTCTCGGACAATTCCAGCCGTCGCCGCTCGAACAGCCCCAGCGGGCCGAAGGCCACACTATCGAGTTGCACCAGATACGCGCTTTGTGCCTCGGTCAGCGATCGATCAGCAAGCAGGCTGTTCTGCCGTAGATAGGCCCGCTGAGCCTCCCCCACGCCGATAAGGTTTCCAAGGTAAACCGCCGTGAGGGCATCCGCCGTCATGCTCTGCAACGTCCACCAGTCGAGCCGTTCGTCATTGGAGATACTGCGTTCGGCAATGCGTTCCATCGTTTCGCCGCGCATGTCCTGCAGTGCAGTTGCAGTGGCACGGATGGCGGTTCGCTGTCGATCAAGATGGGCGGTCGCCGCAACGAGATCCGTCACAGCTTCCGCAATTTGGTCCACCGCGCCGCTGACATCCGTGCGAGTCCGACCGTCGAGCACGAAAGTCGTTTCGGGCCAATCGACACGGATGACATCAAGTGTTTCAAGCAGGCGGCTCGCCTCCTGATTCAAAAGGAAGTTGGATCGCTGGTTCAGCAGATAGGGGGCTGACGTGGCGAGGTTGGCTGAACGGCGCGACAGCTCAAGCGCCTGAGCCACCTCACTCAATGTCTGCCGATGGAGTTCCTGAAGGTTCGCATCGACCCTTTGCAGCGAAACGAGTGTTATGCCTCCAACGGTGAGCACCGCGATGGACAAGAGGGCCAGCGCCGACCACAGCCGCCTGCGCACCCCCCAGCCATGGAACAGGGCCTGCCTTAAAGACATGGCATGACATCAGCGACAAAGATGTAGCCGCGCCCTCGCCTGGTTTGCAGATGAACCGGCTTAGAGGGATTTTCCTCAATCTTCCGCCGCAGGCGCAGGATCAGCACGTCAATTGTGCGGTCCATGTACCGGCTCATATCGCTGCCAATCTCGGCCAGCAGATCCACGCGCGGAATAATCGTGTTCGGCTTCTCAAGAAAGTACTCCAGAAGCCGGAATTCAGCATTGGTGAGCGAGACCTCCTCCCCATCACGATCCTGGACGATGCGCTGCTCACGATCCAGAACGAACCTGCCAAAGCCGATGCAGGAGGTGCTGCGGTCTGCAGCCTGCGGCGCTGTGCTTGCGGGGTTACAACGTCGCAGTACCGCGCGAATACGTGCGATCAACTCACGTGGGTTGAACGGTTTGAGCAAGTAGTCATCCGCTCCAACCTCCAACCCAACAATGCGATCAGTCTCGTTTCCCGTCCCAGTCAGCATGACGATCGGCAGATCGTGCTCGGCCCGGATCGTCATAGCCAGCGACAGCCCGCTTTCGCCGCGCAATTGAAGATCAATGATGACAAGGTCCAATGGAGCGCTGTCTGGCAGGGCTTCGAAGTCGGCACTTCCAGCCATTGGGATCGGTTCGAAGTCATGGGATCGCAAAAGCGCTGCGATCGCATCACGAACCGCCTTTTCGTCGTCGATAATACCAATGCGCGCGCGTTCCATTCCGCGATCCGCCCCTCGTCGTCCCCATCCGAGACTAGAAGCCCAATGGGCTGGTGTCCCGCCCTTTCAGATTTCATTTGTTACAGCTTGGGCTCGCGGCGTCACGTTGTTAACCTTTCGGCACATGGTTTGTAGCGCGATTAATCGGGCATCCCCTCACGTCCTTGGCCACTCGTGGCAAGAGTACAGGACCGGCAGCAAAGGACCGGAACGAACCAACTTGACGGAGGAATTCTAAATGAAACGCACAGGTCTTCTGACCGGCACCGCCCTCGCCGCATTCTGCACGCTCGCCAGCACAGCGCAGGCCGACGAACTCAACGTGGTCTGTTCCGCAGAGCAGGATTGGTGTGACCTCATGGTGTCCATCTTCGAGGCAGAGCATCCCGAAACCGAAGTCCTGATGGTGCGAAAGTCTACGGGTGAAACGCTCGCGCAGATCCGCGCGGAAGCGGGCAACCCGAAGATCGACGTCTGGTGGGGTGGCACGGGCGATCCGCATCTCATTGCCGCCGAAGAAGGTCTGTTGCAGGCCTCCGGCGTTTCCACCGACGAGCTTCTGGGCTGGGCGCAGAACATGTCCGAAATCTCCGGCGGCCGCACAGTCGGTATCTATGCCGGTGCACTCGGCATCGCGTACAATTCTGAAATTCTGGAAGAACGTGACATTGCGCCGCCAGCCTGCTGGGCTGATCTGATGGACCCGCGTTTTGCCGGTGAAATCCAGGTTGCGAACCCCAATTCCTCCGGCACGGCATATACCGAGCTTGCGACCTTCGTGCAGTTGTTCGGGGAGGATGAGGCCTTCCGCATGTTGCGCGACATCGGCGAAAACGTGAATTCCTACACGTCCTCGGGGTCTGCACCCTCCAGGGCTGCGGCTCGCGGTGAGACGGGCGTGTCCATCGGCTTCATGCATGACATGGTTAAGCTCGCCGCGAGCGGCTTCCCGCTCGAGATTGTCGCCCCTTGTGAGGGAACTGGCTACGAAGTCGGCGCGGTGAGCATCATCGAAGGGGCGCGCAACCCGGAAGGCGCGCGCGACTGGGTCGAGTTCTCACTGCGCGCAGACATCCAGTCTCGCGCGCCAGAGGTGCAGTCCTATCAGGTGCCGTCCAATTCCAACGCGGAAGTCGCCCCTGAAAGCCCCGATCTCGCGTCGATCCGGCTGATCGACTACGACTTTGCGACCTATGGATCCAGTGAGACACGCGCCCGCCTGCTTGCCCGATGGGACGAAGAGGTCGGCGACCCCAACCCCGAGCAGTAAGGCCGGGTCTCCCCGAGCATCGCATCCTTCCCTGCGATGCTCACTTCAGGGCGCCCGGTAGGTTCGGGCGCCCCTTTTCCCAGGGATAGATTTCAAATGAGACAGACGATTGCACTCTGGCTGCTGGCCGGACTGGCGGGCTGCACCCTGCTGCCTTGGTATATGACAAGTGGGGGCTTCTGGTCCTTCGAATGGGTCGGAGACGGCACCCCTGATAGCGCCCTCACCCAGATCGTGCAGGTGGGACGCTGGTGGTTGATCGCACCGATCTTGGCGATGCTGACGGTCGCCATTGTTCAGTTCGGTGTCGTCGAACCGGTACGCCGTGCAAAGCTGAGCCTCTGGATCGCCAGCGCCGGTCTTGTTCTCACCGCCCTGCAGGGACTTGTCATCGTGCGGGCGGGGCCACGCCTGTTCGAGGGGCTGTTCGGTGGCGAAGTGGCTGCCGCCGGACAGCCCGGCTTCGGCATCGGCGCCGGGGTCGCGCTCATAAGCCTACTTTTCATCGCAACAATCTCACTCTCACAGACAGGACGCGGGCGCGGCGACGCCTTCGTGGTCAGCATGATCGGCCTTATCGTCGCCCTCGTCGCGGTGTTCGTGTTCTACCCGGTAGCACATATCCTCATCCGTGCATTCGAGATCCCGGGCGGCTATTCGCTGACACAGTTTTTCCCGCGCTTTTTCGACAGCGGCCTGTGGGGGCTTGATTGCCTCTTTGGCGGGCAAAGCTGCGGAACGGCGATCAACTCCCTCTTCCTCGCGCTGATGACCGCGGCAGGGACGACAATTCTCGGCCTCGCCTTCGCACTGATCTTCACACGAACGGATTTCCGGGCGAAAAAGCTTTTGCGGGTGCTGACGGTCATTCCAATCATTACGCCCCCCTTCGTTATCGGCCTCGCCCTCATCCTTTTGTTCGGTCGCAGCGGCACAGTGACGGAGATCGCGGCAGAGCTGTTCGGAACGGAAAAAACGCGCTGGCTCTACGGGTTTTGGGGCGTCTACTTCGCGCAACTCCTCTCCTTCACCCCCATCGCCTTCCTCGTACTCATCGGTGTGGTTCAAGGCGTAAGTCCCTCGATGGAGGAGGCGTCCCAAACCTTGTCTGCGGATCGCTGGCAGACGTTCCGGCGCGTGTCCTTGCCGTTGATGCGACCGGGCCTGGCCAATGCGTTCCTGCTCGGCTTCATCGAAAGCCTCGCAGATTTCGGCAATCCTCTCGTGCTAGGCGGCGGCTACAACGTTCTGTCCACCGACATCTACTTCGCTATCGTTGGTTCTGCCGCGGATCCGGCGAAGGCCGCAATTCTTGCCATCGCGCTTCTGTCGCTGACCCTGTCCGCGTTCCTTGCGCAGCGCTGGTGGGTTGGGCGGAAGTCATACGCCACGATCACGGGCAAGGCCGACAGTGGACAAAACGCGGGCCTAAGCCCGGTGGTGAAGGCGATTTGCTATTGGATCGCCCTGCCCTGGGCGGCGCTGACGGCGGTGGTCTATTCCATGATTATCTTCGGCAGTTTCGTGAAGCTCTGGGGCTACGACCACAGCTTTACCTTCGACCACTACACAAGGGCCTTCGGCATCGATTTCACCAGTGGGCGCCTCACCGGTGTGGCATGGGACAGCTATTTCACCACGCTCACCATCAGTTCCATTGCAGCCCCACTGACGGCACTTGTGGGCCTTGCAACGGCCTATCTGCTGGTGCGGCAGAAATTCGTGGGCAAGGACGCATTCGAGTTCTCAACAATGCTCAGCTTTGCGATCCCCGGCACGGTCATCGGCGTGAGCTATATCATGGCATTCAACTTCCCACCGATCGAACTCACAGGCACCAGCATCATCCTGATCGTCGTGTTCGTCTTCCGGAACATGCCGGTTGGGGTACGTGGCGGGATAGCGGCCATGTCACAGCTCGACTCGAGCCTTGATGAGGCCTCAGTTACGCTAGGGGCAAATAGCTTCACAACTGTGCGTCGGGTGATCCTGCCGCTGATGGGCCCGGCCCTGTTCGCCGCAATCACATACAGCTTCGTGCGAGCGATTACCTCTGTCAGCGCGGTGATCTTCCTGGTCAGCGCCAAACACAACATGGCGACATCCTTTATCGTTGGACGGGTCGAAAATGGCGAATTTGGCATCGCGATCGCCTATTCCGCCGTGCTGATCGTGACGATGCTGACCGCAATCCTGTTGCTTCAACTCATCATCGGTACCCGTCGCCTGCGCCGCACCGACCGTGTGCAGACAGCCGCGCGCGCCTGACACTTTTTGGGAGAGATCAAATGACAAAGATTAACGCAGGCTCTGTCCGCTTCGACGGTGTGGTTAAGCGCTTCGGCGACGTGACAGCACTCAAGCGCCTCGACCTCGATATCGCCGCCGGTGAGTTGGTGACACTTCTCGGCCCGTCCGGCTGTGGAAAGACCACCACATTGCGCCTTATCGCCGGGCTCGAGACGGCAAGCGACGGGCGGATCGAGATTGGAGGCGAAGATGTCACCCATCTCACCGCGACCTCTCGTAAGGTCTCGATGGTGTTTCAAAGCTATGCGCTGTTTCCCCATATGTCGGTCGCGCAAAATGTCGCCTACGGGCTGACCGTGGGGGGGATGCGCAAAACCGAAGCTGCGCAAAAGGCTGAACATGGCTTGGAAATGGTGGGCCTTGCCGGGTATGGGGAACGCTTGCCGAGCGAACTTTCGGGCGGCCAACAACAACGCGTCGCAGTTGCCCGCGCCATCGTGCTCGAACCAGAAGTGCTGTTGCTCGACGAACCGCTCAGCAACCTTGATGCGAAGCTGCGACGGCATGTGCGTGAGGAAATCCGCCAGATCCAGCAGCGATTGGGGCTCACGGCAGTCTACGTTACCCATGACCAGGAGGAGGCGATGGCCGTTTCCGACCGGATCATCGTCATGCGCAACGCCGAAATTGCACAGGCCGGCAGCCCCAAGGAACTCTACGATTGCCCGAATTCAGCCTTCATTGCAGATTTCATCGGGGACGCGAACCTCGTACCGGTTGAGATCGACCGGGTAGACGATGGTCAGTGCCATTTCACCATCGGCAACCGACGCTACTCCACAACGAACGCACTGATCCAAGCCGGACCCGCGCAGGCCGTGCTGCGCCCGCAAAGCATCAACTTGGACAATCCGCAGATGGATGGCCTTCCAGGTGAGGTCACAGCAGCCGCCTATCTGGGGCGGGAAATCCAATACACAGTAGAGACATCCGCTGGGCCTCTCTTCGTAATCGCAGAAGCGAACGCTCGTGCGCATAAACGAGGCGATGCAGTGAGCGTGAACATAGCGAATGAAGCTGTGAGGTTGGTTGCCAATTGATGCAGATAAATAGGAATGGCTTGTTTTTCAGTATCAAGCCATTTAATTGGCCGAATTTCCGCCTTCATTGCTGTCGTCGGGGTCGGTTATGATGATGTAATATTTTATTTAATCATGAGTTTTTCCAAAATTAGCTCAATCACTTATTATTTTATAATATAAAATATCTAATTATAATATAAGATTATTTCGGAAAGGTAATAAGAACACGTAATTCGGCTTCCTGTATTGGATCGCTGCAACGGAGGCTGTACAAAGAAATAGTCCCACCACCAATCAAATTTGCCGTCCATATAGGTCTGAAAACAGTCACTTTCAGAGCTCCCGCCAAGTCGATTTCCTTGAACTCATTGAGGTGAGCCAGCCTCATGATCTCGGGTTTAATGCAGCGGCGCATCGCACCAATGCATCTATTCGAAATCCTCGTCGCTAATTTGCGGAGCACATAGTGCAATCCGCTGCGGCTGATCCGCCAGAGATTGCTTAGCGGCTCACTACACGGCTGCGATCTATCGTTTCTCTCGAGGACAAGGAAGTGGTCCCATCTTTTCGGACAGGATTGCAGCGTTTCTAAGGTGTATCGTGTTTAGGTTTCATGCTGCTTTCTGCTCTTCCAAGCCTGCCTACTATGCGTCCTCCGGCGTTCGCCGATCTAACGCGGAATGGGGCCGGTCGGTGTTGTAGAATGCCATCCAGTCTTTGCCGACTTTGCTAGCCTAGAAGCCGTCGTTGATCTCTTCGAGATAGATCGATTCCTGCTTCAAGCTTCGCCACAGCCGCTCGATGAAGATGTTGTCGAGGTAACGGCCCCGTCCATCCATCGAGATGCGCATGCCTGCCTCGGTCAGTTTCGTGATCCAGGCTGACCCGGTGAACTGGCTGTCTTCGTCCGTATTCATGATCTCGGGTGGGTCGTATTTGGCGATGGCCTCGTTCAGCGTATCGACGCAGAAGTCCGAGTGCATCGTGTTGCTGAGCCGCCAGCTGAGCACCTTGCGCAACGCCCAATCCATGATCGCTACGAGATATAGGAAGCCGTTTTTGACCGGCACGAAGGTGATATCAGCGCACCCGCCGCCTAGCGGGTCATGCGCAGCATGATCCCGAGAGGGAGATCTGGTTTGGCTGGCTGATCACCATCTTACTCAGCAGGTGCGGGAAGACACGATGTTGCGGGTGGGGTTGGCTGGTTCGAGGGCGTTTGTAGCTTGCCTGCAGCCCCATCTTTGCCATTAGGCGTCGCACGCGGTAACGGCCCACGACAAAACATTCATGGCGCAGATTGGCCGCGATCTGGCGGCTGCCGAAGACCGGGTATTTCGTGAACACCCGGTCGATCACTTTCTTCATCGCCAGCGTTTCGAAGTCGATCCCGACATGCGTGTATTAGAACGCCGACCGCGACAGCTGTACCAGTTTGCATTTCCGACTGATGCTCAGATCGGGGTGATCCCGCTGGATCATCGAGCGCTTCCTTGCAGGGCTCACCTATTGAGCCCTTCTGACAAAAAATCGTTCTCGACCGCCAGCCTCACAATCTTGGCTTGCAGATCTTTGACTTCGACATCCGTTGTGCGCTCTGGTTTGCCGCCACGGGCAAACACATCAGCCATCCCATCGACCGCTTGGCGTTTCTATGTGCTGACCTGGTTCGGATGTACCTCGTGCTTCGCCGCGATCTCCTGCACAGTCTTGTCGCCACGCATCGCTTCCAACGCCACATCGGCTTTAAACTGGTTTGTGAACTTCCTGCATTCCGCCATTCTCGTATCCATTCAAAGGTCCGGGATAAAGCTTAGCTCACTGTCCAGTGGCCTCAGAACACCTCAAGGCCCCGTTAATAAATCCGTTCACAAATGGACAAATTGAGTATTTTGGATAAGAACATATAGAGAACAAATTATCTAGCGGTGTTTATCCACATGTCTCATATAATTCAATTTCCACAGATCCAAGGCGGACGGAAGAGTCTGCAATTTACTGTTTTTTCAGGATTTTCAGACGTATTTCTAGACGTCATGAGCGATGCTGGGGTAAGCGCTCTGCTTCTTGCAAAGCTCGCAAGTACGGGAAAAACGATTCTTTGGGTGGGGGATCGCCAGTCTTTCCGAGAGGGTGGCGATCTCTACATGGCCAGCAAGGTTAAATGGGGTTTTCTGCATTGCAAAGTGCCGCGCGCGCTGGATGTCCTACAGGCTATGGAAGATGGGCTCGGCAGTTCAGGACTTGGTGCTGTAATCGGAGAGATTTGGGGTGAGCCCTACGAAGTGAGCTTCACCGCGACGAAACGGCTTGCCTTACGCTCTGAGGAGAGCGGCATTCCATGCGTTTTGATCCGCCACAATGCGCGGCCTAACCTAAGCGCAGCGCGCAACAGGTTCAGTATCGCTTCTTTGCCCTCAGCTCCCAATTTCGACGATCCAAATGCGCCTGGTGATCCGCGCTGGCGGGTCGAACTTTTCAAATCGCGTCACCAAATCCCCGGCACATGGATCGTGAAACATGACCGAGCGGCAAATCATCTCGATTTCATTCCCCTCGCTACCGATAGAACGGTGGGAGCGGGTATTAGCGCGTCAAAGCGAACCACATCCGGATGAGATTCCGGCAGTCCTTGCCGTGGAGGGGCATCACGGGCCGGTGGTGCATGCCGCGAACCGTGCGGCGCGGTTGCTTGGTATCGCTCCGCAGGAGCGGATCGTGGATATGCGCAGCCTCTGTCCACATTTACGTGTTGAGTATGGCGACCTCGAAGGTGACCAGCACGTGATGGATAGGCTTGTGCTTTGGGCGCGACGTTGGGGGCCGTGGAGTGTGCAGGACGGGGCACATGGATTGATCCTAGATGCAACCGGTGTGGCACATCTCTTCGGTGGAGAGGCGGAACTGCTTGCCGATATCGAAGAGCAGATGGCGCGATTTGGCCTGACGGCTAGACCGGCGATGGCACCGACATGGGGTGCAGCTTGGGCGCTCGCGCGATACAGTGCGCCACGGGCAATTGCATCTGTGGATGCTTTACCAGATGCCCTAGCTTCTTTGCCTGTCAGTGCGTTAAGATTGGATGCGCGTTGCATTCAATTGCTACATCGGCTTGGTCTCAAGTCGATCAAAGATATTGCTGCAATCCCTCGTTTGTCGCTGGCCCGCCGCTTTAATCGTGCAGAGCTATCCTCTAACCCGCTATTACGCCTCGATCAGGCTATGGGTCGATTGGCGGAGCCTGTTTCAAGTAAGGATGCGCCAGAACCTGTTCGAGCCATCGTACGTTTGCCAGAGCCTATACAAGATCCGACAGCTTACATTGCCGAACTATGTGAGGGAGTTTGCAGCCAACTGGCTAAGAGGTCCCAAGGCTGCAGAAGGCTTCATCTTAGGATCTTTCGAACAGATGGAGACGTGGCTGGAGTGAGTGCGGCAACATCACGCCCTAGTCGTGATCCTGTGCACTTGGCGAGGCTTTTTGAGGGTAAGCTTGAGAAAATTGATCCGGGTTTCGGCTTCGATCTCATCGCGCTTAACGCTGATGGTATTGAGGGATTTGAAGAGCTTCAGACGGGTCTGGATGGCGAGCGAGAAAACGGGCTGACGCTACCGCAGTTGATTGACAGGCTGAGTGCTCGCTTTGGGGCGAGAGCTGTGTCGCGGCCTATTGCATTTGAGAGCCATATTCCAGAAAGAGCGGAACGGAAGGTTGCTGCGCTTAATGAAACTCAAGTAGGCATAACCACCTTACGGGAGCGACCAGTGCGCATCCTGCAAGCGCCAGAAGAAATCCGCGTAATATATGCAGTGCCGGAGGGCCCGCCCGCACAGTTCATTTGGCGGCGGCAGACACTCAAGGTCGTGCGCTATGCAGGACCGGAGCGGATCGCCCCAGAATGGTGGCACGACCTGCCCGGTACCCGTTTGCGAGATTATTACAAGGTAGAGGATGCAAGAGGGCAGCGCTTCTGGCTCTACCGGGACGGCCATCATGAAGACGGACGCGGTGGTGACCCACGCTGGTTCCTGCACGGGATCTTTGCCTGATGCCTCTTAAGGATCATGAGCACCCTAGACGCACGATAGGGGAGGATCATTTCGCGCCCAACCCTCCTGTGGCCTTTGTGGAGCTGGGGCTGGCGAGTTGCTTTTCCTTCCTGCACGGTGCGTCGGATGCGGTGGATCTTGTAATGACCGCTTGGAATCAAGGCTATGACGCGCTGGGTATAGCCGACATCAATACAATGGCAGGCGTGGTACGGCATCATTCTGAGGCAGCAAAGGTCCATATCCGCCCGTTAATCGGCTGCAGGATCGTGCTGGTCAGCGGTGAAACGTTCCTCGCCTATCCAAAGGATCGTGCAGCCTATGGACGGCTTTGCGCCTTGTTAACCAAGGGCAAGCGGGAAACGACAGATGGTGCATGGCAGGAAAAAGGCGCTTGCGACATCACCCTTGCAGACTTGGTAAGTGCGGCAGAGGGCGTTCAATTGATCGTCATGCCAGAAGAGTCCCTACAGGAATTCGAGGCGAACCTGCCGCGACTGGTCGAGGCGCTGCCGACACTTTCACACGTCGCTGTTAGCTACCTGTATCGTGGGGATGATAGAGCACGGATCAATCGGCTGGATCGGGTTGCACAGGCGAGTGGCCTTTGCATTCTTGCGACCAACGATGTGCATTATCATGCGCCGGAACGGCGTCCATTGCAGGACGTTATGACTTGCATTCGCCATAAGGTAACGATTTCCAAAGCAGGCTTTCGTTTGCATGCTAATGCGGAACGGCACCTTAAATCTCCGGACGAGATGCTTCGTCTTTTCGCAGAATGGCCTCATGCGATCCGTGCTACGCGCGACGTCGCTAATGCCTGTACATTTGATCTGCGGGAACTCCGCTATGAGTATCCTGAGGAAACCGTACCAGAGGGGTGCACAGCCGATGAGCATCTCTCTGAACTGACCTGGAAGGGTGCGGCAGAGCGATATCCAAACGGTATCTCTAAAAAGGTACGTAGTGTGCTTGAAAAGGAACTGGCACTAATCGCGAAGCTGGAGATATCTCCCTATTTCCTCACGATTCACGACATTGTTAACTACGCCCGCTCCATCGGTATCCTGTGTCAGGGGCGTGGTTCTGCTGCCAATTCTGCCGTGTGTTACTGCCTCAAGATTACCTCGGTTGACCCTGATCAGCACGAGGTATTGTTCGAGCGCTTCATTTCGGAAGAGCGCAAGGAGCCGCCCGACATCGACGTCGATTTTGAACATGAGCGGCGGGAGGAGGTGATCCAGCATATCTATGAGAAATACGGTCGCCACCGCGCGGGCCTCTGTGCAACTGTCATCCACTACCGTCCCCGAATGGCGATCCGCGAGGTGGGAAAGGTCATGGGGTTGAGTGAAGACATCACTTCTGCCCTCGCGAAAACCGTATGGGGAAGCTTTGGGCGTGAATTGGGTGAACGGGAAGCTAAGCAGGCTGGTTTGGATCTAAGCGACCCACACCTATCACGCACCATCAAACTGGCTGATCAGTTAATCGGGATGCCGCGCCATCTGGGCCAGCATGTAGGCGGCTTCGTCCTGACGCAGAGTGCATTAAGCGAGACCGTGCCAATCGGAAATGCCGCAATGCCTGAGCGCAGCTTTATCGAATGGGATAAGGACGATATCGAGGCGCTGGGCATCTTCAAGGTCGATGTGCTCGCGCTCGGCATGCTCACCTGTATCCGTAAAGCATTCGACTTAATCGAAGCACATTATGGGGAGCGTTGGACGCTGGCGAGTGTACCACAAGCCGACACAGCGACCTATGACATGCTTTGTAAGGGAGACAGTTTGGGCGTGTTTCAGGTGGAAAGTCGCGCACAGATGAACATGCTGCCAAGGCTCAAGCCTCGAGAGTTCTATGACCTCGTCATTCAGGTCGCCATCGTCCGTCCCGGTCCCATTCAAGGCGATATGGTGCACCCATACCTGAGGCGGCGAAACAAACTTGAGGACGTAGAATATCCCTCTCCGAGCCCGGAACACGGTCCAGATGACGAATTGAAACGGATTCTCGAGCGAACACTAGGCGTCCCAATTTTCCAAGAGCAGGCAATGCAGCTTGCTATGGTTGCTGCTCAGTTTTCCCCAGCCGAAGCAAACAAGCTCCGCAAAGCGATGGCAACCTTCCGCGCCAGAGGCCAGGTTAGTGCGCACAAACAAACAATGGTCGAGCGGATGGTCGGGCGGGGGTACAATCCCGAATTTGCGGCCCGCTGTTTTTCTCAGATTGAGGGCTTTGGTGAATATGGGTTCCCCGAAAGCCATGCGGCAAGCTTCGCTCATCTTGTCTACATCTCAAGCTGGATCAAGTGCCACTACCCGGACGTGTTCTGTGCGGCGTTACTGAATTCTCAGCCAATGGGTTTTTATGCGCCTGCTCAGATCGTGCGGGATGCGCGGGATCATGGTGTGGACGTGCGGGCGCCCGACGTGAATCTCAGCGACTGGGATAATACGCTAGAACCGGTCATGCCGGGTCGATTTGCTGTAAGGCTTGGTCTAAGACAGATAGATGGCGTGAAGAAGGTGAGCATTGAGCGCTTGCTTGACGGGCGCGATGAGCCTTTCACCTCACTTGCAGACCTAAAAAACCGAGCCCGACTGGATGCGGGATCTCTAGGCAAATTAGCTGCGGCCGATGCATTCAATTCTCTTGGGCTAGATCGACGTGCGGCGCTTTGGGACAGTTCAGCGCTCAAAGACGCCCCGAACTTACCATTGTTTCGCGAATTTGCGGATGAAGGTGACGACGTTAGCGTAACGCTGCCCGCTATGCCGAGTTGCGAGCAAGTCGTGGCAGATTATCAAACCCTGCGCTTGTCCCTGAAAGCACATCCGTTGAAGTTTATGCGACGCAGCATGGCAGAGCAGGGTTTGATCTCAACCAAGACTCTCTCACGCACCGTCAATGGTGAGCGTGTGCGCATGGCTGGCCTTGTGCTTGTGCGGCAGAAACCTGGTAGTGCCAAGGGTGTCTGCTTCATCACGATGGAAGACGAGCACGGTGTTGCCAATCTGGTCATCTGGCCAAAGCTTATGGAGCAATATCGTGCAGCCATTATGGGCTCACGCCTCATCTATGTTGAAGGGCAGGTGCAGCGCGACAGTGAAATCATTCACGTTGTCGCCAACCATCTCGAAAACCGCAGTTCCGCGCTTGATAGACTCTCGGGAGAGAGGGTGCCAACTCCAATCGCTCCAGCCGACGAAGTGCTACGCCCAGTCCCGGATCACGGCTCTCGCCACCCACGCAATGTCCGTGTCATCCCAAAATCGCGCGATTTTCATTAAGCTGCCCACCGTCGGTCAAGAACGCGCTGTGCCAGATGTAAGCTCAGGCACCTGTGCTCTAGAAAACGGTTTGCCTATTAAAAATCTAAGAATTGCGAAATATGTATTCGCGGGCACAGACCTCCCGATCAAACGCGAATAAAATTTCATTTATAAAAACGTATTTTAAATAACGCGTGCGAATAAATAATTTTTTGGTTTCAAATTTCATATTGATATGAACGCGAAAAATTTGATAATTATTGTAACAATTTTCTAAGTCCAAGGTTAATTTGAAAGCGCCCTCAGTGCTCTCTGAATTTATGTATTCATGATCAGCGCTCAAAACCGAAATGTGTCTCCAGCACCGCTCAAAATTTTTATGTATCCGGAGCCGAACAGTCATAAAGTCCGCACCACAGTTCACACATATTTATGTCTGAGCCTATATGACTTCGGCTAAAGTGTTAGAGTCGTCGAAACCTTTGTCAGGACCCACATGCATCCGCCCGCTGTGATCAATTCAAAGCTCCGCCGTGTGGCCATCGGGGCGACCGTTTTGCTTGGATTGATCCTTGCCGGGATCCTCATAGCTTTTGTGGCGGGAGATCTCGATATCGCGGCGGTTGAAAGCAGGATCGAGGCGGCTGGTCTGTGGGGTGGCCTCATTGTCGTGGCGCTGATGGTGCTCCACACATTCATTCCTTTCCCTGCCGAGGTTGTGGCCTTCGCGGCGGGGGCTGTCTTTGGGCTCGTCTGGGGCACGCTGTTCGTGTGGTGTGGCGCGATGCTGGGCGCCTGGGTCGGGTTCGGCCTGGCGCGTTGGCTTGGCCGGGATGCGGTGGCCAGCCTCCTACCAGATCGTCAGCTTGCGCGATTGCAAAGCTGGGAGGGGAAGAACGGCGCGAGCGCCCTGTTGGCGGCGCGGTTCATTCCCGTGATTGCCTTCAATCTGATCAACGTCGCCGCCGGGTTGGCAACGGTGCGTTGGTGGACGTTCACATGGACCACCGCAATCGGGATCCTGCCGCTCACAACAGTGATGGTTTGGTTTGGCAGTACGATGATGGTGCTGAGTTGGCCGCTGATCATCGCGATCTCGATTGGAGGGATCGCGATGATCGGGCTTGTTCATTGGGCGGTCGCGCGCCGCTCAGCCTGACTTCACGTGCCAAGCGACGGTCATTTCGTTGACCAACTCACCCGTTTCATCGGTGATCGACACATTGACATCGAACTGGATGCGCCCTTCTGCCTTGAGTGCGGACAAGGCTTCGGCGCCCGGGATCGAGGTTTTGCCGGTTGCCGTCAGCTGACCCTTGGCCAGACGGAGATATTTGATGGACGCCTCAGCGGCTACCGGACGGCATTCCAGCAGGATTGGAGCAATTGCGCCGGCCATTGCCGCACCACTTGCCGTTTCACCAAGGGTGAAAACGGCACCGGCATGCGGGGTTGCGATGTGGTTCTGAGTCTCCGGCGTCGCCGGTAAAATGGCCTCCGCCTCTCCATCTGTGATGCGTGTGATTTCCACGCCCGTATGGGTTGCAAAGGGAATGGTGCGCATCATATGCGCGCGGATCATGTCGTAGGGGTTCATGGGATCCTCCGTTTTTTCCCAAACTAAGCCAATTGCCCACACGTCATGCAATGATCCCGTTGCCTGATGAACGCGGCGTCATGCAATAATCTTGGCGAAGGAGGGCGGCGTGATGCCATTGGACGTTTTATTCGTTGTTGTCGTGCTGGGCGTTGCTGGCGTTGTCTGGCTTGTCCATTCGACGGGTGGCTCGGCCGTGCGTCGGTTTACGGATGATGCGGACGCTGCCCGCGTTTGGTCCTTTGATCATCCCTCTGAGCAGGTGGAGACAGTCATTCTGTCGAAAGCGGGCAAGGCCGCCTTGATCGAGACGGATCGCGGAAGCGGCCTTCTGTGGAGTTTTGAGGCCGATGCGGTGTCCTATCCACTGTTACCGGCCAGCTTGCGCGCCGTATCGGAGCATCCGCGCGGCCTTCGGGTGGAGTTGGCCGAGTTTCATACGCCCGCGACGGTCCTGGAGTTGACCGGTGCGGAGGTCGCGGCCTGGACGGCGTACCTGTCCCGGTTTGTGAGGCGATAGGACATGACCGAGCCGAGCTATCCTGACATCGTGATGCTGGCCATTCCCGGCTTCGTCGTGCTGATGGTCGCGGAAATTCTGTATATTCGGTGGCGCGGGCACGGTGGCCGCTATGGCACCCGGGATACATTGGTCTCTCTGTTGATGGGCGCGGGTAACGTCGTGGCGGGGCTGCTGTTGGGCTTTATCGCCTACAATTTCTTCCATTGGCTGTGGGCGTACCGGCTCTTCGATTTGGGGCAGGCGTGGTACATTGTTGTGCTGTGTTTTCTGCTCGATGATCTACGCTATTACTGGGTCCATCGCATCGGTCATACCTCCCGCTGGGTGTGGGCCAGTCACGTCAATCATCATTCCAGCCAGCATTACAATCTGTCGACTGCGTTGCGGCAGACATGGACCGGGGAATTGACGGGGATGATGATCCTCCAGGCGCCGCTGGTGCTGATTGGTTTTCATCCGCTGATGGTGTTCTTCGTGGGCGCGATCAACCTGATCTATCAGTTCTGGATCCACACCGAGGTAATTGACCGTCTGCCGCGCTGGTTCGAGGCTGTCTTCAACACACCGTCCCACCACCGCGTGCACCACGCGCGAGATGCCGCATATCTCGATGCGAATTATGGGGGTACGCTCATTGTCTGGGACCGGCTGTTCGGAACTTTTGTGCCGGAAGATCATCGCCCAACCTATGGATTGGTTCACAATTTGGGCACATTCAATCCGATCCGTGTGGCATTTCACGAATATGTCGGTATGTGGAAGGACGTAACTCAGTCTGGCATCTCTTGGGGGGATAGATGGCGATATGTGCAACGCGAACCGGGCTGGAGCCACGATGGCTCCCGTCAGACATCGGCCGATATCAAGCGTGCGCATGTGGAGGCGAACCCACACCTAAAGGGGAAGCCCGGCCTCTGAACTCGGGGCGACAATGAGGCTCGATCAGGCATTGGTCGCGCAGGGGCTTGCCCCATCGCGCGCGCGCGCCGCGCAGTTGATTGCCGCAGGTGTCGTGCTTGTTGACGGCACGGTTCGGGCGAAAGCCTCTCACAAAATTGCGGATCAGGCGCTTGCTTTGAGCGAAGATCCGATTCCCTGGGTCAGTCGAGCGGCCCTAAAACTCGAATACGCGTTGGATCGGTTTGGACTGACGCCGTTTGGCGATTGCCTCGATCTGGGGGCATCGACGGGGGGCTTTACACAGGTGATGCGCGCGTGCGGCGCTGCGCGGGTCTTCGCCCTCGATGTTGGGCATGATCAACTGCATCAGGATGTTGAGGCAGACACTGGCGTCGTGAGAATGGACGGCGTGAATGCCAAGGATATCACCCCGGACCTGCTGCCCCCCCTCGATTGGATCGTGACCGATGTGAGCTTCATCTCTCTGGAAAAGGCCCTGCCCAATGCACTGGAGCTTGCCAAGTCGCAGGCGCGCCTGATCGCATTGGTCAAACCGCAATTCGAGGTTGGTCGCGCGGCGGTCGGCAAGGGCGGTATCGTGAAGGATGAGGTTGCGCGCGAGGCTGTCTTGCCGCGCATCGCGGCCTTTCTGGACGCATCCGGCTGGACTGTGACGCATCAGGACATCAGTCCGATCACGGGAAGTGACGGTAACATCGAGCATCTGATCGCGGCGGTGAAGCGATGAAGTGGCTTGCTCTTGTCATCGGCCTTTATGCCGCTGCCTGCGCCGGTTTCATGATCGGCCGCAATGACCTGATCTATCAATTCGACCCTGAAGATTATCCGACGAGTGTGGCCGGGCTGGATGTTCGGGTCGAGCAGGTGGGCGATGTTGAAGTCTGGGTGCACACAGGCGATCCGGATCTGCCTGTGGTTTTGTATTTCACCGGAAATGTCGGCAATCCCGGTCGGGTTGGCCCGGTGTTGCGCGAGTATGGCGTGAACGGCTTTAGCTGGGCGGTCATGCGCTATCAGCGTGAGGGTGTCTCGGAAGCTGCACTGGTGCAGGATGCGCTGAATGTGCGCGCGGAATTGTCCCGTCTGATCGGTCAACCGGTTCCGGCAGAACGGTTGGTTCTGCATGGGCATTCGCTGGGATCGGGGATTGGATCGAATGTTGCCCGCCAGGTTGATGCAGCCGGGCTGATCCTGGAGGCGCCGTTTACCAGGCTTTGCGCCCTTGGATCGGAAGTGTTTCCGGGCTTGCCCTACTGTCTGCTTTCGCCCGGCCACCGATATGCGACGATCGAACGAATCGATCAGATCGACATGCCTCTGCTTGTGATGCATGGCGGTGCCGATGAGGTGATCCCCGTCGAAATGGGACGCGCGGTGTTCGAGGCTGCCGAGGACCCAAAGCAGCTGATCGTTTATCCAGAAGGCAATCACAACGATTTGCGTCTGTTTGGTGGGGGCATCGCCGCGCGCCGTTTCGCGGTTGAGGCTACAGGTTCAACACCTCGTTGAGCAGCGGATTGGGAAAGCGTCGTCGCAGGGTGACGGCGTGAAACCGTTCACGAATGTCGGGCAGGTGCAGCGCTTCCACCAATGCGCCACTGGCAAGTTCGTCCTGAACGGCGATGGTGGGGAGCACGGCAAGACCCGCATCCTCGCGCGCGAGAAGACGCATCATCGAGATATCATCGACTTCCGCGGCAATCTGAGGTCGCAGATCCAGTCCGTCACATAACGCGTCAAAGGCCTCCCGCACGCCAGTCTCCACGGTTGGCAGGATCAGCGGGTTGTCACGCAGCAGTTCCACCACGCCATCCCGTCCTTCGACCCGGGTCGGAGTGCCGATCAGACTGACCGGTTGTTCGGCGATCTCACGACTGACCAATGCGCTGGCCGCATCGCGGGGTGGGGCCTGTGTCGTCAGCACCAGGTCAAGGCTGAGGTTTTCAAGCTCGCGCAGCAGTTCACCTTGTGATCCTGCGCGCAGCACGACCTCAACATCAGCACGCCCGATCAGGGGACGCAGAAACTCGATCTGAAAGTTCCGCGACAGGGTGGAAAGGGCACCGACACGCAAGGCTTTGCGCGCGCGGCCGGTCTCATCCAACGTGCTGAGCAGTTCCTCGCCCGTTCGGAAAATTGTCTCAGCGTGGTCGAGCGCAATGCGCCCCGCCTCTGTCAGGACGAGCGAGCGTCCGACCCGTTCGAACAGATCATGGCCCAGTTGCTGCTCTAGCGCTTTCACCTGCACCGACAGGGCGGATTGTGAGAGGTTCAGCTTTTCAGCAGCGCGCGTCAGGTTCCCTTCGCGCGCGACGGCCCTGAAATAGCGCAGGTGATTATAGTTCATTGGCATATGTTCGATTTAATCGAACGTTTATGCGCAAACAATGAATTTTTACTATGGGCGGTGCTGCCCTATCTCCCCAACCAACGAAGGTTAGGAGAGACAGATGACCTATCCCCTGCTGGCATATCTCGCGCCGCTTGCGCTGACACTTGCATCCCTTGTTGCGTTCCGAGGGCCGGGAATGCGCCCTGCGGCAACGCTGCGCTTCACCGAAATGGCCTCGCTCTTTGCGTTGGCCATCGCGGTGCTGAGTGCCGTCGTCCTGTTTGCATACGGCCCTGCAACATCTCACCTGATCGGCTTTGGTCAGGTTGGGTTCTCGGTCCGGCTCGATATCGTGAGCGCGGCGATGCTGCTGCTCGTGACGTTCATCGGTTGGATCGTCCTGCGGTATTCCGCAACCTATCTGGACGGTGAGGCCGAGCAGGGCCGTTTCATGGGCTGGATGGCGCTGACACTGGCTGCTGTGATGCTGCTGGTGAGCGCGGGGAACGTGGTTCAGCTGGCCGTCGCTTGGATTGGCGCGGCGCTGGGATTGCATCAGCTGCTGATCTTCTATGCGGATCGGGTAGAGGCGCGGCGGGCTGCGCGAAAGAAGCGGATTACCGCGCAGCTGGGTGACGTCGCCCTGATCGCGGCCGCGCTCACGCTGATCCTGGCCTTTGGAACTGGTGACATCGTAACGTTGAATGAAGTGGCGTCGGGCGGTTGGGCCATCTTCGCTGCGATCCTGCTCGCGCTGGCCGCTGTTTTGAAGTCGGCGCAGTTGCCGCTTCATGGCTGGCTGACCGAAGTGATGGAGACGCCGACTCCTGTTTCCGCACTGCTGCATGCAGGGATCGTCAACGCCGGTGGCTTCCTGCTGATCCGCTTTGCCGACGTCATGTTGACCGCACCCGGCGTCCTGGCTTTGCTTGTCCTGATCGGAGGCTTCACGGCGCTTGTGGCCAGCCTCGTGATGCTGACACAGGCAGCGGTGAAGACCTCGCTTGCCTGGTCAACCATTGCGCAAATGGGCTTCATGATCCTGCAATGTGGCCTGGCGCTGTTCCCGCTGGCACTGCTGCATATTCTTGCCCATTCTCTGTACAAGGCACATGCGTTCCTGACCTCTGGCAGCGCGGTTGATGCTGTCGCCGCCACCCGGCGTCCAGGTCCGGTCGCTGTTCCCAGTGTGAACAAAGTGTTGCGCGCCTTCGGCCTTGCCCTCGTGATTTATGCGATCATGGGACTGATCTTCGGGCTGGCTGACAAGGCACCACAGGCCATCGCTTTGGGTGCGATCCTGATCTTCGGCGTGGCCTATCTGATTGCACAAGGCTTGGCCGATGCCGCACCTCGCAAGCTAACCCAACGCACCGCGCTGGCATCCATCGCCGTGGCAGGCAGCTATTTCGCACTGCAAAGCATCCTTGACTGGTTGGCGAAGGGCACGCTGCCCGCCACACCGACGCCGGGCAATCTGGAGTGGGCGTTGATGGTGCTGATCGTCGTTGGCTTCGGCTTTACGGCCCTTGCACAGGCGATGTTCCCTCTCTGGGCGCATCACCCCGCCGCGCAGAGCCTGCGGGTGCATCTGGCCAACGGACTCTACCTTAACGCGCTGTTCGATCGGGCGGCGCAGACCTGGGCGATCAAGCCCGCCTCTGTGAAGGAGTGAAGCGGATGACCACGACTCTGATGAGCGCAGCCACCACGGCCGCCAATGCAATTCCGCCCGCATGGCCACTGGCCGCAACAGTCGCGGTGAACCCTTGGCTTGGTCAAAGCGCTGAAAGCTTCCCGACTGCGGCTGCCCGGATGCGCCGGGTCGGTGGGTTCTCCTCCACCCCGACGCGGGATTGGTTTGCGCAAGCCCATGCGGCAGGCAAGATTACGGATGCTGACGTCGGCGCTGCGGCGGCGGCTGCGGGTTTGTCCCCCCAGCAGATGTTCGAGGCCCTGCAAACTCCACGCAGCGACGGGGACGGCCTTCCGCTGGTGACCGAGCTTGCAGCGGCAGAGAGCAAGATTGACTGGCCTGCCGTGGTGATCGAGCGCATCGGCATGTGGGCGGCGAGCTGGTTTGACCATGGACAGGCGCTGTGGCCGACGGCGCGGGGACGGTCAGCCTATGACGCATGGCGGCGCTATGCGATGCGGGATCTGACCCCGGAAATCCTTGGCTTGAGCGGGTTTACCGATTTCGTGACGAACCAGCCTGAGGAGGCCGAGGCCGCATTGGCCAAGGCCGTCGAGACCCTGGGGTTGACCGAGGCGGCCCTTGAGACAGCGTTTCACACTGTTCTGCACGCGCTGGGCGGCTGGGGGCAGGCTGCGCGCTGGCAGCTCTGGCAAGCAGAGTTGCAGGGCGGCGCCGACACGGTCGCGACAGATTTGCTTACCATCCGGCTCGTCTGGGAGGCGGCATTGTTGGAGCATTACCGCGACCAGATCGGCGCTGACTGGGCCGATGCTGCCGAAGCACACGCTCAACCCGTCGAGCCTGCCGTTGACGACCGCATTGACGCGGCATGGCAGGACGCAGCAGACCGTGCCCATCAACGGGGTGTGGCCGAGAAGCTGACCGGTGGTCGGTCTTCCAGTCAGGATACGCGGGCTAAAGTACAGGCTGCATTCTGCATCGACGTGCGGTCAGAGGTGTTCCGGCGGGCTTTTGAGAGCCTTGATCCAGCGATTGATACGATCGGGTTCGCGGGCTTCTTTGGTGTTCCGTTGACCCATCGTGCGCAGGGCTCAATCGCGCCGGATCCGCATCTGCCCGTCCTGCTGAATGCAGGTATGACGTCAGAGGCGACGGTGAATGATGAACTGGAGCAGGCTACACGGATCTCCGCCCGCGCCAAACGCGCACTGGGCCGCTTCCGCATGGCGGCGGTTTCCTCGTTCGCTTGGGTTGAGGCGGCTGGGCCGCTTTACCTCAAGAAGTTGGTCGCGGATGCATTGGGTCACGAGCACGGGCCAAAGGAAGCGGCAGCGACGCCGCAACTGCTCGACGTCTCTATCGACAACCGCATCGCGCTCGCCGCTGGGGCGTTGAAGGGAATGTCACTGACCGACGATTTTGCGCCGGTTGTGTTGTTGGTCGGGCATGGTGCGCATGTCACCAACAACCCCATGGCAAGCGCGCTGCAATGTGGCGCATGCGGTGGGCAGAATGGTGAGGCAAATGCGCGGGTTCTGGCAGGCGTGCTCAACACGCCGGAGGTGCGGGCCGGGTTGGTGGAGCAGGGCATCACGATCCCCGACGACACGCTTTTCATTGGCGCATTGCATGACACGACCGCGGATGAGGTACGGCTGTTCGATGTGCCCGCGAGCGCAGATCTGAAACTGGTGCGCAAATGGCTGAAAGAGGCGGGTGCGTTAGCGCGTGCCGAACGGGCGCAGCTTATTCCGGGTGCGGACGGCACCACATTGAAGCAACGCGCCCATGACTGGGCGGAGGTCCGGCCGGAATGGGGTCTCGCAGGCTGCGCGGCCTTCGTCGCCGCTCCCCGGCACCGGACGGCGGATGCCGATCTGGGCGGGCGCAGTTTCCTGCATTCCTATGATTGGAAAAAGGATGAAGGGTTTGGCGTGCTTGAGCTGATCCTGACCGCGCCTGTCGTCGTCGCAAGCTGGATTTCGCTGCAATATTATGGCTCTACCGTCGCGCCTGACACGTTTGGCGCTGGCAATAAACTTCTACACAATGTCGTCGGAGGCTTTGGCGTGTTGGAGGGCAATGGTGGCGCGCCGCGCACGGGACTGGCCCTGCAATCGGTCCATGATGGAGAGGTCTTCCGGCATGACCCGTTGCGCCTTTCGGTCATTGTCGAGGCTCCGGCAGACGCGATCACTGATATTCTGGCAAAGCATCAGGGTGTGCGTGACCTGTTTGACAATGGCTGGCTGCACTTGCTGCGCCTCGACGAGAGCGGCCGGGTCGCCGACAGATATGTCGGCGGGCTGAACTGGGAGCCATTTGACGGGTCGACCCCGGTTCTAGAGGCCGCTTGAACAAAATCGGGGCGCGGATTATTCCCGCGCCCCGTTTCACTTCCGTGAAATATCCCCGCCGGAGGCTCAGAGGCTGGCCGCAAGCTCCGAGCCCTGCTTGATCGCACGCTTCGCGTCGAGCTCGGCGGCGACATCTGCCCCGCCGATGACATGCACCGTGCGGCCCGCTGCTTCCAACTGATCGGCCAAATCGCGGAAGCTGACCTGACCCGCACACAGAACGATCGTGTCCGCTTCGATCCAGCGCGGATTCTCGCGGCCTTCGCCCGAGGAGACTTCGACGCCCTTCGGTCCGAAACGCTCGTAGTTCACGCCTGCGACCATCTCGACATCTTTCATTTTCAGCGCCGCGCGGTGAATCCAGCCGGTCGTCTTGCCAAGGCCCGCGCCGGGTTTCTTGGCCTTGCGCTGCATCATCGTCACCTGGCGCGCCGCCGGCGATGGCTGTGGACCCTCCGGATGCAGCCCGCCTGCGAAGTCGGCGGGGTCCGCGACGCCCCATTCGGTTAGCCATTCTTCAAGGTTTTCGGTTGGGCTCTCGCCCTTGTGGACGAGATATTCGGAGACATCGAAACCGATGCCGCCAGCCCCGATCACGGCGACCTTGTCACCGACCTCGGCGCCGCCGCGCAGCACATCGACGTAAGAGACGACATTGTTGCCGACCTGCCCCTCAATGCCGGGATCACGCGGCAGCACGCCGGTTGCGATCACGACCTCGTCGAAATCGGCGAGCGCCTCGACGGTGGCCTCCGTCTCCAACCGGACATCGACGCCATTCACGTCGAGCATCCGGCGGAAATAGTCGACCATGTGCCAGAACTCTTCCTTGCCGGGGATCTGCTTGGCCATGTTGAGTTGACCGCCTACCTCACTGTCCTTTTCGAACAGCGTGACCTTATGGCCGCGTTCGGCGGCGACGATGGCCGTGGAAAGACCGGCCGGGCCCGCGCCGACGACCGCGACCGATTTCGGCGCGTCGACGGGCGGGTAGTTCAGCACCGTCTCGTGACAGGCGCGCGGGTTCACCAGGCAACTCGTCAGCTTCATGGAGAAGGTGTGGTCGAGACAGGCCTGATTGCATGCAATGCAGATGTTGATCTGGTCGGCCTTGCCCTCAGCCGCCTTCTTCATGAAATGCCCATCGGCCAGCCAAGGTCGCGCCATCGAAACCATGTCCGCCGCACCATCGGCAAGGATATCGTCGGCGGTTTGCGGGTTGTTGATGCGGTTGGAGGTGATGAGGGGGATGGAAACCTCACCCATCAGCTTTTTGGTGACCCAGGTGAACGCACCGCGCGGCACGGAGGTCGCAATCGTGGGCACCCGCGCTTCATGCCAGCCAATGCCGGTGTTGATGATGGTTGCGCCCGCATCTTCAACCGCTTTGGCCAACTGCACGACTTCCTCCCAGGTTGAACCATTAGGCACGAGGTCGATCATCGACAGGCGGTAGATGATGATAAAGTCTGTGCCCACGGCCTCGCGGCACCGGCGCACGACTTCGACGGGCAGGCGCATCCGATTCTCGTAGGATCCACCCCAGCGATCCGTGCGCTTGTTGGTGTGGGTGACGAGGAACTGGTTCAGGAAGTAACCCTCTGACCCCATGATCTCGACCCCGTCATAGCCCGCTTCGCGCGCGCGCTCGGCTGCTGTAACGATGTCGGCGATCTGTTTTTCGATCCCCTCTTCATCCAGCTCGTTGGGCGGGAAGGGGCTGATCGGGGCCTTGATCGGGGAAGGGCCGACGCATTTCGGATTATAGGCATAGCGACCGGCATGCAGGATTTGCATTGCAATCTTGCCGCCCTTTTCATGCACAGCGTCGGTGACAATCTTGTGGTTCGCGATGTCCTTGTCAGTGAACAGACCCGCCGCTCCGGGCAGCACGCCGCCCTCTTCGTTCGGGGCCATGCCACCCGTGACCATAAGCGCGGCACCGCCCTCGGCCCGCTCGGCGAAATAGGCCGCGATGCGATTATAGTCACCCAACTCCTCAAGGCCTGTGTGCATTGAGCCCATGATGGCCCTGTTCTTGAGGGTGGTGAAGCCGAGGTCGAGTGGCTCCAGCAGATTTGTGAATGCGGACATGTCGGATCTCCCCACTGGTTTTGCGGGGATCGTAGTTTACGTGCGCGTCATGTCCAGAAGAACGCGGCGGAAGCAAAAGGGCCGGACATCTGTCCAGCCCTTCGCTGTTCATTGCGCGTGAAGCTTACTGACCCGTCGGATCGGTATCGTCGCTGGTCATATCCATGTCCTGACCCATGCCGATCAGGTCGACGTTCTGAGCGCGCTCTGGCGCAGGCTGGCCACACGCGGCGACGAGCAGGAGGGCGAGAAGGGCAGCGGAAGAAGTCACGATTTTCATTGGGGAGTTCCTTTGTTTCTTTTGATTGAGCACGCTTTTGAAAGAGGGGCGTGTTTTGGAAGCAGGGGGCTGATCAGCCAGCCCCCTGTAGAGGTGTCTGGCTAAGACTTACTGACCCGTCGGATCGGTGTCGTCGCTGGTCATGTCCATGTCCTGACCCATCCCGATCAGGTCGACGTTTTGAGCGCGCTCTGGTGCGGGCTGGCCACAAGCGGCGACGAGCAGGAGAGCGAGAAGGGCAGCGGAAGAAGTCACGATTTTCATTGGGGAGTTCCTTTGTTTCTTTTGATTGAACACGCTTTTGAAAGAGGGGCGTGTTTTGGAAGCAGGGGACTGATCAGCCAGCCCCCTGTAGAGGTGTTTGGCTGAGCCTTACTGACCCGTCGGATCGGTGTCGTCGCTGGTCATGTCCATGTCCTGACCCATGCCGATCAGGTCGACGTTTTGAGCGCGCTCTGGCGCAGGCTGACCACACGCGGCGACGAGCAGGAGGGCGAGAAGGGCAGCGGAAGAAGTTACGATTTTCATTGGGGAGGTTCCTTGTGTTGTATTTATTTTCAGTTGCTTAGGACCAGTTGTTGGCCGGTGATTGAAAGCTAGGGATGAACACCGCTCCGTACAAATCACGTCATCCCACTAGTTCCGGCGGTCGTCGTGAGTTTGCGTGATCCGGGCTTGGTCGTTGCCCTTGAAGGAACGGAATGCTAGGGCGTGGCCACCCAGCGGGAGGATGCGTGGATGAACAAGTTAACCCTTCGACGCCCCGATGATTGGCACCTCCATTTGCGCGACGGTGCGGTGCTGGAGGCGGTTCTGCCTGAGACGGCCCGCCATTTTGGGCGAGCGATCATTATGCCCAATCTGGTGCCTCCGGTTGTCACGCTTCAGGATGCTATTGCATACCGTGACCGCATCGCGGCGGCAGGGCGTGACGACATGCGCTTTCAGCCGCTGATGACCCTCTATCTCACTGAAAACACGACGGTTGAGCAGATTGAAGAGGCTGCCGCATCCGACGTCGTTACGGCTGTAAAGCTCTACCCAGCGGGCGCTACTACGAACTCCCAAAGTGGCGTGCGGGATGTGGCGAATGTCATGCCACAGCTTGAGGCAATGGCACGCGCTGGCTTGCAACTTTGCGTGCATGGTGAAGTGACCGCGCATGACGTCGATATCTTTGATCGGGAGGCCGTCTTTATCGACCGTGTCCTAGAGCCGCTGCGCCAAAATTTGCCCGAGCTGCGCGTGACGATGGAACACGTCACGACCCGCGACGGGGTGGATTATGTGATGGGCAGCTCACAGAACCTCGCCTGTACGATCACGACACATCACCTGATTATCAACCGCAATCACCTGCTTGTGGGTGGAATCAGGCCGCATCTGTATTGTTTGCCCATAGCGAAGCGCGAGGAACACCGCCGCGCGCTGGTCGACGCGGCCATTTCCGGCGATGCGCGCGTCTTTCTGGGAACCGACAGCGCGCCGCATACTGATCCGAACAAGGAAAGCGCCTGCGGCTGTGCAGGTGTGTTCTCTGCAACCAACACGATCCAGCTTTTGGCGCATGTGTTCGAGCAGGAGGGCGCGCTTGATCAGTTGGAAGCCTTTGCCTCACTCAACGGACCGGCATGGTACGGCCTGCCTGCCAACGAGGATCGGATCACGCTGGTGAAGGGCGAAGCGCCCGTCCGCTTTCCCGACAAGATCGAAACTGGTGCCGATGGCCCGGTTACGGTCTTCGATCCGGGCTTTGAAGTTTTCTGGGATATCGCGGACTAAGCATCCGCCCATTGAAAGGACCACTTTCATGTTTGCCAACACCTACCCCTCCGATGCCGAGATGGCCCGCTTGACCGCACGCATGTTGCTGGAGATCGGCGCCGTGAATTTTCGCGCGGACGAGCCATACATCTTTACCTCCGGCATTGCTGCGCCGGTTTACATAGATTGCCGTAAGCTGATCTCCTTTCCGCGCATCCGCTCTGCCCTGATGGATTTCGCCTGTGCGAAGCTGACCCGCGATGTCGGGTTTGAGGCGTTCGACGCGGTTGCCGGGGGAGAGACAGCAGGCATTCCGTTCTCTGCGTGGATCGCGGAGCGTCTGGCATTGCCGATGCAATATGTCCGCAAAAAGCCAAAGGGCTTCGGGCGCGATGCGCAGATCGAGGGCCTGATCGAAGAGGGCCAGCGTGTGCTCTTGGTCGAGGATCTGACGACGGATGGCGGTTCCAAGGTCAAGTTTGCTGAAGCGATCCGCACAGCGGGCGCGTCCTGCGATCACGCTGTCGTCGTCTTTTATTATGACATCTTCAAAGATGCGCCTGAGAAGCTGCGGGACCACGGGCTGGAGCTGCATTGGCTGGCGACCTGGTGGGATGTTCTGGCAGAGGCACGTGCGGGTGGTCATTTCGACGAAGCGACCTTGGGTGAAGTCGAGGCGTTCCTCAACGCACCGCTGGAATGGTCGGCAGCGCATGGCGGTAAGGCCGAAACCTCTGTCTGATCGGGCTGCCTCCGGCGGGGATATTTTCAGGAAGTGAAACGAAAAGGCCCGCTCCATATCCAGGAGCGGGCCTTTTGACTACTTTGTTGTCAGCGCGTTATTGCTGCGTCGGGATGATCACGACCTCAACACGACGGTTCTGTGCACGACCAGCTTCCGTATCGTTGCTGGCAATCGGCTGGGTTTCACCTGCGCCGGTGATGTTCAGGCGGCTGGAGGGAACACCCTGACCAATCAGAACCTGAGCAACAGACAATGCGCGCGCCTCGGACAGACCTTGGTTGAAATCGGCCGCGCCGACAGAGTCGGTATGGCCCGTGATCTGAACACGCGACTGCGCGTAGGTGTTCAGGCTCTGCGACAGCTGCACGAGTTGGCTACGGAAGCCTGGCTGCACTGTGGAGCTGCCCGTCGCAAAGGTCACGTCGTTGGGCAGGTTCACGATGAGGCGGTCGCCCGTGTTTTCGATTGTGGCGCCAGACCCTGCAAGATCGCGGCGAAGCTCTGCTTCCTGCTGATCAAGGTTGTAACCGATGAGGGCACCAGCGCCCGCGCCGAGTGCGGCACCAATTGCGGTGGACTCCGTATCGCCACCTGCAAGCTGGCCCAGTGCGGCCCCGGCAGCTGCGCCGATCAGCGCGCCCTGGTTGCGGTTCGCATTCGGGCTGGTGGTCAATGCACCTTCCGCACAGGCGGTAAGGGTAAATCCAGCGATCAGAAGTGCGCCGGTGGTTTTTGCAAGGGTGATCATCGTTGATGACTCCTGTTAAGTACGTCTGACATTAAACACATTGGAAGCGGTAAAGTTCCATTCAACCTGTCGTGATGGACTAGCGTTTCAACTCTTCCATCACGGATACCAGTTCGGATGCGATGCCCGGCTCTGACAAGGCGTGCCCCGCAGTTCTGATCATCCGCAATTCGCTATCAGGCCAGGCGCGATGCAGGGCATGGGCACTTGCCGGGGGACAGATCATGTCATAGCGGCCCTGTACGATGTAGCCGGGGATTCCGGCCAATCTATCCGTATCCGCGAGGATCTGATTGTTCTGCCGAAGCCAGCCCTGATGGGTGAAGTAGTGATTTTCCAGACGGCTGAAGGCGCGCGCATATTCGCCTGATCCACCGGATGAGCGTCCATGATTTTCAAGCGCTGCAAGATTGCTTTCCCATGCGGCCCAGGCGCGCGCATAGCGAACCTGCTCGGCGCGGTCCTCTCCGAAGAGGCGTCTGTGATAGGCCGCGATCATGTCGCCGCGTTCCTCGTCCGGGATGAGGGAGGTGAACCTTTCCCACTCCTCGGGCCAGAAACGCGCGACGCCGCCATTGTAGAACCAGTCAAGCTCTTCGCGCATCATCAGGAAGACACCGCGCAGGATGAGGCCGGACACACGCTCTGGATGGGTTTGTGCGTAGAGTAGCGATAGGGTTGCACCCCAGCTGCCACCGAACACGTACCATTTCTCTATCCCCAGACGCTCGCGGATGGCCTCAATATCGTCGATCAGATCCCATGTCGTATTCGCATCAACGGACGCATGGGGTGTGGACCGTCCGCAGCCACGTTGATCAAAGAGGACAGCGCGGTAGTGGCGGGGATCGAAAAATCTGCGCATGGCTGGGCTGCACCCACCGCCCGGACCACCATGCAGCACGACAACCGGTACGCCGTCCGGGCGGCCGGATTGTTCCACATAGAGCGCATGGCCACCGGGCACCCGCAACGTCATCTGGCCAAACGGCTCCCTCGGGGGGAACAACGTGCGCCGATAAGGCGCGGATTCTGTGCTTCCGTGTTCACGCATGCGCGCACTATGTCCTATGTGAGAGTGAAGGTGAATGCACCCTGACGAAAGGTTGGCAAAATGAACGCGCAGACGACGGTCGAAGCGGGTGAGATTGAAAAGTTCCAGGCCATGGCTGAGGAATGGTGGGACGAGAATGGCAAATTTAAACCCCTGCACATGCTCAATCCCACGCGGCTTGAATATATCACGCAGCAGATCGCGGCGGAGTTCGGGCGAGACTTGACAGCGGAAAGGCCATTTGAGGGCTTACGCCTGCTCGATATTGGCTGTGGCGGTGGCTTGCTGAGCGAACCGATGGCGCGGCTCGGCGCCGATGTTGTCGGTGCGGACGCGGCCGAGCGGAACATTCCTGTGGCGCGGGTCCATGCGGAGCAGTCCGGCCTTCAAATCGACTATCGCCACACAACCGCAGAGGCCCTGGCCGAAGCCGGAGAGCAGTTTGACGTCGTGCTGAACATGGAGGTTGTTGAGCATGTCGCTGATCCTGCGCTCTACCTGCGGGCTTGTCAGGAATTGCTGAAGCCCGGAGGGTTGATGATTTGCTCAACCCTCAATCGAAATCCAAAGAGCTTCCTCTTTGCGATCATCGGGGCGGAATACGTGATGCGTTGGCTGCCGAAGGGGACGCACGAGCATTCCAAGTTCATCACGCCGGACGAGTTGTTCGCGCTGATCGAAGGGGCTGGTCTGAACCCGGTCGATCGAACAGGCTTTACCTTCAACTTCGCGAAATGGGACTGGTCGCTGAGCGATCGTGACCTTTCCGTCAACTATGTGACGTCAAGCATCAAGCCCCGATGATCAGCGCAGGATCGGCGGCTTTTCCGGGTCTGAGCCGGGGGCCGCTACCTCGCGCACCTCGCGCCTGGGCTGTGGCAGGTCAAAGCCCAGCCCATGTTGCGCGATCCGTGCCATGATCGGAGCATCCCCAGCAAAGAACGCAATGTCGAGCGTCGCGGCGTCGAGGCCGGATAGGTTCAACGCTTCATTTATTGCCTGTGTGATTGCGGCTTCAGCACCGGACACGACATCGGTCACGGCCAACAGGGTGCCATTCGTGCCGTCACGGTAGCGTGTTCCGACCAGCCAGACCTGCTGACCCATCCCTTCCAGAGTGGGCAGTTTCGCAGATAGTGCGGCAACCAGCGGCTCGGGCAGGACGGGGCGCCGCACCTCCCGTATAGAGCTTTCGCGAATCTCGGCGGCTTTGTTGCCAAGGGAGGCTGCCCAGCTGACGGCATCTGCCGGCAGGATCGTCTCAGAGGCATGCCCGCCGAGATTGAGGGCAATGGCAAGAGACTGCCCTTCCAACATGCCGATGAGCTTGCGACCTGAAAGAACAGCGACCTCCGCCGCGTTCCCCATGAATGCGGCGAGGCGGTGGTCGCGGTCAAAGGCGAGGATCATCGCGCCGTCTGACGTCTCAAGAACAAGAGGTTTGATTGATGTGCCATCGGATTCTTCTTCCAGCACGATATGCAATTCGCTTTCGAGCAGCCGGTCATAGAAGGCTGGGCGCTGGGCCTCATCCGCTTCTGCCGCAAGGTGTGCGCTGTCGAGTGGGGTCGTCTCTTCTGTCATGTGCCGCTCATTGTCATTCCAGACGACCGAGAGCAAGTGCGACTGCTGTGCGAAGGCGCGGCAGAACGTCCTGTTCAAACCACGGATTCCGCTTGAGCCAGGCGGTGTTGCGCCAGCTAGGATGTGGCAGAGCAAACGTGCCCTCAGGATGATTGCGCCAATCGGCGACAATTTGGGTAACGGGGGCCTTCGTGTCCAAGTGCCATTTGATGGCGTAGCCACCGACCAAAATCTTCAGCTTGATCTGCGGCATGGCTTCGTTCGCGGATTTGGCCCATGTGTGGGCGCAAATGGGCGGAGGGGGCAAATCGGACCCCGCCGCATTGTATCCCGGAAAGCAGAACGCCATCGGCTGAATGGCAAAGAGGTTCCGATCATAGAAAGCGGCCCTATCCACGCCCAGCCAATCGCGCAGCCGATCTCCGGAAGGGTCGTCGAAGGGGATGCCGGATGCGTGGACGCGCGCACCGGGTGCCTGGCCGGAAATCAGAATGGGGGCCGTGTCTGACAGCCAGACCACGGGTCGGGGGGTATGGGTCGTGTGCGTTGCCGCGAAACGATCTGCGCAGATGCGGCACCCTTCGATCTGCTCGATCAGCGCTTTCAATTTAAGACCTCCGACACTCGGGCCCTCAAGGCCGGTATCGTTTCAGCCTCAAACCACGGATTGCGCTTGAGCCACGCACTGTTTCGCCAACTTGGGTGAGGGAGCGGGAAAAGGGTAGGGGCGTATGTCTGCCAGTCTCGGACAATTGTTGTCATCGGGTCCGAGCGCCCGAGAATATGGGATTGAGCCATAGCGCCGATAACGAGTGTCAAAAGGACGCCAGATAGTTCCTCTAAAACCTTGCCATGCCAGATTTCGTGACACCGCCGGGGTGGGCGCAGGTCGCCACCATTGGCGTCATTTCCGGGGAAGCAAAATCCCATTGGTGCGATGCTCAAGGTCCCGGGCGCGAAGAACCGGTCGGCCCTCAATCCCATCCAATCCCTCAGCCGTACACCGCTTGGGTCGTCGAACGGTATGCCAGAGCGGTGCGCACGTGCACCAGGAGCCTGACTGATGATCAGGATCGGGGCAGAGGCGCAAAGCCGGACAATGGGGCGTGGTGTGAAGCCAAACTCCCCTGCGCATCGGCGGCATTGCGACAGCTCGTGTGCAATCGGTGGCGCGTTTGCCGCGGATTTGGGCAGGTTCGGGATCAAGTTGTCACACATAGGCTTGATATAGCGCTCTTTCGCACTAGCGCACCGGTCGGAAGAATTGCGGAATGCCAATCTGCTTGTTAGACGGTGTTAACGCGCGGGGATACCGAAGGGGACTGGGAATGTATCGTGTTTGGAACATATTGAGCGAGTATTCTCTGCTCCTGATCATCGGTGCGCTCACCGCGCTGGTCTGGGCGAATGTGGATTTCTCCAGCTATCATCATTTCGTCGAATATGTGATCTGGGATCATGCTCCGATCGGTCACTATCACGATGGTCACCGCACACTGACGTTCCACTACCTCGTAAATGACGTGCTTATGGCGCTGTTCTTTGCCATTGCGGGTAAGGAAGTCTGGGAAGCAATCGCACTCAAAGACGGTTCCCTGCGAGGCAAGAAGGCGATGACCCCGCTGATTGCTACCTCTGGCGGCATGCTGGGTCCAATCGCCGTGTATCTGGGCCTCGCGTTCATCCTCGGCAAAGACACCTATGACGCCGTGGCGAACGGTTGGGCTATCCCGACTGCTACGGATATCGCGTTTTCATATCTGATCGGACGCCTGATCTTTGGTGCAGGCCACCCAGCTGTTGGTTTTTTGCTGCTGCTTGCGATTGCTGACGATGCAATCGGCCTGATCATTCTCGCGATTTTCTACCCCACTGGCGAACTGGCACCAATCTGGCTGCTGCTCAGCTTTGGTGCAGCACTCGGCGTCTTCGTGCTCTTCAACTGGCTGCCGCGCCGTCTTGATCGGGGCAAGCAGGACCGCCCGAACTCCACTGCTGTGCGCAAGGCGCTGGGCGGCCTGCCTTACATTATTGCGGGTTGTCTGAGCTGGTACGGATTCATGCGCGCGGGCGTTCATCCTGCGCTGGGCCTGCTGCCCATCGTACCGACGATCCCCCATGCAGACCGCGCGTTCGGCATTTTTGCAGAGGCCGAAAAGCACTTGCACGATCTGCTGAACACTATGGAGCATGCGATCAAAGGCCCTGTTGAAGTCGTACTGCTGCTCTTCGGTCTGGCCAACGCGGGCGTGGTTCTCGGCTCGGTTGGTGATGCGACCTGGCTTGTGCTCGCAGGTCTGTTGATCGGCAAGCCGTTCGGTATCCTGCTTATGGGGGTTATTGCGGCGAAGGGACTGCGGCTTGGGCTGCCAGATGGCATGAAGACATCCGACCTGTTCGTGTTGGGATGTGTGGCGGCCATCGGCTTCACCGTGTCGCTCTTCATCGCAACTGTTGCCTTCCCGGCTGGTAGTGCCGCGGAACAACTCGTCCAGGACGCAGCTAAGCTTGGCGCCTTGCTGAGTTTTGCAGCGGCGATCATGGCCTTCGTCTCGGCCAAGATATTCCGTACCGAGAAGATGGAATGATAGAGGCTTAACCTTAGGTTCAGACCTGCAGATGCAGGTCTGAACCAGAGGCGGAGGGCGTCCATGATCGAGTTCAAGAACGTCAGTAAATCCTATTGGACGGGCACCCGGCGCAAGGTCATCCTGGACAATGCGACCTTTCGGATTGAACTCGGGCAATCACTGGGCATCCTCGCGCCGAACGGTACGGGTAAGACCACGCTGATCTCGATGATGGCTGGCATCCTGAAGCCGGATGAGGGAGAGATCATCCGGCACAGCCGTATTTCCTTCCCAATGGGTTTCATGGGTGTAGTGAACGCCGCGCTGTCAGGGGCAGAGAATGCCCGTTTCGCAGGCCACTTCTACGGCGTCGATCCTGACTATGTCGAAGCCTTCTGCCGCTGGATGTGCGATCTTGAGGAGTATTTCGATCAGCCGGTTAATACGTATTCCTCCGGTATGGCCGGGCGATTGTCGCTCTCCCTCCTTCTAAGTCTCGATTTCGATATTTACTTGGTCGACGAAGGCATGCCCACGATGGCGGACGCGGATTTCGTTCGAAAAGCCGGTGAGGTGTTTCGTGAGCGGCTCGAACATGCAACGTTGGTGATTGTGTCGCACCAGCCAAAGACGCTTGAGGCGTTTGCACAGCGGGCCGCAATCCTGCGATATGGCAGATTGCATTTCTTCGATACGCTCGATGAAGCGAAGGTACATTATGACTACGCCCGAAGATGAGGCAAAATCTGGTCCGGGGCCTGCTCCGGTCGTTGATGAGAAAGAAGCACAGCGTGCTGCGCGCCGTGCCCGTCGTCGTGCGCGTCGCCTTATGCAAGAAGCAGAAACGTGGGAGGAGCATTCCGCGACGAATGGCGCCGTGCCGCCACCGGACGAGATCAAGCCGGGCAAGCGCCGTCAGGACGTCATGAATGTCATCGCCGCGCGCGTGAAGCGAGAGAAACGCGCAGAAGAGGCCGTTGACGGCGCATCGGCTGAGACGCCGCCCCCCCAGACTGAAGCTGCGCCCGAAGCAACAATCGAAGAACCACGGCAGGAAATCCGCAGTGGTGAAAGCCTTCCGGCAACCACACCGATTGCCGGCGGCGCTGTTGCAAAGGTCGGGGATGATCAACCGCCTCCACCGCCGGGCGGAAGTATCTTCGACACGCGTGAGGAAGAAATCGCGGCCATCCAGCGGGAACTGGTGCAGCGCCGCCGCAGCCGCTTTCTGTTGCTGTGGCTACGGCTCGCGTTTTTCGTCGTGCTGCCGACATTTCTTGTGGGCAACTACTACTATAACCACGCGACTGATTTTTACTCGACAAAGTCAAACTTCAAGATTCAGGCCGCCGCGGCCTCAGCCGATCCGGCTGCGGCACAGGCGGCGAGTGTTGCCGCCTCTTCAGATGCGATCGCAATCCAGGATTTCCTGACCTCGCGCGAGGCGATGCGGATCATTGATAGTGAGTTTGATCTGATTGCTCACTATCAGGATGTCACGGTCGATCCGATCCAAAGATTGGACGCGGATGCCAGCGAGAATGACGCCTACGCACTCTACAAGGATCGGGTCCTCATTGGTTTCGACTTGGCGGAAGGTATCATTCGGATGGAGGTCATCGACTCAGACCCCGACATGGCTCTTGCCCTCAACAATCGAATGATTGAGCTGGCCGAAGGGCGTGTTGAGGAGATGTCTGATCGGACCGAGCAATCCACTGTCGCCAATGCTCAGAAGGTGCTCGAAGAAGCCGAGGCCGCGCTCGATGACGCCTATGAGGAGGTTCTGACGCTTCAGGAACAGCTCGGGATCTTTTCAACCGATATAGAAATTGAGCTGATTCAGGGGCAGATTGGCAGCCTTACGGCGCAGTTGCAGGAGCGTGAGCTTGCGCGGGTTGCGCTGCTTGAAAACCCAAGGCCGAACCAGACACAGTTGCGCACACTGGATGCAGAGATTGAGCGCCTGCGTGACGCCATTGCAGAGCAGCGCGGACTGATCGTGAATGCGCAGGAAGGCTCGGCCTCGCTTGCGCGCATCAGTGCTGAGGTCAGCCGTGCTGAGGCGGAGTTGGAAACGCGGCGGGCCCTCCAGCTCGCGGCGTTCGAGGGGGTCGATGCCGCACGGCGGGAGGCGGATCGCAGGTCCATTTTCCTCGCGCGTGCAGTGAACCCGGTCATGCCGGTCACGCCGAGCTATCCGAGGGCATTCGAGTACACCGTGCTGTCATTCATCATTTTCTTTGCGGCTTACCTCATCGTAAGTCTCACAATTTCGATCCTGCGGGAGCAGATGAGCTATGGGGAAGTCACCTCGTGAAAACCATCCAGATCGGTGACCTTCAGGTCGGCAACACGCAACCTCTCGTTTTTCTGGCTGGTCCCTGCCAGCTGGAGACCCGCGATCACGCCATGATGATTGCGGAGCGCATGGCAGCAATCTGTGCGACCCACGGTGCTGGCTATGTGTTCAAGGCATCCTATGACAAGGCAAACCGCACGTCTCTGAACGGCACGCGCGGCCTGGGCATTGAAGAGGGATTGCGCATTCTCGAAGATGTGCGGCGTGAGATTGGCTGCCCGGTCGTCACGGATGTCCATACTGAGCAGCAGTGCCGCGTTGCAGGAGAGGTTGCTGACATTCTTCAGATCCCGGCTTTTCTGTCCCGCCAGACCGACATTCTGCTGGCAGCAGGTCAGACCGGTCGCGCGATCAACATCAAGAAAGGTCAGTTTCTTGCACCCTGGGATATGGAGCGGGTCGCGGAAAAGGTCGCGAGCACAGGCAATGACAAGATCATGCTCTGCGAGCGCGGCACCAGCTTTGGCTACAACACGTTGGTTGCGGACATGCGCGGTTTGCCTACCATGGCGCGCACGGGCTATCCGGTTGTGATGGACGCCACCCATTCCGTGCAACAGCCCGGCGGACAAGGCGGGTCTTCAGGCGGACAGCGAGAATTTGCTCCGGTCATGGCGCGCGCCGCGGTCAGCCTTGGCATTGCATCAGTCTTTATCGAGACGCACGAAGCGCCAGACACCGCACCGTCGGATGGGCCCAACATGATTCCGTTGGATCAGATGGATGGGCTTGTCGGGTCGCTGATGCAGTTTGACAGGCTTGCCAAAGAGAACCCGTTGCACGTCTAGAGCTGTGGGTCAGAGCGCTTGCGCAGCGGCCCAGCCGGATGACCATGCCCATTGGAAGTTGTAGCCGCCCAACCATCCGGTGACGTCTACAACCTCACCTATGAAATGCAGGCCGGGTTGATTGCGAACCTCCATCGTGCGGCTGTCCAGTGCTTCGGTGGACACTCCGCCCAATGTCACCTCCGCGGTCCGGTATCCTTCGGTTCCGGCCGGTTTGAGTGACCAATTGTGCAGGGCGGCTGAAAGGCGGTCTATCTCACTGTCCTTCAGGTCGGCCAGATTGCGGGTCTCGGCGCCGACGAGCGCTGTCGCAAGCTTTTTGGGCAAGTGCTCTGCCAATGCGGTCGCGACACCAACCCGCCCGTGTGCCCGCTTACGCGTTTTCAGATCCTTAGCCAGATCCGTTTGGGGAAGGAGGTCCACGCAGATGGCTTCGCCCTCCGCCCAATAGGAGGAGATCTGTAAAATCGATGGGCCGCTCAACCCCCGATGTGTGAAGAGCAATCCCTCCCGAAACGATGTTTCTCCGCCGCTCACGCGCGCATCAACCGACAGTCCTGCCATCTGCCGGAACATGTCGAGATCTTGATCAGTGAATGTCAGCGGGACCAGCCCCGCCCGAACTTGCGTGACAGGAACGTCAAATTGCTCTGCAATTTGATAGCCAAAGCCCGTCGCCCCCATTTTCGGGATCGATTTCCCCCCAGTCGCGATGACCAGCTTTTCGCAGGCGATCTGGCCATTTTGTGTGGTCACCTGAAACCGCTGGTCCTTCCGTTCAACCCGTTCGATGGTCTCGCTAAGCCTCAGCTGTCCCCCGGCCTCTGCCAGCCCATTGACCAGCATGTCGACAATCTCTCGTGCTGACCCATCGCAAAAGAGTTGGCCTAGTGTCTTTTCGTGCCAGGCGATACCGGCAGCATCGACCATTTCGATGAAATCGAACTGCGTGTAGCGCTTGAGCGCTGAGACGGCGAAGCGCTTGTTTGCGCTAAGGAAATTTTCGGGTGCGGTGTGTAGGTTGGTGAAGTTGCAGCGTCCACCACCAGAGATACGGATCTTTTCGCCTGGCTTCTTTGCGTGATCCAAAACGACGACCGAACGCCCGCGCCGGGCAGTGTGCAGCCCGCAAAACAGCCCGGCAGCGCCTGCACCTATGATGACAACGTCAGCTTCTTCTGTCACAGCGCTCGCCCCTCAGACACGGCTTACCCGCCACCTGCCTATTTCAGATTGAAGGGCTTCTCCACCTTTGGCGAAATTGAAATTAACCAATCTTGCCGCATTTGGTTCCAAATCCGAGATTTCTCGGAACCATCTCGTGCGATGGCCCGTTGACCGTGCAGAAGCGCACGGGCGTCGTGCGCATTTTTTGTGCTGGCCCGGGCTGAATTTGCAATGTCGTTTTGGAGAGGGAAATCGTTTTTGCAGCTGCCGCTCGCGCGGCAGATCGTCCTGCTCCTTCTGATCGCCCTCCTTCCAATCCTTCTCTATGGTGTTCTTGCGTCCGTCAAAACGATTGAACGGACGGAGCGATTGGCGTCATCCCAACTTCTTACCTTGGCGGAACGCGCGGCGACGTTTGAGCGCCTTGTCATTGCCGAGGGTTTCGGGCTCGCGGGTGGTTTGGCAAGTGATCCTGCGGTTCACTCTGGAACACCGCAGGCGTGCTCAGATGTCCTTTCGCGGTTTGTCGGGATGTCCAACACGTTCATATTTGCAAGCTTCGTTGGCACAGACGGCATGATGCGCTGCTCTTCCGAGGGCGTCCTCAACACAGACCTGAGCGAGACACCTGATTTCCAGCGGCAGTTGGAGGAACCTTCACGCTTGGTCTCGGCGGTTGTCGAAGGTCGCGTGACAGGTCGTGCGGTGGTTGTTCTAGGCTACCCTGTCTATGTTGATGGTGATTGGAAAGGTGTTCTTTCCCTCTCGCTCCCAAGGGATGCGATCAGCGTTCTTGTCCCCGAAGATGGTTCCGACGGGCTGCAGGCCGCCCTCGTTGATGGGGAGGGACGAGTTTTGCGCGGTGCAAATGACTCTGCCGCCGATCCGACCGGAGATTGGCTACCTGCAACTGAAGAGCTGGCAATCAGTGAAGGGTTGTCCTCGCATGTGTTCCGCGCTGAAGACCGCACTGGATTCGAGAGAATTTATGCATATGTCCCGATCGAACCGGGAGAACTATCGGGTGTCTTCTCTGTTGAGGATCCAGCGGCGTTGGTTCCGTTCTGGCGATCTGTTCTGCAGCAGATTGCGCTGCCGCTGCTGATCTGGGTTCTGTGCCTCGCACTCGCCTATGCAACGATGAGGCACCTCGTGGTGTTGCCCATCCGCATGATCAACCGCCGTATGTCCGACTTTCGCATTGGCAACCGCACCTCCGCGTTGAAGCCAATCGGCTATGCCCCCGGTGAGTTCTCGGCCCTCAGCGATACATTTCGCACGATGGGGTCGGAGATGGATAAGAGCGAGAGGGAACTATCCGGTCTGCTCGACGAGAAGACGGTCCTCCTGCTCGAAGTCTATCACCGGGTTAAGAATAATCTTCAGCTGATCATTTCGATCATGAACATCCAGCTGCGTTCGGCCAGTTCAGACGCGGAGCGCGCGACGATTATTCGATTGCGGGAACGGATCATGGGGCTCGCTCTCGTTCATCAGCGCCTCTATGAGACGCCGGATGTTTCGGCTGTGCCAGCCCATGGTGTGCTGTCGGAGATCATCGTCAATCTGTCTGAAAATGCTGAGATGGGCGGTCGTGGACGCTCTGTCGTGCGCAGTGAGCTCGACGATATTGTGCTTCACCCGGATCAGGCCGTTCCCTTGTCCCTGCTGGTCACGGAAGCATTGCTCAACGCGCTCCGCAGCGCCGATCTTGCAAATGAGGATCACTGCATCGACGTGTCGCTGAAAGCTAACGACGATAACATCGTGTCTTTCGATGTCAGTTTCGTTGCTGATCCGGCTGCGCTCGATTTGGTCGGACAGACGGGCATGACGAAGCGGCTGATTGATGCGTTTGTCATGCAGTTGGGCGGCAAGATTACGATGAACGTGGACGATGCGACAAAGCGCGCCGAGATGCATGTGGAATTCGAGCGTCTGTTGCCGGAAACCATGGCCGGCATGATGGGCGCGCCGGGTGAGCGCGGGCTGCGTCGCGTCAGCTGATAAAGCCGGTCCACCGCGCCAGCATCAGACCACCCACAGCCGAAACACCGGTCAGCACGGCTCCCCAGCTTGTATCCACGGCGACCATCGTCCAGTCCCAACCGCGCAGTGTTGCCATGTTCGTCGATTCATACGTTCCGTAAGCGAGCAATCCCAAGAATGCGCCGTTAAAGAACGCAACCCAGGGCGATCCGCTTTCGATGCCTGGGATTACGGCGAAGTAGACGATGCCGATGACGTAGAACAGGTAGAAGACCGCCGCGACGCCGAACTGGGTGTTTTCCCGCATCAGGTCACCGATGCGGGCGTGGAACAGGTCATACATGACATATTTCAGCCAAACCGCGTCGATGCCCAGAAAGACGATCAGTGTCAGCACATAGAGCGCGACGTAGTTCCCTAAGGTCAGTTCCATTCGTTCGCTCCCGCAAAACCCGTTCGGCCTGACCGGGCGCGGTGCTTAGCGCCCCTCAGACGAAGCCTATACGTTCAACAAACCAGAACAGACCTATCGAACCGACAATCAGGGATCCGGGAACCACGATCACACTGCGATACCAGCTTTTTGTGCCAAACCAGATGCCGACGAGCATCATGCAGATCGCGATGACAAGCAGTTGTCCGATCTCCACCCCGATGTTGAATGCAATCAGAGAGGTCAGCAGGAACTCACCGCTTAGCCCGACCTCCCCCAGCACACCCGCAAATCCGAGCCCGTGCAGCAGCCCGAACGCAAAGACAATGGCGGGCCGCCAAGGCGTCATCTGTCGCACGGCGATGTTTTCAACGCAGACATAGACAATTGAGAGGGCGATCAAAGGCTCGACGATTGATGCTGGTATGCTCACCAGCCCCAGCGTTCCCAGTGCCAGCGTCACCGTATGCGCAAGGGTGAAGGCTGTGACTTGCCATAGCAGCGGACCCACCCGCGTCGAGAGAAGGAACAGACCCACAACAAAGAGAATATGGTCCAGACCCTTTGGAATAATATGCTCGAAGCCTACGACCAGATAATTGGCGAATACGGACCACAGACCCTGCGGCGCACCGGTTTGGACAGGGAACGCCGCAGTCGTTCCACCGGACTGAAGGAACTCCGAATGCAGCTGTTCGCCGGCAGCGCCGTCCACTCTCACAATTGCCGCACTACTCGCCCCATTCCACATCATCCGAGCGGTTTCGCCGCTCAATCCGCTGACATCAAAGGTCAGGATGCTGTGGCGGGGCAGGGCGATATCGCCCACCGCGGGCACGTCGAGGTCCCGTAAGGTCAGTGTTGCGTCGTCGAGTGTGACGAGCGACGGCGCATCAAATGTATCGGACCTGATCTGCGCGATCAGGTCTTCTGGATCTTGCGCGCGCAAGCGATCGTAAAGCGCGGCTTCCGGCGCGTCGGTCGTATCGGAATGTTCGGCGCCAATTCCGGCGAGCGCTGCCTCTACATTCATATCGATGGCAAGGGTGGCGCCGCCAGTATCGCTGTAGACTAGTGAGAGGATGGCCGGTCGGAGTTCATGCGCATGGCCTGCATGCGCCAGACTGAGCATCAGACAAAAAAGAATGAAGCATGCGCGTCGGAACATATCGGGATCCATCAATAGAAAGTCGTGCGTCGGTAACCGGACGGTAACGTCTGCTCCTCAAAGTGCAACGGCACCTTGGAGGCTCGGATGCCTGATATTGAGAGCGACTACATTTTGCCACGCAAGGCCGGCTTGACGGAGGCGACAGCCCTCCGCGATCAGGCCCGGCAGTCCGATCTGAAATCAGGTTTCATCGTTGATGCCTCGCAGGTTGAGGTGCTGCGCGCACCTGTCGTGGTGGTCCTAATCGCAATTGATGATGCCTTGCGTGACAGCGGGGCGAAGCTTGCCGTGCGCGATCCCGCGGGGCCGTTCATCTCCGCCTTCTCAAATCTCGGCCTCTATGCACGGTTAATGTCGATGGACTTCGTGTCATGAAACGAGTCCTTGCGATTGACGACACCCACTACATGCTCGCGATGTTGAGCGAGTGCTTGCAGGAGGCCGGGCACTCCGTCGTGACTGCTCAAGACGGGGTGGAGGGGCTGGCCCAGTTGCGGGAGCATCGGCCGGATATGGTGATCACGGACCTGAACATGCCGAATATGGACGGGTTGCAATTCGTGCGCGCGGCGCGGCGGGACCCCGCGGGAATTGATCTGCCAATCCTACTCTTGACCACCGAAACAGCGCAAAACCTGCGCGACGAGGCGGCCCGTGCGCATGCAACGGGGTGGCTGTGTAAGCCGTTCGAGCCGGATCAGATCCTCCGCTTGGTGGAGCAGTTGGCATGATGGACGAGACGGACTTCCGAAAGGTCTTCCTGACCGAGTGTGATGAGTTGATGGGCCAGCTGCGCGACAGTTTGGCCACTTTGGGCGACGATGATCTGGAGCAATTGAACACCGCTTTTCGCGCCGTCCATTCGGTGAAAGGCGGGGCCGCGGCCTTCGGGATGGAGGAGCTGGTCCGCTTTGCCCATATCTTCGAAGATCGCCTCGCCGGGCTGCGCGATCAGGGTAAATGCCCCGTGGGGGCAGAGCGCGATCTTCTGATCCGTGGCGGCGATGTGTTGGAGCTGCTGATAGAGCGCGTTCAGGATGAGGTGCAGACCCCCCTGCCTGATTGGGCGGCGGCAACGGTCGCGCAATTCGACGGTGAAGCTGCACCGATTTCAGAGCTTTCGAACGCTTCGCCCCCTCAGCAGGGGGAGGTGCCGGATGCCGAAAGCGAAACCCTTACGCTCACCTTGCGGCCGCGACCGAATTTTTTCCTATCAGGCCATGAACCTGGAAAGCTGATTTCGGCGGCACAAGCGCTTGGCCTTACTGATTTCTCCATCGCCGGCGACGTCGCTAAGCTGGTCGATCTGGACCCCTCCAAATGCCCGTTCGAGTGGACGCTTACTTTTGACGATCCGGATGTGGAGGCACTGCGTGATTTCTTCTCCGTCTATGATCTGAGCCTCGACATTGAAGGACTGCCTGGCCCAACGCTGCATCAGCCGCCGTCCAGTGACCGCCATCCCCCTGTCGGTGGCAGTGACCACATCGCGCGGAGCAACCGCACCTTGCGGGTGGAGCTGAGCCGGATCGACAGGATCGTAAACCTCGTGGGCGAGATTGTGATCGCACAGGCGGCTCTCAGCCAAAACAGCACGCTAACCCTCGCGGATGAGGCGACCTCCACCGTCGATGAACTGAGCAGACTGATCCGTGAAATGCAGGACAGCGTGATGTCGATCCGCGCCCAGCCCATCAAAACGGTGTTCAGCCGCATGCCCCGTGTCGTTCGCGATCTGTCGGAGACATTGCAGCGCGAGGTCCGGCTTGAGGTTGAGGGCGAACAAACCGAAGTTGACACCACCGTGATTGAGGAACTGGTCGAACCGCTGACCCACGCCCTACGCAATGCGATGGATCACGGGATCGAGCCACCAGAGGAGCGTGTCGCGAAGGGAAAACCTCGCCAGGGCACGATCACGTTGTCAGCCAAGCATCGGGGGGAGCAAGTCGTCATAACGGTTCGCGACGATGGCCGGGGCATCCCGCGTGACAAGGTGCTCAACAGCGCCATTGATCGCGGGCTGATTGCTTCGGCAGAGGGGCTTTCACCAGAGGCGATCGACAACCTCGTCTTCCTGCCAGGGTTCTCGACCTCGTCGGAAGTGTCAGAGATTTCGGGCCGTGGCGTTGGCATGGACGTGGTGAAGCGGAAGATAACGGGCCTTGGTGGGCGCTGCCGAATTGAGTCAGAACCTGGCGAAGGTCTCGCGATCATTCTGACACTCCCCCTGACACTTGCCGTGCTCGATGGAATGGTCGTGCGCATCTGTGGTGAGCGTTTTGTCATTCCACTCACCGGCGTGGTCGAGGCGGTCCGCATCAGGCCGTCCGATGTTGAGACGATGCCTGATGGAAGCTGGATCCTTGCGCGTCGCGGCCAACATCTCCCGCTATTCGATCTGGGTACGTTGCTGGGACTGGGGCCCAGCAGCGGTGGTCTTGGCTTGATCGTCGATACTGAGTCGCATGGGCCGGTGGTCGTGCTGGTCGATCTTCTGCTCGGCCAGCGACAGGTGGTCCTCAAAAGTGTCGAGACGAATTATCAACACGTCCGGGGGGTCAGCGGCGCAACCATCCTGGGTGACGGGCTGGTCGCACTCATCCTCGACGTCACCGCCCTGATTTTTGAGCGGGTGGAGCCCGGTGCGTCACATGGTCTTGAGGAGGTTGCATGATGCTCACCACGCAAATGATCGACGCCTCGTTAGAGGATGAGACTACGCCGCAGGCGGACCCAGAGACGGTACAGCTCGTCTCTTTCATGGTTGGTGGGCGGGTCTACGCGGTTGATATCCTCACCGTCCGTGAAATCCGGCAACCCAGCTATCTGACGCGCTTGCCCAATCAGCCCGATCACGTGCGTGGCGTGTTGAACCTGCGCGGCGCAATCGTGCCGGTGCACGATCTCGGTCTGATGTTTGGTGGGCAAGAAGTCGTGGTCGCTGATCTCACCGTGATTGTGATCGTGCAGGTGGACGACCGTGTGCTTGGAATGCTGGTCGATTCGGTGCTCGACATTCTTACGTTGGCTGGATCCGACATCCGTTTGATGCCCAGCGGTACGGATGTTCCCGTTGTCGCGGGTTTGTATGAAGGGGCGGACGGCACGATCACTATCCTCGAATTGCCAGCGGTCTTTCCCGGTCCGCACGAACAGAATCGTGAGGCTGGGTAATTCCTCCGAATGCGAACCGCACTCATAGTTGACGATAGCCGGTTTTTTCGGGCGCTGATCGCCGACATACTCGGCCAATGCAAAGGACTTGTGGTGATCGGCGCGGTCGCAACAGCACAGGATGCTGTCCAATTTTGCGACCGTCACACACCAGACCTGATTACAATGGATGTCGAGCTGCCAGGTGCCAATGGGTTTCACGCTCTGCGGGCCATACTCGGTCGCTACGATCCACGGATTGTCATGGTGTCCGCATTCACCGGACGCGGCACCAGGCGAGCGATTGAGGCACTCGCCCTGGGTGCGGCCGAAGTTGTTGAAAAGCCGGGCAAGAGCTGTGGCCTGAATGGGTTTGCAAGACGGTTGGGCGCAGTGGCTCAGGCACTATCAGTCGTGGACACGGGGCGGCCAGAAGCAGGCGGCACCGTGCCAAGTGTTGCAATGAAGCGCGATCAGGTCGTCGCGATTGCCGGCTCAACCGGGGCAATCGACCCACTCACGCGCATCCTCAGCGCCCTACCAAACATTTTCCCCCCGATTGTGGTCATTCAACACCTGCCACCTGGGTTTTCGGTCAGACTTGCGGAACATCTTGCTGACATTACGGCTAAGGATGTCACGCTTGCCGGGGATGAGACTCGATTGCGCGGGAACCGCATCCACCTGCTGCCGTCCGAGCGGATCGCCCACATAGCCGGTGGTCGGATAAAGCTTGGCCCGCAGGCCACCAATGCCGCGCCACGGGCGGCAGATGCGGTTTTCGCCTCGCTGCCCGGCGCAGACACAGCTGTCGTTCTGAGCGGCATGGGCCGGGACGGTGCCAATGGCCTTGCGGGGAAGGGCGACGTGCGCGTCCTGATCCAGTGCCCCACGTCCTGTGCAGTCGACGCCATGCCGCGCGCCACGCAAATCGCCCGCCCCGATGCGATTTCTCAGACGGTAACGCAAATAGGCGATGCTCTGTCAGGACTTTCTAAACCTTTGCCGATCTAGATGTGAGTAACGAAGTGGAGATGCGTAATGCCTGTGGCCAAAAGTCTTAAGGTGCTTGTGGTTGATGATCAGCAGACCATGCGGGGTCTCGCACGCCAATGTCTCGGTCGGCTGGGCATCACCGCTGTGGGCCTCGCCGCAACGGGCAGTGCCGCCTGGGAACAGCTAGAGGCGAAACCGTTCGACCTCGTGATCTCCGATCTCAATATGCCAGGGATGAGTGGGATCGACCTTGCTGAACGGATCAAGGCGCATCCGGTGCTTCGTAGCCTGCCGGTCTTTCTCGCAACATCGGATGCTTACCGCGAACAGGCCAGTACCGCGCAGGTGGATCACTTCGTGGCAAAACCTTTTTCCGTGGCCGACATGCGCGCCGCGATCGAGGAGCATTTCGGACAGCTCAGTTAAAAATAAATTTTACCATTTGATAAAAATATTATCCTGTGAGACGCTTCCCTGACGAAACTGTATTTCAGGGAGAGCGAAATATGGCCGACGGGGCTCCACAATCGGGAATTTCAGCAAATCGCCTTGAGGCTGAAGATTACCACGCAAATTTCGCGGATCTGTACCCGCCACTTGATCGGCACGAGGCGCACGTCGCCTCGGATCGTTGCTACTTCTGCTATGATGCGCCCTGTGTCACAGCCTGCCCGACCGCCATCGATATTCCGCTCTTCATCCGCCAGATCGCGACGGACACGCCCGAAGCTGCGGCAAGGACGATCTTCAGCCAGAACATCCTGGGCGGCATGTGCGCCCGCGTTTGCCCGACGGAGCAACTCTGCGAGGAGGCCTGCGTGCGCGAAGCGGCAGAAGGAAAGCCGGTGCAGATCGGTCGTCTTCAACGTTACGCAACCGACACATTGATGGCGGCTGACGTCCATCCGTTTACGAGGGCGGCTGCAACTGGGAAACGTGTAGCCGTGGTCGGTGCCGGGCCCGCTGGTCTGTCGGCTGCTCATCGTCTTGCCCTCCATGGCCACGATGTCACCATTCTCGACGCAAAACCCAAGGCAGGCGGTCTGAATGAATACGGGATCGCCGCCTATAAGACACCCGATAATTTTGCGCAGCGAGAGGTGGACTGGCTGCTCCAGATCGGTGGGATTTCGGTTGAGCATGAGCGCGCGCTGGGCCGCGATACAACTCTGGAACAGCTTCGCAACGATTTTGACGCGGTTTTCCTGGGAATCGGGTTGAGCGGTACAAATGCGCTCGGCATTCCGGGCGACGATCTGGAAAATGTGCAGGATGCCGTCGATTTCATTGATCAGTTGCGACAGGCCAATGCCAAGGCCGATATTCCGATCGGGCGCGACGTTGTCGTGATCGGTGGCGGGATGACTGCCGTGGATGCGGCGGTTCAGTCCCGGCTGCTCGGCGCAGAAACGGTCACGATTGTCTATCGGCGCGGTCAAGATGGGATGAGCGCCAGCGGCAAAGAACAGGATCACGCAACCCATGAAGGTGTGCATCTGAAGTGCAATGCGCAACCGGTCGCGCTGCATGGTGACGGCGCGGTCCGCGAAGTCGAGTTCGAATATACAACACAATCTGGCGGCCAGCTGGTCGGGACAGGTGAGCGGTTCCGTCTACCTGCCGATCAGGTCTTCGTCGCCATCGGCCAGACGCTCGGTGAAACGGGCCTTGAACTGGACGGCCGAAAGATCGCTGTTGGTGCCGGTGGCCGCACGACGCTGGACGGGGTCTGGGCCGGGGGCGATTGTGCCTCAGGCGGCGATGATCTGACGGTCACCGCAGTCGCGGAGGGGCGGGACGCCGCCGAAGATATTCACGCAATGCTGTCCGGGGGAGAGTGAGCAATGGCTGATCTGAGCATTAACTTCGCAGGCATCAAGTCGCCCAATCCGTTCTGGCTCGCCTCGGCCCCACCAACGGACAAGGAATATAACGTCCGCCGCGCCTTCGACGCCGGATGGGGTGGTGTCGTGTGGAAAACGCTCGGCCTTGATCCCCACGTGGTCAACGTGAACGGGCCACGCTATGGCGCGATCTATGGAGCTGACCGGCGGCTCCTGGGCCTCAACAACATCGAGCTGATCACGGATCGCCCGCTCCAGACCAATCTGGATGAGATAAAGGCCGTTAAACGCGACTACCCTGACCGTGCCATGGTTGTCAGCCTGATGGTGCCCTGCGACGAGAAAAGCTGGAAGACCATCCTGCCGATGGTGGAAGAGACCGGGGCCGATGGAGTCGAGCTGAACTTTGGCTGCCCTCACGGTATGTCAGAGCGCGGCATGGGCTCCGCCGTCGGTCAGGTCCCCGAATATATCGAGATGGTGACCCGCTGGGTGAAGCAGAACACGCGCATGCCCTGCATCGTGAAACTGACGCCAAACATCACGGATATCCGCAAACCGGCAGAGGCGGCGCATCGCGGCGGGGCAGATGCGGTCAGCCTGATCAACACCATCAATTCCATCACAAGCGTCAATCTCGACCTCTTCGCGCCAGAGCCGACGATTGACGGAAAAGGCGCACATGGCGGCTATTGCGGCCCGGCGGTGAAGCCCATCGCCTTGAACATGGTCGCTGAAATCGCGCGAAACCCTGTTACGGCGGATCTTCCGATCTCGGGCATTGGCGGCATCACGACGTGGCGCGACGCGGCGGAGTTCATCGCGCTCGGTGCCGGGTCCGTACAGGTGTGCACCGCCGCCATGACCTATGGTTTCAAAATTGTGGAGGAGATGATCTCAGGCCTCGGTCAGTGGATGGATGAGAAAGGCCATACCAATATCGACGCCATCACCGGGCGGGCCGTGCCCAACTGTTCGGATTGGCAGAATCTCAACCTGAACTACGTGACCAAGGCACGGATTGATCAGGATCTCTGCATTTCGTGCGGGCGGTGCTTCGCCGCTTGTGAGGACACCTCGCACCAGGCCATCAGCATGAGCGCGGACCGCACGTTCGAGGTGATTGACGAAGAGTGCGTGGCCTGCAATCTCTGCGTGAACGTTTGCCCGGTCGAGGGCTGCATCACGATGGAAGAGATGAAGCCAGGTGAAGTTGATCCGCGAACGGGCCGCACGGTCGAGGCTGAGCCAGCCGACTGGACCACGCATCCGAACAACCCGGCCAGTGTCGCAGCGGAGTGAGGCTCTGCGCGGCCATGCCGCGATGCTTCTCTTCTCTATCCTCGTCGCAGGGTCGTTTAGTTTGGGGGCACGGATCGCCAATATGGTCGATCCCGTTGCTCTCACAGCGGTTCGCTTTGCCATCGCCGGCGTGCTGATCGGCGCGCTGGCCTTTGCCACGGGGGGCATTCCGCGCACAGCGCTGCGCGCGCCATGGCGCTATGCGGTGCTCGGCGGCGTCTTCGCCATCTATTTCGTGCTGATGTTCGAAGGTTTGAAAACCGCTGATCCCGTCGATGCCGCAGCGGTGTTCACCCTGACACCTGTGTTGACGGCCGTGATTGCGTGGCTCCTATTGCGTCAGATCACCACGGCCGGTGTGGCGTTGGGGCTTGCGCTGGGCGCCGCCGGTGCGCTCTGGGTCATCTTCGATGCCGATATCGCCCGCTTGCTTTCTCTCGATCTGGGGCGGGGAGAGGCGATCTATTTCGTCGGCTGCGTTGCACATGCTGTCTATACGCCCATGGTGCGAAAGCTGAACCAGGGGGAAAGGCCGGTTGTGTTCACGTTCGGCATGTTGATCGCTGGCGCGGCTCTGCTCTTTGCAATCAGCGGCGGACAGATTGCACGCACCGAGTGGTTGGCCTTGCCACCTCTCTTCTGGTTCACACTCGCCTATCTTGCTGTTTTCGCCAGTGCTGTGACCTTCCTTCTGCTGCAATACGCAACCCTGCGGCTGCCCAGCGCGAAGGTCATGGCCTACACCTATCTTACGCCGAGCGTTGTCATCCTATGGGAAGTGTCGAGCGGTGCGAGCTGGCCCGCGTCCGTCGTGGCGATCGGTATCGCGATGACGATTGCGGCCCTTCTCATTCTGGTAAGGCCCGACCCGCGCGGGGCCTAGTCTTCCTGCGCGAGGGCAGAAATCAGCGCCTCTGGCGCAGCACGGGGCACCTGCAACTCCGGCAGGATCTTTGCACCTTCGCTTGTCTGGCCAACCTGCTGAACGGCCTCCACGGTTTGGGTGGATGTGCCACCGCCAGATGGGCTGCCGGGCATTTGGCCTGCCGACGCGGGCGCGACGACCGGATCAGCGCTGCCGGACCGGGTCGCGTTGGCGGCCACAGGCTGGGGATATAGGGGAGCAATCATATCAAACCTCCGAATACTGAAAAATTCGGGCGTTCTGCCGCTGCTTCCTCATTTTTGCCAGCGAATCTGAAAAAAGCCTTAACGCGGCGCGAGCCCACTAAAGAACAGCTTCTCGATTGTTTCCGCCGCGTCGTGAAAGCGCGCCTCATCATCTTTGCCCAGCACGGCGCGGACCTGCACATCGAAATCGGCATAGTGTTGCGTGACCGCCCAGATCGCAAAGATCAGATGGTGCGGAGAGATGCGGGCGATCTTCCCGTCATCCATCCAGCGTCGCATCAGATCGGACTTGTCATTCACCAGATCCCGCAACGGCCCCTGCAATTCATCGAGCAACCTTGGCGCACCTTGCAGGATCTCATTCGCGAACAGGCGGCTTTCCCGTGGATAGTCGCGGGCAGCCTCAAGCTTGCGCTGAATGTAGCCGCGGATCTCGCGGATCGGGTCGCCGTCCTCGCGCATCTCACGCAGCGGGTCCAGCCATGTGTCCAGCAACCGGGCCAGCAGATCGGCGTGGATCGCCTCCTTACTGTCGAAATAATAGAGCAGGTTGGGCTTGGACAGCTTCGCCACCTCTGCGATCTGGTCCAACGTCGCCCCGCGAAACCCGTGAGAGGCAAAGACTTCCAACGCGGCTTCCCGGATGATCTCGCGTTTTTCGGCCTGAATGCGGGTTTCCTTGCGCGGGGTGCCGTCTGCCATACCGGGCTCCTCAAAACTGACGCGACGCTTGACTGGCTGCGGCGCTCTGGTAGCGTTCTGACCAAATGGTCAAAAGATCATAGCGATGACCGGTCAACAGCGTAAAGCAGAATTGCCCGGCACCAACATGGAGAGCCAGATGTCCGACCGGACTCAAGCCGTGCCGAATGACTTAAACGCATTCTGGATGCCTTTCACGGCAAATCGCCAATTCAAGAAAAATCCCCGCATGTTTGTGGGGGCGAAGGACATGCACTACACCACGTCGGACGGGCGCCAGGTGCTCGACGGCACGGCTGGCCTGTGGTGCTGCAACGCGGGCCATGCACGCCCGAAAATCGTCGAGGCGATTGCAGCCCAGGCGGCGGAGCTCGACTATGCCCCGGCCTTTCAGATGGGGCACCCCAAAGCATTCGAGCTGGCCAATCGCTTGATCGACATCGCCCCCGACAATATGGAGCATGTCTTTTACACCAATTCCGGGTCCGAAAGTGTGGAGACAGCGCTCAAGCTCGCGCTCGCCTACCACCGCGCGCGGGGCGAAGGATCGCGCACACGACTGATCGGGCGCGAGCGTGGCTATCACGGGGTCAATTTCGGCGGCATTTCCGTCGGGGGCATCGTCAATAATCGTAAGCATTTCGGTGGCCTGCTCACCGGTGTTGACCATCTGCCGCACACCCACCTGCCAGAGCAGAATGCCTTCACCCGTGGCCGTCCAGCGCACGGCGCTCATCTTGCCGATGATCTGGAGCGGATCTGCGCGCTGCATGATCCCTCCACAATTGCCGCTGTGATCGTGGAGCCTCTCGCAGGCTCCACCGGTGTCCTGATCCCGCCGATAGATTATCTCGCCAAGTTGCGGGCGATCTGTGACAAGCACGGCATCCTGCTGATATTTGATGAGGTCATCACCGGGTTCGGTCGGATCGGACAGCCGTTTGCCGCCCAGCGGTTCGACGTGATGCCCGACATGATCACGACGGCCAAGGGTCTGACCAATGGTGTCATCCCGATGGGCGCGGTTCTGACCACCGGCGCCATCCATGACGCCTTTATGGATGGACCCGAAAACATGATCGAGATGTTCCACGGGTACACCTATTCCGGCAACCCTATGGCCGCGGCCGCCGGCCTTGCCACGCTTGAGACCTATCGCGACGAAGACTTGCTGACCCGCGCGGGCGACCTTGCGAATTATTGGGAAGACGCGGCGCATAGCCTGAAGGACCTGCCCAACGTCATCGACATCCGAAATCTCGGTTTGATCGCGGGCATCGAGCTTGCTCCGATGGACGGCAAGCCCACCGCCCGCGCCTTCGAGGCGTTCCTGCGCTGCTATGACAAGGGTGTTCTCATTCGCACCACCGGCGACATCATCGCGCTGTCGCCACCGCTCATTATCTCGAAGGCAGAGATTGATCAGCTTTTCGGCACGCTCGCAGCCGTGCTGAAAGATTTGCCATGACAGGGCCCTCCCGCCTGTCGGGGGGTCCCGTGGGGGACCCCCTCCGGTTGGGCCGGGCGCGCCTTCGGCGCGAACCGCTCCTCTTCATCTGTCCCAAAAATATCCCCGCCGGAGGCGCATGCCGCCATCCCGCGCTGCCGCCTTTAGGGAGGTGACATGACCTACACAATCCAGAACGCCATCGACGGCAAGCTTGTGGATAGCCAATCCGACCGGACGCAACCCGTATTCAACCCTGCAACGGGTGAGGTGATTGGAACCCTCCCACTTTCTCCGGTTTCCGAGGTTGAGGCCGCCGTTGCCAGCGCCAAGGCGGCTTTCCCGGCATGGCACGCCACCCCGCCGCTCAAACGCGCGCGGGTGATGTTCAAGTTCCTCGAACTGCTCAATGCAAACGCGGACAAGCTGGCGCGTGAGCTGTCCCGTGAACATGGCAAGACCCATGACGACGCGCTGGGCGAAGTGCAGCGCGGCCTCGAAGTGGTCGAGTTCGCGTGTGGCATCCCCCAACTGCTCAAAGGTGAGTTCTCTCGCAATGTCGGCCCCGGCATCGATAGCTATGGCGACCGACAGGCGTTGGGCGTCGTGGCGGGCATCACGCCCTTCAACTTCCCCGCCATGGTGCCGATGTGGATGTATCCCATCGCCATAGCCTGCGGGAACACCTTCGTCCTCAAACCGTCAGAACGTGATCCCTCCGCCCCAATGTTTGCCTGGGAACTCCTCCAAGAGGCAGGCCTTCCGCCCGGCGTGATGAACATCGTGCACGGTGACAAGACCTGCGTGGACGCCCTGCTCGACCACAAGGACGTTAAGGCGATCAGCTTTGTCGGCTCCACCCCCATCGCGGAATATGTCTACGCCCGCGGCACGGCGGCCGGAAAACGGGTGCAGGCACTGGGCGGGGCCAAGAACCACATGATCGTCATGCCCGACGCGGACATGGATCAGGCCGCAGACGCGCTGATGGGCGCAGGCTTCGGCTCCGCCGGGGAACGCTGCATGGCAATCTCCGTCGCCGTGCCCATCGGGGCGGAGACGGGGGAGAAGCTGGTCAATGCGCTCAAGCCCAAGGTCGAGGCCCTGAAAGTCGGCCCCTCCACCGACCCGGATGCGGAGATGGGCCCGGTCATCACGGCAGAGGCCAAACAACGTATCTCCGGCCTTATCGACAGCGGCGTGGCGCAGGGCGCGGACCTCGTCGTGGACGGGCGTGGGTTGGAGCTTCAGGGCTATGAAGACGGCTATTTCCTCGGCGGCACGCTCTTCGACAAGGTCGAGCCGGAGATGGATATCTACAAGACGGAGATTTTCGGCCCCGTCCTCTCCGTTCTCAGCCCGCAGACCTATGACAGCGCCGTCGATCTGATCAACGACCATGAATACGGCAACGGCACCGCGATTTTCACCCGTGATGGAGACGCCGCGCGCGATTTCGCGGACCGGATCGAAGTCGGCATGGTCGGCATCAACGTCCCGATCCCGGTGCCCGTCGCCTATCACAGCTTCGGCGGTTGGAAGCGCTCGGCCTTTGGCGATCATGCGATCTACGGGCCAGAGGGCGTCCGTTTTTACACCCGGCTAAAAACCGTCACCCAACGCTGGCCTGATGGCATCGCCAAGGGCGCAAGCTTCAGCTTTCCATCATGAGGGGTGAAATTCTGCGACTGATCGGCGTGACTTTGCTGACAGGGTTTGGAGCCTTCGCGGGCAGCACGGGCGTCGTGATGTTCTTCACGGCGATCCGGCCAGAGCGTGGCGCGCTGCCCTTCGCCATCGGCGTAATGGCGCTGTTTCTGGCCTGTCATTTCTACAAGGGCTTCCGAGGGAATGCGGGAGATGCGCAATGACCCGCCCCCAGGCTACCGCCACCCAACTCGCCGATACGCCCCGCACCCGCGTCACCCGGTTCGACTTCGCGCCGGGGGCGGAGACGGGCTGGCACACCCACGGCATGGACTACGTCATCACTGCGATCACCGATTGCACCATGTTGCTTGAGGAGCCGGGCGGCACCTCGCGCACGGTCATGGTTCCCGCAGGTACGGCCTACACGCGTGACGCTGGCGTCGAACACAATGTCATCAATGGCGGGGAGGCACCCATGTCCTTCGTCGAAGTCGAATTGAAGTAAGGAGAAACCCCATGGCTGCACCCGGTGAAAATATGAAGATCAACGGCGATCGCCTTTGGGACAGCCTGATGGAGATGGCCAAGATCGGCCCCGGTGTCGCAGGCGGCAACAACCGCCAGACCCTGACGGATGAGGATGGGGAGGGCCGCGCCCTCTTCCAGCAATGGTGTGAGGACGCGGGCTGCACGATGGGCCTCGACCAGCTTGGCAACATGTTCGCGACCCGGCCCGGCACGGACCCTGACGCGCTCCCCGTCTATGTGGGCTCCCACCTCGACACCCAGCCGACGGGCGGAAAATATGACGGAGTGCTCGGCGTGCTGGGCGGGTTGGAGATCATCCGGTCCATGAACGATCTCGGCATCAAGACCAAGCACCCCATCGTCGTGACGAACTGGACCAATGAGGAGGGCACCCGCTTCGCCCCGGCAATGCTCGCCAGCGGAGTCTTCTCGGGCGTCCACGCGCAGGACTGGGCTGAGGACAAGACTGATGCTGAGGGCAAACGCTTTGGCGATGAACTCGACCGCATCGGCTGGCGCGGTGAGGAGGAGGTCGGCGCGCGCAAGATGCACGCCTTCTTCGAATTGCATATCGAACAGGGCCCGATCCTTGAGGCGGAAGAAAAGGAAATCGGCGTCGTCACCCACGGCCAGGGCCTTAGCTGGACACAGGTGACGGTGACCGGCAAGGACAGCCATACCGGCTCCACCCCCATGCCGATGCGCAAGAATGCGGGCCTCGGCATGGCCCGCATCCTCGATCTGGTCGATGAGATCGCATGGTCCCACGCTCCTCACGCTGTGGGGGCTGCGGGCCATATCGACGTCTACCCCAACTCGCGCAACGTGATCCCCGGCAAGGTCGTGTTCACGGTGGACTTCCGCTCCCCGGACCTGAGCGTGATTGAAGATATGGAGCGCCGCCTGCGTGAAGGTGGTCAGGCGATTGCCGACGACATGGGCCTTGGCATCGAGTTCGAGAAGGTCGGCGGCTTCGACCCCGTCGAATTCGACGAAGGCTGCGTAACTGCCGTCCGCTCCGCCGCCGAACGCCTCGGCTACACCCACCGCGACATCATCTCCGGCGCAGGCCACGACGCCTGCTGGATCAACCGCGTGGCCCCCACGGCGATGGCCATGTGCCCCTGCGTGGACGGCCTGTCGCACAACGAAGCGGAGGAGATTAGCCAGGAATGGGCCGAGAAAGGTGCGAACGTCCTGTTCCACGCGGTGGTCGAAACGGCGGGGGTTGAGGGGTGAGCTCCGTTGGAAGTCTCTTCTCGCGGGCCGATATTCCTAGGGCCCTAACCTTGGATGGGATGGTGCTCGCCGAGGTATTCGACAAGATACCTGATAACCTCTCTGATCGTGATCTCTATTTTTTGCTCGTCCACTCCTTCGAGCACGAGCAAATCGCCTCTGTCGCTGTTTCACGTCTTGAGCAAAATCCGCTCCTCGAAGCAGAAGCTTTTCCCGGCGATCTCTTGCAAACGGTACTCAGACTGAGCGCTAGCTTCTGGTCAGAGAATTTTTCTCTCTGGAGGAGAGTGCAGCGTATTCTCCTTGATCTCGATGAGGCTATCGCTGGCTTGCGAGACGCGCGGATCGCCTTTGAAGCCTGCACCTACGAAAGGACCACCCCATGACCAAAGTCATCAAGAACGGAACCATCGTGACCGCCGATCGGCAGTGGAAGGCGGATGTGCTCATCGAGGGGGAGAAGATCGCCGCGATTGGCGAGAACCTTCAGGGCGATGAGACCATCGACGCCACCGATGCCTACGTCATCCCCGGTGGCATCGACCCGCACACCCACCTCGAAATGCCCTTCATGGGAACCACAGCGGCGGAGACCTTCGAGTCCGGTACGTTCGCGGCGGCGGCGGGCGGCACCACAATGCTCGTCGATTTCTGCCTGCCGGGCGCGGACGGCTCCCTGCTCAACGCCATTGATGAGTGGGATCGCAAGTCGAAGGACCAGATCTGCACCGACATCTCCTACCACATGGCCATCACCGGCTGGAATGAGGGGATCTTCGACGAGATGCAGGAGGTCGTGCAAAAGCGCGGCATCAACACCTTCAAGCACTTCATGGCCTATAAGGGTGCCCTGATGGTGGAGGATGACGAGATGTTCGCCTCCTTCAAGCGCTGCGCCGAGCTGGGCGCGCTGCCGCTGGTTCACGCGGAGAATGGCGACATTGTGCAGGCCATGCAGGAAAAGCTGCTGGCCGAGGGCAATAATGGCCCCGAGGCGCACGCCTATTCCCGCCCGCCGGAGGTGGAGGGCGAGGCCGCCAACCGCGCCATCATGATCGCCGACGCCGCAGGCACCCCGCTCTACATCGTGCACGTGAGCTGCGAGCAGGCGCATGAGGCGATCCGGCGCGCGCGTCAGAAGGGGATGCGCGTCTATGGCGAACCGCTGATCCAGCACCTCACGCTGGATGAGACTGAGTATTTCAACAAGGACTGGCAATATGCCGCCCGCCGGGTGATGAGCCCGCCCTTCCGCTCCAAGGATCATCAGAACAGTCTGTGGGCCGGGCTCTCCGCCGGCTCCTTGCAGGTGGTGGCGACGGATCACGCGGCGTTTTCGGATGAGCAAAAGCGCATGGGCGTCGGCGACTTTACCAAGATCCCCAACGGCACCGGCGGGCTCGAAGAGCGTATGGCGATGCTCTGGACCCAAGGGGTTGAGACCGGCCGCCTGACGCCCGAGGAATTCGTCGCCGTGACCTCCACCAACATCGCCAAGATCCTCAACATCTACCCGCAGAAAGGCGGGATCATGGTCGGTGGGGATGCGGATGTGGTGGTCTGGGATCCGACGATCACCAAGACGGTGAGCGTCGCCAACCAGAAGAGCATCATCGACTACAACGTGTTCGAGGGCATGGAACTGAAGGCCCAGCCCCGCTACACGCTCAGCCGCGGCGACGTGATCTGGGCCTATGGCCAGAACAGCCAACCCCAGCCGGGCCGGGGCAAATTCGTCCGCCGCTCGCCCTTCGCATCCGCGCACAAGGCGCTCAGCCAGTGGAAATCGCTCAACACTCCGCGGAAGATCGAGCGCGACCCCCTCAACATTCCGAGCGGTGTGTGATGCGCGCTGTCCTCTCAACACTTGTCCTCTGCCTGTGCGCTACAGCTTCACAGGCAGAGGTCGTTTTCGGCGATCAGGCAGGCTGCCAACTGGCAGCAGGCCAATCCCCCGCCACGGACGCACTGTTCATCCTTCATTCCGACCGGATCGAACGGATGGAGACGGTCTGCGACATCACTGGCGTTGTGCCGGAAGGGGCCGGGCGCGTCCGCCTGATGGCAACCTGCTCTGGTGAGGGGGAGACATGGTCGAATGACCACATTCTCGACGTCTCCGTGACAGACGGAAGCTACAGCATCTGGCAAGCCGAATACCCCGAATACCCGTCGACCTTGCGCCAATGTTCGAAGTGATCGGCTTCAGCGTGGCGATTGCAGCACCGCTGTTCTGAAGACGCAGGGAACGCGTGATCATGAAATCCGCGCCGTCTGTGCCTACGGATGAACCTTGATCGCGTTCTGCGCCGGCAACTTGCGGAACGTCGTGAGCGAGCAGGCTTGCTCAGCGCACCTCCCCCAAGGTTCCGTTTTATCACGGCATGGCCCTTGACCAAGCGGTCAAACTTTGCCTCAATCGCACGAACCTAGAGGAGCCCGCCCGCTTGCCAGCCCCCGTCATATCCGCCGAAAACCTGTCGCTGACCTTCCAGACCAATGACGGGCCGGTGCACGCTCTCTCCGACGTCAACCTGACCATCGAGAAGGGCGATTTCGTCAGCTTCATCGGGCCGTCGGGTTGTGGCAAGACAACGTTTCTGCGCGTCGCTGCCGATCTCGAACAACCGACAGGTGGCACGATCACCGTCAACGGCATGAGCCCCGAGGAAGCTCGGAAATCCCGCGCCTATGGTTATGTCTTTCAGGCTGCGGGCCTTTATCCCTGGCGCACAATCGGGGGCAACATCCGCCTTCCACTTGAGATTATGGGCTATTCCAAGGCCGAACAGGCAGAGCGCGTCTCGCGCACGCTGGGACTGGTCGACCTTGCCGGGTTCGAGAAGAAATACCCGTGGCAGCTTTCGGGCGGTATGCAGCAGCGCGCTTCGATCGCCCGCGCGCTCGCCTTTGATGCGGACCTGCTGTTGATGGACGAACCGTTCGGCGCATTGGATGAAATCGTGCGCGATCACCTTAACGAACAGCTCCTGGCACTTTGGGACCGGACCGGAAAGACCATCGCTTTCGTCACCCATTCGATCCCCGAGGCGGTCTATCTGTCGACAAAGATCGTGGTGATGTCGCCCCGCCCGGGCCGCGTTACCGATGTGATCGAAAGCACCTTGCCGCGTGAACGCCCGCTCGACATCCGCGACAGCCGTGAGTTTATCGAGATCGCCCACCGCGTGCGTGAAGGATTGAGGGCGGGCCATGTTGAGGATTGAGCACGCCCACAGCGACCCCGGCGCAGCCTGCCGCCCTGTTGGAGGCAGGACGACAGGCCGACTTCGCTCACGGTCATCGGCTCCTCAGCCTGTACCGCAAGGCCTATTTCGACCGGCAAGTCTTACTTTGCTCTTAAAATACCTCATCGCAACAGCCGCAAACGACACCGTCTCTGGCAATGTCGGGCGCCTCCGGCGGAGGTATTTTCAGAGCAAAGTGGCAGGGGCCGTCCAATGAGGTCGATTGTCCCAATCCTGACAGTGCTGCTTGTGATCCTAGGGCTCTGGTATGCTGCAGCGGTTCCCTTAAATGCCCAATGGGCGCGGGATCAGGCGGCGCGGGCCGACACGACGTTGTCGGCCAGTCAACTGGTAGAGGCGACCTGGAATCAGGACCGGCCCCGCTTGCCGACACCGCATCAGGTGGGCGCGGAGTTGTGGAAGACGACTTTTGAATCCTGCGTCGAGGGACGCCGTGCGGGCAGCATCGAGTGCATCACCCATCGTCGCAGTCTGTTCCCCCACATGTGGACAACGTTGAGTGTTACGCTTGCGGGTTTTGCCATTGGTACAGCTCTGGGGATCGGACTGGCCGTGTCCATCGTCTATTCCCGTGCGATGGATATGAGCGTGATGCCATGGGTGATCGCCTCGCAAACCATACCAATCCTTGCTATCGCGCCGATGATCGTCGTCGTGTTCAATTCAATGGGCATACCCGGCTTCATCCCGAAGGCCATCATCGCCACGTATCTGAGCTTTTTCCCGGTGACGGTCGGCATGGTGAAGGGCCTGCGCGCGCCCACCCATATGCAGCTCGACCAGATGCGCACCTGGAATGCGAGTGGTCTGACAACCTTCCTGCGGCTGCGACTGCCGACCTCCATGCCTTATCTGTTTGCGTCACTGAAAGTCGCAGTTGCCGCGTCGCTTGTGGGAACTGTTGTCGGGGAGCTTCCCACCGGCGCGATCTCGGGCATCGGTGCGCGTCTGCTCAACGGAAGCTACTATGGCAATACGATGATGATCTGGGCCGCACTCATTGCGGCAGCGGTGCTGGCCGCGATCATGATCGCCACGATCTCTCTGGCTGAGCGGGTCACCCTCAAACGCATGGGGTTGGCGCAATGAGCATGACTTTGATCATCGCGGCCCTCGCGATCTGGCTGGGGGGTTGGTGGTTGAACGCACGTTTGGCCCGTGGTCGGGGCCGTGCCGTCGCTCTGGCCGCGCCGCTGCTGTTCGGCGCCACGTTGCTGCTGATCTGGGAACTGCTCGTGCGCGGCCTGGGCGTGCCCGGCGCTATCCTGCCACCCCCCTCAGCAATCGGCGTGGCCTTCTCCCAAAATATTCCGACGCTCTGGGACGATTTCGTACAGACCTTCGTGAAAGGCGCGCTCTCAGGCTACGCGTTCGGCTGTGGTGCGGCGTTCGTCACCGCAATCCTTGTTGACCGCTCAGACTTCCTCAAGCGTGGCGTTATGCCGGTGGGATCGTTCGTCGCGGCGCTGCCCATCATCGGCATGGCCCCGATCTTCGTGATGTGGTTCGGCTTCGGCTGGCAATCCAAGGCCGCGGTTGTCGCCACCATGTGTTTCTTCCCGATGCTGGTGAACACCGTCGCAGGCCTTGCCGCCGCTGACCGGATGCAAAGCGATCTGATGCGCACCTATGCCGCCTCTCCCTGGCAAACGCTGACCAAGCTGAAGCTGCCTGCCGCGTCGCCTTTCATCTTCAACGGATTGAAAATCTGCACGACTCTCGCTCTGATCGGTGCCATCGTGGCAGAGTTCTTTGGCTCACCCACATTGGGCATGGGCTTTCGCATTTCCACCCAGGTCGGACGCCTTGCGCTCGATGTTGTCTGGGCGGTGATCCTGGTCGCGGCCATTGCCGGCTCGACCTTTTACGGTGTGGTAACGCTCCTCGAGAGGGCGGCCACCTTCTGGCATCCGTCGCAGCGGGGACGTTGACGGGTGTCTTTCCAACAAGGAGAGACCAAATGAAAATGCTCAAGACACTCGCCGCCGCCAGCCTGATGGCGGCCCCTGCCATGGCGCAGGATGAGGTGACGCTCCAGCTGCAATGGGTCACGCAGGCTCAGTTTGCGGGCTACTATGTGGCCCTCGAAAACGGGTATTACGAGGAAGAAGACCTCGACGTCACCATCCGCCCCGGTGGCCCCGACATCGCGCCGCCTCAGGTCCTTGCAGGCGGTGGAGCGGACGTCATGCTCAACTGGATGCCCTCCGCGCTCGCCGCGCGTGAGCGGGGTGTGCCGGTCGTCAACATCGCGCAGCCCTTCAAATCCTCCGGTCTTCAGCTGACCTGCTGGGCCGATACCGGCATTGAGAGCCCCGAGGACTTCCGCGGCAAGACCATCGGCGTCTGGTTCTTCGGCAACGAGTATCCGTTCCTCAGCTGGATGAGCCAGCTCGGCATTCCGACCGATGGCGGTGAGGATGGCGTGACCGTTCTGCGGCAGGGTTTCAACGTCGATCCGCTGTTGCAGCGTCAGGCCGACTGCATCTCCACCATGACCTATAACGAATACGGTCAGGTGCTCGACGCGGGCGTGTCCGAGGATGAGCTGATCTCCTTCCGCTACGAAGAGCAGGGCGTTGCAACGCTTGAGGACGGCATCTACGCGCTGGAAGAGAACCTCGAAGATCCCGCCTTTGTCGACCGCATGGTCCGCTTCGTCCGCGCCTCGATGCGCGGCTGGAAATGGGCTGAGGAAAATCCTGAGGACGCCGCGATGATCGTGCTCGACTATGATGAATCCGGTGCCCAGACCGAAGCGCACCAGATCCGCATGATGGGCGAGATCGCGATGCTCACCGCGGGCTCCAACGGCGCGCTCGACCCGGCGGATTACCAGCGCACGGTCGACACGCTGCTCGCTGGCGGGTCCGACCCGGTCATCACGGCAGAGCCTGAGGGCGCCTACACCCTCGAAATCACGGACGCGGCACTTCAGTAACGCCGAGCCACATCTTCAAGCAAACGACAGGGCGTCCTCGCGGGCGCCCTTTCATTTTTATGTCTTGGCATTGTCACGAAACAGTCGTCACCGGGGCCTAGCGGGAAGGCGACTGTAACGATCAACGACCTGCCGAGGCCCTTTATGAACCGTACATCCCTTCTTGCGACCAGCGCCCTTGCTTTCACGTGTACGCTTGGCGCGGCACTGGCTGACACGCCGATCCTCGTCACGTCGGCGGAGGATGCCGGTACCGGTTCGCTGCGCGCCGCCCTTGCGACAGCGGCAGAGCAAGACGGTATCAGCCGCATCGTGATCGCCGTGCGGGATCAGATCGTGATTGAGAGCACGCTCGACTATACCGGCACCGCACCCCTCGCGATTTTCGGCAACGGGCAGACTGTCAGCACGGCTCAGGATGTGACGCTCTTCGCGGCCTCAAACGGCGCTGACGTGACAATCAACGCACTTGATTTCGCAGGGCCGGGAAATTGGTCGATCCGCAACCGTGCCGACGCCGATGGCGCGGCGGGCAAAGGTATTTTTGTCGACGTTCGCGATGACCAGCAAGGGTTGGTGACGCTGTCCCTGCGCGACGTGACAGTGTCCGGCGTGGCCAATCACGGCATCCATGTCTCTGACTGCTCGCTGGCCGATGCGTGCGGCGGCGGCGCTGGCGGCGATGGAGAAGGCTCACCTGCCTCGATCCTTGTAACGCTTGAGAATGTGACGATCCGCGATGCCGGAAACGGCAAGTTCGATGCCGATGGCCTGCGTGTGGATGAGCGGGACGAAGGCTCTGTCACGCTGATCGCCCATGACAGCTTGTTCACGCTGGTCGGTGCTGATGGGGTCGAATTGGATGAGGGGCAGGCAGGTGATGTGACTGCACATGTGACCAACTCCTCTTTCAACGATAACGGTGCTTATTGCGACCCAGCGCTGCTGGCGACGTTCCTACCCGCTCCGGATGAGGCAGAATTTGAGGAAGGCCAGATGCAAGAGAGCGGCATCCCGGCCGCGATCACTGGCTCCCCCGATGATGGCTGTTTCGAGCGTGAGGTGAGCCTTTATGACGACGGCTCGGTTGAGGAATATGAATTCGGTATCGACCTTGATGACGGCTTTGACATTGATGAGGCGGGCGACGGCTCCATTCAGCTTGTCATGACCGAAAGCGCCATCCTCGGCAATCTGGATGAAGGGCTCGATTTTGATGAGGAAGGCGCGGGCGGCATGTCCCTCGCTATCGCCCGGACCCGCGCCTTCGGCAACACCGATGACGGGTTCAAAATGTCCGAGGAAGATGATGGCGGCATCGACGCGGTCGTCGTCGCATCCACCGCTTCGCACAATGGCGGTGTGGGTGCCGTGTTTGAAGAGGAAGATGGTGGTGATCTGGACGTCGAGCTGATCGACTTCACCTCCTTCGCGAATGACGATGGCGAGACTTCGGTTGAACTGGTTCAGGAAGATGAAGGGACAGGCCGTGCGGCGATCACGGGCGGCGCCCTTGCCGAGCCGACCGACATCGAAGGCGTGGATCTATCAAACGAGTAACCTCCAAACAGAGCGCTCTAGGTAGACATCAGGGCCAAAGGTTAATCCGTTAACCTTTGGCCTGTGTCATACTGGCGGTGCACGCTCTGTGTACGGGTTGTGCACGCTCGGTGCACACTCAGCTCAGCCGTTAAGAGAGTCCTTAAGGGCGTGCCAGCTCGCCTTGGGGGTGCGCACCAGAGTGTCGAAATCGACATGCACCATGCCGAAGCGTTTTTCGTACCCGGCGGCCCATTCGTAATTGTCGAGCAGCGACCAGATGAAATAGCCCGCCAGCGGTGCACCTTCCGCCATCGCCTGTTTTGCGGCGGCGAAATGATCCCGTAAGTATTTGATTCTTTGATCGTCTTGGCATTGTCCATCGAGCAGGTAATCATGCCCGGCCATGCCGTTTTCGGTGATGTAGATCGGCAAATCGCCGGAATACTCTTTGGCGGCCCAGGTGATGAATTGGCGCAGGCGGTCAGGCTGGATTTCCCAGTCGAACGACGTCTTCTCAAGCGGCCCGTCGACAAAGCCGACTTGTGGCCATTGCCCGCCAATATTCTTAACGTTCTTACGGGTATAGAAGTTAATCCCCAACCAATCGACCTTCGCTTGGATGGTTGGAAAATCATCCTGCCAGCCGACTGGCAAATGCGCCTCCAACCCTTCGAGGGCAGCTTGCGGATAGGCTCCTTTGAAGACCCCGCCGAGGAACCATTCGTTGTAAATCGCATGATTGCGCGCATGCGCGGCCAGTGTTTCGGGCCGATCATCGATCGGGTCGGACCCTTCGAGATTGGTGACGATCCCGAGGTTTTGCAGGCCCATCGCGCGCATAGCCTCGACGGCTGTTCCATGGGCCAGCAGCACATGATGCATGGCCCGCGCAGCGGCGCGAATGTCGCGATGTCCGGGGGCGTGGGCCCCTTCGAAATGGCTTAACCACGCGACGCACCAAGGCTCGTTGATCGTGGCGGTCGCCTCAACGCGATCACCGATCCGTCCCATGATCGTCTCGGTGTAATCAGCAAACCAGCCAGCAACATCACGGTTGGTCCAACCGCCCTTGTCCGCAAGCGCTGATGGCAGATCCCAGTGATAGAGCGTTGCGAAGGGGCGGATGCCACGCGTTAACATGCCGTCAACGAGTTTGTCGTAGTAGTCGAGACCGTCGGGGTTAGGAGTCACACCATCGGGCATGACACGCGCCCAGTTCATCGAGAAGCGATAGGCGTCCAGGCCTGCGTCGCGGATCAGGTCGAGATCTTCTTCCCAGCGGTGATAGTGATCGCAGGCGATCGCGCCGTCCTCACCTCGCTCCACATTGCCGCGCGTCGCCGCAAATGTGTCCCAGTGCGACGGCCCGCAGCCACCAAAACGGCTGCCCTCGATCTGATAGGCCGAGGTTGCTGTGCCAAAGGTGAAGTCTTTGGGAAAATCGGCGCGTGTGAATTTCAGGTCAGTCATTCCAATGGTCCTGTAGAGCGGCCCTGCACGAACACGCTGTTCCAGACGACGGGTGAGACGCTCTCACCCGCGATGAGGTTGAGCAGCATTTCCGCACATTTGTGACCTGCTTCCGAGATGGAGGAACGCATGGCCGTGAACCGTGGCGGATCGCCCGCATTGGACAGGAACGACAGGTCATCATCATGGGTGATGAGCGAAAGATCCTGCCCGAGTGTGAGCCCCGCATCGCGGGCCGCCCGACCGGCGCCGATGGCGGTCATGATATTCGAAGTCAGAATGGCGGTTGGCCGATCGCCACTGCTCAAAAGGCGTTCGGCGGCTGCGTATCCATTGGTCTCGGTCATTTCCTGACTGATGATCCAATCCGGGCGGATGTCGATCCCGGCTTCGCCCAGGGCTTCCTCAACGCCGGCGCGGCGGCGCACAGCGAAACTGATCCGCTCCAACCCGTTGATCAGGGCGATCTTGCTATGTCCCAATCCGATCAAATGGCGTGTCGCTTCCGCAAAGGAACGGTGGTTGTTGATGTCGAGCCAGACGCTGCCTTCGTCAGCCTCGACCGGACGCCCATGCATCACGAAGGGCATATTCAGTTCCCGCAACAATGCGATGCGTGGGTCATCGCGGCGCGGCGCGTGCACGATCACGCCATCCACGGCACGGCGGCGTGCAAGCTCACGATAGGCATCTTCCTCTCCATTCACATCGACCGTGCGCAGAATGGTGTCATATCCCTGTTCGGAATAGATCTCAGAGGCACCCAGCATGAACTCTGCGAAAACCGGGTTGATCATCTGGTGTTCGGTCAGCGGGATGACATGGCCGATGGCCATGGCGCGCCCGGTGGCCAGCCTGCGGGCCATGTTGTTGGGCTGGTAGCCATATTTCGCGGCGGCTTCTTCCACACGCGCACGGGTTTCGGCGTTGACTTCAGGATAGCCGTTGAGCGCCCGCGACACCGTGGTGGGGGACAGGCCGATCTTCTGCGCCAGCTCCTTCAGGGTCATGGCGAGACTCCCTTTCTCAATTCCGCTCAAACCGATTTGGTTTGGATGAGTGCTAACGCCTTTTTTGCGGCACGTCCAATCTTTGCCTGTGAGATTTTGTACACTTGACAGTCCGCAGACACGTCAGCAGTGTGCCGTCACCTCAAAGCGCTTTGGGGCGATTCAGCCTGCGCGCTTTGGGACGGAATATTTTGGAAGTTCGACACAGTTCGGACGATAACGGGAGAAAACGAATGAAGCGCAATTTGCTTGCTGGCGTTGCCGTGGCTGCACTGGCCGCAGGGTCCGCCTACGCTGATGGTCACGCTGATCTGATGATCGCACCGGGCGAGGGCGATTTCAGCTGGGACAGCTATACCGCATTTGCTGAGAGCACTGATCTGACCGGTCAGACCATCGAAATGACCGGCGCTTGGACCGGCGTTGAGGCGGAGAAGGTCGACGCAGTCTTCGCCTATTTCGCAGCTGCCACAGGCGCTGAAGTGAACTATTCCGGCTCCGACAGCTTCGAGCAGGACATCGTGATTTCCACCTCCGCGGGCTCCGCGCCGGACATCGCGTTCTTCCCGCAGCCGGGCCTCGCCGCGGACCTTGCCGGTCAGGGCGCACTGTTCCCGCTGGCCGATGGCACGATGGAGTTCGTGGCAGAGAACTATGCGGCCGGTCAGAGCTGGGTCGATCTGGGCACCTATGCTGACGCGAATGGCGACGACCAGCTTTACGGTCTCTTCTACCGCGTCGACCTGAAGTCGCTCGTCTGGTTCTCCCCGGACGCGTTTGATGAGAACGGCTATGACATCCCGGAGACGATGGAAGAGCTGAAGGAACTCACCGATCAGATCGTCGCTGATGGCGGCACCCCGTGGTGCATCGGTCTGGGTTCCGGTGCGGCAACCGGCTGGCCGGCAACCGACTGGGTCGAAGACTTGCTGCTGCGCACGGCAGAGCCGTCCGTCTATGACGCATGGGTCGCCAACGAGATCCCGTTCGATGATCCTGCGATCGTCAACGCGATTGAAGAGTTCGGCTACTTCGCGCGCAACGACGACTATGTGAACGGTGGTGCAGAAGCGGTTGCAAACACCGACTTCCGTGACAGCCCGGCTGGCCTCTTCACCTTCCCGCCAGAGTGCTACATGCACCGTCAGGCTTCCTTCATCCCGGCCTTCTTCCCTGAGGGAACCGAGGTGGGTGAGGACGTAGATTTCTTCTACTTCCCGGCCTATGAGAGCGAAGATCTGGGCCGTCCGGTTCTGGGTGCAGGCGCACTGGCTGCCGTCACCAACGACACCCCGGCTGCTGCGGCGATGATCGAGTTCCTCAAGCTGCCGATCGCGCACGAGCTGTGGATGACCCAGGGTGGCTTCCTCACCGCGCATGGTGGCGTGAACCTCGACATGTACGCGACCGACTCCGAGCGTGCGCAGGGTGAGATCCTTGCCAACGCAACGACGTTCCGCTTCGACGGTTCCGACCTGATGCCGGGTGAGATCGGCGCAGGCGCGTTCTGGACCGGCATGGTGGACTACACCACCGGTACGGATGCGGGCACCGTCGCTGCTGCGATCCAGGAGCGTTGGGACTCCATCCAGTAAGGATGTTCCATGCGACCCGGCCCCACGCCGGGTCGCACTGCTTTCGGCCACGCGCGGCGAAAAGATCGCGCGGGCCACTCAAACACTTAGGGGAGAAACGTCATGAGCCCGCTGCTGCAGGGGGTGCTCACGATCATCATCGGTGTCGGTGGATGTATCGGGTACTTCTACTTTTCCAACATTCTGCTCGACAAAGTTTTCTTCCCGGATTCTGGTAAGAACGCCGCGCGCAACATCACCCGCGCCAATCGCGTTCGCCCTTGGCTGTTTCTGTTCCCTGCGATGTTCGCGTTGAGCCTCTACCTCGTTTATCCGGTCGTTGGATCGTTCTGGCGGTCGCTGTTCAACCGCTCCGGTGACGAGTTCATCGGGTTGGGGAACTATATGGGGCTGCTTGATAGTCCGGATTTCCACACGGCGTTCTTCAATAACCTGCTGTGGGTGGTGTTTGTGCCTGCGGCCTCCACCTTGTTTGGCCTTCTGGCCGCTCAACTGACGGACCGGTTGAGCTGGGGCGGCATTGCCAAGTCGCTGATCTTCATGCCGATGGCGATCAGCTTTGTGGGTGCATCGCTGATCTGGAAATTCGTCTATGCCGTTGATCCCGATATCGGTCTGATCAACGCATTGCGCGATTTCTTCGGGATGGAGCCGCTGGATGTGCTTCAGCTCGCGTTCTGGAACAATTTCTTCCTGATGGTGATTTTGGTCTGGATCCAGACCGGCTTTGCGATGGTGATCCTCTCTGCTGCGCTGCGCGGTATCCCGGAGGAGACGATCGAGGCCGCGATTTTGGACGGTGCCGGGCCATTTGCCGTCTTCATGAAGATCAAGGTGCCGCAGATCATGGGCACGATCGTGGTGGTCTGGACTACGATTACGATTCTTGTCCTGAAGGTCTTCGACATCGTCTACACGATGACCGGGGGCAATTTCGGAACGGAAATTCTGCCCAGTTACATGATGTCCTTCATGTTCCGCGATGACGGGCGGGCCACGGCTGTTGCCTTCGTCATCATGCTTGTCGTGCTGCCAGTGATGATCTGGAACATCATGCAAGCGCGCAAAGAGATGAAGTGAGGGGGGACGTATCATGGACAATATGGCAGGACAAAAATCGGGCCTCGTGATCGCGACGAACCTCAGCGTGATCTTCATGGTTGTGCTCTGGCTGATCCCGACGGTGGGGCTTCTCGTCTCCTCCTTCCGGGATCGGGATCAAATCTCGGCCTCGGGCTGGTGGCAGGCGCCATTCTCGGTGGAGTTGGCATTCCGCACACGTGCCGATGACGGGGAGCCGCAGCTCATCGATGGCCGCTATGTCATCGAGGGCAACATCTTCGAGACCGAAGAAGTTCAGGAAGCCTTTGCCGAAGGTGAGGGCACGATCACGGCCTTTGGAACCCGCGGTGCAGAGCCGGGCCAGTTCCCGGCAGGTACCGAGGGCGAAACGCGTGACGGCGATTTGGTCACGATCAATCCCGATGGCACTTATATCTACAGCACGGCCGAAGAGCCGGGCCGGCGGGCCCCGCGCATCTACTTCCAGGCGGACACGCCGGCCGAATTCACCTTGTTCAACTACCGAACGATCCTTGGGTCGGCGGGCATGGACAGGGCCTTTATCAACACACTGACCGTCACCATCCCCGCGACGATCATCCCGATCCTGATCGCGGCCTTTGCTGCCTATGCGCTGGCCTGGATGCAGTTTCCGGGCAGGGGTATCCTGATTGCGGCCGTGGTCGGCCTGCTGGTCGTACCGTTGCAGCTGGCGCTGGTGCCGTTGCTGAAACTGCACAATGAGATTGGCATCGGTCAGAGCTTCCTTGGCATTTGGCTGGCTCATACCGGCTTCGGCCTACCGCTCGCGATCTATCTTTTGCGCAACTATATGGTCGGGCTTCCGCGCGACATCATTGAAAGTGCGAAGGTCGACGGGGCAACAGACTTCCAGATCTTTACGAAGATCATCCTGCCGCTCAGCTTCCCGGCATTGGCCTCCTTTGCGATCTTCCAGTTCCTGTGGACGTGGAACGATCTTCTGGTGGCGAAGGTGTTTCTGCCTTCGAACTCCGAAAGCTGGGTGATGACGGTGAAAATTGCCGACGATCTGTTGGGATCGCGTGGTGGTGATTGGGGCATCCTTGCGGCTGCTGCATTCATCTCGATTGCGGTGCCTCTGATCGTCTTCTTCGCAATGCAGAAATACCTGGTCCGCGGCCTGCTTGCAGGGTCCGTGAAGTAAGAGAAGACGACTATGAACATGACTGTTCCGGTAGCGCAAACTGCGCAAGCCACAACGAACGAGGATTGGTGGCGTGGGGGTGTGATCTATCAGATCTATCCCCGCTCCTATCAGGACTCCAACGGGGATGGTGTTGGCGATCTTGCCGGCATCATTCACCGGCTGCCGCATATCGCCTCGCTCGGCGTGGATGCGATCTGGATCAGTCCGTTCTTCCGGTCGCCCATGCTCGACTTCGGCTATGACGTTTCGAACTACCGTGATGTCGATCCGCTGTTCGGCTCGCTCGGCGATTTCGATGCGCTGATTGCTCGTGCGCATGAGCTGGGGCTGAAGGTCATGATTGACCTTGTGCTCAGCCACAGTTCTGACCAGCACGAGTGGTTTCAGGAGAGCCGCCAGTCCCGCGACAATGCGAAGTCCGACTGGTTCGTCTGGGCGGATGCAAAGCCCGACGGCACCCCGCCCAACAATTGGTTGTCCATCTTTGGCGGCTCGGCGTGGGAGTGGGATGGCAAGCGGGAGCAATACTACCTGCACAACTTCCTGAAAGAGCAGCCAGACCTGAATCTGCACAACATGGATGTTCAGGACGCTTTGCTGGATGTCGTGCGCTATTGGCTGGAGCGTGGCGTGGACGGGTTCCGTCTGGACACGATCAATTTCTATTTCGCGGACAAGGAATTGCGTGACAACCCGGCCCTTCCGCCGGAAGAGCGCAACGACTCCATCGCGCCATCGGTCAACCCGTATAACTGGCAGAACCACCTCTACGACAAGAACCAGCCAGAGAACCTGGCGTTCCTTAAGCGGTTCCGTGCGCTGTGTGACGAGTATCCCGGTATCACTTCGGTCGGGGAGGTTGGTGACGCGCAATACGGCATGCAGATCCAGGCCGACTACACGTCTGGCGGCGACAAGGTGCATATGTGCTACGCGTTCGACTTCCTGTCGCCAACGCAGCCGACCGGCAAATATGTCAGCGAAGTGCTCAACAAGTTTGAGACGGTGGCGACGGATGGCTGGGCCTGCTGGGCGTTTTCCAACCACGATGTTGTGCGTCATGCCAGCCGCTGGAATCTCGGCCCTGATGCGCAGCGGGTTTATGCGGCGCTTCTGATGAGCCTGCGCGGCTCTGTCTGCCTCTATCAGGGGGAGGAGCTGGGCCTGACAGAGGCTTATGTCTCTTACGAGGAATTGCAGGATCCTTACGGCATCCGCTTCTGGCCTGAATTCAAGGGCCGCGACGGTTGCCGCACGCCGATCCCGTGGTCGAATGACGGCCCCACGGGCGGCTTCACCGATGCGCGGCCCTGGCTGCCCGTGGCGATGGAGCATTTGAGCAAGTCCGTGGCGACGCAGGACAGCGAAGAGAATTCTACGCTGAACTTCTATCGCCAGATGCTCGCCTTCCGCAAAGCACACCCGGCGCTCATCTCCGGTCGTTTCGAGATGGTTCATGCCGGTAGCGATCTGTTGTCGTTCAAGCGTATCGAAGAAGGGGGGGAGACGGTGTTCTGCGCCTTCAACCTGTCGAACACCGCGCAGCCCATCGACCTGCCACCCGGAGAGTGGCGCCAAGACCTCGCCGCACCATTCGCGGTGCGCGTTCAAGAGAATTCGGTCCTGCTTCCGCCTTATCAGGCGTTCTTTGCACAAGCCGCACAATCATAAGAATAAGGGGAGAGAAACATGTCATCGCTGCTGCTCAAGGATGTTGCCAAGTCCTATGGCCCTGTCGAGGTCCTCAAGGACATCAATCTCGACATCGAGAAGGGGGAACTGATTGTTTTCGTCGGTCCTTCGGGCTGCGGGAAATCCACGCTTCTGCGCATGATCGCGGGGCTGGAGACGATCACTGGCGGTGACCTCTATATCGGTGAGCAGCGGATGAATGACACGCCGCCCTCCAAGCGCGGCATCGCGATGGTGTTCCAGAGCTACGCGCTCTACCCGCATATGACGGTCTACGACAACATGGCCTTCGCGCTGAAGGTCGCGAAGATGTCGAAGGACGAGATCGACGAGCGGGTGAAGCGCGCAGCCAAGGTCCTGCAACTCGACGTGCTGTTGGAGCGTCTGCCGAAGGAGCTTTCGGGCGGTCAGCGTCAGCGTGTGGCCATCGGCCGCTCGATCGTGCGCGACCCGGATGTGTATCTCTTTGACGAACCGCTTTCGAACCTCGACGCCGCACTGCGCGTCGATACGCGGATCGAGATCGCGCAACTCAAGGAGAATATGCCCGAGAGCACGATGATCTACGTGACCCACGATCAGGTCGAGGCAATGACGCTCGCCTCGCGTATCGTCGTGCTCAACAACAAGACCCATACGGTCGCACAGTTCGGCACGCCGCTAGAGCTTTATGAACGCCCGCAAAATACCTTTGTCGCGCAGTTCATCGGCTCACCGAAGATGAACCTGTTCCCCGGTACGATTTCCGCCTCTGGCGATCAGACGGGCGTGGCAATTGCGGCAGGCGGCACGGCGACGGTTCCCGTCAGCTCTGCCGGTGCAGGCGAGGGCACGAAGGTCCAACTGGGTGCGCGGCCTGAGGATATGATCATTGCCGGTCCCGGCGATGAGGTCATTTTTGAAGGGCAGGTGTCTTATACTGAAAAGCTGGGCGAGGTGACGGTGGTCTATTTCGCGCCGCGCGACGGTGAGGATGGCGCCATCGCAAAGATCCCTGGAATCGCCGATGTCTCTAAAGGACAGCAGATCGCGCTGACGGCGGCGGCGGACAAACTGCACCTGTTTGATGAGGCTGGGCAGAGCTTCTTCTACAAATAAGGGCATTTGCCCAGAGCATGGGCAAATATATATTGACCTTAGGGCGCGTGTGGGCGAACACGCGCCCTAAGACGTTCTAGATACGCTTTGGAGCCGGTCCATGTTTGTAATTTGCGGCGAAGCCCTGTTCGATCTTTTCATGCAGCCCGACGGCTCTCCGGCAGAGGCCCGGTTCGAGGCGCGCGCGGGCGGTTCCCCGTTCAACGTGGCCATCGGCATGCGCAGGCTGGGCGCCAAGGCGGGCCTATTCACCGCCATCAGCACCGATGTGATGGGGGAGAAGCTCGCGACGATGCTGGTGGATGAGGACGTCTCGACCGCCTATCTGCTGCGCACCGCGCGCAAGACAACGCTTAGCGTGATCTCCCTCGATGCGGAGGGTGTGCCAGCCTACACGTTCTATGGAGACGACGCTGCGGACACCGGAATTGTCGAAGCCGACCTGCCGGCCTTGGGGCAAGAGGTTGTCGGACTTCACTTCGGGTCATATTCCATTGCCGTTGCCCCTGTCGCGGACGCCGCACTGGCACTCGTCAAATCGGCCGGGGAGCGCTTCATCTCGCTCGACCCCAACATTCGCCCGACCGTCGAGCCGGACATGAGCATCTGGCGCGCGCGGGTGGAAGCCCTGCTGCCACACGTTCACCTGCTCAAGATCAGCAGTGAGGATCTGGAGGTGCTTTACCCTGATCTGACCGCAGAGGCGTTTGCGACACAGATGCTGGCCGCCGGTGTGCAGCTGGTGGTTCTGACAGATGGTGGGGAGGCCGCACGCGGTTGGACCGCCACGGGGCTTCAGGCGACTGTCGCGCCTCCCAAAGTTGATGTTGTTGATACGGTCGGTGCAGGCGACACGTTCATGGCCTCTCTTCTGGCGGAGCTTGGCGATGCGCCACACGACGCGGTCAAAGCCCTGGACGAGGCGGCGCTGACGCGGCTGCTGCAATTCTGTGCCAATGCGGCTGCCATCACCTGTACGCGTCAGGGGGCGGACCTTCCGCGCCGCGCGGATATTCCCACTGCTTGAGAGGAGATACCGACATGGTCTCTCGCGTCATTCCGGTTGAACCCTTCGACCTCGTGATTTTTGGCGGAACGGGCGACCTTGCCCGTCGCAAGATCCTTCCCGGGCTCTATCGCCGCATGCTGGCCGGGCAAATGCCAACCGAGGCGCGCATCATCGGGGCCGCGCGCTCGAAGCTTTCCCACAAGGCGTTTCGGGAGATGATTGCAGAAGCGCTCGACACCTTCATCGGTGCGGAGAAGCTGGACCCGGAGATGGCAAAGACGTTCCTGAGCCGCCTGCACTATATGCATGTGGACGCCATGGGTGAGGATGGCTGGGACGATCTGGGCGCGCTGCTCGACAAGGATGCAAACCCGGTGCGGGCGTTCTATCTGTCTGTCGGCCCCAGCCTGTTCGGCCCGATTGCGGAAAAGCTCTACAACACGGGCATCGCAACTTCTTCCAGCCGGATTGTCGTCGAAAAACCACTGGGCCATGATCTTGCGTCGGCTAAGGCGCTGAACGCCCAGCTTGCTGAGAGCTTTGATGAGCGTCAGGTCTACCGGATCGACCACTATCTGGGCAAAGAGACTGTTCAGAACCTGATGGCCGTTCGCTTTGCCAATGCGCTGTTTGAACCGTTGTGGAATGCGCGTCATGTCGATCACGTGCAGATCACGGTGAGCGAAAGCATCGGGACCGGCGGGCGTGGCGCGTATTACGACAAGTCCGGCGCGATGCGGGATATGGTGCAGAACCACCTGATGCAACTGCTCTGCCTCACCGCGATGGAGCCTCCGGGCCGTTTCGAGGCGGATCGCGTGCGCGACGAAAAGCTGAAAGTCATCCGCGCGTTGGAGCCGGTTCAACCGGATGAGGCCGTCCGCGGGCAATACCGTGCTGGCCCCGAAGGCCCCGATTACAAGACGGATGCCGAGAACCCCGACAGTCGGACGGAAAGTTATGTCGCGCTCAAGGTACATATCGCCAACTGGCGCTGGACGGGTACGCCGTTTTATCTGCGCACGGGCAAGCGTCTGCGTGCCCGGATGAGCGAGATTGCGGTTATCTTCAAAGAACCGCCCCACGCGATTTTCCCCAAACTGCCCGCACACCAGTCGAACGCACTGGTGATCCGGTTGCAGCCGGATGAGGGGATCACGATGCGCATGACGATCAAAGAGCCGGGCCCGGGCGGCATGCGTCTGGCTGACGTGCCGCTCGACATGACATTTGCCGATGCATTGGGCCCGGATGCGGGCGATATGCCCGACGCCTATGAGCGACTGATCATGGACGTCATTCGTGGCGACCAGACCCTGTTCATGCGCGGGGATGAGGTCGAGGCCGCGTGGGAATGGACCGATGCGATCCTCGATGATTGGCAGGAACGGCGGGACGTGCCCAAGCCCTATGATGCCGGTGGTTCTGGGCCGGAAGACGCGTTGGCGCTGATGCACCATGACGGCCGCCGCTGGCGGGAGATTGAGGTATGATCCGCTACGATGATCGCGCCGCGTTGATGACAAACCTTGCTGAGGTTGTTGCAGGGGAGCTGCGCACCGCGCTCCACCAACAGGCGCATGCGACCCTTGCGGTGCCCGGCGGCACAACACCCGGACCGTTCCTGACCGCGCTGAGCGATGCGGATCTCGACTGGTCGCGCGTGCGTGTCATGCTGACAGATGAGCGCTTCGTGCCCGAAAGCTCTGATCGCTCAAACACGCGACTCCTGCGCGGCACCTTGCTGCAGAACCGGGCCGCGGCGGCTACGCTCGTCCCGTTTTACCGGGAGGCAGATGCGCCCGAGGATGTTCTTGATGCCCTGGGGCAGAGCATTGGCGCAGCCCTTCCGCTCGACGTCTGTGTGCTTGGCATGGGCGCGGATATGCATACGGCCTCGATTTTTCCGGGCGCAGATCGGTTGGCCGAGGCGCTGTCGCCCGATGCGCCGCCCTTGCTGCCCATGCGGGCACCCGGCGCGCCGGAGCCTCGGTTGACACTTACAGCGCCAGTTCTGGCAGCGGCGCGGCACATTCATGTTCTGATCCAAGGCCAGGACAAGGCGGATGCGCTGGCCCAGGCGCAGGCCGAGGATGATCGTGCGGTTGCACCCATCAGAGTTGCGCTTGATGCAGGCGCAACGGTGCACTGGGCAGCTTAAACCGCCTCGCAAGCGTCACATTTTCAAGAAGGCCTTCAGATGTAGGCGCGCCGCCCTTCGGGGCGGCACGCCGGATCATCACGCCGATTGGCAGGCGTTCGCGAGTGTCACCTCACGCCCGTTGAAACCATCATTGGCGATCTGCAGGGCATCATGGGACTGGCGCAGCAACAGGTTGCTGAGGACGTTCATCTGGCCCAATTCCTCAACCGTCGGAACATCGCCGTTCAAACCTGCCTCGATCAGATCGCTCATCCCAAGGAAGGTCTCGTGCGCGCATTCAAGTGCGGCCAGCGTTTCCTCACTGGGCTCAACGATACGGTTGTCGAGATTTCCGAACCGCAGGTCCGTAAATGCCGTGTTTAGCACAGAGAGGGTTTGAGCAAGTTCAGCCGTCGCGCTGGCCGGGTCATCGCCGGTCGCCAGTGCGCAATGCTGCGCCGCGATGCGCTGGGACAACATCCGCTGACGTCCCATGACATTCAGCGTGCGGGTCTGATCAGCTGGCAGAACAGAGCCGCGCGCATATTTTTCCTCAAGATCCGCAACAAGCTCGTTGAACCCCGACACCAGATGGTCCGCAAGCTCGGACATCTGCGCCAGGTCGTCCGCACTGGCTGTGCCGCTGGCAGAGATATAGAGCGGGTACAGTTTGAACTGCTCCCAGCGGATTGCGATCATCTCTTCCAGCTGATGGCGGATCACGGGCGAACGCTCAGCCGTCAATCCGAGTGCCTCATCCCCCTCAATCAGTCGCAGTTGAATAGCGTCAGCTTCCGCGATGTCCTGCGGCAGTGCAGAGGTGATGCTGTCATCCTGAATGCCAGCTGCAACATAGCACGCGTTTCTCAGCATCCGCTGCGTGCGCATGCGAAGACTGCCCGCGATATCGATTCTGTAGAGGCCCTGTTCCGCCCGTGCCATCTGCGCGTTGGCCGGTGCTGCAAGAGAGACAGCGAGCGCCATCAAAAGTGCAAGTTTCATAGTGTGTTCATCCCGCTTTTAACCGCACCCATCCCCCCAGATCGGATGCAACTGACGCGGTTTAATACGAAATTGTGACACCGTGTGACCATGAATTATCAACAAATAATTTCTGGTGCAGAAACAACACACGCCTTCAGTGGTGCCGTATATCCCAAAGTATAGTAGTAAATGAGACTCAACCACCCTAAGTTGGCTGCGTTCGCCTTCTGATTGTTTCCGTTGACGAATACGTAAGTGTGGGCTAACATGTAAGCCATGGCTTACGCAGACGTTCTTACCGCTTTAGCTGACCCGACCCGCAGGGCGGTGTTTGAAGTGGTGTGCCGTCACCCCGCGTCGGTCACCGACATCGCAGCCGGTTTGCCGGTCAGCCGTCCCGCTGTCTCCCAACATCTGAAAGTGTTGGAGGCGGCAAATCTTGTTCACGCCATTCCGCAGGGCCGCACACGGCTCTATGCGGTGCAGCCCGACGGGTTGAACGCGTTGCGTGAATGGATGGACGGTGTCTGGGATGTCGCCCTTAAAGCCTATGCCGCCGAAATCGCGCGTCGCACCAAGAAGGACTGATAAAAATGCTTCCACCCCTCGAACGCGAAGTGACCGTGCCCTGTGGGGCCGAGATGGCCTTCACTGTCTTTCTGGAAGAGATGGAGACATGGTGGCCCCTGGGCATGATGACCCTGTCAGCCATGAATGGCGCACCGGCCAAAGGCATCCGCACCGAAGCGCGCGAGGGGGCCGAAATCATCGAGATCGGCGCAGACGGAACGGAAACCTCATGGGGGCACGTGGTGACCTGCAATCCGCCAACCGAACTGGTATTGCGGTTTCATATTCCTGCACCCGGCCGGCCCGCGCAGGGCCGCTCGCTGCTCGAATTGAATTTCGAGGAACTGGGGCCCGATAGCACCCGCGTGCGCCTGAAGCAGAGCGATTGGGAAGCGCTGGGAACAGATGCGGACAACGTTCAGGGCGGCTATGGCAAGGCGTGGGGCATGCTGCTCGACAATGCCTATTCTCAGGCCTGCGCCGCGAAGGCCGGTGGCTGAGATCGTGACGTAAACCCCCTTGATTTGCCGGGATGGGACTGCACCATCAACGGCAACAAGAGGGGAAGCATATGTCCGAGACAGTCAGCGTCAGCAAAGACGGCGAAATCGCAATCGTGACGGTCGACAATCCGCCGGTTAACGCCGTCGGGTTGTCGGTTCGACAGGGGCTGTGGGATGCGATCCCGGCACTTGAGGCCGATGACAGCGTCCGCGCGGCTGTGCTGATTTGTGCAGGCCGCACCTTTATTGCAGGTGCGGATATTCGGGAATTTGACGGCGGCGCACTCGACCCGTGGTTGCCGGAAATCGTTGACCGCATGCATGCCAGTACCAAGCCGTGGGTGGCCGCGATCCACGGCACAGCGCTGGGTGGTGGGCTGGAGACGGCACTGGGTGCGCATTACCGCGTTGCGCTCGCGAGTGCCAAGGTCGGCCTGCCTGAGGTCGCGTTGGGGATCATTCCCGGTGCCGGTGGAACGCAACGCACGCCGCGCCTGACATGTGCGGCAGCCGCGGTAAAGCTTGTCACTTCCGGCGCGCCAATCTCGGCGGCAGAGGCGCAGGACGCCGGACTGATTGATCGTATCGTCGATGATCTGCTGCCCGATGCGGTGGCCTTTGCCCGTTCTATAATGGATCAACCGGTTCCCCGCCTAGACCCGGCCCCCGCGCCGACGGACCTGACACCCGCTGACTGGGACGAGCTGCGTCAGACTGTGCAGAAAAAGGCGAAGGGGCAGCTGTCCCCGGTGCGCGGGTTGGATGCCGTCCGCATCGCCTTCGAGCTTCCCCTGTCGGAAGGGATGGACCGTGAGCGGGATATTTTTCTGGAGTTGAAAGAGACTGATCAGTCAAAGGCCCTGCGTCACGCATTCTTTGCGGAGCGTGCGGTCGCAAAACCCGCTGCGTTGAAGGGGGCGAAACCGCGGCAGCTTGAGCGCGTGGCCATCGTCGGTGGCGGGCTGATGGGGTCTGGCATCGCAACGGCGGCCCTGACCGCGGGACTAATTGTCACCATCATCGAGCAAACGATGGATGCGGCGGAGCAGGCGAAGGGTCGCGTGGCTGCCAACCTTGAGTCTGGCGTTCGCAAGGGCCGAATGTCCGAAGATCAGCGGGATGCGCTGCTCGGAAAATTGCGGGTGACAAATAGCTATCACGGGGCGGATGGCGCTGATCTGTGCATTGAAGCGGTGTTCGAGGACGCCGATACAAAACGTGCCGTGTTCGAGCAACTCGCCCAGATCGCCGGGCCTGATGCTATCCTCGCGACCAACACTTCGTATATCGATCCGGTGAGCTTTACGGACGCCGTGCCAAACCCCGGGCGCGTGATGGGCCTGCATTTCTTCTCTCCGGCTCATATCATGCGTCTTGTCGAGGTGGTGCGCACGCCGCAGACCGAACCGGAAGTTCTGGCCACCGGCTTTGCGCTGGCCAAGAAGATGCGCAAGGTTGCTGTCCTGTCTGGCGTTTGCGACGGGTTCATCGGCAATCGCATTCTCGGTGCCTACGGGCGCATGGCGGGATACCTGCTGGAGGACGGGGCCTCTCCGCAGCAGATCGACGCTGCGATGAAGCGGTTCGGGATGCCGATGGGACCCTTTGAGATGTTTGATATGGCCGGCCTTCAGATCGGATACGCCAATCGCAAGCGCGAGGCCGCGACCCGCCCCGCCGATCAGCGCTATTCGCGGGTTCCCGATCTGATCGTGGAGCAGGGCTGGCTGGGGCAGAAAACCAAGCAGGGGTACTATCGCTACGAGGATGGAAGTCGTACGGCGATCCCCTCGGAAGAGTTCAACGCGCTGTTGGAGGCGGAGCGCGGCGCGCGCAACATCACCCCGCGCGACATTTCTGACGAAGAGATCGTGGCAAGCCTGCATGCCGTGCAGGTGAATGAGGCGGCGATGATCCTTGCGGAAGGTGTGGCGGAACGCCCGCTCGACATCGATATCGTAAAGCTGATGGGTTATGGCTATCCGCGCTGGCGTGGCGGCCCGATGATGGAGGCAGATCGCCTTGGCACGGACCGGGTCCTCGCCACGATGCAGCAGATTGCAGAGACGGATCCCGGCTCGTGGAGCGTCGCGCCGCTCTTATCCCGTCTTGGGGCCGAGGCGACCCCGTTCAGCAGCTTGAACTGACCCCCTAAACAGCACTGCGCCGCGGCTGCTACGGAGCCACGGCGCAGGCTGCCCCCCAATCTGCCTTCCCCCTCAGTCAGGCAGAATCGAGCACACCGGACCTTTGCGGGGCAAAGGGGGCTGGTGCTGCGCGCAGTGCAGCAGTCGCGCCTACCGGTGAGGCCCGTGACATAGGCAGGGGAATGTTTTGCGAATAGTCCCGCAGTTAAGGGACAGAACTTCCAAGTGCTGGCTGAACAATACTGGAACCGATGCCGACAATGGCTGCGGATGTGCGGTCGGACACATTCAGCTTCTCGAACAGACGTCGGACATAAGTGTCCACAGTATGTCGCGAGATGTCCAAAATGTCAGCAATTACTGCGTTACTCTTGCCTTGAGCAATCCAGTCGAGGATTTCCCGCTCTCGTTTCGACAGATTCGCGGGCGCAGTGAAGTCGTTCTTCAGCAACTCGCAATATCGAAGGTGACCGGCCTGTGCTGCCATTTGTAACGCTGCGGCACCTGCGGCGTCGGGCATGTTTTCCGAGCCACCAAAGCCAAGGCCAAGATAGCCATTGCGCAGGTTTGGTCCGAAGAGCGGGATTGCAAGTCCGTCGCCCAGCTTCCAGTGGCTCAACTCTTCCATGAAATCGCGCTGCTCTTCATGCAGGTTTGCGATCTGATCTATGTCTGACCATCGAAAGACATTGGCCATGCGCCGGGCGAGATCAGGTCGCGGATCCACACGGTACAGCTGGTCCTCGATATAGTGGCACACCCAATCTTCGGGAAATCCATCGGTGTGGATTGTCATGCCTTCGCGCCGACCCAGCGGGAAGTGGTGATAGCTGACCCGCTGCGCGCCATGCGCATGGAAATAGTCCAGCCCGAAATCCCAAAGCTCCTGCGCCGTCTTTGCCGACGCGATGTCGTCAATGAACTTGGCAAGATCTGTGTGCATGGGTGGCCTGGGCTCCTTGAAGTTGACCTTACGTCATATGGGGCGGCGATAAAGCATTAATAGATGGCGGATTTGGCCCACCAAAAGAAAACCACCGCTCCGGATGTCGGAGCGGTGGCATACTGGCCTTGCTTGATCGGTTGGGATCAGGCGTTCACGGAGTCTTTCAGTGCCTTCGCGATCGTGACTTTCACCGCGCGATCCGCTTCCTTCTTCATCTGCTCGCCGGTGGCCGGGTTGCGCACCATGCGCTCGGGCCGGTCGCGGCAGAACACTTTGCCAATGTTCGGGATCGTCACGGCGCCACCTGCGGACACTTCGGTGGTCACAACGTTGGACAGAGCATCCAGAAACTTTGCAGCCGAGGCCTTGTCGCTTTCCGTTTGTTCGGCGAGCGCTGCAACAAGCTGCGTTTTCGTCATTGGCTTCTGTGTCATGATTTTTTCCCTGTCATATTCACATTTGATTTTTTTATGAGAAGCGAAAGCCCCCAAAGCGATCACGCATACTTGATCCTAACTGGCGGGCCGCTTCAACGGTTTTCCTTAGAAAATTGGGATAGATCGTCGGGTAAACGCCCCAAAATCCCATCTAGAGGAAAGCTGTTTCGTCAAAGCTTCGCAATTTGCGAGAATGCAACCGCTCAAGTGGCATTTCGCGAAGCGCTTCCATGGCTGACAGGCCGATCCGCAGGTGTTGTGCAACCTGCCGTTTATAGAAATCCGTGGCCATGCCGGGCAGTTTCAACTCGCCGTGAAGCGGCTTGTCCGAGACGCAGAGCAGTGTCCCGTAGGGTACGCGGAAGCGGAAGCCGTTCGCCGCGATTGTGGCACTCTCCATATCGAGGGCAATTGCGCGGGACTGGCTAAGCCGCTGCACCGGGCCGGATTGGTCGCGCAGCTCCCAGTTACGGTTGTCGATGGTCACGACTGTGCCGGTGCGCATGATCCGCTTCAGTTCATAACCACCCAGCCCGGTCACGCTCTCAACCGCATTTTCAAGTGCGACCTGAATTTCGGCCAGTGCAGGGATTGGAACCCAGACCGGAAGGTCATCGTCGAGGACGTGATCTTCGCGGACATAGGCATGAGCCAGCACATAGTCGCCAAGGCTTTGCGAGTGGCGCAGACCGGCACAATGGCCCAGCATCAGCCATGCATGGGGACGCAAAACGGCGATGTGGTCGGTGATCGTCTTTGCGTTCGAAGGACCGACACCGATATTGACCATCGTGATCCCGTTCCCGTCCGCACGGGTCAGGTGATAGGTCGGCATCTGGGGCATCTTCGCAGCAGGCTCCCCTTCCACTCCGTCCCGGGTGGTGACACGTCCGCCGGGCTCCACGAAGGCGACATAGCCGGTATCTTCGGTCAGCTGCTCTTTTGCCCAGGTCACGAACTCGTCCATGTAGAACTGATAGTTCGTGAACAGGACATGGTTCTGGAAATGCGCGGGGCTGGTGGCGGTGTAATGTGCCAGCCGCGCCAACGAATAGTCGACCCGTTGCGCGGTGAAGGCGGCCAGCGGGTTATGACCGCTCGCATCGGGGCCTTGGGTGCCATTGACGATATCGTCATTGGTCGTCTCAAGGTCCGGCACATCAAATGTATCGCGCAATGGCCCGCCCAGCCGATCTTCGATGGAGCCTTCGACATGGGCACCTTCGGGCAGGGCGAAATGCAGGGGGATTGGCGTGTCAGATACGCTGACCTGAACCGGCACTCCGTGATTGTTCATCAACAGCTTGATCTGCTGTTCCAGATAGCCCTTGAACAGGTCGGGCCGTGTAAGCGTCGCTGAATAGGTCCCGGGTTCTGCGACGTGACCAAAGCTGAGGCGGCTGTCGATCCGCGCAAAGGAGGTCGTCGTCAGTTCAAGGCGCGGGTAGAAGGCACGATACCGTCCCTCAACCTCACCACCCTTCATGACGTTGGCAAAGTTGTCGCGCAGGAACTCTGTCGCCTCGGTGTAGAGCGCAATGATATGTTCAACAGCCTCACCCGCCTCGTGAAACAGCTTTGCAGGGCGCACGGCGGGGGTCAGTACAGGCACTTGGGCCGGGGCGTAGGGAACACGCATCGTATCTCTCCGAATGGTCAGCCGAGTATAAGCTCGGTCTTTTTGAATGTTGTGACATCGACGAGGCCGATATCCGAGATACGAAGCTCAGGTATCACCACCAGTGCCAGAAGGGAATGCTGCATATAGGCGTTGTTGAGTTTGCATCCACACGCAACCATCGCCTCCATCATGCGATCTGCATCCGCTGCAACCTCATGCGCGGGGCGATCTGCCATCAATCCGGCGATGGGCAGGGCGACAGAGGCAATGACCTCTCCACCTTTCACGACGCAGATCCCGCCGCCGAGCGCGCGCAGGTGATTTGCAGCCATTGCCATATCGGCTTTGTCTGTCCCGACGACGATCATGTGATGGCTATCATGCGCAACGGTAGAAGCCATGGCGCAGTCCGTGTCATAGCCAAAGCCAGAGACGAAGGCGTTGGTGACACCGCCGGTCGCCCGATGCCGCTCGACCAATGCGATCTGGCAAACATCCCTGGCGCGGTCCATGTTCAGGACGCCATCCGTCGCCGTCACCTCGGCCTCCAACGCCTTGGTGGGGGCCTGATTTTCAACGACACCGATGACCCGCACGCGCGCCCGGTCGCCCTCATGGCGAATGTCGAAATCCGCGGCTGTCAGATCGCGGGCCATGTTGACCGTCTGTTTGCTGTCGAGCGGCCATTCGAAATCGGGCAGGGGGGCTTTGAGCGTACCACTCTCAGCCACGATTTCACCACGGCCTAAAACCATCTCGATGGGTAGCGATTTCAGATCGGATGTCAGGATCATATCGGCACGCCGACCCGGAGTGATCGAGCCGATTTCACGCTCCAGCCCGAAATGCGTCGCCGTGTTGATCGTTGCCATCTGTATTGCGATCAAAGGGTCGAGCCCGCAGTCGATGGCATGGCGCACCACACGATTCATATGTCCATCGCGAACCAGCGTGCCAGAATGGCTGTCATCGGTGCACAGAATGAACGAACGCGGGTCTAGCCCCTTTTCCGTAACCGCCGTTACCTGGCTTTCAACGTCATACCATGCAGAGCCGAGGCGCATCATCATCCGCATCCCTTGCCGCACACGGGCAATCGCATCGGCCTCGCACGTGCCCTCATGATCATCCGCCGGACCGCCCGCGACATAGGCATGGAACGCAGGTCCGAGATCGGGGGACGCATAGTGGCCGCCAACCGTCTTACCCGCGGCCTGCGTGGCGGCAATCTCTGCCAGCATGGCCTGCGATCCGTTGATCACGCCAGGAAAGTTCATCATCTCACCCAACCCGATGATGCCGGGCCACGCCATCGCCTCGGCCACTTCATCAGGCCCAAGCTCAGCGCCCGTATTCTCCAACCCCGGCGCCGAGGGGGCGCAGGAGGGCATCTGCACATAGACGTTGATCGGCTGTTCCAGCGCCTCATCATGCATCAGCCGCACGCCATAAAGCCCCAGCACATTTGCAACCTCGTGCGGATCGACAAACATCGAGGTCGTGCCGTGGGGCATCACGGCGCGGGCAAATTCGGTGACTGTCAGCATGCCGCTTTCAATATGCATGTGCCCGTCACACAGGCCGGGCACCATATATCGGCCCTTTGCCTCAACGATTTCAGTGTCAGGGCCGATGCAGTGAGAGGCGTCCGGCCCGCAATAGGCGAAACGCCCATCCTTGATCGCAATGTCATGGTTTTCGAGGCATTCGCGCGTGTGCACGTTCACCCAGATCCCGCCCTTCATGACCGTGTCAGCGGGGGCACGCCCTGCAGCTACGGCAACAAGATTTGCGGCGACATCCTGCCAAGTGGGAAACATATCAGCGGCTCCTGCATCAAATAGGTCCGCCATTGTCCGGGATTGCGCGCGCCCCGTCCAGACGGGACGCGCGCTGTGGCTTAGAAGCGCATGTTCAGGCCAAGCTGGATCGTCGTCGCCTCAGCCTCCAGCCCGTTGATAGCGAAACTGTCGAAATCGTGGCGCAACGCCTTTGCCGAAGCCGTTACCAGATCGGTGATGAAAACCTCGTACCCGATGCCATAGAACGAGCCGCTGGAATCGCCCGGAGCGGCTGCGCCTGCGCTGGTCTCGACATCTGCGACACCCGCAGTGACATAGTAGAAGTTGCGCCCGCCATCGATGCCGCCGCGCAGTGCGAACCGCTCAACTGAATCGATTGTCGCGATCGTCGCACCGGCTGCGTTGCGCAGGGCAAGATCGGTGCGGTCCAGCTCGATCCCGCCGCCCAGAATGAACGACCCGAAATCGTAGTCGTAATAGGCCGTCAGACCGTAGATGTCGTCATCACCGCTGCTTGCGGCCGCGCCGCTGGTGTCGGCATCAATGTTGCCGAATTGCAGGCCGACGGACGGACCAGTCCAATCGCCCGTGCCGGAATAGGAGCCGAAGCCGCCGGCAAGGGCAGGAGCTGCGGTAAGAGCAGTCAGAACAGTGGCAGAAAGAAGGACATTTTTCATTGCGTCTCTCCAAAAAGAACTTGGCATGAAGGATTTCATGAGCGGCGACCTAGGCCCCGCATTCTTCTGGGAAAGGCTTGAAATCATGAAAACTTCGCCCAAAGCGGCTCACGAATGCGCGAGCCGCTCAGTTTCGTTTCAACGCAGATACCCAATCGCCGCCGTCGGGCTTAACCGAGCCGCTTTCAGGAAACGGTCGAGCTTGTCGGGATCCGGTTGGCGGGTCGTCGCCGTTTCCTCTGCGGCGAGGCCGCCGGTGATGAAGAGCGTGTCGAGCCCTTCACCGACGCCGCCTGCGATATCCGTATTGATCCCATCCCCGATACACAGGATGCGATCATCATCGACGCTGTTCCCGCGGATCTCGGTGAGTTTGCGACGGGCCAGCGCGTAGATGGGGGCGTGCGGTTTTCCGAACGCTTGCGCGTCGCCACCGGCCTCAGCATAGGCCTGCCCGATTGCGCCCGCGCAATAGATGCGCTTGTCGCCGCGATCAACGATCACATCAGGATTGGCGACCAGCATTTTCAGACCCTTCGTCACACCGTAAAGAATGGTCTCGCGATAGTCGTCGGGTGTTTCGGTGTTGTCGTCGAATAGACCGGTGCAAACGATGCTCTCGGCCTTCTCAAGCGGCACGCGCTCGACCGTCGTGCCTTCGTAGAAATCATCCTCTGCCACGGCCGTGAAGAACGGCTCATCCCGGCCTGGTCCAAGATGGTAGACTTTCGATCCGAATGCGCCGGAGGCGAGGGCGTCGACAGCGGCATCGCCGGAGCTTGTCACGCCTTGATAAAGGTCGCGCGCGACGCCGATCTCATCGAGCTGGGTGACGACATGCGCCGACGGGCGGGGCGAGTTGGTCAACAACAAGACCGTCCCGCCGCCATCGCGGAACTGGGTGAGGGCCGCGACGGCTTCCTCAAAGGGTCGGACACCATTGTGCAGACACCCCCACAAATCGCAGAACACCGCGTCATAGTTCATTGCGATCTCGTCGAGATTTTCGATGATGCGGGTCATTGCGCCGTTTCTCCTTCAAGGACGATCCGATCGACGACATAGCCCTGTTCGCGGAGCAGTTCGACCAGTCCGGTCTCTCCGACAAGGTGCAGTGCACCAACGGCAATGACTGTATCACCTGCCTCGAGCGCAGCTGTGATTGTCGGCATCCAGTTGGCGTTGCGCCCGTCGAGCAATTGGGTCTCCAGCACCTCGGCCGCTTCGATCAGCGCTGGATCGTCAATCTCATCCGCGGCCAGAATATCTGCAAATTCAGCAACATGCGCGATCTCGCCACGCTGGTAGTAGTCGAGCGTTTCAATAAAGACCGGAACAGCAAGGTCGAGTGTGGAGATGGAGGTTTGCAGGAAAGCAAGCTCGACCGTGTCTTCAAGCGCGTCCATCATCTCGAAGATTTCGAGGGTGGTTTCCAGGGGCGCAACCGTGACGCCAGCGGCTTGCGCAACCAGTTCGGCGCGCGCGTCCAGTGTGGTGCCGCCGCGTGCCTGCAGGACCAGTTCGCATTCGGGCAGCGCGACCAGCGTTGCGGCGAACCATGGTTTGAAGCGGTCCGCGACATGAGGTGGCACGCCGAGCGGTGCCGCGGCGGTGCTGAGCGTTGTCCAATCCTGTGGCGAGAGCTGATCGCTCAACCCTTTGCCGTCAAGGCTCATGAAGAGGTCCGGGCGCAAGCCCAACATGGCCTGGGCGCCCTGTTGATCGGCAGTTGTCACTTCGACCAGAAGTGTCTCAGCCTGCTCAATCCGCGCTGCGACTTCGTCAGGCAGATCGACGTCCGGTTGCGCCGTGTGGAACGTGCCGAAGAGCATACCGCGCGTGTTGTTCCCTGAAATTTCGTAGAGTCGGCCCAGTGCATTCGGGACCTGAGCTGCGGCCACGTCGACCTGTGCCCGCTGGCTGTCCGTCAAAAGGTTAATGGCCGGATCGGCGATGCACCGGGCGTGCACAACCTGTGCACAAAGCGTGCACAGGGCGACGGCGGCGATCAAAAAGGTTAACGGCTTCAACATCTGAACCTCATAGAGACAATCGGGGGCTGGGCAGAGAGCTAGCATCCCTGCGCGGCAGGGCACAGGGCCAACTGTAATTCGGCTCAGCATTCGACGGCTGAAAGGCGCCGCCCTCGAAGTGCTGTGCGTTTACTCGACCTCGCCATCGAGCATGACGCGCTCGATGGAAAAGCCGTCCTTTTCGAGAAGGCGCAGCAACCCGTCCTCGCCGATCAGGTGATCGGTGCCGACGGCGACAAAAATCGGGTGCATGCCGGAGAAAAAGAGGATGGGTCCCAACCATTCCTGATGACGGTCGATTATCAGGGCCTGATAGCTGACATGCCGGGCGTCTTCGGTCGCGAGATTGTCGGGCGGATTGCGCCCGGCGATTACATCGCGAATTGCCCACATCGCGCCTGTGCGTCCTTCGCCGTAGAGGGCAATGACGGTCCTGTGCAGGTCGGCGACGCCGTCAATACCGCCCACGCTGAGTGACCAGCGTAGCAGGTCAACCTGCTGATCGCGCGACAGCGCATTCATGGCGTTGAAATAGTCCACGGGCGCTTCCAGCGCGCTCCTTGGCATGCGCATCGTTGATGAGGTGTCTTCCACCATCATTTCCATTGTCTGCGCACCGTTCATCTGCCCCTCCAGTTCACAGAGAGGAAAGGCGGCCCAATCGGCCACCACCCAGGGATGCAGACTTTCGATATCCGCCGTCGACCACCCCAGCGGATCGAGCCGTTCGGTCAGAATCGCCCATTGTTCCTCTGACAAATCCTTCTCAAGGCTCTCCCCCGATGTGTCGGCGTAGAGCGAAGGGTCGCCGGCGAGTTGGTTTTCGAAGATTGCTTCATCAATGCTGGAGGTTCGGAACATCATGGACTCGGCACCTTTCATGCCATCCCGGACGGCTTCAGGCAGGTCGGGCCCAAAGCCGGAATCGATGATTCCGTAGAAGAAAATATGCTGGGTGCTGCGGCGGGCGACAAAGGCGCGACCTGTGGAATAGGCGGTTTCTGCAACAAAGGCGTCGATATAGCCACGCTCCTGCTCGGTCAGCGTATCCATAAGGTTTTGGCCCCCACAGCGGGCGGACGCCTGCCCCACGATTGCTGTGGTGAAAATCAAGGACAGCAATAGGGTTGCGCTCTTCGCGATCATGCATAGGTCTCCTGCCAATGGTTAAATCTGGGTAGCGCAGTCCTGGCGCAGAGACACGCAGATCGCTGTTAAATTTTGATCCTTCACAAGAGTTGACACTGCGGCGGGCGCTGTCTAGCTATGCGGCTGTTAGCACTCTTGGGCGGTGAGTGCTAAGGCGCTTCCGTCCACCCGTAACAGAGACTTTTGTAAGGAGAGACTCATGGCTTTTACCCCCCTGCATGACCGCGTTCTGGTTCGCCGCCTTGAGAGCGACGAAAAAACCGCTGGTGGTCTGATCATCCCTGATTCCGCCAAGGAAAAGCCCGCCGAGGGCGAAGTCATTTCCGTCGGTTCCGGCGCACGTGACGAAAATGGCGGCCGCGCACCGATGGACGTGAAAGCGGGCGACAAGGTTCTGTTCGGCAAGTGGTCCGGCACCGAGATCAAGATCGACGGTGAAGACCTGCTCATCATGAAAGAGAGCGACATCCTCGGCATCATCGGCTGAGCGACCGCTTTTCCCTTTCAACACATTTCTAAAGGAGCTTAATCATGGCTGCTAAAGACGTAAAATTCGGCACCGAAGCCCGTAACGGCATGCTCAAGGGCGTCAACACGCTCGCAGATGCCGTCAAAGTGACCCTCGGCCCCAAAGGCCGCAACGTGGTCCTCGACAAGTCCTTCGGCGCACCGCGCATCACGAAAGACGGTGTGTCTGTCGCCAAAGAAATCGAGCTTGAGAACAAGTTCGAGAATATGGGCGCGCAGATGGTCAAGGAAGTTGCTTCCCGCACCAATGACGAAGCGGGCGACGGCACCACCACCGCGACCGTTCTGGCACAAGCCATCGTCAAAGAAGGCGCAAAGTCCGTTGCCGCCGGCATGAACCCGATGGACCTTAAGCGTGGTATCGACCTTGCCACTGCTAAAGTGGTCGAGCAGATCCGCTCCATGGCGCGTCCGGTTTCTGACTCTGACGAAGTTGCGCAGGTCGGCACAATCTCCGCCAACGGCGAAGCAGAAATTGGCCGTCAGATCGCTGACGCCATGCAGCGCGTCGGCAACGAAGGCGTCATCACCGTTGAAGAGAACAAGGGTCTGGAGACCGAGACCGAAGTGGTCGAGGGCATGCAGTTCGACCGCGGCTACCTCTCCCCTTACTTCGTCACCAATCCTGACAAGATGATTGCAGAGCTGGAAGACGCGATCGTGCTGCTGCACGAGAAGAAGCTGTCCTCCCTCCAGCCGATGGTTCCGCTGCTTGAGCAGGTGATCCAGTCCGGCAAGCCGCTGCTGATCATTGCAGAAGACGTGGACGGCGAAGCGCTGGCGACCCTCGTGGTCAACAAGCTGCGCGGCGGCCTGAAGATCGCTGCTGTGAAGGCACCGGGCTTCGGCGACCGTCGTAAGGCGATGCTGCAGGATATCGCGGTTCTGACCGGTGGTCAGGTGATCTCCGAAGATCTGGGCATGAAGCTGGAAAACGTCACGATGGACATGCTGGGCTCTGCCAAGCGCATCTCCATCACCAAGGACGAAACCACCATTGTGGACGGCCTGGGTGAGAAGGCAGAGATCGAAGCGCGTGTCGCTCAGATCAAGCAGCAGGTTGAAGAGACGACCTCTGACTACGACCGTGAGAAGCTTCAGGAGCGTCTGGCCAAGCTCGCAGGCGGCGTTGCCGTGATCCGCGTCGGTGGTTCCACCGAAGTGGAAGTGAAAGAGCGTAAGGACCGTGTGGACGATGCCCTGAACGCGACCCGCGCAGCTGTGCAGGAAGGCGTTGTCGTTGGCGGCGGCGTTGCACTGGTGCAGGCAGGCAAAGCGCTCGAAGGTCTGGAGGGCGCGAACGCTGACCAGAACGCGGGTGTGGCGATCGTGCGCAAGGCGCTGGAAGCACCTCTGCGTCAGATCGCCGAGAATGCTGGTGTGGACGGTGCAGTCGTTGCGGGCAAAGTCCGTGAGAGCGACGACACCTCCTTCGGCTTCAACGCACAGACCGAAGAGTACGGCGATCTGTTCTCCTTCGGCGTGATCGACCCGGCGAAAGTCGTGCGTACCGCGCTGGAAGATGCAGCTTCCGTGGCAGCCCTGCTGATCACCACCGAAGCGATGGTCGCAGACAAGCCCGCCAAAGAAGGCGCTGGCGCACCTGCAATGCCCGACATGGGCGGCATGGGCGGCATGATGTAATCAACCCGGATGGGTTGAGAAAAAAGGGGCCGCAGCGCGAAGCTGCGGCCCTATTTGTTTGGTGTCGTTCCCGGAATTATTCGCCAATCAGCACCTCGTTGCGGGCTGGGGAAGGCAGTGGAGCGTCCAGTTCGACACTCAGATCGGCGGCCAGATCGAAGAATCGGCGTCGCACCGCTTCTGCATAGGGATTGCTGCGCTCGATCGCTTCGAAGACCTCTGGCGCATCATGTTGGACCATGGCGATAGCCTCCGACAGCAAATCAAAGCTTCTGGTGGTCATGCGCGTTGGCAGTGGTCCCATCCTCAGCAACACCTTCGCGATGAGGTGGGTCAGCCCCTGAACGATTGCCGTTTCGCGGTCGTGATCTTCGGGCGTAGTCACGATAACGGTGAGCCCCAGCGATTTTCGCAGAAATGCAGCCAATCGAGTATGGCGATTGCCGCGAATAGGGCAGACGGCAATCTTCAGGCCCTTCAGCCCGTTGGCAGCGCTTTGCGGGCCGAACAACGGGTGTGTCGCGACAATGTCGACATGGCCAGGTAAGAGCTTGCGCATGATTTCGGCAGGTCCAACCTTGACCGAGCCAACATCGATGATCAGGGCGCCGGGATTGCAGGCTTTTGCAATCTGCTCAACCACCTGCTCGAACGAAGAGACGGGAGCCGCTATCAATACAATGTCCGCCTGCGCCACGTCGTGCAACGACGTCAGGCGCACCCCAAGCCGTTGGGCCATGCTGGCCACTGCGGAGGATGGGTCATAAGCCGCTACTGCAAAATGAGCCGTAAGGTACCGGGCTGCGAGTTGTCCGAATGCACCGAACCCCACTATGCCAATGGACGTGTGTTGTTTGCTGATTGTCTTGCTCATTTTCGACCTCTGAACATGCCGCCCGGCATGAGGTCGATTGCAAGGTGACCGCTGACGGGGCAGCGGAAAACAAATGATGAATGACCCGCGGCTATGGAAGCGGGCGATAATAGTCCTGCGATGCGAAGCACAATTTCATCATGGACGCAGACTTACGGGCCGCAGGCAGTGTATGTCAACGATCTGGCAGGGCACTGCTGGCGTGCCTTGCCGTTGCTACCTGCTTGGGTCCGCATCAAACGCTTCCAACATGCTGGCCCTCAACCGTTCCACATCATCGTCGACAGCAACGTTTGGATCACATTTGAAGGGGGGGAGAACCTCGATGCGGATCGTGCCGCTTTTGGGTAGCAATTTGCCCGGGGGCAGGAGGCGGTCTGAGGCGTGGATCACAATCGGGCGGATCGTGCGACCGGTCTTGCGGGCGACCATCACCGCCCCGGCTTTGAAGGGGCCGAGGCCTTCGGATTTGGTGCGTGTGCCTTCGGGAAAGAGCACGACCGAACTGCGGGCGGGCATCTCGTCGACCGCAGAGGTCAGGGTTTCGAGCGCAACCGCACCGCTTTTCCGGTTAATCTCGACAAGGCCTGCGCCCTTGAATCCGCGACGCAGGAGGGGGGCGTCGCAGAGTTCCTTCTTAGCGGCGAAGGTGATCCATTTTTCATCAGGCATCACGTCCATCAGCGCGAAGCCGTCGAGATGGCTGCGGTGGTTGATCACGATGATGCTGTTGGTGTCGCTCGCCAGCGTCGCCCGATCCGCATCTGACATGATGGGACGGATGCTGAGCAGCCAGAGCAGGCGGGTGCAGGCGCGCTTGACCTTGCGCCAATACCAGCCACGAAATCCCCGGCGACGGCCGCATAGCAGGGGTATGAAGGCGATGATCAGAAAGTAGAGCGGCCCGGCAACAAACAGCACCCCACGCTTGAGGAATCGAATGCCAAAACCGTCAATCGTCGCGGTCACCGCGGTCTCTGCTGGAAGGTGCGTAGGCATATATCCCCGTCGCGCATGTTGCCTGCCGGGGATCGTGACGGTGGTATGTGGTCGGCCCGTCTGACGCAGGGCCCGACAAGCGCCTGCGTGCCGCCTCTATGGGCTAAGGACAGTTCTGGATCAATACGAAGTTGAGCAGCCGTCGCTAAGCGAGGCGTCCATAGAAGGTCATGCGCGCATTTTCAGACAGTTCGACCCCCGGCTGGGAATTGTAGGCCAGAACGGCGAGCATGCGGGTCTTGTCACTTTCATTGGGGGAGACGCGATGAATGGAATTGCGCCCCCGAAAGAGTACGAGCGTGCCGGGATCCATCGTCAGCACGTCGGGTTGTGTGGCTCCGTCGAGCAGTGCGGTGACGCCATCGTAATTCATCTCCCCCGCATCTGCGTCGCGCAGATCTTTGACGTATTCAAAGCGGCTGCCGGCGTCGGGTTTTTCGATCAGCAGGGTGATGGCAAAGGAGGAATTGTCGAAATGCCAGCCGAGTTCCTGCCCCCGCTCGGCATAATGGATATTGATGGAGGAGAGTGGATCGGCATAGGGGTGGAGCGCGTCCTCACCTGTCGTGGCCATGACAAAGCTGCGAAACGCCTCTGAGTCATAGAGCGTCCTGAGCGGGGATGTCGCTGCGATGATGTCATCACAGATGCACCCCTTTGAGCTTTCCACCTGCCGGTTCGCGGCATGATCGGTGGGCAGCGCCGGATCGCGCGGTGTGAGGTAGACCGAATGGCTTTGTGTACAGAAATAGGCCCGGTCCCGCCCCGCGCGGCTTTCCGTCTGAAGGCTTGTCAAAGCGTCTGGGCGCAGAAAATCGGGCAGGGCCAGAACGCCCTCTCGGTCCAACGTCTCGGCGCAGTGCTGCTGAAACTCTGGATCAGAGAGCGGGTAGATATTTTGATTCACGATGTCTGCGATGTTCATGGCCGCTCCCCAATAAACTGCACCGAGTTTGGCGCGAAACTGTCCCGCAGGAAAATCATTTGTTACGTGAGGGTCACCTGAACGTGTCTGGTGCTTTCCGTCCGATCTGTCAGAAGAAGGGGATGCGCCTGATCCTGACCATTCTTATCGTCCTCATCGCCTTTGCCGCAAATTCCGTGCTGACCCGTGCCGGATTGGTGGCTGGTGGGATTGGACCAGGGGATTTCACGGCGATCCGGTTGGTGTCCGGGGCAGGGATGCTGGCGATCCTCGTTGCATTGCAGGGGGGGCGACCCTGGGAAGGGGGCAGCCTTGCGGGGACGGGTTCGCTGTTCGTTTATGCTGCCGCCTTTTCCACCGCCTATATCGTGATGGATGCGGGGCTGGGGGCGCTGGTACTGTTCGGTGCGGTGCAGGTTACGATGTTTGCCGGTGCAATTATGCAAGGCGAGCGTCCGGGGCTTTGGCGTTGGGTCGGTTCTGCGCTGGGCCTTGCGGGGCTGGCTCTGCTCGGCGTGCCGGGGGCGGACGCGCCGCCGGTTTGGGCGCTTGCATTGATGATCGGCTCTGGGGTGGCCTGGGGGCTCTATTCGCTGGTCGGGGCGCGGTCTGGTCCGCCCCTGCGCGCGACGGCGGCAAACTTCTTGTGGGCGGCCCCGCTTGGCCTTCTCTTTGCTGTGATCATGGTGGAGGACGTGCCGCAGGCCGCAGGGATCGCGCTTGCTGTGGCGTCGGGCGCGGTGACCTCGGGCTTGGGCTATGCGCTGTGGTACCGGGTGCTGCCCCGGCTTGAGGCGACGCAGGCGGCGTTGGCACAGCTGACGGTTCCGCTGATTGCACTCGCCGGTGGCATGGTCTTTCTGGGCGAGCCTGCGACGCTGCGCTTTGCCCTCTCGGCGGTTCTGATCCTCGGTGGGGTGGCGCTGGGATTGCTGCTCGGTCGAAAAAAGTTGCCAGACGGCGACTAGCTTGGCACGATTCCCGGCGAGAAAACGCAGGGAGGCCAGAATGGCAGGCGAAAACGACAAGTTCGAAGTGTATCAGGACAAGCGCGGTGAATATCGCTGGCGGCGCACGGCCTCTAACGGCAACATCGTGGGCGCCGCAAGCGAGGGCTACAAATCCAAGGCGGATTGCGAAAAGAACATGAACCGCGGTGTTGTGGCGACCGACAAGTGGGAGTTCTACACGGACAAAAAGGGCGAGCACCGCTGGCGGCGCAAAGCGTCCAACGGTCAGATTGTCGGGGCGTCGAGCGAAGGCTATTCCAGCGCCAAGGGTGCCAAGGACAATGCAGCCCGTCAGGGATATGAGGGCTGATCCAGCGTTCTTATGACATGACATCCCCGGTGGAGAGACCGGGGATGTGACAGCAAGGCTTCAGCCGGGTAAGCGACGTCGCGCCTTATTGGCAGGGTCAGGGCACGATGACTTCGAGCGGGTCGTAAAGCACATCGCCTTTCGGCCCGAATGCCAGTTTTTCGACGATATCCGGTTTCACACGGAGCCCGGCGAATTCCGTTTGGTTCACCCAGGCGGTTCGGTTCACGACGCCTTCCGTATCGGCCCAGTTGCCTTTGGGGCGGGCGATAATGCTGGCCTCGTAGATCAATTCGACCTGGTGGAAGCCCTTTTCGGGGTGATGAAATTCCGACACGGCACGCAATGCGCCGATGCGGATGGTCAGGCCGGTTTCCTCCCACACCTCGCGGATCAGATTGTCGGGCACGGATTGGTGCTTTTCCACGCCGCCACCCGGCAGGCACATCAAGTCGGACTGTGCACCCGGATAGGCGTTGACGAGCAGGAGCCGTCCGGCGTCGAGGATCAGGGCACGGGCGGCGAGGCGAGGCGTGGTCTGTGACATGGGCGGACCCTGTGCGAATTTCCGTTGCGGCGCAAGGACTGGTCAGCCGCGCTGGGCGTGCCTAGATTCGCATCATGAAACGCATCCTGATCCTGTTCTTTCTGCACGTTCCCGGCATCGCGAATGCCGCCTGCGTCGTGCTGATGCACGGGCTGGCGCGCACGGACGCGTCGTTCACGATCATGGAGCAGGTGTTAGAGCGGGAAGGGTTCAATACCGTGAACCTGACCTATCCGTCGACGGAGGCGGGGATTCAGGCGCTGGCGCGCAGCGCCATTCCGCAATCGGTTGCCCAATGCGGGGAGGATCGACCCGTTCACTTCGTGACCCATTCCATGGGCGGGATCCTGCTGCGCGTTTATCTTGCGGATGAGTGGCTGCCCTATCTGGGCCGGACGGTGATGTTGGGGCCACCCAATCAGGGGGCTGAGCTGATCGAAGTGTTTGAGGATTGGCCCCTTTTTGAAGTGATCAATGGTGAGGCCGGGGCCGAGCTGGCGCCCGATGCGATCCCAGCGCAGCTGGGCCCGGCGACCTTTCCGGTTGGCATCATTGCAGGCAGTCAGGCGGGCAACCCGATCTACTCTGCCCTGATCGAGGGAGAGGATGATGGGAAGGTCTCGGTTGAAAGCACCCGATTGGAGGGCATGACGGATCATCTGGTGCTGCCCGTGACGCATACGTTCATGATGAACAGCCCCACTGTCATCGCACAGGTCCTGCACTTTCTGCGGGACGGCACATTTGATGATGAGTTGGGTTTTCTCGACGCTGTCGAAGAATTGGTGACGACACCGCAGGACTGAAGGCGGGTTTGCCTGCGGCGCGGATATTTCCACCAAGAAGAAGCCGGTCGCTTATCCTTTGGATGCGCGGGGTGAGACTCGGTTCACGTGGCCCATCTTGCGGCCCGGGCGGGATTGCGCCTTGCCGTAAAGGTGAAGGGCTGCGTTGCTATCTGCGGACAGGGCCTGCCACTGGTCGACCTCGTCCCCGATCAGGTTCTCCATCACCACGTCTGAATGCCGTTGCCCATCGCCCAGAGGCCAGCCCGCGACCGCGCGGATATGCTGTTCGAACTGGTCGATGGTGCAGCCGTTTTGTGTCCAATGCCCGGAATTGTGCACGCGCGGCGCGATCTCGTTGACGATCAGGCCGCCGGACGTGACGAAGAGTTCAATTCCCATCACGCCGACATAGTCGAGTTCGTTCAGGATACGTCCCGCCAGCAGCACGGCATCGGTTTGCAGGCTACGCGGAAGGGACGCGGGAACAGTAGTCGTGGCCAGGATGCCGTCACGATGGACATTCTCGCCAGGATCGTAGCAGGTGATCGCGCCGTCGAGCGCGCGGGCAGCGATCACGCTGATCTCTGCCGAGAAATCAACGAAACCCTCCAGCACGCTGGGGGCCGTAACCTCTGGCCGATCATCGGCGCTGCGCAGGCGGGCCTGCCCCTTGCCATCATATCCCATGCGGCGGGTCTTCAGGATCGACGGCGTCCCGATCTGCGAGATCGCCGCGTCCAGTTCCGCTTGATCCTCAACATTGGCAAACGGCGCGGTCTTGAGGCCGATGCCTTGCAGGAAGGTCTTTTCGTCCAGACGGTCCTGACTGATCCCCAGACTACGGCGGTTGGGGCGGATGGGCACGACGGCCTCGATCCGGTCGAGGGCCGCGGTGGGGACATTCTCGAACTCATATGTCACGACATTGACGGACGCGGCGAAAGCGTCGAGGGCGGCATCATCGTCGTAAGGGGCGGTCGTACAGCGATCCGCAACCTGCGCGGCGGGGCAATCCGCGCTGGGCTCATAGATGTGAACCTTGAAGCCAAGTGGGGCCGCGGCTAGGGCCAGCATGCGGCCAAGCTGGCCGCCACCCAGAATGCCGATGGTCGATCCGGGGGCGAGGGCGTCACTCATCAATCGGCTCCTCAGGGATGGAGGCGCTGAGCGCATCGCGCCATGTGTCGAGCCGCTCGGCCAGTTCCGCGTCAGAGGTCGCAAGAATGCCCGCGGCCATCAGCCCGGCATTGGCCGCGCCCGCCGCCCCGATGGCCATTGTCGCGACTGGAAAGCCCTTTGGCATCTGAACAATTGAATAGAGGCTGTCGACGCCGGATAGCGCCTTGGTCTGCACCGGCACGCCCACGACCGGAACCCGCGTCTTTGACGCCATCATGCCTGGCAAATGCGCAGCCCCGCCGGCACCTGCGATAATCACTTTCAAGCCACGTCCCGCGGCCTCTTTTCCGTAGGACCACAGCCGGTCCGGGGTGCGGTGGGCAGATACGATTTTGGCCTCATAGGGGATGTCGAGCGCGTCGAGCATGTCGGCTGCGAGTTTCATCGTCGGCCAATCCGACTGACTGCCCATGATGATTCCGACCACTGGCTGCATCGCGTTGCCCCTGCTCTTTGACGTTTCGCGCACTATAGGCAGGCGTGGCCGGGTCTCAAGCGATGATATCGGGGTAAAGCTCATCCTCGATCCGGGCGATCTGATCTTTCAGGCCCAGTTTCTGCTTTTTGAGCCGTCGCAAGGTCAGCATGTCGGCGCGTCCGGTTTGTTCAAGCGCAGAGATTGCATCGTCAAGGTCGCGATGTTCGCGCGTGAGGCCCTGAAGGCGGACTTGCAACCGTTCGGTACGGTCCAGCTGGTTTGGCTCATCACGCACGGCATGTCTCCCTCAGTCCCACAGAGTACAGGATAACACTCCGCTGCGTTCGTTCAACTGGCGTTGGTTGCACCCGTGCCGGTGGGCAACTAGATGTGGCGCATGAAATGGATTGAACGCTTCCGCGCCCGCACTGCCCGCAAACCTGTCGTGTCCGTTATCCGCCTGGATGGCGTCATCTCGGCGGGCGGTGGCGTGGGGCGCGCAGGGTTGAGCGATGCGGGCACGGCAGAGCGGATTGAGCGTGCGTTCAAGGTGAAGCGACTTGCAGCCGTAGCCCTCGTCATCAACTCCCCTGGAGGCTCCCCCGCGCAATCGGCGTTGATCGCTGCGCGCATTCGCCGTCTGGCCGAAGAGAAGGACGTTCCTGTCTACGCATTTTGCGAGGATGTGGCCGCATCCGGGGGCTATTGGCTGGCCTGCGCTGGCGACACGATTTACGCGGATGCCAACTCCGTCGTTGGCTCGATCGGTGTGATTTCTGCCAGCTTTGGCCTGCATGAGTTCATTGCGCGCTACGGGATCGAACGCCGGGTTCACACCGCTGGGGAAGACAAGTCCATGCTCGACCCGTTCCGTCCGGAGCGGGAGGAGGATGTCGTTCGCCTGAAGGCTTTGCAGAAAGACATTCACGACAACTTCATCGCGCATGTGAAGGCGCGGCGGGGCAATCGCCTGGCCGACCGCGATCTGTTCACGGGTGAAATCTGGGTGGGTCAGCGTGCGCAAGAGGTTGGACTGATCGATGGGATCGGTCATGTCGTGCCGACGATGAAAGATCTGTTCGGCGACGATGTTCGATTTAATGTGACGCGCCAGCGGCGCCCGCTACTGTCTCGCCTTGGGATGCCCGGCGCGGAGGCGCTGGTGGGCGCAGTTGAGGAGCGGACGCTGTGGCAACGGTACGGGTTGTAAGATCATGATGCTGAAGATCATCGTTCTGTTTCTGATTTTCATGGCCGTCATGGGCATGTTCGGGAAATGGCGGACACGCTTTTTCGAGCGGGGGCCGAAACGGTGCCGCAAATGCAACGGGCATGTCATTGGCGGGCAGTGCCCGTGTGGAGCCACCCGTTGATCTTGTGCTTGTCACAAAGCGTTACGCGCCTATATGCCACGAACGGCGCAGCGTTGCGTCGAAGCGCGGGGTAAGGAATGGATCTGCTATTTGCAGCGGGCGGTCTGGTGCTGCTCGTTATTGCCGGAGACATTCTCGTGCGGGGTGCGGTTGCACTGTCGCTGAAACTGGGTATCCCCGCGCTGATCATCAGTTTGACCATCGTTGCTTTCGGGACATCTGCGCCGGAATTGCTGATCGCGATTCAGGCGGCGCTTGATGGGGTTCCGGGCATCGCGTTTGGCAATGTGGTCGGGTCCAATATCGCGAATGTCCTGCTTGTGATCGGCCTGCCGGCCTTTATTGCCATCATCAAGACCACCGAATGTGACACCCGCCGCAGCTTTTTACAGATGCTGGCTGCAACGATCGTGTTCATTGCGCTGTGCGCGATGGGGCCGCTGCATTACTGGCACGGTGTCGTGATGCTGGCGTTGCTGGGCTATATCCTGCTCGACGCCTATCGTGCGGCGAAGGCGGCGCGACATGGGGATATGGAACCGGAAGATGAATTGGCAGAGCTTGAAGATGCCGATCCAGATATGTCCGGGATCAAAATCGCGATCTTTATCATCCTTGGAATTGCCGGTTTGCCGCTTGGTGCTGATCTGCTGATCGACGGCGCGCGCGGGATTGCCCTGGCCTATGGGGTGTCGGATGCGGTGATCGGGCTGACACTGGTGGCGATTGGCACCTCTCTGCCTGAGCTTGCGACGACCATCATGGCGACGATCCGGCGGCAGGCGGATGTGGTGCTGGGCAATGTCATCGGCTCGAACCTGTTCAATCTTCTGGCGATCATGGGGATCGCGAGCTTCTTTGGCCCGCTGCCGTTGCCGGACGGGTTCCTGACCTTCGATCTGATTGTCATGCTGGGCACATCGTTGCTGCTGATCCCGTTTGTGCTGCACTGGACGAATGTGACCCGTGTTTGGGGTGTGCTGTTCGTTGGCCTTTACGTGGCTTACGTCGCCCTTTTGGCGAGCACGCACTGAACGATGGTGGCGCGGACGTACAGCTTATGTGGCGAAGTCGACGGCCCATGGGCCGTGGCTGTAGACGCGGTTCTTAAATCGGCAGGTTGGAGCAAGGCCGCTGACGCGGATCTTCTGCTATTCGTCCCGCGCGCGACCGCGCCGGGCGCGTCCGACTTTGCTGAAGCGGAGCGGCTGCAGGTCCAACTCGACGCAGTTAAGGCCAAGAGTACGTTGGACGCGTTGGGAGAGGTTGCGGCCACAACGCTCGCCGTTGCGTTGTTTGACGGGCGCATTCGGACGCTGAAGCAGCATTTTGCCGGGCGCAGCGCGGTGGATGCCGCGCGACGCGATATTGTGGTGACAGCCGCACTGGGCCGCGCGCCGGCACTTCGGGTGACCGGGCTGGAATTCGGCGCGGCACCGGAGGGACCGGATCAACGCGATCCGACGTGGCAGGCCGCTCAGGTTGAGCGCATCTCGGTTGCGATCCCGGACCTATCACGCTTGCCGTCGATGCTGACATACCTCGCACAGCAGAAAGCCGTCACCGGGCAGATCATTCGACTTGAAAATCGGGTCTGAGGTCTGGCAGCCGCCGTGCTCTCGATTCGTTCGGCCTGACTTTTCCACCGGAGCGCGGCCTGTCACAAATGCGTTAAAATTCTGGTAGAGATTCCAATGTATTAACACGTGCGAATAAAAATATCTTTTTATAACAATGGCTTGATATAGTGCCCAATATTTAGGCAAATCAATTCCCCGCCTTAATTTTAAGGATAATTTCGTCTCATCATAAACTTGTCCTCACACTTATCCACAGGATCGGTGGAAAGCTTTTTCCTTGATCAGGGGCTTGGGCCATTGCAGGGCCACGGGGGAATCACGAAGGTGTAAACCATGGCGCACAACAACTCGCACAGCTTCGAAGAAGAGGGTCAGGCCGACGCCGCGCGGCAGGCGATGCGCAGCGGTGTCGAGGTCATCAAATCCTATGTGACCACACTGCCCGACGCGCCCGGTGTCTATCGTATGCTGAATGACGCGCAGGAGGTGCTGTATGTCGGTAAGGCCCGATCCCTGCGAAAGCGGGTCGCCAACTATACAAAGCTGACCGGGCAATCCGCGCGGATCGGGCGCATGATCATGGCGACCGCGTCAATGATGTTCCTACGCACGGAGACAGAGACTGAAGCTCTGCTTTTGGAGCAGAACCTGATCAAGCAGCTCAAGCCGCGTTACAACGTCCTGCTGCGCGACGATAAGAGCTTTCCCAATATTCTCGTGACGGATGATCATGGCTTTCCCCGCATTGCCAAACATCGCGGTGCGAAGACTCGGAAGGGCCGGTATTTTGGACCCTTTGCGAGTGCGGGGGCGGTGAACCAGACGTTGAATACGCTGCAAAAGGCGTTTTTGTTGCGCAACTGTACGGATTCCGATTTCGAGACGCGGTCCCGCCCCTGTTTGCTCTATCAGATCAAGCGGTGCTCCGGCCCCTGTGTTGGGAAAATCAGCGAGGCGGAATACAGCGCGCTGGTTGAGGATGCGGTAAAATATCTTCAGGGGCGCTCCACCCGTGTGCAGGGTGAATTGGCCAAGGAGATGGCGGAAGCCTCTGCCGCGATGGAATTCGAACGTGCCGCGGCCCTGCGGGATCGTATTCGGGCAATGACAAATGTGCAGAGTGCGCAAGGCATCAACCCCGAAACGGTGGCCGAGGCGGATGTGATCGCGCTGCATGAGAAAGATGGGCAGGCCTGCGTGCAGGTCTTCTTTTTCCGCGCTCATCAGAACTGGGGCAATCGGGCCTATTTCCCGCGCACCGGCGGCGCGGAGAGCGCGGCCGAGATCCTTGAGAGCTTCATGGGGCAGTTCTATTCGAACAAAGAACCTGCGCGGCTGATCCTGATGAGTCACGAGATCGAGAACGTCGATCTGATGCGCGAGGCGCTGAGCGCGAAGCTGGGCCGCAAAGTGGTCATTGGCGTCCCGTCGCGTGGCGAAAAGAAGATGCTGGTCGAGCAGGCGGCAAAGAACGCCCGGGAAAGCCTGGGGCGGCGAATGAGTGAGACGGCGACGCAGGGCAAGTTGCTCGCCGGTTTGGCGGATGCGTTCGATCTGGACGAGCCACCGCAGCGGATCGAGATCTACGACAACTCCCACATTCAGGGTGCGCACGCTGTTGGCGCCATGGTTGTGGCGGGCCCCGAAGGGTGGCTGAAGTCGAGCTACCGCAAGTTCAACATCAAGGGGGACAAGATCACGCCCGGTGATGATTTCGGCATGATGAAAGAGGTACTGGACCGGCGGTTCTCTCGCCTGATGAAGGAGGACCCGGATCGTAAGAGCGACCAGTGGCCTGATCTTTTGCTGATTGATGGTGGTCCGGGGCAGGTCAGCGCCTCGGAAGCGGCGCTCGCCGATCTGGGCGTTGAGGATGTGACCATTATCGGCGTCGCAAAGGGAACGGAGCGGGATGCGGGCAAAGAGGTCTTCTACCGCGCCGGTCAACCGCCCAAGGCGCTGCCCTTTCGCGACCCGGTGCTCTATTTCACGCAGCGATTGCGGGATGAGGCACACCGTTTTGCAATTGGCACACACCGGGCGAAGCGGGCCAAGGCGACAACTGCGACGCCACTCGATGAGGTACCAGGCGTCGGTGCTGCGCGTAAGCGGGCCTTGTTGGCGCATTTCGGCTCTGCCAAGGCGGTCACTCGGGCGGGACTGGCCGACCTGAAGGCGGTGGACGGGATTTCCGACCAATTGGCCGAGCAGATCTACGGGTTTTTCAATGCGGATGGCTAGATGGGCTTTGTCAGCATCAACCAGATGATGGCGAGAACCGCCGCGAAGGCGGGAACGCCACAGGCAAACCATATCCTGAAGAGCCGGTGATAGGCCGGTGGCAATGTGGCTCCGGCATTCACCGCTGTGACTGCGAGATCGCGCATGCGGGTCTGGATCGCGACCACAGGCAGCCAAAACGCACCGGTGAAGACATAGAGGCCAAGGGACCAAAGCACCCAGCCCTCGGTCAGCGGCCAACCATAGGCGCGCGCGAGAATGTAGCCGGTAATCGGTTGAAGAATGGCTGCGCTCGCGGTGAAGAGGGTATCGGCGATGACCACGATCCGGGCGGTGCCAGCGATAAGGCTAACGTCCCCGCTCAAATGCGCCATCACCATGAAGAACGCGATCCCCGCGCCAGTGCCCAGCAGGACGGTCGCGCCAAGGACGTGGAGAAAGTGTACAAGCTCGATCATCGCTCATCCAGCAGGCTGGCCGTGACGAACGCAAGGGTGAAGCCCGGAATGACCTTCACCATCGGACCCAGTGGATCGAGCCAGAGTGCAGGGGCCAGGAGGGCCGCCCCGGCCATATAGCTGAGCGATATCAGCATCATGGCGAAGCACGCGGAGCGCGCAAAACGGCGCACCAGAACAGCAAGTCCCACGATGATGTCCGCGAAGGCGCCGAGATAGACGAAGGCCATTTGCCACGCTGCGGGCGGCGATCCCAGAACGCTTGCCGCGCGCGCGGGGTCGAGCAGCGCGATCAGGCCAGACACGCACCAGAACAGCGCGAGGGTCACAATTGCCACCGGCAGCATCAGATAGGTGCGCGCAAAACGCAGATCCTGCGTAGTCGCGGGCATCGCGGCCAATGTCTGCGGCAGGGACGTGCAGGGATGTTCGGGGTGAGGCTCGGCGCGGACACCGTCGCGGAGCGTCTTGAGCGCTGTGCTGCGCAGTGGGCTGTGCCATCCTAGCCATCCGGCCAGATCGGCGCAGCGTCCCAATATGCTGACGAGGGGGGCTGGTACCGGGACAGATACCCCATCCGGCAGCCCGATCCAGCGCCGCATTTGGGCGATCAGGCTTGGGAAATTGTAGGCATCTGGTTCGGCCAACTCGATGACCTCTCCCGTTGCGATCCGTCGCTCAACGGCCGCCAGCACAGTCTGTCCGATGTCGTTGACGCTGACGGTCTGGATTTCGACATCCTCCATGATGCGCGGAACGAAACCGGGCAGCGATGCGGCCGCGCGCAACAACGCGGTTCCGCCATAGGCCGTGGGTGCGAGTACGAGTGCCGGCCGCAAGATCACCTGATCTATACCGGAGGACTGGAGCACCGCATCCCCCATCGCCTTTGTCCGCATGAACGCGGTGGAGGCATCGGCGCTGGCCCCGGCGGCACTGATCTGCACGACCCGGATCGGACGGCTTCCTATCGCCTCCACCAGTGCCTCGATCATCTGAAGGTGGATCGCATCCAGATTGTCCCGCAGACCATCCTGCAGGGCACCCGCTGCGTTGACGACTGTGTCGATATTCCTCAACACATCCGCCCAGCCCGCCGGGTCGAGTTTGGTCAGGTCGGCGGAGATACAGTCGACGCCTGGTAGATGGCGCGGCGGTGTTCGCGCCACGCCGCGCACAACATGACCTACGGTGACGAGATCCCGGGCGATGGCGGCACCGATCAGGCCGCTCACCCCCAGAACCAACACGTTTTGGCTGTGCGCCATGAAAACGTCTCCCCAAGCGATTCAAGGGCTACCCCCCGCCGCGTGCGCAGGATAGATCAGGGGCATGCAATGGACGATCCCAAATATCCTGACTGTGTTGCGCGTTCTGGCGGCGCCCGCGATTGCGCTGATTTTTCTTGTGTTCGAGCGCCCGCTGGCGGATTGGGTCGCGTTGGTTTTGTTTGTTGGCGCGGCGTTGACTGACTATGTCGACGGGTGGATTGCAAGGGCGTGGGATCAGGGATCGGCCTTTGGCAAGATGCTGGATCCAATAGCGGATAAGGCGATGGTGATCATCGCGCTGTCGGCGCTATTTGCCCTGCGGGGCCTCGATTGGACCTTTGTTATCCCGACCACGATCATCCTTCTGCGCGAAGTGCTCGTCTCAGGCCTGCGTGAGTTTCTGGGGAATGTGAAGCTGGATGTCACCCAGATTGCCAAGTGGAAAACGACGGTGCAGATGTTCGCGATCGCGGTTCTTCTGGGAGCCGGGGCGCTGGGCTCGACATTGTTCGATGGGCTCGGGCTGTTGCTGCTGTGGATTGCGGCGCTTTTGACGCTGCTGTCTGGATTGGACTATTTCCGCAAGGCGCTTCCTCATCTGGAGGGGCGATGATGAAGGTTCTCTACTTTGCCTGGATGCGCGAGCGTATTGGCCTGCCCTCGGAAAATGTTGAGACATCGGCTGGCACCGTCCGGGCGTTGGTTGCGGAGCTTGCTGCGCGTGAGGAACGATACGCAGCCGCGTTTGCAGATATGCGCGCCGTGCGTGTGGCGCTTGACCAGAAGATGTCGGACCTGGATGCCCCGCTTGATGGGGTGCGTGAGGTTGCGTTTTTCCCCCCGATGACCGGTGGCTGACATGGCTGTCATTCGTGTTCAGGCAGAGGATTTTGATCTGGGCCGCGAAGTCGACGCTGTGCGCGCTGGTCGAACCGATATCGGCGCTGTCGTCACATTCACTGGCCTGGTGCGTGACATGGGCGGCGGGCAGCCGGTTTCGGCCATGGAACTGGAACACTATCCAGGCATGACCGAAGCCGCGCTATCGCAGATCGCAGCGGAAGCCGAGGCACGGTGGCCGCTGCAGGCGTTGAGCGTGATCCATCGTTATGGCGCGCTGAACCCGGGTGATCAGATTGTGTTGGTCGTTGCAGCGTCCCCGCACAGAGCGGCAGCCTTTGATGCGGCGAGCTTTGTGATGGACTATCTCAAGACCCGCGCGCCGTTCTGGAAGAAAGAAACGACGCCGGATGGCGCGCGATGGGTCGATGCGCGCGAAGAGGATGATGCGGCAGAGGCGCGTTGGCGCGACGCCTAGCCCTGTTGTTCTGATCCGGCCGCGGCCTGACGTGCCTCAAGATCCTGATAGGCCGCTTGCCAATCCAGTGCGTTTTGCCGGGCCTGGCGCAAGCCGTCCATTGTGGCCTCAAGCTCTGCTTCCTTCTCACGCAGGCGCGCCGTGAGGCGGCTGTCCGTTTCTGCAAGTTGCGCTGCGAGGTCGGAATGCGCCGCCTCTGCCTGTTCGATCTGCGTGTTCATCGTGTGCAAGGTCGCGACATTGTTGGTGCCCGCCCGGGCCATTGCACCGAAAATCCAGCGGCACAACCAGCCAAGGCAGAATGCGCCGAAGAGGGCGAGTGCCATGATCAGCATCAGCTCGGAACGGGTCATTCAGTGACCTCCTCTGGTGGGGCGTCGGTTTCGTCTGGCGGCAGCGGAATTGCGTCTTCGGACAAAAACTCAATCCGGCGGTTGAGGGCGCGACCCTCGGGCGTGTCATTGTCGGCGACAGGGTCCGCCTCCCCCAAGCCGACGGCGCGCATCCGGTCGAGGAAGACACCCCGCGCGAGCAGCGCATCCAGAACCGCGTTGGCACGCGATTCCGAGATGCGTTGGTTCAGCTCTTCCCGCCCCTGATTGTCGGTGTAACCCGCAATGATGAAATTGAGCTCGGGACACTCCCGCAGGCGGGTCGACAGAGCGTCGAGTACGGGAGCACTGGAGAGGTCCAGATTGGCCGAAGACGGGGCAAAGCCAATGCGCGCGCCGGGGGTTTGAATCGCCTGCACCTCCTCAAGGCACAGATCGGGATCGGCGCTCGGTGCAATGATCTGCTCTACATCTTGGGGTTGGATTTCCTCAATATCGATGGTGATGGTTGTGTCTTGCGGCAGGCGGGCGGCGAGGGCTTCCGCGATCTGGTCTGCGATCCCCTCTCCCGGTGCGGCACCCTCAATCACGAGTGTGCCGCGTTCAGCGATGGCAGAACCATTGAGCATCAGAGTGACCGCCTCAACCGCAGCAATGGCCGAGGCGACGGTTGTCGGCTGACCTTCGCCCTGTGTGGCAAGTTCTGTTTCCAAGGTGACACCGGGGAAGGCTGATGAGGCGTAGCTGAGCACGGCCTCGACCGCCGCATCGTCGGACAAGCTGCCCTCAACAGTTACAACGCCATCTGCGCGGGTCACGGTGAAGGGACGCGCGGCGCTGACCGCCTGCGGAATACTCTCAGGCTCAGGCAGAGTTTGCTCTTCAATCACCAAAGTGAACCCGTCGGGAAGGGCTTCGGCAAGATCGGCTATCACGGCGTCTGCCAACACATCGGCGGTGCGGGCACCGATTTTCAGCGTCACAACCATGCTCTGCAAGGAGAGTGATCCTGACGGGAGTGCGTTGAGTGCGGGCAGCGCGACCGTAAGCGCGTCCGCCCACCCTTCGGGTGCTCCTAGGGCGAGCCGACATTCGGCATCTGCTTCACTTGTGATCATGGCGATCCGGCCCAGCGACGCATTGTCCGGCACTGCGCAGGTTTCGATTGTCAGACCGTCCGCGTTTTTGTTCGCGAGGAACGGGAAGGGCGCGAGTGTGCGGGGCGGTGCGGCCAGTTCCAGCGTAACCGCGGTGCCCGGAGGGGCTGCTGCCCGTACGCGCCTCTCGATGGCATCGCGCGTCGCCGCATCCGCCAGGGCGGCCTCAATCACCGCGGCACCGCGGGGGCCAAAGGTGATGCGTCCGGTCTGCATCAGAGGGGCGACATCGAGGGCGGCGAGAAGATTGAAGGTCCATGCCGCCGGTTCATCGCGATCTACGCTCTCGGCGAGAATGCTGACCGGGCGTGTTGAGCGCTCTGCAAAGACTTCCACAGTCGCAAGCGATCCGTCCGGCACTGTGCCCAGCACCGTGATTTCGGCTGGGTTCAGGATGATCGTCATGCCGAGCGGGCTCACAGCCTCGGCCGCATCGGTCGCGGTCAGGATGATCCGGTTTTCGATCCGCTGGGCGCCGACGATGCCGCGGGCCACTTCGAGGGCGCGGAAACCCGCCGCTTCGCTGGGTGCGGCGCCGGAGAGTGTGACGCGCGTGCCGTCCACCGCGATATCAGGCCAGTCCTGCGCTGCGGCTGACAAACCGTTTACGACGGTGTTGCGGGTCTGATCCTCAATCTCGCGCGCGGCCTGATCGGACAGCCACCACGCACCCGCGGCTGCGCCCGCAAAGCTTAATATCAAGAAGAGATAGGCGGCGATGCGCATCGTGATTCCCGCAGGTCTTGTCCGGACGATCTTTTTAGGCGGTAAGGGGCAGGTCTCACAACCCGGCGAAGAGACCGGCGCCGATGAGACCGGCGACAAGGATAAGACCGGCATCCCGATTGGAGCGGAACAGTTGCAAGCAGCGATCTGCGTCTTCTGTATCCAGAGTCCGCAATTGCCAGTTGAGATGCATGCCCATCGCCCAGACTCCGACGAGAGCGATCAGCATTGCAATGGGCTGCGGTGTCAGTAGTGCGAGTATCACCGCGAGCGTGGCGAGGATGATTGTTGCCACCTGAAAGAGCAGCAGCCAGCCGGCGGTGCGCTCCCCAAACAGGCGGGCGGTGGATTTCACGCCGATCAGGGCGTCATCCTCTTTGTCTTGATGCGCATAGATCGTGTCGTAGAACAGGGTCCATGCGATCGCGGCGCCATATAGTGCAATGGCGGGCCATTCGAGCGTACCGCGCAGCGCGACCCAGCACAGCAGGATGCCCCAGTTAAAGGCGACACCCAGAAAGACCTGGGGCCACCACGTAAACCGTTTCGCAAATGGATAGATGGCCACTGGAATCAGAGCAACGATCCCCATACCGATTGCGGGCAGGGGGAAGGTCAGGAGGATCGCGAAGGCCACCGCCATCTGTCCGAGCATCCAAAGATAGGCCTGCTTGCGTGTGACCTGCCCCGATGGCAGCGGGCGTGAGCGGGTGCGTGCGACCTCTGCATCAAAGTCCTGATCGGCCAGATCGTTCCAGGTGCATCCCGCCCCGCGCATCAGGAACGCGCCAAGCGCGCACGCGATGGCGAGCCATGCGGCGTAGAGAGACCCTCCGCCATTGGCAGCCATGGCGAGACCCAGTCCCCACCAGCATGGTATCAGCAGAAGCCACGTGCCCGCAGGCCGGTCGGCACGGCTGAGCCGCAGGTAAGGGCGGCTCCAGCCCGGTGCATAGCGGTCGACCCAATTTTGGTCTACGGCATCGGCGACCCTTCCGTCCGGGGGCAGGGCAAGGTTATCTGAGTCGTCAGTCATGGGAGTGGTTATGGCAGAGCGCGCGCCGAAAATCAGGCTTTACGTTGATGCGCCCCTGCGTCAGGGGCTGGAGGTCGAGACACAGACCCAGGCGCACTACCTCGTGAATGTGATGCGTCAGTCGGCCGGTGATCGCGTCGAACTGTTCAACGGCGAGGATGGAGCATGGGCCGCAGAGATCCTGCGGGCCGGAAAGCGTGCCGTTTCGATGCGTTGTGTGGCGAAAACGTCCGAACAGTCCATGCCGCCGGATCTCGAACTGCTCTTCGCACCGATCAAAAAGGCGCGCACCGATTTCATTGTCGAGAAGGCGACAGAGCTGGGCGTGCGCAGCATTCGTCCGGTTTTCACCCGGTTCACAAATGCAGAGCGTGTACGCCCAGAGAAGCTGCGTGCCCATTGCATAGAGGCGGCGGAGCAATGTGGCGGAACCTTCGTGCCTGATCTGCGCGATGCCGCACCGCTGGATGCAGTCCTGTCGGATTGGCCTGAGGGGCGAAAGCTGCTGTTTTGTGATGAGCGCATGGATGCGCCGGATGCTGCGGCGGCCTTGCGCAATGCCGGACCTGGAGCGTGGTCGATACTGATCGGGCCGGAGGGTGGATTTTCGGACGAGGAATCGGCGCGATTGCGCGCGTTGCCCTTTGCAACAACGGTGATGCTTGGCCCGCGTGTGTTGCGCGCGGATACCGCCGCAGTGGCTGCGCTGACACTCTGGCAGTCGGCATTGGGGGATTGGTGAGGCCGTACATCTGACCATAATTTTCGTAGAGATGGATGGCAGGCGCATTGCAATGGCGATGGGTGATACGCAGTTTGTCCATGCAGCCTGACTGCTTCTGACAGGAAATTTTGATGATACGTCCTGAACTTGCGACTGCTTTGCGCCGAAATGCCCCCGTGCTGAGCTTTCTGGGTCTCTGCGCTTTGGGCCTTTGGGTTGCGACGCGCGGGGGATGGGTGATGGCCGGGATTGGCGTTGTCATCTTGTTCGTCGGCGCAGCATTGACGGTGGATGGCCTGCGCCAGTTGCGCGTAACCCGCCGATGCGACGGTGCGGGTGTTGTTTTGGTTGATGAACGGCGTGTTGGTTATTTCGGGCCCGAGGAAGGCGGATTTTTCGCAATGGCCGATATCGAGCGGGTCGAACTGATCATTCGCCCGGGCGATGCGCGCTGGTGGCTGCATGGGCCCGAGGGCGCACTTTCGATCCCGGTCGGGGCAGAGGGATCGGCGCAAATGCTGGACGTATTTGCGGCCTTGCCAGGCTTTCCTTTAGGTCCCGCCTCGGAGCTGGTCGACCTTCGCCCGCCGGGGCAGCATATCCTATGGCCTCGCGATAAGGTGAACGCAGGACCGGCTCACCTTGCCAAGCCATCTTCGCATGGCTAACTCGGTTGTAACACCCGCCTGACAGGAGGCTTACAAATGTCCATCCCACAGTCAGGCGGCGACCTGATCGAGACCCGCGCGCAGCTGATCGAGTTTTTATCCGATGGGTGCAAGCCGTCGGAGGACTGGCGCATCGGGACCGAGCACGAGAAGTTCGGGTACTGCCTCGAAACGCACAAGTCGCTGCCCTACGAGGGAGATCGCTCGGTCCATGCGATGCTGTCGGGCCTCTCATCGCGCTTTGACTGGGCACCAATTGAGGAGCAGGGCAAGCTGATCGGCCTTAAAAAGGGTGGTGCCAACATCTCCCTAGAACCGGGCGGGCAACTTGAGCTGTCGGGCGCTCCTCTAGAGACGATCCATCAGACGTGTGACGAGGTGAACACCCATTTGGCACAGGTCAAGGCCATTGCCGATGAGATCGGCGTCGGCTTTATCGGTTTGGGGGCCGCCCCCCAATGGCGCCACGAGGATGTCGATGTCATGCCCAAGGGCCGCTATGCCCTGATGGAAAGCTACATGGACAAGGTCGGGAGCACCGGAAAGTGGATGATGTTCCGCTCCTGCACCGTGCAGGTGAACCTCGACTTCGGGTCTGAGGCGGACATGGTTCACAAGTTCCGCACGGCCATGGCCCTGCAGCCCATTGCAACGGCGCTCTTCGCCAACTCACCGTTTTGGGAGGGTGAGGTCACGGGCTGGCAGAGCTGGCGGATGCGCATCTGGCGCGATCTGGATGCATCCCGCACCGGGACACTGCCCTTTGTCTTTGAGGATGGGATGAGCTTTGAGCGCTATGTGGACTACGCGCTCGATGTGCCGATGTATTTCGTCTATCGCGATGGAAAATACATCAACGCGCTGGGGCAATCCTTCCGCGATTTTCTGAAGGGCGAATTGCCCGCGCTGCCCGGCGAGAAGCCGACGACCGCTGATTGGGGAGATCATCTGACGACGATCTTCCCAGACGTTCGGATCAAACAATTCATGGAAATGCGCGGCGCTGATGCCGGTCCGTGGCGCAGGTTGTGTGCCATGCCAGCGTTCTTTGTCGGCTTGCTCTATGATCAGTCGGCCCTCGATGCAGCTTGGGACCTCTGCAAGGACTGGACGCAGGAAGAACGTGACGAATTGCGGTATGTAGCGGCGAAGGATGGGCTAAAAGGCCAGTTCCGCGGTGAACCGGTACAGGCACTGGCCGCGCGGGTTTTGCAGATTGCACAAGCGGGTCTTGCCGCGCGCGGACGCGCCGGTGCCGGTGGGTTGATTCCGGATGAGACACATTTTCTAGCGGCGCTGCATGATATCGTCGAACGGGGCGAAACGCCCGCTGATGAGCTCTTGGCGCGATATCACGGTGATTGGCAGGGCGATCTTTCGCGGATTTACGCCGATTACAGCTATTGAGCCTTAACGCTTTCACTACCTTTGCGAGGTAGCTCCAACCGGGTTGATGCCGGTTTTAGGAGTGTGTGCAGTGCGCAGGTGGATGCGACCCAAACCCCCGAGCGCCATGCGGTCGCGCCGTGGTCTGATGGCTGCGATCGACGAACATATTCCCATGCTCTGGTGCGGCATGGATATGCGCATTGTCGAGGTTAACGAGCCTCTATGCGCCTTGCTTCAGTGTTCGCCAGACGATCTGGTTGGAAAGCTGATTGCGGATCTCAGACTTGCGACAGGGAAAGAGGCTGTCTGGTTCGACGGTGATGACAACAGCGAATGCGCGTTGCTGGAAAAGCGTCTGACACTCCCCTCAGGGGCGCGGCTCTATGTTTCGGTTACAATGCTGCGGCTGCCGCCCAGCGGCGAGAGTGTGCCACGCAGGGTCATGGCCATGGTCACAGACCGGACTGCCTCGCGCGTTCAGGAATATGCGCGCAATTCAATCGCGTTCGCCTTGGGGGATGTGTGCGCAGGGCTGCATCTGGACCTTACAGGTCGGGTGAAGGATGCGAGCCCCGCCATGGCAGAACTGCTGGCCGTGGATCGCAAAACGCTCGTCGGACGGTATCTGAACGAGTTTGAAGTGAACGGAGATTGGTCATCCCACGCCATCATGCGGGCCAAGGACGGTGCGCGTCTGACTGAATTGGTTCAAATGCGTGGCGAAAACGGCCCAAAGGTTTGGGTCGATATGTCGATTTCGCCCGTCCTATCGGTTGAGGGTGAATTGCTGGGCCTGATCGTGGTCGTCAATGATCAGACGGCAAATATCAAGGCGCTGGGTCATGTAACACGCGCGCTGCAACAGCTGTCGGAAGGGGCGATTGGTCAGGAATTGGAACTGACACTGCCGCCCGCCTTTGAGGATACGCGGGTGGAGTTGAACGGCTCGATCCGGCGCCTGTCACGTTTGCTCGAAGCAATGCGATCCGTGGCAGATCGTGTCAATCAGGCTGCGGTTGCGATGCGGGGGCAGGCGCGGGAGCTTGCCAGTCGTAGTGAGGAACAATCGCAGAGTGTGGGCAAAACAACCGAGACTGTTGAGGAGATTTCCAACGGTGTCAGTGAGAATGCCGAATCGGCCGAACGCGCCGGTGAATTGAGCCGCAAGATGGCGGCGCGTGCGCAGGCCGGTGTCAGTGTGGCGCGTGATGCGCAACAGGTCGTCAGCGGCATGGTTAAGGACGCTGGGGAGATGGCGCGGATCGTGACGACCATCGATTCCATCGCATTTCAGACCAATCTTCTGGCACTAAATGCCGCGGTGGAGGCAGCACGTGCGGGCGAGGCCGGACGGGGGTTCGCCGTTGTGGCCGCAGAAGTGCGCACATTGGCCCGGCGGAGTGCTGATGCTGCGCGCGATATCAGCACGCTGATCTCACGCAACAGCGAACAATCGGCTCGCGGCGGTCAGTTGGTGGAAGAGACCGGTGATGTGTTGAGCGCCATCGCCAGTATCACAGCTGAAGTCAGCACTGCCGTGCAGGACATCGCGGGTGCCTGTCGTCTTCAGGCCCAGCGGGTCGAAGAAATCTCTTCCGGGCTTGGCGTGCTGGACGGGAAGACCCAGGAAAACGCCGCGGCCGCCCAAAGGTCATCCGTGGCATCGGCGCGGATGCGCAAGGACATCGCAGCGCTTACCGCGCTGACAGCACATTTTGAGGACGGATCCACCACAGCGCTTGATGAGGCAAAGTCGGCCTGAAGGCTTGCGTGTTGTCCATAAAGCGGCAGTGTTTTCCCACCAGAACAAGAGGGGTGTGATCCATGCGGCTAATGAATGTTGGTGAACGCGGGCGCGAGCGTGCTGCAATGATGGATCAGGACGGCGTCTTGCGGGATGTCTCCCAATATATACGCCGGGTCGGAGGGGGCTCTCTACTGCCTGCCACGATGGACCGGCTGCGCGCGCTCGACCCGGCCACGCTGCCGCCCATCGGCGTTGAGGCCCGGATTGGACCGTGTGTCCTGGATGTGCCTGACTTTCTGTGCGTGGGTCTGAACTATGCAAAACATGCGCGCGAATCCGGTATGGAGCCGCCGGCCCAGCCGATCATCTTTTCCAAGGCCAGCTCGGCTTTGGCAGGCCCAGACGATGACCTCATCCTCCCCCGTCATGCGATCAAGGCTGATTGGGAAGTCGAGTTGGGGGTCGTGATCGGCACAGAGGCCTATCAATTGAGCGAGGCCACCGCGCTGGACCATGTCGCAGGTTACTGCTTGGTCAACGACATCTCCGAACGGTCATGGCAACTGGAAACGGCAGGCCATTGGATCGTTGGAAAATCTGGTCCGGGCTTTGGTCCTGTCGGGCCCTGGCTGCTCAGCGCCGAGGAGGTGGCCGATCCGCAGGATATCGACCTTTGGACCGACTTAAATGGCGAACGGATGCAAGCCTCGAACACATCGGACATGATCTTCGGCGTGGTTGAGATACTGGTCTGGCTTTCGCGCCATATGGTCCTGCGCCCCGGAACTGTCATCGCCACGGGAACGCCGGAAGGGGTTGGTATGGGATTCCGTCCGCAACGCTTTCTGCGTGATGGCGATCAGTTGCGTCTGGGTGCTGCGGGATTGGGCGAACAGGGACAGCGCGTAATTCAGGCATGAAGCCGCTTGCACACCGCCGCGCTCCCGCCTAATACCTGTGCGCGAAGCGGGCGTGATGTAGTGGTAGCCTGTCAGCCTTCCAAGCTGAACGTGCGGGTTCGATTCCCGCCGCCCGCTCCAAGCCAATCGTTGGCAAAGCCTGTCCGTTACAATTGGTTGCTGTGCCGCTGGTGCTGCGCATGCAGGATCGTCACACGAATCCCCCTTGCCCCGACAACCCTGAATGGACTATCTCCGCGCCAGACGACCACATTCCATCGCAAATATGGGAACTGAGCATGGCTAAGGAAAAGTTTGAGCGGACGAAACCGCATGTGAACATCGGCACGATTGGTCACGTTGACCATGGTAAGACGACGCTGACGGCTGCGATCACGAAGCAGTTCGGCGACTTCAAGGCCTATGACGAGATTGACGGTGCGCCTGAAGAGAAAGCGCGCGGGATCACGATTTCGACCGCGCACGTTGAGTACGAGACCGAGGGCCGTCACTACGCCCACGTCGACTGCCCGGGCCACGCGGACTACGTCAAGAACATGATCACCGGTGCGGCGCAGATGGACGGCGCGATCCTGGTGGTGAACGCGGCCGACGGCCCGATGCCCCAGACGCGTGAGCACATCCTGCTCGGCCGTCAGGTCGGCATTCCTTACATGGTCGTGTTCCTGAACAAAGTCGATCAGGTCGACGACGAGGAACTGCTCGAGCTGGTCGAGATGGAAGTGCGCGAGCTGCTCTCCGACTACGACTATCCGGGCGACGATATTCCGATCATCGCGGGCTCCGCGCTGGCGGCTCTCGAAGGCCGTGACGCCAACATCGGTGAAGAGAAGATCGCCGAGCTGATGGCGGCTGTGGACAGCTACATCCCGAACCCCGAGCGGGCCGTGGACCAGCCGTTCCTGATGCCGATCGAAGACGTGTTCTCGATCTCGGGCCGCGGTACGGTTGTGACCGGTCGTGTGGAGCGTGGCGTGATCAATGTGGGCGACGAGATCGAAATCGTCGGCATCCGCGACACGAAGAAGACGACCTGCACGGGCGTTGAGATGTTCCGCAAGCTGCTCGACTCTGGCGAAGCAGGCGACAACATCGGTGCGCTGCTGCGCGGCGTTGACCGTGACGGCGTTGAGCGTGGTCAGGTTCTGTGTAAGCCGGGTTCGGTGAAGCCGCACACGAAGTTCACGGCCGAGGCGTATATCCTGACGAAGGAAGAGGGTGGCCGTCACACGCCGTTCTTCGCGAACTACCGCCCGCAGTTCTACTTCCGCACGACGGACGTGACCGGCACGGTTGAGCTTCCCGCAGGCACCGAAATGGTGATGCCGGGCGACAACCTGAAGTTCGACGTCGAGCTGATCGCCCCGATCGCCATGGAAGAAAAGCTGCGCTTCGCTATCCGCGAAGGCGGCCGCACCGTCGGCGCTGGCGTCGTCGCTTCCATCATCGAATAATCCTCGCCCCTCAGGGCAGAGAGTTCACGCCGCCGCGCCCCGAAAAGGGCGCGGCGGTTTTTTGTTCATGGCGGACAGCAAAAAGGCCCTCGCACGGCGCACGAGAGCCTTTCAGATTCCCAGGGACGGGAGAATCATTCGGTCAGGGCGGTTGTTCCCATTGGCGCAATCGGTCCGGTGAATGCGACCTGAACTGGGTCCGGCTCAAACATCATCAGCATAGACGGGGCAGAAGGGACGTCGCCGGTCAGAAGCCAGCGATAGCCTGGCGCCATCGGGTCCGCGATCTGCGCAACGCGCGGTGCGCTGCCCGGACGGTTCTCACTTTCCACCACGGCCATTGCCGCCTGCACGCGCTTGAACTGAAACGTCTGAAGCTCGACATGGGCCTGACGCTCTGCTGCGACCGCATTGTCATTCTCCAATAAGGACAGCGCCAACGGAGCCGAGGCAATACCAAGGAACAAAGCCGCGAAGATTGGATGAAAGCGGAACTGCAGTGCTGACATGTGATATACCCCCGGCTACGTCTTGCCACAATCTAGCCACATTCCGGACTACAACCTCAAGTAGAAATTTGCGCTGGCTTTAGCTTTTGTGATTGTAAGCGCTTTCCAAGCGTACGGCAGGCCTTGCACACCGCTGTCAAAGCACGTAACTCACTGTTCGTCGGACCGGACCTTAAAGGGGTATAGCTCAGTTGGTAGAGCATCGGTCTCCAAAACCGAGGGTCGCGGGTTCGAGTCCTGCTGCCCCTGCCAGTTCGACGCTTGAGAGGGAGAGACGCGATGGCGCGCACGAATCCATTCCAGTTCATTCAGCAGGTTCGTGGTGAGACCGCGAAAGTTGTCTGGCCGACCCGTCGCGAAGTCGCGTTGACCACGGCAATGGTATTCGTGATGGCCACGATTGCGGCGATCTTCTTTTTTCTGGTGGATCAGCTGATTCAGCTTGGCCTTCAAGCAATTCTCTAACGGTTTCTCCGCGCGGGCGGTTGATCTTCGATCCCGCGGGCGGTACACGCCACCTAATTCCAGACAGTCACGGCGCGCTCGATTCGGACGGCGCGCCGGATTTTGTTTGGGGGACAATGGTTAAGCGCCCGAATTGCGGGTGAGATTGAGGTAAGCGCGACATGGCGATGCGGTGGTACACGGTGCACGTTCTCTCGAACTTCGAGAAGAAGGTTGCCGAATCGATCATGGAGCAGGTGGCCCAGAACGAGATGGAAGACGAGATCGAAGAGGTTCTCGTTCCCACTGAGACGGTCATGGAAGTGCGTCGCGGCAAGAAGGTCGAGACAGAGAAGCGCTTCATGCCCGGTTATGTCCTGGTGAAGATGGATATGACTGATCGCGCCTATCACCTCGTGAACGACACCAACCGGGTCACGGGCTTCCTCGGCCCAATGGGCAAGCCGATCCCCCTGCGTCAGGCAGAGGTTGATCGCATCACCCAGACCGTTCAGGAAGGTGTCGAGAAGCCACGTACCCTGATCACCTTTGATGTTGGTGAGCAGATTACCGTCACAGACGGCCCGTTCGAGAGCTTCTCGGGCATGGTTGAGGAAGTGGATGACGAGAACCAGCGTCTGAAGGTGACGGTTTCGATCTTTGGCCGGGCAACTCCGGTCGAGCTGGAATACACGCAGGTTCGCAAAGGCGAATAACCGTGGCCCTTCGGGGCAATCCCGCGGGAGGCGAGGCGCGCGCGCGCACCGAACCGGACCGCATCACGAAGAGCCTGACGGTCGCGACCTGACGGCGTGAGAGCAAGGAGGCCACTATGGCCAAGAAGGTAGCAGGGCAGCTGAAGCTGCAAGTGCCCGCAGGCAAAGCGAACCCGTCCCCGCCAGTGGGCCCGGCGCTGGGTCAGCGCGGCATCAACATCATGGAATTCTGTAAGGCGTTCAACGCCAAGACGCAGGAGATGGAAGCCGGTGCACCGTGCCCGACCGTCATCACATATTACGTCGACAAGTCTTTCACGATGGAAATCAAGACGCCGCCTGCGTCTTACTATCTGAAGAAAGCTGCGAAGCTGAAGTCCGGCGCCAACAACCCGTCCAAGGAAGTTGCAGGCACCGTGACCGTTAAGCAGGTGCGTGAGATCGCGGAGGCCAAGATGAAGGACCTCAACGCGAACGATATCGACGGCGCAATGCAGATCATCCTGGGCTCCGCCCGGTCGATGGGCATCGAGGTGAAGTAATGGCTAAGCTCGGTAAGCGCATGACGGCTGCAAAGGCAGCCTTTGAAAACAAATCCAACCTGTCGGTGTCCGACGCGGTTGCTCTGGTGAAATCCAACGCTACGGCGAAGTTTGACGAGACCATCGAGATCTCGATGAACCTCGGCGTTGATCCTCGCCACGCGGACCAGATGGTTCGTGGCGTTGTGACCCTGCCATCCGGCACGGGCAAAACCGTGCGCGTTGCAGTGTTCGCTCGTGGCCCGAAGGCTGAGGAAGCTCAGGCAGCTGGTGCGGACGTCGTTGGTGCAGAAGATCTGATGGAGCAGGTTCAGGCCGGCAACATCAACTTTGACCGCTGCATCGCGACCCCGGATATGATGCCGATCGTTGGTCGTCTGGGTAAGATCCTCGGCCCGCGCAACCTGATGCCGAACCCGCGTGTTGGCACCGTCACGATGGATGTGACAGCAGCTGTCGAAGCGGCCAAGGGCGGTGAAGTTCAGTTCAAGGCAGAAAAAGCCGGCGTCGTGCACGCAGGCGTTGGCAAAGCTTCGTTCGAAGCGGATGCAATCGAGGCGAATGTGAAAGCATTCATCTCTGCTGTGAACAAGGCGAAGCCTTCCGGTGCCAAGGGCACTTATGTGAAGTCGATCGCACTGGCGTCCACGATGGGCCCGGGTGTGAAGATTGACGTCGCAGACGCGACGGCTGAGTAAGCATTCGCGTAGGCCCTCGGGCTTGCGCAACGACATTCCCTGCACCATGCGGGGATGTTCCGGGGCCAAACCGGCTGGTTGACCAGACAGGTGGCCTCATCCGTCCGAGACGGTGGGTGGGCTTCATATGGAGTCGTTAAACCCTGCCATAGACGGGGGACATGTTGAGTTCTGAGCCTTCGGGCGCAGGTCTTGGCGGGACCCCGGACGGGAACCCAAGGGAGGGGCGTTCGCGCCCTTCAAACTGAGCCGGTGGGGCCGTTAAAAGCCTCACCATAATTTGGAGCAATACTGTGGATAGAGCCCAAAAAGAAGCGGTTGTAGCAGAGCTCAACCAAGTCTTCACGGACTCTGGCGTCGTTGTGGTTTCGCACTACACCGGCCTCTCAGTTGCCGAAATGACTGCGTTCCGCACAGCCGTCCGTGAGGCCGGTGGTGCAGTGCGTGTCGCCAAGAACCGGCTCGCCAAGATCGCCCTGGAAGGCACCCCCGCCCAACCCGTTGGGGACCTTCTGACCGGGATGACTGTTTTCGCCTATTCCGAAGACCCCGTGGCTGCGGCCAAGGCGGTTGAGGAGTTCGCAAAGTCCAATGACAAACTTCAGGTCATTGGCGGCGCGATGGGCGGTGAACTGCTCGATCCGGCAGGTGTCAAAGCTGTTGCAGCCATGCCGTCCCGCGAGGAGCTTATTGCTTCCGTCGTGGCGTGCCTGGGCGCACCGGCTTCCAACATCGCAGGCGCAATCGGCGCACCGGCTTCCAACATCGCGTCGATCCTGTCGACGCTGGAAGAGCGCGAAGCGGCGTAAGTCAAAGGCAAACGAGGGGACGGTGTTGGGCATAACTTCCCGACCCGGACCTTACAGAACTGAACGTATAGGAACAGACAAATGGCTGACCTCAAGAAACTCGCAGAAGAGATCGTGGGCCTGACCCTTCTCGAAGCTGCTGAACTGAAGAACATCCTCAAAGACGAGTACGGCATCGAGCCGGCTGCCGGTGGCGCCGTCATGATGGCTGGCCCTGCTGGTGGCGACGCTGGCGCGGCTGCTGAAGAGCAGACCGAGTTCGACGTGATCCTCAAGTCCGCTGGCGACAAGAAGATCAACGTGATCAAGGAAGTTCGTGGCATCACCGGCCTCGGCCTCAAAGAAGCCAAGGAACTGGTCGAAGCTGGCGGCAAAGCTGTCAAAGAGCAGGTTTCCAAGGAAGAAGCAGAAGACATCAAGGGCAAGCTGGAAGCAGCTGGCGCAGAAGTCGAGCTCAAGTAATCTTCTTGTGAAACTCTTGGCGATATCGTCAGGGGTTGAAATATCGGGGCTGGGCGCGCATATGAGCGTGTCCAGCCTCAACCGCTTCTTTTCCGACCCTTTGTTAGCAATCGTTAATAGAGGGCCGTAAAAGGCGCGGATTATCCGGGTTGATGCGTTTGGGACCGCATCACGGCATGGGATGATCAACGCTGACGGGCTTTCGCCCGAACCGTCGCCCAACGGTTCGGCGCGAGGACAGCACGAGGAATACTCACGCATGGTACAGACGTTCTCCGGTCACAAGCGTATCCGTAAATATTACGGATCGATCCGCGAAGTTGCGAAAATGCCGAACCTGATCGAGGTTCAAAAATCTTCCTATGATCTCTTCTTGGAGTCCGGTGACGGACTGGAGCCGATGGATGGTGAAGGCCTGATGGGCGTTTTCCAGTCGGTTTTCCCGATCAAGGATTTCAACGAGACTTCCATCCTTGAGTTCGTGAAGTACGAACTTGAGCACCCGAAATATGACGTTGAAGAGTGTCAGCAGCGCGACATGACCTATGCCGCACCGCTGAAAGTCACTCTGCGTTTGATCGTGTTCGAGGTGGACGAAGATACCGGGGCACGCTCGGTCAAGGACATCAAGGAGCAGGACGTCTATATGGGCGATCTGCCGCTGATGACCGAGAACGGCACGTTCGTGGTCAACGGAACGGAGCGTGTCATCGTTTCCCAGATGCACCGTTCCCCGGGTGTGTTCTTCGACCATGACCGCGGCAAGACGCACGCGTCGGGTAAGCTGCTGTTTGCATCCCGCATCATTCCCTATCGCGGTTCCTGGCTGGACTTCGAATTCGACGCGAAAGACATCGTGTTCGCGCGTATCGACCGCCGCCGGAAGCTGCCGGTGACGACACTTCTCTATGCGCTCGGCCTCGACCAGGACGGGATCATGGACGCCTATTATGACACGGTCACGTTCCGCAATGTGAAGGACAAGGGTTGGGCGACCCCGTTCTTCCCAGAGCGTATCCGAGGCACGAAGCCGACGCACGACATCATCAACGCTGCCGACGGTGAGTTGATTGCCGAAGCGGGCAAGAAGGTTACGCCGCGCACGGTGAAAAAGCTGCTCGACGAAGGCACTGTCACTGAAATCCTCGTGCCATATGACAATGTCTTCGGACGTTTCGTGGCGCGTGATATCGTGAACCCCAAGACTGGCTACATCTATGCCGAGGCGGGCGACGAGATTACCGAGGATCTGTTGGCCGAGCTGAACGAGGCGGGTCACGACGAGATCCCGACCCTCGATATCGACCACGTGAATGTTGGCCCGTATATCCGTAACACGTTGTCCAACGACAAGAACATGAACCGCGACACCGCGCTTCTCGACATCTATCGGGTGATGCGTCCGGGCGAGCCGCCGACCGTTGAAGCGGCGTCGGCGATGTTCGATTCCATGTTCTTTGACAGTGAGCGTTACGATCTTTCCGCGGTTGGCCGTGTGAAGATGAACATGCGCCTTAACCTAGACGCACCCGACACCATGCGCACGCTGCGCAAGGAAGACATCATCGCCGTCATCAAGGCGCTGGTGGAGTTGCGTGACGGGCACGGTGAGATCGACGATATCGACCACCTGGGCAACCGTCGCGTCCGCTCTGTCGGTGAGCTGATGGAGAACCAGTACCGCGTTGGTCTGCTGCGCATGGAGCGTGCGATCAAGGAGCGTATGTCCTCCGTCGAGATCGACACGGTGATGCCGCAGGATCTGATCAACGCGAAGCCTGCTGCTGCGGCTGTGCGTGAGTTCTTCGGCTCCTCCCAGTTGTCGCAGTTCATGGACCAGACGAACCCGCTGTCGGAAGTGACGCACAAGCGTCGCCTGTCCGCGCTTGGGCCGGGCGGCCTGACGCGGGAGCGTGCGGGCTTTGAGGTGCGCGACGTTCACCCGACCCACTATGGCCGGATGTGTCCGATTGAGACGCCGGAAGGACCGAATATCGGTCTGATCAACTCCCTCGCGTCCTTTGCGCGTGTGAACAAGTACGGCTTCATTGAAACACCCTACCGTGTCGTCAAGGACGGTCAGGTGACAGATGAAGTTCAGTACATGTCCGCCACGGAAGAAAGCCGGTACACGGTCGCTCAGGCGAACGCGAAGCTGTCGGACACTGGCACCTTCACGGACGAACTGATCTCCACCCGGACAGCAGGTGAGTTCGAGCTGAACCCGCCAGAGAATATCAACCTGATCGACGTGAGCCCGAAGCAGCTGGTCTCTGTCGCGGCATCGCTGATCCCATTCCTTGAGAACGATGACGCGAACCGCGCGCTGATGGGTTCGAACATGCAACGTCAGGCGGTGCCGCTGGTGAAGGCGGAAGCGCCGTTCGTCGGCACGGGGATCGAAGAGGTTGTGGCCCGCGATTCCGGCGCTGCGATCACGGCGCGCCGGGCGGGTGTCGTGGATCAGGTCGATGCGATGCGGATTGTTGTCCGCGCGTCGGGCGATCTGGATCCGGGCGATGCAGGCGTCGACATCTACCGTCTGCGCAAGTTCCAGCGTTCCAACCAGAACACCTGTATCAACCAGCGTCCACTGGTGAAGGTGGGTGACCGCGTACGCGCAGGTGAGGTTGTGGCCGATGGTCCGTCCACCGATCTGGGCGAACTGGCGCTGGGCAAGAACGTGCTTGTCGCGTTCATGCCTTGGAATGGCTACAACTACGAGGATTCCATCCTGATCTCCGAGCGGATCGTGAAGGATGACGTGTTCACCTCTATCCACCTCGAAGAGTTTGAGGTCGCTGCCCGCGATACTAAGCTGGGGCCGGAGGAGATCACGCGCGATATCCCGAACGTCGGTGAGGAAGCGCTGCGCAACCTCGACGAAGCAGGGATCGTCTATATCGGTGCCGAAGTGGGGCCGGGCGACATCCTCGTCGGTAAGATCACGCCGAAGGGCGAAAGCCCGATGACGCCGGAGGAGAAACTGCTCCGCGCCATTTTCGGTGAGAAGGCGTCCGACGTGCGCGATACCTCCCTGCGTTTGCCGCCGGGTGACTACGGCACCGTGGTCGAGGTTCGCGTGTTCAACCGCCACGGCGTGGACAAGGACGAGCGTGCTCTGCAGATCGAGCGGGAGGAGGTTGAACGCCTCCAGCGGGATAAGGACGACGAACTCGCGATCCTTGAGCGCAACATCTACGCCCGTCTGCGCGACATCATCACTGGCAAGAAGGCCGTTAAGGGTCCGAAGGGCGTCAAGGCCGGCTCCATCATCGACGATGAGATGCTGGACGAGACGCTGACCAAGGGTCTGTGGTGGCAGCTGGCGCTGGAAGATGAGAACGACGCCAAGAATGTGGAAGCGTTGCAGGCACAGTTCGAAGCTCAAAAGCGTACGCTGGACCGCCGGTTCGAGGATAAGGTCGACAAGGTCCGTCGTGGCGACGACCTGCCGCCGGGCGTGATGAAGATGGTCAAAGTCTTCATCGCCGTGAAGCGTAAGCTTCAGCCGGGCGATAAGATGGCCGGCCGTCACGGGAACAAGGGTGTTATCTCCCGCGTGGTGCCTGAGGAAGATATGCCCTTCCTCGGCGATGGTACGCAGGTTGATTTCGTGCTGAACCCGCTGGGCGTGCCCTCGCGCATGAACGTCGGTCAGATCCTTGAGACACATATGGGGTGGGCCGCGCGCGGCCTCGGCTCCATGGTGGGTGAGGCGCTCGATGAGTATCGCCGTTCGGGTGACATGACACCTGTGAAGGATGCCATGAAGCTGGCCTACGGCGAGGACGTCTATGCAGAGGCAACGGGCGATATGACCGATGAAGAATTCCTTGAGGCGGCGGGCAACGTCACCCCAGGTGTTCCAATCGCGACGCCGGTTTTCGATGGTGCGAAAGAGCCTGATGTAAACGACGCGCTCAAGCGTGCGGGCCTTGATGAAAGCGGCCAGTCCATCGTCTTTGACGGACGGACAGGTGAGCAATTCGCACGGCCTGTCACGGTCGGTGTGAAGTACCTGCTCAAGCTGCATCACCTGGTGGATGATAAGATCCACGCCCGTTCGACCGGCCCATACTCCCTCGTCACGCAGCAGCCGCTGGGTGGTAAGGCGCAGTTCGGTGGTCAGCGCTTTGGTGAGATGGAGGTCTGGGCGCTGGAAGCGTACGGCGCCGCCTACACCTTGCAGGAAATGCTGACGGTGAAGTCGGATGACGTGGCCGGCCGGACCAAGGTCTATGAAGCCATCGTGAAGGGCGACAACGATTTCGAGGCCGGTGTGCCTGAATCGTTCAACGTTCTGGTCAAGGAAATCCGCTCGCTCGGCCTCAATGTCGAGCTGCTGGATTCCGAGATCGAAGAGGAGTGATCGGAGGCCGGGGGCGGCATGCTCGCCCCCGACCGCGGCTTCGATGCCGCGACATGCCACTGACAGATAGGATCACGAAATGAACCAAGAGCTTATCAACAACCCGTTCAACCCGGTTGCCCCGCTCAAGACCTTTGACGAGATCAAGATTTCGCTCGCTTCGCCCGAGCGGATCCTGAGCTGGTCCTTCGGCGAAATCAAAAAGCCGGAAACCATCAACTATCGTACGTTCAAGCCCGAGCGTGATGGCCTGTTCTGCGCACGTATCTTTGGCCCGATCAAGGATTACGAATGCCTTTGCGGCAAATATAAGCGCATGAAATATCGCGGTGTGACCTGCGAGAAATGCGGCGTGGAAGTCACCCTGCAAAAGGTCCGCCGTGAGCGGATGGGCCATATCGAGCTGGCCGCACCTGTCGCACATATCTGGTTCCTGAAATCGCTGCCGTCCCGCATCGGTCTGATGCTGGACATGACGCTGCGCGATCTGGAGCGGATCCTCTATTTCGAACAGTATGTGGTGATCGAGCCCGGTCTGACCGAACTCAACAAGGGTCAGCTGCTGACCGAAGAAGAGTTTCTGGATGCCGAAGATCTGTACGGTGCCGACGCGTTCCGCGCGGGCATTGGTGCTGAGGCGATCCGTGAAATGCTGGCCGATATCGACCTGGATGCGGAAGCCGAGCAGCTGCGCGCTGATCTGGCCGAGGCAACGGGTGAGCTGAAGCCCAAGAAGATCATCAAGCGCCTTAAGCTGGTTGAAAACTTCCTCGATTCCGGCAACCGCCCTGAATGGATGATCCTGACCGTTGTTCCCGTGATCCCGCCAGAGCTGCGCCCGCTGGTGCCGCTGGACGGTGGCCGCTTCGCGACGTCCGATCTCAACGACCTCTATCGTCGAGTGATCAACCGGAACAACCGCCTTAAGCGTCTGATCGAGCTGCGCGCGCCGGACATCATCATCCGTAACGAAAAGCGGATGCTGCAAGAGTCCGTCGATGCGCTCTTCGACAATGGCCGCCGTGGCCGTGTGATCACCGGTGCGAACAAGCGTCCGCTCAAGTCGCTCTCCGACATGCTCAAGGGTAAGCAGGGTCGCTTCCGTCAGAACCTTCTGGGTAAGCGGGTCGATTTCTCTGGCCGTTCGGTGATTGTGACCGGGCCGGAGCTCAAGCTGCATCAGTGCGGCTTGCCCAAGAAGATGGCGTTGGAGCTGTTCAAGCCATTCATCTATTCGCGCCTTGATGCGAAGGGTCTGTCCTCCACCGTGAAGCAGGCCAAGAAGCTGGTCGAGAAGGAGCGTCCCGAGGTTTGGGACATCCTTGAAGAGGTGATCCGCGAGCATCCGGTGATGTTGAACCGTGCGCCGACGCTGCACCGATTGGGCATTCAGGCGTTCGAGCCTGTGCTGATTGAAGGCAAGGCGATCCAGCTTCACCCGCTGGTGTGTTCGGCGTTCAACGCGGACTTCGACGGTGACCAGATGGCTGTGCACGTTCCGCTGAGCCTCGAGGCCCAGCTGGAAGCGCGCGTTTTGATGATGTCGACGAACAACGTTCTGTCGCCTGCAAACGGTAAGCCGATTATTGTTCCTTCGCAGGATATGATCCTTGGCCTTTACTACATCACGCTTGCGCGCGATGGGCAGAAGGGTGAGGGCATGGTCTTCGGCTCCATCGAGGAAGTCGAACACGCTGTCACGTCCGGTCTGGTGCATCTGCACTCCAAGATCACGGCTCGCATCGAGCAGGTGGACCCGGAGACGGGTGAGCTGGTCATGAAGCGTTTCGAGACCACACCGGGCCGTCTGCGCCTCGGTGCGCTGCTTCCGAAGAACGCAAAGGCACCGTTCGACATCGTCAACCGGCTGCTGCGCAAGAAGGAAGTCGGTGAGGTCATCGACACGGTATACCGCCACTGCGGTCAGAAAGAATCCGTGATCTTCTGTGACCAGATCATGACCCTCGGCTTCACCGAGGCGTTCAAGGCCGGCATCTCCTTCGGCAAGGACGACATGGTGATCCCCGACACCAAGTGGGACATCGTTGAGAACGTGCGCGAGCAGGTTAAGGAATTCGAGCGCCAGTACATGGACGGCCTGATCACTCAGGGCGAAAAGTACAACAAGGTGGTCGATGCCTGGTCGCAGTGTTCTGACGTCGTTGCCGACGCGATGATGGGCGAAATCTCTGCCGTGCGTCGTGACGACGCCGGTGCCGAGATGGAACCGAACTCGGTCTACATGATGTCTCACTCCGGGGCGCGCGGCTCCCCTGCGCAGATGAAACAGCTGGGCGGGATGCGTGGTCTGATGGCCAAGCCTTCGGGTGAGATCATTGAGACGCCGATCGTGTCGAACTTTAAAGAAGGCCTGACAGTGGCGGAGTACTTCAACTCCACCCACGGTGCCCGTAAAGGTTTGGCCGATACCGCGCTCAAGACGGCGAACTCGGGTTATCTGACCCGTCGTCTGGTCGACGTCGCGCAGGACTGCATCGTCAAGATTGACGATTGTGGTACGGACAAGTCGATCACGGCTGCAGCGGTCGTGACCGATGGTGATGTCGTCGCGTCGCTGTCCGAGCGGATCCTGGGCCGTGTTGCGGCTGAAGATGTGCTGGATCCGGCGGATGACAGCGTTGTTCTTTGCAAGCGTGGTGAGCTGATCGACGAGCGGATGGCAGATGTCATCGAAAGCGCCGGTGTTCAGTCGATGAAGATGCGCTCCCCACTGACCTGTGAGGCTGAGGACGGTATCTGTGTTCAGTGTTACGGTCGTGACCTTGCACGCGGTACTCGTGTGAACCCGGGTGAGGCTGTCGGCATCATCGCCGCACAGTCCATCGGTGAGCCTGGCACACAGCTGACGATGCGGACCTTCCACATCGGCGGCATCGCGCAGGGTGGTTCGCAGTCGTTCCTGGAGGCAACGCAGCCTGGTAAAGTCGAGCTTCGCAACTCCAACGTCATCACCAACTCTTCGGGTGACGTGATCGTTCTGGGTCGGAACATGGTGATTGCCGTGATCGACGAGAACGGCGTTGCGCGGGCCGAGTACAAGATGGCCTACGGTTCGACCTTGTTGGTGAAGGAAGGGCAGGAAATTGCACGCGGCGACAAGCTCGCCGAGTGGGATCCCTACACCCTGCCGATCATCGCGGAGAAGGACGGCACCGCGAAGTTCGTCGATCTCACACCAGGTATCTCGGTTCGGGAAGAAACGGATGACGCCACCGGTATTTCGCAGAAGATCGTGTCCGACTGGCGCGCGGCCCCTAAGGGCAACGAACTGAAGCCTGCGATCATTCTGGCGGATACGGACGGTGAGCCGGTTCGTTTGGACAACGGCAACCCGGCCACTTACGCAATGTCTGTGGACGCCATCCTTTCTGTCGAAGACGGGCAGGAGATGAAGGCGGGTGACGTTCTGGCGCGTATTCCGCGCGAGGGTGCGAAGACCAAGGACATTACCGGTGGTCTGCCGCGTGTGGCTGAACTGTTCGAGGCGCGTCGTCCGAAAGACCACGCGATCATCGCAGAGCAGGACGGTTATGTTCGTTTTGGCAAGGACTACAAGAACAAGCGCCGCATCGCGCTTGAGCCTGCCGATGACAGCATGGAAGCGGTCGAGTATCTCGTGCCCAAGGGCAAGCACATCCCGGTGAACGAGGGCGACTTCGTTCAGAAGGGTGAGTATATCATGGACGGTAACCCCGCTCCGCACGATATCCTCGCCATTCTGGGGATCGAGGCGCTGGCGGATTACCTCATCAATGAGGTGCAGGACGTCTATCGTCTGCAGGGTGTGAAGATCAACGACAAGCACATCGAGGTGATTGTTCGCCAGATGCTCCAGAAATGGGAGATCTCTGAGTCCGGCGGCACGACGCTTCTGAAAGGTGAGCAGGTCGATAAGATCGAGTTTGATGAGGCGAACGAGAAGGCGATTGCCAAGGGCGGGGAACCTGCAAAGGGCGCGCCGATCCTGCTGGGGATCACCAAAGCATCCCTGCAAACGCGCTCGTTCATCTCTGCCGCTTCGTTCCAGGAAACGACGCGCGTTCTGACTGAAGCGTCCACGCAAGGTAAGCGGGACAAGCTGATTGGTCTGAAAGAGAACGTGATCGTTGGTCGCCTGATTCCTGCGGGTACGGGCGGTGCAACGCACGACATCAAACGGGTCGCGCAAGAGCGCGACGCGAAGGTGATCGCGCAGCGTCAGAAGGAAGCGCAGGCTGCTCTGGAAGCAGAAGAGGCTGCAAACCCTGCTCCGGCAGAGGACAGCGCAGAGTAAGATCTGCCTAGAACGATCAAAGAAGGGGCCCCGCTGCTGGATGCATCGGGGCCCCTTGCTTGCGCGATTGTGAAGCAGCGCCCTTTTCCAATGCTCTCCCCCTGCCTAGTTTAACGAGAAGCAAAGGGAGTAGGGCATGAGAGTTCTTCAGCAAATCGCTTCGATCGCCTGTGCCGCGTTGATTGCGGGCAGTGCATGGGCTCAGACAGAGGAACAGCTTGGCCTGTCACGGGAAATGCTGCTGCTCAATGGCTTCGATACCATGACGCAGGATATGGCCCGCGACCTGCGCAGCCCATCCGAAGACACCGAGCGTGGTGATCCGGCAATGGCGCGCGCCTGGGCCCGGATCGGCCCGAACTTCTTTGACCCGGATGAAATGTTCGATGCTGCCGCACAGCGATTGGCCGAAGCGGCGACAGTCGAAGAGTTAGAGCAACTCAAGACCTTCTTTGCGACAGAGCTGGGCCAGAAAGTCACCGCGCTGGAGGAAGCGAGCCAAGCGCCGGAGATGGCAGATGTGGATACGATTGCAGCCGGAATGCGCTTGCTTGAGTTGCAGGACGATCCCGAGCGGCTGGCCGCACTTGAACGATTGAGCGCTGCGTTCGGATCGGACGAGGCCGCCGCAGCGGTGTCACTCAACGTGCAGTTCGCCTTTGTGTCGGCCTTGGCGTCGCGTAATCCAAATGCGCTGCCTGAAGCCGATTTGTTGGCATTGATCATGGGCGGCCATGATGAGCTGGTTGCCGAGATTCGCGCCGAAGCCGTACCCCGGCATGCTTTTGTCTATCAGGACCTGACGATCGAAGAGATTGAGGCCTATGCTGAACTGCTTGAAACGCCGGCAGGTCAGAAGATGTATGCTGCCGTAAATTCCGCGCTGGAGGGCGAGATGGTCGCTGAAATTCGGGCATTCGGAACCCTTTTGGGCGCGGCCCTGATGGCAGAAGATATTTAGCGGACACCTATGCAGTCAGGTCTTGGCTGACCTGTGTTGACACTTGAGTGAGTCGGGCGTAGGTATCGCGCACTTTCCGAGGGGAGATTCCCTTTGGAGACAAGAAATACAGCCGATACTGGCGAGTCATGATCCGGGCAGTCGCTCCGATCCTCTGGAATTTCCGCCATTGCGCATTTCTCAAAAGGGAATGCGCTTTGGTTCGTGCGTGCCATGAGGTGCGCATTTGGCCGTTGAACGAACGATAGGGCGAGATTGGAATGCCGACGATCCAACAGCTGATCCGCAAACCGCGGCAGCCAAAAGTTAAGCGCTCGAAGTCGCTGCATCTGGAGGGTTGCCCCCAGAAGCGTGGCGTCTGTACGCGCGTGTACACGACCACCCCGAAAAAACCGAACTCCGCTATGCGGAAAGTTGCGAAGGTTCGCCTGACCAACGGTTTCGAGGTGATCTCCTACATCCCTGGTGAAAGCCACAACCTTCAGGAGCACTCTGTGGTTCTGATCCGTGGCGGCCGGGTGAAAGATCTTCCGGGCGTCCGCTACCACATCCTGCGCGGTGTACTCGACACGCAAGGCGTCAAAGATCGCCGTCAGCGTCGTTCGAAGTACGGCGCAAAGCGTCCGAAATAAGAAGGAGACCGCGAGATGTCACGACGCCATCGCGCCGAGAAACGGGAAGTTCTGCCGGACGCCAAGTATGGTGACCGCGTTCTGACCAAGTTCATGAACAACCTGATGTATGACGGCAAGAAATCTGCCGCTGAAAGCATCGTTTACGGCGCGCTTACGCGCGTTGAAGACCGCATGAAGCGTGAGCCGATCGAAGTGTTCCACGAAGCACTCGACAACATTAAGCCCGCGCTCGAAGTTCGCTCCCGCCGTGTTGGTGGTGCGACCTATCAGGTTCCCGTCGAAGTGCGCCCCGAGCGTCGCGAAGCTCTCGCGATCCGTTGGCTGATCACGGCGTCCCGTGCCCGCAACGAGAACACGATGGAAGAGCGCCTCGCAGGCGAGCTGCTCGACGCCGTCAACTCTCGCGGCACCGCTGTGAAGAAGCGCGAAGACACGCACAAGATGGCTGAGGCGAACAAAGCGTTCTCTCACTATCGCTGGTAATTACGAGCCTAGAGGACACTCAACATGGCACGCGAATATCCCCTCGAGCTGTACCGTAACTTCGGGATCATGGCTCACATCGATGCAGGTAAGACCACCTGTTCGGAGCGGATTCTGTTCTACACGGGCAAATCCCACAACATCGGCGAAGTGCACGATGGCGCGGCTACCATGGACTGGATGGAGCAGGAGCAGGAGCGTGGCATCACGATTACCTCCGCTGCGACCACCACTTTCTGGGAGCGTACGGAAGACGGCCAGACGCCTGATACTCCGAAGCACCGCCTGAACATCATCGACACCCCTGGCCACGTTGACTTCACCATTGAAGTTGAGCGTTCGCTTGCCGTTCTCGACGGCGCGGTTTGCGTTCTCGACGCAAACGCAGGTGTTGAGCCGCAGACCGAAACCGTTTGGCGTCAGGCCGACCGGTACAAGGTTCCGCGGATGGTCTTTGTCAACAAGATGGACAAGATCGGCGCTGACTTCTTCAACTGCGTCAACATGATCGAAGATCGCACCGGCGCGCGTGCCGTTCCTGTCGGTATTCCGATTGGCGCGGAGACCGAGCTGGAAGGCCTCATCGACCTCGTGACCATGGAAGAGTGGTTGTGGCAGGGCGAAGATCTGGGTGCATCCTGGGTCAAGGCTCCGATCCGCGACAGCCTCAAGGACATGGCTGACGAGTGGCGCGGCAAGATGGTCGAAGCTGCCGTTGAAATGGACGACGATGCGATGATGGAGTATCTGGAAGGCAACGAGCCTGACATTGCTACTCTGCGCTCGCTGCTCCGCAAAGGTACGCTTTCGCTGTCCTTTGTTCCTGTTCTCGGTGGTTCCGCGTTCAAGAACAAAGGTGTTCAGCCGCTGCTCAACGCTGTGATCGACTATCTGCCGAGCCCGCTCGACGTTGTTGACTACATGGGCTTCAAGCCGGGTGATGAGACGGAAACCCGTAACATCGCACGCCGCGCTGATGATGACATGGCTTTCTCCGGCCTCGCGTTCAAAATCATGAACGACCCGTTCATGGGCTCCTTGACGTTCACCCGGATTTACTCCGGTACGATCAACAAGGGCGACAGCCTGCTGAACTCGACCAAAGGCAAGAAAGAGCGCGTTGGCCGTATGGTCATGATGCACTCCAACAAGCAGGACGAGATTCAGGAAGCGTTTGCGGGCGACATCATCGCGCTGGCCGGTCTGAAAGACACGACCACGGGCGACACGCTCTGCGCCCAGAACGATCCGGTTGTCCTCGAAACGATGACGTTCCCCGATCCTGTGATCGAGATCGCGGTCGAGCCGAAGACGAAGGCCGACCAGGAGAAGATGTCCCAGGGCCTCGCGCGTCTGGCGGCAGAAGATCCGTCCTTCCGTGTTGAGACTGACCTTGAGTCTGGTCAAACCATCATGAAGGGCATGGGCGAACTTCACCTCGACATCCTCGTTGACCGCCTGAAGCGGGAATTCAAGGTTGAGGCGAATATCGGTGCGCCGCAGGTTGCTTACCGTGAGACGATCTCCACCGAGGCGGAAATCGACTACACGCACAAAAAGCAGTCCGGTGGTACGGGTCAGTTTGGTCGCGTTAAGCTGATCATCACGCCGACGGAGCCGGGCGAAGGTTATTCCTTCGAGTCCCGTATCGTGGGTGGTGCTGTTCCGAAGGAATACATCCCAGGAGTCGAGAAGGGCATCCAGTCGGTCATGGACTCCGGTCCGCTGGCAGGCTTCCCTGTGATCGACTTCAAGGTTGCACTGATCGATGGTGCATTCCACGACGTTGACTCCTCGGTTCTCGCATTCGAGATCGCATCCCGTATGGCGATGCGTGAAGGTCTGCGGAAAGCGGGTGCGAAACTGCTTGAGCCGATGATGAAGGTCGAGGTGCTGACGCCGGAAGAGTATACCGGTTCGATCATTGGTGATCTCACCTCCCGTCGCGGCATGGTGCAGGGTCAGGACACGCGCGGCAACGCGATTGTCATTGATGCGTTCGTGCCGCTGGCCAACATGTTCGGCTACATCAACAACCTGCGCTCCATGTCTTCGGGCCGCGCGCAGTTCACGATGCAGTTCGATCATTATGACGCCGTTCCGTCCAACATCTCGGAAGAGATCCAGGCGAAATACGCCTGAGGAAAGGTAGAGAGATGATGTTGCGCAGCACAGTTATGGCGACAGTCCTTTTCGGGCTGGTCGCTTGTGGCCAGCCCGGAGTAGTGCCCTATCAGGCGCCTGCAACGGATGCCCGGGTGCTGCGCGATATCCGCATCGTGAGCACGAATGTCGACGTCAGCGCGATCGGGGATGTCACCCGCGGTCGTGAGGTCGCGGCCTTCGATGTGAAGCAGGCCCTTGAAGCGGCAGCGATTGTTGACATGCGTTACATTGTCGGGGATCGCCCGGCGGTTGTGCAGCTCAACATTCTCGATGTCGATCTCGGCAGTGGAACGACGTTCCTGGGCACTGGCCCCAGCACGATGACGGGCACTGCAACTCTCTTGGATGCGGCTACGGGCGCATCCCTCGCGGCACCGATTCAGGTGTCTGCACTGTTTAATCCCGGCGTGAACACCCAGGAGGGTGTGATCGAAGGGGCCGACTTCCGCGGCGACGACGCCGTGGTTATTGATCTCGCCCGTCAATTTGTTGAGCGGGCACGTCAGCAACTCGTTGGGTCCTGACGGAACGAAACACACTCTGAGGAGGCTTTAGCATGGCTAAGGAAAAGTTTGAGCGGACGAAACCGCATGTGAACATCGGCACGATTGGTCACGTTGACCATGGTAAGACGACGCTGACGGCTGCGATCACGAAGCAGTTCGGCGACTTCAAGGCCTATGACGAGATTGACGGTGCGCCTGAAGAGAAAGCGCGCGGGATCACGATTTCGACCGCGCACGTTGAGTACGAGACCGAGGGCCGTCACTACGCCCACGTCGACTGCCCGGGCCACGCGGACTACGTCAAGAACATGATCACCGGTGCGGCGCAGATGGACGGCGCGATCCTGGTGGTGAACGCGGCCGACGGCCCGATGCCCCAGACGCGTGAGCACATCCTGCTCGGCCGTCAGGTCGGCATTCCTTACATGGTCGTGTTCCTGAACAAAGTCGATCAGGTCGACGACGAGGAACTGCTCGAGCTGGTCGAGATGGAAGTGCGCGAGCTGCTCTCCGACTACGACTATCCGGGCGACGATATTCCGATCATCGCGGGCTCCGCGCTGGCGGCTCTCGAAGGCCGTGACGCCAACATCGGTGAAGAGAAGATCGCCGAGCTGATGGCGGCTGTGGACAGCTACATCCCGAACCCCGAGCGGGCCGTGGACCAGCCGTTCCTGATGCCGATCGAAGACGTGTTCTCGATCTCGGGCCGCGGTACGGTTGTGACCGGTCGTGTGGAGCGTGGCGTGATCAATGTGGGCGACGAGATCGAAATCGTCGGCATCCGCGACACGAAGAAGACGACCTGCACGGGCGTTGAGATGTTCCGCAAGCTGCTCGACTCTGGCGAAGCAGGCGACAACATCGGTGCGCTGCTGCGCGGCGTTGACCGTGACGGCGTTGAGCGTGGTCAGGTTCTGTGTAAGCCGGGTTCGGTGAAGCCGCACACGAAGTTCACGGCCGAGGCGTATATCCTGACGAAGGAAGAGGGTGGCCGTCACACGCCGTTCTTCGCGAACTACCGCCCGCAGTTCTACTTCCGCACGACGGACGTGACCGGCACGGTTGAGCTTCCCGCAGGCACCGAAATGGTGATGCCGGGCGACAACCTGAAGTTCGACGTCGAGCTGATCGCCCCGATCGCCATGGAAGAAAAGCTGCGCTTCGCTATCCGCGAAGGCGGCCGCACCGTCGGCGCTGGCGTCGTCGCTTCCATCATCGAATAATCGTATACCCGGCCGGGGGGATCGTCCCTCCGGCCGTGCTCTTTGAACACGCGAACATGAGGCGACCAAAATGAACGGTCAGAACATTCGCATCCGGCTCAAGGCCTTCGATTACCGCGTGCTCGACACCAGCACGCAGGAAATCGTTTCGACCGCAAAGCGTACGGGTGCCACGGTCCGCGGTCCGATCCCGCTGCCCAACAAGATTGAGAAATTCACCGTTCTTCGCGGTCCCCACGTGGACAAGAAGAGCCGTGAGCAGTTCGAAATCCGCACGCACAAGCGCCTGCTGGATATCGTCGATCCCACACCACAGACCGTGGACGCGCTGATGAAGCTCGACCTCGCCGCCGGTGTGGACGTTGAAATCAAACTCTAAGGGGCCGAGCGATGTTGCGTTCCGGAGTGATTGCAAAAAAGCTGGGCATGACCCGGCTGTTCATGGAAGACGGTAAGCAGATCCCTGTGACCGTTCTCCAGATGGAAAACTGCCAGGTGGTTGCACAGCGCACCGCCGAGCGTGACGGCTATTCCGCTGTTCAGCTTGGCGTGGGTTCGGCCAAGGCAAAGAATGTCAGCGCGCCGATGCGCGGCCACTTCGCCGTTGCGAAGGTTGAGCCGAAGCGGAAGCTGGCGGAGTTCCGTGTCTCTGCAGAGAACATGATCGACGTGGGTGAGGAAATCACCGCAGATCATTACTTTGCGGGCCAGTATGTCGATGTGGCGGGTACGTCCATCGGTAAGGGCTTTGCGGGTGCGATGAAGCGTCACAACTTTGGCGGTCTGCGGGCCTCCCACGGTGTGTCCATCTCCCACCGTTCGCACGGCTCCACTGGTCAGTGTCAGGATCCTGGCAAAGTCTTCAAAGGTAAGAAGATGGCTGGCCACATGGGTGCTGTTCGCGTGACCACTCAGAACCTGGAAGTCGTCAAGACTGACAGCGACCGTGGCCTGATCATGGTCAAAGGCGCCGTTCCTGGTTCCAAAGGTGGTTGGGTGACGATCAAGGATGCCGTTAAGAAGGCCCTGCCTGATAACGTGATCCTGCCTGCCGCTCTGCGCTCCGCTGCTGAAGAAGCTGCGAAAGCTGCTGCTGAGGCCGAAGCCGCTGCTGCTGCCGAAGCTGAAGCTGCTGCCGCTGCTGCTGCTGCTGAAGAGCAGGCCGCAATCGAGGCTGCCGAAGCCGAAGCTGCTGCCGAGGCTCAGGACGCTCCTGAAGGGGGTGAGGACAAATGAAACTCGACGTAATCAACCTTGATGCCGGTGCCGCCGGGTCCATCGACCTCTCTGATGAGGTCTTTGGTCTTGAGCCGCGCAAGGACATCCTGCACCGCGTCGTGCGTTGGCAGCTGGCCCGTCGCCAGCAGGGCACGCACAAGACGCTGACGCGTGGTGAAACTTCGTATTCCACGAAGAAGATCTACCGCCAAAAGGGCACCGGTGGCGCACGCCATGGTGACCGTGGTGTATCTCAGTTCCGCAAGGGTGGCACGACAAAGGGTCCGGTTCCGCGCAGCCACGCGCATGACCTGACCAAGAAGTTCCGTGCCCTCGGCCTGAAGCACGCGCTTTCTGCCAAGGCAGGCGCGGGTGAGCTGGTCGTGATCGAGAATGCGGATATGGCCGATGCAAAGACCAAGACCCTCGCCGGTCAGGTCTCCAAGAACGGTTGGAACCGCACCCTCGTCATCGACGGTGCTGAAGTGAATGCAAACTTCAAGCGGGCAAGCCAGAACCTCGCTGACGTGAACGTGCTCCCGTCCATGGGTGCGAATGTCTATGACATTCTCAAGGCCGACACGCTGGTTCTGACGAAATCCGCCGTCGAAGCGCTGGAGGCGCGTCTGAAATGAGCGTGAAAGCAGAACTCTACGACGTGATCCGTCGTCCGATCATCACGGAGAAGTCCACGCTGGCGTCCGAGTCCGGCGCTGTGGTCTTCGAAGTTGCGATTGACGCCAACAAGCCGCAGATCAAAGAAGCGGTCGAAGGCCTCTTCAACGTCAAGGTGAAGGCCGTGAACACGACCATCTCCAAAGGCAAAGTGAAGCGCTTCCGTGGTCGCCTCGGCACGCGCAAGGACGTCAAGAAGGCCTATGTGACCCTCGAAGAGGGCAACACGATCGACGTGTCCACCGGCCTCTGATCCTTTCGGATTGGTGAGAATTTTAGGAGGGCCCCTGCCGATTGGCGGGGGCCTTTTTGCTTGCCGGGTGTTCGCTGAGGGGGCTTACCGGATTGAAATCCCACAATGAACAATGTCGCTTGCATCGCGCATGATGGGGCCTCCGACTCGAAACGTAGGGCAGCGTACGAGTTTAGGTGGGCGCTAAAGCGCCCTCCCGCGGGGTGCGAATGACAGCGTCTTGGAAACGTGTAAGGGGGGCATTTCAGCCGCGAACGCGCGTGGCACGTGGCGGGAGCTGCCTCGCCTAATTGGCTTGAGGCCTATTTGTAGCCCACTCTGAGCAGTACCCAGTCTTAACCTTGTTTTTCTAGGCTTTGCCTTTGTAAATCGATAAAGGAGGAATATGTATTAGGTTCGAATATATATTTAGGACAATGTAATTGGCAATAAATAGAGAAATCTGGCAGAAGTATGTTCAAGAAGATTTTCCGAACTCGTATCCATGCCCACGTTGCAACAAAGGACAAGTCCGTCGTGGGGCGACTCCTATTGCTTTGCTTGAACCGCATCATTCCAGTCGAGAGCAGGGGCGTGAGGAGTGGGATCCCGAGTGGATCTGCAAAAGATTTACGACGATGTTAGTTTGCGACAACGCTACCTGCGGAGAAGTCATATCAGTTAGTGGCCATGTAAGTGTCGATTATATCGAATATTTCGATGACTATGGTGTTCCAGAGGGAGGCGGTTACCACGTTTGGCTAGAGCCAGTCAGTATGTTTCCCGCGCCTCCAATTTTCCCAATATCCAGACAACTCCCAGCACAGGTGAAAAAGGAGTTGAAATTGGCGTTTCAGCTTTTCTGGACGGATCTTTCAGCCTCAACCTCGAGGCTGCGAACAAGTTTAGAGCGAGTATTGGACGAGCAAGGGGTTGCGAGGAGCAAGCCTGATAAAAAAGGAAAACCGCAGCGTCTGAGCCTTTTCGAGAGAATAGATGTATTTGAAAAAACCAAAAAAGATTCAGATACAGCTGAGTCGATGAATGCCTTGCGAATTGTAGGTAACCTTGGAACGCACGGTGATGAAGTGGTTGAAGGGGATTACTTTGATCTTCTTGATATCTACGAAGATGCGCTTGCTGAAATATACGAACAAAAGACGGCACGGCTCAAAGCTAAAAAGCAGGCGTTGATTGCTTTGAAGAAATGAAGTCTGTTCGAGCCGCGTAGGTCAGTTATCCCTTAGTCAGCAGCAGACCACGATTCCATAATACGCGGAATCAAAATCAAGCTGAAGGCGCCGTGCATCGCCGGGCCGCCCCCCGGGCACGGCGATTGGGTTGCTGTAGGGCGTTGCAGGTTGGTCAGGCGGATTTGGTGGGCATAAAGTGCTCCATTCGACCTCTTGATTGCCGCACCATGACCCGGCGATGCGCAGCTTGGCTGAGGTCTTGCTGCATAGGGCACTTGTTTCACTGCTCGCGCCCTTGACCCCCCCACACGACTCCCCTACACGAACGCATCGACTTGGCCCCGGATTCGTCCGGGGCTTTGTCGTCGTTCGCGAGAACACATGAATTTGGGGACCTTCGGGGCCCTCTAAACCGCGGCGGGCTCCCGGCCTGTCGCCAAGCAAACGGAAGACAGCAAGATGGCATTGAAGTCGTATAAGCCGACAACGCCTGGCCAGCGCGGGCTGGTTCTGATCGACCGTTCGGAGCTTTGGAAAGGGCGTCCGGTCAAATCTCTCACCGAGGGTTTGACCAAGAACGGCGGCCGGAACAACACCGGACGGATCACCATGCGCCGCAAAGGCGGCGGGGCAAAGCGTCTCTATCGCATCGTGGATTTCAAGCGTCGCAAGTTCGACGTGGCCGCAGCGGTTGAGCGGATCGAGTACGATCCCAACCGGACCGCGTTCATCGCGCTCCTCAAGTATACCGATGGCGAGCAGGCCTACATCATCGCGCCTCAGCGCCTCGCAGTGGGCGACATGGTCGTCGCGGGCGACAAAGTCGATGTGAAGCCGGGCAACGCGATGCCCTTCACCGGCATGCCGATCGGGACAATCGTTCACAACATCGAACTCAAGCCGGGCAAGGGCGGTCAGATCGCACGTGCGGCGGGCTCCTACGCTCAGTTCGTTGGTCGTGACGGTGGCTACGCACAGCTGCGTCTCTCCTCGGGTGAGCTTCGCATCGTGCGTCAGGAATGCATGGCCACCGTTGGTGCCGTGTCCAACCCCGACCACTCGAACCAGAACCTCGGTAAAGCAGGTCGTAACCGCCACAAGGGCATCCGCCCGTCTGTGCGTGGTGTCGTGATGAACCCGATTGATCACCCGCACGGCGGTGGTGAGGGTCGGACCTCCGGTGGTCGCCACCCGGTTACCCCGTGGGGCAAGCCGACCAAGGGCGCACGTACCCGGACGAACAAGACGACCGACAAGTACATCCTGCGCACGCGCCACCAGCGCAAGAAGAAATAAGGAGGCCTGACACATGGCACGTTCAGTCTGGAAAGGCCCGTTCGTCGACAGCTACGTCCTGAAAAAGGCCGAAAAAGCGCGCGAATCCGGTCGCAATGACGTAATCAAGATCTGGTCCCGTCGTTCCACCATCCTGCCCCAGTTCGTTGGCCTCACCTTTGGTGTGTACAACGGCAAAAAGCACATCCCGGTCTCCGTGACCGAGGAGATGATCGGGCAGAAGTTCGGTGAATATTCGCCGACCCGCACCTACTACGGCCACGCGGCCGACAAAAAAGCGAAGCGGAGGTAATTATGGGTCAGTCCAAGAATCCCCGCCGCGTCGCGGACAATGAAGCAATGGCTGTCAGCCGGATGCTGCGCACCAGCCCTCAGAAGCTGAACCTGGTCGCACAGATGATCCGCAACAAGCCGGTCGACAAAGCTCTGACCGATCTGACCTTCTCCAAGAAGCGGATCGCGGAAGACGTCAAGAAGACGCTTCAGTCTGCTATCGCCAATGCTGAGAACAACCACGGTCTCGACGTCGATGAGCTCATCGTCGCGGAAGCCTGGGTCGGCAAGAACCTCGTGATGAAGCGTGGCCGTCCGCGGGCACGTGGTCGCTTCGGCAAGATCCTGAAGCCGTTTTCACAGGTCACGATCAAGGTGCGTCAGGTCGGCGCCGAAGAGGAGCAAGCCTAATGGGTAATAAGGTCAATCCGATTGGTCTGCGCCTTCAGGTCAACCGCACTTGGGACAGCCGCTGGTATGCGGACACCAAGGACTACGGCAACCTGCTGCACGAAGACATCAAGATCCGCGAGTACATCCACAAGAACCAGGCGCAGGCCGGTATCTCCCGTGTGATCATCGAGCGTCCGCACCGCAAATGCCGCGTGACCATTCACGCAGCGCGCCCCGGTGTGATCATCGGCAAAAAAGGTGCTGACATCGAGAAGCTGCGCAAGTCCCTTGCACAGTTCACCGATAGCGAACTGCACCTGAACATCGTCGAAGTGCGCAAGCCGGAAATCGATGCACGTCTTGTGGCTGAGAATATCGCTCAGCAGCTGGAGCGTCGTGTGTCCTTCCGTCGTGCGCTCAAGCGCGCGGTTCAGAACGCGATGCGCATGGGTGCCCTCGGCATCCGGATCAACGCAGCCGGTCGTCTGGGCGGTGCAGAGATCGCGCGGACGGAGTGGTATCGCGAGGGCCGCGTGCCCCTGCACACCCTGCGTGCTGACATCGATTACGCACATGTCGAAGGCTCCACGGCTTACGGCATCATCGGCATCAAGGTCTGGATCTTCAAAGGCGAGATCATGGAGCACGATCCGCAGGCCCGCGATCGCCGTCACGAGGAACTTCAGTCTGGTGGCCGTCCCGGCGGCCGGCACTGATCCGGCGTAGAGGAGAGAGAACATGCTTTCGCCAAAGCGTACGAAATTCCGCAAGCAGCACAAAGGTCGCATCAAGGGTGAGGCCAAGGGTGGCTCCACTCTGAACTTCGGCCAGTACGGTCTGAAATCCACTGAGCCTGAGCGTGTGACAGCACGGCAAATCGAAGCGGCCCGCCGCGCGATGACCCGCCACATGAAGCGTCAGGGCCGCGTGTGGATCCGCATCTTCCCCGATGTGCCCGTCACCTCGAAGCCGACCGAAGTCCGTATGGGTAAAGGTAAGGGTTCGGTCGATTACTGGGCGGCCAAGGTGAAGCCGGGTCGCGTGATGTTCGAGATCGACGGCGTGAACGAGGAAATCGCCCGCGAGGCCCTGCGCCTCGCCGCGATGAAGCTCCCCGTGAAGTGCCGCTTCGTCCAGCGCGAAGACTGGTAAGTCGTAAACAAATGTGATTGTGTGGCCCCCATAGTGTGGGGGCCATACCGTGGTTTCAGAAGAATTCGTCCGCCAGAGCCTGATTTTCGCTCTTAGTTCAATTCTATTCGGAATCTCTTACTATATTCATTTCGTTTTTGCTGCGCTCTCCGCAGCGATGACAATTTTTGTGCGTATTCCGTACATTGGTCGTTTCTATAGCAGTGTTCTTGGACTTTTCGGATACACTGCGGCAGTGAAACTCGCCTCTTATGCCATTGTCGGCATGGGTCCGTACCTGGTGATGGTTTGTATCAAGCAATTGGATGTGCTTTTTCGGTCGCATCTTCTTGATGGAGGTATGGTCGGTGCCCAGTTCGGCTTTGGTCTCGGGGCGATGGCTTATTCGCTCCGAATTTCAAGTACCGTTTTCGATATGTCGGCACTTTCTGCTTCCAATATAAACCAAGATTTCAATAGCAATTTAATGCGCTTTGTGTCTAATAATGATGCAGGCGTAGTATACAGAGCAAAGCTTTCTACATTTGTAGATATGTATTGCCATACTTTAATTGCATTATTTGCAGCGCTTGGTGCCTTCTTATTTTCGTACTTTGAGATGAGATATGGGTTAAATTCCAATTATGTAGAAATAGATTTGATCGATTGTGCTTTATATCTAGTCCCATTCTTCAGCTATGATCTTCCACTAGTATTGTCGGAAGATTTGACATCACGCTTGGTGCTGGCATTTTCGGGTCTCTTCTTCGTTATCTTTTCTGTTGCGGTGGTCGCCATCGCCGCTGGGAGCTGGCTATCGGCAGTCGAAAGTGCTGATGTCGATGTTGTTAGTGATAATGAGATAGTCGCCAACCCGGACTGAAGATCGTTTTTGTTTAGATATCAAATGGACGAAAAGCTGCATGGCCCGAAAGCCTTCAGTGATCTGAATTGCCCCTTGCCATCCTGCCCAAACCCCCCTACACGAGCCGCTCTATCACCTACTCCACTGGAATCAGGGTGACGCTTCTAAGGCGGCTCTCCAGTGATTGTTGAAAGGAACCGGCGATGAACGCCAACGAACTTCGTGAGAAGACGCCTGATGAGCTGCGCGAGCAGCTTGTTGCGCTTAAGAAGGAGGCCTTCAACCTCCGCTTTCAGGGGGCCACTGGCCAGCTGGAAAACACGGCTCGCATGCGCACCGTCCGTCGTGACGTTGCCCGTGTGAACACGATCCTGAACGAAAAGGCGGCTGCAGCCGCCGGGACGGAGTGAGACCATGCCCAAGCGTATCCTTACCGGCACGGTAACCAGCGACGCAAACGCACAGACCATCACGGTCTCCGTTGAGCGCCGTTTCAAGCACCCCGTTCTGCAGAAGACCATTCGTAAGTCCAAGAAGTACCGGGCTCACGATGAACAGAACGCCTTCAAGGTCGGTGACACCGTTCGCATCATCGAATGTGCACCGCGCTCGAAGACGAAGCGCTGGGAAGTTCTGACCGAAGCGTCGGAATAACCTTTAACGAAACCGTGGGGCCGGTCGAACAGATGGTCCCCACAGGTCGGGAGACTAGACCATGATCCAGGTAGAGACGAATCTGGATGTCGCTGATAACTCCGGCGCCCGCCGGGTTCAGTGCATCAAGGTTCTCGGCGGATCCAAGCGTAAATACGCTTCCGTCGGCGACATCATTGTCGTGTCCGTCAAAGAGGCCATTCCGCGCGGTCGCGTGAAGAAGGGTGACGTCCGTAAGGCCGTCGTCGTTCGCACCGCCAAGGAAGTGCGCCGCGAAGATGGCACGGCTATCCGTTTTGACCGCAACGCCGCGGTGATCCTGAACAATTCCAACGAGCCTGTCGGCACCCGTATCTTCGGGCCGGTCGTACGTGAGCTGCGCGGGAAGAACTTCATGAAGATCATCTCGCTTGCCCCGGAGGTGCTGTAAGATGGCTGCCAAACTCCGCAAAGGTGACAAAGTCGTCGTGCTCGCGGGCAAGGACAAGGGCCGCGAAGGTGAGATCACCGCAGTGATGCCGAAAGAAGGCAAAGCTGTCGTGTCCGGCATCAATGTCGCGATCCGTCACACCAAGCAATCCCAGACGAGCCAGGGCGGCCGCATTTCCAAGGAAATGCCGATCCAGCTCTCCAACCTCGCGCTGGTTGACCCGAAAGAGGGTGGCGCCACCCGCGTTGGCTTCCGCATGGAAGACGGCAAGAAGGTGCGCTTCGCCAAGAAATCCGGGGAGACGATCAATGCTTGATGCTGCATCCTATACCCCGCGTCTCAAGACGCTGTTCCGCGACACGATCAAGGCCGCTCTGAAGGAAGAGTTTTCCTACAAGAACGACATGCAGATCCCGCGCCTCGACAAAATCGTCCTGAACATGGGCGTTGGTGAGGCTGTTGGTGACAGCAAGAAGATCAAGTCGGCTCATGATGACATGATGGCGATTGCTGGCCAGAAGCCGGTTATCAACAAAGCCAAGAAGTCCATCGCGGGCTTCAAGGTGCGTGAAGAGATGCCCCTCGGCGTCAAGGTCACGCTCCGCGGTGACCGCATGTACGACTTCATGGACCGCCTGGTGAATGTCGCACTGCCCCGCGTTCGCGATTTCCGCGGCGTGAACGGCAAGAGCTTCGATGGTCGTGGCAACTACGCCATGGGCCTGAAAGAGCACATCGTGTTCCCCGAGATCAACTACGACCAGGTTGATGTCATGTGGGGCATGGACATCGTGATCTGCACCACGGCGGCAACCGACGCCGAAGCGAAGGCACTGTTGAAGCATTTCAACATGCCCTTCACGAACTGAGCGGGAAGGACTTAAGAGAATGGCTAAGAAATCCATGATCGCCCGCCAGGCCAAGCGTGAGCGCCTCGTCGCGAAATACGCCGCCAAGCGAGCAGAACTGAAAGCAAAGGCACTGGATGAAAGCCTTGATCGCGCTGAGCGTTTCAAGGCCCGCATGGAGCTTGCAAAGCTTCCACGCAACTCCTCGCCGACGCGCCTGAACAACCGTTGCCAAGTGACGGGTCGTCCGAAGGCTTACTACCGTAAGCTCAAGATGAGCCGGATCGCGCTCCGGGATTATGCCTCCGTTGGGCAGATCCCCGGCATGGTCAAGTCGAGCTGGTAAGGGAGGGATATTAGATGTCTATGAACGATCCTCTCGGCGATATGCTGACCCGCATCCGCAACGCACAAATGCGCGGTAAGACCTCTGTGGTCTCCCCTGCGTCTAAAGTGCGGGCCTGGGTTCTCGACGTGCTCGAGGCCGAAGGCTACATCCGTGGGTATGAAAAGACCCTGGATGAGCGGAACCACCCCGCGCTGCGCATCGAACTCAAGTACTTCGATGGCGAGCCGGTCATTCGTGAGCTGAAGCGTGTGTCGACCCCCGGTCGTCGCGTGTATTCCAGCGTGAAGGAGATCCCGCAGGTTCGTCAGGGCCTGGGTGTCGCCATTGTTTCCACCCCGCGCGGCATCATGTCCGACGCGCAGGCACGCTCCGCCAATGTTGGCGGCGAAGTGCTCTGCACGGTATTCTGAGGAGGCCTACACAATGTCTCGTATCGGAAAGAAACCGGTCGATCTGCCCAGCGGCGTTACGGCGTCCGTCTCCGGCCAGACGATCGAGGTGAAGGGCCCGAAAGGCGTCCGCACATTCACCGCGACCGACGATGTGGACCTGAAGGTCGAGGACAACGCGATCAACGTTGTGCCGCGTGGCAAGTCCAAGCGCGCACGCCAGCAGTGGGGCATGTCCCGCACGCAGGTTGCGAACCTCGTCACCGGTGTTACCACCGGGTTCACGAAAGAGCTTGAAATCAACGGTGTTGGTTATCGTGCGCAGGTACAGGGCAAGGTCCTGAAGCTGGCGCTCGGCTACTCTCACGATGTCGAGTTCGACATCCCCGAGGGTGTGACCATCACGGCGACGAAGCCCACAGAACTGAAGGTCGAAGGTATCGACCAGCAGGTTGTCGGTCAGGTAGCCGCGAACATCCGCGAATGGCGCAAACCCGAACCTTACAAAGGTAAAGGCATCAAATATAAAGATGAATTTATCTTCCGTAAGGAAGGCAAGAAGAAGTAAGGAGCGCAAGACATGGCGAACAGCAAACGTCAACTGTTCCAGAAGCGTCGTCTGCGCGTCCGGAACAAACTGCGTCGGACGGCCAATGGCCGCCCGCGCTTGAGCGTCCACCGCTCGTCCAAGAACATCTCGGTGCAGATCATCGACGATGTTCAGGGCGTGACCCTGGCCTCTGCTTCCTCGTTGGAGCCGGCACTGGGAATCGTGGGCAAAAACAACATCGAAGCGTCCGCAAAGGTCGGCGCTGCGATTGCCGAGCGTGCGAAAGAGAAAGGCATCGAAGATGTCTATTTCGATCGTGGCGGTTTCCTGTTCCACGGGAAGGTCAAGGCACTTGCAGACGCGGCCCGCGAGGGCGGCCTGAAGTTCTAAGGAGGCGATAATGGCACGTGAAGACAATCGCCGGGACCGTCGCGACCGCGACGAAACCCCGGAATTCGCCGATCGCCTTGTTGCGATCAACCGGGTCTCCAAGACCGTCAAGGGTGGTAAGCGCTTCGGCTTTGCAGCTCTCGTCGTTGTTGGCGATCAGAAGGGCCGTGTTGGCTTCGGCAAAGGCAAGGCCCGCGAAGTTCCCGAGGCGATCCGCAAGGCGACCGAAGCAGCAAAGCGCGCAATGATCCGCGTTCCGCTGCGTGAGGGCCGCACGCTGCACCATGACATGCAGGGCCGTCACGGCGCTGGTAAGGTCGTGATGCGCACGGCACCGCAAGGTACCGGGATCATCGCAGGCGGCCCGATGCGCGCCGTGTTCGAGATGTTGGGCGTTCAGGACGTCGTGGCAAAGTCCACCGGCTCGCAGAACCCTTACAACATGATCCGTGCGACGCTCGATGGTCTGCAAAAGGAATCGTCCCCCCGCTCCGTGGCTCAGCGTCGCGGTAAGAAGGTGGCCGACATCCTGCCCAAGACTGACGCACCCGCGGAAGCTCCTGTTGAAGAAGCGGCGGAGGCATAAGACATGGCTACCATCGTTATCAAACAGATCGGCTCCCCGATCCGCCGTCCCGACGATCAGCGCGCAACGCTGATCGGCCTGGGCCTCAACAAGATGCACAAAGTGCGCGAACTTGAGGACACCCCGGCAGTGCGCGGTATGATCGCGAAGATCCCCCACATGGTGGAGATCCTCGAAGAGAAGGGCTGAGGCTCTTTTCTCGACACGATTTGGAAGGGCCCTGCTTCGGCGGGGCCTTTTTTTGGTTATGCGGCACTACTCGGTTAAACCGCGAAACAGACATGTGAGAGCGCCGTTCCGAGGGGTGGCGCAAACGCGCCGCCCCGTGGGGGCGGAACGGCGCGGCGCAACGGTGCCCGTTGCGCGGTGCGTTGTTCGAAGCGATGTTCTCAACCTGCTTTGATAGTGTTTCCACGTCACCTTCTGTGAGATCGCCCTTGTCGTCCGCTGCCATCACCGCTAAACGCTCACGGTCTGACTCTGTCAGGCGAATCTATATCACACGCCGTGGTCCCCGTTTTTCGCTCGGTGGGCGTATCCGGCAAGAGGAGAGCGACAATGAAACTGAATGAACTCAGCGACAATCCAGGCGCAACGAAATCCCGCAAGCGGGTTGGCCGTGGTCCCGGGTCCGGCATCGGTAAGATGGGTGGCCGTGGTATCAAGGGTCAGAAATCCCGTTCGGGTGTGGCCATCAATGGCTACGAGGGTGGCCAGATGCCGCTCTACCAGCGTCTGCCCAAGCGCGGCTTCAACGTGCCGAACCCCAAGCGCTACGCTGTTATCAACCTCGGCCTGATCCAGAAGTTCATCGACGCGGGCAAGCTCGATGCCTCGTCCGACATCACCGAGGATACGCTGGTCGAAACCGGTGTGATCCGTCGCAAGCGCGACGGCATTCGCGTGCTCGCCAAAGGTGAGATCACGGCGGCAGTCAAACTCTCCGTCACCGGCGCTTCCAAAGGCGCTGTTGAGGCGGTTGAGAAGGCTGGCGGCTCGCTGACAGTCACAGGCGCGGCAGAAGCTGCCGAATAAGGTTGTGGGGGCGGGTCACGCCCCTTACATCTTGCACCTGACCTTTCGCGCCGCCTGAGCCCAATCGGTTCGGCGGCGCTTGCATGAACGGGAGAGCCCATACATGGCATCCGCAGCGGAACAGATGGCAGCGAACATGAGCTGGCGCACCTTTGGCAAAGCCAAAGAGCTTCAGCAACGTATTCTCTTCGCCCTCGGACTACTCATCGTCTATCGCGTCGGCACCTATATTCCGGTTCCCGGAATTGATGCTGAACAGCTTCGCCTCTTCTTCGAGCAGGCGGGCCAGGGCATTGGTGGCATGGTCAACATGTTCACCGGTGGCGCGATCAGCCGTATGGCGGTCTTCTCGCTCGGGATCATGCCCTATATTTCGGCCTCCATCATCGTGCAGCTTCTGACCTCGATGGTTCCTTCGTTGGAGCAATTGAAGAAGGAAGGGGAGCAGGGCCGCCGAAAGATCAACCAATACACACGCTATGGCACCGTTTTCCTGGCGCTGTTCCAGGGCTATGGCATCGCGGTCGGCCTGGAATCAGGCGGTTTGGCGACCGATCCGGGTTGGTTCTTCCGTGCGTCCACGGTGATCACGCTGGTCGGTGGTACCATGTTCCTGATGTGGCTCGGTGAGCAAATCACGGCACGCGGCATCGGCAACGGCATCTCTCTGATCATCTTCGTCGGAATCATTGCAGAGCTACCGGCAGCGCTTGCACAGTTCTTCGAAGCAGGCCGCACCGGCGCACTCTCGGGCGGCGTTATCCTCGCTGTGATCGTGATGGCGATCGCTGTTATTGCCTTCGTGGTGTTCATCGAGCGCGCATTGCGCAAGATCCACATCCAGTACCCCCGCCGTCAGGTCGGCAATAAGATGTATGGGGGTGAGAGCTCTCACCTGCCGGTCAAAATTAACCCGGCGGGTGTGATCCCGGCGATCTTCGCATCATCCCTGCTGCTGCTGCCGCAGACCGTCGCCACCTTCGGCGGCACGGGTGAGGGCGGTGGCTGGCTCAGCTGGGTCTCGGCCTATATGGGCCGTGGCCAACCGCTGAACCTGTTGTTCTTTGGCTTCCTGATCGTGTTCTTCGCTTATTTCTACACCGCGAATGTGGCGTTCAAGACGGATGATGTAGCTGACAACCTCAAGAAACAGGGCGGCTTCGTGCCCGGTATTCGTCCAGGCAAGCGGACAGCGGAATATCTCGACTATGTTGTATCCCGCCTGCTGGTCGTCGGCTCCGCCTATTTGACTGCGGTCTGCCTGTTGCCAGAACTTCTGATCTCGCAGTTTGCGATCCCCTTCTACTTTGGCGGAACGTCACTGCTGATCGTGGTGAGCGTTTCGATGGATACGGTCAGCCAGATCCAAAGCCACATGCTTGCCCATCAATATGAAAGCCTCATTGAAAAATCGAAGCTTCGCGGTAAAGGTGCGCGTAAGAAAAAAACGCAAGGACGCCGCTGATGAACATTATCCTGCTTGGCCCTCCGGGTGCTGGTAAAGGCACCCAAGCCCAGAAACTCGTGGAAGAGCGGGGAATGGTTCAGCTTTCCACCGGTGATATGCTTCGCGCGGCAAAGACATCGGGCACTGAGATGGGCAACATGGTCGCCGGTGTCATGGCGCGTGGTGAGCTTGTGACCGATGAAATCGTCATCGGCCTCATCCGCGAGCAGCTTCAGAACGGCTCTGAAGGTGGTTTCATCTTCGACGGTTTCCCCCGCACGCTGGCACAGGCTGATGCGCTGGGTGAGTTGCTGGACGAGTTTGGCCAAAATCTCGATGCGGTGATCGAACTTCAGGTCGAAGACGATATTCTCGTCGCGCGCGTTGTGAACCGTGCGAAGGAAGCGGTGGCTGCCGGGCAGTCTGCGCGGGCTGACGATACCGCAGAGGCGATGACGACTCGCTTGATGGAGTATTACAAGAAAACGTCACCGCTGATCGGTTACTACCACGCCAAAGGCCAGCTGAAATCGGTTGACGGCTTGGGCACTATGGACGCCGTTCAGGCCGACATTGCCGCGGCGCTGAACGACTAATTCACGCTCTGTCAACCCTATGGTTGACAGGCGCTTTCGAATCTCTATATCAGGCCACCTCCCCGGATAGCCGGAGAATCGGGTTCAGACCCTTTAATCAGGTCCATCGGACATATGACCGATGGGCCTTCGTTGTGAAAAAAGGTTCCGGTACTACGGAACCGCAACTGCAAGAACGGAGAATAGCCTTGGCGCGTATTGCCGGCGTAAACATCCCGACCAACAAGCAGGTTCAGATTTCTCTGACCTATATTCACGGCATCGGCCGCACCTCCGCAGTGAACATCTGTGAAGCTGCTGGCGTTGAGCCCACCACCCGTGTGAACGAGCTGTCCGACGCAGACGCGGCGAAAATCCGCGAGATCATTGATGGTGAGTACACTGTCGAAGGCGATCTGCGCCGTGAGAACTCCATGAACGTGAAGCGTCTGATGGACCTCGGTTGCTACCGTGGCCTGCGTCACCGCCGTGGCCTTCCGGTTCGCGGTCAGCGCACCCACACCAACGCACGCACGCGCAAGGGCCCTGCAAAGGCCATCGCGGGCAAGAAGAAGTAAGGAGGGCTGATCAATGGCACGTGATAAGATTCGCGCAAAGAAGAAGGTCTCCAAGAACATCTCGGCTGGCGTCGCGCATGTGAACTCTTCTTTCAACAACACCAAGATCCTGATCTCTGACGCGCAGGGCAATGCGATTGCATGGTCCTCTGCCGGCACGATGGGCTTCAAGGGCTCCCGTAAATCCACGCCTTATGCTGCACAGGTTGCTGCAGAAGATGCGGGCCGCAAGGCGCAGGAGCATGGCATGCGCACCCTCGATGTTGAGGTGCAGGGCCCCGGTTCTGGTCGTGAGAGCGCGCTGCGCGCACTCGGTGCAATCGGCTTCACGATCACGGCGATCCGTGACGTGACCCCGATCGCTCACAATGGCTGCCGCCCGCCGAAGCGTCGCCGCGTCTGATTGACACCAATTTGGGGTGCGCGCGGGCCTTTTCCGGGGCTCGCGCGCGCCCATTTCCGCATTCGAAGTCTGAGAATTCCTCGGGCGTTCCCGATACAGGATCCGGTCGGGAACTGGTATGGAGGACACTAGATGATCCACAAGAACTGGCAGACTCTCATCCGTCCGCAAAGCCTCGACATCAAGCCGGGCAAAGACCCGCGCCGTCAGGCGACCGCCGTGGCAGAACCGCTTGAGCGTGGCTTTGGCCTGACGCTTGGCAACGCACTGCGCCGCGTGCTGCTTTCCTCCCTTCAGGGTGCTGCAATCACCTCCGTCCAGATCGACGGCGTTCTGCATGAGTTCTCTTCCGTTGCCGGTGTCCGCGAAGACGTCACCGACATCGTGCTGAACCTCAAGGGTGTTGCTCTTTCCATGGAAGTCGAAGGGCCTAAGCGCGTTTCGATCTCCGCAAAAGGACCGGGCGTCGTGACCGCCGCCGACATTTCTGAAAGCGCGGGCATTGAGGTTCTGAACAAGGACCACGTGATCTGCCACCTCGACGATGGTGCGTCGGTCTACATGGAACTGACGGTTGAGACCGGTAAGGGCTATGTCGCAGCGGACAAAAACCGTCCTGAAGATGCGCCGATCGGCCTGATCTCCGTCGACGCGCTCTACTCCCCCGTGCGCAAGGTGTCTTACAAGGTTGAGCCGACCCGTGAGGGACAGGTGCTCGACTATGATAAGCTGACCTTGACGCTGGAGACTGACGGTTCCGTCACGCCTGAGGATGCAATCGCCTATGCGGCACGCATTCTGCAGGACCAGCTGAATGTGTTCGTCAACTTCGATGAGCCCGAAGCGGCCCGCGGTGTTGAGGAAGAGGACGACCTGGAGTTCAACCCGCTTCTGCTCAAGAAGGTGGACGAACTGGAACTGTCCGTCCGTTCCGCGAACTGCCTGAAGAACGACAACATCGTTTACATCGGCGATCTCATCCAGAAGACCGAAGCAGAAATGCTGCGCACGCCGAACTTCGGCCGCAAGTCTCTGAACGAGATCAAAGAAGTGCTGACCGGCATGGGGCTGCACCTCGGCATGGACATCGTCGACTGGCCGCCAGAGAACATCGAAGATCTGGCCAAGAAGTTCGAAGACCAGTTCTGAGGCCTGCAGGGCCGAAGCCCCGGACACGATCCGGGGCCGAGATGAGATAACGAGACCCCGGCTTATGGCCGGGGCGCATTGAACAAAAACGGGCAATTCCGCCCCAAGGAGAGGGCGCCACACGCATGGCGCTCCAGACAAAGCATAAAAGCTAAGAAGGAATACGAAAATGCGTCATGGTAATGGTTACCGTAAGCTCAACCGCACCCACGAGCACCGCAAGGCGATGTTCTCCAACATGGCCTGCTCGCTGATCGAGCATGAGCAGATCAAGACGACCCTGCCCAAGGCCAAGGAACTGAAGCGGATCATCGACAAAGTGATCACGCTCGGCAAGAAGGGCGACCTGCATGGCCGCCGTCTGGCGCTGGCACAGCTCAAGCAGGAAGCGGCTGTTTCCAAACTGTTCGACACGCTTGCACCGCGTTATGCTGACCGCAATGGCGGTTACTCCCGTGTGCTGAAGGCGGGTTTCCGCTATGGTGACATGGCTCCGATGGCGATCATCGAACTGGTGGACCGCGATGTTGACGCGAAAGGCGCAGGCGATAAAGCCCGTGTCGCAGCCGAAGAAGCGGCAGCTGAGGAAGAGTAAGTCCTCCTTCCGTTGAGAGTTTTTCAAGGCCCTGGCGGAGACGCTGGGGCCTTTTGCATGTGACGGCAGCCTCCGGCGGGGATATTTTAGCCAAGAAGAAGCCGGTCGCAGCGAGATCGGCGACGGACTGAGGGGAAGCCATGGCAGATTTGTTCGACACCCCCCGTGATCCCAAGGCAGAAGCACCGCGGCCGTTGGCGGACCGCATGCGCCCGGGAAAGCTGGCTGATGTGATTGGGCAGGATCATGCGCTGGGGCCGGACGGGCCACTTGGTGCGATGCTGGCCTCAGGCCAACTGGGTTCCGTGATTTTTTGGGGCCCACCAGGGGTCGGCAAGACAACCATTGCGCGTCTGTTGGCCGACGAAACCGACCTCGCGTTTGTACAGATCAGTGCGATCTTCACCGGTGTGCCGGACCTTCGCAAAGTGTTCGAGGTCGCAAAACTGCGCCGTCAGAACGGGCGGGGAACGCTGCTCTTCGTTGATGAGATCCACCGTTTCAACAAGGCGCAGCAGGACGGGTTTCTTCCTCATATGGAAGACGGCACCATCGTGCTGGTCGGCGCAACGACTGAGAATCCGTCTTTCGAACTGAATGCCGCATTGCTCAGCCGGTCGCAGGTCATCACGCTCAAGCGGCTGGACCTGATCGCACTCGAACGCATCTTGCAGGCGGTCGAAAAGTCGGAGGGGGCATTGCCACTCGATGGTCCGGCCCGCGAAGCGCTGACGGAGATGGCGGATGGGGACGGTCGGGCGTTGCTGAACCTCGCCGAACAGGTTCTGAGCTGGGGCGCGACACAGCCGATTGACCGGCCGACGCTGACCGCACGCCTGACGCGGCGCGCCAGCAAATATGATAAATCCGGGGACGAGCACTACAACCTGATCTCGGCGCTGCACAAATCAGTTCGCGGCTCTGACCCGGATGCTGCTCTCTATTGGTTTGCCCGAATGCTCGAAGGTGGTGAAGATCCGCGGTTCCTGGCGCGACGGATCACCCGGATGGCGGTTGAGGATATTGGTCTGGCCGATCCGCAGGCACAGGACATCTGCCTGCAATCCTGGCAAACATACGAACGGCTTGGCTCACCCGAGGGTGAGTTGGCCCTGGCGCAAGCGCTGATCTACGTCGCCCTCGCGCCCAAGTCGAATGCGACTTATGTGGCGTACAAAGCTGCGCGCAAGGCGGCAAAGTCCTTTGGGTCTGAGCCACCGCCCGCTCATATCCTCAACGCGCCGACACGTTTGATGAAAGAGCAGGGCTATGGTGCAGGTTACGAGTACGATCACGACGCAGAGGACGGATTTTCCGGTCAGTCCTATTTTCCCGAGACGATGAAGCGGGGCGTCTACTACGTGCCGGTTGAACGTGGGCATGAACGTGAACTTGCCAAGCGAGTCGCCTATTTCGCGGGTTTGCGGGCGAAGCGAAATAGAACGCTGGGTAACGACGATTAACCATTGCGCCCGGCGTTAACTGTTCTATCTGTATTGTGTGCGTCAGTTGCGCATGTGTATTTTTGCTTGTTCCGAGTAAGTGTTGTGTTTGAGCGTACTCCGTCTGAGGCTGTGTATCGCCTCGTCTACCGATCCTTTGCGTGCCCGCCCTGGCTTCCTGAAAAGACACTCGCTGATATTTGTGCTGAATCTCAGTCGAAAAATGTGCGGGATCAGGTGACCGGCGTCTTAAGTTTCCGCGATGGTGTCTTTCTTCAAGTGATGGAGGGCAGCGTGATGGCAGTATTGTCGCTCAGCGCCCGCATCGCGGCGGATGGCCGGAATGAACGTTTGCGGATCCTGTGGCACGGCCATGCCGCTTCGAGGTTGTTTCCCGAATGGCCGATGGGGTGTTTCCTGGGCGATGCCGGGGATCCGGCTCTTGATCCGCTGGCAGAATGGACCGCAGAGCGGACACGTGATCTCAGCCAATTCTATGCCGAACACCAGCAATTGGGCATAACACCCGCATTTACTGTCGCGCGTCGACTGACCTGATCCCCTTGCGGCCCACCGGCTTGCAGGCATAGACAGGCCCGAACGCAGCGCGGGTGACGGAATGATCTGGTCGGTAATGCTAGGAGGAGCTTTGGGGGCCGCGGGTCGCTATGGCTTATCACGCGCAATGGTTGGCGCCGACTGGCCGATGGCTGTTTTCAGCGCGAACCTTCTTGGCTCTCTTTTGATTGGCGCACTCGCGGCCCTTCCGGCTGTGCGAGAGGCCGATCCACGTGTCGCGGCTTTCCTGATGACGGGTGTCCTTGGTGGGTTTACGACCTTTTCCACGTTTTCGCTGGATGTCGTGACGATGGCCGATGCGGGTCGCGTGGGTGCTGCGGCGCTCTATGCCGGGGGCAGTTTGGCGGCATGCGTCGCGGGATGCGCGCTTGGAATGATGGTGATCCGGGGAGTGAGCGGATGAGTGGTGTTCAGATGTTGACGCTCGGACCCGACGCGCAGGATCAGCGCCTCGACCGATGGTTTCGCAAGACGTGGCCGCATCTGCGGCAGGGGCAGATCGAAAAGATGTGCCGGAAGGGCGAAATCCGTCTGGACGGTGGCCGCGTGAAGTCAGCGACCCGGTTGAGCGAGGGGGCTGTTCTGCGTGTTCCCCCGCTGCCGGCGCCGGACACGGACGTTCCGCGCGCGAAACCTAAGCCCAGAATCTCCGATGCGGATGCAGAGATGATCCGGGCCTGCGTCATTTACCGTGATGATGACATTATTGCGCTCAACAAGCCTGCAGGTCTCGCCGTTCAGGGGGGATCTGGTCAGACACGGCATGTCGATGGTCTGGCCCCCGCGCTTGCCTTCGAATTGGAGGACGGGCCAAAGCTGGTTCACCGCCTCGACAAGGATACCTCGGGCGTTTTGGTTCTGGCGCGGAATGGCCGCGCGGCAGCCGGGTTGGCCCGGGCCTTCCAGTCACGCCGGACGCGCAAGATCTATTGGGCGGCGGTGGCAAGTGTGCCTGCGCCGAAAGCAGGGACAATCCGTTTTGGTTTGGTCAAGGCTGCCGGTCACGGCCCGAACGGGGCAGGGGAGAAGATGATCTGCATCCACCCCGATGACGTGGATCGGACCCCCGGGGCAAAGCGCGCGGTGTCCGACTACATGGTACTCGATGCAGCCGGAAAGCGGACGTCATGGGTTGCGCTCTCTCCGATCACCGGGCGGACACATCAGCTGCGTGCGCATATGGCTGAGATCGGGACACCGATTGTGGGCGACGGCAAATATGGCGGCAATTCGCAGACGAACGAAGGGGACGGTTGGGGTGCGCAGCTTGGCGGCGATATCAGTCGCAAGCTGCATCTGCATGCACGTTCGCTGACATTCGAGCATCCGGTGACGGGCGCCCGCCTGCATCTGACCGCGCCCTTGCCCGATCACATGGCGCGCACGTGGGAGACATTTGCGTGGGATCCCCGTGAGATTGCCGAAGATCCGTTTGAGGATCTGGAATGAAACTTGCGATTTTCGATGTCGACGGCACGTTGGTCGATTCCCAAGCGTTGATCGTCGGCGCAATGGCCCGTGGCTACGAGAGCTGCGATCTTCAGCCGCCTTCGCGCGAGCAGGTGTTGTCGATTGTCGGCCTTTCGCTGACCGAAGCAATTTCCACGCTTTCGCCTGACCTCGCACCGGATGATGTCGCGCGGCTCGTGACGGCCTATAAGGACTCGTTTGTCGCCTTGCGTGCCGAGACGGGCGGCGAGGCTTCGATCCAACTTTATCCTGGGGCGATCGAAGCGCTCGAACGGCTCGACCGGGCGGGCTGGTTGCTGGGTGTTGCGACGGGAAAGTCCCGGCGTGGTCTCGATCACCTCTTTGCTGCACATGATCTGCGCCGGTTCTTCGTCACGTCACAAACCGCGGACTTTCACCCGTCCAAACCGCATCCCGCGATGGTCGAAACCGCTCTTGCCGAGGCGGGGGTCGAGCCCAGCATGGCCGTGATGATCGGGGACACGACCTTTGACATGCAGATGGGCCGCGCTGCGGGCGTTCGGGCGTTGGGTGTAGAGTGGGGGTATCACCCGGTCGAACACCTTCACGCAGCTGGCGCGCAGCAGATTATCGGACATTTTGACGAGATAGATGGCGCGCTGGAGGCGCTATGGGCATGAGCGAGTGGGCCGCGAAGCGCTTTTGGAAACAGGCAGATGTTGCCAAGGCTGAGGGCGGTTGGACCGTCACGCTCGATGGTCGCAATGTTCGCACTCCGGGCAAACAGTTGCTGATCGTGCCGTCTCATGCGTTGGCGCAAAGGATTGCGGCGGAATGGCACGCACAAGATGAGAAGATCAATCCGCTCAGCATGCCGTTCACGCGATCCGCGAACTCCGCAATTGAGAAGGTTGCTCCGCAGCGCGATGACGTGATCGAGATGCTGGCAAGCTATGGCGAAACTGATCTGCTGTGCTACCGCGCAGACTATCCTGACAGCTTGATCGCCCGGCAAGCGGCCGCGTGGGATCCCATGCTGGATTGGGCGGCGGATACCTATGATGCGCGTTTGCTTCCGGTTGCCGGGCTGATCCCGCAGCCCCAGCCAGCTCAATCGCTTGCGAATCTGAAAGCGCAGCTGGCGCAGTTTGACGACTACGAACTCACGGCGCTGCATGATTTGGTGACCCTTTCCGGTAGCCTTGTCTTGGGACTTGCCGTGGCGGCCGGGCGCATTGACGCTGCGTCGGCATGGCCGGTGGCAGAGCTTGATGCCCTGTTCCAGCAGGAGCAATGGGGCGAAGATGAAGAGGCTGTGGCCGAACGCGCGATCAAGGAAGCCGCATTTCGCCATGCCGAAACGCTGTTGCACCTGATCCGGAAAGGCTGATCCAGATGCCAAAATACGCCCAATCCCTCGAAGAGCTGGCAAAGCCAGAACAGATCGCCGCGATGTCGGGGCTTGAGTTCATCACCGCAATTCAGCGGGGAGAGCTTCCGGCCCCGCCAATCGGGGAAACGCTCGACTACTGGATGGAGGAGGCCTCTGAAGGGCGTGTCGTTTTTCGCGGCAAGCCGACATTCAAGGCGATGAACCCCATCGGCACGATCCATGGCGGCTGGTTCGGAACCTTGCTCGACAGCTGCATGGCTTGCGCGGTTCAGACGACTTTGCCAGCGGGGCGTGGCTACACGACGCTGGAATACAAAATTAACATTATCCGTCCACTGTTCGCCAATTCAGGCGAGGTCCGTGCGATTGGCGAAGTTACGCATGCCGGGCGGCGCACCGGCGTCGCGGAAGGTCGCATCGTTGGGGTCGATGACGGAAAGACCTACGCAACCGGCTCGACCACCTGTCTCGTCTATCAATTCTGACGCGCTGTCCCATCACCAGATGTGATTCGGTGTCCGCAGAAATACGGATGCTCCGGCAAATTCGACCAAATCGATTGGCAATTCGGTCGGAATTGTCGGGGGTGCGTCAAAAAAAGCCACCCTCACCGATCCGTTCGTCAGAAAGTTCAGCATGCGATCCGGCAGTAGACCGCGTTGGGGCGCAATCGCGCCTGCGGGGGTAATTGCATTTAGGTATGTATGGCTGACCTTTTTCCGGTGCTATGCACATAATGTGCGTTTTCACACAGCTTTGACGGCAACGACACCAGATTTTGAATTGCTGATCCGCTGAATTGTCGTCGCCAACGCAGCGCGTTCGATTCACAGCGTGCCGTCGATTGGATGCATACAATTCGAAGATCAACACGCACCGCTCATAATTAGTCAGCAATTGTGACATAATTTGATCGGAGGCGTGCACCCCTTGACGATCCGCCATGTCGCTGCTCAGACTTGCACCCGGTTTGGAGACAAGCCGACAGTTCACGCTGGTCCAATGTGGCCGGCACCGTTGCTTCAAAAGTTGCAGCGGTTACCCAGGGAAGAGGTAATCAATGAAAAAATCCGTATTCTTCGGCGCACTCGCCGCCTCCGCACTCGTCGCAGGTGCTGCTTCCGCGCAGACCCTTGCTGAAGTGCAGGACCGTGGCTCCCTGCGTTGCGGCGTGACCACCGGTCTCGTCGGCTTCGCTGCTCCGGATGCAAACGGTGAGTGGGAAGGCTTCGACGTCGCGGTTTGCCGCGCAGTCGCAGCTGCAGTTCTCGGTGATGGCTCCGCAGTTGAGTTCATCCCGACGACCGGTTCCACGCGCTTCACCGCACTTGCCTCCGGCGAAATCGACATGCTCGCACGCAACACCACGTGGACCTTCTCCCGTGACGTTGATCTCGAGTTCGAATTCACCGGCATCAACTACTACGATGGTCAGGGCTTCATGGTCCGCGAAGATCTCGGCGTGACCTCCGCGACCGAGCTCGACGGCGCAACGGTCTGCATCCAGACCGGTACGACGACCGAACTCAACCTCGCAGACTACTTCCGTGCAAACGGCATGTCCTACGAGCCGGTTCCGATCGAGACCAACGCAGAAGCTCAGCAGCAGTATCTCGCGAACGCATGTGACGTCTACACGACGGACGCATCCGGCCTCGCGGCGACACGTGCGGCATTCGAAGATGCAGCAGCACACATCGTTCTGCCTGAGATCATCTCCAAAGAGCCGCTCGGCCCGCTCGTGCGTCACGGCGACCACGCTTGGGGTGACGTTGTGCGCTGGTCGCTCAACGCGCTGATCGCAGCTGAAGAGCTGGGCATCACCTCTGCCAACCTCGAAGAGATGGCAGCTGGCACCGACAACCCGGAAATCAACCGTCTGCTCGGCACCGAAGGTTCCCTGGGTGAGATGCTGGGTCTGTCCGCAGACTGGGCGAAGAACGCAATCGCTGTTGGTGGTAACTACGGCGAAGTCTTCGACGCGAACATCGGCCCGGACACCGCGATTGGCCTGTCCCGCGGTCTGAACGCACAGTGGACCGATGGCGGCCTGCTCTACAGCCCGCCGTTCCGTTGATTTGATCAACTGATCCGGGGCGCGCCTTTCGAGGCGCGCCCCAACTCTATCGGGGATAGGACCAGCACAAGACCGGGCAACAGACCAGGTCAGCAGGTTTTCGTCTACCACGCAGTCCTCGACGCTTTCGGGGCTCACCACATCAGGGAAGAGGGGCGGCAATGACCGCGGTTACCGACCATTCACAGGGGGATGAGGGCTTTCGCCTATCCCAGCTGCTTTACGATACACGATATCGTTCCGTTACAATTCAGATCATCGCCCTTCTGGCGCTGATTGCCGGCCTGGGCTGGCTGCTCAACAACGCTGTCAGCAACCTCGCCGCTGCTGGTCAGGATTTCAATTTCGGCTTCTTGGGAAGCGTTGCCGGATATGACATCAACCAGCGTCTTATCGAATATGATAGCCAGATGACCCATGGCCGGGCCACGCTTGTTGGCCTGCTCAATACATTGCTGGTCGCTGTTCTTGGCTGCATCACCTGCACCGTGATCGGCGTGATTATGGGCGTGCTGCGCCTGTCGCCGAACTGGATCGTGCGTCAGCTTTCAGCCGTCTACGTTGAGGCCTTCCGCAACGTCCCCGTCCTGCTCTGGATCGTTCTGATCATGGGCGTGATGATCAAGGTACCACCTCAGCCGCGCGCCTTCCGGGGGGACAACCCGGATGCCACAATGAGTCTGTGGGACAGTGTCGCAATCACGAACCGTGGCATCTACATTCCCCGTCCGACCTATGAGGCGGGCTCCGCACTCGTCGTCGGCGTGTTTCTCGCTTCCATCGTCGCAATCTTCGCGTTCCGTTGGTTCGCAAAGAAGCGTCAGGAAGAGACCGGACAGATCCTGCCGGTGTTCTGGGTCGGCCTGGGCCTGTTCTTCGTCCCGGCGATCCTGACCCAGCTTGTCATGGGGTCCCCGATTGGACTGGAGTATCCTGAGCTTGCGGGCTTCAACTTCAGCGGCGGCATTCACCTGCGAAATTCGTTGATCGCACTCTGGATTGCGTTGTCGCTCTACACCGGGGCCTTCGTGGCAGAAAACGTTCGGGCGGGCATCCTGTCGGTCAGCAAAGGTCAGACCGAAGCAGCCGCATCGCTGGGTATTCGTCCGAACCGCATCATGAACCTCGTGGTCCTGCCGCAGGCACTTCGCGTCATCATCCCGCCGATGATCTCCAATTACCTGAACCTGACGAAGAACTCGTCGCTGGCTCTGGCTATTGGCTACATGGATCTGACGGGCACGCTGGGCAACATCACCCGGAACCAGACCGGTCGCGAGATGGAGAGCGTTCTGCTCCTTATGGCGATCTACCTGTCGCTGTCGTTGAGCATTTCGGCCGTCGGCAACTGGTACAACAACTCCGTCAAGCTGAAGGAGCGTTGATATGAGCGACACTCACGCAAATACCGTCGCCTTCGTCCGCGAGACGCAGATTCCGCAATCTCCGCCTCCGGCGACCGAGCGCGGGATCGTCAAATGGCTGCGGGAGAACATGTTCTCCTCAGTCCTCAACTCGATCCTCTCGCTTCTGTCGATTTTCTTCATCTTCATGCTGATCAAGGACCTCGGGCCTTGGTTCTGGAATTCCACTTGGAATGCCGAAAACCTGGCCGAGTGCCGCGAGCTGAACAGCGGTGCCTGCTTTGCGGTCATCAATGAACGCTGGCCCCAGTTCTTCTTTGGCTTCTATCCGGCAGAAGAGCGTTGGCGTCCGGTCCTGGCCTTCCTGCTGTTGTTCCCGGCGCTGGCACCGGTCCTGTTCGACAAGGCACCACGGGCCCTGTTGGTCGTAACACTGCTGTTCCCGTTTGTGGCCTACTGGCTGATCTGGGGTGGATCGATTGCATTCCCGCTGGCGGTGCTGCTCGGTTTCGTACTTGCCTTCGTGATCTGGAAAGCGCTTGCCAAGACGCAGCCCACAATTGCCCTGATCGTTTCTGTTCTGGTCCTTGTCCTCTATCAGCTGGTCGTAGGTGGCGCTGGTCTGGTTGAGAACATCCTGATGGGCATTCTCGGCAATCCAGAGGATGGCCCGGCATTGCTGGCCTTTGAAGAGGTCGAGAGCCGCAATATCGGGGGCTTCCTGCTGACCTTGATCCTTGGCATCACGTCGATCTCGCTCGCATTGCCAATCGGCATCCTGCTGGCCCTTGGTCGTCAGTCGGATCTGATCATCATCAAGTATATCTGTGTGGGCTTTATTGAGTTCATTCGTGGTGTGCCGCTGATCACCCTGCTGTTCGTTGCAAACGTTCTGCTAGCCTACTTCCTGCCGCCGGGCACGACCTTCGATCTCATCCTGCGGGTGGTGATCATGGTGACGGCCTTCGCCGCAGCCTATCTGGCTGAGGTGGTGCGCGGTGGCCTTGCAGCCTTGCCACGTGGTCAGTACGAGGCGGCAGATTCGCTCGGCCTCGACTACTGGCAGGCGATGCAGCTGATCATCCTTCCGCAAGCACTGAAAATCTCGATCCCGGGTATCGTGAACGTCTTCATTGGTCTGTTCAAAGATACCGTGCTGGTCTCCATCATCTCGATGTACGACCCGCTGGGCATCGTTCAGCCGATCCTGGCTGACAGTGACTGGAACGGCATCCTGTGGGAGCTTTACGGCTTCGTCGCGCTGTTCTTCTTCATCTTCTGCTACGCCATGTCGCAGTATTCCCGTTATCTGGAGCAAAAGCTCCGTACAGATCATCGATAAGGAGCAATTCCCATGTCCATGGCAGAAGCTCAATCCAACGTTCCCGGCATCTCTGACGAGGTTGCCATCTCCATCACCGGCATGAACAAGTGGTATGGCGATTTCCACGTGCTGCGCGATATCGACCTGACGGTCCAGCGTGGCGAGCGGATCGTAATCTGTGGCCCATCGGGCTCAGGTAAATCCACGCTCATCCGCTGCATCAATGCGCTTGAAGAGCATCAGAAAGGGGAGATCGTCGTCGACGGCACACTTCTCTCCTCTGACCTCAAGAACATCGACAAGATCCGGTCCGAGGTCGGCATGTGCTTCCAGCACTTCAACCTCTTCCCGCATCTGACGATCCTTGAGAACTGCACGCTCGCTCCGATCTGGGTTCGCAAGATGCCCAAGAAGGAAGCGGAAGAGATCGCGATGCACTACCTTGAGAAGGTGAAAATCCCTGATCAGGCCAACAAGTATCCCGGTCAGTTGTCCGGTGGTCAGCAGCAGCGTGTGGCGATTGCCCGTTCGCTCTGCATGCGCCCGCGCATCATGCTGTTCGATGAGCCGACCTCCGCCCTCGATCCCGAGATGATCAAAGAGGTGCTCGACACCATGGTCTCCCTCGCGGAAGACGGCATGACGATGCTCTGCGTGACGCACGAGATGGGCTTCGCCCGTCAGGTCGCCAACCGCGTCATCTTTATGGATGCGGGTCAGATCGTTGAGCAGAATGAGCCTGAAGAGTTCTTCAACAATCCGAAATCCGACCGGACGCAGCTGTTCCTCAGCCAAATCCTCGGCCACTGATATGACCTTGCTCGGCATCCGGTTCTGCCATGTGGCGGAAGACGGGATCGCCGGGCAGATGGCCGACGCCCTTCGGGGCCTCGGCCTTTCGGAAACAGATATGGGCGGCGCCGGGGATGCATTCTCTGGCGCCGTTTTCCCGTCCGAGGGCAAAAGCTGGGTGGAGCTTTGGGCCGCAGCGGACGGAATGCCTGCTGGGACCATGCTGCAATTCGTCGTCGATGATGCCGATGCACATGCGGACCTGGCCCGTGCTGCTGGCCTGGAACCGCAAGGTCCGATGGATATGCATGGCGAGCGCATCTACCACTTGACCCTTCCGGGCGGCTTGCCGTGCGCCTTTTTGTCGGCCCGTCCTGCAGCGAACTGACGCAGCGTCACAAAATCCTAACAAAATCACTCTATTTTTCGGATCGGCGTCTTGTCGCTTGCATTTCGCGACCTACTTCTTTGTGCAACAGCGCCCTCTGACGATCCGAAAGCATCGCCACCGTGACCGACCCGACTTCCTACAAAGCCGGCCTATGGCGCTTTGTGCCCGCCACCGTTCAGGCGATCCTCTTCGGCTTCTTCTGCACGTATCTCGCGCCGGTTTCGGGCGGTCAGATCTTTGACTACGTCTACCCTTGGGTGCCCGCGTTGGGGATCGAGGCGGCCTTTCGCGTTGACGCACTCAGCCTGCTCTTTGCTCTGCTGATCACAGGCATTGGTGCAATCTGTTTCCTTTATGCTGCCAGCTATTTTGAGGCCGACAGACGGCTGAAGCGCCTGTTGACGCTGATGAGCCTGTTCGCTGCCGCCATGCTGGGGCTCGTTCTGGCCGACGATGCCATCACGCTTTTTGTCGCGTGGGAGATGACGACGCTTACGTCCTTCCTCCTCGTCGGTTTTGATCACCAGAAAGAGCGGGCGCGATATTCCGCGCAGCAGGCCCTGCTGATCACTGGAATCGGCGGATTGGCATTGATGGCTGGCCTGATCCTGATGGGAGAGGCGGCAGGAACCTATCGCATCTCAGAAATGGGCGATCTGACAAACGCGCCGATGTACTTGGTGATCCTGCTCTTCATCTTTATCGGTGCATTCACGAAATCCGCCCAGTTCCCGTTCCATTTCTGGTTGCCGGGCGCCATGGCGGCGCCGACCCCAGTTTCCGCCTATCTGCACTCTGCGACGATGGTGAAAGCTGGGGTCTATCTGATCGCGCGACTTTCACCTCAACTCGGCGGAACCGATATCTGGATCTGGACGCTGACCCTTGTGGGTGCGGCAACCATGGTGGTTGCGTCCTTTTGGGCATTGCGCCAAACGGACCTGAAACTCATGCTGGCCTGGACTACGTTGATGGGCCTCGGCGCGCTGATGATGGGCCTTGGCGGAGGCAGCTACTATGCCGTTGGCGGCGCGCTGACCTTTATCGTCGTGCACGCGTTCTACAAGGCTGCACTCTTCCTGACCGTTGGTCTGCTCGACAAGGGGGCCGGTACGCGCGAGGCGGATCAGCTCTCTGGTCTGCGCCGCGCTATGCCCCGCGCGTTTATCATTGCGATGCTGGCGGGCGCATCGATGGCAGGGCTTCCCCCGTTCGTTGGCTTTATCGGTAAAGAGTTGATTTACGAGGGCGCTTTGCAAAGCCCGGTTCAGGGCATTTTTGCGGCCACAGCCTCCCTCATTGCGTCCGCCCTCATGATCGCAGCGGCAGGCATGGTCGCTATTGGACCCTTCTTTGGCGAACAAAAATCCCCGAAAGAGGCACCGAAAGACCCTTCTCCACTGATGTGGGTCGGCCCGGGACTGCTGGCCGTGGGTGGCCTCCTGCTTGGCCTGTTCCCCCAGGGGCTCGACGCGCTGATCACGCAGATGACACAGACTGTACGTGGCGAGTATGGCGCGCCAGAGGTGAAGCTGTGGCATGGCGTGAACACTGCTCTTTTCTTGTCGCTCCTCACATTTGCCCTTGGCGCCCTTTTCTACCGTTATCTGCGCGCAATTCAGGGCTCCCTGATTATTGAGGAGCGTCGCGTTCCCGACAGTGACCGGGTCTACGATATTCTCCTAAACGCCATGAAGAACACCGCCGCATGGACGGCGCGCACCGTTCAGGATGGCCGGATGATGAGCTATCTGCGCGTCACCTTCATTACCCTCGGCCTTATGGTCTGGGCCGCGATTTTCGCGGGAGAGGGGCAGGTCGCCACACTTGAACTCGACATTCCGCTCTTCCACTGGGTGATTGTCGCAATCACCGCTGCGTGCACCATCACCATCCTGTTCACCGGATCAAGATTGATCGCTATCGCTGCTTTGGGCGGGGTCGGCGCCGCAATCGCCGTGATCTTCGTGCTCTATTCCGCGATCGACGTCGCCATGACGCAGTTGCTCGTGGAAATCCTGATCGTGGCCTTCGTGGCCATCGCCTTCATCAAACTGCCCCGCGCGGGCACGGGTGCGCTGCGCATCGGTGACGCGATCGTTGCGTCCGTTCTGGGCCTTGGGGTGACCTTCGGGATGCTGGCAGTCCAGGGCGCTGATATCGCCCTCGATGTCACAGAATTTTTCGAGCAGGCCTCCTATCCTGAGGCGGCAGGTCGCAACGTCGTAAATGTTATTCTCGTCGATTTCCGTGCGCTCGACACGTTGGGAGAGGTCGCCGTGGTTGTCATCGCAGGGATTGCCGCACTCGCCGCCCTGCGCGCGGGCAAGAGGATCAAGGAATGAATTCGTCACTGATCCTGCGCACCGGCACGCGCGCGCTCGTTCCGGTCTTCCTACTGGTCGCCATTCTCGTCCTGCTGCGCGGACATAACGAACCGGGCGGCGGCTTCATCGGTGGTCTGCTGGCAGCCATCTGTGTGGCGCTCTACGAAAAAGCATTCGGTGTGGATGAGGCCCGCCGCTGGCTGCGCCTGCCGCCGATGACCATTGCTGGCATTGGACTGGCCGCTGCACTGTTGGGCGGGCTGTGGGGTGTTGTCGAACACGGCATGTTCCTGACCGGGGTCTGGCCCCTCTATGAATATGGGCCTGATGGCTGGACGGGATGGCCCGTAGGCTCTGTCCTGCTCTTTGACACCGGCGTGTTCCTGGTGGTTGTCGGCGTGGTGGCTGCGATCCTTTTTGCATTGGAGGAGGCTGGCATACCCGAAGATCGCCCCGAAGACGGGGAGGAGCACAGCTGATGGAAACCGTTCTCGCAATGCTCACCGGGCTTCTGGTTGCTGCTGGTGCCTATCTGATGCTGTCGGGCAATCTGGTGCGCTATATCCTTGGCCTGGCCCTGCTTTCGAACGCGGCAAACCTGGTGATCTTTGGTGCCGGTCGTCTGACGAAAGCCAATCCCCCCCTTATTCCCGAGGGGATGAAAGAACCGCTGGAGGGGGCTGCAAACGCGCTGCCGCAGGCGCTGATCCTGACAGCAATCGTGATCGGCTTTGGCCTTTTCTGCTTCGCGCTCGCATTGGCCTACCGGGCTTACTACGCACTGGGGACCGCCCGCATGGACTCCATGCGCATCGCAGAACCGCGCGAGGATTCGTGATGCCAGCCTTCCGTCGATTTGAAGAAAGCGAACTGCCCCGATGATCCTCGTCTGGCCCGTCATAATTCCCCTCGCCGCAGCGACACTGTTGTTGCTGCTGCGCAAATGGGACGGCCTCGTGCGCTGGGGCTCGGTGGCGTTTGCCGTGGCCCTGCTTTTTGCGGGTGTTGTCCTGCTCGACACTGTGCTGCGCGATGGCCCGGTGGCGGCTCAGCTGGGTGGATGGGCGGCGCCCTTTGGGATCACGCTGGTCGCTGACCTTCTCTCTGCCGCCATGGTTTTGATCACCGGGATCGTTGCTGTCGCTGTCACGATCTACGGCCTGACGGAAATCGACAGGACGGAAGGCTGGCACGGGCATCACGCCCTCGTCCACGCATTGCTTGCGGGCGTCTGCGGCGCGTTTCTGACGGGCGATATCTTCAACCTCTATGTCTGGTTTGAGGTGATGCTGATTGCGTCCTTCGGCCTGCTGGTTGTTGGAGGAACCAAGAAGCAGGCGGACGGCGCGGTCAAATATGTTGGTCTCAACCTGATCGCCACGCTCGCTTTCCTGTCTGGCGTTGGTTTGCTCTACGGCATCGCGGGAACGCTCAACATGGCGGATCTGGGTCTGCGTCTCGAAGGCCGGCAGGAGGAGACGGCGGTACTCGTCTCTGCGGTCCTGTTGCTCTTCGCGTTCGGCGCGAAGGCCGCGATGTTCCCGGTCTTTTTCTGGCTGCCCGCCAGTTATCACACGCCCAGCGTCACGACCTCTGCCCTGTTTTCCGCATTGCTGACCAAGGTGGGGGTCTACGCGCTGATCCGCGTCTTTACACTGATCTATGATCTGGACGTGCCGCTGATTCAGTCGATCCTGCTCTATGGCGCGATCCTCACGATGGTTGTGGGTGTTCTGGGCGCGGCGGCGCAAAACCATTTCCGCCGCATCCTGTCATTCCACATCATCAGTCAGATCGGCTATATGGTGCTGGGGCTCGCGCTTGCGACACCGGCCGCGATGCTGGGCGCGATCTTTTACCTTTTTCACCACATCATCGTGAAGGCGAACCTGTTCCTGATCGCAGGCGCGGCGCGGCGCATGACCGGATCGGAGGAGCTGAAGCTGACCGGTGGCCTCTATGCCGCGCGCCCACTGCTCGCCGTATTGTTCCTGATCCCCGCCTTCAGCCTTGCGGGCATCCCACCGCTCTCTGGTTTCTGGGCGAAGTTCCTGATCGTTGATGCGGGTCTTCAACTGCGCGACTGGCTCAGCGTGATCGCGGCACTCGGTGTTGGTCTGCTGACAATCTATTCCATGTCCAAAATCTGGCTGGAGGTCTTTTGGAAGCCGCACCCCGACGGGCCGGATGCCGTGATGGGCAAGGTGCCCCTTCCCATGCTTCTGCCGATCATCGCACTCGCGATCCTGACGTTGGTGATCGGGCTGGCTGCGGGCATCTTCGTGGATGCTGCGCTGGTCGCAACCGAACAGATCCTGAATCCCGAAGCCTATATCGAAGCAGTGTTGGGGGCGAATTGATGCGCATTCTCCTATGGCCCATACGTTTCATTCAGCTTGTGCTCTATTTCCTGTGGGATCTGTTCAGTTCCTCCGTGATTGTCGCCTGGGACGTGCTCACACCCCGCGACCGGTCCGAGCCTCAACTGCTACTGATGCCGTTGGATGCGGAGACGGATGCAGAGATTATGGCCACCGCAAATCTGATTTCGCTGACCCCGGGCACCCTGTCGCTCGATGTGACGCCGGACCGCAAGCATTTGCTGGTTCATTCCATGTTCGGGGCTGGTAACCCAGACGAGGTGCGAAAGTCGCTCAAGGGCGGGATTGAGCGTCGCTTGCTGAGGGTAACACGATGACCCTGATTGGCGTGACCCTGACCGGCCCGCTGGGCTGGGCAATGCTGATTTCACTGGCTTTGATTGCGGCAGCGCTCGCCCTTGCAACCTTTCGACTGCTCACCGGCCCATCGCTCAGCGACCGGGTCGTGGCCCTCGATCTGATCTCCGCACTGCTGGTCGCATTCCTCGTCCTGTTTGCGATGATGACTGGGGTTGGGGCCTATATGGACGTGGCTGTGGTGCTCAGCCTTGTTGCATTCCTGGGCACGGTGGCGTTCGCCCGCTTCATCCAACGGACGGCGGTGAGGGAGGAGCCCGATGCTTGAGTGGATCGCAGCTGGATTGGTCCTGACGGGCGGAATCTTCGCCTTTATCGCCGCGCTGGGCCTGGTGAATATGCCGGATGTCTACATCCGTATGCATGCCAGTACGAAGGCGGGTACCCTGGGTGTGGGTCTGATCTGTAGCGCCTTCATGGTTCTGGCGGGTACATGGACGGGTGTGATCGAAGGCGGCATCATTATCATCTTCATGTTGGTCACCGCGCCCATCGGCGCGCACCTTATCGGACGGGCTGCGTTCCATGCTGGAGTGCCCTTCGACCGCCGCACGTCCTTCGAGGATGGGTGCGAGAACTATGGTGCGCCGCGTCATGCCACCGAATCCAAAGAGTAACTGTAAGAAACCTTGATCGGTGTCGTGAAAGCTTTATGTCGGAGGGCATGAGGGGCACCGATAACGTTACGGTGATTCTGTAATGCTGCGCTGCAATGCGTTGATTGCAGAGCAGCCATGCTTTATTCGGGGCTTCTGTGAATTTTCTATGAACGTATATGAAGTGCGTTCAAGGCATTTTGAGGGACGAGGACGGTATGTTCGACGATATTGACGGACAGGCCTGGTCGAACGATCAGGGCTCCCGCGCCCAGAAGCTGTTTGCCGCCGTTGTGCTGGCCGCTCTGGATGACGCGATTGCAGATGACAAGAAATATGGCAATGGCCCTGAGGTCATTGCCCGCTGGGCTCGTTCGAAGGACGGGCGCGAAGTGCTCATGTGTGCGGGCATCGACCCGACAGAGCGCTGCGTGAAAGGCTTGATGGAGTTTGTGGGTAAAGGCGTCCGCACCTCCGTGGCCCTTTCCCGTGAGGAAAGCGAGCGTCGCGCGGCCGCGTGATCTGCAATTCAGACTGACACAGGAAAAGGGCCACCCTCGGGGTGGCCCTTTTGCATTCAGCAGTCCAAATCAACTGTGACGATCACCTGATCTCCACCCACACTATCGGTCTCTATTTCGCATCCCGTCACCTGCCGGATGGCGAGCATGCTGCGCAACCGCGCGCGCTCACGGCTCACATCGACATCGAAACTCATGCGGATTGCCTGCGCTGTCCGCCCGTCCGAATAGACGTCAAAATCACGATCATCGACAGTCACGCGCACCGGCGCGATCCCGGGGAAGGAGGCGGTTTCGGAATCGCATGCGGCAACCAAACCCGCAGCGACACATAGGAACATCGAGAACCGTTGCATGTCCTGTAGCTGCCCCTGAATGATTAACGTGTCGTGAACCGACACATTGAAAAGGCCCCAACCCTGAAAGGGCCGGGGCCTCCGATCGCCTGCAATCCCCCACACGGATCGCCAGCGAAACAAGACTCAGTCGACGATTTCGCGCGCGCGTTGATTGGCAAACGTAACAGCACTGATTTGATCGAAACCGATTACACCGCCGAAATGCAGCCAGGTCGACTGCATGGCGAGCCGCCAGGTGCGGTACTCCTCTTCATCCAGCGTCGCAATCTCGATGCCGTCGCTCAGCGCCTCACGCTTGGCGATATTGGCCAGCTCAAAGGCAAAACGGTTCCGCTCTTGTGCGACGATCTCGATCAGCAGTTCCAGATCTGCGCGCAAATCCGCATCCAGCCCATTCCAGAAAATTGGATCAGTGACCACCATGTACTGAACGAGACCGTGATTGCTCTCAACGATCTGCTCATGGTCCAATGCCAATCCGCGGGCAGAGATGTTGGTCCATGTCGTGTTCTGACCGTCAACGATACCCTCGCTCAGCGCGTCAGCGAGGTTGGCAAGCTCTATGGTCTCCGTCTCGGCACCCATCTCGCGGAAATAGAACTGCTCGATCAACGCGTCCTGCGTACCGAAGGTCAGCCCTTCGAAATCGGCGGGAAGTTCGACAGCACGGTTGGCAGACAGCGCCTTCATCCCATCCGTCCAATAGGCCAGCCCAAGCAGGCCGTCCTCCTCCGCATCGCGCAGCAATTCGCGACCAAGTTTGCCGTCGTGATATTCAAACACGACCGACAGGTCGCGAAACATGAAGGGCAGATCGAAGATCAGAAACCGCTCAGAGATATTGCCCAGATTGCCCATCGCAGGGGCTGCCATATTGTAGCGCCCCTCCGCCAGACCCTCCAGAACCGTGCTGTCGGAATAGCCTGGCGCATCCGCTACAACGGTCATGCAAGCCCGCCCGTCCAGCTCTGAGTTCACGAAAGAGGCGAGCAGACCTGCCGCTTCGCCCTTTGGATGACCAATCGCGGGTGCATCGTGGTGGAACAGCAATTCCACCTCACCCGACTGACAATCCGCATGGGCTGCGCCAGCGCCCAGACACAAAATAGCTATAGCTCTCCAAACCATGATCGTCCTTCCCCTACGTCACGGGACGGACAATGCCGCACGATTTGGCGCGCGTAAACATTTTTGTGTGCAGTCGCATGCAGAAATTTTATTTCAAATGCACGCTGGCCGTTGAAATTATGGATTAACCTCACCCATCCATCTTCAACGCATTGATGAACGCTTCCTGCGGGATTTCCACGCGACCGAACTGGCGCATCTTCTTCTTACCGGCCTTCTGCTTGTCGAGCAGTTTGCGTTTCCGCGTCGCATCCCCGCCATAGCATTTCGCGGTCACGTCCTTACGCAGGGCGGAAATGGTCTCACGGGCGATGATGCGCCCTCCAATTGCGGCCTGAATTGGAATCTTGAACATGTGCTGCGGGATCAGTTCCTTCAGCTTCTCGCACAGGACGCGACCGCGCGCATCGGCGCGGGTGCGGTGGACCATGATCGAAAGGGCGTCGACCGGCTCGTCATTCACGAGGATCTGCATTTTCACCAACTGATCGGCCTCATAGCCCGTCATCTGATAGTCGAAGCTGGCATAGCCCTTGGTGACGGATTTCAGGCGATCATAGAAGTCAAAGACCACCTCGTTGAGCGGCAGGTCATAAACCACCATCGCGCGCGTTCCGGCATAGGTCAGGTCCAGCTGCACGCCACGGCGGTCTTGGCACAGCTTCAGGACATCTCCCAGATATTCGTCGGGCACCAGAATCGTGGCCTTGATCCGGGGCTCTTCCACCCGGTCGATCTTGACCGGATCCGGCATGTCGGCCGGGTTGTGCAGCTCGATCATCGAACCGTCTGTCATATGCACGTGATAGATCACGCTTGGCGCGGTGGTGATCAGATCGATCCCATATTCCCGCTCCAGCCGGTCGCGGATCACCTCCAGATGCAACAGGCCGAGGAACCCGCAGCGGAAGCCAAAACCAAGTGCTGCTGAGGTTTCCATCTCGGACGAAAAACTCGCATCGTTCAGGCGCAACTTGTCGATGGCATCGCGCAGGTCTTCGAACTCAGCCGAATCGACGGGGAACAGGCCGCAGAACACCACCGGGATCGAGGGCGCAAAGCCGGGCAACATCTCTTCCGCGCCCTTCTTTTCGTGGGTGATTGTATCCCCGACCGAGGTGTCGCGCACTTCCTTGATTGACGCGGTCAGGAAACCGATTTCACCCGGCCCAAGCTCGGCAACCGGCTCCATCCCCGGACGGAATACGCCGACACGGTCGACCGGGTGGATTGACCCGTTCGACATCATCTTGATGCGATCACCCTTCTTCAGCTTGCCGTCGATGACGCGGATCAGAACGACGACGCCCAGATAGGCGTCATACCAACTGTCCACCAGCATCGCCTTCAGCGGTGCGTCCACATTGCCCTCTGGCGCGGGCAGGCGGGACACAATGGCCTCCAGCACAGCGGGGATCCCGATCCCGGTCTTGGCAGAGATCATCACCGCCTCAGAGGCATCGATCCCGATCACATCCTCAATCTGTTCACACACGCGATCCGGCTCTGCCGCGGGCAGGTCGATCTTGTTGAGGACGGGCACAATCTCGTGATCGGCGTCGATGGCCTGATAGACATTGGCCAGCGTCTGCGCCTCAACGCCTTGGCTTGCGTCGACGACCAGCAATGATCCTTCGACCGCACGCATGGACCGGCTGACCTCATAGGCGAAATCGACATGGCCGGGCGTGTCGATCAGGTTCAGGATATAGGTCTCCCCATCCTGCGCCTTATAGTCGATGCGCACCGTGTTCGCCTTGATCGTGATGCCGCGTTCCCGCTCGATATCCATCGAGTCGAGCAACTGCTCTTTCATGTCACGGTCAGCCACTGTGGCCGTCGACTGGATCAGACGGTCCGCCAATGTGGACTTGCCGTGGTCGATATGCGCGACAATGGAAAAGTTACGGATACGGCTCAGTTCGGTCATCGGGGCAAAGGCTCCTAAAGTTCACCGCATCCCCTGCCAAGAAATGACAGGAATGTCCATGCGACTCAGCCGCGAAGCAATGCGTCGCACCGCGCTTCGATCAGGTCGAACATGCGCGGAAAGCTGTTGTCGTAATAGGGATCGGGAACGTCCGTGTCGCCCAGGAACAGCTCCAGCCGCGCCGGGCCGTCAGCAATCGCACGCAGATCGGCAAGATTGTCGTGATCCATTGCGTAAATCACATCGAAACGCTCGAAATCCGCTCTTGTGACCTGCCGCGCGCGCAGATCATCGTAGACATAGCCGCGCCGGGCACCCTCGGCCCGCGCGCGCGTGTCGGGGGCCTTGCCCTGATGCCAGCCAGCGGTGCCTGCGCTGTCGACAGTGAGGTGCGGCGCCTTCGCCCGCATCACGGCCTCGGCAGCCGGGGACCGGCAGATATTGCCCAAACAGACGAAGAGAATGCGATCTTTCATGACCCGACCGTGCGGCAGAGCTGACGCGCGATCAAGTCGCGCCTTCATCTGTCTTGCAATATCCCGGGGTGAATGGCTCGATAGAGGCAGAGGGGCAGCGCCCCTCACGCGGAGGGCAAGATGGCAGAGCAGATCGTTATCCTCACCGGCGCAGGCATCTCGGCCGAGAGTGGTCTGGGCACCTTTCGCGACGCCGGCGGCTTGTGGACGCAATATCCGCTGGAGGATGTCGCAACGCCAGAGGGGTTCGCCCGCAATGCCGGACTCGTGCACGAGTTCTACAACATGCGCCGCCGTGACGCGCGGGCGGCACAGCCGAATGCCGCACATCACGCCATCGCAAAACTGGCAGCCCATCAGCAGGTCACGTTGGTCACGCAGAACGTGGATGACCTGCATGAGCGGGCAGGGTTTGCCGATCCGATCCATATGCATGGGGAGCTTATGCGCGCGCTCTGCCCCACCTGTACGCAGTCCCATGCATGGACCGGTGACATGCAGACCGAAAGTGCCTGCCCCTCCTGTGATGCGCCCGGCCTGCGCCCGGACATCGTGTGGTTCGGCGAAATCCCCTATCATATGGAGCGGATCGGGGCGGCTCTTTCAGATTGCTCGATCTTCGTATCCATCGGCACAAGTGGAGAAGTCTGGCCCGCTGCGGGGTTCGCGGCAGAGGCTCGTGCAAATGGGGCGCGCACAATCGAACTAAATCTAGAGCCCTCAAATGGTCCTTTTGACGAAGTGCGCACTGGACCGGCAACACAGGTCGTCCCGGCCTTCGTGGCAGAGTTCATCTAATTGGTGCGATTAAATACCGCCCGACCCATGTCGGTCGGCCCGCTGATCTGGGCCACTTCGTAGCGACCCCCGGAATAAGGGCGCAAGGACAGTGTGTAAGTGTCGGTCTCCTCGGCAACCAGGGTCTCTGGATCGACATTGGCATATTCGACCGTACAGACTGGCGCATCGGCCGTGCCACCCACCGTTCCTGTCCCCTCGATCGCGGTCCGCTTGGTGAAGGTGAACGCGACCACCGATCGTGCGCAGATCTCTTCTGCCGTACCGGGATAAGTCAGCGTCATCATCGCCGTCAGAAAATCGACCGTGCCAACCTGTTTGGACAGGGTCGGGATCGGGTCCTCGTCGGGCTCGCGCGCAGGCGTGTAAACGGTCGAGATCGGGGCCCCGTTGGCGTAGTCGATGACGAGGGCCTGCGTTTCCCCGCGAAAGGTGGCGGTTTGCTCGAACCGGTCTGGCGCAAACTCCGCCGCACCGTTCCATCGTCCGCGCACACTCGCCTCAAAGCTGCCGCCTGTCAGTGCCCCGACCAGACCGCGCGCATTCATCGCGGCATTTGCGGCGTAGCCATCCCCTTCAGCGACACCGGCAATCGTGGCCGTGGCCAGCCGGAATCCACCGACATTCATGTCATAAGTGTGGGTGAACCGCTCGGCCATGACGCTCTGCGCCCCGAAACAGGCCGCAAACCCGGCGACACACATAATCCGCAACATCTTCTTGCTCCGCACAACGATCCCCTTGGACCCTGTTTGCACACCATATAGAGAGTGTTGCACGAATTTCCTTCACGGCTGCGTGAAAGCAGGGGCAGGGCTACGCACATGAATATCGATGTCGATGCGCTGGTTGCAGGGGAACGCCGTGCGCTGGCGCGCGCCATCACCCTGATCGAGTCTGGCCGCCCTCAGGATCGAGAACGGGCCCGCGCATTGATCGCGACCCTGCCAGAACGCCCCGCCCTGCGCATAGGTCTCAGCGGGACGCCCGGCGTCGGCAAATCCACGTTTATCGAGGCTTTCGGCCTGATGCTGATCGAGCAGGGCCACCGCGTCGCCGTGCTGGCGGTCGATCCATCCTCGGCCCGCTCGGGCGGGTCCATACTGGGCGACAAGACGCGGATGGAGCAGCTCTCCCGCGCGCCCGAGGCGTTCATCCGCCCCTCACCCTCGCAATCGGCCTTGGGCGGTGTGGCCCGGCGAACGCGCGAGGCGATCCGCCTGTGCGAGGCCGCTGGCTATGACATCGTGTTGGTTGAAACCGTTGGCGTCGGCCAGTCGGAAACCATGGTCGCGGACATGACGGACCTGTTCCTGTTGTTGCTCGCGCCCGCGGGCGGGGATGAATTGCAGGGCGTCAAACGCGGGATCATGGAAGTGGCGGACCTGCTGCTCATAAACAAGGCGGATGGAGATCTGCGCACGACTGCGATCCGCACCGTTGCCGACTATGCCGGGGCGCTGCGCCTGCTGCGCAAACGTGGGCAGGATCCTGAGGGGTGGCCAAAGGCGCTGCCCGTCTCTGCGACAGAGGGCAATGGATTGGCAGAGGCCTGGGGGCAGATGCAACAGCTCGCCCAATGGCGCAAGGATCAGGGCATCCTCGATTCGCAACGGCGGGCCCAGGCCTTGGGCTGGTTTACGCAGGAACTGGAGGCCGGGCTGCTGCAGCGCTTTCGCGCGGATCCGTCGGTTGCTTCAAAACTCCCGCAATTGCAGGCGAATGTGACTGATGGAACGCTGACACCGGATGCCGCGGCCGATCTGGCGCTGGACCTCTTCCTGGATGCGCCCAACCGCCCTTGACGCCCTGTCGACACGCGGCTAAGGAAACGGCTCGAAATTGCATAAGGCGAAGGTCTGCCCGAATAGGTGTGTGCCTCGTCAACCTGACAAGCAGAGTGTAAAGGGGTTGTCCCATGTCTCGTCGTTGCGAGTTGACCGGTAAGGGCGTTCAGACCGGTAACAATGTTTCCCACGCCAACAACAAAACCCGTCGTCGGTTCCTGCCGAACCTGAACGATGTGACATTGATGTCCGACGCGCTGGGCCGTTCTTTCAAATTCCGCGTGTCCGCTGCTGCAATGCGCAGCGTTGATCACCGCGGCGGTCTCGACAACTTCCTCGCCAAGGCGAAGGAAGCCGATCTGTCCCCGGCGGCTGCGAAGGTTAAGAAAGACATTGCGGCGGCTCTGGCGGCAGCCTGATCCAGCCTCGATTGATGTTAGAAAGCCCCGCCCGGTTGTGACCGGCGGGGCTTTTTCGTATGCGAAGCACCAACTGAGCCGTCGCAGCCTCCGGCGGGGATATTTTGACCAGGAGAATACGATGCGCGATGACCGCCTGATCGTGGCCCTTGATGTGCCCAATGCAATCGCTGGCATGGAAATGGTTGACCGCATTGGTCCCGAGGTCGGTTTTTACAAGATCGGTCTGGGCATGCTGACCGGGGGCGGATTGGCGCTGGCCAATGAGTTGAAAGAGCAGGGCCACCGCATTTTCCTCGATATGAAGCTGTTTGATATCGGCGCCACGGTTGAGGCGGCGGTTAGGGGCCTTGCGCAATTCGACCTCGATTTTCTGACGGTTCATGGCGACCCGCATGTCGTGAGGGCTGCTCGGGAAGGTGCGGCGGGGTCTGATCTGAAGATTCTCGCCGTGACGATTCTGACCAGCCTTGATCGCGACGACCTCGACGCTGCGCTGATCCGGGACGGGGCGATCCCCGATCTGGTGGCAGAGCGTGCTGGCCGAGCACTGGAGGCGGGCGCGGATGGTGTCATTGCCTCACCACAAGAAGCCGGGATGATCCGGGCGCTCTCCGAATCCGTAGGTAAGCTGATCGTCACACCGGGCGTTCGGCCTGCCGGGGCGGCGTTGGGCGATCAGAAACGCGTCGCGACACCGGCTTCAGCAATCGGCGACGGGGCGGATCACATCGTGGTTGGCCGCCCGATCTGGCAGGCCGATGATCCAAAAGCGGCGGCGGCGGCCGTTCTGGCAGAGCTGCCTGCCCGTTAACACCGACCCTGCACATGTGTAAAATCGGTGTACGGGTAGTGCACGCTGTGTGCACGGATTGTGCACAAGGGATTTGAGCGTTTTGGACCGTGTCTGTCGCGACTGTCTTGATCAGAATCCCGGTCCTGCCCGATGCCGGACCTGCGGCTCCCCACGTATCAAGGCGCACGATGAACTCTTCTCGCTCAGCATCGCGCATATGGACTGCGACGCTTTCTATGCCAGCGTGGAAAAGCGCGATCATCCGCATCTGCGCGATCAGCCCGTCATTGTGGGCGGAGGAAAGCGCGGTGTTGTCACAACGGCTTGTTATGTTGCCAGAATCAAGGGCGTCCGCTCTGCGATGCCGATGTTCAAGGCACTCAAACTTTGCCCAGAAGCAGTGGTCGTTCCCACGCGGATGAACGTCTATGCCGACGTTTCGCGGCAGATTCGAACCCTGATGGAGCAACTCACCCCGGCAATTCAGCCGATTAGTCTGGATGAGGCTTTTCTTGATCTGACCGGCACCGGACGCCTGCATGGCGCGCCTCCGGCGGTTCTGTTGGCAAAGTTGGCGCAAACGATTGAGACAGAAACGGGAATCACGATCTCGATTGGTTTGAGCCACAACAAGTTTTTGGCAAAAGTTGCCTCCGACCTCGACAAACCACGTGGATTTTCAGTGATTGGCCGGGCGGAGACGCTCGACTTTCTGGAAGGCCGCCCTGTCGGCATGATCTGGGGCGTTGGCGCTGCGATGCGGGCCCGGCTCGAACGGGACGGCATCCGCACGGTCACGGATATCCGGCGTTATTCAGAGGAGGATCTGTTTCGCAAATACGGGGGTATGGGGGCGCATATCTGGCGTCTTTCCAATGGTATGGACAGTCGGCAGGTGAGCACACGTGATCCGGTCAAGTCTGTCTCGAATGAGCGCACCTTCAGCGAGGACATATCCGACCTCGATCTTCTGGACGGGCATCTGTGGCGGCTCGCGCTGAAAGTGTCGGACCGGTGCAAGGCAAAGGATCTGGCGGGGTCCACGGTGAACCTTAAACTGAAAAGTAGGGATTTCAGGACCATAAGTCGGCAAACGCGGCTAGAGGCCCCGACCCAGCTTGCCGATGAAATCTATAACGCGACCCGCCCATTGCTGGAGCGGGAATTGCCAAAGGGCCCATTTCGTCTGCTGGGTGTCGGTCTGTCCCATCTCAGTGCCTATGGCGGATCGGATGCCGCGCCTGATCTTTTGGACCCCGATGCCCCAAGGCGTCGTGCGGCCGAGCGGGCGAGTGATCGGATAAGGGAAAAATTTGGCGAAGATGCGATTCTGAAGGGTCGCGCGCTGCGATAATTTTGCGCCGCAGCATACTTGCATGGCAGCTATGCATTTTTGATTGAACGGTTAATTTTTCAATCGAAACAATTGGGGCTTTGTTTTTCAGGCACTTAGGTTGGATTTCGTGAGAATTGACGTGGGGTGAGCCGTATGGCTTGCTTTATGTGCAATGCAGCATATACTCATATGCACAATGTTTCGACATTGTCGCCCTTCATGGGCGTTTCCTCCCTAGACTTGGGCCGTGTCAGACCGACACGGCCTTTTTTTTATGGAGTTCAGTTATTCGGCGGCCAGCGTGTTGCGCGCGGCGCCCAGCTGCGCCAACTCAGCAATCACGGGACGCAAACGCTCCTGCAACTCTGCAAATCCGGCATGCTGTTTGATCCGCTTCTCATCCATGTAGAGAGCACGGTCGATTTCAATCTGTAGCGCGTGCCGTCCCTTTGACGGCTGGCCATGCAGGCGCGTGATGTATCCGCCCGCAAAGGGGCGATTGACCAGAACGCGAAAGCCGTGGCGGACAAATGCGTCCTGCGCCTGCTCCAAAACCCATGGCGCACAGGCCGTTCCGAACCGGTCGCCCAGAATGATCTCAGGCTGTTGCGGCCCTTCGTCGGCCAGGCTGCGCAGCGCGTCGTGAGGCATGGAGTGACAGTCGATCAGGAAAGCCTGACCGTGGCGCGTGCGCGCTGTGCGCAGAAGTCGTTCGAGGCAGTCGTGGTAGGGATCGTAAGCGTCGCGCAGGCGCGTTTCCGCTGCGAGGGCCGAGATGCGACCAGAGCGGATCACGCGGCCTTCCGAAACGACGCGGGGGATGACGCCTAGTCCGGCGCTCACACGCGGATTGAGCCCTGCGCGACGCGGAACGGCAACCGCTGCCGGGTCAAGTTCTTCTCGTGCGCGGTTGAGATCGACAAAAGCGCGCGGTGCGACAGCGGCGATCAAGGGGGCGTCATAGTCTGGGGCGCAGGCGAAGAGCTGATCCACAAAGGCATCTTCGGAGGAGCGCAGCGTGCGTGCGTCCAGTTGGCTCGACCTTACAAATTCCGCCGGATACTCCGACCCCGAATGGGGGGAGCTGAACACTGCCGGGCCAGTTGGGCCGGTGGGGATCGTCAGGCGGAACGGGACCATGATTTGCCTTGAGCCGGGGAACGCGCGAATCGCGCTATGTGCCTAACATAACCTGCGCCGCACCTGCGTCGATGCATCTTGCCGCATTACGTCCCTCGCGGTTTCGCCCGACGCGTTGCCTCAGCCTGTGCTGGATCCTCCGGCCAGGGATGGCGGGGATAGCGCCCGCGCATGTCCTTACGCACATCAGCGTATGAGGTTGCCCAGAACCCAGGCAGGTCCGATGTCGACTGGACCGGCCGCCCAGCGGGGGACAACAGATCGAGTCGGATCGCCAGACCCGCGACGGTCGGATGCTCGGTCAGCCCGAACAGCTCTTGCAGGCGGATCGCAATGGCCGGATTGGTTGGATCGCTCCAATCTATAGCGACCTGCGTGCCGGTGGGCGCCCGGAATTTCGCCGGGACCCGCGCGTCGAGTTCCTGTTGCGCGTTCCAATCGAGCATCGCGCGAAGTGCTTCCAGCGGATCGAAATCTGCAAAATCGGCAGCGGTCCGCTGGCCGTGGAAATGGGGCCCCAGCCAATCGGGCAGGCTGTCCAGCAGGGTTGCATCACTGACGTCGGGAAAGCCTGAACCGGCAATGCTGATCCGAGTTCGCAAAAGCCTGCTCGCCTTTGTCCAGCCGAGCGCTGCAAGGCCCAGATCCCGAACACCGTCCAATGCCGCGGACAGAACGGCGTCCGAGGGCGGGTCGGTCCACCGTCTATCCTCAAGAACCAGCGCGCCCAGCATATCCCGCTCCCGCGCGTCGACCCTGCGATGACGGCGGGACCACTCGCAGACGGTCACGGTCTTGAATTGCGAGTTATGCAATGGACGCAGATCTGAAAGGGTCACGGGCAGCGCGGCTCTCACCTTGGCTTCGGTCGGGTGTCCATCGGTTTCCGCAATGACGAGCATGTCTTGCTTGGCAAGCGCGTCGGCGTCGTCGAGCGTCACGCCCTTGCCGCCCGAGAGGTGATAGCGCGGGCGGTCGCCGGGACGCCGTTTGGCGATGCGATCGGGATACGCGAGAGATAGCAGCGCTCCATCGTTGATCTTTTCACTCTCGCGGGCTGGAACGAGTTTGGCGAGGCGCTTTGCCTCTCTCATCAACTCTGGCCGATCGCCAAGGCGATCAAGGGCGCGGGACATATCGCTGCCGTCGTTGATGCGAGGGCCGCGCGCCTCTAGCAATGCGGCGATCCGGGCGGCGCGCGGAGCAGACTTGCCAGCACGCAACAGCATATGGGCGAGCCTTGGATGGACCGGCAATCGCGCAACGGCCTTGCCGTGCGGTGTCAGTCCGTTGCCTTCAAGACAGTTGAGGGCCTGCAAAAGCGACTGCGCCTCCGTTAATGCCTTGTCGGGGGGCGGTGTGAGAAACGTCAGTTGATCGGGAGTGGCTCCCCACGCGGCCAGATCGAGCGCGAGGCCGGTCAGATCCGCATCCGCGATCTCGGGCAGGGGGTAGGCGGCCAATGCGCCTTCTTCACCGGCTGTCCAAAGGCGAATGCAAATGCCCGGCGCTGTGCGGCCGGCGCGCCCGCGCCGCTGTTCAGCCTCGGCCCGCGTGACGCGTTCTGTCACCAGTCGTGACATGCCCGAGGCCGGATCAAAGCGTGCCCGCCGCGCGAGACCGGCATCAATCACGATCCGCACCCCGTCAATCGTCAGCGACGTTTCAGCGATGGATGTGGCGAGCACGACCTTGCGGCCCTGATCTGCAGGTGCGACGGCGCGCCGTTGGTCGGCCAATTTCATTGCGCCGAACAGCTGATGGACTTCTACATCGCTGGGCAAGTCGGTCAGAAGCGCCGCTGTTCGCGCAATCTCCCCCTGACCGGGCAGGAAGACAAGGATGGAGCCGTCTTCTTCGGCCAAAGCTTGCCGCACGGTTGCGGCCACATGCGTGGCGAGGCGTTGGCCGCGTCGTTCCTCTGGTTTGAGCGGACGCGGGATGTGTCGTGTTTCGACCGGATAACTCCGGCCCTCTGACGTAATGATCTCTGCGCCAATCAAGTCCGCAACCGGTCCGGCATCGAGCGTTGCAGACATTACGACGATGTTGAGGTCATCGCGCAGCGCCTCTGCGATTTCGAGCGTCAGCGCCAGGCCGAGATCGGCCTGCAGGGAGCGTTCGTGGAATTCATCGAAAATGACGGTGCCGATGCCTGTCAATTCAGGATCGGACTGGATCATGCGGGTGAGGATGCCTTCGGTTACAACCTCGATCCGGCTGCCCGGTTTGGCATCGCCACGCATGCGATAGCCAACCTGTGTGCCCAATGGTTCGCCCAAAAGATCGGCAAGGCGGGCCGCCGCCGCACGCGCGGCCACGCGGCGCGGTTCAAGCATGACGATCTTGCCTGGGACCTCCGGCAGGAGGGCGAGCGGAACCATGGTTGTCTTGCCAGCTCCGGGCGGCGCTTGCAGCACGATGCGATTGTGGGTGCGCAGGGTCGCCACGAGGTCGGGCAGGATCGGTTCGATTGGCAAGCTCATAGGAGTGTTTTTCTTAGCGTGGCGTGCGTTTGTCGAGGTGCTTAAGCGTGCGATCCGCGCAGCGCGCCGCCGGGGGGCGGCGACACTGGCCCGATGTTGCTCGCATCTGCCAGGTTGTCAGCGCTCGAATGCTGCTTCGCCTTGATACCCCAATCCGCCCACCCCAAATATCAATCATCAACTGAAGGCCATTGGCGATGTGCCTACTGCAGGGCATCGCGAGACATGGCGCTTATGACAGGAGAATGCGATGAACTTTGAAAAGTTCACCGAGCGGGCGCGCGGGATCGTGCAATCTGCTCAGACCTATGCCCTGGGCGAGGGGCACCAGCGGTTCCAACCCGAACATATTTTGAAGGCCTTGCTCGACGATGAGCAGCAGCTTGCCGTCAATCTGATCGCGCGGGCAGGTGGCGATGCGAATCTGGTTCGCTCCCAGAATGATCTGGCGCTGGGCAAGATCGCGAAAGTGTCGGGCGACCAACTCTATATGGACGGTCAGACAGGCAAGGTGCTGGCCGAGGCAGAGAAGATCGCGACCAAAGCGGGCGACAGCTATGTCACGGCTGAGCGGCTGCTGACGGCGCTCGCCATTGTGAAATCGAAGGCGAATGAGGCACTTCAGGCCGGTGGTGTGACTGCGCAAGCGCTGAATGAGGCCATCAACGATGTCCGCAAAGGGCGCACTGCCGATACGGCGAGTGCCGAGGAAGGCTATGACGCGCTTAAGAAATTTGCGCGCGATCTGACCGCTGCGGCCCGTGACGGCAAGATCGACCCGATCATTGGCCGGGACGAAGAGATCCGCCGCGCGATTCAGGTGCTGTCCCGCCGAACCAAAAACAATCCCGTGCTGATCGGGGAGCCGGGCGTCGGCAAGACGGCCATTGCTGAGGGCCTCGCCCTGCGGATCGTCAACGGTGATGTGCCTGACAGCCTAGAGGGCAAGACGCTTATGGCGCTCGATATGGGGGCGTTGATCGCTGGCGCGAAATATCGTGGTGAGTTCGAGGAGCGGCTGAAATCCGTCCTGACCGAGGTGACGGAGGCGGCGGGGGATATCGTCCTCTTCATTGACGAGATGCATACGCTCGTCGGTGCGGGTAAGGCCGATGGTGCGATGGATGCGTCCAACCTGTTGAAACCGGCACTCGCGCGCGGGGAGCTTCATTGCGTTGGCGCCACGACGCTCGACGAATATCGCAAGCATGTGGAAAAGGACGCAGCCCTGGCCCGTCGTTTCCAGCCCGTCATGGTGACCGAACCAACGGTGCAGGACACGATCTCTATTTTGCGCGGCATTAAAGAGAAATACGAGGTTCACCACGGTATCCGTATCTCGGACCGCGCGCTGGTGGCGGCGGCGACGCTGTCCAATCGCTACATCACCGATCGCTTCCTGCCCGACAAGGCGATCGACCTGATGGACGAGGCGGCAAGCCGCCTGCGCATGGAAGCAGATTCAAAGCCCGAGGAACTCGATGCGCTGGATCGTGACATCATGCAAAAGCAGATCGAGGCGCTGGCGCTGGAGAAAGAGGACGATCAGGCCTCTGAAGACCGGCTCGCCAAGTTGCAAAAGGATCTGGCCGAGTTGCAGGGTCGTTCGGCGGAGCTGACCGCGCGATGGCAGCATGAGCGGGACAAGCTGCAGGGCTCTCGCGATCTGAAGGAGCAACTTGATAAGGCGCGCATCGAACTGGACAACGCCAAAAGGCGTGGCGATCTCGGCAAGGCCGGAGAGCTGAGCTATGGCGTGATCCCCGATCTGGAGAAACGCCTGAAAGCTGCCGAAGAGGCCGAGGGCGATCTGATGGTTGAAGAGGCCGTGACGGATGAACATGTCGCGGGCGTTGTTGAACGCTGGACCGGTATCCCCGTTGACAAGATGCTGGAAGGGGAGCGTGAGAAGCTGTTGAAGATGGACGAGGTCCTTGGCGGCCGCGTCATCGGACAGCGCGAAGCGGTCACGGCGGTTTCGAATGCTGTGCGGCGGGCCCGTGCGGGGTTGAACGATCCGAACCGTCCCCTCGGCTCGTTCCTGTTCCTTGGCCCGACCGGGGTTGGCAAGACGGAGCTGACAAAGGCGCTCGCCGATTATCTCTTCGATGATGACAGTGCGATGGTGCGCATCGACATGAGTGAGTTCATGGAGAAGCACGCCGTTTCCCGCCTGATCGGCGCCCCTCCCGGCTATGTCGGCTATGATGAGGGAGGCGTGTTGACCGAGGCTGTGCGCCGTCGGCCCTATCAGGTTGTCCTTTTTGATGAGGTCGAGAAGGCCCACCCCGATGTGTTCAACGTGCTCTTGCAGGTCTTGGATGACGGCCGCCTGACCGATGGTCAGGGCCGCGTGGTTGATTTTAAGAACACGCTGATCATCCTGACCTCCAACCTCGGCTCGCAGGCGCTCAGCGGTCTGATGCCGGATGTTAAGGCTGAGACCGTCAGAGAAGACGTGATGGATGCGGTGCGTGCGCATTTCCGGCCCGAGTTTCTGAACCGGCTGGATGAGATCGTTCTGTTCGACCGGCTGAGCCGCGGGGACATGGACGCGATTGTCGATATTCAGCTTGGCATACTCGCGGCACGTTTGGCGGCCCGGAAGATCACGCTTGAGCTCGATGATGCGGCGCGGACATGGTTGGCCGACAAGGGGTATGACCCCGTCTATGGCGCACGTCCGTTAAAGCGCGTGATCCAGAAGGCCGTGCAAGACCCGCTCGCTGAATTGCTGTTGGGTGGACAGGTCCTCGACGGAACCGTTGTCCCGATCAGCGTCGGATCGGATGGGCTGGCCGTTGGCCGTGCTGCTGATACCGTTCATTGAGAAAAACAAAGAACACGGAAACAAAAAAGGGGCAGCCAGACGGCTGCCCCTTTCATTAGACATTTGGGCAAATCAGCCCTCTGGCATCAGCACCGTGTCAATCTCATGGATCAGGCCGTTGCTTGCCTCGATGTCCAGCGCAACGATCATGGCATTGTCATTGACCATCGGCAGGTTGTCGATCTCGGACTCAGTGAACGCGATCGCCTGGCCCTGCACGGTCTGGAAGACCAGCGGCTCTTCATCTGTTTCGTCCAGCTCGGCTGCGGTGATCGTGCCGCCGTGCACGTAACCCGGGATTACGTGGTAGCTCAGGATCTCTACCAACTGATCCTTGTTCTCTGGCATCAACAGCATTTCGACTGTGCCCTCGGGCAGCTTGGCAAATGCTTCGTCATTCGGCGCCAGAACGGTGAATGGACCTTCGTCACCCAGGGTCGCAGTCAGGTCGGCCGCGCCAACAGCTGCCACCAATGTCGAAAACTGCGACGCGTCAGAGGCAACTTCGGCAATGGTGTCTGCGGATGCGGGCAGTGCGATGGCTGCGGTCAGGGCGGTCGAAGCGGCAAGTGCTTTGAGCGAATAGGTCATGGTAACTCCTTTATGTGCAAATTGCCCTATGGGGCTCACAAAAGACCTACTCTTGGGGGCTCCAAACGTTCCTGACCGTGCCCACCTGTCGCAGGTAGAATGGAAATTGAGCTGATATATTTATTAAAAAGAGTGACTTAGCAGAAAACTGCAACTTTCTGACGGATTTCCGCAAAAAAGCGCTTGCGCGACTCTGCGCTACCCCATAGATACCCCTTCACCGGCGGCGGGGACGACACAGTCCACACGGTCGGGACACAGAGATAAGGACTTAAGCCAAGGCGCTGGGAACGGCGGCAAGGTGTTTTTGTCTCTGAGCTCTTTAAAAATTGAAAGTATATTGAAGGGATATGCGGGCGGTTTGGTTGTCGATGCGACAATGGACTGTTTGTATGTCTAGCCAGTTAGGGTTTCGAAAGTTTCCCGATGATATTGGTGTCAGCT
>NZ_OMKW01000004.1 GCF_900302495.1 Pontivivens insulae | reverse complement strand
GGGCGACCCGTCTCATGCTCGATCTCCCGGATCAGCTGGTGACGCTCGGTGATCTCCTCATGGCTGCCATGGCTCATGTTCAACCGGAACACATCTGCCCCGGCCTCAAACAACGACTTGATCATAGTGCGGCTCGAAGAGGCTGGGCCCAATGTCGCCACTATCTTAACGCGGCGGTCGCGTTTCATCATAAACTTTGTCCTTCAAAGCGGTTCGGTCACGTTCTGACTAATTCTCGGGCCAGCGACTGTCAGGCAAAAAGCGGGACATATCCTGTCTTTTTGCGCGCCCTGTCTGGTCGTATCCGACCCGCTTGTCTAGGGAGGGAGGGAATTTTCTGTAAGAGGGTTGCACCTTGGCCGATGCCTGTTTCGAGATCATTGCCGGAGAGCCGGACAGCCGGATCGTGCTGACCTGCGATCATGCGTCCAACCGGATTCCGCCGGATGTGGCGCCGATTGGATTGAGTGAGGCCGATTTGAACCGCCATATCGCCTATGATGTCGGGGCACGTGGGCTGACACTGGCACTGGCCAAGCGACTGGGCGGTCAAGCGGTGCTGAACAGGGTCAGCCGGATCGTCATCGATCCCAATCGCGGGCCAGACGACCCCACACTGGTGCGTCGGATTTATGACCGGTCGGTTGTGCCCGGAAACCGCCACGTTGATGCTGCTGAAGTCGCGCGGCGGATGGCCGCGCACTACACCCCCTATCACAATGCGGTGCGTGAGGCTGTTGACGGCGTGTTGGCGCGCGGGGAAATCCCTGTCGTCATCGCGATCCATTCCTTCACACCGCAACTGGCCAACCGCCCCCCGCGCCCCTGGCATGTCGGCATCCTGTGGGACGGGCGCGACGGGCGCGTGGCGCAACCATTGATGCAACGCCTGCGTCAGGATGGCTGGTGCGTCGGTGACAATGAACCCTATTCGGGCAAATACGAGGGCGACAGCCTGGATCGCCACGCGATGCAGCGCGGCCTGCCCAACGTGTTGATCGAATTGCGCAATGACCTGATCGCGGATAACGACGCGCAGGCCACGTGGGCGGATCACCTCGCAGCTCACCTGGCGGACTTGCTGGCTGATCCGTCGACATACTCTCGCTTTGAGGGCTGAGGACGATTTCGCGCTGCCGCGCGAGGATATTTACCGGACAGATGAAAACGGGAGCCACATTCCGCGACGCGGGCGCACGTCCCGGCCCGGAATGCCTTCACCTGTCACGGTCATCGGCGTCCCCGCCTGTACCGTTTGACCACTATCCAGCCAAAACCTTTCATCTGTCTTAAAATATCCCCGCCGGAGGCTCCGGCGCTGGCGGCACGCGGCGCGGGGTATTATGTCAGGGCAAACGGAGGATTTTGTCATGGACGCCCAAACTCAACTCGAACTCGAAGCTGCCGCCTTTCGCCGCCTGCGCGATCATCTGGCCGAGCGGACGGATGTGCAGAACATCGACATGATGAACCTTGCGGGCTTCTGCCGAAACTGCCTGAGCCGCTGGTATCAGGAGGCCGCGAACGAGCGCGGCATCGAGATGTCGAAGGATGAGGGCCGCGAGGCGTTCTACGGCATGCCGTTTGGGGAGTGGAAGGCGAAGTATCAGACCGAAGCGAGCGCAGAGAGCCAGGCGAAGTTTGAGGCTGTTCCGAAGGATCACTAACATCAGATATGGATATGCCGATGGCCGGATCGGCGCGCCTACGCCAAGCGATTGGGAACAAGCGGCGCCTGCATCCAGTGCGTTTCGGACTGCACATGACCCTCGCGCACATACTTGCCCATGCTCAGCGGCATGTCACTTTCCGGAAAAGCGATTGCAGTGCGCACGACAAAGCCCTCTTGCGTATCCGAGTTCATTGCATGTGCAATGTCCTCAAACAGACCATCGCGATATGCCCCCCGGTAGAGGGTTGAGACTGGCGTGACACCAAGTTCCCCAAACCGCTCCAACGTGTCATCCCATGACTGGATCACGTTGCCCACGATCCAAGAAAACCCAAGGAAGAACGACGGCAATGCATCATAGGCAACCGAATGTTTTGCATAGAGGTTCTCGCCAATGATCCGTTCATCCTCGAAAAGCATCGGTGAGACCCCGGCGGCGAAAGCCTTCAGCCAATCGCGAGACGGGTGGTAGCGGCTATCCGGGCTGCGAGCATGGCAACCGGCTGCATGGATTGTTGTGTTTTCGCCGTCCATCTTCTCGGTCACAACGATATCTTCGACCATAAGCCTATCGACAGATTGCATGATCTTGTCGTCGCTGGTCGCCCCCGGCGAAATCGGTAGATGATATGTGCGCCCGTACTTTTTCATACGGGCTGAATACGCCCGTTAGAGCGCGAAGTCTATGCGCGCTGGTTCGGGCTCGGCTTGCATTTCAAGCCTCATCCGCAAAATGCGTCATCACTACACCGATCAGGTTCGAAGCCGCGAGCTTTTGCCGGAACTGCCTGAGCCGCTGGTATCAGGAAGCGGCGAATGAGCGCGGCATCGAGATGTCGAAAGACGAGGGCCGAGAGGCGTTCTACGGCGTGCCGTTCGGGGAGTGGAAGGCGAAGTATCAGACCGAGGCGAATGCGGAGACAAAGGCGAAGTTTGAGGCCGTGCCCAAAAACCACTAGGTCACGTTGCGGTCAGACAGTTTTTTATGTGCCTTTATTCGATCTTCGAGTTGATGGCAGAAGTTGTCAAAACTGCTCTTACGATCAAAGTACATCATCTTGTAGACCGCCGAGTGCGAATTGCCCGAAACTATCAGAGCAGGTTCATGATCATCATGATTCCAGTCTGACCGAACTTCGACAACACTGCTAAAGTATAGGAAATCGGCGTTCTGAAGACCCGCTGTCATTGGCAACTGAACCTTGTCGGGCAATATCCGCACATAACCGGACGAGCGTTTATTTTGGCGCAGTTCTAAGTACAAAGCCACTGCCGCAACCGAAAACGCCAAACCGAAAAGAGTTAATTTCCAATCAAGGTTGATCAGACCACCAATGAACAACGCCAGTCCCGAAGGAAGGAAAGCCCAAAATAATAAGTGTGTTACCGCGTTAGCAAACGGCCCCATTTGGTAGACGTAAATGTACTCATTATTGCATTCACCACGCGAACTGCTTTGCATCATGGACCAAGCCACTTCCGAGGATTGCAACTCACAAGCTTACCCCACTTAAGATAAATGGAGGCAAAGCCCTCCCCTCAAACCTCATCCGCAAAATGCTTCATCACCAGTCGGATTGGGTTGGGGGCCGCTTGGCCGAGGCCGCAGATGGAGGCGTCGGACATCGCTTCGCAGAGGTCTTCGAGCAGGTCTTTGTCCCATGTGTCGGCCTGCATCAGTTTGACCGCCTTCTCGCAGCCGACGCGGCAGGGGGTGCATTGGCCGCAGCTTTCGTCTTCGAAGAAACGCAGCATGTTGAGCGCCGCGTCGCGGGCGCGGTCTTTGTCTGACAGGACCACAACCGCCGCCGAGCCGATGAAGGTGCCGTGCTCTTGCAGCGTGTCGAAGTCGAGCGGGATATCGTTCATCGAAGCGGGCAACAGGCCGGAGGACGGGCCGCCGGGCTGGTAGGCGGTGAAGCTGTGGCCGTCGAGCATGCCGCCCGCGATCTCGATCAGTTGCGTGATCGTCTGGCCCGCATCCACCACGTAAACGCCCGGATTCTTCACCCGGCCAGAGACGGAATAGGCGCGCAGGCCCTTGCGGCCGTTTACGCCGTGGGCGCCAAAGACGTCTGCGCCTTTGCGGGCGATGCGCGCGATCCAGTGCAGCGTCTCAACATTATGCACCAGCGTCGGGCGGTCGAAGATGCCGACCTGCGCGACGTAAGGAGGACGGTGGCGGGGGAGGCCGCGCTTGCCCTCGATGCTCTCGATCATCGCGCTTTCTTCACCGCAGATATAGGCGCCTGCGCCGCGGCGCAGGTCGATATAACCCGGCGCTACGAGACCGGCGGCCTCAAGCGCTGCGATCTCTTCGGCGAGGATGTGCAGCACTGCGGGGTATTCGTCGCGCATGTAGATAAAGCAGGTCTCCGCCTCGACGGCCCAGGCGGCGATCAGCATGCCTTCGAGGAAGGAGTGCGGTGTGCGTTCGAGGACATGGCGGTCCTTGAAGGTGCCCGGCTCGCCCTCGTCACCATTGACGGCGAGGTAACGCGGGCCTTCGGCCGCGCGCACGAAGCTCCACTTGCGTCCCGAAGGGAAGCCCGCGCCGCCCATGCCACGCAGGCCGGAGGCAAGCACTTCGTCCTGGACCTCATCGGGCGTTTTCGCACCGGCACGCAGCGCTTCGAGGGTCTCATAGCCCCCTGCCGCGCGATAGGCGTCGAAGGCCTCGTAGTCGGGGATGTGCGGATGCGTGTCTTCTGCTGCGATGGCCGCCGCCACCTTCGCGGCTGTTGCGAAGTCGATATGGTTGTGGCCCAGTTCGAGCGTCGGCGCGGTGTCGCAGCGACCCATGCAGGGCGCGCGCAGCACGCGGACCTCGCGGCCCCCGTTATATTGCTCGGCCAGTTCGGCCATGAGTTCCTGCGCGCCCGCCAGCTCACAGGAAAGGCTGTCGCAGACGCGGATGGTGAGCGCGGGGGGCATCTCTTCCCCCTCTTTCACCACGTCGAAATGGGCGTAGAAGGTCGCGACCTCATAGACCTCAGCCTGCGCCATGCGCATCTCTTCGGCCAAGGCGCGCAGATGCGCGGCGGACAGCGCCTTGTAGCGGTCCTGGATGAGGTGGAGATGTTCGATCAGCAGATCACGGCGGCGCGGGCGATCGCCCAGAAGTGCGCGCACCTCGTCCAGCGCCTGATCTTCCAGCGGACGGCCCTTGGTGTGGGTACGGCCTTTGCCCTTACCCGATTTCCAGATGCCTTTACGCTCGTCCAGCGGTGCCATGCGAATTCCCCTTACGCGATCTTGCCCCGCAGGCTATGCGCGCGCAGCCGGTCACAACAGCACAAAAACGCCGTTCAACCGGGCCAAAGCCGACACCGTGTCGCGCATTCGTTTCCGATGATGGATGGTAAGTGTCCGATCCATCGCTATGTTTGGAACCATGAACGGAGTGAGTGCAATGCGACTGTCGCTGACGATGGCTGTGCTGGTCATGGCCGCCCTGCCCGCCAAGGCGCAGGATCTGCCGCCGCTGCCGCCCGAACTGGCCGGTTTGGCCGAGGATATCCCGCTGGGCGACTGGCTTGATCTCGTTTCCGGGCGGACCGTCTTTTACCGGATCGGTGACGATCATTTTGCACGGGAACATTATCCCCCGCAGGGCTCCACCCTTTATATCGAGGATGATTTTGGCCGGTGCATGGAGGGACAGTGGACCCACATCCCCGAGACCGGCGCATATTGCTTCGACTGGCCTGTGGGGCTGTACTGCTTCCGGCATTTACGGGCCGAAGACGATCTGCTGATCCTGCCGGTGACGCCCGATGGTGTTCCAACCGGGTCTTCCGTCCAAGGGGTCTATGACATTCAGACCCAGCCCTTTACCTGCGACGCGCCCGCGTTGAGCTGATTTCGAGGAGTGCTTTCGATGCGTAACACCCTGCCCCTTCTCCTTGCCATGAGCCTTCTTGCAGCACCACTGGCTGCACAAGAGGAACCAACAGATGAGGATATGATGTCGGTGCTGCCGGACAGTGCGACCCATATCGACGTCGAGGATTGGAGGGCGATGGCCGAAGGCAACTCGGTGCGATATTTCCTCGGCGATACCTATATCGGGCGCGAGTTCTTCCTGCGCGATGGGCGCACCGTGCGGTTCGAATTGCCAAACGGGCAGTGTTTTGAGGGTGAGTGGGCCAACCAGGGCACAACCTATTGCTTTGCCTGGCCCGGCTCTCTGGTCTGCGCGCAGCACATGATCGATGATGAGGGGACGCTCTGGTTCCCATCCGTCGATGCCAACGGTGCACCCAGCGAAGAGCCGCTGCAATCAGGTGAGATCGTGGAGGGCGGCTTTCCCTGCTCGGCAGGTTTGAGCAGTTGACCCGGACACCGCCGGGGGCTGAGCTGACGCCAGAGGTTCATGCGCGGCTGAACGCGGCGCTTGCGGCCAAGGGGCCCGGCTATGTGCCGCGCACCCATCTGATGGAGGGTGATCAGCCGCGTTATGTAAATCGACTGATTGCGGAGGCGTCTCCCTACCTGATCCAGCATGCCCACAATCCGGTCGACTGGTGGCCTTATGGACCCGAAGCCCTGGCTGAGGCGGCGCGGCGCAATTTGCCCATATTCCTCAGCGCTGGCTACGCGACCTGCCACTGGTGCCATGTGATGGAGGAGGAGAGCTTCGACAATGAGGAGGTCGCAGCCCTTCTGAACACCAAATTCGTCCCGGTGAAGCTGGATCGCGAGCAGCGCCCGGACGTGGATCAGGTCTATATTCTGGCAACGATGCTGCAACATCGGCACGCGGGCTGGCCAAACTCGATCTGGATGTTGCCTGACGGGCGACCCTTCCACACGGGGACCTATTTCAGAACTCCCCATTTCCTTCAGGTGCTCGGTGCGATTGCCCAAGGATGGCAAGGGGGCCAGCGCGATCAGTTTGAGAGCGTCGGCACGCAGCTTTCCGCTGCCATTCAGCGCATGCAGACACAGGTGGTCGATCCAGCAGCGCTTGACGGCGCCGCACCTGCCGCGCTGGCGCATCTGGGATCGCTCTACAATGCGGAGGACGGCGGTTTCTCGAATGGCACGCAGTTTCCGCAAGAGGGGCATCTGCTGTTTCTGCTCGATCATTGGCGCAGGACCGGGGATGCAGTGGCCCGCGACATGGCACTGGGCAGCCTGCGCGGCATGATCGCCGGTGGTTTGCACGATCATGTTGGCGGCGGGTTTCACCGCTATACGGTCGACGTGAATTGGCGCACGCCGCATTTCGAGAAGATGCTCTACAATCAGGCGCTGATGACCCGCGCACTGATTGAGGGATGGCAGGCCAGTGGCGATCCGGCGATGGCCCGGGCCGTGGAACGCTGCATCGACTATGTGCTGCGCGACATGACGGCCGAGGATGGAGCGTTCTATTCGGCGGAGGATGCGGATTCGCTCGATAGCTCAGGCAAGCTGGAAGAGGGCGCCTTCTATGTCTTTGCGCCGGACGAGGTTGAGGACCCTTGGGTCGCACAGACCCTTGGACTGCACGAGGTGCCGACATTGGAGGCGGGACCGGTACCACATTTGCGTCCGGGCACCGAGATTGATTTTGAGCGGCTCGATCCTGCATTGGCGGCGCTGAGGCTGCAACGGGATGCCCGCCCGCGCCCGTTGCGTGATGACAAGGTGATCGGCGGTTGGAACGGGCTGATGATCCGCGCGATGGCCGATGCAGGAACGGCTTTTGAGCGTGCCGATTGGACGGCAGCAGCCGATCGGGCCTTTGATGCCGTGATGGCCCGTCTCGGCCCGATTGATACGCTCGCCCGCCTCGATCTGGATGGCACGCGGCGGGAGGCGGCAAACCTGTCGGACTATGCATGGCTGGCCCTTGCGGCCCACGCACTCAACCGAATGGACACAGCCGAAGCGTTGTTGGATGCGGCGCTTGAGCGGTTTGCCACACCCGGAGGCCGGCTTGCGCTGACGCTGGATGGGCCGCTGGGCGCGGTTTTCGAGACCGAGGACGGCGCAACGCCAGCCGGGGAAAGCGCGGCGCTCGAAATACTGGCTTTGATGAATGCGGCCCGGCCAGATGCGATCCGCGATGCACGTGCGAATACGCTGCTGCAGGCCCTTTCCGGGCGGGTGGCGGAGATGCCGGTTGCGCGCCTTGAGGCCCTGCGCGCGGCCCGCATCTTGCAGGCTGGGCAGACCGGCTGGCACCGGGTTGAGGGACCGGTCACCATCACGCTGCGCCCGGGTGTACTGACGCTGACAATTGCGGAGGGCTGGCATATTGCGGCGGAAGGTGCAGAAGATCTCTACCCTGCCCATGTGGAGGGCGTTCACGCAGACTGGCCAGAGCCAGATATATGGGAGGGGCGCCCGGCCTATTTTGGCACTGTCGCGGTGCCTCTGTCCGGCCGTGGCACAATGACGCTGACCTATCAGCCCTGCTCGGAAGAGGCTTGCCTTCTGCCTCGGAAACTGGAATTTCGTTTGGCATGAAAGTGTTGTGGACCCTGATGATGCTTGGGGCGGCAGGTGCGACGTCCGCGCAAGAGACGATACCGCCGGATGCGGCCCTCGATCTGCTGCGCGGGCATGTCATCGACTATGACGATGCGACGCGTGAGCGGTTCCGCGAGGATGATACGGTAAGCCAGCAATATCCTGATGGCAGCTGCATTGAAGGCGTTGTCTTCGCCCAGGAGGGCGCTCTGTGTTTTGTCTATGACGGCACGCCCGAGCGGCAGCATTGCTGGTGGGTGGAGCAGGACACGACCGGGCTGTGGGTGCAATCGGTCAGCGGGGACGGTCGATTTGAAATTACCGATATTGGAAAGCAGCCGCTGAGTTGCGAACAGGACGATCTTATTGGGTGAATTTTGATGATCAAATCCTTGAAGGCGCTGTCTCTCAGCCTTGCACTGGCCCTGCCCGCGACCGGCGCGGTCGCACAGGATCTGCTGACGCCTGATGAGTTTCTCGACATTGCCGTTGGCAACACCTTGACCTTTCGCGATGCGCAGACTGGGCAGTTGATCGGGATCGAACAGTTCCTGGCGCGGGATCGGTCGAAATGGACGCGGGCGGATGGCACCTGTGTGAATGGCGACATATCCGTCAGGGGGGCTGCGATCTGTTTTGACTACCCAGACGACCCGCGCACCCACTGCTGGTGGCCGATCATGGATCAGGGCGAGATCTATGTGCGGTTCGCGACGCTCTCGTCCTCATCCATCCAGCAGGTGACCGAGATCACGCAAGACCCGGTCATCTGTGAGGAAGTGCCGAGCGTCTAAGAGACCCGGTCGCGCGTCCGCATATGTTCAGGCCGATGAAGGGCTGTTAGAAAAGAGAGCCCTGTTCAGGTTTAGGTGTGGATTTGCGTGGCGGCCGCTTTGGTTTGGCTGCCGGGCCACCGTTGATCGTCGCCCCGACATCTCCGTCACTCAGCACGATGGACACCGCCTGTCCCGGTGACAGCTGATCCTGTCGCGTGACCAGACCATCTTCCGCCCGGATCACCGCATATCCGCGCGCAAGGGTATTGCGGTAGCTGAGCGTCTCTAGCGTGCGGCCAAGCGCTGAGAGCTGGCGGGACCGCTCGGGCAACAGTCGCGCCGCCGCATGACTCAGACGATGGGAGAGTTGGTTTAACTCCCGTCCTGGCTGAACGGTCTGGCGGGCCAGCAGGTCCGCTCGTGGTTTGAGCCGGTCGAGACGTTCGGCAAGCAGATCAAGATGTCTGCGCAAGGCTCGTTCGGGCTGAAGGGCCTGAACCGTCGCGCGGCGCGCGCTGACCTGTCCCTGAAGCCGTGCGGGAGACAGGCGTTCTGCAACCCGGCCAAGCGCGATCCGCTTGCGCTGAGCAGCCCGTTCCAGTGCTCCGGGCAACCGAGCGACGGCCGCGTCGAGACGCTGCGCACGTTCAGCCACCATCACCTCGGGTCGGGGAAGCAAGCGGGATGCCGCGCGCAGCCGCTCCCCCCGGTCGCGCAGCAGCCGTGTCGTGGCCTGCACGCGGCGATCCTCGAATGCCGCAAGGGCGCCCAGCAGTTCGGAACGGACCGGCACTGCCATCTCTGCCGCAGCGGTCGGTGTGGGTGCGCGGCGGTCGGCAGCGTGGTCGATTAGCGTTGTGTCGGTTTCGTGACCTACTGCCGAGATCAGCGGAATCGCACTTTCAGCGGCTGCGCGCACAACGGCTTCTTCATTGAAGCCCCACAAATCCTCCAGACTGCCGCCGCCACGGGCGACGATCAGCAGATCCGGCCGTGGCAGCGCGCCGCCAGGTGTCAGCGCATTGAACCCTCGTATTGCGTTGGCTACTTCGGGGGCGCACCGCTCCCCCTGGACCGCAACGGGCCAGACGAGCACCTTGCGCGGAAAACGGTCGCGCAGGCGGTGCAGAATGTCCCGGATCACCGCCCCAGATGGGGAGGTCACGACGCCAATGACCTCTGGCAAGAAAGGGAGTGGCTGCTTGCGATCGGCATTGAACAGCCCCTCAGCCGCGAGCTTTTCGCGCCGCTTTTCGAGCATCGCCATCAGGGCACCAACGCCCGCCGGGGCAATATCATCAATGATCAACTGATAGCGAGAGCCGCCGGGAAAGGTGGTGAGCTTGCCGGTGGCAATCACCTCCATCCCTTCTTCGGGCAAGGTGCGCAGGCGGGCAGCGACGCCTTTCCAGATCACGGCGTTCAAGACCGCCTTGTCATCCTTGAGATCGAGATAGATATGGCCCGAGCGCGGCCGCGAGACGCGTCCGACCTCGCCGCGCACCCGGACATGGCCAAAGCCATCCTCGATGCTGCGCTTAACGGCGCGGCTGAGGTCAGAAATGCTGAGTGCGGGCGCATTGTCGCCCGGCTCCGGGCCATCATCGAAAAGTTCGCTCATAGCGTGCAGCATAGGTGCTGGCGCGCCACGGGCAAGCCAAGCTGTTTGGGTATTTGTGCCAATCCGAAACGAAAACGCCCGGCACGAAGGCCGGGCGCTGAAGCTGTTTGTCTGGACCGCTTATTGATCCGTTGCGGCCGGCTCTTCCCCGGTTCCGGCATCCTCGTCCGGCATTGTGACGGGCTGCACCGGTGCGTCAGTCGTGGTGAATTCACCCACACCGTCGAAATAGCTGAAGAACTCACTATCCGGCGTGATTACCATGGTCGCATTGTCACCGCGCAGCGCAAGCGCATAGGCGTTCAACGAGCGATAGAAGGCAAAGAATTCAGGGTCTTGGCCAAAGGCTTCGGCAAAGATCCGGTTCCGCTCTGCATCCGCTTCACCGCGAATGATTTCACTTTCACGCTGAGCCTCCGACAGAATACCGACCGCTTCACGATCTGCGGTGGATTCGACACGCAGGCGTGCCTCGCGACCGCGGGCGCGCTCATCCTCTGCCTCGCGCTGACGCTCTGCCTGCATCCGCTCGAAGGTCGCTTCGAGGTTTTGCTCTGGCAGATCGGCGCGCTTGATCCGCACATCGACCACCTCAACGCCGAGGCCCGCGCTTTCTGCAATGGCTTCATCGCGGATCGCGGCCATCAGCGCGACACGGTCTGCCGAGAGGATCGCATCGGAGGTCACACCACCGAGCACTTCCCGAACGGCTGCGTTCACGATGCGCTCAAGACGTTGACCGCCCACGGTGCTGGCGAAGTCACCATCCGAGCCGGTCGCCTCACGGAACTGGCGGACATCGGCGATACGCCAACGTGCGAACGCATCAACTTCCAAACGCCGATCATCGAGCGGGGTGACTTCGAGCGGATCGGTATCAAGGCTAAGGATACGGTCATCATAATAGGCCACGTTCTGGAAGAACGGGATCTTGAAGCCGATGCCCGGCTCATCGCGAATGTCCTTGATCTGTCCGAACTGAAGGACGAGCGCCCTTTGACGTTCATCGACAATGTAGATGGATGAGAGCAGCGCATAGAGTGCGGCGACCACAACGACGCCGAAAATAACGAGACGGTTCATCAATTGTTTCCTCCACGACGGAGTTCATTCAGCGGAAGGTAAGGAACAACACCCTGCCCCGAACCGCCTTCGCCCATGTTCTGATCGAGAATGATCATATCAACATCGCTGAGGACCTGTTCAATCGTCTCGATATAGAGACGGCGACGGGTCACCTCTTCGGCGCCGCGATACTCTTCGAGAACAGCGAGGAAGCGAGACGCTTCACCGAGCGCTTCGTTCACAACGCGGGAGCGATACGCCTCTGCCTGTTCCTGAAGCTGTGCGGCTTCACCACGCGCGGCCGCGAGGGTGCGGTTCGCATAGAGATCGCCGCGGTTCTGTTCGGTCGCTCGTTCCTGTTCGGCGGCCTGAACGTCGCGGAAGGCGTCGATCACCTCGTTTGGTGGATCCGCACGGTCAAAGTTCAGACGGACGATGTTCACACCGGAATCGTAGCTGTCGAGCGTTGCCTGAATCAGATCCTGCACCTCGGCCGAGATGATCGCGCGATCCCGGTTCAGGATCGGTGCCAGTTCGGAGCGAGAGATAACTTCGCGCATCGCGGATTCCGCAACTGCGCTGATCGTCTCCTCTGGGCTTGCCAAGTTGAACAGGTAGTCCGCCGGGTTCGCAATGTTCCAGACGACCTGGAAATCGATATCGACGATATTCTCGTCGCCAGTCAGCATCAGACCGTCATCCCCGCGGCCAGAGCGACCGCCCGTGCCGATTTCCTCGGTCCGTTCCTGAGTTGTCGGCACGATCTCATGCGTCACAATGGGCCAGGGGGCAAAGTTCAGGCCCGGTCCGCCAATGCTGGAGAATTCACCCAGGACAAGCTCAACCGAACGTTCCTGTTCCTGAACGGTGTAGATGGAGTTGAACCCCCAGAACAGAAAGGCTGCTGCCGCTGCCGCGAGGCCGATCAGCTTGAACGGCACCTCACCGCCGCCATCGCCGCCGCCGGGACCACGGCCCATGCCGCCGCCCCCGCCGCCACCGCCGACGAGCACTTTCAGGCGCTCACCGCCCTTGCGCACGATTTCGTCGAAGTCGGGAACTGGATTGTTGGGGCCCTGGCCATTATTGCCGCCGCCATTATTGGGGCGGTTGCCGCCCCCCCACGGGTTGCGGTCGCCATCGCCGCTTCCCTTGTTCCCGCCTTTGTTCCCGCCGCCCCAGGGGCCGCCGGAATTGTCGTTATAGGGCATCTTTGTGTCCTGTGCTGGTGTCCGGTCTCATCAGTCCCACAAACTGTTCGTTCATGGGCGGTATTTCAAGTCAGCGAACCGGGCTCTTGAGTGTTACGAGCTCTTCTGCCGCAGTCGGGTGCACGGCGACCGTGCGGTCAAAGTCGGCCTTGGTCGCCCCCATTTTTATGGCGATCGCCGCCAATTGGATCATTTCGCCCGCACTCTCACCCACGATGTGGCAGCCGACGACCTTATCTGTGGCCTTCTCGACGATCAGCTTCATCAGCATCCGTTCATCGCGATCCGCGACGATATGCGCCATCGAGCGGAACGAAGTGCAGTAAACATCGATGTCGCCAAGGTTGCGGGCCTGCTCCTCAGTCATGCCGATCGTGCCCATTTCGGGCTGGGTGAAGACGGCTGACGCGACCAGATCATGATCGGCGGTCGTGGGCTCGTTGTGGAAGACCGTTTTGGCGAAGGCCTGCCCTTCCCGGATCGCCACAGGGGTCAGCGCGATACGGTTGGTGACGTCGCCCACCGCATAGATCGAGTCGATATTAGTCTTGGAGTAATCGTCAACGCGGACGGCCCCGCCCTTGCCGAGTTCAACCCCGACCGCCTCAAGGCCCATGCCGTAGCTGAGCGGGATACGTCCGGTCGCATAGAGCACGGCGTCGACCTCCATCGTGCCACCGCCGACCAGATGCAGCGTCACGCCAGCATCGGTTTTCTCGATCCGTTCAACGTCACAATCGGTATGGATCGAGATACCTTTCTTCGTCATTTCTGCGGCGATGTGGTCGCGCACTTCATTGTCAAATCCACGCAGGATCTGGGAGGAGCGGTAGATCAGCTCCACCTGCGTCCCCAAGCCGTTCATGATCCCCGCAAACTCACAGGCAATGTAGCCGCCGCCAACCACGGCGAGGCGTTTGGGCTGCTCAGGAATGAGGAACATGTCGTTGGAGGTCAGGACGTGCTCGCCGCCCTCGATTTCCGGGATGAAGGGCTTGCCACCCGTCGCCACCAGGATGTAGCGCGCGGACAGACGCTCCCCATTCACCTCGACCTCGTGCGGACCTGTCACCTCTGCCCGTCCGTCCAGTACAGTGACAGAGGCGTTGGCCAGATTGCGGCGGTAGATCCCTTCGAGCCGGTCCAGTTCGGTGTGGATGTTCTTTTGCAGCGTTGCCCAGTCGAATGTGGGTGCCTCTCCCACGCTCCACCCATATCCGGCGGCGTCGTGAAACGATTCAGAGAATTTCGACGCGTAGACCATCAGTTTCTTGGGCACGCAGCCGCGGATCACGCAGGTGCCGCCATAGCGGTATTCCTCTGCGATGGCGACTTTCGCACCGCCTTCTGCCGCGATGCGCGCCGCGCGCACACCACCGGACCCGCCGCCAATCACGAAAAGGTCGTAGTCATAGTCGCTCATGGGGTCAGTCCTTTGAATTGCCGTGCCGTCTTTGCGCCGTCTGGCCAATGTATTGCAGGGCTGCGCAGATGCACGGCCCGCTCCGTTCACAATCAGGTGCCTGCGGCCAAGATGCTGGCAATGTCCAGCTCATCCACATAGGCCAGTTCCCGTCCCGTCCCGCCTGCGACAACGGCCTGAGCGGTTCCATCCGTAAGGCCAAGCGACACCTCGTCCGCCATGCCAAGAAACAGGCCGTTTTCCACAACGCCCGGAATACGGTTGAGCATCAACGAAAGCTCTTCGGGCGCATTGATCGCCTCAAGATGCAGGTCGAGCACCAGATTGCCCTCATCCGTCTGAACCGGCATTTCGCCATTCATGCGAATTTCAACGCGGGTGCCGGCCACATCCGACTCTTCAAGCACCTCCTCAATCAGGCTGCGGGTCGCCGACCAGCCGAAGGGGATCACCTCGACCGGCAGGGGAAATTTTCCGAGCTTGCCGACAAGCTTGCTATCATCGGTGATCACCACCATGCGGTCCGAGGCGGTCGCCACGATCTTTTCACGCAGATGCGCGGCCCCGCCCCCCTTGATCAGGTTCAGATCGGGATCAACCTCATCCGCGCCATCAATCGTCAGGTCCAGCCATCCTGCCTCATCCAGCGTCACAACCCGCAACCCGAGATGGGCGGCGAGATCTGCCGTCCGCTCCGATGTGGATGTGCAGGTCAGGTTGAGGTTCTGCTGTTCAGCATGGGGTGCAAGCAGGCGGACGAACCATTCCGCCGTGCTGCCTGTTCCAAGCCCAAGCTTCATGTCCTTTTCGACATAGTTGAGCGCCCCACGGGCGGCTGCATATTTCGCGCGGTTCTGAGGGGTCAGGCGATCAGGCATGGCATGGGTCCGTCGGTTTGGCTGCTGCCTGCCTTATAGGCGCGCGTGCACGTCGTGGAAAGCACCGTCACCGCCAGCGCTTGTATTTCGCGACAGTCAGCATCAGGTCAGCCGCTGATATCCGCGACGCAGCCGGGCACGCCGGTGCCGGTCGGCAGCTCTGGACGCCGATAGCAGGTCGGTGAACAGCTCAATCCGCTCACGCATCCGTCCCCCCCGGCGGCCCCATTCACGCACGACCGAGAATTCGCCAAACAAGTTCGCCGTAATCTCCACCCGGTAGATATGCGGGCGTTCGCGGCGGCGTGGTGGCAAGAGGAGGACGCAAGCTGTCATAGACAATAAAATAACGCTTTCCGCGCTAACGGGCCAGTGCAAAAAGCCGGTCCAGATCCAGATGCGCTTCGAGATGCCGGGCCAGATCGTCGAGGATCCGATCAATCTCGACATCATAGTCAAGATTGGCTGTCGCAACCCCGCGCTGTTGCAGGAACGACCTACGGAACGCGTCCGAGGAAAAGAGACCGTGAAGATAGGTGCCCGCGACAGTACCCGACACGTTAACCGCACCTTCAGGTCCGGTCGGAAGATGGGCGAAGGGCCGTGCGCAGTCAGGCCCCGTGCTTTCACCCATGTGGATCTCATACCCCCGGATCGGGGATCCGTCCGCCGCCTGTCCCTCACTAAGGCCGAGCGTTTTTTTCGGGGCCATAACCGTGTGTATGTCGAGATGTCCGAGGCCCGCGACCTCTCCGGGCGTGCCATCGACGCCTTGTGGATCGCTGATCGTCTGACCAAGCATCTGATAGCCACCGCATATCCCCAGCACGTGACCACCGCGCCTGAGGTGAGCCTCTAAGTCGATGTCCCACCCCTGCGCGCGCAAGAACGCGAGATCACCAGCGGTGCTCTTGCTGCCGGGCAGGATGACTAGGTCCGCATCGCCGGGCAGCGCGCGACCAGGCTCTACCATGTCAATCGTCACGCCCGGCTCCAGTTTCAGAGGGTCGAGGTCATCGAAATTCGCGATGCGCGCGAGGCGAGGCACGGCGATTTTGTAGTCACCTGCACCTGCACTGCGGATTTCAAGCGCATCCTCCGCGGGAAGTCTGGTCGCATCAACAAACCATGGAATCGTTCCGAGGACAGGCCAGCCGGTGAAGCGTTCTATGTCCCGCTCCCCTTCCGCGAAGAGCGAGATATCACCGCGAAACTTGTTGATGGCGCAGGCCACAACCTGGTCAACGTCCCCCTGCTCCATCACCGCTTTGTGCCCTGCCATTTGTGCAATCACACCGCCCCGGTCGATGTCCCCGACCAAAAGGACCGGAATATCAGCGGCACGCGCAAAGCCCATATTGGCGATATCGTTGGTGCGCAGATTGGTTTCCGCAGGCGAGCCTGCCCCCTCCACCACGACAAGATCGCACCCGGCTTTCAGGCGATTGAAGCTTTCATGGACGGCATCAGCGAGCGTACCCTTCAAATTGGCATAGTCGCGCCCCTTGCTAACGGTGCGCACCTGCCCCTGCACGACGACCTGGCTGCCGGTCTCACTCATCGGTTTGAGCAGCACCGGGTTCATGTCGACATGGGCCTCAACCTTGCAAGCGATCGCCTGAAGGGCCTGGGCGCGGCCAATTTCACCGCCCTTGGGGGTGACGGCGGCATTGTTGCTCATGTTCTGGGGCTTGAACGGGCGCACCGTGAGGCCCCGGTTCAGGGCGGCGCGGCAGAGCCCGGCCACGAGAACCGATTTTCCGACATTTGACCCGGTGCCCTGCACCATGATGGCCTTGCCCATTGCGCGCTCCACTGCGAGTGTCCGGGGCAAAGGAGACCCCACATGGCGAGCAATGACGATCACAAGCAGGCGATGCAAGAGGCGCAGACCAAGCATCGCGAAAAGATGGCGACCAAGACCCGCGCGGAACGCGGTCTGGTGCTGATCCACACGGGCAAAGGCAAGGGCAAAAGTTCATCGGCCTTCGGTGTCGTGGCGCGTGCGCTGGGTTGGGGTCACAAGGTCGGCATCGTCCAGTTCATCAAGGGAAAGTGGAAGACCGGAGAGCGGGAATTCTTCCAGAAAATCCCGCAGATTGATTGGCACACGATGGGCGACGGCTTCACCTGGGACACACAGGACAAAGAGCAGGATACGCAAGCTGCCGTTGCGGCCTTTGCCCAAGCAGCCGCGATGATGAATTCCGGGGACTATGACCTGATTGTGCTGGACGAGATCAATATCGCCCTTCGCTACGACTATCTTGACGCGCAGGCGGTGAAAGAAGCGCTTGAGGCACGGGCGGAGAAGACCTCCGTCATCCTGACCGGGCGCGATGCGAAACCGCTGCTGATGGAGTATGCCGATCTGGTCACAGAAATGACCGAGGTGAAGCACCCCTTCCAGGCAGGTATCAAGGCCCAGCGCGGCGTGGACTATTGAACACACCCGCGCATCTGATTGTCTCGGCCGCGCTTTTTGCGCGGTCGGCAGAACCGGGCTCCGAGCAACGGCGCATCAACCGCATGGCGATTGCCGGCGGGTTGCTGCCGGACTTTACGCTCTATTTCGCATTCATCTACGCGGTGTTTCTGCGCGGCGTGACGCCCAATACTTTCTTTGGGGAAATGTACTTCTCCAGCGCGTTTCAGCGTCTGTTTTCCATCGATAATTCTTTCATCTTCTGGGGAATCGGTCTGGCCGCAGCATTCATCTGGCGATCGCGGTGGGCCATTGCTTTCACCGTAAGTGCATTGGTCCACCTGCTGTCGGATTTCCTGCTGCATCATGACGATGCGCGTCGCCAGTTCTGGCCGCTGACCGATTGGGTGTTCGAAAGTCCTGTCAGCTACTGGGATCCTGCCCACTACGGCAATCTGTTCGGCCCCGTGGAGATTTTGCTGTGCGTTGCCTTGCTCGCGGTGCTGTGGCGAAGGTTCGCGGGACGCTGGGCGCGGATCGCCATCGGTCTCGGGATCGTGACGCAGATTGCGCCGACGGTCGCCTTTGCGATCATGTTCGCAGGCTGAAGCGCGGCTTTAGAGGTTTAGGGTTCACGCAGGCTGAACGCCGGTTTCCCGTTGCTTAAGCGCGCATCGAAGATCGGTTGGGCACATTTCAGCCTTTGGACGATAGCGCGGCCACGCAGCCGAGCGTGCCGCGACGCTCTCATGGATCGTCTCGTGGGCTCCGGGCTGAACCAACCGCGGGGTGCGGAAAAGGAACAGCTTGGCCGACCCCCGCCAGTTGCCCACACTGGGCGCAGCCACGTCTTCGGGAAAACGACTGCGCCAATTGTCAGGTAAGGTGACGCCGCACGCGCCGAGCCGCTCAAGCATCCAGTTCAATGGGATATTGGACAAGCCGCGCGCGGCGGGCTTGCGCCAGACATGCCCGCCGACATCGCCATGATTGCCCGGGAACCAAACTTGCTCCATCCGCCCCGCCCAGCTCTTTGACGGAAGCCATAAAACCGGGTCATAGGCCTCACGCGTCTCATCCAGCGCAAGGGCATGAAACGCGTGCGCCACATTGTCACCGATCCCGTCATTGTGGAAATCGGTCACCATCGGGACCAAACGGCTGAGCAGCGGATAGGGCAAGCCGAGGGCGCGCACCGTGTCCCAGACCCCGAGCATCTCGATCTGTACGTCGCGATGACAGAACATCTGGCCAAAGCGCCGGCCCGCGTCGCTCAACTGGACCTGTTGGTAGTAGCGGAAGGATCTGGCGATGCGCCGGGCCGTTGCGTGGCGGGTCTTCAACAAACCGACCTGACCGATCCACCCCGCAAGGGAACGAACGGCGTATGCCCCACGGGAATACCCAAGCAGAACGATCCGGTCGCCGGGCCTGTAACGTGAGCACAAGACGGCATAGGCCTCTGCCATCGCCTCGTTGATCCCGATCCCGGCTGCGGCGGCGAGCCACTTTCCCCAGCCCTGCCCTTGCACGCCCGGATGATAGAAAACCGATTGCCCCATCGTCTGTCCGACCTCTTCAAGCAATCGGTAGGTCAGGCCGACATTCGTCTCCTGCCCTTCAACGATGCGCGAGAAGGTTCCGTCGATCAGGCAGATGTGGGTTCTGGGTGGACGATCAGGCATATCTAAGACCTGCGTATTTGCCCGTTCACATTCAAATCAAGGCTGCGGGAGCAAGACATCTCATTCCGCATTCGCCGGCACCTCATCGAGGTCACGCGGTGTCAGGGCATCGAGAAACTGAAGCAAGCGCAGCTGCTGGCGCGGGCGAAGCGGCGCGAACTGTTCTGCCGTGACTTGCGTGATCGCCTCGGAAGCTTCGTGGAGCGCGCGGCGGCCCTGCTCTGTCAACATGATGCGCCGCTGACGTTTATCTGATGCAAGCTGCAAAACAGTGATAAGGCCGCCTTTCTCCAGTGAAGCAATCAGGCGTGAGATGATCGCACGATCAAGGCCAATTGCCTCAGCCAAAGGTGAAGGCTGATCAAGGCCGTCACGCTCCATCACAAACAGCAGTTGCCACTTTAGCCGTGTCAGCCCCATTGGCGCGATTGCGCGTTCAACGGCCCTGTCCGCGCGGCGGGAAAACTCGCCAATCCGGTGGATCAGTGCGGTTTCCAGATCCAGTTGGGTCATGTCCCCCTCCATCGCCCTGTTTCGAGCTTGGCAGAAAGGTGCAATGACGCTCCGGGCGGGTCAACGCCTGATTGCCTGGGTCAATCAATTGTACGGAGTGCCCTGCGAAATGCCTCTGGCAACGGAACTGGTCGATGGGTCTGCGCATCAACATAGACATGGGTGAAAAGCGCATCCGCTGCGGCCAGCGCCGAATCTCCGCGGAACAGGCCAACCGCATAGCGCACAGAACTTGATCCGATGTGATCGACCCGCACGCCTGCATCGACTGGGTCTGGAAAGCCAAGGCTGGCGTGAAAAACACACGCCGACGCAACGACGAGCCCCACCACAGCTCCCTTGGGGACGTCGAGTGTTCCGCTGCCGACAATCCAGCCATTCACCGCGCTGTCCACATATTCGTAGAAAACGGCATTGTTCATGTGACCGTAGACATCATTGTCACGCCAACGGGTTTCAAAACGCGTGAAGTGCCGGTAGGCGTCACGGGATGCAGGCGGCGTGCGGGGCATTGTGTCTTCTCTTGCAATCGTCAGAGTTTCAGGGAGCGGACCATGGTGAAAGCGATCCTCTTCGACAAGGATGGAACCCTTTTTGGGTTCGATGCAACCTGGGGGCCGTGGACGGAGCGCATCCTCAAAGAGTTGTCACGTGATGAAGACCACCTCAATGCACTGGCCGTCGCCGCCGGATTTAACCGCAAGACACAGGCCTTCGATCCGACCAGCCCGGTGATTGCGGGCACGCCGGAAGACGCCGCCCGCGTGATCGCTCCGCTGCTCAAGACCTACACCGTAGCCACACTGACCGAAGCCCTGAGCCGGGCCGCTGAAACCGTTGAGCCTGTCGAGGCCGTACCGCTGCGACCCCTGCTCGAACAACTGGCACAGGATCACAAGCTGGGCGTCATGACGAATGATGCGGAGCGGGCAGCCCACGATCAGCTCAGCCGGTGTGGTGTCACCGAATATTTCGACGCGATCATCGGCTTTGACAGCGGCTATGGGGCTAAGCCCGATCCCGACCCGCTGCTCGCCTTTGCTGCGATGGCGGGCCTCGCGCCCGGCGACATCGCCATGATTGGCGACAGTAGCCATGATCTGCATGCCGCGCGCGCCGCAGGGTTTGTGCCGGTCGGTGTGCTCACCGGCCCAGCAACAGAAGATGATCTTTACGCGGCGGGCGCGGCCGCGGTGCTTTCCGATATTGGCGCGTTGCCAGAGTATCTGGCCGCGCGCTGACCCATGGCGTCGGTTTTACCGTCAAATACGACATAGGGCCGTCGCAAGGCGCACAGAATCGAACTCTGCCACCGCTTCTCCTGAACATAAGGATGAGCGGAGGATCCAATGACGGTTCAGGAACGAAAGCGCACCCGTGGCGGTGGTCGTGCCGGAAATGCACGGCGCGGCAGCACCCATGCGATCCAACAGATGCCCTGGTCGCAGCCGGTGAATATCGACCGACCAACGGAACCTCTCTCACAGGATGGGGTTCAGGCCATCCACGAGACGGCCATGCGCATCCTCGAAGAAATCGGCATCGAGTTCCTGAATGACGAGGCGCGCCGATACCTCAAAGATGCTGGATGCACGATCGAGGGCGAGAATGTTCGCATGGATCGTGATTGGGTCATGGAGATGGTTGGAAAGGCGCCGACCGAATTCACGATTACGCCCCGAAATCCGAAACATCGGCTGACAATTGGCGGCCGAAACATGGCCTTCGTCAACGTCTCATCCCCGCCAAATGTAATGGACCTAGACCGGGGACGCCGGATTGGTGACTTTGAAAGCTTCAAGGATTTCATGAAGCTGACCCAGTATTTCAACTGCATCCATGTCGCCGGCGGCTATCCGGTAGAGCCGGTCGACATACATGCCAGCATCCGGCATCTCGACTGTCTCTATGAAAAGCTCACTCTGACCGACAAGGTCGTGCACGCCTATTCGCTAGGACCTGAGCGGGTCGACGATGTGATCGAAATGGCACGCATCGCAACCGGCCTGAGCGACGAAGACTTCGAGAGCGAGGCGCGCCTTTACACCAACATCAATTCGTCCAGCCCGCTGAAGCATGATTGGCCGATGCTGGACGGTGCGATGCGGTTTGCAAAACGTGGCCAACCCGTAATTGTGACACCGTTTACGCTGGCTGGCGCCATGGCCCCTGTTACCATGCCCGGTGCCGTCGCGCAGTCGGTGGCCGAGGCGCTCGCCGCAATAGCACTGTTCCAATTCATCCGTCCGGGTGTGGGTTGTGTGATGGGATCGTTCACCTCGAATGTTGATATGAAGTCGGGCGCACCCGCCTTCGGCACGCCAGAATATGTGCGCGCCACCCAGATGACGGGTCAGATGGCGCGCTTTTATGGTCTCCCAATGCGCGCCTCCAATGCCTGCGCGGCGAATGCGCCGGATGGTCAGGCGATGTGGGAAAGTTCAAACTCGTTGTGGGCGGCCGTGAATTCGGGAGTGAACGTCGTTTATCATGCGGCGGGCTGGCTGGAAGGCGGCCTGATCGCCTCTTACGAAAAATTCGTCATGGACTGCGAGCTTTTGCAGCAATTTCAACGGTATATGGCACCCGAAATCACGGCGACCACCGCAGGTGATCTGGCCTATGACGCGATCAAGGAAGTCGGGCCGACCGGACACTTCTTTGGCACGCAACATACCCAGGATCGCTATGAAACCGCGTTCTATTCCCCGTTCCTGAGTGATTGGCGCAACTATGAAGCCTGGCAGGAAGATGGTGCCGTCTGGACGGCGGAGCGTGCGAACCGCACATGGAAAGCAATCCTCGCCGAATACCAGCCGCCAGCAATTGATCCCGCAATCGATGAGGAGCTGCAGGCATTTGTGGCCCGTCGCAAGGAAGAGGGCGGCGCGCCTACCGACTTCTGACGACGGGGCCGCCTGCCGGCGGCTTGGGTATTTCAACCAATCCGAAACGGGCGAGGGACACTCTTTCGGATTGGCACAAATACCCAAATCCCCCTCATCACCCGTCACCCGGCAAGTTTGACGCAAACGAGCCAGCATTTGTCTCTTTCCGTCTTGGCAGCTCTGACACGGGCCGCTTGCATGATCATCAACAAGGAGAACATGCACCATGACCCAGCACTACCGCGCCATTGTCATCGGAGGCGGCGTTGTCGGCGCCTCGGTCCTCTATCACCTCACGAAAAAGGGCTGGAGCGATGTGGCACTGCTTGAACGGGATGTGCTGACCTGCGGATCGTCCTGGCATGCGGCAGGTGGGTTTCACACACTGAACGGCGACCCGAATGTCGCCAAGCTGCAGCAATACACCGTCGAGCTCTACAAAGAGATCGAGGAAATGTCGGGACAGTCCTGCGGTCTGCATTTGACGGGCGGGGTGCAGCTGGCCAAGACCAAGGAGCGGATGGAAAGCCTCTATATGGCGCAGGCGCGTGGGCGGTATATGGGCATGGAACTCGATATCGTTACGCCCGAATGGGCGAAGGAGCGGTTCCCGATCCTCAACGACAAGGAATTCATCGGCGGTCTTTGGGATCCGATTGAGGGCCATCTCGACCCCTCCGGCACCACCCATGCCTATGCCAAATGCGCGCGGATGAACGGCGCGAAAGTGCATGAGAAGACCAAGGTTGAGGACATTCGCCGCGATGAGTTCGGGACATGGCATCTGACAACCTCGCAAGGTGTTTTCACTACCGACAATGTCATCAATGCCGGTGGCCTGTGGGCCCGTGAAGTGGGCCGTATGGTCGGGTTGGAGCTGCCCGTTCTTGCCATGGAGCACCACTATCTGCTGACGGAACGTGTCGATGAGGTTGCCGACTACAAAGAGAAAAACGGCGAAGAGGTAATCCACATCATCGACTTTGAGGGCGAGATCTACACGCGGCAGGAACGGGACGGCGTTCTGCTCGGCACTTACGAGCGCGCGGCGACACCCTGGCAACCGCGTGAAACGCCGTGGAATTTCTCTGCCGAGCTTTTGGAGCCTGATTTCGACCGGATCGCACCCTCGCTGGAGGTGGCGTTCAAACACTTCCCGGCACTGGAGAATGTCGGCATTCGCCAGGCAATCAATGGACCATTCACCTTCGCGCCCGACGGCAATCCGCTTGTCGGTCCGATCCGTGGCCTGCCCGGCTATTGGTCGGCCTGCGCGGTGATGGCTGGGTTCAGTCAGGGTGGCGGCGTCGGTCTTGCCCTGTCCAACTGGATCGTCGACGGCGATCCCGGCTTCGATGTGTGGGGCATGGACGTGTCCCGTTTTGGTGACTGGGCCACGTTGAGCTTCACCAATGAAAAAGTGCGTGAGAACTATTCGCGGCGCTTCCGCATCCGTTTCCCCAATGAGGAGCTGCCTGCGGCGCGGCCCCTGCGCACAAACGCGCTCTACGACAAACATCTGGCCCTCGGCGGTCAGATGGGGGCGAGTTATGGCATGGAAGTGCCGTTGTGGTACGCACCTGAGGGTGTCGAGGAAGAATTCTCATGGCGACGCTCCACCGATCACGTCCATGTTGGCAAAGAGGTCGCGACCGTCCGTGAGGGCGTGGGCATCATGGATATCTCCGGCTTCTCGAAATTTGCTGTGTCCGGCGAGGGCTCCCACGCATTCCTCGACAAGGTACTTGCCTGCAAGTTGCCCGCCGAGGGCCGCATGACGCTGGCGCCGATGCTGAACGAAAATGGCAAGCTGATCGGTGATTTGTCCGTCGCGAATATGGGTGATTATTGGTGGCTGGCGGGGTCAGGCATCGCCGAGGAGTACTATCTGCGGCATTTTGAGCGGTACCAGCCCGACCGCGTGAAGGTCGAAGCGAAGGGACTGGCCGTGTGCGGCATCTCCATCGCCGGGCCGAAATCCAGAGAACTTCTTGCGAAAGTTGCGCTCGACAGTGTTGCCCATGACGACTTCAAATTCATGGCAATGCGCGAAATGCTGATCGGCCATGCGATGTGCATGGTGGGACGCGTCTCCTACACCGGGGATCTGGGGTATGAGATCTGGATGGAAACCGATTACGCACGCTATGTTTGGGATCTTCTGATGGCCGAAGGCGCGGAGATGGGGATCGCCCCTATCGGTATGCGGGCCCTCAATTCCCTGCGACTTGAAAAGAACTGGTCAAGCTGGGGGCGCGAATACCGCCCTGTCTATGGCGCGCTGGAAGCAGGTCTGGATCGGTTCGTGGCCTATCACAAAGCGGCGGATTTCGTGGGCAAGGCCGCTGCGATTGCAGAAAAGGACGCGGGGGGAACACTGCGGTTGGTGACGTTCAAGGTTGATGCTGCAGATAGCGATCCGATCGGGGACGAACCGATCTGGTTCAACGGCGAGGTACGCGGCTGGATCACGTCAGGCGGGTATGCGCACAATCAATGCTCCTCTATGGCGCAGGGCTATGTGCCCAAGGAAATCGCTGCCGAGACTGACGGTTGGGAAGTTGAGGTTCTGGGTGAAAAGCACGCAATGCGCCTGCAGCCCCAACCCGCCTTTGACGCAAATGCAAGCCGCATGCGCAGCTGAGGATAGCAATGCCCCGGATGTGATCCGGGGCCGCGCGCTTTAGGCGATACGGCCCCGGACCGATGGACGGGACGTGCTCAAATCGCCTGCTTCTTGCCCGCAAAGTAGGCCTGCGTTCCGCGGTGAAACACGCGATCGCTTTCGACAAGCGCGTCAGGGGCGTGATCTGGCTGACCTTTGATCGCCTCGTAGACTGGCGTGAAATCGCGGTGGCAACTGGCGAGCAACGCATCAAAACTCTCGATTACGAAATAGGTCTGTTGGAAATCGTCAATGCGGTAGTCCGTACGCATGACCCGCTCCAGATCGAAGCCGATGCGGTTGGGACTGTCATCCTCTAGAGCGAAGCGGATTTCACCCGTGCTCGACAGAATGCCCGCGCCGAAGATGCGCAGGCCGTCCGCACTTTCAATCAGACCAAATTCGATGGTGTACCAGTAGAGCCGGGCCAGATTGTGCAGCTGGCCACGCGCCATGGCGGCCTGTCCGCCTGCCCCATAGGCCTGCATGAAATCGGCATATATCGGATCGGCCAGAAGCGGAACATGGCCAAACACATCGTGAAAGATGTCGGGTTCCTCCAGATAGTCCATCTCCGCCTCTGACCGAATGAAGGCCCCGGCGGGAAAGCGGCGGTTCGCAAGGTGATCGAAAAACACCTCATCGGGCACCAGATCGCTGACAGGCACGACGCTCCACCCTGTCAGAGCGCGCAGTTTTTTGGACAGCTTCTCCATGTCGGGGACACCGCCGCTCGCCAGCCCCAAGCGATCAACTGCATTGATGAAGGCAGGGTCTGCGCGCCCTGGCAAAATCTCTGCAACCCTTGCGGACAGACGGTTCCAGCGATCATCCTCATCTGCGGAATAGCTGCTCCAATCCTGATCAATTGTGTAATCCGGGTTCTTGGCGGCGTTGGCGTACCGGTTCCGGATCTCGCTCATCACGTTCATAACAGTCCTCCATTGCTGCCATCATCTTGCAGCGTCTGCCTGGAGGGGGCGGTTCAATCTCTTGCATATTTCATCCATTACAGAGATGATTGCCCAATGATTTATCAATTTGACGAAACAGATCGTTCGATATTGCACGCGTTGCAGCGGGACGCGACGCTTTCTGTTCGCGCTTTGGCAGAACAGTTGGGCCAAGCACAATCGACGATATGGCGGCGACTTGCCGCCCTGGAGAAGGCCGAACTGATCCGAAAGCGTGTTGCCCTACTCGACCCGGCAAAGCTTGGCATTGGGGTTTGTGTGTTCGTTCAGATCAACCTGCGCGGCCATTCCGCAGATATTCGCAAGGCGTTTGAAGCACTCGTCGCACGCACGCCAGAGATCATGGATTGCTTCGCCGTAACTGGAAGCTTTGACTATACGCTGATCGTTCGCACAGGTTCGGTCGAGGACTTCGAGGCTTTGCTGATGCACCGCATTCTGGACCATGACAGCGTGGCGAATGCGGCCAGTCACTTCTCTTTACGTCATGTGAAGCATGAAACGGCGCTGCCTCTCTAATCCGTGAGCGCCGCTTGAACCTGCGACTTTCACGCCCACTTCATCGGAAAGGTTAATGCGAGGACAAGCCGATGAGCGACACCACCTACACTCCGCCCGAAGTCTGGACCTGGGACAGTGAAAGCGGCGGCAAATTCGCCAATATCAACAGGCCTATTTCCGGCGCGACCCATGAGGTAGAGCAGAAAATCGGCAAGCACCCTTTGCAGCTTTACTCTCTGGCAACGCCGAACGGTGTTAAGGTGACGGTGATGCTGGAGGAGTTGCTCGCGGCGGGTCACACGGGCGCGGAATATGATGCCTGGTTGGTCAATATCGGGGAGGGGGATCAATTCTCTTCCGCCTTTGTAGACGTGAACCCGAACTCGAAGATCCCGGCGCTGCTGGATACCGAAACGGGCAGCCGTGTATTTGAGAGCGGTGCGATCCTGCTCTATCTCGCTGAAAAATTCGGCGCATTTCTACCGACCGATCCGAAGGCGCGGACGGAGGCGTTGAACTGGCTCTTCTGGCTGCAAGGCTCGGCACCCTATCTGGGCGGCGGCTTCGGCCATTTCTATGCCTATGCACCAGAGAAATTTGAATATCCGATCAACCGCTTCGCGATGGAGACAAAGCGCCAGTTGCACGTGCTCGACACACGCCTTGGTGAAGCACGCTTCCTGGGCGGTGATGAATACTCCATCGCCGATATGGCGACCTGGCCGTGGTATGGCGCGCTGGTGAAGGGGCTCGTCTACGACGCGGCCAAATTCCTGTCCGTCCACGAATATGAGAACGTCATGCGCTGGACCAACGAGATCGCGGAGCGCCCCGCCGTGCAACGCGGCCGCCGCGTGAACAAGGTCTGGGGCGACGAGAATAACGGTATCGCCGAGCGCCACGACGCGAGTGATTTGGATTGACCCTGCCCTTTCCCGCATGCGTCTAAGGATGCATGCGGGAAGGCCTCCACACGCTTTTTCTTCCCCCGCGCTGGCCATGACTGTAGCCAGTTAACCAGTGGATACCGCGCGGAGAGAGCCAAATGATCAAGCGCAGAGCGGTCTTGGCCAGTGGGGCTTATGGTGTCTTGGCCGCCTCAGGTCTTAGCCGCGCGACGGCTGCAACGGGTTTTCGTGTCCCGGCAGAGGAAGCCCTGCATGAGCGCACCTTCATGCAATGGCCGGTCAGCCCTGCCGTCTACCGCGACCAAATATTTCTACAGATGGTCCAGCAGACCATTGCCGACGTCGCCAATGCGATTTCGGAATTCGAGCCCGTGACGATGCTGGCCGCACGGGAATATCATGCGATGGCGCGGCGAATGCTCTCTGCCTCTGTCGACCTGCTCGACGTGCCGACCGAGGACCTTTGGTGCAGGGATGCCGGCCCGATAGTTGCGATCAACGAGACCGGGCAGCGGGCCGTCGTGCAGATTCAGTTCAATGGGTGGGGACGCAAGCAGGTGCACCACCATGACAGTCAGGTTGCCCGCCGCGTGGCAGAGCATTTCAGCCTGCCACTCTTGCCTACAGGGCTGCACGGTGAGGCGGGGGGTGTGGATCAGGACGGGCATGGCCTTCTGATCGCGCATGAAAGTTCATGGCTCACCGAGAGCCGCAATCCCGCCATGGACCGCGACGAGGTAGCGCAGCGACTGCTCGAAGCTTATGGCGCTGATCGGATCATATGGTCCGACGGCGTGTGGGGTGAGGATATTACCGACTACCATATCGACAGCCTTGCCCGGTTCACCGGGCCCGGCCGGGTTCTGATCAACCTTCCCGATGATCCCGACATGACCGATCCGTTCCATCTGGCCGCGCTCGATACACATGACCGGTTGGTAGAGGCAGGTCTGGACGTTGAAGTGATCCCCGAACCGACCATTCGTCGGATCGACGCCTTCGATTTCGTCGCGTCCTATGCCAATTACTATGTTTGCAATGGCGCTGTCATCGCGGCGCAGTTTGGCGACGTGGAGACCGACCGGATCGCACAGGACGCATTGGCCCGACACTATCCCAGTCGCGAGATCATCTCGCTCAACGTGGATCCGCTGGGCGAATTGGGCGGTGGCATTCATTGCGCGACCCAGCAGATGCCAGCCGTCTAGCGGCGCCTTTTGCTGAGTGGACTATCCGTTGGCCGCGCGGCTGTCCGCCGGAGCCTCTGTCCTTTCCTCCATTCCGTAGTCGCGCATGACACCCGCGATGCGTAGGCGGTAGTCGGCGAAATAGTCGCCGCGTCCGGCGGTTTGCGCGGTGCGATGGCGTGGCATGTTGCGCCAGCGATCGAGGGCGGCCTCATCTTCCCAGAAGCTCAGCGACAGCAATTTTCCGGGGTGAGTCAGGCTTTCGAACCGTTCGACGGAGATGAACCCCTCGAGACCGTCGAGCATATCGCGCATACCCGCCGCGTGATCGAGATATGTGTCTCGCTTTCCCTCTCTTGGAAAGACTTCGAAAATGACGGCGATCATGGGGCCTCACATGCGTTGACATAAAATGCGCGATCTTCCCGCCGGATAAAGCGGCGTTGCTGCGCGAAATCGTAATTCTGCCGCCCCAGCGGGTGATCGGCAAGGCGGGCGCGATAGGCTTCGTAGCTTGCGAGATCACGAATTGAGTAGATCCCGTAGGCCGTTGTCGTCGTGCCTTCGCGCGGTGAAAAATAGCCTATGAGATTTGCGCCGCATTCCGGGATCGCCTGGCCCCAAATGCGGGCATATTGATCGAAATCCGCACGTTGATAGGGTTCGATCTCGTAACGAATGATGCATGTCAGCATGTTTGTCTCCTGCTTGGGTCACATCGCAGGATGGCAAAAGGCGATATGCGTTGGTTCGATCACGCTCGAACCGTCGAGTTCGTCCTGGATGGCAAAAAGGCAAAATGAACATGACCGGACCCAATATCGCCCACTTGGCCAGATTGATCGGTGACCCTGCGCGCGCTCTGATGCTTGCCGCGCTGATGGACGGCCGCGCGCTGACCGCAGGCGAACTTGCCGAAGTTGCGGGGATCACCCGACAAACCGCCTCAACCCATCTAGCGCAGCTGCGCGACGGCGGATTGCTGGAGGGCGCGAGCCAGGGGAAGCATCGCTATTTCCGGCTGGCAAGCGCCGAGGTCGCGGACATCCTCGAACGCCTGATGGCGCTCTCTGGCCCGGTGAAGCACATACGAACTGGCCCGCGGAACGCAGACATGCGGGCGATGCGCGTGTGCTATGATCACTTGGCCGGGCCAATGGCTGTGCGTATGGCCGAACGGATGCAGGCCAAGGGCTGGCTTGATTCATTCATGGTTCCGTCTGTCGAAGGGAACGCCGCACTCAGCAAGTTCGGGATTGATCTGCCAGCGCTGCATGCGCTCAGGCGCCCTTTTGTGCGGCCTTGCCTCGATTGGTCGGAGCGTCGCGACCACATCGCTGGTGCCCTTGGTGCGGCCTTGTTGGAGCGGATGATAACACTTGGATGGATGCGGCGAGAGCCTGACAGCCGCATCATGCGATTTGCCGGTGTTGGAGAGGCTGAATTTGAGAGGTGGCTTCGCTAATCGGGCCCAGTTGGCACATTTTGTTTCCAAAAATGTACCTTATCTCACGATAGATACGAGATAGTTATGCATCAGGAAAATATAGGAGAGTGCCATGAGTTGGAACCCTGCCCTCGATCCCTCTTGCCCAATGGGCGACGAGATTGACCTGATCGACACATTGATCGTCCCCCGTGCCCGTGATCTGGGGGGCTTCGAAGTACGCCGCGCACTGCCCGCGCCAAAACGCCAGATGGTCGGGCCATTCATCTTCTTTGATCAAATGGGACCTGCTGAATTTCTGACCGACAAGGGCATCGATGTGCGGCCACACCCGCATATTGGTTTGGCGACCGTTACGTACCTTTATCAAGGTGCGATCCATCATCGCGACAGCGTTGGCTCATCGCTCGATATCGAACCCGGCGCGGTAAACTGGATGATTGCTGGCAACGGTATCACGCACTCCGAGCGCACACCGCAGCGCGAGCGTGACAAGGACGGTTCGAGCCTGTTTGGCATTCAAACCTGGGTTGCCCTGCCTGAGAACGAAGAGGAGCGGGCACCCGGCTTTCAACATGTGCCCAAGCGCGAGCTTCCGCTTTTGGAAGGTGAGGGGAAGCAGGTTCGTCTGATCCTTGGCAACCTGTATGGAGAACGCGCCCCGGTCGATGTGTTCTCGGAAATGTTCTACGCCGATGCCCATCTAACAGCCGGGGCAAAACTGCCTTTGCCCGACGATCACGAAGATCGCGGGATCTATGTCGTATCCGGTGCCGTGACGATTGCAGGCGAAACTTACGAGGCTGGCCGGATGATGGTCTTCCGCCCCGGAGACGCGATCACTGTCACAGCGGAGCACGATAGCCGCCTGATGCTGCTGGGTGGCGAAACGCTGAACGGCCCGCGTTACATCTGGTGGAACTTCGTTGCGTCGTCGCAAGACAAGATCGACGCCGCGAAAGAGGCCTGGCGCGCAGGCGACTGGCGGCACGGCCGATTCCAGTTGCCACCGGGCGACGATCAGGAACACATCCCCCTGCCCTGATGTGAAGACGGCCTCCGGCAAATACCGGGGGCCACCCTCGATTGATCAGCACGATAACCTTTGTCCGGATCTATCAGGCGGCAGGTGCCGGCACCCTCTTTTGTTTGGCCAGACGTCGCAAAACCGCGCGCAGTTTAGCCTTGTGTGCGAAGGGTGTTCGAAAGCACAGTCACTGAAGAATGTCAGCTTTTTGACAAGAACACCCATTCGAAAGCAAGCCCGGATGAAGCTAGACGCCGTTGAGATCTTCACAGTTGGAAACCCGCCGCCGGGCTATGGCGGGCGGTATTTCTTACTGGTGAAAGTCCATACCGACACCGGATTGCACGGTTGGGGCGAATGTTATGCCGCGGCAGTCGGGCCGACAGCCATGCACGCGGTCATTGAGGACGTCTTCAATCGCCATATGCGCGGATGCGATCCCGCTGAGATAGAAAAGATGTTCCGCCGGGTGCATTCGTCCGGGTTCACTCAACGCCCTGACCCCACGGTGATGGGGGCCTTCTCTGGACTTGAAATGGCATGCTGGGATATTCGCGGGAAAGCGCTGAACCAGCCGGTTCACGCCTTGCTGGGCGGTCGGGTGCAGGAGCGGGTTCGCGCCTACACGTACCTCTATCCGATGGAGGGTGAAGACCCCGCTGGCTTCTACAACTCCCCACAACGGTCTGCGCAAGCCGCGTCCGAGTGGATCGAGCGGGGTTTTACCGCGCTGAAATTCGACCCTGCCGGCCCCTACACCATCATGGGTGGACATCAGCCCTCGCAATACGATTTGGACCGGTCAGAGGCGTTCTGTCGGGAAATCCGCAAAGCCGTCGGAGCGCGAGCGGATTTGCTGTTCGGAACACATGGGCAGTTCACACCGGACGCGGCGATCCGTATGGGGCGTCGACTGGAGGCTTATGACCCGCTTTGGTTTGAGGAGCCTTGTCCGCCAGATATGAGCGGTGATCTGGCCAAGGTCGCGCAGGCCGTGCGCGTTCCGATCGCGACAGGTGAGCGTCTGACAACCAAATACGAATTCGCGCATGTCCTGCGAAGTGGTGCGGCCTCCATCTTGCAGCCCGCCCTTGGCCGGGTAGGCGGTCTATGGGAAGCCAAGAAAATTGCGGCCATGGCCGAGGGCTTCGGCGCGCAACTGGCGCCCCACCTTTATGCAGGACCGGTCGAGTGGGCTGCAAATATCCAGCTTGCGCTGTCCTGCCCCAACTTCCTGATCGCCGAGACCATCGGAGAAGGACTGGGATTCCAGGCCGATCTGCTGGTTGAGCCCATCCGGGTTGAGCGAGGACATATCATTCCGCCCAGCGGACCGGGCATGGGTATCGACATCAACGAGGACGTCTTAAAGGCGCATCCCTATAAGGGCGACCGGTTGCATTTGGAGATGCAGGACCGGCCGCTGCGCTATGATGGTGAGGAACGATTTGCTGGAGGGTGAGCTCTAGCAGCTGGCAGTGAGCTGCCTGCGCAATGCCTCTGCTTCAGCCTCGTCCATCAGAGCGAACAGATCATCGCTGCGCGAGAAGGGAATGAATGCGCCCCCGGCGTCCATCCTGAGCCAGCTGCGAAATGACAGAGTGTCGGGCACCCGGTCCCCGGTACATCCTTGGCCGACGGTGATTGAGAGTGACCCCGTTCCCTGCACGTCAGCCTCACGCAGTTCCAGAATGGCTGCCTGAGCGGCGGAAAAGCGTGCCGCGCCCTCGTCCGGGAAACGTGCGCGCCACAGCCGTTGATCCTCCGCGGCACGGATATCGCCGGGCAGTGAGAGGGTTTCGGTAACCTCTAATGCCACCACTTCGGACACCAGAAGCGCGCCATCTTCGTCAGCGTTGAAGGAGATTGCGATTTGCAGACCATCCGCCGACAGTTCAACCGCCTCATCCAAAGCCGCAGCCACTTCGATAACAGTGGGATCAGTTGTCAAAGGATCGAACCGCATAGCCTGCAACAGGCCTTGTGGTGTTAAGCCCGCGCAGCCTGTCAGGCAGGTCAATAGGGCCGCGGCGAAAGCGATGCGCATGATAATCTCCATTTCGATTCGATTATTGTTTTACGATAATTTTGGCATACACGCCATGGCCTCCCTGAGCAAAAAAGCAGGTGACCCGGCGGGCGGGCCGACATATGCAATGGTCAAGTCAGGAGGCCGCGATGTCTGATCCCATGTTGACGCTCACCTTGTCCCCCGCACGACGCTGGTTCGGGCTGGCAATGACAGGTGGGTTGGCGGCAATGGCTGCTGCGGTTCTGGCACTTCAGCCGCCGCAATCCCCATGGGCTATTCTGCTGCTCGTCGTTGTTCTGGTCGTTGCAGGACGGCAGGCGTGGGGAATGTATGCGGCTGCCAGCCGGGCTATCCTGATGTATGAGGACCGGCTCACCGATGAATCTGGCCGTGACCTTGCCCGTTTTGAAGATGTCGTGCGGATCGAGCGGGGGCTCTTCGCGTTCAAGCCGTCAAATGGCTTCCTGCTTGTGCTGAACGAGAGGGCGAAGCGCGAGTCGGTGCCCGGGCTTTGGTGGCGGTCGGGCCGCCGTTTGGGTGTCGGTGGCGCTGCACACGCACAGACCGCGAAAAACATGGCGGATGCAATTCAGACGATGATCGCCATTCGCGACGAAGCCGCCTGAACTGGCGCTTCGGGAGACGTGAAAACGGGGGGCAAACCGCCCCCCGATACTATTTAGAGGCCCATGCTTACATAGCTGGATGCCACACGGCCGATAGATACGAGATAGGCGGCAGTGCGCAGGTCATTCACGTCATCGCGCTCATGCCAAATGGCCTGCATAGACTGGTAGGCTTCACGCATCGTGTCATCGAGGCCAGAGCGGACCAGCTCCAACTCCCCTGCACCATGCAGGTACTTCTTTTTGAACGTGTCAGAGAGGGTGATGTTCGATCCCTGCGCTGACATCTTTTCAAGCTCATCAACCAGCAGCTCGTGCCGCGCCTCTTCCTGACGCCGCTCCATACGGCCGAACCGGATGTGGGACAGGTTCTTTACCCACTCGAAATAAGAGACGGTCACGCCGCCCGCATTCGCGTACATATCGGGAATGATCACACAGCCCTTGGCACGCAGAACTTCGTCCGCACCCGCAGTCACAGGACCGTTCGCGGCTTCGATGATCAGCGGTGCCTTGATGCGCGCTGCGTTCTCCATGTTGATCACGCCTTCGAGCGCGGCTGGGATCAGGATGTCGCATTCCTCTTCCAGCCCCTTCGCGCCGTCCTCGACATAATCAGCGCCTGGGAAACCCTTCACGCCGCCATTGGCGCGGATATGCGCAGAGACATCCTCTACATTCAGGCCCTGCGCGTTCATGATCGCCCCATCACGTTCGATGATGCAGGTCACGATGGAGCCATCTTCCTCAGACAGGAACTTGGCGGCGTGATAGCCCACATTGCCAAGGCCCTGCACCACGACGCGTTTGCCATCGAGCTTGCCCGAAAGACCGGCCTTCGCGACATCCTCTTTATAGCGGAAGAACTCTTTGAGCGCATATTGAACGCCGCGCCCCGTCGCCTCGACACGCCCCGCGATACCGCCACCGTTGAGCGGTTTGCCCGTGACACAGGCCCGCGCATTGATGTCTGTGGTGTTCATTCGCTTGTATTGATCGGCGATCCACGCCATCTCGCGCGCGCCAGTGCCCATGTCTGGGGCAGGCACGTTTTGTGACGGATGGATCAGGTCACGCTTGATCAGTTCATAGGCGAAGCGGCGGGTGATCCGCTCCAGCTCTTCCTCGTTATAATCGCGAGGATCGATGGCCAGACCACCTTTGGAGCCGCCGAAAGGCGTTTCGACCAATGCGCATTTATAGGTCATCAGGGCGGCCAGCGCCTCGACCTCGTTCTGGTTCACATTGCCCGCATAGCGGATGCCGCCTTTGACCGGCTCCATATGTTCAGAATGCACGGCGCGATAGCCTGTGAAGGTGTGGATATCACCCCGCATGCGCACGCCGAAGCGCACAGTATAGGTCGCGTTACAAACCCTGATCTTCTCCACAAGGCCCGGCGGCAAATCCATCAGGGCCACAGCCCTGTTGAACATCATATCTACGGATTCGCGAAAGCTTGGCTCATTGGTGGCTGTCGTCATCGGTTCAGTATCCTCCAAACCTGTTTTTGTTTCCCCAGCGTCACCACCCTAACCGGTTTTGCGGATGGAACCAGTCATGCCGTGTGATATCTCGTATCAACTCTCGCGTATGGTCCCCGACATCGCTTCGGGCAAAGCAGGACATAGCACTGTTTTGAAGGCCAAATCGCGGGACGTCGTCGGGTACATCACGCGCCCAATCGGATCTTTTGACGGGCAATGTGAAATTTCTCGGCAAAGGACTGCACCGGTTGTGAAAGTCCGGTTGACGCCCCCTGCGACTCGTGGCAATTACCCCTCACTTCCGGCGGGCAACTGTCGGACTGGATGGGCGTATAGCTCAGCGGGAGAGCACTTCGTTGACATCGAAGGGGTCACTGGTTCAATCCCAGTTACGCCCACCATCCAATTCTGCCGATGTGAGGTTCGCTCACCCCGGCACCGAAACCCAAGGCGCTCGCCGCGCCGCTGAGACAGGAGAAGACCATGAAGGTCAAGAACTCGCTTCGCTCCCTCAAGCAGCGCCACCGCGATTGCCGCGTCGTGCGCCGCAAGGGCCGTGTCTACGTCATCAACAAGACGCAGCCCCGGTTCAAAGCCCGTCAGGGCTGAAGCATCCGCTTCGCAAGGTTTTCAAAAGGCCGCTCTGCAAAGAGCGGCCTTTTTCGTAGGTGCCGATGAGTGATGTGCATCTGAGAAAGGACGAAGGGCCACCCACGTTTCGGGATGGCCCCTACAGATATCACTCAGCGGGTGCGAGCGTGATGAGCTGGCGCACTGTCGTCTGGTTGAGATAGCCAGTCGGCTCCTGCCCGTATTCACGCTGAAACTGGGCAATCGCCTCACGCGTGGCGGCGTCAAAACGTCCATTCACAGACGGAATCGCATAGCCGAGGGAGGCAAGGCGAACCTGCACAAGCAATCGGTTCGCGGTGTTGAGGCCAAGTGCATCCTCTTGTGCCTGAAGATTGGCATCAACACGATTTTCCTGCTCGTTGATCTGATCAATACGCGCCCGAGCCGTCGTCGCGAACTCACTGTCGGGATATTGCGCAAGGAATTGCTCGTATCCTTCAATCGTGTTCGTCTCCATCGCGGATTGCCACGCGGCCTGCACCTCAGCACTCGCCAAGGCGCGCTGCTCCGCTTCGATGGCATCAAGCTGTGTCTGTGCCTCCGCGGCGAAAAGACCATTGGGGTAGTTGCGCAGGTAGACCCTCAGACCCTCTTCGCTTCCATCAGAACCGGAACTCTGCCAGAAGGCGCGATCCTCCGCTTCGCGCTGCTGGCGCAGACGCTCCTGCTCAGCCGCGATTTCCGCCCTGCGATTGTCCGCTTGCAGGCCCAAGAGCCTCAACTGTCCGGCCGTCAGGAAGGACGTCCCCTCAAAATCCTGTTCGCCTTGCCATGCAGAAATCGCGCCGCGCGTACCCGGTCCGAAAATCCCATCTATCCCGCGTGTGTTATAGCCGAGGACAACAAGGTTTTCCTGAATGGCGACGCGGTCATCGCGGTCCAGCTCAAGCGCCTGTTCCGTCGCCTCCGCCGGATCCACCTGTTGTTCATCGGGTTCCGGCTCAGATTGCGGTTCGGCAGGCGCTTCTCCTAGATCATCGGGCAGGTCTTCGCGCAGCGGAACAAGTGTTGCATCTGGCGAAGCGAACCCCAGACGGCTGATGTCGTCGGGCAGATCGCTGACAAAGCTGCGGAATGACGCCCCTTCCGACAAAGCCCGATCCGTGGCGATGTCGGCCACGGCTTGCGCCGGGCCGCTGACCATCAGAGCGCCCGTCGGGACATAGACCCGTCCCAATCCAGGTTCGAAACCATCACCTTCCAACCCTGCATCCGTTGCAGTGCCAAGGAAGACAACGGACCTCCCCTCCTGCTCTGCCGCCATGTCGAGAAACAAATCGACCGTTGGCATCGTGAAGGCGAGGCGCACGACGCTGTCGTCGCGGGCATCGACCGGCAGGAACCATGTTTCACCACCTGCTGTCGCAGTGTGACCGCTGAGATGAATTACGAGCCGCTCCGCATCTGCCACATCGCGTTGAAAGGATGTCAGCAGCGTGAACATCTCTGCGCGTGTCAGATCCTGACCACCTTCGACAGTGAAGCCCGCCTCTTCATAGGCGCGCACAAGATCCGCATGATCCGGCACCGTTGCCTGAGGGCCATTCGCATAGTCTGAATTCGTGATGACCAGCGCCAGAGGGTCAGCCATAAGAGGCGCTGCGCTGACCGTGCTTGCCAAGAGTGCGAGGCGGAAAATACGGAACATGATGGGGCCTTTCCTGTTATGGCGCGACACGCAAGTTACTGTCTTTAACGCACTGAACCGCAGCGCCGTTCCAGACAGGGCGACCACCCCGCATTCAAAGCGGGCTAGCCTTGATCGTACTGGCGTTGATCGTCGATGACGATGCCGTCCCGGGGCAGCGTGCCGGGCTCAACCGCCTCGACATGTCCGGACAGTTTGAGGGTTGCGCGGACGGTTTCAGCCACAGAGGCCGTCTCTATCCCCGCCCCTTCGACCTGAACGGTCATCACATCCTTGTCGTCTGCACGCGTGACAGTGACGCGCGCACGGTCGATTTCTGCATGACGTGCGACGAGGGCGGCGACCTGCTCAGGGCGAACAAACATACCCTTGATCTTTGCGGTCTGGTCCGCGCGACCCATCCAACCCTTTATGCGCATATTCGTTCGGCCGCACGGACTTGCGCCTGGCAGCACCGCGGAAAGATCACCGGTCGCAAAGCGTATCAGCGGATAGTCCCGGTTGAAGCTCGTCACAACGACCTCCCCCACCTCTCCCTCTGTCACGGGGTCCCCGGTGCCGGGGGTGACGATTTCAACGATGACGCCTTCATCAATGATCATCCCCTCCATTGCCGCGCTCTCATAGGCGATATTGCCCAGATCGGCGGTGGCGTAGCATTGCAGGCAGGAAATACCGCGATCCGCGTAGCCAGCGCGCAGACTGGGGAAGAGCGCCCCACCGCTGACCGCAGCCTTTGTGATCCCCAGCGACACACCCATCTCATCAGCCTTGTCGAGGATGATACGCAGATAGTCAGGCGTGCCTGCATAGGCAGTGACACCCAATTGAGCGGCCGCTTCAACCTGCAACTCCGTCTGACCGGTGCCTGCGGGGAAGATGCGGGCACCAACTGCGCGCGCACCACTCTCAAACATCATACCGGCTGGCGTCATGTGATAGGAAAAACAGTTCTGAACCAGATCATCAGCCCCCAATCCTGCCGCATGCAGGAACCGGCCGAGGCGGAACCAGTCATGGGTTATCCCACCGGGCTCGTAGATTGGCCCTGGGCTTTGGAATGCATGATGCGTCCGGCTCGCCGCGAAACCACCAAAGGGCGGGCTCGCCTTTTGGGCTGCACCCAGATGCGATTTTCGCAGGACAGGCAGTTTTGAAAGCATCGCAAGATCGGTGATATCCGACGCATCAACACCTTCCAGATGCGCTGCCATCCCCGGCGCGCTGGATTTCGCGTGAGACACAAGTTCCGTCAAGGCGGCCAGATTCTCGGCATCGCGCTGGTCGTTCGAGCGCGTCTCAAGGGCATCGTAGAAGTTCGACATTCACGTTTCCTTCGTCAGTCATGATCCAGACGGCGCCAGCCGAGTGCACAGCTTCAAACCTGCGCAGCTTAGGTGCGTTGGGCAACCGTCAAATGATATGTTGTTCGCTCTTCGCGGGTCGTGGCCGTAATGGTGCCCTCCTCGCAAAGCATATCCGTGACGCCCTGCACCTCGGCATTCCACCGCGCGACCTCCTGCCGCTCCTCTGGGCTGACGGCGACAGCGGCAGGCAAGTCAGCTTGCGCGACAGGTCCGCTCTCAAGAAGTTGCAGGATACGGGCGCGGATCGCCTTTCGGGCCTCTTGCGTGGAACTCATGACCTGATCCTTTCTGGCTGTTCAGTCAGGGTTCGACCTAGTCTGCACATCGTCAGCGGCCAGCATGATACGCTGTGGTCCTGAACCGGGTACCCGGACAATCTCTCCACGCACTTCCAGTTCCAACTTAACTGTCGTTACGTGCCAACCCAGCGAACCCAGATCCCGCCTTTGGTCAGCCGTCAGTCTGGCATCGACGGCTGCATTGAGGTCCTTGAACAGAACCGGTCCTTGGCTGAGGCCAGCAAGGATCGCGCCGCGCACCGCGTCAAACTTCCACTCTGGGATGTTCGTCACCCCATCCCGCCCTTTGGCCGGGGTCCGACACGCGACACGCGGCTCCGCCATCAGGGGCACCCGGCGGGGGTTATGCCGCGGCTCTGCGCGAATGCGGCCGATGCGCTTTCGATCTGTGGCTCGATCAATGCATCATTGGGCGCATAGTAATCGGTCACCTGCTGCCACTTGCGCAATGTTGAGTCCCATTGCGCCACAGCAACCAGTCCTCCGCCACCATGATCGGTGCAGGTAATCTCCATAGGGGGCGTAAAGCCTTCCATGCCCAGCGTTTCGAAATCCTCGGCGGTCATGGTGAGTTGTTCATATCCATCACGGACCATGGCAGGCGTCACGTCGCTGACACTGTGGATGGATTGAGCCAAACGGATCGCCTCGGCAGCATAGATCGCCGCCGCGACCCCACGATTGTAGAGCGCTTCGCCGATATTGTTCATCCGGCCACGGGCCAGATCACGCTGATAGACCAGTTCATTGAGATCATTGAAGATCGCAAAATTGTCGCCCACAGCATGGAATGTGACAGAGGTGTAGCCGTGCGCCGCATCTCGCATCGGTTTCAGGTCGCTCTCGGCGGCGGACCACCAAATCCCCATCATCTGATCCATCGGATAGCCGATCTCGACAGCACTTTCGAGCGCGACACGGTTCATCACGCCCCATCCCCAAAGCAGGATGAAATCGGGGTTCTCTGCTTCGACCACGGGCCAGATTGCGGATTGATCTTCACCCGGATGATCGATCGGCATGGACAACAATTCGAACCCTTCGATCTCTGCCAATGCTTCCAGCGTGGGCAAAGGTTCCCGCCCATAGCCCGAATTGTGGTGCATGTGCATAATGCGTGTGCCGGCGAGCGACCCGCCATTTTGCTCTTTCAAATAGGCAATCTGGGCAACCGCGCCGTCCCAGTAATGCGCGGGGAAGTTGAAAACATAAGGATAGGTGGCACCGTCCGACGCAGCCGTCAGACCATAGCCCATCGTATGAAGCACCACCTCATCCTGCTGTACACGCTCGATCAGTTCGAGCGTCAGGCCCGTCGACAGGGGTTGATAGACCAGCGCGCCCTGATCAACGGTCTCTTCGTAGCAGGCCACACCGCGTTCGGTGTTGTAGCCGAACTCACATTCCAGAAGCTCGACACGCTCCCCCCCAATGCCGCCATCGCGTTCGTTCAGCATCGTAAAATAGTCGGCATAGCCATCCGAGAAGGGCACGCCACCCGCCGCATAAGGGCCGGTGCGGTAGGTCAGGCTGACCATCGTCAAATCTGCAAAGGCAGGTACAGCAATAGAGGCTGCCAAGGAGGCAGTCGCGATAAAGCGAAACATAAGTGGATATCTCCAGCGATCCGTGTGGGGCGAAACGGTTGGATTGAAAGGAACCTGATTAGGGAGATCAGGCGGTTAGGCGAGCCACCGCTTGCGGCGGCGATAGGAGCGGACATCGCGGAAAGACTTGCGACCTTCCTCACTGACGCCCAGATAGAACTCCTTCACGTCCGGGTTCTCGCGCAGGTCGGCGGCAGGGCCGTCCATAACAACGCGACCGGATTCAAGGATGTAGCCGTAATGCGCATAGCGCAGGGCAACATTGGTATTCTGCTCTGCGAGCAGGAAGGACACGCCCTCCTTTTCGTTGAGGCTTTTGACAATGCCGAAAATCTCTTCGACCAACTGCGGCGCAAGGCCCATTGACGGCTCATCAAGCAGAATTGTCTCTGGCCGGGCCATGAGAGCGCGGCCTATGGCACACATCTGCTGTTCGCCACCGGATGTGTAGCCAGCTTGCGACTTGCGGCGCTCCTTCAGGCGGGGAAAGTACTCGTATACCATGTCTAGCCCCTGCTTGGCCTCAGCAGAGGAACGCGTGTAGGCGCCGGTCATCAGGTTTTCCTCAACCGTCAGATGCTCGAAACAATGACGCCCCTCCATCACCTGAATGACGCCGGATTTGACCAGCTCGTTCGGGGACAAATCCTGCATGCTCTTCCCGCGATACTGGATCGATCCCTTTGTGATTTCTCCGCGCTCCGAGGCCAGTAGGCCAGAGATCGACTTGAGCGTCGTTGTCTTGCCCGCACCGTTTCCGCCCAGCAGTGCCGTGATGCCGCCCTTGGGCACAGAAAGGCTGACGCCTTTCAGGACAAGGATGACGTGGTTGTAAATGACCTCGATATTATTGACCTCAAGCAAGGTCTCTTCGGTCTTGGCAGCGTCGAGCATCGGGGCCTCCGGCAGAATGGAAGGCCCCCGGCGGCATACCGCCGGGGGCTGGGTCAACGAAAGCGCTTACTGTGCAGCTTCCAGCATATCGGCGAGTTCATCCAACCGAAGGCCAATCGTCCGCATTTCAGCGAGGATATCTTCGACAGACATCATCATCTCATCTTCAGCCGGGCAGCGCGTCATCGGCAGGTCGTTCTCTGCGGCATAGGCTGCGGAATCCTCGTCGATGAGCGGCTGGATCACGCCCATGTCAGGCGCGCGGTATTCCGTCACGATGGACCATGCCTGCGTGTCGTAATCCCACTCGGCAATCGCGCTTTCGCCGGGGCCGCCATGGTTCTGACAGGAGACGGAGAATTCAGGACCAAAGCCCGGCAGGCCAAGCTCGGTCATGCGCTCCTCGGTCATCTCAAGCGCTTCCATCCCGTCACGCATCATCGCGGGCGTGATCTCGGCAACGCCGTGGATGTCCTGTGCGGTGCGCGCGGCCTCGGCTGCCAGCATCGCGGCGTACATGCCACGGTTATACAGAACGGTGCCGATCTGGTCGCCTGCACCGGATGCAAGGCCAGCGTCGACGACATGCTCCTGAATGTCGTCAAAGATCGGGTAGTCGTCACCAACCGAGTGGAACGTCACCGAGCGATAGCCATCTGCCCCTTCACCAGCGGGCAAAACGTCATTCTCGGAACCGGACCACCAGACACCGTAGAAGTTGTCCATTGGATAGCGGATGTTGACCGCTTCCTGAATGGCGACCTGGTTCATCACACCCCAGCCCCACATGATCACGTAGTCAGGACGATCACGACGCACCTGAAGCCACTGCGAGCGTTGCTCCTGTCCGGGATGGTCGACGGCAAGTTCGATCAGCTCGAAACCATGCTGAGTGCCCAGCTCCTGCAGAGTCCTGATCGGCTCACGACCATAGGCGGAGTTGTGGTAGACCAGCGCGATCTTCTTACCCTCAAGATTACCGTCATTGCGGTCGAGGATGTCTAGGATGATCCCGGATGCGGCCTGCCAGTAGTTCGCAGGATAGTTGAAGACGTGGCTGAACACTTCGCCATTTGCTGCAGACGTTCGACCATAGCCCATGGAGTGGATCGGAATATCGTCCGCTGTTGCCTTCGGGATCAGCTGATAGGTGATGCCCGTCGACAGCGGCTGATACACCAGCGCGCCTTCGCCTTTCGTGGACTCGTAGCATTCCACGCCTCGCTCGGTGTTATAGCCCGTCTCACATTGAAGCACGCGTGCTTCCACGCCACCGATGCCGCCATCACGCTGGTTGAGTAGCGTGAAGTAATCCGCATAGCCATCCGCGAACGGAATGCCATTGGCCGCGTAGGGGCCGGTTCGGTAGTCAAGCGACGGGAACACGAGGTCCGCTGCCGCCGGGCCAGCCACGATTGCCGTGGTGCAAGCCGCCATAACGAGGGTCTTGAGTTTCATGTTGTGTCCTCCCTTGGACGTTTGAAGCGTGCCCCGGTTGATCCGGAGGTCACAGGGTCGTCAAAGCGTTGCGCGAACAGGCCGCGCACGCAAGCATCAGTGCGGGAATGGCCAGAGACGCAGTTTCTCCTTGATCGTGCGCCACAGCGCGGCAAGCCCATGCGGCTCGACGATCAGGAAGAAGACGATCAGCCCGCCCACGATGATGAAGTTGAGGTGCGCCACAAGGTCCGTGGGCCACCCGATGAAATCCGCGAAAAAGAGCTTCAGGATCACAGGCAGCAGCACCATGAAGGCCGCACCCGCAAAACTGCCAAAGATCGAACCCAACCCACCGATGATGATCATGAAGAGCACAAGGAACGATTTCTGGATGCCGAACGCCTCTCCCACTTCAGCCGCTCCGAGGTAGACCGCGAAGAAAAGTGAGCCAGAGATGCCAATATAGAATGATGAGATCGCGAAGGCAGACAGTTTCGTGCGCAACGGATTCACGCCGATGATCTCTGCCGCGATGTCCATGTCGCGGATCGCCATCCAGCTGCGCCCGATGCGCCCGCGCGTCAGGTTGCGCGTCAGCCAGGCCAACGCAAACACGAACACCAGGCAGAACAGGTAGCTGACCCACGGTGCAGCATTCGCCCCAGTGACAGCCTGCCCCAGAACCGTGCGCTCTGGTGCAGAGATCTGACCCGACGCAGAGTAGTTGTAGAACCAGCCCACCTTATTGAACATCCAGACGAGGAAGAACTGGGCGGCAAGCGTCGCCACGGCAAGGTAGAACCCCTTGATCCGCAGCGACGGCAAGCCGAACAGCACCCCCACTCCAGCGGTGATGATCCCCGAAAGGATGACGATGAAAAAGATGTTCAGATCCGGGAAAGCCGTCATCAACTTGTAGGTGGAATACGCCCCCACAGCCATGAAGCCACCCGTCCCGAGGCTGACCTGCCCGCAATAGCCGGTCAGGATGTTCAGGCCCAATGCCGCGATGGCAAAGATCAGGAAGGGCATCATGATCGCGTTGACGAGGTAGTCTGTCATCACGAAGGGCACGACCAGAAAGGCCAGCACGGCAGCGGCCATATAGATCCTGCGGTCTAGCGCGATCGGGAAGGTCTGGCTGTCATCGACATAGGACGTCTTGTAGTCGCCTGCCTCACGATAAAACATCAGTGGCCTCCCTTGCGTACGGCGTTCCTGACCCCGATCCGGGCCCGCGTTGAAGATAGAAAGCGCCGTTCATTCAGCGCCGCCTGCTCACATCCGGGGCATGTCATGATCCGCATCCTCACACCCTCTCGATGATCTTCTCGCCGAACAGGCCCTGCGGCCGGAAGACGAGGAACAGAAGGGCAAGCACATAGGCAAACCAGTTTTCGGTCGCACCGCCCAGGAACGGCACACCGATCCAGAATTCGAAGAGCTTTTCACCCACACCGATGATCAGTCCGCCGACAATGGCACCGGGGATCGAGGTAAAGCCGCCCAACATCAGAACAGGCAAGGCCTTTAGAGCGATCAGCGAGAGCGAGAACTGCACGCCGGACTTTGCCCCCCACATGATACCAGCCACCAGCGCGACAAAGCCCGCAATCGACCAGACCATGATCCAGATCTTGTTCAGCGAAATACCGACGGAGAGGGCGGCCTGATGATCATCTGCAACCGCCCGCATGGCCGTGCCAGCCTTCGTATATTGCGAGAATATGGTGAGGGCAGCGACGAGGAAGACCGCAATGATCGTGGCCCAGATGTCGAGCACATCAACATACATGCCCCAGTAATTTTCACCCTCAACTGCCCATTGGGCCGTAACATCCTCAATCCAGAACGACCCGCCTGAGGGGAGCCCGACGTCGAGCGTCTTAAGCTCCGCCCCCCACATCAGATCGCCGAATCCCTCCATGAAATAGGCGAGTCCAATTGTCGCCATGAACAGGATGATCGGCTCCTGATTGACCAGCCGCACCATGATGACTTTCACGACGATCCACGCGAACCCGATCATCACCAAAGTCGTGAGTATGATTGCGATGATCGAAGGCAGGTCGAAACCGAATTTCGACACGTGCATCCCCGTGACCGCATTGATCAAATGGGCGAATGGCACCTGTCCTGTCTGGATCCCGACAAGGGTCTGTGCCGCGAACAGCGCCATGACGCCTTGGGCATAGTTGAATACGCCAGATGATTTGAAAATCAGCACGAAGCCAAGGGCCACGAGCGAATAGAGTACGCCAGTCATCAATCCATTGATGATGACCTCGATCGTATTAAGAAGCTCGACGGGCATCAGTTCCCCCCTGCCAGAATGCGGTTGGTCCAGTCATTGGCGGGCAGAATGCGGCCCGTCATTTCAACCAGTTGCGGATTGTCGGATGTGGCAACGAAGACCATCAGCACTTCCGCATCGGAATAGCGCCGCACAAAGCGACGGGTGCCGCCCTCTTCGGGCGCCTCGATCAATTGCCATCCACGCGCCCAGGGTGCCAGTGCCGCGCGGGCCTGACCCACATTGAAGTCTGCCGCCAGCACACCGCAGACCGGCATCTGGTCAAGATCGTAGACCACGATATTTCCGGCCTCGGAACGCCATGCGCGGCCCAGGTTGTCCCCCAATACGACCTCAGACGTACGGGGATCGGCAGGGAACATGCCAGCCGGACCGGCACGCAAATCCCGCATCAGGCCATCCACGCATTGCTCACCCATCAAGTCGAGCGCGTCAGAGAACTCCTCTGCCGCTGCGGGGGTGGCCAGTAGAGCCAACGCCAAAAGATGCTTAATCATGGGACACCCCCAGATAGGCGTCGATCACCTCGGGGTTCGCGCGCACCTCATCGGGTGTGCCGTCCCCGATCTTCTTGCCGTAGTCAAGCACCACGACCCGATCGGAAATGTCCATGACGACGCCCATATCGTGTTCGATCAGGGCGATCGTGGTGCCGAACTCGTCGTTCACATCGAGGATGAAGCGGGACATGTCCTCCTTCTCCTCAACGTTCATTCCGGCCATCGGTTCGTCGAGCAGCAGGAGCTTCGGCTCCGCGGCGAGCGCACGGCCAAGTTCCACGCGCTTTTGAAGGCCGTAGGGCAAACGACCAACAGGCGTCTTGCGGATGGCCTGGATTTCAAGAAAGTCGATGATCTTCTCCACGACTTCGCGGTTCTCGATCTCCTCTCTTTCTGCTTCACCCCGCCAGATTGCCTGTTTCCAGACCGGCGCCTTCATATGGGTGAAGCGGCCCGTCATGATGTTGTCGAGCGTCGACATTCCCTTGAACAGCGCGATATTCTGGAACGTCCGCGCAATACCCTGTTGGGCAATCTGATAGGGCTTCATCGGCCCGCGTTTTTCCCCCCTGAACAGGATCTCGCCTTCCTGCGGATGGTAGAAACCATTGATCACGTTGAGCATTGACGACTTGCCCGCACCGTTCGGGCCGATGATCGCGCGGATCTCCCCTTCGCGGATATCAAAGGAAATGTCCTTGATCGCCACGACGCCACCGAAGCGAAGAGTAATATTCTTCACTTCCATGATCTTGCCACCGATGGTGCGGCCATCTGCTGTTGTGTAGCTGTCTGGGCTCATATCATTCATCGCGTCACCTCCAGACGGGTCGCGGGACGGCGATCTGCGCCTCCGGCGGGGATATTTGGAGAAAGTGAAAGGGTCATGCCGCGCTCCATTCCAGAACGAGATAGGTCAGGATGCCTGCTAAGGCGGCTGCTACCAAGTTTCCGAGCGTGCCCGTGCGGCTCACGAGGATCGCGAGGCCAAGGCCCGCGCAGGCCGCGCCGAACACATAGGGCAGCGATGTGCCCAGCATGAAAGCTGCGGCACTGGCCCAGAATGGCCCAAGTACGATCAACGCAAGGCCGGCGAATTTGCGAGCAGGCGTCATTCCGCGGCAACCTGTTTGGTCCTAACAGGCACCGTTTTTGCATCGCGAATATCGAGCATGCCCTTTACGCGGCCCTTGCGGCCATCCTCATAAGTTACCTCGGTATCAGCAAAGACCGTGGCCGAGCCGTCGTAGAGTGCCGTGATCAAATCGCCGTAACGTTCTTCAATGATCCTACGGCGGACCTTCTGCGTGCGCGTCAGCTCACCGTCATCTGCGTCGAGCTGCTTGTGCAGGATCAAAAAGCGATGGATCTGGCAGCCCGCCAACATCTCATCCTCGGCCACTGAAAGGTTCACCTCTTCCACATGCTTTTGCAGTGTTTCCTGCACCTGCGGATGCTGGGCCAGTTCCTGATAGGACGCATAGGCAATGTTGTTGCGCTCCGCCCAGTTGCCCACCGATCCCAAATCAATGTTCAGGAAGGCGGTGCAGTAGTCCCGCCCATTGCCAAACACCACAGCCTCTAGGATATTAGGGAAGAATTTCAGCTTGTTCTCTACATATTTCGGCGCGAAGAGCGATCCGTCAGCCATCTGACCCACATCCTTGGCCCGATCGATGATGCGCAGGTGCCCGCTCTCTTTCTCGATGAACCCCGCGTCACCCGTTGCAACCCAACCTTCAGCATCCTTGGTATCTGCGGTGCTCTCCTCGTTCTTGTAGTAGCGAACAAACGTGCCAGGGGAGCGGTAGAACACCTCGCCATTCTCCGCGATCTTCAATTCAACCTCTGGTGAGGGAACGCCGACAGTGTCCGCGCGCACTTGGCCGTCAGGTTGCTGCGTGATGAACACCGACGCCTCTGTCTGGCCGTAGAGCTGTTTGAGATTGATGCCAAGCGAACGGTAGAAATCGAAGATTTCAGGGCCAATCGCCTCCCCAGCCGTATAGCCCACACGGACCTTGCTCATCCCAAGCGTGTTCTTCAGCGGTCCGTAGACGAGCACATTTCCGATTGCGTAGCTGAGCCGCTGGGATGTTGAGACGCTTTCCCCATCCAGAAGTCGGGGCCCTACCTCCTTGGCCACGGCCATATATTTGTGGAACAGCTTCTGCTTCCATTTCGAGGCATCTTCCATGCGGATCATGACATTGGTCAGCAATCCCTCAAAGAAGCGGGGCGGCGCGAAGAAGTAGCTGGGGCCAACCTCGCGCAGATCGGTCTGCATGGTGTGGGCCGCCTCGGGACAGCACACGCAAAAGCCCGTCCACTGCGCCTGACCCATTGAGAAAATGAAATCGCCCACCCAAGCCATCGGAAGATAAGCAAGCACGCTGTCAGTTTGGACCAGATCGTCAAACTCGGCAGAATTCTTAGCTGTCACAATGATGTTGCGATTGGACAGGACGACGCCCTTGGGGCGTCCGGTTGTGCCGGACGTATAGAGCATGACACAGGTGTCATCGATACCGCGGGCATTGATGGCCACATCGAGTGCCGCGCCAAGGCTGGCCGCCTCGTCCCGTCCCAGTTTGAGCACGGAATCGAGGCTGTGCAGATCATCCTGGGTGTATTTTCTTAGCCCGCGCGGGTCCCGGTAGACGATCTGCCGCAAATCAGGCAAGCGGTCCTGGATGTCGAGAACCTTGTCCACTTGCTCCTGATCATCACAAATCACGAATTTCGCAGAGCAGTGATCGAGCACATATGCGATCTCTTCCGCGACGCCGTCCTGATAAATCGGCACGGGCACGCCACCTGCCGCCGAAATGGCCGACATCATGATGTAAAGTTCTGGGCGGTTGGTGCCGATGACCGCGACGTGATCATCCATTTCCAAGCCCAGTGACATCAGTCCGATCGCCATGGCACGCATGTCGGAATGGGCCTCAGACCAGGTCCAGCTCTGCCAGATCCCGTACTCCTTAACGCGATAGGCGGATTGATCTCCGAAACGCTGTGCGTTCAGCGCCATCAGTTTCGGAAACGTGTCGCGCACGCCTACGAGATCACTCTCGTCCATAGCAGCCCTCCCAAGCGCCAACCGGTGGTATGCGTCCCTCTGGGAGACTTTTATTATCCACACCGGCATCTGTTTGAAAGAAAGCTAACGCACGAGCTGTCCCAAGGTAAAGAAATAAATTGAACAAAGGTTCAGTTTAATCTTTCGGCCCCGGTGAACCATCCGGCCACGCCCTGCGTTATCTGCCCATACCATTCATAACTTTAGGAGATTTCAAGATGGACGCAGCATTTCTCGTTCCGCTTCTGGCCATGATGACCTTGCTTGCAGGATGCGCTTGGGCCCTCTGGTCGAAGGAAGCCGTGCAGAGCCGCATGGACGATCCGAACGCACGCAAGAGCACTATGGCCGCCGATAAATCGTCAACAGGCACGCCGGCAGACGTCTGATTCAACCACTTTCGTACAAAAAAAAGGGCCGCTCCGAAGAGCGGCCCTTTCCCTGTCCGGAGAAATTATCAGGCGTCAACAGTGCCTTCGATGGCACGGTTGCTCTGAATTTCGATCCGGCGTGGTTTCAGCGCTTCAGGCACCTCGCGCACGAGATCGACATGGAGCAGACCATTCTCGGTCAGCGCCGTTTCGGCACGGACGTGATCGGCGAGCTGGAACCGCTTCTCGAAGGCGCGGGTCGCGATACCGCGATGCAGGAACTTCCGTTCCTCTTTCTCCTCAACCTTCTTGCCGGAAATCACGAGCTGCCCGTCGCGGGCCTCAACCGTAATCTCATCTTCCGAAAAGCCAGCAACGGCGATGGAGATGCGATAGGCATCATCGCCCGTCTTCTCGATATTGTACGGAGGATAGCCGGTCTGTGCATTGTCCGTGGTGACACTGTCGAGCATCTGGGCCAGACGGTCAAAGCCAACGGTGGAACGGTAGAGCGGCGAAAAATCATAGGTACGCATGGTGCATCCTTTCACAAGCGATACGGTTTGCAGCGGACCTTCCACATGGACAGGCCCTTGTTTTAAAATGTGAAACCCGGCTGTCGGCGTCTCACATCACCCTATTTGGGAAGGCAGGTTCAGCCGTTCAAGTCCCCACCTGCAAAAAGCGGAAGGCCTTACTCGCGCCCTAGCTGTGACGCGATTGACCCTGCCCCTGGTCTGCGAATGACCCGCTCTGAGCCGCCGCGTGCAATGTCGTAGAGTACGGAATCAAGCGCCCCGTCATCGAGGGCGGCACCGTAAGCCTCCTGCACGTCGGATCCGAAGCGGCGTCCGATCGAGGAAACGACCGAGGTGATGCGCGGACGACCATTGCGGAACGAGAACACCGGACTTCCCGACGCCCCAAAAGTGACGTCACAGTCCATCACCACAAACCGATCCTGCACCCGCAGCGTCTCGCATGGTCTTTGGATCGACGGTGCTTCGGGCCGGTCGCGCGCATACGACACGATCGCGATGGAATCCCCCGCCCTCGGGCGCAACTCTCGTTCAAATGGACGGACAGAATTGATCGGCGCCTCTAACTGCAATACGGCAATATCAGCGACGATCTGCGACTCGCTCGATGGCAGTAGCGGGTCATAGTCACGATGGACCATCACGCGTCGCACGCGGCGGTGGGCGTGATATTCACCTAGCCTATATCCCGCGAGGAAATGAATTTCGTCGGCCTGGACGAGACGATTGGACACGTCATTGAAAACGCAATGCGCGGCTGTCAGCACCCTGTCAGGCGCGATCAATGCGCCCGTGCAAAACTTGTCGCCCTGAATATTGACACGACCGACGGCCTGCCAATCCTCGGCCTCTGCTGCGGTCAACATTCGCCGGCCATCTTGCGCCGTTGCGGACGCTCCCCAAAGCAGGCCACATACCAGTGCTGACAGAAGTAGTCTCATCGCGCTCTCCCCACCGGCGCAGCATGACAGGCGCACATGCAGGGTTCAATCGCCAACCTGGGTTCTACAGCTGGCAGGTCCGCCGGAACATGAAGAAGTCTAAGCGTCCTCCGCAACCAGCGCCCGCGGTTTGGGGCCTCCCGTGGCCCAGTCGAGCAATTCAACGGTATGAACGATGGGCACCTCGGTGGCAGACCCGATCTGCATCATACAACCGATATTGCCGGCAGAAATGATGTCCGGGTGCGTTGCCTCCAATGTCTCGACCTTGCGGGCTTTCAACTCACCAGAGATTTCCGGTTGCATCAGGTTGTAGGTGCCCGCTGACCCACAACACAGATGTCCGTTTTGCGGCTCGACAACCTTGAACCCGGCCTTGCGCAGCAGCGCTTTAGGAGTGTCCTTGATCTGTTGTCCATGTTGCAGCGAGCAGGCCGCATGATAGGCCACGCGCAGCGGCTCAGCCTCGCCTTGCAGATCGAGCTGTTCCAGCACTTCCGAGACGTCCATCGCGAGCGCGGATACTTTTGCAGCGTCTTCTGCCAGTGCATCATTGCGGAACATATGACCATAGTCTTTTACCGTCGTTCCGCAGCCGGAGGTGTTGATTACGATGGCGTCGAGGCCGTCCCCCTCGATCTCCTTCACCCAAGCGCGGATATTGGCGGCGGCCGAACCGTGGCTTTCTTCTGTTTTGCCCATGTGATGAGTCAGTGCACCACAACAGCCAGCGCCCTTCGCAACGACGACTTCGACACCGTGCCGGCGCAAGATGCGGATTGTGGCATCGTTGATATCCGTGTTCAGCGCCCGCTGCGCGCATCCGGTCATCAAGGCAACACGCTTAATTTTCTGCCCCTGCGCAGGAAATGTCTGTGGCCGGTCGTTGCGCGAGGGCGAAGGAATATCGCGCGGAGCCATCTCCAACATCGCCTTCAAGCGCGGGTCAGGCATGAACCGCTTAAGCGGTCGGCCCAGCTTTGCAGCCCCAAGAGCAAGACGAAACCGGTTCGGGTAAGGCAAAATGCGCGCAAGCGTCCACCGCAACAGACGGTCCATCAGCGGGCGGTCGTAATGCTCGTTGATATATTCGCGCGCGTGGTCGACCAGATGCATGTAGTGCACACCGGACGGACAGGTGGTCATGCACGCCAGACAGGACAAACACCGATCAATGTGCTTGACGGTCTTCTCATCCGGCTTGCGTTCATTCTCAAGCATGTCCTTGATCAGGTAGATGCGCCCTCTTGGGCTATCGAGTTCATCCCCTAGGACCTGATATGTCGGACAGGTGGCCGTGCAGAATCCGCAATGCACGCAGGTGCGCAAAATCTCATTCGCACGCTGGGTGCCAGGGTTTGTCAGTTGCTCGGGCGTAAAGGTGGTTTGCATAACTCGTTATCCTGTCCCGAAACTGATCCGGATTTATCTCGAAGGGTATTGGCCCCCGATGGAGCCGGGGCGTTGCGGTGCTCAGATCATTCGGCCGGGATTGAACAGGCTATGCGGATCGAATTTCGCACGCAGTCCTTGGGCAAGGCGAGACAGCGCCATCGGTTCAGGCTGGAAGGCCCGCTGGCCCGCCCCCCGGATCAACGTCGCATGGCCGGGAATATCTGCAATACGATCCCGAAGTGGCACACCCTCAGCCATGCGCAGCCAGACAAGACCGCCCTGCCAGTCCAAAAACGCGTCCTCAGCCCCCGCCGCAGCGATCACCCTCTGGCCATCCGACGGTTTGACAGACACGCGCCACACGTCGCCAGGCTTTCCGCTGAACGCTTCTGCATCCCGGACGTAGCGCCAGCCCGCCTCGGTTCGCACCGGGTCGGTCTCGATCTCTGCGGTGCCGTGGGCGCGCAGCTCTTTGGCAAGCGCATCGGCGCGGTAGCTTACACTTTGCTCCAACCCTTCGATCCTGATCATCGTCACGGGCGCACCATCCACCCCAACTGGGATATGGGCTGCTCCAGAGACATCGAACGGGGACCGCATTGCATCGGCAAGACAGGCAGTTGCCTCGGCGGTGTCCAACCCCTCAAACAACAAAACCGCCGTTGCCTGCGGTTTTGGCAGCACCTTAAAGCTGACCTCCGTCATGACACCCAGTGTGCCGTAGCTGCCCGCCATGAGTTTCACGAGGTCATAACCGGTCACGTTTTTCATCACGCGCCCGCCATTCTTCACCACCTCGCCTTCACCGGTCACAAAACGCACGCCGATCAGGCTGTCACGGCAGCTTCCCGCCTTCAGCCTGCGGGGTCCGGACGCATTGGTCGCGACGACACCCCCAATCGTTGGTGTTCCCGTTGTCCCAAGCAATGCGCGGTGGTCCATTGGCTCGAACGGAAGCATCTGGCCTTCTGCATCCAGCGCCGCCTCAATGTCCGAGAGCGGTGTGCCCGCCCTTGCGACAAGCGTCAGCGCGCCTGGATCATAAAGTGTGATACCGGTCAGACCGCCGGTTTCCAGTACCTGTGCCGCCGCCAGCGGATTGCCGATGGGGCGCGTATCTCCCCCCCGGATCTGGAAGCTAGATTTGCTTGTCACAGCCTCCTTCACGATGGACGCCAGCTCCGCCTCGGCTGCGGGGCGCACTACGCGCTCAAGGACCTCACTCATTGCCGACGCCCTTCTGTCACGTCGAGCGGGAAGACCTTGGCCGGATTCAGCAACCAACCCGGATCGAACACATCTTTCACGCGCAACTGCATCTCAAGATCGGCGTGGTCAAACTGCACATGCATCAGATCCCGTTTTTCGATTCCAACGCCATGTTCACCCGTGAGGCACCCGCCGACCTCAACGCAGAGTTTCAGAATCTCCGCTCCAAAAGCCTCGCAGGTTTCCAAATCTCCCGGCTTGTTCGCATCAAACAGGATCAGTGGATGCATGTTGCCGTCGCCAGCATGGAACACGTTTGCGACCTTCAAGCCGAACTCGTCGGACAATTCCGAGATGCGGCGCAGGACAAGCGGCAGCTCACTCACAGGGATTGTACCGTCCAGACACATGTAGTCGTTGATCTGACCCATCGCGCCAAAGGCCGATTTGCGCCCAAGCCAGATCGCAGCACTTTCTGCGGCTGACTTGCTCTCTCGCATCTCAACTGGGTTGTGGGTGACCGCAATCGCCTTGATCGCCTCAAGCTGTTCGGTGATCTCCGCCTCGGATCCTTCAACCTCAACGATCAGCAGCGCCTCGCAATCCGGGTAGCCCGCTTTTGCGAAGGCCTCGCAAGCTTCGATGCAGGGACGGTCCATGAACTCGATGGCGACGGGAAGAACACCTGCACGTATGATGTCCGACACACAGGCCCCTGCCACTTCATTGCTGTCAAAGGCCATAAGGATCGGCCGGGCCCCTTCGGGCTTGGCCAGAATGCGCAGCGTTGCCTCCGTAACCACGCCAAGCTGTCCCTCAGAGCCACAAATCAATCCAAGCAGATCATAGCCGGATGCATCCAGATGCGCCCCGCCAATTTCCACAACTTCACCTTCCATCGTCACCATCGTGACGCCCAGCAGGTTATTCGTGGTCACACCATATTTCAGGCAATGCGCACCGCCCGAATTCATCGCAACGTTGCCTGCGATCGCACAGGCCAGCTGGCTCGAGGGATCGGGAGCGTAGAAAAAACCCTCGTGCTCGACCGCGCCGGTGACGCTCAGATTGGTCCGACCGGTCTGCACCCGGATGAAGCGATTGTCGTAATCCGTCTCAAGAACATCCGCCAGCTTGGACACACCCAAAATGATCGCATCCGCAGTCGGAAGCGCGCCGCCCGCAAGAGACGTTCCCGAACCGCGAGGGACCACCGGCACCCGCTCTTCATGACAAATGCGCAAGACGGCTGCGACCTCTGCCGTGTTGGCGGGCAGGACTGCGGCGAGCGGAGGGCATTTATAGGCGGTCAGTGCATCACACTCATAGGCGCGCACCTCGTTGTCAGAATGGATCACCGCATCGTCCGGAAGAACGTCCTGCAGACGAGCAACGATATGCGCCTTGCGATCGAGGATCATCTGGTTGGGATCGGGCATCTGCATGGGCTGGCACCTCATTTGCGAAATTGGTTTGTTTATATTACCAATTTTGCCGATTGGCGAGTCCCTTTGCAGAACTTGCGACGAAATCGCCCCCGCAATAGGGTCAGGCTGACAGCATATGGAGGGCATGGCACAGCATGGGTGATCCGTTTATCACTGAAATCCTTACGACTTTCGGCTGGCTGGATGGCGTAGCACTTGTCTGGGTGTTTTCGATCTGGATCGTTCTGACCTGGCGCATTGAGAAGGATGAAACGTCCCATCCCTCCGTTCACGTCCTCATGAAGCGCTTCCGCTATCGCTGGATGGAGGAGATGGCCGGTCGCGATGTGCGCATCTTCGACAGCGCCATTCTCAATGGAATCCGGCAGAGCACGGCCTTTTTCGGATCCACAACGCTGATCGTGATCGGCGGACTGGCTGCCGTGATCGGACAGCCGGATATGCTGATTGGTGCAGGCCGCGGTATTTTGCCGGATGTCCCCGCACAGGCCGTCCAACTGAAGCTCCTTCTCGTGATTGGGATCGTTGCGTTCGCATTCCTGAAATTTGTCTGGTCCAACCGCCTGTTCAGCTATTGCGCGATTGTGATGGCTGCGATGCCGAATGACGGCACGACCCACGAGGCCAAGCGCACAGCGATCCGCGCGGCTCGGCTGAACTCCTATGCCGCCCGCAGCTTCAATCGTGGGCTGCGGGCACTCTATTTTGCCATTGCAGCGATTGCTTGGCTGTTGGGACCGGCGTGGTTCATCGCCGCGTGCACGCTTACCACGCTCGTGCATATCCGGCGGGAATTCTTCTCAATGTCGCGCACGGCGCTCTTGGCGGACTAGCGTTCAGCGGCTCTCAATCCGCCATGCACCTATTATAAACGCCGCTGCCAGCAGCAGGACAAGCCATGCAGGTGCGAGCGGGGTCAGGCTCACATCTGTAACAGTGTAGGCAGAGCGATCGGCCAGTCCAATCCAGTTGCGCCCTGCCGCCGTGCGACCCTCTGCAACGCGCCGCAACTCGGGCAGGCCATCGGCCACACGTAAGACTGCGCCATCGTTCAGGTCCACCAACGGCGCCAAAACATCGGCTGTCGAAAGGGCATTTTCGAATTCACGCGGAGCACTCGGCCCGACAGGCACAACGCCGCGCACATCACCATCGACGAGACGGTAAACCCCCATTATCTCGGCTGGAAGGGTCACTTCCCACTGACCCGGCGCCTGCTCCGTCATTTCAACGGACACCATCTCACCATCCGGCCTTGTCACGACAACGTCCGGCGTTTCGGTCAGCAGGGTCCGGCGGGTGATCAGTAGTTCTTGCTGAGCGGTCACGTTGCCCTGCAGCACCTCTTCCTCCAGCTCTGGTTCAGCCATTAGCCAGTGCGCAAGTCGGCGAAGCAATTCATCTTGTGGTCCGCCTCCCTCAAACCCGCGCGACCAAAGCCACGCATGATCAGATGCCAGCATAGCGATGCGTCCGTCGCCAACCCGGTCGAGGATCAGGAGGGGACGGCCATCAGTTCCCTCCATTACCGTATTGCCAGAGCGCTGTGCCAACTCGACCAATCGGAACCATCGGCCCCAACCCGGGGTGCCATCCTCCGCGACGGGAGCCGGAGCGAAATCCTCTAACGTGGCTGTCACAGGATGGCGCCGTCCCAAATCGGAAATCGTAGGATAGAACCCGTCATCAAGAACGCGTGCCGTCGGATCAGCTGGAAGAACGGAAGCAAGCGGCGTGCGCCAAAGGCTTTCCACCCCGGCAAAGGCAGGACCGGACGCAACAAGGACCGCGCCCCCGTCCTCAACATAGCGCGCTATGTTCTCAAGATAGGGCACCGGCAAGACGCCCCGACGGCGATAGCGATCAAAGATGATCAGATCAAATTCGTCGATCTTCTCCATGAACAATTCACGCGTCGGAAATGCGATCAAGCTCATCTCGTAGACAGGCACGCCATCCTGTTTGGAGGGGGGGCGCAAAATCGTGAAATGAACGAGATCGACGGATGCGTCCGACTTCAGCAAGTTGCGCCATGTCCGTCCTCCGGCATGCGGCTCCCCCGAAACGAGAAGCACACGCAGGCGGTCTCTCACCCCGTTGATCTCAACAATCGCGCCATTGTTACGATCCGTCAGTTCACCACCTTCTGCTTCAAAATCAAGCTCAAGCAGATTGCGACCGCCGCGATCAATCGGAACGGTAAATGTCAGGCTTTCGCCAACTGGAATGGGCACCGTGGTGACCCGTTCCCCGTCGAGCGAAATCGCGAGCGGCAACGATCGCGCAGGTGCAGGCACCTCGCCCAGCTCCTCGATCATCACTGTCATTTCGACAGTTTCACCAACAATGCCGAATGCCGGGGCCGCTTCGACCACAAGGCGGCGATCCCATTCGTCCTCCTGCCCAGTGAGAAGGACGTGTACTGGGGCAGGAAAGTCGGGGGTTTCCGGTACATCATGCGCCTGGCCGTCCGTCACGATGATTGCACCCGCAATCCGGTCAGCGCCCGCGCTGCTCGCAGCCTCGGCAAGGGCCGCCATGATCCGGGTGCCCCGTTCCTCGTCCGCGGCGGGTGGATCTGTCACAGTGAGTTCTCGCCACTCCAACGGAGCATCAGACGCAGCTTGCAGGCGATCAAGCCGCTCTGACATGGCGCGGCGCGCACGCTCCAACTGCTCTGGTCGTGGGGCAATCGACTGGCTGCCGGTCTGGTCAATGATCAGATAGGCGATGTCTGCCAGCGGTTCGCGATCCTCTTCCTTCAGACTAGGTCCGGCAAGTGCCATGAGCAGAACCGCAGCACCGAGCCCCCGCAGGAACCAACCGCCCAGCCGCATCCACGCCGCATAAGCGCAGAGCACGACTGTCGCGGCGCCCAGTGCCAACAACAGCCAACCCGCCACAAGTGGTGAGAAGATCACCGATCCTTCGATCATTGCCCCAGCCTTTCGAGCAATGCGGGCACGTGAACCTGATCGGATTTGTAGTTCCCCGTCATCACATACATGACAAGGTTCACACCGAACCGCAGCGCGATCTCGCGCTGACGTTCCCCGGTCAATCCACGTCCAACAGGTCGGATGAAATTGCCGGTCTCATCAACGGCCCAAGCAGCCGCCCAATCATTGGCCCCTATGATGACCGGAGAGACCCCATCATTGAGCGTGCGGAATGGCATTCCATCCACCGTCTCTGGCGCAAGGGATGCCTCCGCCCAAACCGGCGGCCCGATATAGCGCCCGGGAAACTGATCGAGCAGATAGAATGCCCGCGTCAAAACATGATCTTCCGGGATCGGCTCCAATGGCGGCAAGTCAAGATTGCCCGCCAATCTTTGTAACAGACCCGAATTGGGCCCGTCCCGCCCGGTTGTCAGGTTCGCATCTCGGGTATCGATCAGCATCATACCGCCGCCGCGCAGATAGGCGTCCACCCTTGCAGCTGCAGTCTCGGAAAGGGGTTGCTGGCGATCCGTGATCGGCCAGTAGATCAGCGGGTAGAAGGCAAGCTCATGCCGTTCAAGGTTCACTGCGACAGGCGGATCAGGCTCGATGGCCGTGCGCCGTGTCAACGCCAGCGACAACCCAGTCAGCCCCGCGCGTGAAATGCGATCGACTTCGGCATCGCCCGTCTCGACATATGCCAGTACGGTTTCCGAGGTCGCATAGGTCGCCCGCACATCGTCTTGAGCCTGAACACCTGTGCCGGGAAAGCCCGACGCAACAGCAACGAACAGAGCGCCAATTGCCGCCCGCCCGCCTGGCTTAAGCCGACCGCCCAGGGCGAGTGTTGCGAGTATGTCTATAAGCAGCAAAACAATTGCTCCGGTAAGAAAATGGGACGTCAAATCACGCTGGCTGGGCGCGGTGAAACTGCGGACAAGATCGGCACTCGGCGGCTGCATCGGTGCCAGAACTGTATCTGCACGAAGGATATTGTGCGCGAAACTACGCTCCCCAGCCGTATAGAGCCCGGCGGGCGCCGCCGCGGACGGCACCTCCTGTTCCAATACCTCGCCAGCAATACCGGGACGATCGCCCACATCCCGCAAATTTCCGCGTCCGTCCAGAAGCGCTTGTGCCGCCCACGTCGCCCCGGCCAGCTGAGGCGCTTCGTCCTGGGTTCGAGCTACCGATCGGCTGATGCGTTCAAGCATGTCGAGAAACAGGCCGGACAGTGGCAAGCTAGACCAGCTGGCATTCGCTGTGACGTGGAACAATATGATCTGTCCATTTCCAACGCTGCGCGCGGTCACGAGCGGTGTTCCATCTTCGAGCGCGGCAACTGTATGCTCTGCAAGATCGGGATCCGGCTGCGCCATAACCTGCGCGGAGACTTCAACCTCGTCCGGCGGAAGCAGCCCATCGAAGAGCGTATTCGCGCCGAACGGGCGCAGGCGCCGGGGATCGCCCCAACTCATCGTGCCTCCCAGACTGCGCCCGCCAGCCCGCAGCCGGACCGGCAACAATGGGTCGCGCATCGTCTGCCCTGCCCCGCTTGCGGCAAGCCGGGGACCGGCAAACCGAACAAGGATGCCGCCGTCGTCAATGAATTCCAGTAGGTCTGCTTCCACGCTGGCCGGCACCTGACCGACATCGACCAACATCACAATGTCGGGGCGCGCCTCCAACACTTCGGCAAGCTGGGGTTCAACCAAATCTGCCACAGGCGTAAGCGCTGTTCGCAGATAGTGAAGCGGATCGGCCAGCCTGCGCCCCTCCTCACTACGCTGCCCTGCGACGAGTGCAATTCGGCGCCGCTTGATGCCGTCATCGGTCAGAGACGTGCCGCCGGCGCTGGCAAACGGCGCTGCAAGCGCGATACGTGTCACCCTGTTTCGCAGCTCCAAGGGCAGCGCGAAACGTGCCTCTGCAACGAAGGCTCCCGGCTCGAACGTCACCTCTGTCGTGTCGAGGATCCGCTCTATACCCGATGCATCACGGCCGATCGCATTTACGCGAACTGCCGACAAATCCGGCTCGGCAGCACGTGCCGACACCACATCGGCGACAAGTGCACCATCGACCGAGCGGGGCGGCCGGATTGCAAGTGCCGTCGTCTCAGGCAGCACGACCGTAAGCGGACCCAATGCGGAGAAGGCACCATCGAGCCCACCGAGCCCGCCCAAACCGCTGCTCAGCCACAAAGTCGAAACGCCATCAGGAAGCGCCGTGATATGTTGAGCGGCGGCCTCCCGATCGGGCAGCCAGCCACTTGGCTCCATCGCATCGACGTATCCCAACCAGTCATTGGCCGGGCGTGGCCCAAGATCAGGCCTCTCTTCGGCGAGGTTCACTAGATGAACAGGCTGGCCAGCGCGGGAGGCCCCCTCCAGCGCCGTGCGCACTTCTGCCGTCATGCGGGACCAATGCGGCGCGCTCCCCCAGCCACCGTCGAGCGCGATGACGAGCGGTCTGTCGCGGTCAGCAGTGACCTGATCAGGGTTCAGCACCGGCTGAGAGAGCCCCAGAATTGCGAGGGCCAGCGCCCCAACCCGCAGCAGCATCAGCCACCAAGGCGTGCGAGCGGGCTCACGCTCTGAGTCTTTCAGTCCGAGGAGCAATGCGATCCCGGGAAAACGCCTGCGAACCGGCGCAGGCGGGGTGGCGCGCAAAAGCCGCCACAACACTGGAAGAGCTACCAGCGCCAAGAGTAGCACTGGCGCGAGGAACGCGAGTGATCCCAACGCAATCATACGCTACCGCCGATCGCCGCATAAAGCCACGTGAGCGCCTTGCGCGATGGCTCTTGCACCCTGTGCACGGCCATTCTCCAGCCCGTGCGCGCGCAAAAGGCCAGCAGCATCGCACGCCGCTCTTCCAGCCGCTCTTGATACGCAGCTTTCAATTGGCGCGCCCGCTGTGTCTCGAAAACCAGCCCACCACCAACCGAGCGAAATTCTGTTCGACCATCAAATGGGAACGTCTCTTCCGTCGTGTCGATGATCTGGAGCAGGACACCAGGCGTGACGCTTTCACCAATGCGTGCCAGAGCCTCCTCCAGCTCCGGGCCGGGTGACAGGAAATCGGACATGAGAACCTGCGCGGCCGTTGGCGTTGACGGCGGAACAGGTAGCCCGAATTCCCGATCAGAGGTCAGTCCGTCCAGCGCGAGGGCTACTTCATCCAACTGCCGGCGCCCAGATGACGGGCGCAGCCCCGCCCCGGCGACCTCGAACCGCTCCCCCCCGCGCTCGAGAAGGATACACGTCGCCATGGCGAGAAGGCGGGCGCGATCCCGCTTTGTCTCAGATCCCTGAGGGTAATCCATCGAGGCACCCGGATCCGCCCAAACTGAGACAGTCTGAGGCGCCTCCCATTCTGTCTGTCGCAGATAAGTCGCGTCTGATCGCGCCGAGCGTCGCCAATCAATACCGGCCGCGCTTTCGCCCGATTGCATCCGACGGTATTGCCAAAACTCCTCACCCGGCCCCGCACGCCGCCGCCCATGTGCACCAGGCACGATGGTCATGGCGAGCCTGTCCGCGCGCGCAAGGAGCGCGGGGAAACTTCGCGCGCTGCCTTCGGCGCGGGCTCTCAGATGGGCCGCGGCCTCACTCATGCGGCGACCGGCTGGCCCAAACGTCGAGAAACCAGCCCATCAATGATGGATGGAAGCGATGCGCCTTCCGCGCGGGCCCCGAAATTGAGCGCCATACGATGGACCAGCACTGGTTTTGCAAGGGCGCTTACGTCGTCGATCGACGGCGCAAGTCGCCCATCCAGCAGCGCGCGCGCACGCACGCCAAGCATCAGAGCCTGTGCCGCCCGTGGCCCCGGCCCCCATGCGACGGCCTCGTTCAGTTCCGCGCCAGCCTCACCGCTGCCTGGACGCGCAGAGCGCACGAGGTCGAGGATCGCCTCCACGACCTGTTCCCCCACCGGCATCTCGCGCAGCAGCGCCTGCATCGCAATCAGCTCAGCCCCACTCAACACTGGCTCGACATGCGCGTTAGCACTGCCAGTCGTCGCAAGAAGGATTGCCCGCTCCTCATCCCGGTCGGGATAATCGACATCGATCTGAAAGAGGAAGCGATCAAGCTGCGCCTCGGGGAGCGGGTATGTGCCTTCCTGCTCAATCGGGTTCTGCGTCGCTAGAACGTGGAAGGGTGGAGAAAGATCACGGCGCGCACCCGCGACGGTCACATGTTTTTCCTGCATCGCCTGCAACAGCGCGGACTGCGTACGGGGCCCCGCACGGTTGATTTCGTCTGCCATCAGCAATTGGCAAAAGATTGGACCTTCGATGAAGCGGAAAGCTCGCGTGCCATCCGACGCCGTTTCGAGCACTTCAGCGCCCAGAATATCCGAAGGCATCAAATCGGGGGTGAACTGAATCCGGTTGGCATTCAGACCCAAAACCGTGCCCAGCGTTTCAACAAGCAGGGTCTTGGCCAAACCCGGAGCACCAACCAACAGGCCATGACCACCAGAAAGGATCGCGGCGAGCGACAGGTCGACCACATCGCGTTGACCAACAATGGCCCGTTGCACCATCGCGCGCGCCGCACCAAGCTTCACGCCAGCCTGTTCAATCGCATCAAGCGCTGCGTCAGTTTGGTCAACCATTGCGAAACCTCGTGTCTTGAGCCGTTACCCTGCTAAGTAGCACTCTGACACAAGAAGCGAAATCCAACCTGACCGAAAGGCACGAAATGGTGAGCGACATGACCGCACAGGCCCCCACCGCAGATGGAATCGCAAGCGCAGTTAAGCGAGCGGCCCCTCGCGGGTTGCCGCCAGTGGAAAAATGGAACCCACCTTTCTGCGGCGATCTCGACATGCGAATCGCCCGAGACGGGACGTGGTTCTATCTTGGCACCCCGATAGGCCGCCGCCCGCTGGTCAAATTGTTCTCATCCATCCTAAAGCGTGAGGGTGATCAGTACTTCCTCGTCACACCGGTTGAGAAGGTCGGCATAGTGGTGGATGACGCGCCCTTTGTTGCCATCGACTTCTCCGTTGATGAAGCGGCAGATCAGCAGGTTCTGACGTTCACAACCCATGTCGATGACGAAGTTATTGCAAGCGCGAAACACCCCATCAGGGTTGTGCGTGACCCCGAAACAGGAGAGCCGTCGCCTTACATTCTGGTCCGGCGCAATCTTGAGGCGTTGATCGATCGCAAAAGTTTCTACCGCCTTGTGGAACTTGGCGAGACCCACGACGTTGAGGGAACGGACTGGTTTGGGATCTGGTCCAGCGGTGAGTTCTTTCCCTTTGTCCCTGCGGCGGAGCTGCAATGAAACGTATATCAATTCGAGTGATTGCCTTGATGCCGTTGGCCGCGTGTGCACCGGCGGACACAAACACCTCACAGGCGCCTTCCACGGAAATCGAATTCTCGCTCGCCCGATCGGGTTTCATTGTTCCGGGGGAAGGAACAGACGGCCTCGTCGCATTCGGCGCACTAGAGGGTGAAACGGTTCTCGCGGCAACACGTGCTCTTGGCACACCTTCCGGGCGCACCAGCAATGCTGAGTGCGGAGCAGGCCCGCTGGATTTCGTAAATTACGAAGAAATCTCACTCCATTTCTTTGATGGAGAATTCGCGGGATGGTCCCTTACGCCAAGTTCCACCTTGGAAACCCGCGACGGGATCGGACTTGGCGACAGTGAAGGGCAGCTCACCGCCACTTACGCCACGCAGATCGTTATGGATTCGCTTGGGCGGGAATTTGACGCCGAAGGGTTCTATGGCTTGATCGAGGCAGGCGAGATTTCCAACATGTGGGCCGGTATTTCCTGCGTGTTCAGATAGAGTTCATCAACCTGAAGCACCAAAGTTCGGTGCAAACTCGGCGAATACATCCTGATAGACATCACGTTTAAAGGGCACGATCCGCTCAAGCATTTCTGCGGGATTTAACCATTCCCATTCAATGAATTCGGGATCATCCGTTGCGATATTGATCACATCGTCCGTGCTGATCAGCCGAAACAGGAACCACCGTTGTGCCTGTCCGCGAAATCTCCCGCCCCATCGGGTTGGAACAATGTCGGCGGGCAAATCGTAGCGGTGCCAATCCACGCTCTGCGCCACCACCTCAACGTGATCAGCGCCAACGCCGATTTCCTCTTCCAACTCACGCAGTGCCGCAGTCTGGGCATCCTCACCGTCGTCGATACCCCCCTGCGGCGCTTGCCACGCGCCCACCGCGCCATGCTTTCGCGCACCTGCAAAAAGCATGCCGTCGGCATTCATCAACAGAATGCCGACGCAAGGCCGATAGGGCAAAGCCTCAATTTGACCCGCAGTAAGGATCACCGATCACCATACACGGCCAGACCGCGGAGAATGTCGAGCGCATAGGCAAGCTGGAAATCGTCATTGCGCAGAAGCGAATCCGCTTCGAGACGCGCGCGCTCGTCCTCCAGTTGACGACGCTCATCCTCCGTCAGGCTGTCATTGCTGATGGCACCACGCAGATCAGCCTCGGACCGGCGCGGGATGACGCCATCTTCCAGCTCTTCTCCGTTTGCGCGGGGGGCGACGATCACGTCGGGCTCGATACCAAGCGCCTGAATCGAGCGGCCTGATGGCGTGTAGTACCGCGCGGTGGTCAGACGCATAGCGCCTGAGCCCTGCAACGGCATGATTGTCTGCACCGATCCCTTGCCGAAGCTTTTCTCACCCACAATGATCGCACGGCGATGGTCCTGCAACGCGCCTGCGACAATCTCAGAAGCAGAAGCAGAGCCCCCGTTGATCAACACGACAATAGGCAAGCCCTCCGCAATATCGCCAGGAGCCGCGTTGTAGCGGTCGCTATCGCCGGGCCGCCGGCCGCGCGTTGAGACAATTTCGCCCTGCTCCAAGAACGCGTCAGAGACCTGAACAGCCTGATCGAGCAAGCCACCTGGGTTGTTGCGCAGATCCAGAACAACGCCCATCGCGTTGTCGATTCCGCCCAGCGCTTCCAGCTGTTCTTCCATTTCGGCAAGCAGGTTGGGGAAGGTCTGTTGATTGAACGTCGTCAGCCGCAGAACGACAGCGTCACTTTCAGTGCGACCACGCACAGCCTGGATCTGGATCGTATCGCGAATGATCGTGACCTCGAACGGCTCCACGCCCTCTCGCACAATGGTGATGACGATCTCAGAACCCACCGGCCCGCGCATAAGTTCCACGGCTTCATTCAGTGTCAGGCCGAGAACACTCTCACCGTCGACATGCGTGACAAAATCACCGGCCATGACGCCCGCCTCATCCGCGGGCGTGCCGTCGATGGGGGACACCACCTTCACGAAGCCCTCTTCCTGCGTCACCTCAATCCCCAGGCCACCGAACTCCCCTCGGGTCTGTTCGCGCATGTCGCTGTAATCCTGCGGAGGAAGGTAACTGGAATGCGGATCAAGAGAGGTCAGCATTCCGTTGATCGCCGCTTCAATCAGATCGCGATCATCTACCTCCTCCACATAGTCGGCCCGCACACGTTCAAAAATGCTGCCGAACAGGTCGAGATATTCATAGGTGGTCGCGTTTGCAGCGTTGTTCTGCGCCAGAAGCGGGCCAACAAGCTGTGTGGTGGCGACAACGCCAGCAATGGTGCCGGCAAAGCCAGCGGCAAACATGCGGTTCATAACTAATGCTCTCTCAACAATTCACTTCAACCTGCTTTCACTCGAAGCGAAACCACGGCGCCGGATCAACAGGTGTTCCGGCGCGCCGCAATTCGACATAGAGCGTTCGCGTCAAACTTGGGCCGGATTCACCAGAAGGTTCAACCAAAAAGCCCGTGTCATCCCGTCGCGATCCCGTGAGCAGACCCAGCGGTTCACCGGCGAGTACGATCTCTCCGCTCTGTCGCTGGACCTCTGACAAGCCTGCGAGGACCATCAACCACCCCGCCTGCGGCTCCAAAACGACGATCTGGCCATAGTCCAGAAACTCGCCCGTATAGCGCAGGGTCGCCGGCCACGGTGCAAGCACCTGATTGATGCCCTCGACCTCCAGAACCATGCCGGGCCGGACGGCCCCACCCTCATCCCGGCTGCCATAGGGATGGATCAACTGACCGGGTACGGGCAGATCCAACGTACCACGCGCCTCCTCGAAGCGCCGTCCCTCAGCGTCTGAAAGGCCAGCCGACTGCCTTGCCAACGCGCGCGAAAACGCCTGAAGGGTCGCACTGTCCGCACGCAAGCGGGCGATGAGCTCGTCATCCACGGCCCCGTCAGCAGATGCGCGCCCGTTAAGCGCGCCCTGCAATGCCGCGCGCGCCGTTGCCACTCCTGCAAGCCCCTCCCTCATCCGTTCCTCTGCGCGGGCCTGCTCGGTCTCAAGCAGTCGCAATTCCAGCATCATCGCACGCAGCGCCTCAGCCTCGGCATGCAGCTCAGGGATCACACGCGACATCATCTGGCCCGCGCGCACTGCGCCCTCCGGCCCATCAGGATGCAAAAGCAGCAGAGGTGTGGGGGCTGCCCCAACACGCTGCAGACCGCCGATCACACGCGCCAAGCGGCGTCGATCCTCGTTCAAGGCCTCTTCTACGACATCCATGCGCAGGGCAAGGGAACGTTCCGCCTCCCTTTGCGCATTCAATCCCAGCTCAAAGGCCTGCACGATCCGACCCAGGGCCGCCAGCCGGGTTTCATCCGTGCGCGTCGAGACAAGCTGCGCCGTGGCGGCGTCGAGCAAATCACTGGCGCGCTCGGCCTGTGCCAACGCACCCTGTGCCCGCACCTCTGCAACTGGCAGAAAGCCGGTCAGCAACCAGCCAGCAGCGAATATAGCCCACCGCAGCCTCACGAGAGGATCAAGCTCTTTCCTGTCATCTCATCAGGCTGGGCCAGATCCATAAGTTGCAAGATCGTAGGCGCAACATCGGCCAGACGACCGGGGGCGAGGCGCACATTCTCAGGCCCGCCCACCAAAACGATCGGAACCGGGTTCAACGTATGCGCCGTATGTGGTTCGCCAGAATCCGGGTCGATCATCGTCTCGCAGTTGCCATGATCCGCAATCACGATCATCGCACCGCCGGCATCTTCCAACGCGCTCAGCACACGCCCCAGACCCGCATCAACCGCATGGCACGCCGCCATGGCCGCGTCCAGATCACCGGTGTGGCCAACCATGTCCGGATTGGCGTAGTTCACCACGATCAGGTCGTACTGTGCGCTCGAAATCGCGTCGACAAGTTTGTCCGTTACCTCAACCGAGCTCATTTCAGGCTTCATGTCATAGGTTCGAACATCGGGCGACTTCGGCATCGTCCGCGCTTCACCTTCGTTCGGTGTTTCCACGCCGCCATTCAGAAAGAAGGTGACGTGTGGGTACTTTTCGGTCTCAGCGATCCGAAATTGCTGTTTTCCTTGCCCAGCAACCCAAGCGCCGAGTGTATTGGGGATATCTTCGGACGGGAACATGACATCCATCCACGCATTGTGCCGGTCAGAATACTCGACAGTACCACAAGCAGCGGCGAGAGTGACGGGCTCACGCGCAAATCCGTCAAAGTCCGGGTCGAGGAACGCCGCCAAAATCTCCCGCGCCCGGTCTGCCCGGAAGTTCAGAAAGAGCAGCCCATCGCCGTCTGACATCCCGGCATAGCCATCCAGACAGGAGGGTGCGATGAACTCATCCGTTTCGCCTCGATCATAGGCCGCGGCAATCGCCGTATCGGCATTCTCATATGCCTCACCCACTCCAGACCGGATCAGATTGTAGGCGCTTTCAACACGGTCCCAGCGATTGTCCCGGTCCATCGCATAAAAACGACCAACGATTGAACCGACACGCGCGCCGTCTGGCAGCATCTCTTCGAAATCGTAGAGCTGCTCGCGTGCCGATTTCGGCGCAACATCGCGACCATCAGTGAACGCATGAATGGTCACCGGAACACCAGCCTCCACAATGACACGGGCGGCCTCCGCGACATGGCGCATATGGGCGTGCACCCCGCCGGGCGAGACGAGACCGGCCAGATGGGCGGTGCCACCCGTTTCTTGCAGCTTGGCAATCAGTCGTTGTAATGCGGCGTTGGTCGCGAAGGAACCATCCGCAATCGCATTGTCGATTTTTGGCAGGTCCATCCAGACAACCCGTCCGGCCCCGATATTGGTATGACCAACTTCGGAATTGCCCATCTGACCATCCGGCAACCCCACATCGGATCCATGGGTGACAAGGGTCGCATTCGGACAAGTTGCAAATAGCCTGTCCATGTTCGGAGTTTCGGCCAATAGAGGGGCGTTTCCCGTCTCCTCCGCGCTCAACCCCCAACCATCGAGGATGCAAAGAATGACAGGGCGGGGGGTCGACATGGGCGAAATCCTCGGAAAACTCGGGTTAGTGACACATAGAGGTATCGGGTCGGCTCTCACAAGTCTTGACCCCCTCCAAGGTCGCAAACCGGCCACATTGGACCCAAAATCACCCGCACGGGCGCACGGATATTGCGCTTTGCCTTCCGCACGGCATAGATGCGCGCGACGCGTGACGGACGAAGAGGTGAGCCATGAACATTCTGATCCTAGGGGGCGGAGGCCGCGAGCATGCGCTTGCATGGGCAATCTCGCAAAATCCGAAATGTGATCGTTTGTTCTGCGCTCCCGGCAATGCCGGCATCGCCGATGTTGCAGAATGTGTCCGGCTTGATCCCGAAGATGGTGCAGCGGTCTGTGCATTTGTCGAAGACCACGCGATTGACTTCGTCGTCATCGGACCAGAAGCGCCACTGGCAGCCGGCGTGGCAGACGATCTGCGCGCCGCCAATGTGTTGACCTTCGGCCCCTCGAAAGAGGCCGCGCAGGTCGAGGCATCGAAGGCTTTCACAAAGGAGCTTTGCGACGCAGCCGGTGCGCCGACAGCGCGATACGCCCATTTCACCGACCTTGATGCCGCGAAAGACTATGTCAAAACCGATGGCGCACCAATCGTCGTGAAGGCAGACGGATTGGCTGCAGGCAAGGGTGTGACTGTCGCGATGGACGAGGCAACAGCCCTCGCAGCGCTCGACGATATGTTCGGCGGCGTCTACGGCGCAGCGGGCGCAGAGGTCGTGCTCGAAGAGTTCATGGAAGGGGAGGAAGTCTCCCTCTTCGTCCTGACCGATGGTGAGGCCATGCTTCCGCTGGCTTCCGCTCAGGATCACAAACGTGCCTTTGATGGGGATGCCGGGCCAAACACTGGTGGAATGGGGGCCTATTCCCCTGCCCCGGTCATGACGGCTGCCATCCGCGATCAGGCAATGACAGAAATCGTCGCGCCCTGTTTGGCGGAGTTGCGCAAGCGTGGCACCCCGTATCAAGGCGTTCTCTATGCGGGATTGATGGTGCAGGACGGCAAGGCGCGTTTGGTGGAGTACAACGCGCGCTTCGGCGATCCAGAATGTCAGGTCCTGATGATGCGAATGGGTGCCCAAGCGCTAGATGTCTTGCTGGCCTGTGCAGAAGGGACCCTGGATCGCGCAACGGTGAACTGGGCAGACGACCATGCGCTGACGGTCGTGATGGCTGCAAAGGGTTATCCGGGCAGCTACGCGAAGGGCACGGCGATCAGCTTGCCAGACATGGACCAGAACCCGCGCGCTGCGATCTTCCATGCGGGAACCGCGATCAAGGATGGCCAACTTGTTGCCAATGGTGGCCGCGTCCTGAATGTCACGGCACGCGGGGCGACATTAGCCGAGGCACAGGAGCGGGCGTACCGCATCTTGGATCAAGTCGATTGGTCTGACAGCTTCCACCGGACCGACATAGGTTGGCGGGCGCTTTAACAGCGCTGCGCAGCCTCCAGACTGCCGGGACCGGTATAGGGGCCCCGGTCGTCACTTGTAATGATGTTGTTCGCGACACTGACTGCGAGGATGCGCTGCCAGCGCGCATCCGCCAGGATGATCTCTGGCGTCTGGCCGCAGTCGCGCAAACCGCCCTCGATCTCTGCTGCACCAAATCTGTGGTTCGTCACACCGGGAAACCAGGCGACTTCCTGAATCTCGCCATCCTCAACTCTCCAAAAGCGCAGAGTCTTTGCCAGATGCGGCCTGTCGACGGCCGCAATTTCCACACGCCCATCGCCGTCAAAATCCGCGATGGCAGAGATGGCAAGCCAGCGAAAACGCGTTCCAATTGCTGGCGACACGGCCTTGCGTCCATCCGCGCCGTAGACGGCTATTCGTGCGCCTTGGCGCGCTAAGCTTTCCACAACGACCACATCCGTCTCGCCGTCCCCGGTCACATCGGCAAGCCGCGGCGCCGTATCTTCAAACACGATGTCTGATGGCAGATCGAAACGCTGTTCAGTGCCATCACCCAGCGCAACACGCAGCTGACCATACTCACCCCCATCACCCAAGGCACCATGCCCATAACGGTTCGTGGGATCGGCGTAGTCAGCGGACACGATCTGCGCAGGTGCAAGGCCCGGCAAAGCCAAAGCGAACAGCAATGCCAGTCCGGGCGCTCGCATCAGATCTGCTTTTCGGGCATCCGAACGACCAGACCATCCAGATCATCGGTGACCTTCAGCTGACAGGTCAGACGGGATTTTTCCGCGTCGGGCTGCCAGGCGAAATCGAGCATATCTTCTTCCATGGGATCTTTGGCCGGCAGCTTGGAAACCCAGCTGTCATCGACGTAGACGTGGCAGGTGGAGCAGGCGCACGCCCCGCCGCAATCAGCCTCGATACCGGGAATGTTGTTGTCCCGCGCACCTTCCATCACCGTCAGACCTGTCGCGACGTCGACGACATGTTCGGTTCCGTTGTTCTCAATGTAAGTGATCTTGGCCATGGTCTCGTCCTTTGATGGCTGATTTTGCCGCTGATGCCTTGTTAATCTGACCGGCACAGGCGCGACAATCCGTATTCGTGCAACACCGCGTGAGCATTCATGTCGCAGCATGGCATTTGGGATCGTTAACCAATTTGAAAGGTTGCGAAGGATTTTAGGCAAGTTCAGTGCTAATTTGCACTGAATTGCGTTGTTAACGAGTATGTGTGGTGAATTGGGATGGCCCGTGAGCTTTCTGAGAATACGACGATCTATGATGACGATGGGCGGATTGTATCCTTGTCATCGGTCGAGCCAGTTGACTTACCGACGCCCAGCCGCTCGACCCCGCGGGTAGAGATCGCTGTCGGACAGGTTGATGAGGAGGCGGATGCCGCTCTGCGTGATGCACTCGACGCATTGGTTGCAGAACTGGGCGGGCCGTCCGATGCATTCGCTTTCTCAGATGCTGAGATGTCGCTGCTTGCGCCTGAAACCGAACTGGCAAAAGCCGCAGACGAGCCGGATGAAGGCAGTCCTGCCGCGGAGCCGGACGAACCGTCAGACCCCACACCGCCAGAGGAGAAGTTGGATGCCGAATGGGTCATCACGCCGATGACAGACGGTCGTCAGGATGTTACGCCCGATGGTCGTTTGGTTCAGGCAGCATTGGGCAATCGCAATGATGGCATTGACCTGGTCGGGACTTGGCGCGCCGAGGCCTTACGCGGCACAGATGGGGATGATGTCATCGCAGCGCTCCGGGGCGCTGACACCATTGCCGGCGGCGCTGGACCTGACCTTTTCGTCTTTGCGCAAATGGGTGAGGGCCAGAACTGGATTGAGGACTTCGAAGCCGACAAAGATGCGCTCTATTGGGACGCTGAGATCCTCTTTGACCTTGAGGATCTTGCGATCCGGCAAGATGGTGGTGACACCGTCATTGAATGGCATTTCGGAACGTCATCGGTCCGGTTGGAAAATGTCTTGGCTGCCGATCTGTCAGAGGATCATTTGCTGATCGGATAAATGAAAAAGGCGGCACAACAATGCCGCCTTTCCCAAACAAATATGCTGATTTGAATCAGAGCGTCGGGTCGAGCGCGACGAACCGTGGCTCGCCTGCATCCCGCACGAGCAGGAGCACGGATTTCCGACCCGCATCCGCCGCAGCTGCAAACGCATCTGCTACTTCTGTCGGCGTGGAGACGGCCCGCTGACCCACTTCCGAAATCACCTGACCAGAGCGCATGCCACGCGCAAACGCATCACTTGACTGGTCTACGTTGACCACGACCACACCGTCGATGTCGGCACGAATATCGTACTCAGCGCGAACCTCTTCGGTTAGTTCGATCAAATCCATGCCAGAGACGGTTGCAGTCTCCGGTCCGTCGGTCTTTCCGTCCTCTTCCGGCACCGTCACACCGCCTGCGATCGCTGCCTCCTCAAGCCGTCCGAGCGTCACATTCAGGGTGCGGGTCCGGCCATCACGATAGACAACGACGCGAACCGTAGAGCCAACTGCTGTGTCCGCGACAACGCGCGGAAGCTCGCTCATCTCGCCGATTTCCTCACCGTTGAAGGTCAGGATCACGTCGCCAGCCTCAATACCACCGTCCGCAGCTGGGCCGGGCGGTACGTCAGCGACGAGAGCACCACGTGCCTCTTCCAGTCCCAGCGCCTCGGCGACACCTTCATCAACGGGCTGAATGCGGACCCCAAGCCAGCCACGGCGTGTCTCTCCAAACTCACGCAACTGATCGACGACACCGGTCACGACAGCGGACGACATCGAGAAACCAATTCCGATGGATCCGCCATTAGGCGAGAGGATTGCCGTGTTCACGCCGATGACGTCGCCATCCATATTGAACAGCGGACCGCCCGAGTTACCGCGGTTGATTGCGGCGTCAGTCTGAATGAAGTCATCGTAAGAGCCTGAAAGCTCCCGATTGCGGGCGGAGACAATACCGGCCGATACAGAAAAGCCTTGGCCCAGCGGATTACCGATTGCCAACACCCAGTCGCCTACACGGGCAAGATCGCTGTCACCGAATTCCACGAAGGGAAGCGGCTCTTCCGGTTCAACCTTCAACAATGCGATGTCGGTACGTGGATCCGTGCCGATCACCTCGGCCGGCAGTTCCATGCCGTTCTCGAAAAACTCGATGAGAATTTCATCCGCCTGCTCGATCACATGGTTGTTCGTGACAATGTATCCGTCAGCAGAAATGACGAAGCCCGATCCCAGCGCGGAAGCCCGGCGCGAGCGCGGTTCCCCTGGCTGACGATCCATGAAATCTTCAAAGAAATCCTGGAAAGGCGATCCTTCCGGGATCATTGGGTTCATACCCTGCGCCTGCTCTGTGATGATCTGCGATGTCGTAATATTCACGACCGATGGGCTTAGCCGTTCGGCCAGATCTGCAAAGCTGTCCGGGCGCGTCTGCGCCTCAACCGGGGCGACAGTGGGGACGACGACCGCCAGTCCGGCGACCAGCGCCAGGACCAGTCCAAAACCGCGCCCCTTTTGGGGGGTGATCTGGTTGCTAAGGATCAACTCTATTCCTCCTGATCTCGAAACAAATCGGCTCGAAAACGTGAACCGTCTGCCCAGAGGTGTTTCTTGTCTGTTGCAAATGCAACACTATCTCGCTCTCTACCCATCACGAGCGCGTGACCATTAAGTGGGTCAGGAGGCGTTGGAAGCAAGCTGTTCAAACGCCTCACCCCGCGCCTCGAAGCTGGGGAACTGATCGAAACTCGCACAAGCCGGGGCGAGCAGGATCGTCTCACCGTCCACAGCATCCGCCAACGCATCCGCAAATGCAGCCTCCAGCGTGCCGCTCACTTTATGTGGGTGTTCGCCCAACTGCTCTGAAAAAGCATGTGCAGCTTCACCGATAAGATATGTCTTCTCGACCCGATCCATCAGCGGCAGCAATGAAGCGATCCCCCCCTCTTTCGCAACACCGCCGGCAATCCAGCGGATGCGCTTGAACGCCTTGAGCGCCTGTTCTGCGGCATCTGCGTTTGTCGCCTTGGAGTCGTTGACCAAGCGCACACCACGGACCTCACCGACGGTCTGACACCGATGCCGCAAGCCAGGATATGACCTTAAGCCCCCTTCGATCTGCCGCGGCCCCAGATTGAGCGCGCGGGCCGCTGCCCAGGCCGCGCAGGCGTTCTGATGATTGTGTGCACCAGGCAAGCCTGACACCTCGCGCAAATCTACCGAGGCAACCTGCCGCCCCTTGCGCCACTCTGCCAGGAATCCCTTTCGGGCGAAAACGGACCAGCCGTCGCCAGACAACTTCGTACCGGACGAGATACGAATGACCGGGTCGCCCTGTTCCGCCTCTTCGCGCAATTGCGCAGCGAGATAACGGCCTTCCCTTTCATCCACTCCGATGATGGCGCGCTCTGGCCCGCCTTGCGAGAACAGTCGGCGCTTCGCTGCGAAGTAGCCCCCCATCCCGCCATGGCGGTCCAGATGGTCCGGGCTCAAATTCAAAAACACGGCGATGTCAGGAGACAGGGCGCGGGCGAGTTCTGTCTGGTAGCTCGACAGTTCCAAGACGACCACCATACCGTCGCGGGCAGGATCGAGATCAAGTACACCACGTCCAATATTGCCGCCCATCTGCACATCATGCCCGGCCTGCTTAAGAATGTGCACAATCAGGGCGGTTGTGGTCGATTTGCCGTTCGATCCGGTCACGCAGACGATGCGGGGCGCGCGTTCAAATTCTTCCCAATCTTCTGTCGCAAAACTTCGGAAGAACAGGCCGATGTCGTTGTCGATCACGGCCCCCTGACGTTGGGCCATCTCGATTGCAGGATGCGGGGACGGATAGAGGTGCGGGATACCTGGGGAGGTAATGACAGCGGCAATACCCTCATATGTCCGTTCTTTGGTCAGATCCGCGACAGTAAACCTCTCATCCTGTGCCACAGACCGCGCCTCGACGTTGTCATCCCAGCAAATCGGATCAGCACCGCCAGCACGTAGGGCGCGGGCCGTCGCCAGACCCGATCGCCCCAGTCCAAGCACTCCAACCCGTTTTCCGTCATACCCGCGCACAGGAATCATGGGAATGCTCCTTAATTGGGAGGGGCGTGAAGGGATCGCATCGCCAGCATCAACGGATCTTGAGCGTTGCCAACCCGATCAGCGCCAAAATCAAGGCAATGATCCAGAACCGGATGACGATCGTGCTCTCCGCCCAGCCCTTTTTTTCAAAGTGGTGGTGGATCGGGGCCATCAAGAAGACCCGCTTTCCGGTCCGCTTGAACACCGCAACCTGAATGATGACGCTCAGCGCCTCGACAACGAAAAGACCGCCGATGATGGCAAGCACGATCTCATGCTTGGTTGCAACGGCGATGGCACCCAGCGCACCGCCCATGGCAAGCGATCCAGTGTCCCCCATAAACACCGCAGCCGGTGGTGCATTATACCAAAGAAAGCCAAGACCGGCTCCGATGACTGCAGCGCAAAAGACCGTCACTTCACCGGTTCCGGCGACGTAATGGACGTCCAGATACTCAGTGTAGTCCACGCGCCCGACCAGATAGGCGATAATGCCGAAGGAGGCTGCCGCGATCATCACAGGCATGATCGCCAATCCATCCAGACCGTCTGTCAGGTTGACCGCATTCGCAGCACCCACAATCACCAGCATCGCAAACGGAATGAACACAAAGGACAGGTTCAGCAGCAGGTCCTTAAAGAGTGGGAATGCCAGATGGGCCGAGAGTTCGGGATCCTGCATCTGCATCGCAATGACCGCTGCAATGCCCGCCAGCAGAAACCCAAGGCCGAGCCGCACCTTGCCAGAGACACCCGCAACATTGCCCTTGGACACTTTGGCGTAGTCATCCGCAAACCCGATGGCGCCAAACCCCATGGTTACCATGAGAACCATCCAGACATATCCATTGTCCCAGCGCGCCCAGACGAGCGTTGAAACCAGCACAGCGGCGAGGATCAGCACACCCCCCATCGTCGGGGTTCCAGATTTCTCAATAATATGCCGCTCGGGTCCGTCAGCGCGGATCGGCTGACCGGTCTTTTGACGCCGACGCAACTCGTCAATCAGCGGTCGCCCGAAGGCAAATCCGATGATCAAAGCTGTCAGGAACGCGCCACCTGACCGGAACGAGATATAGCGAAACAGATTGAACACATCGCCGCCATCCGACAGCGCTGTAAGGTAATAGAGCATTAGACCTCGTCCTCGTCTTCGAGACTGGCAGCGGGGGCGCAATGGCCCAATTTCTTGATGGCGTCAACGATAAGGGCCGCTTGCGAACCCTTGGACCCTTTCACCAACACCGCATCCCCTGCGTCGAGCAATGCGGCAACCCGTTTGGCAAGCTTCGGCGCACTGTCGTACCACTCGCCCCGTTTGCCTTGCGGCATGGCGGTGTGCAGGGCCTCCATCAACGGACCGGCTGAGTGGACGCGGTCAATGGTGGAAAGGGTCGGATGGCTGGCCAGGTCCGCATGGGCGGTGAGTTCAATATCGCCCAGCTCCAGCATATCCGTCAGGAATAGGACACGGCGCCCCCGCGCGACCCGCCCGATCCCGTCGCGGGGCTGTGCTGCGGCCAGGACCTCGAACGCTGCTCCCATAGATGTCGGGTTGGCGTTGTATGCATCGTCAATCAGCAGGATTGCCCCATCCATACCGGCCTCGCCCAGATCGACACGCCAACGCGCACCGCGCCCGTCGGGCGCCTCCCACTGGGCCAGATCGAGCGCAGCATGCGCGACGTCCTGTCCCAAGCCTTCAACCGCGGCAAGAACAGCCATTGCATTCTCGGCAAGGTGACGACCGGGCGCGGCAAGCTTGAAGAACAGTTTGCGGTCATGAACTTGCGCTGTGCAAACCGTCGTCGCCCCTTTGATCTGTGCACTTTCCAGATGGAAAACGGGGCGTCCGGCCGAGCCAAACGTTACAATCTTCGCTCCAACGCCCTTCGCCCTTCGCTGTAGGATCGGAAAGGTTTCGATATCCCGGTTGAGCACCGCAGTGCCACCAGGCACGAGACCGGCCACAATCTCTGCCTTTTCGCGGGCAATGCCCGACACATCCTCGAACGCGGCAACGTGAACAGCAGCCACTGTCGTCACGATGGCGACATCCGGTTGGGCAAATCTTGAGAGCGGCGCAATCTCACCGGGCGCATTCATCCCAATCTCGATCACCGCGAAATCTGTCTCTCGCGGCATGCGCGCAAGGGTCAGCGGAACGCCCCAATGGTTGTTGAAGCTCCGCTCAGCCGCGTGAACGCGACCAAATTGGTGCAGGACATGCCGCAACATTTCTTTGACGCCGGTTTTTCCAACGGACCCCGTGACGGCCGCAACCTGCCCAGCCATGCGGGCACGGGCGGCTCGCGCCATTCCCTCGAGGGCATCGAGGACATCATCCACGACAAGAAGCGGTGCATCTTTGGCAAGCCCATCGGGCCGATGACTGACCAACGCTGCAGCCGCACCTGCCTCTAACGCCGCCGCGACAAAGTCATGACCATCCCGCACGTCCTTCAGGGCGACAAAAAGATCCCCCTTCTCAATCGATCTTGTGTCAATCGAAACACCGGTAATGTCGCGGGACGGTTGGGCGGAAAAGCGTCCGCCGGTAGCCGCGATAAGCTCATCAAGGTGCCAAAGAACGCTCATTGCGCCACCTCCACGTCGCCCGGTTCGCCATCCAGCGCTTCAACCGCCTTCCGCGCCTCTATCCGATCATCAAAAGGATGCAGCGTTCCGACAATCATCTGTCCGGTCTCGTGACCCTTGCCGCAGATCAGCAAGACATCACCCTTTCCCAGCATGGAGGCTCCAGCGCGGATCGCCTCGGCCCGGTCGCCGATCTCCTGGGCGTCCGGCGCACCTGCCAGAACTTCCGCTCGGATGGTTGCGGGATCTTCGCTTCGTGGATTGTCATCCGTCACAATCACTGCGTCCGCACCCTCCCTCGCAGCCTTCCCCATCAGAGGCCGCTTGCCCTTGTCGCGATCTCCGCCTGCACCCACGATTGCGATCAACTTTCCGGAAACGTGGGGACGGATCGCGGTCAGCGCAGTCTCGATGCTGTCAGGCGTGTGGGAATAGTCCACATAGATCTCGCCGCCGCGCCGCCGCTGGGCGGCAAGCTCCATCCGGCCAGAGACGGGCGAAAGCTGTGGCAATGCCGCAAAGACACGTGTTGGCTCAGCCCCAGCAGCAACGGCCAAGCCGGCCGCAAGCATGGCGTTTTCAACCTGAAAAGCGCCAATCAAGGACAGCTCCGCGCCGTATTCCCGATCCTCATGGCGGAACGTCACGCGCTGACCAGTTGTGGCGTAACGAACCGAAAGGATGCGCAGATCCGCGCCCTCGCTCTGTCCGACTGAGAAGACAGGATGACCCGCGCCGCGCGCGACATCGGCCATGCGGCATCCCACCTCGGTGTCGATATTGACGACTGCCGGTGCGCCCATTGTGAGCACGCGATTAAACAATAGCGCCTTTGCAGCCTCATAAGCCTCCGGCGTTTCGTGATAATCGAGGTGATCGCGGGTGAGGTGGGTGAACCCTGCTGCAGCCAGCGTTACGCCATCCAGGCGACGTTGGGCCAGCCCGTGGCTGGACGCTTCCATCGCGGCATGTGTCACACCCTGCTCTGCCAGACTGGCAAGCAAACGGTGCAGCTCCACTGGCTCTGGTGTGGTGTGGCTGAGCGGGGCGTTGACTTGTCCTTCAACACCTGCAGTCCCGAAATTGACACCTGCCAACCCCATGGCCCGCCAGAGTTGGCGCGTGAATGTCGCGACGGAGGTCTTTCCGTTGGTGCCGGTCACAGCGACAACCGTTTCAGGCTGCACGCCAAAGAAGCCAGCAGCGATATGGGCGAGTACGGCGCGCGGGTCATCCGACACCAACCAGCCGCATCGCGAATGCAAATTGTCCTGCGCCGCGCGCGCAAACCCTTCTGCATCGGTCAGCACGACACTCGCGCCTTGTTGGAGCGCTTTGCCTATAAATGTGATGCCGTGTGCATTCACGCCGGGCAGTGCGGCAAACAGAAAGTCAGCCTCGACCGCGCGACTGTCGGGGGTCAGTCCAGCTATCTGGTGATCGTCCGCAAGATTGACGACGGCGTCGAGAGTGTCCGGCAATATTGGCAACAGCGCGCGCATAGTGACCTCGGCTGATTTCAAATGCTGAAGAGCAACATGATCTAGCCGCGCCCCCCTGCAAGGGCCATCCCCGGAATTTCCGGATCCGACTGGCGCGATTGCGGGCGCAGGCCCAGAACGGGGGCGACGCGCCGAATGATCATCCCGGCCGTCGGGGCCGCTGTCCATCCTGCCGTACGGCGTACGACCGGGCCGGATCTGTCTTCGGGTTCATCAAGTGTCACGACTAGAACATATTCTGGATCGCTTGCTGGGAAGACCGCGGCAAAAGTTGCGATGACCCGGTCTTCGGCATAGCCGCCTTGGGAGGGTTTATCAGCCGTCCCGGTCTTTCCGCCGACTTCATATCCTTCAACATCCGCGAACCCAGCCGTGCCGTCAGACACAACTGCGCGCAACATGCGGTTCACCATGCCCGACGTCCGTTCGGAGATCACGCGATCCGCCTCGGTCGGCATGGCCGCATCGGCCAATAGTGTCGGCGTGACCCGCAGGCCGCCATTCGCGACCGTCGCGTAAGCGCTGGCCAGATGAAGTGGGGTGGCTGCAAGCCCGTGGCCGTAACTGATTGTCATCGTGGAAAGATCGGACCAACGCGGTGGAAGCAATGGGCGGGCAGAGCGGCTTTCGGGCAATTCGACCTCAACCGGGTCGAAAAACCCAAGCTCTCGCAGGAACTCCTGATGACGTTCAATGCCGATATCGAGTGCGATACGTGCCGTCCCGATGTTCGAGCTGTGCTCCATAACCTCGGTGACAGACAGCTCGGGTCCGTAGTTGTGAAAATCCCGGATCCGGAATCGCCCCCACTGCAAAGGACCGCGCGTGTCGATCATCGTCTCTGGATTGACCAGCCCAAGCTCAAGGCTTTGCGCCACGGTCAGTGTCTTGAAGGTCGAGCCAAGCTCGTAGACCCCTTGGGATGCACGGCTGAAGAGCTGATCGGCATCCGGGCCACGCGGCGCGGGCCGATCATTCGGATCAAAGTCCGGCAGAGAGACCATGGAGACGATCTCTCCATTGTCGGCCCGCATCAGAATTCCCGTTGCTCCGATCGCGTCAAACCGCTCCATCTGTTGGGCCAACACATCGCGCATCGCGTTCTGTGCCCGCAGATCAATCGACAGGCGTAGCGGCTCATCAATGCGCTCGGGATCCCCAAGCCTTTCATTGAACATCAGTTCAACGCCAGCAGTGCCCGCGGTTTCTGCCGCGCGGGCAGCTTCACGTTCAAAGCGGGAGCCGCCAAGAATGTGGCCCAGCCGCCGTCCCTGCGGATAAACCCGCGTCTCACGCGGCCCGTAGAATACGCCCGGTTGACCAAGATCGTGGACGGCCTGAAGCTGCTCAGGGCTCACTTGGCTCTGAATCCAATGAAAGTTGCCCGGACGCGCAAACAGCGTCATCAAGGCCTCTGCTTCCAGATCCGGGAAGATGTTGGCAAGACCGATGGCAACGCCTTCCGGATCAACCATCCGGCGCGTTTCCACATAAAGGGCCGAGGTCACGATGTTCGTGGCCAGAAGCTCTCCATTCACGTCTACGATATCAGCACGGTGCGCACGCAGGGGATCGGCGGTCGCGCTCTGCTCCTGCTGTGGAACATCACTTGCCGAGATGACGGCCATCTTTCCCGCCACTGCGCCAAATCCCATCACGAAGACAGCGCTCAACAACCACAGCCTGCGCTGCGCACGCCGCGTTTCCTCTGCCCTGCGCAGACGGCAGGCAGCAGCGCGCCGCTCGGCATCGACGACATCCGGGTCGATGCCCTGGTTGCGCGCCGCAATGACGCGGGCAAGTGGTCTGAGCGGGACGCGGATCATGGCTCATACCCGTTGAAGGCGACGACTTCTTGCACCGTCATCGGCAACTGGAACTGATTTCTGTCAGCCCGCGCCAGCACATCCGGCAGCGCAGATGGCACCTCGGTCGGATAGGCGACCATTTGCATGCCGCCAAAATGCTGCGGATCAAGCGGGATCAAACCCAATTCGTCGAAATGCATGGCAACAAGGCGGTCGAGCCGCTGCGGACGGTTGAGAAAGGCCCATTCCACACGCAGGACATCCAGCGCCTCACGCTCTGCCGCGATCCGCGTTTGAAGGCGCTCGATCTCTCGCAAACCGTCTTTCGTGTCACTGTTGACGCTGTACGCCCAAACAGCTGAGGACAGAACCATGGCGAAGGCGACAAGATAGGCTGGACTGCGCATCACGATCTCCCTGCGCCAAGTTGAATCAAATCAAGCCTCGGTAGGCCGAGACCTTTCACATCCGCCGGATGAGCGGCGGCATCTGTGCGGCGCGCGGCGCGCAACTTCGCGGATCGGGACCGCGGATTGCGCTCCAACTCGTCCTTGCTGGCGGTGACCGCTTTACGGTTGAGCAATTCGAAGCTGGGAGGGGTCACATCCGTTGGCGGCGCATACCGGTTTCCGCCGCCTCCCTTGCCGGAGCGATCCGCCAAAAAACGCTTCACGATGCGATCTTCCAGCGAGTGGAATGTGACCACGATCAGAACGCCGCCGGGGCGCAACATCTGTTCCGCAGCCAAGAGCGCGCGGGCAAGCTCGGCCAGTTCTTCATTCACCGCGATGCGTAGCGCCTGAAAACTGCGCGTGGCTGGATGCGGCTGGCCAGGCTTCTGGCGTGGCAGAACACCACTGACAATCTCGGCCAGACGCAGGGTGGAATCTGCCACCGGACGAGCGGCAACAATCGCCTGGGCAATCCGGCGAGAGGCCCGTTCCTCACCATATTGGAACAGGATATCGGCAAGTTCTGCTTCGCTCGCTCCATTTACGAGATCTGCGGCGGATGGTCCGGCGTCGCTCATGCGCATGTCCAGGGGGCCGTCCTTCTGAAACGAAAACCCCCGATCCGCCTCATCAATCTGCATCGACGACACACCGATATCCAACACGATACCGTCAAGCGCCGTCGCACCGGCCTCGCGCGCCAGTGTATCGAGTTGGCCAAACGTGCCCGGCAGGAAAGTGAAGCGATCTGAATAGTCGGCTGACCAGCGTGCCATCTCGCGAGCCGCACGAGGATCGCGATCAACCCCATAAACATGCTCCGCCCCATGATCGAGCAGCGCGCGGGTATATCCACCTGCACCCAGAGTGCCATCAAGCCAAACGCCGCCCACGGGCGTGGCGGCGCTCAGAACCTCATTCAGCAGGACGGGAATGTGGGGCGCGTCACTCATGCCGGGGCTCCGACTGCAACCGCATCTGCGCGACCCGATCAAGCCGGGCTTCCTCTTCGATCTCCTCAATCAGCCGGTAGACGTCAGTCGGATCTTCCTCATCATCGTTCCACCAGCCTTCATCATCCTCATCCAGAGCGTAGTTGTCCGCCGTCCAAAGCTCGAACCACCGAACCATGCCCACGCCGATCAGGGGAACGCCTGCGGCAATCCCAACTTTTGCGCGGAACTTTTCGCTCAAGACGACCCGGCCACTGTCATCAATCAGCAGATCATGTGCCGAGCCGAACTTGCGGGCGAGTTTCTTGTGCTTTTTGGAGAATTGCGGAAGCCGGTCGACATATTTCTCAAGCGTCTTGAACCGCTCTTGCCCGTAGAACTGTAGGCAAGGCCGACGATCTGCATTCTGCATCAAGACGCACTTCACGGGCTGCCCCTGGGACCATCCGGGGATCTGAGCCTCTATGACACGGCGAAAGGCAGCCGGGATCGACATACGACCCTTGGCATCTGCCTTCATCTCGAACTCGCCGCGAAAGCTCTGCTCCACCGCCCCATCTTTCTGTTCCAGTCCATGCCGAATTGGCTGGACCGATCACCTGTCTGGGCGGGGGCTGAATTGGAAACGGCGGGCGTGATGCTCACACGACCCGCCGTAACTGTCCCAACGTGTTCTATGAAGCTACGGTGCTGTTTGTCGTCGCACCGATTACCTACTCCACTGCCAACGCCCTTTTGCGAGAGGGAGAGCCTGTAGAAACCTGCCTCGGATTACGCCCGGATCCTTGTGGACCTCATTTGCGCTGCTCTCTTTCTCTTGAGGATCACTATGCAGCGACACCGTATGCCTAGCAATGGTTTTTTATGCCATTCTGTGCCCTCGTGCGCATTTTTGCCACAATTTGAGGGTCGTCAAATTTTGAACGCTAAATATAGACGCTCATTTATGGGGAAATTTCCGAAAACTCTGTGCGGATGGCCTGTAAGCCGGATTTTGTCCCGGGATTCCATCGAATCCCATGGATGACCATTCGTCTGGGACGTTGCTTGCGCAACGCCTCACGCAGCCAACCCGGATCGCTGTGGTGAAGCAGCCATGCCCCGAAAGGCGCGCGATCCCTATTTGGCCTTGCTCCCGGCGGGGCTTGCCGTGCCCGGTCTGTTGCCAGCCCGGCGGTGGTCTCTTACTCCACCGTTTCACCCTTCCCCGTCGCCGGGAGGTCTGATTTCTGTGGCGCTTTCCCTCAGGTTGCCCTGGCCGGACGTTATCCGGCGCCGTCGCTTCAAGGAGTCCGGACTTTCCTCACCGATTTCCCGGCGCGATCATCCAGCCATCCGCACATTGGTTGGAATAGCGTGCCATCATGACAATTCACAACCTCAAATAGTGAAACAAGGTGCGGACCGATCTAGGCGACCCGTATGTCAGCTGGCCGAGGTTCGGAAAGCGCCTCTTTCGAGAAAATGTGCCGCCCCTTTTCATCGATGGAGATCGAGAGCATGGACTCCAGCGTGAACCAGCTGCGAAGCATGCGGAACAGCAAGTATTGCGGCAAGTAGAGCAGCCCGCGTGGCATGCCGTTGACCAATGCAGCAAAAATAGCAACCAGTGTCGGCATTCCAACAATCACGGCAAAAATCGCCTGCCAGGCCAGATCGGAGGATGAATCGAAATGGGTCACGTACTCGACCACGCCGAAGACAATCATGGGCACCATCATCGTGCGCCTGGCTGAGTTGATCAGCATATAGGGCAGGATGATGCGTCCCCGCGTACTCGACTTACGGCGAAAGATCACGTCGCGGCAGCGCGAACAGATGTGGTAGATTGAACGAAACCAGCGCATCCGCTGTTCCCGCATGTGGCTGAGGGTGACCGGCACCTCGGAGATATAGCGAATGCGCGGTTCCACGATCAGCCGATAGCCGAGCTCGCCAATCCGTAGCGAGATATCGGTATCTTCGCCATTCATGCCACCGACAAAGCCGCCGAGACGCCTTGGAAGTTCGGTTCGGTAGACGGCAAACATGCCCGGAACGCCGACGACCGCGTTAATGCTGGCCATACCGATTTGATAGAAACCGTGCTTGGTAACCACCTCCATCAATCGGGCCTTGTCGAATGGCCCGCCACCGGGTGGCAACGGGATGCCACCAACAACGCCGACGTCCGGCTCAGCGAAATATGCAGCGGCCAATGTGAATGCATCCTCGGAAACTTGGGTGTCCGCATCAACGCGCACCAGAAGAGGCGTCTTTGTCAGGCGCAAGCCCGCATTCAAGGCGTTGGCCTTGCCCGGACGTTCGACGAACACAACCTCACCCGTCAGTGCTTCACACTGCGAAAGAGCGACGCGAGCCAGCTGGTCGGTCGCATCCTCGGAATTGTTGTCGAGCACGAGCAGATGCACGTCGCCCGCGTAGTGCGCCGCCGCCTGATCAAGCGCGGCAATCGTGCGCTGGATGATATATTCCTCGTTATGCGCAGGAACGATCACCGTCATTGCAGGCGCGTGATCCGCATCGGCCACCCGCCGATAGGACAGGCGCGCCAAGACGTAGAGGGTCACAAAGAACACGGGCAGAAACAGGAAAACGCCTGGCCCAATGCCACCCAACAGTCCGACGCCTCGCATGTAGTGGATCACGGCCAGATCGAGTGATGCGACATAGATCGAAACAGCCGCAGCGAAGATGGTTACCGCAATCAACCTGAGAAGCGGCCGAATGCTCCGCCCCCGTCCCGTATCAACATCAATACGCGAGGGCATCCGTCCACGTTCGAGGAGCTTCCAGGAAAAGACCGCGAACCCCAACAGGCCGCTTTCAATCTCAATCAGGTGGAGGCTGAACGTGATCCCCAGGGCGAAGCTGATCACGATATTCGCAACATCCAGCAAGCCGCACAGCGCAACGTAGGTCGCTGTAAGATCGAACCAGAAAAGAAAGCGGGCCTTCGCCGTTCCGTTGCAAAACAATGCAAACGCGATGAAAAAGCTCAGTGTGAAAATCCGCATTGGGATCGAGTGAGCACCGCTATAGGGCGAAAAGATCAGATCATCATTTGGAAAGATGGCGTTTAGCAGGTGCAGCTCATTGATGCCCCACAAGCCGAACGTGCCGAGAAGCAGAAATGCTCCGACCACTGCAAAGGCGCGCCAGGGTGCGACCCGACCGGAGAAACGCCGGGGCGCCGAATCCACGGACCAGTATTCATTCTGGGATCGCAGGTCATCCGATGCCATGGATCAGCTTCCGGAGCCCAGAACGATAACCATCACTGCACGCGGTGCATCGCTGCTGGCCAATACGTCAAGCATCGTCCCCTCAAGCGGCAGAGTTTCGGCCGCATCGCCGGGCGTGAAATAGCCACGCACCCATGCCGGACCGGGACGGGTGCGCGCGAATTCCAGTGCTTCGTTCGGTTCGGCCATGGCTAAGATCACATCGCGATCAGATTCCGCCTCAACACCCGCGGCTCCGACAATCAGGTCCTGCGCCAACCCCATCATCGCATTTGCGGTCGTTACATCTGTCTCCGTCCATAATTGGATGCCAATGGACGGAGTGCTGCCGAGCGCTGCGAGCAAAGGTTCCATCGCACTGGCGGGCGCGACTTGCCCGCCGGAAATCTGGGTTGACGGCAGGAGTTGTGCCGTCAACTCCGGCCGGATCAAGCATGGGCCGCGACCTTCCCAATCGGCCTGTAGGTTAACCTCGTAGCGAAGCAGCTCAGCGTCGTCCGCTTCCCCGAGTGGGATAATTGCTCGGTAGTCTGTGCGGCTGCCTGCAATACGCTCCTGATACAGGATGGACCCTGCGTGCTGGACGTTCAGCATCCACGCGGCTTCGCCAGGTAGAGGCTGTAGACGCAAATTCAGATCGAGCCGGTTCGGCAAGGTACGATCTTGAAGGGCGCTACGGGCCAAAGCAAAGGTCCAGTTTGCTCCGCGCTCAAACGTGACCGCGTCCGTTGACGCGCCTGCCTCCTCGGCCTGAACCGGCCAGTTAAGCGGCAAAACCGCGGATGCAGACGGGGGCAACGTGCCATCGTAATCTGCCGGATCAATCGTCGCTTCAGTTGCCTGATCTGGGCGGACAAACCGGACGGCATGCCCGGTGACCTGCGCACTAACGGCCGTCGCAAGCGCCTGCGCCTGGGCGTCGCGATCCGCAACAGGCCAGAGCAGTTCCGCTGGTTCACCTGCGACCAAAAGCTGATCCGCGAAGGTCGTGATCGGTTCTTCGAGCGCAAGCGTCAAACGGCTTGTCGGCTCAACATGCAAAAGGGCACCATAGCCCTCGTCCGTGGAGCATACTGCACTTGGCGTATCTCCGATCATGGCCATGGACACGACGAGCTGTCGGCGGATCAGATCATCAGCACTCAAGGGCAATTTGACCGTATAGTCGTCCATACCCGGTCGAATGGTCAGGACGCCGCGGCGGATGCCGTTCACATTGATCCGAAACTCCCCTTCTGTTCCTTCAGCAATATCACTGCGCAGATCGAGGGTCAGTTCCCCGGCCAGCCCCACCACGTCGCGAGGCAGATTGAAGCGAAGCGTCGCATAGGAGGGGACACCGCTCAGCGCGGTCCATCGGTCCGTGCCCTCCGCCGCGATCCACACCCGCTCGAAACTTTCGTCCACATCTTGGAGGTTGGGCGCACCGGATTGATCAAAACGATGCACGATCCGTTCGCTCCCAGACAGAAGCGGGACAGCTGCAAGCACTTCCGCACGCCGCTCTGTCAGCAGGAAAGCAACACCTGCCAATAGGAACGCGAGCAGCGCAATACCGATCAACCTCATCTCATTCTCCATTCGTTCAAGCGCGTGACGTAAGGGCGCTCAGCTAAAGAACGGTCGAACGGGTGGTTTTGTTTCGCGATTTCGTTCCAGATGGTGAACACTTCGTTACGTAATCACGGAGGGAACCGTGCAAGCGACCCGTTTGAAGACCGACTACCTGATCGCCGGAGCGGGTGCTGTCGGCATGGCTTTCGCTGATACTCTGCTTAGCGAAACGGATGCGACGATCACGATTGTGGATCGCCACGCAAAGCCAGGCGGCCACTGGAACGTCGCCTATCCGTTCGTGACGCTGCATCAACCCTCAACGTTCTATGGTGTTAATTCCAAGGAGTTGAGCCGCGGTGTGAAGGATGCGACCGGCCTGAACGCAGGTCTGGGGGATCTGGCAAGCGGAGCAGAGGTTGCCGCCTATTTCGACGATGTAATGCGGAACACGTTCCTCCCATCTGGACGGGTTCGATACTTTCCGATGTGTGACTTTGATGGAGACAAGGCCTTCACATCCCGGCTGACCGGCGAACGCTGGGAGATCGAGATCACCCGGAAACTCGTCGATGCCACCTATCTGAAGACCTCAACACCATCTATGCACACCCCCGCCTTCGAGATTGCCGAAGGGGCACGCGTGGTGCCGCCCAACGATTTGATGCACATCTCCGAAAAGCCCGACGGATTTGTCGTTATGGGGGCCGGAAAGACGGCAATCGACACATGCCTCTGGCTGTTGGCGCAGGGGATCGAACCGGACAACATCCGTTGGATTAAGCCCCGGGATGGTTGGCTGCTAGATCGCGAGAATGCACAGACCGATCCGGCCTTTTTCAAATCCTCCATTGGCTCACAAGCTTTGCAATTCGAGGCGATTGCCGCGTCCACGTCGCGGGAAGACATGTTTGATCGGTTAGAGGCCTCAGGCTATTTCTTGCGGATCGATCCCAATACGCGCCCCACGATGTTCCACGCGGCCACCGTCAGCCGAGCTGAAATTGACGAACTGCGGCGCATCACGCAGCGGGTCAGAATGGGACGGGTCAGGGCCGTTGGGACAACCGAAATATCCCTCGAGCACGGCACGATCCCGACGACCCCCAAAACGCTCCATATTGATTGCACGGCGAGCGCGATCACAAATTTGGAGATGCGGCCGGTTTTTGAGGGAGAACGCATTACCCCGCAAACCGTGCGCCCATATCAGCCCGTCTTCTCTGCCGCGTTCATTGCGCATGTCGAGGCAACGAAACCGGAGGAGGACAAGAACCGGACCTGCAATGTGATCCCCCTGCCCAACAAGGCCGACGACTACATTCCACTGACCATCCAATTCATGATGAACCAATTCAACTGGGGACAAGATCCAGAATTGCGCGCCTGGCTGAAGGCAAGTCGTCTCGACGGATTTGCCAAGCTCGTGTCCGGCATCCCTGAAGAAGACAGTGAGAAGCGCGCCATCATTGGACGGATCAAGGCGGCCTCAATGCCAGCGATGGCCAAGCTTCAACAATATAACGCCGAACTGAAAGCGAAGGGAGAACGCCATGCCTGAGTTTCAGGTGCTGAAAAATGACATCGCGCAAACGCGGATCGCCCCGGCGCCCGAGACGCTGCTCGAAACAGGACATGTCAGGGCGCGGATTGACCGCTTTTCCTTCACCGCAAACAATATCACCTACGGCCAAGTTGGTGATCAAATGCGCTATTGGGACTTCTTTTCTGCCGCACAGGATAATGAAACCAACTGGGGCATCATCCCGGTCTGGGGCTTTGCCGATATTGTGGAGAGCACACATCCCGACGTGCCGGTCGGAGATCGCATTTACGGGTATTTCCCGCCTTCGACCTCATTGGTGATGCTGCCTGAACGCGTGAGCGAGAACCGCTTTGTCGACGCGACGGCGCATCGTACGGAGCTTCCTTCAGGATATAACGGATACCAGCGCGTTCGTGCCGAGGTCGGCTATGACCCGAAAGGTGATGACCTTCGCGCACTCTTGTGGCCGCTATTGATCACTTCATTCTGCCTTTGGGACGCTGCACAGGCCGCGGATTGGTTCGACGCCGAGCAAATCCTTGTTCTGAGTGGATCGAGCAAGACCAGCATCGGGCTCGCCTACGCACTGGCCGACGATGCAACTTCGCCAAAGGTCATTGGCCTGACGTCAGCGCGCAATCTGGCGAAGGTGGCAAAGCTCGATCTCTATGACGATGTGCTCAGCTACGAAGCTGTTGACGCAATCGACGCGTCCCTTCCAACTCTGATCATCGACATGTCAGGCAACGGTCATCTGCTGGCTCGGCTGCATACAATGCTTGGCGCACAGATGCGCCAAACCATCAACGTTGGCCTTACCCATCGTGAGGAGATCGGCAAACAGCCTGGCTTCATCGTGGAACGCTCCGAATTCTTCTTCGCGCCCGGTCACATCCAGAAACGGCTGAGTGATTGGGGACCTGCTGGGTTTCAGGAACGGACGCAAAACTATCTAATCGAGACGACACGGCGGATCGGTGCTTGGCTGGAAATCCATCACCTGGATGGGCTGGATGACCTAAGAAGAACTTACCCGGAGATCTTGTCAGGAAGACTTGATGCAGATCGCGGCATCGTGGTGGTCATGCCCGATTAAGGCGCAGACTTGTGTAGCGCGTGCTGGGGCACCTATCTAGGTCTACGGGCATGGCAGAGGATCGGCACGTGAAGACTTGGACATTCAGCATCGAAGGAATGTCATGCGGCGGCTGCGTCTCGCGGGTTGAGCGGGCGCTGGCTGATGCGCCGGGCGTTTCCGGTGTCAGCGCAAATCTTGCGGAAAGAACGGCGCGCGTCGTCAGCGAGGCCAACGATCCGCATGAGCTCCTCAAACGGCTTGATGCTGCAGGATACCCAGCGACGACAACATCACGAACACTGTCCGTGCCGGGGCTTAGCTGCGGATCTTGCGTATCGCGTGTTGAAGCCGCCGCAAGATCAGTTTCCGGCATTCTGGATGCGAATGCGAATCTCGCTGAACGATCCCTAACGATCAAAGCTATCAATGCAGATGCAATCGCGACCTTGCACACGGCCCTCCGGCAGGCTGGTTATCCGGCGGATGAGACCGGTGCCCCGGACGCCCCGGAACCGAATGATGAAATAGCCGAGCTGAAACGTGCGACGCTGCTCGCCGCCATCTTCACCCTTCCGCTCTTTGTGCTGGAGATGGGTGGGCATCTCGTCCCAGCATTCCACATGTGGCTGCACGAGTTGATTGGGATGCGCACCCTGTGGGTGATTCAATTCGGATTGGCGCTTGTCGTCATGGCCGGACCCGGCACGCGGTTTCATTTGAAGGGATGGCCAAGCCTTTTGCGTGGCACCCCGGATATGAACGCGTTGGTCGCGGTCGGAACTGGTGCGGCCTTTGCATACTCGACCATCGCGACCTTTGTGCCCGTCCTTTTGCCCGAGACAGCGCGGGCCGTCTACTTCGAGGCTGCAGCGCTGATCGTCACGCTGATCCTCACCGGCCGGTGGCTGGAGGCGCGGGCCCGTGCTCGCACCGGCGACGCCATCCGCGCACTGTCGGACCTGCAACCGCCGACCGCACTGCGCCAAAACGCAGATGGATCGTTCGAAGAGACGCCGCTTGCCGCCGTTCAACCCGGTGACATCCTGGAACTGCGTGCGGGCGCAAAGGTTCCTGTCGACGGAATGGTGTCGCAGGGGACCGGTTCGGTGGATGAAAGCATGCTCACCGGTGAGCCGCTGCCCGTCCTCAAGTCCAAAGACGATGAATTGAAGGCTGGGACGATCAATGGATCCGCGCGGCTCATCATGACGGCAACCCATGTAGGCGCGGACACGGCACTTGCCCGAATAATCGAGATGGTGCGTGCCGCACAGTCAACAAAGCTTCCTGTTCAGGATCTCGTCAACAGGATTGCGGCCTGGTTCGTGCCGGTCGTGCTCGCCCTTGCTGTTGTTACGGCGATCATATGGATTGCGCTGACAGGTGACGTGACCCAAGCGCTTGTCGCGTCCGTGAGTGTTCTGATCGTCGCATGTCCGTGCGCCATGGGCCTTGCGGTGCCAGTCTCTATCATGGTCGGCATGGGACGGGCTGCGCGGCAAGGTATCCTCTTCCGGGATGGCAGCGCATTGCAAAGGCTGGCCACGGTCCGATCGGTTGCATTTGATAAGACTGGGACTCTGACAAAGGGCGCACCAGTTGTGAGCAACGTAACCGCAGCTGACGGCATTTCGCAGCAAACCGTGCTCGAACTTGCCGGCGCGGCGGAGCGTGGCTCCAACCACCCGCTTGCACAAGCAATTTTAGATGCGAGTACAGGCATATTGCCAACCGCGACAGATCTCGTCGAACGCCCCGGGTTCGGGATCACTGCGCGTGTTGATGGGGCTGAAATCGCATTGGGAAATCAGGAATTCATGCGTGAGTTGGGAATTGCGCAGCCCAGCGTTCCGGACAATTCGTCGGAAACGCTCGTCCATCTTGCCCGCGATGGTGCCTGGACAGGAACACTTCACATCTCTGACACGATCCGACCCGAAGCAGCCGACGCCGTGACGTGGCTGAGTGCGGCGGGCATAGAAACGGCCTTGATCAGCGGAGACCGCAAAGCGGCCGCACAATCGGTCGCTGCTCAGATCGGTCTGTCCAGAGTGCACGCCGAGCAATTGCCTGACGGCAAGATTGCTTCCCTCAAAGATCTCCCCGAACCAACCGCATTTGTTGGAGATGGCATCAACGATGCGCCGGTCCTGGCCGCGTCGGACGTCGGGATCGCGCTAGGCTCAGGCACGGACGCGGCGATTGGAGCCGCTCAGGTTGTTCTGATGCGGCCCGACCTGAACTCCGTTCCAGCAGCGCTTCGGCTGAGCCGCGCCACGATGCGCAATATCTATCAGAACCTCTTCTGGGCATTCGGCTACAATGTCGCCCTCCTTCCTGTCGCCGCGGGAGGGCTGGTTCCGTTCGGTGGTCCAATGCTCTCCCCGGCGCTCGCAGCGGGGGCCATGGCCTTGTCGAGCGTCTTTGTCTTGAGCAACGCCCTGCGGCTGAGGCGGGCCGGATGACCCTCTACGCGTCCGGCATTGGGCGTAAGGTGCCCCGCTCCACAACCGTGCAGGGGAACAAGCGAGCCTCTGGATACCTGTCCGGGTCATCGAGCATGGCGACCATCAACTCGACAGATGATCCGATGATTTGGCGCACCGGCTGACGGATGGTCGTGAGATCGACATTGGACCAGCCCGAGATCTCCATGTCGTTCAGACCAATGACACCAACATCCTCCGGCACCGCGAATCCCGAATCCCTCAACGCGCTGATTGCACCGATCGACAACACATCATCACCGCAGAAATAAGCCTCCGCAGGTCCCGCATTAGCGAGCCGCAGCATCTCCCGCCGGCCTGAGTCGAAAGTGTAGTCGTCCGCAAAGGAATAGGTCACCGCAATCGCCGGATCCTTGGACAACTCAGACATGAAGCCAGAATAGCGATCCTGCGTCGAGGTGGCCGCCTCTGGTCCACCAAGAAAGCCGACCTTGCGATAATTGCGCGCCATCAATTCCCGCGCAGCCATCCGACCGCACTCTACGTTGTCGATGCCCACAACATGGACCTGCGGCGAACTGAGATTACGTCCGAAACTGTGAACAACCGGAACGCCTGCATCCTTGAAGGCCTTGGCGAACGCCTCGGGCAATGTCGAAGACGCAACCACGACCCCATCCACGGAATATTGACGCAGCATCCGAACCGACGCCGCGGGATCTGTTTCATCGGTCAGGTTGACGAGAAGCGGTCGCAGCCCCTTTTCCTGCAATGCGCGGGTGAACAGATCGAATACCTCCAGGAAGATGGGGTTTCGAAAGTTGTTCAGCACCAACCCGATCAGCTTCGTTCGCCCGGTGGTCAGGCTGGAGGCCAACGCATTCGGGCTGTAGCCAAGCTCGGCAGCAGCCTTTTCGACCTTGCGTCGCATTTTCGGAGAGACCGACGCGCCGTCGGTGAATGTGCGCGAGACCGCCGAACGAGAGACGCCCGCGCGCTCCGCAACATCCTTTAGCGTGGCCCTCATCGTTCATCGCACCTTTTTGCAACAGATTCTGCACGCCTTTTGCAGAATGCGTCAAAATCTTGCAACCGATTTCAGTTAGTTTGCAACGGATTTCCCGCGAAGCCTGGCCGACAAGCGCTCAGCCAATGCGTCAAACACCAGTCGCATGCGCATGCTGGTCCGAAGTTCGCGGTGCGCTATCAACCATGTGGGCACATCGATGGCTGGATAATCCCCGTGCACACGCACCATGTCTGGTTCGATCTCCGCAATCTCGGCCATCATGATGCATAGGCCCAGACCTCGCCGGGCCATCTCCCACGACGCAACGCCATTCTGGGAATAGCTGGTGATCAACTGTGCAGGGATGTGGATCCCCCGTTCAGCGAGCACACGCTCTGACTGATCGGGCAAGCCAAATCCCACTAGCTCGAACTTGCCGCTCTCGTAAAGCTGCTCCGCCCCACCGCGTTGCCCAACGTAGCTGCGATGTCCGTACAGATAGGCCTCACAATCCGGCAGGCGGCGTGCGATCAACTCTGACTGTGTGGGCGGCAGATGGCGGATCGCAATGTCAGCCTCCCTGCGTGCCAAATTGCTGAGCTCGTTGGAGACAATCACCTCAAACGTGACACCTGGGGCGATTTTCCGAATGTCGGCGAGGATGTCTGGCAAAACGTAGGCCGCCAGCACATCCACTACAGACAAACTGATCGTGCCCGTTACATCTTGTGCGTGGCCGCTCGCGCCCAGCGAGAAACGACTTGCGGCCAGGCCCATGTCGCGGACATGCTCGACAAGATCCGCTCCGGATTGGGTCAAGGTCATGGCACGGCCGGAGCGCTCAAAAAGCGTGACACCCAAAGTTTCCTCTAGTGCAGCGACCTGACGGCTGAGCGTAGGTTGCGTCATGTTCAGCACTTTTGCCGCAGCGGTCAGCGAGCCGGTCTCGGCGGTGGCCAGAAAGGCACGAGCCTGATTCCAATCGAAGGCGATAGAATTCCAATTCATGCATATATGCATACCTTGGTTCCGAATTTACGCAATATTCATCACATACGTCGCGCGCTATCACATTTGTGAATGGAAAGTAGAAATTGAGGAAAGAACGATGGCGACCCCAGCTGCATTTTGGGACAACGTGGCCCCAAAATATGCCAAGTCCCCGATCAGCGATGTGCCAGCATATGAACATACCCTGTCTCGCGTGGCTGCGCATCTGAGCAAGACCGATCATGTGCTGGAGGTCGGATGCGGAACCGGCACGACCGCACTCCATCTGGCTGATGGCGTTCACCAGATCACGGGAACAGATATCTCTGGCAAGATGGTCGAGATTGCTCGCAGCAAGGCGGACGATCAAATGATCATGAATGCAGAGTTCGTGGCTGCGGGGCTGCAAGACCTGGACCTTGCGCCCGGCACCTTCGATGCCGTGCTGGCGTTCAACCTCTTTCACCTGATCCCCGATCTCGAGGCTGACCTCGCGCTGGTGGCGCAAAAGGTCAGACCGGGCGGTTTGCTGATCAGCAAGACGCCATGTCTCGGCGGTCGATACCGCATTTTGATGCCAATGGTTGGCACCATGCGACTATTTGGAAAGGCGCCCTATGTTCGGTTTTTACGCACTCAGGAGATGGCGCAGCATATTCGCGATGCGGGTTTCGACATCCTCGAAACCGGCAATTTCCCCAAAGCGCCTCCTGCACATTTCATAGTCGCCAGAAAGCGCGCGTGAAGTCAGTGCCCGTACTATTCGGGCGTATAATCTCGCGCTGCTGGCCCGCGAAACTTCGCCGTCAATTCCTCCGGGACTTCGGATCCGTCCTTGAGAAACGGCAAAATGCCGCGACGTGCCGACGATCCACGGGCTGCGTCGATCTGAGCATCAGAACGGGTCACGCGCTGCGACATCCTGCGCCCCCAGCGGGCAAGATGATCGTAGAGCGTGGTCCGCACCGCCTCATGTTCCGGGCACGTACCGAGATCGACGAACTCGTGCGGGTCGTTGTGGGTGTCAAACAACATGGACGGCAAACCGCCCTCGGCATGAATCAGCTTGTAGCGCCCGTCAAACACCATGAAGAGCCGCGCATCACGGATCGATACGCCAACAGTGTCTCGCATGGGCGTTGAGGAGTAATCGTATTCACTGATTGCAGCATCACGCCACTCCGGTACCTCTCCTCGTAGCCACGGCAAAAGGCTGCGCCCTTCGAGGATGTGATCTGCAACGGCACCGCCAGCCGCCTCCACGAATGTGGGGGCCAAATCGATGCTCTCGACAAGCGCGTCACATGTGGTGCCGCGCGTGGCATCGGCTTCGGCCCGAGGGTCGAAAATGATCATCGGGATCTTCACCGACGGGGCGTGAAACAGGTCTTTCTCACCCAGCCAATGGTCCCCCAGATAGTCACCGTGGTCTGACGTCAGCACGATCATGGTTTGATCAAGCGTGCCGGTTTCTTCCAGATGGGTCAGAATGCGGCCAAGCTGATCATCGCATTGCTTGATCAGCCCCATGTAAGCCGGGATCACCTTCTGCCGGACGTCCTCTTGCTGGAATGCCGCAGCAATGCGGTTGCCCATGAAAGCTCCATAGACTGGGTGTGGGTCCTCCCGCTCCGCTTCATCCCGAACCGCTGGCAGAATATGCTCGAGGCCGTACATCGCGTGATAGGGCGCCGGCACGATATAGGGCCAGTGCGGTTTGATGTAGCTGACATGAGCACACCATGGGCCCTTTGCCTGAGCCATGAACTCCAGTGTCTTAGTGGTCAGCCACGGAGTCTCGCTATGTTCTTCAAGAACGTTGGCGGGCTTGTCTGCATTATCGAACATCCAGCCCGAGGCTATCTGGCCGTTCTCAATGCCAGCATTCGCAAAATCCTGCCAGGGATTGGATGCCTGGTATCCCTGCGACTTCAGATACTCATTATAGGGAGAGCGCTTCTCATCATAGAAGCCGTCTGGCCCCTCTCCCCATAGGCCATCATCGCGCACCCAGACATCGAAGCCACATTCCGCTTGCCGCGCGCCGATGATGCTGTCGGCGGACAGTCCAAGCCGGGCCATACCCTCTGCATCCGCCTTCATATGGGTCTTGCCGATCAGCCAGGTTTCCATGCCCGCTGCGCGCAGATGGTCACCCATCGTCTGCTCCCCAACCCGCAGCGGATATCCATTCCACTGCGACCCGTGAGAGGAGACATAGCGTCCGGTGTAGAAGCTCATGCGGCTCGCGCCACAGATGGGAGACTGGCAATATGCGTTCGTGAACCTCACCCCCATCGCAGCAACCCGATCAAAGTTCGGCGTGTGAATATGCGGATGGCCTGCGCAAGAGAGGTAATCGAAGCGCAGCTGATCATACATGATGAAGAGAATGTTGATGGCGGCCTCCTTTGACGCGGCGTGTTTCGTCCGCACCTCCTGTCAGCGGCGCAACGATCTTGTTCCGGCTACAATTCGACGCGCTTGCATCGCTTGACTAACCGGGCGCGCGCACGGTCGATGGGATCATGGATGACATCGTCTCTCAATACGAAAATGCGCCATGGCAGTGTTTGATCGACGGCCATTGGAAAGCATGCGCGGGCGACACTGTGCGGCGCGTTGACCCTTCTACCGGGATAGCGCGTGCGAACAGGCAGGTCGGGTCGCCCTCGCAGATGCTTGCAGCGATTGCGGCTGCCGACAGCGTTCAAGACGATTGGGCACAGCTGCCTGTCGAGACACGGTTCAGCTATCTTGAGACATTGCGGGACTTGATCGCGCGGGATGCCGAGTGCTTTGCCAAGCTCATCGCCCACGAGATGGGGGCACCCTTGCCCTTTGCGCGGGCGCAGCAGGTGGGTGGCGCTCTGGCTCATCTCGACGCCTTCATTGCGCAGAAAACTGCAAGCTTTGACGATGCCCAAACCGACCCCGCACATCGGCTACGCTATGAACCTTTCGGTGTTGCGGCCCTGATCACGCCGTGGAATTGGCCGCTCAATCAGGTGATCCTGAAACTTGGTGCCGCGATGGCCGCTGGCTGCACAAGCGTATTGAAACCCTCCGAATTGACACCGCTTACGGCCCTGCATCTGGGAAATCTGTGCTTGGAAGCCGGAATTCCAGCGGGCGTGATCAACATTGTGCCGGGGGATGGCACGATTGGCGAGATACTCGTGAGTGATCCACGGATCGCCGTGGTCAGCTTTACTGGGTCCACGCGTGCTGGGCGCGACGTGCAGCAAGCTGCCGGTCTGCGCCCCACGATCCTGGAGCTTGGCGGCAAGTCGCCCAATTTGCTTTTCACCGATTGCAATCTCGAAACAGCGGTTGCACAGGGTGTGGCCCACTGTTTTCGGAATAGCGGGCAAAGCTGCAATGCCGCCAGCTGGATGCTGGTCGAACAGTCCATCTACGACCAGACGTTAGAACGGGCCGCAAGCGAAGCAGCTCGCTACGTGCCCGGCGGGGATCTGGAGATCGGGCCTGTCATAAGCGCAACGCAAATGGAGCGCATACAGCGTCTGCTCGAGACGGGTCTAGACGAAGGCGCACGTTGTATTTTCGGTGGGCCAGGGCTTGCACGGCCCGCAGGTTTCTTTCCAAAGCCAACAATCCTTGCCGATGTAAGGCCGGGCACAACGCTCTTGCAGGAGGAGATCTTCGGTCCCGTCCTGACAATCACACCCTTTGGCACCGAAGCAGAGGCGATCAAACTCGCAAACTCGACGCCTTACGGGCTTGCCGCCTATGTCCAGACGGGGGACCCGGATCGGGCCGACAGGGTCAGCCGTGCCCTCCGCGCGGGTATGGTTCAGGTCAATGGAACCTCTCGTGCGCCGGGCACACCATTTGGCGGAGTTGATGCCAGTGGCCACGGACGCGAAGCGGGCCTCGCCGGGATCCGTGCGTTTCAATACACCAAGTCAATCAGCGGGGCCGCCCGCAGGTCATAGCGGCTCATCCTCAAGGATCCGCTCTGCCGCACCGGTCAGATCATCGAACTGTCCGGCACCCAGAGACCATAGGAAGGCGACGATCCCCAACCCTCCCAGAAAAAGGGCAATCGGGATCAGAAAAATCAACACACTCATACCAGTTGCTCCGGGATGGTTTGCACACCCACTGTCTTCGCCTCTTTCACTCCGGCAAGGCGCAGAGCATTGGCGACGACAACGATTGACGATCCCGACATGGCCAGAGCGGCCACGAGCGGTGTGACATGGCCCGACACGGCGATCGGGATCGCAATGCAGTTATAGACTACGGCGATGCCAAGGTTCTGCCGCACCAAACGTGCCGCACGGCGGGCAATGTCCATGGCCTGCGGAACAGCCCGCAGGGACGGACGTGTGAACACAAAGTCTGCCGCCATCCGACCCACATCCGATGCGCTCGACGGAGCGATGGACACATGCGCCGCCGCGAGGGCCGGGCTATCATTCAAACCGTCCCCCACCATGACAACACGTGCACCATCAGCTTGCAGTTCCGCGATGCGCGCCACTTTGGCCTGCGGGGTCAGCCGCGCCTGAGCCGCCTCAATCCCCAACTGACGTGCGACCTTGTTCACGGCATGTGGCGCGTCGCCAGACAGCAGGGCAACCCCCTCAACATCCGCCACAAGCTCCCAAATTGTCTGATGTGCGCCCGGGCGCAGGACTTCGGCCAACGCAAAACCGCACGCCCGTTCACCCGCAATGGCGAAGGCCGTTGAGGCCTGCGCGGAGGGAAGGTCCAAGGCGATCTTTGCAACCCATTCGGGTCTGCCCAAACGTGCAACGCGACCATCGGGAAGACGCCCTTCGATCCCCTGCCCGGCCTCTTCGAATATGTCGACCAACTCGACTTCACGGGCGCTGTTAAGTTCGCGCGCCAGCGCACGTGACGCTGGATGGCTGGAATGCCGCGCGAGGGTCAGGGCCACGTCTGGCATTGTGAGTGTGCCCAGCGCCCGGATGCCCGGTATTCCGGTTGTGAGTGTTCCAGTTTTGTCAAACACAACTGTGTCTGCCTGCGCCAGCCGTTCCAACCCGCTGCCATCCTTCAGCAGAATACCGGCCTCGAATAGTCGGGCCGCCGCGATGACCTGCACCACTGGCACAGCCAGTGCCAATGCACATGGGCAGGTGATGATCAGGACCGATATCGCGATGAAGAGCGATTCATGTGCGCCCGCTCCCGCAATCATCCAGCCTGCAAACGTGATCAGAGCCAGCAAATGAACGACGGGTGCGTATAATGCCGCCGCACGGTCCGCGATCCGCCGGCACCCTGCCCGGCCCTGCTCTGCCACATCCATCATCTTCATGACGTCGGCGAGGAAGGAATCCTCGGCACGGGCTGTCGCCCTCAGTTCAATTGGTCCGGAAAGGTTCAAGACACCGGCTTCAACTTCGGAACCGATTTCGCCCGCGACGGGCTCGCTTTCACCTGAAACGAGCGCCCGATCAAGTGTGGTCCGCCCATTGCAAATCACGCCGTTGACGGGCGCTCGATCCCCCACGGCCAGACGCAGAACCATGCCAGGTTGGATGTCCTCGACCGCGATCCACTCAAGCCCGTGTTCCGGGTCAACGCGGTAGGCCCCACGCGCGGCCAATCGGCCAAGGCTTACCACTGCGCGCCGCGCCCGCGCCCGCATCAAACGGTCGAGATATCGTCCGACAAGAAGGAAGAAGGTCAGCGTCAGCGCGGCGTCGAAATAGACTTCTTCACCGCCCCGCGCAGTCTCAACAACACTCATTGTCAAAGAAAGGATCAACGCAAGCGCGATGGGCACATCCATATTGAGCCGACCCGCGCGCAAGGCAGCGATCGCCGAGCGGAAAAAGGTCTGTCCGGCCCATCCGACGATCGGCACCGCAATCATCGCAGAGAGCATATGGAACAAATCCCGTGTTGCACCCTCGGCGCCGGCCCAGACCGAGACGCTCAACAACATGACATTCCCCGCCGCAAAACCCGATACGGCGAGGGCCTGCAGGAGCGTCTTGGCCTCCGCATCTTCCCGGCCCAGTGCAGCGTCATCGACCAGAGTGGCAGGATATCCAAGTCGCTGCATCTCATCCAAAACCGCACCGATCTGCGCGGCATTGGCCAGTTGCAGTGTTATCCGGCGCAGGGTGAGATTGACCCGCACCGCCTGCACACCATCCAGCGCCGCCAAACCACGCTCCAACGTCCGCACGCAAGCACCGCAGTTGATCGCCGTGGCACTTACGACCAGATGGGCTGTGCCATCTGCGTCGATCTGTGCCGACCGGGCGATATCTTCCAGATGACTGTTGCGCGGCGCGTCCGCCGCTGATCCCGCAACCGTGGTATCAACAAGGTTTGCACAACAACTCATCCCATCTACTCCGTCACCGTCAGGCGCAGGGCGGTGGTCCATGTGCTGCCGTCCGCACGTGCAACCGACACCTCGGCGGCCCAAAGACCTGCGGCAAAGGGTGTTTCGAGCAGATAGAGCCCCGGCTCCCCGCCGTGGCGCATTGTCAGGACCTGATCGTCATGTTCGTGCGCAGGGCGCCCGATGCTCACCACAATGGCCGCATCCTCAATTGCAACCCCATCTGCATCGCGAAGTTCGAAATGAATACCCGTTGCAGCCACATCGCCAGTCAGCTGCCAGCCCTGAGCTTGTTCCGCCCGGCGACGCGCTGTGCGCTCATCAAAGCCCTGACTGGCAACATAGGAGTTGCGAACAACCAGCCCTGTCCAACTGTTGGCGGCAAAGGTGGCCATGATCAGATTGACGGTAATGATCGTGCCAAAGAACAGCCCAATGACACCGGCCATATGCCAACCGGTAAAGGGGTTCGGGGCAAAAATACGTGCAAGCATCTGTCTCTCCAATTCAGGGACCGGCATCGCGGCGGTTGAAGGTGGCGTCATAGATGTCGACCTCTCCCGATGCGGGATCTCGGACGATCAATTGGAAGTCTTCATTGCCCGGCGCCAGAAACCAAGGCGGCTGCTGCACAAAGACCCGGAGGCTGCGCACCTGGTCCGGCTGAAGCTGGATTGCGACGCGCGGCGCCGGGGAAAGCCCCAGATCCGGGCTGGTCATCACTGCACCGGCCAGACCGTCCACGCTCAACTCGACAACGCGCGGCTCCGGGATCATGTTGAGCAATTTCACCGTGTAGCCGTTTCGAATGGATCCATCCGACAGCGCCACGAAGAGTGGATTGCGATCGTGCTGAACATTGATTTCAAGCCTGTCACGCAGACCAAGGGCGACGACCATGCCCACGCCAATCGCAGCCCAGATGCCGAAATAGATCAGGGTGCGCGGACGTATCAGGATACCGGCGCCAATGTGGCGAATTTTCTGAATATAACCGCCCGCGCCGTCCCGCACCCTATCGGGGTTCAGCGCGCCGGTTTCTGGATCCGTCGCGAGGGCCATGTTGTGATTATAGTCGCGGAGCGTGGCGTAAGAAATCAGGCCACGCGGGCGTCCCACCTTGTCCATCATCCCGTCACAGGCATCGATACACAGCGCGCAGGAAATGCATTCAAGCTGCTGCCCATCGCGGATATCAATACCGGTCGGGCAGACCGCAACGCAGGCATTGCAATCAATGCAATCCCCGGCGACCGTCAGGCCCGCGGCTCGCTTGCGGCCGCGGGTGCGCGGCTCACCGCGCCAGTCATTATAGGTTACGATCAGGGTGTCGGCGTCTGTCATAGCGGCCTGAATGCGTGGCCAAGGGCACATATAGATGCAGACCTGTTCGCGCATCAGTCCGCCGAAAACGTAGGTCGTGGCCGTCAGCACCGCGACAGTTGCATAAGCAACGAAGGCAGCCTGGCCCGTGACGAATTGACCAAACAAGGTTGGTGCGTCGGCAAAGTAGAAGATCCAGGCCCCGCCGGTCGCAACCGCAATCAATAGCCAGATCAGGTGTTTTGAGACCCGTTTGGTAAGCTTGCCCGCGCTCAGGGGCGCGCGATCAAGTCGGATGCGGGCGTTGCGATCGCCCTCGATTGCACGTTCCACGACCAGAAAGAGATCGGTCCAGACTGTTTGTGGGCAGGTATAGCCACACCACGCCCGTCCGACGACGGATGTTACGAGGAAAAGCCCAACGCCTGCCATGACAAGCAGCCCTGCGACATATGGAAATTCCTGCGGCCAGATTTCCACGAAGAAGAAATAGAACCGGCGGTTCGCCATATCGATCAGGACCGCCTGATCGGGTGCGAACTCGCCACGATTCCATCGCAACCAAGGCGTGACGTAGTAGATGCCCAACGTGACAAACATGACGATCCACTTGAACCGGCGAAAGTCCCCCTCTGCCCGCTTGGGGTGGATCTTCTCGCGTGCGGCGTAGAGCTGGACCGGCCCCTCGGCAGCCGCACCGGTATTCACGGCAGCAACATCGAGCCTGGGTGGATTTGGATCGTTCGTCATCGAAGTCATTCCTTGAACCTGACCTCTGCATGGCAGACTGAAACGCCCCGAACCTTGATCCGTGTCAAAGTTCAGGGCGTTCTGGAGAAAAGATGGGAACCACGCGCCCGTTAGGCCTCGGTCTAGAGGGGAACGAACAAGGGGGCAGACGGTGCGTGGTTCCCGTTGGGCAAGCGCTATTCGCCCCCGCCCAATCCGTGAACATAGATCGCAAGCTGCCGTACGGTTGCTTCGCCTAGCCGATCTTGCCATCCGGGCATCACACCGTGACGCGGCGCCGTGATTTGCTTTGCAATATCCGCGTGGGTATCGCCAAACAGCCAGATCGCATCATTGAGCGTCGGCGCGCCGAGATCATCCATCCCTTCGCCGATATCCCCATGGCACGACGCACATTGATCGTAGTAGAGCGTCGCGCCGCGCGCCGCTGCCTCCACATCGTCGACGTCCAAGCCAGCCAGGTCCAAAACGTGCCACGCGACGTCGGAGATTTCGGCCCGCGTCAGGATACCCGCACCGAAGGCAGGCATCTCGGACCACCGCGTGAAATCGTACTGATCATGGCGAATGCCATAGAGCAGCGTCTCCTCGATCTGGGCAAGTGAGCCTCCCCACAACCAGTCATCGTCATTGAGGTTGGGATATCCGGCCCCGCCGGCGGCACCTGAACCGTGACACTGCACGCAGTTTACCTGAAAAGCCGCACGGCCGCCTGCAATTGCGAAGGCGCGCAACGACGGATCAGCGGCGGCATCTTCAATCGATACGGCTTGCAGCAGCTCGGTCCGTTCCAGGTTCGTGGCCGCGACCTCATCCAACTCTTCACTCAGGTTGCCACGGCTCGACCAGCCGAGCACGCCCTGCGTCGCCTCGTTGACCAGCGGGATAGCCGGAAACAGCACAACATAAACCGCTGAAAACGCGATACAGGCGTAGAAGGTCCACAGCCACCAGCGGGGCAATGGCGTATTGAGCTCTTCAATCCCATCCCAGCTATGGCCCGTCGTTTCGGTTCCACTGATCTCATCGACGCGTCTCTGATCATCAGACATCTGTGATATCCTCCTTCTCACGGAAGGGCACCTGAGCGGCATCATTGCTCAGCACCTTACCACCCGGTCGCAGGGTCCAGCACACCACGATCACAAAGACCGCGAACATGTAGGCAAGACCCCAACTGTCGGCAAAGGTGCGCAAAACTTGATAATCGCTATGCATCACACCCTCCTTTAGCGAATGTTTTCAAGAGGTTCGTAGGCAGAGAAATCCACCAGCGTGCCCATCATCTGCAAATAGGCAACCAAGGCGTCCATCTCGGACAGACGATCGGGATTGCCGTCGAAATCACCAATAACCGCATTGGGATACCGTTCGAGGATCCCGTCGTGGTCGCCGTCAGGATCGGCCTGACCGCGCAGGTCAAACACCGCGTTCTCCAGCATCTCGTCCGTGTAAGGCACCCCGACCAACCGATTTGCATTAAGGTGCGCGGCCGGATCCTCCATGTCGAACTGTGCCTCCATGAGGAAGGCATAGGATGGCATGATGCTCTCAGGCACGACGGATTGCGGGTCGATCAGGTGCTGGACATGCCAGTCGTTTGAGTAGCGCCCCCCGACACGCGCCAGATCAGGCCCCGTCCGCTTTGACCCCCATTGGAACGGGTGGTCATACTGACTTTCTGCCGCGAGTGAGTAGTGGCCGTAACGCTCTACCTCATCGCGGAACGGGCGGATCATCTGCGAATGGCAGACATAGCAGCCTTCGCGCACGTAGATGTTGCGGCCCGCAAGCTCCAGCGGCGAGTAGGGCCGCATGCCCTCCACATCCTCAATGGTGTTCTCCAGGTAGAAGAGCGGTGCGATCTCCACGATGCCACCAATGCTGACGGTTACGAAGCTTAGCGCCAGGAGCAGGGTCACGTTCTTTTCAATTGCGCCATGCTTGGCCAAAAGGCCCGGGTTCTCGTTGGGTGTGCTCATCAGCCAGCCCTCCTTATTCCGCGGGGATCGGTTCAGCGGCACCGTCCATGGATGCCTCCGAGCGCAGATCGCCCCTGATGGTTTTGAAAACGTTCCACGCCATGATCACGCCACCCGCGAGGTAGAGCAGCCCACCGAAGACGCGCATTACGTAGTAGGGATACATGGCCGCCGTACTCTCCACGAAGGAGTAGACGAGGTAACCCTCGGCATCATACTCGCGCCACATCAGGCCCTGCATGATCCCGGACACCCACATGACGGCGGCGTAGACCACGATCCCAAGCGTGGCGAGCCAGAAGTGATAGTTCACCAATTGCAGACTGTAGAGCCTGTCACGCTGCCAAAGCTTGGGAACAAGATAGTAGACCGCGCCGAAGGAGATCATGCCGACCCAGCCCAGCGCACCGGAATGCACGTGGCCAATCGTCCAATCGGTATAGTGGCTGAGCGAGTTGACTGTCTTGATTGACATCATCGGACCTTCGAAGGTCGACATGCCGTAGAAGGCGACACTGACCACCAGCATCCGCAAGATCGGGTCGGTGCGCAGCTTGTCCCATGCCCCCGATAGGGTCATCAGGCCGTTGATCATGCCACCCCAGCTGGGCATCCAAAGCATGATCGAGAACACCATGCCAAGCGTCTGCGCCCAGTCGGGAAGTGCTGTGTAATGCAGGTGGTGGGGTCCCGCCCAGATGTAGAGGAAGATCAGCGACCAGAAGTGGATGATCGAGAGGCGATAGCTGTAGACCGGACGTTCCGCTTGCTTTGGGATGAAATAGTACATCATGCCCAGGAAGCCTGCCGTCAGGAAAAAGCCGACCGCATTATGCCCATACCACCACTGCGTAAGCGCATCCTGCACACCGGCAAACAGGCTGTAGGATTTCGCGCCCAGCAGGCTGACCGGCAGCGACAGATTGTTGACCACGTGCAGCATTGCCACTGTGATGATGAAGGCGAGGAAGAACCAGTTCGCGACATAGATGTGCGGCTCGGAGCGCTTCACGATTGTGCCCACAAAGACCGCCAGATAGGCGACCCAAACGACGGTCAGGAACAGATCGACATACCACTCAGGCTCAGCATATTCGCGGCCTTCGGTGATACCCAGAAGGTAGCCGGTTGCGGCGAGGACGATGAAGAGCTGGTATCCCCAGAAGACGAACGTTGCCAGCTCACCGCCCCACAACCGGGCACGGCAGGTGCGCTGCACGATGAAGAAAGACGTTGCGAGCAGCGCGTTCCCGCCAAAGGCAAAAACAACCGCCGATGTGTGCAAGGGCCGAACGCGACCGAAGTTGAACCACGGTTCGATATTCAGCGCTGGCCATGCGAGCTGCGCAGCCGCGACAACGCCAACCAGAAAGCCGATGACGCCCCAAAAGACGATCGCGATCACGCCCCAGCGGATCACATCATCCTTATAGCCGGTTGGCTTGACCTCTGCCGCCAGCCGTCCGGCCGGGGCCACCTGCGTCTTGCCCATCATGATCAACATCGTGATCACGAGCACGCCGGTCAGAACCCACATATGGGCCTCAAATGCACGGTCGGCAGCGAATGCGATCCCCAATATGGAGAGGAATGTCGCGACCGCCAGCGCGATAACAGTGTTCCCGTGTCTCATGAGTTCTGTCCCCTTTTCACGGTTTTCGATGGGGCAGACTGAACACGACGCGGGCAAAGCAACCTTGATCCAGATCAACGCATCATCGGATCGCGCAGGCCATCTTCCTGTCAGTTCACTTTGACAGGGAGGCCGCCGTGCCCTTGGATCACGACACCATCACACGTCAGCTGACCCGACACATCGAGATGCAGTCGGCGCTCTGCGATGCATTGGAAAAAATCGCCGACGGCTTGCCTGAGACAACCAATGCGCAACGTCTTTTGCATCTGGCGCGCACGATTCACCCGACGATCCACAGCGCACATCGCTTTGAAGAACAGGTTCTGTTTCCTGCGCTTGAGCAAGCTGAGGCCGACACCGAAGCGCTCTCCGAGACGCTGAACCGTTTGCACTTCGAGCATCTTGAGGATGAGGGGTTCGCCCAAGAACTCTACGACGAGATGATCGGCTTTGCGACCGGTCAGGTTGCGCGGGATGCCGAACGCTTGGGCTACATGCTGCGCGGCTTTTTCGAGGGGCTCCGACGGCATCTCGCGTTCGAAAAGGAACATCTTATCCCAATGTTGAAACACGAAAGGGCGCATTAAGATGGTTGATGCCAAAGCCCTGCTGACAAAATTCTCTCATCCGGTTCCACGCTATACCAGCTACCCGACAGCGCCTCAGTTTCGCCCCGGCACCGCACAGCGGGATATGGAACATACGCTGGGAAATGTCGGCAGCCAGCCCGTCTCACTCTACGTGCACATTCCGTATTGCAACCGGCTCTGCTGGTTTTGCGGCTGCAATACCAAGCACACGCTGCGCTATGCGCCCGTGCGTGCCTATGTCGATACGCTCTTGCTGGAGATTGAACAGGTTGCTGGAAAAATGCAGCACAAAGCCGATCTTGCGCGGATCCATTTCGGGGGCGGCTCCCCGTCGATTTTGCAGCCAGAGGACGTCTTGCGCATCGGGGAGGCGTTGGAGCATGCGTTCAGCATTCGATACGATGCTGAAATCAGTGTGGAACTGGATCCGGCGGCAATTCCAAGCGGAACCCTGGGCGCCTATCGCTCTATCGGCATGAACCGGGCAAGCCTCGGCGTCCAGGATTTTGCGCCGAAGGTGCAGCAGGCCATCAACCGTCCGCAGTCCTACGAAGACACCGCTGATGTGATCCAGCAGTTGCGGTCGCTGGGAGTCCGGTCCCTCAATCTCGATGCATTGTACGGCTTGCCTTTCCAGACTGTCGAAACGGTGCAGTCGACAATGGATCAGGTCGTCAGCCTTGCTCCTAACCGCATCGCGCTGTTCGGTTATGCACACGTGCCTTGGATGAAACCGCATCAGAAAATGATCCCGCAAGCGGCACTTCCGGACGCGCTCACCCGCTATGAACAGTCAAAAGCGGCCTCTGACCGATTGATCGGGGCAGGATACGTTCCGGTCGGTATCGACCATTTTGCGAAATGGGACGAAGAACTGGCGCTTGCGGCAAGTACCGATCAGCTACACCGCAACTTCCAAGGCTACACCACGGACCCTTGCGAAACGTTGATCGGGTTGGGCGCGTCCGCGATCAGCCGTTTTCCGACCTGCTTTGTACAGAATGAGCCAGCAACCGCCAACTGGCGGGCGCGCGTCGAAGCCGGAGCCATGGCCGCTGCCAAATCCTGTCAGCTCGACGATGACGATCATTTGCGCGGCTGGGCCATTGAGCGCCTGATGTGTGACTTCGCTATTCCAATGCTGGACCTCAGCGAACGGTTCGGTTCCACCGGCGCAGATCTGGCAGAGGAATTGGCCGAGCTTGCCGCGCGGGAGCAGGACGGACTATGTGAAATCTCAGATGGCCGCTTCATAATCCCAGATGATGCAAGAGCATTTACTCGGATCGTGGCCGCTCGTCTTGATGCGTATCTTGATCAAGGTCCCGCGCGATATTCGCAGGCCGTATGATCAGATCCCGTCTGCAATCTCGGCGAGTCGATCGACATCGGGGATCGTGATCGTCCGGTTCTGTTTGATGGTGATCAGATCGAGCTTTCGCAATCGGGTCATCTGGCGGCTGACGGTCTCGATGGTGAGGCCCAGAAAATCCGCCATATCCGCGCGCGTAAGTGGTATGTCGAAGGTCACAGCAGCCGCTTCTTCCCGCTCCGGGTCGAGATGAGCGGCAATGAGCAACAGGAATGACGCGACTTTCTCGATCGCGGTCTTGCGGCCAAGCGTCATCATCCAATCGCGGGCTTCATCCAGTTCCCTCAGGCTCTGCTCATGCAGCGCATGTTCCAGTTCCGGGCTTTGCTGGATGAGCTTGTCGAGGATGTCGCGCGGGAACGAGCAGAGTTGCACCTCACCACTCGCCTCAGCTGTCAATTCGCTGTCCGCACGGAAGGGGCGGCCCATGAAATCTGGGGCAAATTGCAAGCCGACGATCTGTTGGCGACCGTCGGGCATCAGCTTGGTCAGCTTTACGACACCACGCAGAATGTTCGAGTATTGGTTGGACACTTCACCCGCCGCAACCAACTCACCGTGATCAGCATACTGCTTTCTGGTCGTATGCTTTGACAGCGCAAGAAGTTGGTCGGGATTCAACGCGCCGCAAACACCGCGATGTCGTGCCTCGCAGGCCCGGCAAACAACCGGGATCTCCGAATTGTGGATATCTTTGCGCAACCGATCCTCCTACTCCCGAGAAGGACTATCGCGCAGCGAACCCAAGCGCGCAATGGATCAGGGCAACTCAAACTCGAAACTGGGTCCCCAATCGCCACCATTGTCGCGACCGCGAACAAGTACCGTTTCCAGGCCGTTGGGAATCTCTATCCCCGATTGCGAGCGTGTGAACGGTTGCTCATTCACATGTGGATGTGCAAGCGGTCGATAGCCCAGACGCGTTCCGTCCGGTGCAACAACCTCCCACCCATCTGCGTAGTGATCCCAGCCGGTATCAGGGTGCGATAGCGTGACCGAGAACCGCCACGCCCCCCCCTGCTCGCGCGCCTCAACGGCCTGTACAACAGGCCCATCCGCATGCGCGATCGCGGCGCTACCTAAAAGCGTCGCACAAACCCAGCCGATCAGCCGCATCTCAGGAACAGTGGCAGTGGTGGGACAAGCATGCCATCCGGTCAAAGCCAGTACGCTCGGAACACTTGCTGCTCAAAAAGAGTTCGATAAATCGGGTGATCGAGAAGCGATGGCGGATCATGACAAGACCTCCTGTGTCTGATCCCACCATACAGCATTTCGTGTTACAGGGGATTCACGAAACCGCGAAAAGTCGAGGGATCGCGGCACATGTCCGTTTCCGAAACAGGAACAAAGCAATCGGTTGAGGGCCCCGGCCTGTCCGCGCCACATGATGCCGCTGATGTGCTGCGCATCTTTCAGCACTCATTTCCCATAGGCTTTCATCGCCTCTTCAATACGTCCGATGATCGGATCGCCGTTTTGGAGGCCGTGGCCGACTGGAGCAATGCAGTGATTGCGCGAGACAATGGTCTGCCTTGCGGAATTCTGGGGCTGCGCCATGCAAAGGGATCTTTCACCAACGGTATCTCACCGGGCTTGCGCGCGCGATACGGCCAAGTCGGCACGGGTTGGCGAAGGCTGGCTATGAGCGGCCTGGATTCCCATGAGTACGATCCGGTCCTGTTGATCGATGGTATCGCCGTTGATCCGGCGATGCGGAGGGGCGGTATCGGCCGCGCGCTAATCAACGCGGCAATGGGCGAAGTCGCCCGGCGTGGCCTCAACGGATTGCGTTTAGACGTCGATGCCCGCAACGAAGGCGCTATCAGGTTCTATCGTGCACTCGGCTTCACCCTGACCCGTGAACGTGAAATCGGCCCGTCAAGGTATGTCCTGGGGGTTTCGCGTGTCCTGACGTTCACGCTTTGGCGATAGGTTGCGCGCGGGCCGTTTCCTTTCCGCATGCAATGGTCTATCAGACGCCCCGTTGAACCCCCTGTTAAGGAGATAAGGGAGATGGGTTATCGGATCGCCGTCGTTGGTGCCACAGGCAATGTGGGCCGCGAAATGCTGAACATCCTCGCAGAGCGGGAATTCCCCGTGGACGAGATTGCAGCCCTTGCAAGCCGTCGGAGCCTTGGTTCCGAGGCCGCGTTTGGTGAGCGAACGTTGAAAACCCAGGACCTCGACACATTCGACTTCACAGGTTGGGACATGGCGCTGTTTGCCATCGGCTCGGAAGCGACGAAGAAATACGCACCCATTGCTGCAAAGGCTGGCTGTGTGGTGATCGATAATTCGTCGCTCTACCGCTATGACCCGGATGTGCCGCTGATCGTGCCAGAGGTGAATCCGGACGCGATTGAAGGCTATGCGAAGAAGAATATTATCGCGAACCCCAACTGTTCGACCGCTCAGATGGTTGTCGCTCTGAAGCCGCTGCATGACCGCGCAAAGATCAAGCGCGTCGTCGTTTCGACCTACCAGTCTGTGTCCGGCTCGGGCAAAGAGGCGATGGATGAACTTTGGCTCCAGACGAAGGGCATGTACGTGCCGGGGCAGGAACGTGAGCCCGAGGTCTATACCAAGCAGATCGCCTTTAACGTGATTCCGCACATCGATGTCTTCATGGAGGACGGCTCCACCAAAGAAGAGTGGAAGATGGTCGCGGAGACAAAGAAGATCGTGGACAAGGACATCAAGGTCACCGCGACCTGCGTGCGCGTCCCGGTCTTCGTCGGCCACTCTGAGTCGATCAATATCGAGACCGAGGACTTCCTCGACGAGGACGAGGCCCGCGACATCCTGCGCGAGGCACCGGGCATCATGGTCGTCGATAAGCGTGAGGATGGCGGCTATATCACTCCGATCGAGTGTGTGGGCGACTTCGCAACGTTCATCAGCCGCATTCGTCAGGATTCGACGATTGAGAACGGCCTGAACTTCTGGTGCGTCAGCGACAACTTGCGCAAAGGCGCCGCACTCAACGCCGTGCAGATCGCGGAATTGCTGGGGCGGCGTGTGCTCAAGAAAGGCTAAGTTGCCTTTTTTTTCTCAGTTTGAGAAGACTTGGGGCCTCGGATGCTGCATCCGGGGCCCTTTCTTTGAGGAGAGCATGATGCGCCTAATCGCAACCCTAGCAGCCCTCGCCATGCCTGGGCCTGCGCTGGCCTGCCTCGACGGTCAGCCATTTGAGGCCTCGCTCGGTCCAGACGCACTCATGACGCAAGAGCTGCAAGGGTTCGAGGCCGCTTTTCAACACGAGCTGCGCATCCTCAACGATGCCGGACTTACCGTCGGGGACGCTTTCCGGTTCGGCCGTTGTCGCCTGAATGAAGATGAACAGCCCACTCTCCTGATACGGGCAACGGGTGCCCCCTTTTGCGAAGCGGAATGTGGCCTATGGGGTTTGGAAGAACGCGCTCAACTCTGGGAAGTCGTCTTGGCAGGCACAGGCGAAATGCGCGTTGCAGGCTCGACATCGATGGGTCGTGCAGACCTGATCTTCTGGGAAGCGGGTCAGCCGGAAATCGTCCACAAATATGACGGCACCATGTGGCGTGATGCGCTTGACGGACTGATCTACGGCGAAGTCTTCGAATTGCCCAGCGCCGACGGCTGGCAGCCTGACGCATCCGGGTTTGTAGGGCTTGCAACAGGATCCGCAGGTCCGAACGGCGAGGCAGTGCTGGCGCTTCAGGCCCTGTCAGAGCTTCGCGCCGTGCCCCCCGCGGCGGTCGAAGCCTCACTGACCAGCCTGAATGCAGATGACGTACCGGAAGTGGTCCTTCAGGGCGTCGCACCCGAACTATGTGACGGGTCCGGGTGCATGGCCTGGATCTTTACGATAACTGATGGCCAAGCCCTGCTGGTTGGCGAGGCGACGGCCCAAGGCAATCTGGAGGTCGGCGCCAGCGAAACAGCAGGGTGGCGGGATTTGATAGCGTGGTCAAATGCCGGTGCGCATGTGCTAAGCTGGACAGGCACAAACTACGAATAGACAGGTTGCCACGGTCGGGCTGGTGACCGGATCTCACACTTCCCGGAAAGCCTGACCATCTCCGTCATACATGACCATCTCGCCCGAACCAATATTCGTCCACAGCCCATGAAGGCTAAGCCGCTTTTCCTCGACAGCTTCGGCGACGAAGGGGAAGCTCAGCAGATTCTGAATCGACACCTTGACCCCTTCTTTCTCAAGCAGGTCGATCCGATCTTCACGGGTCTTGCCCTGATCCTTGATCCGCTCATAGCCGGGTTTCAGAACATCCATCCAGCGTCCGATGAAGCTTTTCGGATCGGTCAGCGCGGGGGCATTGCCCTCACATTTGTCGAGGCACGCGGCAACGCCGCCGCAACCTGAATGGCCCATGACGACGATATGGCTGACGCCCAGAACCGTGACTGCATATTCAATCGCGGCGGATGTCCCGTGCATTTCCTCATCCGGGGCATAACGAGGCACAAGATTTGCGACGTTACGCACCAGGAAAAAGTCCCCCGGCTCCCCTTCGAACATCGCGACCGGATCAACTCGGCTGTCACAGCACGAGATGAACATCGCCCGTGGATGCTGGCCATGTGCAGCCAGGTGAGAGAACCATTCCTTGTTCTCTGAAAACGTTGTCGCACGCCAGCGATCCAGACGTTTGGCAAGGTAGGTTGGAAGCGGTCGAACCCTGTGCATCCTGTCCCCATTCGTTAACTCTGGTCGCCAGAAATAGCCGGTGCCATGCAACCTTTCAATCCGAATGCGCGTTTCGACAACATGCTGACAAAAGCCGCACAATCGGGTATGGTCAAAGACAGTTTAGGAGTATGGGTATGTCGGATCCAACGATCCAGATTACGGCGCGGAACTCTGCGCTCGTAGATACAACCGCGGTCATGGGGCTGGAGCGCAGCCTTGGAACCGTGCGGTGTCGCGAGTACGTAGAGGAGACGATCTTCCAGATCACCGAGAAGTTGGCGAAGCTCGAAGGCGCATTGGGACGCGAAGACCTGAAGTCTGCGCATGATTACACGGTTTCTCTGATTGGCCTGTCTGCCCGCATCGGGCTGATCCGCATGGGTATGGTCGCCTCTGATCTGATCGAGGTTTTGGGTCAAGAAGATTTGACGGCAGCACATGCCGTGGGGTCCCGCCTTATCCGCTTGGGTGAAGAGTCCCTGTTCTCGCTTGTACGGCTTGGGGGCGACGGCGTCTGACCGGGTGACATGTATCGGTCAAGTCACTAGGTTCACGTCGATGCACTAGTCGAGGGCCCCATGACAGAGACGCCGATACCGCTTCATATTTTGCAACCCGACGATTTCGAAGCGTGGCGTGACGCTGCGGTCGCGCGTGATGTGTCTTGGGCCGGCGCAAACGGGTTCACCGGTGCACTGGGCCAAAGACTGATCCTGGCTGACGATACGGGCCAGATTAACGGCGTTTTGATTGGCTGGGGGACTGGAAGCGCACGGATGCGTGGCCGATTTCATCTGGCAGCCCATTCCAGCGCTCTGCCAGACGGGAACTACGCGATTGGCCTGCACCCTGAAGATTTTGACCACGATACGGAAATACTCGGATGGGGTTTGGCGGCCTACCGTTTTGACCGCTACCGCACGCAAAGCGCGCCGACTGCAACACTGGTTGATCTTGAGAACGCCCCCCGTCTCTCTGCAATCGTAGATGGCGCGCTGCTGACACAATCGCTGATCGACACCCCAGCCGCTGATATGGGTCCGAGCCAATTGGAAGCAGCGGTCACGCAGCTTGCCGCGGACCACGGTGCAGAGATCACGACGGTTGTCGGGGATGCACTTCTCACAGAAAATTACCCCATGATCCATGCGGTTGGTCGTGCGTCTGACGATGCTCCGCGTCTGATTGATCTTCGATGGGGGGCCGAGGACGCTGCAAAGGTCACGTTGGTTGGAAAGGGTGTCTGCTTCGACACAGGCGGCCTGAATTTAAAGCCCGCAGGCTCCATGGGTCTGATGAAGAAAGACATGGGCGGAGCGGCAAACGCGATCGGCCTTGCTAAGATGATCATGGCACTCAATCTGCCAGTTCGGCTGAGGCTTTTGATCCCGGCGGTCGAAAATAGTGTCAGTGGCAATGCGTTCCGCCCCCAGGACATTCTGACGAGCCGCAAGGGCCTAAGCGTTGAAATCAACAATACAGATGCGGAAGGGCGGCTTGTTCTGGCCGATGCCTTGGCCCTCGCTGATGAGGAAGCACCCGATCTGCTGCTTTGCCTTGCGACCCTGACAGGTGCGGCCCGTGTCGCCCTAGGGCCTGACTTGCCCCCGTTCTTTACCGATGATGAGGAATTGGCGACACAGCTGGGTCATGCGAGTGCGCAGTCGGCCGATCCCCTCTGGCGAATGCCATTCTGGGATCCCTATGAGGCGATGATTGAGCCGGGTATTGCCGACCTCGACAATGCGCCCAAGGGCGGATTTGCCGGGGCAATCACCGCTGCACTTTTTCTACGACGGTTCGTGGAAGACGCAGGAAGCTTTGCCCATTTCGATCTGTACGGCTGGACCCCAAGTGCGAAGCCAGCCCGCCCAAAAGGTGGAGCGCATCAGGGGATCAGAGCGATGCTCGCCGTCATTGAGGAGCGGTATTCATGACACTTGATCCCCGCCTGCACCCTTACAGACGCGATCTGGCGGCGCGCCATCTTGAGGGAACCGTGAAAAGTGACCGTTTCGTTGATGGTCGCCGCATGCAGGTTGGCACATCCGTGGTTCCGGTGACCGGAACACCCGATCCTGAGGGCTCCCTTACGTCGCAGATGATGTTGGGTGAGATTTTCACCGTTTACGATGTGGACGATGCGACCGGACTGGCCTGGGGACAGGCTGAACGGGACGGCTATGTCGGCTGGACGCCGCGCTTCGCGCTTGAAAAACCGGAGGAGGCGACCCATCGCGTGAAGGCCAATTTCACGCATGTCTACCCGGAACCCGAATTGAAATGCCGTGCATTTGACGCCCTTCCCTTTCTTGCGGAGGTCGCGGTGACCGGACAGGAGGGGAAGTGGCTAGAGCTGGCAAGCGGTGGATTTGTATATGGGCGGCATCTCGAACCGGACTTGGACGAACCAGACTGGGTTGGGACTGCGGAGCGCTTCCTCGGCGTGCCATACCTATGGGGCGGCAAATCAAGCCTCGGTCTAGACTGCTCTGCATTGGTGCAGACAGCATTACACGCCGCACGAAAGCGCTGTCCCCGCGACAGCGATATGCAGGAAGCAGAGCTTGGTGTTGAAGTTAACCAAACCAGCCCGAGAGAACGTGGCGATCTGATTTTCTGGAAAGGCCATGTCGGGATCATGCTGGATGATGTTCGCATGTTGCATGCGAACGCGTTCGCCATGGCCGTGACGATTGAGAGGCTCGATCTGGCCCGGGATCGGATCATGGCCCAAGATGGCGGTCCCATCACCTCGATCAAACGCCTCTAGTCAAACCGCCATTGGTGCAATTCGCTGCCATTGGTGCGCAACCAATCCCGATGGCTGCGCCAGTCCGGGCAGAGTTCTTCTGTCAGGCGCCAAAAATCCTGCCCGTGGTTCATCTCGATCAAATGCGCGGCTTCGTGGGCCACGACATAGTCGCAAACGGCGGGCGGCGCGAGAATAAGCCTCCAGCTCAGCATTAGCCGCCCATCACTGGAACAACTCCCCCAGCGAGAGCGTGGATCCCGCAAGGTGAGCCCGGTATGCGGACGGCCCACCCTGCGGGCGTAGTGATCTGCCAAGGTGATGATCCGATCACGGGCAACCGTTTTAAGCCACCCCAACGCCGCAGGACCAGGGCGCGACTGTGGCAGTTCTAGGCATTGCCCCTCGACGCGGATGCCGCGGCGGCGGGTGAGCGCGACCCTCATATCCTGGCCATCGACCGGCAGCACCATCCCATCACGAATTCCGCGCGGCTGCGGAATGCGCTCCATGGCCTGCTGAAGCCAATCCGTCCGCTCTTCCAGAAAGTCCGTCAAAAGATGCTCACGCACATGCAAAGGCGCGGTCAGCACGGGTTCGCCTCCAATCGACGGAACGCGTAATGTGAGGCGCTTTGCATTGCGCGTACGACGAACCTTGACCGTAATCAGAGGATCGCCGATCGCGATAGTATCAGCCAACCCGCACCCGGTGTTTTTCAACGAACTCAGCCACGCGCGGCTGGATGGAACTGCGCCAGCGTGAACCGTTAAAGACGCCGTAGTGACCCACCTTCTCCTGCACGAAATGCACGCGCTTCTCGTCAGGCAACGCCGGTGTCAGGCGATGGGCCGCCTCGGTCTGGCCAAGTCCGGTAATGTCGTCCTTCTCACCTTCGATTGTCATCAAGGCAATGTCAGTAATCTTAGAGGGATCAACACGCCGATCACGATAGATGTACTTCCCGATCGCCAGCAGACGCTTTTGGAAGACGCGTTCAATGGTCTGAAGATAGAACTCTTTCGTCAGGTCCATCACGGCGAGATATTCGTCATAGAAGGTCCGATGCTGTTCGGCCGAGTCTCCATCACCTTTGATCAGATCCTGGAACTGCCGGACGTGGGCATCGACATGACGATCCAGATTCATAGACATGAAGCCGGATAGCTGCAGGAAGCCGGGATAGACACGCCGCAGGAACCCCTTGTTGGGCCAAGGCACGCTGACGACGACATTGTTCTCGAACCAGCTCAGCGGACGGTTTGTTGCAAGCTCATTCGGCTGCTTGGGATTGCAGGACACATCAATCGGTGAGCCCATGAGCGTGATGGATGCCGGACGCGCAGGGTTGTTGTCTTCGGCCATCAGTGAAGCCGCGACCAGTACCGGCACACCGGGCTGGCAGACCGCCAGAACCGCAGGCCGCTCCCCATCCAGGGCAAGATGCTCACACATTTCGACGACATAGTCAGAATAGTCGTCCAGATCGAAACGGCCATCGCTGAGCGGCACATCGCGCGCATCAACCCAATCGGTGATGTACACGTCGTGCCCTGGCAACATCTGCTTAACCGTCCCGCGCAGAAGCGTCGCGAAATGCCCAGACATCGGGGCCACGATCAGAACTTTCGGCTGCCCCTTGGGTCCGTCCACCTTCTTGAAGTGCAAAAGCTGACAGAACGGCTTCGACCAAACCACCTCCTCCTCGATTGCGATGGTCGCGCCATCAATCTCGGTCGTTGGCAGATCAAAGGACGGCTTGCCATAGCGGCGAGTCGCATTGATGAACATTTCAAATGCGGCAGCGGTGGCACGCGCCTGATAGGTTCCAGCCGCAGGATTGAACGGAGAGGTCAGCATATCCTGGCCCATACGGGCCGCCTGACGCATTGGCCCGATGGCCGCATGCGTGAACTCATACGCGTGATACAGCATGTTTTGTCCCCGTTATTTTTCGTTGCGAGTGCGAAAGTGCGCGGAAAATCGCCGCAACGCAACACAAACCCCACCGTTATGGCGACCATATGGCCAAACCGTGATCTGCCCTTTGACATCGCGCCCGTGCTATGGCACTTGGCGACACCTTTTCTGACTTCATTACAAAGGGGTTGAGAATGCCCAATCCGGAATGGGGCACGAAGCGGCTTTGCCCAGCTTGCGCAACGCGTTTCTATGACCTCGACAACGACCCAACGACCTGCCCCGCATGTGGTGCAGAGCATGAGCTGAGTGTCTTCACGTTGACCAAGGCGCGCAATGCGCGAACCGATGCCGCAGCCAAGAAGGCAAAAGAGGCAGAGGCGGCAGCCGTGGACACGGATGATGACGTGCTCGACGATGATGATGATCTGGCCGATGACGTGCTGGATGACGATGATGATGATACCGTCGACATTGAAGAGATCGCAGATGCGTCCTCTGACGACGACAAAGACGACAGCTGATCGTCTCTGCGCTTTTTGCGCTTGAACACTGGCAGCGGGCGGATTAAACGTCCGCTGTCTTCGAAAGACACCGGGGCCTTAGCTCAGTTGGGAGAGCGCTTGCATGGCATGCAAGAGGTCAGGGGTTCGACTCCCCTAGGCTCCACCATTTCCCCTTAGATTGTAGTGCTTGGGCTTGCCCGAGAATGCGTCGTGGTCACCTGCACTGCGCAACGAAAAAGGCCACCGACGAATGTCGATGGCCTCTCGCAATGGGTTGGCTCTGATCAAGCGTCGATCAGAGCGTTCAGTGTCGCGGATGGGCGCATCACGGCGGCCACTTTGCCGAAATCGGTGAAGTAGTAGCCGCCAAGATCGACAGCCTCTCCACGCCCGGCCTTCAGCTCCGCACGAATCGTATCTGCCTTGCTGGCCAGATCAGATGCAAGGGGCGCGAATGCCTCTGCCAACTCCGCGGAGTCTGTCTGAGCAGCAAGTGCTTCCGCCCAATAGAGGGCAAAGTGGAAGTGGCTATCGCGATTGTCGTCCTGCCCCACCTTGCGACCCGGAGATTTGCCTTCGGCCAAGAGCTTGGTGATCGCCGCGTCCGCGGTGTTACCCAGAACCAGCGCCTTCGCCTCGCCTTGAGTTTCACCCACAAAGCGCAGGCTTTCCGCCAGGGCGCAGAACTCACCCAGGGAGTCCCAGCGGAGGTGATTCTGCTCCACCAACTGCTGAACATGCTTGGGCGCCGACCCGCCCGCACCGGTTTCGAACAGACCGCCGCCATTCATCAGCTTTACGACGGACAGCATCTTGGCCGAAGTGCCGACTTCAAGGATCGGATAGAGGTCTGTCAGGTAATCGCGCAGAACGTTACCGGTGACGGCAATGGTGTTCTCACCCGCAAAGATCGTCTTGAACGCATCACGTGTGGCCTCTGCCGGGGCCATGATCGAGACCTTTTCAAGAGCACCTGCGGCTTCAAGCTGCGGCGTGATCATCTTGAGAAGTTCCGCGTCGTGCGCGCGCGTCTTGTCCAACCAGAAGACCGTCTTGTAGCCGGTCAGTGCCTGCCGTGCGAGCGTCAGCTCAACCCAGTTCACAACAGCCTCGCGACGCGTGGTCGCCATGCGCCAGATGTCTCCCGCTTCAACGTCGTGCGAGATCAGGACAGTGCCCGCCGCATCCACAACCTTCACCGTTCCCGCAGCGGGAATTTCGAATGTAGTCGGGTGGGAGCCGTACTCCTCAGCCTTCTTCGCCATCAAGCCAATGTTCTGAACCGTCCCGGCTGTAGTCGGGTCGAGCGCACCGTTTTCCTTAAAGAAGTTCACCGCCTCTGCATAAACCGGCGCGTAGGAGCTGTCCGGAATTACGCAGTTGGTATCGGCTTCATTGCCATCGGGGCCCCAGCCCTTACCGCCTGCGCGCAGAACCGCGGGCATAGACGCATCAATGATGACATCTGAGGGAACGTGCAGGTTGGTGATACCTTTATCAGAGTTCACCATGTAAAGCGGCGGACGCTCAGCCAGCAGCCCGTCGATCTCCGATCGGATCGCATCGCCGTTGGGCATCTCGGCAATCTGGTCGAGCATCGTGCCAAGACCCGCATTCGGGTTCACACCGGCCTCTGAAAGAGCCTGCCCATGCGCTTCAAAGACCGGTGCGAGATAGGCGCGGACCGCATGACCAAAGATGATGGGGTCCGAGACCTTCATCATCGTCGCCTTCATGTGAAGGGAAAATAGCGTGCCATCCTGCGCTGTCGTTTCAATTGCATCGCTCAGAAAGCTCAGAAGCGCATTACGGGACATGAATGTCGCATCGACAATCGTGCCCGCAGGCAGGGCAAGCCCGTCCTTCAGTGTCGTTGCGCCACCCGCACCTTCGTGGATGATTGAAAGCGTGTCGTCCGCTTCGAGCGTGACCGATCGCTCGTTCGAGCGGAAGTCACCACCCGACATCGTGCTAACACGCGTCTTGCTGTCAGCGGTCCATTTACCCATCGAATGCGGATTGGCCTGAGCATAGGCCTTTACAGCAGCGGGCGCGCGGCGGTCGGAATTGCCTTCGCGCAGCACCGGGTTCACGGCCGATCCCTTCACACTGTCATAGCGGGAACGGATGTCGCGCTCTTCGTCCGAGCTAGGCGCTTCGGGGTAGTCCGGAATTGCAAAGCCGTTGTCCTGAAGTTCACGGACTGCGGCGACCAGCTGCGGCACAGAGGCGGAGATGTTGGGAAGCTTGATGACGTTCGCGTCAGCCGTCGTCACCAATTCACCGAGGCGGGCCAGATCGTCGGACTGCACCTTGTCTGCGTCCAGGTACTCAGGAAAGACCGCCAGAATCCGTCCGGCGAGCGAAATGTCGCGCTCCGCCATATCGATGCCGATTTCGCGCGCAAAGCGTCGGATGATCGGAAGAAGGGATGCAGCCGCCAATTGGGGCGCTTCATCGGTGACGGTATAGATGACGGTCTGCTGGGTCGTATCGCTCATGAGCTCACTTCGCCTTTGTTTGCGCTGGTCCGGTTCGATTCACATAAGCCACATCAATGTGCCTACGGCCTGCCCGATACTAAGCCATGCGAAACCCGGGCAGGTCTTGGATGCCATAGGCGATAAAACCTGTCGGGCATTTAGTCGAGTCCAATTCCGGCTTTCGGAATGCAAAGGTGTACCGTTTGTGAATTTATCCACCGATATGCGCGTTTCGCCCGTTTCCGTCAGAAAACCACATGTGCTCCACGGTCATCCTCGCGCTCACCTGCGGCAAGTGCGGCATAGTGCTCCGCAAGTGTGTCCTGCCCAAATTCAGCGGTGGCATCAGCATCATATTGCTGCGCCTTTGCATCCCAGAGCAGCATCGACTCTGTCGCATAATAGCGACCTATGCGCGCCAGTTCGGCCTTCTCACGCAGGCGCGGCAGGACCATTCCCAAAATGCCGAGCACACCAATAATGGTCGACAGGAAGCCGACTGGCAATCTCTTGAACCGAGGCGTCGCGCCAGTCGCCTCGAACAACAAATCTCCTTGCTGCCGCGGCGATATTGCAGGCCCCGGCCCACCGATCGGCAATACTCGATTGTTCATTTCAGGATCAGAGAGAGCCCGTACAATGAAGCGCGCCAGATCCCTGTCACTGATCGGCTTGCACTTGGTCAGAGCGCCATTGCCAAACAGCAGAAATGGCTTGCCGTTCTGCAACCGCCTCATCTGGCCCGACAATGACTTAAAGAAGGCCGTGGGGCGGATGATGCTCCAAATCAGTGGGGCCAACCGAAGTTCCACTTCGAAGGCCAACTTCGCTTTCTGAAACTCCAAAACCGGTTTCTGAACGCAGATCGCTGACAACATCACAAATTGGGAAAGGTTGCAGGCAACCGCTGCCTTCAACGCCGTGCTGTTCAAACCGTAGTCAATAGCCCAGGCATCTTTGGGCAAGCCGTTGCGCGACGCGACGCAAGAGATGACGGCGCCAACATCATGTTCAGTCATCAGTCGCTCAAATGCAGCCTGGGAATGATCGATTTGAACCGCACCGGCCAGCGTGACCGGTCTTCGGGTGGGGGCGACGACTACATAGCCCTCGTCAATCAAAGCCGCATGAACAGCAGCGCCGATCGTACCGGTTGCTCCTAGCAGCAGAATGGATTTGTCGCGCGCCTTCATCAGGCGAACCATAGCCTAGGATGGGAGGGACGCCACCGGTTTCAAATCTTCCAATGCGCGCATAAGTCGGCGAACCTGATCATCATTCGAGATCGAAGGGCGGCCATCACCCAACTCGATATTATTCTCAAAGCCAATGCGCATGCAGCCACCATTTCCGGCGGCCTCAAGCAGACAGGCCTGCTCATTCCGCCCAAATGCGCAGACAGCCCACTGGCAATCGGCAAGTGGGCCCAGCGCCGCCCGAAAAGCGCCAAGATCATTCGGATGTCCCAAGCGCGGCGGATTGTAGCGCCCCAAAACAAAGAGCAGTTGCGCAGGCTTGGCGATCCAGCCTCTCGACACGAAATCTGCCAATCGCGCGACATCATCTGGCGAATAGAGGATATGCTGGACGGCTATCCCGGCAACCGACGCATCATTGTAAAACGTCGCAGCCTCGGCATCTCGCCCATCCTCTGGCCACATTTCCCGCAGAGCGACCGACACGCCTTCGGGTTCGACATCCCAGACAAGCCTGCGCTGTTGCTGCGGTGAGTATCGGCCCACCGCCTCGGTTGTAATTTGGACCGGCATCGACGGCACCGCGCGATCCATCTCGGCAAGCAACTCGCGATAGAGCCCTGCATCCAGAACATGCGCCCCATCCGCGTCACGCACATGGGCATGCAACGCATCCGCCCCGGCAGCATGACAGCGCGCGGCCGTATTCACCGTCTCACTGACACTAATGGGCAAGGCCGGATGATCTGCCTTTCCCCGTCGCGCGCCGTTGGGGGCGACCATGATCCGCGGCAGCATTTGAAGGCCACCTGTCACTGCGCGATTGCCGTGTCGATGGCGCGGCCAAGACGCGTGACAAGCATCTCAAGCTCATCGTCGCTGATGATATACGGAGGCGCGAGCAAGACGTGATCCCCATGCTTGCCATCGACCGTACCACCCGCCGGATAGCAGATCAGGCCCTCCTGCATGGCTGCCGCCTTTACTTTCAGATGAATCTTGCGGGCGGGATCGAAGCAGGTTTTGTCTGCGCGATCCGCGACCAGTTCAATCCCGCGAAACAGGCCACGGCCCCGCAGATCGCCAATGTGCGGATGCTGCCCAAAGCGTGAGTCCAGCATCTCTGCCAACAGTGCGCCTTGCGCCTTCACACGGGTCAGCAGGTCGCGGTCCAGAATGGCTTTGAGCACGGCAGCACCCGCCGCCGCCGCAAGGGGATGTCCATGATAGGTATGACCGTGCTGAAAACTGCCGGAGCCATTTGCGATTGCGTCATAGATCGTGTCAGAGCACAACATCGCCCCAATTGGCATATACCCCGCGCCAAGACCCTTGGCGATCGTGACGATGTCAGGCGATATCCCATCCTGCTCACACGCAAAGAGCGTGCCCGTGCGCCCCATACCGCACATGACCTCATCAAGGATCAGAAGGACGCCGTACTTGTCGCAGATTTCGCGGATACGTTTGAAATAGCTTTCCACCGCCGGAACCGCCCCGGCCGTCGCCCCAACAACCGGCTCGGCAATAAAGGCCATCACGCTGTCCGGCCCAAGGCGCTGGATTTCATCTTCCAGTGCATTTGCCGCGCGCTGTCCATAGGCCGGGCTGCTTTCGGCATCATCGCGGTAACGATACTCGAAACACGGTTCGATATGTGTCGTCTCAACCAGCATTGGCGCATATTTTTCCCGGCGCCACGCGTTTCCGCCAGCGGCAAGCGCGCCGAGCGTGTTGCCGTGATAGCTTTGCCGCCGCGCGATGACGCGGTGGCGGCCAGGCTCACCGATTTCCAGAAAGTACTGGCGTGCCAGCTTCAGGGCGGCCTCGACCGCTTCGGAGCCACCAGACAGCAGATAGGCGCGATCAATCCCGGCAGGCGCATGCTCGATCAACAGATCCGAAAGTGTCTCTGCCGCGTCTGACGTGAAAAAGCCAGTATGGGCGAAGGCAAGGTCATCGAGTTGCCCATGTACTGCCGCACGTACATCCGGGTCAGAATGACCAAGGCATGACACCGCAGCCCCCCCCGATCCATCGAGATAGGCTTTCCCGTCTCGGTCAAAAATGAAGCATCCCTCACCGCGCACGGCAACGGGCCGCGCGGCAGAGCTGCGGCCAAACACATGACTTGTCATCGTCTTATCTACCCTTTGACAACAAAGACCGATTGCTTGGCGTGCCGCACAACCCGCGCGGCATTCGGGCCCAGCAAATAGTCGCTCAGCTCTGGCGCATGGGCGCCCAGGACAATCGCGTCCACGTCCAGTTTATCCGCCGCGTGGATGATCTGGTCATAGACCCGGCCATGCATGACATGCGGTTGCACCGCCACGCCGTCAGGCACATTGGCGGACACCCACTCTGTCAGCTTGCCGCCAATTTCTTTCAACGCCATTTCCTCGAAGCCCTTTTCAAAGAAACTGCCAACGACCGAGAGGCCAAAATCTGGCACGACCGTAACCACGTGCAATACCGCGCCGCTGTCGGCGCCGAGCGTCAGCGCTGCAGGCAGCGCGCGGTTCCAGCTTGCAGGATCGGACAGATCGATGGGCAGCAGGATTTTCTCAAACATCGCAGGCGTTCCTTAGAAGGCGGGTTTGGTCTGGCGACGACGCTGAAGCGCGATCACAAGCCCGAGCAAAAGCAAGGCGGGAAGATAGAAGACTTCTTTCGGCATCCGATTTTGCGGCACCTGAACCGAGACGAGCTGCACAGGTTCATCGGAGTAGAAATCGAAATCCGCCATCGCATCGCCTGCGTCCGATCCGAACATCGGCTCATCGAGACGCATGATGTCGCCTTCTTCGAACATCAGAATGCCCGTGTCAGAGACACGTTGCGCGGCAGGCGCATCGCTTACCGTGACGGGCAAGGTCAGCTCTACGATCTCGCCAGTGTCAAAATCGGGGCCTGAGATCAGGAGGCGAAGCTGACTGTCCGCTTCCGCTTCGGCCAGCGCGCTCTCAAACTCCGCCGGGGGCGCGTCGCGGAACGGGCTTTGCACCATGTCCAGCCAGACATTCGGCACAAACAGCGTGAACGCCACCAGCAACAACATCGCGCTTTCGTAGATGCGCGAACGGGCAAAGAAATAGCCCTGCGTGGCCGCCGCGAACAGCAGCATCGCAATCGTCGCGACAATGAAGACGGTGATCGCCTCAAATATCCCGGCCCACGTTCCCAGATCGACACCGTACAGGATCAGCGTCGGATTGAAGATGAACAGGAACGGCAGTGCGACTGTGCGCAGGCTGTAGAAGAATGCCGTGAAGCCGGTCTTGATCGGATCCCCACCCGATACGGCAGCAGCCGCGAAACTGGCAAGCCCCACGGGCGGCGTCACATCGGCCATGATCCCGAAATAGAACACAAACAAGTGCGCCGCGATCAGCGGCACGATCAGCCCCTCCTGTGCGCCCAGTGATACCACAACCGAGGCCATCAGCGACGAGACGACGATGTAGTTCGCGGTGGTCGGCAGACCCATGCCCAGGATCAGAGAGAACAGGCCGATCAGCATCAGCATCAGCAACAGATTGCCGCCTGACAGCATCTCGACCAATCCGGCAAGCTCCGTTCCGATGGGGGTCTTGGTCACGGTTGCGACGATGATGCCCGCAGCCGCGGTTGCGACACCGATCCCAATCATGTTCCGCGCACCACCGATCAGGCCCGCGATCAGATCGTCAAAACCGCCCTTGAACTCCGCCGCGAGTTGGCCGCCCTGCCCTCGGAAAAGCGCCTTCAGCGGGCGCTGCGTGACAATGATGAATAGCATCAGGGACGTCGCGTAGAAGGCCGACTTCGCCGGGCTCTGCCGCTCGACCATCAGGAACCAGACCAGCACCACGATGGGCAGCACATAGTGCAGACCGGTCGCATAGACCTCTTTCACGGTCGGCAGCTTGATTTCCGTCGCGTTGGGATCATCCACCTCAAGGTCGGGCCGCTTGGCCGCAACCGACACCAGATAGATGTAAACGGCCAACAGCCCCACAATCGCGATCGGGCCAGAGAGTGCAGGCAGCGCCGACTCCAGCGCCCCCATTGCATAGATCAAAGCGGTGAAAGCAGCACCGGCAATCGCAAAACCGATGAAGAAGTTCAGGATCAGTCCGATGAAGCTTTTCGCCTCACCCAATGCGGGCATGTCCTTCTTCAGTGCCTCAAGGTGCACAATATAGACCAACGCGATGTAGGAGATCACCGCCGGGATGAAGGCGTGCTTGATCACCTCGACATAGGAAATCCCGATGAACTCCACCATCAGGAAGGCCGCGGCCCCCATGACCGGTGGCATGATCTGCCCGTTGACGGAGGAGGCAACCTCGACCGATCCGGCCTGTTCAGAGGTGAAGCCCACCCGCTTCATCAGCGGGATGGTAAACGTTCCCGTGGTCACCACGTTTGCGATGGAAGAGCCTGAGATCAGGCCCGTCATCGCGGACCCGACAACCGCCGCTTTCGCTGGGCCACCGCGCAAATGGCCCAGACCTGCGAATGCCAGCTTGATGAAGTAATTGCCGGCCCCCGCTTTATCGAGCAGGGAGCCGAACAGAACGAACAGGAACACGAACGCAGTGGAAACACCCAACGGAATGCCGAACACGCCAGCCGTATCCAGCCACTGAGCGTTCATAAGGGCGGTAAAGCTCAGCCCCTCATGCTCCACCAATTCGGGGATCAGCCAGCCCGTGCCCATATAGGCATAGAGCAAGAAGAGTGAACCGACGACGGTGAGTGCCGGGCCAAGTGCGCGGCGGCTTGCTTCGAGCAGGCACAATAAGCCCACAGCACCGATATAAACTTGGGTATCTGTTGGAAGGCCCGAACGCGCGGTCAGGGCCAGATGATCTGAGAACCAGAAGACGTAGAAAGCGCATCCGCCGCCAACGATCAACAGGATCCAATCCGTGACTGGAACACGATCACGGGGGGAGCCCTTGAATGCCGGGTAGGCAAGGAACGCCAGTACAATGGCAAAGGTCAGGTGGATGGGCCGCGTCTGCGACGAGTTCAGGACCGGCAGATATTCTGCAAACCAAAGCTGGGGCTGGGCGATCCAGAGTTGGAACAAGGACCACGCCAGTGCGAGACCGGCAATAAGCATCGCCACGCCCTTACTGGACGGATCACGCGCCCCGCTGTCGGTCGAGGCCACAAGGTCCTGCAACTCATCGTCACTGAATTGCCGCTGTCCTTGCGTGATCTGTTCACGATCCGTCGGTCCGCTCATCTGGTCGATTCCCTGTGCAGTGGTGGGCGCTCTGCTGGCGCCTTGGATGGGAGGTCCGATGGCAGGTCTCCCCGCCATCGGCAATCTTGTGCGGCGAGACGATTACTCGATCAGGCCAGCTTCACGGTAGTAGCGCTCTGCACCAGGGTGCAGCGGCGCGGACAGACCATCATTTGCCATCTCGGCCGGATCCAGATTCGCAAAGGCCGGGTGCAGATCACGGAACTGGTCGATATTGTCGAAGACTGCTTTGACCACTTCGTAGACCACGTCCTCAGACACATCCGCAGAGGTGACGAAGGTTGCACCGACACCGAAGGTCATCGTGTCAGCGTCATTCCCACGATACATACCGCCCGGGATAGTCGCGGTGCGATAGAATGGGTTGTCGGCAACCAGCGTGTCGACGGCCTCACCGGACACCTCAACCAGCACGGAGTCACAGGCCGTGGTCGCTTCCTGAATGGAGCCGGACGGGTGACCGACGGTGTAGACCATTGCGTCGATGTTGTTGTCGCACAGGGCCTGAGACTGCTCTGCGGCCTGAAGCTCGGATGCCACTGCAAAATTGTCCATGGTCCAGCCAAGCTCGGCCATCAGAACTTCCATCGTGCCACGCTGGCCCGAACCAGGGTTGCCGACGTTCACACGCTTGCCTTCGAGGTCCATGAAGGTCTCGATGCCCGCATCCGCCCGGGCGACGACCGTGAACGGCTCTGGGTGCACGGAGAAGACGGCGCGCAGGCCTTCGAACGCGCCCTGCTCCTCAAAGCGGGAGGAACCGTTATAGGCATGGTACTGCCAGTCGGACTGAGCGACACCAAATTCCAGTTCGCCACCGCGAATTGCATTGATGTTGAACACCGAACCACCGGTCGACTCGACGCCACAGCGAATGCCGTGCTCGGAACGGTTGCGGTTGACCAGACGGCAGATCGCACCGCCCGTGGGGTAGTAAACGCCCGTAACACCACCGGTGCCAATGGCGATAAAGGTCTGATCCTGTGCGGTAGCAGCACTTGCACCGAATGCGGTCGCAGCAGCGACCAACGCGCCGACGATGGGCTTTGACATAAGACGAATCTCCCTGAAGTAGGCTGATGAAAAATTCAGCACTTCGATAAGATACATTCGATTGAATTACGTCAAGAGCATGATACAAACGTATTATGAACACCGAAAACCGTTTTATTGCCCGGTCCTCAGAGCTCGACACATTACGGGCCCGCCTGCTGGAGCTGCGTAAGACTGCCCCACCGAAAGTGGCCAGTTTCGCAGACTGGGCTTTGGGCCACCCGCAAGAGCTTGCCTTTAACTCTGTGCGCAGTCTTGCGACCCTGGCCAATGTCAATGCCAACACGGTTGTGCGACTGGCACAATCACTGGGCTATGACGGCTTCGATCCCTGTCGCCGCGCCTTTCAGGAGGCCCTTCGGCAGAATAGCAGCAGCTACACAAACCGCGCAGCAAAGCTGAAAGGTGAGCCAAGCGAACGTCTGTTCGACGAAATGCACCAAAGCGCTGTGCGCAACATCGAAGGTGTATTCGATGTGGAAACCCGGCGTCAGCTGGAACGTGCGGCGACAATGCTGCTCGAAGCCCGTCAGGCCTACATCATTGGTGTCAGAAGCTGTTTCTCGCTCGCACATTACCTGAGCTATTGCGGGGGCATGGCGTTCAAGAATTTCGTGCGGCGCAGCAGTGAACCCGGCGACATTTACGACCTCATGGCCCGCGCGCAGCCCGGCGATGTCGTCGTGCCAATCACCTTTTCACATTATTCGACCGAGACGATCCGCGCACATGCGTTGGCAAGACAGCGCGGACTGAAGATCATCGCGATCACCGATGACATTCGTGCCCCAATCGCAGATGGTTCGGACATCGTCCTGATCCCGCGCATGGACGGACCGCAAGCAATGCCCAGCTTGGTCGCAGCCTTCACCCTGATTGAAGCGCTCGTCGCGACGATGCTCAGCCGATCCGAGGGCGCGACAACCCATATGCGTGAATTTGAAGACACGTTGCTTGAATGCGGCGCCTATGTTGGGCGGGACGCGCGTCTGTGAACACGCGCCCAGCCAGGCAAAGTCAGCTCTGCACGTAGTGCGCAAGGGTATGGGAGGGGCCCTTGTCATGCAGATGCGACAGCCAGGACGCGAACGCGTTGGCAAAGCGCTCATTCGCGCCGAGATCACCGTAGATCTGGCTTAGACCAAGCCACGCCTGCGGATCGTCCTTCGCCGCGGCAGCCGTTCGCTGAAGCAGATCCCAGATTGGATCGTTAGCCTCAATCGAACTCCCATCCTCGCGCGTTCCCAGACACATGAAGCACCACAGAGCTTCGCAAAGCGCAAGACCACTGACCGGAGTACCCGCCTCAAGGGCGTCGCGGACGATTGGCAGGATGAAGCCACTATGTCTGGAAGACCCGTCATAAGCCACGCGGCGCACCGTGTCGCGAATAGCTCCATTTGAGAAGCGACCCGTGATCAGCGTCAAATAGTCGGGTGCCGTCATCTCTGGAACATCCGCGACATGCGGCACGATCTCTTCGGATTGGACCCGTGCGAAAAACGCAGAAATCAACGGATCGGCCATGCAGTCTGAAATCGTGCCGACGTTCAGTAGCTCGCCAGCATTTGCAAGAACCTGATGACCTGCATTCAGAATGCGGATCTTCATCGCCTCATAGTCGTGAACATGGTTGGTGAAGGTCGCACCGACGAGGTCCCAATCAGGGCGCCCGGCACAAAAATCATCTTCGATCACCCACTGCCGAAAGCTTTCATGAGTGACCGGGGCGGCGTCGGCCACACCAAGGACACGGGCCAACGCCAGCTCCTGCGGCCCAGTCGCCGGAACGATACAATCCACCATGGCATTGGGAAAGCTCACATGCTCTTCAATCCAGTTTGCCAGATCAGAATCGGTGAGCTGTGCAAGGCCAACCACGGCTGCCTTTGTGATCGTTCCGTTGCCGCGCAGGTTATCACAGCTTTGAACTGTGAAGGGTCCGGCCCCGGACGCACGGCGCAGCTTGAGTGCCGCAACGATCGCACCGAACGCAGTGCACGGGGCGTCGGGGTAAGCAACATCATGCTGAATATCGGCATGCTCGGGCGTAAACGACCCTGTTGCAGCGTCCTGAAAATATCCACCCTCTGTCACAGTCAGGGACACGATCCGGATAGAGCGCTCCGCCATCTGGGCGATCAGTGCGCCATTTCCCTCCTCCACAGGAAGGAAATCAATCATGGAGCCACAAATCTCTGCCGACGTCCCATCGGGCCGCAATTCGATCAGTGTCGTCAGGCAATCTTGCGCCAACAGGCGGTCACGCATCGCAGCGTCATTGGAACGAACGCCCGCGCCGACAATGGCCCAATCATGGGCCTTGCCCTGCTCCATCAGCCGGTGCAGATACCACGCCTGATGCCCGCGGTGAAAGTTGCCAAGTCCGATATGCACGATCCCCGGCGTCAAAGCCGAGCGATCATATGTCGGAACGGGAAGAGTAGCGGCCAGTGACGAAAGACTGGCCTCATTCAGCGGACTGGGATCGTTGGGTTTCGTCAGATCGTCCATCAGCTCATCCAATTCCCGCCATCGACATTATAGGTTTGCGCGACGATGTACTCCGCCTCGTCACTTGCCAGAAAGATTGCCATACCGGTCAGATCGTCAGCAGTTCCCATCCGGCCAAAGGGAACAGCCTCTCCAACCTCGCGCTTTTTTTGGCCAGGCGCCTTGCCTTCATGTTTGGCAAAGAAGGCGTCAACGCCCTCCCAATGCTCGCCATCCACAACACCCGGCGCGATGGCGTTCACATTGATCCCGTGTGAAATCAAATTGAGGCCTGCGGACTGTGTAAGCGAGATCACCGCGGCTTTGCTGGCGCAATAGACGGCGACCAGGGGTTCACCACGGCGCCCAGCCTGAGAGGCCATGTTGATAATCGCGCCGCGCCGGCCGTTCGCAATCATGTGCTTGGCCACGGCCTGCATCATGAACAGCGTTCCATTCACGTTGATATCGAAAACGCGCGCGGTGTCAGCGCGCTCAATCTCGACAATAGGAGCTGCCGTAAAAATCGCAGCGTTGTTGATTAGGATATCAATCGGCCCGAACGCCTCACTGGCTTCGGAAATGGCCGCGTCGATGCTGTCCTGACGGGTCACATCAAGTGCGACAGCCAGAGCGCCTACACCAAGGCGCCGCGCTTCCTGCTGCGCCCGATCATGGTCAATATCCGCAAGCACAACCCGTGCCCCTTCGCGCAGATAAGCCTCCGCGAATGAGAGCCCGATACCGCGTGCCGCACCGGTGATTAGAGCAACCTTGCCCTCTAACCGTCTCATCCGATCCGCAATCCGTTTGCGTCAAAGCGGTGAATAACGTCAGCGCGCGGGTTAAGGTAAACCGTATCACCAGAACGGAACGCAACCTCACCATCTGCACGTACGGTGATGGTCTCGGCCAATCCGGTCTCATGAATATGGAAAAACGTGTCCGAGCCCAGATGTTCCGACAATCCGACAACACCTTTCCATTCGCCACCCTCAGCAGAGACCGAAATATGTTCAGGACGCACTCCAATTGTGTGCGCATCGTGCTTTGCTGCCTCTGCCCCTTCGATGAAGTTCATCTTGGGTGAGCCAATGAAACCTGCGACGAACAGGTTGCGGGGGGTGCGATAGAGTTCGAGCGGCGAACCGACCTGTTCAATATGACCGGCGCGCAGCACGACGATCTTGTCAGCCATGGTCATCGCTTCGACCTGATCATGCGTCACATAGATCATCGTGGTCGCAAGCTTCTTATGAAGCTCGCTGATTTCCATACGCATTCCCACACGCAGTGCCGCGTCGAGGTTCGAGAGCGGCTCGTCGAAGAGGAACGCCGCAGGTTCACGCACGATGGCCCGGCCAATGGCGACCCGCTGACGCTGACCGCCGGACAGCTGCCCGGGACGCCGGTCGAGATAGTCGGAAAGATTGAGAATACTGGCTGCATTCTCTACCCGCCGGTCGATTTCGGCCTGATCCATCTTCGCCATCCGCAAAGGAAACGCGATGTTCTTGCGCACGGTCATGTGCGGGTAAAGGGCGTAGCTTTGAAACACCATTGCCAGTCCGCGCTTGGCGGGCGGAACGGCTGTCGCGTCCTTGCCGTCGATCTCAATATGACCGGTCGTGAAGTCCTCAAGCCCCGCGATCAGTCGCAGCAACGTGGACTTACCGCATCCCGACGGACCGACGAAAACTGCGAACTCACCGTCTTCAATTGTCAGATCGAGCGGCGGGATCACCTGTACGTCGCCGAAGCTTTTGGTGACCTGGTTCAGTTGGATTTGTCCCATGTGTCTGTTCCTTACTTCACTGCGCCGAAGGTGAGGCCGCGGACGAGTTGTTTCTGGCTGAACCAGCCAAGGATGAGGATTGGCGCGATGGCCATGGTCGAGGCTGCACTGAGCTTCGCGAAGAAGAGGCCCTCGGGGCTCGAATAGCTCGCGATGAACGCCGTCAGCGGGGCTGCATCAACTGCTGTCAGATTGAGCGTCCAGAACGCCTCGTTCCACGCAAGGATGAAGTTCAACAGCAAGGTCGAGGCGATCCCGGGCACAGCCATGGGCGTCAGGATGTAGAGCAGCTCCTCTTTCAGCGTCGCGCCATCCATCCGCGCGGCTTCCAGGATCTCACCCGGAATTTCGCGGAAATAGGTGTAGAGCATCCAGACGATGATCGGCAGGTTGATCAGCATCAGGATCACGACTAGTGCAGCGCGGTTGTCCAGCACGCCCAGCTCGATGCAGATCAGATAGATCGGGTAGAGCACGCCAACCGCTGGAAGCATCTTGGTGGACAGCATCCAAAGCAGAATGTCTTTGGTGCGCTTGGAAGGAACGAATGCCATCGACCAAGCCGCGGGAACCGCAATGATGATCCCCAGCACAGTGGACCCACCAGCGATGATCAACGAGTTCCACAGGAAGCGCATGTAGTCAGAGCGCTCCTGCACGACCGCATAGTTTTCGAGTGTCCAATCAAAGTTCAAAAAGATCGGCGGGCTCGCGATGGCCTGTGCCTCGGTCTTGAACGAGGTCAGGATGGTCCACAGGATCGGGAAGAAGATCAACAGACCCACTGCCCATGCCAATATTGTGTTGAGTGTCTTGCGTTGTGTCGTAACGGCGCGTGCCATGGTCAGGTCCTCCTCACGCGTCCAGGTTCTTGCCGACGATGCGCATCAGGAAGATCGCAACGATATTGGCCAGAATGATTGCATAGACACCACCCGCAGATCCCAGACCGACGTTCTGGCTTTCCAGAACCCGCTGGTAGATCAGGTAGGTGAGTGTTCGCGTGCCAAACGCACCGCCCGTGGTCACGAAAATCTCCGCGAAGATCGACAGCAGAAAGATCGTCTGGATCAGCAGGACAATTGTCACGGCACGGCTCAGGTGCGGCAGAATGATAAACCAGAACCGGTTCAGCGGTGAGGCACCATCCATCTCGGCCGCTTCAAGCTGCTCACTGTCGAGCGACTGGATCGCGGTGAGAAGAATAAGCGTCGCAAATGGCAGCCACTGCCAGGAGACGATCATGACAATTGATGGAAGCGACGCCTCTGACAGCCATGAAATCGGCTCTGCTCCAAAAAAGCGCCAGAGGTGAGCGAACAGCCCGTTCACAGGATCCATGAACATGTTCTTCCAAACGAGGGCAGACACCGTTGGCATCACGAAGAACGGTGCAATCACGAGGATGCGGACGATCCCCTGCCCCCACATCGGCTGGTCGAGCAAGATCGCCAGCAAAATGCCCAGCGCGATGGTGATTACCAGCACACCGCCCACGATCAGCAGCGTCGTCTGAACAGCCGGCCAAAAGGCGCTGGAGGAAACGAAACGGACATAGTTGTCAAAACCGGTCCACCCCAGATCGCCACCGCGCAGCGGCAGATACCGTTTGAAGGAAAAGTAGAGGGTCATCGTCAGCGGAACCAGCATCCATCCGAGCAGAAGGACGACGGCCGGTGCCATCATGATACGGGCAGCTGATCTCGAATGTTGGGTCGCCATGGCGCAATACCTCTCTGTTCAGGCACTTGCAGCCTGCGAGAAAACGGCAGAATTCGGAAAGGGATTTTGGTGGGGCAGGCCGCGAACAGCCCGCCCCCGGGAGAAAAGATCAGTAGCCTGCGGCTTCCATCTCTTCGGTTGCAATCGCCTGCGCGTTGGCGAGTGCTTCTTCGACAGTCTGCTGGCCCGCATATGCTGCCGAGAATTCCTGGCTGACCTGGGTCCACATGCCAGCCCACTCGGGGATAGCTGCGAACTGAACGCCAACGTAAGGAACTGGATCCACGGTCGGCTGGTTCGGATCAGCCGAGAGGATGGAGTCGAGCGTCATCTGCGCGAACGGCACTTCCTGGTACTCTGGCGTTTCGTAGAGAGAGGTACGTGCGCCCGGCGGTACGTTTGCCCAGCCCTCGTTCTCTGCGATCAGCTCGATGTAGTCCTTGGACGTCGCCCACTCGATGAACTGCATCGCTTCGTCCTGCTGCTGAGTACCCGCTGGGATACCCAGAGCCCATGCCCACAGCCAGTTAGAGCGCTTGCCCAGACCGGTGTCAGGTGCGAGTGCGAAGCTCACGCTGTCCGCAACGTCAGAGTCGTTCGGGTTGGTCACGAACGATGCAGCAACAGTTGCGTCAATCCACATGCCGCACTTGCCCTGCTGGAACAGCGACAGGTTCTCGTTGAAGCCGTTGGTCGCGTAGCCCGCGGGGCCGCTCTCGGACATCATGTCGACGAAGAAGTTGAGCGTCTCGGCCCACTCTGCGCTGTCGAGCTGGGGCACCCAGTTCTCGTCAAAGACACGTGCGCCGAAGGAGTTGGACATCGCAGTGATGAAGGCGCCGCCCTCACCCCAGCCGGCCTTGCCGCGCAGGCAGATGCCGTTGATCTCGGCGTCGCGGTCCGTCATGGCCGCTGCGGCCTCGCGGATAAACTCCCAGGTGGGTGCGTCGGGCATTTCGAGGCCAGCCGCTTCCATCAGGTCGGTGCGATACATGATCATGGAGCTCTCACCGTAGAATGGTGCGGCATAGAGCGTACCGTCATGGCTCAATCCACCTGCCATCGCCGGCAGGATATCGTCCACGTCATACTCGTCGGACAGGTTGTCGAGCGGAACCAGCCAGCCGTTCGCACCCCAGATCGGGGTCTCGTACATGCCGATGGTCATGATATCGAACTGACCACCATTTGTGGTGATGTCAGTCGTGACGCGCTGACGCAGAACGTTTTCTTCGAGGGTGACCCACTCGACAGCGATGCCGGTCTGCTCGGTGAATTGATCGGTGTAGCCCTGCATACGGATCATGTCGCCGTTGTTCACGGTCGCGATTGTGATCGTTGAAGAGTGGCCGTCAGCAAAGACGCTTCCAGCCGAAATAAGTGACAATGCCGTGGCCGCGCGAAGCGTGCTCTTGATGGACATCCGGAACCTCCCTGTTTGGATGTAGTCCGCTGACGCTAGTAGACGCGACTACGCGGCGTCAACTAAAAATTTACGCGCGTAAAGAAAATTCCTCTCAGGCGGAGTCTCTCAGGATGAGCCGCCCCTCAAGACGTGTGCTTTTCCAAGGGGTAACGTTGCCCTCGATTGCTTCAAACAAGGCCTCTGCCGCCGTTTGGGATACGGCGTCGTAATTGTGGGAAATTGTGGTGAGCGGTGGGCAGGTGTAGCGCGAAAACGGATGACCGTCCTGCCCCGCGACACGAATCGTAGCCTTGTTTTCGCGCCCGACTTTCATGCCCTGCTCGTAGCAGGCGGTCAGCATGCCGATTGCAAGCCGGTCATTGCTGCACAGGATCGTGTTCGACGTGAACCGATCCTGACGGAACGCCTCATGCGCCCCCAGTCGCCCGATTTCCTCAAACGCCCACCCCTCACCATCTACCGAGATGACCGTAGGTGTGTGCCCGAACGCGGCCATTGCGCTCAGATAGCTGTGTCGTCTGCGATGAGCGTTCGGGTTGGCCGGGGTCCGCATCTCGAAAAAGCAGGGCGGCTCTCCGGTTCGGCACAGATAGTCGGTGATGTGACGGGTGAACTGAAAGTTGTCAGAGCCAACAAATGCTAGGCCGATCTCGTCCACGCTGCTGTCGAAAACCACGGTTGGTACGGCTTCGCAAAAACGTTCAAGCGCGGCAACATCCGAGGCTCGCCCAAGGGGGGCAAGCAGCACGCCCGCCGGTTTGAGAGAGCGGAGTGTGTCCAAAACCTCGACCTCGAAGGCGGGATCACCATGGGAGCTGAAGAGGGTCGGACGGTACCCCGCCGCAATGCAACGCTGCTCAAGATTACGGGCTATCTCGGCAAAATATGGATCGGCCAGAAGCGGAACAACGATGCCGACATTCTTTGTCAGCTTTCGGTTCTGGTTCATCGCATAGATGTTGGGGCGATAGTCATATTGCTCCAACGCGCTCTCGATCCGGGCGCGGGTTGTGCTGCGCACGCTGTCGGGATCGTTGAAATATTTCGAGACGGTCGGCCGCGAGATTCCGCTGATCCGGGCGAACTCCTCCATATTGCGGATTTTCTGTTCGCTCATCGCATTCTTCTCTGCCGTCAAAATCGTTCTTTCCGAACCTTACAATTTCTTGTCGCGCGCAAAAAATCAATTTCTTGCTGAAAATTTCTGATGATTGACGCTGCCAGCACCGCAGATTGTCCGCAAATGCAGTGAAAAAAGTGATCGGCCCGGCCGCAGTTTTTCCTCGCAATCGATCACAGCGCCGCGCACGGTTTTGAGAAAGCGTAATTTCTGCCGAGCGAAAGCTGGGGCCTAAACTCAAGAGACACGACCAACATCATCACCACGGTGATACGCAAGACAGGGACGACCACCATGACGACAAAGCAGGCAGAGCTCGACTGGATCAAGGTGGCGGATGTTGAGCAATTGCCGGAAGGTCGCGTAATGACGGTGACGGCCCGGACCACCTCAATCTGCCTGTCGCATTTCGACGGCCAATGGGCCGCGATGGACAATCGCTGCCCGCACCAGGGTGGCCCATTGGGCGAAGGCTCGATCGAGAAAGGTGTTGATGGCGCTTGCTGGATTCGGTGCCCCTGGCATGGTTGGGACTTCGACCCGATCACCGGCGCCCCGCCGGGCGGTCATGAGGATACCGGGCAGCAACTCTACGATGTGAAGGTTGAAGACGGAGAAGTCTTTGTCGGGCTAGAGCCTGAGCCGGACCACGAAAGAACAGTCACCGATGTCATGGCAGAAACGTTCTCGAATTGGGGCATTCGCGCGGTCTTTGGCATGGTTGGCCATTCCAATCTGGGATTGGCCGATGCGCTGCGCCGTCAGACCGTCGCAGGCAACATGCGCTATATCGGCGTGCGACATGAGGGGGCAGCCGCGTTCGCTGCATCGGGATACGGCAAATTGACAGGCAAGCCTGCCGCGTGCCTTGCAATTGCCGGACCGGGTGCAACGAACCTGGTAACCGGCCTGTGGGATGCCAAAGTTGATCGCGCGCCAGTGCTCGCACTGACCGGGCAAGTGCAAACACAGGTGTTCGGACCGGGCGCGTTTCAGGATATCGACCTGCTGGCGGCTTTCGCCCCTGTGACGAAATTCTCGCAGCCCGTACTCACCACCTCGAATCATGCAGAGCTGGCCTCGCTCGCCTGCAAATCCGCAATTGTAGAACGGGACGTGGCACATCTCGTCTTCCCCGATGATGTGCAGACAGTTCCGTCTGACGCGGACGCAACCTCACCTGCCGGGCGGCTTGGCCAACCTGTGATACAGGCTGCGGCTGACGATCTTGAGAAAGCGCGGGAGATGATCGCGGGCGCCAAACGCCCCTTCATCGTCGTCGGACATGGCGCAGTCGGGGCGATGGATCAGGTTCTGTCGCTGGTCGAGGCCCTGAAAGCCCCCGTCGTGACAACGTTCAAGGGCAAGGGGCTCGTCTCCGACAGCCACCCTTACGCGGCCGGTGTCCTCGGCCGCTCCGGCACCCCGATTGCAAGCTGGTTCATGAATGAATGTGACCTGATCCTGACACTCGGCTCCTCTTTCGCGAACCATACAGGGATCGAGCCAAGCAAGCCGATCATTCAGGTGGATTTCGAGCGGGCGCAGCTCGGTAAATTCCACCCGGTCGCCCTGCCAGTCTGGGGTGAGATCGGCGCGTTTTGCGATGCGATGCTTTCCACCCCCCATCAACACGCTGACCAAGCGGAAGAGATCGCAGAGCGTTGGGCCATTTGGCGCGCAGAGAAAGAGAGCCGGATCACCGATGACGCGGGCAAGGGTCTGGGCGCGGCTGTGGTGTTCAAGCATCTTTCTGCCCTTTGCCCCGAAAACGCCGTGATTGCGGTCGATGTCGGCAACAACACCTATTCCTTCGGTCGGTATTTCGAGACCAAGGGCCAGCGCGTGCTGATGTCGGGCTATCTGGGATCCATCGGCTTTTCCTTCCCGGCCGCGATGGGTGCCTGGGCCGCGACGCAGGAAGACCCCGACTATGCGGGCCGCCCCGTAATCTCGATCTCTGGCGATGGCGGGTTTGGCCAATATGCGATGGAGTTCACCACAGCCGTAAAATACGGAATGAACATCACTCATATCCTGTTGAACAACGGCCAATTGGGCAAGATCACCAAAGAGCAGCGTGCCGGGCATTTCCCCTCTTGGCAGACCGACTTGGTGAACCCATCCTTTGCAACATTTGCACGGCTTTGCGGTGGTCACGGCATCAAGGTCACCGAAGCTGATCAGATCGCCGATGCCATGCAACAGGCCCTGGCGCATGACGGACCCTCACTTGTCGAGATCATGACCGACATGGAGCTGGTCTGACTTGGGTTGGACCAGACTGATCCCCGCAATGAAAGCAGCCCAGCGCTTGGCATTCACCCAATCGCCGCGCAATCAGATGCAACCCGTTGCGATGGCACATCGGCCCGAACCACGGCAGCGGTCCGCCGATGCGCCCCGAAAGTATTTCCCCCTATCCCATTCACCCCCGCTATCATCGTGACCCGTCTAGCTGTGGGAAATCCGTCCGCACAAAATCAAGAAAGCAAAGCTCCATGACACCAACGACCGTCGCTCAACTCTCTGACCTTCCCGACCGCAAGCCAGCTTACGCGCTGGTTGGGGAAGTCGATCTCGTCGTCGTTCGGTTCGATGATGAAATCTCGGTCTTCTACGGTCGATGTCTGCATCGCGGCGCGCTGATGTCTGACGGATTTGTGCGGGGCAACAACCTGATTTGCGGAGTTCATGACTGGGACTACAGGCTCGACAGCGGTGTTTCCGAATACGCAAATGATGAGAAATTGCCCAAGTTCGAAAGCTGGCTTGAAGGCGACGACATCTGCGTCGATGCCGATGAAATCGGTGCGTGGGCCCTCAAGAACCCGCAACCCTTCAACCGCGACGCCTATCTGGGCCTGTATGCGGACACATCGCACGGAACGGCTGAAGAGCCGTATACGGGATTAATCCAGGGCTATGCCAAGAACGGGCTCAGCAAGACGGGACATCATGGCGTTGTCGATGCGATGGGCGTGCCACGGGCGGAGCTGCCCGATTGGGACGATATTCAGCTTCTGACGGCACAACTCCATCGTCCGCCGCTTCTGGACGACGACCCGGTCGGCACGGATGTCGTGATCGGTCCGAATGCGCAAAAGCCGTTGCGGCTGGATATCCCGCTCTTCGTCTCGGACATGTCATTCGGCGCTTTGTCAGAGCCTGCAAAGCTGGCCCTCGCCATTGGGGCAGAGAACGCGGGGACAGGCATTTGTTCAGGCGAAGGCGGGATGATGCCCGAAGAGCAGGAGGCGAACTCTCGCTATTTCTATGAGCTTGCATCGGGGCGGTTTGGCTTCGATTGGGACAAGCTGGCAAAGGTGCAGGCATTCCATTTCAAAGGCGGACAAGGGGCCAAGACCGGCACGGGCGGCCATCTGCCAGGGGAAAAGGTTAAGGGAAAAATTGCTGAGGTCCGTGGGCTTGAACCCGGTCAGGACGCAATCTCGCCAGCCCGGTTCCCGGATTGGACCGATCCTGCACAGATCAAAGAGTTCGCCGATGAGGTTCGTGACAGGACCGGAGGCATCCCGATCGGTTACAAATTATCCGCCCAACACATTGAAAAGGACATCGACGCAGCCCTCGAGGTAGGTGTCGACTACATCATTCTTGACGGCCGCGGCGGCGGCACGGGTGCGGCCCCGATCATCTTCCGCGACAATATCTCAGTGCCGACAATACCAGCTCTGGCCCGGGCGCGCAGACATCTGGACAGTCTCGGGCGGGGCGATGTCTCACTCGTCATTACCGGTGGATTACGCAAACCCGCCGATTTCGTAAAGGCAATGGCGATGGGGGCCGATGCGATTGCCGTCTCGAATGCGGCCATGCAGGCCATTGGATGCATCGCAATGCGTGCCTGCCACACGAATAACTGCCCGGTCGGGATCGCCAGCCAGAAACCCCATCTGGCCAGCCGTATTGTTGTTGAAAGCTCTGCCAAGCAGTTGACCAACTTCTTTGAGGCCAGCACGCATCTTATGGCCGTCATGGCGCGCGCCTGCGGCCACGCGCACCTGTCCGATTTCAACATCGATGACCTGACCACGTGGAAGCGCGAAATGTCGGATCTGGCCGGGGTTGCCTATGGGGGCGTGCGATGAGCTTTGCCGCCACCCTTGTGCTGATGGCTGAGATCTGGGTTTGGATCGGGCTCGCCATCTCTGCTCTTTTTCTGACCATCGGCATAGGTCGCGTGGATGAAGATGCGCGCGGCGCCTATGTCTTTCGCCCACTCTTGGTTCCGGGGATCATCCTGATCTGGCCGCTTGTTCTGTGGCGCTGGTGGATCATTGAGACGGGCCGCGACGACTGGGCAAAAAGGCATCAGCCACCGCGCGCATTCCATGCGCAAGCCTGGATGGTTCTGGCCGTCGTGATCCCCCTGATCTTTCTTGCAGCACTCGCCGCGCGGCAAAGCACGGAGTTGCTCACGCCACCCGTTCTGCTGGAGGCCCCTCAATGAGCGTCAAATACATCCCTGTTCAGTGGAACCCGAACAAGTATGTCTACGACGCCGTCATGCTGGCAGCCGTCGCAGCGTTTCTGTGGTTCTTCATGTTTGTCAGCCCGGACCTGCTGGCCCATGACCGTCCGATCACCGGTCAGATCCGCACAGCCCGCGCCTTTGGCGCGTGCGCATTCTTTATGCTGACGGTCATTTTGTGCATTGGCCCGCTCGCGCGGCTCGATGCGCGGTTTTTGCCATTGCTCTACAATCGCCGGCATTTCGGGGTCATGGCATTCTTCATCGCGCTGACCCACGCCTACGCGATCCTTGGATGGTACTTCTCTTTTACGCCGATCGAGACCTACGAGGCGCTTTTGTCGACCAACACATCCTTTGACCGGGTGCGCGGCTTCCCCTTTGAGATCCTTGGCCTGTTTGCCCTGCTATGTCTGGGTGTCCTCGCACTGACCAGCCATGATTTCTGGATGAAATTCCTGACACCACCGATTTGGAAGGCTCTGCACTTCCTGATCTACGCCGCCTATGCCGCCGTGATAGGCCATGTCGCCCTGGGCGTTCTGCAAGATGGGCATGCAACGGGGCTGACGGTTGCGTTCGGTCTGTCTGGCGCACTTGTCATTGCCCTGCATCTGGCCGCAGTGATGAAAGATCGAAGGGCGGGCGACCCGGCTGCATCGATCGCACAGGACGGCTGGGAGGTCGCGTGCCACGCAGATCAGGTTGAAGAAGGCTTTGGAAAAGTCGCCGTTCTCTCAACAGGAGAGCGCGTCGCCGTCTTTCGGCAAGAGGGAAAGCTTTCTGCGATCTCAAACGCCTGCTCCCACCAGAACGGTCCGCTGGGCGAAGGCAGGATCATTGATTGCCTGGTCACCTGCCCGTGGCATGGCTTTCAATACAACGTCACGAATGGCCGTTCGCCCGAACCTTTCACAGAGACGGTGCCGACCTATGACCTGCGCATCGATGGCGCCAAGGTTCTAATCCGGAGCGAGCCCAATCCCCCTGGAACTTATGTGGAGCCCGTGGCCGCCACACCTGCGAATAAGGACACCGTCTGATGTCTGACAAAGAAGACCCCTTTTTCGTCGGTTACCTTCCCGCGCCAAAGTCGCTGCGCTGGTTTCTTGCAGGCGTATCGCTCCTGCTCATCCTCGCCTTCCCCCTTTTCAGTTGGGCCGTGAGCGTCACACAGGAAGATCCGGGGCCGTCCGGCTACCGCTTCGACTTCGGCCGACAAACACTGACCGGCACAATCACACTCGCCCCCTACCCGACCCTGCATGTGACGGAGGGGAGTGAGCTTGTCGCGGCGGGCGAAACCATTCTGCTGGCGGGTGTGGGCAAGTTCGGCGTCGCCAATCGCGTCTCTGACTTCGACGGCGCGCTTGCGACATTGCAAGGCATCATCTTGGACCGGGGCGACTTGCGCATGTTGCAAGTCGCCGGGGGACGGCGAGGCGTCATGGCGGCAGAGGGTGAAGCCCCCACGCTGGATATTGAGCCGTTGGGACGCTGGCGGTTATCCGGAGAGATTTGTGACGGCAAGTGCCTGGCCGGCGCGATGCGTCCCGGCACCGGGATAGGACACCGCGCATGCGCTCAGCTCTGCCTTGTTGGAGAGGTGCCTCCTGTCTTCGTGGCATCCGAGCCCATCAACGGACACGAATTTTTCCTGATCGGCACAGCAGATGGCGCGCCCATTGGGCGGGATCTGATTGACTTCGTCGGCCTCTATGTCGAAGCGGAAGGAGAAATCTCACTCCGCGGCGGCATGCCCGTGCTGATCATAGATCCTGAAACTGTGGAGAGCCTGTGATGATCGCACACGTCCTGCGCATCGTTCTTACGCTGCTTGCCGCGACCGTCTTGCTCTACATCTCCCGGTTCTGGCCGTTTGACCTCTGGTCTCGTCCGGGCCTTTTTGGCTTGAGAGAGCTACCACCGGGCGGAGATGCATTGCGCGTCTGGCTTCGCGGCACGCCTTTTGCGGCCTTCGCCTTGCCCATCTGGGTTTGCATTGTGTTCGTCGCACTCTCGGTCGTCGAACGGGTTACCGCAGCACGGCATCCTTAGAGCGGCTCATACCTGCGGGTCAGGGTCATATGTCGGCAGAAAGCTCGGCGGCATCGGCCCCTTGTTGCGGCCGCCCTGTTGGGTTTGCTCCCAGGCATGGGCCAAAATGCCAACGGATCGGGACAGGCAGAACAGCCCGCGTGACAGGGGTGCCGCAAATCCCAACTCGCAAAAGATCACCGACGTTGCGCCGTCAATATTCATCGCGATGGGCTGTCTTTCCGACAAAACGGACTGAACCGCCTCTCCGATATCTGCAAAGCGGCCACTGACTGTTCCTGCCTCTGCTGCGTCACGCACCAGAGTCATCAGACGGGGCGCGCGCGGGTCGACGGGCTTGTGGAAACGATGTCCGAACCCGCTGACGATCTTTCCGTATTTGGCGCGCCAGGCGGTTAGCCCCGCCTCCACTGCCTGATCAAGAGGCGCTCCATCAGACATACGCTGGTCGATGTCGAAATAAAGCTCGGCGCATTGCTCCCCGGCCCCGCCATGCACATCGCCCAGCATGTTGACGCCGGTTGCCATCGCGTTGTTCAGGCCAACACCACAGGTTGCCGCCATGCGCGCGGCCGAAATTGAGGGGGCTTGCGGCCCATGGTCCACGCCTGCAACCAAAGCCGCCTCAAACAAGGCAGCCTGCGCCGCACTTGGCATGTCCCCCCGAACCATCAGCCAGATCATTTGCGGGAAAGAGACCGTGCCAATCAGCTCTTCAATCGGACGGCCGCGAAACGCGATGCGTCCTGGCGCCATGTCGATGATGGATGTGCGCCACCAGTCCTGAACACTCTTCCGATCATCCATGATCTGTCCTCCTGCCTTCAATGGGAAAGGCTAGATCATGCGTGCGGAACTGTCCAAAGCGTCGCCATCACGCGATTTGCAAAACCGGCTTGGCGTAGGTCGGCACAGCCTGTTCAACGCGCTCGACATTTGCAGGCCACGTGATCAGCAAAACTGCGCATCCTTTGATCTGCCACGCCTCCAGTGTCTGCGCAAGCGCACCCACAGTTGTTGAGATCATTTGTTCGGCCGCCTTGGAAACCGAAGACCCGATCAAAACATCCGCATCGGCAGGCAGGCCATCGGCAATCAACTGATCAGACAATCGCCCGGCCTGTGCGACGGACATGTAAAGCGCAAGGGTCGTACCCGGCCCGGCATGGCGCAGAGTGTCTGGCAAAGGTGCGCCTTCGCGCGCCATGCCAGTGGCCAGAACCAGCGTGTCGGCCGTGCCCCGCTCGGTCAGTGTGACACCTCCCGCGGCGGCAGCGGCACAGGCTGCCGTGATGCCGGGCACGATCTCAACGTCGATCCCGGACGCCCGGGCGGCCTCCATTTCCTCTGCCGCTCGGCCAAAAATGCCGGGATCGCCGGATTTCAGACGCACGACCCGCCGTCCTTTCAGGGCTTCGGCAACAATCACCTCGTTGATGCGCTCCTGCGGCCAAGAATGTGCACCGACATGTTTGCCGACAAACACGCGTTCGGCGTCACGTCGCGCAAGCTCCAACACCTCTTCGCACACGAGCCGGTCATAAAAGATGACGTCGGCCTCTTGCAGGCGCTCCACCGCGCGCAACGTAAGAAGGTCCCGCGCCCCCGGACCGGCACCGACCAGCGCGATAGAGCCTGCGGTGTCTTGCGAAAAGGCGCCGCCCGCATCCATGGCGCGCTTGATCGTGCTGATCGCATGCGCCTCCGCTCCACTTGTCCACTGTTGACGCGGCTTGTCCGAGAACACCCAGCGCCAGAATGCGCGCCGATTGTCGCGCGGAACGCGGCGGGAAACTTCGGCCCGCATCCGCCCTGCAAAGGCTGCGAGCCCCCCAAGCGAGGGCGCCAGCGAACGTTCAACTTGTGTCTTTATCTGGCGCGCAAGGACGGGGGCCGTCCCCTCTGTCCCGATTGCCACCACAACCGGATCGCGGTCGACAATGGACGGGGTCGTGATGTCACAAAGATCCGGCCGGTCAACCACATTGACCGGGCACCGTGCGGCCTTTGCCAGAGCATGCAAGGCTGCATCATGGGCCGGGCATCCCGTTGCAATGAACGCCAAGGCCGCCGTTTCGAACTGTGCGACACTCGGCGCGCTTTCATCCTGAACCGCGCGCCCCTGATCCACCATGGCTTGCAATTCCGCATCCAACTCTGGGGCGAGCAGGACAATCTGTGCATCCGTTTTCAGGATCAGACGCGCCTTCTGAGCCGCCTGTTCCCCGCCCCCCGCGATGACAACATCGCGGTTGGTGGTCTTGATGAACATCGGAAAGCTCTTCATGTCCTCACTCCTATTCAGCAGCGATCTTGCGCGTGGAGCGGCCAATCAGCTCTGCGATTTCCGGGCGGCAAGAGCCGCAATTTGTTCCGGCACCAAGGGCGGCGCCGATCGCCTCTACGCTCATCAGGTTTTGGTCTTCGATGGCCGAAAGGATCGTGTTGATCCCAACCGACAGGCAGGCACACAGGATCGGCCCCGGATCGGGCTGATCGCCGGGCCGCCGCCCGGACAACACAGCGGGGGCCGCCGTTCCCGGCAGGCTCGCCACATAGTCGCGCATCGCAATGACCGGTTCATCCGACAGGAACAATGCGGCTAGAAGGACGCCATCACGGTGAAAGGCGATCCGTGTCGCACCGCGGGCCGGGTCGCTGACCATCTGCGTCTCGACATCGTCGAGGCCGAACAGCGCCCGCGCATAGTGCTCCCAATCTTCCGGGGCTGTAAGGCCAGCCAACTCGACACGCCACCCAGCATCCGTCCGGCTTCTGGCCCAGTATTCACATGTGGGTGCCAGCGGTTCAGCGGAGACGGCAAACCCGTACCACATCGCCTCAAATGGCTCGACCGCAACAACTGCAGCCTTGCTTTCCGGCTGGCCGGAAATCGGATCATGGGCCGAAGGAATGACAGCGTCGACACGGGCAGCCGGGGCGGTTTCACCGGTCCAGTGAATGGGGGCGAAGACCTGACCACGCGCAACCGTGTTTGTCTGCCGCGCCCGGAAGATGGCCTGCCCCTGTGGACTGCGCACCCGGACCAGCGCCGCCGGTGCTAGCCCCAGCTGCGCGGCATCCTCGGGGTGGATATCAAGGAACGGTTCCGCCAGATGGGCGGAGAGCCGGGGCGCCCGTGCGGTCCGCGTCATGGTGTGCCACTGATCGCGAATACGGCCCGTGTTCAAACGGAACGGATATTTCGGACCCGTCCGGGCCGCCGGTCCACGCTGGGAAACCGACAGCATCCGCGCTTTGCCATCCGGGTGATAATAGCGACCATCCGCAAAGAACCGCTCGCGTCCACCTTCGCGGGTCACGGGCCATCGGGTGGGGGAGAGAGCGTCATATTCCGCTTCGTCCAGCCCCTGCAGACCCGAAATATCGAAGTCACGCCCGAACTGCGCGGAAGCGGCAGAAAGCGCTGCATATTCACGGAAAATTTCCGCCGGGCTTTGCCAGTCGAAGGCAGCGACCCAGCCCATGCGCTGCGCGACCTGCGCCAGAATTTGCCAGTCAGGTCGTGCCAGCCCGGGGGAGGGCAAGACAGAGCGCTGGCGACTGATCGTCCTGTCAGTGTTCGTCACTGTCCCCGATTTCTCGGCCCAGCCCGAAGCAGGCAGTACCACATCAGCAAGCCGCGCAGTGTCGGTTTCCGCAGTGATGTCGCTGACCACCACGAATGGGCAGCCGTCAATGGCATCACGCACCGCATCAGCATCCGGCATGCTGACGGCGGGGTTCGTGTGGATGACCCACAGCGCCTTGATGCGCCCGTCCCCGACCGCCTTGAACATATCCACCGCCTTCAGGCCCGGAGCGTTCGGAATCGCAGACGCTGCGTTCCAGAAAGACCCAACAACCATCCGGTGGTCTGCGTTCTCGAGGTCCAGATGGCAGGCCAGCATATTGGCCAAGCCGCCGACTTCCCGCCCGCCCATGGCGTTGGGCTGACCGGTGACAGAGAATGGGCCCATCCCGATCCGACCGATACGGTGTGTGGCCAGGTGACAGTTGAGGATCGCGTTCACCTTGTCCGAACCAGACGTCGACTGGTTCACGCCTTGGCTGAACACGGTCACAACCCGTTCCGTGCCGGTCCACATTGCGCAAAACTGTGCGAGATGTTCGCCGGACAGACCAGTGGCGGAAACATCCGTCGCACGCGCTGCTGCGAGTGCCTCATCCAGGCCGTTGACTGCACCAGCCCGATCCGGGGCAATCAAGCCAGCATCCGCGATGGCAGCAAGAAGGTGGTTGAACAAGGCGACGTCCGTGCCCGGCTCCAATGCCAGATGAAGATCGGCAGCATCACAGCTGGCCGTCCGGCGGGGATCCACCACGACAATCCGGGTGCCCCGTCTCGCGCGCGCAGCCAGCAACCGCTGATGCAAGACCGGATGGCACCAGGCCAGATTTGAGCCGACAAGCACGACCAGATCAGCTTCTTCCAGGTCTTCATATGTCCCCGGTACGGTATCGGTGCCAAAAGCCCTCTTATGACCGGCCACTGTGGAAGCCATGCAGAGCCGGGAATTCGTGTCGATATTGGCTGAGCCGATGAAGCCTTTCATCAGCTTGTTGGCGACGTAGTAATCTTCGGTCAGAAGCTGACCAGAGACGTAGAATGCGACACTGTCGGGACCATGCTCCTCAATGGCGGCACTGAACTTATCAGCCACCAGTTCGAGCGCATCGTCCCAAACCGCCTCGACCCCATCAATGCGCGGGGCAAGCAAGCGCCCATCCAGACCCAACGTCTCCCCAAGCGCGCTGCCCTTTGAGCAAAGACGCCCGTAATTCGCGGGATGTTCGGGGTCGCCGCGCACCTCTAGGCCCCCACGCCCGTCAGCTCGCAGCAAAACCCCGCACCCAACCCCGCAATAGGGACAGGTAGAGCGGATTTCGCCCTCCGCACTCATGCGGCGCGTTGCGCCATAAGGTCGGTCGCATCCAGCAGAATGCGTCCGTCATCAATGCGAACCGGATAGGTCGCGATGCGACCCTCATCGGCACCCTGCGCCTCACCAGTGTTCAGGTCGAACACCCAGTTGTGCAGCGGGCACGTTACCTTCTGCCCGTGGACAATGCCCTCTGCGAGCGGTCCGCCCTTGTGTGGGCAGGTGTTGGAGGCCGCAAAGATCTCCGCTTCAGCCGTGCGAAAGACCGCTACACAGCCCACCTTCGTCTTCACAATCCGTGCGCCGCGCAACGGAATATCGTCGACGGCACCAATATCGAGCCAGTTCATTCCGCAGCCTCCAATGTCAGATCAGCAAGGGGCGTGTATTTCTGCTGCGCCTTCTTGGCCTCATCGGCCCAAGGATCGCGACGGTAAATCGACTGGCTCAACTCGAAACGCTCGACGAGGGCCGCACGCTCTTCCAGGTCGTCGACGACGCGCTCTTTTGCCCAGTCCAGCCCGACTTTCGCGATCCATTTGTACATCCGGTCGAGATATTTGGCGTTCTCGCGGTAAAGTTGGGTGAAGGCGATGACGACGTCCATCGCTTCTTGCTCGGTCTCGACCTCACACAGACGCTCGATCTCTTTGAGGTCCATCCCCGCCGCACCACCAACACCGATCTGATAGCCGCTATCGACACAGACGATGCCGACATCCTTACAGGTGGCCTCCGCACAGTTCCTCGGACAACCTGAAACCCCAAGTTTCACCTTGTGTGGCGTCCAAGACCCCCACAATGCACGCTCCAGCTTGATGCCAAGGCCGGTGGAATCTTGTGTGCCAAACCGGCAGTGATCCGTTCCAACACAGGTCTTCACCGTCCGCAGGCCCTTTGAATAGGCGTGGCCCGAGACGAGACCGGCACGGTTCAGATCAGCCCACATCGCAGGCAGGTCCTCACCCTTCACGCCCAAAAGGTCGATCCGCTGACCTCCCGTCACCTTCACGGTCGGAACATTGTACTTGTCCGCTGCATCCGCGATGGCGCGCAACTCGTTGGCGTTGGTGATGCCCCCCCACATCCGAGGCACGACGCTGAACGTACCATCCTTCTGAATGTTGGCGTGCTTGCGTTCGTTGATGAACCGGCTTTGCGGGTCGTCCTGATACTCCACCGGCCAGTCAGCGAGCAGGTAGAAGTTCACTGCCGGACGACAGACATGACACCCATTCGGTGTCGTCCAACCCAACTCCTGCCAGACAGCAGGCTGGGATTTCAGTTCCTTCGTCTTGATCAGACGTCGCACGTCCTCGTGGCTTAGATCGGTGCAGCCACAGATCGCAGCATTTTCGGGCGCTGCATATTCATCGCCCAGCGTAACTTCGAGGAGTTGCTCCACCAGTCCAGTGCACGTGCCGCAAGAGGCACTCGCCTTGGTCGTAGCGCGTACCGCGCCCAGTTCGGTCGATCCTGCGGTAATGGCGTCAACAATCGTACCTTTGCAAATGCCGTTACAGCCACAGATTTCCGCATCAAGCGGCAAGGCTGCAACGGCTGAGAGAGGGTCCGCGGGGGATCCTCCCTGAAAGGCAGGCCCGAAGATCAGCGTCTCACGCATGTCGGAAATGTCGGTCTTGTCCTTGATCAGACCGAAGAACCAGTTCCCGTCCGCCGTGTCGCCGTACATGACAGCACCCACAACAACGTTGTCCTTGATGACGAGGCGTTTGTAGACGCCACGCGATGGATCCCGGAACACGATGTCCTCGCGTCCCTCGCCTTCTGCAAAGTCCCCGGCAGAGAAGAGATCACACCCTGTGACCTTCAGCTTGGTTGAGAGCGATTTCTGCACAAAGGACGCGTCTTCACCCATCAGGGTCTGTGCTGCAACTTTGGCCTGATCGTAGAGCGGGGCAACAAGACCGAAGACCGCGCCATCATGTTCAACGCATTCCCCAACGGCCAGCACATCTGCGTCGGAGGTTACAAGCTGATCATCAACATGCACACCCCGTCCGACGGCCAGTCCGGCCTCTTTCGCCAATGCAACTGAGGGCCGGATGCCCACTGCCATCACCAACAGATCGCAGGGAAGCTCTTCGCCCGTATCGAGTTGCAGTGCGCGGACATGCCCGTTTTCGCCCAGAATAGCCTGGGAATTTGCCAGCAGGCGGATCGAGATACCCTTACCTTCCAAAGAGGTCTTGAGCAGGTAGCCCGCCGCCTCATCCAACTGACGCTCCATCAGGTGGCCCATGATGTGGACGACCGTCACATCGGCACCACGCGCAGCCATACCCGCTGCCGCCTCTAGGCCGAGCAGCCCACCACCAATGACGACGACGCGCTTGCCAGCGCCCATCCCCATCATCTTTTCGGTGTCTTCCAGATCGCGATAGGCAATCACCCCGTCCAGATCATGCCCGGGCAGCGGGATGATGAACGGATCAGAACCGGTGCCGAGAACCAGCTTGTCATAGGCGACGTCGCCATTGGGTGCGCGCACGATCTTCGCTGCGCGATCAATACCGGTGACACGCTCTCCGAACCGGCAGGTAACGCCGCGTTCAGCATACCAATCGTCATCATGCGTGACGATCTCGTCATAGGTTTTGTCTCCTGACAAAACCGGCGACAGCATGATCCGGTTATAATTCCCACGCGGCTCGGCATTGAACAGCGTGACATCCCAGTCCGCGCCTTGCGCATCGGTGAGATGTTCGAGCAGGCGGCCGGAGGCCATCCCTGCTCCGATGATAACGAGGTTCTTCTTCATTGCGCTCACTCCGCGGCAATCGCCGAGGCCGGCTTGGGCTTCGGTTTTGCGCCGTGTTCAAACTCTTCAAGGAAATCGAGCACTTCCTGCCGGTAGGTGTAGTAATCCGGGTGCTCCAGCAGCGCCTTGCGGGTGCGGGGGCGGGGCAGATCCACATTGGTGATCTTGCCGATGGTGGCTTGCGGCCCATTGGTCATCATGACCACCCGGTCTGCCAGCAGGATCGCCTCATCCACATCATGCGTGACGCAGATTGCCGTCACCTTGGTGCGGCTCCAGACTTCCATCAGCACTTCCTGCAATTCCCACCGGGTCAGGCTGTCGAGCATTCCAAACGGCTCATCCAGCAGAAGCAATTTGGGGCTGAGCGCGAACGCCCGCGCGATACCCACGCGTTGCTTCATCCCGTTGGAAAGCGATGATGCCTGCTTATCCATCGAGTCAGCCAGTCCAACCCGCTCCAGATAATACTCAACCACGTCCTGGCGCTCGGCCTGGCTGGCGCGCGGATAGACCTTGTCCACCCCAATCGCGACATTCTCTTTCGCGCTGAGCCACGGGAAAAGGTTTGGCGACTGGAACACGACCGCCCGCTCTGGATCGGCCCCCAGAACCCCACGTCCATCAAGGGCGATGACCCCTTTGGAGATTTCGTTCAGACCCGCGGCCATCGTCAGGACGGTGGATTTACCGCACCCCGAGTGCCCGATCAGAGAGATGAACTCACCCTTGCGGAGCTTGAGGTTGAAATCCTCCACAACGGTCAGCGGACCTTTGGGCGTCGGGTAGACCTTATGAACTTGGCTGAAATCCATATAGCGCTCTGTCGCGCCCGAAGCCGCCGCCTCTGCCACAGCTTTTGGAACACCATGGATTGGCGTCACATCGGGCAGAACGCGCGATCCTTCGACCTTTGCCTCAATGCCCACATCCATGAGGTATGATGTCACCTCGGCCCGCAGCGCCTTGAAGGTCTCGTCGGTGTTCATGGCCATCCGGTCGCGCGGACGCGGGATGTTCACTGTCACCGGCTCACCAAGGGTGCCATCGGGGTTCAGCGGCACAATGCGGTCCGCGAGCAGGATCGCCTCATCCACATCATTGGTGATCAGAATGCAGGTCTTGCGGTCCCGCTCCCAGATCTCAAGGATCTCATCGGCCAGATTGGCACGGGTCAACGCATCGAGGGCGGAGAGAGGCTCATCGAGCAGCAGCATCTCGGGGTCCATGGCCAGTGCCCGCGCGACGGAGACACGCTGCCGCATCCCGCCCGAAAGCTCTGCCGGGCGCCGGGACGTCGCATGGCTCAAACCCACCATCTGAATGTAGTGCGCGGCTTTCTCTGCCTTCTCAGCCTTGGACAGCTTCGGATGCACAGCATCAATCGCCAGCATCACGTTGCCCTGCACCGTCAGCCAAGGCATCAGAGAGTAGGACTGGAACACCAGTCCCCGCTCCGGCCCCGGCCCCTCGATCGGTGCGCCCTTGAACGTGACTGAACCGGTATCAGGGGTTTCGAGACCCGCGATCAGGTTCATGAGGGTGGACTTGCCCGTTCCAGAAAAGCCCAGGATCGCGACGAACTCTCCTTCTGCTACGTCCAGCGAGATGTTCTTGAGGACCTCGGCGCGGTGTGCGCCTTCGCCGAAGCCCTTGTTCACATTATCAAAAGTAAGGATGCCCATTGCGATCACCGGTTGTTCGAGAAGGTGAAGAGCGATTGCAGCGCATACATCACACGGTCGAGCAGGAAGCCGATGATCCCGATGGTGAAGACAGCCACCATGATCTTGGCGAGGCTGGAGGAGGAGCCATTCTGGAACTCATCCCACACGAACTTGCCCAGACCCGGGTTCTGCGCCAGCATTTCCGCTGCGATCAGAACCATCCACCCTACGCCGAGAGAAAGGCGCAGGCCGGTGAAGATCAGCGGCAGGGCCGAGGGCAGAACGAGCTTTGTAATCTTGGTCCAAGTGTTCATCTTGAGAACCTTGGAAACGCTCACGAGATCCTTGTCGATGGAGGCCACACCAAGCGCTGTGTTAATCAGCGTCGGCCACAACGAACACAGTGTCACCGTGATGGCAGACACGAGGAACGACTTGGCAAACAGCCCGTCATTGGTGGTGTAGACGGCGGACACGACCATCGTGACAATCGGGAGCCATGCCAGCGGAGAAACCGGCTTGAAAATCTGGATCAGCGGGTTCAGCGCAGCGTTCGCCGTGGCAGAAAGTCCAGCGGCAATGCCCAACGGCACCGCGATCACGGTGGCAATCATAAAGCCGAAGAATACGGTCTGAATGGAGGTCCAGATCTGCTGATAATAGCTCGGCGCGCCCGTGTAGGGCACGTCGCGCACTTCGTCGGCGCGGCCGGCATCAATCAGGCGCTGGTTGCGTGCATCGACCTGAGCCTGAAATTGCTCTGCCCGCGCGGCTTTCGCCAGCGCGTCATCGTGCAAATTGACGGCTTCCTCCCAAACTTGTGCCGGTCCGGGGATAGCGCCAAGGGAGGTCTGCACCGTCGGAGCAAGCGTGCCCCACATCATCAGGAACGCCACAATCGCAAGGACTGGAACACCCAGCTGGCGCCAGATTTCACCGACCTGCGCACGCGGATTATCCCCCGCAGCCGCCTTGAGAACAGGGGTGAGCCAGGCAAATCCAATGACCTGCAGCCATTTATCTGCGGTGTTGATGCGGGTGAACAGACGGGCGCGGCGGGCTTCGCGTGCGGCGTCTGCTTCAAACTGGGGATCTGCGGTGCTCATCGCTCAAAGACCTTGTCTTTAGGAAAAATTTGGGTCCGGGCCGGTTGGCAGGGGAAGAATGGCCCCCGGCCCGGACACGCGAAGGGCGTTAGCCCTGCACTTCGTCGCCTACGACACGCTGGTCATCGTGCAGACCAATCGGCAGGCTGTTCAGATAGGCATTCGGCGTGCGCCCGTCGTAGGGGATGCCGTCGATGATATCCTCAGCCGGGGTGGCCTCACGGTAGCCGTCAGTGTCCCAGGGGAAGTCCGCTTCATTGGCCAAGCCGTCTTCGACAAGGGAACGCGCCGCATCAAGATAGATGTCCGGGCGATAGACCGAGCGGGCGACCTCATCATACCAGCTGTCCGGCTGCTGCTCGGCAATCTGACCCCAGCGGCGCATCTGGGTAAGATACCAGACAGCGTCAGAGTAGTAGGGATAAGTCGCGTAGTAGCGGAAGAACACATTGAAATCCGGCACTTCGCGCACGTCGCCCGGCTCAAATTCGAATGTGCCGGTCATAGAGGCCGCGATCACGTCATAGTCGGCACCCACATATTCCGGGCGGGACAGGATCTCGACTGCCTCAGGCCGGTTCGCGTTGTCGTTCTCATCCAGCCACATGGCCGCTCGGATCAGCGCGCGGGTCACGGCGAGGGTCGTGTTGGGGTTCTCCTCAACAAACTCAGCGGTCAAGCCGAAGACCTTTTCCGGGTTGTTGCGCCACAGCTGGTAGTCGGTGATCACCGGCACACCGATGCCCTTCACGACCGCCTGCTGGTTCCACGGCTCACCCACGGCGTAGCCAGAGATGGTGCCAGCTTCCAGCGTCGCAGGCATCTGCGGCGGCGGGGTGACGGACAGGAACGCCTCTGCACCGATCTGGCCCGTGATGTTGTCGGGGGAATAGTAACCGGGGTTGATCCCGCCAGCAGCCAGCCAATAACGCAGTTCGTAGTTATGCGTCGAGACCGGGAAGACCATGCCCATGTTGAACGGCTCACCGCGCGCATTGAAGTCTTCAATCACCGGGATCAGGGCTTCAGCGCTGATCGGGTGCTGAGGGCGTCCATCTTCCATCGAGGGGATGTGCGGGCGCATCATTTCCCAGACTTCGTTGGACACCGTGATCCCATTCCCGTTCAAATCCATCGAGAACGGCGTCACGATGTGGGCTTCCGTGCCATAGCCAATCGTTGCCGCCAGCGGCTGACCCGCCAGCATGTGCGCGCCCTGAAGCTGACCGTCGATCACACCGTCGAGCAGAACCTTCCAGTTGGCTTGGGCTTCAAGCGTGACGAACAGCCCTTCATCGAAGAAGTAGCCCTGCTCATAAGCCACGGCGAGCGGCGCCATGTCTGTCAGCTTGATGAACCCGAAGGTCAGGATGTCTGTTTCAAGTTCCAGCATCTCCGCAGATGCGGGGGCCACAAGGCCAGTGGAAGCTGCAAGGGCGAGAAGAAGTTTCTTCATGGGAAGAGCCTCTGGATTTGGTGGTTAACCCGGCCAACCGGGCAACAAAAAAAGCCGCCGACACACCCCGCCTCTGTTTGGCGGGAAGGGTCGAGCGGCTTTGCTCACAAACGGCCCTATCTTAGGGCGTATCTTGTTCGACGAGCTCCGTTGCCTGCCGATGCGACGATAAAAGCGCGCGCCTTTCGCAACTGCAAAAGAAAAATGCCCTCATCCGGGCATTTTTTGGCATTGCACAATTTATGGACAAACTGTCGCGCAGAAATGCGCGTTACTTGAGCAAAGGCTCATAGATTTCGCCATCAAAGAAGGCGTCGCGTGGCAGAATCAAGCGTCCAGCCCGAGAGGCGACAGCCGTATCAGCGGACAAAGCGCCCTCCAACTTCGCCGATGCGCCGGGCAAATCGATCCCCGTAGGCTCCATGGCGAGGCGGTAAATATCACTGCGAAACGTAGAGCGTGCCTGCTCCGCCGCGCGATCCGGGTCCAGACCAACGCGACGCGCCAGCCGCGACGCGATCCATTCCGCCTGACTGCGCCAGGGGAAAGTGGCTGCACCCCGGTGAAACTCAATAAGATCGGGCACATTGCGGGTGTCCCCATTTGCCGAAATCACCAATCGCCCGCCCAACGCGCGATCCAGCAATTCCGCGGGCAGGTCGAGCCATGCAGGACGCGCAAGCATTTCTGCCGCGAGCATCCGGGAAGACGGATCGGCAAGCCACCGGTTCGCGCGCCAGACAGCGCGGATCAGGGATTGGACGAGGGCGGGTTCTGCATCCGCCCATTCATCGCGCACCGCCAGCACCTTTTCCGGTGCAAAGGCCCAGATGGCAGAGCATGGCAACAAAAGCTCGCCTACACCCGTCTCAACGGCTTGGCTTCCCCAAGGCTCCCCCACACAGAATGCATCAATCTCACCTGCGCGGATCGCCTCTCCCATCAGGGCGGGCGGCACCGTGCGCACGGTCAGGTTCTCCGGTGCAGGCAATCCCAGCGCGGTCAGCCAATAGAATACCAATTCTGCATGCATCGAGAACGGAAAGGGCACACCGATGCGCAGGGGCTTATCAGCGGCCGCGATCAGCGCATTGCCCGCACTGCGTGCATCATCAAACGCGAAATCATGCCCCGCATCGCGCAATCGAGCGGCCAGCTCACGGCTCACACCAATGACATTTCCGTTGATGCTCAGAACAGAGACGGCCGAGAGCCCACCGCTCACACCGCCAAGACCAAGCGCCGCGGCGACAGGGACAGGTGACAGCATATGCGCCGCATCCAGGTGACCGATCCGCAGCATATCGCGCAATGCAGACCATGACGGCGCGCGCGAGAGCGTCAGCGAAAGCCCCTCTTCGGCGGCAAACCCCATCTCATGGGCAACGATCAGCGGCGCGGCATCGACCAGCGGTATGAACCCCAGCGTGACCGAGCGCGCCTTCATGACAAAAGCCCCGCAGCGGTGACGAGGGCCGCTGCGACTTCGGCCACACGCTTGTTCTGGTCCATCGCGGCTTTTCGCAGGATCGCGTAGGCCTCATCCTCACTGACGCCGCGCGCCTTCATCACCATACCTTTCGCACGGTCGATGACTTTGCGTTCCTCCAGCGCTCGCTTGGTTTCAGCCAGTTCTGTTCGCATACGCTGAAACATGCGGAAGCGCGTGATGGCCGCATCCAGGATCGGTTTGAGGCGTGCGGGCTGCAATCCATCCACGACGTAAGCCGAAACACCGGCCTCGATGGCTGCATCCGACAAACCGTCATCGGACCGATCCACAAACATCGCAACGGGCCGCTCCATCGGACCGGAGGCAAGTGCCAGCTCCTCCAGCATGTCGCGCGACGGATTGGTGATGTCGATCAAAACGACATCCGGCTCACGGGCCTTTATCTGCCGGGCAAGGCCGGTGCGGGTTCCAATGACATGGATCTCGAACTCGCCCGCATCGCGCAGGCTGTCCACAATTGTCAGAGCGCGGTCGCGATCTTCTTCAACAACGACGATGGACAAAACATTCGACATGAACGCCACAGTAGGCGCGCTGCGCTTGCGAAGTAAAGATGCTGCATGCGCGAAGTCAGCAGCGTACCTCTCTTCGCGTTCTCAAACGTAGCGCAGACGATGGCGCTTGAGCAGTTCCACGATCATCTGCTTGGCATGTTCGCGATGTTCCCGATGGGTCTGTCGCGCCTTCGCCGCATCCCCATCCATGATCGCGCGAAACACCTCGCGGTGATCCTCATTCGACTTGGTGGGAAGCGGACGCATAAACAATGTCATGCTGCGCGCCCGCCGCACCTGATCGCTCATCATCTCGACGATGGAGATGGCACGCGAATTGCGCCCCAACCGCACAAGCTCTCGGTGAAACCGATCATCGGCCTCTGCCCAGTCTTCGAGGTTAGAGGAATGAATGGCGATATCCATGTCGCCAATCGCCCGATCAAGCGGGGCCAACTCCTGCGCGCTATAGCCAAACGCCGCGGCACGTGCAGCTGCAAGGCTCTCCAACTCTGTCAGAACGTCATAGACCTCCGCCATATCTTCTGGAGAGATTGGCAGAATGCGCACGCCTTTTCGTGGCCGCAGCTCCAGCAGGCCTTGCGTTTCAAGCGTCAGAACAGCTTCGCGCACTGGTGTTCGCGACATGCTCAACACCTCTGCCAACTCCGACTCCAGATGATCCGATCCCGCTGCAAGCTCTCCTGAAAAGATCTTGTCGCGCAGCTGATGGATCGCCCGCTGAACATTGGTTGCCGGTTTTTGCGCAGAGCTTGTCACGTCGTGCTTACCACCTGTCTGGCCCCTGTTTCGGCAGAAGCATAGATCGCCGCTTCGGCCCGTACCACATACAAGTAATCCCTCGCCTCATTTTCCAAGGGGGTGCCGGTGCGCATGGCCCCGACGACATGGGATTGCAGCGCATGCACGCAGTCTCCGCCAAAGCCCTCCCACGTATCGGCAGGCAACAGCACTGCGTCGTCATCGGAGCCAAATTTGCGTAATGTCACCCTGCCATCACCGTGCAAGCTAAGCGTCCCGTCGGTTCCTTCGACCAAAGCTTCGCCCATCGTTCGGCGCAGATTGTCAGCCTTATGGTCGAGATTGCGATTGCCGTCGAAAACAGCTCTGACCCCGTCGGGATGCTCAAACAAGACGAACCCAGCATCCTCGCCCGCGATGACCGGGTTCATGCGCCGCAGGTCCGCGTAGACCGATACGGCATCCCCCAGCAGATATCGAAACGTATCGACGACATGTACGCCGGTCTCGTGGATCAGAAGCCGTGGCATGGTCTGGAAATAGGGCTGGCGGTCCAGATAGGCATCCGCCCCCTGCCCGTCTCCGGGCCGCAGGCGAAACGTCACTTGCTGAACCTGTCCGACCACACCGTCTTCGACCGCGCGCTTGATCGCACGGTACCATGGCTGAAAGCGGAAATTCTCATGCACGATGATCTTGGCGCCAGCCGCCTCTGCCTCCAGCGTAATCGCCTCTGCTTCTGCGAGATCACGGCAGAACGGCTTTTGACAGATCATCCACTTCACACCGGCGGCCAAAGCGGTGCGTATGACTTGAGCGTGTGAGGCGGGCGGCAGGATGATGTCGAGCAGGTCAGGCCGCTCCGCCGCCAGCATTTCCGCCACGTCCTTATAGGCCGTCAATCCGGTTGCCGTGGCCAGCGTCAAATCACGATCACACGCCGCAACCGCCTCGGCACCCTCCATCCGCGCCCAACTGCCATAATGAAACTGGCTGAAATACCCTGCACCGACGCAGGCAACCCTCAGCTTGGCCGCCCCCGTCATGCCACGAAAAGCGCATCAAGCACGGCTTGCGCCGCCCTGTCTGTGCCTGCCGAGCCACCCAAATCGCGGGTCAGCACGCGACCTTGGCTGACCACGTCCTCCACGGCCTCGCGCAGGCGCGTCCCGTCTTGCCGCAGATCGGCATTGTCGTGCTTGATGCCGAGCCAGTCGAGCATCATTGCCGCCGACAGGATCATCGCAAACGGGTTCGCAACGCCCTTGCCGGCAATATCTGGCGCAGATCCATGGCATGGCTGGAACACCGCATGTTCGAGGCCGATATCGGCAGAGGGGGCGAGCCCAAGCCCCCCCATCAGCCCAGCGCCCAGATCAGACAGGATGTCACCAAACATGTTTTCGGTCACCAGCACGTCAAAATCCCAGGGCTTTTGCACCATCCAAAGCGCTGTCGCATCGACATAGGCATGATCGGCCTGCAAGTCAGGGTTCCGCGCCGCCTCTGCATCAAACATCTCGCGAAAGAACGCGAAGGCGCGAAACACATTTGCTTTATCGACACAGGTGACCCGCCCTGGCCCGCGTCCAACCTCTTTCCGACTACGGGCCAGGGCGAAGGCAAACTCGAACAGTTTTTCCGAGATATCGCGGGTGATCAGCAGCGTTTCCCGCGCTTCGTTCTTCGTCACCTCGCCGCGACCTTGGGTGTAAAACAGACCTTCCGTGCTTTCACGGATCAGCACGAAATCAATCTCACGATCGGCTGGCATGTTGAGCGGAGTGTTCTGCCCCTTCTTCACAGTCACCGGACGCACACCTGCAAACAGGGTCAGGGCTTTCCGCAGGTCGATCTGTGGTGAAATCTCGGTTCCATCCGCATAGCGCACGTCCGGTAGACCCATCGCAGATAGCAGAATCGCATCCGCCTCACGGGCGATTTTCATCGACTCTGCCGGAAGTGATTCGCCGGTTTGGGCATAGTGACGTGCCCCTGCGGGCGCATCGCGGAACCGCAGATTGTAGCCGGTTGAGACCGACGCCATCCGCTTGAGAATTTCCAGCGTTGGCCCCGTAATTTCAGGCCCGATGCCATCCCCCTGAAATACAGCAATGTCGAAAGTCTTGGTCATCTGGGTGCCTCTGCGTCCGCCTCGTTATCCGTGAACTTTTCGATTGCTCCAATCAAAAAGTTGACAGTGCATTCATTAATGCATACGCAAATAAATGCAACAACGAACACCTAACGTCTGGGAGGACAGATCAAATGAAATTCAGCATGGCAAAGATCGCCGCAGCCGCCGTATTGGCGACGGGTCTGGGCAGCGCGGCTGTCGCACAGGACTATCCGTTCCGCGACATCACCACGGCAGTTGTCTGGGGTGCTGGTGGTGGCACGGACAGCATCAACCGCATGATCATGGCTGAGATGGAAAAGCACCTGCCGGTGTCGATCAACGTGATCAACCAGACCGGCGGCGTCGCAGGCTCGAATGGTATGGTCTACGTGCAGAACCAGCCCGATGATGGTTACACGCTGGTCGGTCTGTCCGAATCCAACGTGACCGCGGCCGTCCAGGGCGGCTGGGATCAGCGCTTCGACTTCTGGTATCCGTTCATTGTCGGCGGCTCGCCCGATCTGATCTCTGTTCCGGCGGACAGCCCCTACACCACGCTGGCAGAGCTGGTCGAAGCAGCGCAGGCCGCGCCAGACACGATCCCGGCTGCAGCATCCGGCGCAGGTTCGATCCACCACCTCAACCTTCTTGCGATCGAGAATGGCGCCGATGCAGACTTCCTCTTCGTGCCTTATGGCGGTTCCGCGCCAGGTCAGGAGGCCGCGATTGCAGGCGAAGTCGCTCTTGTCGTCACTTCGCTGGCAGAACAGGCAGCACTGATCGAGGGTGGCCAACTGCGCCCATTGGCGATGCTGACCCCGGAAAGCGCCGAAATCGGCGGCATGACGGTGCCATCCGCCTTTGACATCTATGACGGTCTGGACGCCTATCTGCCGCTGAAGCAAGCCATCGGCTTCGCCGTGCACAACAGTGCGTCCGATGAGGTGAAAGCCGCCCTCGGCGCAGCCTTCGAAGCCGCTATCGCTTCGGATGTTGTCGCAGAATGGGCTGCGGCCAACAACTACGATGTTGGCGGCCAGTATGGCGAGGAAGCGCAGGAAATCTTTGCGACCCTCGAAGCGAACTTTGCCTACACGCTGCAGGAGCTTGGCTCGGCCACGGTTGATCCCGCGAGCCTGGGTATCGAGCGCCCGTAAGCGCCTCCCATAAGGCAAAGAGTGAAGAGCGCGGGAGGGCCAGTCCCGCGCTCTTTCATCACCCTCCGGATCGGGACAGATGATGGAAGATAAAGAGATATTGCGCGCCCGCGACTTCTGGGGCGCCCTCGTTTTGCTGGCCGTATCGGTCTTTTTCCTTTGGCGGACATTTGACATCCCGCTTTTCGGTGACAACCGCGCCGGCGTCAGCACGGCATCCTGGTACAATTCCGCAGCGATCGTTCCCCTGGGCATCTTCAGCGCCCTCCTGATCCTTTCCATCGTCCTGCTGATCATCGCGATCCGTGACGGTGGCGCGGCCCGCGCGCTGAGCGCCGTGGGGATCGGCTGGGATCAGGCAGAGGCTCTGCGCTTCACCACAATCGGCGTGATCCTGTTTTTCTATGTCGCAGGACTTGTGCCCCGCGTTGACTTCATCGCGTGCAGCGGGTTGCTGATCACCGCGCTTACCTTTGGATTTCACAAAGGATTGCCGGAACGCATGATCCTGTCCGCCGCCGCGGTCGCGGTCTGCGGGCTCTATGCGCTCGTCATGCACCTGTCGCAGTCTGAATGGGGCGCCCATGATGATGACATCATCACGCTGGCGATGTGGGCGATCATGACGGCTGTTGTCGTGCTGAATGCGCGCGGTGACCGCGTCCTGAAAGCGGTCCCCGTTATCGCGCTTATCGCACCGGTGCTGCTGGTCTGCGCAATGGCCTTCGGCTTCCGCCAGAATGTCCCCAACCGCGGCGGCATCCTCTTCAAGCAAATCGAATACCACTATTACGTGACCCTGCGTCCGATCTGGAGGTCGTGAGATGGAGTTCATCCTCACCCAATTGTCAGGATTTGGCGGGGCGTTCTGGGCGCTCGCCTCTGATCCACTCACCTACATCTATCTGATCATTTCGGTGTTCCTCGGCATCACCTTTGGCGCATTGCCGGGCCTGACTGCGACACTCGCCGTCACCATCCTGACCGGCTTTTTCGGCAACAAGGTTCCCCTCGACTATTCATTGATCGCCCTGTTGGGCGCCTATGTGGGTGCCATTTACGGAGGCTCCTACCCTTCGATCCTGCTCAACATCCCGGGCACGGCAGCCAGTGCCGCGACAGCGATGGACGGCTACCCGCTCGCAAAGGCGGGCCGTGGGGGAGAGGCACTGGGCCTGACCACCACCGCCAGCTTCATCGGCACGCTCATTGGCACACTTGCCCTTCTGGTATTCGTCTGGGCGCTGTTGCTTCTGTCCCAGAACATCGCAAGCCCCGAAAAAGCGCTGCTCGCCCTGTTCGGTATCCTGCTCTCAGGCACGTTGATGTCCGAGGATTTGGTCGTCAAAGGCTGGATTGCCGGGCTGATCGGGCTTGCCATGGCGATGGTCGGGCTCGACCCGCTTCTCAGCGAACCGCGCTACACCTTCGGCTGGTCCTATATGCTGAGCGGCTTTCAGGTCGTGCCCGTGCTGATGGGCGCATTCGCCGTCCCGCAGATCATCGAGGGCATGCGCCATATGGATGTGGGTAAGGTCACAGAACTCAAAGGACGCATTCTTCCGAACACAAAGACGGTCAAGCGTTACCTGCCGACCATCACCCGTTCCGGCGTGATCGGAACCGGCGTCGGCGCCCTGCCCGGCGTGGGTGAGGATGTGGCCGGTTGGGTCAGTTACGGCGTCGGAAAGACCGTCAGTCCTGAGGGGGAGAAGTTCGGCAAGGGCTCGCTCGAAGGCCTGCTCTCATCCGAGACGGCCAACAATGCCTGCATCGGTGGGGCGTTGATCCCGCTGCTTGTGCTCGGCATCCCCGGCTCCCCACCGGCGGCGGCACTGATGGGCGCATTCAAGATCAACAATATCATACCCGGTCCCACGATCGACCCTGCCATCATCCTGCGCGTCGTGGCGATCATGGTGCTTGCGTCGCTCACCATGTTCATCATGGGCCTGTTCACCGCACGGGTGTTCATCAAGATCCTGCGCATCCCGCAGGTCGTCTTCCTGCCGATCGTGATGGTCCTGACCACCATCGGGTCCTTCAGTGTCGGGGGTGGCATCAATGATCTCTACCTGATGCTCGGCGTCGGCTTCGTCGCGTATTTTCTGAACATGCTCAAGTTCCCCATTGCCCCACTCGTGATCGGTGTGATCCTCGGTGGTCTCTTTGATGAGACGTTCCGCCGATCCCTGCTGATTTCCGGCGGCGACCTGATGGTCTTTGCCTCACGCCCGGTCGCAAGTATCCTGCTTGCGCTCAATCTGGCCCTTATCATGAGCCAGATACCTGTTGTGAAACGCGCCTTCGGGCATCTGCGCCGGAGGATCATCTGATGTTCGCTGTCGTTGTGACATTCGAAATCGAGCAGGAACGGATGGAAGAGTTCCTGCCCGCAATGCAAGCCAATGCGCGGCAATCACTTGCTCAGGAACCGGGCTGCCACCAGTTCGACGTCTGCACAGATCCATCGCGCCCGGCAGAGGTGTTCCTCTACGAGCTCTATTCAGATGCCGCCGCCTTTGCCGAGCATCTGGACAGCGCTCATTTCAAGACGTTCGATAGGGTCGTGGCGCCGATGATCCGGGCCAAGACAGTCTCCACCTATTCGAAGGTCGTACAATGAGCGAATGGCAAATCCACAGCGTCAAATATGCCGAACGCGGCCAAAGAACCCGCGCCGACAGCTTCATTTTCGACGACAACCATGATGCACCCCATGACATCGACTATTATGTCTGGGTGCTGCGTCAGGGGGATCAGACCATTCTGGTCGATACCGGCTATGACGACACGGAAGCCGCAGCGCGCGGGCGGCCCATTCGCCTCAATCCGGTAGCGGCCCTGGCCCCATTCGGCATACGGCCTGAGGATGTCGATCAGATCATCGTCACCCACCTGCACTACGACCACGCGGGCGGTCTGCATCTTTTTCCGAATGCGACGCTGCATCTGCAAGCGGCAGAGATGGCCTATGCCACAGGGCCGTGCATGTGCCACGACACCCTGCGCATGCCCTTTACCGCAGATCATGTGTGCGAGGCGATCAGACGGCTCTATTCAGGCAAGGTGCAATTTCACGATGGCGACGCTCAAATTGCCGACGGCATCACGGTTCACTGCATTGGCGGTCACAGCCGTGGCCTGCAATGCGTCCGGGTCCGCACACAATCGGGCTGGATGGTGCTGGCCTCCGATGCCGCACATTTTTACGAGAACCTGCACGCACGCAAACCCTTCCCGATCGTGGTCGACTTGCAAAATATGCTTGACGGGTTCGACACGCTCGAACGACTCGCAAGTCGCCCGGACCTGATTGTCCCCGGTCACGACCCGCTGGTGCGGGACTACTTCGCCAGCGATCTCGCATCCCACATTCACAGGCTCGATACCGGGCCGCAAAAGGCGGTAAAGACATGAAGATTGGCGTCATCGCAGATGATTTCACGGGCGCATCCGACATCGCCCTGACACTGGCAGAGGCTGGCATGTCCGTGGCGCAATTCATCGGCGTGCCTTCGGATGATTCCGATCCCGACCTTGGCGCGGGCGTTGTCGCATTAAAATCCCGCACTGCACCCGTCGCGGACGCCATAGCGACATCTCTGGCCGCATGCGAATGGCTGTTGCGCCAAGGCGCCGAGCAGATCGTGCTCAAGGTCTGCTCGACCTTTGACAGCACCCCACAGGGCAATATCGGCCCGGTGCTCGACGCCTTGGCAGACCGATTGCAAGCACGGGGCGTCCCGGTCTGCCCCGCTTTCCCTGAAAACGGACGATCCGTCTATCAGGGTCATCTTTTCGTGCAGGACCGCCTGCTCAACGAAAGCGGGATGGAGGATCACCCCCTCACCCCAATGACGGACCCGGATCTGCGTCGCGTGCTCGCCGCACAGTCCGCACGTGCCGTGCAACATGTGCCACGCGCAACGGTGATGCGCGGCCCGAGCGTGCTTGCCGAAGCAATGGGCGAAGACGCGCATTATATCGTCGATGCAATCACGGATGATGATCTGCTGGAAATCGGGGCAGCAGCCCGGGGCATGCCGCTGCTCTGCGGCGGATCCGGGATCGCGCTCGGGCTGCCAGTCAATTTCAATGTGACCTCACGCCCACCGACTTGGGAGCCGGTGACAGGCCCCGGCGTGGTGCTGTCCGGTTCGTGTAGCCGTGCAACCCGTGCGCAGGTCGAACACTATCTCGCCATAGCCCCGCACAGGCAGATCGACGTGCGCACGGTGCTCGACGGCAGCACGACTGTGGATGATGTAACGGCTTGGGTTCTGTCACAGGACACCGCCCCTCTGGTCTACTCCTCCGCCGACCCGGATGTCGTGCGGGCGGCCCAGGCCGAATTCGGGACGGAGCGTGCTGCCGCGACCATCGAGAGCTTCTTCAGCAGCTTGGCCACTGAACTAGTTACGCGCGGACTGACGCGCCTCGTTGTCGCCGGGGGCGAGACGTCCGGCGCGGTTGTGACCGGCCTCAAGGCAGAAGCGCTCACAATCGGCCCGCGCGCCGCCGCGGGCGTACCTCTCGTGCGTGCAGGAAAAACCGCTCTCGCCCTGAAATCCGGCAATTTCGGAGGCGAGACCTTCTTTGCCGACACCCTGTCGTTGATGGAGCAAAGCGCGTGAGTGAACAGGCAAAGCTGCGCGAAGATATTTGTCTGCTCGCAAAGTCGATGTTCGACCGCGGGCTGACCTGCGGCGCGTCCGGCAATATTTCCGCGCGCCTTTCAGATGGGTCCGTGCTGGTCACGCCAACCGGGGTTCCGATGGGCTTCCTTGATCCTGCGCGGATCAGCCATCTGGATGAAAAATTCCGCCTGTTGTCCGGGGATCGCCCGACCAAGGAAACGCCCCTTCACTCGGCATTCTATGAAACGCGAACCGGCACCGGGGCCGTCGTTCACCTCCACTCGACCCACTCGGTCGCCTTGTCGATGCTGCCCGAAACCGATCCAGATCACGCCATTCCGCCGCTAACGGCCTACGCAGTGATGCGCGTGGGCAAGGTGAAGCTGCTGCCCTTCTTCGTTCCGGGCGATCCCGCGATGGGCGACGCGGTGCGAGGTCTTGCAGGCAAACGCTCAGCCGTGCTGCTGGCCAACCATGGACCGGTGGTTGCGGGCAAAGACATCTGGGCCGCAACCTTCGCCATGGAAGAGCTGGAGGAAACGGCCAAGCTGGCCCTGCTCACCCGTGGCCAAAACCCAATCGGCCTGACCAACGATCAAATCGGCGCAGTCGTCCGAAAATTCGACGTGGACTGGTAGCGAGCCGCCCTCACGGCGCGCTTCATTCTGAAAAGACTAGGTTTGCTGGCGGAAGCGGTGGGATTCGAACCCACGGTACGCTCTCACGCACGCTGGTTTTCAAGACCAGTGCCTTAAACCACTCGGCCACACTTCCGTCCTGCACACGCCTAACGGAAAATCACACCGAAGGTCCAGAGCCTGCGTGAGGCTTTCCCCCCGAAGCGCGGTGCTGTAGCATGCCGCAAAACGAGGTGCTGACGGCAGAGCGGCGCCCGATGAGGCAAAGCAACAAGATTTTGACCGTGAGGGAACAGGCAGCATGACGGTTCGCGTAAAGGCGCTTGGCGCAATACTGGCATCCACTTTCGTACTCACCGCCTGCGAGCAGACGGCCAACACCGAGCCAACGGCGAGCGGCGCGGACGGTCCCGTAGATACGACCGTCACGACACCTGTGACCAGTCTCGAACCGCAACTTGAACAACGCCCTGATATATTCGCCGTGCGTGACATGGCCGTCTGGGACGGTCGCCCGTCCCTTGGCGGCCCATGGGTGGCTCATCCAGATGTCAGCGCAGCCGAGCGGGTGGAGATCACCAACCTGTCAAACAATATCGTCACGTCCGCCGCACTGTTTCGCCGTGAGCGCGCATTGCCCGGACCACCGTTCCAGCTTTCCGCAGAAGCTGCGATTGCGCTCAACGTACCTGCTGGTGTGCCCGTGCAAGTCTCCGTCGTCGCCGTTCGGGAAGGTCTGGTGGAGGCAGTGGTCGTTCCTGCCCCGGTTGCACCTGTTGCAGAGGATGTGGTTGAGCCAGTGGCAGAGCCCGTTGAAGCTCCTTCCGAAATTGATCCCTCCACCCCGGTTGAAGCTGATGCGTCCGCCGAACCGGCCGAGACGCCCGCACCCGTCGTTGTCGAGGCGGTTGAGCCGGCGCAGGAACCCGCTGCGGCCCCGAACGCACCGGATCAGCCTTTCATGCAGGTGGGTATGTTTGGCGTCGCCGCGAATGCAGAAGCGCTCGTCACACGCCTGACCGAAGCGGGTCTTCCCGCCTCTGGACGCCCTGCAGGCTCACTAACGCGCGTTGTCGTTGGTCCAGCCGCCTCGACCCAGGAGCTGGCGACCTATCGCGACCGTCTGCGCGCGCTTGGCTTCTCGGATTCCATCGCTATTTCCCTCCAGTGACGGGAGACGACATGATCAATACCTTTCGCCACATCGCCTTTGCCCTCGCCCTTGGCGCGGCATCGGCCAGCGCGCAAACCATCGACACGGCCGCGACCACCGCGCTGATCGTGGACTATGACACCGGCGCAGTCCTGCTGGAACGCAACGCAGACACGCCGATCCCGCCTGCCTCGATGTCAAAGCTGATGACACTCAACATGCTGTTTGAGGCGGTGCAGGACGGCCGCGTTGGCCTCGACACTGTTTTTCCGGTCAGCGAAAACGCGCACGGTTTTGGCGGCTCCACCATGTTCCTTGAAACCCGCCATGATCCCACGGTCGAAGATCTGATCAGGGGTATCGTGGTCTTGTCGGGCAATGATGCGTGCATCGTCGTGGCCGAGCATCTTGCCGGGTCAGAAACGGCCTTTGCAGATCGCATGACGATCCGCGCCCGTGAATTGGGGATGATGGATTCCACCTTTGCCAATGCGACCGGCTGGCCGCATCCCGATCACAGGATGAGCGGCCGGGACCTCGTCTTTATCGGACGCCGGATGATTGATGAGTTTGGGGAGTTCTATCCCTATTTCGCCGAACAGGAATTCACCTGGAACGACATCACGCAGCCCAACAGGAACCCGCTTCTTGGGGCCGGGATCGGTGGTGACGGTCTGAAGACCGGTCATACCGAGGAAGCAGGCTTCGGCCTTGTCGGCTCAGCCGAACAGGATGGTCGTCGCATCGTCTTCGTGATTTCGGGGCTCGACAGCTCATCCGCCCGGACTACCGAGTCAGAACGTCTGACCCGCTGGGCCTTTCGGGAATTCGAGAATGTCACCTTCTTCGATGCGGGCGAGACGGTCGCGCAGGCAGAAATCTGGTTGGGCGAGACCGACACCGTGCCCCTCGTCGCCGCAAACAGTGTCATGGCGACACTTCCCCGCGGACAGGTCGACGGTGCTGTTGCGCGCGTCTCCTATGACGGCCCGGTTGAAGCGCCCATCGCAGCAGGCGATCACATCGCCGACCTGATCATCACCACCTCCGAAGATGTTGGAGACATCGTCGTACCCCTCGTCGCGGGTGCCGATGTGGCCGAGGGTGGCGCGATGGTACGGGTGATGACTTCCGCCAGAATGATGGCAGGCCGCGCCCTTGGCAGCATATTCGGCTCTGACTAAGCGGACATGTTCATCACGTTCGAGGGCATTGACGGCTCAGGAAAGTCAACGCAGGCCCGCAGGCTGGCCACGCATCTGGAACAGTCCGGTCGTGATATTGTGCTCACCCGCGAACCGGGCGGCTCTGCGGGAGCGGAGGAAATCCGCAGGCTTTTGGTCGAAGGCGATCCGGGCCGCTGGTCGGCAGAGACGGAAATCCTGCTCTTCACCGCAGCGCGTCGCGATCATTTGGAGCGGACGATCCGGCCCGCCCTTGAAGCTGGTAAGACCGTGATCTCTGACCGTTTTGCTGACAGCACGCGGGTCTACCAGGGTGCGACCCGTGGCGATCTGCGCGCGGTCGTTGATGCCCTGCATGCCCAGATGATCGGGATGGAGCCTGACCTGACACTCATCATCGACATGGACCCTGATGAAGCCCTGGCCCGTGGCCTCGCCCGACGCTCCGGCGAAGATCGGTTCGAGGATATGGGCGCCTCTTTCCAACACCGCCTTCACGCAGGCTTTCGGGCACTGGCCGCCGATTTCCCCAACAGATGCCGCCTGATCGACGGAAACAGATCCGTGGATGATGTGGCAACCGACGTCCTGCAGGCAATTCGATGAGTGATGACGCGCTTCCCGAACCAGATCGGATCGAGGGTGTCCCCCATCCACGGCACACAGCATCCCTGCATGGTCACGGGTCGCAGGAAGCAGAGTTTCTGGCCGCGCATCACAGTGGAAAATTGCATCACGCCTGGATGCTCACCGGGCCACGGGGCGTCGGAAAGGCCACGCTCGCCTGGCGCATAGCGCGATGGCTGATCGCGCAACCGGCAGACGCGGGGCCTGCGTTGTTCGGGGCGGAGGAAACTCCGCCGGCCGATACGCTCTATTTGGATGCTGAGTATCCCGTCTTTCGGCGTGTAGCAGCCCTCTCAGAACCACGCGTCACGGTCCTGCGCCGTCCCTATGACGACAAGGCCAAGCGGCTGAAAACGGCGATCACCGTGGACGAGGTGCGCAAGCTCAAATCCTTCTTTGCGATGTCCTCGGCAGATGGCGGCTGGCGCGTCGCAATCATCGACGCGATGGATGAATTGAACGTGCCTGCGCAAAACGCCTTGCTGAAGTTGTTGGAGGAACCACCCGCCCGTGTGCTGTTCCTATTGGTGACCCACCAGCCCGGACGCCTGCTGCCTACCATCCGCTCTCGCTGTCGCACCCTGCGCTTGGGCGAATTGGCGCAGGCCGATCTGGACAGTGCCATGACCGATGCCGGGGCACCTCCTGGCGCGGAAGCAGCCGCGCTCGCCTCCCTCTCCGCCGGGTCTGTTGGTGAGGCCGTGCGGGTGCTGGCCGATGAGGGGGTGACACTTTATGCCAACCTGCTGACATTGTTGTCGGGTGTCCCGAAATTAGACCGGGTTGGTTTGTCGCGCATCGCAGAAAGCTGTGCTGGCAAAGGCGCTGAGGGCCGTTACGATTTGACCGTCCGACTGACCTTCCTGCTCCTCGCCCGTCTCGCCCGTGCGGGTGCCACCGGTCGGGTTGCACCAACCCCTTTCGAAGGTGAGGCAGAGCTGCTCGCCCGCCTTGCCCCCAGTCCCGAAAGCGGTCGCGCATGGGCGGAGTTGAGCGATCAATTGCGCGCACGGATCGGACATGCGCGCGCGGTCAATCTTGACCCGGCGCAGGTGATGCTCGATAGCTTCCTCAGGATTGACGCCACCGCGCGCAAGGTGGCCTGAGAGGACGCGCATGCCCCGCTTGACCGACAGCCATTGTCATCTGGATTTTCCCGATTTCGACGAAACACGCGATCAGGTCGTGGCTGACGCCGTGGCGGCAGGTGTGGAACGGATGGTCACCATCTGTACAAAGCGGGCTGGCCTGGCAAATGTCGAAACGATTTCCGCGACTTATCCAGCGGTTTGGCATGCGTTCGGCATTCATCCCATGCGCGTTGCAGAAGAGCCGATCATCACTGTTGAAGAATTGGTCAACGCGGCTCAAAACCCGCGAATGGTCGGGATTGGAGAGACGGGGCTCGACTATCACTACACCGAGGAAAGCAAGGCAGATCAGCAGGTTAGCCTTCGCCTTCACATCGAGGCATGCCGCAAGACCGGCCTGCCGCTGATCATCCACAGTCGCGATGCGGATGAGGACATGGCGGCCATTCTGACAGAGGAACATGCCAAGGGCGCGTTCAACTGCGTCATGCACTGCTTTTCCAGCAGCCGGGCCCTTGCTGAAACGGCGCTTGGGCTGGGATTTTACCTGTCGATGTCTGGCATCGTGACCTTCCGCAAGTCACAGGAATTGCGGGATATTTTCGCAGATGCCCCCCTGGATCGCATCCTTGTGGAGACCGACAGCCCCTACCTTGCGCCGACGCCGCACAGGGGCAAGCGGAACGAACCTGCATTCACTGCGCATACCGCTGCCATGGGGGCCGAGATTTTCGGCGTCGAGCCTGACACTTTCGCCGCCGCGACCGAGGCGAATTTCGAGCGTCTCTTTCCACGGGTGAAGGGGTGATCTGGTGAAAAATGCCTGTGCACAACCCGTACACAAAGCGTGCACAACCCGTGCACCGTTTTTTGTGCCGGAGGCTCGCTGATGGCACGGCTCGTCCTGACCATTCTGGGCTGCGGATCGTCCGGCGGCGTGCCCCGTCTGGGTGGGCACTGGGGCGCCTGCGACCCGGCTGAGCCGAAAAACCGGCGGCGGCGCTGCTCCCTTCTGGTGGAGCGTTTCGAGGGTGAGGCCGTCACCAGAGTGTTGGTCGACACGTCGCCAGACATGCGGGCACAGTTGCTCGATGCGGAGGTCGGCGTGCTGGACGGTGTTGTCTACACCCATGAGCATGCGGACCATGTGCACGGCCTGGACGATCTGCGGATGATCGTCTTCAACACCCGCAAGCGTCTTCCGGTCTGGGCCGATGAGCGGACCCGGCGCGCGCTGATCGACCGGTTCGGTTATGCGTTTGTGCAACCGGAGGGAAGTTCCTATCCACCCATTCTGGACCTGCATCCGATGGATGAGCCGATCACGATAGACGGCCCCGGCGGGCCGATCCCGTTTGCACCCTTCCCGGTGAAACATGGCGGGATCGTCGCACAAGGGCTGCGCATCGGGGATTGCGCCTATCTGCCCGATGTCTCTGACATGACTGATGCGGCCTGGGCGGCTGTGGAAGGGCTTGATTGCTGGATCGTGGACGCGCTGCGCTATACCCCGCATCCCAGCCATTCGCACCTTGAAAAAACGCTGGAGTGGATTGCACGCGCCGCGCCGAAACGTGCGGTGATCACGAATATGCATGTCGATATCGATTATCGGACGGTATCAGCGGAACTGCCCGAAGGCGTCACGCCCGCCTTTGACATGATGCGAATCGAGGCGGAGCTTTGATCCCCTGCTCCAAACGTAGGGCCGACCGCGCGCTGCGTATTTGGAGAAAGATGGCGACGCGATGCTGACAGTTCTGACGGTCGTCATCCCGGTCTTCATGATCATTGGTGCCGGATATGTGGCTGTGCGCCTGAAGCTGTTTGCCGACGCCTATGTCGACGGGCTGATGGTCTATACGCAGAGCTTTGCCATTCCCTGTCTGCTGTTTGCGGCTTTGGCCCGGCTGGATCTGGGGGCCGTGTTCGATTGGCGGCTGCTGGTCAGCTTTTACAGTGGGGCTACGACCTGCTTCGTCCTTGGCATATTGGGCGCGCGCTATTTGTTTGGCCGACGACCGGGTGAGTCTGTGGCGATCGGGTTCGGGGCGCTGTTCTCGAACTCTGTCCTGTTGGGCCTGCCGATCACGGAACGGGCCTATGGGGTGGAGGCGCTGGCCTCCAATTTCGGGATCATCGCGATCCATGCGCCGTTTTGCTATTTGCTGGGCATCACAGCGATGGAGTTCAGCCGCGCAGACGGGCGTGGACCGGCTGCGACGGCAGCGGCCGTCACACGGGCGATGTTTCGAAATGCACTGATGATCGGATTGATGCTGGGCTTCATCGTCAATCTGAGCGGAGTTGCCCTGCCTGACCCGGTTTGGGCGGCGGTCGATATGGTGCGCGCCTCGGCCCTGCCTGCGGCGCTGTTCGGATTGGGGGGGATACTGACCCGCTATGCCCTGTCGGACAAGATCGCCCAAGCGGGCATGGTGACCGGCCTGTCGCTGGTCCTGCATCCGAGCATCGCCTGGATTCTGTCCGTATATGTCTTTGAACTGCCAATCGAATTCATCCGCTCTGCCGTCCTGACAGCGGCAATGGCGCCTGGCGTGAATGCCTATGTCTTTGCCAATATGTATGATCGCGGAAAGGGCGTGGCCGCCAACACGGTTCTGATTGCGACAGCCCTATCCGTTGTCAGCGTCAGCCTGTGGCTGATCGCGCTCTCGACCCTCGAAATGTAGCAGGTTGGACAGGCGGCTGAGGTCGCCTGCGCGCAGCAGGCCGCAATTGTCCCCGCCGGTGAAGCAGAAGTCGTAAGACCCCATGTCCAGGTTAAGGGCCATGTCAGGGGCACACGAAGCCTGTAGCGCCTCTGCCGCCGCATAGAGCGTGAGCGCGCCATCGCTTTGCCACAGGCCCAGTCCTGCCTCGGTCTGGAACAGGATGCGGCGGATGAAACGCGGGGCGTCTTCCACATCCGTCAGGTCAAGCGCGCCGTCCGTGATCAGCAGATGCGATTGAAGGATGCCCGTCCCCTCAACTGAAGCGCGGGAAAGATAGCCTTGCCGCCCCTCCAACGTGTCGATCCCCACGCGGTCCCGCCGGGTGATCGTGGCGTGTCCCTGCGCATCAATCACCAGCGCCCCATCCATGCGGGCACCGTTGCGCGAGATGACCTCCCCCTCGCGGATAATGAAGCCGACGGGCAGATGACCGCCATTCTGCCGGGTTTCCGTTCCGGTATAGGCTCCGGTCACGGTGGTGCCTTCGGACAGGTCGAGCCGGTCCAGATCATCGGGCAGGATCCGCAAGGTCACCACGGGATCGGGGTCGAAAAAGAAAACCCCCGGCGCGGTACAGGCCAGCGCCGGGGAGGATGAGATCAGCAGAGCTGCAAGGGCAGATCTGAACAAGGGGTGTCCTCCGGATAGGTCAGCCCGGCGACATGCCGCGCAGGCGTTCTGACCGGCGGCGCAACAGCTCCACCGTGGTCAGAAGCAGGATCGAGATGACCACAAGGATGGTGGCAACCGCAAGGATTGTCGGGCTGATCTGCTCTCGCAATCCGGTGAACATCTGCCAGGGCAACGTCTGCTGCGAGGCCGATCCGATGAAGATCACCACGACAACCTCATCAAACGAAGTGATGAAGGCGAAGAGACCACCAGAGATCACACCGGGCAGGATCAACGGCATCTGCACCTTGAAGAAGGTCGTCACCGGGTTCGCGCCCATATTGGCGGCCGCGCGGGTCAGCGAGTGGTCAAAGCCCACCAGCGTGGCCGTGACAGTGATGATCACGAAGGGAATGCCAAGGGCCGCGTGCGCCAGGATAATCTTGATGTAACCCACGAAATCCTGGCTGAGGCCGAACGTATCTTCCAGAAAATTGCCCATCGCCGAGTAGAAGAAGAACATACCCGTCGCCGAGATGATCAACGGCACGATCATCGGAGAGATCAGGATCGCCATGATCGCACGGCGGAACGGCACGTGGCTCTGGCTGAGGCCGATGGCTGCGAGCGTTCCGAACACCACCGCCAGGATCGTGGCGATCGGGGCGATAATGAAGGAGTTGCGCAACGCGGCCTGCCAGCCGTCATCGGTGAAGAAATCCTCGTAGTGTTTGAGGCTGTAGCCTTCAGGATCAAGGCGCAGCATTTCCGGCGTGAAGGTGAAGAAATCCGTCGCGTTGAAGCTGAGCGGGATGATCACCAGGATCGGAATGATCAGGAACGCGAAGATCAGGCCGCAAATCACACGGAACGAGTAATACCAGACCCTTTGGCCGGTGGAGGCATATGCAGGAAGGCTCATGGTTCTTATCCCAGCTTCACGTTGTCGATGCCGACCATGCGGTCGTAGATCCAGTAGAGCACCATGACGAGGGCCAGCAGGATCGTGGCGAGTGCGGCCGCAAGGCCCCAGTTCAGGCTCGACGAGATGTGGTAGTAAATGCGGTTCGAGATGAATGTTCCGTCGGTCCCGCCAACCAGTTCCGGCGTGATGTAGTAACCGATGGCGAGGATGAAGACGAGGATTGCACCCGCACCGATGCCCGGCACACTTTGCGGGAAATAGACCCGCCAGAAGGCCGTCCAATCCGTTGCACCCAGCGATTTGGCAGCCCGCACATAGGAGGGCGGGATTGTCTTCATCACTGAATAGAGCGGCAGGATCATGAAGGGCAGCAGGATATGCGTCATCGCAATCACGGTACCGGTCGCGTTGTTTATGAGGGCAAGCCTGTTGTCATCGGCCACCAGCCCAATCCAAACGAGGATGTCGTTGATCACACCTTGCTGTTGCAGCAGCACCTTCCAGGCCGACGTTCTGACCAGAAGTGAGGTCCAGAAGGGCAGCAAGACCAGGATCAGCAGGAGGTTTGCGGATTTCGCCGGCAGGTTCGAGAGCAGCCAAGCAATCGGATAGCCCAAGATGAGACAGGTGAAGGTGATCGTGACCGACAGGATGATCGTGCGCACGAAGAGCTTCACATAGATGGCCGAGAAGTCGGGCACGCTCTCGATCCCGTCGGGGGTGCGTTGCAGGTCAACGGCGGCCAGGAAGTAGCCCGCCGTCACAGTGTCGGAATTGCTCTGAATCGTGAACCAGACCTCCGGATCCAGCCAATCCTCATCAATATCCGCAAATTGCGGGGCCAGCGGCTCTTCCAGATCGAAGCGGCCAAGGCGACGCTCGTTCGTCTTGCGGAACAGCGAGGACATGCCCGACATTTCGTAGTTCAGGCGGGAACCGAGGCGTGTGTGGATCTTCTGTTCGGTCGCGATGAGCATGTCTTCATAGAGCTGCTCGAACACCGCCTCGCCCGGTGGTGCGCCACCCTCGACAAATTCCCAATCCTCCAGCGCCTGAACGGTGCGCGGGATGGTGGCAGAGACGATTTCGTTGTCCACCGACCGGAGCAGCATCTGCCCGATCGGGATCAGGAAGGTGATCAGGATGAACAGCAAGAGCGGCGCGATCAGCATCAGCGCGCGCATCTTCTGGCGGCGCAACGCACGCGCGAGGCTTTTCTTGAGCGGCGTGCCATCAGCGGCGAGAACCGGTCCGGTGTCCATGTCTGTCGAACTCATACATCTGCTCCTGTCGGGGCGGGTCGGTTTGTTGTTGGCTGAGCCTTCACCATGAAGCCTCAACGGCGCGGGCCCGGGCGACGATCTCATCATCGGTCGGGTCCTCGATATGGGTTGAAATCCACCAGAGATTTCCGGCGGGATCCTCGATGCCGCCATCGCGGTCACCGTAGAATTGATCTGTGACGGGCATGACGACCTTGCCGCCCGCAGCCTCTGCCTTGGCATAAGTTGCGTCCGCGTCGGGGACGTGGACATAGAGGAAGGCCGGACGGGTCATTTTCTCATCCCGCGCATCGCCCAGAAGAATACAACTGTCACCGATCACGATCTCCGCATTCCACAGATGCCCATCCGTCCGGTAGAGCGGTGGGCGCGCGAGTCTTGCGTCGAACACCTCTTGCGCGAACTCAACCACCCGCATCGCGTTCGGAACAACGATGAAAGGGGACACACGCGCACGGTGGGCGGCTTGCCAGTCTGGTCTTGCGTCATGCATCGGGAGAGAAGGCGTTGTGCTGGTCATCACGCCTCCTTTCGCGGTGCGTGTTGCGGGGTGAGGCCCCGGCGCGTGGCCGGGGCGTCGATCTTATTGCATGTCCCGGCCCGTGAGCCGGGACCGCAGGTCGTCTAGTCGGCCCCGGATCAGGTCCGGGGCAGGCTCCCAGCACTTGGCCGGGGCGTATGGTCCCAGATTACTGGAGCAGCCACGCCTGGAACTGCGCGTCGATGTCGTCGCGGTTATCCGCCCACCAGTCGTAGTTGAACAGGAAGGTGTTCACAGCGTTTGCAGGATCCGTCGGCATGTGCGGCGCCATGTCGATGCCAAGCTCTGCGTGCTGACCCACCAGCGGTGCGGAGGACGCACGTGCCGGGCCGTAGGAGATGTACTTCGCCTGGTCTGCGAGACGCTGCGTGTCGGTTGCGAAGGACAGGAAGTCGAGCGCGCGTGCCTCACGGTCCGCAGGCAGACCTGCTGGAATGATCCAACCATCGAGATCGAACATCTGCCAATCCCAGAGCATTGCGACCGGCTGGTTCTGCTCTTCGATCACGGAGAACAGGCGACCGTTATAGGTGGAGCCCAGAACGACTTCGCCATCTGCGAGCAGCTGGGGCGTTTCCGCACCTGCGGACCACCAAGTGACCATGTCCTTGATCTCGTCAAGCTTTGCGAAGGCGCGTGCAACACCCTCTTCGGTTTCGAGAACGTCGTAGACGTCCGCGATGTCGACGCCGTCACAGATCAGAGCCCACTCCATGTTGGCGATCGGGCGCTTTTCAAGCGAACGCTGGCCGGGGAAGTCGTCCATGTTCCAGACGTCGCAGACGGAAGTCGGCGCGTTGCCGTTCCATGCTTCGACATCGGTGCGGTAGCCGAATGTCGTGGAGTACACGATCTGAGGCACGAAGCAGTCGGAGACGATCAGGTCGCCGAAATCTTCGGAAGCAGGCGTGCCGTCCGGTGCGGCGGCCAGCATGTTGTCGTGGTCGATTTCGAGCGCGAGGCCCTCATCGCAAAGACGCATCGCGTCCGCCGCAACAACGTCCACCACATCCCAGGTGATGTTGTCGGCTTCTGCCATGGCGCGCAGGCGTGCAACAGCCTCAGCCGAGGATTCATCCCAGGTGAACTCGGTACCCGTCATCTCCGCGTAGGGGATGGAGTAGGCGTTCTGCTGAGAGGACTGATAAGCGCCCCCCCAGGAGACGACCGTCAGGCTGTCAGCCATGTGACCGTCCGCCTGAGCGATGGAAGCAAATGCGAGGGCAGAGGTTGCCCCAACCATCAATGACTTGAGTTTCATTACATATTCCCTGTGCCCGTGTTGACTTTGTTCCGCAGTGGACACGCCGGGCAGACGTTCCGGTGCGGTGTACGCCGCGCGGGGGCCAGCCCCACAGCGGCTATGCGATAAGATCAGCTAGCGTCGAGCGCGCGGGCGTCCATCGGAGCCCAGCCAATCTTGATTTTCTCACCCGGTTTCAGCTTGCGCTGATCGCCGGAATTGCGCGACTTGATCACGAACTGATCATTGCCCGCGACGCGCAGGCGCGTGCGGAAGATGTCACCCATATAGATCCACTCCAGCACCTCGGCGTCGATCAGATGCGCGTCGGCAGGCAAGCGCGTGTGGTCGATCTCGACCCGCTCTGGCCGGATGGAGATTGTGGTCTCTTCGCCGGGCTGTGTGACATTGACGGGGAACGCGCTGATCAGCTCCCCCGAATGCAAACGCACCTCTGCCACGTCGCCCTCGATCTTTTCGATGCGACCGCCGAGGGTGTTGTTCTCACCGATGAACTGCGCAACGAAGCTGTTTTCGGGACGCTCGTAGAGATCCTCTGGCGGGGCCAACTGCTGAATGCGGCCATCGTTGAAGACCGCAACCCGGTCGGACATGGTCAGCGCCTCGCCCTGATCGTGGGTCACGTAGACGACCGTGATGCCGAGCTGTTCGTGCAGGTGTTTGATCTCGAACTGCATATGCTCACGCAGCTGCTTGTCGAGCGCGCCGAGCGGTTCGTCCATCAGCACCAGTTCCGCATCGAAGACGAGCGCGCGGGCCAGTGCGATACGCTGTTGCTGCCCGCCGGAAAGCTGTGCGGGGCGGCGGCCGCCGAATGCGCCCATCTGGACCATGTCGAGGGCGCGCTTAACCTTGGCCTCACGCTCATCCTTGCCCATTTTGCGCACTTCAAGCGGGAAGGCGAGGTTCTCGGCCACCGTCATGTGCGGGAAGAGCGCGTAGTTCTGGAAGACCATGCCGATCCCGCGCTTGTGCGGCGGAATGTTGTTGATCGAAACGCCGTCGAGCTTGATCTCACCATGGGTGGCGCTTTCAAAACCGGCCAGCATCATCAGGCAGGTCGTCTTGCCCGAACCTGACGGCCCAAGCATGGTCAGAAACTCCCCCTTGCCGATGGAAAGGTTCAGGTCCTTCACCACGAGGTTTTCGCCATCGTAGCTTTTCTGCACCCGATCGAATGTTACGAACCCGTCATTCGCTGTCATATCCGACAAATACCTGCCCCTTTTGTCCCGTTCGTTCATGTGCGCAACCGCACAGTCCGTCATGTCGCGTGAAAGCTAACAATACGTCCTAGCGAAACGCAACGGTGGATCGGAAATGCGCCTAAATCCGAACGATCAGACCTGATTCACGACCGAAACCGGTATGTTGGGCTGCTCTTGGGGCGCTCAAAGACGATTTGACTGTTGATCGCGGAAGACCCAGAACCGATAGAGCGCGAAATTGAACACGGGCAGGACAAAGATGACGAGTGCGGCGCCAATCCTGTCCCCATAGCCTATGACGGGGGCCATTTTCGTGGTGGCCAGCCACGAGAATACCAACCCGAACACGATCACACCCAGAAAGCGGGCTTGTTGCCTGGAATCGCGCACAGAGGCGCGGAACGTCCAGACGGTCTGCATGACATATTGGAACAGAACGCCGCAGCAAAAGGCGATGACATTGGCCAGCCATGTGGGGACGAGCCAATACCGCAGGGCGAAGAACAAGCCTGCATAGATCAGCGCTACACCACCGCCCACGATCAGGAATCGGGCGAATCGTGCCGCTTCCGTCTGAAAAGATCGTGTGGTTTCAGAAGTGCCGTCTGACATGAGGCGGCAGACCTAAGCAGGTCCGCCGCCCCTGTCCAGTCACCCCGATAAGCCGCGCAGCGCCTGATAGGCCGCCTTATAGCGCTCATGCGCTGCGGCAAAGGCCGGAACCAGATCCGCCTGTGGTTGGATCGAGCGCGCGATCCGCGGTGGTGTCGCAAGCTCTGCCCCGGCTCCGTGCGCGGCCATCATACCCAACCGGGCCGCGCCGAAAGCACCGCCAAAGTCGCCATCTTCCGGCACGTCGATGATCAAGCCGGTGGCGTTCGCAAGGATCTGCAACCAATGGGTCGACAAAGAGCCGCCTCCGACGGCCGTGGCCCTTTCGAGCGTCGTTCCAGTTGCCGCGAGCGCATCGCGGCAATCAGCAAAGGCATAGGCCACGCCCTCCAACACTGCGCGGGTCAGGCTGGCCGTATCGGCGCCATGGGCAAGACCAACAAAAGCCCCGCGTATGGCCGCATCATTATGCGGTGTCCGCTCCCCCCCGAGATAGGGCAGAAAGATTGCGTCACCGGGGGCCTGGACCTCCTCCCCCAAAGCAAGGGTCAGCGCGGCGGCATTGCTGCCGACACCGCGGGCGAACCAGTTCAGCGCATCCGTCGCCGAAAGGATCACCCCCATCTGGTGCCACTGTCCGGGCAAGGCATGGCAAAAGCTATGCACCGCCGTGTCGGGGTCGGGCGCGTAGCTGTCAGTGGCGGCAAACAAGACACCGGAGGTGCCAAGGCTGAGGAAGGCCTGCCCCGCCTTGACGACACCCATGCCAATGGCCGAGGCCGCATTGTCCCCTGCCCCACCGGCGACAACCACATCTGATCGCATATTCCAACGATCAGCCAGCGCCGCACGGATCGTGCCGGACACATCTGCCCCCTCGACGAGCCGGGGCATGTGATCGCGGGACAGATCGGTCGCGCTCAAAAGATCATCAGACCAGTCGCGCGCCCCGGTGTCGAGCCAGCTGGTGCCCGCTGCATCCGACATCTCGGCCACATGCTCTCCGGTCAGCCAGAGACGCAAGTAATCCTTGGGCAAGAGCACTTTCGCGACCCGCGCAAAGATAGCGGGTTCATTGGCCCGCACCCATGCAAGCTTTGGTGCCGTGAAGCCGGGAAAGACGATATTGCCGGTGATCTGGCGGAAGCGAGGATCAGCATCCATCGCCGCCGCCTCGACATGAGAGCGGGTGTCATTCCAAAGGATGCAAGGTCGCAGCACGTCATCCGCCGCATCCAGCAAGGTCGCCCCATGCATCTGGCCGGAAAGACCAATGCCGCGAACCGCGCTTAGATCATTGCGGGCGGCCAAAGTGTCGAGCACATGGGTCGCCGCCTGCAACCACGTCGCCGGGGATTGCTCGGACCAGCCCGGGTGGGGCCGCTCCACACTGAGTGGAGCGGTGGCCTGATCGGCAAGCACCTGATCCTCGGTGAAAAGCACCCCCTTCAAACCGGAGGTGCCCAGATCGAGGCCCAGATACATCAGGCTGCCCTTTGCGGCTGTTTGCCCAGAATGATCATGCCAAGCACATCATCCTCGGTCACATCCTCGACGCGCTCAGTCCCGACAAGCTGGCCGTTCTTCATCACGCTGACACGATCGCACAGCTTGAAGACGTCCTGAATGTCATGGCTGATCAGGAAGATCCCGATGCCCTGCTTTTTCAACTCCTCGATCAGTTCGGCGACCATCTGTGTCTCATGCACACCGAGGGCGGCTGTCGGCTCATCCATGATGAGGATTTTGGCGTTGAAATAGACGGCGCGGGCAATGGCAACGGACTGACGCTGACCGCCAGAGAGCGCGGAGACGGGGGAGCCGAACTTTTTGAAGTTCGGGTTGAGCCGCGCCATGATCTTGCGCGTCTCCGCCTCCATCGCGTCATCGTTCACCATCCCGAAGGCGTTGGTGATCTCACGCCCCAAGAAGAGGTTCGAGGCCGCATCCAGATTGTCGGCCAGAGCGAGCGTCTGGTAGATCGTCTCGATATTGTTGGCGCGCGCATCACGGGGCGAGTTGATGGTGACGGGCGTGCCGTTCACCTTGATCTCACCGCTATCCGCTTTGTACGCGCCGGACAGGATCTTGATGAGCGTCGACTTGCCCGCGCCGTTGTGGCCCAGAAGGCCCACAACTTCACCCGGGTAGAGGTTCACACTGACATCATCGACCGCCTGCACACCACCAAAGGCGATGGACATGTTGTTCATCTCGACGAGAGGGGTTCCGGTATTCATGATCTCAACTCCTCTCAAAGACCCGCGCGGCGGCGATAGATGATGTCGACCCAAACGGCGAGCACCAGGACCGAGCCGACGACGATGTTCTGGAACGGTGCGTCCACGCCGACCATGGCCATGCCCGATTGGAGGGACTGCATGATAAGCGCACCAAGGATCGCGCCGTAAATCGTGCCGATACCACCCGCAAGCGCCGTGCCCCCGATGACAGCGGCCGCAATCACGCGCAGCTCATCGAGCGTGCCGATATCGTTCGAGTGGTTGGTCAGACGCGCCGAAGCGACAACGGCGGAAATCGCACAGAGCGCGCCCATGATGGCGAAGACCTTGACCGTCAGCATGCGTGTGTCGATGCCCGAAAGCTCTGCCGCGTCCGGGTTACCGCCGGTTGCGAAGATATAGCGGCCCAGACGGGTGCGCCGGGCAACCACGGTCATGACAATCGCAATCACGATCAGCAGCAGGACCGAGCCGGGCAGGCCGTAGCCCATCACGAGCCCCTCGGGCAGCACTTCGCCGCGCGCCTCGAACATCCGCTCAAGCCGACGCTCGGGGATGGTGTAGGCGTTCAAAACCCAGATGAAGGCGAGGATCGAGCCTGCGAAGATCACGCCGAGGCCAATCTCTGCGCCCATGGGCTTCACCGGGAAGCCGTGGGAGGCTTTCGCACGGCGGGACTGCGCGAGCAGCGCGATGGCGCCAATGGTCAGAACGATACCGATGATCCAGCTGACGGTCTCACCCAGCGTGCCGTTGATGCCACCGAAGATGGAAAAGGTGGGGTCGAGCGGGCCAATGGTCTGACCGCTGGTCATGTACCATGCCACGTTGCGCCAGACGAGCAGGCCGCCCAGCGTCACGATAAAGGCCGGGATCGTCAGGTAGCCGACCATCCAGCCCTGAAATGCACCGATTGCAGTGCCGACGATCAGGCCGCAGATGATCGTGATGATCCAGATGAACGGAGACCCCAGGCCCAGCAGGTCGGGCAGGAACTGCGTTTGCAGCATGGCCATGGCAGCCGAACAGACGGCCAGAAGCGATCCGACAGACAGGTCGATATGGCGGGTGACGATCACAAAGACCATGCCGGTGGCCATGATCGCCACGGAAACGGTCTGGATCGTCAGGTTGAAAATGTTGCGCGGTGTCAGGAAGCGGCCATCCGTGAAGGCGGCAAATGCGATCCAGATCACAAAGAGTGCGGCAATCATGCCGACAAGGCGCATGTCGAGACCCAGTGCGGCAAAGCCTTTGGGCTGTGGTGGGGCGGCGGGGGTTCCGGCCGTTTCTGCGGTGCCTGACTGACTCATCGTCGTACGTGTCCCTAAACTATACGCAATCGTCCGATGCCGTGTGGGCGGCGTCGGTTCGGGCCTCATGCCCGGTCGGTGTGAATTGTGGAATTGTGTGGGGGTGCATCCCGGCCCACTGGCCGAGCCGGGATGCGGGGAAGTTGCGACTTAGCCGCAAACCTCGACGGTGCCCGCGGGCACATTCTGGCAGAGTGCTTCCTGCTCGATCCAGCCTGCTTCGACAACGTCGCCCAGGTTGGATGCGGTCACAGGAACCGGCTCAAGGAACTCAGCCCACATCTCGGTGCCGGCCGGGGAGGTCCACTGCTCTGCACCGTCGATGCCAGAGATGTCTGTGCCGCCTGCCAGCGCCACGGCGATTTCGCCTGCTGCGCGGCCGAGGTCACGTGCATCTTTCCAGACGGAGACAGTCTGCGTGCCCAGCGCAACGCGGTTCAGCGCGGCGTGGTCACCATCCTGACCGGAGACAGGAATACCTTCCATGCCCTGAGCGGTAAGCGCTGCAACAACACCGCCTGCGGTGCCGTCATTGGAGGCGATCACTGCGTCAACGTTGTTGTCTTGCGCGGTCAGGATCTGCTCCATGTTGCGCTGTGCGTTCGCAGGCAGCCAGCCATCGGTGTAGGCTTCACCAACGATGGTGATCGCACCGGAATCAACAGCCGCCTGGATCACTTCCTGCTGTCCGCCGCGCAGGAAGTCTGCGTTCGGATCGGTCGGGGAGCCCTTGATCATCACGTAGTTGCCTTCGGGCTGTGCTTCCAGCACGGCACGGGCCTGCATGCGGCCAACTTCGACGTTGTCGAAGGTCAGGTAGAAGGCGCGCGGATCTTCGATCAGGCGGTCATAAGCAACAACCGGAATGCCTTCATCGTCCGCAAGCTCAACTGCCGGGCCGATGGCCGAGGCATCTTGTGCCAGGATGATCAGCGCGTCCGCGCCCTGAGCGATCAGGGACTCGACGTCGGACAGCTGCTTGGAGGCAGAGGACTGCGCGTCGGACGAGATGTAGGTTGCGCCTGCCGCTTCGAGAGCTGCAACGATCGCGGCCTCATCCGTCTTCCAACGCTCTTCCTGGAAGTTGGACCAGCTCACGCCAACCGTCAGGTCCTGTGCAAGGGTCGGGGCTGCGAAACCGGCAGCCATGATGGCAGCTGCGGAAATCAGCTTGATGGTGTTCATGTTATCCTCCCGTGGACGTGGCCATAGCGACCACATTATTGGTGTCTTACGCACCGCCGAACGGTCCGGCGGCTTTGGACAGCCTCAGAATGGACAATTAAATTCGTTTGTCAAAATAATATTTGACCCGAAACCGGGAAATTTGCACGCTAACCCATAAATAGGACGCCCAGACGTGTTCGCGGGTGCAATAAAACCCAATTCAAAGCGGTTTAAATTGGATTGGAAAAATAAATGGTGGGGAACGAAGTGACAGGGTACGGACCAGCAGGCGTCTCGCAATCCGCATCGGAAGGCAGTGCACGCGACCTGATTTTCGCCAGAATCAGAGCGGCCGGAGAGATTGCGCGCGTCGATATCGCCCGTGATTTGGGAATCAGCCCGGCCACTGTGACTACACTGACAGCCGCCATGATGAATGAGGGTCTGATTGAAGAGACCCACGATACGCCCAACAACGGCAAGGCGCGTGGGCGTCCGCGCGTCTCGCTGCGTCTTTGCGCCGATGCGCATGTGGTCGCCGGGCTCAAGCTGGGGGACAAGGTGACCTCGCTGGTGATCCTCGACTTTCAGGGGCGGATACTTGCGGAGAGTTTCATGCGCACGCGGCTGGATCCAGCCGATCCAGATGCGCTGATCTATCACGTGCGCGCCACACTCACGGATGGATTGAACAAGGCCGGTCTGGTCATGGAGGATCTGTCGGCCATTGGGATCGGTGTGCCCGGCTTCGTCGATGCCTCGCGCGGGGTCGTCCATTGGTGTCCGCTCTTGCCTGAGCGCAATGTCGCCGTTGGCCCAGCGCTGACGGCCGCCTTGGGTCGCCCGGTCTTTATCGACAATGACGTGAACCTGCTGGCCATGGCCGAGTTGTGGTTCGGTGTCGGGCGGACAATGCGCGATTTTCTGGTCGTCACCATCGAACAGGGTGTCGGCATGGGGATCGTGATCAACAATCGGCTTTATCGTGGCACGCGGGGGCGCGGCGTAGAATTCGGACATATGAAGATCCAGCCCGAAGGCGCGTTGTGCCGGTGCGGGCAACGCGGTTGTCTGGAAGCCTATGTTGCTGACTATGCCCTGTTGCGCGAGGCGGGAACCGCCCTGCCCCATGCCCCCGACAACCCCAGCGAGCGGTTGGAACAGCTTTTTGCGGAGGCCAAGGCGGGAAACATGGCGGCACGCTCGATCTTTCGCCGCGCAGCGCGGCAATTCTCCATCGGGCTTGCCAATATCTGCAATATTTTCGATCCCGAGCTGGTGATCCTGTCCGGCGAACAAATGCGATATGACTATCTCTATTCCGGGGACGTGCAGGCGGAGATGGCGGCAAACTCCCTCGATCTGGGCGGAGAGCCGGTCGAGTTTCGGGTTCACAAGTGGGAAGATCAGCTATGGGCGAAGGGCGCGGGAGCCTATGCGCTAGACCGATTGTCTGATCAGATCATGGCGCGGGGATCGGTCGATGCGTAAGGCCATTGCGCTGCTCTTGGCCGCCGGACCCGCACAGGCCGGACCGCTCTTCGTCGAGGAAGCCGGGTTCGTCCACGAATATGTCGGTGGGTGGGAGCATTTCGTTGGCGGCGGTGTCGCCGTGCTCGACTGCAATGGCGATCAGCGGCCCGATCTTGTGATGGCCGGTGGCGCGGAGCCGATGACGCTGGCGGTGAACCGCTCTGATGCCGGTGCGCCCCTGCAGTTTGAAACATCCACCCTGCCCCATACGGATGTGACAGGGGCGTGGCCGCTCGACGTGGATGGGGACGGCAAGCTCGACCTAGCAGTATTGCGCGCGGGCGAGAACCTGCTGCTGCGCGGCGATGGATCCTGTGGGTTTGAGCGCGCCAATGAGGATTGGGGCTTTGAGGGCGGGACGCGCTGGTCCACCGCCTTCAGCGCCACCTGGCTCGACGGGGCGCCCGCGCTGGCCATCGGCAATTATGTGGATCGCACCGATCCCGAGGGGCCCTTCGGCGCATGCGATGCGAATGAGTTGCACCGCTGGACGGGTGAAGCGTTCGCCGCGGAGGCGCTGGAACCGGGGTTCTGTCCGCTTTCGATTCTGATCTCGGATGCGACGCGCTCCGGCACACCGATGCTTCGGATGAGCAATGACCGACACTATTACGTGCGCGGCGGGTCTGAGCAGATGTGGACGCTCAGCGCGGAACCGCGCCTGCTGACCGAGGAGGATGGCTGGCAGACACATCTCCTTTGGGGCATGGGCATTGCGAGCCGCGATCTGGATGGGGATGGAACGGCTGAAGTGATGCTCACGTCGATGGGCGACCAACGGCTTCAGATCAATCAGGGGGGGCATGGCTGGGCAGATGCACCTTTTGACCGCGGCACGGCCTCTCAACGTCCCTACACAGGCGGGGATGGACGGCCCTCAACCGGCTGGCACTCAGAGTTCGGGGATATGAACAATGACGGGCGCGATGATCTGTTTATCGCGAAGGGCAATGTCGATCAGATGCCGGGCCTTGCCCATGACGATCCGGACAACCTGTTGATGCAGGACGCCGATGGACGCTTTGTTGAGGTTGGCGACGTGGCGGGCATCGCGTCTCTGGCGCGGGGTCGTGGCGGGGCGATGGTGGATCTGAACGCGGACGGGCTGCTCGATCTGGTTGTGATCAACCGACGCGCGCCCGCCCTTGTCTACCGGAATGTCAGCACCGAGACCGGCAACTGGGTTCATATCGATGTGCGGGACGCAGCACCCAACACGCGTGCGGTGGGCGGGTTCATTGAGCTGGAAGGGCCATACGGCACCCAATGGCGCGAAATAACCGTCGGCGGTGGCCATGGTGGCGGGCAGGCGGTCGGCCATCATTTCGGAATTGGCGACCTGACCTCGACCCGTGCCCGCCTGCATTGGCCTGATGGCACGGTCAGCCCGTGGCAGGAGCTGACCGCAGGCGCGCGGCACAGGCTCAACCGTTAACGGTCAATCGGCAGACCGCTGGGAACAGTATCGGGAATTCCGAGCCGTCCGGCCACGCTCGCCTCATCGGTCAGCGCCTCGAGAAACGCGATGATGTCCGCGATTTCTGCGTCATCGAGTTGCGGGCCGGGTGCGGGCGCACTGGCCAATAGCGGCTCCAGATCCGGACCGTCCAGAACCTGCCAGTCGTCAAACCCGGCGGGTACAACGAATTGCGTGCGATCATAGCTGATCAGGGACTCTGCTGGGTTCAGGTGATGACGGATCACCCCTTCCAGTGTCGCATAGGCCCCGGCATGGGAATACGGCCCGGTCAGCGCCACATTGCGCAGGGACGGCGTGCGGAACGCATAGGCATCAGCCGGGTCGCCGGTGACACGCAGACGGCCTTCGTCACGGGCGTGGCTCTCAAAACTCGCGGCCTTTCCCGGCCCGGCCTGCGGCATGGCGAGCGCATGAAAATCGTGATCCGTCTGGAAGGGGCCAGAATGACACTCGGCACAGCCCGCTTCACCATAGAACAGAATGCGCCCGCGCTCAGCCGCGTCGGGCAACGGCGTCCCATCGCGCAGATAGGCATCGAACGGGCTCTGATCAGAGCGCCATTCAAGCGCCATGAACTCCGCCACCGCATCCGAAATGTCGGTGAAGCCGATATCGCGGGTGCCCAGCACGGCCTCGAAACGATCCGCGTAGCCCGGCAATGCGGCAACACGCGCGCTGATCAGCGCCCACGCGCCCTGCTCTCCGGTGATGAACCCCTGCCGGACCGCCTGCGAGATATCATTCTCTGAATAATGTCCCGCCATCTCATCATCGGACAGAACCGGGAACATGGTCTGAGCCGACAACACGCCCGAGAACCCAGAAACCATGTCCTGCCCCAATGGGGTGCGGATGCCGCCGGGACGGGTTTCGTCCGCTTCCAGCCGACCATCATGGAACATCACGGTGAATTCCCGCGCGCCAAGATTGAAAAGCGCAGGCGCGTTGCGCGGAATGCGCTGCTCTGGCGGGTTGTCGGTGCTCGCCACGCGTTCCGGTCCCAGCCCTTGCCCGCCTTCACCCAGGCTCAATGCGACACCGTCTGCCGTCGCATGGTCGGGGTGATGACAGGTGGCGCAAGAGATCGTGCGATTGCCCGACAGGATCGGATCGAAAAACAGATCACGCCCGATCTCAGCCAAGGCGTGATTGATGGGAAAGTAATCCGCATCCGTCGGGGCGGAAAACTCCTGCGCGCCAGCCGGAGCGGCCAACAGGGAACAGAGCAATATTCGTTTCATGTCAAGACGATGTCCCGCAAACGACTAGGATGCAAGCCTCTTTCGAACAGCATCATGTCACAGCGGATCGTGCATGAAATTCCGGGCGGTCCCAGCTGCCTGACTCCAGAATTTCTGCCAGGATTTCGGCGGCGCGCACGACCTCCTCCTCTGACAGGTAGAGCGGCGTGAACCCGAAGCGGATCAGGTTAGGCGCACGGAAATCGCCCACCACACCGCGCGCGATCAATGCCTGCATCACCGCATATCCGTGTGGATGGGCAAAGCTGACCTGCGAGCCGCGCTGCTCGGCCACGCGGGGGGAGGCCAGCACCAGATCGGTGCGCGCCTCGACCTCTGCAATGAAGCGCTCGGACAAGGCGATGGACGCTGCACGCAGATCGTGCAGATCGACTCCCTCCCACGCATCGAGCGCGGCATCAAGTGCGGCGAATTGCAGGATCGGCGGCGTGCCGACGCGCATACGCTCAATACCGCCACCGGGACGGTAATCCGCATCAAAGGCAAAGGGCGCTTCATGGCCCAACCAGCCCGACAGCGCCGGACGCACCTGCTCCACATGCCGGGGGGCTACATAGATGAAGGCCGGGGCCCCCGGCCCGCCGTTCAGATACTTGTAGGTACACCCGACCGCGAAATCGGCGTTGCATGTGGACAGGTGAACGGGCAACGCTCCCGCACTGTGGGCCAGATCCCAGATCGTGATGATCCCCAACGCCTGTGCGGCCTTCGTCAGCGCGGCCATGTCATGCTTTCGTCCGGAGCGGTAGTCGACCTCGGTCAACATCAGAACGCCAACATCCTCACTCAATGTCTCGGCAATCCGCTCGGGTGCGACCGTCACCAGCTCATGCCCCTGATCCAGCGCGCCGATCAGCCCCTGCGCCATGTAGAGATCAGAGGGGAAATTGCCCGTATCGCTGAGAATGATCTTGCGATCCGTCATGTCGAGCGCGGCGGCAAGCGCCTGATAGACCTTGATCGACAAGGTGTCGCCGCAGGTCACGCTGCCCGGCTCTGCGCCGATCAATGGTGCAATCCTGTCCCCCAATGCCGTGGCCTGCGCCATCCAACCCGCCTTGTTCCAGCCGGTAATCAGCATCTCACCCCATTCGTCGGCCAGGGTTTGGGTCAGACGCGCCTGTGCTGCTTTCGGTAAGGGGCCAAGGGAGTTTCCGTCGAGGTAAATCATCCCCTCGGGCAAGTGAAACAGGGTGCGGGTGGCGGCAAAGTCTGTCATGGGAAATCCTGTCAAATCTGGCCGAACGCTAGAAGCGAATGCGCGGGTTGGAAACCCCTTGCTTGCACCGGTCAGCGCGTGCTTTTGACCGCTTGGACGAAAAACTATCCATTACCGTTGCTGGCCTGATAAGGTGACCGCGGACAGACCCGGCCGGGACAGACAGTCGGGATGCAAGGGACAGATCAGGTTGAGACACGACCCGCCAGCTTCGCCGGACCGGCGCGCGCGCCCTGTGCGCGGGCATCAAGGCAATGCCGTTGTCCTGCATGCTGATTTGGTGGGATTTTCCCTGTTGGCCCGGCAGGCACAGCGGCGTGGACCCGCAGGCGCAGAAGCCTTCGCGGCAGAGCTCGACCGCTACTTCTGTGCCGTGATCGATGCGTGCCGGGCGCGTGGCGGAATCATCGGAGGGATGGTCGGCGATGCACTGACGGCCTTCTGGCCCGACGGAGAGGGCGCGCAGGCGGTTTGCAATGCCATCGCCGCAGCGCAGATATGTCACGACTCTATGCCAATGGGTTTAACCTGCCGGATCAGCCTTGCCCGTGGAGATGTCGCGTTGTCGCGGCACCAACCGCCCGGTGACGGAGAGGTCTGGTTGCTGTCCGGCTCAGCCCCTCTGCGGGCGGCCCTGCTCAACGCACAGACGCCAGCCGGCCGCACGATGTTAGAGCCGGATCTGGCCGCCGCCGCCCAGGCATCTGGCCTATCGCTCGATGCCGTCATAGCGGACTGGGATGATCAGCCGCAACTCGTCGCACAGGGTCAGCCTGTCTGGTCCGGTGCGCCCGCCCCGGCATCTGAAATCTGGCCCTTCCCGCGACATGACCGGGCGCCGCTGTCGCTCGTTTGGCAGGATGCGACAAGCCGGTTGGCCCTTTCAGAGGCGGGAAACGCATTTTTCCGCGACCTGACGATCCTGTCGATTGACCTGTCCGAAGGTGCGGGCCCTGCCGGCCTCTCACCCGAACAGCTCGACATGCGATTGCAGGCAGTCCTGGCTGAAATCGAACTCTGGCAGGGCCTCGCCATCAATGTGCTGGCCGAAGAGAAAGGCGTGATCCTGCACGCAGCCTTCGGGCTGCCGCCCGCTGGCCCCGAAAAGCGCGTGGTGCGCGCCGTCGATGCCGCGCTCAACCTGCGCAGGTCGGAAAAAACGCGAGACATGCCAATTGGAGTCGCAAGTGGCCGGATGTTTGTGGCGGCACTTGGAAGTGGACCGGTGCGGGCTGTTTCGGCCTTTGGATGGCCCAGCGCGCTTGCGACGCGGCTGATGCAGCGGCAAGGCGATACCGTACTGGTCGACGAGGCCACGGGCGCTGCGGTCTCAGAGCAGTTCGATCTGGCCCCCGAAACCATTGACGATTTGAAAGGCGCGCGCGGGCCGGTTCACGCCGCGCGGGTGCTGCGGCGCTGGCGCAGTGCGGCCAGTAAGGCGCCGATTGCCTTGCCCGACAGTCTCGCCGCCCTCCTCAACCCCGAAACATCGACACGCAGCCTCACCGTGCGGGGCGCATCGGGCTTGGGCAAGTCGCGGCTGTGTGCAGCAGCGACCGAGGCTGCCCGCGCGGGTGGTTGGATTGCGGTTCAAACCGTGCCACGTCCCGGCGCGATCACCCAACCGCTGGCCGGGCTCAATCGTGTGATCAGGGCCTTGGATCCTGAAGCGCAACCTGCCGCCGAGGCGCAGCAAACAGCGGCTAACCTCGCCACACAATTGGATCTGTTTTCACGTCGGGCGACATCACCAATCCTTGTCGTGATTGACGACGCGCAAACGCTTGATCGGGAAAGCGCCGAGCTGCTGATCCAGGCAAGCGCGCGCCGGTCCCTGCGCCTGATCCTGAGCGCACCAACCGAGGCTGACATTGCACCGACCGAGGCGGAGGTGTTGCTGACCCCGTTCCGTGCTGAGGACGCGCGCAGTTTTATTTGCGCGCAGACCAAGACCGCCAATTGCGAGCCGGAAGCACTGGGCCTTTTGATGGAGCGGACGGGCGGCAACCCCCTGCACCTGCGCGAACTGGTGGAGGCCATGCTCGGCGATGGCAGCTTGATCGACGAGGGCGGGGCCCTGCGCCTCGTGACGGATGGGTCAGGCAGCCTGAGCGTCGGGGCGTCCGAGGCAAGCGGCCTGCGCGACCTCGCGCTCAGCCGTCTCGACGCGCTGCCCTCCGAACAACGCGCGATCCTGTCCATTGCCGCCGTACTCGGCGAACCTTTCGACTCTGATGACATTGCAAGCCTTTCGGAATTGGCGGTCAAAGACGTCTCAGACGGGATTGCGACGCTCAAAGGCGCCGGTTTGCTGGAAACCAGTCCGACCGGAAGGGCCTTCGTGCCCAGCGCCGTGATCCGCGAAGTCGCCTATGAGGCGCTACCCTATCGCACCCGTGCTGGCTTGCATTTGCGGATCGCAGAGCGGGGGACTGCCGGTGATCTTGCGCAGGAGGCGCGGCATTGGGCCGGGGCCGGGCAATTGGCCGAGGCCATCACGTGTCATGAGCGTATGGCCCAGGACGCTGTGAAGGCCCACGCCTATGGAACAGCGATTGCCCATGCGGCTCAGGCGCGCCGTCTGGCCGCTGACGCAGGCGATCAGGTCAGCCGCGCGCGGCTGCAAAAGCTGGCCTTGATCGAGGGCACGGCTGCACTTGAAGACGTCGAGCTGGCCCACGCCCGCCAATGTCTGACCGATCTTCTGGCCGATCTTGACGTCACGATCCCAGAGGGGACGCGCGGCTGCGATTTCCACCGCTTTGGGTCGGCAGTTGCGCCACCGGACCCGCGCGCCCCGCATCATCCCGGACGAGCGAATGGCGATGAGCGCGCTGGCCCGCAAGCACCTGGCAGAGATCGCCTATTTCGATGGGGAAACCGATCTGGTTTTGCTCCACACCCTTCAATCGCTGAATGAAGCGGAGCGGACGGGCAGTGTCGCGGAAACGGTCGCCGGATTTGCAGCCCTATCCATCGGGCTGGAGACCGCTGGGCTACGCCGCTTTGCTGACGGATATTCCCGCCGTGCACGCGCGGCAGCCGCCGCTGGCGATAATCCCCCGGATATTGCGTTCGCCGCGCTCGTCGCACTGGTTCTACACGCAGGTCGTGCCGATTGGTCGGTGGCCCGAACAGCCGGGGTGGAGGCCGCGGACCTCTACAAAGATCTCGGGGCAGACGGACGTTGGCAACAAACCATGGCGACCTTGGTTCATGCCGATCTGGCGCGCGAAGGACCACCGCGTTCGTCCCCTTTCCATGCCGAACTGGATGCTGCGGCAGATATCCGGACAAGCGCTCAAATCCGCGTTTGGTCGCTCTGGGCGCATCTGCTCACCGCGATGCGTGGGGCCGAAAGGCCGGATACCGATCAATTGAACGCGCTAATAGCATTGCTCGATCATCCAAAATTGAACGAGGCAGATCGTCTGGGCGCATTGTCGATCGCAGCGCTGGCCCAATTGCGGTGTTCGGATCGCGAAGGCGCGCGCGCGACCGTGGCGCGCGCCCTCGATCTGGCTGAACGGCGCCCGCCAGCCGCATGGCATGTGGCGTCAGCGCTGGATGCGCTGACCGTCGCCGCCGCACTGACCGATCCGGGCACGCCTGTCGCGATCCAGCGGCTTCAGCGCGCCCGCACCATCGCCGCCCGGCTGGCACGCACGTTGCCCGTGGCGCGACCCACACTGCATTTTGCCAAGGCCATGCATGACAGCGCGCAAGGCAAAGCCGGTCGCGCGCGCCTTCAATTTGCGCGCAGCCGTGCCGTGAGCCTGCAAAACGCCCAGACACGCAGCGCCGATCTGCTGCACGCCACGCTCAGCGCACTCGAAATTTCACCTGAGCTTTGGCCAGACGAACAAAAGCGATGAGAACTGTGCGTTTTGACACTTGCCGCAGCGGCAAGCGGTTCGGACATTGGCCGCAAGCCATGGCAGATCATGAGACGAACGACGGACCCCCTTCATGACCAAGCGAAAGATCGCGATTCTGGGTGGCGGCATCAGCGCGCTGACCACCGCACTGGAACTGACCGCCACGCCGGAATTGCGTGCGAAGCACGATGTTAGCATCTGGCAGATGGGGTGGCGGCTGGGCGGAAAATGCGCCACTGGCCGCGATGAACAGGGCCGCATTCTGGAACATGGCCTGCATTTCTGGTTCGGGTGCTATGACAACGCCTGGGCAATGCTGCGCGATGTCTATGCCGAGTGGGAGGATCGCCCCTCAAACTGCCCCTACCGCACGGGGTTCGACGCGTTCGAGCCACAGAACTACACCCCGCTGTGGACGGAAATCTCTCCTGATGATTGGGGCTTTTACAATGTGACCTGGCCCACCAATGATGACGAGCGTGGGAACGGGCACGTCAATCTCAGCTTTCGGGGAATGCTGTCGCAGCTGGCCAATCTGTTGCGCGAATTGCTTGGACGCACCGAGCACGACACGTCTGATCATGAGGCGGTGCTGCACACCGTATCAAAGGCGCTCGACAACGGGGATCCCGGGCGCGATCTGCATGACCGAATGGCGCAGCTTGAGGCGCAATTCGCACCCGGAGACGCGAATGCCGTACCGCTTTCGGGCCTGTTCCGCGATGTATTGGCATTGGGATTTGCCTTCCTGCGCGGTGCGATGTGGGACATCGTCGTGCGCGGCAAGTCACTTGATGAGCTGAACGCGGTGGAGTTTCGCGACTGGCTGATCTCTCACGGTGCGGATGTCGAAATGGTCACGCATTCCTCGGTCGTGCGCGCGATTTATGATTGCTGCTTCTGGTATGTGAACGGCAACCACTCCGCGCCGTCCTGCGGCACGGGCACAGCGCTGCGGGTGATATTGCGCATCTGCACGACCTATAAAGAGTCGGTCATGTTCACGATCAAAGCCGGAATGGGAGAGGCCGTTGTAGCCCCCATGTATGACGTGCTGCGTGCGCGTGGCGTGACATTCAACTTCTTTCACAAAACCACGCATTTGCACCTGTCTGAAGACAAGGGCCGGATCGACAAGGTCACATTGGCGCGGCAGGCAGAGCTGATCGGCGACTACACGGCAACCAAGGTGATCCGAGGCATTCCGACCTGGCCTGCGGAGCCCTACTGGGACCAGCTTGTCGATGGCCGGGCCTTGCAGCAGGCCGGTGTTGATTTCGAAAACCATTGGTCGCCCGGCTACCCCACCGCTCCGGTCGAGCTGGTGCGGGGCACCGATTTTGATGAGATCGTTCTGGGCATCAGCATCGGCGCTCTCAAACGCCTCAATCATGAGGAGCCGAGCCTCGCGCAAGAGCTGCTGGACCGGGGTGGGCGCTTTGCCCGCATGGTCGAAGGCACTGGGATCGTACCGACCCTGGCCGCGCAAGTCTGGCTGCCACAAGACACGCAGGAATTGGGCTGGCGGGAGCGCCCGGCCACGGTCGGAGGGCCAGAGCCCTGGGACATCTGGGCGGATATGAGCCAGACCCTGCCCGCAGAGGGCCTGCACAGCGGGTCGGTTCATTACCTTTGCGGCGCCTATAACACGACACTTTACCGTGCCCCGGCCAATGCGGATGCACAGGCAGAGGCGATGGCGGAAGTCACCGCAAGCTTTGAGGACTGGGTCACCGCCTGGGGCCACGAGGCCTGGCCCAATCGGCCAGAGGGCGCGATCCCGCCCCGGGCGCTCTATCTGCGGGCCAATATCGACCCCTCGGAATGCACGGTCGGTGCCGCCGCAGGCGAGGTTGCCCTGCGATTGAAGGTTGACGAGACGGGGATCGAAAACCTGACCCTGACCGGTTGCTACACCAAGACCGGCCTGAACACGACCTGTGTGGAAGGCGCGGTGATGAGTGGCAAGCAAGCCTCCCGCGCGATTTGCGGCAGCCCCCGGCATGTGCCGGGCGAACACTACCTTTAAAGGACCAAGACCGATGAGCAGAGATGTCAGCCATTTGCCCCGCTATGTGGATCGCCTTGGACATGGGGAAATCTGCTTTCCCCAACCGCTGCAACTGAAGGGCACACGGTCCTACGCATTCAACATCGCGGCAGATCGCGACAAGGTTCAGGCCCTGCTCGACAGCCAGCTGAACAGCGCCTGCGCGCCAGATCTGCGATATACGCCAGTCTCTGACAGTGTGCTGCTGACTTATCTGGAAGTGGAGACGGCCACGTCGCTCAGCCAGACAATCGGCGTGCAGGGAGATCGGGAATGCATGTTCTGGATCCCAATGTGGGAGTGGAAAAAGGGCCGCCTGCTGCCGCGTCTCACCTTCTTTGTCCCTTACCTTTTCATCAATGTGGACACTGGCCTCGTCGTCGGGCGTGAGATCTGGGGCTATCGCAAGACATTGGGGGTGATCGACCTGCCCGAACCGGGGGAGAGCCGCTTTGTCTGTTCAACAACCATTTTCCCGACGTTTTCAGACACGACCCGCGCCCAGCATGCGGAAATCGTGACCGTTCAAGGTACCAAACCTCTCACCGATGCGCAGACCGAGTTCGACAATGCGGAAGGTTTGCTGCACGCCATCAAGCGCGAAATGCGGCATGAGCGTGGTTTGCTCGAAACGGTGGTCGAGGGTGCAACGGATTTCGCCTTCGACATCGCCCGGCTCGCCTTTGATTTCAACGTGCATGTTGTGAATCTCAAGCAATTCCGCGCGGCGGAAGACTGGCAGCGCGCCTGCTATCAGGCGGTGTGTGAAAGCCCTGCCCATCTGGACGCCGTCCATCGTGGCGGACTGTTGCCCGGCGACTGGCAGGCCAGCGTGCGGATGTGTGACAGCCACCAGATCGTCAACGATCTGGGGCTGCATGGTTCTGTGGATGGTGACATTCTGACCACGGATGTGCGCTTTGCGTTCTGGGTGGAGTTCGACTTTACGACACTGAACGGCGTCACGTTGTGGGAGGCGGGCTGACGCCCCTCTCCCCTCCACGACCGAGGATTCAAAGAATTTTCCAGGGCGTTCAGCCCTGATCATTCACCGGGCGCGCGCCCAATCGGCGTGCGATCCGGGACAAAAGCGGACGCACTGGCAAAAACCCGCGATAGAGCAGTTCGAGAAGCTGCGCGATCCCCGGAATTGCGGCGATCCGTGCCAGCCAGCGCCACCGGTCAAATTGCAGCCAGAGATGCGCGAAACCGCGCGCCCCGGATCGCAATGTGCCGTCGGCGTCGCGGACATGGAACCGCTTCATCGCATCCGTGCGATCCAGATCCGCACCGGCATCCGCGCCCTCTTGCGAAATATCGACAAAACAGACGCCTTCAGCCCCTTTTTGACGGGAATACAAACCAATCTCGGCAGAGCAAAGAGCGCAGGAGCCATCATAGTAGACAGTCGCCTTGGGTTCAGCAGGTGTGTCAGCCATCGCATCTCTCCTTCGACACATAAGGTAGGACGCAGGGGCAGAGAACGCCATCTGTCATAGGGTCACAGGCCGTCGCGTGCGCAGAGCGCGTCTGCCGCCGCCTTGCCAGATTCCAACGCCGCCTCAGCTGATCCCCCATTGATCGAGGTGATCGTCCAGTCCCCGGCAAGCGACAGATTTGCAAACCCATCCCAATCGGGCGGCAAACGATAGGCTATGGACCCCGGCGGGGTGCGTACATACAGCTCGGTCGGCGCGATGTTGATGTGATCGTACTGACCCAGAACCGCGTCCATATTGAAACCATCCGGCCCCATCAGATCAGGCCAAAGTGCACCTGCGCTTTCATCCAGCCAATCCTGTGTCATGCCCTGGCCCAGCGCATTGGCCCGTTCAATCGCGTCGGGCATTTCAACACTGATCGGTGGCACGAAATCGGGCATCGGCACCACGCCGACGAGGTATTGGCAACTCTGCGCGGTGCCTGCGGGCCACGTCTCCTCAGCCAGCAATTCAGACATGTCTGCCCACGTTCCGAGCGGAGCGACATAAGCCCCGCTGATCGCGCCCGCCTCATGCCATCCAGCGGCCACGCTGTCCCGATCAAACCAGAGTTGGACCGAATGGGTCGGTACGCTGAACCGCCCCACTTTGTCGAGCATCGCAGCCCAGTCGCGATTGCTCTCGGCCAACTGGGTCGTAATCGGCTCTGCCGCGCGTGGGGGGATCGCCAGGATCACCTCATCAAAATCACGACCCACGTCCAACACTTCCTCGCGCAGGCTGTGGTGCTGCCACGGATTCTCGAAGTTGATGCCCCGCAGGGCATCACCCCCCTGCAACTGATCCCATTTCGGCTCAGACGGCCAACAATCGAGGGATTTGACACGCACGAACGGATCATAGTTGCCAAGGGTCTCTGCCTGCACTTGAAGGCGAACTCTGGTGATGCGCGATCGATCCGTCTCGATCCCGCTCACCCGACGGAACAGGCGGAACGTGGCCCCCTGACGTTCACAACATTTCCAGAGCGGGGTGAACACCGTATCCCCCATACCGGCATTCATGCGCCACATCGGCGCGTCGCGATACCCCGCGCAAAGATCAAGCACCAGTTTCAGGCAGGCGCCCGCAGCAATGTCGGCATATTCCTCGGTCCGTCCGCGTCCGCCGATATAGGCAAAGGCCAGATCATAGATCACGCGCACGGTCTCGGACCACGCGGCCTTCTCACTGGCACCGTGCGAGATCAGCCATTTGCGGAAATCGACATCGTTGATCCGGTCCCAAGCATTCCAGCCATGGGGCAGGATGTCGGCGAAATACCCGCGCAGCACCGCCCCCCCCAGCTCCAAAAGATCGCCCAGGACATGCCAGGTCAGGCGAATGTCCTCACCCAATTCGCGCAGGCGATCCAGGAAACTGTCCATGATCCCGGCCGCGGCATGGGGCGCATCTGGCGCCTGACGCGTTGCAGCCTTTGGCAGATCACTGTCAACGTCGACGGGCTGCGAGTGGCGATAGAGCATGCTGGCCAAACGTTCCGGCGCATGGCGCAGATCATCGACGCTTCCCTCCCACGGCTTGCCCGGCCAGCGTGGGGCATGCAGCGTGTACTCGGCCCATCCGTCCCCCCCACCATTGCCGGGCGCCGCCCACAGCGTGACCTTGCGATCCGGCGTAAAGGCATGGGCGACACTCTCAAACACGCCATCGCGCGCACCGTCCAGCTTGCCATAAGCCTCATGCAGCATCGAAAAGGCAGTGCGGTAGAACCCAAGGAAGATGTGCAATCCATGCTCTTCGATCATGTCATGCTCATCGGTGCGTCGCCCGCTGGCCCCCTTGCCGCCGACCCGCCAACCCTGACTGACCAGCGTTACGTCAAATGCCTCCCGCCGCTGCGCCGTGGCCCCCAGCGTATAGGCTGCGGCCATTCCCCCGCAGCCGCCGCCCAGGATCAGAACGCGGGTCTTGCTTGTCTTGCTCATTGGTATGCCTTACGAAATTTACCGAATTGGTCGGACAGGTGTGACCAATGTGCCGGGGGGACAGGGTTTTGAACAGACGGATACCGCAGATCGCACAGCTGCGCGCCTTTAAACTTTTTGCCGATGTTCCGACAGACAGGCTCGAACGTTTTGCCGCCTCTTGCGAGACGCTGACGGTTCCGCGCGGCTCGATGGTGCTGGAGCATGAGGATGAGGGCGAGGATATGTTCCTTGTCCATTCCGGCCGGATGAACGCGATCCTGTTGTCGGGCAAAGGGCGTGAGGTCGCGCTGGGTGAGATTTCCACCAACCAGTATTTCGGAGAGCTCAACGCCCTGGATGGCGGGACACGCTCCGCCTCGATCTATGCACGGACCGAGGCGCGGCTGACCCGCGTGCCCGGAGCGGCCTTTCGTGAGCTTCTGGCCGATCAACCGGATATGTCGCTGAAGCTTCTCAAGGACCTTGCCGCCCGCGTGCGCGACCTGACCCAGCGCAGCTTTGAACTGACAGCGCTGAAGCTGGCAGACCGCCTGTGCCTGTTCCTGCTGCGCATGGCGGTAGAGGCGGACGTCATGCGCGATGGCGGCGTTGTGATGGGCGTGCCCACTCATGCGGAAATCGGTGCAAGGGTCGGCGCAAACCGAGAGGCCGTCAGCCGCGAGATGTCGGCCCTGTCGAGCGCAGGACTGATCGAAACCCACCGCCAGCGCGTCGTCATTCGCGACGCGGACGGGCTTATGACTATCGCGGATCGCATCAAGGCAACGTGACCTCATCCAAATGTGTCCGAGGGGGCGGGGGTGACCGGGAACCCACGGGGGGCGTGCAGGCTCCCGGTCGAATGCATTGCTTCCGCGGGACGTAGCCGGAGGCAACACGGGCAACGGTCACCTCGGGATGGATGGGTAACTCGTTGATGACGGGACGTTACGAGCAAACCCGGTGATTCCTCGGTGACCATGCGCACAGTTTCGCGCGATTTCGCAAAAATCTTCCCGGGCAAATCAGGTCATCAGGGCAGCGCCGTGCCAGCCGATCATCATGGACGGGGCATTTGTGTTCGCACTGGTCACATTTGGCATGATGCTGGCATCTGCAACCCAAACCCCCTCGACCCCGCGCAGGCGCAGATCGGGGGCCACTGGCGCAGTCGACTCTTTCCCCATGCGCAACGTGCCCACAGGGTGATAGGCCGTGCCGCACCGCGCGCGAATATCCTCCCGCAATGCGTCATGGCCCTTCAGAGCAGGCCCGGGAAACACCTCTGGCGCATGTCGTTTCCCGAACGGCGCCTGAGCCAGCAGGCTGCGCAACCGTGCCAGGCCTTGGGCAAGCACCTCCAAATCTTCGTCGACCGAGAACAGGTTCAGGTCAATGTCAGGGGCTGTGCGCCAATCGGGAGATTTCAATTGAAGCACCCCACGCGATTTCGGGCGGCACAGACAGACATCGGCATAGTAACCAGCCCCCCATCCGATGGCGCGGCCCTTATGGCCCAATCGGGCGGGGATGAAATGCACCTGACAATCGGGCGCACCGCCCTGCCCGCTTGCATCGAAGAACATGCCCCCTTCAACGGAGTTCGAGGCAAAGCGCCCCCGCCCGGTCAGTGACCAGCGCAGCGGTGCCAAGGCCCAAAGCGGTAGCTGCCCGACAGTCAACCCATAGCCGGAGCCTGCGCCCTCGTGAAACACGGGGACAGCCGGATGGTCATGCAGGTTGCGCCCGATCTCCTGCCGATCCGCAAGCGGCTCAATGCCCAGCGCGTGCAGATGTGCAGCCGGACCGATCCCCGAACGCATCAGAATCGCCGGCGACCCGATTGAGCCGCAAGCCATCACAACGCCACGGGCTGCCCGCACCCGCCGCCCATCGCCCAGCAGCACGCCAACGGCACGCCCCTCCTCGAAGATGAGGCGATCGACTTCGCAACCGGTACGCAGTTCGACGGCGCCTGTGCGCAGCGCCGGGCGCAAAAACGCATCGGCCGCTGACCAACGCCGCCCCCGCCGCATGTTCACCCGGAATGGCCCCGCGCTCTCGGCCTCGGGAACCGGAACGGATTGGCCCGGAAATATCTGTGCGAGGTCGCGCGTCAGCCTGTGCGGGTCCGGCAACGGGCCAGGACGCACCGCCGCCTCCACTCCTTCAAAACTCGGCCAGACCGCATCGGCATCCCATCCAGGTACATTCCAACCGTCAAAGTCCGAGCGCTGCCCCCGAAACCATACCATTGAATTGATAGAGCCTGACCCACCGACCATACGGCCGCGCGGCACGGATATATCGCGCCCAGCCGCATGGGCCTGCGCGGTCGAGCGATAGGACCAGTCCCGCCCGCTTCCCATCAACCAGACAAGACCAAAGGGCATGCGCACCAGTGGATGCGCGTCGCTCGGTCCCGCCTCAAGCACAAGAATGCGCTTATGGCCCAACTCGGCCAGTCGCCCGGCAAGGGCACATCCGGCGGACCCGGCACCTACGATGATCAGATCTGCATCAGCCATGACGCATGGACGCGCAGTCGCCTGTCTGCGTCAAGCACCCGGCTCTTCTTCTTGGCTCAAATATCCCCGCCGGAGGCGGCGCTCAGCCCAGCAAATCTGCCGTCGCCCGGATCGTCGCGAACTCCACGCTCAACGCGTCAATCGCCGCATCGTGGATCTGCTCGGCAGAGGGCATCTGACCCCCGCGCCAGGCGACATCGACATTCTGGGTGAAGGCCGCACAGGCATCATGGACGAGGGTGACGTCGAAGCCCAGATTTGCCGCCATGCGCGTCGTGGTGGAAACGCAATGCGGTGTGGTCAGACCGGCAATCGTCACGGCGTCACATCCCGCAGCTCGCAGCTCAGCCTCAAGGTCCGTCCCGATGAAACCCGAATTGACCGATTTCGGGAAGACAAGCTCTTCGGCCAGCGGTTCCACTGCCGGGTGAAAACCCTGTCCATCCGCGCCATAAAGCGGCGAGGCCGGGTTCGTCGAATGATGGCAGACATGAAAAACCGGCAGGGCCCGCTTGCGCCACGTCTCCAGCAGGCGCCCGGCATTGGCCTCGGCCTCCGGGTTGTTGCGCGCACCCCAATAATCACCCCAGCGCGCCGCATCAAAGGCGCGCTGGATGTCGATCAGGATCAGGCCGTTCAATGGTTTTTCTGACGATAGATCAGGCGCCGGACCGAACCGGTTTTCGAGCGCATGAGGATCGTCTCCGTCTCAAGATAGTCACCATCCCGGCGCGCGCCGCGCACGATGGAACCGTCGGTCACACCGGTCGCAGCAAAGATTACATCATCGGTGACCAGGTCGTCGCGGCTGTAGATTTTATCGAGGTCGGTGATCCCGGCCTTTTCCGCACGGGCTTTCTCATCCGCATTGCGGAACAGAAGGCGGCCTTGCATCTGGCCGCCCATGCAGCGCAGGGCCGCGGCAGCCAAAACACCTTCGGGCGCGCCGCCCGACCCCATATACATGTCGATCCCGGTCTTCTCGGCCTCCGCGCAGTGGATGATGCCAGCAACATCACCATCCGTGATCAGGCGGATGCGCGCCCCGGTGGCGCGAATCTCGGCAATCAGATCCTGATGGCGCGGACGCTCCAGCACGCAGACCATCACGTCGGAGGTGCGGCAGCCCTTGGCCGCGGCCATCACCTGAATGCGCTGGGTGGGCGACATATCCAAATTGACGAGGCCCTCCGGATAGCCCGGCCCAATGGCAAGCTTTTCCATGTAGACGTCAGGCGCATGCAGCATCGAGCCGCGCGGCCCCATCGCGATCACGGCAAGCGCGTTCGGCATGTCCTTCGCAGTCAGCGTCGTGCCCTCCAGCGGATCGAGCGCGATGTCCACGCCCGGACCCGTACCGGTGCCGACTTCTTCACCGATATAGAGCATGGGCGCCTCGTCCCGCTCCCCCTCGCCGATCACCACAACACCCTTGATGTCGAGCATGTTGAGCTGGTTTCGCATCGCGTCGACCGCAGCCTGATCGGCCGCTTTCTCATCCCCAGACCCGATCAGCTTTGCCGACGCAATCGCCGCCGCCTCCGACACACGGGCCAGGCCCAGGCTGAGCATACGGTCGGAAAACATCGGGTCGGTTTTGGACATAAGGGCCTCCATTGCGCCATTTGGAGTTGTCTTGCGGCAGGCCGTCGCACGGATCAAGGGGGGTGGCCGCCTGTTTCCAATTCAAAGCGGTTTCGGTGCGTCACATGCACTGTTTAGGCTAGGCATACGCCCATCGCGTGGGCAAAGTGATCAAAAAAACCAACATAAACCGGGGACACTCCATGCTGCTCGACGTTTTCCTCCCGCTTTCGCTGGCGTTCATCATGCTCTCGCTGGGCCTCGGCCTGACGCCGGGCGATTTCGGGCGCGTGCTGCGCATGCCAAAGGCTTTTGCATTGGGCTTTGCCGCACAGGTGATCCTGCTGCCGATCATCGCCTATGTGCTGCTGATGGTCTTTTCCCTGCCACCGGAACTGGCGGTGGGCGTCATGATCCTGGCCTGCGCCCCCGGCGGAGTGACTTCGAACATCATCACAAAACTGGCGGGCGGGGCCGTGGCCCTGTCGGTTACGCTGACCGCAATTGTCAGCCTGCTCAGCGTCATCACGGTCCCGCTGATCGTCGCCTTTTCCATGGGGGCCTTCATGGGGGCAGATGCCCCGCCGGTTGACGTCACCTCTTTGGCGATCAGCATGTTTGTGCTGACCGCTGTGCCCGTCGGTCTGGGCGTTTTGATCCGCGCACTGGCCGCAGGCTTCGTCGGCAAGATCGAGCGGGCGATCTCTGTCATCGCGACCGTGCTGTTCGTGGTCATCGTCGTAGGCGCACTGGCTGCCAACTGGGGCGTCTTCGTCGAAAACCTGCCAATCCTCGGCCCCCTGCTCATCGTGCTCAACATTCTCACACTGGGCATAGGCTATGCACTTGGCGCCGCAGGCAGCCTTGAGCGTCGCGAGCGGATCACGATCGCGATTGAGGCAGGGGTGCAAAACTCCACGCTGGGCATCACCGTGGGTGCGATCATCGGTGGCGGGGAAACGCTGTCGACCTTCGCCCTTGCCTCAGGCGTCTATGGCATCACCATGTATTTCGTGGCCTTGCCCTTCGTCGCATGGATGCGCGGCCGCGGCTAACATCCCGGCGGCGTTTCCGCGACGAAGCGTACAATATCGGCTTGAGTGGGGGCCGGGCTGTCCAGCCGGTCCCCGATCACACCCAGAATATCGAGATGGCGCACATCCTCATAGATGCGTGCCTCGACCCGCTGGCCCGCCGCACGCAGCGCCGCCTCGAACCGCTCGATATTCTCAGGATCAACGATATCGTCGTTCTGGCCATAGAGCAGCAAGGTCGGCGGCGCAGCACCCTCGACTGCATTGATCACCTGCGCCCGGTCGCGCAGTGACGGCGGGAAGAGTTGCGGCATACGCCAATCCTCAATTGTGTCGAGATCATAGGGCCCGGCAATTCCCACGAACCCCGCAATGGCTTCGCATGCATCCAGATAGGACGGATCATGGGTGATCAGCGCGCCGATATGCGCACCGGCGGAATGACCGATCAACCAGATCGGCGCACCGTCCGCCACATCCCTGCGGATCGTCTCGATGGCACGGGCTGCATCTTCGACAAAGCGGGGAAAGGGATCCCGGGGCCCGGGCGTGTAGTCGGGTATCGCGACAGTCCAACCATGGTCCTCGGCCAGTTTCACACCAACAAAGCGGTAATAGCCCTTTTCAACCTGAGCCCAGGCACCGCCTTGCAGGAACACCACCACGGGTCCGCTCGGCGCATCTGGTGTGTAAAGGTCGTAGGTTCCCCATGGACCGGGACCATAGGCAAGGTCGGTCTGTTCCGTCACACGCTCCGACCCGATGCCGCGATTGATCAGATCAGCCGCGGAACATGCGCCAAGCAGCGTTCCAAGGGCCAGCGCACAGCCCACCATTCTCATGAGATACATATCCGTCTCACATCAGCCTCAGTTGCCACAACCACGGGCCACCCAGGTTTGAAGTTTCAAAAGGGCCAGGCCGCTACAATCAGATAGCCAGTGCCCAGCGTGAATGCATAGCCAAGCCCGGCCAGCAAACCGTCCCGCCCGATCAATGCCAAACCGAACAGGAACACGGCTGCCGCGGCGGGCATCATGGCAAAGGGGATCAGGCTCAGCACGAAAATGGCAAGCGCCAGCACGACACAGATGACCGAGATCACCAACCGCGCCGGCGCGCTGGACACCAGAAAATCTGCCCGCCGTGACACGACCGTATCAAGGCGCGCCGCCCATGGGCGCAGGCGCGCCATGGCGGCATCGAACCTGTCTGGATCAACCTGATAGGTCCGCACGCGGCGTGGCAACCAGATATGCATGTCATTAAACCAGCTGTGCACGACGAGCAGCAGTATCAGCAATGCGCCGATATCAGGCGCTCCGGGAATGCCACCGATCAGGGGAATCATCAGGAACGCACCGACAATCACGAGGCCGACACCCAACGGACGATCCTCGAAGCTGCGCACAACCGCGCCAACGGTTGTTCCGTGCTCCTCCACATCTTCTGCGAAGACGTCCAGCACGCCCGTGACCCGGTCAGCCGATTCCATGGTGAAACTCCAAATCCGCGCCTTGCGCTATGAAGATAAACACGCATCGGCATGGCTTGGTTCCACCCGATGGCACAGGAGCAGCGGATTGCATTCGAATTGCAGCGCCACAGGCCCTTGCGCGATCCGGGCCACGCCATTAGACCACCGACAATTTGCCGCTGCCCTGTCGAGGATACCTCCATGCCCAAGCGTACCGATATCTCATCCATCATGATCATCGGCGCGGGGCCCATCGTCATCGGACAGGCCTGCGAATTTGACTATTCCGGCGCACAGGCCTGCAAGGCACTGCGCGAGGAAGGCTACCGCGTCATTCTCGTCAACTCGAACCCCGCAACGATCATGACCGACCCGGGCATGGCGGATGCGACTTATATTGAGCCGATCACCCCCGAAGTGGTCGCCAAAATCATCGAGAAAGAGCGCCCCGACGCGCTGCTGCCCACCATGGGCGGCCAGACGGGTCTGAACACCGCGCTTGAGCTGGACGATATGGGCGTGCTGGCGAAGTTTGACGTGGAACTGATCGGCGCGAAGCGCGCTGCCATCGAAATGGCCGAGGACCGCAAGCTGTTCCGTGAAGCGATGGACCGCCTCGGCCTCGAAAATCCGAAAGCCACCATTGCCGAGTCCATGGATGACGCCATGGCTGCCATCAACGAGGTCGGCCTGCCCGCTATCATCCGCCCCGCCTTCACCCTTGGCGGCACAGGCGGAGGCGTCGCCTATAACCGTGAGGATTACGAGGCGATCTGCCGGTCCGGCCTCGACGCGTCCCCGGTTAACCAGATCCTGATCGACGAAAGCCTGCTGGGCTGGAAGGAATACGAGATGGAGGTCGTTCGCGACAAAGCGGACAACGCCATCATCATCTGCGCCATCGAAAACGTAGACCCGATGGGCGTCCATACCGGCGACTCGATCACCGTCGCCCCGGCCTTGACGCTGACCGACCGCGAATATCAGGAGATGCGGAACGCCTCCATCGCTGTCCTGCGCGAGATCGGGGTAGAGACGGGTGGCTCCAACGTCCAATGGGCGGTGAACCCTGAGAATGGCCGAATGGTCGTGATCGAGATGAACCCGCGCGTCTCCCGTTCGTCAGCGCTCGCCTCAAAGGCCACCGGCTTCCCGATCGCCAAGATCGCCGCGAAACTGGCCGTAGGCTACACGCTCGATGAGCTCGACAACGACATCACCGGCGTCACGCCAGCGTCCTTCGAGCCGACCATCGACTATGTCGTCACCAAGATCCCGCGCTTCGCCTTCGAGAAATTCCCCGGCTCCAAGCCAGAGCTGACCACCGCGATGAAATCGGTGGGAGAGGCGATGGCCATCGGCCGCACCATCCATGAGAGCATGCAGAAGGCGCTCGCTTCCATGGAAACGGGCATCACCGGCTTCGACGACATCCCGTTTGAGAGTGAGGAGGCGATGCGCGCCTCCCTCGCCCAACAGACCCCCGACCGCCTGCGGGTGATCGCGCAGGCCATGCGCATGGGGCTCTCCAATGACGACATCATCGCCGTCACCTCCTTCGACCCGTGGTTCCTTGAGCGTATCCGCGAGATTGTGGAGGCTGAGGCCGAGGTCATCGCGAACGGTCTGCCCGCCGACACCGCCGCCCTGCGCCACCTCAAGATGATGGGCTTCTCCGACGCCCGCCTCGCGACCCTTGCAGGCGTGACCGAAACCGAAGTGCGCCACACCCGCCTGCGCGCGGGCGTGAAGGCCGTGTTCAAACGCATCGACACCTGCGCGGCAGAGTTCGAGGCGCAGACGCCCTACATGTACTCGACCTACGAAGCGGACGTGATGGGCGAGGTGGAGTGTGAAGCACGCCCCACCGACGCCAAGAAAGTCGTGATCCTCGGCGGCGGCCCCAACCGCATCGGTCAGGGCATCGAGTTCGACTATTGCTGCTGCCACGCCTGCTTCGCGCTCACGGAGGCGGGCTATGAGACGATCATGGTCAACTGCAACCCAGAGACAGTGAGCACCGACTACGACACCTCCGACCGCCTCTATTTCGAGCCACTGACGCTGGAACACGTCCTCGAAATCCTGCGCGTCGAACGCGAGGCGGGCAACCTGCACGGCGTCATCGTCCAGTTCGGCGGCCAAACTCCGCTGAAACTCGCCAACGCGCTGGAGGCGGAGGGCATTCCGATCCTCGGCACCTCGCCGGACGCCATCGACCTGGCCGAAGACCGCGAGCGCTTCCAGGCCATGCTCAACGAGTTGGGCCTCAAGCAGCCGGTCAACGGCATCGCGTCCTCCGCCGAAGAGGCGATGGAGATTGCGAAAGATGTCGGCTACCCGCTCGTCATCCGCCCCTCCTACGTCCTGGGTGGCCGCGGGATGGAGATCGTGCGCGACACCGCCCATCTCGAACGCTATATCGCCACCGCTGTGCAGGTCTCCGGCGACAGCCCCGTCCTGCTCGACAGCTACCTGACCGGCGCGGTTGAGGTAGACGTCGATTGCCTCTGCGACGGCCAGAATGTCCACGTCGCAGGCGTGATGGAGCATATCGAGGAGGCGGGCGTCCACTCCGGCGACAGCGCCTGCTCATTGCCGCCCCACTCCCTCGACGCGGACACCGTGGCCGAATTGAAGCGGCAGGCCGAGGCCATGGCCCTCAAGCTCAACGTCGTTGGCCTGATGAACGTGCAATTCGCGATCAAGGACGGCAACATCTTCGTCCTCGAAGTGAACCCGCGCGCCTCGCGCACCGTGCCCTTCGTCGCGAAGGCTGTGAACTCCCCCATCGCCAGCATCGCCGCCCGCCTGATGGCAGGGGAGCCGCTCAGTCACTTCGCCGACCGGCCCGAGGCGAATATCGAGGGGTTCGAGCGCCCCACGCTCAAGCCCGCCGAAACCGACCACATCGCCGTGAAAGAAGCGGTTCTGCCCTTCGCCCGCTTCCCGGGCGTCGACACGCTACTCGGCCCAGAGATGCGCTCAACCGGTGAGGTCATGGGCCTCGACACCTCGTTCCCGCGCGCCTTCCTGAAGGCACAGATGGGCGCGGGCGTGAAGCTGCCCGACCACGGCACGGCCTTCATCTCGATCAAGGATGCTGACAAAGGTGCCGCCATGCTGGAGGCCGCAACAACCGTCGCCGCCCTCGGCTTCACGATCCTCGCCACGGACGGCACCGCTGCCTGGCTTGCCGAGAATGGGGTCGCGGCAACACGTGTGAAAAAGGCTCATGAGGGCCGCCCGAACATCGTGGATGAGATGAAAAACGGCAACGTCCAGATCGTCTTCAACACGACCGAAGGCGCGCAGTCCATCGCCGACAGCCGCGAAATCCGCCGTGTCGCCCTCTACGACAAGATCCCGTACTACACGACCGCCGCAGGCTCCCGCGCCGCCGCTCTCGCGATGCGCAACAGCCTCGAAGGTGAGATCAACGTCACGAGCCTGCAGGAGTTGTGAGGGGTGAACTGCCCCCGCAATAAAGCCAGTGGCAGGAAAGACTGTATCGGCGCATAGTTTGGCATGGATCACATCTCTGCCAAACTGGTTTCAACGGACCGTTTCACAGTCACTGCCCAGACCAACAACCTAAACGGTCAAATCATTTTTGAGCCGATCAAGGCTTTCTGGCTGGTCATGCATGGTGTGTTTGGCGCCATCGGACTCTTCGTCTATCCGAGCCCTGGCGCCTTGGCCGTCTTTGTTGTCCTGACGACCGTCACGATTTGTGCGGGCCACTCTGTCGGAATGCATCGCCTTTTGATCCATCGTAGCTTCAAAACCAGCCGACCAATTGAATATGGATTGGTTTGGCTAGGAACGCTTGTCGGCATGGCAGGACCCATCGGAATGATCCGCACGCATGATCTGAGAGACTGGCATCAGCGTCAGACAACTTGCCCCAAACATCCAGCACATGATGCTGGAATTCTAAAAGATGCGTGGTGGCAGCTTTGCTGTGAACTTCGTCTGACATCCCCTCCCGAATTTCATCTCGAAGAACGGATAAAGCGGGATCGCTTCTATACTTTCGTCGAGCGATACTGGATGGCGCAGCAACTTCCATTGGCAGCAGCATTATTTACGGTCGGTGGATTGGGCTGGGTCTTGTGGGGGTGTTCTCTCCGAATCTTTGTATCGCTGGTCGGGCACTGGGCCGTCGGCCACTTTGCGCATAGGCAGGGCAAACGGGGCTGGATCGTTCAGGGTCTGCCCGTGCAAGGCTATAATCTGCCGGGGTTGGGTCTCATTACATTTGGCGAGAACTGGCACGGGAACCACCACGCTTTCCCTCACTCCGCTCAGTTAGGTGTCGAGCCGGGACAAACGGACCCCGGGTTCACCTTCATAAAGACACTCGCGAGATTCAGCCTCGCATGGGATATCAAACATCCGGGTTCAGAGGCAGCGCGATCCGGGCTCAGACGTGCTGGCACTGAGAAATAGTTAACGCCCCCATGCACACAACGCGGTGCACAGGTTGTGCACGCTCTGTGTACGGGTTGTGCACACCGTATTTCAGCGTTTGCGCAAAACCTTAATGACGTCTTTGGGGCCCAGCGGGTCCGAAGCGTCGGGGCGGTGGGTCAGGATGTGGGTCGCACGCGGATCAGGAATGCCACGACCGCTTTCGCGCATCGACAGCGGCACATAGCGACCACCTCGCAGCTGCGCCTGTATCTCCACAGCACCGGGTTTGGTGACATGCAAGTCCCTGACTTCAAAACGAAAACGCATACCGTTCGATCCGTTGAGCCATATGGCGCCAAGGCAGTTTATAGTGCTGGAAGGGGCCGCGAAATCGTACACGTTGTGGTCTTCTAAGTCATATCTATGACGCCTAGATTTCGCTGGTTAACGGTTTGTGTCAACCACATATTGAGCTAACCTCGCGCCAATCCCGGATTCGGCACGAGATTGGAAATTATCCAGCAATGGCAAAGCTTTACTTCAATTATTCCACGATGAACGCGGGCAAAAGCACCGTGCTTTTGCAGGCCAGCTACAATTACCGCGAACGCGGCATGGACACGCTGCTGTTGACCGCCGACCTCGACAAGCGTGCGGGCCACGGCACCATCGCAAGCCGCATCGGAATCTCTTCTGAATCAGAGACTTACCTGCCTGCGGATGATCTGTTCGCGAGGATCACCGAGCACCTGAAGACCCGCGACCTCGCCTGTATCTTTGTCGATGAGGCGCAGTTTCTGACAAAGGAGCAAGTCTGGCAGCTCGCCCGCGTCGCCGACGACCTTGGCGTCCCTGTCATGGCCTTCGGCCTGCGCGTCGATTTTCAGGGGGAGCTTTTCCCCGGCTCCGCCACCCTCCTCGCCCTCGCCGATTCCTTGCGTGAAATCAGGACGATATGCCATTGCGGACGCAAGGCCACGATGGTGATCCGACAGGATGAGAACGGGCAAACCATCACTGAGGGAGCGCAGGTTCAGATCGGCGGCAACGAGACCTACGTGTCCCTCTGCCGCCGCCACTGGCGGGAGGAAACGGGCGACAGCGCGCCCGCTTAACCTCTCATCAACTTAGGGCAGATATTTCTGCACAAAGCCGACGATCTTTTTGACCCGGTCGCTTTCAAACAGGCGCGGTGCATAATACTGCCCCGCGGCCCGCTTGGTCACTTCCGTCATCGTCGGATAGGGGGAGACCATGTTGGTCAGCGCCGAAATCTTCAGACCGTTGGCAATCGCCAGCGCATAGGGCTGGATCAACTCGCCTGCCCGCATACCCACCACGGAGGCACCAACCGGTTTGCCCTTGTAGACCATCACCTTGATCAGACCTTCCGTCCGACGCTCGGCATGTGCGCGGTCGTTCTGGTCGAACTTGAAGCGCAGCACCTCGACATCGCGGCCATGCTTTTTCTTCGCTTGCGCCTCTGTCAGGCCAATTTGTGCAATTTCCGGGTCGGTATAGGTTGCCCATGGAATGTGATCCGTCCGCTGTTTGGACGGCAGCCCGAACAGAATCGACTTGATCACAACCGTCGCGTCATAGCCTGCCTTGTGCGTGAATTGCAGGCCGCCCGCCACGTCACCGATCGCATAGACCTTCTTATTCGACGTGCGCAGGCTGTCATCGACCTTCACCGCGCGGTCATATTTCACGCCTGCGGCATCGAGGTTCAACTTGTCGATATTCGCTTTACGCCCAACCGCCATAAGCAGGTGAGACCCTGTGACCTTACGCCCGTCTTCTGCCTCCACCGTCACGCCGTTCTCAGACGTGACGCGGGTGACCTTGAAGCCTTCCTCGATCTCGACGCCATCGGCGCGGATGTTTTCAAGCGCGATGGCCGTGATCTCCGGGTCGTCCTTGGCGAGCACGCGGTCGCCCTCCAACACGGTGACCGGCACGCCGAGGCGTTGATGCGCCTGCGCCATCTCCATCCCGATGGGACCACCGCCGACGATGATGAGGCGGGAGGGTGTCTCACGCAGTTCAAAGATCGTCTCGTTGGTGTGGTAGTCGACACTGTCGAGCCCGTCGATCGGCGGCACAAATGGGGAAGAGCCGGTGGAGATCACGAAGCGACGCGCCTCAATGATCGTGTCGCCCGCCTTCACCTCTGTCTCGGAGATGAACTCACCATATTCCTCGATCACGTTGACACCGAAGCCCTCGAACCGCTCCACGCTGTCATGGGGGGCGATGGCCGCGATAACGAAGGCGACGTGATCCTTCACAGCCGCATAATCCACATCGGGTGTGTGGTTCGCGATGCCGAATGCAGCGGAATGGGTCTGTGCATGGGCGTGGTGCGCGGCAGAGATCATCGCCTTCGACGGCACACAGCCATAGTTCAGGCAGTCGCCGCCCATCTTGTGCCCTTCAAGCAGGACCACCTTGGCCCCCATCTGGGACGCGCCAGCGGCGAGGGAGAGACCGCCGGAGCCGCCTCCGATGATGCACAGATCTGTCTTGATGCGGTTCATGTCTCTTACTCCTCGACCGGCAGGGCGGAGCCGCCACGGACGGCCTTGATAATGATGGGAAGGGCGGCAAGCGCGCAGAGGCCCAGGATCGGCCCGATGATCTGCGGCTCAAAGAAGATGCCAAGGTTGGGGGTCTCACCGCGGGCAAAAACTTCACCCAGTCCGGCGCCAACCCAAGTGTAGACGGCGGAACCCGGCAGGATCCCGAAGAAGGTTGTCAGCGCGAAGTTGCGCAGCTTCACCCCGACCAGCGCGGGCAGAAGGTTCGCGACAAAGAACGGCACGGCAGGCACAAGGCGCATCAGAAACATGACGCTGACCTCATTTTCATTGAGCGCTTTTTTCATCTGCGTGATGCGCCCGCCCGACGAATCCATCTTGGCTGCGAGTTGTTCGCCGAGCCCCAGCCGCGCGGCGAGGAAGATGGCCAACGCCCCGATCGTAGCCGCCGTCACGATGAACAGGACACCGGGAAAGAGCCCGAAGAGAAACCCGCCTGTCAGCGTCATGACCAGAGCGCCGGGAAGGCTGAAGGCCACGACCGCAATATAGATCATCATGAAGACGGCGGCGGCCAGCACATAATTCGAATCGCGCCAGGCGATCAGCGCCTCACGATTGTCACGCAGGGTCTCAAAGCTCAGATAGTCGCGCAGAAAATAGAAGCCGAGGCCGGCTGCGATGAGAATCGCTATAAGGGGAAGTGCGCGGCGAAGGGTGAAACCCTCGCTGGTGTCCTGTGTCTCGCTCATGAATAAATCCTCGAATACGGGTCTGAATGTTTGCGTTGAGGCACATCTGACCGGTCCGTATCGGGCTGCACAGCCCCCCTCACGCCGGGTTGACCTGATCAGGCCAAATGTTTCAAACGACACCCATTACAAATCCGTGAAGCGGCAATTGACTTCATTGAGAGACCGCCTTAGGCAAGCCGCTCAGGAATTGAATTGACCGGGCAGGTCCAGTTTTCAGGATCGCCCCGCCCGCCGGAACAGACCGGCAGGACGATCAGGAGAGATGAGATGAAGCGCACCTTCCAGCCGAGCAACCTCGTTCGCAAGCGTCGTCACGGCTTCCGTTCGCGGATGGCGACGAAGAACGGCCGCAAGATCCTCAATGCGCGCCGCGCACGTGGCCGCAAGAGCCTCAGCGCTTAAGCGATTGCTGACAGCATGACCGTGCCGTTGCAGGAGGGTGAAGGCCAACCTGCGACGGTTTTGTCATGTCTGGACTATGGATCGGATCAGGGAATCACCGTGATCCAGAAACGGCGCGACTTTCTTGCCGCATCCCGCGCAAAGCGTCAGGCCCGACCCTCGATGGTCGTGCAGGCGCGCAAGCGCAAAGCGGACGAGCCGAGCGTCAGCCCCGTGCGCGTCGGCTACACCTGTTCCAAGAAGGTTGGGAATGCGGTGGCCCGCAATCGGGCCAAGCGGCGCCTGCGCGAAGCCGCCCGGCTGATCCTGCCACATCACGCAAAGCCGGGCTGGGACTATGTTCTGATCGGTCGCAAAGACGGCACGGCGGAGCGTGAGTTCACCGCCCTGCTCGATGATCTGCGTGGCGCGCTTGCAAAGCTGCACAAATGACCCCGCTGGCCTGGCTGCTCGCCCTCCCCGTGAAGGCCTATCGCAAGACCTTCTCGTCTTATGTCGGGTTCAATTGCCGATATCAGCCGACCTGTTCAGCCTATGCGCTGGAAGCGCTGGAAAAGCATGGCGCGCTCAAGGGCAGCTGGCTGGCCGCACAGCGCATCGGACGGTGCCATCCGCTGGGCGGGTCTGGCATCGACAATGTGCCGGATTAGGCACGCTGCCTGCACCCGTTTTGGGTATTTGATCCAATCCGAAGCGGATCCGGCCCTTTCGGATTGGTCCAAATACCCCAACCCGGTCAGCCACCCGGCGTGACGCGCACGACAGAGCCGTTATCTGCATCGATGAGCAAGAGGAGCGAACCATCGCTATCCTGCTCCACATCGCGGACGCGGCCGATGTCAGTGAGCAGGCGTTCCTCCCCCACCACTGTGTCGCCCTGCAACTCCAACCGCACGAGGGCACCGGGATTGAGTGACCCGATCAGAAGGTCACCCTGCCAGTCCGCAAACATGCTGCCATCATAGAAAACCATGCCGCCCGGTGCGATCACCGGATCCCAATAGTAGCGCGGCTCGGCATATCCGTTAGCCGCATGAGCATATTCGCCGCTGCCGACCTCGGTTCCATTGTAGTTGATGCCATAGCTCACGACGGGCCAGCCATAGTTGGCGCCGGGCTGGATCAAATTCAGCTCATCACCGCCACGCGGACCGTGCTCGATGGCCCACAGAGTTCCATTCTCGCGCAGTGCTGCCCCTTGGATGTTGCGATGGCCTGTCGACCAAATCTCTGGCAGAGCGCCTGCCTGGCCCGTGAACGGGTTGTCCACCAACGGGTCACCATCGGGGGTCACGCGAATGATCTTGCCATAGCTCTTATCGAGATCCTGCGCGAAGACCCGCTCCGCCGGGATAGAGTGCTCTCCGGTTGTGACGTAAACCCACTCCTCTGCCGCGATGACGCGCGAACCATAGTGCATTGGGCTGTTGGAGGGGGGATTCTGAACGAAGATGTCGCGCACGTCGCTCAGACTTTCATTGTCGCGCGACAGCACGGCGCGGGCGGCGGCTGTCACCGAACTCTGCCCCCCCATTGGTTTGGAATAGGTAAGGTAGATGACCCTGCTTTCCGCGAAGTCCAGCGCCAGCGCGACGTCCAGCAGACCGCCCTGCCGCACGGCGAAGATGTCAGGTAAACCGGTGATCGGGGGATGAAGCTGACCACTTGCATCGATGTGGCGCAGGCGGCCGTCACGCTCTGTCACCAGATATCCGCCATCCGGCAGCACGGCGATGCCCCAAGGGTGAGCAAGCCCACTGGCAACAGTTTCGACCGAAAGCGTTACGCCGCTGTCGGAGGCCGGGGCACGGGTCTGCTCGGGAAAGGCCGGTTCAGCCTCCGCAAAGTTTGGCGCACCTTGCGCGACTGGGGAAGCCGATTGCGCAAATGCGGGGCCAGTCAAAAGGAGTGTCATCGCGGCAAAACGGGCGAACATGGGAAATATCCTTTCTCAAACATCTCGGTTCGAGAAAGGACCTAGTGCAATCCGTGCCGCTGTCCCCTGACAGCGCGTCGCGGGCAACATCAGCGGTTGGCGAGCAATTCCTTAAGGCGTGCAATCGCGGCCTCGGGGGACATCTCTTCGCTCTCCCCCGTACGGCGTGAGGTGAGTTCGACCTTGCCCTCTTTCAATCCACGTGGGCCGACCGTGATGCGCCACGGGCAACCGATCAAATCCATCGTGGCGAATTTCGCGCCTGCCCGCTCTTCCCGATCATCATAAAGCGGGTCGAGCCCTGCCGCGGTCAGCGCGCCGTAGAGCTCATCGCAAACGCGGTCAGTGTCGGCGCCGCCCTGCTTGAGGTTGACGATCGCCACTGGGAACGGGGCCACGCCTTCCGGCCAGATGATGCCATTCTCGTCGTGATTGGCTTCAATCAGCGCGCCCACAAGGCGGGAGACGCCTATTCCGTGGGAGCCCATGTGCACCGGCACGTTCGTGCCGTCCGGGGTTTGTACGGTCGCGTTGAGTGCGTCGGAATATTTCGTACCGAAATAGAAGATCTGGCCAACCTCGATGCCACGGGCGGAACGGCGACGCTCTTCAGGCACCTCCGCAAAGATCGCCTCGTCATGGGTCTCATCCGTCCGGGCGTAGGGGGTCGTGAACTCCTCCATGATCGCCTGACATTCCGCGACGCTGTCATAGTCGACCACCCGGTCGCCCAGCGTCAGGTCCGTGACGGCGCTGTCGTAGAACACTTCCGACTCGCCCGTATCGGCAAGAACAAGGAATTCGTGGGTATAGTCGCCGCCAATCGGGCCACCGTCCGCGCGCATCGGGATCGCTTGCAGGCCCATCCGCTCATAGGTCTTGAGATAGGTGACCATGTGGCGGTTATAGGCGTGGAGCGCGTCCTCTTTCGTGAGGTCGAAATTGTAGCCGTCCTTCATCAGGAACTCGCGCCCGCGCATGACGCCGAAGCGGGGGCGGATCTCGTCCCGGAACTTCCACTGGATGTGGTAGAGCGTCAGGGGCAGCTGCTTATAGCTGCCGACCTCGCGCCGGAAGATATCGGTGATCAGCTCTTCATTGGTCGGACCGTAGAGCATGTCGCGATCATGGCGGTCGGTGATGCGCAGCATCTCCTGCCCGTAATCATCGTAACGACCAGATTCGCGCCACAGGTCCGCGGACTGGATCGTGGGCATCAGCATCGGATGGTGATTGGCCTTCTGCTGCTCCTCATGCACGATCTGCTCCAGCCGGCGCAGGACTTTGTAGCCCATGGGCAGCCAGGAATAGATGCCAGCGCTTGCCTGCCGGATCAAACCTGCACGCAACATCAGACGGTGCGAGGCGATCTGCGCCTCGGACGGCGTTTCCTTGAGCACCGGCATGAAATAGCGGCTGAGGCGCATGGTCCAACTCCAATCGACAGAGGTTATCTGCCATCGGTCTAAGGGCTTTGCTGCGGCCCGGCAATGGCCCTCAGGGACGTTTGGGCGTTAGAATCGTGCCCAGCAAAACGGCAGGTTGACCACATTTTACGCAAGTATCTGACCACGAAAGGTTCTTTCATAGTGACGTAGGGATCGCGACAGGTTAGTGTCCGAAGAAAGCCGCTTAGACGGCCCAAGTCTGGGGAGACTTAAAACGGTTCGGCATTTGCCGGACCGTTTTGCATTTCAGGGGTAAAGCAATCCCACATGGGATTTGGCCGCCTAGGGCGCTGAAACCTCGACAGTTGCCTCAAGCTCCAGCGCCTGTGCCAGTTTGGCCAATCGTTTCTCGACCACAGCGCCGCCCATGCGTGTCATCTCGCCCTTCAGGGTCAAGCTCAGCACAGCGGCTTTTCGGCGCAGTGGCGCATCCTCAAGGCAGGAGGCGGACGCCCCTGTGAGCATCGAGCCAAGGCGCAGCGCGCGGCCGACGACCTCTGCCAAGACCTGCTCTTCCTGGGTGAGCAGAGTGAGGAGCGCTTCGTCAGGCCGGGCACGACGCCCGCTTTTATACCGGTGCGACAAAACGAGGCCGATGAAGATCCGACCGCGATGGCCGATGCCGCCGAGATTTGCGCGGGTGACAGCCTCGAACCCCGCCGTCGCCCGGAAGTCGGGATGGGTGCGCCAGTTCACGTCGTGCAAAAGGCAGGCGGCCTGCACCAGACGCAGCCAGTATTCGTCAAGATCCGGGAAGATCGGCAAAATCCACTCGAAGAGCGCATCGCCAAAGCCCGGGAAACGCGCTGCTGCCAGTTCCATGTGCCGGGCCGCTTCAATCAGCGGGTCGCGCCGTCGGGCATCCGCACTCATGTGATCATAGAGCACGCCTTCGCGCAGGCCGTAAGAGGAGATCAGCACCTTGCCCGGCGTGAAATGATCAAGCAGTCGCACCAACACCCGTGACGCCATTGGTACGAGGGCCATCCTTGCATCGGATGTCGCGGTCAGGCCGGAGAGATCGTCGAGCGTGCGCGACGCGGCCCACTCTGCCGTCTCTGCCAGGTCCGCCGGGTCTATCTGATAGGCGTGGAGCACGCGCAGGGGGTATTCCGTCCGGGCCATGTGCAGGCTTGCAATCGCGCGCCAAGATCCGCCGACCAGAAACATCGTCTCGACATTGCCGGGCATCTGATCACGCAGGTCGGTCAATGTGGTCTCTATCGTCCGATCCACATCCTTGGGTTTGAGGTCTGCCAGAGCGAGGGGCGCAAGGGAGGATGTGACACAGCTGCCAATCCGCCCGCCATGGATGCGGGCAAGCTCCATCGACGCACCACCGATATCAACGGTAAGTCCCAAAGCCTCTGGCCAGCCAACCAGAACACCCTGTGCGGCCAGTCGCGCTTCTTCTTGTCCTGATACCACGCGCAGTGTCAGCCCGGTTTCCCGCTCGACCTGGGCAACAAAGTCGGGGCCATCCTTCGCCTCGCGCACGGCAGCGGTCGCAACCCCTGTCAGAGAAGTGACGTTCATGCGTCGGGCCAAATCGCAGAACCGCGCAAGCGTGGAGAGCGCGAGCACCCGTCCCTCGGGACTGAGAACACCGGATTGGCCCAAACCTGCGCCCAATCCACAGAGCACTTTTTCATTGAAGAAATACGCCGGAGACCGCGCCGCACCATCGAAAATCACCAGCCGGACGGAGTTCGATCCAACATCGACCACACCGACCCGGCTGAGATCAGCGAGCGGTGCGTCGGCCAAAAGCGCCTTCGTGCGTGTCGGCATAACCCCTCCGATTCATTGCATCTATTCCTAGAGCGTAGGGCGCGGGGGTCAACGGAATTGCTTACGTCACAATTTTGCCGTAATTTATTTACAATTTGTAAGTGTTACGAAGTTGAATCGCACACGAATCAGTTTTGAGGAAAGATCATGAAGTTCCCCACCCTTCTGCCTGCACTGTTCGTCCTGACACTGCCCAACGGGGCATTCGCAGATCCGCTGCGCATGGCAACGCCTTATGCCGACAGTTTCTTTCAGACACAGAATGTTCGTGAATTCGCAGAGAACGTCACCGAACTGACAGCAGGCGCCGTCAGCTTTGACATTCATCCCGGCAGCACGCTGGTCTCGCACACCGAGATTCCGGGGGCGGTTGCCAATGGGGAGCTACAGGCCGGAGAATTCTTCCTGTCCATCCTTTCAGGCGATGATGCGATCTTCGGGCTGGATAGCCTGCCCTTCGTCGCGACAGATTACGGCTCGGCCGCCGATCTATGGGATGAGCAACGCCCCCTCGTCCAGTCTGCCTTGCGTGAACGGGGGCTGATCGCACTCTATGCCGTGCCGTGGCCGCCGCAGGGGCTCTATTCACGGGTGGAGATTTCAGATCCGGCGCAACTCGATGGAATGGCCTTCCGCACGTATAATGCGACGCTGGAAACCCTTGCCACCTTGATGGGCGCAACACCGGTCAGGGTTGAAGTTGCCGATATTCCAGAGGCAATCGCCCGCGACGAGCTGGACGTCATGCTGACCTCTGCCAGCACCGGTGTGAGCACCCAAAGCTGGGACTACTTCCCGTATTTCTACGATATCCAGGCCTGGCTGCCAAAAAACATCGTTGTCATGAACGCCGCGACCTTCGATGCGCTTCCACCCCAAACCCAACAGCAGGTTTTGGCCGCAGCGCAAGAGGCCGAGGACCGGGGACGCATTTCATCAATGATCGACGCGGTGGAGGCTGTGAAGGTCTTGTTTGACCGGGGTGTCACCATCCTGACGACCGATACGGAGGTCATGGAAACCTCTGACGGCTTGAGCATGGGACCGGTCAGCCCGGCTCTTATCACTGCATTCGAACAGGCAAGTGGCGATCTGCTCGCCCAATGGGCCGACACAGCGGGAGAGGATGCCGTCGGCGTCGTCACCCGCTTGAGGGGGCAGGCTGGCGGGTGATGTGGGACTCCTTGCCGGCCTGATCGGGGTCGCGTCCGGTTCGCTCCTTCCCGCGAACCCGGATGCGGCCCCTTCGTCTTTTTGAGGCCTTTGCGCTATTCGCCCAGCGGACGCTCCGGTTCTTCGGGTGCCATTGCAAGACGCGGGGCATCCTTGGACCCCACCCTGCCCCGCCCGGAAAGGCTGGGATTTTGCATGAAGAACTGGTGGCAATTGAACGGCACCTCAGCCTCGGTATCCGGCCGATAATAGGTGCCATCCGCGCGTAAGACCCAGCTCTGCGCCTCATCGGCCAAGTTGGCGGCCATGATCTGCTCGACGATTTGCGCATGGACGGTGGGGTTGGTGATCTCGACAAGTGTTTCGACCCGGCGGTTCAGGTTGCGTCCCATCCAGTCTGCCGAAGAGATATAGACCCGCGCCTGCCGGGATGGCAGCCCGCCACCATTTCCGAAGCACGCAATGCGCGAATGCTCCAGAAAGCGCCCGACAACGGATTTGACGCGGATGTTCTCACTCAGCCCTTTCACACCGGGGCGCACACCGCAGATCCCGCGTACGATCAGGTCGATCTTCACACCCGCCTGGCTGGCCAGATAGATCGCATCGATCACATCCGGCTCGATCAGGGAATTCACCTTGACCCATGCCGCCGCCGGTCGCCCGGCTTTGGCGTGTTCCACCTCGCGCTCAAGACTTTCGAGGATGTGCAGCTTCATGGTGTGCGGCGAGATGTGCAAATTCTCCAGCCGCTCTGGCTTTGCATAGCCAGAGACGTAGTTGAAAACCCGCGTTGCGTCCCGACCCAGCGCCTTGTCACAGGTGAACAGGCTCAGATCAGTGTAGAAATTGGCCGTGATCGGGTGGTAGTTGCCGGTGCCGAAATGGGAATAGGTGACAAGTTCCTCCCCCTCGCGCCGCACCACGGTGCTGATCTTGGCATGGGTCTTCCAATCGATGAAGCCATAGACGACCTGTGCGCCTGCACGCTCAAGCTGTCTTGAAAGGCGAATGTTGGCTGCTTCGTCAAAGCGGGCTTTCAGCTCGACCAACGCGACAACCGACTTGCCGTCTTCCGCCGCTTCGCAGAGCGCCTTCACGATGGGGGAATTCTTCGATGTGCGGTACAGCGTTTGCTTGATCGCAACGACATTCGGGTCGTTGGCGGCCTGCTGGATGAAGCGCACCACCGTGTCGAAAGTCTCGTACGGGTGGTGGAGCAACATGTCCTTTTGCCGGATGGCGGCGAAGATATCGCCCTCGTGATCCGTCACACGTTCTGGGAGGCGTGGCTTGTATTTCGGCCAAAGCAGGTCGGGCCGATCGTCAATCACCAGCTCCGAAATGTCGGAGATGCCGATCACACCCTCTAGTTCGATCACCTCGTCGCGGGCCGCATGAAGCTCTTCAATGATCATGTCCTTCAGATCCGCAGGGGCGCCCTTGGACAGTTTCATGCGGATCACTTCGCCACGACGTCGGCGTTTCAGGGCGCTTTCAAATTCGCGGACCAGATCCTCGGCCTCTTCCTCCACCTCCAGATCACTGTCCCGCAGAACGCGGAAGGTGCAGGAGCCGACCGTCTCGTAGCCCGGAAACAGCCGGGTCAGAAAGACCTCGAGCAGCCCTTCAAGCGGCAGGAATCGGGTCACACCGGGCCGCCCGCCGGTCAGCCGGATGAAACGGCGCACCTGTTGCGGGACCGGCAGCAAGGCCTCAAGCGGCGCACCGTCTTCGGTGCGCCGCAACTGCAGCGCCATCGCAAAGCCGGTGTTGGGAATGAACGGAAAGGGATGCGCGGGATCGATAGCCAGCGGTGTGAGAACCGGAAACACCTGATCCATGAAGACATCTTCGAGCTGGGTGAGATCGGCGCGGGTCAGATCGGACGGTCCGATCACAGCGATCCGTTCATCAGCCAGCGCGGCCTTCAGCGCGGCCCAGCAGGTCTGTTGGCGATCCATCAGCGCACGCGCATCCGCGTCAATCTGAAAGAGTTGTTCTGCTGGGGTCAGCCCATCCGCAGAGGGTTTTTCGACCCCGGAACGAACCAGCCCGCGCAGGCCAGCCACGCGGACGGTATAGAATTCATCCAGGTTGGAGCCTGAAATCGACAAAAAGCGCACCCGCTCCAGGAGCGGAACATTCGGGTTTTCCGCCTCTTCAAGGACGCGCCAGTTGAAGGCAAGCCACGAAAGCTCCCGATTGAAAAACCGCTCCGGCCCATCCGGATTGAAGCCGGGAAGCTCTGTGGCAGGGGGCGGGGCGGAATGAAGAAAATCGGCTGTGCTCATGGACCGTATATATGGCCCGGTTTGGCGACACGCAAATGACAGCAGATCGACATGCCGTGACCGATCTCAGATCACGGTCATGCAAGCGCATTTTGCGCGTTGGGCTATGGCCAGACTGACAGATCCAAGCGCCAGGCTCCCCAGCGCGCCCAAGCCGCGCCGACCTGTCACGATAAGATCGGCGCCGACGCTCTGTGCCACGTTGAGCACATGGTCCGCAGGCACGCCCATTCCGACATGGCATTTCGCGATCTCAACCCCCTGCACCGCTGCTTTCGACGTAACATCGGCAATGAGATGCTCCCCCGCTTCGGCGACCTGCTGTGCGGTGGGTGGGATTTCGATAGCACCAACAAAGGCCCCAACGACGACCGGAGGCGTGTCGAGTTGAGGCACATGCGCCACATGCAATTTGGCGCCATAGGCCTTACAGATCGAAACGGCCGTCGCCAGCGCGTTCTGAGCGTGATCGGACCCGTCGTAAGATAGCAGAACCGTCTTGAACATAACGTCTTCTCCCTCGCTGTGATGAGATCAGACTAGGCCTAGCGTTGCAGGCCAGCATTGACATGCATCAAAGAAAATCCCGCTTGCGCAGACGCTTGGCGCAGTTCGCACTATGTGACCTGCCATGAGCACGCAAAAAGACAAGACGTCCGAGTTACCCGCGCCGCTGCGCTGGCCGATCCTGATCTTCCTGAGATACTATCGTAACTTGGGTTTGCGGGTATCGTTCTACGTCATCGCGTCGCTGTTGATCCTTGTGCTCAACCCGTTGGCTCAAGGGTTCCTCAGCGAAGATTTGCGCGCAACGGTCGATGCGGACTCTGTCCTGAAGGTTCTGACGATCCTCGCCTCATCCATGCTGGCGGTCTCTACTTTCTCTTTGAATATCATGATCACCTCGCACCGAACGGCAGCGACAACCACGACACCACGGGTCCATCGGATGCTGCTCGACGACACGACCACACAGGCGACATTGGCGACGTTCATCGGAGCGTTTGTCTATTCGCTCTCGTCGGTGGTTCTGTTTGAATCAGGCGTTTTCGATGATCGGGCTGCGTTCGTTGCCATGGTGATGACCGTACTGGTTGTCGCCTTGGTGATCCTTGCCATGCTGCGATGGATCGAACATCTCAGCGATCTTGGCAGTGTGGACAACACGCTCGACCGAGTGTCGGACGAGACGCGCGAGTCATTGAAAAGACTGGCCCGCGCGCCGGCCCTGGGCGGGGCGATTCTCGACGACGAAATCGATATTCCGGCAGGTGCGCAGCCCGTTGTTGCCAGCCGGTCAGGCTATATTCAGTTGATCGACGTGGAAGGGCTGCACGCGGGCCTGCATGGTGGCGGGTGCATCTATGTCACCCACGGACCAGGCGATCACGTGATCAAAGGGGAGGTCATCGCCCACGTCACCGACGGCACGCGGGGCACTACGCTCGACGCTTTTGCAGATTGCTTCGTCATTGCCGATCAGCGCAGCTATGAACAGGATCCGCTGTTCGGCCTGACCGTCCTGTCCGAAATCGCATCCCGTGCCCTGTCGCCCGGTGTCAACGATCCGGGCACGGCGATAGATGTGATCATGCGGCTCAAGGCCCTCGTTCACGGCTTCAGTTCTGTGGAAAGCCCTGCCTCGCGGCCCGTGGCACCAGATGTTTTTCTGCCTGCAGTTCGTGGGGATGCCCTGATTGAAGCCGCGTATGGGGCCATTGCGCGGGATGGTGCACGGACAATTGAGGTTGGTACGACCCTGCGAAAAGCCCTTGCAGATCTGTCGCAAGCTGCTGACGAGGAGCTGAGGGCGCAAGCCATTCAAACTGCGCGCCAAGCGATGGACTATGCTCAGACCGCAGGATTGACCGAGTTCGAGATGCGCAGACTTTCGGCCATTCTGGTGCCTGCCTCGCCACATTGATCGCGGCAAGGTAAAAACGCGGCGGAAGATCGCCCGCCGCTCCGCTTGCTCAGCCCCGGCGGGCGTCATACATTCGACACCAACATAACGTTGAGACAAGGGGCCTCGGAATGCTCAAGGGATTGGGACAGCTCGGCGACATGGCGAAAGTCATGAAGCAGGCGCAAGAGATGCAGTCGAAGATGGAGGAGGCGCAAAACCGTCTCGACACGATCACCGTCGACGGCACGGCCGGTGCGGGCCTCGTGACCGCGACCGCGACAGCCAAGGGCGAACTGACCGCGCTCAACATCGATCCGTCGCTCTTCAACCCCGAAGAGCGCGAAGTGGTCGAGGATCTGATCCTTGCCGCAATCAAGGACGCGCAAGCAAAAGCCGGTGAAGCGGCTCAGGCCGAGATGGCCAAGGTGACGGAAGGGCTGAACCTGCCCGAAGGCATGAAACTGCCATTCTAAGGCAGAGCCAATTGAAAGAGGGGAATAGCATGCATCAACCGGCCATTACCGGGACCGGGGTGTTCACCCCCTCTCAGGTCATCACAAATGACGAACTTGTCGCCGCCTTCAACGCCTATGCCGACAAGTTCAATGCCGAGCATGCGGATGCGATTGCGGCTGGAGAAGTCGAGGCCAAGCCGCAATCAAACAGCGATTTCATCTTTGCCGCGTCAGGAATCGAGCAACGCTATGTGCTCGACAAGGAAGGCGTGCTTGACCCTGATCGCATGTATCCACGCTTTCGCGAGCGGGCCGATGATGAGCTGAGCCTGATGGCCGAGATTGCAGTCGACGCTGCGACGAAAGCGATGGCGCAGGCTGGGATCAGTGCGGCGGATATCGATGCAGTGATCTGTGCCGCCTCCAACATGGAGCGGGCCTATCCTGCCATGGCGGTGGAGATCCAGCAGGCGCTGGGGATCGAGGGCTTTGCCTTCGACATGAATGTCGCATGTTCGTCTGCGACCTTCGGGTTGCAGCAGGCATCCGACATGATCAAGTCGGGCTCCGCGCGCAAAGTGCTGATGGTGAACCCGGAGATTACTTCAGGCCATTTGGAGTGGCGGGACCGGGATTGCCATTTCATCTTCGGCGACGTCTGCACCGCGGTGATTGTGGAGCGGGCGGAGGACGCGCAGGCCGCGCGCTTCGACATTCTGGATACGCGGCTACTTACGATTTTCTCCAACAACATCCGCAACAATAACGGCTTTCTGCGCCGGACCCGGCCCCATGGGGTCGAGGATCGTCGTGACATGCAGTTCATGCAGGAAGGGCGGAAAGTGTTCAAACAAGTGGTGCCCACGGTTGCCAAGCTGATGAGCGAACATCTGTCCGACAATGACATCGCGCCCGAAAGCCTCAAGCGGATGTGGCTGCATCAGGCCAACAAGTCGATGAATGATCTGATCGGCAAGAAAGTCATGGGCCGCGAGCCGACTCGCGACGAACAACCCAATATCCTGCAGGACTATGCCAATACGTCGAGTGCGGGGTCGATCATCGCCTTCTCGAAATACTCCGACGATCTCGAAGCGGGCGATCTGGGTGTGATCTGCTCGTTCGGAGCCGGGTATTCCGTGGGTTCAGTGATCGTGCGGCGCGCAGGTTGAAGATGCGGTCTGGGTATTTGGACCAATCCGAATGAGCCAGAATGCGCTGGATGAGCTGATCGGGCTGCTGGCCCGCATCCCTGGACTGGGCCCGCGATCGGCCCGCCGGGCGGCTCTCGCCCTCGTCCAGAAGCGCAAGCTGCTGCTGGAACCGTTGGCCAGCGCCATGGCAGATGTCGCACGGGATGTGCGCGAGTGCCTGATCTGCTCAAACATCGCGACGGCGGAGCGCTGTGATATTTGCGCCGATCACCGCCGCGATCCCGGCACGATCTGCGTTGTGGAAGGGGTTGCTGATCTTTGGGCGATGGAGCGTGCTGAGGTTTTCAAGGGACGCTATCATGTGCTTGGCGGTACGCTGTCCGCCTTGGATGGGATTGGACCCGACGACCTGAATCTTCCCCGGCTCGATGCGCGGATTCGCAGCGATAATGTCAGCGAGGTCATTCTGGCTCTTGGTGCGACTGTAGATGGGCAAACCACCGCCCATTACATTGCTGATATGATGGAAGGTCGTGACGTGCGCGTCACCTCACTGGCACAGGGCGTGCCTGTTGGGGGGGAACTGGACTACCTCGACGATGGCACAATCACCGCGGCGCTGCGCGCGCGACGCAGCCTATAGAAACCAGAGAATCGCGCCCACCGCGACCGACCCGATCATCAACAAGATCGCGACCGCCGTCATGGCGCGCGTGTCCTGCGGTTCTGCTGCGTGGGCCTCAAGCCGCTCTGTGACCTTGCAGGAGGCGCGCCGCGCCGCTTCAAAGATCAGAAGGGCGCAGATGACAAATACCATGGCAAACGCCTTTGGCACCCAGGTCGGTTCAGCCTCTTTGAAGACCGCCGAGAGGCCAATCGCGATGGCGAGCGACGACATGCCCGTGCGCATCCAACCTGCAAAAGTGCGTTCATTGGCCATGACCGTGCGGTCTTCGGCCCAATCGGTGCGATCTTTGGCAAGTTCATTCTTATCTGACATGACAGACATGATGGACCAAAAATGTTTTGGGAAAAGGGTGAGAGGCTGGACGACGACCCAAGCGGGGCTCGTTGTGGCTGCTTCCTTCCGGACCTGACCAGGTTGGCGAGGCGCCTGCCCGCGCCAACCTCTCGACTCTCCAAATAGACAAGGGCGCGAGGCTCTGCAACCCCGCGCCCGGTTTCATCTGTCCTGAAATATCCCCGCCGGAGGCTGGCGCATCAGATCGCCTGGGCGCGGGCCTCTGCAATGTAGATCTCGCGCAGGCGCTTTGCGATCGGGCCCGGCTTGCCATCGCCCAAAGTCACGCCATCGATTTCCACGACCGGCTGCACGAAGGAGGATGCGGCGGTGACAAATGCCTCAGCTGCGTCTTTCGCCTCTTCGGGGGTGAAGGGGCGTTCCTCCACTTTCATCTGCGATTCTGCAGCGAGTCGCAGAACGGCGGCGCGGGTGATGCCGTGTAGGATGGAGTTCGACAAGTTGCGTGTGACAATCGTGCCCGACTTCGTGACGATATAGGCGTTGTTGGAGGTGCCTTCGGTCACGTGCTCCTCCTCGACCATCCAGGCATCATCGGCGCCTTGGGCCTTGGCGGCCATCTTACACATGGACGGTGCGAGCAACTGGACGGTCTTGATGTCGCGGCGGCCCCAGCGGATGTCATCGACAAAGGCGACCTTGATCCCGTTTTGCGAGGCAGCGGTGTCGACGAGAGGCTTGGACTGGGTGAACAGGACCAGCGACGGCGGCGTGTCCTCTGACGGGTAGGCAAAGTCGCGATCCGCAGCACCGCGCGTGACCTGAAGATAGATCATACCCTCTTCCAGCTCGTTCTGTACGATGAGCTCGCGATGGATTGCCTCCATCTGCGCATCATCGACGGGACGCTTCATGCCCAATTCGTTCAGGGAGCGGTCAAGGCGGGTCATGTGACCGGCAAAGTCCACCAGTTTCCCATCAAGCACCGAGGTAACTTCATAGACCCCGTCAGCGAACAGGAATCCGCGGTCAAACACCGAGATCTTCGCTTCTTCCTCGGGGACATATTCCCCATTCACGTAAACGGTGCGGCTCATGGCTTATCCCCAGAGTGCGGGGCGCGGCGGGGAGACCACCGCGCCGTTGAAATCGAGCGGAGGATCGCGGTCCTCTGCCAAAAGAAGCGGGCCGTCGAGATCCACAATCTCTGCCCCTTGGGCGACCAGCATGGCAGGGGCCATCGCCAGCGACGACCCAACCATGCAACCCACCATCACCTTGAACCCGGCCTCGCGTGCCGCGATGTTGAGTGCGAGCGCTTCGGTCAGCCCACCGGTTTTGTCGAGTTTGATATTGATCATGTCATATTTGCCGACAAGATCTGGCAGACTGGCGCGGTCGTGGCAGCTCTCATCCGCACAGACCGGCAGAACGCGATCGAGATCGCACAGTGCATCATCCTGGCCGGCGGGGAAGGGTTGCTCAACCATCTCCACGCCAAGCTCGACGAATACCGGTGCGAGGGTTCGGTACTGGTCTGCCGTCCAGCCTTCATTGGCGTCTACGATGATACGGGCTTGTGGGGCGCCTGTACGCACGGCCCGGATGCGGGCGACATCTTCATCCCCACCCCCAAGCTTCGTTTTGAGAAGGGGCCGATGGGCATGCTTGGCAGCAGACGCCTCCATCGCCTCAGGCGTGCCCAGCGAGAGGGTGTAGGCAGTGACACAGGTGCCCGGTTCAGCAAGCCCCGCCAGTTGCCAAGCAGGCTGACCGGCGGCCTTTGCCTCAAGATCCCAAAGTGCGCAGTCAACCGCATTTCGGGCAGCACCACCGGGTAGAGCAACCTGCAACTGCTCACGGGTGATGTCCGCGGGCAAAGCCTCAATCAGGTCAGCGACACTCTCTGGCGTCTCGCCATAGCGTGGATAGGGCACACATTCGCCGCGACCCGTCACGCCGTTCCGCGTGATTGTCACGGTGGTCACACGCGCCTCCGTGCGGGAGCCGCGCGCGATTGTGAATACCTCGGCAAGAGGGAAGCGATCTTGGGTGACCTGGATCATATGCTGGGCGCCTCGGGCTGCGGTATTTCAGAACAACTGAAGATCAGTCGAGCGCATTGACAAGGCGCGCGGCCCCGTGCCGGAACGGATCGACGGTGGGCAGGCCCATCCGTTCTTCCACCTCGGCGAGATAGGCGTTCGCCTCGTCCTCACCCAAGGCTGCGGTGTTGATCGAAATGCCGACCACCTTGCAGTCAGGATTTACGCGACGGGCCAGGTGCAGCGCTGTATCGCGCAGGTCTTCCAGGGTGGGCAGATCATAGGTCGGCAAGCCGCGCATATGCGTCCGCGTCGGCTCGTGACACAGGATCAGAGCATCCGGCTGCCCCCCGTGGACCAGAGCCATGGTGACACCGGAATAGGACGCGTGAAACAGGCTGCCCTGCCCTTCAATCAGGTCCCAGTGATCCGCCGCATTGTCAGGTGTGAGCCATTCGACCGCACCGGCCATGAAGTCGGCGATAACAGCGTCGAGCGGAACGCCATCGCCCGTGATCAGGATACCGGTCTGGCCGGTGGCGCGGAACGTGGCATCCATGCCTTGCGCGCGCATTTCCTTTTCCATCGCCATCGCCGTGTACATCTTGCCGACGGAGCAATCGGTACCAACGGCAAGGCAGCGCTTGCCCGATCGCTTCACACCATTTGCGATGGGGTAATCAACCACGGGCACGCGCACGTCGTGCAACGTACGGCCATGCTTTTCGGCTGCGGCAACAAGGCGGGGCTCGTCCCGCAAAAGGTTGTGCAATCCGGAGGCGATATCCATGCCTGCAGCGAGCGCTTCTTCGAGGACGTCCATCCACTCGGCGGAAATGACGCCACCGCGATTGGCCACGCCGATCACTAGCGTGCCGCACCCTGCCTTCGCAGCTTCGGCGATGGTCATATCACGCAGGCCCATATCGGCGTTGCAGCCCGGTAGGCGGAACTGGCCAGCCGCGGCGTCAGGACGCCAGTCCTTGATGCCCTGTGCAACTTTTGCAGCGAGCGGATCGGGCGCATCGCCGAGGAACAGCAGATAGGGGTGAGGTATCATCAGACGGCGCTCCTAGTCTCAAAATCGCGCCTAGCTAAGGCCGAAAGTGGAGCCACGTCAAAGCTATTCTACGCCGCCGGCCGCGCCTCTGTCGGAAGCGGAATGGGAAGGGTCGCACCCTTGAGCACAGGGTGCTCCGTGACCTCATCCGGCACGGCACAGATCCCCCGCTTCGCGAGTAGTCGACCCAGTGCGGGAAAGGCCGTGATCAGCGCTAAGGGTATGGAAAATATGAGACCTGCAAGGACGGGAAGGGCCCAAACCAGCGCGGCCGGAGCCATTGAGAGGAGAAGACCGGCGAGAATGGTCCCCGCCAGAGTTTGCGGCCACAACCCGCGGATCGCCGTGCCCAGCGGCAGCGCATAGGGGTCGCGGTTCTGTGCGCCCCAGATCACAGATTTCCCGAACAGGAGCCCGATAAGAAACAGCGTGACACGAAAGGCAACAACCGGGGCAAGCAAGATTGAAAACAGGGTCTCGATCAGCGCACCTGCAGCAAAGCGCCAACCGCCGCCATAGGTCTTGATTCCACCGGGTCGCAACATGACATCGATCCAGCCCGCGATCTTTGGGAACAGGCTCATCGCGACCATGATGAAGAACATCGACAGACCAAAGGCGAGATTGACCTGCTGAAAATCGCCCTCCATCAACTTGAAGGCGGCAGCACCTGTCATCAGCATCCATGCGGGTGCGCCAAAATACATCATCACCGCGGCAAAGAGCTGGAACCGGCTCATCGGCTGAAGGCCCTTCCAGCCAAGGATGCGGAAATACTGCATATTGCCCTGACACCAGCGCAGGTCCCGTTTCGTGAAGTCGAGCAGGGTCGGCGGATTCTCCTCCCAGCTTTCGCCCTCAACCGGCATGACCCGGCATTCGAACCCGGCACGCCGCATCAACACGGCCTCAACCTGATCGTGGGACATGATATGGCCGTCAAGCGGCCCGTTTCCCGGCAGGATTGGAAGGCGGCAATGGCGCAGGAACGGCGTGGTGCGGATGAGGGCATTATGACCCCAATAAGGTCCGCAATCGCCATGCCACCACGCAGCCCCAATCGTGAAGGACCGCATCCCGTGGCGCATGCCGAACTGGAAGATGCGGGCGAAGGCTGAACGTGCGGGGGCACCCACAACCAGGCTTTGCAGAATGCCGAGGTTTGGATGCGATTCCATCATCCGGACCATCCGCACAATCGCGGGGCCTGACATCAGGCTGTCAGTATCAAGAGGCAGGAAAAAGTCATAGGCCCGGCCATGGGCGGACAACCAGCTGCGCAAATTGCCGGTCTTGAACCCCGTATTGTCCGTTCTGCGGCGATAGACGGCATTCGCTCCCAGCAGCATACGCGACTGCGCAAACAGCGCATCCTCTTCTGCCGCAATTTCAAGATCATCCGTGTCAGAAAGAATTGCGATATCGAATGCGGCACCCTGCCCCGTCTCATCCAGCGTGCGGCGCATTTCGACCAGTCGCGCAAAGGACGCCTCTGGCGGTTCGTTGCGCAGGAACATCGTCAGCACCGTCCGCGTGGAAAGCGCCGCGTCCGGGACATCGAGCATCTGCGGCGCAGCAGCACGCAAACCGTCGCGCGCGCCATGCATCAGCCACAGCCCGATGACAGCATTCCAGAACCCCATGACCGTCCAAGGCGCGCCGATCATCACACAGACGAAAATCACGATGTCGGTAAGGTTCCACCCGCCTTCCCCGAACACGAAGAGCAGCGCGGTCAACAAGGCTGCGATTGTGACAAGGTTCAACGCAAAAACCATCCGCCGCCGCCACGTCAGGACTCGGGCGTCCTGCAATCCGGCAGGGGTGCGCACGGTCTCGTGACCGTGTGGGAGGTTGGCGCTCTGGACCTTGTCGGTCATGTGGCTATGGTCCGTGCTGCATTGCGAAAGGCGTTCTCAATGGAAATAGACGGGGTTTGGTATCTTGGCGAGGGTCATGTCGCACTGCGGCGTGCACAACTTGGTGAGGGAGATGTGATCTTGCAGACCCTCGCCTCTGGTGTGTCGCGCGGAACCGAGCGATTGGTCTTCGAAGGGAAAGTGCCAGAAAGCGAATATGACCGCATGGCCTTGCCCTGGATGGAGGGGCATTTCTCGTTCCCCGTGAAATACGGATATGCCAATGTGGCAAGGGTTATTGAAGGCCCGCAGGACCTGATCGGGGCGCATGCTTTTTCGCTCAACCCCCACCAAACCCATATCCGGGCGACACGGGACAGTCTGGCGTTACTGCCCCCGGATTTGCCGGTGGAGCGTGCAACGTTGGCCGCGAATATGGAAACGGCGCTGAATGCGATCTGGGATAGCGAATTACAACGAAACACCCCGGTGATCGTAGTCGGCGCGGGGCTGGTGGGCTGTCTGACGGCCTATCTTGCAAGCCGCATTGGCGGGGCCGACGTCACACTGATCGACATTGATCCAGCACGAGAAGAGATTGCGCAGGCGCTCGGATTGGCCTTTTGCCATCCAGACGCGGCGCCAACGGATGTGCCCACCGCGTTCCACTGCTCCGCGAATGATGCCGGGCTTGCAACGGCGATCAACGCGCTTGGCTTCGAGGGCCAAGTGATCGAGATGAGCTGGTTTGGCGACAGGCCAGTTTCGGTACCTCTTGGGGGCGCCTTTCACGCCAATCGCCTGACCATTCGCTGTTCGCAAGTCGGGGCCGTTGCCCCCTCGCGCCGCGCCTCGACAAACCATGCCCAGCGGATGGCCACCGCAATCGGGCTGCTCGACGATCCTGCGCTCGACACTCTGATCACCCACCGTATTCCGTTTCGCGAGACCCCCACCCTGTTGCCAGCCAGATTGGCAGCTGGCGCAGAGGGCATCGCAACCGTCATCACCTATTGAAAGGACACAAGATGTTTGCCGTTGAAGTCCGCGATCACATCATGATCGCCCATTCCCTGAAGGGAGAGGTATTTGGCCCAGCACAGAAGATGCATGGCGCCACTTTCGTGGTCGATGTCTGCTTTTTGCGCGAGACGTTGAGCGCTGATAACATCGTTGTTGATATGGGCCGGGCCCATGATGTTCTGAAAGACGTCCTGGGACCGCTCAACTATGCCAATCTGGACGAGGTCTTCCCCGGGGAAGTCACGACGACAGAGTTTCTGTGCCGCCATATTCATGGGGCGATTGCGTCTGCCGCGCGTGAGGGCGCGCTGGGTCCTGGGTCTGAGGGATTGAGCGCGCTGCGCATTACGCTCAACGAAAGCCACGTGGCAAAGGCTTGGTATGAGGCGCCTTTGTGAGCCTTGGCGCATTTGCCATTCCCGGTGATCTGAACCTTCCCACAGGTGGCTACGGCTATGATCGCGCGATGCTCGCGGCCCTGCCCGAGCTGGAGCTTGTGCACCTGACGGATCTTGGCCTCGACCCGGACAACGCGGCGCTGGAACGCGCCGCGCGCGAGCTTGCAGGCACCGGACCGATTGTGATCGACGGACTTGCGTTGGGGGTTTTGCCTGCCGCGCTGCTGAACAGCCTCAACCGACCTATCATTGCCTTGTGCCATCACCCGTTGGGACTGGAAACAGGTCTCGCCCCAGATCAAGCGACCCGCCTGATGGAGAGCGAGCGTGCGGCACTTTCCGCCTGCGCTGCCGTGATCACGACGAGCGAACGGACGGGGCAGATCCTGCGCACGCAATTCGATGTGAACGACCCTGTCGTGATTGAGCCGGGGATTGCGCTGCGCCCAGTCGCGGCGCGCGGCAATACCCCGCCAACCTTGCTGACACTTGCATCATTCACGCCACGCAAGGGCCATGATGTCCTGCTTGGTGCGTTGGAACGGGTCGCAGACCTACCATGGCAGGCGGTGTGGGCGGGGGCCGAGCCGGATGAAGCCTGGCTCAACCGGATTGAGGAGGTCATCGCGGCCTCAGGTCTTGGCGCACGGATCACGCGGCGTGGTCCCGTCTCTGACAAAGCACGTGATGAGATGCTGGCGGGCGCGGACCTCTTCGTGCTTCCGACGCACTATGAGGGATATGGCATGGTCTTTGCCGAGGCGATGATGGCCGGATTGCCCATACTTGCCTGTGCCGGAGGTGCCGTGCCGGATGTTGTGCCAGGTGCCGCCGGACATATCGTCGAACCCGGCGACGTTGTAGCACTTGGGGACCGGCTACGCGCGCTGCTCACATCCCAGGATCAGGCGACACGGATGGCGGCAGCGGCACGGGCGCATGCCCTGACCCTGCCAAGCTGGTCCGATCAGGCAGCCCTGTTCGCCGCAACAATCAAAAGGATCGCTCAATGAGTTTTTCTGCCGACTGGCTTAGCCTGCGGGAACCTGCCGACCATGCCGCGCGGGATGCAGGGCTTGTCCGCAAGCTGGCCGAATGGGGTGCCGGTCGCTCCCTGAGGATCACAGATCTGGGATCGGGGACTGGTTCCACCTTCCGCGCACTGGCAGAAGCGGTGCCGGGGCGCTGGACAATGGTGGAGATTGACCGCGGCCTTCTGACACGACTGTGGGCCGCGCACGGGGATGACCCGCGCGTTGCTGAGGGTTTGCCGCTCGATCTGGCCACGCAGCTTGATGAGGTTTGGAAAACCGATCCTGACCTTGTCAGCGGATCGGCGTTGATCGATCTGGCATCAGCCCAATGGCTCGACGCCCTTGCCGACGGCCTACCCGACCGAACGGCGCTGTACATGGCGTTGAGCTACGATGGCAAGGAAACGTGGCGCCCCGCCCCCCCACACGAAGAACGGGCACTTGCAGCATTTCACGCGCATCAGGCCGGGGACAAAGGATTTGGTGCGGCCCTTGGGCCAGATGCCACAACTTACCTGGCGGAGCGCTTGGCCGCACGCGGCTGGAATGTCTCCATCGCCCGCAGCGATTGGCGATTGGCGCCAGAGGATGGCCCACTGATACGAGAGCTGGCTGCGGGTAGCATTCAAGCCGTTGAGGAAACCGGCGCACTGCCTGCGCAGGCTTTGTCTGATTGGGCCGAGGGTCGTCTGGCGGCGAGCCATGTCGAGATTGGTCATCTCGACCTTCTGGCCCTGCCGCCCGTTTAGGCTGTTAGCCTAACATACGCCGGATAAGCCCGTCTTTCTTCACAAACTGATGGAAGAGCGCGGCGGCGATGTGCACGACAACAAGGCCGATGATGACCTTGCCCACGATCTCGTGCCAATCGAGAAGGGTGCGCGAAAGCTCCCGATCCTTTTCAAGAATGGCAGGCATGTCGAACAGGCCGAACACCGGAAGTGGTGCATCAAACGCGCTCACACCCGCCCAGCCGAGAATCGGCATTGCAATCAGCACGAGGTAGAGCAGGCCATGCACAGCACCGGACCCTGCCTTCTCTGGTTTGGTCAGTTCGGGGTCATAGTCCGGCTTTGGATGGATGAAGATCATAGCGATCCGCGCGACCATCAGGAACAGCACAAGGAACCCGACACTCTTGTGCATGTCATAGAAAAAGCCGAATGACCCCTCCCCAAACGTCGCCTCAATCGCCGCACGATTGTCGAAATCGGTGAAAATGCTGCCCGCCGGGATCATTGCAATCACGAGGATCGCGATACTCCAGTGCAAAAAGCGTCTTGTGCGCGAATAGGTGTTGGTGGTCATTACGATCTCTCCCAATTGCGGCGCAAGTCACAGGTGAACAGGACATCTCCGTCCTCGAACACATGCACCCGCGTTTCTGGCCTGCGGGCCTCGTCCAGCCGTTCCACCGGGTTGAGCAGAAGACCGGATTTCCCCGATCCGAGGATCATGGGCGCCATCAGGATGTGAAGCAAGTCCACGCTGTCCGCATCAATGAAGCGGGCAAGCGTATCTGCGCCACCTTCAACCAGAACGCGGTTCAACCCGCGTGCCGCCAAAGCTGCAATGATTGCAGATGGTGGCAACGTGCCCGACGGATCAGGGGCGATTTCAAGGTGCTCGACACCTTCAGGCGTGCGCACACCCGGTTTGGTGATGACAAGGACCGGCGCCTCACCATCCGAAAACATCGTCAGATGTTGCGGCGAACGCCCATTCGGGTCGACCACTACGCGGACGGGATGCGCCCCATCCACGCGACGCACTGTCAGCTGCGGGTCATCCGCGATGGCGGTACCAACACCGACGAGCACGGCGTCAACCTCCGCCCGCAAACGGTGAAGATGGTCGAGTGCACTTGTCCCGTTGATGTATTTGGAGGCACCGGTCACGGTTGCGATCCGCCCGTCGAGGGTCTGGCCCAGCTGCGCGATCACGACCGGTCCATCCCGGAACCGCTCCGGCACAAGTGGGGCAAGGGTGCGCTGCGGTGTTGCGTTCATTGGGCAGGCACCGGTTTCGCGCTGGACGCGGATACTGGGGCTGGCTTGCGCGGGACCCGCCAAGGCTGCCCCTTGATCCACCCGACGAAATAGGCGCAAGCGATCAGGCAGGCCGCGCCCCACATATGGACCAGCCACCAGCTCCACCACTCCCGACCGATCAGGTCGAGCAGGAAGCCGTTGAACCGCGACAATGGAATGGACAGCATGAAGACGGCGAGGCTCTGCGTGCCGACCTTCCGCACAACCGGCACGACCCTCTGCACCAGATCATGGGTCATCCAATGGCGACGCTCTGGCCCGATCGCGGCCCAGATCAGCACGATCGCTGCAAGGCCATGGGCAATCTGAAGCATTCCGATCTTCTCAGGATCGGCAAAAAGGTTTGTGCCGAATATGGACGTGGCGACAGGGTCGAACAGCCATACGATGAAGTCGTTCAGCGGCGGTGCATAGACCATGATCCATTCGACATAATTGTAGGGGATCGTGGCGACGAAAACGACGGCGGCGATGATCAAGCCAAATCTGCCGACAGCGCCGGGCGCGCGGAACCCAGTGCTGAGACGCGCACCCATCGGACCGACGGCAACCCAGGCCAGATAGGCGACCGCAAGGAAGTGCAGATAGCGCAAGGCACCCTGCTCCGTCTTCCACCAAAGCGGACGGATGGCAGCCCGCGTCTCTTCAATGAAGTTCTGGATCGCCCAATCATCGGGCAGGTACAGTCCGCGGTGGATCTTGAACCATGCAAAGGGGATCACGAGGATCACGTAGGTCGCAGCGATGATGATCAATGTCCGGTTAACCGGCGGGGCCGGAAGCCATTTCATGCCGAAACAGAAGCCAGTGAAAAAGATCAGCTGCCACGCGAACGGGTTGAAGAACCATCGCCCATTGCCGAATGGGTTGGACGGCAGGTTCAGAAAATCAAGCGTGCTGCCTACACTGTAGATAAAAGAGCCCAAGCCGCCCAGCACGGCCGGATCATCGACCTGATAGGCCCAACCCGCGAGATTCGAGCCTAGCCAAAGCAGCGCCATCGCCGCCAGAACGGCAGGCACACCGGCAATACGATGAATGAACATCAAGGCCGGGATCATCGCGAGGATCACGATATACATCGGCAGGATGTCAAAAAGCCCCGGCACATAAGTCAGGGTGAGCAGTCCCAGCATCGCTTCGCCCGTTTCGTTGAAGAACGGCACGACATAGGGGGAGGTGATGTAGGGCGTGTCCTTATTGCCGATCCCAAGGTGATCGATGGTGAACAGCATAATTGCAGTGACGAGGAAAACGCAGATATGCGCCCAGTAAACCTGCCAGATCCGGTGCGCGATACGCGCCGCGCCCAGCCACCAGCCCCGCTTGGCAAAAATTGCGCCAAATGCCAGTGCTGATGCCATCCCGGAACAGAACACAAATATATCGGCACCGTCGGAAAATCCGAACCGCGCGGGGATCCACAATGTCCACGCGTTTCCCGGGGTATGGGCCAGAAGGATGATGAACATCGCAACCCCGCGGAAGAAGTCGAGACGCGGATCGCGCACCTTCGTCGCGGGCGTGCCCGGTACATCCGCTGCATTGCCAGCAGGGGCGGCAGAATTGCTCGTCATGTCAGTATACTCACTCAGCAGCAATACCAGCGGCGGCGAGATCGGCACGGCGTGCGGCGATCTGCTCCCGCCTGCGAGCGGTATAGCCGTCCTCGGCTCCGCGATCCAGCACACGACGTGTCAAAAGCGTTTCAGCACCCGAACAGTCCCCGGCCTTCAATGTCGCCTCAACGGCCAGACGCCAGAACACATCGCGCTGTGCGTGGCTGCCACCCGCGCGTGGCAAAAACGCCAGACCATGCTGCAACTGTTGCGCCGCGAGACCATAGTGGCCATCGCGCAGTGCGAGCAGGCCCTGCGCCATCGGCAGGCCGGTAAGCGCCGCGACCTCGTGCTGATCATGTTCCATCGAGGCCGCATCACGGGCGATGCGCTGTGTCATCGTCTCCAGCTCGGCACCGCGATCCGTTGCAGCCAAGGCCATCAGATAGTGCAGGTCCGCGAAAATAAGCGCACCATCATCGATCCGGTTGGCCGAAAGCTCTGCCAACTCTTCCCAACGGGTGCCGACATCGACGCCCTCCACTTCTAGCCGATACAGAAGTGAGGCAGCGTTTGAAATGTCGCGGAAATCATCGGTCTGTGTGGGCCGCACCTTGCGATCATAGAGCTCAAGAACCGGGCCATAGGCGCCACGATCCAGATGGAACAGCGCCAGGTGCCACCAGACGTGATAGCCGAAATTGTTGCAATGCGCCCAGTGAGAAGACCGGCCAGCAAGCCAACGCACGCCATCTTCGGCACGTCCCGTCATGTCATGAACATGGGCCACGGCATGCAGCCCCCACGCGTCATCTGGCGCGAGTTCGAGCCCTGCGCGCCCCGCTCGTTCAGCGCCCGCATAGTCACCGGTTTCTTCCAGCGCGAAGGCCTCGCACCCCAGAACAAAACCGCGGAATGAATGATCGCCGGCAAATCCGGGTTTCGCCAGAACGATGCTGGCGCGCATGCCTGCTGCATCGCCCAACATGAAACGCAGGGCCTGGACCAGCTTCATTGCCAGCGCATCGCCCGATGTTGTGCGTACGACATCGTCCAGCACGGCAGCGGCCCGTCCCATATGCCCTTCAACGGCAAGACCAAGTGCCACGATAAACCGACGTTCACGGGCAGTGACATCACCCTGAGCCGCCGCGTTTTGCGCCAATTCGAGCGCTTCCATCACCGTCGGGCGCAATTCGCTACGCCCAAGCGATAGATAGAGCAAACCTTTGACGGCATGGCCGAGTGCAAATTCAGGCTCGGCTTTCAGAACCGCCCCGAGCAGCTCTGGCGTCGCGGCCCCATGCGACAGGAAAGCCCGCTGCATCGCATTCCATTGAGCGACGGCATCTTGGGTCTTGAGGCTGATGTCACATCCGTTGATGTCGGTTTGCATGGGCAGGAATCCATCCGCTCGAATTTGTGGTTGAATCGTACATATCCTACTGCCGCGCAAAGCCCACTTCACCATTGGGTGAGATAACGTGCCCGTGACCAGACAGAGCCCCAAAACATGGGTTATGCACGGTTTATGAACAGAAAAGCCCTGATTTTTGCCTCAATTGTTACAATCTCTCTGGCCATCTACGCCTATTGGGAGGAGGGGTCAGGGCACCTGATCTCGATGACCATCGGTCTGGCCGCCGGTGTGGTGCTTTATAATGCCAGCTTCGGGTTTACCGCTGGCTGGCGCAATATGGTGCTGAACCGGCGCGGCCGGGGCCTGCGCGCGCAGATGCTCCTGCTGGGAATTGTTATCCTTGTCGCATACCCCGTTCTGGCAACTGGTTCGTTCATGGGCCAGGACGTACGCGGCACGATCCTGCCACTCGGTCTCGCATCCGCATTCGGCGCCTTTGTCTTTGGCGTCGGAATGCAGTTGGGATCAGGCTGTGCGTCCGGCACGCTGTTCACTGTCGGCGGCGGCTCCACCCGTATGATCGTAGTGCTCGCCTTCTTCATAGGCGGCAGTGTTTGGGCCACGGCTCATTGGGATTTCTGGGCGGCCTTGCCACGCACCAACTCTGGGACGTCGCTGATCCGCACCTTTGGAGCACCGGGCGCAGTGGCAATGATGCTGGGCCTGTTCGCCGCGATCTGGGCCACAAGTGTCTGGCTGGAAAAAAGCCATCACGGCAACTTGGAACGGGGACACGGCAATTCCGTCTGGAGTATCTGGACCGGTGCAGTCCTGCTGGCCGCGGTCACGCTCGCCTTCCTTCTGATTACGGGGCGGCCCTGGGGCATAACCTATGGCTTTGCCGTCTGGGGCGCGCAGGCCGTCGATAGCCTTGGCGCAGACCCGCTCACATGGACTTATTGGAGCGGATGGCGCAGCGGCCATGTTGAGGGCGGACCACTATCAAGTCGTACCAATGCCTCGAATGTCGGAATCATCCTGGGCGCGCTGATTGCGGCCTGCGTCGCCGGACGTTTTGCACCAAAGTGGCAGTTGAGCGGACGGGATCTGATGACCGCGATAATAGGCGGTCTCTTGATGGGATATGGCGCACGGCTGGCCTATGGCTGCAATATTGGCGCATATCTCGGCGGATTGACCAGCGGATCGCTGCACGGTGTCTGGTGGCTGATCTGGGGATTTGCAGGGTCGTTCCTGGGCACGCGGCTCAGAGTGTGGCTCGGAGTAGATACCGATCCCATAGCCCGCACCGGCCCGGCGAGAATCTAGCCGCGCTCGATCAGGCCGATTGGGCGCACGCGGTCAGAGACATAGTCCAGCGGCTGGCCTGCCAGAACATGCGTGCGCCGCTTGTATTCATAGACTATCGCGCCCGGTTCAGCTGTCGCCGCGACGATCAGGCAATCAAGGATATGGCGTGAACCCTGCTTGATCTTCACCTCTCCGCGCAGTCGGGGTGCATCATCGGCAACCGAAAAGCCCTCTGGCCCGAACGACAAAAGCGGGATGATCTGACCATTCGCGTCAGCCACCTCCATCGCGGTGCGACGTTTGTTTTCCGCATTTGCCTGACGCACAATCTCATCTGCGATCTGCTTTGGAACATAAACATCCATGTCGTCACCTTTTGCCGGCCCTTGCCTGCTTCGAACGTGCACCGGACTCGATTGGTTTCAACCGCCGCGACCGATTCTTTCGCGCACTATCTCAGATTCTTCCGGGAACAGTGTTAATTTCCTGTGACACCGCGGCGCTGTATCGAAATTCGAAACAGTTTGAGCCAATCTAGGCCATTGCAACACACCCATGCGGCCACATCTCCCACACAAGTGTTCGAGAGGAGAGCGACATGGGTAAGCTGGTGGATGGTGAGTGGATCACGGATGATGTGGTTCAAAACAAAGATGGCGGCGCATTCAATCGTCAGCCTTCATCCTTTCGGAACTGGATCACGTCAGATGGCGCGCCCGGCCCCACAGGGACCGGTGGCTTCAAAGCGGAAAGCGGCAGGTATCATCTCTATGTCTCTTATGCCTGTCCATGGGCCCACCGGACGCTGATTTTCCGCGCTCTGAAAGACCTGACGCAGCATATCGATATCTCTGTCGTTCATCCCGATATGTATGATGATGGCTGGACGTTTGACGACAGCTATCCCGGCGCAACAGGCGATACGTTGATGGGCAAGCGCTATGCCCGTGAGATTTATCAGGCGTCACAGCCTGACGTGACGGGTCGGGTCACGGTGCCGATCCTGTGGGACAAGCAGACGGCGCAGATCGTGTCGAACGAAAGCTCCGAGATCATCAGGATGTTCAACTCGGCATTCAATGATCTGACGGGCAACACTCTGGATTTCTGGCCAGAAGAGATGCGCGACGAAATCGAGGAAGTGAACGAGCGGATTTACCACACGCTCAACAACGGGGTGTACAAATCCGGCTTCGCTGGCTCACAGGCCGCCTACGACGCAGCGGTCGTCCCTCTGAGCGAGACGATGGACTGGCTCGAAAAGCGCCTCGCCACAAATCGCTATTTGATGGGCGCGCAGATAACCGAGGCGGACTGGCGCCTTGTCGTGACACTCTTCCGCTTCGACGCGGTCTATCACGGGCACTTCAAGTGCAACCGCGCCAAGCTGATCGAGTATCCAAACCTATGGGCCTACACGCGCGAACTCTATCAATGGCCGGGCGTGGCGGAGACCGTCAATCTGGACCACATCATCCGACATTATCACGTCAGCCATGAGAGCATTAATCCTTATCGGATCGTGCCGATCGGGCCGGAAATCGACTGGAACGAGCCGCACGGGCGCGACGCTGCGTAATCTGATCATCCACTCGGAAAAAATGAGGTGCGGCAGTTTGATCTTGCCCCCGCAAGAACCGCCGCACCCCACGGAACGACATCTGGACCATAGGTCCGGTACGGTTCTGCTGCACGAAATGCGGTAAAACGATACCGGTAATCTCAGATTTTTGCCATTCACACCCCAGCCCCCTGGGGTCCTGTATTGCTGACCGGTTTCACTGGCACATGTCAACGGTAGCCGATAAAACTTCGCAACAATTACACCTAAATTAGGACGCGGCCCGGATGGTGCAAGTCTCTCATCTTCATGGCGGCGACCTGATGCGCGCATCCGCGCTTTTCGGCGGCGAACCGGGCGCGTGGTTGGACCTGTCCACAGGCATAAATCCGGTGGCCTATCCGGTCGGGGACATTCCCCCGGCAGCGTGGACAGCCCTTCCAGACACACCCGCATACCAAGCCGTGATCGACGCGGCGAGGACCCTTTGGCATGTCCCTTCCGGGAAGGACGTGGTTCTGGCCTCGGGCGCAAGTGCCATCATCGCGGCCCTGCCCCGCATCCTGTCCGGAAAGACAGTCCGCGTTCTGGAACCCACCTATTCGGAACATGCAAAAGCCTTCGCGCAGGCGGGCTGGCTCGTGAATGATCCAGGCAATGCATCCGATGTGATCGTTGGCGTTCACCCAAACAATCCTGACGGCGCCTTGCGGCAAGAGAATGATTTTGAATCTGCCCCGTTGGCCATTGTGGACGAGAGTTTCGCGGATGTCGGCGTCGATAGCCTTGCGGCCATGCCACGACCGGCAATCGTGCTAAAGAGCTTTGGCAAGTTTTGGGGGCTGGCGGGCGTGCGCCTTGGATTCGCGATCTGTGATCCTGACCATGCAGAGGCGCTGCGCCAGGCCCTCGGCCCGTGGCACGCCTCCGGCCCTGCCTTGCACATCGCGGCGCGTGCGCTTTCGGACTTGGACTGGATCGCGCAAACCCGACGCCGCCTGCAGCAGGACGCGGACCGGCTGGATCAATTGGTCGAAACCTGTGGCGGACGCTGCATTGGCGGAACCACCCTCTTTCGGCTCTACGATGTCCGGGACGGCAGGGCATGGCAGGCAAAGCTTGCCCATCACCGCATCTGGACCCGGACCTTCGACTATGCGCCCGGCTGGCTGCGCATTGGGCTGCCCGCGCCTGGTGAAGATTTTGAGCGGTTGAAGAGGGCATTGGCATGATTGCCGTCCTCCTGATTGCGCTGATCCTCGATGCCATGTTTGGAGAGCCGGACGTTCTGTGGCACCGGATCCCGCACCCAGCTGCATTGATGGGACGTGCGGTCGGTGCCCTCGACAGGCAACTGAACAGCGGAAGCGCCCGCAAAGCGAAGGGTGTCGGTGCAGTGATGTTGCTGGTTCTTGGCGCTTGGCTGATCGGCTCCATCCTGGTGGCCGTGCCCGGCGTTCTCATCGAAGCGATTGTCGCCGCAATTCTGTTGGCACAGCGCAGCCTGAGTGAGCATGTCCTCGCCGTGGCAGACAGTCTTGATAAGGGACTGGACGCAGGGCGGCGTGCGGTTGCCATGATCGTCGGGCGAAAGACCGAGACGCTGGACCAATCGGGCATAGCCCGTTCGGCAATCGAGAGCGGCGCGGAGAACCTTTCAGACGGTGTCATCGCCCCGGCCTTCTGGTTTCTTGTCGGCGGCTTGCCGGGCCTTCTGATCTATAAGGTCGTAAACACCGCTGACAGCATGATTGGATACCGCACGCCACGCCACGCTGAATTTGGCTGGGCTGCTGCGCGGCTGGACGACGTGCTGAACCTGATCCCGGCCCGTCTGACGGCAGGACTGATTGCATTGGCCAGCGGCCAGCCACGTGCCGTGTGGTCCGTCGTCTGGGCAGATGCAGGCAAACACCGTTCCCCCAATGCGGGCTGGCCGGAAAGCGCCATGGCTGCAACGCTTGGCGTCGCCTTGTCCGGCCCCCGCCAATATGAGGAAGGTCCGTCGACTGATCCCTACCTGAACGCTTCGGGACAAAGAGAGCTCGACCACACGCATATTCGCGCAGCCGTGCGCATCATGTGGCGCAGCTGGGCCATCGGGCTGGGCGTGCTTTTCGTCCTTATGGTCTTGGCATAACGCCCAGTCCGGCAGAGCTGAGCGAGCTGACAAACAGTCTTTCGCCGACGATCAGACCTCCGGTGACGGTGTGCATACCGCCGTCAGGATCCTGCATCACGTCCAGCACTTCGCCGTTCGCGTCGATCCGCATCAGGATACCGTGCAACACGGGCTTGGGACGGACAGCCTCGGGCAACCGCCAGATCACATTGCGCAAGCCCGGATAAGGGCCCAGCATATCCGCGATCGCCCGGCGGGGAGAGACGATACCAACCCAGAACGTGCCATCGCCCTGCGCCTGAATGTTGTCCGGAAATCCCGGCAACGCGTCCAGAATGACCTCCGGTTCCCCCGGGCCATCGGCGCCCAGTGCGATCCGCCAAATCCGATAGCCACCGGTTTCCGCCAGAAGCAGAGCGCTTTCATCCGGGGTCAGTGCGATACCGTTTGCAAAGCTGAAGCCACGCGCCACCTCGGCAATCTCGCCATCTTTCCAGCTCCAGACCGACCCTGTCAGCCGATGCTCCCAAAGATCGATAACAGACGAGGCGAGGGTACCGCCCAAAGCTTCAGGGTCGTGCCGCCATGTCGAAACGCTGAAATAGACCGTTCCATCCGACGCAACATCGATCTGGTTGGCATAGCGCAGAGGAATACCGCCAATTTCATCCACCAGAACTTCGGAGCCGCCATCAGGGGTCCACCGCAGCAGGCCCAAATAGCTGTCTGCGATATAAAGCGCACCGTCGGGCCCGAACTCTAACCCAAGCGGTCGTCCGGCCAGTGGGCCGACGTAACTCAGTTCCAGCGCATCAGGCGCCATCCGCCACAGTCCGCCTTCAGCGGTCGTCGTCCAGATATCGCCATTCGGCCCGAGTGCCAGATCCTCTGGTCCGTGTTCCTCCCCCGGCACGAGAATATCGAGCGCGGCAAGATCGGGGTTTGGCTCGAACATGCCGGTCAGCCCCGGATCGTCCGACGCCTCCCACGCAACGGGCGCAATTCCAGTGGGCCAAAACGTCAGATAGACTGCGGCAAGAAACGCAAGAATGAGAAAGGCGGTATAGCGCACGAAGCGGTACATGATGGGGCACCCGGGCAATTGATGCCGCCTATGGTGGTCCGCGCGACTGTTGGGATCAAGCGTTCCGCTTGAAATGCTTTCGCAAAGTCACGACATGAGGTCGCACAAGTTGCGAAGGACCCCAGCCCGTATGACCCTGCCCGTCCGCCCCGATGTTCTCGACTTTCTGAGCACGAGACGATCCTCTCCTGCGCGTTTACTGGCAGGACCCGGCCCATCCCGCCCGGCGCTCGAAAACCTGTTGGGCATGGCCGTGCGCGTTCCCGACCACGGAAAGTTAGAACCTTGGCGGCTTACCGTGTTGGAGGGCGCAGCTCTTGAGCGCCTGGCCGCCATCACGCGCCGCAGGGGTAAGGATCTGGGCCATGCGCCGGACAAATTGGCCAAAGATGCGGACAGTTTTGAGAACAGCCCTGTCGTCGTCGCGGTGACAACCCGTGAAGTTCCCGGTGCAAAAGTCCCCGTCGTCGAACAACATCTGAGTGCCGGAGCCGTTTGCCTGAGCTTGGTCAATGCGGCACTTGCCAGCGGATGGGGGGCCAGCTGGCTGACCGGCTGGATGGCCTATGATCGGGCTTGGCTACATGAAGCGCTGGATCTGTCGGACCCGGACTTCGTGGCTGGTTTCATCCACATCGGCGCTGCCAGCCAGCGCGCGCCCGAACGGCCGCGCCCCGACCTTTCCGCGATCACCAATTGGATCACCGCATGAACACCGCCATTCTTCGCGCCCTGGATCAATTGGGCGACCCCCGCTTTCGCGGCGTCCTGATCAAGGCCATCCTGCTGACAATTGCAGTCCTTGTGGCGCTGTTTACCCTGGTAGGCTGGACGGTTTCAGGCGTCGACCCGTTCACCTTACCCTGGATTGGAGAGGTTGACCCCTCCGGCTGGCTGACCGGGCTGGCGATTGGCGCGATGCTGCTCGCCTCGGTCTTCCTGATGATCCCGGTTGCCTCGATCTGTATCGGGTTCTTCCTCGAAGATATCGCGGGCGCCGTCGAGGATCGGTATTATCCGTCGCTGCCAAAGGCCAATAAGCTCAGTGTCCCGGCTGCGATCATCGACTCCCTGCAATTCTTCGGGATTCTCGTGGCCGCGAACCTCGCCGCATTGATCATCTACATCTTTGTTGCGCCGCTCGCACCGTTCATCTTCTACATCGTGAACGGATATCTTCTGGGCCGCGAATATTTTCATCTCGTCGCACTGCGCCGCCTGCCGAAGAGAGAGGCCGTGGCGCTGCGCAAGGCGAACAAGGGCCGGATCTGGGTTATGGGCATCGCAATGGCGGTGCCACTATCGATTCCCATCCTGAACCTCATCATTCCCTTTGTCGGCGTTGCCGCCTACACGCATCTCTTCCACCAGTTGCGCGGGCGCGTGGCGGTGGACTGAAGACGCAAAACGCCCCGGCAGTGCTGGCCGGGGCGTCTGAAATGTCTGCAAAAGTAAGCGATTTAAAAAGATCGCTTAAGTGTTCTCTTCAATCCAACCTTGCAGGGCTGCTTTCGGTGCCGCGCCTGTCTTGTTCGAGACAACAGCACCGTCCTTGAACAGGAACAATGCCGGGATACCACGCACACCCAGCTGAGCCGGGGAGTTGGGGTTTTCGTCCACGTTGACCTTGGCGATCTTCACGCGCCCTTCATAGGCATCCGCAAGCTCTTCGAGCGCCGGGCCGATCTGCTTACACGGGCCGCACCATTCGGCCCAGAAATCAACCACGACCGGAATGTCGGACTTCAGAACGTCAGCCTCAAAGCTGTCATCGGTGACTTTGACGGTGGCCATAACCTGGCTCCTTTCAAGCAATATGATGTGCGCAATATCGCGTCAGGGGCCAAACCTAGGGAGCGGCCCCCGAAGGGTCAAGAGAGGCTCGGCCCAAGGCCGCGTTCACAAGGGCGTGCGGCACCTTCATCAAGGTCGCAGTTGCAGTCCACAGGACCGCAACCTCAAGCTTGGCAGGGGCGAACCTTGGCGCAAGAGCTGCGTGATAGGCACCAAGCTGGCGCAAAACGGCCTCTGGTACGGTCTCCGGGCTATCGGGCACCACGCGATTGGATTTGAAATCGACGATCAACACAGAGCCATCGGCGCGCGGAGCAATCCGGTCGATGCGCCCGCTCACCCGGTGTCCCGCAATCTCTCCGGCGACGGCGATCTCAGCCAGCGTATCTGGGCCGAACACGTCTGGATGTGCATCCAGCACGGCAATCGCCTCTGCAAGAAGCTCGGGCATGTCCGTCGCAAGCGTGGCCCCCATCTCGTCCCAGCGGGACCGGGGCAATGTGGGCAGCGTCTCAAGCAAGCTATGGATCGCGGTACCGCGCGCCATGGCCAGCTCTGAGGAATCGCCCTCACCGGGGAGTGCATGGGCCCCGCCAAGCGCAGAAGGCGAAAGCAGGGCCCGAGATTGCGCTGGGGGAACAGGCGGATGCATCAAGCTGGGCGCGACGTCGGCCTGATCGACTTGCTCCAACTGGCCCGCCGGGCCGTCGTCTGGCCAATGGTGCGACAGCGACAAGCCGAAGGGACGAACCTGATGCTCCATCTCCGCAAAAGCCGTCTCGACCATTTCATACCAGCCGCCTTTGCGCAGCCGGGCATCACCGGCACCCGCGATGATCAGGTGATGTTCCGCGCGCGTCAGCGCAACATAGAGCAGGCGCTCACTTTCCCGCTTGCGTTTTTCAGCGGCCAGTTCGCGCGCGGCGTTCACGGCATCTGGCCGCTCAGACCCGGCCCACACGGGCGTGTCCGCAACATTTGAGAGCGGTTCCGCCTGATTGCCTTGCCGCTTTGCAGTGTCAGGCAGAAACACGATCGGCGCTTCCAGACCCTTGGCCCCGTGAACCGTCATGACACGGACCTCACCCTGACCATCGGAGAGTTCACGCTTCACCTCAGTCTCGTCGCTGGCAAACCACTCCAGAAAACCTGTAAGCGTCGGAGGCTCGGTCGCCTCATATGCAATGGCCTGCGCCAGCAATTCATCCACCCCGTCGATCGCTTCCTGCCCCAGACGCTTCAAGATCTTGCGCCGCCCATCATGGCGCACCAGCACGCGCGACAGAAACTCGAAAGGCCTCAGGAAGTCGGACTGCCCGCGCAGATCTTGCAAAACGTCGTCAATTGGCTTGAGCGCGGGGACCTCTTGTAACTGCTGGATCAGCAGCGCGCCTTTGCGCCCATGCGCGATGCGGAACAACGTATCTTCATCCATCCCAAAGAGCGGGGACCGCAGCACCCCGGCCAATGCAAGATCGTCCTCAGGCGTCGTGACCCATTGCATCAGCGCCATCAGGTCCCGCACGGCAAGCTCTTCCCCCAGCTTCATGCGATCAGCACCGGACACGGCGACACCGGCCGCCTTCAACTCACGGATCAACGCGTGAAACAGGACACTGCGACGCTGGACGAGGATCAGAATGTCATCTGCCTGCACCGGCCGAACATGGTCGCCTCGCGGCAATGGATCACGCTCGCGGATCATCCGCGCAATCTCTGCCGCTATGTCCCGAGCAAGGGCGAGGTCTGCCCGCTCGTCCGAGGGGGCGTCCAGCGGGGTCCACCAGGGGGGGGCTTCTTCCGCCTCCTGCTTCTCTCGCCAGGTCCACAGGTCGACACGTCCGGGTTTGTCAGGATCGGTCGGCAGATGGGTAACGGGGCCGCTCACCGCGCCACGACCGGCGACGTCGAACACCTTATCAGTCAGCGCCAAGACAGGCGTGGCAGAGCGAAAGGAATAGGCCATTTCCACTTCGGCCAGTTTCGCACCGCTCTGGGCGATTTGAGAACCATAAGCTGCCCGCATTTCACCAAAGGCCCGCGGTTCTGCCCCCTGGAATGAATAGATCGACTGTTTCTCATCGCCGACGACAAAAATGGTCCGCGGTCGGTCGCGCGTGCTTTCGCCCGCGAAGAAATCCCCTGTCAGCGCCCGGATCACCTGCCATTGCAGCGGTGAGGTGTCTTGCGCCTCATCGACGAGCACATGCTCGATCCCGCCATCCAGCTTGTAGAGCACCCAGGCCGCGGCACCGCCCTGATCCTCATCCACGAGCTTGAGCACTTTTTCGATCAGATCGTCAAAGTCGAGCAGACCCCGCGCGTCCTTCTCGCCCTCATAGGCTGCGATATAGTCTTGAGCGAAGGCGTGAAGCGCATCAGTCCGCGCCAGCGTCAGCCGCGCGATACGTTCGGCCCGTGCCGCCTCCACCGCATCGCAAAGATCATTGATCGCGGCGATATCGCGGGCATCCAGTGAGGCCATCGTACCCTTATTGGCAAACTTGTCTCGTTTCGTCAGGTAGTCGCGCTTGTCTGTCTTCTTTTCAAACAACAACACCGACTCTGCCAATCGGTCCGCGCGCTCCGGTGTCGATGCGCACAAAATCGCCCTGACCTTGGGCAGAGCGGTCTTCTGTTCCGCCGGCGACCCAACGGCCTGCAACGCATCTGCCAGACGCTCCAACAGCGTCACCTCTTCGGGCCCAATCAGCGGCCCACCATTGCCACCGCCGCTCTCGAAGGCTGCGATCAACGCATCCCGGTCATAGCGACGACGAAAGGCCGCCCGCTCTGATCTGATAGCGGCCAGCAGTGCTTCAGGGCCGTCCCCGGGCAGATGAGCGGCCAAAGCGGTGAAGCTCCCCTCCGCCTGCGTCGCCAATGCGCTCAAGACAGTTTCGCGCAACTCTGCTTCCTGACGACTGTCCATTTCGCGAAACTGCGGGCTCACGCGCGCCTCCAGCGGGAAACGCCGCAGTACCGCCGCACAAAAGGCGTGGATCGTCTGGATTTTCAGCTCACCCGGTGTCTCCAATGCAGCCGCAAACAGACGGCGCGCGTTGGCAAGGCCTTCTACATGCACCTGCTGGTCTTCGCCCAGCGCGTGCAGCGCGTCCGACAAAGCTTCATCGTCCAACATCGACCATTCGCCCAAACGGGCGAACAGTCGGTTCTTCATCTCGGCAGCGGCTGCTTTGGTGTAGGTCAGGCAGAGGATGCTCTGCGGGTCTGCCCCATGCAGCAACAGCCGGGCCACGCGATCCGTCAGAACACGTGTCTTTCCCGAACCGGCATTCGCACCAACCCAAGCCGAGCCGAAGGGGAAGGACGCGCGGTTTTGCGCCGTCGCGGCGGATTGAACGCTCATCGGCCAACCTCCACCGTGACCGCCTCAACCTCGTCACCCCATTCCCCATAGCGCGACACCAGATCGTAGGTCGTCTCATAGTCCTTCATGAAGGCGGGACGGCTGCGTGGAGAGTAACCCTTGGCCGGATCGTCATAGGCATGGATGAGCGCGGGAAAGCGCGCGGCGACCTCAGCCAACTCTGGGCTACCATCGTCTAAAGCAACAATTTTCGTCGCCCGGTTCAGACCCAGATAGGCAACCTGCGCGACAGGCCGTCTGCCGATCCCCGTGAATCCACCCCTTTCAGCGATCAATTTTGTTAGCGGCAATTGCTGGGCAAAGGCTGCGATCTGCTTTTCGGAGGGTGGATCGCCGCTTTTGTAATCATAGATCCGGTACCGCTGATCGTCCGTCAGATCGAACCGATCCGCCCGGGCCGTCAGCGTGAAATTGATGTCATCAAATGTCCACCGGCCTTCGATTTCATAGCGAATTGGATGAGCATCAGATTGCCGGGCCAATTCATGTTCGCAGAGCGGGTCAGCGATTTGCATGAGGCGCGCGTGCCACAACACTTGTGCAGTGGCCCATGGTACCAACGCCGCGTGCATGCAGAGCGAGATCTCTTCCAGCGCCGCGCGCGCATCACCTGCAGGGTTCTGCTTCACCCATTCGGCCCAACGTTCCATGATCTTGTGAAGCACCGTGCCGCGCAGCCTCGCATCAGCCTCCTGCCCCGCACCGCTCAACGGATAGAGGCCCAGAACCTTTTGGGCATAGATGGCATAGGGATCGCGGATCAGCGCTTCGACCCGTGTGACCGCCAACTCCCGCGGGCGGGCTTTGAACGGTGGCGCAGGGGCTTCGCGGCGCGCCGGGACGGGCCAGGGTTGCGTGGGCCGGTCCAGCGCGTGGGCTTCACCCAGAAGCCGCGCCCCGCGTGCACGCGCGGATGACAGCGCATGCTCACCCGACGGGCCCAATCCCTTCACCAAATTCTCAAGCCGGATCAGCCAACGGCTCGCCACTGTTGGCGCCCCGTCAACCCGGACAGACCGCGTGACCAACACATCCGGTGCCGTGGCCGCCATCTGAAAATCATGTGCGGCAAGGCCGATTTCACGCTCTGGCAAGGGCAGGCCGAGGCGGGCGCGCATCTCCCGGTTCATCCACGGATCGGGGGACGGACGTGCGGGCCATGTGGCCTCGTTCAGCCCCCCCAGAATGATGAGATCCGCGTGCTGCATCCGCGCTTCGAGCGCGCCGAGAATCGAGACCCCGGGCCGGGCCAGAAAGCCCTCTTCACGTACGGGGGTTGTGCTGAACTCCGCCTCCAGCACAGACGCGATCTCTGCGTCCGACATCGGACCGGCCATCTCGCACGCGGTGCGGACAGCTTCGAAACTGCGCAGTGCTTCTTCGCCCGCCCGTTCCTGCCACAAAGGCGAGGAGCCATTATCGTAAGGCAGGCTCAACGCCTCGGCCGTGGCCCGCAATGCATCCAGCCCGGCCGCACAATCGCCCGCTCCACCTTCGGCCAAGGGCGCAAGCGCCGTCTGCAACCAGCCGACCCAATCGCGCGTCTCAGCATCCCGCCGCGCACCGGCCCACTCACGCAGCAACGCCCAATCAACCGTCGCTGTCGCCAACACATCCCTGTCAGTCTGCAGACCGCCCACGCGGCGCAGATGGGCGTTGCGGGTCTTTCCATCGCCCCCGACCAGTGGGTGCTTGAGCAGTTCGATCAGCCCCGAAGGTGTCATCTCTTGACCCAGATGCCGCCCCAGCAACCGCATCAGAACGCCCGGTGGTGTCAGGTGCAGCGGACGCCCCGCACTGTCATCCGGGACAATGCGCCACCGGTCGAGAGCGGAGGCGACACGACGCGACACGCTCCGGTCCGGTGTGACGAGGGCGACAGTGTGTCCCTGCTCCACCGCCTCGCGCATGGCAAAGGCGATCGCCTCGGCTTCTTCCCGTGGACCGGGTGCATCAAGCCAGCTGAACCCGTTCAATGCAGTGGCAATTTCCGGCTGGAGCGAGGGCGCCAGTGCAAGCCACTCATCTGTCACGGGCGCAGGACGCAATGCGACAGAGACAAGGCGCTGGCGCGCATTGTCCTCGACTGAAGCGGCCCAAAGCTGCGGCTGCGTCACGTCCAGCTGATTGATCACTTGCCGCAATCCGAACTGCGGATGATCGGCGGCAATTTTCCGGTCTGCGACAATCCGATCCGGCAGATGCGCATCATATCCCGGCAAAACGACAGCGCCCTGCGGCAGTTGCGCGACTGCGCGCATCAAAGCCTGCGTACCCACACGACTTCCGGTGGATCCTGCTATGATGATCGGGTCCTTGGGCGGGGTCTCTCTCCACTGATCGAGCAAGGCAATCTGAGCCAGCCGCGTCCGCTCTGCTGCATCCAGCATGCCGGCCTCTTCCTGCGCCCGCATCTCGGGCCAGGCCCGCACCAGCAGATCGACAAAGCGCAAAGAGGTTTGCCAATGCTCGGCCAGACCTGCAACATCGAGGGCGCTCAACTCCTCCGGCGACAGCCCGGCCTCCTGCAACTCGTCGAGCAGGCCACCCAAAGCGCGCGCCAGATCGAACCGAGCCGAGCGGGGGGCAAGATCCGGTTCCGCCCGCAACAACCCATCGACCAGCCGGGCAAGCCAGAACATGCGTCTGACATCGGGGATCGCGGCAGGTTGCGCGGATCGGTCAGCAAGGTCGCCCAAAACCTCGATACGGGGCAACAAACCATCAAAACGTGCATCGCGCACCATCCGGTCCTCAAGCACCCGCGCCGCCCGCCGGGTGTTGACAATCACCCGGACCCGCGCCCGCTGAATCGGACCGAGCGGCGCAAGCCGCTTGGCCAACCCGTCAAGGAAGCGTCCCGCAAAATCGCAACCGGGCGGCAGATGAAACAAGCGGGGCCCATCCTGCGGCTCAAACATCGGCATCGTCCATCATCCGGTTTGCCAGTTCGAGTCCCTCCGGCCTGCCGACATCAACCCAATCCGCGTCCAGAACCGTTCCAGACAATCTGCCATCCATGGCAAAGCGGTTCCAAAGAACATTGAGGGAAAAAGGCCCCCGCTCCATCTGTGTCAGCATTGCAGGGTTCAGCACCTGCAAACCACTATAGATAAAGGGGGCGTGATCCTGCGCTCCACGGCGCGTCAACTGGCCGTCGGGCTCTAAAAAGAAATCCCCCGCGCTCACCGAACCCTGCGCCCGCGATCGTGGCACCAGCAAAAGGCAGGCATCCGCCCGCGCGGGATCCCACGCCTTTGACAACGTCCCCCATGCATCTGCGCCCGGTGCCCACAGCGCATCTGGATTGGCGGTCAGGACCGGCCCCGGATCGAAGTGGCGCAATGCCGCCTGCAACCCGCCCCCCGTTTCCAGAATTTCAGGCTCATACGACAGGGTAACATCATCGCCGACCGCCGCTTCGACCTGATCCGCATGATAGTGGGTGTTTACCACAATGCGCGTCACGCCCGCCCGACGCAGCTGATCAATGGCACGTTGCAGCAACGATATACCCTTCACCTCTAGCAGTGGTTTCGGACGATTTGCGGTCAACGCTCCCATGCGCGTGCCGAAACCGGCGGCAAAGACCATGGCCTGCGACGGGAAGCTCACGACCGCGCCACCATTTGACCGCGAACTTCAGCCGTCGGCGCTGGCACATTTGCCGCAACCCAGGTGCGTAGCGGAGCAAGCGCGGGATGGGCGAGATCGCGCTGCAAATGCGCCCACACACGGGGCATCAGGTCAACATAGCCGGGCTTGCCGTCACGCCTGCAAAGGCGGGCAAAAATACCAAGGATCTTGATGTTTCGCTGTGCGCCCAAGATCGCATACTCACGCCGGAACGCGTCGGCCTCCACTCCTGTCGCCATGATATAGCGGTCGAGCATTGCCTTCTGAACAGGTTCTGACACATCCCGCCGGGCATCTTCGAGCAGCGAAACAAGATCATAGGCGCGATGCCCGATCAGCGCGTCTTGATAGTCGAGCAGACCAACAGCTCCTAACCCCGGACGCTCCCCAAGCCAGAGCAGGTTCTCTGCGTGATAGTCCCGCAAGACAGTGACCTCCGTCGCCAGCGGCGCACAAAGATCTTCAAACAGTTCCAAAAAGGCGCGTTCCGCTGCATCCGACACGGGGGCGCCTGCCGCTGGCAGATACCATTCAGTCAGCAATCGCAGCTCGCGCGCGTAGACCGTCCAATCGTAAGGTGCCAAATCCGGCGCGGAGGTGCGCTGGTGCAGGTCGACCAACAGATCGACGGCCGCGCAGTAAAGCGCTTGCTCCCCAATTTGCTCAACCACACGCGCGTAAAGGTCGTCACCCAAGTCTTCGAGCACCAAGAACCCGCGCTTTTCATCCTGTGCGGGTATGGCAGGGGCGCTATATCCCAGACCTCTCAGATAGTCTGTCATCTGCACGAACGGGCGCACATCCTCGCCCTTTTCAGGAGGCGCATCCATCACGACCAATGGCGGCTGCCCCGATAGCCTAAAATACTGCCGGTTCGATGCATCCCCCGCCAGCAGCGTGACATCGCGATCCCCATAGCCGCTGGCAGCGAGAAACGAGGCCAGTTCATCCTGTCGGGACATTCACATCCTCCAGCGCCTTTAGCGCTTGTGTCCAGGCCGGCCCGATTGCCTGAACAACCATCGTCCGCCGATCAGCCGCATCCTCATGGGGTATCAGGGTGATGTCCAGCACCCGCTCGGGTCGCAATTCGCCCAGACGCTCAGGCCATTCGATCAGGCAGATCGCATCCTGCATTGCATCGTCGAGACCGAGCTCGACCAACTCACCAGAATCGCCCAGACGATAAAGATCCATGTGCCAGATCGGACCGTTCCGCCCGGTATAGTCCTGCACCAGTGTGAAGGTCGGGGACGGCACCTCTTGCCCGTCGTGGGTCTGCGACCGAATGGCGGCTCGTGCGAAATGGCTTTTCCCCGCGCCAACAGGCCCATTGAGCAACACAACATCGCCCGGCCCCAACACTGCTGCGAGGGCAGAGGCGACGCTTGAGGTCGCATCCGCATCCGCCAATTCGTAAGTTACATCAGGGGGATTAGTCATACCCAACACCTAGCAGAGCAACCTGCGCGGTGAAAGTCGGCTTGCCCCTCTATCCTGCGGCAGAAATCGCGGGAACCACCGCGCTGTCCACCGGTTGAAGGGTGGTCAATGGTAGCAACACACGCATGCCCGCACCGCCTTCGGTGGTCAGCTCGACCGTTCCACCTTCGGCATCGACATAGCGGCGAAGCAAGGTTACGGGCAGCAACCCCTCAAGTCCGATTACATCGTTGTCTCGGGTCGCCAGAACGAGCTGCACAGATAGCACCACCTGATCATCAAGGCGGTCCGCGGCCAGCTGCATCGTCCCGCGGTTCCGTCCAATTTCACTCATGCTGAGCAACATGTTGAAAACAACCCGACGCATAAGGTCCGGCCTTTCGCAGCTAAGGGCCGAAAAATCGTCGCTGATCAGTGGGGGGGCGAGAACAATCAAATCGAAGAGGTGATCGTTCTGCCTCAGCACATCCTGCAAAACCTCGCCCGCGCCCGCTCCACCACAGCTGGACGGCATTGATGCATCTACAAGGGGTCCGCGGAACGTCGCCAACGTCGCACCGCCGCGCAGCTTTTGCAGCTTCATCACCACATCGGTCCGCAATGGCGCAAACAGGACCGTATCCACCTTACCGGCCCTTGAGATGAATCGGGTCATCCGTGCCACATCGAGAGACGCATCCTGAACAAACCGCTCATTGAGCCGGTCCAGAAACGCCGCAAAACGGGGCGGCAAGGCCTGTTCCAATGCTTCTTGCGAAAAGCGCTCAACCTCCGGCGCCGCATAGCGAACTGTCCCATCCATGTCGATGATGACACGCGGGGTTCCATCCAGTTCGAGCACCGCATCACGCATGTCACTTCGGGCGCGAAACTGTCGCTCCAACTCAAGATCCGTGGTGATATCGACGACCAGAAGGGCCATCGCCCCATGAGGGTGGGGCCGCGCCACCACGCGAAGGGTTCGGCCCGAGGGCTGCAGCCATTCCTCTTCATAGTGATCGGGATGCCCCGGTGTTCCCAAATGTAAAAGCGCATCGCGCCAGCTGCGGAAGTCGCTCTGATCGGGGATCGCGCGTCGCTCCCTCAAAGTGTTGAGCACGACCGCCAGACTGGGGCGCGCTGCCATCCACGCGGGATCGAGGCCCAAGAGGTGTGACAGCGCCGGATTGAAAAGCCCCAGCTCGCGATTGCGATCGAAAATCGCCAATCCAGTGGGCAGATGGGCGAACGTCTCCGTCAGTGTTTCGACAAAGCGGGAGAGGCTGTTTTCGGCATCAACAACCTTCTGCGCAGGCACCGCATAGCTCAACACCTCGTCCTGCATGTCCGGCACATGGGTGACCTCGAACCAGACTTTGCCATCAGGATGGTTCGTATCGTCCAAGCTGACCCGTTTCTGAAAGGCGTGCGCGATGCCCTCCGCATCGCGATCACAGGGCAATGCCATCAGCCGGGCGAGTAGGCTTTCCTCCCACCCAAGCCGCGCGAAAGCATCGACGTTCGACCAAATGACCCTCCCGTCCGCGGCCTGCCGCCATTGCAGTACCGGCGCACGACGAGCCAGATCCGACACGCGGTCAAAGGCGTCGCGGAAGCGTTGCGCCTGCACGACGGCGAGCTGCTCTCTTGCAGCGGTCCGCGTCACATCAAGAACAGACAGGCGAACCTGCCACCCATCAGGGTCAGCGCGAATGTCCAAGACCCTGTCATCTTTGGTGGGAAATTGTCGCGGTCCGGCCGGGGCCCGCCCCGGATCGACACTGTCGCGGATGAAGGCGTCGAAACCCGGCCCGTCGCTCAACAGAAGCGCTTGTGCAAGGTCACGGGCCGTACAGGACGCAGCCCCCAGCGCTTTACGCGCAACCTCGTTCAGCGCCTCGGCCTGACCGGCGCGAATAATGATAACCGCCTCGCGCACACCACAAACGCCTTGCGGATCAGACTGCTCGCGCGGCCGCTTCTGACCTCGCAGGCTCAGCACAACACAAACGGACAACAACAGCATGGCCAACCCAGAAGCACTCAGGGCAAGCAACTGCTGGCCGGCAAGACTCATGACGGCTTCCATATTCTCATTTCCTTCCAATAGCGCTGTTCACGCTGGCCCGGAAAAGGTTAACGCCGTGTTAAGATGTTGGATTGAGAGGATTGCGCGCCAGCCCGTGACGGCTGGGATCATCAAGAGGGGCGACCCGTGCGCGCGGCCAGACAACCTCCACCGTCGCGCCGGGTGGACGGGCAAAATCGGGCGTACCCAAATCACGCCGGGCGCGCCCCTGCTCGCTGCCATTTGCAAAGGTAAGCCGTGCGCCAGATCGCTCAAGCAAGGCCTTCGCGATGAAAAGGCCCAGGCCCATCCCCTCATATTCCCCACGGCGGATCTGTCGACGGCGCCGACCGACAAAGGGTTCTCCGATACGGCGCAGCAGATCAGGGGCATAGCCGGGTCCATCGTCCCCGACCACAATGCGCACAATGTCCGTATCCCAGGTGACGTCGACCCAGACATGGCCCTGCGCAAAATCCACACCATTCTGGATCAGATTGCGCAATCCGTGGATGATTTCGGGGGACCGACGCATGACGGGCTGATTGGGATTGTCGCTTCCATCCGCATCGCCCTCAAGCCGCAGCCAGACGCGCGGACCGCGATCCCGATGCGGTGCAGCAGCTTCGTCGATCAAAGTATAGATCGGGACGTGGCGCAGATGCAGATCCTCACGTCCTGCCTTGCCCATTTCTGCAAGGATCGTGCGGCATCGGTCCGCTTGGTCGCGGATCAGGCGCGCATCGTCCGCCAGGGCTGGATCGAACGTGTCACGATCCAGCTCGTCAACCAACTCGCTCGCGGCAAGCTTGATGGTGGCCAGCGGCGTGCCCAACTCATGCGCCGCAGCCGCCACCACGCCCCCAAGCGCCGCGAGCTGCTGTTCCCGCGCCAAAGCGCTCTGCGTCGCGATCAACGCGTCCGACATTGCGGCCGTGTCCGAACTGACACGCGCTGCGTAAATCCCGAAGAAACCGACCGCGATGGTCAACGACAGCCACATGCCAAACAGATAGACATCTGGAAGCGACAGCACCGTTCCATCCGCCATGCGCAGCGGAATGTACCAAACCAGCAAGATCGAACTAAGGAATACGGCGACCAGCCCCAGCATTGCTGTGATACGAAACGGCAGCGCCGTGGCCGCAATCATCACTGGGCCGACGATCAAGATCGAAAACGGGTTGGTCAGTCCGCCTGTCAGCAACAACAAAAGCGCCAGTTGGACAAGGTCGAACAGCATGACACCCGTGGTGTATCGCGACGACAGCCGCAGCGTCTCAGGCAATACGATCGCGGCAAGACCGTTGAGCGAGACCGAAAGCAGGATCAGTGCAAAGCAGGCAATTACGGGCAAGTCCATGCCCAGTGCCAGCCACCCGACCAGAACCGCCGCCGCCTGTCCCGCGATGGCGAGCCATCGCAGGTTCAGGACCGTGCGCAGTCGCAGCCCGTCTTCTTGTACGGCGACCGCGACACTCCCGGGCGAGGCCGGGATGTCAGCCATGGCGTAAGCCCCACATCAAGACATCCGCAGCCCGTGGGGAATGGGCCAACGGCAAATCATAGACTACCGCAAGGCGGGTCAATGCCTTCACATCAACATCGTGCGGCATGGGTGACAGCGGATCGATGAAAAAGATGATGGCGTCCATCCGATCTTCCGCAATCAACGCGCCGATCTGTTGATCGCCACCCAGCGGCCCACTCTTCAAAGCTGTGATATTCAGCTTTGGATAGGCGCCCTTCAAGCGACCGCCGGTCGTACCGGTGGCCGAGATTTCACATTGCTCAAGCGCATCGAGATGGCCGCCTGCCCACTCGATCAGCGCATCCTTCCGCGCGTCATGTGCGACGAGGGCCACCCGCAAAGGTGACCCGTGCATCGGCGAAGGGCTCAACCCGCAGAAGCCAGAAAGGCTGCCACTTCGGCCTGTCCGCTGCGCGCGCGATAGGACATGCGCGAGCGTGCCGAGCTGTCACCGGTGAATTCACGCAGGAAGCCAGTCGGGTCTTCGATATAGGCCGCGAGGTTTTCTTCCGTCCACACAAGACCTTGCTCCCCTGCCGCCACCAGCGACGGGCCATAGTTGAAACCATCAACCGTTCCGGCCTGCTGGCCGATGATGCCATAAAGATTGGGGCCTGTGCGGCCGCGCCCCGCAATATTCGTCCCATCGGGGGAGGTCACGACGTGGCAGGATTGGCACTGCCGAAATGTCGAGGCGTCCTGCGCGATCACAGGTGCCGTCGTCGCGGCAAGACCCAGTGCAGAAAGAGCGATTACGAGATTGCGAGACATTGATGTCCTCCCATGCGCGACGCCTTCGTCTTTGCAGGCGCCAGACCTAGTTATCATTAATATAGGTATACGCACGCAATGCGTCCATCGGACCACACCGCACCGCAATCAATTTTCGAAGAGCGTCCCGATCAATGCGATCAGGCGACAGCCCGAGCCAACGCACACTGGCTCCACAAGGAATGAAGCGCACCAACCAGTGCATCAATATCGCCGTCATCATGCAGCGGCGAAGGGGTAAAGCGCAGACGCTCGGTTCCCTTCGGCACCGTGGGATAGTTGATGGGCTGCACATAAATGCCGTGACGCTCCATCAGGAAATCAGCCAGCATCTTACATTTCACCGGATCCTTCACCATCACGGGGACGATGTGAGACGGATTGTCGAGATGCGGAATACCCGCCTGATCCAGCTTCGCCCGCAGTCGTGCGACCTGACGTTGCTGGCGCGCACGCAGGCCAGTGCCTTCTGCCCCTTTGAGGGTCTGGATGGACGCAACCGCACCTGCCGCAACCGCTGGCGGAAGGGCCGTGGTGAAGATGAAGCCGCTCGCAAAAGAACGAATGAAATCGACCAACTCGGTCGAGCCGGTGATATAGCCGCCAACGACACCAAAGGCCTTCCCCAAGGTGCCTTCGATCAGCGTCACCCGGTCCATCAGACCTTCACGCTCTGCGATCCCGCCACCGCGCGGACCGTACAAACCCACCGCATGAACTTCGTCCAGATAGCTCATCGCGCCGTACTGCTCGCACACGTCTAAGATTTCAGCGATCGGGGCGATGTCACCATCCATCGAGTAAACGGACTCAAAGGCAACAACCTTCGGCGCGTCAGGATCAAGATCGGCCAGCTTGCGTGCCAAATCCTCTGGATCATTATGCGCCCAGATGCGCTTTTCGCAGCGCGCATGACGAATGCCTTCGATCATCGAGGCGTGGTTGTAGCTATCGCTCAGGATCGTGCAGCCAGGCAGACGCGCGCCCAGTGTAGACAGCGCCGCCCAGTTCGACACATAGCCCGATGTGAAGAGCAGCGCGGCATCCTTGCCATGCAGATCGGCAAGCTCGTTCTCCAGCAGCACATGCGAGTGATTTGTGCCCGAAATATTGCGCGTGCCCCCCGCACCTGCCCCGCATTTGTCCAGCGCGTCATGCATGGCTTCCAGCACGTCAGGGTGTTGGCCCATGCCCAGATAGTCATTGCCGCACCAGACCGTGACTTCTTCCGCACCAGCGCCGTGGTTCTTGGCCCGCGGGAAGGCCCCGCGAAAGCGCTCAAGCTCTGCGAAGACACGGTAATTGCCCTCTGTCTTCAGTGCGTCGAGCTGCGTGCGAAAAAGCGCGTCGTAATCCATGCGTCGTCTCGTCCCTGATCGGTCTGCAGCTCATCTAGGCTATCGGCCAGTGCTTGGCCAGCGCCCGAACGCCGCACGTCTGAATGTTCATTGCGTCAAACCAGACGCTTGCGTCAAGTTTTAGAGCAATTCCAGACTTCACGACTTGATCAGGATCAAGTGACCGACGGTCAGAAGGGTTTGAAGATCACGAGCGTCAGCACCAGGACCAAACCCGCGGCCAAAGCAACGGTCAGGCCCGTTATCCGCGGCGTGATGGTGTATCCCGGATCTTCCGCCGCGCGTCGGATTTGCGCCGACAGCGCCCCATGCACCCCACTCAATAAGAAAACGACTGCCATCTTCGCACCCAGCCATGGTGCCGTCAGCCAGCCTCCCAATGTGGCGACCAGCAGGCCAAACGCCCAGACAGCGATCAAGCCGACCCCGCCGGATCGCAAATAGTACGGCCTCAAGACCGGCAAGGCCGCGCGGACGCGCCCCTCGGCCTTTGCGGCCAATAGCAGCGCACAGCCTCCAAGCATTGCGGTGGTCCAAAGCAGGACAGCGATCAGATGGAAAAGCTTTGCCAGTTCATACATCGCTCAATCCTCGCGCATTCAACTGTTGCGTAAGAAGGCGCTCGTTGAGGAACGTCCCAAAGGGGATCAGGGCCGCGCCCAACACGCGAACGATCCCCCCGAAGCTCCACCGCCCATCAAACACGGCCGCACAAGCCACATGGAAATAGAGGGTGAAGGCGACGCCATGAATGGGCCCCATGAGCCCGGTCGCTGTCTCGAAACCAAAGAGTCGCCTTGCGGGAACTGCGACGAACAGAAGCAACAGCAGGGTCGCCCCTTCGATGCGTCCCACGCGACGCAAAAGTCGCAATTCTGCACCTCGCCCCACCATAGCACCCTCAAAAGTAAATCTTCATTTACTCTTAGACCCACTTTGCGATTAAGTAAATAATGATTTACTACTCAGAGATGACTGAGCCGAAACCTTCACCAAATGGACGCCGCAAAACGACGATGGCGCGCCTTGTGGACGCTGGCCGCGCCGAGTTTTCGCGCAACGGGTTCGACCGCGCCAAGGTGCAGGACATCGCAGCAGCCGCAGGGGCAAATGTTGCCCTGATCAACCGGTATTTCGGCAGCAAACGCGGTCTCTTCATCGCTGTCATGCAACGCGAAGTGGCCGAGAAACAAACCGGTGATCTGCCTTATCCCCCGCAGCCGACGCTGGAGGCCGAGGCCCGATGCTGGTTCCGCCAGCGCTATGACGCTGATCGCGACGCCCGTGCCATGTTGCGGATCGTGGTGACCGAGGCGCTGACCAATCCCGAGATTCGCGATGACATGATGGCGGCCATCACGGACGAGCACGAAAGCAATATCGGCCAAAGGCTCCATGCCCTCCAGCGCGCCGGCGCAATTACAGATGACATCGAGGTGGCAGAGCTCTTGCGCATGATGCTGCTTGTCGCCTTCTCCTCCGCCTTCATGGAGGCTGAGCTGTTGAACGTGCCTGCGGACGATACGCGAAAGCTGGGAAATCACTTCGCGGAATCGCTGGGTGCGCGTTTTGGCGCCAAGCCATAAGTGTAAATCACGCTGGACACCGCCCCCACCCCTCCGCCATACCGGAGCCAGACAATGCTGGAGTCTTGCCAATGTCCGACAAACTGCTTCTTCGCGCCCTCGCAGGCGAGACGCTGCCAACCCCGCCCGTCTGGATGATGCGGCAGGCCGGACGGTACCTGCCGGAGTATCGCGCAACCCGCGCCCAGGCAGGCAGCTTTCTTGACCTGTGTTACACACCGGAACTGGCCGCAGAGGTTACGTTGCAGCCGATCCGCAAATACGCGTTCGACGCAGCGATCCTCTTTGCTGACATTTTGCTGGTGCCTCAGGCGCTTGGGGCGGATCTGACCTTCGTTCAGGGGGAGGGGCCACGCCTGTCGACAATCACCAGCGCGGATGATCTGGCCAGGCTGGGCCCCCTCGATGCCATTGATGAGGTGCTGTCACCGGTTTACGAGACCGTACGCATCCTGCGTCGTGAGTTGCCACCCGAGGTTCCGCTCATCGGCTTTGCCGGTGCGCCCTGGACCGTTGCCACCTACATGATCGCCGGTCGCGGCACACCCGATCAGGCCCCGGCGCGGCGCCTGATGTATGGTGACACCACCACATTCGAGGCGCTTCTGGACAAAATCACCGCTGCCACGATCCACTACCTTCTCAAGCAGGTCGAGGCCGGGGCCGAAGTCGTCAAGATCTTCGACAGTTGGGCTGGCGCCCTGCCCGGACCGGTCTTTGAGAAATATGCAATCGCACCTGGCAAGAAGATCGTCGATGCGCTGCGCGCAGAACACCCCGATTTGCCGATCATCGGCTTCCCGCGTGGCGCGGGCGGCAATTACGCCACCTTTGTCGAGCAGACGGGGGTGCAGGGCGTCGCACTTGATACCTCGGTCGATCCGGCCTGGGCGGCAAAACATGTTCAGCCCCATGCCTGCGTGCAGGGCAATCTCGACCCGCTGCTGCTGGTGCAAGGTGGCGAGGCGCTGACCAAGGCCACCAAGGACGTGGTCAAGGGCTTCTCGGGCGGTGCGCATATCTTCAATCTGGGCCACGGCATCACACCCGACGCCAGCCCGGACAATGTCCACCGTATGCTAGAGGCCGTGCGCGGCTAACCGCCGTGGCGAACCTTGTTCTGACCAAACTGGGCCGGTTCCGACCGGCCCTGACCCGCACGGGACCGCGCAACATCCACATCATGGCGCAGGAGGCGCGGCTCGAAGCCCTGTTGGCGGGGAAGCTTCTGTTTTTCGAGCGGTTGCGCACCCATGCCGAAAGCCTCGGAATACACGTTCACGCCTATGATTTGCGCGGTGGAGCCGCTCAGCTGGACCGGGCGCCAGACGACTTGCATCTCCTTGTGACAGATCGCCCCGGCTTCGCCCCTGGCACCCTTTTCACAACCCCGCATTACCTCAACGGGTATTGGTATTGCGATGAGGTCGCGACACGCCACAACTCCACCCTTCGGCTTCTTCCCTTCAACCCGGCAGAGATTGACGCAGAGGCCGCAAACGCCCTTCTCGAACGGCTCAAGCGAAAGTTCATCGGCAACAACCGCTCCAAATTCGATCAATCGCACCGCGACGAAAACCTGCCCAAAGACCTCATCGCGATCTTCACGCAAGAGATCCACCCGGCGGATCAGAACGTCATCCATGTGGACCTGATGACGATGATCGAGACAGTGCTGACCCATCGCGACGGGCGGCCCGTCTATATCAAGCCCCATCCATTGCAGTCAGATGCGGTCCGCAGGCAACTGATGCAGCACCACAATCCGGCCAATGGCGTTATTGTCGGGGACGCGTCGATCCACGACATCCTGGCGAACGCGTCGCTCTGCGTCACCCAAACCTCCGCCGTGGCCTTCGAAGGATTCGTGCACCAGGTGCCGGCCGTTCTGTGCGGCCAAACCGATTTTCACCACAACGGTGTGACGGCGCGCTCTGCCGGGCAGATTCCGCAAGCCATGGCAATGGCCACGGCACAAGACTGGCCTTATGCCGCCTATCTGTATTGGCATCTTGAGACGCAATGCCTGGCACCGCGCGCACCTGACTTCCTCGAACGGCTTTGCGCCCGGATCACGGCAAAGGGCTTCGATCTGCCGCCGCCGCGTTAACCCCTCATAAACCAATGTGCAGCAACGCTGCGCCATGCTCGACGCTGCGAATACCATTGCCCGCGCCTATACCGTCGCCTTTCAGGGGGTGGAGGCGCGCCCGGTTGAAATCCAGTGCGCGCTTACACCGGGTATGCCGTCTTTCTCCCTCGTCGGATTGCCCGACAAAGCGGTCAGTGAGGCGAAGGAACGTGTGCGCTCTGCGATGACGGCCATGGGCCTCGCGCTGCCCGCCAAGCGGATCACGATCAATCTCTCCCCTGCCGATCTTCCAAAGGAGGGATCGCATTTCGATCTGCCCATCGCGCTCTGCCTACTGGCCGCAATGGACGTCATCCCGCGGGAAGAGGCCGCACGGCATGTCGCCTTGGGCGAACTCTCCCTCGACGGCAGTACAGTGAAAGTGACCGGCGCCCTGCCCGCCGCCGTCGCGGCAGCAGAGCTTGAATGCGACCTGATCTGTCCCGAGGCGTGCGGGGCAGAGGCCGCGTGGGTCGGGGCCGTGCAGGTGCTCGCCGCACCCAGCCTGCTCGCCCTCGTCAACCATTTTGCCGGGCGCATGACCCTGCCGCCCGCAGAACCAGGTTTGATTTCAGACGACACGCCGATTGCAGACATGGCCGATGTGAAAGGGCAAGAGCGGGCGCGCCGCGCGTTGGAAATTGCGGCCGCCGGTCGTCACCACATCATCATGGTGGGTGAGCCGGGATCGGGCAAATCCATGCTGGCCGCACGGCTGCCCGGCCTCCTGCCGGACCTTACAGCCGCCGAAGCGCTCGAAACCTCGATGATCCACAGCCTTGCGGGCCTGATCGAGGATGGTGGCATCTCGCCCCGCAGGCCCATTCGCACACCCCATCATACGGCCAGCATGGCCGCAATCGTCGGCGGAGGGCGTCGCGCCGGACCCGGAGAGATCAGCCTTGCGCATAATGGCGTGCTCTTCATGGACGAGTTTCCAGAATATCCACGGCAGGTGCTCGAGACACTCCGCCAGCCCGTCGAAACTGGCGACGTGGTCGTGGCCCGCGCAAACGCGCATGTGCGCTATCCCTGTCGTTTCATGCTGGTCGCAGCCGCAAATCCGTGCCGCTGCGGCTATCTGCCCGATCCGTCGCGCGCCTGCGCCAAGGCCCCGATTTGTGGCCATGACTACCTATCCCGCATCTCTGGCCCTCTGATGGACCGGTTCGATCTGCGCATTGACGTGGCCCCCGTCGCGGTCGCCGATCTGGCCGGGGCAAAGCAGGGGGAGCCGTCGGCCCCCATCGCCCAGCGCGTGGCGCAGGCCCGCGCCCTGCAGGCGCAACGATTTGCCGACCACGCGGAGTTGACCACCAATGCGGATGCAGAGGGTGATCTGCTCGACCAGATCGCCACCCCGGATGCAGAGGGCCAGGCCCTGCTGGCCCAAATCGCAGAGACACACCGCCTGACCGCCCGCGGCTATCACCGGATTCTGCGGGTCGCCCGCACCATCGCTGACCTCGCGGGGCAAGCGCAGGTCTCACGCGATCATATTGCAGAGGCTGTCGCCTATCGCCTCAACATCTGACGGCCGGAATTAGAAAAAGCTCTGCGGATCGATGTCGAGGGCGATGCGGAAATTCGCGCGGGGCCGAACCCCGTCCACCCAGCGGGCGAGCACCGGTTGCAGCGCTAGCCCCTTTGGTCCCTTAACCAAAAGGCGCACCCGTGTCCGCCCCCGCACCCGCGCAATCGGGGCCGGCGCTGGTCCGAACATCTGCGCGCCCGCATCCGTCAAAATGCGCGCCCGCGCGGCCAATTGGCGGGCGAGCTCGAAGGTTTCACGCTCCTCCGGGCCACTGACAATGACACCGGCCATCCGGCCATAGGGTGGCGCACCTGCCATTTGCCGCGATGCCGCCTCGGCCCGCCAGAACGCCTCCTCATCATCGCTGAGGATCGCCTTGATGACGGGATGATCGGGCTGATGCGTCTGAATGAGCGCCTCACCGGGACGGTCTGCGCGCCCCGCACGCCCCGCGACCTGTCGGATCAGCTGAAATGTCCGCTCTGCCGCCCGCAACTCGCCCCCCTGAAGGCCAAGGTCCGCGTCGATGACACCAACCAGCGTCAACAAGGGAAAGTTATGCCCTTTCGCAACCATCTGGGTTCCGATGATGATGTCTGCCGCACCTTTGGCGATCTCCTCGATCCTTGCCTTCAGGGCGCGCGCGCTCATGGCCATATCGCTCGACAACACGGCTACGCGGGCATCGGGAAAGCGCGCGGCGACCTCCTCGGCCAAGCGCTCCACCCCCGGCCCCAAAACCGCCATGTGATCCGGGTTGCCACAACTGGGGCAGCTTGTCGGGATCGGCTTTGTCGCACCACATTGATGGCACATCAGATGGGCGTGAAACCGATGCTCCACCATCCGCGCGTCACAATCGTCACACCCGACCTGAGCACCACACGCCCGGCACATCGTCAGCGGGGCATAGCCGCGACGGTTCAAAAACAACAGCGCCTGTTCGCCCGCCGCGACGCGATCTGCGACCGCGCGGGCCAAGGGCTCGGACATCCAGCGCTCACGCTCCAGCGGATCCGCGCGCAAATCAATCGCGGCCATTTCTGGCAGAACCGCTGCGCCAAACCGCTCGGTCAGATCAATCCGCGCGTATTTTCCAGCATCGGCATTTGCCCAGCTTTCAAGCGAAGGTGTCGCAGAGGCCAGCACCACCTGCGCCCCTGACAGCGACGCGCGCAAAACGGCCATGTCCCGCGCGTTGTAAAGGACGCCATCTTCCTGCTTGTAAGAGCCGTCGTGCTCCTCATCCACGATCACCAATCCCAGATCGGCATAGGGCAGGAACAAGGATGATCTGGCCCCGACAACGAGCTGAGCCTGTCCGTTGGCAACTCCGGCCCAGACGCGCCGCCGACCGGCCTGAGTGACACCGGAGTGCCATTCCGCAGGCGCCTGCCCAAACCGCGCTTCGACCCGCGCGATGAACTCTCCGGTCAGGGCGATTTCCGGCAGCAGAACCAGCGCCTGCCGACCGGCGCGCAGGCATTCTGCCACGGCCTCCAGATAAACCTCGGTCTTGCCCGACCCGGTCACACCTTTGAGCAGAGTCGTGCCATAGCGGCGAGAGCGGACGGCTTCGCGTAACTGCACCGCGGCCCGGCGCTGCCCCTCTGCCAATTCCTTGCCCGGCAAGTCCGGGTCTAGGGGCAGGAACGGGGCGTCGCGCGGCGCCTCCTCGCGCACCAGCACCCCCTGCCCTTCCAGCCCTTTGATGACCGAGCTTGTCACGCCGACTAGCGAAGCCAGCTCTCCGGGGGCGAATGCCATGCCCTCATGTTCTTCCAGAAAAGCGAGCACACGCTCACGCGCGCTGGTCAACCGATCCGGTCGGACGTCCGTCAGGCGCAAGACCTTGCGCGTGCCCGGGGCCTCTCCCAGACCCGGAACGCGCGTCGCCAGTCGCAGAACGGCGGGGAGCGGTGTCATGGTGTAGGCGGCAACCTTTTCTACGAAATTGCGCATCACAGCGCTCATCGCCGGAAGATCCAAGATCGCGGCAATGCTGCGTATTTTCGAGCGGTCATAGTCGCCCGCGCCGGGGCCCCAGACGACGCCCATCACCCGGCGGGGGCCCAGCGGGACGCTCACAAAGGCACCGATGCGTACTCCGCCGTCCGGCACTACATAGTCAAGCGTGCGGTCAAGCGGTTGGGTTGTCAGAACCGCCGCAAGCGCGCCTTCCTCCAGAAATTCGACATCGGCATTCAAACAACGATTCCCCTGCCCCGGAACGGGTCTTCCAATGTGAGCAGTTGCGCCCCGTCTTCAACCCCATGCAGGGCCGCCGCGCAGCAAAGCTGACGCTGTGTGAAACCTGCTTTGCGCTTCCCAGCCCCCTTGTGTAAGGTCCGCGCGAAAAGTCACAAGCCGAAGGGACCATCATGAAATTTTTCGTCGATACCGCTGAAATTGACGCGATCGCAGAACTCAACGATCTGGGCCTTGTGGATGGCGTGACCACGAACCCGTCACTGATCATGAAGTCGGGCCGCGACATTATCGAGGTGACGAAGGAAATCTGTGCGCTCGTCGATGGTCCGGTATCCGCCGAGGTCGCGGCGACCGAAGCAGACGAGATGATCGCAGAGGGTCGTAAGCTGGCCGAGATCGCAGATAACATCGCCGTGAAGGTTCCGCTGACCTGGGCCGGTCTGAAAACCTGCAAGACGCTCAGCGATGAGGGCCAGATGGTTAACGTGACGCTCTGCTTCTCGCCCAATCAGGCGCTACTGGCTGCGAAAGCGGGCGCGACCTTCATCTCACCCTTCATCGGCCGGCTTGATGATATTAACCTCGACGGCATGGATCTGATCCAAGACATCCGGATCATCTATGACAATTATGGCTTTGAGACACAGATCCTCGCCGCATCGGCACGTACTGTGAATCACATCACCGAGTGCGCCCGCATTGGCGCGGACGTGGTCACAGCGCCTCCGGGCGTTCTGCAAAAACTCGCAGCACACCCGCTGACAGATGCAGGGCTTGCCACGTTCCTGGCCGATTGGGCCAAGACCGGCCAGAAGATCCTCTGATCCGCCGGGATACGCGCCATGGATGAGAACGCCATTCGCTCCGCCATTCTCGCCCAGCCTGAACTGGTGCTGGGCGATGGGGATGTCATGCGCTCACTTGTTGAGGCAGAGGCGCAGGCCAATGATCGTGTGACCGACTTGCGCGGTCGCGTGATCGCCCGGATGGAGGGCCGGCTGGGGGAGCTTGAGCGTACGCACCGTGAGGTGATCGCGGCAGCTTATGACAATCTTTCGGCGCATGATCAGGTGCAGCGCGCGGTTGTCGCGCTGCTCACCCCGACGGATTTCGCTGGTCTTCTGACTGTGCTTCAGGGTGAGGTTGCCGATATTCTGGCGGTCGATACCGTGCGTCTCGTGCTTGAAATGCGCGACGATGAACGCCTTGCGGCCCCGGGGCTCGTCGCCGTTCCGCCGGGCGGTATCGACAGCTATATCGGCGCAGGCCGGGATCGCGATCCCGCTCGGATCACGCTGCGACCCACGGGGCAGAAAGCGGCCGCCGTGTTCGAGGAAGAAACATTGCGCATCCAGTCCGAAGCGCTGCTGCGCCTAGATCTGGGACAGGGCCGACGCTCTGCCATGCTTGTTTTCGGGGCCAGCGATCCGGCGCGCTTTGCCGCTGATCAGGGCACCGATCTTCTCGACTTCTTCGCAAGCTGTTTTGAGCGCGCCGTGCGACGGTGGCTGGCCTAGGGATCGACAGATCATCCCGGGTTGCGGCATGATCATAGGGCAAATGCACCGAGACCACGGATGGCCTTGAGATGAAGCCCGTTTCCCATCAGGGGATTTCTACGTGACCGCGCCTGTCGGGACCGATGGCGCGCTCGCGCTGATGCAGCGATGGCTCGATCAACTCGGCGCGGTGCGCGGGCGCTCACCCAAAACGGTTGAGGCCTATCGGCACGACGTGGCGGGCTATCTTGGTTTTCTCAACGGACATCGCGGTGGTCCTGTCGGTAAGGCGGGTTTGGGTGAGGTGACGACGTCCGAGATGCGGTCCTGGATCGCCAGCCTGCGTGGAGATGATCTGTCAGCACGCTCGGCTGCTCGCGCGCTGAGCGCGGTACGCTCTTTCCACCGATGGCTGGCCGAAGCTGAAGGCATCGACGCCACGGCTGTGATCGCCACCCGCTCCCCCAAGATCAAGGCGAGCCTGCCACGCCCGCTTGCGCCCGATGCCGCAAAGGCCCTGATCGCGGAAGCCGGGCAGACGCCGACCGACTGGATTGCGGCGCGCGATATGGCCGTCCTCACATTGCTGTACGCCTGCGGTCTGCGCATTTCAGAGGCGCTGAGTTTGCGCCAGAGCGACGCACCGCTGCCTGACATGCTGCGGATCACCGGGAAGGGCGGGAAGGAGCGCCTTGTTCCTGTCCTTCCCGTCGCGCGAGAGGCCGTCGAACAGTACCGCGCGCTCCATCCCCATGCGCCCAACGCAGAAAGCCCCTTGTTTCTGGGCGTGCGGGGTGGGGCGCTGAACGCATCAACTGTGCAAAAGACGGTTGCGAATTTGCGGGCGCGACTGGGGTTGCCCGCTACCGCGACGCCACATGCGTTGCGCCATTCCTTTGCGACGCACCTGCTGGAAGCCGGCGGAGACCTGCGGGCGATCCAGACCTTGCTTGGACACGCGTCGTTGAGCTCAACGCAAGTGTACACCGCGCTCGATCAGGCCCGGCTGATGGATGTTTACGACGCAGCCCGCCCGAAGCGGCGTTAGTTTCGTCTGTAGCTTTGGAGAGTACCTCCACTGACAATGACAACCGAAGGTTTCGCGCGCGAAACCTTAATTTTAATCAATATGTTAACTAAAGCTTCACACTCTCAGAAATTGCACTGACCTAGGCGCAAAGTCCGCGTAATCACGCCTGTGGGTACGGCTTGGCGACAAATGGGGGGGTGTCATTCAGGTGGGGTGCCGTTTAGGTTGCGCCCAATTCGGGACTGGAGTGTTGGATGTTCGTGCGTGCCTTTTCTGTCCACCTGTTGACCGCCACCGGGGCTGGCCTGGCGCTGATGGCCGTCATCGCTGCGGCTCAGGCCGATTGGGCGGTGATGTGGCTGTGGCTGATTGCGGCCTTTATCGTCGACGGCATCGACGGCCCTCTGGCCCGAAAGGTGGACGTGAAGACCAATGCGCCGCAATGGGATGGTGTCCTGCTCGACCTGATCATTGACTACCTGACCTATGTGTTCATTCCGGCCTATGCGCTGGTCAGTGCAGAATTGATCGGCCCGGGCTGGTCGCTGGCCGCCGGGCTTCTGATCTGTGTCAGCGGCGTGATCTATTTCGCGGACACGCGCATGAAGACGTCAGATAACAGCTTTTCGGGTTTTCCGGGCTGCTGGAACATGATCGTTCTTGTGCTCTTCGCAATCGATATGGGCGGGTGGGCCGCCATGTTCCTGCTGATCGCGATTGCCATTTCCCAGTTCTTTGCGCTGAAATTCATCCATCCCGTCCGGACAGTGCGCTGGCGCGCGGTGAGCCTGCCGATCATGTTCGCGTGGGCGGGCTTTGCCACTTGGCTGGCCTGGCTGAATTTTGACGGCCCAGTGATTGCGCAAGTCGGGTTGGCGATCACCAGCCTATACCTGTTACTGGTTGGTATCGTTCAACAACTGGTCCCTGCGAAAAACTGAAAAGACCGGTAGCATGGCGTAAAACCGCCTTCTGAGAGCGAACCTTTGACCGGGGTGCTGCGTTAGACGACCACGCAGCCCAATGTGTTGGAGTGGTTCAATGAGAGTTTTCTGCCTAGCCATAGCAATGGCCGCCGCGCCGGTGGTGGCAGAGCCAGTGATACCGGAAGCCGACGCGCCCACACGTTCTGGCATGGAATACGCAAGTGCCTCAAACCTGCTGTCCGACCTGTGCAAGTTCAGCCCGATCCTAGAAGGTGATGCCTGCGACCGTGTGGCGCTGGAGCCATCCGAGCAGACCGCGACGGAGTTCATTCGGGCGGAACTGATCCTTGATCAAGACGGGCTTGTGGGGCTTATCTATCAACCTGTTGAGCAGGCGGAGCCGCGCACAACGATCTACTGACAGTCGCGGACAGTATCGTCGACCCAAAAGGGCCGCCCGGAACGAGCGGCCCTTCTTAACATCTGCTGTTGTGCTTAGCTCAGCGCCTCGTCACAGCGCTGACAGGTCTGAGCGTGGTTGTGCGTTCCAACATCCGGCAGGATCTTCCAGCAGCGGGCGCATTTTTCCCCATCCGCGCGGGCGGGCAAGACGGCCACGCCTTCAACATCTGGCAGGGTGAATGCCGCCTCGGGTGCCGCTTCACCGCTCAGCGTGATCTGCGAGGTGATGCAGAGATCCGCGAAGGGCAGCGCATGAAGCGCTTCACGCAGATCGGCGTCCGCCACATAGACGGTCGGGGCAGCTTCGAGGCTGGCGCCGATCCGCTTTTCCGTCCGCTCCACTTCCAGCGCACCGGTCACGACGCGGCGGACCGCACGGATGCGGGACCACTTCTCGCCCAGTGCGGCGTCGTGCCAAGCGGCGGGGATTGCCACGAAATCCTCTAGATGGACGCAGCCATCCGGGTTCTGATCAAGCCAGACCTCCTCCATCGTGAAGGTCAGGATCGGGGCGAGCCATGTCGTCAGCGTACGGTGCAGTTCGATCAAGACGGTCCGTGCGGCTCGCGCCTCAATGCTGCCGGGCGCATCACAATAGAGCGCGTCCTTGCGGATATCGAAATACACCGCAGAAAGGTCGACCGTGCAGAATTGGAACAGCTTTGAGAAGACGCCCTGGAAGTCATATTTCGCGTAGCCTTCACGCACCTGCACATCCAGTTCGGCAAGACGATGCAGCACCCAGCGTTCCAGCTCTGGCATATCGGCATGCTCGACGGCGATGTGATCGTCCATGTTGCCAAGGATGAAGCGGAACGTGTTGCGCAGGCGGCGATAGCTGTCTGCAACCCCTTTCAGGATGTTCGGCCCGATCCGCTGATCGGCGGAGTAGTCCGTCTGCGCGACCCATAGGCGCAGGATATCCGCGCCATATTGCTTGACCACATCCGCCGGCGCGATGGTGTTGCCGATGGATTTCGACATCTTCAGGCCCTTTTCATCGAGCGTGAAGCCGTGCGTCAGCACGCCCTTGTAGGGGGCGCGGCCCACCGTGCCGCACGCCTGCAAGAGCGAGGAGTGGAACCATCCGCGATGCTGGTCGGTGCCTTCGAGGTAAAGGTCCGCAGGCCATGGTTCACCCCGATCGCGCAGGGTGAAGGCGTGGGTCGAGCCAGAGTCGAACCAGACGTCGAGGATATCCTCAACCTTCTCCCACCCCTCGGAGGCGCGATCACCGAGGAAGCGTTCGGTGGCGCTGTCCTCGAACCAGCAATCGGCGCCTTCCTCGCGGAACGCGTCGCCGATGCGCTTGTTGACCGCATCGTCGCGTAGCAATTCGACCTGCCCGTTGTCATGCCGCTTCACAAAACAGGTAAGCGGCACGCCCCAGGCACGCTGGCGCGAGAGGACCCAGTCGGGACGGCTTTCAATCATCGAATGCAGGCGGTTGCGGCCCTTTTGAGGGGTCCAGGTGACCAGCTCGTCGATAGAGCGCAGGGCGCGCTCACGGATCGTGGTGCCATAGGTATCATCGCCACCGGCGGCCTTGTCGATGGCAACGAACCATTGCGGACGGTTGAGGCGGATCACCGGGGCCTTGGAGCGCCAGCTATGCGCGTCAGAGATGGTAAGGCGACGGGTGGCGGCGAGCTTGCCGACCTCCTTGAGCTTGGCGATCACCGCCTTGCCCGCGCCGCCCGGCTTGCCCTTGGGCGTGATGATCGCCTCACCACCGAAGAGCGGCAGAGAGATGCGATAGGTTCCGTCGACCTCGACATTATAGCTCATCTCCAGCCCATGCTTGAGGCCGATCTGGTAGTCGTCGTCGCCATGTGCGGGCGCGGTGTGCACAAAGCCCGTGCCCGCGTCATCGGTGACGTGATCGCCGGGGAGCATGGGAACGGCGAAGTCCCACTCGCCCTGCCCGTCTGCGATACCTGCGAACGGGTGGGCTAGGGTCAAGCCTTCCAGTTCGGCAGGCGTCACATCGCGCAGGCGGCGGAACATCTCCGGCTGGATGCGACCGGCGGCCAGCACTTCCTCGGCCAGCGCGTCGGCCAAAACCAGTTTCTCACCGATGGACATCCAGCATTCTTCGGGACGTCCGGTGACTTCGTAGAGACCGTATGAGATCGTGGGCCCAAAGCAGACCGCGCGGTTGGACGGGATCGTCCAAGGCGTGGTGGTCCAGATCACGACAGTGGCGTCGGCAAGTTTCGCATTGGCGTGACCGTCAGAGCCATCGGCATCGACCGCAGCCGCCGTCACCGGGAACTTTACCCAGATCGCATCGACCTGCCGGTCGTGGTACTCGACCTCCGCCTCGGCGAGCGCCGTCTTCTCGACCGGGGACCACATCACGGGTTTGGAGCCCTGATAGAGCGTGCCGTTCATGACGAATTTCATGAACTCCTCAGCAATCGTCGCCTCGGCCCCGAAATCCATGGTCAGATAGGGGTTTGCCCAGTCGCCCGTGATCCCGAGGCGCTGGAATTCATCGGACTGGATGCCGACCCATTCGGCGGCGAAGTCGCGGCACTCGCCCCGGAATTCGTTGACAGGGACGTCGTCCTTGTTGCGGCCCTTGGCGCGATATTTCTCCTCGATCTTCCACTCGATGGGCAGCCCATGGCAGTCCCAGCCGGGGATATAGCGCGCGTCGCGGCCCATCATCTGCTGCGAGCGGACGACCATGTCCTTGAGGATCTTGTTCAGCCCATGGCCGATATGCAGGTGGCCGTTGGCGTAGGGAGGGCCGTCGTGGAGCACAAACGGCTCCCGCCCCTCAGCGCGCGCGCGCAGCGTGTCATATACGTTGAGGTCGGCCCAACGGGCGAGCCATTCGGGTTCGCGCTTGGGCAGGCCCGCGCGCATCGGGAAATCGGTTTCGGGCAGATTGAGCGTGTCTTTATACTCAGGCGTATCGGCGCACATCATGCGGCTCCGTCAGTCTTGGAATGTCTGGGAAAGGCAGGCGGCGCGGCTGATCCATACGCCATTGACCCGGCAGCGCGTTCAGCGTGCCGGGCGGCTAATTCGGATCGCGTATATCTGGGTCCGTCTCATGGCCCCTCTGTTAGCGGAGAGACACCGTATGGTCCAGAGGATGTTGGGGGGCGAGCGAACCGTATGTTGCCTCTGCCATTCGGGTGGTTACACGGAGTGAGAGACTCGGGAGAGCAGAACGCTACATCTTGCCGGATTGTGTTCCGTTGATATCAAGTGTGTCGCGCGCCAAGTCGCTAGTTTTCGAGGTTAAGACTTAAACCTTACGCGCAGAGCAAGTCGTTCGCGCAACAGGAACTGTTGCGCCGCGCCGTTCCGTCCCCACGGGGCGGCGCTATTCAAACTGTCATAGCGGGGAAGAGCACAGGAGAAGCACCGCCACTTCAACACACTGGTGTTGAATTCGCATCCGCCCTCAATAGGCCGTCACACCACCGTCGAGGGCGATGGTCTGGCCCGTCATGAAGCTGTTCTCCGGGCTTGCGGCGAAGAGCATCGCGGACACGATCTCGGCCTGCTCACCCAGACGGCGCATCGGCACGCCGCGCACCATGTCGGCTTCGGCTGCTTCGGCGTCCGGCGCCATGTTGATCAGATCGCCGGTCATTGCGGTGCGGGTAAAGCCCGGGCAGATCGCGTTCACCCGGATGCCACGCCGCGCATTCTCGATGGCGGCGGCTTTCGTCAAACCGACCACACCATGTTTCGCCGCGCCATAAATGCCGAGCGTGCTTGCGCCCACAAGGCCCGCAATGGAGGCCACGTTGAGGATGCAGCCGCCATCGCCGTCCCGCTCCAGCGCCTGTTTTTGCATTTGCGGAATCTGGGTTTGCAGCGCCCACATCATGCCGAGCAGATCGACCTCCACCACCATGCGGGCCACCTGTTCTGGCGTTTGCTCGATCCGCATGGGCGGATGCGCGATGCCTGCATTATTGATGGTGATGTCGAGGTGACCGGTCTGCTCCACAGCCTTGGCCACCTGCATCTTATGATCGTCGAGCGACGCTGCATCCGCGATCAGGCCGGTTGCGCCCAAACGCTCTGCCACCCCCATCACCTTGTCGGAGCGGTCCGACAGAATGAGGGTCGCGCCCTTGGCCGCAAAGGCTTCCGCGGCAGCGGCACCAAGACCCGCGGCGGCACCCGTGATCAGGACGGTTCTGTTCTCAAACATTGCGGCGATCCTTTACGTGTTGGCAAAAAGGTTGAGCGGGGTCTGGACGCTCATCCCCCCATCGAGCGGCAAGATCGCGCCAGAGACATAGGCCCCGCCCTTCCCGCACAAATATAGCGTGGCACCGGCCATATCTTCTGCATTGCCGATCCGGCCAAGGGGCACGTTGCTGCCCACCTTTTCCGCCTTCTCGGGCGTACCCGTGGCAAAGCGCGTCATCTTGGAGGGGAAAGGACCGGGGGCGAAAGCGTTCACAGTAATGCGCCTGCCCGCAAGCTCTGTCGCGAGCGTCTTGGTCATATGGTGCACCGCAGCCTTGGACATGGTGTAGGAATAGGCCCCCTCCGCCAGCGGCACCGTGCCCATGACAGAACCGATGTTGATGATGCGGGCGGGGTCCGCGTCCGTCGCGGAGGCTTCGAGCATCGGCGTGAGATCGCGGGTCAGCGTGAACATCGCGCCGACATTGACATCCATGATCCGGGTCCACTGCTCCATAGGGAAGGTCTCATAGGGCTCGCCCCATGTGATGCCCGCATTGTTCACCAGAATGTCGAGCCGGGCGCTGCGCGCCTTGACCTCAGCAACCAGCGCCGCGATCCCGTCGGCGGTCGAGACATCACCCGCGAACCCCTCGGCCCGGCCAGCGCCGCCTGCGGCATTGATCTCGTCGGCCACCGCCTCACACGCCGCGCCCTTACGGCTGGCGATCAGTACATGTGCGCCGCCCATCACCAGTGCCTCTGCGATCATCCGGCCGATGCCTGTCGCGCCGCCTGTGACGAGCGCCACCTTGCCAGAGACCGAGAAGAGGTTGTCGAGATAGCTCATGAATGTCTCCCTGACCGCCCGAGGGGGGCGTTGTTCTTTGTTTGGGGCAGCATGGCGCTCAGTCGTGCGAAGGGCAAATGTGACGTAAGGGAGCCATCGGTGCGATGCCTCCGGCGGGGATATTTTGTGGAAAGTGAAAGAAGCCGGCCCGATGCCCCAGCGTCACCCTGTGCAGCAGGCGGGGGAGTGCCTAGCTTTGCAGCCAAAGCAAAATCAGGAGGAACACCGATGAGTCTGCCCGAAACGATGAGAGCGCTTGTCCAGTTGCATGACGGCTATTCCGGCACGGCAGAAGGCCCGGCCATCGACACGTTGGAACCCTATCTGGAATTTCGTGAGGTTCCGGTGCCGCAGGTCGGGAAGGGTCAGGCGCTGATCAAGGTGCATCTTGCCGCCGTGAACCCCTCTGACCTGCATTTCATCAAGGGCGAGTATGGCCAGCCGCGCGTCAAGGACCGCCCCGCCGGGTTCGAGGCTGTTGGCGAGGTGGTTGCTGGCGACACGCCCTTTGTGGGGCAGCGGGTGAGTTTCTTTGCCGCCCATTCGGGCTGCTGGGCGGATTATGCGCTGACAGATGCTGCGGGTCTGGTGCCCTGCCGCCCTGATCTGGCGGAGGCGGATGCCGCCGGCCAGCTGGTCAATCCGCTGACGGCAATGGCGATGTTCGATATCGCGCGGGAGGGGGATGTCAAAAGCTTCATCCTGAACGCCGCCGGATCGCAGCTGGGCAAATTGCTGATCGGGCTGGGACGTGACCATGACTGTGCGCCGATTGCGGTGGTGCGCCGGACGGAGCAGGCGGATGCCTTGAAGGAGTTGGGTGCAGCAGAGGTGCTGGTGACCTCGGACGATGATTTTATGGACAAGGCCAAGGGCATCATGCGTGCGATGAAACCGCGCGTGCTGCTCGATGCGGTCGGTGATCAGCACACGGCCGATCTGTTCTTTGCCATGCCCAACCGGGCGCGCTGGGTGAATTATGGCAAGCTCTCTACCGAGCCGCCGAAGCTCAGCCAGATGGGTCAGCTGATTTTCCAGCACAAGCGGATCGAGGGTTTTTGGCTGACGCGTTGGATGCAGGAAGTCGATCAGGCCACGATTGGCAAGACCATCGCGGCTGTGCAGGAGCGCTTCGTCTCAAGCGCCTGGACCACGGATGTTGCCGCTGTCGTGCCATTGGGCGAGGCGATGGACAAGCTGCCCGCGGCCACGAAAATTCAGGATGGTAAGGTTTTCATCAAACCTTGAGGAGACGTGCTATGATGCCCGCATGGATATCATAGCACTTACCTTCTATGCGATCATCTGCGGGGTACTGAGCTTTGCCAGCCCCGCATTTGGCAAGCCAATGTCTCGGCTGGCCATTGGTGCCGTTGTCGGGATCGCCGCGGCTGCGGTGCTGCCTTATTTGAAGGCGGCTCTGGCCGTTTAGTCGCGCAGGCCCAGCACGTCGATCATGTCGTACTCGCCAGGCTTTTGCGCGTGTGCCCAGATCGCTGCAGTCACCGCGCCGCGTGCGAACAGCATGCGATCTTCTGCGATGTGGCCCAGCGTGATCCGCTCCCCGGTGCTCGCGAAAATCGCGGAGTGTTCCCCGATTACGGCACCGCCGCGCAAGGCTGCAAAGCCAATCGCGCCCTCTTCGCGCGCGCCGGTCAGGCCGTGGCGACCGCTTTCGGTGTGGGCGGCGAGGTCGATGCCGCGCCCCTCCGCCGCGGCTTCGCCCAGCATCAGAGCCGTGCCCGATGGGGCGTCGACCTTGTGCCTGTGGTGCATCTCGACAATCTCGATATCAAATTCCGGGCCGAGGGCCGCAGCAACCTTGCGGGTCAGGACCGTGAGCAGATTGACGCCGAGGCTGAAATTGCCTGCACGCACGATCTTGGTGTGGACCGCGCACCGGCTGAGATGGGCAAGCGTGTCCGCCTCCAGCCCCGTGGTTCCGATCACATGCGCAGCCCCCGCCTGTGCCGCAAGTGTCGCGTGATCATGTGTTGCCTGCGGAGCGGTAAAGTCGATGATCGCGTCTGACCTTGCAATCGCCTCCAGAGGGTCGACCTCGACCACAATGTCCGTTTCAAGGTCCAAAACATCGCGCATGCGCTGCCCGGCCCACGGATCGCCCTCAATCACAGTTGCGCCCACGAGGCGGGTGCGGTCGTTTTCTTCAACCGCCTTGGCAAGCTGGCGGCCCATACGTCCCGATACACCGGTCACCGTCACGTCAATCATCGCAGCCTCCTTGCCTGAATTTGCCTCACATAGCGTGGTCGCGACCCCCGCGACAATCACTCAATTTCGCAAGTGACCTTGACAGCGGACGGACTCTGCCCGACATGCGCGCCATGGCAAAACGAACCTTTCATGAGGGCGCAGGCCCGTCTCAACGGCAACTCAGGGTTGGCGAGTTGGTGCGCCGGGCGTTGTCCGATGTCCTGATGCGTGGCGACATTCACGACCCCGACCTGGCAAATACCTCTGTCACGGTTGGTGAGGTGCGAATGAGTCCGGACCTTAAACACGCGACGGCCTTTGTGATGCCCCTGGGGGGCGGAGATGTGCAATCTGTGATCAAGGCACTTGCCCGCAACAAGGGCGAGTTGCGCCGGGCGGTCACAAAGTCCATGACACTAAAATTCTCCCCCGATCTGCGCTTTCGTCCCGATGTCAGTTTCGATCAAATGGATGAAACACGCCGTTTGCTTGACAGCGAGGAAGTGCGGCGCGACCTTGGGGGCGAAGAAGACTAGGCCGCGCACGGGTTTCCGGGCGCAAGAAAGTTCGCCGGAGACGCTATGTGATGTCCCTATTGTCGACCGTTCGGGCAAAGATGGCGCGCGCGCGCCGCAGCCGCGACGCTGACAAGCGGGGTGGACCTGCTCCTGAACCTCGTGCGGACAACCTCTTCTACACCTGCGATACCGCGCCGATCTACTATCTCTCCATCACCAAATGCGGATGTACTTTTGTAAAGCATCTGCTCTACCGGCTCGATCATGGGGAGGATCATCCGTCTGGTGTTCATATCCATGAGGAAAACACGGCGCTGGCCCGGGTTGCTGCCGGTGACCTCGATGCCGTGAGCGAGAGCCCATACTGCTTTACCGTCCTGCGCGATCCGGTTGCGCGGTTCACGTCCCTCTATTTCGACAAGATCGCGGGCACCGGACCGACCAGCTTTCCTCAAGTGCGCGAACATCTGATGGCGCGCGGTGTCATCGCGCCCGCCGAAGACGGCGACGTTGAAATCCACCAACAGAACGCTCGCAACTTCATCGGATGGCTGGAACAGAACCTGGCCGGGCAAACCGAGCTTGGGCTGAACTATCATTGGCGGCGCCAGACGTCCCGCCTGCGCCGGGGCCGTGGATTTCCTGTGCAATGCCTGACGCTCGACGGATTAGACTGGCAATTGCCCAAGCTTGTCGGCCCGGTCCTGCCGAATATAGCCGAGCAGATGGCCGCTGTGACGGAGCGTAACGTCAGCAGGCCGCCCATCGCGGCTGCCAGCATTCTGGATGACGCGCTGATCGGGCATATCCACACCGTCTATGGGCAGGATTGGGTCAATTACGAGAAGGCCCGCGCCCGCTGGGCGCCCTTTGCGCCCGAGATGACACCACACCCAGCCGCACCCGTACCGCTGATCGGACATCATCGGGTTCTGGTTACAGCCGGTGTAGAACCGCGCCCTGTTACCGGCGCGATGCTCAGCGGGATTGAGCGGCTGGACGGCACAGTTCAGGACTTTGCAAATGGCTCCCTCTCCGCGCGCGGCGTGGTGCTGGTGCGCGATCCTGTGGATCGTTTCCTTGAGGCCACAATGACGCTCGGCTCTGATGGGAAGATGCATATCAACCGCTATGGCCGTGCGCGGCGGAGGTCGCAGCAGGGCGGGCAATGGCCGCTGGAGCCGCAAACGCCTGAGCAGATCCTGGGTGCGGTTGCGTCCTTTGTCGGCATCATCCGCAAGCTGCCCGGCCTGCTCGCACGTCATGGCTTGGACCCGCAGCAGCCTTATGTGCAGGCCGCGTTGGACAAGGGTATGCGACCTGTCTGCGGCGCTGACCCGGTCAATGCCGGGGGGCTGCCCATGAGTGCGGCACAGGATGCTAGGTTGGAGATGTGGCGCGAAGCCCTGACACCAGAGCTTGCCGAGGTGGTGCGCAACCTGTATCGCGCTGACTTTGAGCTTTACGAGCGGTTGCAGGCGGAGGGTGCCTGAGCCGCGCGACAGACGGACACGGCATGGCACGACGCAAAAAAGGACGGGCGATCAGCGGTTGGCTGATCATCGACAAGCCTGCGGGCATCACCTCGACCAGTGTGGTCAACAAGGTCAGATGGGCGTTGGACGCCAAAAAAGCCGGTCATGCGGGCACGCTGGACCCCGAGGCTACCGGCGTTCTGGCCATCGCATTGGGCGAGGCCACGAAGACGGTTCCCTATGTCACTGACGCGCTGAAAGCCTATCGCTTTGACATGGTCATGGGTGCGGCCACGAATACCGATGATGCGGAGGGAGAGGTGATCGCCACATCAGACACCCGGCCCGATGCAGATGCGATCCGCGCGGCTCTGCCCGCTTTTGTTGGCGACATCGAACAGGTTCCCCCGCAATTCTCCGCTGTGAAGGTGGATGGGGAGCGTGCCTATGCCCGCGCCCGCGGCGGGGAAGAAATGGAACTTGCCGCGCGCCCACTCTATGTGGAGCGCCTCGATCTGGTCGGTGTGGCGGGCGACATTGCCACGCTGGAACTGGTGTGCGGTAAGGGCGGATATGTCAGATCCATCGCGCGTGATCTGGGAGAGGCGCTTGGGTGCCTTGGACACGTGAAGCAATTGCGCCGCATCTGGTCAGGCCCGTTCGAGCCAAGCGACGGCATAACGCTGGACCAACTCGAAGCATTGGCGCGCACCCCCGAACTCGATGCAAAGGTTCACCCGCTACGTGTCGGCTTGCAGGACTTGGATGAGGTTCCCGCGACGGCTGAGGGGGCCGCGCGCCTGCGCAACGGCAATCCGGGCATGGTCCTTGCAGCACAGGCCGAATATGGCGATGAGGTCTGGGCCAGCTTCGATGGAGAGCCCGTTGCAATCGGCATCTTCAAGGCCGGGGAACTTCACCCAAGCCGGGTATTCAATCTCTGAGGTGGTTCAGAGTGGTGCACGCACCGGCGTCAACTTGCGAAGGCACATCATGATCCAACGCACCAACAGCGATGACCGTGCCAAAAGCGAAGCACTGTTCTCGGATTGTGAGCACTATCGGTATCGCCTGACCCGCGTTTGGGATGCAGCGGGGGGAAAGCTGCATTTCGTGATGCTGAACCCCTCTACCGCCGATGAGTTCAGGAACGACCCGACCGTGGAGCGGTGCGAGCGGCGTGCGCGCACGCTCGGATATGGGGCGTTCCGGGTCACCAACATCTTCGCCTTTCGCGCGACCGATCCAAAGGTCATGCGGGCCGCCGCAGATCCTGTCGGTGGTTCGGCCAATGACGTCGCGATCCTGGAGGGTGCGAACTGGGCCGACGCGACGGTCTGCGCGTGGGGCACACATGGTGCATATCTCAATCGCGGACAGGCCGTCGAAGCGCTGTTGCGAGACACTCATCGACCCTTGCTGCATTTGGGGTTGAGCAAGGCGGGGCATCCAAAGCATCCGCTTTACATCGCCTATGCACAGCAGCCGGAAGCATGGGAATGAGCGATCAATCGCGTGGCGTGCTAACCGCGCTGGCGGCCATTCTGATCCTGATGCCCGACACTGTTCTGTTTCGGATGGTGCAATCCGAAATCTGGGTGCTGATGGTCTGGCGTGCCTTCTACCAGGGGCTTGTCCTGTGGCTTTGGCTGTGTCTGACCCGGCGCGGAGCCCTGCTGATCGATATGCGTGAACTCGGCTGGTTTGGCCCTGCCTTTGCCGCAGCCATGGGATTTGCGGCGATCTGCTTCAATCTGGCGATCGCCTGGACAACCGTGGCGAATACGCTGTTCATTGTGGCAACAACGCCGCTGTGGGCCGCACTGCTGTCACGCAGGTGGCTGGGCGAACGGCTGGAGCCGCGTGTGCTGGCGACGATGGCGGTCTGCGGCATTGGAATTGCATTGATCGCCGTCGGCAAAGATCCCGGCGGGATCGCGCATTGGAGCGGCAATCTCTGCGCGCTCGGTGGTGCGCTAGGCATGGCTATCGGCTTCACCCTTGCACGGCGCGCGGGGGACCGTTCGATGATCCCGGGTCTTGCGGTGGCAACTGTTTTACCGCTGTGTTTCGGGGCGGCGATGGGTGGGGCTGTGATGCCCCTGCCCGGAGACATGCCGCTTCTGTTCGTCATAGGCGCAGTCATTGCCCCGCTGAGTTTTGCGTTGCTCACAACCGCGGCGCGGTTCATCCCCTCCGCTCAGGTCAGCCTGATGCTGCTGTTGGAGACCGCACTCGCGCCGATCCTCGTCTGGTGGATCATCGGTGAAAATCCTGGCCAGAATGCCCTGATCGGAGGTGGGATCGTTGTCATTGCCCTGTTGCTGTCGAACCTGGCCGCATTGCGCCGAAGTTGAGGGGGTTTTCCCCGGACGGGAATCATGGCATAGGGCGCGGGTTGCGGATCGGGACCGGTGCGCGACCCTTCGGTCATTCCCGACCGCGCTGGACGACATCCCGGCGCTGGCCGGCGGCCAGAGGTCTTTTAAACCCTTCATTTGGAAAGGATACCCGATGTCGATTACGCCTGAGAAAAAAGAAGAGCTCATCAAGCAGTTTGCGACGAAGGAAGGCGACACCGGTTCGCCCGACGTGCAGATCGCCATTCTCACCAGCCGCATCACAACGCTGACCGAGCACTTCAAGACCCACAAGAAGGACAACCACTCCCGCCGTGGTCTTCTGAAAATGGTCTCCCAGCGCCGCAAGCTGCTGGACTATGTCCGCGCGCGCGACGAAGCGAAATACAAGGATCTGATCGGCAAGCTTGGCATCCGCCGCTAATTGCAGCCCAGACTTGAGAAACGATCCAAGGCCGCCCCGACATCGGGGCGGCTTTTTTCATGTCTGGGACTAGAGCGGTAACAGCCGATACCTTCGCATCGTTTGCAGCAGGCGATGTCCGATCCACTGCGCAATCGCCTCGATGCCGATACCTGTGCGGAACTCGAAGGCCTCATATTGCATTCGGCCAGAATGCAGCCGCCGCGCAGCCAAATCGCGGCTCAGCGCCTCTCGCAGCCCGGTCGGGCCGCAAAATGCGATACTGGACCTCGAAAGATCTGGTCCAACAATTGCGGCGAGCCCGTCGGCCGTCAGACGACCGGTCCGCCCGGATTCGACCAGATGGACGCGGAGTTCGGGCTTTTCTGCGGCAAGAGCCGTCAGCTCCTCATGGTGAGCCGCGCATGACGCATCGCGGACACAATGGATCAGATGCACTGGACCTGTCCCCTTTGGCAGAGCCTTTGCCCAGGTCACAAACGGCGTGATCCCAACCCCACCGGCAATCCAGACCTGCGGTCCGGTGCCCCGTCGACGGAACCGTCCAAATGGCCCCTGCACTGCCACTGTGTGACCGACTCGCAGCTGCTCTGCCAGTCGGGATGTATCATCGCCCAGCGCCTTCATCGTGATCCGCACCTGCCCGTCCGGGCCAATCCCGGAAATGCTGAACGGGTGTGGTTCACCCTGTTGAAAGGCGACGATACCGAACTGTCCCGGTTCCGGACGCAAACCGCGACCCCGGGGTGAGAGCGTGACCGCAACGGCGTCCCCCGTGCGCTCGACCTGCGCGATCTCATAGCTTTGGCGACGGCGCAACCTGTCAGGGATCAGCGTCCAGAAATAGGCCAGAACACCCGCGACGCAGAGCAAGCCAGTGAAGGCCCCTTCCGGATCTGTCATCGCGAACGGTTTCGCCACCAAGGCAAAGTGCAACGCGCCCAGCGCAAACATCGCCCCCATCGCCTTATGGGTCCATTTCCAAAGATGATAGGGCACCACCATCGCCACCGAGAGTGCGGTCAAAGCCAGCAGGCCATAATAGCTGAATTCACCCAACCCCTCCCCAAGATCCGCCAGGGCGCCGGCGCGCGCCCCAGCGACCTCAGCATCGATCAGATCGTGCATCACGAGGGCGAGCAGCGCCGTGATCCCGGACCATTTGTGAAGAACATAGATGCGGTCGAGCCCACCAAACAGCCGCTCCATGCCAGGAACGCGCGCTGCGAGGATCTGGGTCCATGCCATCAGGACCAAGGCCAGCATGCCCAGATATTGCGAGACCAATGCCGAATGATCCGCAAGATCAGCGAAGCCGAACATTTGCCATGCCGGAAGGAGCGCCGAGGCGCCTATGAGGAGCAATCCAATTGGATTCATGAGATTTCCTTAGGATCCGGACCGCATCGCAGGAACGAGCGTGTCCGCCATGAGATCGTCGAGGAAGAGGCTGAGAAGCTGCAACCGGCCCGACACATCGGCCTTGCGATAGACAGCCGCGCATTGCGCCTTGATCGTGCCTTGCCGCGTATCGCGCAGGTCGGCCATTTCAGCGACGGAATAGCCCTTGATCGCCAATACGGCGACGGCACGCTCTGCCTCGGTCAGCTTCCACTCCGCAAACCGGGCGTCCAGCACCTCCGCAAACGCGCCAGACGCCACTCTGATCTGTTCTTCCAGTGCGGTCTGGCGGGTTTGAACCTGACGCAGCTCGTTACCAGTGAACGCGAGGCCCAGAAACAGTGCCAGCGTCACGACGCCTTCTATCACATCGCTTTCGACAAGCGCGCCCGCAGCGGCGGGCCAGAACAAGTCAATCGTGATGTCGTATAGAAAATAGGCACAGCATGCCGCCTGAAGTGCGAAGAGCGACCAGAGGATCGTGGTACGGGACATTGCGATCTTCCTCGAATGAAGCGGGGAAGCAATGAAAAACGGCTCCCCATCCGGTCAGCGGTCAGCTGGCGTCGTCATCCTCATCCAGCTCAATCCCAACGACCATACCAGTGACGGCGGAAACCTCAATTTCCCAATACGTGCCGTCCCGCACAGCCTCGAACTCGATCTCATCGCCCTCACGCTCCACTTCCAGCACATCGTAGCCTTGCGATTGAAGCGAGGCGCGGATGGCATTTTCGGTCGTGCCGAGCCGGTCGCCGATATCCACCTGTGCCAAGGCGATGCCGGGCGCGAACAGAGCAGCGAAGAGCGCGGATTTGGCCAAAGTCGTCATGTGATCATCCTTTCAAGATCGTTTCTCACCACAATGATGCGGCTCCCTCGATCTCGCGGGATGCGCGGCGTATCGAAATTGGACTTTCAGCCCATCTGCACCGGCTTAGGCCGAAGGTTTATGCTGAAATCCCCGCCTTTTTCCCAATGCGCCTTGGAATTGGGATCTCAATCTACGCGTCGTCGAGGGCGCGCGTGCGGCTGAAGCGGCCTGGTCGCGATGGACAAGCGCGTCATCAGATGCTCACGCGAATAGCGGCCCACGCAGTGCTCCAATGGCCCTTGGATCGATTGAGTTTGAGTCGCTTGAAATCCGATCAATCAGCAAGCACCGCGCCCGAAATGGATTGGCCAAAGCCGAGACCGGGGCGTTCGCAACGCATAGGATGTGCAGGAATGTTTCAATGCTGTCGCCCGGTCGTGACCGTATGTCAGGGGACGTGTTTGGACATGGAAAGTCAGACTGCCTAACTCGGATGCAATCGAGAAACGCACCATTCAAGTTAGGAAAACACCATGTCCCTCGTCACCGCCCGCCCGCTTCCAAAACTCGGTATCCCCGTGATCGGGGCGATGTTCATCGCAGGTTTCATGGCGACCAATGCCTTTGACCTCTGGGGACAGGTGATCAGCCCGGCGCTTGGCTTTGCCAACCTGTCGCCCCATGGTCTCGCGCGCAGCCTGCTCGGCTCGCTCGGCCTGCCCAACAACAATTTCGCGGGCTATTTCGTGCACTTCTATCTGGTGGGCCTGATCGGCTATCCGGTTGGCTGGCTTTTCGTCTTCGCCCCGATCTGGAGCCGGGTTGTCGGCACCAAACTGGGCTGGTTCGTACCATCCGCAATCTACGGCTTCGGTCTCTGGGTCTTCGCCATTGGCGGCATCACGAGCGTTGCTGGCCTGCCCTTCTTCCTCAACTTCACCGGCATCACCTGGGTCGCCCTTGTCGGCCACGTCCTCTACGGCATCGTGCTGGTTGCCATGTTCCGGGTCATGGAACGCCGGGGCTAAAAGCACAAGAGCTCAGTTCGACCGCGCGCAGAGCCGTACTCTGCGCGCGGTTTGCATTTCTACACCCCCTACCGCTCCTTCACAAAATCAGCTACACACGCGCGCATCTGGAACGCTGCATTTCCGACCCCGGTGCGCGCGAAGAGGATGAGGGGTTGGCGGCAATGGGGCCGCGTATGCAAAGGGGCGCCCGGAGGGCCGGGTGAGCCTCAGTAAGGAACTGAGAATGTTTAACGAATTCCGCAAGTCCATCGAATGGGGCGGCGACACGCTGACCCTGGAGACCGGCAAGATCGCCCGTCAGGCCGATGCCGCTGTTGTCGCCACCTATGGCGAGACCTCCGTGATGGCTGCCGTCGTGTTTGAGAAGCAGCCCAAGGCGGGCTTCGACTTCTTCCCGCTGACGGTCCACTATCAGGAAAAATACTATGCCGCCGGTAAGATCCCCGGTGGCTTCTTCAAGCGTGAAGCGCGTCCGACCGAGAAAGAGACGCTGACCTCCCGCCTGATCGATCGTCCGATCCGTCCGCTCTTTGTGCCGGGCTTCAAGCATGAGACGCAGGTGATCTGCACCGTGCTCAGCCACGATCTGGAAAACGACCCCGATGTGGTCGCGATGATCGCAGCCTCCGCCGCGCTCACGCTCTCCGGTGCGCCGTTCATGGGCCCGATCGGCTGTGCGCGCGTCGGCTATGCGAACGGCGAGTACACGCTGAACCCGTCCGTCGATGACATGCACAAGCTGCGCGAGAACCCCGAGCAGCAGCTCGACCTCGTCGTTGCAGGCACCAAGGACGCCGTGATGATGGTTGAGTCCGAGGCCTATGAGCTCTCGGAAGAGGTCATGCTGGGCGCTGTGAACTTCGGCCACGCTCAAATGCAGCCGGTGATCGACATGATCATCGACCTCGCGGAAGACTGTGCGAAAGAGCCGTTCGACTTCACACCGCCCGATTACTCTGCCCTGTTCGAGCGCCTGAAAGGCCTCGGCGAAGAGCAGATGAAGGCCGCCTTCGCGATCCGCGACAAGCAGGAGCGTCAGGCCGCAATCTCTGCCGCCCGCGAAGCGATCAAGGCAGAGCTGACCGAGGAAGAGCTGGAAGACGGCAACCTTGGCTCCGCGATGAAGAAGCTGGAATCCGGTGTTCTGCGCGGCGACGTCGTCAAGAACGGCAACCGTATCGATGGCCGTCGCCTCGACGAAGTGCGCGACATCGTTTGTCAGACCGGCCTTCTGCCGCGCACCCACGGCTCCGCGCTGTTCACGCGTGGTGAGACGCAGGGCCTTGTGGTCACGACGCTCGGCACCGGTGACGATGAGCAGATCATCGACGCACTGCATGGCGAGAGCCGCTCCAACTTCCTGCTGCACTATAACTTCCCGCCGTACTCCGTCGGTGAAGCAGGCCGGATGATGGGCCCGGGCCGTCGTGAGATTGGTCATGGTAAGCTGGCATGGCGCGCGCTGCAGGCGGTGCTGCCTGCAGCAACAGATTTCCCCTACACGGTGCGTGTGGTGTCGGAGATCACGGAGTCGAACGGCTCCTCCTCCATGGCGTCGGTCTGTGGCGGGTCGCTGTCGATGATGGATGCCGGCGTTCCGCTGAAATCCGCTGTGGCTGGCGTCGCGATGGGCCTCGTCCTTGAGGATGATGGCGACTACGCGGTCCTGACCGACATTCTGGGTGACGAGGATCACCTGGGCGACATGGACTTCAAGGTTGCAGGTACCGAGAACGGCATCACCTCGCTCCAGATGGACATCAAGGTCGCAGGCATCACGCCCCAGATCATGGAGACCGCTCTGGCGCAGGCCAAGGACGGCCGGATGCACATCCTCGGCGAAATGTCCAAGGCCCTGACCGGTGCGGCGGAATTCTCCGTCCACGCGCCGCGCATCGAAACGATGCAGGTTCCGACCGACAAGATCCGTGAAGTGATCGGCTCCGGCGGTAAAGTCATCCGCTCCATCGTCGAAGAGTCCGGTGCCAAGGTCGACATCAACGACGAAGGCACCATCAAGATCGCATCCCCGAACGGTGAGGCGATCGAGAAGGCCCGCGCGATGATCCATTCCATCGTGGCAGAGCCGGAAGTGGGCATGATCTACACCGGCAAGGTCGTGAAGCTGATGGACTTCGGCGCCTTCGTGAACTTCTTTGGCAAGCGGGACGGCCTCGTCCACGTCTCCCAACTCGCCAATGAGCGTGTGGGCCACCCGAAGGACATCCTGTCCGAGGGTCAGGAAGTGAAGGTCAAGCTGATGGGCTTCGACGACCGCGGCAAGGTCCGCCTGTCCATGAAAGTCGTGGATCAGGAAACCGGCGAAGAGATCAAGAAAGAGGACTGATCCTCCTTTCTGATTGGAATGCAGAAGGCCCCGGTGGAAACATCGGGGCCTTTGTTTTTCTGTTCTGATGCACGATCTTAGAATGAGCCTCAGTGAGACGTAGGACCGATGCTATATATTTTCATAGTCGCAGCACTCGCTTTCTTTATCTACAAACTGGTCGTCTACCAAAAACGTGCGAAAATGCGGTCGTCCTTACGTAAAGAAGGTGAGCTCTGGTACTGGACGGATACGAGAGGCGTTGAAATGTTCTCTCGCACTCATCCGGACGCGGAAGGCGGCGAGTGGAACAAGAAGACCGGCGACCGACGCGATTGGAGCATCGGCTTTGGCGGAAACGACGGCGATGGTTGGGGTGGCGGTTTCGGCGGTGGCGATGGGGGCGGCGGGGACTGACGGTCCGCGCGTCAGGCGGCGTCTCGCTCTATTTCGTTCAAGCGTGCCTCTTCTCTGCGCCGCAATTCCGTCAGCAACAGTTCCCGGTTGCGTGTGTTGGCTTTGAACGCGATGTCAAACACCGTACCGATAACCGGGATGGAACCGATCACATAGTCCACTCCGGTATTGCCGGCCATCTTCGCCATTGTGGTTTTCGACGCACCACCTTGCCACGCCTCGTACATCAGGTAGGCGGACAGTCCCAGCGCGACAGTGTCACCCGCAACAGGCAGCACGGACAGGATACCGTCCCACCCGAAACGAATCTTGGTTCCGGGGATGCGGTAGCGGCTGTCGAGCATCTCGGCCAGCCATTCGATCCGTTTCAGACGCGCTGTATTGTCCACGATCCTTACCTCCGCGCGATGATCCACACGGCATGCACGATGCCGGGGATGTAGCCCAGGATGGTCAGCAAGATGTTGATCCAGAACGGCCATTTCAAGCCGACTTGCAGGAACACGCCCAATGGCGGCAGCAGGATTGCAAAAATTATTCTGACGATATCCATCGTGTCCTCACCGAAATTTCAGTTCGGCGGATCAACGATTGCAGGCGTGTTTAGGTTCCGGCTGCGCATTCCGCGTCAACGACCGACGCCCGCGCGGTGCTCTCGAAGACCGCTGGCGTGCCGTCGTTGAACACAACTGTACTGCCCGCAATTTCCGAGCCGGTCACCGTGATCCCGCGCGCGCCGATGGTGTTGTCGATGTCAATCGTAAAGACCAGTGGCGCGCCGTTTGGCAGATCGAGCAAATCGAGCGCGATGGAGCTGTCTCCGTCGAGGAGTGCTGGCTCTGCTGCCAGATACTGACCGCCTTCAACAAGCTCGAACGGTTGCGCAACTTCGAAGCCCACCCCCCGCACATCGGTATCGAAGATCAGACCAGCGGGCGCCGTCCCGAGATCAATCACCAAGCGGCCGGAAAGCGGACATGTGCCGTCTTGAGAAATCGTGAACCGATCCTTTGGGGCCCCTTCGCGGAAGTTGACATCAATGTCAGCCAGACCTGGCGTGGCGCAAAGGATGCTTCCAGCAACAAGAACTTGGCTGATTTTCATGTGGTGTTCCGGGATCAGAAGGGGACCTTGCACTCAAATATACGCCAAGCTCCTCCAATTGGATGACGAAGGGTGAGACTGTGCGCATGGAGCATCAGGCGACTTGACCGGTCCCCCCCATAAAATGGATCGCCAACGATCCGATGTCCCATGGCAAGACAATGAACCCGCAGTTGATGGGACCTGCCGGTTTTTGGCCGCAGATCGAGGCGGGTCCAATCCCTCCCCCGGTCGAGCACGGACCAATGTGTCAGCGACGGCTTGCCACGTTCGAAATCCACCATCTGCAAGGGGCGGTTCGGCCAATCCGCGATCAATGGCAGATCGACAAACCCGGCCTGTCCCGCCACGCGGCCCTCGACCAGCGCCTGATAGCGCTTGTGCACAGTTCGCTTTTCGAACTGCCAGTTCAGATGCCTCTGCGCCAGCGGGGAGCGTGCAAACACCATCAGACCCGACGTGTCCATATCAAGTCGGTGTATCAGCAGCGCTTCGGGATAGGCCGCCCGCACCCGTGCCTCAAGACAATCCGCAAGATGTGCGCCTTTGCCCGGCACTGAAAGCAGGCCAGAGGGTTTATCGACCAGCAAAAGGGCTTCGTCTTCATGCACGACGCAAAGCGGACCTTGCGGCGGATGATAGTCCTCCAGTGGCGGTGGTTTGATGTTGACGTGGATGTGCATCGCCCCTCACCTAGCCGCAGGACCGGAGGCTGGCAAATGCAATCGAACGACACCAAGCGCGGCATCGGGTTGATGATTGCAACAACCTTTGTCTTTGCAGCGCAGGATGGGATCAGTCAGCATCTCGCATCCGAATATAACACCATCATGGTGGTCATGATCCGCTACTGGTTTTTCGCGGCCTTCGTGATCGCGCTCAGCGCGCGGCATCCCGGCGGCGTCATGGCCACCGCACGCACCTCGCAACCCTGGCTTCAGATCGGACGCGGTGTCCTGCTGGTGGCGGAAATTTGCGTCATGGTCGCCAGCTTCACATTGCTGGGCCTGATCGAAAGCCACGCGGTCTTCACACTCTACCCCCTTTTGATCGCGGCCCTCAGCGGCCCGGTCTTGGGGGAGCGTGTAGGTTGGCGCAGATGGGTGGCAATTGCCATCGGCTTTGTCGGCGTGCTGATCATTCTGCGCCCGGGCTTGCGCGTATTTGAACCGGCCGCATTGGTCCCCCTGCTCTCAGCGCTCATGTTCGCTCTCTACGGGTTGCTCACCCGTCGGGCGGCGCGGGACGACACGGCGGCCACATCCTTTTTCTGGACAGGGATCGCGGGCGCTGTCGCCATCACATTGATCGGCCCCTTCTATTGGCAGCCGATGGCCCCCGCAGATTGGGGTTGGATGGGCCTGCTCTGCCTGACCGGCGCAGGGGGGCATTGGCTGCTGATTAAGACCTATGAAGCGGCAGAGGCCGGCGCGGTCCAGCCATTTGCCTACTTTCAGCTGGTCTTTGCGACCTTCATCGGGCTCTTCATCTTCCGCGAGAGCTTCGATCCGCTGACAGGTCTCGGAGCCGCGATCATCGTCGGCGCGGGCCTCTACACCCTGTTTCGGGAGCGACGGGTCCGCTAGCGCTGCGCCGCCCCGATACAGGTGGCATTGAAGATGGTCGAATAGTGCGTCGGCCAGGGGACCACCGACCGGCGTATACCCGGCAGTGCAGCAATGGCTGGATCACCGGGTGCAAGCGCAACCATCAGATCTGCCGTTCCAACAACGCGGTCCCGCTCCTGCACCCGATAGTCAGACCCTGTGACAACTGCATTCTGCTCCGCCGCATAAGGCGCGATCACATCATCATCCTGCCATGCGCGGACATAGAACCCGGCCATGCGGCGCGCGGTGGGCAGGATAAGATCAAGCCCCTCTGCACCGACCGCCTCCAGCAAGATCGCCGTCTCAAGTGCCATATCTAGGGAGACGCCCTGATAGTAGAGCGCACGATTGCCGCGCGACGCGCCAAAGCGACTGGAGCCATCCAGACGTGTCGCCGAGATGACCGCCAGCATTTCACGTGCTGCCGCATCAAAGCGCTCCGCATCCCCGCTCAGCATCGCATAGGAGGCATCCGCCAGTCCGTTCAGCCAGCGCGCCCGCAACCCGTCGCGGTTTCGCCATGACCTGCTGCCCTCACTCCACGTGCGTGTCAGATCGGTGAGCCAGCCCTCCACCTGCGCACGCTCAGCAGGAGACAGGGGAAGGTCATCTGCAACAAGAAGGTATGAGAAGGTCCAGGCAGACGCATCTTCCAGCATCCCATCGACATCCGGGGTGAAGCTATAGCCGCGTTCGAACCGACTTGCATCAAGCCCCGCGCCCGCACTTGCATTTGCCCGCAACGCGTCGGCAAAGATGCGCGCCTCATCACTGCCTGCACCGGCACCCAACACGGAACTCGCCGCGCGCCGCGCATAGAATGCCCCTTGGCGGAACGTGTCATTGCCCGCGTTAGGCATCCGGTTGCCCCCTGTTGGGGAAGCGGCCTCCGCCTCACTGGCATAGGTTACGATCGTTTGTTGAGGTCGGGGAAAGTTCTCTCCCCGCACCCAGCTGCACACATTCGCAGCCTCACTCCGGCTGATATTTGCGGCGAGGCGATTGCCATAGGCCGTGACGGAGCCAAGACGCCCTATGCGCGGCAGGCGTGCTGCCAGATCTTCGGGCGGGGTGAAATCAAACTGCGCGGACCCGCCGGTCGTGGCACTGCTCCCCGCCCCCTGACCAGACGTGGTGGGCTGACAAGCAGCAAGGGCGAGAATGGCAAAAACAGGAACAAGTCGGAGCATGGGGCGGCCTCCTTCAGGGTTGCCACCAAAGGATTCCGCCCAACGTCTGCCCTGTCAAATCTTTCCTATCCGGCAGTTACATCCTGATTGATCCGAAGTGGCACACCCCCACCGTTGAGCCGTTGACGGTAGACATGCATTCCCTCGATGACGCGCATGACGTAATTCCGGGTTTCGTTGAACGGGATACCTTCAATCCAGTCCACGGCCTGCTCCACATTCAGCGGGCGCGGATCTCCGTATCGGCTGGACCAGCTGATCGGACGGCTTGGCCCCGCATTATAGCCCGCCGCGGACATCACATAGGATCCACGGAACTGGGTCATCAGGCCTTCCAAATAGGTCGTGCCCAAACGGATATTGTAGGCCGGGTTCGACGTCAGCCCGTCAAAGCTGTAGGGCACGCCCAGGTCGCGGCTGACCTCCCGTGCCGTGTCCGGCATCAATTGCATCAGACCCCGCGCACCGACACGGCTGATCGCCTGTGGGTTCAACTCACTCTCCTGGCGCGCGAGTGACATGATCAACTCCAGCGGCAAAGAGGTGTTGACGGAACTCACGTCGAGCAGCGGATAGGCCGTATCAGCAAATACCAGCCCTTCACGCGCCGCCTGCTTGGACAGCCGAACGGCAGTGTCCGCGCGCCCAAATTCGAGCGCCGCCCGCGCGAGCAGCCCCTGCTCCCCACGATTTTCAAGGTCAATTGCGATGCGGCTCATGAAAAGCTCCGCATTTACCCAATCATCTGCTGCGAACAGCAATTGCGCCGCGCGCAAGCGTGGATCATTGGCAAAGCTCGCACCGCGCCAATTGCCGGTCTCGATCCCGGCGAGCAGTGGGTCAGGTGCCGCGCCAATCCGTGCGGCGGCCAGTTGTCCGTAAAAGCTCGACTGATGCTCTGCGGCATCCGCATAGGCCGCACTTGCATTACCAGTTTGCCCTAGCGCCTCATAGGTGCGGCCCAGCCAGTACCCGGCCCGCCCCAGCGAAATCGGCGTATCCACCACAGCGGCAAACCGTTGGAAATGCGGTAGGGCCGCTGCGGGGTTGCGCAACTTGCGAAGCTGCAAATAGCCCGACAGCCATTCCAGATCGGCATAATCGTATCCGGTGCCCGGCTCGATGAAATGATTGGAGGAGAGACGGTAAGCGCGGGCAACATCGCCCCGCCGCATCGCCTGACGTGTCATATCCCGGCGCGCGCGGGCCCATCGCTCCGGCTGACCCAATGCGGCAGCCGATGTCGATTGACTCAGGATAAGGTCGAGCGCGGTGGCCAGCCCCCGATCCCGCCGCCAGTAGAACCGATCATAGGCAAGTCCCGCATTGGATTGCAGAGACGCCGGAATCGCATCAATCAGCGCGTTGACCCCGTCACGCTCTGCCCGCAGTGCGATGCGCGCCTCAGCCAACGCACGCCAACCAGAGGAGACAAGCGGAAACATCCTCTGCGCCTCTTGAGCACGACCCGCCCACAGCATGTTGTCGAGCCGTGTCTCGTGATGGGGGGCAAGTACGCCTCCAAAGCGTGCCAGCAGGGCGGCCTGCGCCTCCGCACCCAGTGCCTCATTCTGCCAGGCCGCGACGGCCGCGGCATTCGCTTCCCCTGTCCGACCCAAAGCGGCGAGCGCGCTGGCATGTGCCACAAAGCCGGGCCCGGTCTGCGGTCCGCTGTCTCCCATAAAGCTCAGAACATCCTGCGGGCGGGCATTGGCGGGAATTTTCGGCTCTCCGGCCCGGCGCAGACGCGCAAGTCCCGGCCAATCTGCATTGGCCTGCGTAAAGGCAACATAGTCGGGCCAGTTCGCATCACCTGCCCGCAGGCGGCTCCATTCGATCACATCGAGCGCCACAGGCTCCCCGGTGCGGGAGGCGAGCACCCGCGCATCGGCCCAGCTGTCCTGTGCCCCGGCAGCAAGCGCCTGCTCCATGACCAGACCGACGCCGGACGATACCTGAGCCGCCGCAGGCAAAACGCCCAGACAAACGGACAGGGCAATTGATCGAATTAGCATGAACCTTTGAACCTCGACAAAATCAGTAAAACCACTAGAACACGGCAGAGCGCGTCGACTGACTTTGTAACCTAGTTGGCGCGCCTTGATAGTCACATCCCGGCGATCCCGCCAATTTCCAATCTCGGAGCCTCGAAATGTTCAAAGGTTCGATCCCTGCCCTCATCACCCCCTTCTCCGGTGGCGAGGTGGACGAGAAGAAATTGCGTGAGCTGGTGGATTGGCAGATCGCTGAAGGCTCCCACGGCTTGCTGGCCGTGGGCACAGGTGGCGAAAGCCCGACCCTTAGCGCTGAGGAACATATGCGGGTCGTGCAGATCGTGGTAGAGCAGACCGCTGGCCGCGTGCCGGTGATCGCGGGCGCTGGATCGAACAACACGACGGAGGCCATCGAATTTGCCCAACACGCGGGCGAGGTTGGTGCCGACGCGCTGCTGATCGTGACGCCCTATTACAACAAGCCAAATCAGGCGGGCCTGATCGCGCATTATACCGCGATCCACGATGCCTCCACCCTGCCGATCATCCTCTACAACATCCCCGGTCGCTCGATCATCGACATGGGACTGGAAACCATGGCCGAAATCGCAAAGCTTGAGCGCGTTGTCGGCGTCAAGGATGCGACCGGAGAGGTGGATCGCATCACCGACCAGCGCATGGCCATCGGTCCTGATTTCATCCAGCTTTCCGGCAATGATGAGACGGCGCTGGCCGTCAACGCCCATGGCGGCCAGGGATGCATTACGACGGTTGGCAATATTGCACCGCGCCTCAGCGCCCAGATGCAGGAAGCCTGCCTCGCCGGCGACTTTGCCACCGCGCGAGAGCTGAACGAAAAACTGTTCCCCCTGATCCGCGCCGCTTTTTGCGAGCCGTCCCCGGCACCCGCGAAATATGCGCTCAGCCTTCTGGGGCGCTGTGAGCCCGATGTGCGTCTGCCGCTGATCGAAATGTCTGATGTGGGCAAGGCACAGATGCGTGCGGCCATGATCCATGCAGGACTGTTAGACGGCTGATCGCCGCCCTATATCCCGCTCATGGCACAGAAAAAGAACGCAGACCCGAATTCCAAGCTCGTCGCCGAGAACCGCAAGGCACGCTATAACTATGCCGTCGAGGATACGCTCGAATGCGGTATCGTTCTGGAAGGATCAGAGGTGAAGTCGCTCCGCGAAGGCGGGGCGAACATCGCTGAAAGCTATGCGAGCGTGGAAAATGGGGAGCTTTGGCTGATCAACTCCTACGTCGCCCCGTTCAAGCAGGCAAAGACCTTCGGCCATGAAGAACGGCGCCACCGCAAGCTTTTGGTCAGCAAACGTGAGTTGGCAAAGTTGTGGCAAGGCGTCGGACGGGAGGGGATGACCCTCGTACCGCTCAAGATGTATTTCAACGAACGCGGCATGGCCAAGCTCCTGTTGGGTCTGGCCAAAGGTAAGAAGGTCGCTGACAAACGCGACACTGAAAAGAAGCGGGACTGGCAACGCCAAAAGGCCCGCCTGCTGCGCCAGAACTGATCGTCCCTTGCTCGGAAGATCTGTGGAGTCGGGTGCCGCGCGCCCGTCACTTTGCTCTCAAAATACCTCCGCCGGAGGCGTGGGCCGCTCAAATGAGCGGCCCACTCACTTCAAGCCACCGCCGCTAAGGCCGCATCAGCGCTGAGCACGGCGAGCGCCGCACGCGCGGCTTCGGCACCTTTCTCGACGAAATGCGTCTCGAAAAAGCCAACATGCTCTGGCGTGTTCTGGAAATTATGTGGCGTCAGGACGACCGACAGGACCGGCACATCCGTATCCATCTGCGCGCGCATGAGGCCATCGACCACGGCGCTGGATACGAAGTCATGGCGATAGATGCCTCCATCCACGACAAACGCAGCCCCGACAACGGCGGCATAGCGACCTGATGCGGCCAAGCGGCGGGCCAGCAATGGGATCTCAAACGCGCCGGGCAGATCGAATACATCCACAGCGATTGACTGACCGCGTCGTTCGAGCTCCGCCAGAAACCCTTCATGGGCGCGGTCCACGATATTGGCGTGCCAGCGGGCACGGATAAAGGCGATACGGGTCTCTTGTGTCATGGGTCTTGCTCCTTTCACCACGTTGACACGAACACCGAGGCAATAGGAGGCGGGCCGCATGTGCGACCTGCTCCCGTTCTCTCACATCCAGACTGTCACTGTCGGCCCTGGAATTTCACCAGATCTGCTGACACCTCGCCAATGCAAGGCCGCTCGCGGGCTATAACCGCCGGTGGGGAATTGCACCCCGCCCCGAGAACGTCGCCGCCTCTGGAAGAGACGACACATTGTCTCTACCAAGGGATCAGCCGCCCTGAAAGTCGGAAGACGACATGACGTTACCGTCCAACGCCCCTAACTCCACCCCGTTGCCCACGCCGACAGAGGTTATTCGCATGGTCGATGCGACGTGGCCGCCCGAGAGTTTCCAACAACATGGGGACTGGCTGCACCGGCACGCGCCAGATGGCGGCAGCAGGGTAAACTGTGCCTCCGCCCTGGGCGGCGCGCCGGATATCTCTGGTGCAGGCCCCCTTGTCATGATCCGGCCCGGAGAAGAGGATCTAGCAGCCAGGTTGAGCCGCGCGGAATATGCCGTAAAGGATCCGTGTCGTCTGCTCGTGGCCCCAACACACAGATTGGCCAACATGCTGCCCGCAGGGCCGCGGACGATAGTGGGGGAAGGACCCATCGCGCGGATGGAGGAGATTTGGGCCGCCGGTGGAATTGGACCAGCCCGTATGCGCACGATGGCGCGGGCAGCGTGCACGAAAGCCTATATTGCGGGTCGTGTTGGCGACCGTCCGGCCGGGGCAGTCTATGTTGGCGCGCGGGGATCGCTGGCCATGTTTCATGCGCTGGAAATCCTGACGGAGTATCGCAGAAACGGATTGGCCCGCGATATGGTCGCCGCTTGTGGCCATTGGGCGACGGGCCAAGGGGCGGATTGGCTGTCCCTCATCGTGACCGAAGCGAACGGCCCGGCCCGGGCACTCTATTCCGCCATGGGCTTCGAGGATATCGGCGGCTACCATTACCGCATCAAGGAGGATCCACGATGACGCCCGATCACCCCACCGCTCTCAACCTGCATCAACAGGATCCCCTGCCCGAGCGCACGGCAAAATTCTTCGCAATCTGTGAGGAGAAGCTCGGCCTCGTCCCAAATGTGTTGCGCGCCTATGCGCATAATACAGAGAAGCTCGACGCCTTCAGCGCCATGTATAACGACCTGATGCTGGGCGATAGCGGATTGACGAAGCTAGAGCGGGAAATGATCGCCGTGGTCGTCAGCGCAGTGAACCGGTGCTTTTACTGCCTCGTCGCGCATGGTGCCGCTGTTCGCGAGCTGTCTGGTCTGCCGGAACTCGGCGAAGCACTGGTCATGAATTATCGCGTGGCCGATATATCCCCAAAGCAGCGTGCCGCCCTCGATTTCGCAGTCGCCATGACAGAAGCGAGCTACCGCATTGAGGAAGCCGACCGCCAGCACCTGCGCGATGCGGGCTGGACGGACAAGGACATCTGGGACATTGCCGCCGTGGCGAGTTTCTTCAACATGTCCAACAGAATGAGCAGCGCAATCGATATGCGACCCAACTCTGAGTATCACAGCGCGGGTCGATAGTGCTACGCGTTCGAGATCGGCTTGCCGCGCTCCGGATCCGTATTTTCTTCGACGATTTGCTCTGCCTTCCGCGCCAACTTGACCTGAGGATGCACCTTGGGGCCGTCGGGCCGCGCATCTTCAGGGAAAGCTGCTGCGTTCTTTGGTGCGTTTTCCGTGCCGGCCACACCAGGCTTGGACCTGATATTCGCTGCGTCAGATTTCATATTGCCCGGCGTGGCGTCGGGACCATTCTGTCCGAATACCTGATCCGCAAAAGGAAGCCGGTGAAGAAAGGTCGACATTGCCTCATCAACCGGGCGACGCCGCATCACATCATGGGCGAGACCCAGATTAGCCGCCGCAATCTTGAACGGCGCTTCAACAAGTTCGTTCAAAACCTTACGCTTGTGCATCAATAAAATTCCCAGACCAAAATGTACTGACACCAAAATCTTGCATCAGGGACATAACTCATCTGTCCCGACAATGTTCCTCAGGCCACAACGAAAAAGGCCCGGTCGAAACCGGGCCTCTAGTAACTTGCCTAAGAAAAGCTGGTCAGTGCAGCTTCTGGCCCACCTCGCCAATCGCATCGTCGATCAGCGCGTTCGCGCGGGAGGCATCCATCTTGTCGGTGATCACATCACGCGCTGCCGCGACGGCTACAGCGACGGCACGGTCCTTGACCTCTTTCATCGCAGCACTCTCAGCCGACGCGATCTGGTCCTTCGCGCTGTCCAGGCGGCGGGCGATAGACTGTTCAAGCTCGACCTTGGCCTGAGCCGCAGCCGCTTGCGCGTCTTCGCGTGCCTTGGAAACGATCTCGGCAGAAAGCTCTTCAACTTCTTTCTGCTTGCGCTCGTACGAGGCGAGAAGCTGCTGCGCTTCTTCACGCAGTTCGCGCGCTTCGGCAATATCGGCCTTGATCTTCTCAGCACGCTCATCAAGCAGCTTCGTGACCATTCCGGGCACGCCAACATAGAGCAGAATGCCAATGAAGATAACAAAGGCGATCGCAACGACGATGTCGGTGTTGTAGAGGAAATCCATCGGTCCGGCTCCTTACGCTTTGGTGCGCTGTGCAACGGCAGCGTCGATTGCGGCCTGATCGGCAAGGTCGGGCGTCAGGCTCGATACGAGAGCGGCAGCCGTATCCTTCGCAACAGTGTCAACCGCGGCCATCGCCTCATCCCGGATTGCAGCGATGCGGGTTTCGCTCTCTGCTGTCTGGGCGGCGATCTGCGCGTCCGCCTCTGCCATCGCGGCATCGACTTCCTTCTGCACATCCGCGCGGGTTTCATCCGCGATACGATTTGCCTCGGCACGGGCATCAGCCAGCGCCTGGTTGTACGCAGCCTCGGCCTCATCGGCCTTGCGGCGGTAATCTGCGGCACGCTCGATATCGTTTGCGATGGCGTCCTGACGCTCTTCAATCGTGGAACCGATGCGCGGCAGCGCGACACGGCTCAACACGAAGTAGAGGATGACCAGCGCAACCAGCAGCCAGAAAATCTGGGTAGGGAACGTCGCAATTTCGAGCTGCGGCATGCCAGAGGCGCCGTACTCTGCTGCGGTCTCCGTTGTCGTCGCCATGTCTCACTCCGATCAGCGGTCTTCGAACCCGGGTTCGATAGAACAAGTCAAACCCTGGGGGTTCGGGAAAAATTCGTAATTGGGTGGCAAGCCGCCCGCAGCACACAGGCGCGGGCGGTTCGCTATATCAGTCGGTTCGCTTAGACAGCGAACATCAGCAGCAGAGCGACGAGGAACGAGAAGATCCCCAGTGCTTCTGCAAATGCAATGCCGATGAACAGCGTCGCGGTCTGCTCGCCTGCAGCTGCCGGGTTGCGCAGTGCGCCCGCCAGGAAGTTGCCGGCCACGTGGCCCACACCGATGCCTGCGCCGCCCATGCCGATGCATGCGAGGCCTGCGCCGATGAACTGACCCATTGCTGCGATATCGCCTTCCATGATGATGCTCCTTGGTTGGAATGGCTCGAATTAGATGCTGACCGGTCTTAGTGACCCGGATGCAGCGCGTCTTTGAGGTACACGCATGTCAGAATAGTGAAGACATACGCCTGGATCACCGCCACGAGCACCTCGAGCCCGTAAACTGCGACAATTGCGGCGATCGGGAAGACCGCCCCAAGGCCCAAGGCGCCCGCAAAACCTGCAAACACCTTGAGAACTGCGTGGCCTGCCATGAGGTTCGCACCCAAACGAATGGAGTGGGACACAGGACGCACGAAATAGGAAATGAGTTCGATCACAGCCAGCACCGGCTTCAGCGCAGCAGGTGCATCCGACGGCCAGAAGAGCTTCAGGAAGCCCGCACCATTCAGGATGAAGCCAAGGATCGTGACAGTGAGGAAGACCATCATCGCCAGAACGCCGGTGACAGCGATATGCGACGTGACAGAAAAGCTTGTCGGAATCAGCGCCACGAGGTTGGCAAACAGAATGAATGTGAACAGCGTCATTACATAAGGGAAGAAGCGGATGGCATCCTTGCCCGCCACATCCTCGACCATTTTGTGGATGAAGCCATACATCAACTCACCCACCGACTGCAGGCGGCTCGGAACCATCGCGCGGCCGCGGCTGCCCCAGACGAGCAAAGCAACGATGCAGAGTACCGAAATCGCCAGCCAGAGGGTCTGGTTCGTGATCATAAACATATCGGCAAGGCCGCTTGGCGCCTCACCGGAAAAGAGACCTTTTACGACGAACTGATCCATCGGGTGGATGTTGAACCCGCCATCTGCTGGTGCGCCTGCCACGTGCCCTCGTCCTTCTCTATGCGTCGCCCGAAGGCGCCTTGTCTTCAGCAGCCTTTGCGGCTGCGCGTTCCTGTACCCGCTGGGCTGTCCGCATCATCGTGCGAACGCCTGCGACAAATCCCAATATGCCGAAGATCGCAAGGAAGAGCGGCACCGTGCCAAAGAGCCAGTCCAGGCTCCACCCTATTCCCAAGCCGAGCACCATTCCGGCGACCAACTCAATTACCATCTGCCACGCCATGTTGGCCTTATGGTACTTGCTCTCTTCAGCCGGGGCAGGTGCATGCGCGGCCCTTGCCGCTGCAATCCGCGCATCCAGATCTTCGGCTTTCCGTCGATCCACCATGCGCGCACCCATCCCGCAAAACTCGGTGTGAGGTATAGGGACGAGCACAAACAGTGTCAACGGCCGGACACGTGCGCAAACACCTGATATAACGTGATTTTTTCACTTAACTTATCGGTTGATCATTTGAATGGCCCAGATTTGCAGGTTTCAATTGACCTTCAACCGATTGGTTGATGATTCACATCCGATGCCCCATGTTGGCGGCCATGACCGATCTTGATCTCGTCTTCGCGGCTCTTGCCGATCCCACCCGGCGCGCCATCCTGTCCCGCCTGCTGGATCATGATCTGTCTGTGGGAGAGATTGCTGAGCCATTCGATATGTCACTTGCCGCGATCTCAAAGCACTTGCAGATCCTCACCCGTGCGGGCCTGGTCACATCCGAGCGTCGCGGACGCGAAAAATGGTGTGCACTGAACCCCGATGGTATTGCCGCGGCGGGTCAATGGATGGGCAATTTCGGCAGTTGGACGACCGACGATCTGGACAGGATCGAAGCCGCGCTTGGGCCCCTGCTCGACGATTGACCTTCTTCTTGGTCAAAATATCCCCGCCGGAGGCGGCAACTATCAGCTCACCAGCGCCTCGGCCCGCCTCAGGTCAACGGACACCAACTGACTGACCCCCTGTTCTGCCATCGTCACACCGAACAGACGGTCCATACGTGCCATGGTGACAGCATGGTGGGTAATGATGAGGAATCGCGTCGATGTCTGCCGGGTCATCTCATCGAGCAGATCGCAAAACCGCGTCACATTCGCATCATCCAACGGGGCATCGACCTCATCCAGCACACAGATCGGCGACGGATTCGCTAGAAATACCGCGAAAATCAGGGACAGCGCCGTCAGCGTCTGTTCCCCGCCCGACAACAGGGACAGCGTCGACAATTTCTTGCCCGGTGGCTGACACATGATCTCAAGCCCCGCTTCAAGCGGATCATCACTTTCGACCAGTTCAAGGCTGGCCTCCCCTCCCCCAAACAGGCTGGTAAACAGCCGCCCAAAATTTTCGTTGACCTCATCAAACGCTTTAAGCAGCCGCTCTCTGCCCTCTGCGTTCAAATTGGCAATCCCTGTGGCCAACTTGGCGATCGCCGCATCGAGGTCTTCCTTCTCGGACGCCAATGCATCATGTTCCTCCTGCACCTCGCGGCTGTCTTCTTCCGCGCGCAGGTTCACCGCTCCGAGCGCGTCGCGCTGACGCCTGAGACGGGCAATATCATTCTCGATCATCTCGACCGGGGGCATCTGATCGGGATCCGACCCAAGCGTCTCCAGCAAGACCTGCGGCGCGACGTTCAAATCCTCTTCGATCCGATCCGCGGCGGCCTGAACGGCTTCCTGCGCTGCCTCTGCGCGGGCATCCGCCCGTGCGCGCCCTTCTCGTGCCTCTGAGGCCGCTCTTTCGGCATCCCGTTCCGCCTGCTCCGCCTGCCGGGCGACGGTTTCACCTGCGGCGAGCGCATCCGCCGCGGCCCGCCGCCGGGCCTCCGCGCGCTCAAGCTCCCGCGCCAGTCCCGCGCGCTTCTCCGCGATCTCCTCAGGCTGCGTCCGTGCGGATTTCAGGTCCGCCTCTGCTGCCTCTGCACGGTTCGAGAGTTCGCCGGTTCGCTTCTCAGCCGTGTCCAGCCGGTGCCGCCAGCCGCTGATTTCCTTGGTCAATTCCTGTAGTCGTTTGACACGGGCCGCGCCTTCACGACGCACCTCATCCGCCTTGCTGCGTGCCGCCAGCTGTGCCGCGCGGGCATCCGCCACGCCACCCTTCTGCGCCTCGACCGCCGCCCGCGCGGTATCCAGATCCTCCAGCTCATCTTGTCCGCTGCGCGCATCCGCCAGAGCGGTCTCTGCCTCAACCGCATCCTCGCTCCGTCGTTCAACGGCCATGGAGAGGGTCTCTGCCCGCCCTTCCAGCATTGAGGTTTCGGCCTCGGCGCGGTTCAGCGCACGTGCCGCCTGCGTTGCCGCGTCATCAGCCTGTTTCCGCGACGTGCGCGCTTGAGCATCTGCCGACGTCGCGGCTTCCAACTCTGCACGCGCAGTTGCATGACCAGCCTCTGCATTCCGTGCAACCGCCTCCGCTGCCGTCAGCGCCTCTTTCAGCCGCTCCAGTCGGTTCATTTGCTGCAAACGCAGCGCCGTCGCGGACGGCGCGTCGGCGGCCAACACGCGGAAGCCGTCCCAACGCCATAGATCGCCCTCTCGTGAGACCAGACGATGACCAGCCGGTAATTGACTCTGCAAACTATCTGCAAGATCAGCAGCGACAATACCGATCCGAGCAAGTCGAGCATCCAGCAATGCCGGGGCCTGAACATGGGCAGCCAACGGATCGGCCCCCTGCGGCAAAGCGGGTGGCACCAAATCCTCGCGCCCCGACACATCTGCCCATCCCGTGCCATCCGTCGTGACCGACGCTTTCAAGTCATCTCCCAGCGCGGCTCCCAGCGCCGCCTCATACCCAGGCTCCACCCGGATCTGATCGAGCAATTGATCCTCGTCACCGCGCTCCCGATCCAAAAGGCGAGAGAGTGCGGCAACCTCGCCTTGAAGCGCCTTCAGCTCCCCCTGCGCAGCTGATGAGGTCGCCCGCGCCTCCGCTTCGGCGGATTGAGCAGCGGATCTGGCCACCTCAGCATCCGCGAGCGCCGCCTCAGCGGCCGACGCCAACTGCCGTGCGTCGTCCTCTCGGGATCTCGACTCTTCCAGCAATGACCGTGCCGCTGTGAGTTTGCCTGCAACCTCTGCCGAAGCGCGCTCAGCCTCTTCCCGCTCGCGGGTGAGCTTGCCCAGCACCTGTTCTGCATCCGCGATCCGGCGGGCGGCGGCCTGATGGCGCGCTGCAAGCCGTGCGGCATCTTCGCTCGCCTGATCCAGACGCGCCTCGACCGCCTGCAAATGCGTGGCCGCATCAGTTGCGGCCGCTTGTGCATTGGCTAGGGTTTCATCCTGCCCGGCGCTCGCTTGTTTTAGTGCCGTCTGCTCCCATTCCAGGCGTTCGATGGTCTCGGTCGCATCCGTGTTGAGCGTCGCCTCCCGCTCCATATCCGCGCGCAGCGTCCGGATATTCTGCTCCAGCCGTTCGATGGCCCGGCGGGCACGATGTTCCCGATCTTTCAGCTGATCCCGCTCAACAGTGAGACGTTGCAAGACGGCACCTGCGACCGCCTCCTCTTCACGCAGGGGCGGCAGTTTGTCGGCCGCCTCAGTCCGCAGGGTTTGGGCCTTGGACGCGGCGCCCTGCGCCTCTGCCGCCAAACGGCTTGCAACCGTCAGGGCCTGATCGGCCGCCAGCCGCGCCTCATCCGCTTCGCGCCAACGCCGATAGAGCAGCAGGGCCTCAGATCGACGCAGTTCCTCGGCAATTTCCCGATAGCGCTCGGCCTGGCGCGCCTGCCGCGCCAGTGTCGCCAGTTGAGAGGACAGCTGCCCCAACACATCCTCGACCCGCTCCAGATTGGCGGAGGTGGCCTTCAGCTTCAGTTCCGCTTCATGCCGCCTTTGATAGAGGCCGGAAATTCCGGCCGCTTCTTCAAGAATGCGCCGCCTTGCCTTTGGCTTTGCGTTGATCAGCTCACTGATCTGTCCTTGCCTGACCAATGCCGGGGAATGTGAGCCCGTGGACGCATCAGCGAACAACATCTGCACATCACGGGCGCGGGAGTCCTTGCCGTTCGTCTTAAAGGCAGAACCTGCATCGCGGGTGATCCGGCGTACGATTTCCAGCCGGTCCGCATCATTGAACGCGGCGGGCGCAAGACGTTCATCATTGTCGATGGTCAGTGTGACCTCGGCAAAATTGCGCGCCGGGCGGGTCGAAGCCCCCGCAAAAATCACGTCCTCCATCCCGCCCCCGCGCATCGCGGTCGGGCGGTTCTCTCCCATCACCCAGCGTAGCGCTTCCAGCAGATTGGACTTCCCACAGCCATTGGGGCCGACAACACCGGTCAGCCCATCGGCAATCACAAGCTCGGTCGGATCGACGAAGCTTTTGAAGCCCAGCAATCTGAGTTTGGTGAACTGCACGCTGCCCCCGCGATTCTCGGCGTGATTGATGGTCCGGCTGGAAGCGATGTGAGTCAAGCAAAGCGCCCGATCTTGGGGCTTGGCCGATGTTGGCCCACCAGATGTACCTTTCGCTTGCCCCGTTTCCCACGCGGGTTAGGTAAGGCTCGACATCAATACAATCGAGGCAGTCTCATGACCCATCTTGTCGGCATCTCCGGTTCCCTGCGCGAAGGTGCGTCCAACACACTTCTGGTTCAGGAGGCCGCCCGGCTCTTTGCACCCCAGCAATTCACGTTGGCAGATCTGGATCTGCCTCTGCTCAACACCGATCTGAACAAAGAAGGTGGCCCGGATGCGGTGCAACGTCTGACCGAGCTCGTGCGGGGGGCCGATGCGGTGATCATCTCAACCCCCGAATACAACAAGATGATTCCGGGCCTTCTGAAAAACGCACTCGATTGGCTGAGCATCGTTGACGGCGGTAATCCGCTAAAGGGTATGCCGGTCGCGATCATGTCCAGCGCAGCGGGCCGATCCGGAGGTGAGCGGGCGCAATACACATTGCGTCACGCGCTGACCCCGCATGCGGCCCATGTCGTGCTGGCACCAGAAGTCACCATTGCCGGGGCCAATGATGCCTTTGCTGAGGACGGAACGCTCAAGGATCCAAAATCGCAAGAGTTCCTAGGAAAGCTGATGGACAACCTAAAGGCTGAGATTACCCTCAGGGGCTGATCGGCGCATTGTCCTTCAGCCGAGCCATCACGATCTGACTTTGCACCCGCGCAACCGCGGGATGCGGCAGCAGAGTGTCTTGCACCAAACGGTTCAGCGCGGCGAGATCGGCGCTGAACACGCGCAGCATATAATCGGCCTCGCCCGTGAGCGTCCACACGCTGACAATCGCTGGCGTCCGCTCCGCCAGACGCACAAAGTCCTGAGCATTCTCTCGACTATGCGCGGCCATGGTCACTTGCACAAAGCTCTCCACCGCTGCCCCGATCCGGGCCGAATCCACGACCGCGCGATACGCCGTGATATAGCCCTCATCCTCCAACCGCTGCCGTCGACGGGCGCATTGCGATGGAGAAAGGTGGATACGATCTGCCAGCTCGGACGCTGTCAAACGACCATCGCGCTGCAAATGCTCCAGCAGAGCGAGATCTTTCGCATCCAAATTTGCGTTCATGCTAAATTCCCGCACCAATTTAGGATAGATGCGGGAAATTAGCGAAATTTTGCGACATGCGCCATCCCTTTGCGCAGCGCAAGCACTGCAAACAGCCTACTCTGAACTCAGCACTTTAATTTGGAGGTTCAGATGGGTCCGTTCCCGCATGATGCACCGAAAGCAACGATTTCAGACAGCAATCCAGCCGGAACCGACGGCTTCGAATTCGTCGAGTTCGCCCACCCCGAGCCTGAGAAGCTGGATACACTTTTTCGCTCAATGGGTTACGTGCCAGTCGCCGAGCACAAGACGAAAGACATCACCGTCTATCGTCAGGGTGACATCAACTATGTCGTCAACCGCGAACCGGAAAGCCATGCCGCTGGCTTTATCGAAGATCACGGCCCCTGCGCCCCAGCGATGGCGTGGCGGGTTGTTGACGCAAAGGTTGCGCTGAAACGCGCGCTCGACACAGGCGCAACCGAGTATACCGGCCCCGGCAAAAGCATCGACGCACCCGCCGTCATCGGGATTGGCGGATCATTGCTCTATTTCATCGACAATTACGATCAGGGCCGGTCCCCCTATGACGCCGATTTCAACTGGCTGGATGAGCGCGACCCAAAACCAACCGGAGTAGGCTTCCACTATCTCGATCACCTGACGCACAATGTTGTTAAGGGGAATATGGATACGTGGTTTAAGTTTTATTGCGACACGTTCAACTTTCGTGAGATCCGATTCTTCGACATTGAAGGTAAATACACTGGGCTACTTAGCAGGGCGTTAACGTCCCCCTGCGGGAAAATCCGCATTCCGATCAATGAGGATCGGGGCGAGAAGGGGCAAATCGTCGAATACCTTAAGCGCTATAATGGCGAGGGTATTCAGCACATCGCGGTTGGGTCGGAGGATCTCTATGCCTCCGTCGATCAGATCCACGACAATGGCATTCGTTTCATGCCGCCACCGCCCGCGACCTATTATGAGATGAGCGCAGAGCGCGTTGTTGGGCATGAGGAACCCCTTGATAAGCTTGCCAAACACGGCATCCTGATTGATGGTGAAGGCGTCGTGGATGGCGGCGAAACGCGCATCCTGCTTCAAATCTTTTCGAAAACCGTGATCGGCCCGATCTTCTTTGAATTCATCCAGCGCAAGGGCGATGATGGGTTCGGAGAGGGCAATTTCAAAGCCTTGTTCGAGAGCATTGAAGCCGACCAGATCGCCCGTGGCGTCGTGGGCGAGGACGCCGCCTGAAAAGGTTAAGAAAGTGTTTAGAGCGGTTAACCCTGCCCGCCCTTTTGGTGGTGCAGGGTTAACAATTTTAACGCGGAGCCGGGTCAAAAAGCCGGGCGTATTCTGTCAAAATCGGTGTGCACAAAGCGTACACAACCTGTGCACAACCCGTACACCGACGCGGTGCACAAGAGTCGACCGGGTCACGCTGGATCAGAACCGCTGCGCAACGGAAAAGTTCACGATGGCATCTACCCCAGCCCCCGCGGGCAGAAGTGTGAAGCGAAAATCGGTCTGTTCCTGATACCGGGCGATGGCGGTCAGTCCGGCAATCGGCATGTAGCCTTCGATGTTGGGCGCGCTGAGCAACTGGCTGAGCCTGTCGTAATAGGCAATCCCCGCGAACCCGCCGAGGCGGATCGACCAATCCTCTGCCGGGCGCGCGACCTCATCGGAAAGTGTGTAGATCAGATAGGGCGAGACTTCTTCGTAGGAGTTCCAGAACACACCGCCCTCAACCGATTGCTCAAACTGCCACGGGCCGTCGCTGCGCCAGCCAATGCCGAGACCCGGATTGAAGTCGTTGAGCGTGCTGGTGCCGAAATGCTCGGTGCCGAGGATCACCGCGAGATAGCGGTCTTGTGCCGCGGCAGGTGAGACAACAAGGAGCGCAATGGTTAGTGCTGTCATCCGCATGATGGATCCTCCATTGCCAGTGCAAATAGGCCGAGCTCCGTTGCTACCCAATCTCGGCTCGTAAGGCCGCAAGTATATTCATCATTGGTCGGTCGACTAATGGACCGCGCATGAACATTCACGAGTAATCGGCAATTGCTGCGCGAACAGCGACCTCGCTCGCATCGTTGCCCCAGGCGAAGACCGAGATAAACTGCGTGCCAAACACTTCACCTGCCTGTATTTCAATACCGGACATTCGGGTTTCCTGCTCACCGAGGTCGATGGTCCAACCGACGCCGTTTTCGCAGGTCATGGTCGAGATGCCATCTGCCGTCAGACCGCCCGAGCATGTGCCCCAGGTCGGCCCCGTCAGTTCGTAGCGGGAACTGCCGCTGATGTGACCGATCAACTGGCCGGTCATCAACTCTTCTTCACCGGTTTCCAGTTGGGTGAGCAAGACGGCGGGGAAGGTGATCTCAAACATGCCGGTCATCTCGCCCTGGTTTTGGGCAGCTGCGATCATCACTGGCACTTCACACCCGGCAAGCGCGGTGGAGGTCGTTGCAGCCAGCAGCAGGTTTCTCATGGCGATCCCTCTCTTTTTGCTACTTGAGCACTAAGGCGGCGGGAGGGTCAAGTTGGCTGGCGTTCGGCAACTGTTTTGCGTGCGGGCCCGGATTGAGTCCGGGGCGTTTCGCCGTAAACGCAAAATGACGATCCGGGCAGCGCCCGACCGCGGGTGGGCAGCGGAGCCGAACTATGACGCGGCTTATTGTGGCCAAGTCCGTGTATGGGATGTTCTGTGCGTATCGCTAGAAAAGCGCCAACCCGGGGGGCGGCGGGCGCTACCCGGCGCCTTCGGCTTGATTCCGGGCTTCCAACTGAAATCACCCCGTCGCGTTGTCTTCGACGTGTGTCTTGTAGAGATCCCTTAGGGTTCTGAAGTGCTCGTAGCTTTCAAGATGCAAGGGCTCTAGCCCCTCCAACTCGAGTGCTAAACGGATAAATTCCTCCGGACCTAAATCAGTCCGACGCACCAACTGCGCCTGATCGGCCGGCGGCAGGCAGAATCCCAACTGAGTACAAGCCGCAAAAAGAAAGGCTTTGCGACATTCTTCTGGGGTTTTCTGACGACTCATCTGGCCAAGGTCTTTCTTATGAGAAAAGCCCGCCATCTCTGGCGGGCTTTCTCTATTCCAACTCTCGCGAAACCCCTTAGAGGTTGCGCTCGATTTCTTCGGTTTCGAATATCTCGATGACGTCGCCTTCGCGGATGTCTTCGTAGTTTTCAAAGGCCATGCCGCATTCCTGGCCGCCTTGCACTTCCTTGACCTCGTCCTTGAAGCGCTTGAGCGTTTTCAGCGTGCCTTCGTGGATCACCACGTTGTCGCGCAGCAGGCGGACGCCCGCCGAACGGCGCGCCACACCTTCGGTGATGACACAGCCCGCGACCTTACCGACATTGGAGACCTTGAAGACCTCCTTGATCGAGGCATAGCCGATGAAGTTCTCGCGCACCTCGGCGGAAAGCAGGCCCGAAGCCGCCTGTTTCACATCATCCACCAGATCGTAGATGATGGAATAATAGCGGATCTCCAGCCCCTTCTGGTTCGCACTTTCGCGCGCGGGCGCGTTGGCCCGGACGTTGAAGCCGATAATTGGCGCGCCGGAAGCTTCAGCGAGGGTTACGTCGCTTTCGGTGATTGCACCCACGCCGGAGTGCAGCACGCGGACGCGAACCTCATCATTGCCAATCTTTTCCATCGCCTGAACGATTGCCTCGGCAGAGCCCTGCACGTCGGCCTTCACCACGATGGGCAGTTCGGCCACATTCTCATCCGCCTTGGCCTTGGCCAGAAGCTGGTCGAGCGTGGTTGCGGCACCGGCTGCGGCGCGCTTGTCCTTGGCGAGTTGCTGGCGGTAGGAGGAGATTTCCCGCGCGCGGGCCTCATCCGGGACCACGTTGAGCACGTCGCCTGCCTCTGGCGTACCGTTGAGGCCGAGCACCTCGACCGGGACGGATGGACCAGCCTCGTTCACCCGCTCACCCTGATCATTGATCAGCGCGCGGACCTTACCCCACTGCTCACCCACGACGAAGATATCGCCGCGCTTGAGCGTGCCGTTCTGGACGAGAACGGTTGCGACCGGGCCGCGGCCCACGTCGAGTTGCGCCTCGATCACGGCGCCGGAGGCTTCGCGATCTGCGTTGGCCTTGAGTTCGAGCAGTTCGGCCTGAAGGGCGATGTTTTCCACCAGCGTATCGAGGCCGGTGCCGTTCACGGCGGAGACCTCAACATCCAGCACATCACCAGACATGGCTTCGACCACAACCTCATGCTGGAGAAGCTGCGTGCGCACCTTTTGCGGATCAGCGCCGGGGCGGTCGATCTTGTTGATCGCGACGATCATCGGGACCTTGGCAGCCTTGGCGTGATTGATCGCCTCAATGGTCTGCGGCATGACGGAGTCGTCGGCCGCCACAACAAGGATGACGATATCCGTCACCTGGGCACCGCGCGCGCGCATCGAGGTGAAGGCCGCGTGGCCCGGCGTGTCGAGGAAGGTCAGCTTCGCGCCATCCTCGGTGTTGATCTGGTAGGCACCGATATGCTGCGTGATGCCGCCCGCCTCACCCGAGACCACGTTGGTCTTGCGGATCGCGTCGAGCAGAGAGGTCTTGCCGTGGTCAACATGGCCCATGATCGTGATGACCGGCGCACGCGGGCTGAGATCTTCGGCCTTGTCCTCGACCTGAGCGATCACATCCTCGACATCGGCGTCGGAGACACGGACGACCTTGTGGCCGAATTCCTCGACCAGCAGTTCAGCCGTGTCGGCGTCGATGGTCTGGTTCTGGGTCGCCATGATGCCGTTCTGCATCAGCGACTTCACGACATCTGCCACACGTTCGGCCATCCGGTTGGCAAGCTCTGCCACCGTGATCGCCTCAGGCACCTTCACGTCGCGCACGACCTTTTCACGGGGCTCATTCGAGCCACCGCCACCGCCCTTACGGGCCTGGCGTTCCTGACGGCGGCGCATGGCGGCCAGAGATTTCTGGCGTCCACCCTCGCCCATCGCCTGATTGATGGTGAGCTTGCCCGAGCGGCGCTTGTCGCCACCGCCGGACTTCTTGTTCTCACGCTCGTTCCGGCGATCGTCACGCTTGGGCGCACCACCCGGAGCGGACCGGCGCGGGCCTTCATTCTCGTTCGGCGGTGCAGGCACATCTGCGGGGCTGAGGGCCGTATCTTCCTTCTTGGCACCGCGCGGGCGGGCCTTCTGGCGGGCTTCCTCATCTGCCTTGCGCTTGGCTTCCTCAGCCTCCTGCATGGCTTTCGCCTCTGCCTCTGCCTTCAGGCGGGCTGCTTCCTCGGCCTCGGCGCGAGCGGCCTCATCCTTTTCGGCGCGCAGGCGATCCATCTCCGCCTTACGGCGTTCCTCGGCCTCTTTCTCGCGGGCGATCCGCTCAGCCTCGTTGGCCTTTGCGGCCATCAGCGCCTTGCGGCGACGCTCCATCTCGCTGTCGCCAAGACCCTTGGCGGCGCTACCTTGTGCAGCGCGCACACGCTCGGACTGCACGCCACCGGTGGCTGCGGAACCGGGCTTGGGAGCGACGACACGCTTGCGCTTCTTCTCCACCACGACGGTTTTGGACCGCCCGTGGGAAAAGCTCTGCCGGACACGGCTCGTCTCGGTCCCGCCACCGCGTGTCCCGATCGTCTTGCCCTTGTCGCCGCTGTTGCCGTTGTTCTCGCTCATACTGACCTTAACCTTCTGGGCGCGGCCCCATGCCGTGCCGTAAATCCATCATTCCGTCGCGGGACGCTTATCGGCCCCAGCCACGACCTGCAAGTCCCGCATGGCTGAAAGCCGCGAGACCTCGCGTAGAACCTGATCGGTGAGACCGCCTGCGTCCAACGCGGCGTGTATCACATTATCACGTCCGAAAGCCAAACCCAATTCTTGCCGATCCAGCGCATTCAGCACTGGCGCGTCACCTGCCATGGGCCTGAGTTTGGCGCGCTGAGGCTCCGACCCGTCGGATGCCTCGATCAATGCGGCGACTGGGCCGGCCTTGAGCCGCCCTTTCACCGTATCAAATCCCATATGGGTAAGCCCTGCCTTGCGGGCAAGGGCCAGCATATCCTGAGCCCTGCGCAAGAGCAGCGTTTCGACCTGATCTTCCAGATCATCAGGTACGGTTACGGGCGCCTTGGCGCCACGGGCAAAGGCCCGCTTCTTGCGGGCTGCGGTGAAATGATCGGGTCCCGCAGTCAGCCACATGCCGCGGCCAGGCAGCTTTTCGGCCAGATCTGGCACGATGACGCCACCGGGTCCGGCGACGAAACGGATCATCGGAGCCGTTCCACCGCTTTCACCAGTGGCAATGCAGCGCCGTTCAGGGGCGCTGCGGTCCTTTGTGCGTCCACCACGGGTCACGGGCGGCACCACGCGCGGAAGGCATCAGCCCTCCGCAGCCTCCTCAGCGTCGTCGCCTTCTTCGCCGTCGGCCTCTTCATTGCTGGCCTGCTGCATGGCGACCATCTCCTCAACGGTGATGTAGCCGAGCAGCACACGGGCGGTGAGCACCATTTCCTGTGCTTCTTCAAGGGAGACGTCGAACTTCTCAAGCAGGCCTTCGTCCTTCACGCGCTTGCCATCGGCACCTGTCGTATAGCCACCGGCAAGTTCCCAATCGGCGCATTGCGCGAATTCTTCAAGCGTCTTGATACCGTCATTGGCGAGCGCGACGATCATCTGCGGGGTCAGCCCCTCGAAGTTCATCAGCTCATCTTCGACGCCCATGGCGCGCGCGCGCTCCTCAGCAATTGCACGCATCTTGTCGAGGGATTCGCGGGCACGGGCCTGAAGCTCTTCGGCCGTTTCCTCATCAAAACCGTCGATCACGGTCAGTTCGTCGAGCTCGACATAGGCCACTTCCTCAAGCGAGGTGAAGCCTTCGGACACGAGGAGCTGTGCGACCATCTCATCTGCGTCCAGAGCATCCATGAAGAGCTTGGAGCGGACGGCAAACTCAGCCTGACGACGCTCGGACTCAGCCTCTTCGGTCAGGATGTCGATGTCCCAACCTGTAAGCTGCGAGGCAAGGCGCACGTTCTGACCGCGGCGGCCGATGGCGAGCGACAGCTGCTCATCGGGTACAACCACCTCGATTCGGCCTGCATCATCATCCATGACGACCTTAGAGACCTCAGCAGGCTGCAAAGCGTTGACCAGGAAGGTCGGCGCATCCTCATTCCATGGGATAATGTCGATCTTCTCGCCGTTCAGCTCGTTCACCACGGCCTGCACACGGGAGCCACGCATACCCACACAGGCCCCGACCGGGTCGACGCCCGAATCGTAGGAGATCACGCCAATCTTGGCGCGCGAACCCGGATCACGGGCCACGGCCTTGATCTCGATAACGCCATCATAGATCTCGGGCACTTCCATCTTGAAGAGCTCGGCCATGAATTCCGGCGCCGTGCGGCTGAGGAAGATCTGGGGACCGCGCTGTTCGAGGCGCACGTCCTTGATATAGGCGCGGATGCGGTCGCCATTGCGGAACGCCTCGCGTTGGATGAGCTGATCGCGGCGCAGCATCGCCTCACCCCGGCCCACATCCACGATCACGTTGCCGTATTCGGTCCGCTTGACCAGACCGTTGATGATCTGACCCTTGCGGTCCTTGAACTCTTCGTACTGACGCTCGCGCTCTGCCTCGCGCACCCGCTGCATGATGACCTGCTTGGCCGACTGCGCGCCGATGCGGGAGAAATCCATATGCGGCAGCGGATCGCTGATCTCGGTGCCGATCTCGGCATTGGGATCAATCTCACGACCATCTTCCAGATCGACCTCGGTGAAGTGATCCTCGACCTCTTCCACAACCGTGCGCACACGCTCCATCGTCAGCTCGCCGGACTTGCGGTCGATATGGGCGCGGATGTCGTAATCAGCGCCATAGCGTGCCTTTGCCGCGCGGGCATAGGATTCTTCGAGTGCTTCAATGACCAGACCGGGGTCGATCATCTTCTCGCGCGCGACGGCGTCGGCGATCTGGAGCAGCTCCAGCTTGTTCGCGGCTACGGTTGCCATGGGTCAGTCCTCCTGATTCGAGGTGCTATCCTCGATGATCTCGTCAAATTTCGTCTCGTCGATGGCGCCTGTCTCTTTGCGCGCCTTCAGGCTTTCGGCGATCAGTTCATCCGTCAGCACCAGCTTGGCATCCACCAGCCAGTCAAATTCGAGGCCGACGATGCCCTCCTGAATTTCGATCAGCACTTCGCCATCCTGCGTGCCATGCAGCACGCCCTTGAAGTTCTTGCGTCCACCGATCAGTTCTGCCGTTTCGAGCTTGGCGGTATACCCCACCCAATCGTCGAAATCCTTCATGCGCGTCAGCGGGCGGTCGATGCCGGGAGAGGACACCTCAAGCGCGTATTCGCCCTCGATGGGATCATCCACGTCGAGCAGGGCGGAGACGGTATTCGAGATTTCCGCACATTGATCCACCTCGATCCCGCCATCGGGACGCTGGGCCATGATCTGCACAGTCTTGGTCTTGCCGCCCATGAAGCGGACGCGCACGATCTCAAAGCCCATCGCCTCTACATGGGGGGCGATGATCTCGAAAAGTTTGCGGTCCATCGCGGCCTTGGCGATCAAATCGGTCATCTGCATTCCAGACACAAAAAAACGGGCCAGCGGCCCGTTGCATCGTTTCGGTGAGGATTGGGTGTGGACCCCAGCCCTGCGCTGTTGAAAGCCATATAGACCCGCATTCACCCTGACGCAAGGGCCGTGGCGCGCGGGGTGGCGCGCCACGGACACACTCAGGCTGCCAGCCGGTCCAGCAAGGCCTCTGCCGTCGCGGTCGAGGATGGTGGGTTCTGGCCCGTTACAAGATGACCGTCGACCTGCACATAGGCTGCGAAATCGTCCGCCTTGGAATACTCACCGCCCAGCGCCTTCAACGTATCCTCGACGAGATGGGGGACGGTATCGGTGAGGCCGACGGCGTCTTCTTCACCATTGGTGAAACCGGTGACTTTGCGCCCGGCTACGAGCGGTTTTCCGTCTGCCATCGTGTGCTTGAACACGATTGGAGCATGGCAGACCGCGCCCACGGGCTTTCCGTCTGTCCAGAACGTCTCGATCAGGCGGATCGAATCGCGGTCATCCACAAGGTCCCAAAGCGGGCCATGGCCGCCGGGATAGAAGATCGCGTCATACTCCTTTGCGTTCACATCAGACAATTTGTGCGTCGTCTCGAGCGCTTCATTTGCGGCGGCATCGTCGCGGAAGCGCTTTGTCGCCTCTGTCTCGCTGTCATCACCGGTGCTGCGTGGATCAACGGGCGGTTTGCCGCCTTCGGGGGACGCCAGCGTGATTTCGTGCCCGGCATCGTGGAACACGTAGTAGGGCGCGGCAAATTCTTCGAGCCAGAAGCCCGTCTTTTCGCCACTGTCGCCCATCTGATCGTGGGAGGTGAGCACCATCAAAATCTTCTTGGTCATGTCAAAATCCTCAAACTGCTCTGCGCCAAATCTGCGCAGGACAGGAACGTGTCAGCCGCCCTGCCCGTTCCAGCCCCATCGCAACGGAAAGGACCGACAGATGAGCAGCAGCAAATCGCATCAGCAGATCTGGGAGGAATGGCGCGATCTGGTGAATATGGCGCCCAAAGAATTGGAGGAGTGGCTGGACACGGATGAAAGCAAATCCGTCGGCGACACGGAGGACGGCGAAAGCACCGGACATAAATCGGGGCGACGCATCGTCGACATCCAGCGCACCAATAAGGACGACATTACAGACGCTCAGTGGGATCACATGGCGACTGTCGTGGGATACATCAAACGTCACCTAAGCCAGGGCGGCCCGGATAGGAACGTTGAAACATCGCGCTGGCGCTATTCGCTGATGAACTGGGGCCATGACCCCATGAAAGAGGCGTGATAGCCGCGCTACCGCTGGGGGCCGTAAATCGTGTCCATATCGGCCAGAGAGGCCCGCACGATAGAGCCCAGAACATCGAGGTCGATCCGGGCCAGACGCGTGACATAGAGGCATGATACAGAATGCTTGTGAGGGCCAAGCGCAGCCAGTTGGTTGGCGTATTTCTTCACACCCGGCATCAGATAGATGCTGAGATTCGCTTTGCGCGGTGAGAAGCCGGTGCGCGGCCAGACGCCGCTTCGACCGCTGGCATAGTTGTATTCGTATTTTCCAAAGCCAACGATGCTGTCCCCCCACATGCGGGGCGGCCAACCGGTCCATTCCTGAAATTTATCAAGCAAAACCAACCCATCAGCCGCACGCACGGAAGGGGATACGCCCTCAACAAAGGCGCGCGGGTCGGCGTCAGTTTCAACGGTTTTCGCGTCAGACATAGGGGCAGTGTCGCCCCAAGGTCCGCTTCACGTCAACGGGGGGAGCGTTTTGCCAGAATGCGCTGCAGCGTGCGGCGGTGCATGTTCAAGCGGCGCGCCGTCTCGCTGACATTGCGGTCGCACAGCTCGTAAACGCGCTGAATATGCTCCCACCTTACGCGGTCGGCGCTCATCGGATTTTCCGGTGGGGGCGGCAGATCATCCTTTTTGGCGAGCAGTGCCGCAGTGACATCATTCGCATCGGCGGGTTTCGACAGATAATCCGTCGCGCCAATCTTTACCGCCGCCACAGCGGTTGCGATCGCGCCATAGCCCGTCAGCACCACGATCCGCGCTTCCGGCCGTGCCTCGCGCAGTGCCTCGACTACTTCCAGACCATTGCCATCCTCGAGGCGCAGATCGACGACAGCATAGGCAGGCGGGTTCGATTTTACAGCCGCCAGCCCCTCAGCCACGCTGCCCGCTTCCTTCGGCGCAAAACCACGCTTTTCCATCGCGCGAGAGAGACGCCGCAGAAACGGCTCATCATCATCGAGCAACAGAAGATTTGGGTCCGATCCAATTTCGAGCGCAGCGTCAGCCATAAGTTCCCGCCTTTATTATCCAGTTATACCCGGTACGTAGCAGTCTGGCGGCTGGATCAAGGGACTACATCGCGTTTGCATAACAGGTAATGTTCTCGACCATCTGCTCAACCGATGCCTGGCGGGAATAGAACTCCAGAAAACCATGCTCTGGCGACATCAGGTAGCTGTAGGAGGAGTGGTCCATCAGGTAATCGGGGTCGTCCGGCTCACCCACGCGGGCGGCGTAGACGCCGTAGGCGCGCGCGGCGATGTCGATTTGTTCCTGACTGCCCGTCAAGCCCAGCATGCGTGGATGCATGAAGTCGGTATATTCGGCCACCTGCTGTGGCGTATCGCGCGCGGGGTCGATGGTGATGAAGACCGGCGTGATCGCCACGCCCTGCTCATCAAGAAGATGAGCGACTTCGCCATTGCGGAACAGGTCGATGGGGCAGACATCGGGGCAGGACGTGTAGCCAAAATAGACGAGGGTTGGACCGTCGAGCACATCGGCTTCTGTTACCGTCTCACCAGTTTCCGAGACCAGTGTGAACGGCCCGCCCAGTTGGTCGGCGCCCCCGACAACAACGGATTCGCGGCATTGTGCGAACCGGATTTCGTCGTCTCCACCCGTCAGCAAGACCCCTGCTGTCACCCCCAGACCGACAGCGACGACACCCAACGCGGCAATTGCGATTGTACGGGACATTCCGAGACCTCCAAACCGAACTCGACCCGGTGCTTACCGGGGGTGCCGCCCGTTTTCCAGCGCCTGCACGCTCACAATATCCGGCGTGCCGAGTTGATGCATGCCGTTCGTCAGATCGTCGCGGAAAATATGGAGCGCCTGATCCGCCCCGGCCTGACCCGCTGCGGACACGCCGTAGAGGAACGGACGCCCCGCAAAGCAGAAATCCGCCCCACAGGACAAGGCCCGCAGGATATCGAGGCCGGTGCGGATGCCGCTGTCAAAGATAATTGCAGCACGCCCTGCAACGGTCTGCGCAATCTGGGGTAGCACGTCGATGGCCGTGGGGGCCGCGTCGAATTGCCGCCCCCCGTGGTTCGACACCCAGATACCGTCAACGCCGAGTGTGATGGCCTGTTCCGCATCAACGGGATCAAGAACACCTTTGATCACAAGTGCGCCGTCCCACTCCTCCCGCAGGGCCTTTAGGTAATCCCAGCTCGGATTGTGGTTATAGTGATCAACGAAGTAGCGGCGCACGCCTTCCAGATCCTGGGCCTCGGAATATTTCGCGATGGTCGCCAGTGTGGCCTTACCGTGCCGCGCTGTGGCCAGCGCCCATCCGGGCCGCACGGCGATATGGGCGAGCATTTGACGGCTGACACCGGCCTGAATTGAGAGGCCAGAGCGGCGCTGACGCTCTCTGCGAGACGGAAACGGTACATCTATTGTCAGGACCAGCACGCGCATGCCGCTGTCCCAGACGCGTTTCAGCACATCGCGCCGCACCTCGGCATCTTTGGGAGGGTACATCTGAAACCAGCCCATATCGCCTGCGGCCGGGCCGACCTCTTCCGGTGTTTTTGCCGCAACAGTCGAGAGGCAATACGGCACGCCGCCCCGCCGGGCGGTGTCGGCCAGCATCATTTCGGCGCCCGGCCACATCAAGCCGCTCATGCCGACCGGGGCCATTCCGATTGGGGCCTCATAACGCTGACCAAAGAGCGTTGTGCTCAGATCAGGCTTTTGGACGCCTTTCAGGAAGCGGGGCGTCAGCTTCACCGCATCGAGTGCCGTGCGATTGGTGTGCATGCTGACCTCTTCGGTCGTGCCGCTGTCCAGATATTCCCAAGCGAAATGCGGGATGCGCTTTCGTGCCTTGGCCGCAAGGTCAGAGATGGAGGGGTAGAGATCGTCAAGATTTTCCATGGGCGAACCGTCCTGCCGCAGCACGCAAACGTCAAGATGTCTGAATGGCGCGGACCGGGGCGAGGTGCTAGGCTTGCGCCACTTTACGGAGAACGGGTCATGAGACTGATACATTATGCGATGATTGCCGCCCTCGCTGCCGCGCCAGTGCAGGCCCATAGCGGTGCGACCGGAATCGTGAAAACACGCATGGATGCGATGAAGGAAATGCGGGAGGCGATGCGCGGCCTTGGCATGATGACCCGAGGGATGATGCCTTATGACGCGGAGCTGCAAGCACGCGCAGTCGACATCCTGCTGACCCATGCGCCAGAGATTGAAGACTGGTTTCCCGAAGAGTCGCTTGGGGGTGACAGCGAAGCGCTGCCATTGATCGCGGTCGAGCGGGACGCGTTCAATGCCATCGCCGTTGAATTCGAAAATTCCAGCCGGGCCTTGGCGGATGCGACGACGCTTGAAGAGGCTCAGCCGTTGATTCAGGCGGTGTCGGACACCTGTTCATCCTGCCATCGCCGATATCAGGACGATTGAGCGGCACGCTTCGCCGCATGGAACAGGACGTGAACGAAGCTTTAACTTCCTGAATGTGCGCGCTACACTCCCGCCCCATGAATGATTGGTCCGATGATCCGTTTGAGAGCTATGAGCGCGAAAGCCTTTCGGCCCGTGCCATGGCCGCGCGCCCTGCGCCCTATCTTGATGAGCTGAACCCCGAGCAGCGCCGGGCGGCGGAAACGCTCGACGGGCCTGTTCTGATGTTGGCCGGTGCGGGAACGGGGAAAACCAAGGCGCTTACCACGCGGATCGCGCATCTGCTCAATTCAGGGCGGGCGCAACCGAATGAAATCCTTGCGGTGACATTCACCAACAAGGCTGCGCGGGAGATGAAAGATCGGGTCGGTCGCCATGTGGGCGGTGTCATAGAGGGGATGCCGTGGCTGGGCACCTTCCACTCGCTTTGCAACAAGCTGCTGCGCCGTCATGCAGAACTGGTGGATCTGAAATCGAACTTCACGATTCTGGATACGGATGATCAGTTGAGACTGCTCAAGCAGATCATAGTAGCTGAAAATATTGATGTGAAAAAGTGGACGCCGCGTTGGTTCGCTTCGATAATCGACGGGTACAAAAATCGTGGATGGTTTCCTGATGACGTGCCGCCGAGTGAGGATAAAATCGTCCATTGCCTACCCCACGTAACTACCCGCGTAAGCGAAGGCGGGACAGGCGCGACACGTCAGGTTGTCGACATTTACCGCGACTACCAGAAGAGATTGATCACGCTGAATGCAGTAGATTTCGGCGATCTTCTGCTTCACATAGTGTCGATTTTCAAAGCGCATCCGGACGTGCTCGAAAAGTATCAGCGCTGGTTCAAGTACATCCTTGTTGACGAGTATCAGGACACGAACGTCGCGCAATATCTGTGGCTGCGGCTACTCGCGCAGGGGCACAAGAATATCTGCTGTGTGGGTGATGACGATCAGTCAATCTATGGCTGGCGCGGGGCGGAAGTGGGCAACATCCTGCGATTTGAGAAGGATTTCCCCGGCGCTGCCGTCATCCGGCTGGAACAGAACTACCGCTCGACTGAGCATATCCTCGCCGCTGCCTCAGGTGTCATCAAAGGCAATGCCGACCGGCTGGGCAAGACCCTGTGGACGGCTGCGGAAGGTGGCGAGAAGGTCCGCCTGATCGGCCATTGGGATGGCGATGAGGAAGCCCGCTGGATCGGGGAGGAAATCGAGAGTTATCAACGTGGCACCCGAGGTCTCGACCCAATCGGGCTGAATGATCAAGCGATCCTGGTGCGTGCTTCGTTCCAGATGCGGGCCTTCGAGGACCGGTTCCTGACCATCGGCATGCCCTATCGCGTGGTCGGCGGCCCCCGCTTTTATGAGCGGATGGAGATCCGGGACGCGATGGCCTATTTCCGGGTTGTCGTGTCGGAGGATGATGACCTCGCGCTGGAGCGGATCATCAACACACCCAAGCGCGGCCTTGGTGACAAGGCGCTACAAACCATCAACGCCTTCGCGCGTGAGAATGGCGTCAGCATGATGGACGCCGCCCGCACCGTGGTCGCGGATGGCGCGATCAAGGGCAAGGGTGCCAAGAACCTCGCCGAATTGCTGCGCGGGATTGATCGCTGGAACGCTATCATGCGGTGGAGCACACAACCCGGCCCGGACAGCGATGCGGTTATCGATCTGGATGAGCCGATGGTGGAGCGGCCCGAGGGGCTTGAGGCCCCGCTCAGCCATGTGGAACTGGCGCAGGTGATCCTAGATGAGTCGGGCTACACCGCACATTGGCAGAACGATAAGACGCCCGAGGCACCTGGGCGGTTGGAGAACCTCAAGGAACTTGTCCGCGCGCTGGAGGAATTCGAAAATCTGCAAGGCTTCCTTGAGCACGTAGCCCTCGTCATGTCCAACGAGACAGAGGACGCGGCGGAGAAGGTTACGATCATGACGCTGCACGCGGCCAAGGGCCTCGAATTTCCTGTCGTGTTCCTGCCCGGTTGGGAGGACGGGCTGTTCCCGTCCCAACGTTCTATGGATGAAAGTGGCCTCAAGGGTTTGGAGGAGGAACGGCGGCTCGCCTATGTCGGCATCACGCGCGCCGAGCGGCATTGCACGATCACCTTCGCCGCGAACCGCCTGACCTATGGTCAGTGGAATGCGGCCATGCCGTCCCGCTTTATCGACGAACTGCCGGAACAACATGTCGAGGTGCTGACGCCGCCGGGCCTTTATGGCGGCGGGTTCGGGGCCGCAGCCTCTGCCAGCCCGCGCGAGCAGGCCATTGGCGCATCGGATTTGATGGACAAGGCCAGCAAGGCCGACGTCTACAACTCTCCCGGATGGGCGCGGATGCAGCGCAACTCTGCCCGACGCTCGGTCCGCCAACCGTCCGAAGCGCGCAATATGGTCATCGATGCGGCGGCGACACCCGCCTTCGATATTGGCGAACGCGTGTTCCACCAGAAATTCGGCTATGGGGCGATCACGGCCTTTGAAGGCGACAAGCTGACAATCGCCTTCGAAAAGGCCGGAGAGAAGAAAGTGCTCGCCAGCTATGTAAAGAGCGCAGGCAGTGCGGGGGACGACGTCCCGTTCTAGCGCAAGCGATAGCTGAGGACGGAGTGAATGAAGTCGGCGATGCGCGGATCATTCGGATCCGTGACAGCCAGCCCGCGGTTGCCGTCATATGCGAAGTCGTCGCCCCATTTCGCCCGGAAATCTGCAATCAGCGTTGTCTGACAATGGACATAGAGGTGCGGGATACCGGACTTCGAGCGGCCAAGCCGCACTGCGGTTCCGATGCCCTTATGTGGTGTCCGAAATGAGGGTTGGCCCCAGGCCCGTTCTTCCCGTACGGACCCGATGGTCGGGTCGGCCTGCGCGACACTTTTGATCAAGGTCCGCAAGGTTTCGAGATCGTCGGATGCGATTGCTCCGTCCCCTTCTACATCTGTTGATCTGCATGATGCAGAAACTGGGCGCAAAAGAAAACGGCGATGCGGGGGGAGGACCCGCATCGCCGCTTTGAATGCCAGACCCCTCAGGGAGGAGGGAGAGGTCGGGCGGCCCGCTGAAACTTAGGGAGGAAAGCAGCGGGTATTCGTTGGATCGGCTTAGCCGTAGACCGCCTCGTAAGCTGCGGCACGGATGCCCGCGCGGGACAGGCCGAGGTCGTTGAGTTCGTTCGAGGACAGCGCGTTCAGCTCGGACACAGTCCGGTTGTACATACGGCGCTTGTTGAACGCGGTGCGGGCGTCGTTGAAGAACGCGACAACGCGCTGAGCGATCAGGTTTTCGGTACGAATATCGGATGCAGTTACAAATGCCATGTCTTCGGTTCCTTCAGTTTGTGGGACCGTTTCGAGGCCCCCGTACAGTGTCTTGCTGCAGTGCAATGTAGGGAGTGCAGCATCCCCCGCAATCTTCGTTTCCGCCCAACCGCCATGCATGATTTGCATGGCTAAATGTGTAAGCGGTTACGTTAACGCCGCGTCAGCGATAGCTCGCCGCACGTGCGACTGGACGAACATCGCCGGGCGCCATGCCCAGATCATCCAGAAGGTGCTCATCACGCCAAGCCAGTTCACCGACTGTTTCGCGGTAGGTCAGCCAGTTTGAAAAATCGGTCCGCGCGTCTTTCATGATCGTCCCGACACGTGCCGCAAGAGTGGCAAACAGGTTCGGCGCTTCTTGTGCAAAGGTCATTTCGATCTCCTTTCCAGTGGTGCCCGGCCCGCCCGTTGCGCGCCATCGCTGCACTCACAACGGAAGAGTTAGGGATTGGTTGCGCAATTCAAAGCGCTTTGAACGCCGTATCGCCCTGCATTCAGCGCATGGCCGAACGGGAGCAACTGAACTATGTCTTCGGGGATGGCCCAGACCGTTCTCCATCACCGTGACTTCCGCATTTACACAATTGGCAATTTCTTTGCGCTCAACGGGGTGTGGCTGCAAAGGATCTCGCTTGCATGGCTCGCCTGGGAGATGACGGGCTTGGCAAGCTTTGTCGGGCTTGTCTCGTTCCTGCTGATGGCGCCATCGCTTTTGCTCGGCCCACTGCTGGGTGTGGTTGCCGACAGGACGGATGCGCGCCGCGCCACGATTTGGGTTCAGGCAGCTCTTGCAGCGGTGTCCGCCGCCCTATTTCTTGTGCAGCGCAGCGAACTTCTTACGCCAGGGGTGCTGGTGGCCTTCACGACGCTGTTTGGTCTTGTCATGGCCATGCATCACCCCTTGCGCATGACACTGGCACCCCGACTGGTTCCAGTGGATCAAATCGGTGCAGCTGTTCCGATCATCTCGATCAACTTCAATCTCTCCCGCTTTCTGGGCCCCTTCATCGCAGGTGCGCTGATCGCCCGCTACGGCGTGAGCGTGACAATGCTGGTGACCACAGTGTCGTTCCTACCCTTGCTCTGGGCGCTGGCCCTGATCCATCCACGCGAGAAAGCACGCCAAGCGCGACGCGAGAACTTCGTTGACGCCTTCAAGGGCGGGTTGGCGGAAGTTGGCAAGGACCGGCTGATCTTCATGGGCATCGCTCTGACGACCATCACATCGGTTTTTGGTCGAGGGGTGCAGGAGATTCTGCCGGTGATCGCCGATGGCAGCTTTGCGCGCGGGGCAGACGGGTTGGGGCAGCTCACCGCCGCCGCCGGGTTTGGCGCGCTGATTGCCTCCGTATGGCTGGCAACGCACCCGATCCGAGCACTTGACGGGCTGCCGCGCCTTTCAGTCGTGGCGGGATACATCTCTCTCGCTCTGACGGGCGCGCTAGGGCTCGTCGGCAGCTGGCCGGTTGCCCTGCTTTGCCTTGCCGGGCTGGGGGCTTCGGGCACGTTGATTGGCGTGGGAATTCAGTCCGCCTTGCAGATCCGGCTGACCGATGACATGCGCGGTCGCGTGATGAGCCTTTGGACGACGACCGCGCTGGGCGCAACGGCATTGGGCGCACTGCTGCTGGGGGCCTTGGCAGATGCGGTTGGGCTGACGTCTGCACTTATTGCCGCTGCGCTGATCGGAACGGCCTGTTTTATCGTCGCCCTGCGCCGTTAGCGGCTTGCCTTGCGCGCCAACGCTTCGAGGCGGTCAAGGAAGCGAGATCGGTCCGCCTTTGAGAACGGTTTGCCGCCGCCCTGCCGGAACGGATCGGCAGCGCGCAAATCCTGCATCAGATCGCGCATAGCCAACCGGTTGCCGATGGAGGAGGTTGTGAACACTTCCCCATCAGGCTGAATGGCAATAGCGCCAGATTTGAGAACCGCGTCAGCGAGAGGAATGTCAGAGGTCACACAAATGTCGCCCGGCCCCGTGCGGTCAGCGATCCATTTATCCGCGATATCGGGGCCGGCCTCGACCACGACGGTTTCCACATCAGGATGCGGATCAGGCCGGATGCCACCATTCGACACGACAAAGACCTTCATCTTGTGGCGGTGGGCGACCTTCTTGGCCTCCTCTTTCACCGGGCAGGCATCAGCGTCGATATAGAGGGCCATTGGCAAATCCTGTCAGACATAGGATAACGCCCCCGATCTATCCCGAGGGTTTTGCAATGACCAGCTTCACGCCGCGCGTCTTCTCCGGCATCCAGCCGACAAATCACCTGCAACTGGGCAATTATCTGGGCGCTGTGAAGCGCTTCGTCCAAATGCAGGATGAGGGGATGGAGACGATTTACTGTATCGTCGATCTGCACGCGATCACGGCAAGCTTTCAGGAGCCCGCCAAACTGCGCCACGCCACGCGGGAGCTTGCGGCGGCCTATATCGCCTCAGGCCTCGATCCCGCGAAGTCGATCCTGTTCAATCAAAGCCAGGTGCCGCAACACACAGAGCTTGGCTGGATCTTCAACTGCGTCGCGCGCATGGGCTGGATGAACCGGATGACCCAGTTCAAGGACAAGGCGGGCAAGAATGCCGAGAAAGCCTCGCTTGGTCTCTATGCCTACCCCTCACTTATGGCGGCCGACATCCTTGCCTATCACGCGACCCATGTGCCCGTGGGCGAGGATCAGAAACAGCATGTTGAGCTGACACGGGACATCGCGGCGAAGTTCAACCACGATTACGGCGTAGAGTTCTTCCCTGAAACGCAGCCGATCATCGAGGGTGCGGCAACCCGCGTCATGTCCCTGCGCGATGGCACGAAGAAGATGTCGAAATCCGATCCCTCAGACGCGAGCCGCATCAACCTCACCGATGATGCGGACACGATTGCGAAGAAGATCCGCAAGGCCAAGACCGATCCAGAGCCGCTGCCCGAAACCACGGACGGTCTTGCCGATCGGCCAGAGGCACGCAACCTCGTGAACATCTATGCGGCACTGGCCGGGACAACCCGCGATGCGGTGATCGCTGAATATGGCGGAGCGCAATTCGGTACGTTCAAGCCCGCGCTGGCCGAGCTTGCCGTCGAAAAACTGGCACCGATCTCGACAGAAATGTCCCGTTTGATGGACGACCCGGCCGAAATTGATCGCATTCTGGGCGAAGGGGCCGAACGTGCTGCAAACGTCGCGGAGCCGATCATCGCAAAAACTTACGACATTGTGGGTTTCGTGCGCTCGCGCTGAAATTCTTATCTGGTGAATTGCCATTACCGGAGGCATTTGACAGCTTATGTCGAAGCCTCCGGCGGGGGTATTTTGGCCAATCCGAAATCAGGGATCAAAGCCGGTCGAGACACCAGCGCATGACGGCTTTTTGGGCATGGACGCGGTTTTCAGCCTCATCAAAGATCACCGATTGTGGTCCATCCATGACAGCGTCTGTCACTTCCTCGTTCCGGTGGGCTGGCAGGCAATGCATGAAAAGCGCATCTGGCGCCTGAGCCATCAGCCGCTCGTTCACTTGATACGGTTTGAGCAGATTGTGGCGGCGGTCGCGTGCGCTGGCGTCGTCATGCATTGAAAGCCATGTATCCGCGACGATGAGGTCCGCGCCTTCGGCTGCTGTCTCCGCATCACGCTCGATCCGCACATCGCTGCCCTTTGACCGGGCAAAGGTGATGGCATCGGCTTCGGGGTCGAGCACCTCTGGTCCACAGAAGGTGAAATCGAAGCCGAACTGCCCTGCGGCGTGCAGGAAGGAGGCGCACACATTGTTGCCATCGCCCATCCAGACGACGCGCTTGCCCTTTATCGGGCCCTTATGTTCCTCAAAGGTCATCACATCAGCCATGATCTGACAGGGATGGGTGCGGTCGGTCAGGCCATTGATCACCGGGACGGAGGCGTACTCCGCCAGTTCCAGCAACGTCTCTTCGGCAAAGGTGCGGATCATGATCAGGTCGACATATCGGCTGAGCACGCGCGCGGTGTCGGCAATGCTCTCCCCATGGCCGAGCTGCATTTCAGAACCGGTCAGCACCATCGTTTGCCCGCCCATCTGGCGCACACCCAAATCGAAGGAGGTGCGCGTGCGGGTGGAGGGCTTTTCGAAGATCAGCGCGACCATATGATCCTTGAGCGGCTGTTCGGCATCGAGCGCGCCCTTGGGCTGGCCCGCGCGCGCATCCTTGATGCGGCGCCCCTGATCAATCATCGCGCGCAGATCGGTTTCGTTCACGGAGTTGAGGTCGAGGAAATGGGTCATCTTGCTTTTTCCTTCTGGCGCACGTGGCGGGCAGAGGTGCGCTGGCCCGGTCGACTTGCAACCGGGCCGGGATGTTATCTGGATTCGAGGGCTATTGCGGCCTGATCCAATCGGCGCACAGCATCGTCGATATTCTCGCGCGTCACGATCAGCGGCGGCAGGATACGGATCACGTTGTCCCCGCCAGGAATGACGAGCACCTGCGCGTCATAGCCGGCATTGACCACGTCCATATTTGGAACCTTGCACTTGACCCCGATCATGAGACCGGCGCCGCGCACAAGCTCGAAAATATCCGGATGTGATGCAACCAGCCCTTCAAGCCCCTGACGCAGATGCCCTGAAACCTCGTTGACGTGATCGAGGAACCCGTCCTCTGTCATGACGGACATCACTTCACAGCCAACCGCACAGGCCAGCGGATTGCCACCATAGGTCGTGCCGTGGGTGCCTGCCGTCATGCCTGTTGCGGCCTCTTGCGTGGCAAGGCAGGCCCCCAGTGGGAACCCACCGCCAATACCCTTGGCCACCGCCATAATATCAGGTGCAGCACCCGACCATTCATAGGCGAAGAGTTTGCCTGTCCGCCCGACACCGCACTGGATCTCGTCATAGATCAGCAGGATCCCATGCTCATCGCACAGATCGCGCAGCCCTTTCAGGCATTGGTCCGGTACGGGGACGATGCCGCCCTCGCCCTGAACAGGCTCGATCATGATGGCAGCCGTACGATCCGTGATCGCGGCCTTCAGCGCGTCATGGTCCCCGAAGGGAACGTGCACAAATCCGGGCAGAAGCGGACCGAAGCCGTTGGTCAGCTTTTCGGCCCCAGCAGCAGAGATCATGCCAAGGGTCCGACCGTGGAAGGATCCATCGAACGTGATGATCTCATCGCGCCCGGTGCCCTTAACGGCATGATATTTCCGCGCCATTTTGACGGCGGCTTCCGTCGCCTCTGTCCCCGAATTGGTGAAGAACACCGTGTCGGCAAATGTGTGCTCGACCAGCATTTCCGCCAGCTTGGTCTGGTTGGGGATCTCGTAGAGGTTCGACGTGTGCCAGAGTCGTCGGCTCTGCTTATCCAATGCAGCGATGAGACGGGGATGCGCGTGGCCGAGGGCTGCAACGGCAATGCCGGCCCCCATGTCCAGATAGCGCGTGCCGTCTTCGGTCATCAGCCAGGGGCCCTCACCTTCCACAAAGGAAAGCGGTGCCCGTGCATAGGTTGGCAGAACGGGCGTGATCACGTCGATTCTCCTTACATCGGATCACAGGTCGGGTCGTTTCGGTTTGATCCATTGCGCACGAACCCGGGACACAAAGGAAGTACCGCTTATCCGGGGCCGCTGCCGTCAAGTCAATGGCAAGGATGTTTCCAGACGACCCGAGCGATATGGCGTTTTGTTGCGGCTGCAACAGGGTTGACCCCGACCGGAATGTGAGCGAGCGCAGAGCCATGACAGTTCGCATCGAAATCACGGGGCCAAGCTTTGCGCAGGACGCCGCCGTGCTGGCCCTTTTGCACACAGCTTTCGCGCCGATGGATGGGCGGATAGATCCTCCCTCATCGCTGCATCGCACGCGCGTGCATGACATTGCATTGCATCGCGTGGAGCAAGTGCTGCTGGTCGCGCGACACGCAGACATGGTTGTGGGCTGCGCGTTCCTGAGCCGGAGGGCAGATCACGCCTATCTGGGCAAGCTCGCCGTTCACCCTCGCCATCAAGGGCAGGGTATTGCACGGCGGTTGATTGACTGGGCTATTGAGTTGGCTGATCGCCCGGTTCTGCGTCTGGAGACCCGTGTAGAACTCGTTGACAACCAGCGCGCCTTCAAAAAGCTGGGCTTCGTTGAGGTCGCACGCACGTCCCATCCGGGATATGACCGGCCGACATCCGTAACACTGGAGCGATTGATATGAACCTGCGCGTGGTCGCAATGATGCTGATCGCTGCCGCCTGCATGGGGGCCGCTTCGCTGATCGCGAAAGCGCTTGGCTCTGGACCTGATGCACTGCACCCGTTTCAGGTCAGTGCAGGACGCTTCGTCTTTGCGCTGGCCGCATTGTCAATCGGGGCAGTTGCACTGCGACCAAGGATCGTTCAACCGAACCTGCCGCTTCACGTGACGCGGGTTTTTCTGGGTTGGGGAGGCGTGACATGTCTGTTTGCTGCTGTGGCCCTGATGCCGGTGGCCGATGCGACGGCGATCACCTTCATCAATCCGATTATTGCGATGCTGTTGGCCATCCCTTTGCTGGGTGAGCGGGTGGGCAAATGGCGGTTTGCCGCCGCTGGGATCGCCTTTTCCGGTGCGCTTTTGTTGATCCGTCCCGGTACAGATGCCATGCAACCCGCCGCATTGATTGCGCTTGCCGGAGCCGTGCTGATGGGCGCCGAAGTGATCGCGATCAAGCGTCTGACCGCGCGGGAAGCACCATTTCAGATCCTGATTGTGAACAATATCATCGGATGCGTGATCGCCCTGACCGTTGCGAGCTTTGTCTGGAATGCGCCAAGCAGCTTGCAATGGCTGGGCCTCGCAGGTCTGGGGCTTTGTGTCGTGAGCGCGCAGGTTTGCTTTCTTCAGGCCATGAAGGGGGAGGCCAGCTTTGCCATGCCATTTTTCTACACAACGCTGATCTTCGCGGCATTGCTGGATTTCGCCCTTTTCGGCGTGATCCCAAGCGGGCTGAGCCTGATCGGTGCGGCAACAATCGTAGGGGCGGCCCTGCTTCTCGTCTGGAGAGAGCACGTCGCGGCGAAAGTCAGCCGCGTCTGACTGCCTGACGCAGAGTGGATTTTGACACGGCTCCTGTCGCGACGGCAATGATCGCGTAAGTGGTTGCGCCGCCAGCGACCAAACCGGCGAGAGCGATGTAGCGTACGCCAGCAAGCACAAAGGCATCACCCGCCAAGTTCACACTGGCCCAGAGCGCCAACCCCATACCAAAGGCAGCCAACGCAAGGCGGGGGAAGGCCCGGCGCAGTCGGCTATCTGGCCGCGCGGCGTCTCCGAACTGCCGGGCTGCCCGCCAGAGCAGCGCAAAATTGACCCATGCTGCAAGCGTGGTGCCAAGGGCAGCTGCCAGAAAACCCATCACGGGCGCCAGCCCAACGGCGACGGCCACATTCACCACCATACCGACGACGGCGAGCCGGAAGGGGGTTTTCGTGTCCTCACGCGCGAAGAATATCGGTTGCACGACCTTGAGCAGCACAAAGGCCGGAAGCCCGGCCCCATAGACAGCAACCGCCTGAGCCGTTGCGGCGGCGTCGATCCCTGAAAACGCCCCGCGCTCAAACAGAACGGTCACAATCGGCAATGGCACGATGATCAGCGCGACGGCAGCGGGTAAGCTCAATGCCAGCGAGAACTCTGCCGCGCGGTTCACCGCCTCGCGCCCGCCCACAGCATCACCGGCGCTCAAACGGCGCGAAAGGTCGGGCAATAGCACGACGCCGATTGCGATGCCAACCACGCCGAGGGGAAGTTGATAGAGCCGATCAGCATAGTTCAGCCAAGCGACTGCGCCGTCGAAAAAACTGGCCACCTGCCGTCCGACGAGCAGGTTGATCTGCATGACACCACCGGCAAGGGCCGCGGGAAAAGCGATCACAGCTAAACGACGCAGTTCCGGCGTCAACCTCGGCCGCGCGGGAACCAGCCGGAACCCCGCGCGTGCAGCCGCACTCCACAGCAAGACGAGTTGCGCGATGCCCGCCAGCGGAACCCCCCAAGCCAAGGCCATTCCGATATCATAGCCCAGCGCCGATGCGCCCAGCATCATCGCAACGAGGATGATGTTGAGGACGACCGGAGCAGCGGCAGCCGCCACAAAACGCCCCGTCGCATTCAGCACGCCAGAAAGCAGAGCCGCCAGAGAGATGAACAGGATGTAGGGAAATGCGATGCGCCCCATCTCCACCGCCAGATCGAAGCGTTGATCCTCAGCGAAGCCTGAGGCCATCAGCAAGACAAGTCCTGGCATGGCCAGCTGAGCGATCAGCGTGAAGACGATCAACACACCTGCCAAACCGCTGAACGCGTCCCGGGCAAAGCCGAGCGCCCCTTCGCCCTGCTCCACCCGTTTCGAGAACATCGGGACAAAGGCGGTGTTGAACGCGCCCTCCGCAAAAAAACGCCGGAACATGTTGGGCAGCGAGAACGCGACCAGAAATGCCTCCGCCACTGGCCCAGCGCCGAGATAAGCCGCGATCAGGATATCGCGGGCAAAGCCGAGGATACGGCTCAGCAGGGTCCAGGCCCCAACGGTCAGAAATGCGGAAAGCAGGCGGATCGGTTTCATGCCACCGCCTTATCCCTGTTCGCAGCCGGGGTCACGGGAAGAAAAGCGACCGTGCGCGCTGTTGGAGCGGTCGCTCGCCTCCGGCGGGGGTATTTGAGCCAAGCCGAAGCGCGCCTAGCGCGTCCCCTCTGGCCGTCGCATCACAGCAGCATGAACCGCGTTCTCGATCTGCCTTTGCTTGTTGGGTGAGTTCAGCTTCATACCGAACAGATCCTTCACATAGAACGTGTCGACTGCCTGTTCGCCATAGGTCGCGATGATGGCGGAGAAAATGTTCACGTTAACCGAGGCCAGAGCACGGGTGAGGTCATGCAACAAACCGGGACGGTCGCGTGTATCAACCTCGATGATCGTGAACAGATCGGAACCGGCATTGTCGAAGCTGATATTTGTTGGAACGATGAACTCCCGCTCGCGCCGTTTGATCTTATCTTTCGGGTCGAGAGCGGTGCGCGCCACAACTTCACCCATCAGGGTTTTCGTCACGGTTGCGCGCAAACGTTGAAGGCGCGCAGATTCGTAGGGGCTGCCCTCAATGTCCTGAATCCAGAACACCGAAATCGCGTAGCCGTCGGACGTGGTATAGGTGCGCGCATCGACAACATTGGCGCCCACAAGCGCAAGTGCACCGGCCAAGCGGGCAAAGACGCCGGGATGATCCGCATTCACGAACGTCACGCGGGTTGCGTCGCGGGACGGCTCTTCGACGAATTCACTTTCGATCGCGTCGTCCTTCACATTCGCGATCATCCGCGCCACACCGACATGGCTTTCCGTTTGTAGACCAAGCCAATACGGCGTGTAGTGACGATCCAACTCGGCCGCGCGCGCCTCTGCCGACATGTCGGAAAGAGCTGCGGAGAGCGCCTCTTTCGCCTCCTCCTCCCGCTGATGGCGGGTCGGGCTGTCGATGCCGTCGGTCAGATAGTCCTGTGTCGCCGAAAAGAGCTGGCGCAGCAGCACGGCCTTCCAGTTGTTCCACGTGTTCGGGCCAACGCCGCGGATGTCGCAGACGGTCAGCACCAGCAGCAGTTTCAGACGCTCCTGCGACCCGACGATTTTTGCGAAGTCAGAAACGGTTCGGGGATCGGAAATATCGCGTTTTTGTGCCGTATCGCTCATCAACAGGTGGTGGCGAACAAGCCAGACAACCAGATCGGTATCCGCCTCATTCAGCCCCAAACGGGGACAGATTTCCGCCGCCAGCTCTGCCCCGATAATCGAATGATCCTCTGGCCGCCCTTTGCCGATATCATGGAGCAGCATCGCGACGTAGAGCACTCGGCGGTTGAGGCCCTTTGCCATCACTTCCGTCGCGTAGGGCAGTTCATCGACCAGCTTGCCCCGCTCGATCCGGCTCATGACCGAGATACAGGTGATCGTGTGCTCATCCACCGTGTAGCTGTGATACATGTTGAACTGCATCATCGCGACGATGCGCCCGAATTCCGGGATGAATGCGCCCAGAACGCCGGTCTCGTTCATTCGGCGTAAACCGCGTTCCGGGTTGGTATTACCCAAAAGGATATCGAGGAAGATGCGGTTGGCACGGTCGTCTTCCCGGACCTGTTCAAGCAGATCGAGATTGGCGGTCGCCATGCGCAGCGCTGCGGGATGGATCAGCGTTTCAGCCTCAAGCCCGATCTGGAAAAGGCGCAGGAGATTAACGGGATCAGAGAGAAATTTCTCTTCGTCCTCCACGTTCAACCGTCCATCTGCCAGCACGAACCCTTCTGGCGTGCGGTCGCGCTCCCGGCCGAAAATGTTCCGGATCGCCTGACCGAAGCCGGGCTTTGCCTTGATGTGCTTGGCCTCCAGTGAAACCAGGAAAATTCGGCTGAGTTCCCCGACCGAGCGGGCGTGCAGGAAGTAGACCTGCATGAAACGCTCAACACCCCGCTGGCCGTCAGCGTCGACGAACCCCATCGCGGCCGCCACCTCAACCTGCATGTCGAAGCTGAGATGTTCCGTAGCACGATTGGCTGTCAGATGGAGATGGCACCGCACCGACCAAAGGAAGCTCTCGGCGGCGGAAAAGATCGCGAACTCATCTTCGGTAAAGACACCCTTTTCGACGAGGACCTTCGGATCCTCGACATCGTAAAGATACTTCTCGATCCAGAAGAGGGTCTGCAGATCACGCAGCCCCCCTTTTGATTCTTTCACATTTGGCTCGACGAGATATCGGGTGCCGCCATTACGTTCATGCCGAGCTTCCCGCTCTGCCAGTTTCGCTTCGACGAATTCGGGGCCGGTGTCACGAAAGAGGTCGTTCCAAATGCGTTGATCCAGTTCGGCAGACAGGTCGCTATCGCCCCAGATATGACGCCGCTCCAGTAGCGTGGTCCGGATGGTCATGTCATCGCGTCCCAGTCGCAAGCACTGATCCACGGTCCGCACGGACTGCCCGACCTTCAGGCGCAAGTCCCAAAGGATGTAGAGCACAGCCTCAATCAGGCTCTCACCCCACGCTGTCTGCTTGTAAGGCGTCAGGAACAGAAGATCGACATCAGAGAACGGGGCCATTTCGGCGCGGCCAAAACCGCCGACCGCTAGCACGGCGATACGCTCCCCCTCGGTCGGATTGGGGCGTGGATGAAGCCAGCGCAGCGCTGAATCAAGGGCTGCACTGACGATCACATCCGTAAGTCGGGAATAGGCTCTCGCAGCCTGAGGGCCACAAAGAGGTGCCTCGGCAAGTGCTGCGGCAATCTCGGCTCGTCGAGCCTCCTGTTCAGCCACAAGTGTTTTGATGATCGCCTGCCGAATCGCGTCGGCACCATCACACTCGGCTACAGCCTGCTCCAACGCATGTTGCAGCGCGTTGCGGCTGGCGGCTCCGTCGTCCAGCACAAAGCGGCTGGCCGACGGATCTGTCATGGCCGGGTCAGAAACCGGCGACTCCGAAACGTCCTGGGGCGGGATCAACAAGCTGGGGTCCGTCACGGGTCACTTCCATAATTGCAAGTGCGCGCTCATTGCCGCCCCCCGGCGTGAGGCGGAACGCGCCCTCTACCCCGGTAAAACCACTGGGGCTCGTCAAATTCGTTGCCGCGAATGCGTCAACATTTCCGGTGGCACGGGCCTGTTGCATCAGTGCTGTTACGACCGCGATGCCATCATATGCGATCGGCGCAAGCGCGTGGGGCGATGTGCCATAGCGCGCGGTATAGCGCGATTGGAACGCGGCTGCACGTCCCGCATCCGGTGTTGTGAACCATGCCCCTTCCAATGTCCGCTCGGATGCAAAGGCGCGGTCAGACAGGTCTTGCAGGCCGATCACCTGAACTTCGCTCATATTCATCCCGTGAAACGGCAGGAATGTGGAGGCATAGACCAAACCAGCGCCACTATCCGACATGACGAGGTTGTTGACGCCCGCTGAGGTCATGGCATTGGTGAAGGCCTGTCCCGCCGCAGGGATACCGTCGCGTGAGCGCGGGTATGAACTTGTCGCCACAAGATCCGTCCCGGTGCTGCTTGCGGCAGTGCGCACCGCATTGAGTGCGGCATTTCCTTCCGCATCCTGCGTGTGAATGATGCCGGTGCGGCGCAAACCATTCGCAGCTGCATAAGACAAGAGACGCGTGGCGCGGCTCTCAAACGTGTTGCCCAGAACATAGACATTTGCGCCGGCGACGGCGGAATTGTTCGAGAAGCTGAGAACGGGCACGCCGGCGGCCTGTGCAATTGGCCCTGCCGCCGCGACCGATGCAGAGAACAGAGGCCCGACCAGGACGTCCGCACCTTCGACGATCGCTTGACTTGCAGCCTGTGTCGCCCGCGCGGGATCTCCAGCAGTTGAATAGGTGCGCAAATTGACGGTCACATCGGGCGCATCTGCGATTGCAAGCCGCGCTGCATTTTCAAGGCTTTGCGCAAGGGCGTTGCGTTCCGCGTCCGCGCCGCCCGACGGGATCAGCAGGGCCACGTTCACCGGGCCGTTCGGATCAATCTGACCGGGCGCCAGGATGGCGGGGGCAGGTTCGGCCACGGGGGCCGCCGGGGCGGTGCTTGTCTCGACGGGGGCGGTACACGCCGCCACGGCGGTAAGCGCGATGGTTGCGGCGACCCCCCGTAGGAACGTTGTGGCGCTGCTGGACAAAATACGCATTATGCTGTCTCCGATCCTGCTAAAATGCGATGCCGAATGGCAAGATTGTTACTCGGCACGATATAGAACAGCAGTTGATCCGATAAAGTAGAAAATTGCCACCATTCGGAGGCCGAAATGGCGCTTGAACCGGCCCTCTATCTCGTCGCGACCCCGATCGGAACGGCGGCTGACATCACGTTGCGCGCACTCGATATCCTGCGCGAGGCCGATGTTCTGGCGGCAGAGGACACGCGCACCTTGCGTCGGCTGATGGAGATCCACGGGGTGCCGGTGGCCGGCCGGCCTATGATTCCCTATCACGACCACAACGGCGCGGCACAACGACCGCGCCTTCTGGCGGCACTTGGGGAGGGAAAAAGCGTTGCCTACGCCTCTGATGCGGGAACACCCCTGATTGCCGATCCCGGCTATGCCCTTGCGCGCGACGTCCGGGAAGCGGGCCATGTCGTGCGCAGCGCACCGGGGGCTTCCGCCTTGCTCGCGGCCTTATCAGTGGCAGGCCCCCCAACGGATCAGTTCTATTTCGCAGGCTTCGCACCGACCAAGACCGGGGCTCGCGACAGTTTCTTGCAGGCCCTGGCCGCGGTTCCCTCGACATTGGTGTTCTACGAGAGCCCGAAGCGGCTGGCCGCATCCTTGCGCGCAATGGCTGATCGGCTGGGCGGCAAGCGGCAGGTCGCGATTTGCCGCGAATTGACCAAAAAGTTTGAGGAGGTCCGACGCGGATCATTGGAAGAGCTTGCAGAGACACTCGCCGCAGAGGGCCCGCCAAAAGGCGAAATTGTGATCGTCGTCGGTCCACCCGTCACGCAGGACGTCGACGAAGCGGCGATCCGGGCCCGGCTTGCAGAGTTGCTGAAAACGCTCTCAACGAAAGACGCAGCACAGCAGATTCAGGAAGAGACGGGCATCCCGCGCAAAGTGGCCTATCAAATGGCGCTCGCGGTCGGCCGCGTTAGATAAATGTTAGGATATTGCTTGAATGCTGAGGGAGGTTTGAGGTTGGGAGCACCGAAATGTCATTTCACAGCAGACAGCTGGATTTCTTTGCAGCGCTCGACCGCCCCCAGCCAAAGCCGATCGTGGAGCCTTCGCATCGGACCACCCGAGGCAAGTGCGCCTATCAGACCGGCCTGACAGCCGAAGACACTGCTGCGCGTCTTTATGAAAACCGTGGATATCGGGTGATTGCCCGCCGATGGCGCGGGCCGCGGGATCATGGCGGAAGTGATATCGACCTCGTCGTCTCGAAGGGGCCAACAACCGTCTTTGTCGAGGTTAAGGCCCGACGCAGTCTCGAAGAAGCCGCACATTCCGTGATGCCAAGGCAATGGTCACGCTTGGAGCGTGCTGCGGAAAGCTATATGCTGATGCATGGCATGGGCACCAATGCTGACATTCGGTTCGACGTCGTTCTGCTCGACAGGCACGGCGCGACCCAGATCATAGAGAATGCCCAGCCCTTTTGAGGCGAAAGAGGTGTGACATGATCAAACCAATCTCAACTGCGACAATCGCGCTATGCTGTGCGTTGCTCGCATCAGGCTGTGGCCCCGTTCTCGTCGGTGGTGTTGCCGCTGGCGCGTTGTCCTCCGCACAGATCCGCTCGACCGGCGAAGCGGCGACAGATGTCGAAATCGACCTGCGGATCAACGATGCGCTTTTTCAGGAAAGCGCGGAATTGTCCCGGCAGGTCTCGGTGACTGTTTGGGAAGGGCGTGTCGTCCTGCTCGGCGCCGTGCCGAATGAGGCCGCGAAAGCACGCGCAGGCGCGATCGCGCAGGGCGTCCGCGACGTTCGCGACGTGTCCAACCAGATCTCAATCGCCGATCGCACAATCAGTGGAATCGCGACCGACGTGCGCATCGCGAACTCGATCCGTCTGCTCGTTGGACAGGATCCTGATGTTTCGTTGCTGAACTACGATGTCGAGGTGGTGAATAGCGTGGCACATATCATGGGCATCGCGCAGAGCGAGGCGGAGTTGCGAAAGATCACGCAGATCGCGGCGTCGGTTTCCGGGGTGCGCGAAGTGGTCAGCCATGCGCTGTTCGCGGATGACCCACGCCGCCGCATTTGAACCGCAGACGCGCACGTCTTCGTGCGGGACGGCCTATTGAAAGCGTAGCCGCCCCGCCACAGGTGCTGAAGCGAACCGTCCTGCTCGCAGGACCCAATGCCTGATCAAATGCGAGGCCCAATATGGCCAAATCCCTTTCCGTCGCGATGCAAATGGACCCGCTTGGCGCTGTTGATATCAACGCAGACAGCTCTTTCCGGATCATGGAGGAGGCGCAAACGCGTGGGCACAGCCTCTTTTACTACACACCCGATCAACTGAGTTGGGAAGAAGGTCGTGTCATGGCGCGCGGGCAGGCCGTTACTTTACGCAGGGAAATCGGCAATCACTTTGACGCAGGCCCAATGGAGCGGCGTGACTTGGGCGCGTTCGACGTCGTGTGGCTGCGGCAGGATCCCCCGTTTGACATGGGCTACATCACGACGACACATCTGCTGGACTTCATCCATCCAGAAACACTCGTCGTCAACGATCCGACCTGGGTGCGCAACTATCCCGAGAAGTTGCTCGTCCTACAATTCCCGGATCTGACCCCACCCACGCTGATCGCCCGTGATCTGGAGACCCTGAAGGCGTTCCGGGCGGCCCATGGTGATGTGATCCTGAAGCCGCTTTACGGCAACGGAGGCGCAGGGGTGTTTCGGCTGAAACCGGGTGACAGCAACCTTGCCTCGCTCCACGAACTTTTTGGTGGGATCAATCGTGAGCCGTTGATCATGCAAAAGTTCCTTCCAGCGGTCAGTGCCGGCGACAAGCGGATCATACTTGTGGATGGCGAACCGGTCGGTGCCATCAACCGGGTACCGGCAGAAGGTGAAACACGCTCCAACATGCATGTCGGCGGGCGCCCCGAGAAGGTTGAACTGACGGAGCGGGATCGGGAGATCTGCGCAGCAATCGGCCCGACATTGCGCGAAAAGGGGCAGATTTTTGTTGGGATCGACGTGATCGGTGATTGGCTGACAGAGATTAACGTGACGTCCCCAACCGGTATTCAGGAACTAGAACGCTTCGACGAAACCAACATCACCGCGAAAATCTGGGATGCGATCGAGCGGCGACGGGGCAATTAACCATGTCGTTTCGTCTGGCCGCACTCAACCTCATCCTGCGCAACTTCGAAAAGCCGTGGCTGGCCAAGGTGCAGGATGTTGGAGAGTTGCGGGCGACGATGGCGCGGCGGGCTGAGAGAAGTCTGCACGTCCCTCCTGGAACGCATCGCAATGCCGCATGGGTAACCGGGCCAGAGGGCAAGATCGAAGCGGAATGGTTGACCCATGGCACGCCTCCGCGCGGTCAGGTTATCCTCTTTCTGCATGGTGGCGCATATTGTGCGGGCGGACTTGCAACCCATCGGTCCCTCGCAGCCGAATTGGCGCGGCGGTGCGGGGTGCGTGTTTTCCTGCCGGAATATCGACTGGCACCCGAACACCCCTTCCCCGCCGCGATCGAAGATTGTGCCGCTGCCTATCGTCACTTGCTGCAGAGCGGCTATCACGCCCATGACATCGCCTTTGCAGGCGACAGTGCAGGAGGTGGTCTGGTGTTGGCCCTGCTGCATCTGTGCGGGTCGGAGGATTTACCTTACCCAGCCGCTGCGGCGACGTTCAGTCCCTGGGCAGACCTGTCCTTGGGCGGTGAGACTTACAGCAGCAACGCAAGGCGCGATCCGATGCTGCCCTACGAACGCGTAGTGGAGGCCTCCGCCGGGTATCTGGACGGGCAATCTCCCGACGACCCCCGCGCGTCCCCGATCCATGGCAGCTTCGCTGGCTGTTGCCCCGTGCTGATCCAAGCGAGCGAAATTGAGATGCTGGCCGATGACGCCCGTGCAATGTCAGCGCGGCTAAGTGCCAGTGGTGTGGATGTTGAGTTGCGCTTTTGGCCCCGCACGCCACATGCTTGGCATCACTTCCACCACCGCATTCCTGAGGCTGATGAGGCGATTGCGCAGGCTGCGACCTTCCTGCGGCGGCATTTGCAGGCGTCAGCGCTGGAAATGGCTGACGCTGCGGGCTAGGACAGGGCACCGACCCATTGTTCGAGGTGACGCCCCATGACTGCGCCGCAGCCACAGCCCGGAATTCTTGATGTAACGCCCTATGTCGGCGGCGATGGTGGCCATGGCACGGGTGCCAATCGCCCGATCAAACTGTCGTCGAACGAAAACCCGCTTGGACCCTCACCGAATGCGGTTGAAGCCTACAAGGAGGTTGCCGGGGATCTGGCGACTTATCCCGATGGTGGGCAAACAGCATTGCGCCGCGCGATTGCGGATATCTACAAGCTGGATGCAGACCGCATTGTTTGCGGCGCGGGATCAGACGAGATTTTGAGCCTGATCTGTCAGGCCTATGCCGGGCCCGGCACGGAATTGATCCACACTGAACATGGCTTTGCGATGTACTCGATCTACGGCCGGATCGCCGGTGCAACGCCTGTGGTTGTTCCCGAAGACGAACGCAAGACCGATATAGACGCTATTCTGGGTGCGGTGACGGAGCGCACGCGCCTTGTCTTCCTGGCAAATCCGAACAACCCCACCGGCACCCTGATCGCGCAAAGCGAAATTGACCGTCTGGCACGAAGCTTGCCGCCACATGTCGTGCTGGTCCTCGATGGCGCCTATGCTGAGTTCGTGCGCGAGCCGGGATACGATCCGGGCATCGCTCTGGTCGATGGGGCGCGTAACGTGATCATGACCAGAACATTCTCGAAAGTTTATGGTCTCGGCTCCCTTCGGGTGGGGTGGGGCTATGCTTCGGCGGAGATTATTGACGTGCTCAACCGTGTGCGCGGCCCGTTTAATGTTGCCTCGCCAGCGCTGGCCGCAGCCGAGGCTGCCGTGCGCGACGTGGAATATACCGAGCATTGTGTGATCCAGAATGAGATTTGGCGCGAATGGCTTGCGCGTGAGCTTTCCCGGGCAGGACTGCCAAGCGATCCTGCACACGGCAATTTTTTGTGCGTGCGCTTTGCCGATCAAGCCACGGCAAACGCTGCGGATATGGCGCTGAAGGCCAAAGGACTGATTGTGCGGGATGTATCTGGTTACAACTTGCCAGGCTGCCTGCGGATCACGATTGGCGATGAAAGTGCCACGCGCGCCGTTGCACGCACGCTGACCCAATTCATGGCTGAGCGATGAGCGCACCGCTTTACAATCGGGTTGCATTGATCGGGCTGGGTCTGATCGCTGGATCAATTGCGCTTGCCGCCAAGCGCCGAGGGCTTGCGCAAACGGTCGTAGGAACCGCCCGCAGTGCCGCAACCCGCGAAACAGCTGCTCGGATCGGTCTGGTAGATAAGGTTTTTGAGACCGCGGCAGAGGCCGTAGCCGATGCAGATTTGGTCATTCTATGTGTTCCAGTTGGCGCAATGGCGTCCGTCGCAGAAGACATCGCGCCCCACCTGAAATCCGGTGCAGTCCTGTCGGATGTGGGCTCAGTCAAAGCGGCGGTGATTGAAGCGGTCGCGCCGCACTTGCCTGATAATGTCGTATTTATCCCGGCTCACCCGCTTGCAGGGACCGAGCATTCGGGCCCCGAGGCAGGTTTTGCTACACTGTATGAGAACCGCTATTGCCTTCTCACGCCCCCCGAGGACACAGATGCTGAGGACCTGTCGCGGTATATCGCATTCTGGCAAGGGATGGGGGCGAAGGTCGAGACGATGGATGCTGAGCACCATGATCGCGTGCTCGCCGTCACCTCACATGTGCCACATATCATAGCCTACACCATGGTCGGTGTTGCTGACGATCTGCGCCGCGTGACCAACTCCGAAGTCATCAAATATTCCGCAGCGGGTTTCCGCGATTTCACACGGATTGCGGCCTCTGACCCGACGATGTGGCGTGATGTCTTTTTGAACAATGAAACGGCCACGCTGGAGATTTTAGGACGTTTCACCGAGGAGCTGTTTGCCCTGCAACGCGCGATCCGCAAAGGGGACGGCGATCACCTCCACGACTATTTCACGCGGACGCGTGCGATCCGGCGTGGCATTCTGGACGCCGGCCAGGATACGGACGCGCCCGATTTCGGGCGGATCAAGCCAGAGTGAAAGTTGCCCTGCTGGCATGGTTGATCAGCGCCAGCGCAGCTTTGGCGCAAAGCGCTCCACTGACGTCGCCGCTGCCCGAGCCGCGCCCATCACAAAGCGGACCAATCCGTGTGGCGATCATCGGAGAGCTGTGCGATGACCCACGCCTGCAAGGACGCATCGCGCCAGAGATCACGGCAGTGCGCGAAGGATGCGGCATCGAGGCTCCGGTTCAGTTGACCTCTGTTTCAGGGGTAAGCCTTTCATCGGCAGCCACGGTAAACTGCACCCTTGCGTCAACGTTTGCAGACTGGTTGGAGTTCGATGTGCACCCCCTCTTCGCACAGCGACCGGCATTGACCGGGCTGGCAGGGATCAGCGGATATGTCTGCCGTGGCATCGCCGGAGGAGATCGGCTGTCAGAACACGCGACGGGGAACGCCATCGACATAGCGTCGTTCCGCTTGGGAGATGATAGCCGCATCAACGTTCTGGACGGCTGGGACGACCCGGAAGATGGGCCCCTGTTGCGTGACCTCTTCGACACGGCGTGCGCGCGCTTTGGAACCGTGCTTGGACCGGGGGCAAATGACGCCCATGCCGATCACTTTCACCTCGACATGGCGCCGCGACGCAACGCCTATTGCCGCTGAAGCGATGGCGCCGAACCAATCGGCAACGGGCCCAATCGCGCTTGCCCGTCCCGAAACGTGATGGGCGCCTCAAGGCTGTTGCGATCCCCGCTGCTGGAGGCGAGCAGACCGAGACCGAACCGTGCTGCGCGCGCGCTTCCCTCATCCAACGCACCATTGGCAACGGCAAGGTCAAGCATCGCTTCCCAATTGCGGGCGCGGATGTCCAGTTCCCCTTCCGCGAGCCCCTGAGCGTCGGCGGTCAGGTCTCCGAATGCGCGCAGGTCGAGTTCCCCCCAGGCACCAGATGCATCATCAATGCGAATAGAGGCCAGCTCCGGCGCATCTCGTTCGATTGTGCGCAGACTTACCGTACCGTCGAAGGTCGCCGTCGCGTCGAAATGCACGACCGAAATTGCAGGCGGCAGCAGACCCGTCGCGTCAAATCGTGCCTTCAATCCCTCTGACAGCTCCACATTTTCAAGGTTAAGGCCGAGCCGGTGAACGGTACCGCTCTCATCCGCATCAAGTGCGTCGCTTGCAGCATCGAGGATCGGGACGAACAGCGTCTCCCCATCTGGCAAGCGGATCGCGATATCACGACCTTCCATGCGCGAGCGGACAAGCTCAAACGCACCATTCGCCGTCACCGCAAGAGAGGCGCGCAAACGCTGGCCTTCGGCGGAGATCGTTCCGCCGCCGGGGGTTGAGAAGCGCTGCTCACCCGGCCACACCGCAATGATCGCGAAGGGCTGATAGCTGAGCGTCAACAGTTGAAATTCATCCGCAGACCAAGCCCAGCCGCTGCGCGGATCAGCAAGTTCAAGGCCCGAGATCTTGGTGTCGACCCGATTTGGAAATCCCGTGATGACGAGTTCTTCGTAATCTGCGACCCAGCCCTCGGCCCGCCTCTGCTCAAACCAAGTCTCGACAGCCGTTCTGCGGATCCCTGCATTGACCCACCAATAGCCTGCCCAGGCCAGACAGCCGACCACGAAAAGCCCAACCAGAATCTTCACGCCCCGCATCACAATACCCTCTCGCCCTGCTGTTCGCATCGGTCTATAGCACGCCATATCATGGGAGACAGCGCGCGATGATCGACCCTTTGTGGATATTTGGTTACGGTTCACTGATGTGGAAACCCGGCTTTGCCTATGCGGAGCGGCAGGTTGCAGAGCTTTCGGATTTCAAGCGATCTTTCTGTATGCGTTCGGTTGAACATCGTGGAACGCCCGAAAACCCCGGCCTTGTGCTCGCACTGGAAGAGCATGCCGGGACCAACTGCCTGGGCGTTGCATTTCGGGCCGAGGATGAAAGTGCAGCACAAACACTGGCCTACCTGCGTGAGCGGGAACTGGTCACCAGTGCCTACCTTGAGACCGTCCAACCGGTCCGCCTGACCGATGGCCGTATCGTCCGAGCCGTGACCTACGTGATGGACCGCGAACACAGCCAGTATGTCGGCGATCTGACTGCTGAAGCACAGGCAGATATCATTTCGGGCGCTGAGGGAGGAATGGGTCCAAACCCCGATTACCTCTTCGGCACGGTAGAAGCGCTGCGAACACAGAAGATCGCTGATGAGGATCTGGAGCATGTCGCCCGGCTGGTCGCCGGGCGCATCGGGTCAGAATTTCGCTAAGGTTAGCTGCCTGACAGCTGGCGCGATACGATACGGAACCACGCACCGTCTGCACGCATCTCCGCCAATCCGCGGTTGAGGCGCGAAATTGCAGTCACACCGCGCGGATTTGACTGATTGGCTACGGCGTGAAGTGTCACACCACGCTCCAATGCCGGAACTTCCGTCACACGGCCGGCGACACCGCTCTCAGACAGACCTCCGCGCGCCTGGACGGCCGTGACAGAGACGATGTCAACTTCGCCTGCCGCCAGCGCCTCGAAGCACTCCGTCGCAGTCGCCGTCTGCACCAATTGGCCTGACGAGCCCGGCAGGCGTTCAGCATCCAGATCGAACGTGAACAAATCACGCGGGCGGCAGATGCGGGTTCCACGAATGTCATCAGCAGTGGCAGCCCCAGCAACCGGGCTTCCGTTCAGCGTGTAAGCCTCCATTGCGATCTCATGGAAGGGCTCAGAGAACGCGAACTTCGCGCAAAGCTCGATCATCTCAATGGACAGCGTATCGATAACGTTGCAGTTGGGTCGGATCGACGGGAAGCCAACATCATAGAGCTCACGTCCAAGACCAATGTTCCAGGCCAGTTGGTCTTGCGCAATGGTCACATCCACGACCGCACCAGGTTGGGCGCGCCCGTAAGCTGTCTCCAGCAATTCCGTGGCAAGGCCGCCGCCGGGCAGATTTGCACCGGAATAGGGTGCGTTACCATCATAGGTCACGAACAGAATGTCTGGTTCATCAGTCGGCTCAATCGAGGCCGGTTCCGGCTCGGGCTCTGGTTCAGGCTCCGGTGTCGGCGCAACGACAACCACCGCCTCCGGTTCTTCCTCCGGCTCTGGTTCAGGCTCGGGCTGCGGCGCGGGTGCAGGAGCAGGAGCAGGTGTCGCGGCGGCGGAGGTCGGACACAGCATTTCAAGCACGTCGCCGACTTCAATCAGGTTGGGGTTGTCACCGATGACCGCGCGGTTCAGTTCATAGAGTTCGCGAAAGGACCCTGCCCCCGCTCGATTTGCGATCGCACGCAAAGTGTCGCCGGACTGAATTGTGTATGCCTCACATGCGGTCTGGGCCGATGCCACGTGCGGCGAAAGGACCGAAAGCGCACCTAACGCTGCGATAGAACTGATTCTGCGCACAGGAATCCCCCTGGAAACTTGACTTGAACGTCATTGCACACGATTGCACTCAAACGCGCAAGCCCCGGCCTCTTGGCAGGAAAGCAGCTGCGCGGCCCGGATCATGCGATTTGGCGGTTGGTTTGCAGCGCGTGGCTGTTAGTCTCCGATGAAAGACAAATGGAAGGAGCCCGTGCAGATGATGCTCGACGGCGAAAAGGAACCTCAATTTTCCCAGCCGATCCGGCAGATCCTGCTGATGGTGCTCGTTCTGGTGCTGACTGGGATCGGGGGCTTTTTTGTCTACGGCTCGGTCGCCCAGGTCTTCCTCGCAAATATCTATCTGAATGGCTTCATCATGCTGGTCTTCGTGATCGGCGTCTTGGCCTGTTTCTGGCAGGCTTTGCAGCTTGTAAGCTCGGTAAATTGGATTGAAGGCTTCGCCCTGAACCGACCGGGCCATGAATTCGTTCAGTCGCCGCGCCTTCTTGCCTCGCTCGCAGCCTTGCTAAAGGATCAACGGGCGCGGCGTGGGCTGACGGCGAATTCATCCCGATCCATCCTCGACTCTGTCGCGACGCGTCTGGATGAAGCCCGTGACATCACGCGCTACATCATCAACCTTTTGATTTTCCTCGGCTTGCTCGGCACCTTCTACGGCCTTGCAACGACAGTTCCCGCCGTTGTTGAGACGATCCGGTCCCTCGCCCCGCAAGGGGAGGAGGAAGGTATCGCTGTCTTCGAACGCCTGATGAGCGGTCTTGAGAGCCAGCTTGGCGGCATGGGCACGGCCTTCGCGTCGTCCTTGCTGGGCTTGGCCGGATCGTTGGTCGTGGGCCTGCTCGAACTCTTTGCCGGTCACGGGCAAAACCGGTTCTACATGGAACTGGAAGAATGGCTCAGCTCCATCACCCGGATTGGCGTTACGAATGCCGAAGGGGAGACGGTTGCCGCTGGTGCGGGCGCCGATCTTGGCAACCTCGCGGAGATCATGCAGCGCGCAGAAGAGCGGCGCGCAGAAACCGATGCCCGCCTCGCTCAACTTGTCAGCGTTGTTGAGGGATTGGCCGCAGGTACCCAACGTGGCCCGGATCCAGCCCTGCAACAGATCGCTGGTGGTCAAGAACGCCTGATCGCCGCTGTCGAAGCACAGGCGCAATCCGCAGGCGCGCTGGACGAAGAAACGCGTGCCCGCCTGCGTAGTATTGACGGGCAATTGCTACGCCTTCTGGAAGAGCTTGCCGCAGGCCGTCAGGACAGCGTCACGGAAATTCGTGCTGAGATCGCTGCGCTGACAGCGGCACTGCGAGATAGCTGATGGCGCTCAAACGTCGGACAGGGGAGCGGTTCACCGCCAATATTTGGCCCGGATTCGTCGATGCGATGACGGCTCTGCTCTTGGTTTTGATGTTCGTTCTGACGATCTTCATGGTGATGCAATTTGTGCTGCAAGAGACCATCACCGGTCAGGATCGCAGACTGGAAGAACTTTCGGTCGAGCTGTCATCTTTGGCCGAGGCTTTGGGCATCGAACAACGCCTCACCGCAGATCTGGAAGAGAACGTCTCGCAGTTGAGCAGCGATCTGGATCAGTCCGAAGAGCTCGCCGCAAGCCGTGCGCTGATGATCGCGACGCTGGAAGCGCAGGTTGAGGATGCGCAGGGGCGCATTTCAAGCTTTGAGGAGCAGGTCGCAAGCCTTCTCGCACAAAACTCCGACCTTGATGCAGCATTGATCGCGTCGCGCACGCGGGCGGGTGAGCTGACGGAACAGGTCGCAGAACAGCAGGACCGTCTGACCGCCTCCGCAGAGGAGATCGCCCAACTGCGGGACGCAAACGCCAGAGAGATCAGCCGCGCCGAAGCCCTGCAACTGGCATTGGCACAAGCGCGCGATGAGATTGACGAACGTGTCGAGGCCGCCCGCCTTGCCGCTGCACAGCGGGAGGCGTTGGAGCAATTGATCGCCGAACTGCAGACCACGACGGCAGCACAGGAAAGCGATCTTGCGGCTCTGGCAGCCGCGCTCGCGGAAGAAGAAGGCGTGAACCTGACACTGTCCAGCCAGTTGGCGGAGACCGAAGCACAACTCTCTGCCGAGGAGGCCGCCCGACTGCGGGAAGAGGCCGCCGTGGCCCAGCTGCGAGAGCGCCTCGCGGGCGTCGAGACGTCTCTGAGCGACGAGGAGGCCGCCCGGCTGGCCGAAGCCGCCGCCGCAGAGCGGTTGCGGGAACGCTTGCGCCAGTCAGATGCGGAATTGACGGCCATGACTCTGTCGCTTGAACAAGCACGGCAGGAAGCCGAAGACACTTTGACCCTGTTGGCCGCCGCCGAACAGGCCCGCACACTGACCGAGCAAGCGCGTGCCGATGATCAGAGCGAGTTGGAGCGCCAGAACGGCCTGCTGCAACAGGCGAACCGCTTGCTGAGCGAAGAACGCACCGCGAGCGCCGAGGCCCGGCGCGAAATTGCCTTACTCAACAGTCAGACAGCGACATTGCGCCGCCAGTTGGCGCAGCTTCAGGCCCTCTTGGACGAGGCCGCGGAACGTGATGAAGCCAATCAGGTGCAGATCGAGGCTTTGGGCAGTCAGCTCAATACCGCGCTGGCACAGGTGGCGGCAGAGCAACGCCGCAGGGCGGAGGCACTCGAAAGCGAAGCTGAACAGCTGCGCGCGTATCGGTCAGAATTCTTCGGTCGAATGCGCGATCTTCTGGAGGGGCAAGACGGGGTACGCGTCGTCGGGGACCGCTTCGTTTTCTCATCCGAGGTGCTCTTTGAACCCGGCTCCGCCGATCTTGGTTTTGACGGACGCCAGCAGATCACACAGGTCGCACGTGTGATCCAGTCGATCGTGGATGAGATCCCCGAAGACATTAACTGGATCCTTCAGGTCAACGGGCATACCGACCGCATTCCGGTTGGGCGCGCCTCTGCATATGCGGACAACTGGGAGCTCAGCCAAGCGCGGGCACTATCCGTCGTGCGCTACTTGGCCGAGGTCGAGGGCATCGCCCCGCAGCGACTCTCCGCGGCCGGATTTGGGGAATTCCAGCCCGTGGACGAAGGCCGCAGCGCAGAGGCATTGGCCCGCAACCGCCGCATCGAGTTGAAGTTTACTGAACGCTAAGACCGTGGCCCTTCATCGTTTGGGAACCACAATAGCTGATGCAAAAAGGGCGCCCCGCAGGACGCCCTTTTAGATTACTTCGCTGTCAGTAGCGGTGGCCGATCATCAGATGACAATCTCTTGCCATCCTCCGACATGTCGAGGACCAGTTCTCCATCGCGGACGGAGACGCGCACAACGCCACCCTTGGCCAACTTTCCGAACAGCAACTCCTCTGCCAATGGCTTCTTGATGTGCTCCTGGATCACGCGGCCCAGCGGACGCGCGCCCATCTTGTCATCATAACCTTTGTTGGCCAGCCACTCGGCAGCAGGCTTGGTCAATTCGATGGTCACGTTGCGATCCATAAGCTGCGCCTCAAGCTGAAGCACGAACTTCTCGACCACCTGCAAAATGACGTCTTTCGGCAGAGCGCCAAACGAAATGATCGCATCCAGACGGTTGCGGAATTCCGGTGTAAACGTCCGTTCGATTGCAGCGGTATCCTCGCCCTCGCGACGCTCGCGGCCAAAGCCCATCGCGGTTTTGGCAAGCTCGGAAGCCCCCGCATTCGATGTCATGATCAACACGACATTGCGGAAATCCACCGTGCGGCCGTTGTGGTCGGTGAGCTTACCGTGGTCCATCACCTGCAACAGGATGTTGTAGACGTCGGGGTGGGCTTTCTCGATCTCATCGAGCAGCAGAACACAATGTGGATGCTGGTCCACGCCATCGGTCAACAAACCGCCCTGGTCGAAGCCGACATAGCCCGGAGGCGCACCGATCAGGCGCGAAACGGCATGCTTCTCCATGTATTCCGACATGTCGAAGCGCAGCAGTTCCACGCCAAGCGTATCGGCAAGCTGCTTGGCCACCTCAGTCTTACCGACACCGGTTGGACCCGCGAACAGGTAGTTTCCGATGGGCTTTTCCGGCTCGCGCAAACCCGCACGGCTGAGCTTGATCGCAGAGCTGAGTGCCTCGATCGCCGCATCCTGTCCGAACACCACCCGCTTGAGCGAGGCTTCCAGATCCTTGAGCACCTCAGCGTCATCTTTCGAGACGTTCTTCGGCGGGATGCGCGCAATTTTCGCGACCACAGCCTCAATCTCTTTGGCGGTGATCGTCTTGCGCCGCTTGCTGTCGGGCAGCAGGTGTTGCGCCGCGCCCGCCTCGTCGATCACGTCGATCGCTTTGTCCGGCAGCTTGCGGTCATGAATATAGCGCGCGGCGAGTTCCACAGCTGACTTGATCGCCTCGGCGGTGTAGCGGATCTCGTGATGCTCTTCGAAGATCGGCTTCAGACCGCGCAGGATCTTCACCGCATCATCAACGGTCGGCTCTTTCACATCGATCTTCTGGAACCGGCGGGAGAGGGCGCGATCCTTTTCGAAGTGCTGACGGTATTCCTTATAGGTCGTGGATCCCATGCAGCGCAGGCCACCATTCTGAAGCGCGGGCTTCAGCAGATTGGAGGCGTCCATCGCGCCGCCCGACGTCGCGCCCGCACCAATCACGGTGTGAATCTCATCAATGAAGAGCACCGCGTCAGGGTGATCCTCGAGCTCCTTCATCACGGCCTTCAGCCGCTCCTCGAAATCACCGCGATAGCGGGTGCCCGCAAGCAGCGCGCCCATATCCAGCGAATAGATCGTTGCATCCGCCAGAACCTTCGGCGTTTGGCCGTCAACAATCTTGCGCGCAAGACCTTCAGCAATTGCCGTCTTGCCGACACCGGGATCACCGACCAAGAGCGGGTTGTTCTTGCGACGGCGGCACAGCACCTGAATGCAACGCTCAACCTCATCTGCACGCCCGATCAGCGGATCGACATCGCCAAGGCGGGCCTTCGCGTTCAGATCGACACAGTATTTCTCAAGCGCGGTCTCTTCCTTACCGCCCTGGCCGTTTGCACCACGCTGCTCTTCCTCCGACGTGTCTTCGGCACCCAAAACCGGGCGGCTGTCAGAATGCGCGGGGTCCTTGGCAACACCGTGCGAGATATAGTTGACCGCATCATAACGCGTCATGTCCTGCTCTTGCAGGAAATAGGCCGCGTGGCTCTCACGCTCAGCAAAGATCGCGACCAGCACGTTGGCACCGGTCACTTCCGTCCGGCCAGAACTTTGCACATGGATCGCTGCGCGTTGGATCACACGCTGGAACCCGGTTGTCGGCGCAGCTTCCGACCCTTCGATGTCAGAGACAAGGGCGTCGAGCTCTTCATCCAGGAAATTCACGAGTGTGGTGCGCAGCCGTTCCAGATCGACCGAACAGGCCGTCATCACGCGCGCCGCGTCAGGCTCATCAATCAAAGCAAGCAGCAGATGCTCCAGCGTTGCCAGTTCATGCTTACGCGCATTCGCCTGAGACAGAGCTTCGTGAATTGCGGTTTCGAGGGTGTTAGAAAATGATGGCATACCGCAAATCCTCTCATACAGCCGACGCCGTCACCCGCGTCGGGCAGGCACAACATAGTGCCTCTCATAACATTTCGGGTTCAGGCCCAATCAATCAAGGGCAGAACGTCGTGATTCACCTATTTCGCGCGAAATTGACGCGCCGCGAGTGGATCACTTACCGGATGAGGGGAATTGGGAATGCGGCCCGCCCCTGTCAAGGGGGCGGGCCTGATCAGATCAGCCGAACTCGATCAGCAGGTCTTTGGCATCGACCTGGCTGCTGGCTGGCGCGTGGATCTGGGCGATGACACCGTCGCGATCGGCATGGATCGCCGTTTCCATCTTCATCGCCTCGATGGTGAGCAGCATGTCGCCCGCGGTCACCTTTTGACCGACGGTGACAGCCACCGACGCGATCACGCCTGGCATGGGGGCTGCAACATGGTCGGCGTTGCCAAGCTCTGCCTTTGGCCGTTTCGCCGAACTTGCGGCCGCCTTGCGATCTGCCACGCGGATAACGCGCGGCTGACCGTTCAGCTCGAAGAAGACTTTCACGTCACCATCTTCAGTGGTCTCGCCAATGGCCTGCAGGCGCACGATGAGCGTCTTGCCGGCATCAAGCTCAGGCTGAATTTCCTGACCCGGCTCCATACCATAGAAGTACACATTCGTCGGCAGGATACGCACCGGGCCATAGGTCCGGTGACGGCCCATATAGTCGAGGAAGACTTTCGGATACATCAGGTAACCGTTAAGATCCTCGTCATCGACAGCAAAGCCGTTCAACTGGCCAGACAGATCAGCACGCGTGGCTTCCAGATCGACGGGAGGCAAATGCGCGCCGGGCCGTTCGGTTGAGGCTTTCTCCCCCTTCAGCACCTTCTTTTGCAGCTTCTTGGGCCAGCCACCGGGAGGTTGGCCCAGATTTCCGCGCATCATGTCCACGACCGAGTCCGGGAAGGCCACATCCACCTTGGGATCTTCGACCTGCGCGCGGGTGAGGTTCTGGCTGACCATCATCAGCGCCATATCACCGACAACCTTCGAGGACGGCGTAACCTTCACGATATCGCCGAACATCTGGTTGGCATCCGCATAGGCCTGAGCAATCTCGTGCCAGCGGTCCTCCAGCCCCAGGCTGCGCGCTTGCGCCTTGAGGTTGGTGAACTGTCCGCCGGGCATCTCATGCAGCCAAACCTCGGACGAGCCGGATTTCATGGTCGTCTCAAAGGCCGCATATTGATCGCGCACATTCTCCCAATATTCGGAGATTTCGCGCAGCGCCTTGCGGTCCAGCCCGGTATCGCGATCGGTGTTGGCGAGCGCTTCAACGATAGAGCCAAGGGGCGGCTGGGCGGTGAGGCCGGAGAACGCATCCATCGCCGCATCGGCCGCATCTACACCGGCTTCGGCAGCGGCCAGCACGGTCGCGCCAGAAATGCCAGACGTGTCATGCGTGTGGAAGTGGATCGGCAGCCCGACCTCTTCCTTCAGCGCCTTCACCAGCACCCGCGCCGCCGCAGGCTTGAGCAGACCCGCCATGTCTTTAAGGCCGATCACATGCGCCCCGCCATCGCGCAGCGCCTTGCCCATCTCGACATAGTATTTCAGGTCATACTTCGCGCGATCCGCGTCGAGAATGTCGCCTGTGTAGCAGATTGTGCCTTCGCAGACCTTCCCACTCTCGATCACGGCGTCCATGGCGACGCGCATGTTCTCGACCCAATTGAGGCTGTCGAACACACGGAACACGTCCACGCCGGTCTCGGCGGCCTGCTTGACGAAGGCTTGGACAACGTTGTCGGGGTAGTTCGTGTATCCCACACCGTTTGAGGCACGCAGCAGCATCTGCGTCATGATGTTGGGCATGTTCTTGCGGATGTCGCGCAACCGCTGCCAAGGGCATTCCTGCAAGAAGCGGTAGGCCACATCGAAGGTCGCGCCGCCCCAGCATTCAACCGAGAACAGCTCGGAAAGCTGGTGCGCATAGGTCGGCGCGATCGCGATCATGTCATTCGAGCGCATGCGGGTCGCCAGAAGCGACTGGTGGCCATCGCGCATGGTCGTATCAGTGAGCAACAGGCGATCCTGCGCCAGCATCCAGTCCGCGACGCCTTTTGCCCCTTCTGCTTCGAGGATCTGGCGCGTACCTGCGGGCGGTGCATCAACAGGGGCTTTCGGTGCTTTTGGCAAACGCGCATGCGCGGGCGGTTTCGGCCGTCCATCTACGTCCGGGTGGCCGTTGACGGTGATATCCGCGATATACGTCAGAATCTTCGTCGCCCGGTCCTGACGCTGCTCAAACTCGAACAGCTCGGGCGTCGTGTCGATGAACTTCGTCGTATAGGTGTTGTTCAGGAAAGTCGGGTGCTGGAGCAAATTCTCCACAAACGCGATGTTCGTGGCCACCCCGCGAATACGAAACTCCCGCAACGCGCGGTCCATCCGCCGGATCGCCGCGTCCGGTGTGGGCGCCCAGGCCGTCACCTTGGTCAGCAGAGAGTCGTAATAGCGGGTGATCACAGCGCCGGAATAGGCCGTACCGCCATCCAAGCGGATGCCCATGCCGGTGGCCGAACGATAGGTGGTGATCCGGCCATAATCGGGAATGAAGTTGTTTTGCGGGTCCTCGGTCGTAACCCGACATTGCAGCGCATGGCCGTCGAGCTTTACGTCATATTGAGACGCAACACCCGTCGCTTCCGTAAGGCTCTTGCCCTCGGCGATCAGGATTTGCGCACGCACAATGTCGATGCCGGTGACTTCCTCGGTCACGGTGTGCTCAACCTGCACGCGGGGGTTCACCTCGATGAAGTAGAATTCACCCGAATCCATATCCATCAAGAACTCGACCGTGCCCGCGCACTCGTAATTCACATGGGCGCAGATTTTGCGGCCCAGCTCGCACAGCTGCTCACGCTGCGTTGCGGAGAGGTAGGGCGCAGGTGCCCGCTCCACGACCTTTTGGTTGCGGCGTTGGACAGAGCAGTCCCGCTCATAAAGGTGATAGATGTTGCCGTGCTTGTCGCCGAGGATCTGGACCTCGACATGGCGGGCATGCTGGACAAGTTTTTCCAGATAGCCCTCACCATTGCCGAAGGCTGCCTCAGCCTCCCGCCGGCCGGCAAGGACCATGTCCTCCAACTCATCCGCGTGCATGATCGGGCGCATCCCCCGGCCACCGCCGCCCCAGCTGGCCTTCAACATGAAGGGATAGCCGACCTCGTCCGCCATGCGGCGTACTTCATCCATATCATCCGGCAGAACCTCTGTGGCGGGAACGACGGGAACCCCCGCCTCCATCGCCACGCGGCGCGCGCTTGCCTTGTCACCCAACGCGCGCATCGTTTCCGCCTTCGGTCCGATGAAGGTGATCCCATTTGCCACACAGGCATCCACGAAGTCCGGGTTCTCAGACAGAAGGCCATATCCCGGGTGGATCGCATCTGCGCCAGACAGCTTTGCCACGCGAATGATCTCATCAATGCTCAGATAGGCTGCGACAGGTCCCAGCCCCTCTCCGATGCGGTAGGCCTCGTCCGCCTTGAACCGATGGAGGCCAAGTTTGTCCTCTTCGGCAAAGACGGCCACCGTCTTTTTGCCCATTTCATTGGCGGCGCGCATGATGCGGATCGCAATCTCGCCGCGGTTGGCAATCAGGATTTTCTGGAAGTCAGCCATGGGGCCCTCCGGTCAGGGGGTCGCGTTGGCGAAGTGTTAGCGTGGCAAAATTACTGTCACAATACGCAATAGCGGGTAGGACGTGGACCGCGCTGGAATCCACCCCCCAAATTTCGGGATCGTCGCTTCAGGCGTCGATTCCCGCAATTATATTGCGGCGCAAAAACTTGCACCGCAGCGCACAAGTCTAAAACTGGGTTGCCTCGGCCTCTAGACACGTGCGGTCCAACTCTGCCAGCAGATCAAGTTGCGGCCCGGTCACCGGCAATTCGTAGCGAAAGAAATACCGCATCGTCGTGACCTTTCCTGCGGCAAAATCCGTGTCACTATGATCGCGGACCGCAATTGCCTGTCGCAGCCACAGCCATGCGACAACGACATGTCCAAGCATGTCGAGATAGATGGTCGCATTCGCCAGATAGGCTTTCGGGTCAGTCATAGCCGCACTGGCCATCGCCAGCGTCACCTCGCCAACACGCTCTAACAGCACGGCCAACTGATCCCGTTCTTCGGGAAAAGCGTCTGCTGCCGATAACGTGGTGCCAATTTCGCCCGAGAGGGCACGCAGCGGCGCACCGCCATCCTGCACAACCTTGCGACCGAGCAGATCCATTCCCTGAATGCCCTTAGTCCCCTCGTGGATCGGGTTGAGACGATTGTCGCGGTAAAGACGTTCCACGGGATAATCCCGCGTGTACCCGTACCCACCATGGATCTGGATAGCGATATCGTTGGCGCGCAAGGCGAATTCGGAAGGCCAGCTCTTGATGATCGGCGTGAGGATGGCAAGCAACTGGGTGGCCGTCTTGTCGTCCATCCGCTCCCGATCAACGAGGCTCGCCGCATACATTGAAAGAGCGAGTGACCCCTCAGCATAAGCGCGCGCTTGCATCAACTGGCGCCGTATATCAGCATGTTCAATTAGCGGGATCATTGGCGAGGTCGGGTCACGCTCATCCACCGCGCGCCCTTGTGTGCGATCCTTCGCATAGGCAAGGGCATGCAAGTAGCCGGACACACCCATAACGGCGGCGCCATGCCCAACACCGGTGCGCGCTTCATTCATCATGTGGAACATCGCATTTAGGCCGCGATTTTCGTCGCCAACCAGCCAGCCCACCGCACCGTCATGCTCGCCAAAGTTGAGCGCACAGTTCGTCGTGCCGCGATATCCCATCTTGTGATTGAGCCCTGCCGTCGCGACATCGTTACGCGATCCATCCTCAAGTCTGCGTGGCACAAGGAACAGGCTGATCCCCTTCGTGCCTGCCGGCCCACCGGGGATCTTCGCCAGAACGAGATGAAAGATGTTCTCCCCCATCTCGTGATCCCCGCCAGAAATCCACATCTTTGAGCCGAACAACCGGAAAGAGCCGTCCTGCTGCCGCTCGGCACGGGTGCGAATGTCGCCAAGACTCGACCCTGCATGCGGTTCGCTCAGACACATCGTGCCAAAGGCCCGCCCCTCGACAAGCGGTGTGAGGTATTTCGACTTCTGCTCATCTGTTCCATAGGCCGCCAGCAGATTGCCCGCCGCTGCGGAAAGGAACGGATAGGCGGCAAACCCGCAATTGGCCGCAACGAACCACCCCGCCGCAGCCTGCCCGACGATATAAGGCAGCTGCATGCCGCCATCAGCCTGTGCAAACCCTGCGGCTGGAAAGCCAGCCTCGGCATAGGCTTTCAACGCCGTCTCCGTCTCGGGAATGACATGCGCCACGCCGTCCTCAAGCCATGGCTCGTTCGCATCCGCCTTGGCTGCAAAGGGCTGAAACAGATCCTCGGCGAGCTTTTCCGCCGTTTGCAGGATTTGCGCACAGCCTTCGCGATCATGATCAGCATAGAGGGGATGGGACAGAATATCGGCCAGACCAAACACGTCATCCATCAGGAAATCTATGTCGCGAGCATTCAGGATGTTGGGCATATCGTCGTCTCCCCCTCGTTTTGCGCCAGCCTAGCGGAGAGCCGCGAAAGGTCAGCCCTGACGTGGCGTGACGAGCGGTCGCGCCATCACCAACGCATCCGTCGCGGTTCCATCCTTACGCCGGTAATAATTGCGCCGCTGGCCAGAAATCGTGAACCCGGTCTTCGCATAGAGCGCCCGCGCCGCAGCGTTCGTTCCGTCGACTTCCAGAAACAGTTCAACAGCGCCCCGCGCTTGCGCCATCTCGCAAACCAACGTCATAAGTTCGGTTCCGATCCCCTGCCCGCGTGCCGCCGGATCGACAGCGATCGTGAGCAGTTCGGCCTGATCGGCTATCACCTGAACCACGGCGAAACCACGACGTACCCCGGCGAGAAATTGCCGAGGTGAGGCCAAGACCTCTCGAAACTCTTCTGCTGTCCACGGTCGCGGAGCCTCATCAAAACATGCGGCATGCAGCTTCGCGAGATCCTCTGGCACCATCAATCAAGCATCTCCGGCACAGGCTCGGATGAGGGTGCGGCATCCGCTGGCCTGACATAAAGCGGTGCGGCGCGTTCCAATCGTCCATCCGCGATACGCATCTCAACCAGATGCGCCAGGCGCAGCAGATCGACCCGCTCCCGCGCCTCCCATGCCTGTGCTGACAAAAGCGCTGCCGCTTCTTCTGCCCGGTGCCCGATGACGGTCCAATCAGGTTGCGGCGCGGCCAGCGCCAATTTCTTCATGTCTGTCAGTTCGATGTCGGCTTGGGGGATCTCATTTCGGAAAACCTGCGCATAAACCCGATCTTGCCGAGCATCCGCCAATGCCAGAACCGGGCCGCTTTGCGCAACGAATGTGTCCAGTAACGGAATACCGATCGCAGGGACTCCAACGGATAGCGACAGCCCCCGCGCAGCGGCGACCGCAATGCGAATACCGGTGAAGTTGCCGGGTCCGACACAAACACCAATCGCGGTCAACTCGCCCCAGCCAACCTTTGCGTTCCCCAGAACCTCTTCGAGCAAAGGCACCAACCGCTCCGCCTGGCCGCGCGCCATTTCCTCACGCGCTTGCGCAAGAACTGCCCCTTCAGAGACGAGAACGGCCGCGCAATGCGCGGCCGAGCTATCAAAACAAAGGATCACCGGATCAGACGCCCACGGGGCGGACTTCGGTGACTTCAGGGATGTAGTGACGCAGCAGGTTTTCGATTCCGTGCTTGAGCGTCATGGTCGAGGATGGGCATCCGGCACATGCGCCCTGCATGTGCAGATAGACAACGCCGCGGTCAAATCCGTGGAACGTGATATCGCCACCATCCTGCGCCACGGCCGGGCGTACGCGGGTGTCGAGCAGCGTCTTGATCTGGCCCACAATCTCCCCGTCTTCGCCATCATGCTCTGCATGGCCAACAGTTCCTGCATCGCCGTCCATAACAGGCTGGCCGGACTGGAAATGCTCCATGATCGCGCCAAGCAACGCGGGTTTGATATGCTCCCAAGCGACGGCGTCGGTCTTCGTGATCGTCACGAAATCCGGTCCGAAAAAGACGCCTGCAACGCCTTCAGTCGCAAAGATGCGCTTTGCCAGCGGAGAGGCTTCTGCCGCCTCAGCACTCGGAAAATCGGCGGTGCCCGCGCTCATCACAGCCTGACCAGGCAGAAACTTGAGGGTCGCGGGGTTCGGGGTCGCCTCGGTCTGGATAAACATCGCACGGGTCTCCTGAATAACGGTTCGCTCGTTAAAATGCCCATTCCGACAGAAACATTCAAGATTGATTTGGAATGATTCCAAAAAGCGGCGCATGAGCAAGCTCACGCGCCGAAGTTCCCCAACCGTTAGGCGGGTGTGAAGTTGAGCGCGAAGCCATTGATACAATGGCGAATGCGCCCTTCTATGTGAACGATATGTCCCAGATGGCTGCCGCATCTGCGGCAATGCGCCTCGATGTTGGTGTTTTCGGCGGACATCTGCCCGTATTCGCTGACGGCGCCGTCAATTCCGGTCAGCACGGTGTCCGGCTCACTGTGGTCGAAGAAGACCCAGCCTTTCTGGACAACAGCACGCCACTGAGACGAGTAGACCGTCAAATCGCAGCCACCGCACTGAAATGTTCCAGCGCGAAAATCGCTGACTTTCGGTGAAGAAAATTGCGGCTCCGTCCCGCCTTCTCGCAAAATGCGATAGGGTTCAGGCTCCAATATAGCGCGCCATTCCGCGTCAGAGCGCTGAACTTCATAAATGATCGGGTCGACTTCGGCGGTCGCTTGGGTCGCGACGAGAGGCGCCAGTGCCGCCCCGGATGCCGTGCTTGCAAGAAACGCACGGCGGCTTTGCATCTTGGCCATTGGGGTACTCCACGAGTTAGATCAGATGATCCGACACTTGGGGAGAACCCGCTAAACAGGCAAAACACGTTCTGACACCTAAGCGTGAACAGGTTTGCCCATCAACAGACGGCGCGGATTTGCTCCAACGTCATTTCACCGGGCACGACTGTCACAGGCACCGGCATATTGGCTGCCATGCGGCCAGCCAACTGGCTGACCAGTGGTCCCGGCCCGTCACCCTGGGTGCCAGCGGCCAAAACAAGCACACCGATCTCCGGATCGCTCTTGATCTGGTCGAGAACTTCCTTCGCCGTTTCACCCTCACGGATGATTAGCTCAGGGGTAATCCCCTCGTTTTCCATCATCTTTTCGCGGAAAAACGCAAACCGTTCCTCAATCTTCTCGCGTGCCTCTGCGCGCATCAAATTGCCAACGCCCATCCAATGCTGGAACTCCTCTGGCTGAATGACCGACAGGATCTGCACACCGCCACCGGTCTTACAGGCCCGCATGGCGGCAAAGCGGATTGCGTTCACGCATTCCGGACTATCATCCAACACGACCAGAAATTTGCGCATATTCCCCCCCGAAATGTTCGGCTGCGTCCAGCGTGACGTGGGCGCACGCGGCTGACAAGCCCCTGTTCAATTGGCCAGCAGGCGCAGCGCCAACGCTCCCAGAAAGGTCCCGGTGATCCGGTCGATCAAGGGTTTGGCCCGCCGATACCGCCTGCGCGCTCCCTCAGCCGCCATCAGCAGCGCAACCAGCGCGTACCACAGGAACTCGTTTGCAAAAACGATCACGAAGATCGCCAGAAGCATCCCGCCGCCCGGCTCCGGCGGCACGATCACAACGAAGATGGACCCGAAAAACACTGCAACCTTCGGGTTCGCCAACTGCGTTAACAAACCGACCCGAATCGCCGATGTTGAGAGCGCGGCAGCGCCCACCTCCGCCTCCTGCACCGGCGCGCGCGCATGCCGCCACAGCATCACGGAAAGGTAGAGCAGAAAAGCCGCTCCCGCCCAGCGCAAACCGACCAAAAGCCAAGGTGCTATTTCGAAGAGAGCGGCCAGACCAAACCAAGCCCCCACGGCCCAGATCAGCGTTCCAAGGCCAAGACCGAAGGCAACAAGCAATCCCCTGCGCGCGCCGCCTGCCGCAGCTTCCCGCAATACGAGGAGGAAGGACGGCCCCGGACTTGCGACAGCCGCGAGGTGCGTCAATGCGAAGGTGAGCAGAACCAAGGCTGTGGTCATCAGATCAATCCACCGTCAAAAGCCGCTGCATCATGTCGTCCTGAAGCCATGTCCAGCGGCCCCCGGCCATAGTGCCCCGAATACGCAAGGTATCTTCTTCCACGAACACAAGATCGGCGCGGGCACCGGTGGCAATCCTGCCCCGGTCGGCGAGCCCGATGAGGCGCGCCGGTCCCGCAGACACAAGCGCCCAAGCCTCGGGCAGCCGCATTCCCCCCGACATCAGCTTAAAGGCCGCCTGCGCAAGCGATGGATAGTGATAATCCGACGCAAGCGCCAGACACGCCCCCGAAGCGATCGCGTCAGCCGCGGCCAGATTGCGGTGCTGGGATCGGCCCCGCACCACATTGGGTGCCCCCATCACGACCGTGCCGACAGCAGCCTCAGCCGCCATCGGAAACTCTGCGATCTTCGCACCCAGATCATCGAAACACGCCCGCCTCTCAGCCGTCGCATCATCATGCGAGCCAAACGTCACACCTGGTAACTGGGAGACAAAACGCCCCAGCGCGGCCTGAACCTCCGCGCCTCGCGCATGCGCAGCTTGCATGATGGCGAGATGCTGCTCAGGTGAGCGCCCTGACCTCAGGGCTGAACCCGTCAATCTTGGCGGCACCTTTCCAGCCTCCAGGGCGCGATGCGGCAGATTGTCGTTGAACACCACATAGTCGATGCCGCTCGACCGTACGAATTCTGCAACCTCATCCATCTGGTCCGTCAGATGGGTCTCAAGGCGAAGCTGCATCCTCAGATCCGCCAGCGCAGGATAGTTCTGCAATGCCGTGGCCATCTCGCGCGCAAAAGCTGGCGCACGCATGCCGCCTTCCCAGCTCCAGAACTGCGCAAGCCAAGCCGTTGTCACACCGCAGGCCCCCAGTTCCGCATCCAAAGCCGCCAATCCGGCCAGGGGGTTTGCAAGCGCACCACGGCGCGGCGCCAGGTGACGCTCAAAGCCATCACCGTGAAGATCAATGATTCCGGGCAGAACAAGATAGCCGGAAAGATCAACCTGGCGACCGCCCCGCTCGACGATCTGATCGCCCTCGACACAAACGCTTCCGCCCGTCAGTCCATCCGGCCGCAGAACCTTGGCGCCCTCGAATGTCAGCGCCCGTGTCATGAAAAAATGGCGACCCCTGGAGGATTCGAACCCCCGACCTGATGATTAGAAGTCACCTGCTCTATCCAGCTGAGCTAAGGGGCCTAAATGGGGTCAGTGCGTCCACGCGCCCTTACGGTCATGGGCAAAGTTGTCGCCATAGCCACGCGCGCGGATGTTGGCCGCGCGGGATTTGGGCTCGATCACCTGATGCGGAATACCGTGACGTCGTGCATATTCAACAGCAGAATCCTTGTCTGCGAACTTCAAACGCACTTGCCCTTGAGTATCACCAGACCCCTGCCAGCCCATCAGCGGATCAATTCGCTTTGCCTCAGCCGCCTCGAAATCGAGAACCCACTGACGTGTTCCGGCAGTACCAGATGACATAGCGGTCTTTGCAGGCTGATAGATGCGGGCAACCATGGTGAGCACTCCTGATCCAATAAGACCGGGTATATAAAAAAATAGCGCCGACGCAAGGGATGCGTCGACGCGATCATCATGAAAAGGTCTGGCTAAAATTAGTCCAGCAACGCGACCCGAATTTCGGCCGGTTCGGCTGCATTGCGTGCCGCGTAGAGCGTGTCGAAATACGCACCACTCGCACCTTGCACACTTCCAATCATGTGATGTGCCAAACGCTCCACCTCCCCTTCTGCCGGCTCAGGCGCGGTTGCGAAGATCAGGGCTACAAAGGCAAATCCTAAAACGAAGACACCGTTTATCGCTTGGCGCATAACATACTCCATTGATTAAAATAAATTTTCAAATGTACCGCACTAACGCAGCCGGGCGTCGGCGAGTTCCCGCCGAGCGAAAAAAAGTGGAGGGGGGTTCCCCGGCGACGGGTGCGGAGTTGTGGGTGGGTGGGTGGCACACCCGCCGCCAAAGGATTGCTGCTTGCCCGACAGGATTTAAATCAGCCATCGCCGCTGGCAACGGATGTCAGCAGACTCGATGTCCGGCATTTTAGAGGTATGTGTCGCATTTGAATGCCCGGGCCACATCACTATGTTGGATGGGAACAGCGTAGGACGAAAACATGAACACCACTGTCGACGCCATTGTCCTGCCCGAAGTTGTCCGACCGGATCGTGAAAAGCTTGAGGGCGGCAAACGCTTCGTCATGAAAACGGATTTCAATCCCGCAGGCGATCAGCCAACGGCTATTCGGGAACTGTCAGACGGCGTGAATGACGGGGAGCAAGATCAGGTCCTGCTGGGCGCAACCGGTACGGGTAAGACCTTCACCATGGCCAAGGTGATTGAGGAAACTCAGCGCCCCGCCATCATCCTCGCGCCCAACAAGACACTCGCCGCTCAGCTCTATGGGGAGTTTAAGGGCTTCTTCCCCGATAACGCAGTCGAGTATTTCGTCAGCTACTATGACTACTACCAGCCCGAGGCCTACGTCCCTCGGTCAGACACTTATATCGAAAAAGAAAGCCAGATTAACGAGCAGATTGACCGGATGCGGCACTCGGCCACCCGCGCCCTGCTCGAACGCGATGACGTGATCATCGTGGCGTCCGTTTCCTGCATCTATGGCATCGGATCGGTGGAGACCTATGGTGCGATGACGCAAGACCTGATGGTTGGCAAAGAGTATGATCAGCGCAAGGTCATGGCCGATCTGGTCGCCCAGCAATATCGCCGCAACGATCAGGCCTTCCAGCGCGGTTCGTTCCGTGTCCGCGGCGACAGCCTCGAAATCTGGCCCGCCCACCTCGACGACCGGGCGTGGAAGCTGAGCTTTTTTGGCGAGGAGTTGGAGAGCATCACCGAATTCGATCCGCTGACCGGGCAGAAACAGGGCGTGATGGAGAAGGTCCGCGTCTACGCAAACTCCCACTACGTTACGCCGCGCCCGACGATGGCGCAGGCCGTACAGTCCATCAAGAAGGAGCTCAAGCAGCGCCTCGATCAGCTCGTGAACGAAGGCAAATTGCTTGAGGCGCAGCGCCTCGAACAGCGCACGAATTTCGATATCGAGATGCTTGAAGCCACGGGCGTCTGCAACGGGATCGAAAACTATTCGCGCTACCTGACAGGCCGTGCGCCCGGCGAACCACCGCCAACGCTCTTCGAATACATCCCCGACAATGCGATTGTATTTGCGGACGAGTCCCACGTCTCCGTTCCGCAGATCGGCGGCATGTACAAAGGCGATTACCGGCGAAAGTTCACGCTCGCCGAGCATGGCTTCCGCCTGCCGTCCTGCATGGACAACCGCCCGCTCAAGTTCGAAGAATGGGACGCGATGCGGCCCCAATCCATCTACGTTTCGGCGACGCCGTCCGCCTGGGAACTGGAACAGGCGGGCGGGGTCTTTACCGAGCAGGTGATCCGGCCAACGGGCCTTCTCGATCCTCCGGTGGAGATCCGTCCGGTCGAGATGCAGGTGGATGATCTGCTCGACGAAATCCGCAAAGTGGCTGCAGACAACTACCGCGTGCTCGTGACGGTGTTGACCAAGCGCATGGCCGAGGACCTGACCGAGTACCTGCATGAACAGGGGATCAAAGTCCGCTACATGCACTCCGACATCGACACGGTCGAGCGGATCGAGATCCTGCGCGACCTGCGCCTTGGTGTGTTCGATGTGCTGGTGGGCATCAACCTGTTGCGGGAGGGGCTCGACATCCCCGAATGCGGCCTCGTCGCAATTCTCGATGCGGATAAAGAGGGTTTCCTGCGATCAGAAACCTCCCTGATCCAGACCATCGGACGTGCCGCACGCAACGCGGACGGGCGGGTCATCATGTATGCCGACCGGATTACAGGCTCGATGGAACGGGCTTTGGGCGAAACCAACCGCCGCCGCGAAAAGCAGATGGCGTATAATGAGGAACACGGCATCACGCCTGAGACGGTCAAGAAGAACGTCGAAGACATTCTGGCCGGGCTCTATAAGGGCGACACCGATCAGAGCCGCGTCACCACCAAGATCGACAAACCCATGCATGGCGACAATTTCGCCGCGCATCTGGAAGGTCTGCGCAAGGAGATGATCAAGGCCGCAGAGAACCTCGAATTCGAAGAAGCCGCCCGCCTCCGCGACGAGGTCAAGCGGCTTGAGGCCATCGACCTTGCCATCGCAGATGACCCAATGGCCCGACAGTCAGAGGTCGCCAAGGCCGTGGCCGAGCGCGATAAGAAATCGGGCCGATCGACGGCTGGTCGCGGCGGAACCCGCGTGCGCTACGGCAAGACCCAGAAGAAATTCTGATCCGTCAGCATTCGGCGATCCGTCCCGATATGAAATTTATGGGTTGAATGTAGCTTTTGTCACCGTCGGTGCCTGCCGAGTTGTGCAAATCGTGCCCCCCTACAAGGGGACACACATGATCAGAAATATTTGCGCGGCAGCCCTGCTTTTCCTTTCGGGCTGCGCCGCACCGCACACCAATCCCGATGCGACGGCCGTAATGCAAAAGGACTATGTTCTGTCGGTCAGCAGTTTCGGGCGGACGGCCTATGGAACGACCGGCATGAACGACGCGGGCATGGGCACGCGTGTCGGCTTCGAGAATATCGAGGGTCAGACGCATGTCTGCGGCGGACGTTTCGCAATTGACTTCATCGGCAACAGATTTCTGGACGGCGCAATCATCTATCTTGACGATCAACGTGTCGTCAGCGGCACCCGGTGGATGACCCCGCTCAACCTGAATGATCTGCAAGACAGTGTTCAGGTCGCATGCCGTGCGGTCGACATACCCTGGCAGGACAGCCTGAGATCCAATCGCGGTCTGCGTGTCGAATTGCCCGATAGCGTTCCGGGATAATGCTGGATCGGCACGCCGTTGATCATCTTCGCAAAATACCAGCGCCGATTTGAAACCTTTTCGCATCCTGTCCCGTAAGTAAGGGCAATGGTTGTTTGGAGGGTTCGTGATGCAAGTGATATTGAGGGCAATTGTCCTTCTGACGTTGATGTGGCCGGTTCAGGCCACTGCGGATGAGGCTGCGGCCCGCGAAGTCATCCAAAGCCAACTCGACGCCTTTCAACGCGACGATTTTGAGGAGGCGTTCACCTACGCCTCCCCCACCATCAAGGGCCTCTTCGGAACACCAGACCGGTTCGGGCAGATGGTCATGAACGGCTATCCGATGATATGGCGTCCATCCGCCAGCCGCTTCGGGGTGGGCGAACCCGATGGTGACGCATGGATCCAGCGGGTCATCTTTGAGGATCTGCGCGGGCGCACCCATGTTGCGGAATACACGCTGATCGAAACTGACGAGGGCTGGCAGATCAATGGTGTGACGCTTTTGCCCAACACGGGCGTCGGCACGTAAGTTAACTGATCCTTAACGGCTCAACCTGTATCGCTGAAAAACCGGGCCATCTGCGCATGCGGTGGCCTTTTTTCAGAGCAGACCCGATCCGGCCACGGGGCTGTGATCCGAATTTCTCCCTGCCTGTGCCGGGCTGCTCCCTGACCCACTCGGATCCATCCGCGCGCCGGATCGCGCGAAAGGATTGGATCATGAACAAAGTCATTACAGACGGCATCACCCTTATGCCCCCCGCATTCGCTGACGGCCTGTCGGCTTGGTCGCGCGTGGACGGACGTCCGGGGGATGCGAGTTATCTCGGCGCAGCGGATGCCTTCATTGTCACAGCGGATGCCGATTTCGGTGACTGTCTGGAGATCACCAAGACTGAAACCATTCAGCGCCTCCGCTCCTTTACCGAAACACCGGTCACGCCCGGCTGCTATCTCAAGATCAGCGCGCGGGTAAAACTTGTCGGGGGCAACCGACCCAATGTCCGTATTGCAGCTTACGCCGGCGGGGCGGGCGGTGGCGCGGTTGCAAATGTGCTGACCACCGGTCCTGAGACGTTCCTGGCCAATTACGGCGTACCGTATGAGATCACCGCAATTGTGGGTGCGGGGAACCGGTCCGGAGTCGATATGGGCTGGGGACCAACGGCACAATTCGGACATTTCGGCCTCGATATCACAGGCGACAATGGGGCCGTCGTTCGCATCGAATCCATTCGTATTGAAGATGCGACAGAGGCCTTCCACCGCACGCTGATGGATTGGGTTGACGTGCGCGACTATGGCGCGGTCGGCGATGGTGTCACGGACGACTCCGTCGCGTTTCTCGAAGCGGACGCTGCAGCGAATGGACGTGATGTTCTGGTGTCGGAAGGCACCTACTTCATCGGACAATCCATCACGATGGACGCGCATATGCGCTTTACCGGCACAATATCGAACGCCTCGCCCGGTCGGATCGCCTTCACCGAAAACTACTGCTTCGACACCTATATGGATGCGTTTGGGGATGAGCAGATCGCATTGGAGCGGGCCATACAGGCGCTCTATGGCTTCACCGACCATGACAGCCTCGATCTGAATGGTCGCCGCATTTTGCTGACACGACCGATCGACGTACAGGCCATCGTGGCTGATCGCGACCGGCTCAACTCCCGCCGAGTGATCCGCAATGGCCGTATCGAAACATCCAGTTCGGGGACCTGGGACACAACCACGACCACCTCGACAGCCAGTTACTCGACGTCGAATAATCTCAAGCTTACATCCGTCGCCAACATTGCCACGATTGAGGTTGGCAGCCGGATCACGGGCGCGGGCGTCGGGCGAGAGGTCTATGTGCGTGAAGTGGACACCGCTGCAGGGGAACTGACGCTCAGCCAGCCGCTCTTCGCCGTCGCCGCGTCGCAAAGCTATACCTTCACCCGCGACCGCTACATGCTCGACTATTCAGGGTGGGAATTTCTGGGCCGCCAGGTCTTTCATCAGGTGGAGTTCCACGGCGGCGCGCGCAACTCAGCGATCATGTTGCCCCGCGATGGGATTGCCTGGCACATCAAGGATTGCTGGTTCCTGCAACAGGCTGACCGGTGCATTACCTCGATTGGCGAGGGCTGTAACGGCATGACCATCGAAGGGAACGAGTTCCTGTCATCCCAGATGCCCGACAATGTCGTGGACCGGACGGTCATCGCACTGAACACCAACAAGAACGACATCAAGTTACGCAACAACCGCGCTGTGCAATTCAAGCATTGGGCCGTGCTATCGGGGGGTGGGCACCTGATCGTTGGGAACCACTTCTGGCAAGGCGACGATGTCGCCGGAAATGCGCCCCGCACCGCTGGCATCGTGTTCTGTAATGCAAGTGTGAAGTCCACACTGACGGGCAACTACATCGACAACGCCTTCGTCGAACTGACCAACGAACACACCGCCAACCGCACGTCGAACCGGCCCTATGGCAACCTCACGATCACCGGGAATATCTTTACCGCGTCAGGCGTCGGAAATGATTTTGCCTATCTCGTCGTGCGCCCGACCGCGACGGCGCGCAGGCTCGACGGCTATATCGTGACGGACAATGCGTTCAAGACGATTGGCGGCGGCCAGATGTTCCGGGTCGAGAAGGTCGACACGACCTGGGGCTCGCTTGACAGCAGCCAGTTCCGCAATGTCGTCTTTCAGAACAATGCGTTCGAGGAAGTCACCATCCGCACTCAGTCACCGGTGGTCGTGTCTTTCAACGAGTTCTTCAACAAGACCAGCTGGGATGTACAGACCGGCGGGCGACTGCCCTTTGGCGGCCGCGCCATGGCGGCTAGTGCGCCCGCCCCGCTGTCAGACGTCAACGGCTATGATGGACGCCTGCCGACGGTCAGCCTGCAACACGGCGTCGACGGCTCGCAGGTTGGATTAAACTGGTACACATCCGTGCGCGGCACGGTTCAGATGACGATCTGGGGCGACATCCCAACCTGATTGCACTCAGGCCGCACGCGCATTTCGAAGATGCGCGTGCACCTCCTGTATTAACGCGACCCGATCAACGGGCTTGGGCACATATCCGTCCAGACCATGCGCCAGATAGCGTGTGCGATCCTCTGGCAAGGCATCCGCAGTCAGGGCGATCACGGGCAGATCGACGTCGATCTCGCGGATCTTTGCAAACGTCTCCAAACCATCCAGATCAGGCATGTTCATATCGAGCAGGACCAGATCGAAGCCCCCGGCCTCCAACCTGTCCAGCGCAGCATATCCACCGGACACACTCTCCGTCTGGTGGCCTTCAGCGCGCAGAAACGCCTCGGTGATCATACGGTTGGTCTCTACATCATCAACGACCAGGATCCGGGCCGCAACAGCAGCCGGATCAATCTCTCCCGCAGATGGCTTGAGGGCGGAGCCGGATGTCGGCAGCTCAGCCAACGGGGCCGGGAAGCTAAGGCGGAATGTCGTCCCGGCCGGACCAGTCCGATAAAGGCTCACATCCCCCCCCATCGCCCGCGCAATCCCGCGCGAGATCGAAAGCCCTAAGCCTGCACCCCCCGCAACACGTTCCCCGCCGGTCGGCTTGTGCCCCAATTCAAACAGGTGCTCGCGAACCCCCGCGGGCAGACCCGGCCCGGTATCGCGGACCTCAATATGCAGGCAATCCTCGGTATCCGGCTGCATCACAACAACACGGACTGAACCTTCCTCAGTATATTTCAGCGCATTGTTTAGAAGGTTGGTCAGACACTGCCGCATGCGCAGTGGATCAAAAGACGCCACCTCGGGCACCCCATCCAGAACCCGCAGGCTCAAATGCAAGCCCCGCGACTGGGCCAGCGGCTGATGCAGATCCACGATGGCCTGTATCTGCTTCACCAGGCGCGACGGCCGCCGCCGGATCTCGATGTGACCATTTTCCACTGATTGGATGTCGAGCACATCATCCACAATCTCGCGCATTGAAAGTGCCGACTCCGCCAACGCATCGATCCGGCGCGGCGTCTCGGCGCTGGAAAGATCTGTTCTCAGCAGCTGACTGACCCCCATGATCGCGTTCAGCGGTGTCCGCAACTCGTGGCTCATCGTCGCCAGAAAGCGGGTCTTGCCCGCGCTGGCATCCAGCGCTTTCGTGCGGGCGTTCAAAAGTTCTGTCTGCATCCGGTTCAACGACAGCATGCCGTTGATAAAATAAACGATCAGAACGATTGCACCGAAGGTGCTGATCATCAGAAAAGTGACGTCTTGCGTCTCCTGGTAGAACAACGCCACAAGCACGAAGAATGAGAGCATCACAGGAAGGGCTGATGCGATGGCCAGCGGCATATGCGGCGTCCGCAAAAGGATGACATGCATCAATGCACCAGTCAGACCAATGATTGCGACATAGCGCTCATAGTCCGCACCGAAACGCCACAAGGCGATCATCGCGATGACCACTGACGCTCCACCGGTTACACCACTGATCACAAGCCCGCTGTAAGTCACGACAGTTGGGGCCGTGGGGTATCGCGCAAAAAACCGGAACGACGCTGCTTCAGAGCACAGGTAACAAATGGCTGCCGCCAAAGGCACCGCCGGGCCAATCCGCAGACCAACAATCGAAAACAGGGCTCCAAGCGCAAGGGTTCGTCCGACGAAGTCGTTCTTCAGAACACGATTTTGTCGTTCCAGCTCGCTCAACGTGCGCGCTGACGCATACCCTGCCATGACCCACCTCGACAGATGCGCCCCCATTCCGTCTTAGGGAATGAAAGCGCTTGCGTAAAGCGTGGGCTCCTGCTCAGCCTGCGACGAAGTCGCCTGCAAGGGCGCTGTCAATCAATGCAACCGTTTCGGTGAGGCCATAGAGCGCCACAAACCCGCCAAAGCGCGGACCCTGACTTGCGCCAAGAAGCACCTCATAAATGGCAGAGAACCACGCCCGCAGCGGCTCAAACCCATGGGCCTTTCCGACAGCAAACACTTCCGATTGCAAAGCCTCGGCCTCAACTGCTCCGTCCCAAGCGGCAAGCCGGTCGCGCAGGTCGGCCAGAGCGGCACGCTCCTGCTCGGTCGGCGCGCGATAGACTTTCGCAGGCTTCACGAAATCCTGGAAGTAACGCACAGCATGGCCCGCCGCGGCATCAAGGCCGGGGTGGCTGTCCGCCGTGGCGTCTGGCGCATATTTGCGGATGAAGCCCCACAGCACGTCCTTGTCCTCGGCGCTCGCAGCACTGGCGAGGTTGAGCAGCATGGAAAAGCTGATCTCCATATCACTGCCCGGCACATCGTCCGCGCCATGGATGTGGAAGGCCGGATTGCCCAGCTTGGCCTTGGCCTCCTGCTCGGGATAGGCGCGCAGGTGCTGGTGGTACTCATCCTCGGCCTTGGGGATCACATCAAAATGCAGACGCTTCGCTGTCTTGGGCTTTTGATACATGAACATCGAAAGCGACTCCGGCGACGCATAGGTCAACCAGTCTTCCATGCTCAAACCATTGCCCTTGGACTTGGAGATTTTCTGCCCCTCTTTGTCGAGGAACAGCTCATAGGTCAGCGTCTCCGGCACCGGCTCGCCCAGCGCACGGCAAATCTTGCTGGCCTGGGTGACGCTGTCGATCAGATCCTTGCCCGACATCTCGTAATCCACGCCAAGCGCGGCCCAACGCATCGCCCAATCAGGTTTCCACTGCATTTTGACATGGCCGCCCGTGACCGGGATCTCGACCTTCTCCCCGTCCGGCTCCTGATAGACAATCGTGCCTTTTTCGACATTGCGCTCCAGCGTCGGCACCTGAAGCACATGGCCCGTCTTCGGGCTGACGGGCAGGAAGGGTGAATAAGTCGCGCGCCGCTCTTCACCCAATGTCGGCAACATGATGTCGAGGATCTTGTCGAAGCGGTCCAAGGCCCGCAGCAACATCTCATCAAACTTGCCAGAAAGGTAATAGTCGGTGGACGAGGCGAACTCATACTCGAACCCATAGGAATCGAGGAACGCCATCAGCCGCGCATTGTTGTGCGCGCCAAAGCTGTCATGCGTGCCAAACGGATCACGCACCCGCGTCAGAGGCAGGTTCAGGTCCTGCGCCAGCATCTCTCCGTTCGGTACATTGGTGGGAACTTTACGCAGCCCATCCATGTCGTCGGAAAAGCAGATCAGCTTGGTGGGAATGTCAGAGATCATCTCGAACGCATTGCGCACCATCGTGGTCCGCGCGACCTCTCCGAACGTGCCGATATGGGGCAGGCCGGATGGACCATAGCCCGTCTCGAACAGCGCATATCCCTTCGCGGGCGGCCGCTTCTCAAACCGTTTGACGAGCTTGCGCGCCTCCTCGAAAGGCCAGGCTTTTGCGGTCATTGCCTCGTCGCGCATGTCAGTCATCGTCAGGTCTCCGGTTGAGAATGCGCGCACACCTATTGAGCGCTCTGGCCCGCGTCAATATATCGGGACCAACCGAGTATGAGGAGAGACCCAATGTCCGCCCAACTGACGCCACAAGACGCGCTCGTCGCAACGATGATCGCAACCTCTGCCGCCGATGGCACGCTGGAGGATGTGGAGATGGACAGCATCTCCCGCATGATTTCGGTCCTGCCGGTATTCGACGGCTATGACCCCGCCCATGTCCCCACCGTCGCCCAGATCGTCTTCGATCTCTTCGAGGATGAAGATGGCATCGACGCGCTTGTCGGCCTCGTCGGGGAAAGCCTGCCCGGTACGCTGAATGAAACCGCCTACGCGCTCGCCTGCGATGTCGCCGCCGCCGATGGCGACATCCAGATGGAGGAGCTGCGCCTGCTCGAGATTCTGCGCCACGATCTGAATGTCGATCGCCTGACCTCTGCCGCGATCGAGCGGGGCGCCCGCGCCCGCCATGCCCGCCTTCCCAAGTAAGGGCGAAGGCCGGATGCCTCCGGCGGGGATATTTTCCAGACAGATGAAAGAGCGTTTGATGAGCCTTACGATCCACCGCAACGGCGACCGACCGACCCGGTCCGCACCAGAGAAATGGTTCACCGGACAGGTCTGGATGACCCCGATCATCGAGACGCCTGCCCCGGCAGCACTGCGCACGTTGAGCGTCACCTTTACGCCCGGCGCGCGCACAGCCTGGCACACGCATCCGCTGGGTCAGACGCTTTACGTCACTGCCGGTCAGGGCCTCGTCGCGTTAGAGGGGGAAGCACCGCAGGTGATCCGCCCCGGTGACACAGTCTATATCGCCCCCGGCATTCGCCATTGGCACGGCGCAGGCCCCGACACCTCAATGACCCATATCGCCATGCAGGAAGAGCGCGACGGGGAAAGTACGGATTGGGAAGAACACGTCTCTGACGCCGACTACGGCCGTCAACCGGCCTAGCGCTGCCACGCCCCACTGGCCCGGATTGCGGTCGAGCTTTGATCGACCGTCGGTCCGGTGCGCATGACCCAGGCCGGCGCATCCATCATGGCGAGGCCCGCGGCCTGATTGTCCTCGATACGCGCATGGGCAAAGGCCTTGGCCGCCGGGGACAGCCCCGCGCGCACCTGTTCCCCCGGTCGCGCCAGCACGCCCACCGGAACCGAGCGCATGATCCCCCGCCAATTCTGCCACTTGTGGAAGGTCGCGAGGTTATCGGCCCCCATCAGCCACACAAACCGAACGCCGGGATAAAGCACCGACAACCGTTGGAGGGTCTGAGCGGTGTAACGCGTCCCAAGGCGCGCCTCGACATCCGTGACCTCGACCCGCGGATGCTGCATGATCGCCCGCGCCGCCGCCAAACGGCGCTCCAGCGCTGCGGGGGCGTCAGCCTTCAGCGGATTGCCGGGGCTTACGAGCCACCATACGCGGTCCAACCCAAACCGTCGCAGGGCCTCATGCGTGATGTGCACATGTCCCGTATGGGCCGGATCAAAAGACCCGCCCAACAGACCGACACGCAAGCCGGGTGTGGCATGTGGCAACTGGCGCAAGCGAGACCTCCCCCGGAACGGCGCGTCAGCCCTTGTCGAAACTGCGCCCTGACCTGTCAACCGTTCAACGCGGGCAAACGAGAAACTGCAGGCCCATGTCCCACGCCGCGTCAGCATCGAAATCCGCGACCAGACCCAGCTCGGGCGCCTCGCCATGGGCCAGCATCCACGCCGGATCGTGCGCAGGCACCCCCAGTGCGACAATCGGAGCACAGGCTGTCGCGAGGTCAGACCGCGCGGCAGAATAAGACGCCATCAACGCCCCCTGCTGATCACTGTCGAGCGCGCTGCGCACCGTCCCCTGCAGCGCGCTCAGCGCAGCATGGGCGCTTTCATCCACCACCCGCTCCTCATCGAAACGAGCGCGCGCCAGCGATGTGAAAAACAGCCCGATTGCGCGGTCGTAATCGTCCTCAGCCACACAGGCATAAACTCCATTCATCAAATCCGGCGGTGTCATGTCCGATGTGATGGCAACCACATCCAGACAGCCCACCTCTCGGTCAGAGGTCAGATGACCGTCGGCAAAGGCTGCCGGCGAACAGATCAGAAAGACGGTCAGGAAAAGCGGGAGGCGGGGCATGGGGCGTGGTCCTTTGAACTTCGGCACCGACCTGTCCGGTGCGCGGCCAAAAATGCAAATGCATCACAGCTTTGCCAAGTCCTGATCGTCCACCACCGGATCAAGCGCATCGCCAATCGCGATACGACCCGGCACCAACACCTCCGCGCAATAGCCGCCATGGCCGCGCATCGCGTTATATCCGCCCTCACCCAATGCCGTTTCCATGCGACTGCACGGGGCGCATACGGTGGTCAGACGGATCGTCGCCGTCCCCAGCCGCAATTCGCACCCCTTCAACGCAGTCAGATTGATGCTGGACACCACGACATTCCGGCGCAGGATCTCTGGCCCAAGCCGTTCCAACCCGCTCAATGCCGCGATCACGCCAAGATGTTCTGACTGGATCAACGTCAGCGCACGCTTGCCGGGCCGGGCATGATCGCCGGCCAGCCCAGCCAACGTGACCTCAGCCTCAAGAGCGACCGACATTTCGGACTTCCGATGCCCCCGTAAGCCGATCCACTCAATGCGACCTGTCCTCGGAAATGTTGAAGTAAGCTCGGCAAGACGGCTCATGTCATCTTCCTGTTCTGGCATGCAGCCGGGCTGTCCGGCCGCAAGGGACGAAATGGCAATACACCGCTTTCGCGAAATTCATTTCAATTTAACTACCTACTGCACTTTTGAGGATACCTGACACAAATGTATGATAAGTGACGTCCACTATGGAATCACGCCAATCCACTGTTAACACGTCTTATTCTCAGCATCGCGTCCGCTTGGACGGTGCTGCGCGATTGGCGTCCCTCTCCAAAACGCAGTTGATGGACTCCCCACCGGAAGAGGCATTCGATCGCGCAGTTCGCCTTGCGACGCGGCTTCTGGGAACGCCCGTCGGTCTCGTCTCGCTCGTCGATGGGCAGCGACAGTTTTTCAAGGCGCAAACCGGCCTGCCAGAACCTACGGCGACCGCACGCGAGACACCGCTTACCCATTCCTTCTGCCAGCATGTCGTTACTTCCGACGCCCCGTTGACCGTGCACGATGCCCGCGAGGATCCGTTGGTGCAGGACAATCTGGCCATCCGTGATCTTGGCGTGATTGCTTATCTTGGCGTGCCACTGCACGCCCCTGACGGCCAGGTATTGGGATCGTTCTGCGCCATCCAGTCAGAGCCGCGCGATTGGACGGAGGCGGAGCTTGCGACCCTTACCGATATCGCCGCCGGGATCGAGACGGAAATCAAGCTGCGCGACGAGGTCGTACGCAACGCCGATCTCGCCGAACGGGCCACCGCGGCAGAGGAAAGGTTCCGCCTCGCGCTACATGCCGGACAAGTTGGAACATATGATTTCGATCCGCGCACCCAGCAGACGCGATGGGACCAAGAGCTCTACGCAATCTGGGGTGTGGCGACTGATGTTGCGGATGTCTTTGCAGCCGTCCAGCAATCCATCCACGCAGATGACCTCCAGATGTGGGAGGCGGACGTTGCCGCCTCTCTCGACCCGGATGGAACTGGGCAGCATGACATTGAGATGCGCATTTACCGCCCCGACAGTGGTGAGATGCGTTGGATGCACGCGATGGGGCAGGCAAGCTTTGAAAACGGTATTCCAGTCCGTCTGATCGGCACCGTGCGCGACATTACCGCGCAAAAGGAAGCGGCAGAGCGGGAAAAGCTCCTCGCGCATGAGCTCAACCACCGCGTAAAAAATCTGTTCGCCGTTGTATCTGGCATGATCTCCATGACCGCGCGCAACAGCACAACACCCGATGATATGGCTACCGCACTGCGCGGTCGTGTTCAGGCTCTCTCCGCCGCCCATGCGCTGATCCAACCGGCCATATCGGGTGAACAGCTTGAGACGTCGCAAGTCACGCTCCAGACGCTGACAGCAGCGCTTCTGGAGCCGCATATGCGCGGCGCAGATGCGGTGACGCTTGCAGGCCCCGCCCTCCCCCTCGAACCGGGCACGGCTTCGAGCCTCGCGCTCGTGCTGCATGAACTGGCAACCAACGCGGCAAAATACGGTGCTTTGTCAGCATCGGAGGGCAAATTGGATGTCACCTGGGCTCTCTCGGATGATGACGGGGCCGAGGTGTTGACCTTCCAGTGGGGTGAAAACGGCGGCCCGCCCGTTGCGGCTGCGCCGACGGCAAAGGGCTTCGGATCCAAACTGATCGAAATGACGGTCAACGCGCAGATGCGCGGTCGTCTTAAATCCGATTGGGCCACGTCAGGCGTGCACCACACGCTGACCATCCCCTTCGACTACCTCCAAAAGGGCTAGGCCAGACGCGCTTTGCACACAGGCCCGGCGTGAGCACCAGGTCCTGCCAGAGTGCACACATGCCCCTCTGGCCGATTGCCCCCCCGCCACAAAAACCTTACATCTGCCCCCAAATCAGACAGTCCCCTTGCGCGGAGCATTCCCATGGCAGCCTATCAGTACGTTTACCACATGGACGGCGTGTCCAAGACCTATCCCGGCGGCAAAAAGACGTTCGAGAACATCCGCCTGTCCTTCCTGCCCGGCGTGAAGATCGGCGTTGTTGGCGTCAACGGCGCGGGTAAATCCACACTGATGAAAATCATGGCCGGTCTCGACAAGGACTTTCAGGGAGAGGCCTGGGCCGCCGAGGGGGCCAAGGTCGGCTACCTCCCGCAGGAGCCGAAGCTGGACCCAGAACTCGACGTGCGCGGCAACGTGATGCTCGGCGTGGCGGAGAAGAAGGCGATCCTCGACCGCTACAACGAACTCGCCATGAACTATTCCGAAGAGACGATGGACGAGATGACGGCCCTTCAGGACCAGATCGACGCCCAGAACCTCTGGGATCTCGACAGCCAGATCGACGTCGCGATGGAGGCCCTGCGCTGCCCGCCCGACGACGCCAAGGTCGAGAACCTGTCCGGCGGGGAGGCGCGCCGCGTCGCACTCTGCAAACTGCTGCTCGAAGCGCCCGACATGCTGCTGCTCGACGAGCCGACCAACCACCTCGACGCCGAGACGATCGCGTGGCTGCAAAACCACCTGATCGACTACAAGGGCACGATCCTGATCGTCACCCACGACCGTTACTTCCTCGACGACATCACCGGCTGGATCCTCGAACTCGACCGCGGCCGCGGCATTCCCTACGAGGGCAACTATTCCAGCTGGCTCGAGCAGAAGGCCAAGCGCCTCGAACAGGAAGCACGTGAGGACAAGACCCGCCAGAAAACCCTTGAGCGTGAGCTTGAGTGGATGCGGCAGGGTGCCAAGGCCCGTCAGGCCAAGCAGAAAGCCCGGATCGACCGCTATAACGACCTCGCCAACCAGTCCGAGCGGGAGAAGATCGGCCGCGCCCAGATCGTCATCCCCAACGGCCCGCGCCTTGGCGCGAAAGTCATCGAGGTCGAGGGCCTCAAGAAATCCTACGGCGACAAGACGCTGGTGGACGGCCTCTCCTTCTCCCTGCCGCCCGGCGGCATTGTCGGCGTGATCGGCCCGAACGGCGCGGGTAAATCCACGCTCTTCCGCATGCTCACCGGGCAGGAGCAGCCTGATGAGGGCACGGTGGAATATGGCGATACCGTCAAGCTGAGCTATGTCGATCAATCCCGCGACGCGCTTGAAGACGACAAGACCGTGTGGGAAGAGATCGCCGACGGTCAGGACGTCATCAAGCTCGGCGATGCCGAGATGAACGCCCGCGCCTATGTGGGCGCCTTCAACTTCAAGGGCGGGGACCAGCAGAAAAAGGTCTCGCTCCTGTCAGGGGGTGAGCGAAACCGCGTTCACATGGCCAAATTGCTGCGCGAAGCGGGCAACGTCCTGCTGCTCGACGAACCGACCAACGACCTCGACGTCGAAACCCTGCGCGCCCTCGAAGACGCCCTCGTCGATTTCGCAGGCTGCGCCGTGGTCATCTCCCACGACCGCTTCTTCCTCGACCGCCTGTGCACACACATCCTCGCGTTCGAGGGCGAAGCCCATGTCGAGTGGTTCGAAGGCAACTTCGAAGACTATGAAGAAGACAAGAAGCGGAGACTGGGCGCCGATGCGCTTGAGCCCAAGCGGATGAAGTTCAAGAAGTTTGTGCGGTGAGTGGCTAATGTATGGAGTTGGCATAGGTTGAAGTGAATGAAACCAGTTCTCCTATGCCGCCCATCTTGGCGCGCGACCTATCGCAGTCTTGATGAGCCATTCTATACGTCTCAAAGCTACCCATTGAAGCACGGCGTGGACATGGTCGCATTGAATATGTGGCCTTGGCCAACCGGCTTCATGGGACACATCCCGAACCGCGATCAATCTATCGACATCGGAAATCTCGGCGCGACTTCGTCAGCGGACTATATAGATGGTGTACTCGTCATCTGGTGTGCTCGGCCTAAGAACGGTAGCGAGATGGTCATCGTGGGGTTCTACGACGATGCCCGGGTATTCCGATCGCCTCAAGAGCATCCTGAACTGACGAGTGAGTTAGGCCACTCGGCAAACTACCAAGCCCAGTCCCGAAAAGCCGTTTTGATTCCAGAGAATGAGAGACACTTCACCATCCCGTCCGCTTTGACAAAGGGAAAGGTTGGCATGGGACAACGGAACATCTTTCACGGCCTTAACTCCTCGTCGAACTGGTATCGGTCTAATCTGGAAAGTCGGCCTATCGCCGATGCGCTTCGGCAACGCATCTATGACTATGTCGAAGACATGGACGCTCACCGGCTTCCTGATACCGCGCCACATGGAACTGAGTCCCGGGTAGCCAAGAAAAGCATTTCCTATGAGGGACGGGTAGACCGTAGGGTCATACTAAATGAGCGGGGATATCGTTGCGAAGCATGTGGTTGGCATGTCGCCGAAGAACATAGGGAGCGTTGGGCCTCGGGACTCGATGTTCATCACTTGCTCCCCTATTCCGCACTCGGCGAGGGCGAAGAGCGGGAAGTGGATCTGAAAGACTTTCTCGTTTTGTGTGCGCCCTGTCATCGCGCAATACACAAGCAAACTGATCATTCCGACACCAGACTAATCGCAAATGATCCGGGTCGTCCGAACCAATAGCCCGAATGCGACCAGCATCCGGGCAGCGCCCGACCTCCCCCCGGGAGGGCGCTTTTGCAACGCCTCAAACACCGGATCCGTCATTCGGGCTTGAGAAATAAAGTGCTCCGCCCAGATGTTCCGAACGCCCACCCAAGGTCGGGCGCGGCCCTACGGTTTCGACATATATCAGCAACTGTCCCGGACGTGATCCAGCGCCCGTCCGGCGCTGCGCGCGTTCTCACCTGAAACGTGCCACTGGCACGTTTCCAAGACGGCTCGAACCCTCCCCCGGGAACGGCGCTTTTGCAACGCCTCAAACACCGGAACCATCATTCGGGCTTGAGAGATAAAGTGCCCCGAACCACCCGACCAAACGCCCACCCGAGGTCGGGCGCGGCCCTCCCGTTCCGCTCCTAACCAGCGCCCGCCCCGGACCTGATCCGGGGCCGCTCCCGCGCCTTGCCCATGCGAGCCGCAAGCGTGCAACTGCTATGAGTAGAGGAGCGCCTTCATCCTGCCCCCGGCGGCGCATTTCGACGACACGTCAAGAGGCCGCACCTTCTTTCGGTTCTGGGCATAGAGTGTTCAGCACCACCCATCCAAACGCCAAGCCGCGGTCCCGGGCTGCCCGTCTATTGCGCCGCTGAACCGCACTTACACCCGCACCTGATCCGAGACCCGCCTGGCACGCCGCGCGTTCGCAACGCCCCGGCGAGCGCTCCTTCAACGTCGTGAGCCTCTGCACCACCACTCCAGATGAACACCAAACTCATGGCCCGAGCGCACCAAACACCCGCCGAAAGCAGAGCGTCACGATCCGAAACCTCAACCAAGACGACCTGCACACCGGCCCCGCCCTAGTGCTCTCTCCTATGCCTCGCCAGTTGCGCCAATCAGATGACGCCCTCAACCTGCGCCATCGGCACACAGCCGGGGCGTTGCACGGTCAGCGCAGCAGCCCTCGCCTCAATCCGGTGGCGTCGTAGTACCGCACACCATCGGTCCCAGAGGAGCCCTTGGGCCTATAAAAGCCCAACCCAGATAACTCTCAGCCTCGGCACAACTCCCCCCGCACTCTTTCACGCAGGAGGAGACCGGATGCCTACCAATCTAAATAAAGCGCCCACGACCGACCCAGACGATGCGCAAACCGAACCCATCACGGGATCGCCCCCGCCACTGAAAATCACGCTGACGATCAACCCTCAGAATTCAGCCATCACTCCCCCTCTCCAAATTGAGCGGTCAAACCGCGCTTCGATCACAGCGGATGCCCCAGAACCGTCTCATCAAGCGGACCCGTGATCAGCTTTGCTTTGCGCGACAGATAGTAGGTGCGCAGCACCGCGTTCATTCGCGCCTGATAGCCCGGCCCCATCTTGCGGAAGAAACGCGCCACATCCGCGTCTACCCGCAACGTGATCCGCGTGCGCGCGGGGCGGCATTCCACGTTCCGCTCCACATCGGCCCAATCCGCAGGAACCCATTCGCGCAGCATCTCCGCCCGTTTCAGCTCCATCGTCTGCTCACTCAACCAGAGCACCAACTCCGTCTCTGCGCGCAACTCCTCCCGTGTTTGTTTGCGTTCTGGTGGAGGTGTGTAATCAGCCATGTGAAAGTCCTAAAACCTCCTTGTGCCCGCAAAAGGTTAAGGAAGCCTTGGCATACGCAATGTGCACGCACGGTGTACGGATTGTGCACCGGCTTTCGGGGGATATGTTAACGCCATGGTCCATCGGTTAGACTGATGCGCATGAGCTATTTCGACGACTATCTGACCCGCACCGGCCTGCCGACCCTGACCCGCTGGCAGCACTATTTCGACATTTTCGATCGTGAGCTTTCGGGCCATCGCGACGCGCCCGTCTCCTTCCTCGAAATCGGTGTGTTCAAGGGAGGGTCGCTGCCGATGTGGCGCGATTTCTTCCATGAAGACAGCAGCTTAACTTTCGTCGACATTGACGAAGCGTGCCGCAAGCTGCAGATCGACGGTACGACAGTTGAAATCGGCCACCAGGCCGACCCGGCCTTTGTTGCGCAGCTCGCCCGAACTCACGGCCCGTTTGATATCGTCATTGACGACGGCAGCCATATTAACCACCATCAGATCGCGAGTTTCGAACTTTTCTGGCCCCATATGCGCGACGGAAGCCTCTATATCGTCGAGGATTGCCACACGAGTTATTGGCCCGGTTTTGGCGGTGGGTATCGCAATGAGGCGAGCTTTATTGAATACGCTAAGCGGCTGATAGATAAGATGCATTCCTGGTATACCGATCAGGACAAGCTCTTTGGCTTCAGCGAGCTGGCCCGTCAGATCGGCAGTATCCGCTTCTACGACTCCGTGGTTGTGATCGAAAAGCAGCTGAAGACCGGACGCCCGACCACGCTGACCTTCGAGAACGGAAAGGTAGCGCTTTCCGAGAAGGCGCTCGACATTCGCGGTCGGCAATCGGTTTTCAAGGGACGCGACGGCGCGTGAGACTTGCCTTATTGCCCGCATGCGACATGATTTAGCGCAACGCGACTGGAGCCGTGTCCGCGCCGCTCTGCGCATCAGAGACAGGAAAAGGAGGTTGCCTTGCGCCTTGCCCTAACCCTCACCGCTGCAATCGCCCTCGCCGGCTGCGCGACAACGTTCGAAGTGCCCGATGCGCCGGTCGCAAATCTGCCCGACAGCGCGGCACCGGCGGCCAATCGCTCGGTCTCGGCCGGAGAGCAAATGATGCAACGCGTGGCCACGCGGATCGAGCCTATTGCTGAGGATGTTTGTCGTCAGGAAACCGGCCAGACACGCGGATGCGATTTCGTGCTTCAGATCGACCGAAGCGGTGGCGCGCCGAATGCGTTCCAGACGATTGGCAGCGACGGTCGTCCGCTGATCGTCTTCAACGAGGCAATGTTGCGGACCATCCGCAACGACAACGAGATCGCCTTCATCATGGGGCATGAGGCCGGACACCAGATCGCAGGGCACCTGGCGCGGCGGCAGAGCCAGGTTGGTCTGGGCGGACTTGCCGGGGCAATTCTGGGTGGCGTCATCGGGCTCGATCAGCAGCAATCGGCAGAGATCGGCGCCCAGATCGGCGGGCGGGCCTATTCGCAGTCGTTCGAGTTGGAGGCCGACGTGCTGGGCACCTATATTGCCGAGCGTGCAGGCTATGACCCGGTTGACGGCGCGGCCAGCTTTTCGCGGTTCCGCGGATCCAATTCGGTCCTGTCCACACACCCGCCGGGTCAGCAGCGCTATTCCACAGTTGTGGCGACGGCACAGCGGATTGCCGCACAGCGGGCTCAGGGTTTGACGCCGACAATCCCACGGAACTGATGGCGGGTGGGGTTGAAGGACCGGCCCTCAACCCCTTACCTGCACATCAACGCAATCGGAATGGAGGGCAGAACATGTCACTTCGCATCAATGATACCGCACCGGATTTCACGGCAGAGACCACTGAAGGGGAAATGAATTTCCACGAGTGGATCGGTGACGGCTATGCGGTTCTTTTCAGCCACCCGAAGGATTTCACCCCGGTCTGCACGACTGAGCTGGGCACGATGGCGGGCATGATCGACGCCTTCGAAAAGCGCAATACCAAGGTCGTGGGCATCTCGGTCGATCCGGTCTCTGACCACCTGAAGTGGAAGGCCGATATCGAGGCGGTTTCGGGCAACACGGTCGACTATCCGATGATCGGTGATCCCGACATGAAGGTGGCCAAAGCGTTCGACATGTTGCCCGCGGAAGAGACAGAAACGGAAGGCCGTACTGCGGCAAGCAACGCGACCGTCCGCTCGGTCTTCGTGGTCGGGCCGGACAAGAAGATCAAACTGTCCCTGACCTATCCGATGACCACAGGTCGTAACTTTGACGAGATCTTGCGCGCCATCGACTCCATCCAGTTGACCGCGAACCACAAGGTCGCGACACCTGCGAACTGGTCCCAGGGTGAAGACGTCATCATCACGCCTGCCGTGAGCGATGAGGAAGCGACAGAGAAGTTTGGCACCTTCGAAAAGGTCCTGCCCTATCTGCGCAAAACCCGTCAGCCAGACTGATCTCTTAAAGTATTTTAAACTTTTGACGGCCCTGCATGAACCATGCGGGGCCGTTTTGCGTTGGCCTCGAAAGGAGCAGAATGAAATCTTTTCGAGGTGATGATGCCTTATCTTGTCAACACAAGCGCACCGGTGTTGGTAACCGGTGCATCCGGCTATGTCGCCGGCTGGATCGTCAAGAAATTGCTAGAGCGTGGCGCAACCGTTCATGGCGCAGTGCGCGATCCCAAAGATGAAGCGAAGGTCGGACATCTGCGCACGATGGCCGAAAACAGCCCCGGTGGCCTCAAACTTTTCAAGGCCGACCTGCTAGAGCCGGGGTCTTACCGCCCCGCCATGCGAGGCTGCGCGACCGTGTTTCACACAGCATCCCCATTCAAGACGGATGTGAATGACCCCCAGGCCGATCTGGTCGATCCCGCGCTGGAGGGTACGCGGAACGTCCTGCAAAGCGTCAACGACACCGAAACGGTATCGAAAGTGGTGCTGACCAGTTCGTGTGCTGCCATCTATGGCGATGCAGCCGATTGCGCGGATGCGCCCGGTGGACGTCTTGATGAGAGTGTGTGGAACACAACCTCTTCGCTGGACTATCAGCCCTATTCATTCTCAAAAACCGTGGCCGAGCGGGAAGCATGGCGTATTGCCGACGCTCAATCCCGGTGGAAGATGGTCGCGGTGAACCCGTCCCTCGTCATCGGTCCCGCGACACAGAATGCGCCGACATCGGAAAGCTTTTCCATCATGCAGCAGATGGGCAATGGAACGATGAAAGCCGGGGCACCGCGTATCGGTCTTGGCGTCGTGGATGTCCGTGATCTGGCCGATGCCCATCTTCATGCTGCCTTCGATCCGGCCGCAGAGGGCCGCAATATCATCTCTGGCCATGAAACGGATCTGGTTGAGATGGCAAAGACCTTGCAGCCGACATTCGGCAGTCACTACCCGCTTCCGACGCGGGCGCTGCCGAAATCGCTTGTCTGGCTTCTTGGGCCGATGTTGGGGGGGCTGAGGAGGAAATTCGTGAGCCGAAACGTCAATGTGAAATGGCGTGCCGACAACAGTAAGGCAACGCGCTCTCTCGGCCTGACCTATCGACCACTCGACGTCTCTATGAATGAGATGTTCGGGCAGATGGTGAAGGTTGGCGCATTCGACGATTGAAGAGAAAAGGGCCGCAGCGGGGGCATGCAGGCGGCCCTTTCCCTGATCAGCAGCCTTTGGCTGCTGCCACGGCCTGCGCAGCCTGAAGCTGTGCCGCCTGTGTCTGGGAGACCTGCGTCTGCGCGTTCAGGACCGTTGCCGCCTGTGCGCCACGGCCACCGCCCAGACCAAACACGCCCGCAACGCTGGCAAGGCCGGCCAGACCGGATGCAGCCTGCGACGGCTGAAGCGTTGAGATCAGCGTGTTCAGCTCGCTACAGGAATAGCCCTGATAGGTTGCAGTGAAGGCGTTTGCGGCGACCGGGGCTGCGGCACCGGCTGCAATGGCATTGGTTGCATTGAGCGCGGCAACATTCGCCGCCGTGTTGGAAGAGAGGCCACCTTGGGCAAGTGCCTGAGCAGCGGCAGCTTGGACAACGGCATTGCCTGTCGCGTTGCTGGAAGCGGTGTTGCCCATGCAACCGGACAAGATGACAGCAGACGCAGAGAGGGCGATAAGGGAACGGGTGAGCATTATGCTAACTCCTGATTTTCAAACATATTTGGTCAGAACAGCACGTGGTTGCCCCTGCGACCTGTGCACGCTCTGACGCTGTTATGCCCCCGCCCGCGCACTATGTGCTTCACCCCACGGGGTGAAAGGGTACATTTTTCTTTATCAGAAGATAAAAATACTATGGTCGCGGGCGGTCTGGCCTGACAGGTATCGGGAAGATTTCTCGAAAGCGCCCGACATGCCCCGTCCTTCACCCGCACACGCCCCGCTCGGATATACCGGCTTCGTTGTTATCATCGCGGCTTTGATGGCACTGAACGCGATGGCGATCGACATCATGCTGCCTGCGCTGCCCGATCTCGCACGCGAATTTGATCTCGACGATCCAAATACCGCGCAGACCGTGATCTCCAGCTATCTGCTCGGGTTTGGTATCTCGCAGCTTTTCGTGGGTGTGCTGGCGGACCGCTTCGGGCGCAAACCGATCCTGCTCGGCGGGTTGTTCATCTACATTGTCGGAGCGCTGATCTCGCTCTCGACCCAAAGTTTCGAGGCGCTGCTCATCGCACGTGTGATTATGGGAGCGGGCTCCGCTGCACCACGGACCATTGCGAATGCGGTTGCGCGCGATTGCTACACGGGCCGGGACATGGCGCAGGTCATGTCCATCGCAATGATGGTCTTCATGGCCGCCCCTGTTCTGGCGCCCAGTATCGGCCAACTGATCCTTTTCGTGGCCCCCTGGCAGGCGACACTGGCAGTGCTTGCCGGATATGGCGTTCTGATGAGCCTTGTCTGCTGGCGCCTTTTGCCAGAAACGCTGGCACCCGAGCATCGCCGCCCTCTGCGCCTTGGGCCCATTGCGACCGGCTTTGCAACGGTTCTGCGCAACGGGCAGGCGATGGGCTATGCGCTGTGCTCTGGCCTGTTCATGGGGGCGATGTTCGGCTTTGTAAATTCTGCCCAGCAGGTTCTGGGAGAGCATTTCGGACTTGGGCCCTGGTTTCCGGCGATTTTCGCGATGATCGCTTTTGCAGTCGCCATCTCGTCCTTCGTGAACGCCCGTTTGGTGGGGCGGCTCGGTATGCGGTTCCTATCGCATGGCGCGGTCTGCATCTATGTCGCGCTGTCATTGGCGATGGTACTGCTTGGGGCCGACATGCCCCTGATCGCGTTCATCGTGCTGCTGGCCGGCAGCATGTTCATCGTCGGCATGACCTTCGCCAACTTCAATGCCATCGCGATGGAGCCCCTGGGTGAGGTGGCCGGAATTGCCTCGTCAGTGATCGGCGCGATTACGGTTCTGATCGGCGCCGGTCTGGGGTTTTTGATTGGTCAAGCCTATGACGGAACACCGCTTCCCATGGCCATCGGGTTCCTTGGTGCGGGGGTCGGAACGCTGATTGTTCTGCTGCTGACTGAACGCGGACGGCTCTTCGCGCGTTAGGATGTCGCGGACCTGTTGTCCGCAGGCAGGTCGCAACGCATCCGGCGCAGCGGTCCTGCCCGAAAGGAGGACCCGATGTCCAAGCCCGTCTCAGACAGCTGTCTGGTTGCAAAACTGTCTCACTACATTCCACTGAGCGATGGTGATCGCAGGCATCTTGCACGGATGGAAGAAACCGAGGTCAGCGTCGATCCGCAAAAGGATCTTTATGAGCGCGGCGATCCGCTGAGCGAGCTTTGCGTCGTGAAATCCGGCTGGCTGTACTCCTATCTGGATCTGCCCGATGGACGGCGCCAGATCGTCGACATTCACCACCCTGGCGACATGATCGGGCTGGCAGATATCGCCTATCCTGCGGCCACGACCAGCTTGCGCAGTTGTACATCCTGTGTCCTGTGCCCCTTCCCGCGCACGGCCATGGAAGACGTCCTGACCAGTTCCCCGCGTCTGGCCGCACTGTTCTTCAGCATCGCCGCACGCAGTCAGACCGTTTTGATCGACACGTTGCGGGCGAATGGCCGAATGAACGCGCGCGAGCGGCTGACCTTCCTGCTTCTCAGCCTGCTGACGCGACTGCGGATCACGAACCCCGAGATGGGAGACGTGTTTCGCCTGCCGTTGAGCCAGCAAGAGATTGGCGACTTCCTTGGCCTGACGAACGTGTCTGTTTCAAAGGCATTCACGGGATTGGAAAAAGAAGGGCACATTCGCCGCTTTGATCGGCAGGTCGAAGTCCTGAGCGAGCGTTATCTTGCCGATCTGATTGACTTCGACGACCGGCACACCAGCATTGACACGAATTGGTATCCATCATCAGAGATGGACAGGTTGACCTTCGCACGCGCCTGAAGGCAAACACTGTCGCTGATGACAAAAGGAAGACAGGCATGATTGCTCTTCGCTGGGCTTTGGGCTGCATTTTCGCGCTCTGCTTTTCGATTACGACCGCCTTTGCACAGGACGCGGCACCGGCAGAAGAAAACACGACAGGCGCTGCCGTTGATACGATTGTTGAGCTTCTGTCCAACCCGGAAGTGGCCACTGAGTTGGCCCAACGGTTGGGCGGTGTGGTTGTGGAGGGCGCAGAGGATGCCACCGATTCGGCGGAAGACGCTCCGGCCACGACAATCAGCATCGGTCGCTCTATCGCGTTGACCACCTCGGAGGTCGCGATGCAGACGGCAGAAACCGTCGAGCGGTATTGGATTGGCCTGTCGCAGTTGCCGCGTGTCTTTACCCGTGCGGCGAATGCTGTCGATGGCAACCTGCTGATGGACGTTCTGAAATCCCTCGGCATCGTTATCGTTGTCACCTACGGCGTTTACCTGTCGCTGAAATTCCTTGCCCGTGGCTTGCACGACCGCATTGGTCGGATCGCGACGAATTACGGTTTTTCCATCACATTGCTGTTGCTCCTCGGCTCTCTTGCAATTGATGCGGTGATCGTCGCCCTCGCCGCCGCAGGGGGCTATGCGGCGACGATTTACCTGTCGAGCGATGGGGTGCTGGATGTAACCAAATCGCTCTACCTCAATGCGTTTGTGGTGGTGCAGATCAGCAAGATCGTGGCGCGGGCAATCCTCGCCCCGCGGGTTCCCGCGCTTCGCCTGACACGTCTGCCGGACAATGCCGCGGCAATCTTGTCAGGCTGGCTGGTCCGCTCAATCATGGTGGTCGGGTACGGACATCTGCTAGCAGTCCCGATCATTAATCGCGGCGTCTCGATCCTGACAGGGAATGCGGTTGGCACGTTGCTCAGCATCATCGTGGTGCTCTATGCGATCTTCATGTTGCTGCGCTATCGCAAGCGCGCGACCAATTACCTGTTTAATGAACCGGACAACCGCACACGGTTCCGCGACCGTGTGGGTGGCTTGCTTTGGATTCCAATCCTGCTCTACCTTCTGGGCCTGCTGGCCGTTGTCGCGACGCGCCCCGCTGGGGTTCTGCTGCCGCTGTTGCAGACAACCGGTATCATCGTTGCAGCTGCTGCCATTGCATCACTGATCGTTCGCATCCTGAGCGACGTGATCAGCTCAGGCATCTCTTTGCCCGACTCCGCAACCGAGCGGTTCCCGTTGCTCGAAGCACGGCTGAACGGGGTTATCCCGCGTGCGCTTATGATTATCAGATTGCTGGTCGTGGCTGGCGTCATCGCCGTTGTGCTGGATCTGACTGGTATCGCCGATATCAGTGGCTGGATCACGTCTGACCGTGGATTGCGGGTGCTTGGGATTGTGGCCACGGTGACAATCATCGTGATCTTCACACTCGCCATCTGGATCGTCTTCAGTTCCTGGGTGGAATACCGGTTGAACCCCAATTTCGGCTCGGTCCCAACAGCGCGAGAGCGGACCTTGCTCAGCCTCTTGCGCAATGCGTTTGCGATCGCTCTGTTGGCCATCACGGCGATGATCGTGCTTAGCGAATTGGGACTGAACATCGGCCCTCTGATCGCCTCCGCCGGTGTGCTGGGTCTGGCTATTGGCTTTGGCGCGCAGAAGATGGTGCAGGACGTTATCACGGGCGTCTTCATCCAGTTTGAAAACGCAATCAATGTGGGCGATGTCATCTCTGTCGGTGGGATCACCGGAGCGGTTGAGAAGCTGACCGTGCGCTCTGTCTCGATCCGCGATTTGCACGGTGTGTTCCACATCATCCCCTTCTCGTCCGTCGATCTGGTCTCGAACTACATGCGGGAGTTTTCCTATTTCGTCTGCGACATGGGCGTTGCCTATCGGGAGGATATTTCCGAGGGCAAGCAAGCCATGTTCGACGCGTTTGACGAGTTGAAAGCCAGTGAGGCTGGCATGAACATTCTGGGTGAGTTCGAATGGTTCGGCCTCAATACCTTCGGCGACAGTGCCATCGTCCTGCGTGCGCGGATCAAGACGCTTCCCGGTCAACAATGGGGGATCGGACGCGCCTATAACGAGATCATCAAGCGTCTGTTTGACGAGCGCGGTATCGAGATTCCGTTCCCGCACCAGACGATCTATTTTGGTGAGGACAAGAACGGCAACGCGCCGCCCCTGCACCTACGCTCTGCATCTGAGGATGAGGCCCCCCTGCCTGAACCGACCCTTGTTGTCGAGGAGGTTCCGGCCGCAGGTGACGACGAGGATCGCGTGACCGATGGCAAGAAAGCGATGCCCTCGCCAGATGGAGACTAAGGCCGCCCGCCCTTGTTATTGAGAAAGATCTGAGCCTTATTGCGAAAGATGAGTGATCTGACGCCCTATGAAAGTCGCCTGAAACGGGCGGGGCTGCGCCTGACCGCGCAGCGCCGTGTGATTCTGCGCATTCTGACCGAGCATGACGATCACCCGGATGCGACGGAGATCCACCGACGCGCGGTGGAGCGCGATCCGCGCATCTCTCTGGCTACGGTCTATCGCACGCTGAAAGTGCTGGAGGAGACGGGAACCGTTGATCGCCACGCCTTTGGCGATGGCCCTGCGCGGTTCGAGCAGGCGGATCGTGATCACCACGACCACCTCATCGACGTCGATACGGGCGCGGTTGTGGAATTTTCCTCCCCCCGGATCGAGGAATTGCAGCGCGAGATTGCCCGCGAGCTGGGATATGAAATCGTTCACCACAGGCTTGAGCTCTATGGCCGGAAGCTGAAGGCGTGAGGATCGTCGGGGGCCGCTTTCGCGGACGTGCACTTGCCGCCTTGGGGGCGGGGGACGGTAAGGCGCAGCTTCGTCCGACAACGGATCGGGTGCGTGAGACGCTGTTCAACGTGCTGCGTGGCTATGACCTGCCAGACGGTGCCCGTATCCTGGACCTGTTCGCGGGAACTGGCGCATTGGGGCTGGAGGCGCTGTCACGCGGCGCAGTGCATGCAACATTCGTGGATGATGGCGCGAAGGCGCAATCGCTGCTCAAGCGCAATATCGCCACGCTCGATGTGGCGGCGGAAACCCGGATGATCCGCCGCGACGCGCGCAAACTGTTCGCCGCGGATGCACCGTGTGACCTGATCTTTCTTGACCCGCCCTATGGCCGCAATATGGGCGCAGCGGCGCTGCATTCCGCCCGAACAAATGGCTGGATTGCCCCTGATGCGCTGATCTTGTGGGAGGAGGCGCAGCCGCAGGACGTTCCAGAGGGATTCGTCGAATTTGAGCGCCGCTCCTACGGCGATACCAGCGTGCAGTTCCTCGGCCTCAGCCAGCCTTGAGCACCGCCATCAGATCTACCTCCGGATCCGCTACATCGCTGACAGCCGGGTGCATGCCGCCCTCGATCATACGTTTGCCGACCATGTAATCACGAGGGGCGTTCATCGCGTCGACTGCCAAGAGCTGATCGCCGGCGAAATACCAGACGGACTGTACGCCGGGGCGTGATCCGGGCCGAGTGACCGTCTGGTCATAGCCCGTGTTCAACCCTGCGATCTGCAGTTTCACGTCATACTGGTCCGACCAGAACCAAGGCTTTGCAACATACTCAGCCGAACCGCCCACCATCACCTCTGCCGCTGCTTCGGCCTGCTCGATGGCATTGGGAACGGATTCCAGCCGGATTCGCCCACCCTGATAGGGGAAGGAGGCGCAATCACCGGCGGCAAAGATCGCCGGATCCGAGGTGCGCCCCTGTGCATCCACCGCAATTCCGTTGTCGATTGTCAGACCAGACGCCTCGGCCAAAGACGTCGCTGGTCGGATCCCGATACCGACAAGCGCAAAGTCGATGTCGACGAGGCGGCCATCACTCAGCTCGGCCTGAGTGACCTGACCGTCCTCGCCGATAAGGCGGGTTAGACCGGTCCCTTCGAGGATCGTCACGCCATGATCGCTGTGCAACGCGCGGAAATAGTCAGACGTCGCCGGTGCGGCGACCCGCGCCAGAATGCGGTCGGCCTGCTCAACCAATGTCACCTGCAAGCCTCTGGACGCTGCAACCGCTGCCGCCTCCAGCCCGATATAGCCGCCGCCCACGATCAGAACATGTGCGCCCTCGGTGAAGGCCGGGGCCATCGCATCGACATGGGCCAGGTCCCGGACCGGGAACACATTTCCCAGATCGCCACCGATCGCGGCAGGCAGCATGATCGGGACAGAACCCGTCGTAAGCGCGAGCGCGTCATAGCCAAGCTCCGCCCCATCCGAGAGCGTGACCTTCCGCGCCGCCCGGTCGATGGCCGTCACCGTTCGGCCTGTCACCAGATCAATGCGTTGATCCGCATAGAATTGCTCTGGCCGCAGGAAGAGGCGCTCCAATGCCATCTCGCCCAGCAGGTATTTCTTAGAGAGCGGCGGGCGCTGATACGGTGGAACAGGCTCTGCCCCAATCAGTGTGATCGGCGTGCTGTCATCGAGCGCGCGGAGCTTTGCAACCATGGATGCGCCAGCCTGTCCGGCCCCGATTACGACATATCCGCTCATTCCGTCAGGTTCCTATCGTTTTTGCCTGCATCACGCCCTACCTTCCCTGCATCAAAACCAAACAAACCGAAAGGCTGTTGACGACATGACCATTGCCAAAGGGGACAAAGTTCCATCCGCGACCTTCCTGAAGATGGGTGACGAGGGGCCAGCGGCTGTGCCCTCCAGCGAGATTTTCGATGGCCAGACCGTTGTTTTGTTCGCGCTGCCCGGGGCTTTCACCGGCACATGCACGACCGCACATGTTCCCAGCTTTATGCGCACCGCAGACCAGTTCAAGGCAAAGGGAGCTGACCGTGTGGTCTGCGTTTCTGTCAACGATCCTTTTGTCATGAAGGCATGGGACGATGCGACTGGAGCATCGGGTGCCGGTATTGAGTTCCTGGCCGATCCCGAGTCCGAATTCACCAAGGGCGTTGGCATGAACTTCTCGGCCCCGCCTGTTGGTTTTGTCGACCGTTCGCAGCGCTATGCCTGCATCATCAAGGACGGTGAGGTCGCAGCCGTTGGCGTCGATGCAAATCCGGGTGAGTGCGATCTGAGCGCGGGCGAAGCACTGCTGGCTCAGATGTGATCCGGTTGCGGGGGCGGTCCACGGTGCCGCCCCCGCATTCGGCTCAGAGGGCGTCGAGCTTTCCGGCAAGCGTCACGTCAAGATTGCTCAACCCGTCAACATCGTGGGTCGTCAACGTCACTTCGACCTTGTTATAGACATTGAACCATTCTGGATGATGGTCCATCGCATCGGCCAGCATTGCAGCACGGGTCATCCAGCCAAAGGCTTCGGAGAAGTCCTTGAACTTGTAGGTCTTGATGATCGCATCGCGTCCATCGACCAGATCCCAGCCGGACAACCCGGCCAATGCGGCGTCGCGTGCGTCTCCGCTCAATTTCTCAGCCATCAGCTGTCCTCTCTCGTTTTGCGAAATGGGGTGTATTCCTTGAGGATTTCGATCTCCTCTCCGACCGCTTCACGCTCCGCCACCAAAAACCTTTCGACCGCTGTGCGAAAGCCCGGATCCGCAATCCAGTGAAGGGAATATGTTGGCGTGGGCACATATCCGCGGGCAAGCTTATGCTCCCCCTGTGCCCCTGCTTCGACGCGCATCATGTCGTTGGCAATCGCATAGTCGATTGCCTGATAGTAGCACACCTCGAAATGCAGGAAGGGATGATCCTCGACACATCCCCAATACCGACCGTAGAGCGTATCGGCCCCGATCAGATTCATCGCGCCCGCAACCCAGCGCCCCTCCCGCTCACATAACACAAGCAAAAGGTCGTCGCGCAGATGCGCCTGCGCCTCCTCAAAAAAGGCGCGGGTCAGATAGGGAGTGCCCCATTTGCGCGCGCCGGTGTCCTGATAGAACTGCCAGAAAGCGTCCCAGTGTTCAGGCTGGATGTCGTCCCCCTGAAACTGATGAATCGTCCCGCCAAATTGCTGCGCACCACGCCGTTCGCGTCGGATCGTCTTACGCTTGCGGGAACTGAGATCGGCCAGAAACCCCTCGAAATCTTTGTACCCTTTGTTTTCCCAATGGAACTGCTGCCCTGTGCGTTGGAGCAGCCCGACGCGCGCACCCAGCTTCCATTCCGACTCCGTACAAAACGTGATGTGGAGCGACGAGAGCTGGTTTTCATCGGCCAGTTGAACCGCCCCCTGTACAAGCGCGGGAAGGGCCACCGTCTCCCGCCCCGGGCGGGTCAGGAAGCGCCGTCCGGTTGCAGGGGTAAACGGCACCGCAGCCTGCAATTTCGGGTAATAACGTCCGCCGGCCCGCTCAAACGCATGGGCCCAGTTGTGATCGAAGATATACTCGCCCTGACTGTGCCCCTTGGCATAGAGCGGCATCACGCCAAGCACCTGCCCATCCGATTTCGCGATCAGATGGCGCGACACCCATCCGGTGCCGTCACCGACCGAGCCGGAGCGCTCTAACGCCGACAGGAACCGGTGCGTGGTGAAGGGATCGAGCGGGCGCCCGCCGCCGGCCTCCTCCGGCGCGGCGCAGGCGTCCCAGTCCGCTGCCGCGATCTGGGATATGTCGCTGATCACACTGACTTCGATCGTCGTCTCGTCGGACATTTGAGCTCCCCAGCTTCCACCGGGGCCAAATGGTGTATCGGTTTCAACGGTCAACCGTTTCAGGCAGATTGAAGGGGCGCATAGCCTTCAAAAGTGACGTTATCGACAATTTGACGCGCTTCAGCCTCCTGCTCCGCGCTTCGGATCGTCCAGGTCAGGATGGAAAGCCCACGTGCCTTCGCCCGCGCGACGGCCGCACTGTCGAGATCAGAGCGATTGTGCGAAATGAACGTTGCCCCCACAGGGTCAAGATCGGGCATCTGCGCCAGCTTTGCCCGACGGGGCGCGGGCACCATGGGCCAGTCCTCTTTCGTGAATGGATCCGTGACGAGCCCACGCGGAATATCCGGCGCATGGCCGCGACATTGACGCACCGAATTAGGATTGAAGCTCATCAGCGCGACCGGGCCGGTATAGGTGTTCACCAGCGCGCAGACCCGCTGCTCCAACGCGCCCACGGCGGGGCCAAGCGTGCCGTCCTGATCCTTGATCTCGATCAGAAGCGGCACACGACCGCCAACCTCTGCCAACACCGCCTCCAGTGTCGGAATGCCCTCATCGCAATCTGTCAGGCGCAGTTGCGCCAATGCCTGCGGCGTAGTGGTCGAGATAAAGCCCCGAGTCCCCGTCAACCGCTCCAGATCATAGTCGTGGAACACCATGGGCGTGCCATCACCGGCAGGTTGGATGTCGATCTCGATCCCCCAACCGCCAGAGATGGCAGCCTTCACGGCTGCCATGGAGTTTTCGATGCGACCCTGCGCGCGGTCATGCAGACCGCGATGGGCAATTGGCGTGTCGAGAAAGGCGCGGGGCAGCATCAGGCCAGCTCAAACACCGCCTCAACCTCAACCGCCACACTCAGCGGGAGGGAAGATGAGCCGACAGCCGCGCGCGCATGGCGGCCCTGCTCCCCAAACACCTCAACCATCAGGTCGGACGCGCCGTTCACGACCTTGGGGTGGTCTGCAAAATCGCCGGTGCAATTGACGAAGCCGTTCAGCTTCACGACACGCGATACCTTGTCGAGGTCGCCGTCACAGGCGGCTTTGGCCTGCGCGATCAGGAAGAGGCCGCAGCGCCGGGCCGCGCCCTGCGCATCCTCGATGCTCATCCCGTCCCCCAGCTTGCCAAGGATCAGGGAGCCATCTTCATTCGCCGGAATCTGGCCGGAGACATAGAGCAGGTTTCCCGTCCGCACGAAGGGCACGTAATTGGCCGCGGGCGCGCGTGCCTCGGGCAATGTGATCTCAAGTTCTGCAAGCCGCGCGTCGATTGTTCCGGGCATGGGTCATCCTCTCCACAACTGAATTGTGCGAAGCGTATGGCCCCGCCCGCGGACGGTCCAGCCCCAGAAGGGGCTGAATTGTACCCGATCAGGTCTCGCGGAAAGCGCGTGTGAAATAGTCGGTAAACGGTTTGGTGAGGAAGGTAAGCGGGCTTCGCTCGCCGGTTTGGATGAACGCATCCACCGGCATGCCGGGCACCAGCGCCAATCCGGCAAGCTTATCGATCTCCCCATCATAAGGCAGGATTTCCGCCTCATAGTAAGGGGCCCCCGTCGCCTCATCCAGGATCACGTCCGCAGACACATTCGTCACCACACCATAAAGTTCCGGTGTCGTGCGCTGGTCAAAGGCAGAAAAGCGCAGCGCTGCCTCTTGTCCGACTGTCACCTGATCGATGTTGATCGTCTCGATCCGGCTGGTTATGACCAGCGGGCTGTCTTCCGGCACGATGAACATCACAGGTTCCGCCGCACGAATGACAGAGTTCACGGCATGCACTGTGCGCCCAAAGACCCGGCCGGTCATCGGCGCACGGATTTCCAGCCGCGCCATGGTGTCGAGCACGGAAAGGCGCCGCTCCCGCAATTCTGCCTCACGCGCGGTGAGATCGCGCAATTCGGTGATCGCTTCTTCCTGACGCGTCGACGACAGGCGGATGATCTCAATCTCAAGCTCTGCGATGCGCCCCCGGCTTTCCGCAATCGACGCCGTCAACTCACCCACCTGCCCCTCAAGCTGCGCCTCTTCGCGCTGCAAGGCCAACACGCGAGAGGCCTGCGCCAGACCGCGATCCAGCAGGCTTTGCTGATCGACAAGTTCCAAAGCGATCAATTCCCGCTGACGGCTAAGCGCATCAAGCTGTGCCTCGCGCCCGACAATCAGCTCCTCAATCTGGGTCTGTCGTTCCTGCAATTGATTGGTCTGCTGCGCAATGCTTTGCGCACGTGCGTTGAACAGGCTGATCTGACCCCCGATCAATTCAGCGATCTCGTCATATTCCTGAGCGAGCATCAGCAGCTCAGTCTCAAAGCGGATCTGGCTCTCCCCCTCGCTCTCCGCCCGCAGACGGCCACGGCGCGCGATCAGCTCGTAATACTGGCTTTCGATGATCGTCAGTTCCGACCGCAGGATCGTATCGTCGAGGCGCATCAGAACCGCGCCGGCCTCAACAAAGTCACCGTCATCCGCATAAATCGCCCCGACCATCCCACCTTCGAGATGCTGTACGACCTGACGGTTGGATTCGACCTCCAACTGGCCCGATGCGATCACGGCGCCTGAAATATTGGTCGCAACCGACCAATAGCCCAGCCCGCCGACAAGGCAGATCAGCGCCACGAGACCCAGCAGGATCGGACGTCCCGCTTTCCATTTTGTTGGCTCACTCATGACTTACGCTCACTTGTCTTCGGATCGTCACTCTTTGCAACGGGGGGCTCGGCCGGTTTGGAAGGCGCAGCCGGTCGCGTGCCAGCCGTCGCCTTTGCCGCCACGCCCGGAGCACTGCTTGCCGCCACAGGGGTCATGGCCTGACTGGTTGTCTTGCCACTTCCAGGTTTGGTTGCCGTCATCGGCACCACACGCCGCGCGGGTTCCGCAGGTTGTGCGTCGGGGCGTGGCGCGGGTCTTTGATCCTGCGGTTTCGCGGCGATGGCGGGGGCTGCGCCCTGTGCTGGCAGCGCCGCCCCCTCGGCTGGGGCCTTCAGACCACCAGCGACCTGATCGTAGTTCTTGAGATTTTTCTTCAGGACATCGTCACGTGGGCCGAAGTCCTTGACCTGGCCCTGATCGAGCAACAGCAACATCTCACACCGTGCAATCGCCGCAGGCCGGTGCGCCATGATGATGACCGAGCCGCCGTTTTTCTTCATCTGCTCGACCGCTGCGTTCAGTGCGTTTGAGCCTTCGACATCCAGATTGGCGTTCGGTTCATCCAGCACCAGAATGACCGGATCGCCATAAAGGGCACGTGCCAGCCCCAGCCGTTGACGCTGACCACCCGAGAGGCGTCCGCCGCCGCCCTGAATGACCGTGTCATAGCCATCGGGCAGTTTCAGGATCATTTCATGCGCACCCGCCTTTTTGGCAGCCGCCACAACCTTTGCGGGGTCGGGTTGGGCGCTGAGCCGGGCGACATTGTCGGCAACGGAGGCATCGAAGAGGTTAACGTCCTGCGGCAGATAACCGATATGCTGGCCCAGAACCTCTGTTTCGTATTGATCAATCGCCGCACCGTCGAGGCGGACCTTGCCCTGTGCGGGCGGCCAGATGCCTGTGATGACGCGCGCCAACGTGCTCTTACCGCTGGCACTGGCACCGATCACACCCAGGGCGATTCCGGGTTCAATGTGGAAGCTGACGGATTTCAGGGTGGGGACCTGCTCACCTGGTGGGGCCGCTATGATCCCCTTCACATCAAGCCGGGCCTTCGGTCGGGGAAGCTCTGTCTTTTCCTCTTCTTCAGGCGTGCGCTCCAGCAGTTCGGCAAGCGAGAGCCAACCCTGCCGCGCACGCTGCACCAGCGACCATTGGGCAATCGACTGTTCGACGGGGGCAAGCGCCCGTCCCATCAGGATTGAGCCTGCGATCATCGCACCCGGCGTCAGCAGTCCTTGCAGCACCAGATAGGCCGCAAGCGCCAGCATGCCCGATTGAAGGAACAGCCGGAACGTCTTTGAGAATGTGGTGAACGTGCCCGAAACGTCCGCCGCACCCATCGATTCATCGAGCGCGGTGTCGCGTTGCTGACGCCACCGGGCCAGCACCGATTGGCGCATGCCGAGGCTTTGCACCACCTCCGCATCGCGGCGCACCGCTTCCGCAAAATTCTCTGCCGCTGCGGTGGCCTGCAATCCTTTCAACTGCTTGGATTTGGACATCAGCTGATTGAGCACGGTGACGATGATGAGAATCGATCCCCCCACGACCGCCAGCCATCCCATCAGCGGATGGAACAGAAAGATCGCGAAGATAAAGATCGGCGTCCACGGCAGGTCGTTGATCGCCAGCAGCGCCGGAGAAGACAGCAACCGCTGGATCGATTCCAGATCGCGCAAATGTGTGGCGGGTCGATTGCGGAAGGCCGGGTCGACGGATCGCCGCAACAACGCGTCAAAGACCCGCTCGTCCAGCATCGATTGAAAGCGTGCCCCGACCCGCGCCAGGATTCGGCCACGGGCATAGTCCAGAATGCCCATAATTGCATAAAGCATTGCAACAAGGGCAAAAAGCGCCACCAAGGTCGCCTCGGACCGGCTCGACAACACCCGATCATAGACCTGCAACATGAAGATTGGCCCTGTCAGAACCAGCAGATTCGAAAAGATGCTGAACAGCGCGACCGTCCAGAAAAGAACGCGGCTTTTCCGCAGAACCGCGCGCAGTTCGCTGCGTCCGTTTGGGGGTTTTGCGGCCATGCCGATGATCCTGCTCGCTCAACGTCTCAGATGTTTACGTGCTGTTCGCACGCAATTGTGTCGGAGTGTAGGCTTTCGCACTCTTAAACCTGTATAAACAAGAGTATCATTGAGAAAGACTCACTGCAAAGCGTGGCGTCGCGTACGGCGCGCATTACATGAGGTCACAACGACACTACCGAAAGAGCCCCCATGTCGAGAATTGCGAAAGCCCCTATCGCCCTCACACTGATCCTGCCCCTTGTGGCCTGTGCGCCTGCACAGAACGAAACCGCGCTTGTGGCCGATCCGCTAGAGGGCGTGAACCGCGTCAGTCACCACATCAACCGCGGCGTCGACACGGTTGTCATCTCACCGCTCGCCCATGCTTTTGGGGCTTTGCCTTCGCCGGTTGAGACTGGGCTCGAAAATTTCGCGGGCAACCTCGCCCTGCCCTCGGACATGGTGAACAACGCGCTGCAAGCCGACGTGGAAGGCTTCATGAGCAATTTCGGCCGCTTCGCGTTGAACAGCACCCTCGGCGTGGGTGGTCTGCTCGACATTGCAACCGAAGCCGGGCTCGACCGCGAGGAGGCCGATTTCGGCCAGACGCTCGCGCTGTGGGGGGCGGGCGAAGGCGCCTATCTGGAATTGCCCCTGCTAGGGCCGGGCACCGTGCGCAGTCACGCGGGCGCCGTCATTGACGCTCTAAGCGATCCGCTGAACGCGGGTGAGGAGCCGGATACCGGTGAGGCGCGCCTCGCTGCGACGGGCATCACCATACTGTCCACGCGGGATGAGCAGCGCGCGGTCATCGACCGTCTGCTCTATCAGACCGAGGACAGCTACGCCGCCCTGCGCGACACCTACATCCAGAACCGTCGCGCCCAGTTGGGCGGAACCGAAGCCCGCGATGACGGGTTCATTGATCTCTACGACGAAAACTGAGGACCCCCGATATGCTGCGCAAGATTGCCCCCGTCGCGCTGATTTCCGTTCTACTCACCCCAGTTCAAGCAACCGCGCTGACCACGACCGAGGCGGAGGCGTTGACGCGCTCTATCGTCGAAGAAGTGCAGACCGAGGTTGTGGCCGCTGCCGGTGATCCGGAGGTCTTTTTGAACCTGATGGACCGCTATGCGGACATGGATGCCATCTCGCGCTATGTGCTCGGCGCGCCTTGGCGTGGGGCGAGCGAGGCGCAGCGCGCCGCGTTTCAAACCGCGTTCTCAGAATATGTGGCTGGCAAGTACGGCTCACAGTTCGAAGATTACGAGGGCAGCAGCATCGACGTGCTGAATGCGCGTGATCTTGGCCGCCGTGGCATTGTTGTGGAAACGCGGGTGAACGTCCCGTCCGGCCCACCAGTGCGGGTCGAATGGCAGTTCTCCGACCGCTCCGGCGAAGACCGGCTCGTCGATATCGTGGCCGAAGGCGTCTCCCTCCTCGCGTCAGAGCGTGCGGCAGTGGGGCGCTGGCTCGACCAGCGGGGCGGTGACATCGACGATCTGATCGTGGACCTGCCTGCCCTGCGCTAGGGGCGCTCACGCATCCGTGTACGGATATGAGTTTCTTGCGAGCGGGATATGATGCGACAGTCTACCGCATCTTATCCCGTGACGAGCGCAAGGACAAAACGCATGACCCGCACCACGACAACAGCAATCGCAGCATTCCTTCTTTCCGCAGGGGCTGCTGCAGCGCAGGACTGTTCCATCGACAAGGACCCCTGGGATCTGACCGGTGAGGAAGTCACCGCAGTCTACGAATGCCTGGAGGGTGCGCTGGTTGCCGGATACCAGAATGGCGACAACCCGGTTGCCGCAGTCTATCGGGACTGGGTGCCCACAGCGACGCGCCCGGGCCTTGCCGGCCCGCATGGGGAGCGTTTCCTGATGACCTTTGCCAATGAGATCGGCGCAGGGACCTATATGGAATACGCATTCGAAGGCGTCGTTATGCCCGTAGGCTCGATCCTGGCTAAGGAGAGCTTCCGCTTCAACGACGATGGTGGGCTGCGCCGTGGACCGCTCTTCATCATGGAGAAAGTCGCCGAAGGCACGGCAGACGAATATGACAATTGGGTCTATTCCGCTGTTCAGCCGAACGGCAATGCGATGGGCATCAGTCAGGCCTTCTGCCACGACTGCCACGTTGCCTATTCCGACCAGGACAATCTGGGCTACCCATTGGAAGAAGTCCGCATCACTGCGGAGTGATCTGGCCCACAAGTTCGGTGAGGGCGGCGTCCAGCGCCGCCCCATCCTCAAGCGTCAGCCGGACCGGCACCGGAAGGACGAATTTGAGAAAACCGCGCGGCAGACGTGCGGCATCTTTTTCAGTCGTGACTAGCTGCGCCCGTGCAACTTTGGCATCCCCGCGCATGCGGTCAAGGATCGTCGAATTGTAGGGCTCATGATCCGCGAAAGCGTGGGTTCTGACGATCGTAGCCCCCAATTCTTTCAGCGTATCGAAGAATTTCTCGGGCCGTCCGATCCCCGCAAAGGCGATCACGCGAAGGCCTTTCCATGGCATCCCGGTCGCAAGAGGTGCCACCGTTCCCGTTGAGACGGGCAGTGCGCCCAACGCCGCGCGACCAGCCTGCCCACCGATCAACAGGGCCAGATCCGCGCGCACAAGCCCGTCCGCCACTTTCTCACGCAACGGGCCCGCGGGCAGCAGCTTCCCATTCCCAAAACCGATCTGCCCATCGACCACGAGCAGCGACAGATCCTTGTGCAGCGAGGGATCCTGAAATCCGTCATCCATGACGATGATGTCAGCGCCGGCCTGCTCAACGGCGCATCGCGCCCCGTCAACGCGGTCACGCGCGACCACGACCGGCGCAAAGGCCGACAACATCACCGGCTCATCCCCCACCTTGGCAGCGGTGTCCGCCTCCGTCACAACGTGCGGGCCGTCAACAGACCCGCCATGCCCACGGCTCAGAATGACGGGCGAGGCACCCAGTGCGCGCAGCTTTTCGACCAGCAAGATAACTGTTGGGCTTTTACCCGTACCACCAACCGTCAGATTACCAACACACAGGACAGGGCAATCAGCCTTGCGGGGCTGACCCTCGCGCTGACGGCGTGCAGCCCCAATGCCCCAGATCATGGCGAGCGGAGACAGCAGGAAAGATTGCCAACCCGGAGGGCGCGACCAGAATTTCGGCGTGCGCATCATTTGGACAATGCGTCCAGACGGGGGGTCATCCGCTCCAAAACAGCATCGAGCGTGCCTGCCCCATCGGAAACGATGGTCCACGCCGCGGTCGCCATGCGAGCGGCCGCATCGGGTTGCATCAGCACGGTGACGACGTGGGACAACTCATCAGGGTTGTTGACCTCGCGCGCGCCGTCGACACGGCCGAGCGCACTATAGGCGTCGCGGAAGTTGGCCACATGCGGACCATGAATGATTGCGCTGCCGAGGGCTGCGGGCTCGTATGGGTTGTGGCCACCATTCTCCGTCAACGAACCGCCGACAAAGGAGACTGGCGCAAGTCGATACCACAGCCCGAGTTCCCCCAGCGTATCGGCCACCAGAATACCGGTTTCGGGGCCCGGGCGATCGCCTTCACTGTGATGCGCGACACTCCACCCCTGTCCGCGAAACTCTCGAACAAGCTCCGCGCCACGCTCAGGATGGCGCGGAACCAGGATCAGCAAAAGTCCTGGCAAGGCACGGCGTGCGGCCTGATGCGCCAGAACCACCTGTTTCTCTTCCCCCGGATGGGTCGAAGCCGCCGCCCAGACCGGTCTGCCGCCCAGAAGTTGGGCATAGGATTTCCGGGTGCCTTCATCATGCGGCAGCGGTGCCGCGCTGTCCTTCAACGTCCCGGTCAGGACCATACGCTCTTGCGGCGCACCCAGTCGTTGCAAGCGTGTCAGCGTATCCTGATCCTGCACCATGATGTCCGAAAAACAGCACAGAATGCGTCGTGCAGTCCCGCGAATCCATCGCCAGCGGGCAAAAGACCGTGCGGACATGCGAGCATTCAGCAGAACAAGCGGCACCCCCCGACGCGAAAGAGTCCGCAACATTCGGGGCCAGAGTTCGCTCTCGGTCCAGATCACAAGGTCAGGCGACCAATGGGCAAGAAACCGGTCGACGGAGCTTTTTACATCAAGCGGCGCATATTGATGGATCACACCTTGAGGCAGACGGTTTGCCATCATCTCTGCAGATGTGACCGTTCCGGTTGTGATCATCACATTTAACTGCGGCCAGCCTTCGCGCACGCGGCGGATCAAATCCAATACGGCAAGGGACTCGCCCACGGACGCCGCGTGAAACCAGACAAGCGGGCCGTCTGGACGCGCCGCCCCAGGTGCGCCAAGCCGCTCTGGCAGGCGGGCCGCATCCTCTTTGCCGATGCTCAGCCGGCGATCCAGCTTGCGCTCAGCAAACGGTCCCGCAAGCCGGGTCGCCAGCATATAGAGACTGAGCACGGGGGAGATCATGCCGGCTCCGCTGGCTCAAATAGATCCGGGCGCCCGGCGAGCCTGTCGGCCTCACGCGTTGTTTCGATCAGAAGCTCTTCGATCTGCTGATTGAACTGGCCAATCGCCTCCCGATCCGACTGATCTGGTGGCATCAGTGGCGCGGACCAGACAACCTGTATGCGTGAGAAAGGAAGCGGCATCATGAAGTGATCCCAGCTCTTGAACCGCAAGGTGTGGCGCGCAGAAAACGCGCTCGCAATGACCGGGGTCTGTGACGAGGCCGCAATGACAGCAGCCCCCGGTTTACAGCGCCCTCGCGGACCTTTCGGGCCGTCCGGCGTCAATGCGAAAACGGCTTTGTCGTTGTTTTTCATATAGTCCCGCGCAGCCCGCAATGCGGCCCGGCCGCCCTTGTCCTTATCAGGCTTGCGCGGGTCACCTGATGATCCGCGGATTGCCTTGCACCCGAAGGGCTCGAGGAACTGCAGGGCAAAATCGCCATCGCCCGAGCGGGACGCGATCCCAATGATCGGGATGCCGGAATGGGCGTCGCCGGTGACGATCAACAGCCGTCCGTGTTGGCAGATATAGACGACCTTTGCGTTGGCGGCATCCGCCCGCAGGCCGCTGTGATCCGTCACGACAAGTCGTGCCGTTTTCCACACAAGTCTCAGATATTGCAGCACAATCCAACCCGCAACGCGCAGGAGAAAGCCTTGGAATCCTGCTTTCGCGGACCGTGCCAAGTCAGCCCAGCTCTTCAGTTGAGGAGGCAGCAGCCTCTTCGTCGCGCAGGCGGTGAAGATGGGCGATGAAATAGCGGGTCTGCGCGCTGTCGACGGTGCGGTGGGCGGCGTCTTTCCACGCCGCGTAAGCCTTTGCGTAATTTGGGAAAATTCCAACGATATCAATCTGCTCAGGATCGACGAACTGGGTCGTCTGCGTGTCCACGAGCTCCCCTCCGAAGACGAGGTGAAGGCGCTGGGTCATGGTCATTCTCCGCTAAAGGCGACGTTGCGGCGCAACCTACCGGCCCGCCCCGCAAGGTCAAGATGGGGCGTACACCACCCGTGCACAATGTGTGCACAACCCGTGCACCGAATTTTGCACCGTCACCTGTCGGAACCGGCTCAGATAAACCGCAGAATTACCCCGACCGTGCGGCCACGAGCGCGGCGTGAAGGGGTGGGGGTGCAACGATCAGGCCCTGATGGCGCGGTGTGGCCGAGTTGAACACCGTCGGTTGACCATCTTCGCGGGTCGCCAACAGGCCAGCCTCCATCGCCAGAAGTGTGCCCGCAGAGCTATCCCACTCCCAGACAGGACGCAGAGAGACGGAGCCGTCCACCTCTCCACTGGCCGCGCGGGCAAGACGGAGCGCGAGCGCACCGCTGCGTGCGGCGGTTACTGGTGGCGCGCCTCCAGGCCAATGGTTGGCGGCGAGATAGTCTCGTGGGATGGAAATGCTTGCCCCCTCAATGGAGGTGCGGCCCGATCCTGAGAGCACAGCGCCATCGCGGTAGGCACCATCGCCCAAGGCCGCACTGTAAAGCGTATCCGTCACCGGTGCATAGATCGCAGAGGCCGTGACCTTTCCACCGGTCGCGACGGCAAGAGCGATGCACCATCCCTGCTCCCCGCGCAGGAACGCGCGCGTGCCATCAATCGGATCCACGATGAAGACCTGCTCACATGCCAGCCGGTCGGGCGTGTCGGCCGTTTCCTCGGACAGCCAGCCATAGTCGGGACGCGCCGCGAGCAGAATATCGCGCAGACGTGCATCAACGGCGAGATCAGCCTCGCTGACGGGGGAATTATCCTCTTTCGACCAGCGCTTCGGGCGATTGCCGAAATGGGTCAAAGCCAGCGCGCCCGCATCACGGGCCGCCTGTTCGAGCAGGAGGCGGTCCGCCTTATGCCCCTGCAATGGTCAACCCTTCGACGAGGAGCGACGGCACCACACGGCTGAGGTGGGTGCGGGCGTCATTGGCCGGACGGATGGTCATCAGCATATCGCGCAGGTTGCCTGCAACGGTGCATTCATTCACGGGGTGGCTGATCTGCCCGTTTTCGACCCAAAAGCCAGACGCGCCGCGAGAATAGTCGCCAGTGGTCGAGTTGATCGAAGACCCGATCATCGACGTGATCAGGAGGCCCGTTCCCATATCGGACAACAACTGCTCACGGCTTTGCCCGCCTTGGGTCAATGCAAGATTGCCGACCGAGGGCGATGGGCCGCCGGACAAACCGCGCGCTGCACTGGCCGTGCTTTCGAGCCCCATTTTGCTGGCGGTGCCCAGATCGAGGGTCCATCCCGTCAATTGGCCGTCCTGCACCCAGACGTGGCGGCGCGTGGCCAATCCTTCTGCGTCGAAGGGGCGAGACCCGGTCGTGCGTGCCCGATGCGGATCCTCTATGAGATCTAGCCCCTTGGGCAGCACTTGTTCGCCCATGGCGTCCTTCAGCCAGCTCGCCCCGCGCGCCACCGATGCCCCGTTGAACGCGGCGACGAGGTGTCCGATCAGCGTGGCAGAGACCCGCTCATCATAAAGGACGGGATAGCGGCCCGTGGGGGGCTTTGTTGCCCCTGCCCGCTCAACCGCGCGTTCGCCAGCCCGGCGGCCAATCTCCCCCGCGCTCATCAGATCAGAGAGATGGGTGCGGCTGTCACCGAAATAGTCCCGCTCCATCGACAGGCCTTCGCCAGAAATCGCCACGGTCGAGAGTGAATAGCCCGTACGCGCATAGCCCCCGGAAAATCCGTTCGAAGTGGCAAGATGCATATCCCGATAAGATGCGGCGGCCCCAGACGCCTGCGTTTGCGCGACGCCGGACACTGCCAGCGCCGCCTCCTCAGCTTCGAGGGCCATGGCTTCGAGCGCGGCTGGATCGGGGCGTGCGGTGTCGACGAGATCGAGTGCAGTCGCCTCTGTCGTTCGCGCCAGCATTTCTGCCGGGGCGATCATGGCGTGTGGATCTTCCGGCGCGATGCGCGCCATTGCGACGGCCCGCTGGGCCAGTGTGTCGATCATCGCCGGGCGCGTATCGGATGCGGAGATACTCGCCTGACGGCCATCCACGAAGACGCGCAGACCGGCCTCCGTCCCTTCGCTGCGCTCGGCATGTTCCAGCTTGCCCTTGAGCACTTCGATGGACTGGCTGTCATCGCGGATGGCGATGGCATCGGCTGCATCAGCGCCCGCGCGGCGGGCCGCGTCGATCAGGCTTTCGGTGAGGTCAGAGAGGTTCTGTGTCATGCACGCTGACTTGGCGTGCGCCGCACGGCGGGTCAAGGGCGCGCAGTCGTTGTGCGTTGCAACACAGGTGATAGAACTGCCGCAATTAAAAGGAGATCACATGCGACGTGTCACCGTATCAGCCGTCTATGATGGGTCAGCAGATGAGATATTTGCAGCCGCGCTGAATTTCGACGAGATGCGGGCGGCCATGCGTGGACTTGCCGTTTACGAAGGCGTGCCAGATGGCACGGTGGTGGAAGTCGGCAAGCCGATGACCGTGGATGTCACCTTTTGGGGTGTCCTGAAGATAAAGGGCCACAGGATGGAAGTGGTCGAGATGGATCGGGCCGGGCGCTGGCTGCAAAGTCGGGAGGCAGGCGGCGCCATACGGCACTGGGATCATCGCCTGAGCGTGCAGCCCCGCGATGATGGGACGGCAGTGTGGACTGATCGTGTCGACATTGATGCCGGGGTTCAGACGGCCTTCATGGCGCAGTTTGCACGGTATCTTTACAAAAGGCGGCATCGCTATCGCCAAGCGCTGTCAATTGAGGGGACGATTGAGAGATTGCCCAAGTGAGCGCGACGGTATGACGGCTGTGAGTGAATAGGCTTGCAAGGCGACTTGGCCGGTGCTTGTCTCGCGCTGAGCAATGCATAGGGAGGCCGTCATGGGAACAATCGTCGAAAGCTGGACAGAATGGGATCCGCTTCGCCACGTCATCGTGGGACGCGCTACTGATTGTCACATTCCGCCCAATGAGCCAGCGCTGGAAGCGAAGGTTCCTGAGGATAGCGACATGCGCGGTCAGCATGGCAAGCGTCCGCAGGAGATGATCGACAAGGGCAACGAACTGCTCGACAATTTCGCGGCGATGCTGGAGGGGCGCGGGATCATTGTGGATCGACCGACGCCGACCGATTTTTCGTTGCCGGTTACGACACCAGACTTCCACACGGACAGTCAGTTTGGGTGCATGCCGCCGCGCGACGTGCTGCTGACGGTCGGCAAGGAGATCCTCGAAGCGACGATGAGCTATCGGTGTCGCTGGTTCGAATATCTGTGCTATCGCCCGCTCATGCAGCGCTATTTCGACGAGGATCCGGGCTTCCGCCATGAAGCAGCGCCCAAGCCACGGCTGACGGACGCGGATTATCACGACAACTACCTCAGCGAGAAGATCGGGGTGGAGCAGCGCTTGAAATGGGCGGCTGAGAAACATTTCGTGACGACAGAGGAAGAACCGCTGTTCGATGCTGCGGATGTGCTGCGTTTTGGCAAGGACCTTGTCGTGCAGCATGGGTTCACGACGAACCTGAAGGGGATCGAATGGCTCAAGCGTCATTTCCCCGATCATCGCGTGCACACGGTGAACTTCCCCGGTGATCCCTATCCGATCCATATCGACGCGACCTTCACGCCTCTGCGCCCGGGACTGATCCTCAACAACCCGCAGCGCCGTCTGCCCGACGATCAGCGCGGACTTTTCGAGCGCAATGGCTGGGAAATTGTGGATGCGGCGCAACCGGCGCACAATCAGCCGCCTGCGCTGTGCTATTCCAGCGTCTGGCTGTCGATGAACGTGTTGGCCCTCGATGACAAGACAGTCTGTGTAGAAGCGTCCGAGGTGTATCAGGCTGATCAGCTCGACAAATTGGGATTTGAGGTCGTGCCGGTCGATCTGCGGGACGCTTATGCGTTTGGCGGTGGCCTGCATTGCTGCACGGCAGATGTGCGGCGCGAAGGTGGATTGCAGGACTATTTCCCCAAGCAGTGATCCCGAAGCCAGAATTGGAGAAACGCCATGAACCATGTCCGCGGAAAGACCGCCATTGTCACAGGTGCCTCGCGCGGGATCGGAGAGGCCGCAGCACGCGCCTTTGCGCGTGAGGGCGCGAATGTGGTGCTTGCCGCCCGATCGGCAGGCGCCATCGGGCAAATCGCCGACTCCATTCGGCAAGACGGTGGCGCCGCGCTCGCGGTGACGTGCGATGTCTCGGACTATGGCTCGGTCGCGGGGCTTGTGTCCCAAGCACGTGAGGCATTTGGCACGGTCGATGTGCTGGTAAACAATGCAGGCGTTATCGAGCCGATTGCCCGCATTGCCCAAAGCGATCCGGCAGACTGGGCGCAAGCCTTCAACATCAATGCGACCGGCACATTCAACGGAATCCGAGCGGTTCTGCCAGTCCTTTCGGATGGCGGAACGATCATCAATATCTCGTCTGGTGCAGCCAACAGTGCGCTGGAGGGCTGGTCCCATTATTGTGCGTCGAAAGCCGCGGCAAAGATGCTGACCGCATGCGTCGCGAAGGAAGAAGGAGAGCGCATTCGCTGCGTTGGCCTGTCCCCCGGCACCGTTGCCACGCAGATGCAGCGCGAGATCAAGGCGAGCGGTGTGAACCCGGTGTCGACACTCGACTGGTCCGATCACATTCCCCCTGAATGGCCCGCCGAAGCGATCCTGTGGCTTTGCGGTCCGGCTGGTGCGAAATTTGCCGGGCAGGATGTGAGCCTGCGCGATGAGGAAATCCGGCGGGCGATTGGCCTGATTGACTGAACGTGCCTAGCGTCGCCGCTTGCGGTGATTTCCGACGGTCCGGCCATGAAAGGCCGGATCGCGCTTAGCGATCCACTTGATAAAGCGGGCCAATTGCGGATGGGCACGCAGTGCGTCAATCGTATTGAATGCGCGGACCAGCTCTGTCTCGGTGAGCACCGAATGGATCTCGTTATGGCAAATCTGGTGAAGCAGCACCGTCTCACCACCCTTGCCGCCACGCAATTGCGGGATAAGGTGGTGACGGCTCTGCCGCGCATGTGGCGGGATCACACGGTGGCAAAGCGGGCAGATTGTCTCAGTATTTTCCACAATTGTGGCCTCGTCATTTTAACGCCAAGGTCTTCCGACCTGTTTGGGGGTGTGGCCGCAAGGCAGTGACAGGGAAAAATAGGTCTGGGGAAGGACACTTAAATGGATAGACGGGGATTTCTCGTCGCAGGTGCGGGTGTGGGCGGCATGGCCCTCGCCGCGCCTGCGGTTGCGCAGGGCACGCAACAGCTGACAGCAGCCGTAGCGTTTGGCGACGGAGACGCGCGGGCAAACATGGCGGCACGAATGGCCGAACGTGTTTCGGCCCTGACCAATGGAGCTTTGACGCTTGATATTCAGGCCCTTCCGGGCGGTGATCTGAATGCTGCGTTGAATGACGGCTCCATCGGGTGTGTGGCCGGCAACGAGGATCTTTGGTTCGACCTCGACCCTGCATTCGGTCTGTTCTGCTCGGTTCCCGGTGGCATGATGGAACGTGAGCTGGAGGCATGGATTCGCTCCGACACGGGGCAGGAACGCTGGGATGCTCTTTCCGCAGAATACGGCATGAAAAGCCTTCTGATCGGCGATTCGGGTGGAGAGATGCTGTGGTCGGGTGAAGCGCTCGATTCGGCCGATGCCCTTTCGGGCAAGACCGTTTCGGCCAGCGGACTGGCCCGGCAGGTCTATTCAGCGCTGGGAGCCGCAGTTGAGGCCGCATCGCTGTCCGGCCCGTTCGCGGGTGGAGCAGATATCTATGAAACCGGGCCGCTTGCAGCCCAGTATCAGAGCCGGGACAACGCGCCCGGACGCCTGTACACCAACACGCCGACACGGCCCAGCAGTGCAATGTCGCTGACTTTTGGCAAAGCCACCTGGGACGGTCTGGATGATGCCGCGCGCGCGGTTCTTGAGGCCGCGGCAAAGGCGGAAACGCATCTGAACAACGCACAGTCCATGCAAGGCAATGCGCTGGCTTATCAGGCGCTGAAGTTGACGCAAGGTGCTGCAATCGAGGCAATGCCGCAAGGCACTTGGGATGCGATGATGGAAGCGTCACGCGCCGTCTATGAGAGCCTCGGTGATGAGGGTGGTCAGGGCCGGAGGGCGTTCCGCGCCTATGGTCGGTTTGCCGAAGCGGTCCAGAATTGGACCCGCGTGAGCGAAGCTGCCTTCACCGAAAACCGCGCACGCAACGTGCCCTCCTGATCCAATGACATTCAGAAAGGAGATAGCGATGCCCCACACGTCGATATCCCGCCGCGCGGCCCTTGGCGCCGCCGCCGCTGCCCCCGCAGCCCTTGCCGCACCACTCTATGCACAAGGTGTGCGTCAGATGCGCATGGTCACGTCCTGGCCTGCGGATCTGGCGATTCTCTCTGGCTCCGCCCAGCGGACGGCCGATACCATCGGTGAGCTGTCCGATGGCCGCTTGCAGGTAGAAGTTTTCCCGGCTGGTACGCTGATGGGCGCGTTTGATGTCCACGATGCGGTCGGGGCCGGTGATGTGGAGTTCTATCACTCCGCCGATTACTATTTTCAGGGCAAGCACCGCGGTTTCAACTTCTTCACCTCCGTTCCGCTGGGTCTGATGATGACTGAGATCCACGGCTGGCTGCGTTTCGGCGGAGGTCAGGAACTGTGGGAAGAGCTTTCGGGCCGCTACAACGTGCGCACCATCGCGTGCGGTGGCACAGGTGTGCAGATGGGCGGTTGGTTCAACAATGCCATCGAGAGTATCGATGATATTGCCGATCTGAAGATGCGTATTCCCGGCCTGGGCGCCGCGGTGCTGCGCGAACTGGGCGCGGAAACGGTCGTCACCCCCGGCGGTCAAATCGTGGAAGCGCTGTTCAACGGCGACATCAACGCGCTGGAATGGGTCGGCCCGAATGACGACCTCGCCTTCGGCTTCCCCAAACTGCTGTCCACCTACATCTTCCCAGGGTTTCAGGAGCCGGGCACAGTGTCGGGCCTTGGCATGAACCTCGACATGTGGAACGGGCTGGATGCGCGCGATCAAGCGATCATTCAGACGGCTGCGGATATCGAGAATTCGCAATCCTGCTCTGACTACTATGCGGGCAATGGCAAGGCGCTTAGCCAGATGTTGATGGAATACGGCACAGAGCCGACGCGCATTCCCGACGATGTGTTCGACCAGCTGGCCGACATCGCCTATCGCGTGCGCGGCAGCGTGGCGGAGGAAGATGAGCTTGGCGCGCGGATCAACGAGAGCTTCCTGAACTACCAGCGCGGCTTGATGGAGTGGAACTCTGAAAGCTTCGCAGCCTATTTCGCACGGCGCGACGCGGCGGAGGCGGTCTTCGGCTCTGGTCAGGACGATTTCTGAGCCGGGCGCACGCTAGGATGCATTGAAAGGGGCGGCTTTCGGGCCGCCCTTTTTCCTGTCAGGAGGTTATTTTCCCGATCTCTTCCGCGCCACGTGCACGGGCGGCCTTGAACGCCGGGCGAGAGCGGCAGCGCTTGCCATAGGCCATGACCAGATCGCTCTCTACATCGAATTTCGCGGAGATCGCCCAGACCAGGCAATGGGCGGCGATCAGGTCGGGCACGGTGAATGCCTCTCCCATCAGGAAGGGTTGGTCGCCCAAACGACGCTCCAACTCTTTCACGCCGCGCTTCCACTCATGATGTGCTGTGGCGTGTACCCCCTCGACCCGCAATTCGGGGGGGAGCACGAACTTGTGCTTTGACGCTTGCCACAGCGTGCCGTCGAGCTCATCGAGGATGAACTGCAAATGTGCGTCCTGCTGCCCACGCTCAACCGTGCCGGCCGTCAGCGTCATCGCCTCGAACCGGTCGGCAAGATAGGTGCAGATTGCAGCGGAATCCGTCAGCACTGTTTCGCCCACGACGAGGGCCGGGACCTTGCCGACGGGATAGCGGCTGACAACGGCCTCCTGGTGCGGTTTGGCGGGGATCAGCGTGTAGGGCTGGCCCACTTCCTCAAGCATCCACATGACACGCATGGCGCGGGTGTGCGGATGACCGATGAGGGTGTATTCCATGTCGTTTCCTTTCGGGCGGCCGCCTAACCCCGGGGGCGCATCATCGCGACACGGATGAAGGCGCGCTCCAGCAATGACAGGGCCGGAGCGCGTGAAGCAGACCGCAACTGCAAGTCGGTGTCAATCAGGGCTGACAGGGCGGCCTCCAGCCGCGCTGGCCCCCAGGCGCGGATCTGCGCGGCCATTGCGTCCCGCCGGGGCCCGAAGACCGGCGGACGCATACGGCCCAGAGCCTCTTCCGGTCGGCCACCGCCCATCGCGGCAGCCATATGCAATGTCCGAAAATGGCGCGTGGCCCCGATGCAAAGCGTCGTTGGGTTGGCGCCCTGACCCGCGAGCCGCATCATCGCAACGCCGACCTTTGGAACAGCTCCGTTCGCCACCGCGGCGATCAGATCGTCAATGGCCGCATCAGCTGTCTGCGGGGCAAGTCCCTCAACCTCTGCCACGGTAAGCGGTTCCGGATCGTTCAGCTTGTAGAGCGCGATCTTTTCGAGCAATTGCGCAAAGTCGCCAGGCCCGAGCGTGCGCCCCATTGCGCTGAGCGCGTCAAAGGCTGGGGTTGGGACATTGGTCAGCCCGGCAGATGCGATTGCGGCCTCAATCTCTGCCCGACCCGGCGGATCGTCATAAAGCGCGAGGGCCAGCGCGTTAGGTGCCCCCTCGAAAAGCTTGCGCAAGGCGGAGCGGGCGGTCAGCTGACCTGCCGTTGCAATGATAAACGCGTCACCCTGTTGCCATTCGTCGAGAGCCGCGCTGAAGGTCTTGGCCAACCCATCCGTGGCCTCTTCGACGAGCACGGCACGTTGGCCGGGAAAGAAGCCCTGCGCCTTGATGGCATCCAGCAGCCGCGCCGGTTCGGATCGCAGGTCAGCGCCGGTCATGCGGTCAAACCGCATTTCATCAACACCGTCCGGGCCAATCAGAGCGTCGGTGAGGGCCTTACGGCGGGCTGCAACCTTCATGGCATCTGCGCCAAAGATCAGCATACCGCTGCGCGAAACGTCGGGCCGCGCGATGAAACCCGGCGCATCGCGGGCCGAAAGCTTCACGACGCGAACTGGTCAGAGGCCAGAAGGATCCGGTCAGCAATCCCCTCGGCCACCGCCTGGGCCACGAGCTCTTGCGCATTTTCTTGCGAAACGCGCGTGGCAGCTGGGGAGGTGTTGAGCGTCGCACCCGCATTTGTCGGCGCAGCATAGCTGGCATCCGCCGTCACGGTGTCATTCGCAACAACCTGACCGGTTGTGCGATCGGTCAGCGTGAAGATCGCAGTCCCCTCGACAGACAAACGCACCGTGTCGTTCGCCGTCGTGATGGTCAGCGCGCGGGCCGAAGTCGAGTATTGAATAGCCAGATCATAGCGCGCCCCGGTGTCGGGCGCGCCAAATCGCTGCTCAAGCCGCTGTTTGATGAAGTAGCCAGCACGGCCCGAGATGAAATCAACGTCGATCTGATTTTGCAGCGCCACGGCGCGCCCGCCCTGAGAATAGAGCGGTTCGAACCCGCACGCGGCCAATGGAAGCGTGGCGAGAACTGCGGCGAGGAAGCTGCGACGATCAGATGACGACATTGACGATCCTACCCGGGACAACGATCAGCTTCTTAGGGCTACCACCATCCAGCGCTTTTTGCACGGTTTCGTCCGCCAGAACGAGCGCCTCGATATCAGCCTTGGCTGCATCCTTGGCGACTGTGATCTCGGACTTCTTCTTACCGTTGATCTGGATTGGCAAAAGGACCGTGTCTTCAACCAGATAGGCCTCATCAGCCACGGGCCATGGCTGATTGACCACAAGGCCGTCGCCATCCAGCGCAGACCAAATCTCTTCCGCCAAGTGGGGCGTCATGGGTTGCATCAGCTGTGACAGGCAGATCAGCGCATCACGCTTTGCGCGGGAAACGTCTGCGCCGCCCTTTGCCTTCGCAATCGCATTGGTCAGTTCGTAGAGTTTCGCGACGCCTTTGTTGAAGGAGAACGTCTCAATCGAGTGGGTCACATCGGCAATGGTGCGGTGCATGAGGCGGCGCAGGGCAATCGCAGCCTCGCCATCCTTTTCGTCCACAGCGGGTGCCGCTTCTTCCAGTTCCGCAACAAGGCGCCAGACGCGCTGAAGGTGCTTCCACGCCGCATCGGCACCAGCGGCCGTCCACTCCACGTCCCGCTCTGGCGGGCTGTCGGACATGACGAACCAGCGGGCGGTGTCGGCGCCATATTTGTCGACGATCTCCACCGGATCCACGGTGTTTTTCTTGGACTTCGACATCTTGATGACCGGACCGACGATCACGTCCGTGCCATCTTCAGTACGGGCCGAGCCGTCCTCACCCCGGACAACCTCATCCGGCGTCAGCCACACCGGACGGCCATTGGCGTCGACCGTATTATAGGTCTCATGCGTCACCATGCCTTGCGTGAAGAGCGCATCGAACGGCTCCACTGCGCTTTCGGGAAGGTGGCCGGTCTTGACCATGGCGCGGGCGAAGAAGCGGGAATAGAGCAGGTGCAGGATCGCGTGCTCCACCCCGCCAATATACTGGTCGACATTCATCCAGTATTTCGCCGCGTCCAGATCGGTCGGCGTTTCGTTGCGGGGGGCGGTGAAGCGGGCGAAATACCAGGACGAATCGACAAATGTGTCCATCGTGTCCGTCTCGCGCTTGGCGGGCTTGCCACAGGACGGGCAAGCCGTGTCGCGCCAGGTTGGGTGCCAATCGAGCGCGTTGCCCGGACGGTCGAAGGTGACATCCTTGGGCAATTCGACGGGCAGGTTTTCCTTTTTCTCCGGCACCACGCCACAATCGTCACAATGGACGACCGGGATCGGACAACCCCAATAGCGCTGGCGGGAAAGGCCCCAATCGCGCAGGCGGAACTTGGTGACACCGTGGCCGATGCCCTGCGTCTCACAATAGTCGATCGCTTCGTTGACCGCCTCTTCACCCGTCATTGTACGCACAGCGCCCAGCGGGCGGACATAGCGGACCGCCTCGGTCTTGAGCGGGACATAGGCTTCGTTTTCAACGGGTTCGCCACCCTCCGCAGGCAGGTAGACGTCCTGCACGGGCAAATCATATTTGCGGGCGAAGTCGAGGTCGCGCTGATCGTGTGCCGGGCAGCCGAAAATCGCGCCGGTGCCGTAGTCCATCAGGATGAAATTCGCGATCCAGACCGGAAGTTCCCATTCAGGATCAAGCGGGTGCGTGACGGTCAAGCCGGTGTCGATGCCGCGCTTTTCCGCCTTTTCCAGCGCTTCCTCGGAGGTGCCGGTGCGGCGGCATTCTTCATTGAAGGCCTTGATGTCATCGCGCTGCGCTTCCAGCGCCTTGGCGAGCGGATGATCGGGGGAGATCGCAGCGAAGCTTGCGCCCATCAGCGTGTCCGGGCGGGTCGTGTAGACTTCGAGCTGCTCGAACCCGTCCATGCCGCTGGCAAAGTCAAAGCTGAATTGCAGACCGCGCGACTTGCCAATCCAGTTGGACTGCATCAGGCGGACCTTCTCTGGCCAGTCCTTCAGCCCGTCGATTGCGGTGAGCAGCTCGTCGGCCTCATCGGAGATTTTGAAGAACCATTGGGTGAGCTCCTTACGCTCAACCATCGCGCCAGAGCGCCAGCCCTTGCCGTCCTCGACCTGTTCATTGGCCAGAACCGTCATGTCCACCGGGTCCCAGTTGACGACCGCGTTCTTGCGGGTGATCAGCCCGGCTTCGAGCATGTCGAGGAACAGGGCCTGCTGCTGGCCGTAATATTCCGGGTCGCAGGTCGCGAACTCACGGGTCCAATCGAGCGAGAATCCAAGGGATTGGAACTGCGCGCGCATCGCGTCGATATTCTCATACGTCCAGTCACCAGGGTGGACCTTCCGCTCCATAGCGGCGTTTTCGGCCGGCAGACCGAAAGCATCCCACCCCATCGGATGCAGAACGGCGTGGCCCGTGCTCAGCTTATAGCGCGCAACCACGTCGCCCATCGTGTAGTTGCGCACATGTCCCATGTGGAGCTTGCCCGAGGGATAGGGAAACATCTCCAACACATAATATTTCGGTTTTTCGCGGTCCTCGCTGGCCTCGAATACGCCAGCTTCCTTCCACGCGGCCTGCCACTTCGGCTCGACCACGCGCGCGTTATATCGGGACATAACTCAACTCTCGTCTAGGGCAGATCAGTCGATCCTGACCGGCCAGTTCGTTGCTTAGTTGTCTGCGGCTGCCGCAGCCTCGCGCCGCAGCTCACGCGCACGGAGCAGAACTGCGTCCTCAAGCTGTCGCACGGTGGAGGCGGAAACGGGTGCATCGACCCAACCCTGACCGCCATTGACCTGCCGGAAAACGGAGACATTCAGAGCCCCCGCACTCAACTCTGCCGACTGGATAAAGACTGTCGCACGGAATCGTTCCGCCGCGGATCCACTGGGTGTGCCCCAATCTGTCGTAATCACGCCACCAAACGGATCGCTAGACGCGATCGGCAGGAAATCAATGGTGTCGAGCGCAGCGCGCCACATGTAGGAATTCACGTTAAGCGGAGGGCCCGCGCTTTCCGCCAGTTCGCCAGAAAGCAGTTCGGCAACGTTGATACCCCGCTCAGGATTAGCGCTCTCAGGGACACCCGGAGCTTCGCCCGAGGCTAGCGTGTCACAGCCCGCGATCACCGCGACGGCGGCCAAGGCCATCAGATACTTGACGCTTTTCTGCATGGGACCAAAAGCCCTCCCTCGTGCGCGTCGCGCGCTCGTGCGCACGTCATATGTTTAGTTGTGACGAGTATTATAGGGGTGCCTCAAAACCGACAAGGGCTTTGCCGTGGCGGAACGCAACACCTGTCTAATAGGGCCCGAGCGCCATACTGTGACATAGCTGCATCAATACCTTGGATTGAAATGAAGTCTTTGCGAATCCCTTTGACCTGAGAGGCCACTTTCGCAATTTTCACCTTATCCGGCTCACAGGGGTGTGAGTGTCGGTAACCTTTATACCTTATGAGGGACAACCCATGAAAAACGTTCTGATCGCCTCCACGGCGCTCGTCGCATTCGCAGGCGCTGCATTCGCAGACGGCCACGCTTCCCCGCTGACGCTCTCCGGCTCCGCGGACTTCGGCGTTGCATCTGTTAGCCAGGGCAGCAACACTGACACCTACTTCATCCACGACTTCGACATCTCCTGGGCTGCAAACGGCACCACCGATGCTGGTCTCCAGTTCGGCGCGTCCGGTCAGCTCGACGACGACACGACCCCGACCGTTTACCTCGCAGGCTCCTGGGGCCGCATCGAGTTCGGTGATGCGGACGACGGCATGGACGCAGCTCTGCCTGGCGTTTCCACCGCTGGCCTCGAAGACAACCCAGGTGGTTCCGGCGCATACGGTGTTGCTGCTAACGCATCCATCGGCGACTACGACCGCACCGACACCGGCCTCGGCTCGGATGAAGTGCTCTACACCTCCCCGACCTTCGGCGGTGCGACCTTCTACGCGTCCTACGGCATCCAGGGTCAGTCCACCAACGCAAACGACACCGGCGCAGTCGGCATCCGTTACGTTGTTGGCGGCTGGACGATCGGCGCAGGCTACGCTGAAGCAGGCACCCGCGACGCATACGGCATCGGCGTGAGCGGCTCCATCGGCCCGGCAAACGTTGCTCTGCAGTATCGTGAGCAGGAAGACACTGGCACCGCGAACGATCAGGAAGACATCGATGTCTCCGTGACCTTCGCAGCTGGCGCAGGTACCGTTGGCGCGATGGCGAACTTCTCTGAGCGTACGACTGCTGCTGGCGTAAGCCAGGACGTCGATGGCTTCGGCGTGTGGTACAACATGCCGCTCGGCGGCGGCGCGACCCTGAACGTTGCAGCGGGCTCTCAGGAAGTGTTCGTCGGCGGCGTGTCCCAGGACCGCGACGAGTTCGGCGTGGGCGTCTCCATGTCCTTCTAATCTTCGGATTGGATAGAACTACGGAAGAGCGGGCCTTGCGCCCGCTCTTTTCGTTTGATGGTCATGTTGCAATACCGTCACCTGCATCCTAAACCGCGAGCAAGCTCAGCGGAGAGGATTGCAAATGTCCCTTTCAGAAATCTCGGATCGAGTTGGAAAGACCTGTGCTGAATGCGGTCGCCCGACTTCAGACGTCACGTTAATTGCGGTGTCAAAAGTTCAGCCGAATGATCGTGTTCAAACGGTTCTTGAAGAGGGTCACCGGGTCTATGGTGAAAACAAAGTGCAGGAGGCAGCAGGCAAGTGGCCCGGTTTCCGCGAGAGCTTTCCAGACACTGAGTTGCACCTGATCGGTCCGCTGCAATCCAACAAAGCGCGTCAGGCGATGCAATTATTCGATGCGATCCACACACTGGATCGGCCGAAGTTGGCACGCAAGTTTGCGGATATTGCGCAGGAGATCGGGCATTGTCCCGAGTTATTCATTCAGGTGAATACCGGTCTGGAAGACCAAAAAGCCGGTATTGCACCTGATGAACTGGACGCACTGGTGGAAAATGCGCGTTCGATGGATTTGCCCGTTGCGGGGCTGATGTGCATCCCCCCTGTCCACGAAACACCCAGCCTGCATTTCGCGCTGCTCGCCAAGTTGGCGGAGCGCAATGGACTTACCGGGTTGAGCATGGGCATGAGCGGTGATTTCGAACAGGCTATTAAGTTGGGTGCCACCCATGTGCGGGTTGGGTCCGCTATCTTTGGCGCACGTGACTATGGCTGAATAAGGATTCGGCTGTCCGCCTGCCAATGCGCCAGTAGCCAAAGCAGATCCGAACGGTTGAAGGCAATGCAGCCCTCTGTCGGAAACCGCGCCCGCCGCCAGCAATGCACAAAGATTGCAGAGCCCAGGCCGGGGCTTGCAACAGGCCAGTTCCAGTCCGTCACAAGCACGATGTCATAAAGCGGGTCGCCCCGCCGCAACCTCTCATAGCTGAATGACTGGGGCGCCGTCGTGACATGGTGATTGTATTTTGGATCGCTCGGATCATCAGACCAAAGATCGCGCACACTGATGGGATCGAGCGGTATCCGCGTTAAGGGGCGCCGCAACCGATCGGCACGATAATATCCGTGCGCAAGCCTCAGCTCCGCGATCGGTGTGCAGCCATCCCCCTCGCGCTTTGACGTTGCAAACCCTCCCCGCCCCACAGCACAGGGCATACTGCGGCCCATGAAGCGTGCGCCCCAATGGCCGACCAAGAGATCAGACGATCTCGCCCTCAAAGAAGGTGACCGCTTTTTGCAGCCTTCGTGGCGAGATAGGCGGCATTTTGTGGATTTTCCCCAACTTTAAGCGCCACGCGCTCTGCGACGTTCACACCGCTGGCATCCATCATTGCCGTCTTCGCTGGATTGTTGGTCATGAGCCGAACCGAATTGAAACCGAGCAGTTTCAGGATTTGGGCTCCAAGGCGAAAATCGCGCTCGTCATCCTCGAACCCCAACCGGTGATTTGCCTCGACCGTATCGAAGCCCTGATCCTGCAGCGCATAGGCGCGCATTTTGTTGGCGAGCCCGATGCCACGGCCTTCTTGGTTGAGATAGAGCAAGACACCGGCGCCCTCTTGCCCGATTTGATCGAGCGCGGCCCGCAATTGAGGGCCGCAATCGCATTTCAGCGATCCGGCCAGATCGCCGGTGAAGCAGGCGGAGTGCAGGCGCGACAGGACTGGTTTAGATCGGTCGGGTTGTCCAACCTCAATTGCGTAATGCTCCTCTCCACCATCGCGTGGGCGGAAAACGTGCACGCGGCCCGCATCCGATATTTCCAGCGGCACGCGCGCAGACGATACGGCAACCAATGGCGAGGTAGCGCCCGCAGGAAGGATCGCGTCCAGCGGAACGTCAACCAGGCCCGATGACATGGGTTCTGCAATGGGCCCGACCACGAGTGCTGAGGGAAGCAGGTGCGCCTCCTTGCACAATTGGATGGCCATGCGATGGATTTCTGCCGCTCCCCCACGCAATGCCCGGAAGGGTCCCTTGAGCGGGTTCGCAAGGTCAGTCGCGGGATCCGCTGTGGCGAGCATCCAGCGGAAGTCGGCATCGGGCGCGACGGCAATGCGAACAACATCACCGTCGTAGCCCGTCACTTTCAGAGTGCGGGCGCGCCAGGGCGTAAGCGCCATCGAGACTTCGCCGCCGACTGACCGCAGATCGGCAAGCCGCTGCGGGCTCAACGTCTCGACCGCGGCGATCAGATGATCCCCGACGCGGACGGGAACGCCCATCCGCAACTCGTTTCGCGCGCGGGAAAACAGCTCCTCCGGCGTCGGTGTCAGGGTCATTCGAGGGCTCCGCGGGTGACGAACAGTAGCCCGGATATAGGCATTGCCCCGCTAAATGTGAAACAAAAGCATGCCATCGTACACGCATCCGTGAAACCACGTTTCACTGCCTTGCGATGGTGAGGCGTCATCCGCACCTTCATCCCCAACAACGAACCCAGAGAGGAAATAGCGATGAGTGGCCTGAAGAAAATCCTGCTTGTGGATGATGACGAAGATCTGCGCGAAGTTCTGGCCGACCAGCTCGTCCTCACCGAAGAATTCGACGTATTCGAAGCCGGGAACGGCTCTGAAGCGATGGAGAAGGCAAAGCAGGCAATCTATGACCTCGTCATCCTCGATGTGGGATTGCCGGATCTCGACGGCCGCGAGCTGTGCCGCCTGATGCGCAAACAGGGCGTCAAATGTCCGATCCTGATGCTGACCGGGCACGTGACCGACGCAGATACAATTCTTGGCCTCGATTCCGGCGCGAATGACTATGTAACGAAGCCCTTCAAGTTCCCTGTTTTGCTGGCCCGCATCCGCGCGCAACTGCGCCAGCATGAGCAGAGCGAGGATGCCGTATTCTCAATTGGCCAGTACACGTTCAAACCCTCTGCCAAGATGCTGATCACTGAGGATGAGAAGAAGATCCGGTTGACCGAAAAGGAAACCAACATCCTCAAGTTCCTCTACCGCGCCAATGATGCGGTCGTTGCCCGCGATGTTCTGCTCAACGAAGTCTGGGGATACAACGCGGCGGTGACGACGCATACGTTGGAAACACACATCTACCGGTTGCGACAAAAGATCGAGATTGACCCAAAGAATGCGTCGCTACTTGTTACTGAATCTGGTGGATACCGCCTGACACTGTAACACGACTGCCTTAAACTCACATGAAATTGCCACTTTGTGACGTTTGGAGTTGAAAAATGCAATTCGCTCGGACATAAAGAAGGGGCATTACTTCTCCCCCACATTGAAGTGATGCCCCGGTCACTGAATCCCCCTCCAAAGGTGACCCCTAAGGGATTGACGCCCGTCGGTTAGGAATAACCGAACGGGCGCTTTCTCTTTCTGGGCCTTGCGTTACGGTGTGCGCTTCTTCATCACAGACAGACGATAGCTGCGCGAGAAGAGGCCCGACATGACGATCCGACTTTGCACCTGGAATATCAACTCAGTGCGTCTGCGCGCGCCTATCGTCTTGAAATTACTTGAAGAAGAGGCACCAGACGTCCTGTGCCTGCAAGAGACGAAATCCCCCGTAGACAAGATCCCGATGGAGCTGTTTGCACAGGCGGGATATCCGCACATCGTCGCGGATGGAAACAAGGGATATAACGGCGTCGCAATCCTGTCGCGCTTGCCGCTGGAAGATGCGGGAAAGCGCACCTTCTGTGACACAGGCCATGCGCGCCATTGTGCAGCGCGACTCGAATCAGGACTGACGATTCATAACTTCTATGTCCCCGCCGGTGGGGACGAGGCGAACCCGGACACGAATCCGAAATTTGCCCATAAGCTCGAATTTCTGGCTAACATGGCGAAATGGGGCCGTGAGGAAGATGTTTCCAAATCTGTTCTGGTAGGCGATCTCAATATTGCACCTCGTGAAGACGATGTCTGGTCGCATAAGCAGCTGCTCAAGGTCGTCTCCCACACACCGGTTGAGGTTGAGGCACTGGAAAAGGTCATGATCGATGGCGGATGGGAGGATGTGACCCGCGCCGACATACCGGAGGGGAAGCTCTATTCGTGGTGGTCCTACCGCGCGAAGGACTGGTCGGCGGCAGATAAAGGCCGCAGGTTGGACCACATCTGGGCGACGGATGGCGCAGGCCACGTGCCCGGCTCATCAAAGATCCTGCGTGATGCGCGCGGATGGGAAAAGCCGTCAGATCACGCCCCGCTGTTTGCAAGCTTCGACCCATGATTGAGGTCAGCCAGAGCGGGCAAGTCGTTACGATCACGCTTGCCGCGCCGGAGCGACGAAATGCCTTGCGCATCGCGGATATGCAGGCTCTTGGCGATGCGCTGAACCAGGCCGACAACGATCCGAATGTCCGGGTCTGCATCCTGACAGGCCAAGGCAAGGTGTTTAGTGCCGGTGCCGATTTTGGCGAGTTGACCGCTGGAGAGCGGCCCGACATTCCGCTTGCTGAATTGAGCGCCCGAATTGAGGCGATGCGACTGCCGGTTGTTGCCGGATTAAACGGGGCCGTGATGGGTGCTGCTGTCGATATTGCGGCTGCATGCGATTTGCGCGTGGCCGTGACTGGCGCGCGCCTCGCAATTCCGGCGGCGATGATCGGTGTGCACTATCCCGGCGCGTCAATTGCCCGGATCGAACGATCCTTTGGCCCAGCCGTGGCCAAGCGTCTGTTGCTGGCGGCGGAGACCTTTACCCTGCCCGATCCGGCGTTGGGGGGCTGGGTGACCGCCTGTACCGATGCTGAGAGCTTTGGTCAGACGGTACGCGAACTCGGCTGCAAAGTCGCCTCGCTCGCCCCTCTTTCTGTGAGTGGCATGAAGCGCAGTGTGAACGACCGCGATGATGCGGCGGCCCGTGTCACAGCATGCGCTGAGAGTGCAGATCACGCAGAGGCGCTTTCAGCCAGAAAGGAAAAGCGCACCGCCCAATTTCAGGGGCAGTAGCGCAGGGGCCTTTCCCGCATTTCGCGCGCCGCACGCTAGCGGCGGATTTGCTCCGGTATCAGCCCCTTTGGGAAGAAGCGCAGCGTCAGCAGCAGTACCAACCCCATGATGAACAGCCGCATATGCGGTGCTGCGTCCAGCAGATGGCTCTTGAGCGCATTGCCGTCGGCCATGCCGGACGTGATCAGTTCCATACCCATCGGGGCCCAGTTTTCAGCCTGAACCCAGGTGAACCAGATCAGGAAGCCCCCAAGGATCGCGCCCCAGTTGTTGCCCGATCCACCGACGATCACCATCACCCAAATCAGGAAGGTGAAGCGCAGGGGATTGTAGGTACCCGGCGTGAACTGCCCGTCGAGCGTGACAAGCATCGCCCCTGCAACGCCAACTACACCGGAGCCGAGGATGAAAATCTGTCGGTGGCGACGTACGACATCCTTGCCCATCGCCTCTGCCGCGTCGCGGTTGTCGCGGATCGCACGCATCATGCGCCCCCACGGGGAATGGAGGGCCCGCTCGGCGAGCCAAAGGATGATTGCGAGCACGGCGAGGAACAGCCCAGCATAGCACAGGCGCACAAACACCGTGGACGCGGTCACCGGATCCATGCCGATCGTGTCGGCAAAGTTCATGAAGGTCTTGTTGATCTGCAGATCGACCTCATAAGGGACAGGCCGATCGAGGCCCGCCGCATTCTTGACCCCACGCGCCAGCCAGTCTTCATTCTTCAGGATTGCCAGAACGATCTCTGAAATCCCGAGTGTCGCGATAGCCAGGTAGTCGGATCGCAGGCCAAGGGCGATGCGTGCGATGAGCCAGGCCGCGCCAGCCGCAAAGAGGCCGCCCACGATCCAGCTGAGAATGATGGGCAGTCCTGCGCCGCCGATATTGCCGAATTGGGCCGGGTCCTGCGCCTCAATCGCATCGACGGCCGGGCCGAAGAAGCTGCGCATCGTGAAATAGCCCGCAATGACGATGGCAAAGGTCGCGATACCCCGGATGCGCTTGGGCAGTCTGGGGCGAAGCCATGCGACCAGAACGATCGTGACGCCGAGCGCCAAAAGAGATGCGAACAGGCCTGCCCCGCCCGCCGCCCAGGCCTCGGGCCTTGGTTGCAGGCTGACAAGAACACCCGCCACGCCGCCAAGGGCAGCAAAGCCCATGATGCCGACATTGAACAGCCCGCCATAGCCCCACTGCATGTTAACGCCCAGCGCCATGATGGCAGAGATCAGGCACAGGTTGAGGATCGACAGGGCCAGCGGCCAGCTTTGCACGAAACCAACCAATGCGATGGCCGTGAGCATTGCGGCATAAAGAACGATGATACGAAGGGTCTGGCTCATATCACTTTCCCCTTGAAGAGACCCGTGGGCCGGACCAGCAGCACCACGACAAGGATGACGAAGCTGACGGCGAATTTGTAATCGGTTGAAAGCAATTGCAGCAGACCCTCGGGTTCCCATCCCGGGATCAGGTAATCTGCGAACTTCTTATAGGCATAGGTCACTGTCACCTCGCTGAACGCGATGACAAAGCCGCCCGCGATAGCCCCCACCGGGTTGCCGATGCCGCCGACGATGGCCGCCGCGAAGATCGGCAGCAGAAGCTGGAAATAGGTGAAGGGCTTGAAGCTTTTGTCGAGGCCGTAGAGCGTGCCCGCCACGGTGGCGAGGCCGGCTGCAATCACCCAGGTCCAGAACACGACCTTCTTCGGGTCGATGCCGGAAAGCAGCGCCAGATCCTCATTGTCCGAATAGGCGCGCATCGCCTTGCCCATTCGCGAGCGGTTTAGGAACCGGAAGAGTGCAATCACGATGATGATGGCGACCACGACGGTCAGAACCTGCGTTGTCCGCAGGGCCAATCCCTCATCCAACCCGGTCATTTCCTTGAAGTCACGTGCACGGATGATGAAGCGCTCTCCATCCGCGAAGCGCTGATCATCCGGTCCGATGACGAGGCGCGTCAGGCCGTTGAGCACAAACATCACGCCGACAGAGGCGATCACGAAGACCACCGGCGCGGCCCGCACCTTACGATAATAGCTGTAGACGGTGCGATCCATCAGAAGGCTCATCGCGACCGCAACCGCGATGCCGATGGGCAGGGCGATCAGCGCGGTTGGCAAGGGCCCCGCACTGACGCCGAGGCTTTGCAGCCACCACGTAAACAGGATCACCGCGGCAGTCCCAAATGCCATGAGGTCGCCATGTGCAAAGTTGGAAAACCGCAAGACCGCGTAAATCAGCGTCACACCCAGCGCACCGAGCGCCAATTGGCTGCCATAGGCAAGACCGGGGATGAAGACGAAGTTCGCAAAGAGGACGAGCGCGTTGAGGATGTCGGTCATGTTATGGACTCACAGGTTCCGTGCCACTGACTTGGAATTGGATCATTCAAGAAAATAGTATGCCTACTATGCACCGCAGAGTTGTTTGGATAAATTGTCGTAGTCTGGACTGCGCCAGTATCAAGTATATGCACAAACGATATTGCAGAGCTACCAAACACTGGGACGACCGAAACACTACCAATATTTCCCAGCATCGTAGCTTCCCCGGTGCTTCCATTGATCGCAAAATCAAAACTCATACTGGCTGGACGACATCCTATTTCAGATCCACACTCCTGCGAAAAATTGCATCGAAAAAAACTACTCTCGGATGACAATGCTGGCGGTGAAATAAACAACAAAAAAATCAAGACGAAAATCTTCGGCACGGATCTTCCGTACTCAAGGTAATAATCTTGTCCGTGGATCTGCCCCATATAGGAAGGTCGTTTTGGCTTTGCTAAATCCTCTCGCGGAAATTGCGATTCCGAACAGTGAACTTTGGATGCTCTATTTTGCATCTTCATGCCTCATCCCTCTTCAACGATCCAAATGCACTGTCCCGATCCGGTCGCGGATGCAGTGGCGATGTCAGCCTCCTGCCCGTCCTGAAGATCGTAGACGAAGTCAAATGAGAGCGCTTCGGTCAGGTTCACGGTGATCTCTCCCCGATCCGGGCTCCACTGAACGTATTGGCGCCAGTAGCTCGGGTCTCGCTCGTCCGAGAAAACGCCACGGATCTGACCACCGCGATCCTCCATCCGCAAATAGGCGCGACCGAACGCGCCTTGCGTGATGATGAGGAAGGGTGTGGGAGGGGCTGCCCGGGCGCAGTCACCGTCCACGCACCATTGGGCGAAGGTACATTCCATGCGTGGCGCAGCGGCTGCTGCGGCTTCACGATTGGCTGCAACCCGCGACACGTTCCACCAGACGCCCGCAGCAATAAGGGCAAAGAAGCTGACGAGGAAAATTGCAAAGGTCCGGTTTGGACTACCCCGCCCCCATCCACCGGGCGCTTTGCCGGAATATTTCCGCATCGGCGCCTTGCTGAACCGTCTGGACCGGGGTTCACGCACATCCTCATCCTCCCAGGAAGGTGCGGCGCACTTCGGGGTTGGCCAGGAGAGCCTCGCCCGTGTCGGTATAGGCATTGCGGCCTTGCACCAGAACGTAGCCACGATCAGCGATGTTGAGGGCCTGCCGCGCGTTCTGCTCCACCATCAGAATGGCGATGCCGGTGCGGGCCACCTCGATAATCCGGTCGAACAACTCGTCCATCACGATGGGGGAGACGCCCGCCGTCGGCTCATCAAGCATCAACAGCTTTGGTTCCGTCATCAATGCGCGCCCAACGGCAACCTGCTGACGCTGGCCGCCAGAGAGTTCGCCAGCCGGTTGGCGGCGCTTCTCCCGCAGGATGGGGAAGAGGTCGAAGACCTGTTCCATCGTTGATCGGAAATCATCCCTGCGCAGGTAGGCCCCCATCTCGAGGTTTTCCTGCACGGTCATGGAGACGAATACGTTGTTGGTCTGGGGCACAAACCCCATGCCCATGGCCACGCGTTCCTGCGGTGTCAGCCCTGTGATGTCCTGCCCGTCCAACGTGACGGAGCCTTCGCGTAGCGGCAGCATGCCGAACACGGCCTTCATTGCCGTGGACTTGCCCGCGCCGTTGGGGCCGACAATCACGGCGATCTGGCCTTGTTCGACTGTGATGTCGCATGAATGCAGAATGTCGGCTGCGCCATAGCCGCCCGTCATCGCAGAGGCGTTCAGAAAGCTCATACCGACGCCTCCTTGTTCTTCAGGCCGGTGCCCAGATAGGCCTCGATCACACGCTCATCTGCTTTGACGTCTTCAACCTTCCCCTGCGCCAGAACTTGCCCTTCGGCCATAACGATGACCGGGTCGCAGAGCCGGGAGATGAAATCCATGTCGTGCTCAATCATGCAGAATGTGTAGCCGCGTTCGCGGTTCAGGCGGACAATGGCATCGCCGATGGTGTTGAGCAGCGTCCGGTTCACGCCTGCGCCCACCTCATCAAGAAACACGATCTTGGCGTCCACCATCATCGTCCGGCCCAGCTCCAGCAGCTTCTTCTGACCTCCTGAGAGGTTGCCCGCAAGCTCGTCAGCGACATGGGGGATTTCGAGGAAATCGATGACTTCGTCGGCCTTTTCGCGGATGGCGGCCTCCTGCCGTTTGACCTCTGCCGAGCGGAACCATGCAGACCACAGCCCCTCCCCCGCCTGATCGCCGGGCACCATCATCAGATTGTCCCGCACGGTCAGCGTCGAAAATTCATGGGCGATCTGGAAAGTGCGCAGAAGTCCCTTGTGAAACAGCTCATGCGGTGAAAGGCCCGTAATCTCCTCACCATCAAGCCAAACATGACCGGAAGTCGGCGTGTAGTGCCCGGCCACCACGTTGAAGAGCGTCGTCTTTCCTGCGCCATTCGGGCCAATCAGGCCCGTGATCGAGCCTTCGGCAATCTCGATGCTCGCGCCGTTCACGGCCTTGATGCCGCCGAAATGCATGTGAAGGTCTTCGACCCGGATCATGTGCCACCCCGTATACAAGCGGCCCGAGGTTACCCCCGGGCCGCGATTTGCATGTCCCTTAGGTGAATTTAGCGGACGGATACAGTGGAGAATGCACCATCCATCACTTCCAGCTCACGGTAGGAGCCAGCCGCCTCACCCGGGCCGATCAGTTCCACGCCGGTCGCGCCGGTGTAGTTCACCTCACCACCATTCGCGAGGATGGACAGCGCCATGCCGAGCTGGCCCGGGCCAACCTCAACACCTGGTGCGTTTGCCACGTCCATCAGGTTGGCCGCGATCGTCGCACGGTCTGCAGCACCGCCTGCCTGTGCGGCGAGGATCATCAGCGCTGCCGCATCATAGCTCTCACCACGGTAGGGGCCGTCACCTTCGATGCCGTTGGCCTTAGCCATCGCGTCGAAGAAGGCGAAGCCTGCGCTGTCGGAGCCGGGTGCGGTGCCGAACGTGCCGTCGATGTCGCCGCCGAAGGTTTCGGTTAGGCTGTCACCGATCATGCCGTCGCCCAGGATGAACGTATCGAACGCGCCGGTGTCGAGGGACGACTGGATGATGCCGCGGCCACCCTGGTCAACATAGCCAAACACGGCGAGTGCATCGGCACCAGCGGCCGCAAGTGCGCCGACTTCTGCGGAGTAATCGCCTTTGCCGTCTTCGTGGGCTGCGACGATCTCAACCGAGCCGCCAGCCGCCTCAAACGCTGCCTGGAAGGCATCCGCGAGGCCAAGGCCGTAGTCGTTGTTGGTGTAAGTGATTGCGACGCTGTCGACGCCCCGCTCAGTGACGATGTCTGCAAGGACCTGACCCTGACGGGCGTCGGAAGGTGCCGTGCGGAAGAACAGGTCATTGTCTTCGATGGTGGACAACGCCGGGGAGGTCGCAGACGGCGAGACCATGACGACGCCATTCGGAACGGCGACGTTCGAGGCCACCGCACCGGTGACGCCGGAACAGTCCGCTCCCATGATGCCGATCACGTTGTCGCCAGTCACCAGACGCTCTGCCGCAGCGGACGCTGCCGCGCTGTCGATACAGGTGGAGTCCGCGCGCACCGGAGCAAGCGTTACCGATCCATCGAGGAACATGCCCGAAGCGTTCGCTTCAGCAATGGCCAGCTCAGCGGATGCCCCCATGTCAGGGGTCAGCGATTCAATCGGGCCGGTGAAGCCAAGGATCACGCCGATATTGGCCGTGGTTGCGTGACCGTCGGCAAGCGCGCCGGTTGCAGTTGCTGCGGCCAGAGCCGTGCTGATCAAAAAGCGGTTCATTGAGATCTCCCATTATAATTCTTGGACTGGCTGCATCAAAAATGCCGCCCGTCCCGATTACAAGGGAAATCCGACGTCATGCGGCGGGATCAGAGCAAGCCGCGTGATGTCGCTTCGTCCCGCGCGACGTAGTACTCGTCACGATAGGTCTCGTATGGATGGCCGGCACCGGCCTCTACATCCTTGTACTGCTCTTGATTGTTCATGTGCGCAATCAGCTGATCGTCTTCAAAGTTGCCCATCCAATCGCGATACCCTTGTAAGGAATCGCCATGCAGGGCGATCGGCTCCCACGGCTCGGCCGCGTTGGAGCCACCGTTCAGCTGAATCTCAGCTAGAACCGAAGTATTCACATTGTCTGCCGTTCCGGAGACAGCAGACTCAACGACAGCAACGACACCGACAGCAATTGCAATGACGGCGCCGGCAAGTACGACATAGTCGGCGGTGACAGTGCCAGACTCGTCTTTCAGAAACAGCTTCAACATTTCTCAGCTCTCCAAATACGACTCGCCCCCTAGACTGACGTTACGCATTCAATCTGGCGAGATCGTGGCAATTACTTAGCAATACTGAGCGCTGAATTACTGAATTGCTGTAATGTTGAGACCACGAATCTCAGACTCATTTAAAGCAATGTGGTATTTATCGCATAAGACCCGATGCAACGGGTCTGACGTCACAGATGCGCCCGCGTGCGGTCCGTAGTCCTGAACCAATTTCAAGACTTCTTCATCTTCGAGTGTCGCAAGTCGTGCACGGCCCTGATCGACTTCATCTGCAGATAACGCAATTGCCGACCACGGTGTGACTTGCGTCATTCCCAGATTGTCACTGACATGAGGGGCAGCCCACTCAATACCATTCGCCTCGTTCTCGACAGGTGCAGCACCGTCGAATTCGGGAGTGCTCATGCGAACATTGATCGTTGGTCCAACAGTTGAGACGGGAATATTGACCGTCTCTTCCACGACAGCTGTCATTGTCTGTGCGGCGTCGCCAAGCCCGGTCTCGATTGCATAGACAACCGCAGACCCAACGACGAGCAAGCCAGCCGTCAGGGCGACCCATTCCATGGTCGTGGCGCCGCGTTCTTCCGTGATGAAGGCCGTTATGCTCACGTGTCTGTCCCAAACTTTCGCTCGATTGGGAACTATCTGCCTCTAATACGGCGAAAAGGCGACTAAAACTCGCTGAAATGGGGCATTTTGCAACCCTAGCATGCGCAGCACTGGGCGCAATCGCGCTATGCCAGTGTTTTTCCGTCCTGCCACAGCGTTTCAGCAGGCGAAATGTGTCCGGTGACGATGCCATTCCAATTCATCTGAGGCGGATTGAGTCGTTTCGCCACAAGCGGATGGCCCGGATCAGCAACACCGAGCCGCACAAGAAGCGCAGCAATTGCGGATTCCGACGCGCGGGTCGCGCCGTCCTCGATCTTTAGAGCGATGCCAAGCTTTTGTTCAGGGAGGATCGCGGCGAAGACCGCCTCGGCACCTGTCTTCAGCGCAACGGCGCCCGGCATCGCGGCCATCAATTCGGAGCACGCCCGCCCTTCGCCCGCCACGAGCAAGGGATGAGAACGCATGGCAGCTACGAGCCGTGTCGCCGCATCACCGCGTTTGCCCGAGAGGCGCGCGGGATCAGACATCGTCGCCAGCGCTCTGGCAAAGCCACGAAGTGACGTCGCATGGTTCGGCGCGGAGCAACCATCAATGCCAAAACCCGGAGACGTTTCTTGCGTCATCTCCTCAAACGCATCCTTCACCGCCTGCTGAACGGGGTGGTCCACCTCATGATAGTCAGGACCACCTGAGAGATGTTTTGAAAGGGTCAGAAATCCGGCATGCTTGCCCGAACAGTTGTTGTGCAACTGACAAGGCCGTTCGCCCGCCGTACGAAGCCGATCTGCCTCGGCCCGGTCCGAGGGGGCCTGCGCCCCACACCGCAAAGCAGATTCAGCCAGATCAAGTGTGCCGAGCCAATCAGATACGCGTTCGGTATGTAACAATGCACCTTGATGCGACGCGCAAGCGAGTGCGAGCTGTTCAGAGCCAAGCCCGAAGCGATCAGCGGCACCACTCTCAAGCAGAGGAAGAGCCTGCAGCATCTTGCACGATGACCGCGGGAAAATCGTGGCATCCGCATTACCGAACTCTGCAAGAACATTGCCGTCCGCGTGCATAATGATGGCATGGCCCCGGTGAACGGATTCCAGCAGGCCACCACGCCAGACATCGACAAGTTCGACGGCTTCGGCTGAGCGATCAGTCATCCTCAAGTTCCTCGGCAATGCGATCTGGCAGGCCCGCACGCATTCGACCGAAGGCAAGGCGCACGCGGGATTTGACGGTCCCAAGCGGAAGGCCCTCACGCTCGGCAATTTCCGCCTGGCTCAACCCTTCGAAGAAGGTGGCGTGCAGGACGAGGCGCTGTGGCTCTGGCAGCGAGGCCAGCACCTCTCGCACGATGTCCTGCCGTTCCTGTGCCGAAACGGCTGCACTGCCATCCGGCTCTGGATCAGGGTGGAACATCGGATCGTTCAGATCTGGTTCGCGCCGTGCCGAGCGGCGGATGCGGTCGATCCGCCGGTTTCTGGCAATGGCGAAAATCCAGGTGGAGGCCGCGGCCTTGGCTGGATCAAAGCTCTCGGCCTTGCGCCAGACCTGAACCATGACCTCCTGTGCGATCTCCTCGGCCTCATCATCGGGCATGGAATACCGCAGCATGAAAGACTTCACCCGCCCCGCAAATCGCTGAAAAATGGCCTGAAATGCAGCCTTGTCCCGAGCAGCAATGCGCTGCATCAGCTCGCTGTCAGGCAGCGCTTCCAGTTCATCCGCTTTGGATGGGGCATTATCCGGCGTTTGTCGGGTCAAGTGGTCTTCGTCATCCCTTCGCATCCCAGATAGGGCGAAGCTCAAAAGGTTGGTCTGTTTGGGGTGGTCATGCACCGCCCGCGCAAGCTACATTATTCGTGTGTGGCCCGGGGATGGCAAGCGATGGATGCACCCTGCGCCAAAGTAGTCGGATTCAACGTCAGAGTGGACCGAACACAGTTTGAGGAATGGAGCATTTGGAATGTCGTTTAAGCTGAACTTCTCCGCCTTTGTTGCCGCGACACTGCTGAGCGTGGCACCGGTTTTGGCGCAGGACAATGTCGAGCGGGTGGAGCGGGAGCGGTTCTGGTCCGTTTTCGAAAATGGGAGCGGCGCCGAAAAGGTGTGCTGGATCGCATCGGCCCCCACCGCATCTACTGCGACCCGGAACGGAACTGCAATTGCGGTGAACCGTGGCGATATTCGCCTGATGGTGCGCCAACAACCCGGCACGAATGTCAGCAACGAGGTCAGCTTCACCGGCGGCTATCCATTCCGTGGCGGCAGCACCGTCAACGTCACGATCGGGTCTGAGAGCTTCGACTTCAGCACAGACGGCGAGTGGGCATGGTCCGCTTCCCCCGCCGATGATCAGCGACTGGTTCAAGCCATGCGCCGGGGTGCAGAAGCGCGCGTTGTCGGCATCTCATCTCGCGGCAATCAAACGACAGATACAATCTCTCTGATTGGATTTACTGCCGCACTGGAAAACTCAACGCGCAGGTGCCAAGGTTAATCGCCCCTAATCCGAACCCAGGAGAGAAAAACGTGTCTTTCAGCAAAACAACAGCCATCGCGGCGCTTATGACAGCGGCAGCGGCCCTTCCGGCGGCGGCGCAGGATCTTTGCGGTGGTGCAGCTGCAAACGGAACCTGGATTGGTGGATCCGACGAAACCTCTGACATCGCGTCGGGGTTCGGTCCGTTCGACATGACCGCTCAAGTGCCCGCCGGTGGCGAGCATGTGGCCATCTTCAACGTCAGCACAGCCAGCGATGTGCGCGTCGAAGCCGCACCGGTCGCTGATGGCGACACTGTCATCGATCTGCTCGACGCATCCGGCGTTGTGATCCTTTCGGACGATGATGGGGGCGGGTTCCTCGCTTCCCGTGGCGAGATCAGCCTCGATCCCGGCACGTATTGCCTTGCAACACGGAGCTATGACGATGCTGCACTGACTGCCGACGTTCGGGTCGGGCTGACGGTCCATGATCCGATCACATCGGGTGGTTTCAACGATTATGATGCTGTTTGTCTGCCAGAGACCGAGGCGGTCAGCTTCGGTGGCACGAATCTCAACGAGGGCCTCGAAGCAGGTGTTGCGGCCACAGCCAGCATCGGCGACACGCCGTTCTACCGTTTCAACTTGTCCGAGCCGACCTCGATCAGCTTCACGGCCGAAAACCAGAGCGCGGATCCGATCCTGCGGATCTTCGACAATACCGGCTACATGCTGGCTGAGAATGACGACTATGACGGGCTGAACTCGCGCCTCGACTTTGTGCAGCCGCTCGAAGCAGGCACATACTGCATCGGTCTGATCGCACTGTCTGACCCGGGCGCCCCGGTAACGGTCACCGCGAATGCGTTCAGTGAGCAGGACTATCTTGAGACGCTCTACAACAATGCTGAGACCAGCCCGCCGCTGGACGGCAGCTATCCGGTCACGGATCTGGGCCTGATTTCAACACGTGCGCGCGCCGATGTCCGTGTCGACGACGATCTGATCTGGCATCAGTTCCAGGTCGATCAGCCCGGCCTGATCCTGATTGAAGGGATCGGCACCGGCGGTGTAGATGCGATGCTGACACTGTTCGATGATTTCGGGCGCATGATCACCCAGAATGACGATTACGGGCAGTCCCTTGATGCCCAGATTGCAGCGCGTGTTCAGCCGGGGACCTATGTTCTCGCCGTTGGACGCCCTGCTGACTATTTCTATGGCGAACCGGGCATCACCCGTGTTGGCATCGAGATGTTCGTCAGCGCGCGGTAATGGATTGGTATCAAGTCGCGGTGGTCGACGCCGTCGCGCTGCTTGATCGCCTTGAACAGTTTGTGGAGCGGGGCGCCGAATACGGCGTCCCGCTCCACGCCTCTTTGGCGAAGGATATGTTCGGCTTCAGCGATCAGGTGCAGATCGCGGCGGGATTCACGCTGCGTGGAGCATTTCCGCTGTGCGGGCGCATCGTCCCGGAATTGGATGAGACCGCTGCACCCGCCGCCGCCATCGCAACTGCGCGAGACCATCTTCAAAGCCTTCATCCAGGTGATTTCTCAGAAGCCGCGACACGCGTGCTGGAGGATATGGCAGGCGATAGCCCCATTCGACTGCCAGCAGACCGATTCATGATCCGCTACATTCTGCCCAACCTCACCTTTCATATGACCTGTGCCTACGCGATCTTGCGTCATCACGGCGTCCCGGTGGGGAAGGAAGACTTTGACGGACTACACAGTTACGCCCCGGATTTCAGCTTCATCTGAGCACATCTGGAAAGAGGTGTGATGATTTGCTATGTCACCGGACAAGACGCCTCCCCCTCCACCGGGGAGGCGTGCTCGTTTTGGAGTGTATGATGACTGAGCCGACCGCCCCAATCACGCAAGATATGCTGACCATCCCGCGCAAGCTGGAACCAAACCTGCCGAATTTGGTGGGCATGACCCGTGCGCAACTGCGCGACGTCCTGATCGAGGCGGGCACCCCGGAAAAGCAGGCCAAGATGCGTGTAGGCCAGATCTGGAGCTGGATTTACAACAAGGGCGTCTACGACTTTTCGCAAATGACCAACCTTGCGAAGCCCTTCCGCGCGATGTTGGCGGAGCGGTTTCGGATTGCCCTGCCCGACATCGTGACCAAGCAGGTCTCAACTGATGGCACCCGCAAATACCTCCTGAAAATCGAAGGTGGGCACGAGGTCGAGGCTGTCTATATTCCGGAAACAGATCGCGGAACATTGTGCATTTCCTCGCAGGTGGGCTGCACGCTGACTTGCTCCTTCTGTCACACTGGAACGCAAAAGCTCGTGCGCAATCTGACCCCGGCCGAGATCATCGGACAGGTGTTGCTGGCGCGTGATGATCTAGGGGAATGGGAAAAGGGTCCCGACGATCCGAGGCTGCTGTCCAATATCGTTCTGATGGGAATGGGCGAACCGCTCTATAATTTCGAGGCGGTCCGTGATGCGATGAAGATTGCGATGGATCCTGAAGGGGTCGCCCTATCCCGGCGGCGGATCACGCTCTCAACATCGGGCGTGGTGCCGGAGATTGCACGAACCGGGGAGGAGATCGGCTGCATGCTCGCCATCTCTTTCCATGCAACCACCAATGACGTCCGCGATAAGCTGGTTCCGATCAACAAACGTTGGAATATTGATGAGCTCTTGCAGGCCTGCCGCGATTTTCCGCGCCTCAGCAATTCCGAACGGATCACGTTTGAATATGTGATGCTCAAGGATGTGAACGACAGCGACGAGGATGCGCGCAGGCTGGTGAAGCTGATCGAAGGCATCCCCGCGAAGATCAACCTGATCCCGTTCAATCCGTGGCCAGGCTCCCCCTATGAGCGGTCCACAAAGGCGCGCATCAAGGCATTTGGCGATATCGTCAATGCCGCCGGCTATGCGTCTCCGGTGCGCAGGCCGCGGGGCGAGGATATTATGGCGGCGTGTGGACAGTTGAAATCCGCGACCGAGCGGGCGCGAAAATCCCGCGCCCAGATCGCTGCAGAAGCAGGTCTCTGACGGGATGCCGGGCCGCGTTTTCCTGGAAAAGGATGGCGCGGCGCTTGCGCGATGCTTCGGGGTACCGGCGGCAGAAATCGCAACGGGCCCCGATCTTGCCCCGGCCCAAATGCTCGGGATTGTCTTGCCTGATCGTCTAGAGAGCGCGCGCTGGGGCATGATCCCCACGGGGGCGGTCAACGCCCGCGGACGCCCCATGCTGGAACCGTTGATCAACATCCGCTCTGAAACCTTGCATGAGAAAACCGCGTTTGAGCGCATTCAACAGAATCGCTGCATCCTGCCCTGTGACGGCTGGTACGAATGGACGGGCGAGAAACGGAAAAAGCAACGATGGCGCATTGGCGCAATCGATAAGCGGCTGCTGTGCTTTGCCGCAATATACGACATTTGGGACGCACCCGGCGGCCGGCAGGTGCTCAACTTCGCCACTTTGACCTGCGAGCCAAACCCGGATGTCCGCGATTATCATCACAGAATGCCGGTGATCCTGCGGGACCCCTCTGCGTGGCTCGCCGGTGATCCGGTCGAGCTGACCTCTGCCCCGGCGGGAACGCTTCAGGTCCAAGCTTCGGATCTGCCGTAAGGGCGGATGCCTCCGGCAGGGATATTTGTAGGAAGTGAAGCCGGGCCACCGCCCCGCGTCGCCCGAAGCCGGGTCGCGCAGGGCGGCTTTCACTTCCACGGTCATCGGCGTCCCCGCCTGTACCGTCGTTCGGTCGTGCCACGGCACCTCTTTCACTTTCGTTAAATATCCCCGCCGGAGGCGCAGCCTTGCAACGGGCGGTCAGCCTTCTTCGGCAATCAGCGACAGAAAGGCCGGGCCAAACCGTTCGGCCTTGGCGTCACCCATCCCCTTGATCGAGGCAAGGGCGCTGATGCTAGCCGGGCGGACCTCGGCGATCTTGGCCAAGGTAGTGGTTGTGACGCTCAGCGGCTTCTCGGTGCCATCCACGCCATAGGTGAGGGAGAGTTGGGCTGCCTGCAGGCGATCCAGCAACTCGCCCGCGCCCTTTGCCGCCGCTCTCATCCTTGCGGGATGCGCCTCTGGCTCGATCTCTCCGGTCAAAACTTCGAGGAACGTGCGGCCGAATTTCTCCAGCTTCTTCGCCCCGACGCCCGGAAGCGCAGCGAACTCATCCAGCGTCTTTGGCTTGGCCTCGACCATGGCGACAAGGGTACGGTCCGGGAAGATCACATAGGCCGGGGCCTTGGCTGCTTCAGCAAGTTCACGTCTCTTGGATTTGAGCGCCCAGAGCAGCGGCTCGTCGGCTTCCTGCACAATAGCCTCAACCCTTGGCCGTTTGCGGTCACGCCGCTGAAGACTGTCTTTGCGCAGTGTCAGCGACTGCTCGCCGCGCAAAACGGGCCGGGCCGCCTCGGTCAACCTAAGCGCGTTGTGTCGCGTGGGGTCGGGGCGCACGAGGTCGAGCGCCATCAGTTGCCGGAAGAGCGTTTGCCACTGTTTCCGGCTGAACTCCCGCCCGATCCCAAAGGTCGAGAGCCGCTCATGCCCACGGGCCAGTACCTTCTCCGTCTCCTCGCCCAGAAGAATGTCGGTCAGGTGGCCCGCGCCGAACCATTCCTCCGCCCGGAATACAGTCGACAGCGCCTTGCGCGCTACATCCGTTGCGTCGAAGGTCTCAGGCTTTTCGAGGCAAAGGTCGCAGTTGCCGCACGGCTCGGCCAGCGTTTCCCCAAAATAGGCCAGAAGCGTCTGGCGGCGGCAAACAGGGGCCTCGGCCAATGCCAGCAGAGTATTGAGGCGCGCATGGTCGGCCTGCTTGCGATCGGGCGCAGCCAGCCCTTCCTCGATCTGGGCCCGACGCAGGCGGATATCGTCGGGGCCGTAGAGGGTTAGCGTTTCCGCCGGATCGCCGTCCCGCCCGGCACGCCCAATCTCCTGATAGTAGCTCTCGATGCTTTTGGGCAGATCTGCATGGAGCACGTAGCGGATATCAGGCTTATCGACACCCATGCCGAAGGCGATGGTCGCAACCACCACCAGCCCATCCTCGGTCTGGAAACGTGCCTCGGCGTCGCGCCGGTCGTCGGGATCCATGCCAGCGTGATAGGAGATTGCGGCGATCCCCGCTTCGCGCAGCGCCTGCGCAAGAACTTCCGTCTTGTTGCGCGACGCGGCGTAGATGATCCCGGAACGTCCCTTGCGCGCCAAGGCGAAGTCCAGCAACTGCCGCCGTGGCTGGTTCTTGGGGAGGAAGGCGAGCGACAGGTTGGGGCGATCGAAACCTTGCAGGAACGTGCGCGGTGGCGCCCCGTCGAACAGCCGCTCCACAATCTCGGCCCGCGTCTCCGCATCCGCTGTAGCGGTGAAGGCGGTGGTCTGTACGCCGAGCGCGCGGCGCAATTCGCCGATCCGTAGGTAGTCGGGGCGGAAGTCATGGCCCCACTGGCTGACGCAATGCGCCTCGTCCACCGCGATCATCATGACGCCGGCCCGCCGCAGCAACCGCTCGGTCCCGCCAGAGGCGAGACGCTCTGGCGCGATATAGAGCAGGCGCAAGTCACCGCGATCTATGGCATCAAAGACCTCCTCGGTCTCCTCCTCGGTATTTGCCGAGGTCAGGTGCCCCGCGCAGACGCCTGCGGCCTTTAGCGCGCGTACCTGATCGCGCATCAGAGCGATCAGCGGGGAAATCACGACGGTGACACCATCACGGGCCAGTGCCGGCAGCTGATAGCACAGCGACTTGCCGCCCCCTGTTGGCATGATCGCCAACACATCTTCACCTGCGGCGACCGCCGTCACGATCTCCGCTTGACCGGGGCGAAAGCTGTCAAAGCCGAAAATGGAAGAAAGCAAGGGGGACAAATCACTCATGCGCATCGTCTAACGGCTTGGACGCGAAGGCACCAGCAGCAGCCCCTTTGCAAATGCGCTTTTGCGGCGTATCTGCAGCAGAAGACCTGACAGGAGGTGGCGCGATGGCTTGGTGGCTGGATCTTATCTTTGACGTGCTGGTTGCCAGCGTCATCGCGGTGGTTGCCGTCGTTGTGGCAGGGATCGCGCAACGGCAAGTCCGCAGGATCGGACGCAACTCAGAACGATTTGACGAGACCCTGTTCAACTTTCTGGGCACGGTGGCGCGATATACGATCCTCGTTTTCGCGGCGATCTTTATCCTTGCGCGCTTCGGCATCCAGACCGCGTCTTTGATTGCGGTCATCGGTGCCGCAGGTCTGGCCATTGGCCTTGCCCTACAGGGCACATTGTCGAGCCTGGCGTCCGGCTTGATGCTGCTGGGGTTCCGCCCGTTCAAGATTGGCGATTTCGTTGAGGTCGGCGGACGCTCTGGCACCGTCGTGGAAATTGGGCTGTTCGCGACAGAGCTGTCCACCCCCGACAATGTTCAGGTGTTCGTACCCAACGGAGATGTGTGGTCGGGTGCGATACTAAACTACAGCCATCATGAGACGCGGCGCGTCGATCTGCTGTTCGGTGTTTCCTATGGAACAGATCTTGCGCAGGCGGAGGCTGCGATCCGGGAAGTCATCGCCGATGACATGCGCGTCCATGATGATCGGCCGATCATGGTGCTGGTGACGGGCCTCGCCGACAGTGCTGTTGAGTTCACTGTGCGGGTTTGGGTTGCGCGGGCTGATTATTTCGAGGTGAAGGGAGACCTTCAGCGTCGGGTCAAAGAGCGCTTTGACAGCGTCGGCATTGATATTCCCTACCCGACCCAGACAGTACTCAAGGCTTAGGATCGGCTGAGAGGAGATCCGCAATTGGATCGTTAGGACCATATTTGAGAGGTAGGCTCACAAAAAGGCGTCTGACCGTTTCAATGTCATTTGCGGCAAGGGCCTGATCCAACTCGTTCAGCTTTGGCTCAAGCTCATCCCAACTCAGACAGGCATCTTGTGCGCGCATGATCCGTTCGTGGCGGGTTGGTTGGGGATCGTCGCCCAACAGGAGCTCTTCGTAGAGTTTCTCACCAGGGCGCAAGCCAGTCACCTGAATTTCAATGTCACCTTCGGGAAACTCATCCGACCTTATGGTAAGGCCCGAAAGCTCGATCATGCGCTCGGCCAGATCGAGGATCTTCACGGCTTCGCCCATATCCAGGACGAATACGTCGCCCCCCCGCGCCATTGCGCTGGATTGGACAACCAGTTGTGCAGCCTCTGGAATCGACATGAAAAAGCGCGTGATCTCAGGATGGGTCAGCGTTACAGGCCCCCCCTCTTCGATCTGTTTGCGAAAACGCGGCACGACTGAACCGGAAGATCCCAGCACGTTACCAAAACGCACCATGGAGAAACGGGTATTCTCAAACCGGGTCTCGAAGGCCTGCAGGACCAATTCGGCCAAGCGTTTGCTGGCCCCCATGAAATTCGTGGGGCGCACAGCTTTGTCCGTTGAGACAAGCACAAATTGCGAGACATTTGCGGCAGCCGCAGCCTCTGCCGCAACACACGTGCCCCAAACGTTGTTTCGAATTCCGGCTGCAACGTTTTGCTCGACCAACGGTACGTGTTTGTAGGCGGCAGCGTGAAAGACCGTGTCCACGCTTCGTTGGGCGAAGACCTGCGACAAAAATTGGCCATCAGTTACGGAGCCAAGAAGCGGTATAAGGGAAATCCCGGTGCGTGTGGCGTGTGCCTCAAGCTCCTGATGGATTGCATAGAGACTGTATTCACTCTGCTCGATCAGGATCAGCTGTGCTGGTTCAAGGGTACAAATCTGCCGGCACAACTCGGCCCCGATCGAACCACCGGCACCCGTGATCGCGACAGATTTTCCCTTGATGGTTTGCTGCATCAGAGAGACATCGGGGGCGACCGGGTCCCGCCCTAGCAGATCGTCAATCGAAAGCGGGCGCACGTCAGAGAGTGTGACCTTCCCACTCGCCATAGCGGCCATGTCAGGCAATGTTTGCACGCTAACCTGAGCATCGCGAAGCCTGTCGACAACAGCGCGCATCTGCGCCCGTGTCGCGTCAGGAAGCGCGAGCACGACGTGCGCGATGTCGAGAGACTTAACAAGATCAGGCAAGTCTTCCGCAGAATAGATGGGACGTCTGTCGATCGTACTGCCCGTAAGCCGGGGATCGTCGTCGACGAAACCAACGACCTTCACGTCACCCCCCATAGCCAGCGCCGCAGAAAGCTGTCGCCCGGTCTGACCGGCACCATAAATCAGGATTCTTACACGAACACCTTTTGAAGCTTCGGCATTGGCGTAAGAGTTGAGAAGCAGGCGCGCCAAGGTCCTCGACCCAACGACGAGGATCATCACCAAGATGGGCTGTATTATGCCAATCGTTCGCGGGACGCCGGTCACAGAGATGACCGTGAATATCGTTGCGAACAACACGCCGTATAGCGCAGTTGCCATCACAATAATCAAAATCGAATTTATCCCAGAATAACGGTAAATCGCACGATACAAACCCATGCGCACAAAAATTGGGATGGCGATCACGAGAGAGGCGAATACCGGTATCAGATAGGGTCCGCTGAGTGTCACCAGTTCGCCAAGGCGCAGATAAAGTGCGAACCACACCGAAAAGATGCAAATCAACGCATCGAGCGAAAGCACAATCGCGCGCTTCGCATTTCTGGGCAGTTGCAATAGCGGAAGGGCGAAGTCGTATGCCGACATGCGTTCTCTAATATCCTCAGCTGGCCCACGACATGAAGAATTGACCGAGACAAGTGGGGCTGCTTGTTTGCCCAGAGCTATCACGCTGTTTGACAGGAGGGAACGCAGATGGTGGTGAAAGCCTGTCTTTTCGATATTTTCGGGACGATTTGCGACTGGCGAAGTGGAGTTTCCGCAGTCGCCCAGCAGGTTTTCGCCGCTCGCGGCCTTCAAGTTGATGCGAAAGCGTTCGCTCTAGCATGGCGAGCGCAGTATCAGCCGGGCATGGAACGCGTGCGTGCTGGTCGCCGCCCCTATGTTGCACTCGAAGAGCTACATTTGGAGAATTTGCGCCGGGTTCTCGCCGAGCAAAATTTGGACCTTCCAGATGAGGATCAGGTCCGGCTCAACAATGCCTGGTCCAATTTGCCATGCTGGCAGGGGGCTCCTGCAGCACTGGCGGAGTTGCGCAAAACACACCTGATTGCGCCATGTTCGAACGGATCAATCGCGATGATACTGGGCATTGCACGGCGCAATGGCATGCATTGGGATTTCATTGGCGGTGCACCGCTGGCGCGGGCCTACAAGCCGCTACCGACCGTCTACACGCAAAGTGTTGCAGCTTTCGGTCTGGCTCCTGAAGAGGTGATGATGATCGCGGCGCATAATGATGATTTATGCGCAGCTCGGGCAGCGGGCCTGCGAACGGGCTTTTTCCCACGCCCAACCGAATATGGCTCGGGGCAAGACACCGATTTGGCGGCTGAAGATGCTTGGGACATCGTTGCGACGGACCTAAGCGATCTTGTTGATCAGCTTACCGGCTAAAGGCGGCAACCAGTTCGACATGAGCCGCCCAGCGGAACTGGTCGATCACAAGCACTCGATCCAAACTATATCCGGCGTTGACCAAAACGGCCGCATCGCGCGCGAAGGTTACGGGATTGCATGAGACCGCCGCGACCTTGGGGATTCCACTCTCGGCCAAGGCCTCCGTCTGTGCGAGCGCGCCGGCACGCGGTGGGTCAATGACTGCAGCGTCGAACGACCTGAGATTCGCCCCCGGAACCGGGTTGCGAAACAGGTCACGCGTTTTGGTGACAATCTTGCGCAGGCCCGGTGTCCCTCTCCACCCGGCATCGAGCGCTGCCAGCATTGGCGCTTCACTCTCAAGCGCCAAAACATCCGCACCAACTGCAAGCGGAAGGGTGAACGTGCCACACCCCGCAAACAAATCGACAACTCGGTTCGCATCGCCAATCACATCCGAAACGGCAGCAATCAGCGCAGCTTGGCCATGCTCCGTGGCCTGCAGAAACGCACCCGCTGGCGGGACCACGCGTGCGGGCCCGAATGTCTGTGTCGGCGACCTGAATGTCGCGAGGGTTTCGTCAGACCAGCTCAACCGCGCCACATCGTGATCCGAGGCAATTGCCAACAGAGTCTGGACAAGCTCAGGATCGGTGGGTTTCCCGCCTTCCACAGCAATATCTGGACCGGCCTCACTCGCCGTGACCGTCAGACGCAAAGTGGCTTTGCGGCTGGCACCCGCATGCACAAGGGCCTCCAATGCTGGGAGGGTCGCCAGAACTGCTGGCGCGACTGTGCGGCATCCGGTCACTGGCACAATCCTGTCGGAAGCACGCTCGTGAAAGCCAATGGAAACCGTTTTTTTGGTGCGACGTCCCGCGAAGGTCGCACGACGTCGGCTGGCTTCGGGTGAAGTCGCAATGCCGGCAATAGGCGCAGGCAAACCTTGCGCCTCCAATGCTGTGCGCACGATCCCGACCTTCCAATCGGCAACGAAATCGTCGGACGCATGTTGGACAACGCAGCCGCCACAACTCCCGAATTGCGGGCATGGCGGGGTCACCCGCGCAACGCTTGGGTCCAGCACCCTAAGCGGATCGGCCAGAACCCGCTCTCCCGGTAACGTGAAAGGGACAAAGTGTTCCGTCCCGATTGCATCGCGACCGATGCCGTCGCCACGGTGCCCCAATTTGCTGATCGTCAGTTCTGTCATGACCCCGCGCATACCCTGCCCTTTGCATGCGCGCACTAAGAATCCTTGCCCGATGCGACAGGTCGCGCTATCGAAAAGACATTCCCAGCCGGGAGAAGCGGTCCGCCGCTGCCGAAGGAGCAACCGCCCCGGAAACTCTCAGGCCTCAGGACCGGCACGGGGAACACAGACTCTGGAGAGTGATGCGAGCGCATCCGCCGACGGGATAACGATCTCAGGCCAAAGGACAGAGGGGGCATTTGAAGCTGCGCGATGATCGCGCGGTCAGATGCTGCGGGGCTAAGACTTTATGCCGTACCCTTCTTCAGATGTGGCCGATTTGGCTGCTCCATTTGCGCAGATACGGCCAAGTTGCGCCGCTCGCCTTCGTCTTCGGCAGGATATTTTTCCGGACGTGACGGGAGGGTGGCATGACTGACCTTAAGCGAACGCCTCTGTTCGATCTGCACGTCAAGCTTGGCGGCAAGATGGTGCCCTTTGCAGGGTGGGAAATGCCGGTCCAATATCCAGTGGGAGTGATGAAGGAGCACCTTCACACCCGAGCGTTAGCCGGGCTTTTCGATGTCAGCCATATGGCGCAGCTGCGCCTGAAGGCGGCGGATCGGGTGACGGCACTCGAATCGTTGATGCCCGTCAACGTCGCCGAGCTGAAACCCGGCCGGCAACGCTATGGTCTGCTGACTGCCGCCAATGGTGGGATCCTCGACGATCTGATGTTCGCGAATATGGGCGACTGGCACTATGTCGTCGTCAACGCGGCGCGGGCTGATCACGACATTCCCCATATTTCCGCCGCTACGGAGGTTGAGGTGCTCGACCGCGCGCTGCTTGCGCTGCAAGGTCCCGCAGCTGAGGCAGCGCTGGCCACACTGAACGGCGAAGTGCGGGATATGAAATTCATGGACGCACGCACTATGCCGCTGATTGACGGGCCATGTATCGTGACGCGCTCTGGCTATACCGGTGAGGACGGCTTCGAGATTTCCGTACCCAAGGAGGAGGCCGTCGCGCTTGCCGAAGCTTTATTGGAACAGGATGGTGTGGAGCCAATCGGGCTGGGCGCGCGTGACAGCCTGCGGCTGGAAGCTGGGCTGTGTCTCTACGGGAACGACATCGATACGGAAACCACACCGGTTGAGGCTGATCTTATCTGGGCCATGCAAAAGCGCCGACGTGAGAATGGCGGATTCCCGGGCGCTGATGTGATCCAAGGCCAACTGTCCGACGGACCCACGCGCAAACGGGTTGGGTTGCGCCCTGAAGGGCGCGCGCCCGTACGCCAGGGCGTCACACTGCATGCCGAGATTGAGGGCCCGCAGATCGGCGTCGTTACCTCTGGCGGGTTTGGTCCCAGTGTCGGCGGCCCTGTCGCAATGGGCTATCTTCCGACGGAGCTCAGCACCCCAGGCACCACCGTTTTCGCCGCACTTCGCGGCAAGTTTATCCCCCTCGCGGTGGCGGAAACGCCATTCGTCCAACAGACCTACAAGAGGTAAATCAGATGTCCGTCAAATATACCGAAGAGCATGAATGGCTGCGCGTCGATGGTGACGAGGTCATTGTTGGCATCACGGAGCATGCGCAAAGCCAGCTTGGCGATCTCGTTTTCGTCGAACTGCCCGAAGCGGGCACTGATGTTGAAAAAGGCGATGAGGTCGTCGTGATCGAAAGCGTCAAGGCGGCCTCTGACATTGAAGCGCCGCTCGACGGAACAATCACCGCAATCAACGAGGCGATCGTGGAAGATCCGACGCTGGTCAACAGCGCTCCTCTTGGCGACGGCTGGTTCTTTCGGATGAAGTTGGCCGACATGTCCGAACTGGACGGCCTGATGGATGAGGCAGCCTACAAGGAACTGGTCGGCTAGTTGAGATGTCCCGGACTTGTCCCGGGACCGTGCTGAACATGGCCGCCCCGGATCCGGTCCGGGGCGTCACCCGCAGGATATGACCTCGGATCAGCTCCGGGGGAGGACACATCACAGGAGCACGCTCATGCCCTACACGCCCGTTGATTACGCCCCTTATGATTTCGCCAATCGCCGCCATATCGGCCCCTCGCCTGAGGAAATGCAGGCGATGCTCGACACGCTGGGCGTCGAAAGCCTAGACGCTTTGATCGACGCCACAGTGCCTGAAACCATCAGACAGAAAGAACCGCTGTCTTTTGGAAAAGCGATGAGCGAGCAAAAAGTCCTACGCCGCCTGCGTGAGGTCGCGGACAAAAACATGGTGATGCGCTCTTTGATCGGGCAGGGCTATCACGGGACGATCACGCCTCCGGTTATCGCGCGCAATATCTTCGAGAATCCCGCTTGGTACACTGCCTATACCCCCTATCAGCCCGAAATCAGCCAGGGCCGGTTAGAGGCATTGCTGAACTATCAGACGATGATCGCGGACCTGACAGGGTTGGAGATTGCGAACGCGTCCCTTCTGGACGAGGCAACGGCGGCAGCAGAGGCTATGGCGCTCGCCCAGCGCGCGGGGAAATCGAAAGCGACGGCATTTTTCGTGGATCAGGATTGTCATCCGCAGACCATCGATGTGATCCGCACGCGGGCCGAGCCGTTGGGCTGGGACGTGATCGTCGGCGATCCGTTTGCCGATCTGGACCCGAGCGCGGTATTCGGCGCGATCTTCCAGTATCCTGGCACCTATGGGCACTGCCACGATTTCACGGATGTCATCGCCTCCCTGCATGACGCGAAGGCGCTTGCCGTAGTCGCCGCAGATCCGCTTGCACTTTGCCTGCTGAAATCGCCCGGTGAGATGGGCGCGGACATAGCCATTGGCAACACGCAGCGCTTCGGCGTGCCGCTGGGTGCCGGTGGTCCGCATGCGGCCTATATGGCGTGTCGCGATGCCTATAAGCGCTCCATGCCCGGGCGTATCGTCGGCGTCAGCATCGACGCGCGGGGCAACCGTGCTTACCGCCTTAGCCTTCAAACGCGCGAGCAACATATCCGGCGGGAGAAGGCGACCTCGAACGTCTGTACGGCGCAGGCGCTGCTGGCTGTGATGGCGTCGATGTATGCCGTGTTCCACGGACCGAAGGGCCTGCGCGCGATTGCTGAACAGGTGCACCAGAAGGCCGTCCGCGTGAAGCGGGCGCTGGCTGAAGCAGGCTACACCATCGTCAACGACACCTATTTCGACACGATTACGGTCGAGGTCGGCGCGCCGCGCGATGCGATCCTGCACGCCGCAGAGGAAGCCGGCATCAACCTGCGCCGCGTCGGCAATACCCGCATCGGCATCGCGCTTGATGAAGCAACCTGGAATGCGGAGATCACCACGCTGCTCAAGGTCATGGGCGGGGTCGATAGCGGCCCCCTGCCCGGCTACGAGCTGCCCGAAGGTCTGATCCGACAGAGCGCGTATCTCACCCATCCCACCTTCCATCACAACCGGTCCGAGGCAGAGATGACGCGTTACATGCGTCGTCTTGCGGATCGAGATCTGGCACTTGATCGGGCAATGATCCCGCTCGGCTCCTGCACCATGAAGCTGAACGCAACGGCAGAGATGATGGCCGTCAGCTGGCCGGAGTTCGCAGACATCCACCCCTTTGCCCCCGCGCATCAACGTGCCGGTTATGCCGAGATGGTGGAGGACCTGTCCGACAAGCTCTGCCAGATTACTGGCTATGACGCGATCTCGATGCAGCCGAACTCTGGCGCGCAGGGCGAGTATGCCGGTCTGCTGACGATCCGCGCCTATCACGCGGCCAATGGCGGGGCGGAGCGAAATATCTGCCTGATCCCGGTCAACGCACATGGCACCAACCCCGCATCGGCCCAGATGGTCGGCTACAAGGTCGTTGTGGTGAAATGCACCGAACGGGGTGATATCGACGTGGAGGATTTCCGCGCGAAAGCCGAGGCGGCGGGCGACAAGCTGGCAGCCTGCATGATCACCTATCCCTCGACCCACGGCGTGTTTGAGGAAACTGTGACGGAGGTTTGCGAGATCACTCACGCGCATGGTGGGCAGGTCTATCTCGACGGGGCGAACCTCAATGCGATGGTCGGCCTCAGTCAGCCGGGCAAAATTGGCGCTGACGTGAGCCACCTCAACCTGCACAAGACCTTCTGCATCCCGCATGGCGGTGGCGGCCCCGGCATGGGACCGATTGGCGTGGGGGCGCATCTGGCACCCTACCTCCCCGGTCATGTGAACGAGGGCGGCGCTGGCGCGGTGAGTGCTGCGACCTTCGGCTCCCCGTCGCTGCTGCCAATCAGCTGGGCCTATTGCCTGATGATGGGCGGTGAGGGCCTGACGCAGGCCACCAAGATCGCAATCCTGAACGCCAACTACATCGCGAAGCGGCTCGAAGGGGCCTATGACGTGCTTTATCGCGGTACGTCAGGCAATGTGGCGCATGAATGCATCATCGACACGCGCCCCCTCAAAGATGCAGCGGGCGTCACGGTCGATGATGTGGCGAAGCGCTTGATCGACAGCGGGTTCCACGCCCCAACGATGAGCTGGCCTGTCGCGGGCACCCTGATGATCGAGCCAACAGAGAGTGAGCCGAAGGCGGAATTGGACCGCTTCTGCGAAGCGATGCTCTCGATCCGTGAGGAGGCACGCTTGATCGAAAACGGCACCTTGGATCGTGACAACAACCCGCTGTCGAATGCTCCGCACACGATGGAGGATCTCGTTGGCAATTGGGACCGGCCCTATACGCGAGAACAGGCTTGCTTCCCGGCGGGTGCGTTCCGCGTCGATAAGTATTGGGCGCCCGTAAACCGGGTCGACAATGCTTACGGTGACCGAAACCTGGTCTGTTCATGCCCGCCGCTGGAAGAATATCTCGACGCGGCAGAGTGAAGCGGGAACGCTTCCGCGCCCAACATCGTTGATCCCACGAAACACCGGGTGGCTCGTTTTGGGCCACCCGATTTTGATTGGGAGATTTGAGTATGAAAGATACAGCACACGATCTGAACGCCACCCAGAAAACGGAAGTTGTCGAGGGGCTTCATCAAGCCCTGGCGGACCTGTCCGTCACGACCAAGAAGGCGCAGTTCTTTCACTGGAACGTCACCGGGATGAGCTTTGGCTCGCTCCACGCGCTGTTTGAGGAGATCTACAACGATCATTTCGCGGCGCAGGACGAGGTAGCGGAGCGGATCCGCGCGTTGGGCGCGTTTACCGAGGGCAGCTATGCCGAGGCGCTCGACCGCACGACGGTCAGCGAGGCGAAGACAGTCGTCTCTGCCGAGCAAATGGTCGAGGACATGGCGGTGTCGCAGGAAACGATCTCCGCTGCTCTGAAAGAGCTGGCAGAGGCCGCGACCAGCAACGGCGATCCATTGACTGAAGACCTGGCGATCGGCCGTGCGCAAGTCCACGAAAAGTTCGCGTGGATCCTGCGCGCCCATCTTGGATAATTGCACGAAGAGCGGGGCCTACAATCGGGGCCCCGCTTTTTTCTGTCGAACGACTGGTTCTAGCGGTCAATCATGACCGGAATGACCATGGCCGTGACCGGCATGATTATCAGAGTCTTCGTCGTGACCCATGCTGTCATGGCTCATCTCGCCATGCGCCATCGATCCGTCTGAGTGTTCCGGCTGATAATTGAAAGCCTCGACTTTGAAGGTAATTGGTAGCTCGCCGGCATTTTCGAAAATCAGTGTGGCGTCGTAGGTCTCCCCCTCAGCCAATGCGTTGTCCAAGCCCATGAACATCACGTGATAGCTGCCGCGCATCAGCTCAACGCTTTCTCCCGCTGGGATTTCGACACCGGCCTCGACCTCACGCATGCGCATGACGCCGTCATTGTCCTCCGTCAGGTGGACCTGGAAATCGCGGGCAAATGCGCCTTCCACGCCGATCAGGCGATCGGATTCGGTGCCATTGTTGGTGATGGTCATGAAACCACCGGCCATCTGCGCCTGGCTGGTCGTCGCGCGGGCATAGGGATGCTCGACGGTCAGATCACCCGTGGTGAAATCATGCGCAGCGGCGGGAAGGGCGAACAGGGCTGCAAACGCAGCGCTCAAGGCATAGCGGATCATTTTTTGCACTCTTTGAAACAGGGAATGTATCGCATGCGTTTTGCATGCTTGAATGGGTTCAAAGAGTGACCGGTGGCGCGCGTGACTGGTGCAGATACGGGCGCAATTGCACCCAGGTGATGCTGTCAGCCACCGTCTCCAATGCAAGAGAACCTGCAAAACCAGCTGCCGGAACCGTGCCGACCGGGGGCAGCGCAGCGGCTTTGGCAATCTGGCAGGCCGCGCAATGCTCAGCCCAGGGTGCGTGATGCCCACCCGACGGCTCACAAAAATCTGCGAGTGAGGTGCCAGGCAGTACAAAGTTGGCAGGATCTTGATCAGGCGTGACCGGTGCCGCGTGCGCAAACCCGACCAGCATCGTCGCGAGGCAATAAAGCGTCGCGACAGCAAGGCGCACTGATGTCACTGCTGCTCGGATCATAGAAACGAAATGACGGAAACCGTGAGAGAGCGCAAGTGCACTATCCCAATCAGCGCCATGTCTTTCAGGAGGTTCGGTGGTGGCGGGGGGGAGACTTGAACTCCCGACCTCGCGATTATGAGTCGCGCGCTCTAACCAGCTGAGCTACCCAGCCAAACCGTGGCGCTGGATAGCCGAGGGGTCGGGGGGCGTCAAGGGCGATTGCGGCGCAAAATGCACGCCATGACAATCAACCTTCTTTCGCGCCAAGTATCCGCTCGGCCAGCGCCCGACCGCTGGCGATCGCATCCCCCGCATTGGGCCCGATGCACCAGTCCCCGGCAGCGCCGAGCCCGCCTGTTGCGGACCAAAAATAGGGCGCACCCATGGGCTGAATGGTCCGTGCGTAAAGCCAGCGATGAATTGCGACATGTGTCGGGTCCGCCAATTCGATTTCGGACCTCAATGCGTTGACCAGTGCATCTTGAGCAGCGTTCCGGTCAAGATCCACGTTGGCGGCTGACCAGTCGAGATCAGCGTGAACAACCCAGCGTTCATCCCCCGACGCGTCGCGTCGTTCGAGGTCATTTTGCCGTGTCGCACTATGGCCCGCCGTCAGCATACGCCGAGTTGGCCCGTCCGCCATTGCAGGCGCGCAGTACATCAGCGACCATTGCGGGGACATTGGAGGGGCGTCGAAGTGTTCAGCTACATCGGGCGGCAACAGCTGAGCGACTTGGGGTGCGGGCAGACACAGCGCAACAGTAGAGGCCTCATGTGTCCCATCCTCCGTCTCTACCCGCCAGTGGCCAGACGTCTCGAAAAGTCCAGTCACCCGGCAATCGAGACGAACATCGAGGCCCTCTGCCATCGCCTTTGGCAGCGCATTGATCGACGGAACCGGCAGATGCCCGTCACGGCTGACACTCAGATGCTGTGAATATCTCTCGATCAAATCCTGGGGCAGATCGTGCAACAGCGGTGCGCCGTGATCAAATAGGCCTACGGGCGATCTGCGGGTCGAGCAGCGCCCGCCCGGTCCGCGCCCTTTGTCGAGCACGCGAACAGACCGCCCTGCGTCTTGAAGTGCTATGGCAAGGCTCAACCCAGCGAGCCCGGCGCCAATAACGATCGTTGTCATTCGACGTTCTCTCTCAGTAACCGGAACGGCTCAAACGGTGGAGCTGCTGCGGTTGAAATCAAGATGCCGGTTGCTGAACCCACGGTGGATCAACACGATCAAAGAATGCGGAAATACCCGCTTGCGCGTCCGGGCTTTCCCACGTGTCGGCCAATGCGTTGGCCGTCATTTCGATTACGTGCTCGTCAATGGCCGGCCCCAATCGCCGCGCCAGTGCCTTAGCGGATGCGACAGCCGCGGGAGAGACCTTGAGGTAATCTTCAGCCTCCGCACGTACGGTTGCTTCTAAGTCCTGATCAGGAACCACGCGCGCAACCAGATCGAGGGCGCGCGCCTCGTCAGCACCAAATCGGCGTGCCGACATGAAGACACGGCGTGCCTTTCCCTCCCCCATTCGGGCGAGAACGTAAGGGGAGATCGTTGCCGGGATCAGCCCAAGTCGGGTTTCTGTCAGACCGAACATCGCGCTCTCTGCGGCAATCGCAACATCACACACTGACGCCATACCAACGCCACCCCCGAAAGCCGCACCGTTGATCTGGCCAATCAAGGGTTTGCGCAGGGTATTGAGCGTATGCAGCATCCCCGCAAGCGCCCGGGCGGACGCCATACGCCCTGCCCGGTCCGCCGCAAATTGCGACTTCATCCACCCCAGATCACCACCGGCGCAAAAACTGCGCCCTGCTCCCGTCAAGATGACGACGCGAATAGCGTCATCATCGTTGAGCGCATTCGCCGCTTCAGTCAGTTCGCCGATCATCTGTTCGGACAGCGCATTATGCTTTTCCGGCCGATTGAGCCGAAGCGTCGCTATACCGTCAGAGGCAACCGAGAGATCGAGGGTGGTGAAGGTCATCATTCAGCAATGCAGGCCTGCGTCACATCCACACCGGGATCGCGCAAATCACCAAGGCGCGGAACCGATGCAAGACCCTTGGCGCTCGCCCGCCAGACTTCCTCAGAAATCAGCGCAGTAACGGGTGAGCCAAGTGACCAGGAATCGATCGGACTGTCCAACATATCCGCAGCGACTTGCGCACAACTCGCCACAGCTGGGCACGTCGCATCGCACCAGGCGTACACGAGATCATGCGGTGCAATCTGTCGCGTCACCTCGATGTTTGTGACAAGGGGTGCTGCGATGTGATCGTAATGCGGCAATGCCTCCACAACAGCCCGTGCATCGGAATATTGCTCACGCCGTGCCATCAGGCGCAGCCCCTCACGTGCCAGACGTCCCTCTCCCATTCGCTCAAGTTCCAAGATGGTTGAGACGGACGTGTCGACAGCATCCAGATCGCGCATCAGAGCTGCGAGAGGTGTGTCGAGATCAAGCAACCAGCCACGTCCAGAGATTCCCTCAGGCTGACGGTACGTCGCGATGCGTTCTGCGCGGTCAAGGTTCAGCGACCAATTGGTCTGCACCTCGCCCATGTGTTCGATCGTGCCAAGCAAAAGCTGTGCTGCTTGGTCACCTGACTGGGCAAGTTCCGAGAGCGTCGGTATCGCGGCTGCATCGTCATCAGAGAGCCACAAGGCAAGCGCATCTTCGAACGCAACACTCCGTTCGATTTCTTGTGCAGAAAGTGTCGTGGCCGTCATGGCTGCAGTGAGTACAATCCATTTCATCGTCAATTCCCTTCCCTCAGTTCGATTGCGAAGCGGCCAGCCTCCTCCAGTTTGGCCAAGTCGATACCTGTAGTGTAGCCGAGCGCATGCAATCGGGCCACAAGCGCCTCTGTCGCAACATTCCCGGCCGCACCAGGGGCATAGGGACAGCCGCCCAGACCACCGACAGCACTGTCAAAAACCCTCAGCCCGTGGTCGAGCGCCACTTCGACGTTCGCGAGAGCGTGTCCGTCCGTATCGTGGAAGTGGCCTGCAAGCTGATCCGGGCGCGCTACGGCGAGTACAGAATCCAACATATAAGTCAGCGAACGCGGCACAGCCTTGCCAATGGTGTCGCCAAGGCTCACCTCATAGCATCCCATCGCAAGCAGTGCCTCCGCCATGAAGGCAACATTGTGGGGCGGGGTCGGGCCATCATAGGGGCAGTCCGTGACACACGAAACGTAGCCGCGCACAGGCATGTTCGCGTCCATTGCAGCAGATGCAACCTCTCGTGCCCGCATCACACTTTCCGCCATTGTCGCGTTGATGTTCGCTTTAGAAAACCCTTCCGAGGCCGACAGAAAGATCGCAACTTCGCTGGCTTTAGCCGCAATGGCGCCCTCCAATCCGCGCAGATTGGGGGTCAAGACCGCATAGCGCACCCCCTCTTTACGCGAAATACCGGCCATAACCTCTGCCGCATCACCCATCTGAGGGACCCATTTGGGGCTGACAAAACTGGTGACCTCGATCCGAGAAAGGCCAGTTTCGCTGAGCATATCCGTCAACGAAATCTTGTCCCGCGCTGGTATGAGGTTTGCTTCGTTCTGAAGCCCGTCGCGGGGGCCAACCTCGAAAACGGTGACATGATCCTGCATCGACTGGCCCTTTCCCAACTGAGACGCCTATGCGTCCGCCAAAGGCTCCAAAGCCAGCATAACATCTCCGTCCGCCACTTGCTGACCCTGCTTCACAGCAAGCTCCGCAACGATACCGTCACGAGGAGCTGTCAATGTGTGCTCCATCTTCATGGCTTCCATGACGATCAGCGCCTCACCTTGCGTGACATGAGCCCCCGCCTGTGCGTTTACGAGCTTGACGAGGCCCGGCATCGGCGCAACCAGTCGATCACCGCCTCCGGTGGCTTCGACTGCGGCGGTCAGTGGATCAAGCCGTTCGAAGACATGGCCGACTGCGCCCTCAAACAGCGTAACAACAGGACCAGACTGCGCATAGAGCAACCTTCGCCCATTTACGTGAACAGCACAGCCCTCCAGCGCCACATCTTTCAAGACGACCTGCTCGTCCGAGGTACGGCACTCGTAACACCCCGGTGAAGCGACAGTCACATCGATCGAGCCACAATCAAGTTCAACCCGCTGGGCAAGTTTCGTCCAAAGAGTGAAGCCCTGAAGCGGTTGCGACGGGAGCAGCTCAAGAGCCAGAACCGCGGCGAGCGCCTGCAGTTCGATTGACGGTGTGCCTACTCTGGTCAGCTCGTCCTGATCACGCTCGATCAGGCCGGTGTCCATGTCCCCAGCAGCAAAGCCAGCATGGCGCGTCAGCGCGACGAGAAACGGCAGGTTCGTGACAGACCCCGCGACAATCGTGTCCTCAAGCGCTGTCCGCAATTGGCCCAGCGCAATATCGCGCGAAGCACCATGCACGATCAGCTTCGCAATCATCGGGTCATAATGGGGGGTAATTGCATCGCCAGCGCGCACCCCGCTATCGGCACGGGTGCCGTTCGGGAACCGAAGTGCGGTCAGCGTCCCTGTTGCCGGCAGGAAGCCCTTGGTCGCGTCCTCGGCATAAAGACGCGCTTCGAAAGCATGCCCCGTCAACGTAATCTCGCTTTGAGTCGCGGGCAAAGGTTCCCCGCTTGCTACACGAAGCTGCCATTCAACAAGGTCGATGCCGGTAATCGCTTCAGTGACAGGATGTTCGACTTGAAGGCGCGTGTTCATTTCCATGAACCAGAACTTTTCAGGATCGAGGCCGTTTGAGCCGTCCACAATAAATTCAATAGTGCCAGCACCGGAATAGCCGATGGCATCCGCCGCGCGGACTGCTGCGGCCCCCATCACTTCGCGCATCTCAGAGGTCATGCCCGGCGCTGGTGCTTCTTCAATCACCTTTTGGTGGCGACGTTGTAAGGAGCAGTCGCGCTCTCCAAGGTGGATCGCGTTGGTGCCGTCACCGAAAACCTGAATCTCGATATGGCGCGGCGTAGTGATCCACTTTTCAATGAGCACCGCTGCGTCGCCGAAACTCGCCTGACCCTCACGCTGCGCCCCTTCAAGCGCGGCGCGGAACTGGGCGGGGTCATCGACCTTGCGCATCCCTTTGCCGCCGCCGCCCGCGCGAGCCTTGATGAGGACAGGATAGCCGATCTTGTCAGCCTCGGCGGCGAGGAAGGCCGGATCCTGCTCCGCCCCGTGATAACCGGGGACGACGGGCACGCCCGCCTCCTCCATCAGCGCCTTGGCGGCGTCCTTAAGGCCCATGGCGCGGATTGCACGGGCGGACGGGCCGATGAAAGTGAGGCCTGCGGCTTCCACCGCCCCGACGAAATCCGGGTTCTCGGAAAGGAAGCCATAGCCGGGATGGATGGCCTGCGCGCCCGTGGCGAGCGCGGCGGCGATGATGCGGTCGCCTTTGAGATAGCTTTCAGCCACAGGCGCAGGGCCGATGTGGACGGCTTCGTCAGCCATCGCCACATGCTTGGCCGTGGCGTCTGCGTCGGAATAGACGGCGACCGTACGCACGCCGAGTTGGCGAGCGGTCTGCATGACCCGACAGGCAATCTCGCCCCGATTGGCGATGAGGATCTTAGAGAACATTGCTACCACCACGCTCCGCTCTTTTCGTCATAGATGTGCTCGCCCACATAGGCGGGAAGCGGCCAAGCCTCGCGATCGACATGATCACCTCCGGCGCCATCGGTGCTCCGCCGCGCGTGGGCAAAGAGCTCTGCATGAAGCCGCACTTCAGCCACGGAGAGGAGGTGATCCACCTTGCCCTGCGTTTCTTCTATCTCGTTCTCCAACTTCAACTCACGCCTTGCAATCCGGCGGTTTGAGATCGGCGAAAGTGCAAGGTAGAGGATCCAATACGCCAGCAGCGCGACCGGAGCGAGCCAGTTTGAGTCCAGCTTCCAGCGCCTTGCCTTGCGCAACTCGGCTCGCATTTTGTCGAACTCGGTAACAAAGACCTCGCGGAATTGTCGCGCAAAACGATGCCTGTCAAAGTCGTCTCGCCCCGCCCAAATCATAAGGCGTGGACGGGTTAAGAAACCACGACCCGCCCGATCCGTAAAAACCTCGAAATCAAACAGAAAGAGGTAGTCTTCGGGATCGAGACTGTTGTGAATCATGTACACGGGAATATTCACGCGCCGCATCACGCTCCCGAATGGCAAATATTCTCCTAAAGCAGAGAGGGCACTTCGCATCACATCCGGAACACGCCGAAGCGTGTCTCCTCGATGGGCGCGTTGAGGCATGCGCGCAGGCTCAGTGCCAGCACGTCGCGGGTCTTTTCCGGCGGGATCACGCCGTCATCCCAGAGGCGGGCGCTTGCGTAGAGCGGGTGGCTCTGTTCCTCGAACATCTCGATTGTCGGGCGCTTGAACTTGGCTTCTTCTTCCGCCGACCATGTGCCGCCTTTGCGCTCGATCCCGTCGCGCCGAACGGTCGCCAAAACACCTGCAGCCTGTTCACCACCCATGACCGAGATACGGCTGTTGGGCCATGTCCAAAGAAAGCGCGGCGAATATGCCCGGCCTGCCATGCCGTAGTTGCCAGCGCCGAAGGAGCCACCGACGAGCACTGTTATCTTGGGAACCTTCGTCGTCGCCACGGCCGTCACCAACTTCGCACCGTGGCGCGCGATCCCCTCATTTTCATACTTCCGGCCCACCATGAAGCCGGTGATGTTTTGCAGGAAGATCAGTGGAATCTTCCGCTGCGAGCACAGCTCCACGAAGTGGGCACCCTTCTGCGCCGCCTCGGAAAACAGCACGCCATTGTTGGCGATAATGCCGACCGGGCAGCCCTCGATGTGCGCAAAGCCGGTGACGAGCGTGTTGCCGAAACGCGGTTTGAATTCGTCGAAATCGGAACCATCAACGATGCGCGCGATAACCTCGCGAATGTCATAAGGAGTGCGCAGATCGGCGGGCACGACGCCCGTGATCGTGTCGGGTGAGAGGGCGGGCGGGCGCGGCTCCTTCCACTCGACCGTCACCGGCGGCACTGTGTTCAGATGGCTGACCGCCTGCCGCGCAAGCGCGAGCGCCTGGGCGTCGTCCTCGGCCAGATAGTCAGCCACACCGCTCAATCGCGTATGAACGTCGCCGCCGCCGAGATCCTCTGCGCTCACGACCTCACCCGTCGCGGCCTTCACCAGCGGGGGACCGGCGAGAAAGATGGTGCCCTGCTCCTTCACGATGATCGTGACATCGCTCATCGCAGGTACGTAGGCGCCGCCCGCGGTACAGCTTCCCATCACAACCGCGATCTGAGGAATGCCCTCTGCACTCATATTCGCCTGATTGAAGAAGATGCGGCCGAAATGGTCGCGGTCGGGAAACACCTCGTCTTGATTGGGCAGGTTCGCCCCGCCACTGTCCACGAGGTAGATGCAGGGCAGTCGGTTCTCCTGCGCGATCTCCTGCGCGCGGAGGTGCTTTTTCACCGTCATCGGGTAGTAGGTACCACCCTTCACCGTGGCGTCATTGCACAGGATCATGCACTGGCGGCCCTCGACCTGTCCGACACCTGCAATCACGCCGGCACACGGCGCTGCGCCATCATACATGCCATGGGCAGCCGTTGCGCCGACCTCCAGAAACGGAGTGCCCGGATCCAGCAGATTTGCGACCCGGTCGCGCGGCAGCATCTTTCCCCGGGACAGGTGCCGCTCGCGCGCACGCTCGCCCCCACCAGCGGCGGCAGCACGCGCCGCTTCGGCGATCTGCGCAGCCGCTTCTGCATGAGCGGTCCGGTTCGTTTCGAACGCGTCGCTGCCGGGGATGGCACTTGTCGAAAGCACGGTCATAGAGACCACTCCTGCCTGTCGTTAGGATGTAAATTCATGCTCAACGTGCCTGTATTTGATCGCGGAAAAATCCCGCACGCTCAATGTTGTAGCCCGTCAGGCACAGCGGATCTTCAGAGCAACGCCGATCACGTTCCGCCACCCAGACATCCTGCCCATGTGCGATTTGCGCTATAGTCGAATTGGCCGCCATCCCCTCCGAGACTGTCTCGCGTTCGGACACCGCAAGAAAATCTGCGTAGGCAACGCGCATTGCGGTCTCTGCAACATCTGCGTTGAACCGTGTGCAATCTTCGCCGCCACTCGCGACGCAGCGCGCATCGCCTTCGACAGCACACGCGATACCCGGACCGGAACAGGTTAACAGATGCGTCTGCGCGCGCTCTGCGTCCCAGCCTGTCGCGGAGGCCGCAATTGGTATCAACATGAAAAGCGCAATCAGCTTCATGCGGCCGTCTCCGGCGCTGGCAGCATCTGGCGGGTCGCTAACCAGCGCTGACGATAGGCGTAGCGGGCCGCACGGGCCACATCCGTCTGAAAGCTGGCATTGACTGCGGCACCAAGAGCCGCAGACAAAATCGGGACAACCTGTGCCGCCTTGCGCTGAGCCAGGTTCATGCCGAGCGCACGCGTCGCCCGCTCCACCACCTTGTCGAGCGCCCAGTCAATACCTTCAAGAGTTGCCTCACCACCCGCTTGGCCCAAAGCCTGGGCAAGACGGTTGACGCGCGCGACAGAGGCCGCCCGCTCCTCCATCCCGCCTGTTGCTGCCAGTTCAAGAATTGCCAGTCGGAAGATGCGCTCTTCTTCCGATTGACCTGTGAATCCATAGGCCAACCCTGTGGCGCGTACATTTCGAGCGGCAATGGCGATGGACCCTGGAATATCAACCGAAAGACCGACAACCCCAAACAGCCCAGCACCCGCACCGGTTGCCGCATTCATCCCCATGGCCCAACCCTGCGCACGCAACGCCGCCGCATCGCAGGCCGCAATATCGTTCACATCATGCCCACTGATATCTTCCGGGACGGTATAGCCTGCCGCCCGGTCAGCTCCATCGAGGGCGGTTCGCACGACGGACGCTGGTATCAAGCGACGGGCAACCTCCCCGATCGGAGCTGTTGCAGCCTCTACACCACGTCCCATCCGGGTCGCGCGCTGTTGCTCGAAACTCCGCTGTTCGGCCAGTACGCGCTCAACCGCCACGCTGAGCGGATGCCCTGGGGTGTCCTTGGGCCCGTTCATTCCCACGTCTCCACGATTTGGGTGCGCAAATAGAGAGCCTGCTCTGCCGTTGCGCGCATAAAGCACTCCGCCGTTGCCGGTCCCATACCGGTGCCGCCGCCCCATTGCGCGGCCTCGAATGTGCAACGCTGGTCACGATAGTCGATCCAGCGGCGCTGCATGTCCCGCAAAGAGGGTTCAAGCGGCGGTGCATTGATACCGGCATCTGCATTCGCTTTTTCAAATTCCGCCGTTTCGCCAAGCAGGCGCTGATATTCGGCGTTCAAAACGGAGTCCCAGAAACCCGCCTCCTCCGAGAAGCAGACGCCCAATCCGATTGTCGAACTTCCGTGGGGATTGTCGTCGATGCACTGATCGGCAGATGCTCCGATACAATAGAGTGGCGTTGTCGCATTCGCCTCCGCCTGGTTGAGGCATTGGACTGTCGCGTCGTCTGAATAGGCAAAATCCTGCCCTGCTGCTGGAACAGCTGCGGCAAGTCCCATCAATCCGCAAACCCAAATCAAGTCCTTCATACCGGATCCTCCACCCGCCTGATCGAGCCAGAATTGCTCACCCAAAAGCTAATGGCACGGGAACCGTCTACCAAGGCTTCTGGAAATATCAGGCAGGCTGAGTTCATCAGGCCGTCGCTTTCATCAGCTCGCGACCACAGAGCATCCGGCGAATTTCAGACGTGCCAGCGCCAATTTCCATCAGCTTGGCATCGCGCATAATGCGCGCGAGCGGGCTGTCCGCCATAAAACCAGCCCCACCCATGGCCTGAACGCCCTGAATGGCCTGCAGCATCGCCTGCTCTGAACAATAAAGCACGCAGGCCGCCGCATCCTGACGTGTGACCTGCCCGCGATCGCACGCAGCCGCCACAGCGTAAAGGTAAGCCCGTGCGGTGTTCATTGCGGTGTAGAGGTCCGCAATCTTGGCCTGCATCAGCTGGAAATCACCGATCTTTTGCCCGAACTGCTTACGCTCATGCATATAGGGCATGATATGGTCCAGAATACCGTGCATCAGCCCAACACCGATGCCGGAGAGCACAACACGCTCATAATCCAAACCGGACATAAGAACGTTCACGCCGCGCCCCTCTTCCCCCAGGATGTTTTCGAAAGGCACTTCGACATCTTCGAAGATCAGCTCCGCCGTATTGGAGCCGCGCATGCCGAGCTTGTCGAAATGCGGCCCAACGGCAAAGCCCGCCATTTCTCGCTCAATCAAGAAGGCAGTGATGCCCTTCGGCCCCGCGGCAGGATCTGTCTTGGCGTATACGACGAGCGTTGATGCATCCGGCGAGTTGGTGATCCAGTACTTGTTTCCATTCAGCACGAAGCGATCATTGCGCTTCTCGGCACGCAAGCTCATCGACACAACGTCCGAGCCGGCGCCGGCTTCGGACATGGCAAGCGAGCCGACATGCTCCCCCGAAATGAGTTTCGGCAGATATTTCGCCTTCTGGTCAGCATTCCCATTCAGGGCGATCTGGTTCACGCAAAGATTCGAGTGCGCACCATAGCTGAGAGAAACAGATGCGCTGGCGCGGGCCATCTCCTCAACCGCGATGGAGTGGGCGAGATATCCCATTCCAGCCCCCCCGTCCTCTTCGGGAACCGTGATGCCTAGAAGACCAAGCTCCCCCATTTCGGTCCAAAGCTCATTGGGAAACTCGTTCTTGCGGTCAATTTCAGCCGCCATTGGCGCAACGCGATCCTGGGCCCACCGATGAACCATATCACGCAGGGCCTCGATCTCCTCATCGAGTGCGAAGTTCATAGATGCATGGAACATCTCTCATCTCCCTGATCGCCGCCTTACTGCAGCCTTAGACAAATATGAACACACGTTCATTTAATTTGCAATGCCTGTGTTGGCCTCTTTTCAGATGGCGCAGATCTTGCGACAGGCGAATTGATCGTGCGCCCTTACCAAGCATTAGAAGAGGACCTATAAGCGGGTTGAACGATACGGGGTTAGAAGATGCGCACGGCAAAGATCACGCGAAAGACCGCTGAGACCGATATTAGCGTCGAGATCAATCTCGACGGGACCGGAAGCTATGACAATCAAACCGGCGTTGGTTTTTTCGATCATATGCTCGATCAACTGGCACGCCATGCGCTGATTGATATGAAAGTGCGCTGCGAAGGCGATCTGCACATTGATGATCACCACACCGTTGAAGACGTCGGCATTGCACTTGGCCAAGCGCTGACAGCCGCAATGGGGGACAAGCGGGGCATAGTTCGGTACGGCTCGTGCCTATTGCCGATGGACGATACTTTGGTGCGCGCCGCCCTCGACCTGAGCGCTCGACCCTACCTCGTGTGGAAGGTCGATTTTTCCGCGCCGCAGATAAAGACATTCGATACCGAACTGGTTCGCGAATTCTTCCAGGCGTTTTCGACTCATGGCGGCATCACGCTGCACGTTGAGCGGATCGACGGGATAAACGCGCACCATGTTGCCGAGGCAGCATTCAAGGCGGTCGCTCGGGCCTTGCGGGACGCTCTGGAAACAGATCCGCGCAAGGCGGATGCGATCCCCTCGACCAAAGGCATGCTATGACCTGTGTGATTGTCGACTACGGCTCCGGCAACCTCCACTCAGCGCAAAAGAGCTTCGAGCGGATGAGCCGTGAAATCAACGGTCCGCGAATCGTTGTCTCAGGGGATGCGGACGTTGTGGCGGGGGCCGAACGCATCGTGCTTCCTGGCGTCGGAGCCTTTGCGGATTGTCAGGCGGGCCTGATGGCGGTGGACGGCATGGTCGACGCGCTGCGTGAGCGTGTTCAGGCCGGAACTCCATTCATGGGCATCTGTGTAGGCATGCAACTGCTCGCAACCCGCGGACTCGAATTTGGGGAGACATCGGGGCTCGATTGGATCGCCGGAGACGTGACCGCCCTTCGCCCATCGGACGAGACATTGAAAGTGCCGCACATGGGCTGGAATGAGCTGCGGCTCAACCGATCCCACGTCCTCTTTGAAGGCGTCGAGCAGGGCGCGCATGCTTATTTCGTTCATTCATTTCACATGGCGCCCGCTGATGAAGCTGACGTGATTGCCACAGTCGACTATGGCGAACCCGTGACGGCCTGCGTTGGACGGGACAACATCGTCGGAACCCAGTTCCATCCTGAAAAAAGCCAAAAGACCGGCCTGACTGTCATTGGCAATTTTCTGCGCTGGGCTCCCTGAAAGTAAAGAGCGCGCCGCGATTTCAGATCGCGACGCGCATCGATATGCATGCAGATACGAACGTGCGTCAGTTCACGCGGGTCCACGTTTGTGCGCGGCAAATGAACAAAACGCAGCCGGAGACTTCAAGATCGGCGCCCGAAAGCTCCATTTTTGAGTTGTAGGTTTTGTCCTGGTCCGGAGCCCAGATTGTGCCGCCGGACCATGCGCCAGCGCCATCCGGCTCCATACCCCAGATGATCGGTTCGCCGACGATGTCCTGCGCGCCGGGCGTCCCATCTGCGTTGAAGACACCACGGATCACACCGCAGCGCTCTTCAGGTGCGCCCTGACAGGCGCCAATTTGAACGGTGATGTAAGCGCCAGTCTCTTCGGACGGTGCCGATTGCCACAAACCGGTTGCGTCCTGAGCGATGGCGGAGAGCGGCGCAAAGGCCAGCGACAGTGCCAGTGCCGTAATGCGTTTCATGAATTTTCCTCCCAGAATTTGCTTTAGGTTCGATCACGCACTGGCTTTAGGTCAAGCGTTACGCAGGGTGAGTTATCCGTTTTGCATTTCAACGCGCGCGGCGGTAAGCCCGGCGCAAATGCATTCCATTGCCAGTTAGGACCGCACCATGATCCTCTACCCTGCCATCGACCTTAAGGACGGAGCGTGCGTACGGCTCTTCAAGGGCGAAATGTCTCAAGCCACGGTGTTCAGCGACAATCCGGCGGCGCAAGCAGCCTCTTTCGTTGAGCAGGGCGCGGAATGGTTGCATCTGGTGGATCTCAATGGCGCCTTTGCCGGTGCTCCCGTAAATGCTGAGGCCGTCGAAGGTATCCTTGCCGCAACCAATGTGCCCGCACAGCTCGGCGGGGGGATTCGTGACATCGCGACCATTGAAAGCTGGCTGAGCCGGGGGCTGCGCCGGGTCATCCTTGGCACGGTCGCGGTACGTGACCCGGACCTTGTCAGGGAAGCCGCCCGTCTTTTCCCCGGCCAGGTTGCCGTAGGTATCGATGCGCGCGAGGGAATGGTCGCCGTCGAAGGATGGGCTGAGACGACCGACATTACGGTTTTGGATCTTGCCCGGCAGTTTGAAGATGCCGGCGTTGCGGCAATCATCTACACCGACATCGAACGTGACGGCGCCATGCAGGGTCCAAACGTGGCTGCAACAGCAGCCCTTGCCCGCGCGGTATCAATTCCTGTGATTGCATCCGGGGGCGTCTCATCCCTTCAGGATCTCGCCGCGCTTAAGGAAACAGGCGCGCCACTGAATGGTGCGATTTCTGGAAGGGCCATTTACGATGGGAAATTGGACATTGCTGAAGCGATGGAGTTGTTGAGGGGCTGATCTTTTTCAGAAGAGGCAAGCTGTGAGTATCTATGAAAACGCAGCCGCGCCGATCAGCATTGCCCCTGCGAGGACCCCAAAGACCAGTTGGATCACTTCCTCACCCATTTGAATTCCCTCCTTCCGACCGCTAAGACGACGACTGTCGTCGTTGTCAGCAGGACACCATCGAAATGTTAAAAACCCGTATCATTCCGTGTCTCGACGTGAAGGACGGACGCGTCGTCAAGGGCGTGAACTTCAAAGGCCTCGTTGATGCTGGCGACCCGGTTGAGGCTGCCATCGCATATGACGCCGCGGGTGCTGATGAACTGTGTTTTCTCGACATTGCTGCCACGCTTGAGAATCGTGGCACCATGTTTGACGTCGTACGTCGCACGGCCGAAGCCTGCTTCATGCCGCTGACAGTTGGTGGGGGAGTCCGTTCTGCCCTCGATGTACGGGCACTTCTATTGGCCGGGGCAGACAAGGTCAGTTTCAACTCTGCTGCCGTTGCCAACCCGGACTGCATCAACGAAGCCGCCAACAAGTTCGGCGCGCAATGCATTGTTGTCGCGGTTGATGCCAAAACCGTGGCACCGGGGGAGTGGCAGATCTTCACGCATGGCGGCACGCGTCCCACAGGGATCGACGCGGTCGAGTTTGCACGGGATATGGTCTCTCGCGGTGCCGGTGAGATCCTGCTCACGTCCATGGATAAGGATGGGACCAAGTCGGGATATAACCTACCGCTCACCCGTGCCATCTCAAACGCTGTCGATGTGCCAGTGATCGCCTCGGGCGGTGTCGGAACACTCGATCACCTCGTGGAAGGTGTGACCGAGGGCGGCGCAAACGCGGTTCTCGCCGCGTCGATCTTCCATTTTGGAACATACACAATCGGAGAGGCGAAGGCCCACATGGCCGCCGCTGGCATTCCTATGAGGCTGACATGACTATCCTGGACGATTTATTCGCCACGATTGAAGCCCGGCGTGATGCCGACCCAGACAGCTCTCACACCGCTCGAATGCTGTCGAAAGGCCCGGCCAAATGCGCAGAGAAATTTGGCGAGGAAGCCGTAGAGGCCATCGTTGCCTGCGCGACGAATGATCGTGACAACCTGGTCTATGAGGCCGGCGACGTCGTCTATCACCTGATGGTCATGCTCGCAGCCCGCGACATAAGTTGGGACGAGGTCGAAGCGGAGCTTGCCCGCAGGACGGGCAAGTCAGGGATTGCGGAAAAGGCGGCGCGGCCAAAGGTATAACCCCCTGCCCGCGAAGCCTAACACAGACTATCAATCGTCGCTGAATACCGCCGTCTTCTCTGGCGAAACCATCGCAAAAATGATGGCAGCATACCCAATCAAGACGATCGGCGTCAGGACAAGCACGCCAGCAACGAGAGCTGCAAAACCAAACACAAAGCAGGAAACGGCCCAAAGCAAAACCATGACCGCAAGGAACCAATAGGGCGCGTCCTTATGGCCAGCTTTCATGTCGCGCAACATCCAGCCAAAAAACGGAATGGAATGCGCGAGGTTGGTTTCGGTATTTGCCATCTAAGATCTCCCTGTCAGGCCCCAGCCCGAGTGTTTGTTCAAGCCCGCTTACGCAGCTTGCGTGATGTTGCGGAATACGTCTTCAAGGTTTGGCTCTTCTGTTGCCATGTCGCGGATCGTCACACCCTTCGCGCGCAGGTGATCAAGCAGATCCATCGCGGTGTATACGGATTTTGGATAGCGAAGGATCAGCGCGCCATCCTCGCGCGTTTCTCCATCGACTTGCGGTGGTAACTCGGGCAGCGTCGACGCAGTGTCAGGCGTTACAACGAGCGTTTTTGTGTCGAGGCGGCCCAGAAGGTTCGGGGTCTCATCACACGCGACCAGTGTGCCATCTGCAATGATCCCGATGCGGTCACACATCTCTTGCGCTTCTTCGAGGTAATGCGTGGTCAGAATGATCGTCGTTCCGGCTGCGTTCAACTCGCGAACGTAGTCCCAGAGCATTTGCCTAAGTTCGATATCGACACCTGCCGTGGGTTCATCAAGCACAAGCACCTGCGGCGCGTGTACCAGTGCCTTTGCAACAAGCAGGCGCCTGCGCATGCCACCTGAAAGGGTGCGAGCATAGGCCTCTGCTTTGTCTAGCAGGCCAACCTTTTCGAGAATCATCTCCGTCCTGCGATGCTCTGGCGGAACGCCGTAGAGACCTGCCTGGACTTCGAGAGCTGCGCGCGGTGAGAAAAACGGATCAACGTTGAGTTCCTGCGGCACGACGCCGATGGACGCTCGGGACATACGGGGGTTCTTGTCCTGATCGAACCCCCAAATCTTGACCGTCCCGGCCGTCTTGTTGACCAGCCCCGCCATGATGTTGATTGTCGTTGATTTGCCCGCACCGTTCGGCCCAAGAAGACCAAAGATCGATCCTTTCGGGATGCCCAGATGCAGGTCCTTGACCGCCACCTTTTCAACACCTGTTCCCTGTGCGCGGTAAACCTTGCGCAATCCAACAAGCTCGATCGCATTCTCTGCCATGACATGATGCCTCCGAAGAACGCGCTGCCTTGCCGACGCGCGCGGTATGCCTATTATGCGCGCCAACCGGTGCGCCAAAATGCTACGTAAGCCGGACGCGCGCCCGCTCAAGCATCAAGAGGCTCATATGACCCGCTCCGCCCCAGAAACCGAGTATGTCACCAAGACCCGCATTGCCTGCGACGGAGCAGAAGGCGCACTGGGACATCCACGTGTTTGGTACACGATTGCCGAAGATGAGGGCTTCGTTGAGTGTGGCTATTGCGACAAGAAGTTCGTGCTGGAGGGCGGCCCGGCGGATAATCGCTAAGCTTTGGTGAGCACCTTGGGCATCAAAGCACGTTCCAGAACCTCGGGATAGCGCCGAACCAGCAGCTCAAACTCTGGATAGCGAAGGTAGGAGCGCGACAAAATTGCCGCTTTAGGAATGGTAGCACCATGCCCGGCCACTTGCTCAGAAAACACCTCCAAGACGGGATCAGGAGACTCCTTTAAGACTTTCCCGAAATATAGGCTCTCCGCAGCATACCCCTCGACACACAAAACCTCGTGGCTATCCAGAAGCAGGTGAACGTATTCAATTGGCTCGACGACATCGACGCGCGTTGCGTGTCCAGACCTCAACAACCAGTGCGCTGGTACGAACACTTCAGGGATGCCGAACAGCAGCTCAAGATATGGATCTGCTAGTTCAATACGATGCTGCTGCGAAACGACCAACTGGCCGGACTGACATTGGGGGCCGGAGCAGCAGTGAATGCGAACAGGGCGGAGGTCTGGCTTCAACAGTGCATCGAGAGCAGTGACTTGAAAGCCGCCCACCCAACGCACCGTCTTAAACCCACCGTCAGGGATCGTTTGGACAAGATCGCCGGGTCGAATTGATCCGATCTTGCGGTATCCAGTATTGGTCATCACACGCATATCTGATCGAAAGCAGATTTCGACCTGAGCGTTGTTCTCGGCGTTTGTCGCGTAGGCGCCATTGTTGATTGCAGCAGCCTGGGCTTGTGTGAACTCTGCATTCGGAAAGAACACCAAGCGAAGGTTTAATCCACCTGGATCAATGGTGATAATCGTGAATTGCTCTCCAGCGATGCCGTTATTTGTCGCTTTTGTTGTAACGTTCACCGTACCTGAAAACTCAACCTCGAAGGTATAGAGATTCGAACTGTCGCCGTTAATATAGACCTGAGTGTTTGGATCGATGGTTCCGTCATCAATGATATCGCCAGCACCATCAGTTGTCCCAAAATCGTCCAGAAACACATCCCCTCCACCCAGAGCGCTAGTATTTGGGAGGAACGTAATTTCAGTTGTCTGGCCCTTTGGCGGGTCAATATTGAGTGATGAGTTATTTGCGCTGGAGCCATCAGGCTTCGCGAAAAACGTAAATTCTGCCATTCGTCCACACCCTCCCCGGTGCTTGCAGGAACACAGCAAGCCCAATGTACACGCTTACATTGTATTTCGGCATGAAATGCACGTCAAAGCAATAGCGATGCAAACCCTCGCCCGGATATCAAGATGAGCATCGACAACAGCATAAAAGCAAGCAGACACAAAAAACGCGACCGCCCCGCAATCCTCCTGACACAATGCTGTCAGGAGGCCCCTGCTATCCCCTTCTCATCGCAACGATGATACGAAGGAAAACACTATGACCTCTCAAGCACAAAATGCAGTCGTCTGGGCAGAGATCCCCGTCACCGATCTGGACGCGGGCGTCGCGTTTTATTCTAAAGTTTTCAACGTGGAGATGAGTATCGTAGACGGCGGCCCCAACATGATCGCAAATTTCGGAGATCCGATGCAGCCGGGTGTGTCCGGACACCTCTATCCCGGAACGCCGAGCGAGCACGGACCCACGATCCATCTGGCTGTTCCTGACACACTGGAGGATAGCATGGCGCGGTGTCAGGAGGCGGGCGGCAAGGTCGTTTCAGAGCCAATCCCGCTGCCAGTCGGCCGATTTGCCTATGCGCAAGACCCGGACGGCAATTCGATTGGCCTGTTCGAAGCGAAAGTTGCGTGATGCGCCGGGCCGACCGTCTCTTTCAGATCGTTCAGATCCTCAGGAGCGGTCGGCTCACCCTTGCGCGGGACTTGGCAGAGAGGCTTGAGGTTTCCGAACGCACGATCTACCGCGACATCGCACATCTGATCGGGTCCGGCGTTCCTGTAGAAGGCGAGGCCGGGGTCGGCTACATGATGCGCGAGGGCTACGATCTGCCGCCGCTCATGTTCTCACGCGCAGAGCTGAACGCGCTCGTCGCGGGCATCCGCATGGCGCGCGCATTCGGCAGCACCTCCCTCGGCTTGGCTGCAGAAGATGCGCTTGCCAAGATCGAGACGGTCTTGCCCGAGGCACGACAGGGCGAAGCCGGGCAAATAAATATCCACGCGATCGGCGCGGGAGAGGAGACAGGCCGGGCCCGCGGAATGCTCGACGAGATACAGATCGCAGCGGACTCCCGACTGCGCCTGACTCTCCACTATCGGGACAAGGATGATAAGCCGACCGAGCGCCAGATCAGACCTCTGGGCCTATGGTTCTGGGGACGTGCCTGGACACTCGTCAGTTGGTGTGAATTGCGCCGAGACTTTCGCATGTTTCGCGTCGACCGCATTGATGCGCTGAGCACCGGAGACCCGTTTCCCGATGAGCCGGACAAGAACCTGCGCGCCTTCTACCTGCACGATCGAGAGAATAGGTAAGCGGCCCTCGCCAATCTGGGCGCGCTGGCCTAAGTTCGCTCTACAATTCCGGAGGGCATACATATGAGCATCGGCAAGGGGCATCACCTTCATCTGATCGACGGATCAGGCTTCATTTTCCGGGCCTTCCATGCCCTGCCCCCGCTCACTCGCAAGTCTGACGGTTTGCCGGTCGGTGCGGTCTCTGGCTTTTGCAATATGTTGCTGAAGATGGTTGAGGGGAATACCGGCGACGATGCCCCCACACATCTTGCCGTGATCTTTGACCATTCCTCCAAAACCTTCCGAAATGACATTTATCCGCAATACAAAGCCCAGCGCCCCCCTCTCCCTGAGGATCTGCGCCCTCAGATCCCGCTGACGCGAGAAGCCACGCGGGCTTTTGGACTGTGCTGCATTGAGCAGGAAGGTTGGGAAGCGGATGATCTTATTGCAACCTTCGCGGTTCAGGCCCGCGATGCGGGCGCACGGGTCACGATCATCTCTTCTGATAAGGATCTGATGCAGCTGGTCGGCGGCGGCGTTGAAATGATGGACGGTATGAAAAATGTCCGCATCGGCCCGGAGGAAGTTGAGGCGAAGTTCGGCGTAGGCCCCGAAAAGGTCGTCGATGTTCAGGCGCTTGCAGGCGACAGTGTCGACAATGTGCCCGGCGCGCCCGGTATCGGAATCAAAACAGCGGCCTTGCTCATCAACGAATACGGTGACGTCGAAACGTTGCTGGAGCGCGCAGAAGAGATCAAGCAACCCAAACGACGGCAGTCTTTGATTGAAAACGCAGAGCAGATCCGCATCTCGAAACAACTCGTCACACTTGAACAGAATGTCCCGGTAGAAGTCGGCATCGATGCGATGGAAGTGCAGCCGCTAGAGGCTGAGAAGGTCCTTCCGTTTTTGGCAGAGATGGAATTTCGCACCATTACCAACCGTGTCGCGGAAAAGCTGGGGGCAGACGCACCAACAATTGACGACACTCCCAAAGGCAGTACGGCAGGCAAGGAGCCGGATTTGCCTACGATGGACCATTCCGCCTATGAGATCGTGCGGGATGAGGCCGCGCTGCAGGTCTGGATCGATCGCGCCTATGAGCGTGGGTACGTTTCCGTGGATACGGAAACGACTGGACTTGACGAGATGCGCGCTGGTCTGGTCGGCGTCTGTCTTGCTATCGATCCGGGACGTGCGTGCTATGTGCCGCTGGCCCATGTGAACGGGACGGGTGATCTGCTTGGTGGTGCCGAGCGTGCTGAGGGCCAAATGGACTTTGACCGCGCGCTCGAAATGCTAAGGCCGATGCTGGAAGACGCGTCGATCCTGAAAATTCTTCAGAATGCGAAATATGATCTGAAGATCTTTGCCAATGAAGGGATCACACTCACGCCCATCGATGACACGATGCTGATATCCTACGCGCTGAATGCGGGGCTTCATACGCACGGAATGGATGCGCTCAGCGAACGCTATCTCGATCATAAACCCATCCCAATCAAAGATCTGATCGGGTCCGGTAAGAAGCAGATCACTTTCGACCAGGTGAAAATCGATGAGGCCGCACCCTATGCGGCCGAGGACGCAGACATCACTGCGCGGCTTTGGACAACGCTGAAACCACGTCTGGCCGCCGAGCATGTAACCACTGTGTATGAGACGATGGAGCGCCCCCTGGTCCCCGTTCTCGCGCAGATGGAACGGTACGGGATCAAGGTAAACCGGGACCATCTGAGCCGAATGTCCAACAGCTTTGCGCAGAAGATGGCCGGCCTCGAAGACGAGATTCAGAAGCTTGCAGGCCGCAAATTCAATGTCGGCTCGCCCAAGCAGCTGGGCGAAATTCTCTTTGACGAGATGGGGCTGGAGGGTGGAAAGAAGGGCAAAACCGGCGCCTATTCCACGGGCGCGGATGTTCTTGAGACCCTCGCAGCCCAGGGACATGACCTTCCTGCGCGTGTGCTTGATTGGCGGCAATTGTCCAAGCTCAAATCAACCTACACCGACGCGCTGCAAGAGCATATTCATCCAGAGACGGGACGTGTGCACACGTCCTACTCGATTGCGGGTGCAAATACGGGCCGCCTCGCCTCCACCGATCCAAACTTGCAGAACATTCCTGTGCGTACCGAGGAAGGTCGCCGCATCCGCGAGGCGTTCATCCCCGAGGAGGGCAACACACTCGTCTCCCTCGACTACAGTCAGATCGAACTGCGCATCCTTGCCCATATTGCCGACATTCCCGCACTAAAGCAGGCGTTCCGCGACGGGCTCGACATTCACGCGATGACCGCGAGCGAGATGTTCGACGTTCCGCTCGATGAGATGACACCGGATGTGCGGCGACAGGCGAAGGCAATCAATTTCGGTGTGATCTACGGGATCTCCGCCTTTGGCCTCGCCAACAACCTGCGGATCCCGCGCGAGGACGCCAAGGCCTTCATCGACCGCTACTTCGAGCGGTTCCCGGGCATTCGGCAATACATGGACGAGACGGTCGCTTTCGCCAAGGAGCACAAATACGTCGAGACGCTGTTTGGCCGCCGCATACATACGCCGGAAATCGGTGCGAAAGGTCCACGCGCAGGCTTTGCCAATCGCGCCGCAATCAACGCGCCGATCCAAGGCACGGCAGCCGATATTATTCGCCGTGCCATGATCCGCGTTCCGCCAGCTATTGAGGCTGCAAAGCTCCCAGGGCGGATGTTGTTGCAGGTCCATGACGAGCTGTTGTTTGAAGTGCCGAAAGACGCCGCGAATGACCTGATCGAAACCGTGCGGGACGTCATGGAGAATGCAGCCTCTCCGGCGGTGCACCTCGATGTACCGCTCACGGTGGATGGCGGAACCGGCAGCAACTGGGCAGAGGCGCACTAGGTGCCGTCGCGCCCCCAGCTTCTTCCGTTCCTGCGGTCTCATTGGCAGGCAGCCGTTGTCATCGTCATCGCATCGGTATCCGCGATCTTCTTTGCGGGTCAGATGATCGCGGATCTTGTCTATTTCAGGGACGATGCGAACCGTGATCGGGATTTGCGAGGCTGGATGACACCCCGTTACGTTGTCATGTCCTACGATTTGCCCCGCCCTGTCGTCGCAGACTTGCTGGGGCTCGCAGATCTGAGCGAACGCAACCTTCAGATGCGCGAAATTGCCGATCGGATGGGGATCACCCTTGAAGAGCTGACCGAGATCGTGCGCGAAGGCGCAGCCGAGCACAGGGCGCAAAGAGGTGACTGATACAATAATCAGCCTCGTGCCCGACTATGGTCTGGCATTGATCTTCATCATTGTCATGCTGGCCTGTCTGGCCATTCCGCTTCCGTCCTCGGTTCTGGTGCTCGCGTCTGGTGCGTTTGCCGCGTCGGGTGATTTGGTGCTGTGGCAGGTTCTAGTGGTTGCCTTTTGCGCCTTTGTGATTGGCGATCAGACTGCGTTCCACCTCGCCAGTCACATCAGCAGGCGTCTGCAAATGGCCGCGTCACGTAGCGAACGCCTGACGGACGCATTGGCCTCTGGCCAAGCTCTACTCGACCGTCGGGGCCGCATTGCAGTTTTATTGAGTCACACTGTGCTTAGCCCAACGTGTCCTTATGTGAGCTATCTGTGCGGTGTCGGGAACATGGATTGGCGCGATTTCAGCGTCATGGCGACACTTGGCGCAGCGATATGGGCCGTCGCCTATGTCATGCTGGGATTTGTCTTCGCCAATCAGCTGACACAAGTCGCAACCATCCTAAGCAACTTTTTCGGCCTCGCGATCATGCTGGCGCTGCTGGCCTACAGCGTGGTCTGGCTGCGCCGCCGCTGGTTGAAGCATCATCGGCTTCAAGGCCATGACACAGAACAGGCGGGAGCGGCGCACAACTAGAAAAGATGCGCGTTATCGGTTCAACACGACCTGCGCACATTCGGCCAGCAGCGCGCCAAGCTGGCGGCAATCGTCAAGCGAAAAGGTCAACGGGACCCGCATGTCAAACAGTGTCGCAAGCACACGATCGGTGTTTGGCAGCGTATCCACCCGTCCACGATAGCGCCACGAGCTATGCGCGGATGTGAAACCCATCGGCTGCGCCGATCCAAACCACTTCACCTCCACGCCCACGGCGGCACATTCATCGATAAAGGCCCGACACCCGTCTTCCGAGAGCGAAGGAAGACGAAACTGTATGGAGGAACCGACCCGCCGCGCGCCATCAGGTTCTGCTGGCAAGGCAACACCATCGACCCCAAGCAGGCCCGCACGCACCAGTGAATGACGCTCGATCCAACGGTCGCAATTCTCGTCTAGCGTTGCGATTTGCGGCAGCAGGATGGCGGCGCGCAATTCATCCATCCGCGCGGAGCCATTCGGCATATCGAGCGCCGCATCAACATAAGACTCAGGCCCAGGCCCCGCCCCATGTCGCGACCAGAGCATATAGCTGCCCGACAAGACCGTAGCACGCGCGGCAATCACAGGATCAGAGGTCGTCAGGAAACCGCCCTCGCCGGAATTGATGTGCTTGTAAGTCTGAGTGGAGAAGCAGCCTATCTCACCGAATGTACCGGATCGTTTGCCATTCCAAGCGGCGCCCATCGTATGCGCGCAATCCTCGACAACATTCACACCATGTGCATCAGCGATTGCCATAAGCGTATTCATATCGGCGAGGTGTCCGCGCATATGGCTCAGCAATAATATCTTTGCATCACTGTGACGGATCTTTTGTTCAAGATCCGTCAGGTCGATGACGAGATCATCCGTGGTCTCAACCAAAACCGCCTCTCCCCCGACACATGCGATCGCTCCGGGTACGGGTGCAAGGGTCCACGCATTGGTTAGAACCTTGTCGCCCGGTTTCACGCCAAGGGCGCGCAGGGCAATCTGCATCGCCTGCCCTCCCGATGCGGTTGCGAGGCAAAAGGTCGCCGGCAGCCACTGGGCGTAAGCACGCTCTAGCTCTGCGGCGCGGGATGGATTGGCGCCGTATCTATGCAATGCACCTGATTGCATCACCGCAACCGCAGCCTCAATCGCGGCGGGCGGAAGCGGTTCCTGCTGCGTAAATGACTTTGTGAAGGGGGCCAGGCGCGCCATCGGAATTCCTCAAATTGCTGGGCGCGATGTGCACCGACTGCAAATCTTCCCGTGCGGAGCCGTCAGTTGCAATCATCAAAAGGACATATCCGTGCCGTGTAGCGACCGTTGCTCTTCTCAACGCTTCGCACTAGGTGGACCAACAACAGTAAAGTGACATCCGAAGGCCGGACAGATGCAGACGCCCTATTACCTCATCGACAAATCTCGGCTGCTCCCGAACCTGGAGAAGATCGCGGCCTTGCGGGAGCAATCGGGCGCCAAGGCACTCTTAGCTCTCAAGTGTTTTGCCACTTGGTCCGTGTTCGACTTGATGAGCGAGTACATGGACGGCACGACCTCCTCATCTCTCTTCGAGGTGAAGTTGGGACGCGAGAAATTTCCTGGCGAAACACACGCGTACTCGGTCGCGTGGGCACCGGATGAAATCGCCGAAATGCTCGCAAACTCAGACAAGGTCATTTTCAACACGGCCAACCAGTTGCGGCGGTTCGAGGCAGAGACGTCAGGCCATATCCGTGGGCTGCGCGTCAATCCGGGCGTATCGACGAGCGAGTTTGATCTTGCCGATCCATCGCGTCCATTCTCTCGCCTTGGTGAAGCGGATCCGAGGGACATAGAGCCTGTTGCCGATTTGATCAGTGGCTTCATGTTCCACAACAATTGTGAGAATGGCAGCTTTGCGCGCTTCGATGAAATGCTCGGGCAAATCGAGCAGAAATTCGGTCATCTTATCCGTCGCATGGACTGGATCAGCCTTGGCGGCGGCATCCATTTCACGGGGGAAGGCTACCCGCTGGACCAGCTGGCTGAGCGGCTCAAACGCTTCGCGGGTGACAATGAGGTACAGGTCTATCTTGAACCGGGCGAGGCGGCGATCACCAACTCCACCACGCTTGAACTGACCGTGCTCGACACGCTTCACAACGGAAAGAACCTTGCCATCGTGGACAGTTCCATCGAAGCGCACATGCTCGATCTACTGATCTACCGCGAAAGCGCGACCGTCACCCCGAATGACGGGCCAGAGGAGTGGATGATTTGCGGTAAGTCCTGTCTTGCCGGTGATATCTTCGGTGAATTTCGCTTCCCTGCCCCGCTGGCAGCCGGCGATCGGCTCTCGATCCAGAACGCAGCCGGGTACACGATGGTCAAGAAAAACTGGTTCAACGGCGTGAAGATGCCCGCAATCGCCATAAAGGAATTGGACGGCCGCGTGCGCATGGTTCGCGATTTCGGCTATGACGACTTTGCGGCCGCGCTGTCGTGATTCTATCTCCCAGCACAAATCGAAGAGGTCTGTTGCAGTGAAAAAGAACGTTCTCATCATTGGCGCCGGCGGCGTCGCTCAGGTCGTCGCGCATAAATGCGCGCAAAACAACGATGTGCTTGGCGACATCAATATTGCCAGCCGGACGGCCTCAAAAGGCGACGACATCATTGCGTCTGTCCATGAGAAGGGCGCGATGAAAGTTGAAGGTGTCCTCAAGGGCCACGGCGTCGATGCGACCGACAGCGCGGCGGTTGCCACTCTCATCCGTGAGACCGGCTCTGAGATTGTCATCAATGTAGGCACGGCGTTCGTAAATATGCACGTACTCGACGGCTGTATCGAGACGGGTGCCGCCTATATCGACACCGCCATTCACGAAGAACCCGACAAGATCTGCGAGACGCCACCTTGGTACGCCAACTACGAGTGGAAAAAGCGGGACCTGTGCGCCGAGAAGGGGATCACCGCGATCCTTGGTGCGGGCTTCGATCCGGGCGTTGTGAACGCCTATGCCCGCTTTGCCATCGACCATATGGATGAGGTCCACTCGATTGATATCGTCGATATCAATGCAGGCTCACATGGGAAGTATTTCGCGACGAACTTTGATCCTGAGATCAACTTCCGTGAATTCACCGGGACGGTCTACTCATGGCAGGAAGGCGCTTGGCAGGAAAACAAGATGTTCGAGGTTGGCCGCGTTTGGGACCTGCCCGTCGTCGGCCCGTCGCAATCCTACATGTCCGGCCATGACGAAGTACACTCGCTTGCGACCAATTATCCCGAAGCCGACGTTCGCTTCTGGATGGGTTTTGGCGATCACTACATCAACGTCTTCACAGTTCTGCAAAATATCGGCCTGCTCTCCGAACAGCCCGTGACGACAGCCGAAGGGCTGGAGGTGGTTCCGTTGAAAGTCGTAAAGGCATGCTTGCCCGATCCTGCAAGCCTGGCACCAGATTACACAGGCAAGACCTGCATTGGTGATTTGGTAAAGGGCACCAAGGACGGCGCACCTGTCGAGATGTTCGTCTACAACGTCGCCGACCACAAGGAAGCCTATCTTGAGGTCGGCTCTCAGGGCATTTCATATACGGCGGGCGTCCCGCCCGTAGCGGCTGCCATGCTCGTTGCGAGTGGTGAGTGGGACGCGAAGACGATGAAGAATGTCGAAGAGCTCGACCCAAAGCCGTTCTTCACGATTCTGGATCGGATCGGATTGCCAACGCGGGTGCAACTCGGTGGCTTGGGCGGAGAAGACAAAGCCTGGAACGATTAAGCGTCCAGTACAGCCTGCGCGGTTGCCTCGTCCGTGATGAATTCCGAAATGAGGTGGCCGCGCAGCGCGCCCAGAATGGCCTCGATCTTGGCAAGGCCGGTCCCGATACCGATAACCCGGCCCGCCTCAGGTGACGGCAAAGGCGCAGACACTACGCGGGCGTTCAGAGGCCCGGTCAAAAGCTGTCCCTGGGCGTTGTAGACGAAACTCGTTATCTCCCCCACCGCGCCGTTTTCACGCAACGCATCAAGCTCCTGATCCGTCAGAAATCCATCTTTCAGCGCAGGCGCAGTCTCGTTCATCTGACCGATACCAACAAAACTGACATCAGCGCGTGCACACAGGTCCAGCGTCGCCCTGATGGGGCCAATACTATGCAAAAGCCTGCGTTCCTCAGCCGTTTCCGCCAGAACCGGTAGGGACATAGGCCAGTGCGGCGCCCCAACCTTGTCGGCAAGCCGGACGACAACATTGAACGGCGTCGCCGACCCATTGCTCATGACATTGCCAAGACGGGACACGATCCGGTGTTGAGGGCAGGTCAGCTCTGGCAACTCTTCCACAAGCGCGCGCAACACCCGCCCCGTCCCCATCGAAACTATGATCGGTTCTGGCTTACGCAGTGCCAGTTCCAATTCCGCGGCTCCTGCGAGCGCAACACCTCGAAATCGCTTCGGCACCGATGGGTCCGTGGGCACGACATCGCACGCATCCAGCCCGTATTTCTGCTGGATGGCCTGGCCAAGCTCCATACAACGCGCAATAGGATGCTCCATCCGCACTTTGATAAGCCGCTGATTGATCGCAACCGACACAAGCCGCTGAACCGTCTGGCGTGAGACGCCAAGCTGGCGGGCAATTTCGTCCTGGGTCTTTCCCGCGACATAATACAACCAGCCCGCGCGGGCGGCGTCGTCAAGCCGCATATCTTCCCGTGTTGATCGCCTAACCCTACCCATGCGTCCTGACATATCCTTCCGGCTACCCCTTCGTGCATCGGTGAGTTTGAAGGATTTGTCAAAGCGTCAGTGGTCTTGATCATCGGCACAACCACTTGATTTGAAGCCGATGGGGTATGTTTGTTATGCTTCACCTTGAACTGGTGCGGACCGACACAGCACTCAGGCAATCCACTCGCTATCATGACGCGCATGACCGATTTCTTGGAACCCTAGGATGTCACAAGTCTATAGAAACGTGATTCAGGCAGCGGCTGTCGCAATGACGCATGACGAGCGGACCCCACGCTTGCTTGAAAGTCTGCGAAAGCTGGATGGCTACCTGATCGGCAAGGAGCCGATTCAGGTGCAGCGAGAGCAGCCGGCCACCCTACGAGTGTCCCGGGGCGGACGGATTCTGGCGCTCGACGAACGTGCACACAGCCTGCTGGGCATGAAGGTTGATGATGAGATCTACGACCTCCCGGATCTGAGCCACGGTGCACCTGCCCCGATTTGCCTCGCCGGTGATGAGGGACAACTGATTGACCTCGTCGCAGTCGCAATGAACGACCGCTCCGAAATCGCCCTCTATGAAGTTGGCCCGCCGGGGCGTGAGCGAACGCTCAGCATGTTGATGGGCAGCTTTGGTCTGATCCCGTCAGAACGGGACGTGCTACGCGGGCTGCTGGCTGGTGATGGCGCAGAGCAGATTGCGCAAGATTACGGTCGTTCGGTGGGCACCGTCCGCCAGCAGATCAAATCGGTTCTCGCAAAACTCAACGCCCGCAGCCAGGGTCAGGCCATTTCACGCGCTGCCGCGATCGAGGCGACTGTCGACAAGGTGGAGTTGGCCCAGATTGAGGCCAGCGTTCCGGGTGTAACACGGGAACGGATGACCCTCGCAGATGTGAATGTGAGCGTTCATCGATATGGGCGGCGGGGCGGAACGCCCGTGCTGTTGCTGCATGGTGCGTTGTTTGGAGCAGCGGCAACGGTTCAGGCGCGGCGGGCCGCCGACGTCATGAACCTGGACATCGCGATGCCGGAGCGGCCGGGATATGGCGCTACGGCTTGGACAGGCCCGGAGCAAACAGCAGAACGGGTCTGTGACCATCTGGACGCATTGATGAACCAGCTTGGCTGGCAAAAGGCCGTTGTGCTGAGCCACGATATTGGCACCTATTTCGGCTTCAAATTTGCCACCAGTTTCCCCGACCGCGTCGCGGGCCTTGTCTGCGCACCGACAACTCCACCGATGACAACATGGTCGCAGACCGCCGACATGCCGCGCAAACACAGGGTGAACGCGTGGGCGGCCCAGCAGATGCCGGGTCTGATGGACCGTATCGTGCGCTTCGGGGTAAGCCATATTCAGCGTAAAGGCATCGGCGTGACGCCGGATCTGGTCTTTTCCGATAGCGCTTTTGATCGTGACGCCTTTGCTGATCGCCAGCAGGCAGACGTACTGGCAGACAGTTTCCGCATGATGGCCGCTCAAGATGCAGTTGGATTCCGCAACGATATGCGGCTGACCAATTTCGATTGGCGTGACTTGCTGCAGCGGGTGAACGTCCCGGCGACCCTGTTCCATGGGGACCGCAGTGGAACAGTCTCCGCCGCCGCGGTGGCTGAGATGGCGCGCACCCTCCCGCACGGTCAACACGTACGGCTCAAGGATGCCGGGCACACCTTGCCATTGACCGATCCAGACATGGTCTTTCGCGAAGTCTTCCGCGTCGCAGTGCAGACCGGCCTGTGACTTATGCGATGCGAAGCGTGCTGAAGCAGAATTTCTAAAATTGCGAATAGCGCGTGAAGTCCCTTTACAGATCATCCATTGCGCCCCACGATATGTAGTAGGTCCCGGACACTGTGCCGCGATCTACATACAAGCTCACCAGCCCTTGCGGGGGCATCCTTGCAAGGGCGCATCCAGAATTGGAGCGCAGGCATGGACACGCTAGAGCAGTATCTCACCGCAGAGGATGCAGACCCGATCGACATTGTGGAGACACTTGCGTCGCACAATGCATGGGATTTTGATCGTGTTGCGGAAAACCAAATCGCCATGGGCATAGAGGGGACGTGGCAGACATATTCACTGAGCCTTGCGTGGAGTCCTTATGACGAGACCCTGCGCCTTGTCTGCACTTTTGATATCGAGGTTGCGGCGGATGCACGAGCGGCCCTGCTTGAGGCGATTGACGGTGCGAATGACTGCATCTGGTCCGGCAGCTTCACCACGTGGCCAGAGCAAAAAATGATTGTCTTCCGCTATGGCCTCAACCTCGCTGGCGGGGCCAGCGCCTCTGGCGCGCAGATTGATGAAATGATTGCATCAGCGGTCGAGGCTTGCGAGCGCTTCTATCCAGCATTCCAACTTGCCGTCCACGGCGACGGAACCCCGCAAGAGGCGCTGGGCATCGCAATGACAGAGGCGTATGGTCGGGCTTGAACCGACCTGGGATTGAACCCGGGCGCAGCTTTCTTGCGGAGGAAACATGTCTGTCGATGACATCAACGCGCGCGGCCTGGTTTTGCTGGGCTGCGGGAAAATGGGATCTGCCATGCTCGAAGGCTGGCTGGCAAAGGGGGTTCGTCCGGATGCCGTCAGCGTCATCGATCCCTATCCGTCTCGGCGTCTGGAGGAATTGACGACCCAGGGGCTGCGTTTGAACCCGGACTCTGTCGGTGATCCGGCGGTCTGTGTGCTTGCGGTTAAACCGCAAATGATGGAGGACGCCCTTCCACAGATCGGCGACATGGCAGCCGGTGGCACAATGTTCCTGTCGATTGCGGCAGGAACACCGATCAGCTTCTTTGAAAGGATGCTTGGCACGAAGGCTGTGATTGTCCGTGCCATGCCGAACACGCCCGCCGCTGTCGGTCGTGGCATCACGGCTTTGGTCGGCAACGCAAATGCCGATGCCACCGTACTTGATCTGGCAGACGAGTTGCTTCGCGCGATCGGCCAGACAGTTCGCCTGGAAGATGAAACACAAATGGATGCCGTCACCGCGGTATCCGGTTCAGGCCCGGCCTATGTTTTCCATTTGATCGAAACATTGGCAGCCGCTGGGGAAGCAGAAGGGCTGCCACCTGAAATGGCGATGGCGCTCGCCAAAGCGACGGTCGGGGGTGCAGGCGAACTGGCCGAGCAAGCTACGGAATCGCCAGACGAGCTTCGTATCAACGTAACCTCAAAAGGCGGAACGACAGCCGCCGCGTTGCAGGTGCTGATGAACGAAGCAGACGGCTTCCCGCCGTTGTTACGCCGGGCCGTCAAAGCTGCTGCCGATCGATCCCGCGAACTAGGAGCTTAGGAGACTGACATGGCCGACCCAACCAATCCATTTGATCCCGCAAACTTCATGAAGATGATGGAAGACATGCCCTTCAAGGACATGATGCAAAAGATGCCACAAATGGCACCGTCAGACATGATGGGTTTGCAACAGCGCAACATGGAAGCCATGCAGGCCGCGTCCCAGGCTGCTGCCGAGGGCTACCGCGATCTCTTCACCAAGCAGGTTGAGGTCTTCCAGACCATGATGACAGAGGCGCAGACACAAGCTTCCGCCACCATGGATCCGCAGGCCCGGCAGGAAATGATGGCCAAAGCCTATGAACAGGCCACCGCCCATATGGGTGAATTGGCAACCGCAGCGCAGAGCGCGAATGCGAAGGCTGCCCGGATCGTAATGGACCGGATGCAGGCCTCTGTTGAAGAACTCAAGAAGATGGGCGGTCAATGAGCGATCAGATCAGCTTCGACGATTTCCTGAAGGTCGACATTCGTGTTGGCGAAATTGTCGAAGCAGACCCGTTTCCCGAAGCCCGCAAGCCGGCGATCAAGCTTCGGATAGATTTCGGCGCCGAAATCGGTGTGAAGAAATCGTCAGCTCAAATCACGGCGCATTACACACCTGAGTCGTTGGTAGGAAAGCAGGTGATGGCTGTCGTGAACTTCCCCCCGCGCCAAATTGGACCCTTCATGTCCGAGGTACTGGTGCTCGGCCTCCCTGATGCTGACGGAGAAATCGTGCTGATCGGGCCGGACGGACCAGTGCCTAAGGGCGGGCGGATGCACTGATGAAAATACTTGTTACCCGACGCCTGCCAGAGACGGTAATGCGTCGTGCACATGCGCTTGGCGCCACAATTCATGACAGCGACGTGCCGTTGACCAGCGATGCGCGCAGCGAAGCCTTGCAGACCTATGATGCGATCCTTTGCACCTTAGGGGATCGCTTCTCGTCTGACATGTTTGCCGAGCCGACACGTTGCAAGATCATCGCGAATTTTGGTGTTGGGTACGACCATATTGACGCGGCGGCGGCGCGGGCTGCCGGTGTGGAAGTCACCAACACGCCCGGTGTCCTCACCGACGCGACGGCCGATCTGGCGATGACGCTCATGCTAATGGTGCTGCGCCGCGCGTCTGAGGGCGAACGCCTTGCCCGCTCGGGTGATTGGACGGGGTGGACACCCACTCAGATGCTGGGCCGCGGTGTAACGGGCGCAACGCTGGGCATTGCGGGTATGGGACGGATCGGCCAAGCCATGGCGCGCAAGGCCCATTTCGGCTTTGGCATGAAGATTTGCTACACGGCGCGCGGCGACAAGGCGCTCGACTTTCTAGCGGACCGCGTTGACCTCCAGACTCTCGCGGAAACGGCAGATGTCCTAGCCGTCCATGCACCGGGCGGCGCAGCCACGCGGCACATGATCAATCGGGATGTTTTTGAAGCGATGAAACCGACCGGCATTTTGATCAACACAGCGCGTGGCGATGTCGTTGACCAAAAACAACTCATCGCAGCGCTTCAATCTGGTGCAATCGCTGCTGCAGGACTCGATGTCTATGAGGGCGAACCGGATATTCCGGCCGAGCTGCGTGCGCTAGAGAACGTGACGCTTCTGCCCCATCTCGGATCGGCAACGCTCGAGGTGAGAGAGGCAATGGGCAACATGGCACTCGACAATATCGAAGCGTTTCTAAACGGGCGTCAGGTGCCCAATCCCGTATGAGCGATGTGACCCGTCTGGAAGAGGCGCTGGCGGAGGCCATGAGAACCGTTGATGATCTCAACAAGGTCGTAACCGATCAAGCCGCCCGTATCGATGTGCTGGAACGGCGGGTGGCACTATTGTTGCAGCGCGCTGCCGAGCAAGAGGCAGATCAGCTCTCCGCAGCTCCGCTGGCCGATCAGAAGCCGCCACATTGGTAGGCCTGTATCTTTCCTCAAATACACAAACGGCGCGCCGCTGATCGCAGGCACGCCGTCAAAATCAATTGAGGGTGGCTTATATCAAGTCCACCACTTGTCCGCCTTGGCGGAGAAACCCGTCGCTTGCTCTAGCGCATAGGCCGTGTTGAGCAGATCAGCCTCCTCGAACGGACGCCCGATCAGTTGCAGTCCAAGCGGCAGACCCTTCGACGACAGACCCGCAGGAACCGAGATGCCGGGCAGACCTGCCAGGTTCAGCGTGACCGTAAAGACGTCCTGCAGATACATCTCAACTGGATCCGCGCTCTTCATAGCACCCAGTTGCCAGGCCGGGGACGGCGTCGCGGGTGCGAGGATAGCATCCACACCATCCGCAAAGACCGCTTCAAAGTCCTGCTTGATCAATGCGCGCACGCGCTGCGCCTTCTTGTAGTAGGCGTCATAATACCCCGCGCTCAGCACATAGGCGCCCAACATGACGCGGCGCTGAACCTCCGGCCCGAACCCTTCGGCGCGGGTCTTTTCATACATGTCATTGATGCCCTCACCCGCCGACAGCGTCGCCCGGTGGCCGTATTTCACGCCGTCATAGCGCGACAGGTTCGACGACGCCTCTGCCGGAGCGATGATATAGTATGTCGGCAGTGCGTGTTTGGTGTGGGGCAGCGAGATATCCACGACCTCAGCACCGGCGTCGCGCAGTTTGGCCGTGCCCTCCGCCCAGAGCGTGTCGACAGAAGCCGACATGCCTTCGACGCGATACTCACGTGGGATGCCAATCTTCTTGCCGCGAATGTCACCGGTCAGTGCCGCTTCGAAATCTGGCACCGGCAGATCCGCCGACGTTGAATCCATTGGGTCATGGCCCGCCATCGCGCCGAGCATGATCGCCGCATCGCGCACGGTTTTCGTCATCGGCCCGGCCTGATCGAGGGAGGACGCAAAGGCGACAATCCCCCACCGCGAACACCGCCCATAAGTTGGCTTCAGTCCCACCGTTCCGGTGAAAGCCGCAGGCTGGCGGATGGATCCGCCTGTATCAGTGCCTGTGGCCGCAAGGCAGAGATCCGCAGCAACCGCAGCCGCAGACCCGCCAGACGAACCGCCAGGTGTGATTGCCGCGTCAGACCCATCCTCCCGCCACGGGGAAATTGCAGGCCCATAGGCAGAGCTCTCGTTCGATGAGCCCATGGCGAACTCGTCCATGTTCAGCTTGCCGAGCATGACAGCACCAGATGCCCAAAGGTTCCGTGTCACCGTGCTTTCATATCGGGGCTTGAACCCGCCAAGGATGTTGGATGCAGCTTGTGTCGGCACATCTTCAACCGCAAACAGATCCTTGATGCCCAATGGAATGCCCGTCATCGCGGTCGCGTCACCGGCACTGATGCGGGCATCCGCGGCCTTCGCCATCTCGCGCGCCTTGTCTGCAGTGACCGTGGTTACAGCGTTCAGCGTCGTCGCACTTTCAATCGCAGTCAGACAGGCTTCGGTCAGGTCAGCACTCGTAACCTCACCTTTCGCAAGAAGGTCGCGGGCCTGGGCAATCGTCAATTCGTTGAGAGCCATGATCACTCCACCACTTTGGGAACAGCCATGAAGCCCTCACGGGCGTCGGGGGCATTGGCAAGAATGTCGGGCTGTCGATCACCGTCGGTGATGACATCGTCACGACGTTTCAACGGCATCGGAGAGACAGCGGTCATTGGCTCAACACCGTCCGTATCGACTTCCGAGAGTTGCTCCATAAATGCCAGGACAGAGCTCAGCTCGGTCGCGAGCGCGGGCAGGTCATCTTCCGCGACCCGGATCCGGGCCAGATGCGCCACCCGGCGCGCGGTATCAGTATCGATAGCCATATCATCATTCCCTTTCAGGCGTCGCGTTGGGTGTAGCCGTGACCGGGCAGAGGTTCAATACGCCGCGCAGTCAGAGTCTCAGCCCATCTGCTCCACTGGCTTACCGGCCACATAGGTCCGGGCGATGGCGCGATCATCCCCCAGCATGATCGTCGCAAACAGCGCATCCCAGATATCACGGGCCCGCGAAGCGCGCTCCGCGATGATCGGCGTTGAAGCAAGATCGATAACAGTCAGGTCCGCTTCAACTCCCGCCGCGAGACGCCCGACCTTGCCGTCAAGGCGCAAAACCTCCGCTGCGCCGCCAGTGGCCAACCACAGCAATTCCCGCGCATGAAGGCTGTCGCCGCGCAATTGGCCCATCTCATACGCTGCTGCCATTGTGTGGAGCATCGAAAAACTCGACCCGCCCCCCACATCGGTTGCAAGCCCCACGGGAATTCCCCGTTCAACCAGCCCGCGCACATCACATTGGGGGCCAGAGCCGATGAACGCGTTGGATGTTGGGCAATGAGCGACGCCTGTACCGGTGCTCGCCATTGCCTCAATCTCACGCGGCTGCAGATGGATCGCGTGCCCCATGATCGCGCCCGGCCCGGTCAGCCCGAAACGCTCATAAACACCGAAATAATCTGGATCCTGCGGGAAGAGTTCGCGTACAAGCGCGATCTCTTCATGCTGCTCAGACAGATGGGTCTGCATTGCGCAATCGGGGTGCTCTGCCCACAATGCGCCTGCGGCCTCCAACTGTGCCGGGGTTGACGTTGGCGCAAACCGGGGCGTGATCGCATAGCTTAGTCGGTCGCGCCCGTGCCAACGCTGCAAGAGCGCCTTCGATTGGTCATACCCAGTCTGCGCATCGTCCCTCAGTGTGTCCGGCGCGTTTCGATCCATCATGACCTTGCCCGCAACCATCCGCATCCCGCGTTTTGCAGCCTGCCCCATCAGCGCGTCCACACTTTCAGGATGGATCGTGCAGTAACTCGCGGCCGTGGTGATGCCATTGGCGAGGCTGAAATCGAGATACAGCGCGGCCATGCGATCCGCGTAGTCCTGATCGCCAAAGCGGGATTCTTCGGGAAATGTGTAGGTGTTTAGCCAGTCGATCAGCCTGCGACCCCAGCTCGCGATAATGCCAGTTTGCGGATAATGGACATGGGCGTCGACGAAGCCGGGCAAGATGAGATCCATACCGTGATCAACGACCTCAGCCTCGGGGTGGTCGGAGCGCAAAGTTTCCGCCTGATCGACGGCGACGATGACGCCGTGCTCAATGAGAATACCGCCACGCTCGCGATGCCGGGCCGAATCCTTCCCCTCCAGAAACGGGTTGGCTGTGAATTCGAGGGTCTGACCCAGAAGAAGTCGTGCGGTCATGGCGGAAATCCGTTAGAGCAAAAATGCTGTCTCGCAGGTTAAGCCGTCCATGTCATCCCGTCTGCCCTTCATATTTGTCTTTGTCACGATCGTCATCGATGCGATGGGGATCGGGATCATTCTGCCGGTCATGCCGGATTTGATCCGCAGCCTACAAGGCGGCTCCATCTCTCAGGCGGCGGTCTGGGGCGGCGCATTGGCATTCACTTATGCTGCTATGCAATTCTTGTTTTCGCCCACTTTGGGCAATCTCTCCGATCGGTTCGGGCGTCGCCGCGTGCTTCTGATCAGCCTGATTGCGATGGGGGTCGACTACATTCTGATGGGGTTCGCCGGAGCGCTTTGGCTACTCTTCATCGCGCGGACGATTTCCGGTATCGCGGGCGCCACGTTCTCGGTCGCCTATGCCTTCATCGCTGACATTTCACCCAAGGAACAGCGCGCTGCAAATTTTGGCCTGATTGGTGCAGGTTTCGGAATTGGCTTCGTCGCAGGACCGATGCTCGGCGGCCTGATCGGACAGCTCGGCCCGCAGGCCCCGTTCTTCGCGGCTGGAATACTTGCACTTCTGAACGCCGCGTTCGGATATTTCGTCATGCCGGAAACACTTGCCGAGTCAAAACGCCGGCCGTTCCGTTGGCGGGAAGGGAACCCGTTTGCAGCCATTCTCGCTGTCCAACGCCTCCCCGGCATCGGTCTACTGATATTTGCATTGCTGTTCTACCAGATCGGATCAAACGTCTATCCGGTGATCTGGGCCTATTTCACACAGGAACAGTTCGGCATGACGCTGTGGCTGGTCTCCGTCTCGCTGACCGTATTTGGCCTCAGCACGGCGCTGGTACAGGGCGTGTTGATCCGGGTATTCCTAAGTCGGCTGAGCGCAGCAACACTTGCCGCAGCAGGCCTTGCGATGAACATTGTCGTCTATTTGCTGATCATTTGGGTGCCCAACACCCCAATCCTGTTCATGCTTTTGCCGCTCAGCGCCCTGGGTGTGGTGGTTATGCCTGCCCTGCAGGGCATCATGTCGAATGAGGTTGAAGAAAACCAACAGGGGGAATTGCAAGGCGTCATCAGTTCTATGAACGCCCTTGCCGCGATCACCGCACAGCTTTTGATGACCTGGCTATTCCGTGTGTTCACCGCACAAGACGCCCCCGTCTACCTGCCTGCTGCACCATTCGCGATGTCCGCTCTGCTAACATTGATCGCGCTTGGGATGTTCCTTCAACACGCAAAGAGAGCCGGCTTGTCGATCCGCAACAAAAAACGGGACACCTGACTAAGGCATCCCGTCATTGAATTCCGGCGCAAGGGCGCTTTTCAGACTTTCAGTTCACCCGCACTCATCCGACCGTCGCGGCCATCGATCAGTTCGTATTCGATCGGCTGGTTTTCTTCGAGGCCCTGAAGCCCCGCTTGCTGAACTGCGGAGATGTGAACGAAGATATCCTTGCCCCCATCTTCCGGCTGAATAAAGCCATAACCCTTTTCAGAGTTGAACCACTTGACGGTGCCTTTTGCCATTTCTGACGGTCCTTTAGTAACGCACGGGGAGCAACAGCGCCCTCCCGTTGGAGGAGTCCGGCAAGCCATGCGGGACACATTTCATCGCGCCGAACCCTTCGAACCTGATAAGAGCGTACCCGAAAAAGCGGATTCTTTCAACGAAACCGCGTTTACTCACCTCTACAGCCTGCTAAGTGCAGGAATCACACGCTGCTGTGTGCCATTTGTCTCAATAGATCCCGAGGAGGTCCTGAAATGGAACTGCTGAGCTTCGAAAACCTTGGCAATCTGGTCATGTTGATCTTCCTGCAGGCCGTCCTCGGCTTCGACAATCTGCTCTATATCTCCATCGAATCACAGCGAGCGCCCATCGCACAGCAGGCGCGGGTTCGGCGGATCGGGATCATCGTGGCGGTTGTGCTTCGGATCGTCCTGCTATTTGCGATGCTGCAATTGTTGACACTTCTAACCGATCCGTTCTTCTCACTGGAGTTCGAAGGCATCGTCACGGGCGAATTCAACTTCGCGACCCTTGTGTTCCTGTTTGGTGGTGTCTTCATCATGTACACCGCAGTCAAGGAAATCGCGCACCTTCTGTCCAAGGATCATTTGGGCGAAGGGGTGGAAAGCAAGAACCGGAAATCGGCAGCCTCGGTTATCGCGTTGATCGTCTTCATGAACCTGATCTTCAGCTTCGATTCCATTCTGTCGGCGATCGCGATTACGGATGTGTTCATCATCCTTGTGGCTGCGATCCTCGTCTCTGGCCTTGGCATGCTGCTCTTGGCCGACACCGTCTCTGAATTTATTGAGAAGAACCGCATGTATGAGGTTCTTGGACTGATGGTCCTCCTGATCGTCGGTGTGGTCTTGCTTGGCGAGGGCGGGCATCAGGCACATCTCAAACTGTTCGGCTATGAAGTCGTGCCGATGTCCAAATCAACCTTCTACTTTTCGGTTGTGACGCTCTTCGTCGTACAAATCTTGCAGACGGGCTACCGGCGAAAGTTGGAAGCGGTCCGCGCGCACCGAAAGGCCAAGATGGCGGGGACCGATCAACCACATTGAGTTGTGTTCACCCTAGCGTGAGCGCCCTGCACTGCCTATTCTCTATTTGACGCCAAATTGGGAGTAGGCATGCAGAGCAAGACAACGCGCAGGATCGCAGGTGTGGTTCTGATCGTGATCGTGGCCATGGTGGCCTTCAATGCATTTGGGGCCACTCTCTGATGGCCAAGCGCTTTGGTGGGAAATTCAGCCCTGATACCCCTGCGGGAGACACGCGCGGACGTGTTGAGGTCGATCTAAACCTCAACATCGGTAAGAAGCGGTCAAACCTTGAAGGGCGTGCCGTTAGCCAGGGACGTGCACGCCTTTGGTTCCTCAGTGCCGCTTCAATACCCCTGCTGATTGCAGGCATTTTGCAGATCGGCTCTGGCGACGCGCTCGCCATACTCGGAGAGCTGGGCGCCTTTGGCATGCTCATGTTCGGCATCTGGATGACCCGCGAGGGGATCAAGGCGGAAGCAGCATATGACGCCAGAACAGTAGCCCGCCCCCCGCGCATCCCGCGCAAGATCATCGGTGGTCTTGGCATCGGCGTTGGCGTAGGCCTCGCTGCTGCATTTTCATGGCCACTGGGGATGGTGCAGGGCGCGCTCTACGGCGCACTCGCCGTCGCGGCCCATCTGATCAGTTTTGGACTGGACCCGATGAAGGCCAAGGGACTGGACGAACATAGCGAATTTGAGCGGGATCGCGTCGCAGGCGCCGTGGACCGGGCCGAAGATACTCTCGCCGAAATTATCTCAGAGGCTGAGCGCACCGGGGATCGTCAGGTTCAGGCACGCGTTGAAGGATTTGCCGCCACCGCGCGCGCCATGTTCCGCAAAGTTGAGGCAGATCCGCGCGATCTTGGGCGGGCCCGCAAGTTCTTGGGCGTCTATCTGCGCGGCACCCGCGATGCCACGACCAAGTTTGCAGACCTTTGGGGCCGTGCGCGGGATGAGCAGGCAAAACAGAAATATCTGGCCTTGCTCGATGATCTCGAACAACAATTCCAGGCGCAGGATGAAGCCCTGCTCCTGAATGACCGCTCTGCTCTCGATATCGAAATCGAGGTCTTGAGTGACCGCCTGAAACAAGAGGGTGTCCGCCCTCGCAACATGGAGTGACTGAATGTCTGAGACGCGACGCGCCAAAGCGGAACAAGCCCTCAAGGAAGCGGAGGCAGTGACGGAGGTTCTGCTGCCAGAACCCGCCCCGGCAGAGGTTCCGGCCATTCAGGACAACCTGCCGAAAGAAGCGATCGAACAGCGCATGGCGGAACTCGACATGACCGACACACAGTCGATCATTCGCTTCGGTTCGGGCGCGCAGTCCGAACTTCAGGTCATCAGCCAGCAAATGCTGCAAGGCGTGCGCAACAAGGATATCGGTCCTGCCGGAAACTCTTTGCGCGATATGGTGTCCAGCCTGCGCGGGTTTTCCGCTGCTGAACTGGATCCCTCTGCCGAGCGGACCTGGTGGCAGAAACTGATGGGGCGTGCCGCACCGCTCGCAGATTTCACTGCAAAATTTGAAGAGGTGCAGGGGCAGATTGACCGCATCTCGGAAGAGCTTCTGGATCATGAGCAAGTGCTGCTCAAGGACATCAAATCCCTCGATCTGCTCTATGAAAAGACTCTCGATTTCTATGACGAACTGGCGCTGTACATTGCCGCTGGTGAGGCGAAGATCAATGAACTCGACACCGTCGACATTCCCGCAAAGGAGCAGGAAGTTCAGGATGCGCCTGAGGAGCAGGGCGTGATCCGTGCGCAAGAGCTGCGCGACCTGCGCGCCGCGCGCGACGATCTGGAGCGTCGTGTCCACGACCTGAAGCTGACCCGTCAGGTCACGATGCAATCCCTGCCTTCGATCAGACTGGTTCAGGAGAACGACAAGTCCCTCGTCACGAAGATCAATTCAACCCTCGTTAACACGGTCCCGCTTTGGGAGAACCAGCTTGCTCAGGGCATTGCAATCCATCGCTCACGTGAAGCTGCAACGGTCGTCCGCGAAGCAAATGACCTGACGAACGAGCTTCTGCGTCAGAACGCTGAAAACCTTCAGGAGGCGAACCGCGAGATCCGCACCGAGATGGAGCGCGGCGTCTTCGACATCGAGGCCGTGAAGGAAGCCAACCAGCGCCTGATCGCCACAATCGAAGAGTCCCTGCAGATTGCCGATGAGGGTAAGGCAAAACGTGCCGCAGCAGAGACCGAGCTTCAGGCGATGGAGCAAAAGCTGAAAGACACGCTCGCCGCCGCGAAGGCAACCCCGGTTGCTCAGCCGGTAGGCGAACAGATCTGAACATGTTCCCACCCTCCCCCGCATGTTGGGGGAGGGTCAGGGAGGCCCCCCTCCCTCAGCTCAAGGAGGCAAAACCATGCCGATTTTCGATTTTCTGCGCGGCGAGCTGATCGACGTCATCCATTGGACGGATGACAGCCGCGACACCATCGTTTCCCGGTTCGAGCGGGAAGGCCACGCGATCAAGTATGGCGCCAAGCTGACCGTGCGTGAGGGGCAAGCCGCCGTATTCGTGCATGAAGGACAGTTGGCAGACGTGTTTCCGCCGGGCCTTTACATGCTCGAAACCAACAACATGCCGATCATGACGAGCCTCCAGCACTGGGACCACGGGTTCCAGAGCCCGTTCAAGTCGGAAATCTACTTCGTCAACACGACCCGGTTCACCGACCTCAAATGGGGCACAAAGAACCCGATCATGTGCCGTGACCCGGAGTTTGGCCCCGTTCGTCTGCGCGCCTTCGGAACATATACGATCCGCGTTGTGGACCCCGCGCGCTTCATTCAGGAGATCGTGGGCACGGATGGGGATTTCACGACGGCCGAGATCACCTATCAAATCCGCAATATCATCGTTTCACGCTTCTCTGCCGCGATTGCAGGTTCGGGTATTCCGGTGCTCGACATGGCTGCGAACACCGAGGATCTGTCGAAATTCGTCGCCGCGAAGATCGCGCCGGAGATCGCTGAATACGGCCTCGAAATTCCGATGCTGATGATCGAGAACATCTCCCTGCCCGAAGCGGTAGAGCAGGCCATGGATCGGCGCACCTCCATGGGCGTCATTGGCGACCTGGGCCGCTACACGCAGTTCCAGGCCGCTGAGGCCATGGCAGAAGCTGCCAAGAACCCAGGTGGCGGTATGGGTGCCGGACTTGGGATGGGTATGGGCATGGGTATGGCACAGTCCATGGCCCAGTCGGGCCCATGGGGCAGCGCACCAGCCGCAGCAGCGCCCGCGGCAATGGCACCTCCTCCGCCTCCAGTTGAGCACGTTTGGCATATTGCTGAGAACGGTCAGACCCAAGGCCCGTTTTCAAAGGCGCGCCTTGGCCGTATGGCACAAGAAGGCGGTCTGACCCGCGATACTCTTGTGTGGACCGCCGGGCAGGATGGTTGGAAGCCTGCGGGCGAAGTGACAGAATTGGCTCAATTGTTTACCGTAATGCCACCCCCTCCTCCTCCGCCGCCCCCAGCCGGATAAGTTGACAAATGCCAGAACCAGAATTGCACAGGTTCCCTTGCGGGACCTGTGGCTCCGATCTTCGCTACGCGCCCGGCGAACGCTTCCTGCAATGTGATCATTGTGGCGCCACCGACGCTTTGGGCCCGCCATCGCCTTGGGATCGTTCCGCGCTGGAAGAACTGCCCTATGCCGAGGCTGCCGCCGGTGATGTTCCTGAGGCTGCGATAGAAGAGACGGAGGTCATCTCGTGCTCGTCATGTGGAGCTCAAGTTGAGTTCAATCCGGATGAACACGCGGCCGAATGTCCCTTCTGCGCTTCGCCCGTTGTCACAGATACCGGCACGCATCGGCACATCAAACCACGCGGAGTGCTTCCCTTCACGCTGTCAGAGCAAGATGGCAGCGACGCGATGAAGACGTGGCTTAAGGGTCTTTGGTTCGCGCCGAATGCGCTAAAGAAGTATGCGCGATCCAACCAGAAGCTCCAGGGCATCTACATGCCCTACTGGACGTTCGACGCGCAAACAGAGACGCCCTATCGCGGTCAGCGCGGGACAGAGCATCGCCGCACCGTGGGCAGTGGCGACAACAAGCGGACGGAGACGGTGGTGAAGTGGCGCCCCGTAAAGGGTCATATCTCCCATTTCTTCGACGATCTTCTCGTGATCGGCTCAAAGACCCTGCCGGAAAATCACGCACGAAAGATCGCTCAATATGATCTCAGTGCACTAGAGCCATATCGGCCCGAATTTCTGGCCGGGTTTCGCGCAGAGGGCTATTCCGTAGATCTTCCAAGCGCGCGCATTGAAGCCGATAGACAGATCGAAGATGGCGTAAGGCAATTGATCCGTCAGGATATCGGAGGGGATCGTCAACGCATCGACGATATGCAGCTTCGTGTTTCTGACGTGACGTTCAAGCACGTCCTTCTTCCCGTCTGGATCGCTGCCTATAAGTTCCGGGGGAAGAGCTATCGCTTTGTCGTCAACGCACGGACGGGTCAAGTAGCGGGCGAACGCCCATACAGCCCATGGAAGATTGCCTTTGCAGCTCTGCTCGCCGCATTGGGCATCGGTTTGATTGTACTCTTCAGCCGATAGGCTTCCCATCACCGGCAGATTTGCGGCACGCAGCAACTGCGTGCTGCAACAGCTTCTGCCAAAAATTTTCCCGATGTTTTCAGCGGATACAAAAAAGGGGCGCCCGATGGGCGCCCCTTCTGTCTTAGATTCTGTTTCGATCAGCTGACCGAGAAGATGTCTTCGATGACCTGGTTGGTCTCATCTTCAGAGTAGTCGTCATCACAATGCGCGATGATGTCCACGTAGTCGGAGGTCACGGTCAAATCGATGCCGATACCGAGGCCACCGCCACCAAGACCACCGCCGATACCGATGCCGATACCGCCAGCAGGCGCATCGGTGTCGATCAGCTCGAGATCATCGACCGTCTGGCTCAGCTGCAGCGTCTCTTGAATACCGATGGCAACACCATCGATGCTCAGGGCAGTGCCCGCAGCTGCGAATGCATCCACGATACCCTGCGCAGCAGCGTCCGCAGCCAACGCATCTTCAACATTGTCCGTGAAGATGTAGATACGGGTTTCTTTGGTCGTATCCAGCGAGATCGTCTGCAGTGCCGCCGCAAGATCACCTGCGCCAGCAAGCTGGCTCATGCCATCCGTCCCCGACGCTTCAACCGCGAAGTCACCGTAGCTGTAGTAGTCATCGTCAACTGTCTGACCGGTGAAGCCACCGTAGATCATGTCGATGTTGGCTTGCAGCTCGTTCGCCTCCTTGGCGGCGGCCGAGAAGTAGGACGTGTCAGCAGTTCCATCATCGTCACAGTCGAAGGTCGGTGTGAACATCGATGCAGATGCACTGAACAGGTAGATGACGTTGACGTCAGCACCATCGTCCGGATCAACGACCGGACCACCGGTATCGTCATCCTTACCATCAACAGTGATGGTTACAGTGTTGCTCGCCGTCAGGTCACCGTCCGAGACAGTGTAGGTGAAGGAGACTTCTTCGCTCTGACCATCGTCGAGGCCCAGGAAGCTGTCGCCCGGCGTGAAGCTATACGTGCCATCTGCGTTGACCGTCAGCTCACCGTCCCAACCATTCGTGTCGGAGGTCAGCGTGATCGGCTGGCCCGCAGTGAACGCATTGCCATCAATCAGCGTGTAGTTCAGCGCGTCGCCATCAGCGTCCGAAGTCACAAGGCTCAGATCGCCAGACGCAACCTCATCCTCGAATATGGTGACCGTCTGCATCTCTGCAATCGGCGCCTGGTTCGGGGTGATGCCGTTGATCGTGATCGTTGCAGAAGCCTGCGACTGCTGCGTGACCACGCCACCATTGGACGCAACCGTGTAGTTGAAGGTGAACGAGTCGGTGTCACCGTCATTCAGAGCATCGATCAGATCCTGCCCCGGAATAAAGGTGATGCCTCCGGTCGGCGAAACCAACAGCGTACCGCTGAACCCACCATCCGTTGTGACCGGGTTCGGCTGCGGCAGGAAGGACAACGTCGTGATGTTGAATGCAGCGCCCGTATCCGCGTTATTTGCAGACACGAAGCTGACCGCATCACCGTCAGCATCCGTTGCGCCGACCAGCAGAGCTTCAACCGCCGTCGCGTCTTCATCAATCGTGTACGCCTGGTTGATCGCGACAGGAGCCACGTTCACGCCAGAGATGTTCACAGTTGCCGAAGAGGACGCCGTCTGCGTGATGAACCCACCAGAGCTTTGGACCGTGAAGTCGAAATCGAACGAGTCTGGCTCACCCTGATCCAGTCCAGTGCTGGTGGAAGTGTACTCAAACGTACCGTCTGCGTTCACAACCAGGGTACCGGTGCCGCCAGATGCCGTGTCGACTGCGATAGCCTCACCGAACGTGCCTTCGACACCCGCGACCGAGAAGGATGCGAGGGAGACCGCGTCACCATCCGCATCGCTCGCCTCGGCAAGCAGGTTGCCAGTGACGCTCGACGCTTCACCCTGATCGTTCTGCTCAGAGACTGCGACGGCCACAGGACCGGCCACAGGCTTCACGTTCACGCCGAGGATGCTGATGTTCACCTCGGAAGTGTTCGATTGCTGAACAGTCGTGCCGCCAGTGCTTTCAACAGTGAACTGGAAGCTCACCGAGTCGCTTTCAGCGATGTCCATGCTGTCATCAAGCGCCGTGACGGTGAAGTCACCGTTCGCCTGCACCAGAAGCTCAACCTGCGCACCTTCAGCCGTGTCGATCAGCGTCGCGACGCCGATTGCGACAGCAACGCCGCCTGCAGTGACGCCGGACAGGGAGACAGCATCGCCGTCTGCATCCGTCGCACCATCAAGCAAGTTGCCGCTGGCTTCTGTCGGGTTGATGCCGGAGTTGTTCACTTCGGAAATCACATAGCTCTGACCAACAGAGACCGGCGCCACGTTCACACCATTGATGGTGATCACAGCCTGCGCACCCGCCGTCTGCTCGGTGACACCACCGGTCGATACGCCAACAAAGTCGATGGTGAGCGTGTCTGTTTCGCCCAGGTCGAGGTTGTCGGAGGTGGACACGAAGGTGAATGTACCATCCGCGTTAACTGTCAGTTCGCCGGTGTTGCCACCGTCCGTGGTCACAGCAACGGTGGAACCGATCGTACCAACGCTGACGCTCTGCAGAGAGACTGCTTCGCCGTCGAGGTCCGCGGCACCTGCAAGCAGGGAGCCGGAGACTTCTGCGAGCTGGCCTTGATCATTTGCCTCGTTAACGCTGACCGCCTGGTTCTCGACTGTAGGTGCAACATTCAGACCGTTGATCGTGATCGTGGCTTGAGCCGTGTCAGTCCGCGTCGCGTCACCGTCAGGGGATCCTGCCGTGTAGGTGAATACGATCGTGTCAGTCTCACCCAGGTCCAGCGAATTGTCGGTGGACAGGAAGGAGAACGAGCCGTCTGCGTTGATCGTCAGCTCACCGGTGTTACCGCCAATCGTGGTGACGGAGACCGTTTCACCAACCGTGCCGAGCGATGTCGCAACAACGCTGATCGCGTCGCCATCTGCATCGAATGCATCCGCGAGCAGGTTACCTTCGATTGCAGAGGCATTGCCTGCGAAGTCCGCTTCGTTGCCGGAGACAGCAACATCCACAGCAACCGGATCGACATTCACGCCGTTGATCGTGATCACGACCTGACCGGAAGCAGACTGTACAGTGGTACCGCCAGAGCTTTCGCCAGTGAAGTTAATGACCAGCGTGTCTTCGTCGCCAGTGTTCAGACCATCGGAGGTCGACACAAAGGTGAAGGTGCCGTCCGCGTTGATCGTCAGGTCACCAGTACCGCCGTTGGTCGTCGTGACCGAAACGGTGGAACCAATCGCACCGACATCGACGGAGGCCAGCGAGATCACATCACCGTCGGCGTCAGCCGCACCATCCAGAAGACCACCGGAAACCGTCGCCGAGAGGCCGGCCGCATTGGCTTCGTTCACGCTAAGCGCTTGGTTGGCCACAGTCGGTGCCGCATTCAAACCCGTGATGGTCACAGTCGCAGTCGCGGACGACGTCAACTCACCATCGGAGGCCGTGAAGGAGAACGTGATCGTGTCCGTCTCGCCGAGGTCAAGATCCACACCATCCGGCGCGAACGAGAACATTCCGTCCGCCGTGACAGTCAGAGTGCCGGTGTTGCCGCCATCCGTCGTGACAGAGTAGGAGCCCGGCGCGCCGAATTCAGTGGAGACAACAGTAATATCGTCGCCTTCCGCATCGGTAGCACCATCCAACAGATCGCCGAACACAGTTGTGTTTTCATCGGTGATAGCCGTCTGAGCTTCCACGATCGGCGCAGTGTTGTCGGAAACGCCCTCGATGGTGACCGTCACGGTCGCCGTGTCGTAGAGGTAATCAGGCACTTCTTCCGTGTCAGAGATCACCAGATCATCGATCGCGCCCGAGCCTTTCAGAACGACAAGCATGTGCTTTACGTCGTCCGAATTAACGCCGTCGAAGGAAACCTTGTTGACAGAATTGTCACCGGTTCCGCCGACCCACTTGGAGCCGATCTGGTTCCAATGCGCGTCATAGAAACCAATCCAAGTGCCTTCTTCGTTGTCGATCAACGTCAGGCTGTCGACATCGGTCGGCTCGTCGAAGGTGAAGTGGATTTCGCCACCCTTCGCGTTGTCGTCCGGGTCGTGGGAGTGACCATCCTCGGATATTATGAGGATGTTGCCCTGCGTGGAGGTCGCGAGATCCCAGTCACCACCGGTGGGCGACTCGGAGTCGAAGATCATCGCCTCGTCATAGCGACCGCCTTTGCCATTTGCGCAGACGGAGATCGTGACACCCTCGATTTGGGTGGTGATCACGTCACCAGCGTTCAGCTCGCCGCCGCCGGTCGTCGTAACCGGATCAATTGCAAAGCCGTTGGAATTACCCTGTGCGCCGGAGTTGCCGGCCTGACCCGTACCATTCGGGTTCTCGCCTGCATTGCCGACAGGCTTGTCGTTGCCAGGATTGCCTGGGCCACCAGACTGGGTCGCAGTGCCTGCAGCCGTTTCGAAGTCGATTGTGCGCGTGGTCGCGACTTCCTTCGTGCCATTCTGGGACTTGACCGTGAACTCGAAGGTGAACGTGTCGATCTCACCCGTCTCCATGTCGTCCGCATCAGGACCAGGAGTGAAGGTGAAGGTGCCGTCCGCGTTCACGACGATTGTGCCGGTATATCCGCTTGCGGTGGTGACGGCGATTTCCTCGCCAATTGCGCCAATGGACAGACCATCAAGCGAAACAGCGTCGCCATCCACGTCAAATGCGCCGGTCAGTACGTTACCAGAAACAGCAGAGTCTTCGTCAGTGCGCACAGCCTGATCAACAGCTACAGGCGCATCGTTTACGCCGGTGACTTCGATGGTCAGCGTTGCAGTGTCTTCCAGACCGTCAGAGTTGATGACGGTGTAGTCGATGGAAACGGTCGCCGTCTCACCTTCGCCCAGCGAGTCGAAGTCGCCAGCTGCATCGAAGTCGACCGAACCATCGGCTGCGATCATGATGCGGCCGCCGTCGTCCAGATCAACCCAGACGCCAACGACGGAAGCGGAACCGTCGACTTCCTTAACGACCAGCGCTTCGCCAGTGTTGGAGTCGTCATTAAGCAGAATGTTGATGTCCGCGCCATCAACACCTTCACCCTGCTGCACAGCAAGGAAGTCGTTCGCTGCCTCGGGGGAAACCGGAGTGGAGCCGATTTCGCCGCCATCAAGGCAAGCATAGGACAGGGAACCGCAGTCACCATAGTAGCACTGCGCGGTCAGCGTCACGCCCTGAGGGGGGACAGCGCCATAGAACGCAAAGTAGTCCTGAGAGTTGTCGAGGCACGTGCCCTCGATCTCAATCATGTAGTAGGTGCGGCCGTCCGAGCCACGCATTGTGAAGTAACCTTCCCAATACATGTTGCCGCCTTGGATCCATTCACCATCCTGGTGAATCCAACCAGGCTGGTAGTCGGATCCCTTTTCATTGTTGCCGCGACCACGATCACCGGCAAGGCCGCGATCATTGTCGTAGACATACATCTCAGCGTGTGCGCCACCGTAAACGAAGCTGTCGCCCACATTCACATTGCCGTCGCCGATTTGTTTTTCGTCGATGACCGAGAAGCTATTCCACTTGTAGCCCATAGTCTTTGTTCCCTCACAAATGAGCCGCAGCCCAAATAAAAACGACTCGCAGCTTTCACTGCGATTTCAAAGGCTTGCCCCCACAGGCCCTATCAGATGGATCCATTTTTAGAGAAAGTTGATGTTCTCAATTAGGCGGACCATGCCTTTTTTCGTCTTATTCTGCGTATTGGTGTCTTTTGTCACAGTCCACAAAAAACGACGAGAATCCCTTATTTTTAAGGCGTTTTACAACGAAAAAGAGCGCCGAGTTTTGTTCGGCGCTCCCATAGGTTGTATCTGCCCAATTCTGGGCGGTCAGACTTACTCTGCGATCACGCGGCCAGCCAAGGAAGGCGTGTATTCACCCGACTCAGCCAGGAAATCGGCGACGACCACTTCAAGACCCGGGCCGAAATCATATGCGTTTTCGGCATTCTCAAAGACAGAATATCCGTCGCCACCGCCCCGCATGTAGTTGTTGGAGGCAACGCCGTAGGTCGCATCAGGGTCGATTGGGGCCCAACCGTCCCCGTCAGCCACCTCAACCGAAACGATGCGGCTTCCCGGCTCGTTCGCAGCGTTCCAAGTGTAGCGAAGACCGGCAACCTGCGGGAAGCGGCCCGCGCCATCTTCGACACGGCTGACACCGTTTTCGAGGGCTTCAATGATCATCGCACCCGTCGCATCAAAGGTCGCCAGAGTGTTCTGGAACGGCAGAACCGTCAGGACTTCACCCATCGTGATTTCACCCGCATCGATGGATGCGCGCAAACCGCCGCCATTTGTAATGGCAATGCTAACGCCTTGATCTGCAACACGATCCAACATCGCATCAGTGACCAGAACGCCCATTTCGCACTCGCCAGCCCGGCAGGAAGAGCGATCCCCATCGATAGGAGCAGAGGTTGACGCAACGACCTGCTGACGGATCTCTTCAAGAGGCCCGGCAAGCTCTGCAACCCGTGCCGCAATGGCCGGATCCGCTTCGACAGATGCGTCGAGAAGGATCGTGTCACCAACCGCATCGATGACGTTACCTTCGGCATCAAAGGTAAGCTCAAGCTGGCCCACATATTTGGAATAGGCATAGGCCTGCACAATCGGCACAAGCGCACCTTCAGGGCCGCTTGCCCAATAGGGATAGGTCACCGGCGCATCCGGGGACGATGACGAGAACCAGGTGTGAGAATGGCCGCCGACAATTGCATCAAGGCCCGCAACATTCTCCGCAATGCGCTGATCGACGGCGAAGCCGACATGGGTCAGCGCGATGATCTTGTCGATCCCCTCTGCTTCCAGCTCACTTACAACCTGCTGAAGATACTCAATTTCATCCGTGAAGATGACGTTGTCACCCGGCGAGGAGGTTTCCGCCGTATCCGTCGCCAGAACCGAAACGACAGCAACCTGCTGCCCGTCCACATCGAGAACCACGTAAGGCTCAACATCGCCTTCGAGCGAGGCTTCCTGACCGACATTGATGTTGCCAGAGATCACGGGGAAATCGACGATATCGGCAAAATCGGACAGTTTCGCCGGACCATCGTCAAATTCGTGATTGCCCACGGCCATGACGTCATAGCCGGTCATATTCATGAACTCAGCCGCTGCTGACCCCTTATAGGTCGTGTAGAACATCGAGCCTTGGAATTGATCGCCCGCATCCAGCACAACAGGGTTGGTCGCCTCACCGCGCAGTTGGTTGATCATGGTCGCCACGCGTGCAACGCCGCCAAAGCACTCGCCTGCCGCATCATCTTCGGCGGAACAGGTCGAATCGAAGCGGTTGATCGGCTCAATGCGGCTGTGAACGTCATTGGTGTGAATGATCGTCATGGTAAGCGGTGCCGCATGGCCGTCGGCATAGGCCGCCGTGGTCAATGCAGACAGGGCCACTGTCGCGGCAAGCATCGGTTTCAAAGACATATGGACCTCACTGTTTTGAATTATGACCGTGATGGTGCGCGGGCTGGACCAAAAGGTCAATTCGTTGCGCGGTCCGCCATAACGTCACTCTGTGAAGCTCCTGTGATAGGGGTCATCACGATAAGCGGGGTTGCCCGAAACATCGCTGCCGGTCACGCTCTCGCATCAAGGAGGCGCCGATCATGACCGTACAACTCACGAATATGCAGACCCGTGATGTCGAAGCTTTGCTTCATCCCTACACGAATGCCGTAACCCACCGTGCACAAGGCGCACACGTCATTGAGCGGGGAGAGGGCGTCTACATCTACGACAACACAGGCAAGCGCTTCATTGAAGGTATGGCTGGCCTGTGGTGTTGCGGCCTCGGCTTCAACAATGCCGAGTTGGTCGAGGTTGCGAAGGCTCAGCTCGACAAGCTGCCCTACTACCACCTCTTCGCGGGCCGTTCCTTCGAGCCTGCAATCGAGCTGGCCGAGAAGATCAAAGATCTCGCACCGGGCATGTCCCGTGTCTTCTATCAGTCAAGCGGATCAGAGGCGAACGAGACCCAGATCAAGCTCGCTTGGTACTACAACAACGCGCTTGGCCGCCCGGATAAGAAAAAGATCATCAGCCGGGTGAAGGGGTATCACGGTGTCAGCATTGTGTCGGCATCGCTGACCGGCCTGCCCTACAATCACAAAAGCTTCGACCTGCCCGTTGATCGCATTCACCACACAGCGACACCACACCACTTCCGCGGCGCGCACGCAGGCGAGACGGAGCTAGAGTTCTCAAAGCGGCTCGCCACTGAACTCGAACAGATGATCGAGGCCGAGGGCCCCGACACCATCGCCGCCTTTATCGCGGAACCCGTGATGGGTGCGGGCGGAGTGATCGTTCCGCCAGAGGGCTATTTCGAGGCGATCATGCCTGTGCTCAACCGCTATGACATCTTGTGCATCGCGGATGAGGTGATCTGCGGCTTCGGGCGCACGGGCGAATGGTTCGGACACCAGCGACTGAACATGCAGCCAACCTCGATCTCTATGGCCAAGCAGTTGACCAGCGGCTACGCGCCCCTGTCGGCTGTCGCGATCAATGCCGAGATGGCCGATGTGATCGAGAATCATTCAGGCGAGATCGGCATATTCGGCCATGGCTTCACCTATGGCGGCCATCCGATGGGCTGCGCCGTGGGTTCCGCCGCACTCGATATCTATATGCGTGAGGACATCCCCGCGAAGGTTCGGGCCATCGAGCCACATTTCCGCAACCACCTGATGACCCACAAGGACCATCCTTTGGTGGGTGAGGCGCGCCAGATCGGACTGCTCGGCGCGTTGGAGCTCACCCCCGGCGGCAATGCAATGTTCAGCCAGCCCGGGAAGGTGGGCGCCCATCTCGCGACCCGCCTTGTAGAGCATGGCGTAATCCTGCGTGCGGCAGGCGACAGCCTCGTGTTCTGCCCCCCCATGACAATTACGGAAGGCGAGCTGGATGAACTCTTTGCGCCAATCGGCGCGTGCCTCGACGCGACGCTTCACTGGGCGAGGGCCGAAGGTCATCTGGGCTGAGCGCCTTCGGCGAGGATATTTGGACCAAGAAGAAGGCGCGGATCAGCGCGGCAGGCGTCCGGTCAGGATCGCCCAGATCGTGCCCCAACCGGTGAAAGCGGGGGCAGGGGCGCCGAAGGCATAGTGATCAGGTCGGCCCTCCGCGCAGATCTGCCGGGTCATTGTCCAGCCGTCCTGGTCGTCAAAGAGGCCAGAGCCGAGGCGGGAGCGGAAGTAGACTGCCCCGCCACATGTCGCGCAGCTGGCCCTTTCCCCATGATGCGCGGACTGCCAAACAGTCAGCGGGCCGTCGATTTGCGGAGGTTCGGCAGACTGTACGGCCATCCAGACCCCTCCCGCCCATTGGCGGCAGGTGCGATAGTGGCATGCGCCAAAGGTGTGCGGCACGCGCAACGCCCGGTTTGCAGCACGGTGTCGTGCTCGCTTGCGGTCACGCCTCCGGTTCCGTCCCTCACCATCTCGGCGGCGTATGGCACACCGTTACTTTGTGCCCTTCTTGCCCTTGCCCGCAGACATTTTCCGGGCCTGCGCCGCGGCCGTGCGCAGTTCCTCGGCGATCTCCTCGGCCTCCTCCGGGTCGAAGTCGAGCGGCAAGTCGACGCCCTCGGCCTCCACATAGAGACGCACCATGCCCAATGTCGTCGGACCGATTTGCAGATTTGCGGCGATGTCGCTTTCGCGGTTGATACTCATGGGATCACTCCTTTGCCGCTGCCCTAACGCCCATCACGCATCCTGTCCAGATCACCCCTTGCAATCATGTTTCACCAACGGTAGGACGCGGCTCAGTGCCGACATAGCTCAGTAGGTTAGAGCGCTTGATTGTGGATCAAGAGGTCCCCCGTTCGAGCCGGGGTGTCGGTACCATCACTCAGAAAGAACTGATTGCGCTGTCACCGATTGCATCGCGTCGACCAGATGGTGATGCAGTGTGCGGGCGAATGACCGCAGAATGCCCAGCCTGACGCCCTCCTCCAGTCCGATCACGATACCGGCCATGTGCGCCACTTCGGTTCGGGCAACCTGTTGAGCTTCGAACCTGTCTGCATCAAGCGGCGATAGGCGCGCCAGCACGTCGCGCCATCCCTCTCCAGTCAGGTCCAGCATCGCCCAGGCATCGCTTTGATCCGTCACCGCAGCAATGCCGTCGAGTCCTTCGGGGTCTGCCGAAAGGAACCACTGATCGAGACCGGACCAGATCAGATCGCCGTTCCGGCGTCCGATCGGCAACTGACCCAACACGCCCTCGACCGCAGTCCGCTGGCCCGGATAGGGCGCGACGCTGAACAGAACTGGCATCTCCGTTTCGGCAAGGTGCATCCCGCCACAGGAAACAGGCAGCTCGGCACCCGCAAAGGGGCTTACGGCACTCAATTCAACCACGCATTTTCTCCCCATCCGGATCCATGAACACCGGATCGACAATCTCGCAGGCAATATCAGTGCCATGAAGGCCATCATGCGCCACGACCTGCTCCCCGTGCCGGGCGCGCCCGTTCACCACGAATGCGAGCGCCAGATGCCCTAGCGTGGGCGATGTGCAGGCCGAGGTTATGTAGCCCTGATCATTTTCGGCAGAGGCCCGCTTTCCTTGCCCAAATATGTGCGCCCCCGCCTTCAAGGCGCCATCCTTCGCGCGCAACCCAACCAATTGCTGGCGTTCTGCGCCATGCAGTCCGGGCCGCTGGCTCATGACCTTTCCAATGCAATCCTTGGCAGGGCTGACCATCCGGCCAAACCCGATATCGTCCGCCGTCACCCGTCCATGGATCTCGGAATGGGTGATAAAGCCTTTCTCGATCCGCAGGATGTTCAGCGCCTCCATCCCGTAAAGCCCGCCGCCCAGCGCCTTGGCCCGATCCTCCAGCACCCGGATCAGAGCGTCACCATATCGGGTCGGGACGGCCAGCTCATAGGCCAGCTCACCGGAAAACGAGATACGGAACAGCCGACCCGCAACGTCCCCAATCTGGACCGGAAGATAGCCCATGAACGGCAACACATCGTCGTTCAGGCCCTGATCGAGCAGCCCTTCCAGCAGCGCGCGCGATTGCGGCCCGGCAACCGCGAATTGCGCCCATTGCTCGGTCGTAGAGATAAAGCGAACGGGCAGATCAGGCTTCAGCACCTGCGCGCAGAAGTCCATATAGGCCATGACCTCGCCCGCCGCCGCGGTCGTTGTCGTGATGACATAGTGATCAGGGCCAAGCCGCGCGCAGGTGCCGTCATCCATGACAAAACCGTCTTCACGCAGCATCAACCCGTATCTGACCCGACCCTCTTTCAATGTCGACATCTTGCCGGTGTAGAGCAGGTCGAGCAGATCACGCGCGCCCGGACCCTGCACATCGATCTTGCCAAGGGTGGTGACATCGCAAACACCGACCGCACCGCGGACCCAGCCCACCTCGCGATCCGCACTTTGCTTCCACGTCGTCTCATTGCCTTGCGGGAACCAAGCCGCACGATGCCATAAGCCCGCCTCGACATAAGATGCGCCACGTTCCTCGCTCAATTGATGAGAGGGCGTATAGCGATCCGGTGCGAAATGCGCCCGATGGGCGCGCCCCGCAAGGGCCGCAACCGGAATGGGCGTATAAGGCGGGCGGAATGTGGTCGTTCCGACGCTCGGGATCGGCTGGCCCGTTAGCTCGGCCATGACAGCCAGACCGCCCATATTCGAAAGCTTGCCCTGATCGGTGGCCATACCCAAGGTGGTGTAGCGCTTCATATGCTCGACCGAACGGAAGTTCTCCTGATGCGCGAGCTTGATGTCCTTCACGGTCACGTCGTTTTGCAAGTCGAGCCACTGACGACCCTTCACGCCAGTTACATGCCAGAAAGGTGTGACATTGACAGGCGCATCCTCGGCGGCCGGTATTTCTCCACCACCAGCCGCGTCAGCCCCCGCACGTAAAGCTTCGTGGGTTGAGAACGCCCCATTTGCCGCACCAATCGCTTCCAATCCAGGCACCGCGCCGGGCTTTGGGACAAAGGCAGCGATGTCGTCACGCCAAATGGGGCGTCCGTTCATATGGCAGGTCAGGTGCACGGACGGGTTCCAACCCCCGGATACGGCAAGGCAATCAGCCGAAATGAACTGCCGCCCCCCGCCCGGTTTGCTAATATCAAGGCTTTCCAGCCCCAGCCGCCCGCGCGTTGCCACCACCTGCGCACCGGTCACCGTACGCACGTCTCGGCCCGGCTCGACATCAGGCCGGGTGTCGATGAGGGCAGAGACCTCAACACCTGCCGCCTGCAGATCATCAACCGTTCGCCAGCCATCGTCATTATTGGTAAAGACCGCGACCTTGCGACCCGGCGCGACACCATAGCGGTGAAGGTAGGACCGCACAGCGCTCGCCTGCATAATGCCGGGGCGATCATTGTCTGGAAACGCGATCATGCGCTCATGCGCGCCGCCAGCCAAAAGGGTCCGATCGGCTACGATCCGCCAAAACGTGCCAACCGGCGCACCCGCAGGTGGGCTGGCGAGATGTTCGCTGACACGCTCATAGGCACCGAATGTCCTGCCATCATAGGCGCCGGTTACGGTGGTGCGCGTCATCACGCGCACATTGGGTAAGCTGTCCAGTTCGGCAGCAGCTTCCCGCGCCCAATCGGTTGACGCCATCCCGCCAAGCTCAAAGCTCTCGGCATCGAGACGTCCGCCCAACCTGACATCCTCATCCGCGATAAGAACACGCTGACCGGTACGTCCCGCAGTCAATGCTGCCATCAATCCCGCCGGACCGCCGCCGATGATCAGCAGATCGCAATGCGCCCACGCCTTGTCAAAATCCCCGACAGGTTCGTCACCAGACAGCGCCCCCAGCCCCGCCGCGCGCCGGATTATCGGTTCATAGAGCTTTTCCCAGAACGCTTGCGGCCACATGAAGGTTTTGTAGTAGAACCCCGCACTCAGGAACCGCGACATCAGATCGTTGATCGCCAGGGCGTCCCGCTCTAGCGAGGGCCAGCAATTCTGCGACCGCGCCACCATCCCATCAAAGATCTCCTGCACGGTTCCACGCACATTTGGAACCTGCCCCGCACCCGTGCCGATCTCGAACAGCGCATTCGGCTCTTCCGACCCTGCGGTGACGACGCCGCGTGGCCGGTGATATTTGAACGAGCGTCCCATGAGACGCTGATCATTGGCCAGCAGGGCGGAGGCCAACGTGTCGCCTTTCCGACCAACAACCGCCTTGCCATTCAAGCTGAAGCGCACGACGCGTTCGGCATCGATCCGTGAGCCCTCGCGAACCCTCATGTCCGGTCCTCCTGCGCCATCGTGACCGTCAGGATCTCATGCGTCAGGGTGTTCCGCCGCACCCGCAACCATGCAGAACATCCCATCGCATGATGCCACAGCTCATCGTGCGGCCCGGCGGGATTGTCGCGCAGATGCACATAGTCCTGCCACGCCTCAGTGGTTGCATCGGCATCCGGTCGATCCGCTAGGACAGCAGCCCCCAAATAGGTGAACTCGCGTACATCCCGCGCGCCGCACTGGGGGCACTCAATCCGCATGACGCACCTTCACCTTGATCGTTCCGCAAATACGCATGATCCCGCCCTCAATGCTTGTTTGGACGGGCGCCTGTGCCCTCTTCATCGAGCACATGGCCCGTCTCAAACCGATTGAGCCGGAACCGTGTCGCAGCCTTGTGGTACTCCCCGGTTGCCAGCAGATGGGCAAAGCACCAGCCAGATCCTGGGGTCGCCTTGAAGCCGCCATAACACCAGCCCCCGTTCAGAAAGAGCCCGTCGATTGGCGTCCGGTCGATGATGGGGGAGCCATCCATGCTCATGTCCATGATGCCGCCCCAACCGCGGAGCATCCTCGCATTGCCGATCATGGGCACCATCGCCATGCCCGCCTCCATCACATGTTCGAGCATCGGAAGGTTTCCGCGTGCCGCGTAGGAGTTGTAGAAGTCGAGATCGCCACCAAACACCAAGCCGCCCTTATCCGACTGGCTGATATAGAAATGGCCCATGCCAAAGGTGACGACGCCAGGGATGATCGGCTTGAGGCCCTCACTAACGAAAGCCTGCAAGACGTGGCTCTCAATCGGCAGTCGCAGCCCAGCCATCGCGGCCACCTGCCCCGTACGCCCCGCGACAGCCATCCCGACCTTGCCCGCTCCGATATAGCCGCGAGACGTCTCAACACCGCGCACTTTGCCATTCTCGATACGGAAGCCGGTCACCTCGCAGTTCTGGATCAGGTCGACGCCCATCCGGTCCGCGCCACGCGCGTATCCCCACGCCACCGCATCATGCCGTGCGGTGCCACCGCGCCGATGCAATAGGCCACCACGGATCGGAAAGCGCTGGCTTTTGAAATTCAGAAATGGCGCATGGGCCCTGACGCCATCCGCGTCCAACAGCTCCGCGTCGTCACCCTGAATCAACATCTGGTTCCCGCGCCGTGCGAAGGCGTCCATTTGTCCATCCGAATGGGCAAGGTTCAGGACACCCCGCTGCGACATCATCGTGTTGTAGTTGAGCTCCTGCTCCATGCCCTCCCACAATTTCAGCGAATGGGAATAGAACTCCGAATTGCCCGGCAAGAGGTAGTTGGCCCTCACAATCGTGGTGTTGCGACCGACATTGCCGCCGCCAAGGTAGCCGCGCTCCAGCACGGCGACATTGGTGATGCCGTGATTCTTGGCGAGGTAATAGGCCGTTGTCAGCCCATGCCCGCCACCGCCGATGATGATGACATCGTAATGCGGCTTCGGGGCCGGGTCACGCCAGACGGGTTTCCACCCGGTATTGCCGCGCAGTCCTTCCCAGAAAACCTTGAAACCGGAATAACCCATCGCACTCCCCTGTCCTTGTCACAGCCAAGCGCGGCGGTGCAGGCAGGGGCAAGTTCTAATTCGACGGGCACGGGTCGTTTTCAGACAATCGCGACGCTTTGGCCGTGAAACTGCGCTCCGTTCAGTCGCGCGCGGCGTCCATCACCTCGCGCAAGGTGACAAGGTGCGGCAGCAGTGCCTCGACCAGCCCCTCGGGCAGTTGCGGCGCAAGCTCTGCAATATCGGGCGCCAAGGCTGCGATCGCACGGTCGCGGCACGCGCGTCCCGCTTCGGTGGTGAATACGCATTTCGACCGCCCATCAGTGGGTGAGGGTTCAAGCGTGACGTAGCCGCGTTTGACCAAGCCAGCCACCGTGTGGCTCATCGAGGTCTTGGGAACCTGAAAGGCTGTAGCCATACGCTGCGGCGTCGTGCCTTCACCGACCCGCATCAAATGGTTCAGAACCGAGAATTGGTGGATCGTCATACCCGGTTCGAGCCGCGCCTCGAACAAAGTGCGGCTCAACTGTCCGATGATCCCGATTTCGTTGAACAGCGCAAAGATCTGTCCAACACCCTGCGGGTCAGGAGGTGACGAGTTTGTCATGCAGGCTCCAGCGTGGCGTCAGCGGTACGGCATCGGCAAAACCGATCCGCCCCAGCATCTGCACGGTCCCCCCGTCTGGTGCAAGCATCGCATGCGCACGCGCATAGGGTTCTGCCATTTCCGGAAACTCCTGCAACGCCTGACTGACCGGATGCAGCGCCAGTCCAGCTGCCGTCACCTGAAGGTTCAGGCGCAACCACGCACGCCCAGCCGCCAATTGTTCAACCCGCGAATTTCCAGGCGTGGTCAGCCAGATGGCAGCGGGGGTCGCATCGAGCATCTCGCGATACATCGTGATCCCCGTGGAATAGGCCGTCGTGCCCGGCTCCAGCAATTGTTCAGCATTCAGGAGCCCGGCCATCATCAGGCCTTCCAGAAACGCTCCGCCCAAATCGATACCATCCGGGGCGGCATTGATTTCAGCCCGGCCAAAACGCATCACGTCAACGCTTTCCTTCAAGGTTGCTGGCGTTTCATATTCGATCAGCCAGGCATCCCACATCAGTTCCCGAATACCGGCAACCCGGTCGGACGCTGTTGTTGCGCGGATGTCCACAGCTCCGAAACCACCGGTCAGGCCCGAAAGATCGGATGCCGACACCGGGCGCGTCATGTCGAACGGCTCTTTGGTTGAGCGGCGGTGCGGGATCGCAGCGAAGAGCGGATCGGGGTCCACAGCATCCGGGATGAACCGCACATGCGCGACAGGCCGGTCGTCCAGCAAATCCTCCGGCGTGCCCTCGGGGAAGGGCGTCAACTCGATCCCGTGACCTGTCTGAGATGCCGCAATCTCCATCTGAGCCAGAAAGCATCCCAAACCGATGGTGATCTGCCGATTGAAAGGATCCGTCTGCGGCAACAGGCGGCTACGATCGACATGCAGGAGGAATGAGTCCTCTCCAACCAACTCTACCACCCAAGGCTGCATATTGTGGGGATTGGGCGCAAGGATCGCGTGGCTCAGCGCATTCAGGCGCACGTCACCATAGGTACCCGCCTCGGCCCAGGGTGCGAGCGCCCGGTGTGGCGTCCGGGTTCCCGCAAATGTAGCAGCACCACCGGCGGCAGCGATGACAACGCCTCCCCCCAACAGGGCGAGGGTCTGACGACGTGAAATAGACATGGGCTTCTCCTTCAGATGACTGAAAGAGATATATGGTACGATATCGCACCAATCAAGTGCAATATTGCACTAACTAAGAGCGTACATATCGAAACACGCTCGCGGCGGCCCACCCCAAAAACAGAGCAATGGCCAAGGAAAGCAGACCGTAAATCAACGGCTTGTCCATGGCCAACGTATACACCCAATCCTCAAATCCACTGCGCCGAACAGCAATTGTCTGCTCGACACTGTCGACGACCTCCAAATCACGGGTCAGAACGACACGCGCGCGGTAATCACCCTCCACGAGGTTTGCAGGCAACCGCACCGATACGTCGAAAAGGGTCTCATCCCGCAACGTGACAGCCCCAACCAATTCCTCATACAGCCCTTCGCGGCTGCGCACGCGCATCAGCGCCTCGCGAAAGGCTGGGGTATCGGCCACGTCGGCCGGTGCGTCGATCAGCTTGACCAGATGCTCCAACCCGATCCGCTGACGCATCTGCTCTGTATGGCTGATGACCTCGCGCAAGGGCGCAGTTGTGGCCATTGCGTAGAAATAGGGGGCGCTGTCTATCTCGACAGTATCGGCGTTGATCCAGATACCGGCGACCTGCTCCTTGCGCCGCACATCAATCGGCCCCTCTGGGCCGACGATGGAAACCAGAACCTGAAGGGGCCCCGCCCCAGCGGGCACAGGCGCGTCCCGCCGCACAGCACCGAAAACGAAGATTTCCGAACCATCAAATGTCGCGGTGATCGCAACCTGATTTTGATTGAGGTCTGCAATGACCTGCTCCGCCAATACCGGCAACAGGCTGCACAACCAGAATAGAGCGGCAAGCACCCCCCTCACAGCGCGATCCGCCCGAGGGAGTAAAGCTCTGACGGCTCAACAATCAGATCATAGCCCAACTTTGCACAGACCAGCAGAACCATGGCCGCCAAAAGGATGCGCAACTGTTCGGCTCGCAGCTTAACCGCGATCTGGGCGCCGATCTGCGCGCCGACAACACCACCGACCAACAGCAAAAGGGCAAGCACCGCATCCACCGAGTAAGTCTGCGTGGCGTGCAGAAGGGTCGTGAACCCGGTCACGAAAATGATCTGAAACAGCGACGTCCCAATCACGACAGCCGTTGGCATCCCAAGGATATAGATCATCGCGGGAACGATGATGAACCCGCCACCAACCCCCATGATTGCGGACAACACCCCAACCAAAAGCCCGATCACAAACGGAGGGATCGCAGAGATATAGAGATGCGACGCCCGAAACCGCATCTTCAGCGGCAATCCATGCACCCAGCCATGCCGCTTTCGCGGTTTGACGACAACCGTGCCACCTTTGCTTCGCCGCAGCGCCCCGACGCTCTCCCAGAACATCAAGCCGCCCACGACGCCCAGAAAGATCACGTAAGCCAGCGAGACCAGCAGATCGACCTGCCCCAACTCCGTCAGCAACCGGAAGACCCAAACACCGGTTGCGGATCCAACCAGGCCCCCGCTCAACAGCACTGTCCCCATGCGAAGGTCGACAGTCCGCCGTCGCAGATGCGCGAGCGTCCCAGACAGCGAAAGCCCCGCGATCTGTGGGGCCTGAGTTGCAACCGCCACCGCGGGCGGAATGCCGATAAAGATCAAAAGCGGTGTCAGCAAAAATCCGCCGCCGACCCCGAACAGGCCGGACAACACACCGACACCTCCGCCCAGCCCGAGCAGCAGGAACATGTTGACCGAGACTTCGGCAATAGGAAGGTAGAGCTGCATTTCAGCCCTTTCGCGGCAGGTGGCGCGTCAGGGCTGCATTGTGGCGCGCGCGGGTCAGAGAGACAACCCGCGCACCCCCGATTCCTTAGCCCCGGTTGGTCAGGGCCGCTTCGATTGAGAACATGCCGCGCGGAATGGAAACACCTTCCTGCAAATCGGTCAGCTGGATTTCCGTCCGCTGACCTTGCGGGTTGGTCGTGATCCAGCGGCTCAGGCTCAGCGGGTTCTCTGTGAACACCATCTCCAACGTGCCAGAATCCGGCTCGTCCGGATCAATCATGATTAACCGCGTCTCCGCCCCGCTCTTGCGGATCCGCTGAACGGCCCCCGTGCGCAGCAGGTCGATATTGTCCCGCAGGATAAGGTTAAGCGGCGTGCGGCTCAACGGCACGCGGTTCGCATCGTCATTGGATCGGCGGTCGACAACAGCCACCCAGACGCCATCAGAAATCACCACATGGGAATGCGGCGCATCATACTCGAAACGCATCAGCCCCGGCTTGCGGATCCATAGCTCTCCCTCGGATCGGCTACCATCGCTGTTGAACTGCACGAAACGGCCGCCCGCCTCGCGCATCGCATTCAGATAGGTGTCGATCCGGGCCAGCTCTTCAGCTCCCTGCGCGTGACCCGCCGACGCGAGGCCCAGTGCAGCCAGGGCCGTAGAGCCCGCGATAAATGTTCTTCGTTTCATGGCATATATATGCGCATGCGCCGCGGTTGGTTCCAGACGGTCAATGTCACTTTGGCGAGAGTGCGCGAAAAGCAGCAAATCCAGTTCCAATACTGGCAGGAGGGTTTCACGCAGAAACCGCCGCTTCGCGTCAGGACGGATAAAGAATGAGCGAACCGACAAGACCCGCAACCAACACCGCCAACGCCGCTTGCGCATAGAGCGCGATCCGCAAGTGCGCATTCTTCCGCGCACGCGGTCGGTCCGCTCCGCGCGCAATCCAGATATAGGCCGGTGCGATCAACCCTCCGAGCACAGTGACGCCCATCACCTGCTCCCATGGCGGCAGATCCGCACCCGCCGCATCTTGGGCCTCATCCCGAGCCACCCGTCGCAAAAGCCACAGGTTCAACGCAAAGACCACAATTGCCACGATGAGCAGGCCAAGATCCTCAATCAGCATACGACCTCCACGCCCGATCTATCCGTGGGACACGGGCTCGGGCACCAGAATATCGCGCTTGCCGACCTTATTGGCCTGACTGACCACACCATTATCCTCCATCTGCTCAACGAGGCGCGCGGCCTTGTTATAGCCGATGGCAAGCTTGCGCTGGATGTAGCTGGTCGAACACTTCCGATCCCGCGCCACGATGGCAACAGCCTGGTCGTAGAGCGCGTCTTCCCCACCAGTATTGCCGCCAAGACCGAGCACGAGGTCAATATCCGCCTCGGCCCCGTCATCCGGCCCCTCGACAACGCCCGAGACATATTCGGGCGCGCCCAGCGCCTTGAGGTGGTTGACGACCTCCTCCACTTCTTCGTCCGAACAGAACGGGCCATGTACACGGGTCACGCGACCGCCACCCGCCATATAGAGCATGTCGCCCATGCCCAGCAGCTGTTCGGCCCCCATCTCACCCAGGATCGTGCGACTGTCGATTTTCGACGTGACCTGGAACGAAATCCGCGTCGGGAAATTGGCCTTGATCGTGCCGGTAATCACGTCGACCGACGGGCGCTGCGTCGCCATGATCAGGTGAATACCTGACGCCCGCGCCATCTGCGCAAGGCGCTGAATGCACGCTTCGATCTCTTTGCCCGCAACCATCATCAGGTCCGCCATCTCGTCGACGATCACCACGATAAAGGGCATTTTTTCGGGGGCGAATTCCTCCGTTTCGAAAATCGGCTCCCCGGTATCCTCGTCAAAACCGGTCTGTACCGTGCGAGAGAAATTCTCTCCCTTCGACAGGGCGTCCTCGACCCGGCTGTTATAGCCGTCGATGTTGCGCACACCCATCTTGGACATTTTGCGATAGCGCTCTTCCATTTCCGCAACCGTCCATTTCAGTGCAACCACCGCTTTCTTCGGATCGGTTACAACGGGCGAGAGCAAATGCGGGATGCCGTCATAGACGCTCAGTTCCAGCATCTTGGGGTCAATCATGATCAGGCGGCACTCGTCGGGTGTCAGACGATAGAGCAGCGACAGGATCATGGTATTGATCGCCACCGACTTACCCGAACCGGTCGTCCCTGCGATCAGCAAGTGGGGCATCTTGGCAAGGTTCGCGATCACCGGCTCCCCGCCGATATCCTTGCCGAGCGCCAGCGGCAGCTTGTGATTGCTGTCACCATAGGCCCGCGCCGACAGCATCTCGCGCAACAACACCTTCTCGCGGTTCTCATTGGGCAGTTCGATTCCGATGATCGAGCGGCCCGGCACGGTCGAGACACGTGCCGCAAGGGCCGACATCGAACGTGCGATATCGTCCGCCAACCCGATCACACGGGATGCTTTCAGACCCGGCGCTGGCTCCAGTTCATACATCGTCACAACGGGGCCGGGCCGGACAGAGACGATCTCTCCGCGAATGCCATAATCATCCAATACGCTTTCAAGCATACGGGCGTTCTGTTCCAACGCCTCTTCGCTCAACTGGTGGCGCACAAGGCCCTGCGGGCTCTCCAACAGCGACAGCGGCGGAAGCTCATATCCGTCTTCCTCGTCGTCCAGCTTGAACCGCGGCTGCTCCTCGGCCTGTGCCCGCTGGGACTTGGCGACCGGGCGGCTTGGCGGATGCTGCACCACCGGCTTGAATACCGGCTCTGTGCGCGCCGCGTCCGGCGCGGAGTAAGTCGTGACCGCTTCGGGCTGATCCTCTTCGTCCAACAGATCGGCGTCAGATGCGGTCTGCGGCTCGGCGTCTCGCGCCATGGCCGCATTGATCCGCTCCATCAACCTCATCGGCGAACTTGCAGGCGCTTCTTCCTCGTCCGCATCGTGATCGATTTCGGCAACCCCATCATCTGCACCAAACGATTGGGCAGGCGCTGGGTCCGCCGTACCGGCGTCAAATCCCGGCTCGCGCCGTACACGGGACACGGGCGCGGCAGGTTCCGCGTCATCCGCCCGCGCGCGCCGGGCGGGCACGACCGATCCACGCTTGGACCAAAGCCATGCAAGCATAGCAAGGGCGACGACCCAGACCCGCCGCAATCCGCGCGCAAAGCCCCTCAGCACAAGGCGCGCTTCTGCCCGCGACACCCCCAACATCAGCGCATTGATCAGAACAAAGGCCACGATGCCCACAAAGGCGATGGCCCGAACCCCAGTGCCGGGCGCCATAGGCAAAAGGCCCAGCAACCAGCCCGCAAGCCCATCACCCGCCCGGCCACCAAGACCGTAGTCGGGCAGCCAACTGACGAAGGGAACATGCGCCGCCGCAAAGACGGCCGTGACCAGCAGCGCAAAGGGCAACAACAAAAAGCGCAGAAACAGCCGCTCCTCTCCGCGCCGCAAGACCAGGCGCGCGCCCCACACCAAAAGACTGATCGGCAGCACCCAGGCAGCCAGACCAATGGCGGGCATCAGCAGCCCCGCCAAATTGGCCCCGAACGCGCCAAGCGCATTTTGCGGCGCGCGATCCACGATGTTCAGGAAGCTCGGATCATCCGGTGACCAGGTATAGAGCACGACAGCCAGCACAACCGAAAGCGCCAGAAACGCAGCCCCCAAGGCCCGTCCAGCAATCCGGCTGAGAAAGGCATGAACCGTCTTGCCCAGCAAAGGCTCACGCGGCGCGGACTCTGTGAAAAACGTCATGGCTGCCGCTCCCTCTCAATCTCGTTCCGAATGGCCTCAAGCCCGCGCCGCACATCATCGGCGGGCGCGACCAAGGCCGCGCGGATATACCCTGCACCGGGGTTTCCACCGCCAAAGCGAGTATCGGTGTTGCGGCTCAGATAGCGCCCCGGAAGCACTTTCACGCCATGCTCCGTCCACAGGCGCCGCGTCATCTCCTCATCATGGCGCACCGCGATCCACAGGAAGAACCCAGCCTCCGGGCTGGTGTAACCCGGCGTATTGCCCAGAACCTCATCCGCAATCGCGAATTTCTCACGGTACAGCGCCCGATTGTCCTCAACATGCGCTTCGTCAGACCAGATTGCCGTGGCCGCCTTCTGGGCCGGAATGGGCAAGGGTGCCCCTGCATAAGACCGCAACTGCTTCATCGCAGCGATACTGCGTGCCCCCCCTGCGCAGAAGCCGGAGCGCAGTCCAGGCAGGTTCGAGCGCTTCGACAGGGAATGAAACACCATCAGCCGTTCAGGATCATGCGGGCCCAGCGCCTCCAACGCCCCGGTCGGAGGCGTTTCGCGCCAGATCTCCGAATAGCATTCATCCGCAAAGATCCGGAAATCATGCGTCTCCGCCAGATCCAGCAATGCGCTCCAATAGGCACGATCCGCAACCGCGCCTTGCGGGTTCGCGGGAGAGCACATGTAAACAGCCGCCGTCCGTGCCAAAAGATCGGCAGGCACACTGGCAAAGTCGGGCAGAAAGCCGTTCTGGGCAAGTGCCGGCACATAGACCGGCTCCGCCCCCGCTGTCAGCGCCGCCACGGCATAGCACTGATAGAACGGATTGGGCAGCAGCACGACCGGCCGGTCCCCGTTCTTGCGCTCCGCAACCAGCGCGACACAGGCCGCAAACAGACCTTCGCGTGTCCCGTTCAGCGGCAGAATTTCGGTCTCGGGATCCTTCTCGACACCATAGCGCTGCTTGATCCACGCCGCTTGCGCGGCACGCAACTCGGGAAGACCCTCATTGGGGGGATATTTCGCATAGCCCCCGACATTCGCGGCCAACACCTCACCCAACATCGCGGGCAACGGGTGCATTGGCTCACCAATTGACATCGGCAATTCCGCCCCACCCGGAATCAACGGCGCAAGCAGCGCGCGCAGACGCGGAAAGGCGTATTCCGGCAGGTCTGAAAACCGCTGGGGATACTGCATAACTGGCCTCATGGTTCGGGATCATGGCGTCCCGTTGAGTGCAGAATAGCCGCCCGACACCCCTCCGGTCCAGTGTTGAGCCAAATTCCGCTCAAATCCGTTGCGGTGAAAGCGCATCGCGCCGCGCAGAAAGCCACGCCCGAACCGCCGCGTCCGAGCTGAGGCCCAGCGCTCGATCATAAGCGGCCGCCGCCGCCCGCGTCTGGCCATCCCGCGCCAGAAGATGCGCGCGCACGGCCCAACCGGGCTGGTGCACGGCAAGCGCGTCTGCCTCGATCCGATCGAGTGCGGTCAAACCGGCGCGGGGGCCATGCACCTCGCCAACCGCGGCGGCCTGCCCGACCGCCGCGCCTACGGTCGGTGCGGTCTGCATCAGGCCCACATAAAGATGCTCGATTGCGCGCCAGTCGGTCTCCCCCGTCTTGGCCCGATCACAATGCACGGCCTGAATTGCAGCTTCCAATTGGAACCGTCCCAGATCCCCCATCGCCCCCGCGCGCGCAAGCATCACCTCCGCACGTCGCAAGCGCATCCGGTCCCACAGACCGACGTTCTGCTCTGCCAATGGCACGAACCGACCCTCCACCCGCGCCGCCGCATCGCGGGCAGACGCAAACAGCAAGAGCGCGCCCAGCCCCAACACCTCTGCGCTTTCAGGCATGAGCGCGGCCATCATGTCCGACAGATAGACAGCCTCTTCCCGCAGCTCTTCACCAGCTTCGACAGAAAACGCGCCATAGATCGCCTCAAGCACCGCGTCGAGCCGCTCTGGCATATGCTCCCGACCGGGCAGGGAAAACGGAATGGCCGCGTCGCGCACCTTGCGCTTCGCCCGCACCAGGCGTTGCGCCAATGTGGCTGGTGGAACCAAAAAGGCAGGGCCGATTGTGGCGACGTCCAGACCCAGAACGACTTGCAACATAAGCGGCGTCCGTACCTTGGCGTCTATCGCGGGATGTGCGCAGACAAACATCAGACGCAATCGCGCATCCGGAATGCCCTCCGGGTCTATCGCTGTGATTTCGGCCATGATGTCCTCTGCAGCCGCTTCTGGCGCGCGGCGACACTCGGCTGCACTTTTCCACCGATCCTTCATCCTGTTGCGCGCGACGGTCATCAGCCAGGCGTCCGGCCGGTCGGGAACACCCTCTTCAGGCCACCGTTGCAACGCGCGCGCAAACGCATCGCCCAGCGCATCCTCAGCCCCGGCAATGTCGCCGCTTCGGGCTGCAAGCAACGCAACAAGCCGCCCATAAGACGCCCGCGCCACCTCTGTCGCGCGGGCCGCCGCATCAGTCATGCAGGAAAGGCCGTCGGACGCACCTCGACATAGCCATAGTGAACCGACGGACACTTGGCCGCCCAGTCGAGTGCAGCATCCAGATCCGCGACATCCAGCACGAAATAGCCGCCCAACTGATCCTTGGTGTCCGCATAAGGCCCGTCCTGCACCCGACGTTCACCACCTTTCAGCGTGATCGTCGTCGCGGTCATGCTGGGTTGCAGCCAATCGGTATCAACAAAGACGCCGGCCTCTTTCAATGCGCCGATATAGGCACCGAACGCGGCTTTGCTCTCGTCCATATCGGCTTTGGAAACATCGGCGAAGTCAGCTTCATTGCTGTAGAGAAACAGGGTGTAGCGCATGAGTTTATTCCTTTTCCTATAGTTGATTATGCCTGAGGGGTGAGCGTTGCGGAAAGGTTTTCCAGCCCCGCCTCCTGCCGTGGTCCCAGCATCCCGTCCATAAACAGGCCAAACACGCGACCAATCGGGTTCAGTCCGAATTCCGAGCGGATCGCCCAACGCACCTCCGTCCCTCCGGCAACCGGGGTCAGCGTGAAAGTTTGAACGGGCTGCCCCATCGCGCCCAGGTCGATCAGATGGACAATTTCTCGGTCCGGGGTCACGGCGGTCACGGTCTGTGTCCCAGTCCCTTCCCGTCCTTCAAAGGCAAAGCCTGACCCGACGCCGGCCTCAGGCCCAAAAGGCGTGATCTGCAATTCGGCATCGGTATCCCGATAGGGATTGAACCGCTGATATCCGGCAGAGCTCTCGATCAGATCGAATACAATGCTGGGGTCAGCGGCAACGACCGCAGTACGCTCGATGACTTGTGCACGTGGCAGGGCAAAGGGAGCCGCCGCCAAAAGCGCCACCAGCGCGGATCCGACCGTCAAAGTGGAAGCAAGGGCCATGTCTAAACCTTTCATCATGATCCGAAGGCACATCGCCTTCACATCCATGACGAACGGGACCGGCCCGGATCGACATTTCTGCAAAAATTAATTTTGCGTTAACGACAAACCCCTGAAAATGAAAGATAAAAGGTTTCGCGCGCGAAACCTGCGCCCTTCGGATTGGCAAAAATACCCATCTGATCGCGCGGTCAGAGCGCGCGTCCCGAAAGCAATCGCGGAAGGTCGCCCGTTAGCCCCGCCGCTTCCCGCATGAACCCGCGCCTGGCGCGCGGCACGGCGTTCACCGCACCAAGGCCCAGATCGCGCAGACCGCGCAAAATCGGGTTGTCATTGGAAAACAGCCGATTGATCCCGTCCGTTGCGATGGCAAGACCGGCTGTATCGAACCGGCGCCAGCGCACATATCGCTCAAGAACGCTGGCACGGGCAAAATCTTCACCCCGCCGCTTTGCATCCGTCAGCACTTCCGCAAGAGCCGCGATGTCGCGCAGGCCGAGGTTCAGGCCCTGCCCGGCGAGCGGATGAATACCATGCGCCGCGTCACCGGCCAGCACGATCCGATCTGCCGTCCAGCTGCGCGCAAGGCTCAGCCCCAGCGGATAGGTGTAGCGTTGCCCGGCAAGGCGAATATCACCCAGAAAATCACCAAAGCGCGGACGCAATGCCGCCAGATACCCAACGTCCGACATTGCCTGAACCGCGTTTGCGCGCGTCGTCTCCTCTGTCCAGACAATAGAGGAGCGATTGCCTTGCAACGGCAAGATCGCCAGTGGTCCTTCGGGGAAGAACATTTGGTGGGCAACGCCATCATGGGGTTTCTCATGTTCAATCGCACAGACAAGGCTGGTCTGGTCGTATCCCCAGGCCATACGCCCGATCCCCCCCCGCTCCGCCGTGCCGCTCGCGCGGCCATCACAGCCGACGATTAAACGGGTGCGCAGGCTCTCGCCGCTTTCAAGCGTCAGCGTCGCGCCTGTGTTGTCGACATGTTGAGCAACAACCCGCTCTGGCGCGCGCATGGTGATCTGCTCATTGGCTGCGACAGCTGCGATCAGCGCGCTGCGCAAGTGGCGATCCTCGACCAACGCGCCGAACGGTCCCTCCTCGATCTCGCGATGATCGAAATGCACATGAAGCGGGGAGCCGCCCTGCCCTGCGCGACCGTCACTCACCACGATATCAAGAATGGGCTGTGCATGATCTTCAACCGCGGACCAGATACCGAGCGCACGCAGGAGGTTCTGCGACGTCAACGCAACGGCGTAAGCGCGTCCGTCAAATGCTGGGTCCGCGCGTGTCTCGACCGGCAACGCGTCGATCAACGTCACCGAAAATCCAGCGCCTGAAAGCGCAAGGGCGAGGGCGGGGCCATTCAAACCGCCGCCGACAATGGCGATATCGCAATCATAATTCATGATTTGCATATGGGGTCGCTGAGCAGGGATTGTCCACTGGCAAGAGCCGCGCCCGATTGCCGCCGGGAGAGCACCCGGCTAGGCTCCGCTTGACCAGAGAAGGGCTTCAGATGACAGATCACCTCAATTGGACTGCCGCCGATCAGGGACGAGCCATCGCCGCAGGCACGCTTGATCCTGTTGAGATGACAGAGGCTTATCTGGACGCCATCTCAAATCATCCCGCCGGCCAGTCAATCTATGCCCGCACCACCGCTGAGCGCGCGCGCGCCGAGGCCATGGCCGCGGCGAAACGGGCGAAGGCCGGAACCCGCAAAGGGCCGCTCGACGGGGTTTCGATCTCATGGAAAGACCTGTTCGACACCGCAGGAACCGAGACCGAGGCGGGCAGTGCCCTGTTGAAGGGCCGCTTGCCTGATGCGGATGCAAAGGTCCTGGCAACGGCGGCGGCGCATGGGACAGTTTGCCTTGGCAAGACTCATATGACTGAGTTGGCTTTTGCAGGCATCGGGTACAATCCGGTGACAGCGACACCTCCGAATATTCACGACCCAGACGCCGTTCCGGGCGGATCTTCATCCGGTGCAGCGGCGTCCGTTGCCCACGGGCTGGCAGCCGTCGGGATCGGGTCTGATACGGGCGGGTCGGTCCGCGTGCCCTCGGCTTGGAACGACCTTGTTGGCCTGAAGACCACCGCAACATTGCTGCCGTTGGACGGGGTCGTGCCGCTCTGCGCGTTCTTTGATACGGTTGGCCCCCTGACCCGCTCGGTCGAGGACGCGGCGTTGATGCTGGAGGCTCTTGGCGGCCCCAAGGCCCCGGATCTGGCGGGCACCCATCCGACGCTGAACCTCGCGGTGCTGGACACGGTCGCCGTCGAAGACGCACGGGACGCACCGCGTGCAGCGTTCGAGACCGCCGTCGATGCGTTGGCCAAAGCGGGCGCGCAGATCACTCGGATCACGAGCGAGACCGTCGCGGAGGCAATGGCCAATGGCGGGCCGCTTTTCATCGCAGAGGCCTGGGCCACGCATGGAGAGCGGATCGCCGCGCATCCTGACACGATGTTTTCGGAGGTCGAGGCCCGGTTCCGCGCAGGAGAGGCAGTCGCGGCCTGGGACTACATCGGCAAGCGTAAGCGGCTTGAAGAATTGCGGGCCATCTGGCGGGAAGAGGTCTCCGCCTTTGATGCAGTCCTCATCCCGTCCGCAGCCATCACGCCGCCGAAAGTGGCCGATCTTGCCGCCGATCTCGACTTTTATCGAGCGGAGAACCTGCTGGCACTGCAAAACACGCGCATCGGCAATCTGCTGGGCCTGTCTGCGATCACCTTGCCCACTGGCACACCGTCTTGCGGGATCATGGCAATGGGTGCGGCGTTCGGTGAAGCAAAACTGCTGCGCGTTGCATCGGAAATGGAACGCATGCTGGGCGTTCGCTGACGAGCTGATCCGCTCCGGCACGGCTCAGTCGAAATGCTGTTCCATGTCCTGATGCTCCATGCCCGCCTCCATGTAGCGCTCTCCGATCTCGACAAAGCCGCGATCACGGTAGACATGCATCGGCCCGATCTGGGCGCTGAGCTTGGCATAAGTCAGGTCGGGACGCGTTCGCATCTCTTCCACCATACGATCAAAGATCAGCGTGCCGATGCCTTGTCCGCGCATTTCATCGAGCACGGACAGGCGCCCGAACTTCACTTTCGGCCCGTCCACAATCCACCGTGCCGTGCCGACAACCTTTCCGTCCTTGCGGGCAATGAAGTGGATCGCCTCATCGTCGAGCCCGTCAAAATCGAGCTCGGGATCCACGTTCTGACCAATGACGAACACCTGCCGACGCACCTCCATACAAGCGGCGATATCCTCGGGCGTGGTGGCAAATCCGATTTCGACGGTCATGGTGGCTCCTGTCAGCTTTGTTTCAAATTTGATGGAAACGGGCGTCGCTGCAAGGGCGCAAATATTTAAGATTTTTCGCGGCTTCCAAACAGGCCGCCCAGGGCACGGCTGGCAATGCCACGCACCGATGGACGGTCGAGCGCGGCAAAGGGCATGGGGCGACAGACCTCTATCGCGGCCACACCGACGCGTGCGGTGAGCGCACCGTTTACCACCCCTTCACCAAACCGGCGAGACAGCTTGGCGAGTGCACCGCCCCCTGCGACCGCCCCGATCACGTCGTCGCCGACAGCGACCGCACCGGTTGCAACCAGATGAGTGGCGACCGCCCGAAACAGTCGCCATGAGCCAAAGAAACCCGTGCGCCCATTATAGATTTCAGCAATTCGCCGGATCATGCGGATATTCGCGCTCATTGCGGTCAACACATCCATCAACGCAAGCGGGACAAGTGCGGTGACACCGGCGACGGTTCGAGCGGCGCTTCCAACCTCCTCAACCGCTTGTGCATCGAGTTGGGTCAGCCAGCCGCGTTCCGCCTCTGCCAGAACGGCGTCCGGGTCGAGCATATCGTCGATCCGACGCGCGATCCGGTCTTCCTTCGCCCGCAATTCCGCCCGGCCCGCATAGAGCTGCGCAACCCGCTTGGCGACGGCCTGCGCCTCTTGCAAGGATCCAGTGCGCGCCGCCGTAGCGGATTGGCGAAGCGTGTCGACACGCCCCAGGCGCATCAGGGCCAACCACTCCCGCAACACAAAGGCGACGATGGTCAAAACAAGGATCGCCATCAGGCCCAGCGTGATCTGTCCAAGCAGCGGATTGCGCAGGATCAGCCCCTCGACAAAGCTCCACGCACTCGTCGTGATGGCAATTCCCAAGAGCGCGACCATCGCGCTCCAGAAAAGGCGCGCAAGCCATGATCCCCGTGGCTGCTGGCGCGCGGCCAGAGCTGTGGCGCGCACCATTGCCGGTCGCGGGGCGTCGAGAATAGGCGCCGCCGTCTGCGGTGTAACGTCTGCGGCGGGCAAGTCCTGCTCCAGAATGACCGGTCCGCGGCGCTTTGGTTCCTCGCTCATCGCAACTTATCCCCGATCAAAAATTCAGCCGCCCGGTCGAGACGGATATGCGGCGGTCCCTCCCCCGCGATCCCGGTCAGGCGCGGCGGCGCAAACCGCATCACCGAATAACCGTCGTCGAGCCAGCTTTGCGCCCCGCTGGTCGCCATGCCGATGAGCGCGTTGGGATCGCGAGGCAGATCACCGGGGTGCAATGCGATGTCGCGCCCGGTGTCGAGCGCGCGACCGCGCACCATGCCAAGCTCCTGCCCGCCATGATCCACCATCTGTTCGACGGTTGCGCGCACGGCGGCCAGCGCCATCGCACCGGTCTGCGCGCCGCGAAAATCAGCGCGCCTGCGGGCATCTGCGACGAGTGCCTCCATGATCGCGGTCAGCTCTGCGTGTTGGGTGTGATGCAGGTGATCGGCCTTGGTGGCAGCAAACAGGATCCGCTCCACCCGGCGGCCCATAAAGCTCGTCAGCCAAGAATTGGGGCCGGGGCGGAAAGCCTCCAGAATATCAGCCATGGAGCCGCGCAGATCGGCAACGGCCTGCGGTCCGGCATGGATTGCGCCAAGTGCGTCGATCAGCACGATCTGACGGTCGATGCGCGCAAAATGATTGCGAAAGAAGGGTTTGACGACCAGCCGCTTATAGCTTTCAAAGCGGCGCTCGAACGCGCGCCAGAGCGAGCGTGAGCCGCCCTTGTCCGGCTTGGGCAGCGGGGCAAAGGTAAGCGCGGGGGACCCTTCCAGATCACCCGGCATTAAGAACCGCCCCGGCGCGAAGTCCGACAGGCCCGCCGCGCGCATCGCGGCCAGATAATTTGTGAAGGCGCGGGCCTGTTCGCCAGCAACGCTCTCGTCCAACTTTGCGGCGGGATCGACCTGATCGAGCCCGGCCAGCCATTGCGCGGCATGATCGCGCCGCGCCGGGGACCGTGCGGCGTTGAGGGCCTGCTCGGACCATTGGGCATAGTCGAGCGTCATCAGCGGCAGGTCGAGCAACCACTCCCCCGGATAATCGACAATATCCAGATGGACCGTGCGCAATCCCCTGAGGCCGCTCAGCAGGCCCTTTGGCTGCACGCGGATCGACAGGCGCAACGTGGAAATCGCGCGGGTGCTGTCGGGCCATGTCGGATCAGGGGCCGTCAGCTTTGCCAGATGCCCCTCGAAATCAAAGCGCGGCAGGCTGTCATCGGGTTGCGGCTGAAGATAGACTGACGCGATCCGGCCCTCGCCCACCGCGCCCATCTGCGCCATCCGCCCGCGTTCAAGCAGATTGGCGACAAGCGAGGTGATGAAGACGGTCTTGCCCGCCCGGCTCAACCCCGTCACGCCGAGGCGTACGACCGGGTCAAGCAGCATCTCCCGCGCACCGTCCTGCGCATCCTCGATCCGGCGCAGAACGCCATCTGTTATGTCGGTGATGCCCAAAGATGCCTCATATTCTAGCTGTCGCGCTCAATATGGCGGCCCGACGCCGGGATTTCGAGGGCTTGGCAAGCGCGCCGTTACACACTAGGCCCCGGATCATGCCCAGATATGCCTTTCTCATCGAATATGACGGCGCGCCTTTCTCAGGCTGGCAACGCCAGGACAAGCATCCGTCTGTCCAGGAGGCGATTGAAAAGGCGCTGGCAAAAATCATGCCGGAGAACCCTCTGATCACCGGAGCCGGGCGGACGGATGCGGGCGTGCATGCGCGCGGTCAGGTGGCACATGTGGACCTGCCGACGGCGTGGGACCCTTACCGGCTGCAACAGGCAGTGAACCATCACTTGCGCCCCAAACCCGTCTCAATCCTGCAGGCTGTGGCGGCAGAGGATGACTTTCACGCCCGATTTTCCGCGCGGTCACGGCGCTATCTCTATCGGCTTCTGTCACGCAAAGCGCCCACCGCGCTGGAATTTGGTCGTGTCTGGCAAACCCGAAACCGCTTGGACATCGAGGCCATGCGGGCCGGAGCCGCACAGTTGATCGGCAAACATGACTTCACGACATTCCGCTCGGTCAATTGTCAGGCGCAAAGTCCGGTAAAGACGCTGGACAGGCTCGACATCGAGGCGGTGGGAGAGGAAATTCACATCCATGTCGAAGCCCGTTCTTTCCTCCACAATCAGGTTCGCAGCTTTGCGGGAACTCTGGAAAAGGTTGGTTCGGGCGGCTGGCAGCCGGACGATGTTGGCGCAGCCCTGCGCGCGGCAGATCGCGCGGCCTGCGGCCCGGTCGCGCCGTCCTGCGGCCTCTACCTGATGGATGTTGGGTACCCGATCCCGCTCTTCAGCCGAGGTTGAGTGCGCGGCTTCCGTCAGGATCTGGGTATTTGAGCCAATCCGAAGGTGATTTCGGATTGGTCCCAAATACCCAATCCGTCAGTCATCTATTGCGAGACGATCCTCAACGGCGTGGCAAAATCCGTCCATCGCGGACAGTTCAGGCCAGGCACCTGGATCAGCAATGGCCTTGTCCCGGCAGAACGTGTTGCAAAATCCGATCGGCGCCCCGTTGATGAAGCCAATAGAGTCCGCACGCACCGGCTTGCCCGAAAACGGACATGTCTTGTTGATCGGGTCCACGCCTTCGATTACGCGCCCTGCAGGGGCCGTCGGCCCGGGCCACGGCATGCGGGGCAGCTCTAGATCATAGCCCGGTTGCACGTAATTCTCTGCGATGCCGCGCGCACGCCATTGGCGCAGCGGAAGATGGGAAAGCGTTGTTTTGACATATTCCGCCGCGACCGCGCCCACCGGAAGACGGTAGGTTGCAATACGGGTGGCCACCGGAGCGTAGAAGACATCTGCGATGGAATAGGCGCCGAAGAGCCACGGTCCGCCGTCCGCCATGGCGTGTGCCGTAGACCAGAGCTCTTCGATCCGGGCGACATCTTTGCGCACGGCGTCAGAGGGTTCGAACCCCTCATAGGCGTGGCGCAGGTTCATGGTGCAGTCATTGCGCAATGCCCCAAATCCGGAATGCATCTCGGCGGTCATGGCGCGCGCCAAGGCTCGCTGAGCCGGATCGCTTGGCCACATGGCCGGGTTTTCATCCGCCAGCGTCTCTGCCATGGCGAGCGTGTCCCACACCCGCACATCGCCCCGCCGCATTTGCGGAACGAGCCGACCTGCACCAAAATCCGTTTTCAGCGCTTCAAGCTCATCCGAATACATCCGACCGTGATAGACATTTACGGGTGTCTCAAACCCGGCAAACAACAGCCAGCCGCGCAGCGACCAGCTCGAATAGGTACGGTCGCCGATGAGAATGTCCCAAGTCATGATGTACTCTCCTGTCTTCGTGAAAGCATTCTGGCCGGTCTTGGCCGCATCGGTCCAATCAGCATTTGGCGTGGTACCCATCACGGCATCGGATCACGCGTTGACGCAGCTTATCGCCCATGGACCATCGAGATAGTCGAGCCGGGTGATCGAGAGGGGGTCAATCCGAAAGCTCAACGCCCGTTCCGGCGGCAATCCGGTCGCATAAGACAGGGCCGCAAGGATGCTGCCCATATGGCCAACCGCGATGACGGGACCATCGCCTGCGGCATTCACCTCATCAATCAGCGCGGTGACGCGCGCGGAGAGGTCATTCCAGCTCTCGCCACCAGGTGGGGCGATATCGCCAGGGCTTTCCCAAAAGGCGCGGGCAAGGTCTGGGTCAGGTGCAGCATCGAAGGCCAACCCCTCCCATTCCCCATAACTGATCTCACGCAGGCGGGGATCGAAATGCGGGTTCAAATTCAGCGCTGCGGCAGTCTGACGCGCCCGGGTCAGATCGGAGCAAAGATGCAAAGCGTTTTGGGGTAAAACTGGAAACAATCTGTTTACGCTTTTCGCGTTAGAAAAATCCGCATCAATGTCGAGCTGGCCAACCATGCGCCGCTCATGGGTCGGAGCATGTCGGATAAACCACCAATTTCTCACAAAAATTTCTCCGGCAAGGTGCCTTTCAACACGAGGGGAAGGCCCGCGGCGACGAACACGGCAAGGTCCGCCTGCGCTGCAATTTGCTGGTTCAGGCGGCCTTGGGCGTCACGAAAGCGTCTTCCCAGTTTATTATCGGGAACCAATCCCATGCCTACTTCGTTGGACACACAGACCACCGGACACGTCGCGCCCGCGAGATATCTCAACAGCGCGCTCGTGTTCTCTTCGAGATCCTGCTCGGCCAACAGAAGGTTGGAGAGCCACAAGGTGAGGCAGTCAATGAGGATAATCCCATTGAACCCGCGCTGTTCCAATCCTTGCATCGCGCCGACCAGCGCGAGCGGTTCCTCAATGGTTTCCCAATCCTGTCCCCGATCAGCACGGTGGTCTGCGATCCGCAATTTCATCTCTGCATCGAAAGCCTGCGCTGTGGCGACATATGCCCGCGCGCGACCGTCCGCGACGATCAGCCGTTCAGCAAAGCCTGACTTCCCTGACCGCGCGCCGCCCAGGATGATGCTTAGATTTTTTAACATTTCTTACCAACAGACGCTCAGAAAAATCGCAGCCTAAAGTGAACCGAATGGTCCGCAGCTGCATAAACAAGATAAGCGGGAAGACACCGCGATCACAACGGATGGAGGCTCAAAATGGCTTTGGATGATTCAGGACACCGTTCCATCACCCGTCAAGCAATGGGTGCCGAAATGCTGGACGCGGAAACGGAGCTGATGCTCGCCCGTGCCTGGCGAGACGAGGGGTGCGAGCGGTCGCTGCACCGGCTCGTGAACGCTTACATGCGGCTTGCCGTATCGATGGCGTCGAAATATCGCCGCTATGGCGCCTCTATGCCCGATCTCATCCAGGAAGCTGGTGTGGGCCTCATGAAGGCTGCGGAGAAGTTCGACCCGGATCGCGGTGTGCGTTTCTCGACCTATGCCGTGTGGTGGATCAAGGCATCGATCCAGGATTATGTGATGCGCAACTGGTCGATGGTGCGGACCGGCTCGACCTCCAGCCAAAAGGCGTTGTTCTTCAACCTGCGGCGCGTGAAGGCCAAGCTTGAGCGTGAGACGGCGATGGATGACACCGTGTCCGGTCACGAAATGCGCGAAATGATCGCGACCGAGGTTGGTGTTCCCCTGCGGGATGTGGAGATGATGGAGGCACGGCTCAACGGCTCTGACTTCTCGCTCAACGCTCAACAGGCCGGCGACGAAGGTCGCGAATGGGTCGAGGCGCTGGAAGATGAAAGCCCGCAGGCCGAAGAAACCGTCAGCGACGATGTCGATCTGATCCGCGTGCGCGGCTGGATTGCAGACGCGATGACGGCCCTAACGGACCGCGAGAAGATGATCGTGATCGAGCGCAAGATGCGTGACGATCCGCGCACGCTTGAAAGCCTCGGGAACGAGCTGGGGCTCAGCAAGGAGCGTATTCGTCAGCTTGAAGCGCAGGCCTTGCGCAAGCTGCGCAAGCGTCTCGAAGCCGAAAACGGTGCGTCTGCCGAGTTGCTGGAGCTGGGGTAAGCACGCGAAACTGCTTGCGCACCCGTGCCAGACTGCCTGATATGAAGCCCCCGGCGCGTTGTCGCTTCGGGGGCTTTGTCTATTTGCGGAGGGATGGCATGCGCCTGCCTTTGATCCTGACCCTGATCGCTTTTGCGCTGGCCGCCTGTGCCGAGCGGGAGCCGGAACCTGATCCCGTTCAAACCGCCGATGTCGTGATAATCGGTGAGGTGCATGGCGTGGCGGACCATCACGCCTATCAGGCCGCGCTGGTTGCTTCGCTTCAGCCCGCCGCCATCGTGTTCGAACAGGTGGATGGTGCCGACACCGCCCGCCTGAACGGTCTCTTACAGGCTGGCGCCTCGGATCGGGATATCGCGCAACGCCTTGGATGGGCGCAAAGCGGGTGGCCAGATTTCGGGCTTTATGCACAGATCATGCGGGCCGCACCCTCGGCACTTATACTCGGGGCGGCTGCGCCGGACGCGGATGTCCGTCAGGCACGGTTGCAGGGGGCTGCAAGTGCATTTGGCGCAGAGGCCGCGCGATACGGACTGACAGTACCGCTCGCCCCGGCGGAGCGTGCGACGCGTGAACAAGCCCAGTTCGATGCCCATTGCGGGGCGGTACCGCTGCGCGCCATGAGCGGATTTGTAGAGGCGCAGCGCTATCGCGATGCGGTTCTGGCGCAGACCGTTCTTCTGGCGCGGGAGCGGACCCGCGGCGGCACGGTGGTGCTGATCACCGGAAACGGCCATGCGCGCATCGACTGGGGGGCTCCGCGTGGTCTTTTGACAGCAAACCCTGATCTGGCCGTCTGGTCGATTGGGCAGGTTGGCCCCGACAGCACCGAGCCATTCAACGAGGTGCGCGTTCAGCCACTTCCGGCGGGCGAAGACCCCTGTGCTGCCTTCGGGATCACACGATGAGCCGTATCCTGCTGATCATCGGTGGCGGCATCGCAGCCTATAAGTCACTGGACCTGATCCGGGAACTTGGCCGGCGCGGGCACACCGTAACGCCTGTCCTGACGCGGGCTGCTGAGGAGTTTGTCACGCCGCTCAGCGCCAGTGCCCTGTCTGGACAAAAGGTCTACCGCGATCTGTTCGATCTGACCGATGAGGCAGAGATGGGTCATATCCAGTTGTCGCGCTCCGCCGATCTTATCGTCGTCGCACCAGCAACAGCAGACCTTATGGCAAAGATGGCCCATGGGCTCTGCAATGATTTGGCCAGCACCTTGCTTCTGGCCACGGATACTCCCGTGATGATCGCACCCGCGATGAATGTTCGCATGTGGACCCACGCGGCCACGCAACGCAATCTCGCCACCCTGCGTGAGGATGGCATTGCGGTGGTAGGGCCGGATGAGGGGGATATGGCGTGCGGTGAATATGGACCGGGTCGCATGGCGGAACCTGCAGCCATCGCAGAGGCCGTAAATGGCGCACTGCGCAACGGTCCACTGGCCGGGAAGCACGTATTGATCACGTCCGGCCCAACGCACGAGCCGATCGATCCTGTGCGCTATATCGCCAACCGCTCTTCCGGTGCACAGGGCACAGCATTGGCCGAGGCCGTGCTCGCGCTGGGGGGAAATGTCACCTTCGTGACCGGTCCGGCCGCCGCCGCGCGCCCAAGCGGGGCGCGGGTGGTCGAAGTGGAGACTGCGCGGCAGATGGCCGATGCGGTTCAGGCCGCTTTGCCTGCGGACGCCGCGATTTTCTGCGCCGCCGTTGCCGATTGGCGGGTGGAAAATGCATCTGACCTCAAGATGAAGAAAGACGGCTCCGGCACGCTTCCAGCGCTGCAGTTCGCGGAGAATCCCGACATCCTCGCCACGGTCTCGCAAGGCGACAATCGCCCTGGAATCGTGATCGGCTTTGCCGCTGAAACCCATGATGTGATCGCCAATGCGCAAGCTAAGCGCGCGCGCAAAGGATGCGATTGGATCGTCGCGAATGATGTGCGGCCAGAGACCGGGATCATGGGCGGGGATGAGAATGCCGCCATCCTAGTCACGGCAGATGATGTCGAGGAATGGCCCCGGTTGAGCAAAGATCAGACCGCGCGGCGCATTGCGGCCCGTCTGGCAGAGGAGTTGTCATGAATACCGGCCTGAAACTTGCCGTCCGCGATGTGACCGTGCGGGTGCGCCGCTGGCAAGGTGCGGATTTGGAACTGCCCTTGCCCAGCTATGCGTCTGGTGGTGCGGCCGGCATGGATCTGCTGGCCAATTTCGGGGACGACAAGCGCCAGCGGGGCATTTCGCTGATGCCGGGCGGCCGGGCATTGATCCCGACCGGCCTCGCGGTTGAGATACCACGCGGCTATGAAATTCAGGTTCGACCCCGCTCTGGCCTGGCGTTGCGCCACGGGGTCACTGTCGCCAACGCGCCCGGCACCATCGACAGCGACTATCGCGGCCAGATTGGTGTTATTCTGATCAATCAGGGACATGAGCTGTTCGATATCGGTCACGGCGATCGCATCGCGCAGATGGTGCTGGCCCCGGTCACGCAAATCGTCTGGGACGAAGTAGACAGCCTTGGCGAAACGGCACGTGGTGAAGGGGGCTTCGGCTCTACCGGCCGCTCAACTCCGCGCATCTGATGAGCGTCCTGAGCGTCTTCGCAAGCGGTGGATTGCTCAGCCTGCTGGTCTTCGCCGCATTGGGGGCTGGGGCAGGCGCCCTGATCCTTGGCGGTCGGCGCGGTGCGCTGATCGGCGCGGTGCTGGGCGCCATCGTGATCACGGTTGCACTGCTGCCGTCGGAAGTGTTCCGCGCACAGATGGGTGAAAGCGTCGTCGCGGTGTTTTGGCTCTCAATCTTCCTCTTTCCCATCGTGCTCTATGCGCTGGTGCTGCGCGAAGCGCGTAAGAAAGCGCGCGGAAAAGAGGCTGAGACCGCCCTGCCCGAGCCGGGCCTGCGGCTGATTGAACAGGACGACGCTTTATTTGCCGAACAGCTTGGCAAGCTTCTGGCGCTCAACGACAAGGCACCGCATTTCAGCCGCGAGACCTTCTCGCTGGCATGGCGGGATGAACGGGGTGAGGTCGTAGGCGCTTTGCGTGTGGGCATCACCATGGGTCTTGCCGAAATCCGGGTGCTGCATGTTGATGAGGCGATGCGCGGCCACGGGATTGGTGCAGCCCTGCTGACCGGAGCAGAGGAAGAGGCACGCCGTCGCGGTTGTCATATTGCAAGCCTCTACACGTTCAGTTGGCAGGTTCCCGAGTTCTATCTTCGTCAGGGCTGGACAGAGGTCCACCGTACCGACCTTGGCCATGGTGCAACCCGTCTGACATTCGAGAAAGCGCTGTGAGCTTCTCCCCCGAAGAACTGGAGCGGTATGCTCGCCATATCGTCTTGCGCGAGGTGGGCGGCCCGGGACAGGCACAGCTGAAGGCCGCGCGGGTGCTGATCGTGGGCGTCGGCGGGCTGGGCGCACCAGCGGCGATGTACCTCGCCGCTGCGGGCATCGGAACGCTTGGCCTGATCGACGATGATCACGTGAGCCTGTCAAATCTGCAGCGCCAGATCATCCATGACACACAAGCCGTGGGAACCCCGAAGGTGGAAAGCGCGGCGCGGCATATCGCGCGGCTCAACCCCCATGTAGCGGTCGAGGGGCACGACGTCCAGCTAGATGGGACCAGTGCGGGCGAGATCATCGACGGCTATGACCTCGTACTGGATGGCACGGATAATTTTGCGACACGCTATCTTGTGAACCGCACCTGTGTGGCCGCCGGGCGACCGTTGATCTCTGCCGCGATGACGCAATGGGAGGGACAACTCAGCCTCTATGACCCTGCCCGCGGCGGTCCCTGCTATGAGTGCGTCTTTCCTGAGGCTCCAGAGGCGGGGCTCGCCCCCAGCTGCGCAGAAGCTGGCGTGATCGGGGCGCTCGGCGGCGTCATGGGATCCATGATGGCGATGGAGGCAGTCAAACACCTGACCGGCGCCGGCGCGCCGCTGCGGGGGCGGCTGCTGCTGCATGATGCCCTCTATGCCGAGCATCGCACGATCACGATCGAACGACGCACGGATTGTCCGGCGTGCCATGGGGCGCTGCCCCTCTGACCCCATTCGGGGTCATTCACCCCGAGGTATTGTCAGAGCAAAGTGCAGCACATTCGGCCCGGACTCTCAGATTTAACGCCGGATATAACGCGCTTCGTCCCCAACTTTGCTCTTACAAATACCTCCGCCCGGCAGGGCGGAAGCGTGTTTTCAGGTGGCATCCTCAGCCATTTGCACGAATGGTCTCGTTCTTTGGATCATAGGGGCTGTCTTCGACGATCTCTGCGTCATAGAGCTCCCGGAACATGCGCACTTTCAGTTTCTTACCGACCTCGGCGAGGTCCGGTTTCACGTAGCCGATGCCGATGGATTTGCCGAAAGCGACCGAGTAGCCGCCGGAGGTGAGGCGTCCAATCATTTGGTCACCGTCCAGCAGGGCCTCGCGCCCCCAGGGATCGGCGTCCGCGGGGCCGTCGATCAACAGCGTGACGCATTTCGCGCGGATCCCAGTATCGAGCATCGCCTGTTTGCCGCGATAGTCTTTGTCCATATCGACGAAGCGGTCGAGCCCCGCTTCCAGCGGTGTCGCATCGCGGCCAAGGTCTGAGCCGAAGGCGCGGTAGCTCTTTTCCTGCCGCAGCCAGTTCTGCGCGCGCGCGCCGCACAATTTGAGGCCGTGTTTCTCACCTGCTTTCATCAGAAGATCGAACAGATGGTTCTGCATCTCGATCGGGTGGTGCAGTTCCCAGCCAAGCTCGCCGGTATAGGCCACGCGGATCGCCTTCACGGGGACCATGCCAAGGTCAATGCGCTTCGCACTTAGCCACGGAAACGCCTTGTTGGTCAGGGCCGTGTCAGGGTCGGCGGCGGAGATGATCTCTTTCAGGATATCGCGCGACTTTGGCCCGGCGATGGCAAAGACGCCCCATTGGGTTGTCACGTCCTGCACCTCAATCCAGCCGAAGTCCTCACGCTTTTTGGCCGCTTCTTTGACCATGTAGTCGTGATCATAGGCCGTCGCAGCACCCGCGGTCACGACGTAATACTCGTCCTCCGCCTCGCGCACGATGGTGAATTCGGTGCGGATCGTGCCTGCGTCGGTCAGGCCATAGGTCAGGTTGATGCGCCCGATTTTGGGCAGCTTGTTGCAGGTCAGCCAGTCGAGGAAGGCGGTCGCACCCGGCCCAGCGACGCGATGCTTGGTGAAGGCGGTCGCATCGAAGAGGCCCGCGCCCTCGCGCACGGCCTTTGCCTCTGCCTCGGCATATTGCCACCAGCCGCCCCGGCGGAAGGACCGGCTTGCGTGATCGTCGAAGCCCTGTGGCGCGAAATAGTTGGGCCGCTCCCAACCGTTCACTTGCCCGAACTGTGCGCCTGCCGCCTTCATACGATCATAGCTGGGCGCTGTGCGCAGGGGGCGCGCACGTTCCCGCTCCTCATCGGGGTGGTGCAGGATGTAGACGTGTTCGTAGGCTTCCTCGTTCTTCTCGGCTGCATATTCGCGGTTCATCCAGGCGCCGAAACGGCGCGGATCGAGCGACCACATGTCGATCTCCGCCTCGCCCTCGGTGATGAGTTGGGCGAGGTAATGCCCCGCACCGCCTGCCGCAGTGATCCCGAAGGAAAATCCTTCGGCGAACCAGAAATTCTCCACACCCGGCGCGGGACCAATCAGCGGATTGCCGTCCGGCGTGTAGCAGATCGGGCCGTTGAAATCGTCTTTGAGACCGCAATTCTCCGAGGACGGGATGCGGTGAATCATCGACATATATTCTTCTTCGATCCGCTCCAGATCCAAGGGGAACAGATCAGCCCGGAAGCTGTCGGGCACGCCATGTTTGAAGCAGGCAGGCGCGTTGCGCTCGTAAGGGCCAAGAATCCAGCCGCCGCGTTCTTCACGCACATACCATTTCGCATCCGCATCCCGCAAAACCGGGTGTTCCGCATTCTGCTTGCGGTATTCCTGTAGCATCGGATCTTCTTCGGTCACGATGAACTGATGCTCGACCGGCATCGCGGGGATGTAGCAGTTCACCATCGCTGCCGTGCGCTGCGCATGGTTGCCGGTGGCGGTGATGACGTGCTCGCACGTGATGTCGAAATACTCTTCCCCGCCGATCAGGTTGCCGCCTTTTTCGACCATGCGGCGGCAGTGGACGACCCACTCATCCCCGCGTCGGGTGAACCCATCGACCTGCACTTTGCGGATGATTTCCACCCCGCGCTGGCGCGCACCCTTGGCCATGGCTTGCGTCACGTCCGCCGGATTGATGTAGCCATCGGTGGGGTGATAGATCGCGCCCTCCAGGTCTTCGGTGCGCACCAACGGCCAGCGCTCCTTGATCTGGTCGGGGGTCATCCATTCAAAGGGCACGCCCACACTCTCTGCCGTGGAGGCATAGAGCATGTATTCATCCATGCGCGCCTTGGATTGCGCCATGCGCAGGTTGCCAACGACCGAGAAGCCCGCGTTTAGCCCCGTCTCCTCCTCAAGGGTCTTGTAGAACTTGATGGAGTAGTCGTGGATCCACGTTGTCGCGTAGCTCATGTTGAAATAGGGCAGCAGGCCCGCCGCATGCCATGTTGAGCCCGAGGTCAGCTCATCGCGCTCCAGCAACAGCGTGTCGGTCCAGCCCGCTTTGGCCATGTGATAGGCGATGGAGGCGCCAACCGCGCCCCCGCCAACGACGACTGCTCTTGCATGGGTTCTCATCACGCGCACTCCCGCATCTGGTGTTGGCTCTTTTGTAGCCAACGCCACGCGCGCAGGGCGAGGGGCTGGCGACCGTTAACGCGCGAATTGCGACTTGCGGTTTCGGGCACGGAACGCAAATCAGTGCGCGTCGATCACGTCATCCAATAGGGCCAGGGACGCACAGCCCTCCGGGCACAGCGTTGCGAGCCGCGCCCTATAGCGCCGCGCCAGCGCACGATTGCCAGATGTCCATTCGAGGATGCCTGCATAGGAGAGCGCCGCGCGATGGTCTGGATCAGCTTCCAATGCACGATTGTAGTATCGCCGTGACGGCGCGATCTCTCCCAGCAGCCGATGCGCATAGCCCAGCACTGACAGGACGTCCGCATCATCGGGCCGCAAAAGAACGAGGCGTTCCAGCGTCTCTATCGCGCCAGCAACATCACCGCTGTTTATCTGACCGCGTGCCGCGATCAGCATCGAGTCCTGTTCATCCGTATCCGGATAGTCGGCCATGGCCGGTGAGACGAGGAGAGCAACCAGGAGGATCAGAAGATAACCGCGCACGACTTGATCCTTGCCAAAAGAGAGGATGTGCACAGGTATAAGCGGAGCCGCTAAAGGATGACAGCTTTGACCAACCCCCTTATCTCAGACTGGAACACGCCGTTCCAAATGCCGCCTTTTGAGCAGATCGAGACCGGTCAGTTTGCCGAAGCATTCGACGTTGCGATCAATGAAGCGCGGGCCGGGGCCGAGGCGGTTGCGACGCAGGCGGCTGAGCCGACTTTTGAGAACACGATCGAGGCGCTGGAGCAGTCCGACGCTTTGCTCGACCGGGTGGCGGGCGTCTTCTACAATCTGTCTGGCACGGACAGCGACAGCGAAATCGAGACATTGATGCGGGATCTGTCGCCGCGCCTGTCAGCACTGAGCAGTGAAATCTTTCAGGATCAGAGGCTGTTTTCGCGTGTTGATGCCTTATGGTCCAAAGTCGGCGAACTGGGCCTCGACCAAGAACAGGCCCGTGTGCTTGAGCTTTATCACCGCTCGTTCGTGCGGGCAGGTGCCGCGCTGGCAGAGGCGGATCGGGCACGCCTTGCGGAAATCGGGCAGGCACTTGCGAAGCTGGGCACCCAGTTCACCCAAAATCTGCTGGCCGATGAGCGCGATTGGGGCATGGCCCTGACGGCCGATGATCTGGCCGGGCTGCCCGATGATCTGAAACGTGCCATGTCGGTGGCCGCTGGCGGGGAGGGGTACCGATTGACCCTTTCCCGTTCGATCATCGTGCCGTTTTTAGAGAACTCCACCCGCCGAGACTTGCGCGAAACCGCGTGGAAGGCATGGACGGCCCGTGGTGCGAATGGCGGACAGACCGACAATCGCGCGATTGCCGCTGAGATCTTGGCTCTGCGCCACGAGAAGGCGACCTTGCTGGGCTTCGATGATTTCGCCCATTTCAAATTGGCGACCGAGATGGCGGGGACGCCCGACCGCGTCCGCGATCTTCTGATGAAAGTCTGGAGCCCGGCAAAGGCGCAGGCTGAGCGGGATGCAGAGCAATTGCGCGGCCTGATCGCTGAAGCGGGTCAAAACCATGATCTGGAAGGCTGGGACTGGCGCTTTTACGAAGAGAAGCTGCGCGCCCGCGAACATGATTTCGACGCGGCCGCACTCAAACCCTATTTCCCGCTCGATTCCATGATCGAGGCGTCTTTCGATGTGGCGCGCAAACTGTTCAACCTCGATTTCCGTCCGCTCAATGTGCCGCTCTATCACGAGGACGCGCGCGCGTGGGAGGTTGTGCGCGGCGACACCCATATTGGTGTGTTCATCGGGGACTACTTCGCACGGCCCTCAAAGCGTTCGGGGGCATGGTGCTCCCGATTCCGGGGGCAGCAGAAGCTGGCAGGAGACATCCGACCCATTGTCATCAATGTGTGCAATTTTGCGAAGGGCGATCCGTCGCTTTTGACCTTTGACGATGCGCGCACCCTGTTCCATGAGTTTGGCCACGCGCTGCATTCCCTTCTGTCAGATGTCACCTATCCGTTGATCTCGGGCACATCAGTGGCACGCGATTTCGTTGAATTGCCCAGCCAGCTTTACGAGCACTGGCTGAGCGAGCGCCCAGTGTTAGAGAGCTTTGCCCGTCATCATGAAACCGGTGAGCCGCTGCCGGGTGATCTGCTGGACAAGTTGCTGGCGGCGGAAACGTTCGGTCAGGGCTTTGCGACCGTTGAATATGTCGCATCGGCCCTGGTCGATCTGGACTTTCACACGGGCAAACCACCGGCTGACGCGATGGATGCACAGGCCGCAACACTGGCGCGGATCGGCCAACCCTCTGCGATCCCCATGCGGCATGCGACCCCGAATTTCGCCCACGTTTTTGCGGGCGACGGATATTCGGCAGGCTATTACAGCTACATGTGGTCCGAAGTGATGGATGCCGATGCATTCGAGGCGTTTAAGGAAACTGGCAATGCCTTTGATCCGGCGATGGCCGAAAAGCTTGCGGCCCACATCTATTCCGCCGGTGGATCCCGTCCTCCCGAAGATCTCTACACCGCGTTCCGCGGACAGATGCCCGGGCCGGAGGCGTTGTTGAAAGGGCGCGGCTTCGCAGACGCATGAGCGGGCAAGAGCGTGATCTGACCGAAGGCGCCGTCTTGGGACATGTGCGGGCCGTCGCCCTCCCGGCGGCCCTTAGCCTGCTGTTCGTTACGCTCTACAACGTTACGGATACGTTTTACGCGGGCATGATCTCGACCACAGCGCAGGCTGGTCTGGGACTGGGTGCGCAGGTGTTCTTTCTGGTCATCGCGATCGGGATCGGCTTTCGCATCGGGATGTCCGCCTTTGTCGGTGACGCGATCGGAGGGGGCGACGGGGACGGCGCCGCGCGGGCCGCAGTCCAGGGCATCCTCGCGGCGGCAGTTCTGACGCTTGTCACGATGGTCGGGGGATTTTGGGGCCTGCCCGCCCTGATCCGCGCCATTGGCGGGGAGCAGGACTACGTCAATGAAGCCGTAACCTTTGCACAGCTCATGCTGCTCGCTGCACCAGGCTTTGTGCTGTCGAACGCCTTCGCCGGGATTTTGACCGCTCAGGGAAACAACGTGACGCAAGAGCGCGCGCAGGGCGGCGCGATGCTGGCCAATATCGGATTGAACCCGCTGTTCATCTGGGGCGCGCCCGGACTTTGGCCGGGGTTTGGTCTGAATGGAATCGCACTTGCAACCATCGCGGCGCAGTCAGGGATGCTGTTGTTTGTGGCGTGGAGGGCAATGCGCTCTGACGTGATGCAGGGCACGAGTTGGCGCGACTTCGTGCCGGATATGGCACGGATGTTCGAACTTCTTAAACAAGTGGGCCCGGCTGCCGGAACCGTTTCAGTCAGCGTATTGGCGGGCGTGATCTGTCAGTTTTTCCTGCGGGACTTCGGGGAACAGGTTGTGGCCGCCTACGGGGTTGGCCTGCGCCTCCAGCAACTGCTGCTGCTGCCGGTGATCGGCCTGACCACTGCACTGTTGCCGCTGACCGCGCAGAACCGTGGCGCCGATCAGCCAAATCGCATCCGACAAGCCATCCAACAAGTTGCGGCCATCGCTTTCGGCTTCGTCGGGTTGAGCATCATCCTGATCTGGCTCGCGGCAGAGCCGATCGCCCGCCTGTTCAATGACGAGGACGCGGTTGTCTCGAACGTCGTGGCCTATTTGCGCGTGCTGTCCGGGGCGCTGCCCTTCTTTGCCGTGGTTTTCATTGCCCAGAACGTGCTGCAAGGTTTCAAGCGCCCCCTTGTGCCGCTTTTCATCGGACTCTGGCGACAGGGATTGGCGCTGCTTCTGCTGATCTGGCTGTTCACTGGACCGCTGGACATGGGCCCGACAGGCGTATGGCTGGCGCTGCTGGTAGCAGCGGGAAGCGGCGCGATCCTGTCACTGATCTTTCTGATCCGCACCGTTCGCCGCAGCGACATCACCCTGTGGACCAGAAAGGGCGTGGCTTAGAACCACTGCCCTGCTTCGATCAGGCCGTGTTCCAGCAATTGTTCTGGCGTCCAATCAAACTTGACCGATTGGCGCCACATGAAGCTTTCGATGTCGAACATCGAACCAGGATTGCGTTTCAACGATTTCGCAACCCGGAATGACATAAGCGCAATCGTCACATTGTTGTGCCACGGGCAGGAAATCGTGTTCATCTCAGGCTCGTTGAGGTGCAGGTTCTCATCAAGCCGCAATCCGTCGATGGCGCGGAAGAACGCGATACGGTCTATTCGCCGCCGCTCCCACGGAATGAACTCCTCATATCGCCACCCTAACCCACCGAAAATGTCATATTGACGGTCGAGCGCCTCTGGCCCGCTAAAGCGCTGAAACCCGTAATAGCCCGAGCCATCGAAATGCGCGCTCTGCCGGTCCACTGCATCGGGGTACTGTTCGAGATCTTGGGCATAGAGGTCAATCACGTAGGTGAATATCGCCTGCCGCCGCTCCTCCTCCATGAACCCTGCAAGATCCGCGACGCCGCGGGTCTTCATGTAAGGGTAGAAGAGATACTCGGAGTTGAAGAGATAACAGACCCAGCGCCCGGAAAGTTTGCCCATAAGGCTATTGAGCAACTCAATCGCGGTCAGCCTGTTGGGCACGGGACGTGGAATGACGGTAAGGTTGGGCAAGCCCCCCATCGCCTCTGCAATCTGCCCTTTGTAAAAGAGAAGCACATGATCGAAGCCGAGTGCAGCGTGATGCTGCGCCGTCGCGACAACATCAGTCTCATCCTCAGCAAAGATCAGACAGACCGGACCACGTCCTGGCACGTCCAGCGCTGAAAGGGGATCATCGGCAGCAACGGTTCTCATGCGCCCCTTGATGGGCGCAAACCGCCCTGTTCGCAAGCACTACGAAACACGGAAGGCACAGCAATTACCGTCGCGTTACTATACTAAATACTCAATAAATTGAGCATCAATGTACAAGTAACCGATTGCAGGCACAGTTGTTTTAGGTCTATCTACTCCTAACCTTGGCAGTGCTTCTTGCGTCCAGCGGCAGTCAAGGGGGGCAAATTTGGGCGCTATTGGAAGGAACTCACATGAGTGAAACTGCAACCATTGACCGGACAGAGCTGTTGGCCCTGACGTCTGAGATTGTATCTTCGCATGTCTCAAACAATCCTGTGGCGACTGTCGATCTGCCAAACCTGATCGAGACGGTTTATACAAAGCTCAATGATCTGTCTTCGGACACTGTGGAAGAACAGGTTGAGCTGGTGCCCGCAGTGCCGATCAAGAAGTCGATCACCGACGATTACATCATCTGCCTCGAAGATGGTCGAAAGCTGAAGATGCTGCGCCGTCACCTCAAGACAGCATACGACATGACCCCCGAAGACTATCGTGCAAAATGGGGCCTGAAGGCCGATTACCCGATGGTTGCGCCGAACTATTCCAAGAAGCGTAAACAGCTGGCAAAGGAAAACGGTCTGGGCCGCAAGCCCAAGTCCTGATCCGACAACCTTGCGGCGGGGGCCGCAGGGCAGTAATGGAGGCGGCGTGGCAAGGGACGGCCACGCCGCTTTCGTTTGTGCCGACTGTAGTTTGAGGGACCGCTCATGTCCGAGACCAAGAAGCTCTTCGTGAAGACCTATGGCTGTCAGATGAACGTCTATGACAGTGAGCGGATGGCCGGTGCGCTGGGGCAATCAGGCTATGAAGAAACGGACGATCCCTCAAACGCGGATATGATCCTGCTCAATACCTGCCACATTCGGGAAAAGGCGGCGGAGAAGGTCTATTCCGAGTTGGGCCGCCTGCGACCACTCAAAGACGCCAATCCCGACCTAAAGATCGGTGTCGCGGGCTGTGTGGCACAGGCCGAAGGGGAAGAGATCATGCGCCGGGCGCCCGTCGTCGATTTGGTCGTTGGCCCGCAAGCCTATCATCGCCTGCCAGAGATGGAGGCAAAGACCCGTACCGGGCAGAAGGCGCTCGACACCGAATTCCCCGAGGAAGACAAGTTCGACCATCTGCCCAGCCCGCGTGGTCCGAAAATGCGCCGCGCCCCTGCGGCCTTCCTCACAGTTCAGGAAGGTTGTGACAAATTCTGCGCCTTCTGTGTCGTGCCGTATACGCGCGGTGCTGAAGTCTCCCGCCCTGCGCCCCGCCTGCTGGCCGAGGCGCGCGACCTTGTGGAACGGGGCGTGTGCGAGGTGACGCTGCTGGGCCAGAATGTGAATGCCTATCATGGTGCCGGAGAGGGGGGCGACTGGTCGCTGGCCCGTCTGGTTCGCGAACTGGCCAAGATCGACGGGTTGGAGCGCATTCGTTATACCACCTCCCACCCCAATGACATGACCGACGACCTGATCGAAGCGCATGGCGAGGTCGAGAAGCTGATGCCCTATCTGCATCTGCCCGTTCAGGCCGGCTCCGACAGTGTATTGAAAGGCATGAACCGCAAACATACCGCTGAGAGCTATCTGCGATTGCTTGAGCGTATCCGCGCCGCTCGCCCAGACATTGCCCTCTCAGGCGATTTCATCGTCGGCTTCCCCGGTGAGAGCGATGCAGATTTCGAAGACACGTTGGCGCTGTGCCGCGAGGTCCGCTACGCCGCTGCGTTCAGCTTCAAGTACTCCCCGCGTCCCGGCACGCCAGCCTCCGGTCGGACATTTGTCTCCGACGAGGTCGCATCGGAGCGGTTGGCGCGCCTGCAGGCTTTGCTGACCGAGCATCAGCGCGACTTCCAACAGGCTCAGGTCGGTAAGACCCTGCCGATCCTGATCGAGAAAGAGGGGCGCGAGCCCGGTCAGATGATCGGAAAATCCCCCTATCTGCAGGCCGTCCACCTGGACGCGGCGCCCGACACAGTGGGTCAGATCATCCAGACCCGCATCGTCCGATCCAACCCCAATTCCCTGGCCGGGGAAGCGATCTAACGTCCGGCGGCCTCCGGCGGGGATATTTGACCCAAGAAGAAGTCAGACGCTTTTCGTGGCCGGATTGGTCACCGCCAATCCGTTGCAGTCGTCGTGACTACTGAGGCAGATCGCGGTCGCTGCCCCATACACCATCTGCAGGCGCATAGCCCTCGTGCCCGTCCGCCGTGACCAGGCACCAGTCATCGGGACATTCGACGAGGCGCAGAATCGCGCCAGCCTGTGCCCGGGCAATTATCCGCGCATCCACGCTGGGCTGGGCATGGATCGTCAGGTCTTGGCTGCGGACCAGAAGCGTGCGGTTGCCCGACAGCAGCGAGAAGTGGACCCAGCCGCCCTGCCCATCCACGTCGCGCACATTGCGCCAGTTGTCGAACTCCGCGATCACCATCAGCGGCGTGCCGCGGTGAAGATAGCGCCAGTCAATTCTATGGGTCAGGTTCGGTCCACGGCGCACATTCGCGGAGGCGGCTTTCAGACTGACGAACCGTGGCATGCTCAATCCGGTTTCCGGGCCGATCTCCTGCGCGGTCAGCGGCTGGACCAGAAGGGTGATCAGCAAAATCAACGTCAGGCGCATCGTGTTTCCGGTTCAATTCGTGCGGGCCTGACCCTAAGCTGGGCAAAACGGAAAATCACGTCCAAAGGGGGGATCTATGGCAGATCAGGCACCGAAAGTTGTCGTAACGCGACGCTTGCCCGAACCGGTCGAAACACGCCTGGCCGAACTGTTCGAGGTTGAGCTGTGCGAAAGCGACAAGCCGATGAGCCGCGATGCCCTGGCCGATGCAGTATCGCGCGCGGATGTGCTGGTTCCCACGCTGGGTGATAAGATCGACGCCGGCATGCTGGCCGGAGCTGAGAACCTGAAGCTCATCGCGAATTACGGTGCGGGCGTGGATCATATTGATGTGGAAACGGCGCGCGCACGCGGCATTCAGGTGTCCAACACCCCCGGCGTGCTGACCGATGATACGGCTGACATGACCATGGCCCTGATCCTGGGGGTCACACGCCGGATGAAAGAAGGTGTGAACCTGATGCAATCGGGCGACTGGACCGGGTGGAGCCCGATGGCACTGATGGGTCACCGGGTCGGCGGCAAGCGACTTGGCATCCTTGGCATGGGGCGGATCGGACAGGCCGTCGCCCAGCGGGCCAAGGCCTTTGGGATGCAGGTGCACTATCACAACCGCCGGCGCCTGCACGCCGATATCGAACGCCCTCTGGAGGCGCGCTATTGGGAAAGTCTCGATCAGATGTTGGCGCGGGTGGATGTGTTAAGCGTGAACGCGCCCCACACTCCGGCAACCTTTCACCTGCTCAACGCCCGCCGCCTGAAGCTGATGAAGCCGACGGCCTGCGTGATCAACACCGCGCGGGGAGAGGTGATCGATGAGAATGCCCTGACCCGCGCGCTGCGCAATGGAGAGCTGGCGGGCGCAGGTCTCGACGTGTTCGAGCATGGGGCCAGCGTCAATCCCCGCCTGATCGACCTGCCCAATGTGTTGTTACTGCCGCATATGGGATCGGCGACAGTCGAGGGGCGTATCGAGATGGGCGAAAAGGTGATCATCAACATCAAGACCTTTGCTGACGGTCACCGCCCGCCTGATCTGGTCGTGCCATCAATGCTGTGACGAAAAGAGGGCCGCACGGGCCCCCTTTTTACATTTAACGACGGCCAAACATGCCCAGCACATCATCGATGGGGCTGCCGTCATTGTCCTGATCGAGCATGTTCATCAGCCCGCCCAGCGCACCGCCCTGCTGCTGACCGCTCAATCCGCCAAGCAGATCGCCGAGGCCACCGGAACGCGACCGCTCTGCCGTAATCTCATCATCGGGAACCTGCTGCTGCATCGCGCCCTGAACCATTGCTGCAAGTGCCGGAAGGAAACTGGCCACCGTGTCGGGCGAGACCGAGCTTTGCTCCGCCGCTCGCGCTTCCAGCGTGCCGCGCGCACCACCATCCAGAATGGACGACAGGAACGATTCACCCTGCGCACGCACGCCCTCATCTGCGGCAGCTTCCGGCCGGTCCAAAAGACCCGCAAGTCCTGATCCCTCGATCTGGCGCAGCACCGTTTCATCATTGCCCGCACGCGCCTGCGCGGCTGTCGCTTGCCCAAGCGCGGGGGCCAGCATGGAGGTGAGGTTTTCTACCTGAGCACGGTCCAGCCCAAATTGCTGCCCCAGCTGTGCAAGGCCCTGACCACCACCCGCGCCCTGCAACATGTTCATCAATGAAGACATCTGTTTCTCCCACTCCGAAATTGTCCACCATAGGGTTGGTTGCAGAGTGCAAGGTTAAGGCCGGCAATGCCAGCCAGTCAGTTTAAGAAACGCGCAACATCCAGTTCTGCGGGAAGGTCGCTATCGTGCAGGATCGCCTGCGCGGCCAGCCGCGCCATCTCTGGCGAGGTTTGAACCCCGTATCCCCCCTGCCCGGCGCACCAGAAGAACCCCGATGCGCCCCAGCCCAGGACCGGCGTGCGGTCTGGCGCAAAGGTGCGCAACCCGGCCCAGCTGCGCTCAACCCGCGTCACCGGTTCGGTCACAGCCTGTGCATAGCGATCCAGCCCCTCGGCCAAAACCATGTCATCCGGCCAGGCATCCATCGGGGCAACGGGGTCCTCCTCCGCGGGGGAAACCATAAGGCGACCGGCCTCCGGCTTTGCATACCATGTCTCAGAAGCAGACAGCGCCATGGGCCAGCGCGACACATCGTGACCGCCCGGCGCGGGCAGGATCGCAGCCGACCGGCGCAGCGGTGTCAGCCCGAGCGGTGTGATCCCGGCAAGCTGGGCAACCTCATCCGCCCAAGCACCCGCAGCATTCACCACGATATCGGCGCGATAGGTCCGATCAGCCGTCACCACATCCCAACCGTTGCGAGACGGCGACAGCGCAATGACCTCTGTGCGGGTGGCGATGCGGCCGACGCTCGCACGCAATGACCGGCGGTGTTGGCCCATCAAGGCATCCACATCAATGTCGCTGGCATCCTCTTCATAGGCGGCCCGGCTGAACCGCGCGCCGTTCAGGATCGGAAAGTGGCCCAGCGCCTTCTGCACGCTGATCTCAACCATGCCCGCACTCTCTGCAAGGTGCCCATCGAGCGCGTCCTGTTCCTCCGCTGAGGCGACGAATAAAACGCCCCGTTGCTTCAAATAGGGCTGCAACCCCGACCGACTGGCACGGTTCAGCGTGCGAATGGCTGAATTGCCATAATTCTCGACGAATAGGGCCGCAGATCGGCCTGTGGCGTGCATGCCGGGATGGGCCTCACGCTCGAGAACCACAACCTCTGCCTGACCGGCCAATTCCGCCGCAAGCGAAAGGCCCGCGATTCCGCCCCCGATGATGACGACCTTAGGCATCAAGCGTATCGAGCGCGCGGGCGAAAACCGCCGCATCGACATTGCCGCCGGTCGCGACACAGATCACGGCGTCGCCTTCGATCTGATCCGCGCGAAACAGCGCTGCCGCCAATGCCACCGCGCCGCCCGGTTCAATCACGACCTTCAGCCGCTGAAAGGCCAGCGCAATGGCCCGCAGCGCTTCCTCGTCACTGATCACCAGACCCGCGCCGCAGTGCGCCTTCAGAATGGGGAATGTGATATCGCCCGGCTGCGGTGTGATGATCGCGTCGCACAGGGACCCGCTCATCCGATTGTTCCGCTCGATCCCACCAGAACGGAGAGAGCGCGAGACGTCGTCAAATCCCTCCGGCTCGACCGGGCGCACGGTCAGGTCCGTACCGTCGAGGCCGAGGGCGATCCCGCTGGTCAACCCACCACCGCCACAGCACACCAGAACATCCGCGCTCTCAATCCCGGCCTCGGCTGCCTGTTCGCGCAGCTCCAATCCCACCGTACCCTGTCCGGCAATCACATTGGGATCATCGAAGGGTTTGATCAGCGTCAGGCTTCGTTCAGCGGCGAGGCGCGCGCCGATTTCATCGCGATCTTCGGTTTCCCGGTCATAAAGCACGACCTCTGCGCCCAGCGCACGCGTGTTGGCGATCTTCAGCGCCGGTGCATCGGCGGGCATGATGATAACCGACGGGACCCCCGCCGCACGTGCGGCATTGGCGACGCCCTGCGCGTGATTGCCGGAAGAAAACGCGATCACCCCGCGCGCACGCTGCTCTGCCGGGATTTGAGACAGCGCGAACCACGCCCCGCGAAACTTGAAACTGCCCGTATGCTGCAAACACTCGGCCTTCAGAAAGACCCGCCGCCCGGCGATCTCATCCAGAAAGGGGGAGGTCAAAAGCGGCGTGCGCCGGGCAACACCGGTCAGAACCTCGGCCGCCTTGCGGACCTGCTCAACTGTGCTCATCGACTTTCTCCATCAATCCCTTCAAGACCGCTTGCGCTTCTGGCTCATCCAGAAACGGGACGTGCCCGCGTCCGGGTACCGTGGCCGCAATCATATCGGGGCGAGCGGCCTGCATCGCAGCAAAGGTCTCGGCACTCAGCAAATCGGAATGCGCGCCCCGCAGGGCTGCGAGCGGAAGGCCGTCCAGCGCGTTGAAAAGGGGCCAGAGGTCGGGCACCGCGCCCCCGGCCATGACCGCCTCGCGCAGCGCAGGATCATAACGTAGCGTCAGGCCATCCTCACCCTGCCCATACATCGCGCGGGCATGTCCGGCCCATTCTGCCGCGGTCACCTCTGGAAAGCTTGCAGAATAGAACTGCGCCAATCCCGCCCCGGCTTCGGCATAGGTCCGTGCTGCTGGCCGTCGACCCAGATAGTCCTTGATCACATCCAGCGCGCCATCCTCAAGCACTGGTCCGATATCGTTGAGCAGTACACCCGCAAGCCGGTCCTTCACACTCATCGCAAGAAGCATGGCGATCAGCCCACCGCGAGAGGTGCCGACGACAACGGCCTTCTCCAGACTTAGGTGATCGAGCAGCTCGACAGCGTCACGCGCCTCAACAGGCAAGGTATAGCCCTCAATCGGATTGGGATCATGATCCGATCCGCCCCGGCCGCGCGTGTCGAGCCGGATGATCCGCACGCCAGAAGTCACGGCCATGAACGGTTTGAAATCGTCCATATTTCGTGTCAGCCCCGCAAGGCACAGTACCGGGACCCCATCCCCCTGATCATCATAGGCCAGCGACAAACCATCGCTCGATTGAAAATGCTTCATCCCACAATCTCCGGAATGGTGGTGAGGTCGCTCAATACGACGTCCGGTGCGGCCCACAGACGATCCTGTGGCATGCCCGCGCGATTGACCCAGACGGTCTTGAACCCATAGCCGGATGCGGCTGCCGCATCCCACCCGTTTGAGCTGACGAACAGCACCTCGTCGCGCGCGCATCCATAGGCCTGGCCCACCATGTCATAGACCACATCGGCAGGCTTGAAGACGCCGACATCTTCGACACTCAGAACATGATCGAGCCGGTCGCCGATCCCGGCACTCTCCACTGCACCGCTCAGCATGGCAGGCGTCCCGTTTGACAGGATGCCCGTGGCCAAGCCCTTCGATTTCAGCGCGGCCAACATGCCGGGCACTTCGGGATAGGCCGAAAGCTCCCAATAGAGGTCGAGCAAGGCCTGCCGCGTCTCCGCCCGGGTCAACGATGACGCCTCAAGTGCGAAATCGAGGCCATCTTGCGTCACCTGCCAGAAATCTGCATGGCGTCCTGCGGTGGCGCGCAACCAGGTGTATTCGAGTTGTTTGAGCCGCCAATCTGCCGCAACCTTCTGCCAACACGCGGCCAGATCCGCATGCCCCTCCTGCCCGGCCAACTCCCGCGCGGCGGCGGAGACGTCGAACAATGTGCCGTAGGCGTCAAAGATACAGGTCGTGATCGGCATGGTCGGCCCTCCTCCTGCCCAAACTGCGCAATCAACCGGCAGAGGGCAACGGCGGGATTGTCTGCACCACAATTGAGCCCCTTGTGATATGCTATCGGAAAAAGGGAGAGCACAATGACCGACACCCACGGCACCATCCACTGGACAGAACTCGCCACCCGCGACATCGAGACGGCGAAAGCCTTTTACGCTGATGCGTGCGGCTGGACCTATGCGGAAATGCCGATGGAGGGGGGCGGCACCTACCACTGCGCGATGCTGGGCGAACAGATGATCTGCGGCCTGTTTGACATGAAGGACGAGCCGCTGATGGCCGACGTGCCCCCGCACTGGGCGACCTATCTGGCCGTCGACGATATCGACGCCACATGCGCGGATGCGGTAAAACATGGCGCGACGGTCGTCCGGGCACCGTGGGACGTGCCCGAAGTGGGGCGGGTCGCGATCCTGATGGATCCGGCAGGGGCGACGATCGGCCTTATGACGCCGTCCTGACGTTTCGGATTGGCTCAAATACCCATGTCCCGCCAGTGGCTAGCCTGCGCCTCCGGCGGGGATATTTCGGGACAGATGAAGACGGTTAGAGGTTTTCTGGCTGAGCCATGCCTGTCGCGTGATAACCACCGTCCACGAACAGCACTTCGCCAGTGGTTGACCCGCCCAGATCACTGAGCATGTAGAGCGCTGCACCACCGACATGGGCAAGGTCGGCATTGGCGCGGAGCGGGCTGTTCGCCTCCGTCGTGCGGTAGACCTTGCGCGCCCCGCCTATGGCAGCACCCGCGAGGGTGCGCATCGGGCCGGGGGAGACGGCGTTCACGCGGATGCCATCCGGGCCGAGGTCGTTGGCGAGGTACCGCACCGTGCTTTCGAGTGCAGCCTTTGCGACGCCCATCACGTTGTAGTTCGGCGTCACGCGCTGCGCGCCCAGGAAGCTGAGCGTGATGATTGAGCCGCCCTCGCTCATCAGCGGTGCGGCCCGACGGCTGATGTCGATCAGCGAATAGCAGGAGATGTCGAGCGAGTTCAGGAAGTTCGCCCGCGTGGTGTTCACGAAGCGGCCCGTCAACTCCTCCTTGGCGGAATAGGCGATGGCGTGGACGATGAAATCGAGCTTGCCCCATTTCGCCTCGATGGCCGCGAAGACCCGGTCGAGGGAGGCTTCATCGGTCACATCGCAATCGAGGCAGAAGGGGTCACCGAGGGAGGCCGCGAGCGGTTCCACCCGCTTGCCGAACGCCTCACCCTGATAGGTGAAGCACATCTCGGCCCCATGCTCGGCCAGGGTCCGGGCGATGCCCCAAGCGATGGACTTGTCATTGGCAACCCCGAGCACGAGGCCCCGCTTGCCAGCCATGAGTTGGGTCATTTTGGGGCCTTTCGGTTGTCGACCATTGCCATTCTGTAGCAACCTCACAAACAGTCGCCTTAAGCGCAATGCAAAAACCAGACCTGCGAGATTTCAAATGTCCGATACTCAGCCCGAGAAGGCCAAGGCAGTTCCGCTGCTCCTGCAACGCGACGTATCGCCAGAAGCGGAGAGCATTTTGGACGTCATCGGCAATTTCGAGCACTATATCTCAACGCTTCAAGAACATGGTGTTAAGTGGAGCTACATTTCCGAAGAACTCCGAAAATTGGCAGCGATGTTGAATTCTGTTGGTGCGCACAAAGGCAGTGGCGTCAGAGTAAGCCTTGGAAATCTCATCAGGATCCATGGACTGGACTTTACGAGGCCGTTTCTGAACGAAGCTCACCTCGGCACCAAACTGGTAAAATACTCGGCATACCCAAGCGTCTGGCTGGCTGAATTGCAGTGGCTCGATCTCGTAGGCGATTCTGCACAAGACCTACTCGATGGCGACGAAGACCTGCCCATACTCCATTGCTTGGATTACGGTTTTTACTCAAATGCAGGCCAATTTGAACTAAACCTCGAAAGCCTAACGGAAGGCATGACAGAGCAGCAGAAGATCAACTTCGAAAAGTCAGTTGACGCAAAAGACTGGCAGGCCACAAAGATTGAGATCGCCGCCTGTGCTTACATCCTTAGCCATCCTAGCCTTGAAATAATCGAGGGCGGTAAGGATGGGGAATGGGGAGCGCGCGTTGCCGAAATCGCGAAAGACCTCCTCGCGGCGGGCGAGATCGAGAACCGCCAACCGAAATCAGTCTTCGGCTGGTGGAACCGAAGTTCAAAGACGAAGCATTAAGTCGCTCATCACCCCCGCCACTTGCTCATCAGCATCGAGCCGTTGGTGCCTCCGAAGCCGAAGCTGTTGGTCATGACCGTGTCGAGGCCGGCGTTCTCTACCAGCGAGGTTGCGATCTCTTCCGGTTTCAGCGCTTCGTCGAGGGTTTCCACGTTGATAGACGGGGCGATGAAGTCGTCGCGCAGCATGAGGAGGCAGTAGATCGCCTCTTGTGCGCCGGTGGCCCCTTGGCTGTGGCCCGTCATCGACTTGGTTGAAGACACCGGCGGTGTGGAGCCTTCGCCGAACACGCGGCGGACGGCTTCGATCTCACCCACATCGCCCACCGGGGTCGAGGTGCCGTGAGCGTTGATGTAGCTGATGGACCGCCCCTCGGGGATCGTGTCGAGGGCGAGGCGCATGGCACGCTCGCCGCCCTCACCGCTCGGCGCCACCATATCCACGCCGTCGGAGGTCGCGCCGAAGCCCGTGACCTCGGCATAGATCTTCGCACCACGCGCCTTGGCGTGTTCCAGTTCTTCAAGCACCACCATGCCGCCGCCGCCCGCGATGACGAAGCCGTCACGGTTGGCGTCGAAGGCGCGGGAGGCCTTCTCTGGCGTATCATTATACTTGGAGCTCATCGCGCCCATCGCGTCGAAGAGGCAGGAGAGGGTCCAGTCCAACTCCTCGCCACCACCCGCGAACATAACGTCCTGTTTGCCGAACTGGATCTGCTCCGCCGCCGACCCGATGCAGTGCAGCGAGGTCGAGCAGGCCGAGGTGATCGAATAGTTGATCCCCTTGATCGCATAGGCCGTGGCAAGGTTGGCCGAAACGGTCGAGGACATGCCGCGCGGCACCATGAGCGGGCCGATCCGCTTGGGCGACCCCTTCTCGAGCACGATCTGGTGGGCGGCAAAGAGGTTCTGCGTCGACGGTCCACCGGACCCGGCAATAAGACCCGTGCGCGGGTTGGAGATATCGCTCTCCTCCAGCCCCGCATCGGCAATCGCCTGCGTCATCGAGATATAGGCGTACGCCGCGCCCGGCCCCATGAAGCGCAAGGCGCGCTTGTCGATATGCTCTTTGATGTCGATCTTGGGTGCGCCGCTGATCTGGCTGCGAAAGCCACGCTCGGCCATATCCGTGTCAGCTGCGATCCCCGAACGGCCCGCCTTCAGGCTGGCCGCGATTTCTTCAACATTGTTCCCGATGGACGAAACAGCGCCCATGCCCGTGATGACTACGCGACGCATGGCGTCCCCCCTTTTTGCCCTCGGTTACCCTGGATCAGTCCTCTTGGAAGAGGCCGACCTTCATGTCCGTGGTGGTATATATGGTCTCGCCATCAGCTTTCATCACGCCGTTGGCCATTCCAAGCTTGAGCTTGCGGTCGATCACGCGGGTGAAGGTGACTTCATAGGTCACCAGCTTCACATCCGGTGTCACCATGCCGGTGAACTTTACCTCACCCACGCCCAGCGCGCGGCCCTTACCCTGCATGCCGCGCCAGCCGAGGTTAAAGCCGGTCAACTGCCACAGCGCGTCGAGGCCGAGGCAACCCGGCATGACCGGATCGCCCAGGAAGTGGCACTGGAAGAACCACAGGTCAGGATTGATGTCGAATTCCGCGATCACATGGCCTTTGCCATGCTCCCCACCATCGGCGCTGATCTCCGTAACACGGTCCATCATCAGCATCGGTGGCGCGGGAAGCTGCGGGTTGCCCGGGCCAAACATCTCCCCCCGCGCACATTTCATCAGGCCATCATAGTCGATGCTTGTCGGACGATCAGTCATGGGCGCTCCCGCAGTCTTTCAATTCGTTTCTTTCGATCACGCTTCCTAGCATCGGATCGCGCCGGGCGGCAATGGGCCTTGGGCGCTACTGCGCGGCGCGAATACTGCCCTCAACACATCCCGTCGCCGTGTTGAAGAACCAGAACCCGTCCGGCGTCCATGTCCGGCGCCCTTCCAGCGCTGCGGCATCGCCAAACTCTGAGCAAAGGGTGAAACCGGTCTCTCCGATCCGGGTATAGGCATAGGGCGGCGCGCCCCCTGCATCGGGTTCGGCCGCAAAGCGCAAACGAACGCCATCGCAGAATTGCGCAAGGGCTGCCGGGGTCAGCGTCTCAGGCAGAACGGCACTCCCCTCATCCGGGCATTGCAGCGCAACCGCGATGCGCGTGAGGTCGTCATAAGCCTCGCGATCCTGCTGAGCACTGCGCACCTCCCGCGGGCTGCCCAGCGCCAGAACCGTCAGGATGATCAGCAAGACGGTGGCCCCTGCCCCAGCCCAAAGCAGGGGGCGCTTGAACCTTCCACGCTGGGCACTCAGATCCTCTCGGCCGATGGCAAGCAGGGCCAGTGCGACCGCAGCCACGACCAGCGCCTTCAACAGGAAAGCGATGGTGACGTCCCCTTGCAAAAACGAATAGACGACAAAGACCAGATCCCCGACGAAAACCGCCGCCGAGATCAGCATGGTCAGCCCGATGGCAAACCGTCGCACACCCGCTGTGCGCTTCACGGGATTGCGCATCACGTCGCGATCTGTCCAGCGCACCAACAGGCCATAGATCGGTGCGGCCACAACGATGATTGCAAGCGCCCAGCGCGCGGAGGAGGCCAGATGGTCGCTCTGCCAACTGGAGGCAGAGGGCGGATCAAAGGCATATTCAATCAGACCAAGGCTCAGCGAGATCATATAGAACGCCGTCAGCGCCAGCATGACCAGCAGCGCCAGATAGGTGAACAGATCGAGGACCGAAAAGACTGCCCGCGCGCGCGGGACGGGTGGGATGACATCGATCTCCGCCCACTCGCCCAGCGCATCCTCGATGGCATCCGCGGGCCAATCAGCGGCCTCCAGATGGGCACGGACCTGCGAATGGCTCAAGCCCGCATTCAAAGCACCTTCAACATATTGAGACAAAAGTTTGGTATTCGACATGCGAACGGGCCCTTTCCGGCAAACGGGCTGGCAATTTTGCAAAGAACTACCTAGGTTTGTAGCACGATGAAACAGATGTCCTCCACGATCACGCCCGAACGGCGCGCACGCGACTGGCTCGCAGGTGCTGAATTGCGCCCGACCCGGCAACGTCTTTCGCTGGCGGAACTGCTGGTCGGCGATGGTCAGAACCGCCATGTCACGGCGGAGGGGCTCCACCACGCGGCACAGAATTCCCGGATCTCCGTCTCGCTGGCAACGGTCTACAACACGCTGCGCGCCTTTTGCGATGCGGGCCTGATGAATGAAGTCACCGTTGACGGTACACGCTCTTATTTCGACACGCGCATCGACGATCATCCCCACTATTATTGGGAGGATGACGGCAGCCTGACGGACGCACCGACAGAGAGTGTGAAGTTCGAACGGCTCCCCGAACCGCCCGAAGGGGCGGAGATTTCGCGCGTCGATGTTGTGATCCGCGTGCGCCGGGCCTGACGCGGCCCACCTCTTTCACTTTCAGACAAATATCCCCGCCAGAGGCTGCGACAGGTGCGCCAATCGCACCCTTTGCCCCTTGCCGTGCCCGCATCCACCCGGCACGATAAGCGAACCAGAGCAATACCCACCCGAGGGAAGGAGACCCGTTGGCCGATCAAGCCGTGCCCACCCCGCCCGCTGCCACCGGAACCGCAACGGTCCTGAGCTTTCCCGACAACATGCTGCTGATCGAGCTGATTGGCCCGCATGGCTTCAACCTCGCTAAGGTCGAGCAATTGCTCGGCGTGACCATCCACCATCGTGGCAACGAGTTCACTGTTGAAGGCACGGACGAAGATGACGTGCGCCGCGCGGCGGAGGCGTTGACCGCGCTCTACGAACGGCTGGAGCAAGGCAAGACCGTCGAAAGCGGAGATGTGGATGCCGCCATCCGGCTGGGCCGCTCCGGCTCTGACACCCAGCCCGAGCCAGGCGATCAGGTGGAAATGTTCCCCGGAGAGGCGGAGCATATCGAAATTCGCACCCGCAAGAAGGTGGTGGAGCCGCGCACGCCCGCCCAGCGCGCCTATGTTGCCCAGCTCTTCGAGCATGAACTTGTCTTCGGCCTCGGCCCGGCAGGCACCGGCAAGACCTACCTCGCCGTTGCCGCGGCCATGCACTATTTTCTCAATGGCGAAGTGGACCGCATCATTTTGTCCCGCCCGGCGGTTGAGGCTGGTGAGCGCCTCGGCTTCCTGCCCGGTGACATGAAGGAGAAGGTCGATCCTTACATGCAGCCGCTCTATGACGCGCTGAACGATTTCCTGCCGGGCAAGCAGGTCGCCAAATTGATGGAGGACAAGCGGATCGAAATCGCCCCGCTCGCCTTCATGCGCGGTCGCACGCTCTCGAACTCTTTCGTGATCCTCGATGAGGCGCAGAACGCCACAACAATGCAGATGAAGATGTTCCTGACCCGCTTGGGCGAGAACTCCCGCATGGCGATCACCGGCGACATGAGCCAGATCGACCTGCCGCGCGGCGTCACCAGCGGACTGGTTGAGGCCGAACGCGTACTGCGCGGCGTGAAAGGCATCGCCTTCACACGCTTCACAGCGACGGATGTTGTGCGCCACAAACTGGTGCAACGCATCATCGAGGCCTACGACCGGGACCCGGCGGCGTGACCACCCTCGACATCGTCATCGAAGATCCGCGATGGGAAAAGGTCCAGTTGCCAAATTGGGCGGACCGCGCGACGGCACTCGCCCTGAAAGCCGCAAAAGCGCCTGAAGGGTACGAGATCGTCATCATGGCCTGCGACGATCCACGGATCGCAGCGCTCAATGCCGAGTTTCGTGACAAGCCCAAACCGACCAATGTGCTCAGCTGGCCCGCGCACGATCTCGCGCCGTTGATGCCCGGCGAAATCCCGGCGCCGCCGCCAGCCCCCGATGGCTTCGATGATGCGCTGGGCGACATCGCCATCAGCTATGATACCTGCGTGCGAGAGGCGCGCGAACAGGGCAAGGCGCTGGCCGATCACGCGACCCATCTTCTGCTCCACGCCACCCTCCATCTGCTCGGCTACGACCATGAAACCGAGGAAGACGCGCAATTGATGGAAAAACTCGAAAGCGAAGCCCTTGCCAGCATAGGGATAGCGGACCCATATTAGGGGATGTGGGCGATCTCGCCCGTTCATGAAGATGGAGACGATGAGCAATAGCCCCGAAGGCTCTTCTACGGCGGCGCACCGCGCGCAGCCCGAGCCAGCCGACAGTCTGACGCGGCCCACGCCGCTTCTGTCCCGCCTCTTTCGCCGGCGCAATCCCGCCGCCGATCCCGTGCCTAGCCAGAACGCGATGGAAGCAGCGTCCGAAGCGGGCGCGCGCGAAATGCTCATCAATCTGCGCAACATGCGCGACAAGCGCGTTCAGGACGTGGCAGTGCCACGGGCCGACATTGCTGCAATCGCACAGGACGCCTCACTCGATGAGGTTATGGCGACCTACCGCGACAGTGGCTTCACCCGCTTGCCCGTCTACAACGACACGCTCGATGACCCGATCGGCTTTCTCCACCTCAAGGATCTTGCCCTTGGCTTTGCCTTTGGGGCCGAGGCGAAAGAGCCTGATCTTGCAGGTCTGGTGCGTCGCATCCTGTTCGTGCCCCCCTCCATGCCTCTGGGAGCGTTGCTCCAGCGGATGCAAAGCACGCGCATTCATATCGCGCTGGTGATTGACGAATATGGCGGCGTCGATGGTCTCGTCACCATCGAGGATCTGCTTGAGGAAATCGTCGGCAATATCGAAGACGAACACGACACCGAAGAGACCGCCCTCTGGCGGCGTGAGGATGACGGCACCTTCGTCGCCTCGGCCCGCGCGGAACTCGTCGATTTCGAAAAGGATGCAGGCGTCGACCTGCTGGCCGATGAACTGGACGAGGATGTGGACACGTTGGGGGGCCTTGTCTTCATGCTCACCGGTCGCATCCCCGAACGGGCCGAGGTGGTGACACATCCCGATGGTCATGAGTTCGAGGTTATCGACGCAGATACGAGGCGCATCAAGCGCATGCGCGTCCGCATCCATGATCCAGAGAAACCCGTACAGCAGGCAGCCGAATAGGCATGGCGTCCTCCGTACCTGCGCTCAGCCGTGCCTTGGACGGTCTTGGCCGCTGGCCACGCTTCTTCGTGACACTGCTCGCCGGTGCTGCGCTGACACTGGCACAGGCCCCATGGGGCGTCTGGCCGATCTATCTGCTCGCACTCCCCGTTCTTGTCTGGCTATGGCAGGGGCGCACCAGCTGGCAGGGGGCGGCGTGGACGGGCTGGGCCGCGGGCTTTGGCATGATGATCGTGGGCCTTTCATGGATACATGAAGCGTTCCTCGTCGATGCCGCACGGCACGGCTGGATGATCCCTTTCGCGATTGGCGGGCTTGCAGGCGGGCTTGCACTGTTCTGGGCGGCAGGTTTCGCACTGGCCCACCGGCTGACCACCCCCCAGACCCGGCGGGGATGGCACGGGATACTTGCACTTGCCACAGCGCTGACGCTGTTCGAGCTTGCACGCACCTATGTCCTCACGGGCTTTCCGTGGGGCCTCATCGCCTATGGCTGGCTCGACACGCCGGTCGCGCAGATGAGCGCGCTGATCGGACCGCACCTGCTGGGCTTTGCAACACTCCTGATGGGGGGGATGCTGGCCCTCTCCGGCAAGGGGCAATGGCCGAGCCTCGTCGCCATCGGCCTGTTCGGTCTGGGTTGGACCATGGGGCAAGCCCGTCTGGACACGCCCATCCCAGAGCGGGAAGAACCCTTCATCGTTCGCGTCGTCCAACCCAATGCAACCCAGCGGGAAAAATGGACGGCCGAGGGCATGCCAGTCTTCTACAACCGCGCCCTCGATGCATCGCGCGGCGGGGAATATGACGTCATTCTCTGGCCTGAAACCGCAGTCCCGCAACGCATTGAAACCCCGGCAGTGCAGGTCGCAGGATTGATCTATGCCTGGCAGGACATCGCACAGGCCACCGACGGCCGCCCCGCTCTGGTCGGCGCACGCCGGCGTGTGGAGGAACCGGGCTGGGCCAATTGGTACAACTCCATCGCCCTGGTGGCCGAGGATGGTCGGATCGCCGCCCATTACGACAAACATAGTCTCGTGCCCGGGGGGGAGTTCATTCCCTTCGACCGGCAGCTTTCACGGCTGGGTTTGCGTGGACTTGCCGCCGGCGGCACGGCGGGCGGCTTCGTCCCGGGCGACGGACCAACAACGCTGGAAATCGAGGGCCTCCCCCGTGCGCTGCCACTGATCTGCTATGAAGCAATCTTCCCACATGAACTGCGCGTGCCCGATCAGCCCCGCGCCGAATGGATTGCAGTGGTCACCAATGATGCCTGGTTTGGCACGTCCTCCGGCCCCCACCAACATCTGGCGCAATTGCGCTTCCGCTCGATCGAGCAGGGCCTGCCCGCGGCACGCGCCGCAAACACGGGCATTTCGGCCCTCATCGACCCGCGGGGCGCGCTTCTTCAAAGCCTCGCCATTGGTGAGCAGGGATTTCTGGAAGGGCCGTTGCCCGCAGCCATCGCAGCGCCACCCTACGCACGCGGCGGCGATCTGCCGGGGCTCGTGTTGCTGCTGGCGGTGTCCGCCGGGCTCTTGGTGATTCGCACACGCCCCTGAGGCGCCACTCTGGTTAATTTGTGATCACACAAAAATTGGTGTGATCACAGAGCCGCCGATACCCCGATCCGACCCCGGTTTTGCCCGCCCTTTGCATTTTGCCCCAGACGCCTGCGCGCATAGGTTCTTACGCAACGGCGCAACGGCCCTGCCCTTTGCGCAACGACATGAGCGAAAGGATCGGCCATGAACATCCACGAGTATCAGGCAAAGCAACTTCTCAAGGCCTATGGCGCCCCCGTCTCTGACGGCCGTGCGATCACCAAAGCCGAAGAAGCAAAAACCGCAGCGGGTGAACTCGACGGACCGCTCTGGGTCGTGAAGGCACAGATCCACGCCGGTGGCCGGGGCAAGGGCTCCTTCAAAGAGGAAAGCGCCGGTGAAAAGGGCGGCGTGCGCCTCGCCAAGTCGGTCGAGGAAGCCGCCGAGGAAGCGCAGAAGATGCTGGGCCGTACCCTCGTCACGCACCAGACCGGCCCGGCGGGCAAGCAGGTCAACCGCATCTACATCGAGGACGGCTCCGACATTGAGCGCGAACTCTACCTCTCCATGCTCGTCGACCGCGAAACCTCCCGCATCGCCTTCGTCTGCTCAACCGAAGGCGGCATGGACATCGAAGAAGTCGCTGCTGAGACGCCCGAAAAGATCATGTCTTTCGACGTTGACCCGGCCTCTGGCCTCTCCGGCTTCCACGGTCGTCAGGTTGCTTTCGCCCTCGGGCTGGAAGGCGCGCAGGTCAAGCAGTGCGTGAAGCTGGTGAACCAGCTTTACAAGCTGTTCACCGAAAAAGACCTCGAAATGCTTGAGATTAACCCACTGATCGTCACCGACAAAGGTGATCTGAAGTGCCTTGACTGCAAGATGGGCTTCGACGGCAACGCGCTCTACCGTCACCAGGACATCATGGCCCTGCGCGACGAGACCGAGGAAGACCCCAAGGAGCTTGCCGCCTCCAAGTTCGACCTGAACTACATCGCGCTCGACGGTGAAATCGGCTGCATGGTGAACGGCGCGGGTCTCGCCATGGCGACGATGGACATCATCAAGCTCTACGGTGCCGAGCCTGCCAACTTCCTCGACGTGGGCGGCGGCGCCACGAAGGAGAAGGTGACCGAAGCCTTCAAGATCATCACCTCCGATGAGAACGTGAAGGGCATCCTCGTCAACATCTTCGGCGGCATCATGCGGTGCGACGTCATCGCCGAGGGCGTGGTCGCCGCAGTGAAAGAGGTCGGCCTGCAAGTACCCCTCGTCGTCCGCCTCGAAGGCACGAATGTCGAGAAAGGCAAGGAGATCATCAACACCTCCGGCCTCGACGTCATCGCCGCCGACAACCTCGCCGACGCAGCCGAGAAGATCGTGAAGGCTGTGAAGGGCTAAGCGAGAGTGCGGGGGCGCTGGCACTGGCCGCCAAAGCCCCCGCAATTATCGACGGAAAGAACTAACGTGCCTCAAGCGTCTTACATTCCAGAAAATGGCTCCGCACTGGCCGCGCTGACCATGCCCGCTTTTGCATGTCGCAGCCAATGTTGGGAGCCAGACCCAAGCGTTGCGACTGGCATCTGTCGAGGTCTCAGCGTCCCTGTTTGCGTGCTGGGGGAGGATTTTGTGAGATGACCAACCCCATCCGCCCCTGCCCCTCCTGCACCAGTGCCGAAGCGAATACGCTCCCCGCGTTTTCGCAGGATGAGTGGCGCGTTGCGGAATGCACGTCATGTCGCTTCGTCTACCTGACGAACCCTCCAAGCTATGACGCGCTTGTCGAGGAATTTGCCTGGGAAAAGCAGATTGCCGAAGTGTCTGAGGCAAAACCGCGCAAGGGGGGCCGCTCTGCTGTCGCAAAAATGCGGGCAGGGCTTCGCAGCCTGCGGCCCACCCGCTCGGAGAAGTTTCTCAAGCTGCTGGGCGGCGGCAAGGTGCTCGACATCGGCTGCGGCGGCGGGCACCGGATGGAGCCGCCTTTCGTGCCCTATGGGATCGAAATCTCGAAAGCTCAGTATCAGATGTCAGACGAACTGATGCGCAGCCGCGGGGGCTATTGCATTCACGGCGCGGGCGCAGACGCGATCTGGGACTTTCCAGAGGGCCACTTCGACGCTGTCATGATGCATTCCTACCTGGAACACGAGGTTGAGGTCGATCGCGTGCTGCAAGGGGCCGCCCGCGCCCTGCGCCCGGGGGGCCGTGTCTATGTGCGCGTCCCGAATTTCGGCTCGGTCAACCGCAAGGTTCGGGGCCGCAAGTGGTGCGGCTTTCGCTGGCCGGACCATGTCAACTATTTCACCGCATCCTCCCTGCGCCGCGTGGCCGTGCGCGCCGGGTTCGAGATGCGCATCGTCAACCGCCTGAACCTGATGTTTGACGACAACATTCAGGCACTCCTCATCAAGCCGGACACCGCGCCGGCCCCGCAATCCTAAAGGAACGGAGGCTCCAATGGCCGTACTCGTCAATGAAAACACCAAGGTGATCTGTCAGGGCCTCACCGGCTCGCAGGGCACGTTCCACTCCGAGCAGGCGATTGCCTATGGCACCAAGATGGTCGGCGGCGTGACACCCGGTAAGGGCGGTTCCAGCCATATCGGCCTGCCGGTCTTTGACACGGTGGCCGAAGCGCGCCACGCAACGCAGGCCAATGCTACCGCGATCTACGTTCCGCCCCCCTTCGCCGCGGATGCGATCCTTGAGGCGATTGATGCGGAGATGGAGCTGATCGTCTGCATCACCGAGGGCATTCCGGTGCTCGACATGATGAAGGTGAAGCGCGCGCTTGAAGGCTCGAAATCCACGCTGATCGGCCCGAACTGCCCCGGTGTCATCACGCCGGATGCCTGCAAGATCGGCATCATGCCGGGCCACATCCACAAGCGCGGCTCCGTCGGCGTCGTCTCCCGCTCCGGCACACTGACTTACGAGGCGGTGGGCCAGACCACGGCAGCGGGCCTCGGCCAGTCGACCTGCATCGGCATCGGCGGCGACCCGATCAAGGGCATGGAGCATATCGACGCGCTCGAGCTGCTGCTGGGGGATGATGAGACCGAAAGCATCATCATGATCGGTGAGATCGGCGGCTCGGCCGAAGAAGACGCCGCGCAGTTCATCAAGGACGAGGCCAAGAAGGGCCGCGCCAAGCCCATCGCGGGCTTCATCGCGGGCCGCACGGCCCCTCCGGGCCGCCGCATGGGCCACGCAGGCGCGATCATCGCCGGCGGCAAAGGCGGTGCCGAGGACAAGATCGAAGCCATGAAGTCCGCAGGCTTCGTGGTGGCCGACAGCCCTGCAGGCCTCGGCGAGGCCGTGCTGAAGGCGATTGGGAAGTGAGATAAGACAGATGGGCTTTACCGAAGCGCTAGAACGTAACCTTTCGTCGCACTACGCCACCTTTAGCGGGCGTGCTTCGCGAAGTGAGTTTTGGTGGTTCTTTCTGGCCCTCTGTTTGATCAGCTTTCTTGCGGATCGAGCGGAACTAAGACTGCTCGGTCCCGAAAGCTTCTGGCTTTCCACGCTGATCTTCTTAGCACTAGTTCCGCCCACATTTGCGGTATCAGCGCGTCGCTTGCACGATACCGGAAGATCAGGCTGGTGGGGTGGGCTGGTGTGGGCGCCTTTGTATCTCAGCCCCGTTTTTCTGGGTGCGGCTAGCGTGGTGTTTGATGAACAACTGGCACTTTGGCTGCTTTTCATCGCTCTTGGATCACTGCTTTTTAGTATTCTGGCTCTGATCTTCTTCTACGTCCGCCGCAGCGATCCAGAAACAAACAAATACGGGCCGCCCCCTGGGTCGGTCTCAAAGGAATGATCCCGTAGGGATCGTATTTAGATTTGAACCCGGACGCCTTCCACGACGCCCGACAGGAGAAAAAAGATGACGGATCAGTCAAGTAACGACCAGTTCCATAACTCGTCCTTCCTGCAAGGGCACAACGCTGAATATGTCGAGCAGCTGCACGCGCGCTATGTCGCCGATCCGGCGAGCGTCGACGCAAGCTGGCAGGATTTCTTCGCCCAGCTTGATGAGGATGACGCCGCGCGCGATGCTGCCGCTGGTCCCTCCTGGGCGCGCACGGATTGGCCGCCAGTGCCGACAGGCGACATGGTGGCCGCTCTCACCGGAGAGTGGGACGAAGCCGCAACGCCAGAGAAACTCGCCAAGAAAGTGGTCGAGAAAGCGTCCGCGAAAGGTGCCGAGCTTTCGCAGGATCAGGTGCGCAAGGCCGTGACCGACTCGATCCGCGCGATCATGCTGATCCGCGCCTACCGGATCCGGGGGCATCTGGCTGCCAATCTCGATCCTCTGAACCTCAAGGATCCCGAAGACCATCCCGAACTGAAGCCTGAGAACTATGGCTTCACCAAAGATGACTATGACCGTCAGATCTTCATCGACAACGTTCTGGGGCTGGAGGTTGCGACCCTTCGCCAGATCGTCGAGATCCTGAAGGCGACCTATTGCGGCACCTTCGCCCTGCAATACATGCACATCTCGAACCCTGAGGAATCCCAGTGGCTCAAAGAACGGATCGAGGGTTACGGCAAGGAAATCGCCTTCACCAAACAGGGCCGCAAGGCGATCCTGAATAAGCTGGTGGAGGCCGAGGGCTTCGAGAAATTCCTGCACGTCAAGTACACCGGGACCAAGCGTTTCGGCCTCGACGGCGGTGAATCGCTGATCCCTGCGATGGAGCAGATCATCAAGCGCGGCGGCGCGCTGGGTGTTAAGGAAATCGTCATCGGCATGCCCCACCGGGGCCGTCTGTCGGTGCTCGCCAATGTGATGGCAAAGCCCTACCGCGCGATCTTCAACGAATTTCAGGGCGGATCGTTCAAGCCCGAGGATGTCGACGGCTCCGGCGATGTGAAATATCACCTCGGCGCATCCTCTGACCGCGATTTTGACGGTAATGAAGTGCACTTGTCGCTGACGGCCAACCCCTCCCACCTGGAGGCGGTGAACCCGGTCGTAATCGGCAAGGTCCGCGCAAAGCAGGAACAGCTGGGCGATGAAGAGCGGACACAGGTTATGCCCGTCCTGCTGCACGGTGATGCGGCCTTTGCCGGGCAAGGCGTCGTGGCGGAATGCTTCGGCCTCTCCGGCCTGCGCGGGCACAAGACCGGCGGCACGATCCATATCGTTGTGAACAACCAGATCGGTTTCACCACCTCGCCGCACAACTCCCGCTCCTCCCCCTACCCGACCGACATCGCGCTGATGGTTGAGGCCCCGATCTTCCACGTGAACGGTGATGACCCGGAAGCGGTTGTCCACGCGGCCAAGGTCGCGACGGAGTTCCGGCAGAAGTTCGGCAAAGACGTCGTGATCGACATGTTCTGCTACCGTCGATTTGGTCACAACGAGGGCGATGAACCGATGTTCACGCAGCCCTTGATGTACAAAAAGATCAAGACGCAGAAGACGACGTTGCAACTCTACACGGAACGTCTAATCCGCGACGGTCTGATCCCCGAGGGCGAGATCGAAGACGCGAAGGCCGCATTCCAGGCACACCTCAACGAAGAGTTCGAGGCTGGCAAAGAGTACAAGCCGAACAAGGCTGACTGGCTCGACGGCCGCTGGTCCCATATGGAGCGGCGCAAGGAAGAGTATCAGCGCGGCACCACCGCCGTGGACATGGACACGCTCAAGAAAGTCGGCGCGGCGCTTACCCGCCTGCCCGACGGCTACAAACCGCACCGCACCGTCTCTCGCCTGCTCGAAGCCAAGAAGGCGATGATTGAAAGCGGCAAGGGGCTCGACTGGGCCACGGCAGAAGCGCTGGCCTTTGGCTCCCTGCTGACCGAGGGGTATCCGGTGCGCCTCGCGGGTCAGGATTCCACCCGCGGCACCTTCTCCCAGCGCCATTCCGGCATCATCGACCAGGAGACGGAGGAGCGCTACCTGCCGCTCAACCACATCGAAAGCGGTCAAGCGGGCTATGAGGTCGTGGACTCCATGCTCTCCGAATACGCCGTGCTCGGCTTCGAATATGGCTACTCCCTCGCGGAACCGAACACGCTGACCCTTTGGGAAGCCCAGTTCGGCGACTTCGCCAATGGCGCGCAGATCATGATTGACCAGTTCATTTCGTCAGGCGAGTCCAAGTGGCTGCGCATGTCCGGCCTCGTGATGCTGCTGCCCCACGGCTATGAAGGGCAGGGACCGGAGCATTCGTCGGCCCGTCTGGAACGCTTCCTGCAACTCTGCGGGGGTGACAACTGGATCGTTGCGAACTGCACGACGCCAGCGAACTACTTCCACATCCTGCGCCGCCAGATTCACCGCAGCTTCCGCAAGCCGCTGGTGCTGATGACGCCGAAATCGCTGCTGCGTCACAAGATGGCCGTCAGCACGATGGAAGAACTGGCAGAGGGTTCGTCCTTCCACCGCGTCCTGTGGGACGATGCCCAGCACGGCAACTCGGACATGAAGCTCAAGGCCGATGACAAGATCAAGCGCGTCGTGATCAGCTCCGGCAAGGTCTACTATGACCTGCTCGCAGCACGCGACGAACAGGGCCTCGACGATGTCTACCTGATGCGGCTGGAACAGTTCTATCCGTTCCCCGCCCAGTCGATGAGCAAGGAACTGGCCCGCTTCCCCAATGCCGAAATTGTCTGGTGTCAGGAAGAGCCCAAGAACCAGGGCGCATGGTTCCATGTTGAGCCGAATATCGAATGGGTCCTGTCGCGTCAGGACAGCAAATCCAAGCGGGCGCGCTATGCCGGCCGCTCCGCCAGCGCCTCGCCCGCGACGGGCCTGGCCTCTCAGCACAAATATGAACAGGAAGCGCTTGTGAACGACGCGCTGACCGGAGAAGGAAACTAAGATGAGCACCGAAGTCCGCGTCCCCGCCCTCGGCGAATCCGTCACTGAAGCCACTGTCGCCACCTGGTTCAAGAAGCCCGGCGACGCCGTAGCTGTTGACGAAATGCTCTGCGAGCTTGAGACCGACAAGGTCACGGTAGAGGTCCCGGCCTCTGTCGCTGGCACACTCGGAGAGATCGTCGCCGCCGAAGGGGAAACCGTCGGGGTGAATGCCCTGCTCGCCACGATCAGTGAGGGGGAGGGCGCCGCCCCTGCCCCGGCCGCCGCTGCGAAAGAAGACGCACCCGCCGCCGCCGAGGCGCCCAAGGGCCATATCGACGTCCCCGTCCCCTCTCTGGGCGAAAGCGTGACGGAAGCGACCGTCGCCAGCTGGTTCAAGAAGGTCGGCGACACTGTCGAGGCGGATGAGATGATCGCCGAGCTGGAAACCGACAAGGTCTCTGTTGAGGTTCCCGCCCCGCAGGCCGGAACCATCGCCAAGTTGCTGGTCGAGGAAGGCGGCACCGTTCAGGCGGGCGGCATCCTCGCCGAACTGTCCGCAGAGGGCGCAGCCGCCCCTGCTCCGAAGGCGGAGGCGCCTGCCGCTGCTCCAGCAGCCGCCAGCGGTTCCAAGGATGTCGAGAACGCGCCGTCGGCCAACAAGATGATGGCCGAAAAGGGTCTGACCGCCGATCAGGTCACCGGCACCGGCCGCGATGGCCGCATCATGAAGGAAGACGTCATGAAGGCTGCTGCCGCACCGAAAGCCGCCGCACCGGCACCCGCTGCACCGCGCGCGCCATCCCCGGCAGAGGATGCGGCCCGCGAAGAGCGTGTGAAGATGACGCGCCTGCGCCAGACCATCGCCCGCCGCCTGAAGGATGCGCAGAACACCGCCGCCATGCTCACCACCTATAACGAGGTGGACATGAAGGCCGTGATGGACCTGCGCAAGAAGTACAAGGACGAGTTCGAGAAGAAGCACGGCGTGCGCCTCGGCTTCATGTCCTTCTTCACCAAGGCCTGTATCCACGCGCTGAAAGAAGTGCCCGAGGTGAATGCGGAGATTGACGGCACCGATGTCGTCTACAAGAACTTCGTCCATATGGGTGTCGCCGCTGGCACGCCCACGGGCCTCGTCGTGCCGGTGATCCGCGATGCCGATCAGATGTCCTTTGCGGGCATCGAGAAGAAGATCGGTGAGATGGGCAAAAAGGCCCGCGACGGCAAGCTCAGCATGGCAGAAATGCAGGGCGGCACCTTCACCATCTCCAACGGTGGCGTCTACGGCTCGCTCATGTCCTCGCCAATCCTGAACCCGCCACAGTCGGGCATCCTCGGCATGCACAAGATCCAGGACCGCCCGGTCGTGGTGAACGGCGAAATCGTCATCCGCCCGATGATGTACCTGGCCCTCAGCTACGACCACCGCATCGTGGACGGCAAAGGCGCTGTGACGTTCCTCGTCCGCGTAAAAGAAGCGCTGGAAGATCCCCAGCGCCTGCTGATGGACCTGTAAGAAAGCCACGTCCCGGCCACCGAGCCGGGACCACTCTGAACATCACGCCCCCGGATCAAGTCCGGGGCATGCCACCGCCTAAGGAGAGCGCATCAAATGCCCACTCTCAACAACATAGGGCAGCGCCCGACCCGAGGGTGGGCGAGAAGCGCCCGCCCTGGGGGGCGGGTCGGGCGCTGCCCGGCGATGCCGGGCGAGGCAATTCGACCGTGAGAAGTGAGTCGATTGCAAACGTGCGCTCGGGAGCACTGCGCCGCTGGACTTCGTCAATCATGCGGGTGATTTTTCCTCCAATTATCACGGCACCCCACCCGAGTGATCCGAACCAGCGCATTGGCGCAGACGGGCGAAGGGGCATCTATTATGCCGTTTTGTCACTTCGAATTGTGCTCTGGGTTGAGATTTCTATATTCGTTCTACTGCTTTTTCTGAGTGTAATCGGCATTAAGGATTACGAAGAAACGGCGCTGATGATCATCGTCGATTTATTTTTGAAGTATGCGATACTATACGGCGTGAAGCGGCGCAGTTTGATCGCTGCCTATGCATCATATGTGGTTTGCATACTTACATTTCTCACCACGGTTCCGACTCTCACTCAGGGGCCACCTTCAAGCTCAGTAGGCGGATTGATATTTTCGATACTTTCGATCGTCCTCGCATATGGCTGCTGGCTTTACCGCAAAGACGCAAAGAAGCTCGAAAGAGGCGGCGAATGAACCTCCTCTGGCTCCAGACCGGCGAGAGCATGCCGCTCGTCCTGCTCGCGCTCTTTTGCGTGACCAGCATCATGCAGGGGGCCTACATCCTTTATAAGAAGGGGGCAACGATGCAGCGTCTCGACGTTACCCTCGCAGGTCTCAGCCAGAATTGGAGACACGCATGACCCCCGAACTCACCGCCCTCGCCTGCGCCGCCCTTCTCCAGATCGTCCAGTTCGTGCTGATGGCAGTTCCCGCCAATCTCGAACTTGGCGCGGGCAAAACCCTGTCGCCGCGCGACAAGGGGCGGATGGAGGATCAGCTTTCTCCGCGTAATGCGCGCCTCTACCGCGCGCTCAACAACCATTTCGAAGGGCTAATCCTGTTCACTATTGCCGTGCTCGTCATTCAGCTCAGTGGACAGAACTCAGCCTTCACCGCCGGGTGCGCTGCGGCCTATGTCGTGTCGCGCATTCTCTACGTGCCCGCCTATGCGTTTGGCTGGGTGCCATGGCGCACGCTTATCTGGCTCGTTGGCTTTCTGGCCACCGCGCTCATGCTCATCGTCGCTCTGTTCTGAGCGGTGTTAACCAACTGCCGGAGTGCATATCTCCGGTGTACGGGTGGTGTACGGTCTGTGTACGCTTTGTGCACACCAGATTTCGCCCGTTAACCAAATTAGGAGAGCCAAATGGCCGACTATGATGTGATCGTTATCGGAGCAGGCCCCGGCGGCTATGTCTGCGCCATCCGCTGCGCGCAACTGGGCCTGAAAACCGCATGTGTCGAAGGGCGGGAGACGCTGGGCGGCACCTGCCTCAACGTGGGCTGCATCCCGTCAAAGGCGATGCTGCACGCCTCTGAGCTGTACCACGAAGCCACTGAGAACTTTGCGAAAATGGGCCTGATGGGCAAATCACCCTCTGTCGATCTGCCCAAAATGCTGGAATACAAACAGTCCTCCGTCGACAGCAACACCAGCGGCATCGAGTTTCTGTTCAAAAAGAACAAGGTCGATTGGCTCAAGGGCTACGGCTCCATCCCCGAAGCGGGCAAGGTCAAGGTCGGTGATAAGGTTCACACCGCGAAAAACATCGTAATCGCAACGGGTTCCGAGGCGGCAAGCCTTCCCGGCGTTGAGGTGGACGAGAAAGTCGTCGTCACCTCCACCGGCGCTTTGGAACTGAAGAAAGTCCCGGGCAAGATGGTCGTCATCGGCGGCGGCGTGATCGGCCTCGAACTCGGCTCGGTCTACTCACGCCTTGGCTCCGAAGTCACCGTCGTTGAATTCCAGGACCACATCATCCCCGGCTCAGACGGCGAGATCTCCAAGCAGTTCCTTAAGATGCTGAAAAAGCAGGGGCTTAAGTTCGAACTGAACGCTGCGGTGCAGGGCACGTCCGTGAAAAACGGCAAGGCCACCGTCACCTACAAAAAGCGTAAGGATGACAGCGAACACACGCTCGACGCCGATGTTGTGCTGCTCGCCACCGGCCGCCGCCCCTACACCTCCGGCCTGGGGCTTGAGGAACTGGGCGTGGAAATGGAGCGTGGGATGGTCAAGACAGACGCCCATTGGTCCAGCAATATCAAGGGCATCTATGCCATTGGCGATGTGATCTCCGGCCCCATGCTCGCCCACAAGGCTGAGGATGAGGGCATGGCCGTCGCCGAAACCATCGCCGGTCAGCATGGCCACGTTAACTACTCTGTAATCCCTGGTGTGATCTACACCCACCCGGAGGTCGCAAATGTCGGCCAGACAGAGGAGCAGCTGAAGGCTGAGGGCCGCAAGTACAAGGTTGGCAAGTTCCCGTTCATGGGCAACGCACGGGCGAAATCGCATTTTGCCGGTGAGGGCTTCGTCAAGATCCTCGCAGATGCGGAGACCGACCGCATCCTCGGCGCGCATCTGATCGGCCCGATGGCCGGTGATCTGATCCACGAGGTCTGCGTCGCGATGGAGTTTGGTGCAGCTGCCGAAGACCTCGCCCGCACCTGCCACGCGCACCCGACCTTCTCCGAAGCGATGCGTGAGGCCGCCCTAGCGTGCGGCGATGGCGCGATCCACGCCTGAGGTCAGGCCCTTACAAATGGATCTGGCGAATGCGGTTTGCCAGATCCGCAACCACATCGGGCAGAGGCGCCCGCTGATTGAGAAACAGTGACACCTCGCGTTGCTGAGAAAGACCGGTCACGGGGCGAAATCCCAGCACGCCCGGCGCCAAGCGCACCACAGACTCCGGCAATACTGTCACCCACTTCCCTGTCCGCAGCAAAGCGATCAGAGACAGGGTGTTGTGAACTGTCGCCCCGCTGCGCGCGCCGGGATCAATGCCGTGTTGCCGCGCTAAGTCATTGTGAAGACATGGCGCATTCGCAAGATCGCGCAGATCGAGCGGTTCTGCTCTCACCATAAGCGGGTGGTCCACATGGGCGACCATACCGAACTTGTCCTGAAAAAGCGGCTCCTGATGAATCTGGTTCAGCGTGGGCTGTCCGGACGCCACGCCGATATCGACGACACCACGCACCAGTGCCTCCAGCACGGCTTGACTGTCTGCGTCCCGCAATTCGACCTGTACTTGCGGATAGTGACTTTGCAGATAGGTGAGAACCTCGTCGAACAAGGCCCCAGCGGCTGAGGGGACCGCGGCGATGCGGACAATGCCGCCGGGGGCGCGGGCAGACCGCTCCATTGCGTTTACCGCTTCGTCAAATTGCGCAAGTTGCGCGCGAGCCAACTCGAACACCTCTGCACCAAGCGGGGTCAAGCGGCTCTTACGATCACTTTCAAAGAGGGGCGCGCCCAGATGCTCCTCTAGCTGCTTCACCATGACGGAAACGGCGGACGGACTGCGGCCAAGCCGGGCGGCTGCATCGGAAAGATGGCCCGCCTCAGCGACGGCGCTGAAACACCGCAGCATATCGATCTTGATTGTCATGGCTTCGGATTTTCCGAATTTGACTTGCGGAATTTGAGTTTGACCGATGTTTACATCCCCGTCCATCCTGCTCGCAGCGAAACAAGGATCGAACATGACTGAGACGAAGCAAAACTACATTGCGGGCGCGTGGGTTTCAGGGGAAAGCACAGTCGAGAACCGGAGCCCCTCCGACCTCAGCGATTTGATCGGACATTTCGCCCAAGCCTCGCGCGATCAGTTGGACTGCGCGTTGGAGTGCGCCAAGGTTGCACAAGCCGAGTGGGCCGCCTACGGCATGGAGCGAAAGCAAGCCGTGCTGGACGCCATTGGACGCGAAATGATGGCCCGCGCGGAAGAGCTGGGCACGCTCCTGTCTCGTGAAGAGGGTAAGCCGTTGGCCGAAGGGAAGGGTGAGGTTTATCGCGCAGGTCAGTTCTTCACCTATTACGCGGCAGAGTGTCTGCGGCAACTGGGTGAAAATGCCGATTCCGTCCGACCAGGTGTGGAGATCGATGTGCGGCGCGAGCCGGTCGGGACGGTGGCTGTCATTTCCCCTTGGAATTTCCCGACCGCGACGGCCTCGTGGAAAATTGCGCCCGCACTTTGCTATGGCAACGCGGTTGTCTGGAAGCCAGCCAATGTAACGCCTGCCTCTGCCGTGGCACTGACAGAGATTATCGCGAAGCAAGACATTCCTGCCGGGCTCTTCAGCCTCGTCATGGGCGCCGGGAGCACCATCGGGCAACGCCTGGTCGAAAGCCCGATGATCGACGCGGTTAGCTTCACCGGTTCGGTCCCGGTCGGAAAAGGGATTGCGGCGAGCGCCATTGCAAATCTGACCAAGGTACAGATGGAGATGGGCTCGAAGAATGCATTCGTCATCATGGATGACGGCGATCTGGACCTTGGCGTTAGCCTGTCTTTGGCAGGCGCTTTTGGGGGAACAGGCCAGAAATGCACAGCTTCCTCACGCCTGATCGTGCACGAGGCGGTGCACGATGCTTTTGTAGAAAAGCTCGTCGCAGGCGCAGAAAAGATGATCGTGGGGCATGCGCTGGAGCCCGGCACACAGATCGGCCCCGTCGTCAGCGAAGCGCAATTGAACGAAAACCTTGACTGGGTCAAGCGTGGTGTCGCTGAAGGCGCCGAACTGGCGACTGGCGGTGTTCGTGTCGAGCGCTCTACCGAAGGGTATTACATGACACCTGGCATCTTCCTGAACACGACAAATCAAATGGTTATCAATCGGGAAGAGATGTTTGCGCCCCTGACTTCCGTGATCAAAGTCGGCTCTTATGAAGAAGCTGTTGATACAGTCAATGATACACGGTTCGGCCTGACATCGGGGATCGTCACGAAAAGCCTCGCCCGCGCGACACATTTCCGCCGCAACGCCCGCACAGGCGTAGTCACGGTGAACCTGCCGACGGCTGGAACCGATTATCACGTGCCGTTCGGAGGCCGAGGGCAAAGTAGCTATGGCCCACGTGAACAGGGCAAGGCCGCGGCGGAATTCTATACGACCGTAAAGACAGCCTATATCGCTGCAGGCGAGCCAGAGTGATGCGCATTGACGGGCTGCAATATGCCAACTGGTCAGAGAATATCTTTCGCCAGATGCGGGAGGGTGGTGTGGACGCCGTGCACGTCACCATCGCCTATCACGAGAACTTCCGGGAGACGGTGCTCAATTTCGAGCGCTGGAATCGGTGGTTAGAGCAGTATCCGGACCTGATCATGAAGGGGCTGAATGCAGCGGATATTGATCGCGCGCGCGACAGCGGGCGAACAGCGATATTCTTTGGGTTTCAGAACCCCTCCCCCATCGAAGACGATATTGGCCTGGTGGAGATTGTGCACACGCTCGGCGCGCGCTTCATGCAGTTGACCTATAACAATCAATCGCTACTGGCGACGGGCTGCTATGAAGAGGAAGATAGCGGCATCACCCGGATGGGACGACAGGTGATAAAGGAGATGAACCGCGTTGGCCTGGTGATCGACATGAGCCATTCCGGCGACCGCTCTACCATCGAGGCGGCTGAACTGTCAGAGCGGCCCATCGCCATCACGCACGCGAACCCCCATGACTGGCAGCCTGCATTGCGCAACAAACCGCATGAGGTGATCGAGGCTGTCACCCGGCGCGGCGGTATGCTGGGATTTTCGCTCTACCCCCACCACCTAAAGGATAAGAGCGACTGCACGCTTGAGAGCTTTTGCCACATGATTGCAGAGACAGGCGCGCGTTACGGTTTCGAGCATATCGGGATTGGGTCCGATCTGTGCCAGGATCAACCTGACAGCGTGGTGGAGTGGATGCGCGTGGGCCGTTGGAGCAAGGAAATCGACTATGGAGAGGGATCGGCCAGCGCGCCGGGCTTCCCGCCCATGCCGACCTGGTTTCAGGACAATCGCGACTTCATCAATATCGAACGCGGATTAGGCAATGCAGGCCTCAGCGCCGAGCAAGTTGCGGGTGTGATGGGCGGCAACTGGTACCGCTTCTTCGCAGAGAATTTCGGGGCGCGATCATGAACGCCCCGGTGCAACGCCGCCCACCGCAAGAGGTCATGCGCCTCGAACGGCTGGGCGCGTTACACCAGTGCCGGCTCAGCTTCATGCGCCAGCTCACCCGCCGGATGGCGCGTGAAGGATGGAGTTTTTCGCGTCCCCGGTTTGAGATCGACCGCAACGGTGTGGGTTATGCGGTCTATTCAGCACATGGTCCTGAACGGACCTATTCCTTGGTGGCATTTGCGCATGATTTGCCCGACTCGCTACGTTCTGACCGGGTGATTGCAGAGGCCTGGGATACGACCTTTGCGCTATTCGATGGGGCGCCCACAGAGGATGATATCTCGCGCCTGCGCGCCAATGTCCCGCTACAGGAGGCGGGGCGGATCACAGAACGCGAACTGACGCTATCGCGCGCCAATCGCTCTACCCGGCTGTGGTCCCACGTGGTCGAACGGCTTGCGGCCGGGTTGCAGCCAGACCCGGCGCAATTGGCAGAAACCGGCTATTTGATGCGCACAACAGCCGTCTATGGCTCAGGTAAATTCGGTGCAGCAGATCGGGAGTATCTCGCAGATCGGCGGGAGCTTCAGCCCCCGTTCCAAGCGGAGATGTTAACCGTCTATCTGATCCGTACATTCGTGCGCGATTTGGTGGAGCATATGGCGCAGCAGGTCGGCGGTGATGACGCCGTTTGCCTGTCCTCTGCCAATGCGCGCCTTCTTGGCATCGGCAATTCGACCGGCCTCGGCATGGCACCGTTTCTCGTCAATCATCCGGTCCTGTTCAACAATTGGATCATGGCGCGGGAAGAAGCGCTGGCGCGCGTTCTTTCTGAAACGTCAGCAACGCCTGAAGCGATCGGGATCTTCGAGGCTTGTCTAAACGGGGCTGATGAAACCGTGGCTCGTTGGAACAGCGCCCATCCCAGACAGGCAGAGCGCTGCGCGGAATTGCGTAATGATCTGGCGGCGCTGCGTCACTACCTCGCCGAAGCGTCATTGACCCAGCCGACACCGTGGAAAGCGCTGGCCGCATGGGCCTCCGAAACCTTGAGCATTGAGGGGCAGGAGCTGCTGAACTCACTGATGCTTGAGCCTTATCCTGATCTGGTGGACGGGCTTGCTGACTGTATGAGCGATGTGACCGAGCAAGGCTTTCGCATCAACGGTCGAATGACAGTCGGTGAGGTGCTCAGACTGTTGCAGGAAAGCTTTGGCTGGGCGTTGGAGCGCGACTGGAGTGAGTCCCCGCAGATCGCTCGGGCTTGGTATGTATCTGAGGAAAAGCTTGAACCGCGTCTCGGCGAACGGTTTGAGGAACCGATTGAACCTTACGAACAACCCCTTGCGCCGGCACGAGATGCGGCACTTGCCCATCAGGTTTTGGAACACTGGGATGCGGGCACAGAGATCGCGGAATTCCTGGTCAAACATCCAGAACATCGCCATACGGTGCGGCGTGCGCAAATCTGTGCCTTCGCCCCTTATGGTGAAATTCGCGACAACACCATCGCGGCGGACATGATGCCCATCGACATGCTGCGCGCGAAACTGTCCTTCTTTGGTGCGACCTGTTTTGACCCGCGCTCTGACCGATGGTTGCGCATTTGCATGTATGCTGGCGCGCCCTACCCAGACGAATTGTGCGATTGGAATTGTGATCGCTGGGTCTATCCGTGCCCGATCCAATGACCCTCTCGCTGAACGAAGTACAATCGCTTGCCCGCAAGGCTGCGCGCGGCGCTGGCTTCAGTTGGGGCATGGCAGACGAGGCCGGGCGGGCCGTGCGGTTTCTGCATGAATGGGGACTCGACGGCGCAGCGACCCTCACCTTTCTTTTAGACAACCGTGGCACCGTCGTCGGCCAATGCGGCCTGACGCTCGCCTGCCGACTCAGCGATCAACCGCCGCGTGGCCGCGAAGAGCATGTTGATGTGATAGCGCCAGCGCTCCTGCTCTTTGGATTGGGAAGTTCAGGATTTCGTATGACTTGGCAGGACGGGTTCGCCTACGTTGGCGAAGGGCTATCAGTCGTCGGAACCCTTCCAGCTCGCGGGACAATGATAGTCGAACCCTGCGGAACGAATAGCTCCCACACCTCAATCTGCCATAGAGCGACGTGCGACGACACCGCACTTACCAAGCTGGAGCTGTTTGCACGTCGCACCTACGCACCAGCCACAGAACAATCCCGCACACTGGGCGCGGGTGGCGCCGACGACTGAACGCCGCCCTCGAAAACCATCTTTTCGGATGAGGGCAGTCTGTTCCCAGGACTTGCCGGACTGATCAGCACGAGTGATGATCATTCGTCCATTTGGGGTCACTGTCACATCCGCGAACTCTAGCAGTCCTGCGATCCCGGTTGGGCGCGATCGTCATTAATAGAGCAGACGACACGAACATGTGTAACGTCGCCCAAAACACTGTCATCAACATCTAGCTTGCTGCACCCAATGCGCACACCGGCGACAAAAAAGGCGTCGTTGATTTGGCGTCGTGATTGAGTTTTGTGGTGACGGCAAGTATGGGCGCTTGCGCGCACTCATGTTCTTGCAATGCTTTTGATTTGGTTGCGGGGGTAGGATTTGAACCTACGACCTTCA
>NZ_OMKW01000005.1 GCF_900302495.1 Pontivivens insulae | reverse complement strand
TGGGCGAGGGCTTTGCCACCGAGGACGACAAAATCATCGTCACCGCAGGCGTCCCCTTCAACACACCAGGCACCACCAACATCCTCCGCGTCGCCCCCTGCCAGGAAAAACTCATCTACGAAGGCGAGCAAGGGTGACGGAAAGCGGGCCGCGCTCGGCCAGGAGTGTCGCACTGATCACCTACAGTTTGACTGACCTACAAGAGAGAGCCGGAGAAGTGCTTGATCGAACGGTTCATCAACCGTTGGTGGTCATGATGTCGAAACGTCCAACCCACGTTTTGTTGTTCCTAGCTGCTTACGAAAGGTTGACCCAAAAGTGCGAAAGCAAACAACGCGCTTACAGCGAGCTATTCCCCGAAATTCGGACACTGACGTAGGTTACTAATTGGTGTCTGCTGATCTTCGACGCGAAGGAGATCAGAGATGCCGAAACGGGAGAAACATTCGCCGGAGTTCAATGCGAAGATGACCCATCTAGCTTGAACGGCTCAATGGCGCTCGTTGCGGTCCCGACTGCAAAGAAAACTTCGGCCGTTGACACCTCATAGCTTGCTAATCGGATATGGATGCGGGGCGGATAACACTTGAAGCAGATTGGCTCCTCTGACCTATTCAGAGGTCCGAACTCTTTGAAGCCTCTGATGCATTCGCTAGCTCAAAGCCCGCAACCTTCTCCGCTCGATCAATCGTCCGTATTAGCGCCCACTAGATTGAAGCTGAATTCTAAGCTCGATGACGTTCGAACCATATCCATAATTCATTTTTTAACATAAGGTAAATTAGGGCCGATAAAGACGTGTAGCGGCAAAGCTAGAATGTCACCATTTTGCAAAACAGGAATGTCACTCTGGGTCCCAATGAGGCAGGTGTGAGGTTTCCCGATGGGAGTGGTTTTGATGAGTGAACGCGATCTCAATCGCATCGAGGTTTTGGCCCAGATCGAAGACGGACGACTGGCGGTGAAGAATGCGGCCAACCTGCTCGATCTGACCGTCAGGCAGATCTACAGATTACTGCGGCGGTATCGGGTCGAAGGTGCTGCGTCGATCGGCCATCGGGCGCGCGGCAAGGCGCCGAACAACCTCATTCATCCAGCCAAGCGCGAGTATGCGGTAGCAACGGTGCGTGAGAGCTATGCAGACTTCGGACCGACACTGGCGGCCGAGATGCTGGAGGAACATCATGGGCTGAAGGTGTCTCGCGAGACGCTGCGCAAGTGGTTGATCGAGGATGGTGTCTGGCTGTCGCGGAAGCAGCGAAGAACCTTCCATCAGCCGCGGTTGCGGCGCGAGTGCTACGGTGAACTCATACAAATCGATGGGTCTGAGCACCGCTGGTTTGAGGATCGTGGCGATCCCTGCACCCTTCTGGTCTTCATTGATGACGCGACGAGCACGTTGATGGAGTTGAGGTTTGTGCCGTCCGAGAGCACGTGGAGCTATTTCGAGGCGGTGGAAAGCTACCTTGGCAATCACGGTCGGCCGGTCGCTTTCTACAGCGATAAACATACCGTATTCCGCATTCCAAACCCCAACCAACACACGACCGGCATGACACAGTTCGGCCGGGCGATGGCGGAGCTGAACATCGAGATCCTGTGCGCCAATTCCAGCCAGGCGAAGGGCCGTGTGGAGCGCGCGAACCGCACGCTTCAGGATCGGCTGGTCAAGGAGCTGCGGCTGGCAGGCATCTCAGATATCGAGGCCGCCAACGCGTTTTTGCCGGCGTTTATGGCGCGCTTCAACGCCAAGTTCGCCAAGGCGCCGGCGCGCTCGGACAACCTGCATCGCGCCATGAATGTCGAGCCAGGTCGGCTCGAAGATGTTCTGTGCCTGCGCGACAAGCGCTATGTCGGGAAAGATCTCACACTGACATATGAGCGCAAGCGGATCCGCATAGAAGTAAACGAGCTGACCCGCGGTCTCGTGGGCCAATATGTTGATGTCTACGAGCGGCGCTCCGGCCAGGTCCTAGTCATCCACAAGGGCGTCGCCCTGCCACATTCCGTCTTCGATCCGAGCCAGCAGCGCGTGACACACGCCTCGATCACCGAGAACAAGCGCCTGAGTGCGGTGCTCACCTACGTCAAGGAACAGCAGGAGCGCGACGACAATCCGACGGTCGAGGTAAAGCCTTCAAGTGCGAAGACGGGATACAAGAAGACCGGTCGGCGACCGCCGGGGAGGCCCTCGTTCCTTGAGAGGAGAGAGGCCCGGAAGGGAAGAACCGGCAAATCAAATGTGCGCTCAGTTGAGCAGCCTTAGCCTGAGGCTTCTCTCACATTTGGTGTTTGACATGTTCAACACTGCGTTCCGTATCACACCATTAGCACCAGCATCACGATCGACATGCCCATCATCATCAGGTTCTCTGTCAGGCTGACGAAGCCGAGCGGCACGTTGGAATTGCCGCCGACACAGGCGCATTTCAGTTCGCGCTTGTCGATGTAGACCGCCTTGTAGACGCTCACCGCGCCGATAGTGGAGATGATCAGCGCCGCCGGTGCGGCGAGCCATGTCACCAGCATACCTGTCATCAGAACGCCGGCCGCCGCCTCTACCCACGGGTAGATATAGGCGTAGGGCACCCAGCGCCGGGCGAGCAGGTCATAGTTGAGGAACATTGTGGTGAACCCCTCGATGTCCCTCAGCTTCTGCATACCGAGCAGGATCATAGAGATGGAGATGAACCAGCCTAGGGTCTGCCAGCTCAGTCCTCCCAAAAAGCCGATCGACATCGCCACCGCCGTCGCCGCCGCGACAGCGAAGAGATAGATCACAGGGCGGTAGGTGGTCGCCTTCGGATCGTAGTCGGTCAGCTTTTCGCGCAAGTCACTATAGCCGCCGACCCGCTCCCCCTCGATCCAGATCTGCGGAGTTGTCGGAACGTCATGCTCTTTCTTGAAGGCATCGACCTCCGCCCGCGTGCGGAACAGCCGGTCATCGACATCGTAGCCCTTGCGCTCCAACAGCCAACGCGCCTTCTGACCGGATGGGCAAAGATGGTTCGGCAGCGCCATGCGATAAAGCACGGCGGTTTTGTACGTTGAAGCAGTGGTTGGCGCACTTGTCGCATCAGCAAAATCACGCGTTCTCGTCGTCATTTTCATTTCCTTCATGCGCTGAACCACCCGTCGTCAAACGACGAAGGCCTATTATCAATATACCCATATGGGGTATATATAGCTTTGATCAACCCACTTTTGCGCATAGGGCTCTACTGTATGAAGGATGATAAAACCAAAACGCTCGACCGCCTCGCCCGGCTCGAAGGGCAAGTGCGCGGTGTTGCCAAAATGGTCGAGGCCGACCGCTACTGCATGGATGTGCTCGCACAGACAGCAGCGATCCGCTCTGCCGTACTCGGCGTCGAAAGAATGGTGCTGGAGCATCACGCCAAACACTGTGTCGAGAGCGCAATTTCCAGCGGCGATGCCGAAGAGCAGCGGGAGAAGTTCGACGAGCTCATCGGCCTCCTGCAAAAAGCGTCCCGCTGACCATATCCGCCACCGCTATCCGTCGTTATTGCGCTCATCGTCGATGATCAATTCCAGCTGGCGCAACGGAACAAGGCCGGGAATGCGGGTATCGCCGACCACAAATGAAGGTGTTCCCGAGAACTCCAATCGCTCGGCAAGCTGATGCGAGAGGTTGATATGGGCGTCGATCGCCGGATCATTCATATCGGCTAGCAACTTTCCGATATCGAGGTTCAGCTCTCTTGCAACGCTCATAACGCTGGCTTCATCTGCACGCGGCAGGGCCATAAGGGCCCAGTGCATCTCTTCATAACGCCCCTGAGCGCGTGACGCGAGCGCCGCCCGCGCGGCGAAGATGGAGCCCTCACCCAGGATTGGCCACTCCCGATACACCAGGCGCACGTCATCATCGCTCTCAAGCAATTCCTGCACGATGGGCATTGCCGCTTTGCAGTAAGTGCAGTTGTAGTCAAAGAACTCAACAACCGTGATATCGCCGCCGGTATTGCCCAGCACAGGGGCGTTGGGATCACTCTCCAGACTTGCCGCCAAGAACTGCTCCTGCTCAGCCGCTTGGCGTTCTCTCAGAATGGCAATCGCTTCTGCAATGATGTCTGGGTTCTCGATGATAGCCTCAAGCGAAAGCGCCTTGATTGCCGCATCGTCCCGCGTCCCCACTGCATTCGGCGCGGGGGCAAACAAGGTCAAAGCCAACGCAGCTATGGCAACGGTCAGGGCCAGCAGGCTTAATACATTCTTCATTAGCGTAAGTCCGGTGTATTGAGGTTATGACGAATGTCAGACGACCCGGAACCAGGCCATCATGCCTGCCGCTTGATGCGATAGCATGTGGCAATGGAGCATCCAGTCGCCGGGGTTTTGCCCCATCAGCGCGATTTCGACCGTTTCGTTCACGTTCACCAGAACGGTATCGCGCACGTCCCGGTCAGGGTCTGACTGCCCGTTCCGCGCAATGACCGCAAAGTGGTAGCCATGAAGATGCATCGCATGGGGAAAGGCGGTTCGGTTCTGCATTGTGAGGTGCAACGTCCGCCCTGTCGGCAATTCGAAGATCGGACGATCCATCCGGTTGGCCGCCTCGTTGAAGGCCCAAACCATCCCGCGACGGGCAAGAGCGCGCCCGCCCAACAATTCACCCTCAAAGTAGGTCTCGCCAAGGCCGCGCATCGCGCCCCCTTCCATGACGATGGTTTCGCGTTGCGGGTCGGAAAGATCGAAAGTGACGGGAGAGGCCCACTCCGGCAGGGGGCGAACATCCCTTACATGCAAGTCCGCAATGCCCCCCGTAAGCGCGATGTCGAGCAGCCTTACGAACCTTTGACGGCCCGCGTCCACGTAAATCCCGGCCTCGTCAGTCAGTTCGTTGGGCACATCAATCACGAGATCAGCACGCTGCGCGGGTGCAATGACGATCTGTTCGGCATCGCGTGGCGAGACTGGATACCCGTCGAGAGCGATCAGCCTGGCAGCGAGCCCAGATAAAGCGAGCGGCATAATCCGAGCGGTTGCCGCGTTGATGATCCGCAGGCGGACGCGCGTGCCACGCTCCAAGGGCAGAACGGGCTGCGCACGCCCATTGACCGTAATGAGGTTGCCCATCCGACCGCCATGTGACGCTGCATGCAAATCATCCCAGCGCCCCTCGACGATGGAGGCGTCCTGTTCGAGCAGCCAGTCGTCGAGAACGAGTGTTTCCTCATGGGTGGCAGCACCGTCAAGCCCCGCCCAGGGGGAGGTATCCTCAACAATCAGCGGGCCTGACAGACCGCGCGCCACCTGCTCCCAGCTGCGATTGTGCGCGTGATACCAATACGTTCCCGGATCGGGTGCAATGTAGTCGTAATCGAACGTGCCGCCCGGCATGACCGGGGCCTGAACGAGAGGCGCTGCCCCGTCCATGTCGTTGCGGATACGTATACCATGCCAGTGCACCGCCGTCGGCTCTGGCAGGTCGTTGGCGAAGCGATAGCGGACCGCCTCTCCGGCGCGGACCCGGATCTCCGGGCCGGGCACACTCCCCGCCCCTTCGACCGAATAGGCCCAGACGGGTGTCGTTGCGTAGCCCTCCGGCGCGAGCTGAGCCCGCGACGCCGCTGCGCGCAGGACCGGTGGCGAGGACGCGAACGCGGGGAGCCCAAGCAAGCCCGCTGAGAGGCTGGCAGTACCGGAAAGAAAGCGTCGTCTGGAAAGAGTGTGCATAGTCGTCACCAGTCAGAGATTTGCGGGTGGAACGGTTACAGATGTCATGGTCGCCGTCAGTAGCGCGATGCCCACGACAGCCGCGCATTCCAGCCGGATGGAGGTTCGAAGTCTTCGCGCCGCGCCCGCGTCGCCTCTGGCAAGCGCGGGAACCAGCTTCAGCTTATTGGCCGCTGCCAAAGCAAGCAGGCCCGCGACCACTACGATCTTGCCAAGCATCGCCCAGCCGTAAGCCGTGCCGAACAATCCGGTAAATGATCCGATCATCAGCCAGGCAAATATACCGCCAGCCACGATCAGGACAGGGATACCGATGCTGGCCAACATGCCGAACCGGTGCAGAAGCGCCGCGCCTGACTGTGTTCTGGCGGCGCGATGCAGCGGCCCAAGGGCGCCGACCCAAAAGGCCACCATCACGACATGCACTGCGAGCAGGCTGCCCAACAACATCCGGGGCTCACCCAGCGAATGGCCGACCAGCGTGAAGGAATAGGCGACCATGATCGCACCAATCAAAGCCGGGATGAGCCAGAACCCGCGTGCGAACAGCACAGTCAGGATCAGGGCCTCCCCGCCCGCGCGCCACACCGCCGCCGCCCCAAGTGGACTGTCCCAGATCAGGCCCAGCATGAGCGGATCCACCGCACCTTCGAGACCCATGCCAGACAGTCGCGCCGCGCGAATGCCAAAGCGGGCGGCAAGGATCAGCAAGCCGACAACCGCCGCCAGAGCCGCAATGCGGCGCGCAAGCCGTATGACATCTGCCGGGACATCTCGGAACAGGGCCACGAAGACAACGCCGCCCATCGCGAGCAGAGCCGCGATATAGCCCGCCGCCTTGGCCAGAATGGCGAGGATCGCCCAGGTCTCAATCGGTGCGAGGCCTTCCATCGCCTAGTCCGCCACAGAGAATTCGAAGCCACCCTGCATGGGATGCCCGTCCGATGAGAGGCCCCGCCATTCGACCAAGAAGTCGCCGGATGCAAGGTCGATGATCGGCACCGCCCGCATCACCGTCACCGGCTCCAATCCGGTTTCGCGCTCCAATTCAATCTCGCCATCAGGACCGGTCAGGATCAGCTGCGTGACCCGCATCGGATCATCAAAGCGCAGTTCGATTTCCTCGACAGCCGCGACGGTCGCGCCGTTGGCAGGCGTCGTGGTCTCCGTGTCGGAATGGGCAAAGGCCCCGTTCACTCCGCCAAGCGTCAGAGCAACGGCCAATACGACTTGCAGACGTTTCATCGGTTTTCCTCCATGAGGTCATGGCGCTCACGGATATCCGCAGGCCAGGTTGATTTGATGTAGCTGAGCACCGCCCAGATCTCTGCGTCACTCAGGACACCTTCATAGGCTGGCATGTTGCTCTGATAGGTCGGATCGCCGATCAGGGCCGCGACACCGTATTTCGTCAGGGCGAACGACGTCTCACCATCGTGATGCCACGTGTGGCCTGTCGCATCATGCGGGGGCGCAGGCATTCGCCCCTCTGCATCGCGCTGTCGCCAGTTCTCCTGACCTTCTAGGCCCGCACCATGGCACGCGGCACATTCCGCGGCGTAGACCTCTCGGCCCAGTGATACGACGCTTTCATCACCAGGACGGAGGCCAGTTCCCTGGGCAGAAGTTGCCGCAGGCCACAGCACCCACGCGATGGCCATCAGCGCGGCCACCGCGGTTGCTGCCAGAACAACAGATCTGGTCACAGGCCTGCGCGATAGTAGATCGCACCTTCTCCGGCGCTGCCGCCAAAGGCCATGACCTCATACTGGGCCTGTGGATCATATCCCATCCCCGGCGAACCGGCTGGCATCCCGGCAACAGCGATCCCGGCCACATCCGGCCGGTCGTTCAGAAGCAACTCAAGCGCCTCGAAGGGAACATGCCCTTCGACGACATAGCCATCAATCATCGCGGTATGGCAGCCCCACATCGATCCGGGCACCTCGTTCTCCAACTTGACGGAGGTGACATCGCGCGTGTCAGTGACTTCAACTTCGTATCCAGCTTCCCGGGCGAGTGCGACCCATGCCCCACAACAGCCGCAGGTCGGGCTCTTGGTCACGTGCATAGTGCCGTGCGCCGCGGCTTCATGCTGCGTATCGGCATGCGCTGCGCTGGCGTAACCCAAGAAGGCTGTGCCGACAGCAAAGGTAAGTGCTGGCGCAAGCGCCAGAGCAAAACGGTAGGTGTTCATGTGTTTTCTCTCAGACATATGTGCGCTGTCGAGGCAGGCACATTCATTTCAGATCGAGGTAAATTCAGCGCGGCGTGCGCGCGACTGCTCAGACTGATCTGGGAGGATCCAAGAGTGTGTCACTGTCCGCGCTGGTCAGACGGTATTCGTCAAAAGAACGATCGATAGCTGCGAGTTCGGACGTGACTTCACCAAACTCCTGTTGCTGGACAACCGCGACAAGGGAAAAACAGTGCAACAATCCGTTCGGCTCCTCCACGCAACAGTCACTGTCATGGGCCGTCTCAGCAACTTCATGATGTTGCATAGGATCAAGAGCGGTCACGCCAAGCTCCGGCTGTCCGGCATGAAGCCCACCGGACAAGCCTAGAACAAACACGAGTATGGCAAACAAAATCCTCATGCCACATACCTAGATGGGGTATACGCGCTTTGCAAAGCACTTTCTTGAGAACCGGCTGGAAAAACTGATACACGAGTTCATTTTCTTCAAGCGATGTAGCAAAGCCTGCATCAATGTTCGTGAGCACAAAGATCATGATCGGCAAGCGATGCGAGCACATAGCAATCTTGCGAGACACCGTCGCCGTCACAGCCTTTCGACATCCGAACCAGCTCTTTTTCCAATGTCCGCAGCCGTTTGATTTTGGCCCTGACATCCAGCAGCTGACCAGCTGCGATTGCGGTGGCCGCCTGACATGAACGATCGGGATGATCTTGGAGTTCGATGAGGGCCGAGATCGCATCAATCGAGAAGCCAAGATCACGTGCGTGCTTTATAAAGCTCAGCCGTTCTAGTCCGGCTGCATCATATCGACGTTGGTTACCAGTCGTCCGTTCCGGAGCCGCCAGCAGACCCATGCCCTCATAATAGCGAATGGTCGGTATCTTTACCTTTGTGCGCTTCGACAGCTCTCCGATGGAAAACATGCAAATTACCTCTTGAACCTCTAGCCACTAGAGATCGTATGTGAGGTGGGACAGTCAAGTTAGAGAGTCCCATGACCAACACTTACCTTACTCCGACGCCCCTGCTTGATTTCAACGAGCCGTCCATTGTGGCTCTCGTAGAAGAGCGTGGCTGGCGCACGCTGAGCGCCCGCGACAGGATCGGGGCCGCCTATGAGTTCGTGCGCAACGAGATCCTGTTCGGCTACAATTACGACGATGCCTTGCCTGCGTCCCGCGTGCTCGCCGACGGTTATGGCCAGTGCAACACCAAGGGCACACTGCTTATGGCTCTGCTGCGGGCGCTGGATGTGCCCTGTCGGTTCCACGGGTTCACCATCGACAAGGGGTTGCAGCGCGGCGTCGTGCCGGAACTGATCTATCCCATCGCACCGCGCAACATCATCCACTCCTGGGTCGAGGTATATTTCGAGGATCGATGGATCAACCTCGAAGGCTTCATTCTCGATGCTGCCATGCTGGGTGCGCTCCAAACTGCGTTCCCCAAGCGGCAATCGCTTTGCGCCTATGGGGCCGGAACCGATGCGCTTCAGCGCCCCTGCGTCTCGTGGCAGGGGGAGAGCACCTATATCCAGCGCACCGGGATCAACTATGATTTCGGCGTCTTCGATGCGCCCGACGCCTTCTATGCCGATCATCGCCAGCTCGGAGGTCTGAAGGGCTTGCTCTACCGGGCCGTCATCCGACACTGGATGAACCGGCGGGTTGCCCGGATGCGCGCCGGGCATGTGCCCGCCATCCCCGGCGGAGAACGCAACCTGCGCCCTGCTGCAAATACGATCGAGATAAGGGAGGCCGTGTGATGGCCGGATGTTGTGGACGCGACGCCAAGTTCGATGGCGTCTCGGATGATTACAAGCGCCGTTTGTGGATCGTCATCGCTTTGAACGCGACCATGTTCGTGGTCGAGATGACAGCGGGTCACTATGCGAAGTCGCAGGCCCTTCAGGCCGATGCGCTCGACTTTCTGGGCGATGCGCTGACCTACGGCATCTCTCTCGCGGTGATCGGCGCTTCCATCCGGGCGCGCACCAATGCTGCTCTGGCCAAGGGCATAAGCCTTTTGCTGATGGGGCTATGGGTCTTCGGATCAACCGTCTACCGAGTCTTCTATGTCGGTGTGCCCGAGGCAGAGATCATGGGGATCGTCGGCTTCTTCGCGTTGCTGACCAACCTGGCCAGCGTGCTGCTGCTCGTGCGTTACAAGGACGGCGACGCGAATGTCCGTTCGGTCTGGCTTTGCTCGCGCAATGACGCTATCGGCAATGTCGCCGTGATGTTTGCGGCCTTCGGTGTCTGGGGCACGGCGAGCGGTTGGCCCGATCTCATCGTTGCCGGGATCATGGCAGGGCTGTTCCTGTCCTCCGCCTTCCAGATCGTTCGTCAGGCGCTTGCGGAACGGCGCGAAGCGGCCTCGCATGGACATGTAGAAGTTTGATGGAGGTCTTCCTCACCATTGCTGGACTTGGGATCGCGGCAGCGACGCTTGCCGCGATCCTCTGGTCCATCGCAAGGCCCGCACAGAGCATTTGGCCACCCATACGGTACACGGCATTCACACCCCTCTTCGTCTGGGCGCCGACATTTACCCTGTTTGGCATCCTCATCGCGCTTGGCGTACTCGGCTGGGGAGAATTGCCGTTTCCACGGTGGCTGCGTTACGGGCTCGGACTTCCACTCATCGTGCTCGGCAACATAGTTGTCTGGAGCGTTGTGGCTGGATTTGGCGTTCACAAGACAGGCGGTGCCGCCGCTGGTTTGCAAACGGATGGTCTCTATCGCGTCTCGCGCAACCCGCAATATGTGGCAGATATCGTAATGATCCTCGGCTGGATGATCCTAGCCGCAACACCATCCGTCATTCTCGTAGGTCTTGCGTCAATCACCGTCCTGATTGCCGCGCCGTTTTCGGAAGAGCCGTGGCTGCGCTCGCGATATGGACGAGACTACAAAGACTATGCGGCACGGGTGAGGCGCTTCTTTTAGCCGACTTGCCCGTTAACCACGCTATGATCGCACTGGTTAAAATCAGCAGTGGACGCATCACCGCAACGCCTCTGTGCGTTGGCAGAGTCTTTAACGACAGATTATAGCAATCATTGGGAGATCAACACGATGAAGAACCGACTTCTTTCTTTGGGGCTTTTGGGAGCAATTGTATCTGCTTTGTGCTGCTTTACCCCACTTTTGCCAATCGTTCTGACCGCAGTTGGCCTGACTGGCCTGCTTGGCCTTCTCTACAACGATGCTGTTTTGCTGCCGATCTTGGCAGGTTTTCTAATATTGACGGGGTACGCGCTATGGCGACAGAAGCAGCAAGAGTAGTCTTGGATTCCACGCTGACCTGTCCGTCATGCGGGCATGTCGAGAGGGAAACCATGCCCACCAACGCCTGCCAGTGGTTCTATGAATGCAAATCCTGCCAAACGGTCTTGAAGCCTCTTCAAGGTGACTGCTGTGTGTACTGTTCATACGCAACAGTGCCGTGTCCTCCTATCCAAGAAGGTAAGTCGCGCTGCGCATAGCGGACTGTCAAAGCATCTCATCAAGTCGATAGGTCTGGACTCAAAAACGGCTCGTCCAAACCCTCCTCCCCGCAAGGCTTTTCCACCCTCCGATATTTGGGGTCTCCGGGCTCCAAAGCCTTGCTCCGTCCCACGTGTGAGTGACGTTTCTGCTTTGCTAGGACTGTGACATTTCAGGATGGTTGCAACAGAAAATGAAGCGGGGTGCATTCTATTTCGAAGTGCGACAAATGATAGATATCGAGGCATTGGGAGGTGCCGGCCATAAAGAGATCGTTTGTTCATTTCTGCCTTGAGGAGCGCCGGACGCTAGATCACCTTCTTCAGGCCAAGCCCTCGATGGCGAACATCATCTGGATCATGAGCCGCTACAGATCCACAATTTATCGAGAGGTTCGTCAGAACTGGTGGCACGACAAGGAGGTTCCGCAGGCCGATAGATATTGGCCTCTGACGGCGGAAAGCCTCAGCTCTGATCGTCGCGCATGCCAACAAAAGTTGATCGGCAAGGCCGCACTGTTTGCTGCTGTTACCAATCAATTTAGGGCTGGCCAGTCGCCCAAGTAGATCGTCGGACGTTTAGGGATCGAGCCAGACCAACCAGACCGGATCTGTCATGAGACGATCTACGCTTACGTTTATTGTGAGAGCGGCAAGTCGGATGAACTGGGGCGGTATCTTCTTGAGCGGCGATGGAAGCGCAGGCCGCGCTTTGCTCGGAAGGCTTGCGGGTCGATCTTTCCGAAGAGTATAGCGATCAAGAACCAGCCGGATGCCATCGTAATTCGGCAGAGCTTCGGCCATTGGGAAGGCGATCTAGTGATTTTCCAACGAGAGCATGGAGCGGCCAACGTCGCGACGATCGGTGAAGGAAAGACCCGATACACCGCCTTACTTCAAAACTGTGATCGGCGATCAAAATCACTGATGAAGAAGTTGATCAACGCGATGGCGCCCCTGCCCCGCGGTGCCATTCAGTCCGCCTCTGACCAGCTCAATTCAACACCACGCAAGTGCGTGGGCTTCCACACTCCGGCTGAAGTGTTCTGTGAGGAATTGCGGGGCTAACTATCGCCCAGATGCCGAAGCAAAAGGCCGGTTTGAGTCCACACCAATTGTGGTGCTGCAAGATGGCAAAAGTCGGTTTTCGGAAGTCGCTTTAGCCGCCGGCGGCGAGCGCGCGCAGGATCATTTCACATTGCCGCTCAATCGATGCAGCTATTGATTGTGTAGGTAACGCAGGAGAGCTTTGAAGGTCAGACATGCCGTGAATGGAGGACCAGGCAAAGAACTGGGCGCCAGATTCAGGCGGTTTGATGAGCTTGTAGTGGGCGAGTTCGGCTAGAGACTTACCCAACCAATCATAGGTTGACGGACGGCCGGATGTTGTACCGGGTGCTATGCCGAACGGGCCGAACATCAGACGCCATAATTCGGTTCGTGCGTTCGCAAAAGAGACATAGGCCGTGGCAAGTGCGATGAACCGTTGGCGTGCATCCGCTGCACTTCGCGCGCTGCTTTCGAATGGCACAACCTCCTCGAAGACGGCTGCCAACGCATCGAATCCTCGCTCAGCAACACTACCAAGCAGGGCGTTCTTATCAGGGAAGTGACGATAGGCTGCCCCAGGTGACACGCCTAGATCACGTGCCGCCCTGCGTACTGAAAGGTCTGCCAGCAAACCTTTGTCGGCGGCACTTAAGGTATAATCAACGAGAGCCTCTTTGAGGTTGCCATGATGATGCGTGTTGCTCGGCTTTGTCTGTATCATTCCCATGTTGTAATCAGTGTTTACATTGCATGCAAGGCAGCTTAAGTAACCATTGATTACTTTGGGAGCTGATCAATGAACGCCATACCCGAATTCCCTACAGCCGTGCCTGTTTCATATGCCGTGCCAACCTCTTTGGGGCGGCTTCATGTCGTCGAATATGGCCATGGGCCTGAAACGATTGTCCTCTGGCCGTCGATCTTCACGGATCACCACATTTACGACGATTTGGTCGCAACCATGGGCGCCTCCCACCGCTTTCTGCTCATCGACGGCCCGGCCCATGGGCAAAGCGAGGGGGGAACGGATGAATTCACCATGGAGGACTGCGCCAAGGCCATGGGCGAGGTCATGGATCGCTTCGATCTGGTGGCGGCAATCGTCGGCGGAACCTCTTGGGGCGGGATCACAGCTGCGCACCTCGCGTTGATGTCACCCGCCCGCATTAAAGCATTGGTGCTCATGAACACGCCCATGCAGATCAATGCTGCCCAACCCGGCCTCAAGGCGCGCTTCATCGCGTGCGGCGCACGCTGGGCGCTGAAAACGGCAATGTTCCGCAATGGCGTTGCAAACAGCTTTTTCTCGGATGATGTTCTGGCTGCGAACGCAAGCTATGCGAATGCCTTCCACACCATGCTGAAAACGGCACAGCCAGCATCTTTGGCAGCGGCGATCCAGTCGGTCATTCTACGCAGCTCGCCTCTGATGCCACGAATGGCGGAGCTCACCGTTCCGACCCTCGTCATCGCGGGAAAAGAAGATGCGATGTATCCGATTGCTGTGCAGGCCGAAGCGGCACTACTGGCCCCGAACGGCCATTTTGAACCCATAGAAGGCAAACACATCTCGGTTGTTGAACGCCCCAAGCGGGTCGCTGACGCCCTGACGCGATTCATTGCTTCGGAGGTTGCAGAATGACTTTTCTGATCTTGGGAGCCACAGGCCTACAAGGCGGCGCCGTTGCGCGCGAAATGCTCAAGCGCGGACAATCCATCCGCATCCTGACCCGTCAGGCGTCATCTTCAAAGGCTGAAGCGCTTGCAAAAATGGGTGCAGAAGTGGCCGAAGGCGACTTGTCCAAGCCCGAAACCTTGGTGCCAGCTTTTGAAGCGGTGACCGGCATCTTCTCGGTCCAGGACTTCTACGCGCCCGGCGTCGGTCTGGTAGGCGAAGTCGAACAAGGCCGTGCCGTCTTGGCCGCTGCGAAAGCCGCTGGGGTGCGCCATATCGTGCAGTCCGGCATGGGCGAAGGCCGTTCGCCTGGCGGACCCGAGCACTTCATCTCGAAGGCGATCCTAGAACGCGAGATCAAACTGAGCGGGATCGATTGGACGTTCTTAGGGACTGTCTGGTTCATGGACAATCTTTTGAACCCTGAGATGAAGCCCGCACTGATGTTCCCGGTTCTGGCTGGTTCGCTTGATCCACAGACGGAATTCCAGATGCTGGCCATTGAAGATCTTGGCTGGATGGCGGCCGAGGCATTGGTCGGCCCCGATAAGTGGGCGGGGCGCAAGATCAATCTGGCAGGCGACGCCATGACAGTCGCGCAAATGAAAGACACCTACCGCAAAGTCACCGGCAAACGCCCGAAGGGCTGGTGCCTCCCGCGCGCCCTCTTTCGGAAATTAGTGCCAGAATTTGCGGAACAACTGGCCTGGCACAACAGGGTGAATTTCGCATTCGGAAACGACGAACTGCGAAAGATCAAACCGGACGCGCAAGGATTGGCAGAGTTTCTACGAAAGCACCCGGTTGCTTCAATGTAGGTGTCGCCACCTGAACAGGCAGTGCCCCGAAAGCGGGCGTTCCACAGGAAGAAATCAAACGGCAGAAAAGTCCCGCATAGCCGGGATAGGTGTTTCGCTTTGAGCCCGCGCAGCAGCGATGCCCTCCGCTCAGGACTCACACAGGACCATGTATCTGCGCCTAGCACCCTGCCCTTGGGAAGCGCGGCGCATCACTGCTTCTGACAACCGTGGCGGAAGATGCAACCCTTTGCGCCGATGTCCTGCAACGAGCCCAAACTCACAATTGCAAATGCAGCGCCATGCTTAAGCCGACGCTAAGGGCCCTGGTCCCTGGCGATCATGGTCACCGTCGACATGTGCCCTGCCTGGCTAAGGTGTTTGACTCAAATCTCTCCCAGCTGTACGGCGCAAGCCGTGCGCACGTCCTGTACGGTTGCAGGGGCGTCAAGGCGGAAGAATGGGTCCAGTCCACGCTCAATGCGTGACGCACGAATGGCCTCCCGCACGGCCAGGAAGACTGATGTCGCGAGGACAAGCGGCGGCTCACCCACTTCTTTCGAGGACAGGACACCCTCATACGGGCTCTCAGGTACATCACTCGCTAGATCGCGAGGAAAGAGATGCGTATTCAACTCGATGGGAATCGTTGTTACCGCTGGCGGCTTGTAGGTCCAAGTGTTGAGTGTATTTAGCGCACCTTTCTGATCGCCGTCAGGCTGGAAGACCAACTTCTCAGTCAGCAGATAACCAACGCCTTGCACAAAAGCGCCCTCTACCTGGCCGATATCAACCGCCGGATTGAGGCTCCAGCCCATATCATAGACTAGATCGGAGGACAGGATCTTGGTCTCTCCGGTCAGGATATCAACCTCCACGACGGCGCAGGCACCCGAATATGTGAAGCCAACAAAGTTGTCGAATTCGCCGGGCACGCCATCAGTTGCAGTATAGTCAGGAATGGTGGGCTGATCTGCGAAGGGCTTGTAGCTGAGCGCGGGAGACTGCACGTCGCCGCCTTTCACTGGGGCCGTGAAAGTATCCGTCAGTCCGATACGGTACTGGTAAGCAAGCGCTGTTAGCTTTTGCCAAATCATAACTGTCGCTTCGCCTGAGGGTACCTCAGCTTGCCAGCCTTTCTCGGGGTGGTTCCAGTAGTCGATACCCTGCTCGGCACACCACTCCGGTCCCATCTGATCACGCAATCCGTTGGCGAAATCTGTCAGCCGTGAGCGCATCCGGGCACATAGCTGCTTGACCGCCTCACCATTGTAGGCTGTCCCAGTCGAACCGCCGGTAGAGGTCGGGTTGGGAATGACCGATGTGATTGGTGCTTTGATCAAGACCATATCGAGCGGGATATTTAGCACATAGGCCGCGATCTGCCGCATCTGGGTGATCAGGCCCTGGCCCATCTCGACCCCACCCTGATGGATCACGACGGTGCCATCAGCCTGATAGATAGAGATCATCGCCGTCGCCTGTTCAAGCATGGCCAGATTGTAGCCCGAGCCGTATTTCACGGGCATCATAGCGATCCCGCGCTTTCGCCATTTATTGCGCGCGTTGAACGCCTGTACGGATGCAGATTTCGCCTCGAAATCAGCCTTTTCTTTGAGATAATCCCAAACAGTGTCCATATAGCAGTAGGTCAGCGCCTGCCCGAAAGGCGTGCTGTCACCGCGTTGGTAGAGGTTCTTCTCTCGGACATCCTCCGGGCGCATTCCGACTGCATGAGCCGCATCAGCCACGGCGCTTTCGACAATCACCTTGCACTGCACATCGCCAAAAGCGCGCATCGCGGTGCTCGGTGCGTGGTTGGTCCGGCAAACGTCGATCTGGTTCTGGAAATTTGTAATCCGATAGGCAGCATCCGCTCTGGTCTGGATGCAGTTCGAAACAATGAAGCTGCAATCATAGAAGGCCCCACCATCACCCCACATTCGATTGAGGAACCCGCGGATCCGTCCTTTATCGGCGGGGTTCATTTCTCCCTTGTCCACTGCGATCTGGTATTGCCCATAGTAGGCGTGGCGCTTGCCGATCATACCAGTGTCTTGCTCTCGTGTGAGCGCCATGCGCACCGGACGCTTTAGCTTGCTGGCTGCGAGCGCGGTTGCCGCAGCGACGAACCGCGTTTGCTCTGTCTTACCGCCAAAGCCACCACCAACCTGGGGCACGCGCACCTCAACCCGGTTATAGTGCGAACCAAGGATCATCGCGGTGCTTTGATGCATCTCCATCGGACTCTGTGTCGAAGGGTGCATAACCATGACGTTCTTGTCGGTTGGCTCAGCCAGCGCGGCCTGGGGCTCCATGTAGAAGTGAATTTGACCGCCGGTCTCCTGCGCGCCCTGAACAAGAGCGCAGGGCACCCCATCGACCGAAACATCCGCCAAGGCCGTAGAACGTTCAAGTGGATCGCGGTCAATATCGGCCCAGCTGAGATCTGTGCCCGGGCGCGTGACCTTCCAGATATGGGAATTGAAGGGCGCAGTGTTAGGATAGTCAGGATAAATGCTGCCTTGGGCAATCGCTTGCTCGATCGAGAGCACGGGCTCCGACCACCACTCCGGATCGCCTTCCTCGGTGATGATGTCAGCGTAGGCGATGCAGCTCTGCGTAACATAGTCGGCAATGGTCTGCGCATCGGTCTCTGTTCTTGCGCAGATGAGGAACAATGTCTGCCCCACATAGTTCACCTGCCCGCCAAGTGGACACACCACAGGTTGGTCAGAGCCCATGCCTTGCAGATTGATACCGTGAGCTGGGATGTCGTCTTCTGTCACGATGTCAATAAAACCCTCGAAGCGCTCGTGCAGTTCGATCAGCAGATCTTCGGCATCACAGTTTTGCCCACCGGGAACCTGGAACCCCCATGTTGCCAAGGCTCGCCGGCTCTGTACGGGCGCAGCAAAGACCGTCCGGCTCGGCACCGGCAGCTCATGAGCATAATGCACTTGGCCAGATGCCTGCTCTAACGCCATGGTTTTGATATAGGGTTTGGCGACCGGCGCCTTCCAATCCTGCTTACGGCTATAGTCCTGCCGCCCATGGCTAACTGGCCACTGACCCCAAGTGATCTCCCCCGCGGAGCGCAACTCAGCAGGGACGCTAGCCGGCTCGCGGCTCATCATTGCATTGATGTAGGTCTTGTAAAAATAGGTCAGGGCCAGATCACACTTATAGGTGTCGGTGAAGCCCGACCACGGCAAAGCCTGCGAACGAGGGCGCGATTGCTCTAACACCGCACTTACCTCGACACGCAAGATGTCTAGCAGACCAGGCAGCGCATCCAGAGAGAGAGGCTCTCCGATCATCGCTGCCTCAGTCTGTCTTGCGCGCCATGCGAAGGGGGCCAGCGCACCGAATGAGAGAACGGCCTCCGACACAACGCCTGCAGCATCAGCCGTCAGACAACTCACAGCGTTTACGATTGAATGCGCATTGACCTCGCGGAGGGCCACCTTCTGCGGCAACACCATATCCGCTTCGCTGCCAAGCGGGATCTCAAAATTGATCAGCAGCAGATTATCCGCCGAGATCGTCTCCTCAGCGCAGCTCGCGATGAGGTCACCATAGGGGACCTGTACAGGCGTTAAGCTCGGATCGCTCAGGTCGATATACGTTACCGCCGCACCGATGCCGAGCAAACCCGTGCCCAGATCTGAAGGGAAAGGTTCGTCCTGTCCGGCAATGTTGTGCAACATCAGCATGGTGTTGCCAGCTACGGTCGCAGCGTTGCGTACAATATGGCCCGCAGTTCGTTTCGAAAGGAAGTATAGCGCCCCCAGCCGTGTCAGCGCATGTTCAATAGCTCCCTCCTCGGAGGATGGAACCGGTTCGCCCCGCGCGATCATCACAGCTTCCAATGCAGCAATGAATTCAGTGTAGGTTGTAGCTGCCGGCACAGTAGCAGTGGTTCCATCCTGCGTGACCTCACCATGGATCTCTGCAATCCCCGCAAGGTTCAGCATGACCGCGTCACGGTCATATGCTTCTTTGTAGATGCCATAGCCGGTGTTTCCGGCGACCATTCGGGTCGGCCGTCCCGCGAAGTCAGCCTTTAGCTGGGCCAGTTCTGCCAGCGATTGCGGCGACATCCAGACCCGCCCATCACTAGCAATGCTAGCGATCTTCGTCGTCTTCCGAGCTGCATCAGGGAATGGCAGAACTAGCGGCCCTTTCGGCTCTTTCTGCCGGGTGTCGGGATCGACATCGCACAGCATCCGCGCCGCTTCGTCTTCTGCGCTCCAGTCAGATGCAAAGGATTTCATCCCCGTCAGGATCGCCCGATATCCCGTGCATCGGCAAATATTGCCATCGAGCGCGCCCTCGATCTCCCGCTTGGTTGCACTAGGATTGTTGGTGAGGAATTCAGACATCGTCATGACGAAGCCCACCGTGCAATAGCCGCATTGAGTGCCATTGTTCACCGCCAGTCGCCATGCGACAGGGTTGACGCCTTCTGCCACGTCGCCACTTGGAGAAACCGTGCCCGGTAGCGGCCCTGCACCATCGGGAGCGACGTCGGAGTCTAACGTCGCAGCAACGCGTTCACGCTTCTCCTTTGCTTGTTCTTGCGCTCGTTTCAGCGCTGGCGGCGTTGGCGCAGTCAACGGCGCAGCAATCCGTGATCCCGTCATAGTGTGCTGCAGGTAAGGTGGATGATCAGGGTTGAGCGTCCCCGTCCCCTCGATAGTCGTGATCACCTGACCCTGAACAGCCGCAATCGGACGCAGGCAGGCATTGATCGCGGTATGTTGCGGCGCTCCATTATCGTCATCCCAGGACGACATGATCACTGTACAGCCGCCACAGCCTCCCTGCCCGCAGGGCTTTTTGGGGCCAGCAAGCCCTTGCTCAGGTGCTTTGAGGTAGTCAATCAGCATCATATCTGGCGAAGGGTTATCAAGCATGACCGGCACACCATTCAGATAGAAGCTGATAGTGTTTTGCGAGTTGGTTGGTGAGGGTGTTGCAGTGTCAGGCATAGTAAATTCCTATGAAGCGGAAAGATCAGAACTCTTCGCTTGATTTTGGTTAACATCACTAAACACTGAAATAATTCCCATTGCGCAGCACAAATAAGGTAAAATTTTATTAGGTATTGATAGGAAATATTCTAGTCCTTCATACCTAATATCGTTCAGCTTATTGGTGGCTTCCAAATGAGGATTTCACCCGATGACCGTTGACCTGTTACGCAATATCTCCCTGACCGTTATATGCGCATCCGCTCAACCTGCTTTAGGCGAAGCATCTTTCTCTACTGCGCACAGTTTTGAGGAGATCGTAGAAGAACTGACAGCAGACGACCCCGGAGCGGATCTCTCGAACCTACTGGTTGTTATGGATGATGACGACACGTTGACAATGATGCCCTGCCCGGTTCCGACATCCCCCTCCCAGTGTCAGTATCTCGGAGGTCCCGCATGGTTCAGCTGGCAGTCAGATCTCAACGAAATGTCAAATGGAGGTGCTTTGCTGCCTGGTCAGATCGCAGCGACTGACGCTCAGCTTTATCCAATCAGCGACCTGCTGTTGACGCTCAACAACATGGACTATGCCGACCCTAGCATTCCTGATGCATTGAGACAGCTCACTCGGATGGGTGCTAAACTACTCGTCATAACCGCCCGTGACACTGATGTCGTGTCAGCTACTCAGGGGCAATTCGACCACCTTTCAATACCGAACGAGGGCAGCCTGTTGGAGATGATTTCGGGAAATGCACCTGTTTGGCAAGCTAGCGGTGTTCCGTCAATGGCCGGAACTGAGGGTGCAGGTTTTTGCGATATCACCACGCCAGTCGCCTACCAGGACGGCATCGTCTACGCCACAGGCCAGAACAAGGGGGAAGTGCTCAATTGCTTTCTCGGCAAGGCAGAAGTTACCAGTATCGATCAGATCATCTTCATCGACGACACGATGGCAAACGTACAAGATGTCTATAACAGTTTCCTTGACAGCCCCGACTACGATGTGGCTGCAGTCCACTTGACACAGCTAGCCGCTCACAAACAAGCATTCGGCCCGACGACAGGTACGTCAGAACTGACCGAGTATCAGATTGCTGCGACACTGAGGTGGCAACATATCAGTAGCGCCCTCGCGCTTACCTTACTCTCTCCGGCCGGGCTAGATTGAGAAGCACTACAACGAAAGGCGACTTTCGGTAACTGCGTTGCAGTGTTCAGCCCCCTGCCCCAATGTCCGATCGCGACCGCCCGCACTGAGACTTGCGCGAGCAGTACGTCCCATGCTGAGCGGCCGGCAATGTCCCGACTGACAATCAACTGCCTATCAGCCGCAATCCTGTTCCAGAAACTCTGATACTCTAGCGGCCACGTCCTCTGCTTCAGAGAGCAATGCGTAGCCTCCAGCACCAGAATAGAGTATCGGCGGTCGCTGGCCCTTTGCCTTAAGAAATCGGCATAGAAATTGAGGGCTCAGCACCGGGTCCTGAGCGCCATGCAGCCAAAGCTGTTTAGCTGGCAAATCATCGTAATAGATGCCCCAGTCGCTGACGATCGAGGCCTGATGAGACATCATCACTTTCGGCCCGCCACTCACCATATGTTGGATCCCACGCTCCATCACAGGACCGGTATCTGGATCGCTTAGCGCGTTGAGGTCACTTTCGCACTCAGCCCCGACGGTGGAGAGGTAGGCATGTGCACCTTTGCGTCTCCACTTGGCGATACCGATGCGCAGCACCATTTCGAGAACCTTTGGGGCGTATTTTATACCGGCTGCGCCAATCCGCGCTTCGATGTGCATGCCCTTCAAGACATCGGAGGTAATCGGCACCCCCGCGCTCACCATGACAGCAGCGCCGACGCGTCCCTTCAATGCTCTTGCCGCACGACAGGCAAAGCTGATGCCAGATTGATGAACCAGAAAGTCCATCGAAGGCCAATTCAGTTGATCACACAGATCCAGCACGTCCTGTGTGACCTGTTGATCATAGTCTGACCATTTTGCAGGCGGGTCCGATTTGTTCATACCGGGTCGGGAAGGCGCCACGACGTCGAAACCGCTTCGCTTGAAATAAGCGCTCAATGCTTCTGAGAAAAACGGCCCCTGATAGAGACCATGCCAAAACAGCAGCGGACGCCCACCGCGCAGGCCATAGCGGTTGACTTGCAGACGCCGGCCATTTGGCAGCTTCATAACTTCATCCGTGGCGCGAAGGGCCTCGGCAGGAGAGCCGGACGACACGCGGTCGATCCGATCTTCTGAGACAAACGCAAAACTTGTCATCATCTGAACGACCTCTGACATCTGCTTTGCGTTTGTTTTCTTGAGGATGGACTTCGCTTGGGATCGGATCGTCTCACGGCTCTTGCACAGGACCTCCGCCGCATCGCCTTGAGAATGACCCGATAGAAAACAACTGAGCAGATGAGCCTCAGCTTTTGTGAACCCAAACAGGTCCATCGATTGCACGATGCCTGTTTGGTGCCAATCGACATAGTTGATCAACACAGCCAGACCGCTGCGTTCGCCCCCATCTGCGCCCCGTGAGTGAAGCGGCGTGCAGCGGGCAATCAACGGGAACGGGTTGTCATCTCGCTCAAGCGAGATCACGGAACTTCCCTGTGGATCCCCTTTTGGCGCAAGCAAGGCACATTCGATCAGGCGTTTTTTTGAGCTTTCACTCAGATTGATCTGTGAAAATGTGCATGGGAATTGGCAACCAAACAACTTCGCCGCGACAGCATTCCCAAAGGCGCGCCGCCCATCGTCAGAAATGACGAGAGTAGCCATGCTTGAAGGGCCACCCACGCGCTCCTGTCCGGACACATGCGCTTCGCTACCCGACAGGAGCGCATCCAATCTGGTCATGTGGCGTTCAAGCGACTGCTCAATCCCCTCAATCTCAACGATGTCGGACGCCACACCTTCCTGAGCTGAGTTCGGAAAGAACAACGCATCAGTTGCGGTGACCAGCCAAGCGATGGAGGCAGAGCTTCCGGCCACATCATAGGCTTGATCAAGCAGGTTAAGCAGACGGTCCGCCGGGTGGTCCTGCTCAGTCCTCGTTTCAAAATTACTCAAAACAGCTCATTCCAAAACATATCTCAGGCCGCACCCTCATCGAGGAATGTCGATAGTCTTGCGACAACATCCTTCGCTTCAGCCAGCAGCACATCACCGCCCCGATCCGCGTAGATCACAGGTGCCGCCTGGCCCTGGCGCTCCAGAAACTCTCGCACGAACTGCACGTTTATGACCGGATCACGCGCCCCATGAAGCCACAATTGCCGCTTTGGCAAATAGTGATAGGCCGTCTCCCAGTCGCTCATCGCGCAAGCCCCGTCTTGCATGATCGCCTCTGGCCCGCCGCTCGCGAGATGATGAAGGCTGCGTTCGATCACCGGTCCTGTCTCAGGATGATCGAGCGTTTCAAATTCCACCGCAGAATGCGCCATCTTGTTCGCGAGAAATGTATACGAGCCTTGCTGGCGCAATTGCGCAACACTGACGCGAAAGATCAGCTCCAGAACTTTCGGAGCATATTTGACCGCTGCAGCGGCCACACGCGCGTCGCGGGTCATCGTCTTCAGCATGTCGTCCTTGATCGGCACGCTTGCGCCCACCATCACCGCAGACCCCACACGCCCCTCCAGCGCCTGTGCGGCGCGGCACGCGAAACTCGTCCCGGTTTGATGGACCAGAAAATCCAGTTTCGTCCAGCCAAGAACGTCGCAGATGGCGACAACATCTTCGGTAACCTGCTGTTCGAAATGCGCCCACTCACCCGGTGCATCTGTGCCGTTGAAACCAGGTCGTGATGCAGCAAGTACGTCAAACCCGGCGGCCCGGAATTGGTCGTTCAATGTCGGCGTGATGAATGGCCCTGGGTACAGCCCATGGAAAAACATGAGCGGACGCCCACCCTTCTGCCCAAGCCGGTTGATCTGAACACGCCTGCCATTTGGCAATCTGAGGACTTCACCCTGATCGGGAAAATCGGCTGTAGCCGGAGCAGCGTGCGCGGGTGCCGGCTGATCTTCGGTCATGAACATATAGCCGGTCATCAATTGGATAACGTCCGACATCTGTGTGGTTTTGGTTTTCCGAAGAATTGATTTCGCCTGCGCACGTACGGTTTCGCGGCTCTTTGACATGGCACGCGCAGCCGCTGTTTGAGAGCATCCGCGAAGCAAATACCCCAGCAAATGCGCCTCAGCCCGTGTCAGCCCAAACATCTTTGCAGCTTTCAGAATCGCATTTTTCTGCCAATCCACGTGATTGATCAGCACCCCGAGGCCGGTGCGGTCGTTGCCATCCGGACCACGAAACTGCAATTTCGTGCATCGCGCGAAGTAGAGCCGCTGGTGTTCAAGAAGTTCGATCTTAATGACCCGACTGCCTTCCAGGCATCCGCTTTCAGCGTCGCGCAAACACCTCAAAACATCCTTTCTCGAAGTCTCGCTCATCTCGACGGAATAAAGTGAGCAGGGAAATCGACATCCCAAGAGCGCGGCTGCTGCGGCATTTCCAATCGCTCGCCGTCCGTTGTCTGTGAGAACAAGACTCGCCAAATATGGATCAGAATTCAATTGCTCGCTGTCCGGATCCGCTCCAGAAACCAGCGCTTCCAGACGCACAATATGGCGGTCCAGTGAATCATTTGAGCGGTATGCATCTGCAAGGTCGGTTGCCAGCGCTGCCCCCCCGGACAATGGAAAAAACAGGCTGTCCGCCGCAGCCATCAGACCGTCAATGGATTGCGAACTTTCTGCAATTTCATAAGCTTGATCGAGAAAAACGAGAAAACGCTGGCTAAATCGATGTCGTTGTTCTGTAATTTTATGTTCACTCAGCAGTAGATTTTCCATGAAGAAAACAGATGCGTATCAAAAACTTGCGGCATCTCCGTCACAACTCAGCGTGCCCTGCGACGCTCTCAAACAATGAAGACTGCTGAACTCGTCTTCAATCGTCTGATAAATCCTGTCGCGTTTCAATCTACCTTGTGGTCCAAAAAAATAGAGATTGTTGATCTGATTTTAGTCCCAACTTCACTGTGATCGCGATGGAGTATGCCGGACCAGAAAAGGCTAATTTCCCCAAACACATTCAGGGGATTCCTTTTCTGCGTATGGCAGAATTTGGTCACTACAATAGCGGAAAGCGCATGCTTTTCATGTTTGCGCTTAACCGAAATAGGAAATGCGCAATGCCACCTCCCCCGGTCATCAGAGACATCGTAGGAACGGGTGTCGCATGTTGGGCTGTCAGCCATGTCAGCCCTGTGTCGGAGCGAGCTTGGGAGACCGTGTGTAGCCACCGCATTGCCTTCACTGCTCTCTCGCGAAACCGTTGTTCTCCGGTTGCGAAGTAAGCAGTCAGTTGGATTTCACCGTGGCCAGCAACACCATGACAAATCCCAAGATCATCAATCCTGAAATAATCATGATCTTGATCAAGCGCGGCCATCGCACGATCCAAGTGCTTTGCGTCGCCCGTGACTTTCCAGAGCTCTAGAAATGTGAGGCCAATGCCGAGTGCGCCGTGGCACCAAAAATTGCGAATGCCCTCATCTTCAATGGTGTGACCCCACTGCACTGTCGACCGCGCCTCTGTTGGTGCCAAACGGTGAGCCCACATCCAGTCGGCGCCCTTGGAGGCGGCATCAAGAACGTCCCCGTTGTCTTCAACAGCGTCGGCATAACAAGTCAGAAAATAGGTAATCCCAGCAACCCCGTGCGCAAAACCGGCTTGGGGTGGTTCCTGCCCTGCCAATTGACCCCATGCCGTATCCCAACCGCCATCCGACCTTTGAGCGGCCATAATCTGCTCAGCGCGTAAACCGGCCGGCTCGAAGAAGGACACATCGTAATCTTTGGCCAGCTTGAGAAATGCCAGCCCCTGCCCCGCTTCGCCATGGGTGATGTCGAGGCTGGGCGCCACTGCGGCAGATACCGCCGCAAAATAGTCGTCGAGCCACGATCCGCCCTCAAGTATTCCAGCTTTGACGGCCTCCAAGATAGCAATGGCGACCCCGGCCTCACCCGCATACAGGCCGGGCATTTGCATATCCTCTGTCGGATGCTGTTCGAGCAACCACAGCGCCAGTTCCCGCGCTCGGTCCCGCGTGTCTTCGCCAATGCCGCACCTCAGAAATTGCGACCAAAGGTACAACAGACCGCCAAGCCCCTTGTAAGGATTGCGCAACAATTTCAATTCATCATCATCGAACTGAGCGAGCCACAGTGAGCCATCCTTGGTCACGGCTGATCCATCGAGCAGCCCTTGCAGGAGTGCTTCGTGATAGGCTTTCTTGGAAATCATTGAGGCAATCCTTCGCGCGAACGTGCGGCATCCAACGCAACGCCAATCTCATTGAGTGTCGGTCGGTCACTCGGGGCATAGGCGACCGTTGCCGCCAATGTATCCAGTAATTCGGGCTCTAAACCCGTCATCCGCCTCAGCCGTCGGATCAGGCCGTGCTGGGGCGTGAATTTCACATGATGGATCTGGCGAACCGACGTCCCACAAAGCGCTGACAAGATGAGCGTCCCAAGCGCGTAGATATCGTCTGCGGTCGTGGGAGTCTCCATCGCAGCCTGCTGCGGTGACATGAAACCATCCGTGCCAAGCGTATATGGAACTTCCTCGGAGCCCGCTTTCCAAGCCAACTCAAAATCAATCAGCGAGGGCCGCAATGCGTCATCAAGCACAACATTTCCATCTGACAGATCCCGATGCAGGACACCGGCCTCATGTAGTCTTTCTACGAGAGCGACAATACTGCGCCCGATCGTCAGCATCCCGTACCGTTCGTGGCGGGGGCGAAAGGCCAGAGGCCAGCTGAGCGCGTCTCTCAAAGGCGTTCCAGGTACGAATGTCTTAATGAGTGCAGCAATGTCAGACGTCTCGATAACCCCCTCAACGCTTGGCACGCCCTCCACGTTGTTCAGCATTCGCAGGATATCGGCTTCATGGTGGACACGTTCGTACATGTCCCGTCCCTGTGGATCGTCGAGATAGTCACGTCGACCTGTCTTGATGATCACGCTCTGCTTGGTTTCTAGTGCAAGACCCAAGAAGACAGAGCCTTTCACGTCGTTCTTCAATCGGGACACCAGGATGTAGCGACCCTGAAGTTGCTCCGCCAATTCCCGAGATTCTTCATGTCCATAGGCTGGCCGCGCGTCTGATCCGAACGGATGCACTGCGGGCGCGTAAGGTACGTCATAGGTGTCTTCGACCAATTCGCCGGTGATCTGATCAGCGATCATGCGCCGTATTTTGCCCCGGTCTGTCCGCTCGATCAGCGGCAAGATGCCGCCAAAACGGGAATGTACGACATCCCCAAGCCGCAGGTCAGTCATCACCCTGGGGCCTCGAAATCCCTGGGTAGCCGAAATCAGCGCTGGAGCGAGTGCGCCAGCCTCATGCTCATCCGCCGGATAGACTGTCATGAATTTGCCAGACTGGGTCTCCCCCAACAAACCCGAATTGAGCTCGTTTAAAATAGAAGGGGTACGCGCGACCTTGAACGAGATGCCATGCTCTTTGAGAATTGGAAGCACCGCATTCAGCACTCTCTCGGCATGTACCAGGATCGCGCTGATATGAAATTTCCAGCCTTCTTGGGGAAGAGCCCTAACACCCCGCGCCTCAAGCCACGGTCCTTCGGCGGCCAATTGGAAGCCGTGATTGTGCAAAATGTCCTTGTAGAGATCGGGGCGCATAACAGCGTCCCGATCCTGCGCCGGAGTTCGGCTTCTCGATTGCGCAATCACTTTTCACGCACCGTTAAGCGCGGCTTTCCCGGCACGCTGGCTGCAGGGAAGCGCACGTCGAAATCAAACCGAACGTTGACCGACGCCTCAATTCCGCGCTCCACGCACGGACCTGCCCGGGTCATGAGGAGCATGTCGCTCTCCGACGATCCGTTCGTTCCGCAAGCAGATTTCCCGCAATCAGACGTATCAGTGACACAGGACCCCTGATTGCATGTGGTATCTGTTCCGCATCCAGTGCCGCCGCAGTCAGACGTGTTGGTGATACAGGCACCCTGTTTGCAGGTCGTGTCTGTACCGCAAGCGCCTGAACCACAGTTCTTGGTGTCTTGACCGAATGTTGCGGCGTCCTGCAACGTCAGCCGAAAGCCACTGAAATGCTGGATTGAGTTGAGTTCACGCAGAGCATCAACGTCTTCCCTCTCAATCTCCTTGAGTTTGTCGACGGCTTTCGTAGCCCCGTCGGCGAACTGCTCCAGAAGATCCGAGTTCGCAACAATCTCCTTGATGATGCGCTCAGCTTTTTTGATGTCCATTTCACCTTGCAGGTGGCGAACCACCCTCCCTGTTGACGTTCACCCGGATCAGCGCCCGAGCAGAGCCAAGTATCAGCCTGACGTAAGGGAAGGTCTGTGCGATTATGCACCGAAGCCCATGGTAAGGTTAAGCAATTGCCGCAGAATTTTCCTAAAAATGTCGCCATTATCTGGTCCAGCATCGGAAATCGGCACCGTGAAACCTGCAAATTTGAACGCCCAGCAGGATCGAGCTCTTCAACAGCTTAAGGAAGCGTCTTCTTCAGCTTGATGAAAGATATGCGTAGGTTGAAGAGCCCGATCCGAAAGAGAGCAGAACTGCTGCTGTGTCAAAGCCGCGATGCCTCGCTCAGCCACACTCTTGCATTTGGAATAAGCGGCAACGCATTCGCGATGTCCTTAAGGCCGCGCTATTGTCCGATAAAGTCTGCGCGCCGTTCCTGCAAAGCGCCATAGAGGTAGTCGACCAGCAATCGCGCCCTGCGTATCCGTCGCAAATCGCCATGAAGCAGTATCCATGTCGACCGTCTTTGATCCAAGGTCGTGCCGGGTACCCGTTGCATATCGGGAAAGACGGATTGCACCCAATTCGCAATAAACGTCATGCCAGCACCGTTGCGCGCAAGATGAAGATGCATTTGTGGATCTTGGACAGCGTGGCGGACGCGTGCATTGGGAAATGGCGACGCATCAATCATGGTCTGCAATTCGGGTACATCGCCATATCCGATCCAGGTCAGTCCAGCACCTTTCGGGCCAGCGTTAGGGAGCACCGTGTCGACATACTTGCGCGACGCGAAGACACCAATGGACAATGGAAACAGCTTCCGGCCAACCGCGTCTTCCTCGACGTCGACGACATGACGGATCGAGACATCTGTTTCATCCTTTTCGATCGAGTCGATGAAGTAGGACAATCTCAGGTCAATCTCGATCTCCGGATAGAGGCTGGCGAAATCCGCCAAGACAGGCGCGAGCAGATAGTGCGCAGTCAATGGATCAGCAGAGAGACGAATACGGCCTGAGGCTTCGCGATCCAGTCCCTTCACGGCGCTAAAGCCCTTCAGGAGCGCAGCCTCAGCCTCCAACGCTTGTGGGAGCAATCGTCGTCCGGCGGCTGACAGTGTGAGGCCTGCTGCATTTCTGCGAAAGAGCGTCGTTCCTAACTGTGCTTCCAACCCCTCGATCTGGCGTCTTACCGTCGCGTGGGTGCCCTCTATCTGTTCGGCGCCGGCGCGCAACGACCCAGATCGCGCGACAGCAAGAAATGCCGGCAGCGATTTCCAATCCATGGCAAGTGTACCGTTTTTGAACCAATGTGGTTCATTTTAGGCAATTATTGGATCAATTTAAATACTGCATCTCTCTGACCAGACAAATGGAGAGATCATCATGGGAACCACATTCAACGCATGGAATGTCAGCCGCTACGGTGGGCCAGAAGTCCTAAGATCTGTTTCGTGCCCAGTACACTCGCCGGCCGCACGAGAGGTGCTTGTGCGCATCCGCGCTTCTGCTGTGTCTCGTGCAGATAGCATGATGCGCGCAGGGCAACCAAAATTTGCCAGGCTGTTTCTTGGTCTGTCACGCCCACGGAATGGGTTGGTCGGGACTTGCTTTTCCGGTGATGTTGTCGCTGTGGGTGACGAGGTAACCTCCTTTCATGTCGGCGATGCTGTCTTTGGGGAGGCAGGCCTTCAGTTTGGTGCAAACGCGACACAGATCTGTGTCGATGAAACTGGAAGCCTTCTGAAAAAACCAGAAACAATCAGCTACGAAGAAGCAGCAACGCTTTTTGATGGCGCGATGACGTCCTGGCATTTCCTGACCCGCGTCGCACAGGTTCAACCGGGCGAGACCGTACTGATCCTTGGTGGGTCCGGCAGCCTCGGAACGGCAGCCGTACAGTTCGCCAAGGCTTTGGGGGCGAATGTCACGGCCAGCGCCAGTGCACGCAACTTTGAATTGGTCAAGTCACTTGGGGCGGATCAAGTCGTCGACTACGTGTCGCACGACCCCCTTAAAGCCAGTTCTGCTTATGACGTCGTCTTTGACACACTTGGGGTATCCTCATTCCGGTCGGCAAAACCAGCACTCAACAGAGGGGGACGGTATCTGTCCCCGGTGCTCGGGTTGACGCTGCTGAGTGACATGCTGCTGACAGCGGCATTTGGGCGCAAGAAGGCGAAGTTCGCGGCGGCGGGTATGTCAAAGCCTGAGGTGCACCGTGCAGAGCTTTCCGAGGTTATTGCGCTGATGGCCAGCAACAAGTTTTCGCCTGTCATGGACAGGACCTATCCGTTGGCCGATCTGGTAGAGGCCCACCGCTATGTCGAAACAGGCCGCAAGCGCGGCAATGTCGTCGTGGTTTAGGGGGCAAGAGATATGAAAACGTTGCTGCTTTCACCCGGGCAAGTCCGTTTCGCTGGTCTTTGCTATCTCATCATCATCCTCTGCGGGGTCGGTTCAGAGGTCGCGCTGCGCGGGCCGCTGATTGATCTTTCATCTGCCGATGGCACCGCGCAGGCAATACTGGCCCAGATGATGCGGTTTCGGATGTCGATCATGGTGGATGTCTTGATGGCGCTTGCTGATGTCACGCTGGCCATCTTGCTGTTCTGGATGTTTCGCCCGGTCTCAGCGGGACTAGCACTGACAGCGATGATCTTCCGGCTGCTGCAGGCGGGTTTGATCGCCGCGGGGCTTCTGAACCTGCAAGCGGCGGTTTTGCTGCTTCAATCAGGGACTATAGACGACCGCTCGGACCTCGTACTCACTTTCATAGCAATGCATGCCTATGGGTATGACCTGGGCCTGATCTTCTTTGGCATTAACTGCCTTTTGACCGGCGCCTTGATTGTCCAGTCCGGATTTGTCCCGCGTGTGCTTGGGATCGGAATTGCTCTGTCCGGGGTGGTATACCTGTCAGGCAGCGTCCTGCGCTTCGTTGCACCTGACCTGCACGGGATCATCGTCCCCGCGTATGGTGTGCCACTGGTCGCAGAAACGGCCTTTTGCCTGTGGCTCCTGTTCACGCGCAGAAGCGGGTCGACGGCGACATCCTAGCCTCCCAAACGTGACCAGCCCTTCGCACGGCAGTCGATACCAGACTGCCCTGCCCATCCGCCAATCCGACACACCTCATCCTGCAAAAGGACACTGACATGTCAGAACACGCCGTTCTCACACTCATAAAGCAAGCCGACAAAGCGATCAGCGCCGAAGACTTTGACACGCTCATGGAATTCTACGCCGATGATGCGGCCCTCGTGGTGCAACCCGGCCAGATCGCCAAGGGCAAGCCGCAAATCAGAGAAGCCTTTGTTGCAATCGCAAAGCACTTCAAGAACACGCTGACCGTGACCCAAGGAGCAGCGCATGTCGTCGAAGGTGCGCAGACCGCCTTAGTGATCATGGAGACCCATTTGCACATTGCCAATGCCGCCACGCCGATGACTCGCCGGGCCACTTACGTTTTCCGGCGGGACCAAGTGCACGGTTGGCTTTGCACGGTCGATAATTCTTACGGCACGGATCTACTCAATCCTGCATAGGGCTCCGCCGCATCCATGCCGGTTTCTTCGCAACTATTGGAAGACGGAGATCAGACATGATCACGCCACTTATCGTTCTCGTAATCCTCTTTGGTCCGACACTTGTCGCTGCAATCCTTGCCCACAGAACCGCCGCATATGGCCTCATCAACTTGGGCGGCGTATTAGGCTATGCCGCTGCCTTTGCATTTTTCTCTGTGGGGCATTTCGTCATCACTGACGAAATGGTGGCTATGTTGCCAGACTTTCTGCCGGCACGCGGGCCGCTTGTATATGCAACCGGTTTGCTGGAGGCCGGACTGGCCCTCGCCCTGTTGCCGATGCGTACACGGGCATATGCCGGTCTTGGCTGTATCGCAGTATTAATCCTGTTCTTTCCGGGCAACATTTATGCTGCAATCAACGGTGTCGGCCCAGGGGGACACCAGTGGGGCCCAGTCTATTTGCTCGTCCGCGCGCCATTACAGGCCCTTTTGATCTTCTGGGGATATTGGTTTGTGTTGCGTGGCCGTGGATTCTCTAAGGTGCGGCCAAACCTTTCGGCGCACTGAAAAAAGCAAAAAAATTCCGATGAAAACATCCCGTCGGACCGCGCACCTGCTGTGCGGTATAAAGGGCCGCAATACAGCATCGTTAAGGTAGCCCGCAGGTCCGGGTTGGGCCGCCTCACGAAGCGGAGCCTTCGCAATTTCCGATCTCATCTCGCCCCAGCAGAAGATAAACCCGCTTGGCTCAATCTGCTTCGAAAATCACTCATATCGGCTTTGTTCTGCAAAGGCATTCTGTCCAAGAGTTCAAGGCCGACCGTGGGGATCGCTCTTTGGCAGGCAAGCCGGGCTTCTCTTGCTTTTGATGCATCCCCTGACGCGACATGCGACGCTATTTTTAGGAAATGGGCAAGGTACCATTCATCGTTGCGATGAAGCGCCTTGTCAGCCCATTCGACGCACAGATCGAATCGACCCACTACATAGTGGGCCATTGCGAGCCCAGAAAATCGGAAGAAAATGCTTGGATCCAGTGGATTGGACCTAATCGCGATCTCTTGATTGTCGATAGCCGCGTCTGCCTCTCCAAGTATTGCCAAGAGCGTGCCTCGGCTGCCATATGCCAGAGAGCAGTTTGGATTGAGCATCACAGCCCGATCCAAGGCCGCACGGGACTCGTCAAATCTTTCCAGGGCCCAGCAACTGATGCCAAGCGCCCAGTGAGCGTATTCATTCTTGCCATCCAGCGCCACAGAGCGCCGGGCCAATGCATAGGCAGCTTGCATCGGAGGGCTTGGATCCTCTGAGAACCCCAGAAGTGCGATATGATGGTTGATCAGGGAAAGTACCATATTTGCCTCGGCACTTTGTGGATCCAACGCCAAAGCACGCTCGAGAAGAGATTTTGCATGGGCGTAAGCCTCAGGCGTGAACTCGTATAGAAGACGCCAAGACCGCATAGTCAGTTCCCAAACTGTAAGTTCAGGCCGCGCCGTGCGTTCAACACGCTCTGATATGGTATTGAGCTGGACAACGGTTTGGATCGAAGCAACGACGTTCCGCGTAATCTCGTCCTGAAGATCAAATACATCTTCGATCTGCCCGTCGTAGCGTTCGGACCATACGTGGCCGCCCGTTGACCCATCTATGAGCTGTGCGGAAACGCGGACACGGTTTCCAGATCGCTGAACGCTGCCCTCCAGGACAAATCTGACGTTCAACTGCCCTGCGACTTCTCTGAGATCCACGTTCTTGCCTCGATAGGTAAACGTGGTGTTCCTTGCGATTACGAAGAGCCAGGGAGATCGAGAAAGCGCAGTGATGATGTCGTCCGCAATGCCATCGGACAATAATCCTGATCGGGGTCACGTGACATGTTTTCAAACGCCAAGACAGCAATCGATGGTTGCTCAGGCAGATGCGGCGCAGGCGCCTCCACAAGAATTGGCTCACTTCGTTGATCCAGCGCGTCGCGGAGCTCAAGCTTCGAGGACACTTCGAGCTTTCGATAAATGGTCGCCAAGTGCGTGCGGACTGTAGACGGAGCGAGGCAAAGCGCATCAGCAATTTGCTGATAGTTGCGCCCGTCAGAATACTGGGCCGCAATTTGCGCTTCCCGGTCCGTCAAATGCTGTGTCATTGCTTTGACTCTCCGACAAGCCGCGCGTTCTCCAGCGCGATGACACTTTGCGCCGCGAAGATCTGAGCCAGCCGCAATGTATCGTCGGAAAACGGACGCACGGATTGCCGGTAAATTGTGAAGGCACCAACCAATTGATCCGCCGCCAGCATTGGGATCGCCACAAACGATCGAGCGCCTCCAAGATCAGCGGTGGCATAGCGCAGTGGATCATCGGTTCGGTAAATGGCCTCGGACTTTACGTCGATGATGTTGATCACCTCACGCTGTGTGGTCATACGCCCAAGGCCAGTTTGATCACTCACAGAAAATGTGCCGCTGTCATTCAGCCAAGTCTGAAAGGCCTGCGGTATGCCCAGAGTAAAGCTGGCGGAGTAGGTCTTCTTGCCCAGATACTCGAACAGGATGCCAAACTCCGCATCACAAAGGTCGAGCGCATAACTCAAAATCGCGGGCATGACTAAGCTCAAGTCACCATGGGACGCACCGATGATGCGCAACACCTCGGTGAGCGCTTTTTCACGGCTCAGTGCCTCCTCAAGGCTCAAAGCGAGTTCTGAGATGATGGCCAGGTAATCCACCTCGTCGCGGGGAGCGGGAATGGAGCCCGAAAGCCGACTGGCCAACTCAACTTTGGAGGAGACCTCGAGCTTACGATAGATCGTAGCCAGATGGGTCCGCACGGTCGATGGTGCAATGTGAAGGTCAGACGCGATCTCCTGATAGCTACACCCTGCGGCATAGCTCTCGGCGATCTGGTTTTCCCGTGGGCTGAGGTTGTTGCTGTCGAGCATCCGTTCAGTTCCATTCGCTGCCTGTCCCTAGGCTAATCAAAACGTTGGAAGCCGGACAATCCTGCAGATGCAGTAGTCAAATACTGCATCACCATTTCCAGAATTACAGCATCTGCCCGATACGATGCTTTGTGCCCAATGGATAATTTCAGAACTGTAGATGACAGTGAGAGGAAATCGTCATGGCACACCGGGACATAGCCCAAGCCTTCTTTGAGGCTTGCGAGACAGGAAAAGGCTGGGAGATCTGCAAAAAATGGTGCGACGAGGCGGCGACGTTTTCTTGCCAAGCTTATGCGCTGGCTGAAACCAAGACCCTCGCTGCCTACTGTGATTGGATGCGGGGCCTTCTGACGCCAGTGCCCGATGGGCGCTATGTCCTGACCGCGTTCGCCTTGGACGAAGAGCGCCAAACCGCTGTAGCAACGGCGGAGTTCCATGGCACACAAACCGGTGATGGGGGTCCCGTGCGACCAACCGGGAAGACGGTGGTGTCAGATTACGCCTATGTCATGCGATTTGAGGGGCGCAAGATCGCGCACATGACCAAAATCTGGAACGACGTTCAGGCGTTGCGCGGATTGGGTTGGGCGTGATGCGCTGGCGGATCCTTGCGCTGCTGTTTTTCGCCCGGATCGGGCTGGGGTTTCAATTTCAAACCCTGGCCTCGGTCGGGGATGGCTTGGTGCTGGCCTTTGACATCGACTACGCCTCTGTAGGGCTATTGGTTGGGCTGTTCATGGCGCCCGGGCTCTTTCTGGCACTACCAGCGGGCTATCTCGGCCGGCTCGTTGCAGACCGCCAAATGGTGGTTCTAGGCCTGGTGACCTTGGGCATCGGAGGATGGGTTTCTTCATTGGCCATGAGCAGCAGCGGCATTGGGCTGGGCCGCCTCATCGCGGGCGCAGGGTTTCTGTTTACAACACTCTATTTCACCAAGATGGTCGCCGATTGGTTCGAAGGGCGAGAGATCGCAACAGCGATGAGCATCTTGGTCATGTCCTGGCCTTTTGGTATTGCCATGGGACAACTTGGGCATGCCTGGCTGGAGCTCGTTTTTGGCTGGCGCGCACCATTTCAGGTCGCCTCTGCATACTGCCTCTTAGCGGCTGCGGCAGTCTTCGCCTTGTACCGGCCCCCAAAGGCCTCAAGCCATGCGCGTGCGACAACGTCAGGCCGGTTGAACAGACAGGAATGGCACCTTGTGATCCATGCATCTTTAGCCTGGGGTGCGTTCAATGCGGCCTATGTCATCTACCTGACTTTCGGACCTAAGGTCCTGGAAACGGGGGGCGTATCAGCAGTTGCAGCGGCCGGGATCATCAGCATCGGCAGTTGGTTGATGATCGCATCAGGCGCGGTTTGCGGATATATCGTTGACCGATTTGGCCGCCGTGACTTGGTTCTTGCGACTTGCATGACAGGCGCTGTCTTTGCGCTCTGGATCCTGAGCTTCCCTGGCGGTGGGGTGGCAGCCAGCTTGCTATTCGGCTTAATCGGTATGGCCCCCGCGGGCGTGATCATGTCACTGGCCGGTTTGGCGCTAAGGCCCGAGGTCCGCGCCTTTGGCATGGGCATCTTTTTCACAACTTACTACGCGATCATGTTGGCCACACCACCGATCGCGGGAGCGATCTATGATGCCACAGAACAAACGGACGGCCCCATCTTGCTGGCTATGATCCTGTTCGCAAGTGTTGTGCCGCTCGCACTGAGTTTCACATTCACCAAGCGCCGTATTAAATCGGTGCGCCAGACGGAGCAAACCGCATGATTGTTCGGAAAACGCTGTTCACCAAGGAAATCATAACCGCCGACGAGCTAGGCAGAGCCTGTTCACCAATTACGCGCGTTGCTGCGATGGTCGTGGTTCGGAACCAATTTGCGGGTCAGGATCAAGACGATCTCTCAGAGCTCTTCGAGATTGCGGGTGAGCTAGGCCCAAAGATGTCGACGGAACTGGTCTCGATGTTGCCGGGTCCCGCGGTGAGTTACGGCAAGGCGGCACTTGTAGGGACAGCTGGCGCGATGGAGCACGGCGCTGCGGTCCTTCACCCCAAGCTTGGCGCGCCTGTCCGTGCCGCAGTCGGAGGCGGGCAAGCCTTGATGCCCTCGAACCACAAGGTCGGTGCCATAGGCGACCTGATAGATCTGCCGCTTGGTCACAAAGACGATCCATGGGCGTTCGATTTTATCGACACCATGACACTCTCCATCGCAGACGCGCCTCGCGCAGACGAATTGATCTTGTGTATCGCACTGTCTGACGGTGCGCGGGCAAACCCAAGAGTTGGCTCAAGACCGCCGGGCAAGTGAAAATGTTGAACGGCGTGCACCAACGACTTTGCACTCGAGTTAAGTCGGCTGCAAATTTTCACTCGGACCATCTTGTTAATACCGTGAATGCAACTCTCAGACCTCGCATGTAACGTTTGAATAAACTGGATACGCTCCCAGCGATCTCAAGTAAGTAGTCTGCGGGATACAAGCCGTTCCAGCCAAAGGAAAATAGCATCCTCGAGTTCAACGCCGAGATACCGAACCGTACTGTCCATCTTATTATTGCCAAGCGGTAGCTGCACTGCGCGCAGGTTGCCCGTCTTGCGATAGATCGCGGCAACCTTCGTTCGCCGCATCGAATGTGTTCCGTAGGCGCTCGGCTTAAGCCCGGCAGAGCTTTCCCAATCCCGGACGGCCTTCGCGATCCCCCCCCCCTGTCCTCCCGGCGATCCAATGCCTGGCAATGGCCGTTAGCAAACGCAATCCACGGCTGGATTAGATAACCAACGCCAATTTCTTTCTGGATATTTGGATTTGCGCTTCAACGCCCCAGTCGAATGGAAGGAAATCCTGTTCGATGCCGTCGGCAAATATAACGCCGCCTTCATTGATCCTCGACAAAACCGTTAGGCTCGCTTGTTGCTCTATCTCTCCCGCCGCAATTTCACATCCCGACGTTCGACTGGGCCAAGGCTCCCGCGCGAAAAATGCGGCGCGGTTATCTTCAGGTGAAATATCGAAATTGCGGTTCGTCGCTGTCATGATTGATTTAGCCCAGCCCGTGAGGCCAGTGCCTGTTGCCACAATCATCCCGGAAGAGGATTGAAACTCCTCAGCGCCGCCAGCTTGCACAACGTAGCGGGCGGACTGGTGTGATCGGTGCCCGATAAACAGCTCGTTTAGCGCAAACAACGACAACCCTTCGCCCGCTTTAACTTCCACCATTGTACGAGCCTGAATATCGACGTTCGCGTGCACTGTGCGCTTTAGCAGACCAGGCAGCGTGTCCACCCCATGCCGGGTCAGAATTCCCTCGGATGAGGCCGGATCAGGTGTAATTCCAACAACAGGTTGACCATCCAGATACTTGGCCAAATTCGCAACCAGGCCATCCTGACCGATTGGCACCACGATATCATTTTCGCTGAACAGAAACCTGCTCAAGTCTTCCCGCAGGACTTGAACGAAGGACCACTCCGCGGGAATGGCCTCCTTCGCTGCGGCTAGCGTGCGGGATTGCAACGCATCCCGCACTTCCAATTCGTCGATACGCTGGCCTCGGGTCGAAAGGAAGAATTCAGCCTGTCCCCGTGTGCCATGCTTGGCCAACAAAGCGGCGTACTCGGTCTCCCTGCTGACCAGCACAATGCGCGGCTTCAAACTGCTCATCTCACGTCTCGGGTGCTTGTGAACCAAACAACAATTTGGCCTGCTGGGCGATACCAGCCAACATGTCGGGAGTGACATTCAGGCTGTCGATTTTCTCCAGCTTACCCGCGAACTCCTGGGCGGCCAGCGCAAACATTACGGCAGGTGGAACCTCTGCGATGGCAGCCATCCGAGCCTTCTCCATGTCAGCGGCTGCCTGTTCCACCAATCTGATCCGCTTCGCTTCAGCTTCGGCTCCGACGATCTTTGCTTCGCTGTCTGCTTCGATGGTGATCTGCTTTGCTGCGGCTTTCGCCTCAGCTTCAGACCGGGCGTTGGCGTCTTCGCGCGCGATCAACTCCTTCCTGCGTGCGGCCAACGCGATCTGGTTGCTCAACTCGTTTTCAGCAATCGCGCGTTCCTTGTCGACGGCCAACGCCCGCCTGGAGAAGGTCGCCTCATCCGCTTTCTGTTGCAAACTCTCGAAGGTGGGTGCCTGCAGGGCCCGATACACTTCAGGACTCGGCGACAGCGCTGACACGCGTATGCTGACAACCTCCAAGCCCATCCCATCCAAAGTCGGATCAGCCTGAAATCCGTCGGTGATTGCGGCCTGAACCGGCGACAACCCAGCCTCCAGCAGGTCTCGTACACCTTTGTCTTTGAGGTAAGCATCGGAGAATTGCCGGACCAACCCTGTCAGCACAGATTTGATTTGCTCCTCGGGTTTGCTGAGGCGAACACCCCTATTGATATCGATCCCGAAATCAATGCGCGAGGCTACCTTGTCTGCGTCAACAACACGCCAGATGACAGACCCTTGAACGGCCAGATCCTGGTAGTCAGACGATTGCCCCTTGATCATGAAGATCAGCTCACGGTCGTTCATCGGAACTTCCGTCAGGGACGCGCCATTGGGGTCAAACCAGATGGACAAGCCGCGTCCGGACTTCTGGAGAACGCCCTTGCGGAAGTACTGAATGTGTTGCGAGGCTTCAGCACGCAAGAGATTGGCAATAACGTAGCTTCTGATTTGAGCCATTGATCTTACTCCTCTGGCTTCACTGCATATAATTCGGCAGGGCGATATGCGCCCCCGGTTTCAAATTCACCTGTCGGGACAATCATTCCACGGTCGAGTAATTTGCGCCGAAACGGGGGTTTCTTAAGCTCTCTGCCCAAGATTGCCTGATGCACCTCCTGCACCTCACGCAAAGTGAATTTGGCCGGCAGAAGGGCATACCCAACACGTGAGTAATCAAGCTTACCTCTGAGCCTTTTGACCACATCGCCAAGGATTTGCGCGTGGTCAAATGCAAGTTTCAAATCAGTGCCATCGAGAATTGCTCTAGCAGGCCCGCCGGTTTCGCCCGCCCAATCCACTCGAATTGTAGCTAGTGGTTGGCCAGCAAGGACGTCCGACGGGCAAAGCGCCAGATAGACGATACTGATCACCCGACCACGCGGATCCCTGTCTATCGCGCCATAGCTCGCGAGCTGCTCGAAATGGATGTTCTGCAGTCCGATTTTCTCAGCCAGCACTCTTTGAACAGTCTGATCAAGTGACTGATCAATTCGAACGAAACCACCGGGTAACGCCCAACCAGGAACATCGTCACCCGCCCGATCAATCAGCAAAGCTTTTAGCCGACCTTCAACGACCGTCATAATCGCGAGATCAATGGCCACGCTGGGTTTTTCGTATTTATCGAGATCGAGCATATTAATATCCGTTTTGGTTATTACCTATATGGATATTAATAAGAATGGCGTCAACCCTAATCTGAAATTAGGCGGTTTCTGCCCAAGATTCGCATCTGTGCGCGCCAGCCAACATAGGCCTAGCTGCAATTTCAGTGTTGAATGCCAACGACTTCCATCCCATGCAGCGTCGCTACATCGGCCTTGCAGGCGAAGGTCGGCAAGGGGCCAGAACCGAACATTTTGGAACCCGATCTTGGACGAGGAATCGCCGATTGACGACACGTGACCCGTGCTTACGCTTTCAGCGGGCAACATGGCGGCAGACGTTTCGGTCAAGACTGGGCGCTACAACGAAGCGGGCAATCCATCGGCCCCCCGTGCGGTGAAGGCGATCTATATCGAAAGAGCCGCGACGGCGTTCTGGCTGGCATTGGGTGGCGCCCTGCCCTTTGCAATGTTCACGATATACCATCAGCTCAAGCATACTGACGCGATGCTCGCGCGCATCGGCGCGATCAGGTGCGCCGATCAGTGCCGTCGTCCATGTTATGGGTGTGAGCCACGTCGAATTCGATCCAAGAAGAACAGGCAACGATTTCACTGTCTTTGATGACATTGCAATTTGGGAACGGATCCTTCTGGAAACGCACAACCCATCGACAGCGTATGCCCCCGAACCGTCAGGCTTCAACGCTCGTCAGATCTGCTAGTCCAAATAGGCCCTGCGTTGGTGTCACCCCAAAAACGGTGGCTGCAGTTCGTGTGAGGTGCGATGCATCAGAAAAGCCCGCGGCGACTGCGGCATTCCCGATGCCCTCCCCCCGCAGCGCGAGCTGCGTCGCACCAATGATAGCTGCCCAAATCTTGAATTTGCGAAAGGTCTGACCGGTGCATTCCTTGAAATGTCGCAGAGCGAGCGTGCGCTCTATTCCAATAGCGTGGGCCAAATCGATCTGTGACAGACGGCGCAGCGGATCATCGTAGATCTGAGGGATCAGCCGCATCACGCTTTGGTCGCGCGGGCCTGTGTCCTGCTCCAGCCTCTTGCGAAAGGACGCGATACGCCCGGCATCAGCTGTTGCAAATGCACCGGGCAAGCCATGCCAATCCGCATCTAGAGACGCAAAGTCGCCACGATCGTTCAGCCGCAGCCCATCGAAATAGACGATATCCGCACCACCATCATAAACGCTGACGCAATGCGGAACGCCTGGCCGGATACACACTGCATCAGCCTCAATTTCCATACGTTTGCCGCTGACACGCACTGGCGCACGACGCCCAAGGATGATGCATGGCATCAAGTTCTCATGCGTTGAAAGATCGCCTGGATGAAAGGCGAAGAGATGATTGCGGAACTGGATATTCTGCATGATGTGGACTTCGCGGCGGACGGTATGGCTCGACGAACATGCTAGCAGTCAACAGCCGCTGCGTCTCTGGAAGCCGGGAAAGCGTTTGAGAAAGTTGCACGTTTCTTCAAGGCCCCACCGCCGATCCATGGCAAGCACGCACCCCGCAGGTGAAGGTAGTAGACCTGTCATATTGGGACGCAAGATCATGAAAAGACTTATAAAAATAGCTGCAACGGGTGTCGTCGGGCTGGCTATTGCCTTGGTACTCGCTTGGAATTTCGTGCCACATCCAGTCGCAAGGTTACTGATCCAAGTGAACAATACCTCTGCGGGTCTAGAGGCAAAAACAGTCTCTACCCCGCTTGGGGACATTCATTACCTCGAAGGCGGCACAGGTGAGACAGTTCTGCTTTTGCATGGCATTTACGCCCGCAAGGAACACTGGATCGAGATGGCCCGCCCGTTCGTTGAAGACTATCACGTGGTCCTTCTTGATCTGCCAGGGTTCGGGGATAACGCCAAATTGCCGGCTGAGGCCTACGCGCTTGAGACCCAGATGACCCATTTGACTGCCGTAATGGATGCTCTTGACCTCGGTGCCGTACATATCGGGGCAAACTCTATGGGGGCCTACGTCGCCAGCCTCTTTGCAGCCGAAGCGCCGGATCGTGTCACGAGTCTGGCTTTCATTGGCAGTCCACTGGGCGTCCCTACATCTATCCAGAGCGACATGGACACAGCGCGTGCCGCAGGCGACTTGCCCCTTGTGGTGCAAACGGAACAGGATTTTCTTGAACGCAACGAATGGCTCTCGCCGCAAATCCCCTATGTGCCTGGACCTATATTGACGCTTTGGATGCAAGCAGAGGTCGCAGCAGCGGACCACAATTTGGAGATATGGGACGTTGTTCACCACCAGTCGCAACCTCCGACGGTCTTGGAACTTGCCCCCACATTGGCAGTGCCTGCGCTCGTCTTGTGGTGCAACCCTGATCGGATATTCCATATCAGCGGCGCCGAACCCTTAGTTGCGGCCTTGCGGGACGCTGAACTGCGGACGATGGATAATTGCGGACACCTTCCCATGTTGGATCAACCTAGGGCGACGGCCGACATCTATCTCGAATTCCTTCAGTCTATTGGCGCGACTGAGGGCAGCTGAACATCACGCCCAAAGCCACCGGATGCACGCTGTTCCATACAGGCTTGGCGCAGTAGCCCAGTGTCGTGAGGGTGTCCGTCTCGCTAGGGACGGACACATCCCGTTGCTCCAGCGGTGGAGATCAACACCTGATTGGGACATCGTTGGGTATGGAAAAAATCATCATTGAAATGACCAGCCTAGCGACGATTGCGATTGTAGCCTTCGGAATCCTCTTGAGTCTTACTCAAACGCCCTTCCCCCGCGTCCGGCTCAGCTTTGCTGCCTTCCTGGCCGCAGTCGCAGCCAACAATCTATCGACAGGATTGACCCCCCTGTTGGAAGCGCTCGGCACGCTGCATGTCGTGGAAGTCGATCTTGTGCTCGGGTTGGCGACTTCGCTGTGCCTCGCCCCGTTGTTCTGGATCTACGTTGTCGCGGTGACGTCTTCGACCGACCACGGGATGACTACGCGTCTTTTGCACTTTGCGTTGCCGGGTCTTGCGGCCATGGCGGGGTTCTTGGTGCTTATCGCCCCACGCAGTGTTCGTGATGTGCTGTTCGCAGAAGGAATGCTGCCCGCATCACCCTATCATTCGACCCTGATCATTCTGCTGGTGTTGCTGCATTTGGCGATCTATCCGCAGATGGCGATTTACCTCATCCTGATCGTCAAGCGCATGCATAACTATCGGAAAATGCTGCGTGATCTTTATGCCAGCACTGAACGGCACGAACTGCGCTGGATGTACTCCATAGCGGTATTGGGCGGCGTTTTCTGGTTTGCCAACGCCGCGATCGTATTTGTAAGCGCATCCCCGTCACCTTCCGACGCATCATTTGCCTTCACGACTTTGTCCGGTCTTACTGGCCTCGGCCTGGCAACAGCAACGACCCTGTGGGGACTGCGTCAGCAGCCACCGTTGATGAGCGATCAGTCCTCGGGGGATATGGGCCCCGTTACAAGGGTAAAACCCACCAATGCAGTCAGCCCCAAATACGAGAAGTCGGCTTTGAGCAACGAGACCACCGCGCGCCTCAGTCGAAAATTGCGCAAATCGATGGAGGTCGATCACCTGCACCGAGATCCCAATCTTTCGCTCTGGACATTGTCACGCCACATCGGGGCGTCCCCCAACTACATTTCCCAGACACTGAACGAAGAGATCAAAGAAACCTTCTTCGACTTCGTCAACGGCTATCGCATCTCAGACGCGAAGGACCTGCTTGAACGCACCGACCAGACTGTTCTTCAGATTGCATATGAAGTTGGTTTCAACGCGCGCTCCTCATTCTACAATTCGTTCAAACGCAGAACTGGCGTCACGCCCACACAATACCGGCACTCTCTGTCCGATCCGTCCGGGATGGACGACGCAATTGCGTCGAACTGACAGATGACAGTCGTTCCGGATCACACGCCGGAGCGTTCCACTCGATAAAGACAAGAGAGATTTAGTAGATGAAACGAAGCCTGATCCTGCTCCTCCTCGCGCTTCCAGCATGCGAGTCGCCTGCTGAGATTGCAGCGCGCGAGCAATTGGATGCTGCCTGCATACAGGGCAATCTAGACGCCTGCACTGCGGTTCAGCAACGCGTTGCAGCCGAAAACCAAACCCTCGCTATCACCGCCGCAGGATTTTAATTGAGAAACCTGAAGCGGCCAAGCGTACGACGCTTGGCAGCTTTAGGTTACGGCGCTGTGGATCTACCCCCCACGGGTGGGCCGCGGCGCCGGCACGACCCCTATGAACTGATTGGACAACGCGACATGCAACAGATCTCTATAATCGTTTCAGCAGCAGCTCTAGGAGGGATCATCGGGTTAGGCGCTTTTGAGACCATCTTCGCCTCATTGGGAAGCGCGGCTTGCGCCGGGGGATGTGCGTTCGGTCTGCTGCAACAGGCGGCTCGAAGGAATAGAGGTTAACCGATGACGAGCCCGCGCTTGAAACGATTCAACTCGGATGGCCCCAAGGCCGAGGGATCCGTGAACACAAGACGAGTGCAAGCTGTCCGTACTAGATCACCTATCGCAGAAACCGGGAGTTGATCTGCAGGCTTCACTTGGCGCCTTCCCCTGCCCTACCCCTAAAGACACGCCGCTCGATGCCGTAGATCACGTCCAGGCGCGTCATGAGAGCTTCTGTGCGGCCTAGAGCGGCCGGCATATGAGGCAGGTGCCAGACGGGCGATTTTCTTCTCCAGAACAGGCCGGAATTCAGCCTCAATCTCACCTGCCATCTTGTTACACATCGCGACCCAGTTCGTGAATGAGCTGACCTACCCTCTACCGTCAGAATAGCGTGAAGACACTCTCCGAGCAAAACTGACATCTCAGGGTACCGCATTTCACGCCCCTGCCCGTCTGCCCCGCAATCTGACTCAGCGCCTTTGATGTTTATCCTCGAAAGACTTGCCTGTCTGTTCCCGTTTTTACATCTGCGCATGATCGCTCTCTTGCTTCTGTCGTCGGGTGGGACTCTCTTGGATAGCTAGGCGAGGAACTCAGCGAGACGCATGACCTACCTTTATTGCCCAAATTTTAGCGGCGATGTGTGGTGGTCGTGCCTGCTGCGCCATTAGACCTTAAATCGTTCTGAATGCGTAGCTTTATCCCATGGATTGCCCGGATTGCCTAGTTGACAGCTGTCAACTTCATAAACTCCTGATCAAGACTTTCACGGCTGATGAGTGAAGTGAGATATCCTGTAGGGTTTCTCACGCTTTCAAATCTTTGAAGCAAAAGACACAGAGCCATCGCTATCCGTTTTGTGCCTCCTTTCTTTACCAAAGATATCAGGACTCGTGGGTCGAGACCCATCATTGGGGCTATTCTCAGGGTAATTTCCGCAAGATCGTTCCAGGACGTGATCCTTCGATCAGCGTAGTTGAGCATATCCGGGCAGGCGGCGAGAACATGTGCCGGTGTAATTATATCTGTTTTTGGGTTCTGTTGGTGCTGCTCATTTTGACTGATTGAGGTGCTTGTTTTTTCTGTAGCAGACTGTTTTTCGACATGCCGAAGAAGGCGAGCGCGTATGTCACACAGTGCGCTTAGAAGGCCTTTTAAGATGTTGAGGCCTGTTTTGCGGCGCAGGGTCAATCGCTCTTCACGCGTGCAATGTGCTGGATCGAGTGTTTCAACATCGGCGAGTACTGCTCGGATGTCCGCGGTCACTGCCTTACGCTCCGCTTGCTCAGCAATTACAGCGTCAGCCGTTGCATGGATTTCGGGTGCGCGGCTGAGCAGGGGGGTAAGGTCGAGCCCGAAGGCGACTGCTCCGAATTTGGACTTTATGCGGAAACGCTTGCAGTTCGCGCTGTCCCGCCGACCAAGAAAGCCAGTTTCGATCAATCTTGCGATGTGACGACGCATCGTACTTTCGGGCATGTTTTGCGCTCGTTCGGCAATGGTGCGATTGGAGGCAAAGACGATCAATTGCTCCGCGCTGTCGAGGACACGTGGGCTATGTAAGCTGAGCAGGGCGCGCAGAACACCCATCTCGCGGTGGCTTAAGCCGAAGGCGGGCGCGGCGATTTCAAAGCGGCTGAGCAGTTCCCACTTGTCGCAGGAATTGAGTTGCGGGCGCGCGTCTGCAGTTTCACGCGATTGGTGCGCAAGGCTCAAGGCGCGCCGACTCATTTGGGTGGCGGAAAGATGTTTCATATGCGTTCACGATGCGCGCAAAAAGCCGTTCGCCGAGTTGGCGAGAGTTGACAGCTGTCAACAGGACTCCTACGTTCGGATTGTCACATACGAGAAATCGTAGGAGCCTCCCGGATCATTCCGGGGGGCTTTTTCATGCGGGCAGTCTCGTGTCTCCTGTGCTGGTTTCGGGGTAGGGTGAATTCAGTCCCGATCTTCGCTTTCGCGCCAAGTAGAATGGAATTCGGGCAATAGGCGGGTCAGCCAATCGGCAAATCGGGCATCCTCGAAGTCGAGTGAGACGCGACCCCGCGACCGGCGCAGCGCACCGACTTTGGTGCCGTCTTCTGTAACGATTTGCTGCGGTGCCTCGCTTGCTGGGGCAGGGCGGGGCTTCGTCAATGCTGTGATCAGGGCGGCAAAGCGGTCGTCGGAGCTGGCCTGCGGCCCTGTGCCCTCTGCCACATCGACGGCTTCTTCTATGGAGAGTTGTGCGCCTTTCAGAAGCTCAGCAAGTTTGAGCCATCGCGGACGGCCCGCTCCCGGAGCGGCTCCGATCGCACGGATCACCTCTGCTGGGATCGCGTCGGCGACCTGAAGCATGCGCGAGATCACCGTTTTGTCGAGGTGGAGCGCATCGCAGATTGTTTTCCGATCATAGCCACCATCGCGCATCTGACGGGCGAAATTGGCTTTTTCGATGAAGGTCAGGTCGCGCCGGGCCGTATTCTCCTGCCCTTGGGCGATGATCAGGTCGCGGTCGTCAAGATCGCGCACCATCGCCTTGACGGGACGTCCCAAGGTGCGCAGAGCGGCGACGCGCCTGCGGCCATAGACGATTTCGAACCGGCCTGAGCCGTCCGGGTTGGGCCGGACAAGGATCGGCACCTGTTGGCCATGCTCGCGGATGCTCTCCACGAGGGCCAGGTGATCCTCTTGGTTCAAGTCGAGCCGATCCTCCAGCCCACCGGGATCGATCAGGTCGGCGTCGATTTCGGTGAGCGAGCGGCTCTTGAGCTCCGCAATCGAGCGGGAGACGGCCCCGATTGCGCCCTTTTGATAGCGCGGGCGCGCGGCGTCAGAGGACGGGGCAGGGGAGGGGGCGTCATCGCCGCCGTCCATCAGTCCCTTGAGCAGGTCTTTCCTTGCCATCAGCGCCCCCATGCGGCCTGGATCAGGCCCTCAATCTCGCCATTCACGTTGTCCAGACTTTCCCGCGCGCGCTCGTAGGTGGCGCGGGTGAACTGGCTCTTCTCGACTTCGTAAAGTGTCTGTTTGGTGATCCCGGCATCCGAGATGGCGGTGGATTTCAGCACCGGGTGGTTCAGTACATGCTCCCCAAACATGGAACGCATGAAGCTGACCATCTGGTTCTGCGGTCCGTCGCCCGGTTCGTATCGCGTCACAACGTAACGCATCCAGTCATAGGTCATGTCCCCTCCCGCCTCGGCCACGACGCCGAGCAAGTTTGATGTCATCAGGAGGAACTGGCACATGGACATCACGTCGAGCATTTGCGGATGCACCGTCACGAGCACCGCAGTTGCCGCCGAAAGGGCGGACATCGTGATGTAGCCAAGTTGCGGTGGGCAATCGATCACGACGATGTCGTAGTCCTGCTCCACCTCTGCCAGCTTGTCACCAACACGGGTAAAGAAAAGGTTACCGTCGCGGTTCGCCAGCGCCCGGGGCGTCTCATGCTCGAACTCCATCAGGTCCAGATTGCCCGGGATGAGGTCGAGATTGGTCATATAAGTTGGCTGGATCACGTCGCTGAGCGGCACAGGATCTTCGTAGCGGATCGCGTCGTAGAGCGTACCGCCATCCAGCAGATCGAATTCGGGCTGATAGCCGTGCAATGCCGAAAGGCTGGCCTGCGGATCGAGGTCGATGGCCAACACGCGGTAGCCGTCGAGTGCGCATTTCTGAGCCAGATGGGCAGAGGTTGTTGTCTTCCCCGATCCACCCTTGAAATTGATCACCGTGATAACCTGAAGGTGGTCGCCGTCCCGTCGTCCTGGCAGGTACGTTCCGGGGCTTTTCGCCCCTTGTTCGAGCAGTTCACGCAAGGCTTGCAGGTCGGCAGGGGAGTAATAGCGGCGGCCCGCGCCGCGGATCTCTGGCTCAGGGCCTTTGCCATCAAGATGGAGCTTTCGCAGATAGGCATCCTTCACACCCAAAAGTTCCGCCGCTTCGCCAGAGGTGAAGCGCCGCATTTCCTTGCGGGCATTGGGTGGAAAGAGTTGCTCACGATGCGCCTGTAGACGATCGGACAGCTTCGCGGCATGATCGCCCACGAGCAAATCGATGCGGTTTTCCCGCTTTTGCATGATACGCCTCGTCTATCTGCTCACTGGCCGTTTGTTACGGCTCTCGTCGTCTAAACTCATATTTACCGTAAATTACTGCAAGACAAGAAGATTCGTTGCAAGGTTTTCAGCATGCCGAGATGCTGACGCTTCAGCCCGTACGGACGATCACAATATCTTTTCTTAGATAAATTGTTTTTTATCAGTAGCTTGTGAGGGTTTGTTGATGCTATAACGCATCTTCAATTTGCCGATATTCCAAGGCAAAGAGATAAGCGCTGGCAGGCTCTGGGGCGTTCAGCCTGGTTCAGGGGCGATTCACCGGGACATTGTCGAAATCAGGAATCGTGATCTCCATCCCCAGATTCGCAGACAAATGGTGGGCCTGCTGGCCGATTACATCGAACAGGCCCTTCCCCGTTGGGCGGGGGAGGGCGTCCGCTGCGCGGAGCGTCATTTCGATCAGTTCGGCGACCCGCCGCCGTTGGGGCTGGCCGAACCCGCGCGCGCCGATGGCGCGAAGGAAAGCGTCAAGATCAGGGCCACGCACCTCATCGGCCATACGGGCCGAGCCTATGCGGAACGACATTTCGTGGTTCACATCGTCCAAGAGCACCGGGTCCACATCGTAGATCGGCGCAAATTCCGGCCGGGGGCCGCTGTACAACAGCGCGTGGTTCTTGGCGTGGTTGTCGGAATTTCCGAGCAGCATGTTGATCAGGGTAACTTCAAAGAAGGCGAGGCGCGCCGCGCCGGGCAGACGGGTCTGGCTGAGCAGCGTGCCGATGGCCTGCGCCGAAAAAGCAAGGGAAGGGCTGCCGTTGCGCTCGTATTTCAGGAACTGACCGAGGCCGAGAGCCTGACAAAAATCTTCTTGGTGCAGACGGTGGACCGCGCCCGCCTCAACCCGGCGGTCGAAGCGCTCGATAAGTAAGCCTTGCAGGTCGCCGTCGCCAATGATGGCGGTGCGCTGAACCGGATGGTTTTGTGCTTGCGCCATGATGCCGGTGGCCAGGTGCTCACGCGGTACATGGGTCATCTCGCGCGCGGTCGGCACCTTCAGGATGTGAGTGGTTGGCGCACCAGTGCCGGGGCGGGGCAGGGCGAGGCGTCCGTCCGGGAGCCGTGCGACCGCGATTTTCCCCTGAACGCCGGCAAGTGGCGACGGGTCGGAGGTCTCTGCGGGCAGGCGGCGTCGGTCACGTAGCGAGGCCATGATGCGGGCCAGCTCGCCGGCGACGGGCAGGGGGCCAGCATTGTCTAGCGTATCGGGGACGATTGGACTGCCGTCGAGCGGGTCGTAGTTGGTGGCAAGATCGCCCGGACGCTTGGCCGGGCCAGCGCCTTCGGGAACGCAGCTCACAGCGCCGGGACAATCTGCGCCAAGATGATAGAGGAGGCCCGCGACGTCCCGCTCTTCCAGCCCGTAACGCTGCATGACTTGATCGCGCAATTCGTTCTCGAAGAGCAGGTTCGCAAAAAAGCCCCGCGTGGCCACGTCGCCATAGGGTTCCTCACGCACTGGTAGGCTGACTGAGAGAGGGTGGGGCAGGGTGTCAGTCCGGTAGGAAAAGGACAGGCTGCCATCCGCGTCCGTTTTAAGCGTGCCAATTGGCGCAGGCACGCTTTCGAGATAGACGTCGAGCCGCGTCACCGTTCCTCACCCTCATTTATTGTGAGGGTCAGGCCCAGATCGCGGCAAAGCTGGAGAACGAGACCGATCTGTGCCGTTTCCTTGCCTGTTTCGATGGCGCGGATCGTGGTGCGGGAGATACCGGTCTGTAGCGCAAGTTCCTCCTGCGTGATCGCACGCGCCTTCCGAGCGGTCCGCAGCGCCTGGCCGAGGGAAAGAGGGTCGTGGATTCGGGTCATGATCCCTCCAGAATGAACACGATCGTTTGCATTTCAGCCAAATTAGAAAAGTCTGCGCAAAATGACAACGATCGTTTGCATTTGCGTTGGGTCGGTAGCTTGGATGGGATGCTCACCGCAGCTGCAGATCTTAAACTTCAAATGGCGGAAATCTCAGTCGATAAGCGATAGCGTGCATGGGCTGCTGTCCTTATCCCTTCACTGCTCCGTCGCTTAACCCCCTCACGAGATATCGTTGCGCGATGAGGAAAACGATTGTGATGGGCAGGCCGGACAGGATCGCCGCCGCCGCGAAATCGCCCCACAGATAGCGGAACTCGTTGAGGTAAAGGCGAGCCCCAACCGCCAAGGTCATCTGGCTTTCGGACCGGATCAAGACCGAAGCGATGGGGTAGTCGTTGATGAAGCCGATAAAGGCAAGGACGAAGACCACGGACATGATCGGCACCGCGAGCGGCAGGAACACATAGCGGAAAGTCTGCCACGGCGTCGCCCCGTCGATAGCCGCTGCATTGTCGAGCGCCCGGTCGATGGAGTCGAAATAACCCTTGATGGTCCAGATGTGCAGCGTCACGCCGGAAAGGTAGATCAGGATCAGTGCGACATGGCTATCGAGGCCGAGGAAGGGTGAGACCTCGCCCAGTGTGTCAAAGATTGCGAAGATCGCGACGAGGGCCAGCGTCGTCGGGAACATCTGGATCAAGAACAGCGCGTCGAGCATTGCAGCCTTGCCCCGGATGCGGATGCGGCTGAACGAATAGGCAGATATGGTGGCAATGGCCAGCACGCCGAGACCCGCGATGACCCCAACCTTGATCGAGTTCCACATCCAGGTGAGCACCGGGTAGGGGGGTGAGATCACCTCCCCGTCCGCGCGGGTATAGTCGAACCCGAAGGCAAGGACCCAGTGCTCGAGCGTCGGTTTCTCGGGGATAAGTGAGCCGACGGCGAAGTTCCCCTCCCGAAAGCTGATCGAGAGCACCATCAGGAACGGAAACAGGATCAGCGCGAGGAAGCAGAGCAGGAAGCCGTGAGCGAGGATCTTCTTGACCATAAGGTCGCGCGGTCGTTCGACGATCATCAGGACACTCCCGACCGGCGCGCCGCAGCGCGGCGCATGGCGACGAAATTGGCGTAGCTGATCGCGGCCACTACGAGGAAGATCAATAGGGTAATCGCCCCTGCCAGCCCGAATTGCTGGCCCGCATTGTCGAAGGCGAGGCGGTAGGTGAAGGAGGCTAAGATGTCCGTCTGACCTGCCGGAATGACCGTACCGGGAATGTCGGGCAAGCCGCGCGTTAGCAGGAAGATAAGCACCAGATTGTTGAAGTTGAACGCGAAGGCCGCGATCAGCAGCGGCAGGAACGGCGGGATGATCTGGGGTAGGGTGATCGTGAAGAAGACGCGCAGCGCCGAGGCGCCCTCAAGTGCTGCGGCCTTCTTGTGATCTTCGGGCACGGCTTGAAGGAAGCCCATCGCAAGAAGCATCATATAGGGATAGCCGAGCCAGACATTGACGATCACGACCATCACGCGCGCCAGCGTCGCATCCGTGAACCAGTTGGGCTGAATGCCGAATAGTGTGCCCAGGATCAGGTTGATCTCCCCGAAATTCTGGTTGAACAGCCCCTTGAAGACCAGGATCGAGATGAAGGACGGCACTGCATAAGGCAGGATCAGCAAGACGCGGTAGACCGGTTTGAAGCGCAGATGCTCCCATTGGAGGATCACGGCGAGCAAGAGCCCGACCGAGAAGCAGAACAGCACCGACAGGCCCGCAAAGGCGAAGGTCCACGCGAAGATCGAGAGCGTGGGGCCGCGGATGCCCTCGGACGTAAAGATCCGCTCGAAATTGTCGAAGCCGATGGCAACGCGCCAGCCGGGCGGCACTTGCTCGGCCGCCGCGCTCTCGAAGAAGCCGGTGGCATGGTTGGCGGTGAGGACCGTGCCGTCGCGGCGGGTCAGCTCATCCGGGCCAGTCTGGACGTAGTCGGGCACGACCGAGGCGAAGGTGCGCAGGCCTGCGTTACGGATCTCCGCCCCATCCGGGGTTTGCAGGGTCAGGAGGCCCAGCCCCTCCCGCAGGCGGATCGCATCGCGGCGTTCCAGCAGCGTGTCAGGTGCGGCGGCCGGGACGAGGGCTGCCGTAGCTTCCTCGGCCAGCGAGACGGGCTCGGACAGGAGGCCGCTTTCGGGCAGCCAGATGCGGTAGCCTTCCCCGTCGAGGGCAACGGCGAAGGGCTGCTCGGTCGACTGGTCCACCGTGCCGCGGGAGGTCAGCACCTCCACCGCGCGTTCATAGGTCAGCAGGTTGAACGAGCTGTAATTCGTGAAGCCGATCCAGATCGTGTAGATCACGGGAAAGGCGATGAAGATGACGACGGCTGCGATGCCGGGGAATATGAAGCGGCTGCCATAGAACCGCTCGGACCCGAAAATCACGACGAAACAGGCCGCCAGCCCTAGCAGGATCGCCCCGAAGAGCGCCTGCCCGATCATATACAGCGAAAAGGCCGACCAGAGGAGCGCGACCGCGATCAGCCCGACGAGGCCATAGCGCAGCCACGGCGTCTCAGCCGGCATGTTCTGGATGTCGGTCGCGCTCATATCGGTCTGTCCGTTGCAAGGACCATGCCCCGCACGATACGGGACATGGCCGTTTCGACAAACGTTCCGGGCTTACTCGCCCAGGATACGCGCGGCGGCGTCGTTGAGCGCGGCCTCGGGGTCCTGCGCGTCTGTGGTGATGTTGGTCAGCGCCGGGCCCATCGCGGCCCAGAACGCGCCCATCTCCGGGTTGGACGGCATCGGCACACCATTGGTCGCGACGTTGAGCATCTTGGTGATGTTTGCATCGTCCTGCGCTTCGGCAGCAGAGGCGTCGGCCAGGGCGCCAAGCTCCCCATTTGCGTTCCAGGTCGCCAGCCCCTCATCCGTGAGCAGGAAGTTCTCCAAAAGCTCGACGGCTAGGTCAGCATTCGGCGTTGCCGCGTTCACCGCGAAGGCCTGCACGCCGAGGAAGGGCGTGGATTCCGCGCCGTCCACGGTCGGGATCGGGGCCACGGCGAAGTTGATGCCGGAATCGCGCAGGCCGCCCCAGGCCCATGGACCGTTGAGCACCATGCCGACCTCGCCACGGTTCATCGCGCCGTCCATCACACCGTAATCGACGCCTGCGGGCATTATGCCCTCTTCGATCAGCCGCTCCAGCATCGCGGCCCCCTGGATCGCGCCGTCAGTGTTCACGCCCGTTGCGCTGCCGTCATAGTAGCCGTCGACCTTCTGGAAGGCGAAGCCGCCATTGGCCATCAGCAGCGGCATGGTGAAATAGGTGTTGTTGTAGTCCCACAGGATCTTCTGCCCGTCGAACTCCATCGCGATCAGCTCTTCGAAGGAGGCGGGCGGCGTCTCAATCAGGTCGGTGTTGTAGATCAGGTGCACGGCTTCGACGCTGACCGGGTAGCCCCAGACCGCCCCGTCAAAGGAGACGGCGTCGAGCGCCGAGCCCAGGACGCCCTCGCTCCATGCCGCGGAGGGCTGTACGGGGGAGATCAGACCACCCGAGGCCCACTCGCCAAAGCGGTCATGCGCCCACATTACGATATCCGGGCCGTCGCCGGTGGACGCGGCCTGCTGGAATTTCTGCGGAAGATCGGGGTCCACGACCTCGACCGTGACGTCGATGCCGTATTCCTCGACGAAGGGTGCCACGGCGGCCTCCAGAGCCTCCTTGTCGCGGTTCGCGCCGGTCCAGATCAGCAGCGTGCCGTCTTCGAGTGCTGCGGCGGGCATGGCCGTGGTGACGAGCAGGGCCGCAAGGGTCAGTGTCTTTTTCATTGTGGGTCTCCTCCGAAGATTATTGTGCCGCGACCAGCGTCGCGGGTGTCAGGGTCAGCGCCCCTTGATGATGCAGATAGGCAAAGCCATTGCCGGGCAGGACAAGGGTCGTGCCGTCGATCGTGCCATGTGCCGGGCCGGTGAGCCGCGCCTCCCCGTCGAGGCGGAACGCGGCGGGTTCGGGCGACAGGTTGAAGATGCAGGTGAGCGTCTGTTCCTTGGCCACACGTCGGAAGGCCAAAAACGGCTCGGGCAGGTCGAGGAAGGTGGTGGCTCCACGCGTAAGCGCGGGCGACGCCTTCCGCCAGGCGATGATGTCCTGGTAGAAATGCAGCAGGCTGTCATTCGCCGCCTCCTGCGCATCGACCGCACGGGCGCGCTGTGGTGCCTTGACCGGAAGCCAGGGCTGCCCCTCCGAGAAGCCTGCATTGGCTGCGTCCTGTTCCCAGACCATCGGCGTGCGGCAGCCGTCCCGGCCCTTGACCGCGGGCCAGAAGCGCAGGGCAGGTGGATCGGTGAGCTCGTGAAATTTCATCACGGTCTCTTCCTGTCCCAGCTCCTCCCCCTGATAGATGCCGATCGTCCCCTCGAAGGACATCAGCATTGCGCCCGTGAGCCGCGCGATCGTGTCGTGATCCACCGCATGTTCTGCCCAGCGGGAGGGATGGCGCGCGACGTCATGATTGGAGAAGGACCAGTAAGGATGCCCGTCCGGCGCGCCGCGCTGGAACCCTTCGATGCAGCGGCGGAAATGGCCGGCGGTGAATTCCTCCGACAGCATCGCGAATGAGTAGCACATGTGAAGGCGATGGGTGCCAGCGGTATATTCGGCCATGATCTCGATGGAGCGATCGCCGGACTCCCCGACCTCACCCACCATCATCGTGTCGCCATAGCGGTCCGTCAGGCGGCGCAGATCTTCGAGAAAGCCCAGATTCTCCGGCCGGGTCTTGTTGTAGATATTGCGCTGCATCCCGTAGAGGTCGGTCGCCATGACCTGCCGGGTCGCTTCCGCGGGCGGGTTCGAGCGCAGCCTCTGGTCGTGGAAGAAGTAGTTCACCGTGTCGAGACGGAAGCCGTCCAGCCCGCGCTCCAGCCAGAAGGCGCAGGTCTCAAGGATTGCCGCGCGCACATCCGCGTTGTGATAGTTGAGGTCGGGCTGCGAGGCGAGGAAGTTGTGCAGGTAATACTGCCCGCGCGTTGCATCGAACTCCCACGCCGGGCCGCCAAAATGGCTGTGCCAGTTGGTCGGCGGGGAGCCATCAGGCAGGGGATCGGCCCAGACATACCAATCGGCTTTCGGATTATCGCGGCTCGTCCGGCTCTCCTTAAACCAGATGTGCTGGTCGGAGGTGTGGCTGAGAACCTGATCGGTGATGACCTTCAGCCCCAGCTCATGCGCCCGCGCGATCAGCGCGTCGAAATCTTCAAGCGTGCCGAAGAGCGGATCGACGTCGCAATAATCCGACACGTCATATCCCATGTCCCGTTGCGGCGAGACGAAGATGGGTGACAGCCAGATGCAGTCCACCCCCAGTGAGGCGACATGCGGCAAACGCTCTGTAATGCCGCGCAGATCCCCGACACCGTTGCCGGCGGTGTCCATGAAGGACCGCGGATAGATCTGGTAGATGATCGCGTCGCGCCACCACTCCGCCATAGGGTCGTCCCCCTTCCCAAGCTCGTTCGGGCGGGACCGTAGCAGGTTTCAAATCTTTTTCAAAACGTTTTAAGTTTGATTTGGAGAGTGCGGCAGGGTAGGCTTTGCGCAACGCCCGACAGGGCACCGCAAGCGATTGCAGAGGGTTCGGCTTGGCGACACTCAAGGAAATCGGACTGGAGCTCGGCCTGTCGCCAGCCACCGTCAGCCGTGCGCTGAACGGTTTTCCCGAAGTGTCTGCCAAGACCCGCGACCGGGTGCGAGAAGCCGCCGAACGGCTCGGCTATCGCGCGAACCGCAACGCGCAGCGGCTTGTCTCCGGGCGGTCGGGCATGGTCGGCATGATCGTGAAAACGCGGGCCGACCTGCGTGCGGACCAGACCTTCATGGAAATCCTGATGGGCCTGTCTGCCGCGCTTGCGGATCGCGACACGGACCTCGTGCTTGCCGTCGATCAGGGCCGCGATCCGGTCGCGGCCTATCGCCGGATGCTCGAACGCGACATGGTGGACGGCTTCATCCTGAACGCGCCCGTGATGGACGATCCGCGCATCAATTTCCTGCGCGAGGCGGGCGTGCCCTTCGTCCTGCACGGCCGCGACCGGCTGGATGCGGATTATCCCTTCTTCACCATCGACAACTACGCTGTCGCCGCAGAATCCGTGCAGCTTCTGGCGGCACTCGGACACAAGCGGATCGCCTTTCTCAACGGGCCGGTCCTCTACAGCCACGCGGTGCGGCGGCGTGCAGGGTATCTCGATGCAATGGCCCGGTTCGGACTGCCGGTGGCCGAGGGCGCGCTGACGCATGACGAACCGTCTGAGGCGGCCGGTTACCGTCAGGCGGTCTCCCTTCTCGCCGGACAGCGGGGTGCGCCGCCGACTGCTTTCATCTGCAGTTCGACACTGCTGGCCGAAGGGGTCATGCGCGCCGCAAAGGATCGCAGGCTCTCCGTGCCGGAGGACGTCTCCGTCATGGCCCATGACGACGATCTGCCGCTTTTGCGTGCGATCAGCTTTACACCCGCCTTGACCGTGACCCGCGCCCCGCTGCGCGAAGCGTGTATTCCGGTCGCGACCGCCCTGATGGACCTCATCGGCGGCACAGACCCCGCTGAGCTGCAAACCTTGACCCGGGCCGAGCTCGTCGTCCGCGACTCCACTGGCCCGGCCCCCCGGAACGGAGACACCCCATGGCCCTAGATGCCGCCGCCCCCGCCGCGCTGAGCGCCAAGAGCCTCACCAAAAGCTACGGCACGCTTCAGGTCCTGCACGACATCGACCTGGAGATGGCGAAGGGAGAGTTCCTCGTCCTCGTCGGCCCGTCGGGATGCGGCAAGTCCACACTGCTCAACTGCATCGCGGGGCTGGAGGAGATCACGAGAGGCACGCTGACGATCGGCGGGCGGGACGTGACGCATGAGCCGCCCAAGGACCGCGACATTGCGATGGTGTTCCAGAGCTATGCGCTCTACCCCACGATGAGCGTGGGGGAGAATATCGGCTTCGGAATGAAGATCCGCCGCGTGCCGAAAGCGCAGGCACGGGAGAAGATCGAGGAGGTGGCCAAGCTCCTTCAGATCGACCACCTGCTCGACCGCAAGCCCAGCCAGCTCTCCGGCGGGCAGCGCCAGCGCGTGGCGATGGGGCGGGCGTTGGTGCGGGATCCGAAGCTCTTCCTTTTCGATGAGCCGCTCTCGAACCTTGATGCCAAGCTGCGGGTGGAAATGCGGGCGGAGATCAAGCGGCTGCACCGCACGACCGGCGCGTCCATCGTCTACGTCACCCACGACCAGATCGAGGCGATGACGCTGGCCAGCCGCATCGTGGTGCTCAAGGACGGTTTCGTGCAGCAGATCGGCACGCCGCAGGAGATCTACGAGCAGCCCGCGAATACCTTCGTCGCCGATTTCATGGGCAGCCCGCCGATGAACCTGTGCCAAGGCACTGTGGAGGGGGGCGTACTGACGCTCGGCGACCAGCAGATTGCGATCGGGATCGACCTGCCACGGCGCGTGATCGTTGGGATTCGGCCCGAACATCTGATCCGCACCGAGCGCCCCGACCTCACCGTCACCCCCACGATGATCGAGAACACAGGCTCAGAATGCTATGTGCAGTTTCCGCTCGGCAACGCGACCCTGACCGCAAAACTGCCCGGCCGTCTTGATGAACTTGCGCTCGAACCCATCGGCCTTAGTCTTGAGCGGGCAAAATTATCGTTCTTCGACCCTGAGACGAAGGAGGCGATCCGCATCTAGGCGCCATCAGAAGCTGCGTCGGGCGCATCCTGGCTTGTCACCGATCTGGCAACACACAGTGTGACCCCCGGGCGAGGAAAAGTGAGCTGTTATCCCTTTGGAGCCCAAATTCCCAGACGTTGCGGTGGGCCGGTGCAGACACTCTGCGGTCGATACCAGAACATCTGGGCAGGGTTTCGCACTGCAGTTTTTCTATACCCGCCATTAGCGGCAGCGTGTTTGATCGACCAAAGTGAAGCTGGGCGAACAAAGCGACGGGATTGGATTGAGTCACCACTGTCTCGATTGAACGCAAAACCGGACCTTCTTCGCGCGGCATAGATTTGCCCAAAAGAGGGCTGGAAAAGTACGGACTGCTTCTGATCTGCGTTGTTTTCCTGCGAGCACCCATGTTGCTGCACCTTTGGCTGGGAGATGCTTCTTTCGCGTGCTCCACTTTACCTTGGCAGAAAAAGTGGGGTCTTTGTCCTAACCGGCATCGCGAAACTTGGGTAATGTCTGCCCATGAGCAAGAGACCCGACATTCCGATATCGCACGATAAGCGACAGGTGCTGATGGTCGCCTATCCAGGTGTCCATCATCTGGATGTGGTTGGCCCCTTGGAAATCTTGGCGACCACGCAGTTTTTTGTTGAGGGCGCTGAGTTACCCTATGATTTGTCCGTCGTTGCAGCAAAAGCCGGACCGATCAAGGCCAGCTCCGGCCTGACGATCACGGCAGACAAGTCTTTCTCTTCGATCCTTGAAGCTGAAGGCGTCATTGATACGCTGATCGTTGCTGGGGGGCATGGTTCGTCGGAACAACTCACCAACCCCGAACTTCTGGACTTCATGCGGACGATGGCGCCGCGGGCAAAACGCGTCGTGTCCATATGTACCGGCGCGCTGATCCTTGCAGAAATTGGTCTGCTCGACGGGAAGCGCGCCAGCACGCACTGGTTCTGGTGCCCGGTAATGGCGCAAAAATATCCGAACGTGACGGTCGATCATGACGCGATCTTCACTTGCGATGGCAATATCTGGACCTCCGCCGGCGTCACCTCTGGCATGGACTTGGCCCTGGCCTTGGTTGAGATGGATTGGGGTCATGAGGTGGCACTTCAGGTTGCGCGGTTTAGCGTGATGTACATGATGCGCCCTGGTGGTCAGGCGCAGTTCAGCGCGCATCTGTTGGCGCAGAAGGCCGAAGACCCTGCGATCAACGAGGCGCTCGCCTTCATCCTCGACCATCCCGGCGATCTGCTGACGGTGACGAGCCTCGCCGCACGCGCCACGATGTCCGAGCGCACGTTTGCGCGGCGTTTCAAGGAGCAGACCGGCGTGACGCCTGCGGCCTATGTTGAGACAGCACGGGTGCAGACGGCGCGGGTTGCCTTAGAAACCACTGAACAATCGATTGATCGCATTGCAGTTTCGACCGGCTTTCAAAATGCTGAGCGGATGCGGCGCGCGTTTCATCGCCATGTCGGGATATCCGCAGGCGATTATCGCGAGCGCTTTCGCATGAGCAGGGAACCCGGTCATCCAGCGCGCGCTGGCCCTGAATAGCGGCGCTCCGCCGAACCATCGACTTCGAGAATTCACTTGAATTGAGGCCTCCGTGCACTCGCAGTGTGCGAAGGGCGCCCTCCTTCGCTTTCACGAAAGGAAAGCCGCTCATGAAACGCGTATTCATTGCCGGAGCAACCGGCTACCTAGGTCGTCATCTGTGCGCCGAATATCAGCGCCAAGGTTGGCATGTGACGGCCTTGGTGCGCCGTGCCAGCGCGGGTCAATCACTCGCAGTGGACATATCGGTGGTTGCGGAAGCAACCCAACCTGAAACGCTTACAGGTGTGCTGGATGACATCGACTTGGTTGTATCAGCGCTCGGCATTACGCGACAGGCCGATGGCCTGAGTTATTGGGATGTCGATTATCAGGCAAACAAGAATCTGCTCAATGAGGCGCTGCGTGCAGGCGTTCAACATTTCGCCTATGTGCATGTCCTCAACGCCGACAAGATGACCGGCGTGCCCCTCATCGACGCCAAACAGGCGTTTGTTGCAGACTTGCAGGCGGCCGGTATCCACCACACGATCATCGCGCCCTCTGGGTATTTCTCAGACGTCGCGGACTTTCTCGCGATGGCGCGCAGAGGGCGCATCTGGCTCTTTGGCGACGGACAACAACTGATCAATCCGATCCACGGGGCGGACCTTGCTGCTGCAATCCACGACGCGGTTTTGCGCGGCGACCTTTGGCTCGACGTAGGTGGGCCTGACACCCTCACCCAGAGCGACCTGGCGGCGCTGTGCTTCGAGGTGCTCGGCAGGCAGGAAAAGATCATCCACCTGCCGGATGTATTACGCCGGTTGGTACTTCGCGTTCTGCCGTACCTCGTTCCTCAAGCAGTCGCCGGACCGGCGCAGTTTTTCCTGACTGCGTTTGGCATGGATATGGTCGGCCTACCGAAAGGAAAGCATCGTCTTGCCGACCATCTGAAAGAGGTCGTGCGCAAGCCAAATCGACTAGCTGGCGGTGACAGCGCCGCGGAGCAAGTGACGCCATGACAATGCAACGCTTTGGCGGTGTCGCGGCCTTGATCTGCGCTGCGACCTACATCTACGGCTTCTTCGTTTTGGTAACGATCCTTGCACCAATGGGATTCGGCACGAATGCGATAGACGCGGTTGAAGTGGTGCGGTTTGTTCAGTCGGATACGAGCACGCTCATCGCATTCAACACGACGATATACATAGTAAACGCGCTGGCGCTGGCCGTTCTGGTCACAGCGCTGCAGGCACAATTGCGGTCGAAGACACCGGATCTTGTGAAGGTGTCGCTCGTCCTCGGTACAGTTTGGGTCACGCTTGTGCTCGCGGCCGGCATGATCGCCAATGTCGCGGTGGAGCGCGCTTTACACCTTGCTGCGAACGATTTCGATCAGGCGGTGGCGCTCTGGCAGGTTCTGCACGCCGTCGAACTTGGTCTGGGCGGCGGCAATGAGATTGCTGGGGCCGCATGGATTGGCTTCGTGAGTGTGGCGGGTTTTCTGGGCCGCAACCTTGGACGTATTGCGGTCGGGCTCGGCGTGGTGACCGGGGTGTCGGGACTGCTGACCCTGATCCCGGCACTCGGCGACGTTGCGGGCGCCGTATTCGGGCTGGGCGCGATCGGGTGGTTCTTCGCGATCGGTTGGGTGCTGCTGCGCAACCAGGATGAGGTGAAGCCATGACTGCACTAAATGACGCCCTTCAAAGCCTCGTTGAAACGGAGCAGGCAAAGAGCGGCGGGCAGGCTCTGCTGCTGTGTGTTCAATCCGGCGACGGAGGCGTAGATTTCAGGGGCGGCGCAGGTGTTTCCACCCCTGAACTCCGGTTCCCCATCGCCAGCATCTCGAAAATGTTCACGGGTGCGCTGATTCTTCAGTTGGCCGATGAGGGCAGGATCACGCTCGACCAGACAGCGCAAGGCGTTCTGACGGACGTCGATTTGTCGGACCTCCATTTTGTCAAAGGCTTGGCATATGGGCCGAAGCTGACAATCCGGCACCTTTTGTTCCAGACGTCGGGCCTCGCCGACTACTACGAAGGTGGCGTTGCGGACGATATCAAAGCGAACCGCGATCAGGCTTATGACCTTGCAGCTGTGTTGCACTGGGCCAGGGCCCGACGCCCGATGGCTGCGCCCGACAACGGACGCGCCCATTACTCGGACACCAACTTCCAATTGCTCGGAGGGATAATTGAGGAGGTCACGGGGGACACATTTGCCAATGCCGTTCGGGACCGTATCTGCACGCCTCTGGGCCTCGCAAACACGTTCGCATTCGAACCGAAGCGCGATGCGGGTGACGCGATCCTTCCCCTCTACCATAAGGCGCAGCGGCTGGACGTTCCGCAAACCCTCGCAAGCATGGGACCCGATGGCGGGATCGTGTCCAATCTCAACGACTTGATGGTATTCCTGCGTGCGCATCTTGAAGGTCGACTCTTCTCGCCGGATCGAACCAAACACTTGCATGACTGGCGCAAGATGACTTTCCCGTTGCAGTATGGCGGTGGGTTGATGCGCTTCCAATTGCCGAGCTGGATGACACTGTGGCAAGGCTCACCGGAACTGATCGGCCACTCGGGTGCGAGTGCGTCCTTTGCCTATCACGCACCGCAACGGGACATCTTTCTCGTGGGCACCTACAACCAGACCGATCTGCCCAAACGCCCGTTCGGCTTTATGATGCAAGTGCTCAAGATGTTGGAGCGTCGAGCATGAGAACCCTGCTTAAATGGCTGGGTATCTCATTCCTCGGCCTTCTTGTTCTCGTCGTGGTACTCTTTGCGGGGACGCGCGGCGACTATACCGTACATTCACTGGTGACGGAGAATGCCGCACTGCCATCCGTTGAGATCAATGACGTGAGCCTGCACTTGAAGGTGGTCGAAGGCCCGACAGATGCGCCAACAATCGTCGTGCTTCATGGCGGACCGGGCGCCGATTTTCGATCGCTGCTTGGATTGGAACCGCTCTCCGCCAGCCACACCATCATCTTCTACGATCAACGTGGCGCAGGACTGTCGGAACGAGTGCCGGTTAGCCAACTGACGCTCGATCACCACCTAACAGAACTCAGTGCCATTGCTGATCACTTTTCGTCCGACCGCCCGATAATCCTGATCGGTCATTCCTGGGGCGCGATGCTCGCGGCCGCCTATCTGGACGTTCACCCGAGGCGTGTGGAGCGCGTTGTCCTCATTGAACCGGGTTATCTTGATTTAGCGGGAAAGGATGCGTGGGCTGCGGTGTCCGAGAACTACATGTCGGGCTTTAACTATTGGCGCGAAGCATTGCTCATCGGCTTTCGTGCGCAGCACGTGATTGCTACTGATGACGATGCTGCCGACGATTTCCTGATCGGACACATGGTCGGTCAATTCGTCAATCACCCAGAAAACCCTTACCATTGTGGCGAGGGTTACACTGCGCCATCGTGGCGTTTCGGGGCCGCAGCCAGCAATCGCTGGGCGAACGCACCCGCTTCGGAAGTGAATCAGATCGCGCGCATTACAAGCTTTCAGGGCCCGGTTCTGTTCCTGGCCGGCGCCTGTAACACTTGGATCGGGCCAGAGCTGCAGGCCGAACACGCAGCGCGCTTCTCCGATGCCCAGTTGGTGATCATCCCGAATGCCGGACACGATGTCATCTGGGATAATGCCGATGCGACGCTTGAAGCCATTCGGCAATTCCTCGCAGCCCGGTAAACCCGGCACGGCATTCAGGCAATGTCTGTGTAAGGCAATTGACCAGCAGCGCGCACAGGGTCTGTAAGATCCCACTGCAGTTTTGGGCCATCTACTGTCAATAAGAGATTGCACCGCAATGACTTCATTTGGCTCGGCTGAGCCTCTGACAGCACGGTAGCAATAGTCCGGTTGGATTCTTCGCCCAAGATGCCCGCGCCAAATGATGCTTAGGAGAACATCCGAATTTACGGGAGTAGTCCCGGCTAAACTGGGTCGGGCTTTCGTAGCCTACTTCGAACCCTGCGAAGGATACGGAAGGAACGCCGCGCTCCAACAAAGTGCGCGCTTCAATCATCCGCAGATCCTTTTGGTACTGAAGTGGTGTCGTGCCCGTCACCGATTTGAAGTGCTCGTGAAATGATGACTGGCTCATTCCGGCAATTTGCGCCAATTCGTCAACGACGAGCGGTTCCCGAAACTTCGATCTGATCCATTGGATCGACTTGGCGACGCGGCTGGCATGGCTGTCCACGGACAACAGGTTCCGCAGCATGCCACCGATAGGTGACAACAGAAGGCGATAATGGATTTCCTTCAGGATCATCGGACCGAGGACTTCCGCGTCCATGGGCGCTTTCATCAGCTCGAGATAGCGTACCATGGGCGCAGTCCACGCTGGATCGGCCTTTCTGGAAGACACGGATGTCGCGCGATCTCTGTTTGTCGCGGCCTCACCCACCTGTTCGTACAACCGGCGTAGGATGCTTAAATCCAGTGAGAAGATGAGCGCCTGATAGGGGCGCTCCGAGCTGGCTTGTGTGATCTTTGAGGCAACTGGCAAATCATGACTAACCAGCAGCATGTCGCCCTCGTGCAACTCAACGAACTGCTGTCCAACGCGCATTTCTTTCCGTCCCTGTAGCATCAGACAAATGACGGGTGAGGTGCCCCTAGATTTATAGACGCTTCGCCGCCTAAATGTGAGGCGAGTAGGCCGACATGGGGACAAGCAACTACATCGACGAGTGCAAGCGGGACGCGGTGCATCAGATCATGGTACGCGGGTACCCGGTTCGGGAGGTGTCGCGGCGCTGGGGGCCAGCAAGTATCCTCTCTACAAATGGTTGAAGCTGTTCGGGGAGCCGGTTCCTAAGCCGGGCGTTGACCATGAAGCCGAGAACCGGCGGTTGAAGCGTGAGCTGGCCGGGGTGACAGAGGAGCGCGACATTTAAAAAAAGAGGCAACGGTGTATTTCGCGCGCGGGTCCCGATGAAGTACGCCTTCATCCGGGCGCATCGCGAAGAGTTCGGCGTCCGGGCGATGTGCTGGGTGCTGCGGGTCCATTTCTCCGGGTTCTATGTATGGTTTAAGGAACCGTTAAGCCACCGTTCGCAGGAGGCTGCGCGCTAGACCGAGCTAATCCGGCCGGCTTGGGCCGACAGCGGCAAGGTCTATGGGTATCGCAAGATGACGGAAGATTTGCGCGATCAGGGCGAGCGCATCTCAGAGAACCGGGTTGCGCGGCTGGGATCGCTGCGCAGATCGGCTACAGGCGCCGTCCTGACCGACATCACCTACATCAAGACCCACGAAGGCTGGCTGTACCTCTGCGTCATAATCGACCTGTTCTCCCGTCGCGTGGTCGGCTGGTCCGCCCAGTCCGGCATGACCACGGAATTGGCGCGCCAGGCTCTTCTAATGACCGTCTGGCCACGAAAGCCAAACGGCAAAGTCACGGTGCATTCGGGCTAGGGCTCGCAATTCACCAGCCGGGAGTGGCAGACGTTTCTACCTCAGCACAACCTTCAATCCAGCATTAGCCGCCGCGGCAACTGCCGTGACAATCCTGTCGCGGAGAGCTACTTCCAGCTTCTGAAGCGGGAGCGGATCAGACGGCGGACATATCCGTCCCGCGAAGACGCGCGGCGAGACGTGTTCGAACACATCGAGTTGTTCTACAACTCGAAACGCAAGCACACGAACAACGGCATGCTGTCGCTCGGCTACTTCGAGAGCAGACAGCAGAAACTGAACCAGGCAGGTGTCTAGGAAACCAGGGGCACCTCAAAGTGATGATGTTTGAACGGGGAATTTCGTGGCATGACGCACCTTAAGAAAAGATCTCACTGACATCCTTGGTAGATGCAACAATCCCCTTGGAAGCAATCCAGCTTCAGTTTTGGTTCCCAAAGCTGGCGCATGATTTCTGCCTTGGCATCTTACGCTTTGCTGAGTCTAGCTGCACGCTCAGAGCAAATAACCAGCCGTTTCACCGACGTGGTCGAAGCTATCGCTATCTTGCCATCGATGATCGCGCCGACAATCTCACCGGAGTGTTCCGGATCCGTCTGCTTTTGAGCGACGAAAGCAGCTGAGCGGGTTCTTATCGCTCAAAATCATTTATTCTGAAGACATGTTGCACCCGGCATTTTCAATGAAGATGTCAGCGCCATAGAGGTCTATGCGTTTGCTCAAGTCTGGTGAGATCTGGTTGACGCCAACTGCGTATCAATTCGCTCTCAATGGTGGGGTGCGCTACCATTGCCTCAGGAGGATGCGCATGACCCCTGAGGAACAAACGGCAGCAGACCAAAAGATGCGGGACGAGATCGCGCGCCTGAGAGATGAGACTGTGCGGATATCTGAACGAAGCAACATGCCCGAGTTGGTCTGTGGGATCACGTACACCGCTGCGCTTGCCACGCTGGTGCTCTATTATTCCTAAGCTCTGAATGGAAACGCGCAGCCGTTTGCGAGTGCTGTTTCAGCCCATGTGTAGGATGCCTTTCAGGCACAACCGATCCTTGGGGTTGCTCCCAGATCACAAGCCTAACCCGCTTCCTGAGCAAGTAGCCCAAGATTTGTCTCGTGGCGGAGGATCTCCTGCGTGGCTCCCTGTGGCCAGCGAGTGCATGGGTCGATTTTTCGATCACTGGCGAAGACGACGTTCTTCACCTCCGCTTCGACCTGCGCGCAGTATGCACCGCACTTCGCGACAACGGCTGCGAGGTGTATCCGATCTGCGCGATCAGGGAACCATGCGTGGCCGGCCTCGTAGCGGTCGTTGGCGCTGTCATCGAGGCCCATCCCGAACCCACAGGCGACTTCAGTCACTTGATAGGCAGCTGATCGGATAGCTTCGATATAGGGCCAGGGATCGGGGCCTGTTGCGCGACCAAATGCAGCGAGGTTTTCAAGCGACAGCACGCCTTTCGGCGGTATGTAGTCTGCGCCCTCGGCCTTGTGCCGGAGGATTTCAGCTTTGAGCATGAGAAAGCCGTTGAGGGTTTCGACGCTCTCCGGGGACAGGTATGATGTGGTTAAGGCGGTCCATAACGCTTCCACAGGTTGACCAAGGGCAGCTGGGGCGGTCTGCCCCGATAACCTGTCGCTCGCCGGTGCTGGGCTGCTGCGGATACCCCGTGTGAGGGCGGGAGCGAGGTGCGCGGCGCACCAGTCCGCCCAGGAGGCCTGCAGAGCCGCGTATTCGTTCCGGTTGCCCATTCTTTCCTTCAGATCGCGCAGAGCCTTATGGGTGGAGATGACGGGCTTGCCGCGGCTTTCCCGAACCGGAGAAACGACGAGCTCGACCATGGACGCTTTGCCGGGGTGTAGCCGTGCAGCGATCACCGAGCTTGTACCGCCCCAGCTTTCGGCCCAGGCGGTTGCGCGCTCGATGAGTGCGCGTGGCAAGGCGGTGTCTTGTGGAGTGGTAGCGTCTTCCACCCATTCGGGGGAAACCCTGCAGAAGATCCGAAGGGCCAGCGGCGCGTTGCGGCGTTCATATGCTCCGAACTCCGCTTTATGAGCGTCCAGGGCGGCCTGCAAATCGCCGGCGCTTCCGCCCTTGGACCATGCGGGATCTTCGATGGAGGCAGTGCTTTTCCGGGTGGTTCTCTCATTCTGCAGGGGTGAGTGCCAGGACGCCTGCCGGAGTTCGGCACGGTTGGAGATCTTCCGAATGCGAAGAGATGCGTTGACCATGAGTGGCACGGTAGCCGCGTCTTTGTGTGCTGTCAGCCTTTTGCCTAATACAGGCAATTGAACTTACAGGGTGCTGATTGACCAATCGCCTAGGTGATTGCCGGTTGCCGGGTTAGATCAAAGATATTTGCGAGGAGTACGATCATGTCGAAACCTTCAGCACAGGATACACTTGCCGATCTGCAACGGGAGACGGCACGTGCACTGGATCAGGCCGCACGACCAGTCTGGCCGATCGGCGGGGTCATGGCGCTTTTCGGAATGATCCTGGGCGGAGCGATAAGCGCGCTGCTACTGATCTGATCCGGCTGACGCAGGCACGAAGCGGTTTGTTGTGAGACGCGCGCAGCAGGGGGTCCCGTTTTTTGGCCGTAGAGCGCCTTCACGTTGTTTGAGGCAGGCGGCGGGGAGGGGGCTTGACCTGCCTTGGGCTTCCAGAGCGCCTGTGAGGCGATGTGAGCGTCTTTGGGCGGGGCGGGAGGGTCCACTAACCCCCTGACCCGCGATCAGTTGCCTTCAAGGCTTCTCTCGCACGTCTCGGCTCACCTTACCGGAGCGCTTCATCCGTCCTGTTTGGGGCTGCAAAGCCAAGAACGGGAAAGGCACGCTTATACGCGGTTCTTGTGAACCGCGTGAATGGCACCTCACACGGGTTCAGAAAGGGCCTTGCGGGGGAGCAGATAGCGGACCTTCCGCATTCATGTGCATCCCATCCGCAGCTGCAAATTGTCTCAATTTTCAGGAAGGCACGACTATACAAAACATTCGCATGTTTTGTTCTTGGCAGTGATGCGCCCCCGACGGACTGGTGTCTTCCAGAAGAGTGGGGTGCATCTCACACTCGACTGTGCCACCTTAAGAACCATGATCTGACCGCTTCTTTCATTGTGCCGCCGCCCGTGGAGCTCGTCTCCGCGTTTGCTGAGCCGTGCCTGATGAAAGGACATCCCATGACAAGACCAACTGTACCACCGACCCGCGCGCGACGCTTTGAGATCGAGGATCTCTGCGTGGATTGGCCGGCTCTCGCCTACCAGGTCTGGCAAGGTCCGACTTACTTGCGCCAGAATGGCCGGATCGCATTCGTGGTGATCGAACATCAGTTGTTCAGCCGGATTCACCCGCACCAGCAGGCCTTATCGACGGATGAACTGCCCGAATGGCTTGGAGAGCTCCTGGAGCAAGGCTTGTTCGAACTGACCCAGACCGGTGGCGATGATTGATCCGGCACTGTTGCACTATGGCGCCAGCCTGTGTTGCCGCTGACAAAACTGCAATCGGAAACCTCTCCAATTTGAATGGCTTTCCGATTGCGGGACAGCGCGTCCAAGAACACTACTCGTGAGAGAAGTGTGTAAACGTGCCTTTCCAGAAATTGAGACAATTCCTGGCTGCGGATAGGAGCCCATGACCTCCCCAAACCAAGCCGAAAACCACCGCCGATTTGTTGAAGCAAAGAAGCAACAGGGCCTCAAGCGCGTCATCCTCTGGGCGCGGCCCGAAGATATTCCGATGCTCAAGGATATTGCTCGCCAACCTCACGCCATTGCCGCGATGCGGGACAAGGTGGCAGGTGAGATTGAGGCTGAACTCCGGCCTGTTCTGGAGAAGAAGATTGCCCGGCAGATGGAAGTGCGCACCCGGCGCGCTATGCTCGTCCAGAAGCGCGCGCAGGTCCGTCGTCAGCAAGCAGGCAGCAACAGACCCCCGGATGGCGTCCGGTTCCAGTTGAAGCCCCCCGGAGCGGTCCGTCAGCGCATCAAGCAGGCGGGATGGCTATATGATCCTGTCGCGGCCGTCTGGCACCTGCCTGAGGATCCATCCCACTGGGATAACGCAGAAGCTCTCATGGCAGAGCTGGACGTGATCTACGGCGTCGAGCGGCTGGTCCTGGACATCGGGGCAGGGGAGGACACCAGGTGAAGCCTATCTTTGCGGAGCTGCTGGATGGGGCGGGCGGTCAATCAATTCATGCAGTCAGTCTGACCAGCCGAATATCGGAGCAGCACAATGGCTGTAATGAGACGCTGAAGGGATCCCAGTTTTACCGCTTAGCGTGACGCAATTGGGTCCTATTCGAACCGTTAACTTTTTGTGTGTAACTGCGAAAATGTGCGATTTGATACATAGGATTCAGCATATCTTTGCTATCGCTTGCCACAGTTTGATCCGGATATGTTCTTAGAGAAGGCGATAGGCCTTTCTGCCAACGGGTGAGGCCCAGACAATCGTTAGGTGTGATGCAAGGGTAAAATGCGCGAAGTAGTCGGTATACGGGCAGGTCTCACGGAACTGATCTTCAACAATTCCGCAAATATGAATGCAGGCAATGGAGGGTGCATGGCCGCATCATATGCCTGTCAATCAGCACAAGTAAGTACTCAGGGGTGTTTGCAATGAGCAGCGAACAACAAGCAGAAAATCGTGTGTGGTGGTTCGAGGGGTTCTGGAACGAGGCAAAGTGTCAAGCGCCGATCTCTGCTGGGGCAGATTACGGCGGCAAACCGGTCTACAATCAAGGCACTTTGAGCCAGGAGCTCCGCGAGCGCGAGATCAAGTTTACCAAGGAACACGGACTCTATTGCTTATTCGTCTCGCGCCCCTCAACCCGGGCTGATCGAGATTTTGATGACCTGGGTCCTATGTCGATGACCGGTATTTTGGTGTCAGGCAGTATGATTGATCTGCTTAGGGATTTCGATCTTGGTGACAGTCAGGTCTTAGAGCTCCCGATGTATGAAGGCCTCGGAAAACAGCTTGGACCTTCAGGCAGTCTAAAGGAGCCAGACCTGTCGCACCCTGTGCCCGGACGTTGGGGGCTGTTGCATGTACTGGAACGGAAGGACGCAATCCTCGAAGAGTGTTCTGTCGGAGTAGGGAAAGGTCTCGATGCACCGTCGCTCGATTATCAACCGCTGTATGTACCATCAAGAAGTCCAGAAACTGTTATTGGTCTGAATTCGAAAGTTTCACTTTCTGGTCCCGATATTTGGCTAGATACGCGCCTTGACGACGTTCATTTCATCTCAGAACGCCTGCGCCGAGCGATCCTAGATGCGGGGCTGCGGGTGCCGATGATGAAGTGGCTGAAGGAAGCTCCGTTGCATGAACCCAACGCGGGCGAGGGCTGACTTCGATGACCGAAACAAATACGAGCAAGCCGGATACAAAACTTACAATCCAATTCCATCACATGATGAGAAATGATGAATTCAACAATCTAGTTGATGATTTGGACCTCTTGTTTGGAGACTCGGATAGAAATCCGCTGCATCGTGACCTTCTAATGATGAAAGTTATGCTGCCGTCCTCTAACGAATTTTGGACGGCGCTGCAGTCACTGGGCGATGCAGCTAAAACCCTAAATGCGCTTGGCATAGGTCAGGCAAGTCACATTGGTGGAAGCCACGTAGGGTACGGGGATTTTATTCTATCAAATGCTAGGGACATCCTAAGGGACCCAAAGCCAGGAGAGACTGGTCGCACAAAGCTAACAGATGTCAAAAAGCGGGCCCGCGTGATTGATCTGTTCGAGTTCGCAAAACATGCTGCTTTGGATGGTAACCCACCCAGCATGGAGGCCGATAGAGAGACATTCCAAAGGGTATATGACGCACACCTCAGCAATCACGGCGTTTCAAGCACCAGTCGAGCTCCTTCGCGGGCGATGCTGGATCAGGCCGATGCGGTACGCTCCCAGCTTGCGGATAAACCAGTTGATCAGCGCTATGTCGCAGAGGGAGATCCTGGGCGAAAGGCATGGCTCGCCGAAGCATATGATAAGCTTGCTGAGGTTGGTCTTGATCCAAAAAGTCCGAAGATTACGGAAGACCGCGCCAATATTACAAATATCTGGCTGAGGCCACTCGCAATGGCGTGACCTGAGACCCGTTTCCTCCTCCAAATTGAGGTAGAGTTCGTCCCAACGGAGGAGACGAACAGAATGAAGAGATCACGGTTCAGCGAAGAGCAGATCATAGCGATCTTGAAGCAGCAGGAGAGCGGTGTTGCGACAGCGGATGTGTGCCGCGAACATGGGATCAGCTCGGCGACATTCTACAAGTGGAAGGCAAAGTTCGGCGGGCTTGAAGTGTTGGACGCCGGGAAGCTGAAGGCCCTAGAGGACGAGAATGCGAATCTGAAGAAGCTGCTGGCTGAGCAGATGCTAGACTATGCGATGTTGAAGGATGTCGCCTTGCGAAAGTGGTGACGCCCGCGGCCAGGCGACAAGCAGTGGCGCATCTGTGCAATGAGCACGAGGTGAGCCAGCGGCGGGCGTGTTCTGTTCTTGGCGTTGATCGGTCGAGCGTTCGGTATCGCAGCGTGCGTCCAGGCGACGCTGATCTGCGCACGGGGAAGAAGGCTGCTGCGGCTGAGCGTCGTCGGTTTGGATATCGCCGCGTGCATGTGATGCTCAAGCGTCAAGGGTGGCAGGTGAACCAAAAGAAGCTGAGGCGGCTATATCGTGAAGAGAAGCTGCAAGTCCGCAAGCGTTGTGGTCGAAAGCGTGCTCTCTGAACGCGAAGCCCACTGCTGATGCCGGAACGCCCCAATGAACGCTGGAGCCTGGATTTTGTCTCAAACGCCTTCACGGACGGGCGCAGGTTCCGTGTTCTGGCCATCGTCGATGACTTCAGCCGGGAATGTCTTGCACTAGTCGCGGACACCTCGCTTTCCGGGCTGCGCGTCACGCGGGAACTGACGGCGGTTATGGCCAGGCGTGGACGGCCTAGAACCATTGTCAGCGACAACGGGACGGAACTGACCAGTATGGCGGTGCTAAGATGGTACCAAGAGACGCGGATCTACTGGCATTACATCGCGCCCGGCAGGCCGATGCAGAACGCATTCGTCGAGGCATTCAACGGCAGCTTCCGGTACGAGCTTTTGAGCGAAACCCTGTTCTCTTCGCTGAGCGAGGCTCGCGAAAAGATCACAGCATCGCAGGACGACAACAACCGCAACAGACCCCACTCATCCCTGGGCAATCTCACGCCGCAGGAATTTGCAATGAAATCGAGACTGGAAACCAAGGCCGCATGAGGTCAGAAAACAATCGACGGATTCTCCCAAAAACCGGACGGAAGTCGGGTCTTAGGTCAAGATGTGTCCAAGCAATTGCATGTCGCTCCGGTTATCGTAGCAAATTTTCGACCGCGTGATTCAGCATAGAGCAATTTCGGATAAAAATTTTTGACTTTAAGGAGTCAAATCATTTGTGGCCATTTCAAGCGAAAATCTACCTTTTTTCCGAATGCCCGACTGGACACACCCCCAATGAGACGCCTATTCTCAATACCAGTAGCGAACCGTCGCTGCGCTAGTATATGGAGAATATTATGGAAAATATAAACGAATTAAGCATCGAAGAAATGGACATGGTATCGGGGGGGATTTGGCCTTATGTTGTGCCAAACGCAAGTTCGAGTGATGACCCTGCGGATCTTTACAATCATGTAGTGAAGCCTGTTCTGCCTGCCCCCGTTAAAATAGCAGTTTGGCTGGCTAGAAGCAATACAGGCAACTATATTTCATTCTAATATTATCTATTTTGGATCTCGGAATTTATATATTAGATTCCGAGGTTCATTTATTTGTTATTTATATTTTTGATGTCAATATTATTTAGTGCAGAGTAAGAGTTTTTGCAGTCTATTTATTTATTAAATATTTATGATATTCAATCGGTCTGAGCTCGTCGTTGTCCGGTTTTGCGCGGTGGCGATTGTAGTCATCGCACCGTGGCGTAATCAATTGGCGAGCATTGCGCAGTATGTTGAACAGGCTAATTTTTAGGCACTCATCCATTGAATGGCCTTTGAAACATGCCACGAACAAACTGTGCATTTGCTCTGCCCCCTGGAAGCTGCATCGTTTGAAGCTGGAGTGTTCCGCTAAGTTTTCCTCGCCGGGGAAGGAGCGGAATTGCATGAAGGCATCGAAGTTCACGAAAGCGCAGAATGCGTTCATCTTGAAGCAGGCCGAGCAAGACACGCCTGTCGCTGAGATCTGCCGCTAGGCATGGATCAGTCAGGCCACCTACTTCAATTATAAGAAGAAGTATGGCGGCTTGTTGCCAGATGAGATGCGTCGGCTGAGGGCGCTTGAGGATGAGAACACCCGGTTGAAGAAGATCCGCAGGATTTACAATGAGTTGGGGCTGCAGCTGAGGAACAAGCATCCGAAACGACGGGTGAAGACAAAGCTGCGGCAAGATCGCCAGGAAGCAGTCGAACCGAACGATGTCTGGGCAATGGACGTCGTGCACGACCAGCTCGCCCTAGGCAAGAAGCTGCGTATCCTGACCATTGTTGACACGCATTCCCGCCTTTATTCGACAGCTGATCCTCGGTTCCATTGTCGGGGCGAAGATGTCGTGCAGACGCTCGAACGGGTCTGCGGGCAGATGTATCGACCCAGCGGAATCTGCTCACGTTAAGCTGCTAATTTAAATGTCTCGTTTGGCGTGCGCATGGCAAGCGGCTGATGCGGACGCCTGTTGTTGTAGAACTGGATCCAATCGCCGATCGTGCGGCTAGCGTGCGCGAGGCTTTCGAAGCGATGACGATGGACGCACTGCTCTTTCACGGAACGGATCAGGCGTTCCATCATGCCGTTCTGCTGCGGGCAATGGGGAGTGATGAACTCCTGCTTCAGGCCATAGCTACGGACAAGCTTGGTGTAAGCCCGAGACGTGAAGACCAATCCGTTATCACTGCGGAGAAGGAATGGATCATCGACTTTACCCAGGGTGCCGAAGCGGGCGATCAGGGCATGTTCAAGCGCTGACACTGCCGTTGTTGCTTGGCTGGATCTCGATAGGTGCCAACCCAGGAGCTCTCGCGTGTGGCAATCCATGACAAGCGCCAGCGTGGCCCAGCCGTCCTTTCCTGCCCAGATGCGGCACAGGTCAGTTGACCATCTCTCATTTGGCTTTTGGGCGACGGATGGCAGAGCCTCAATGCGAGGCCGAGCACCAATGGATCGCTTTCGGACCTGCCATCCCTTGATTTGGAAGATGCGCTGCACGGTGTTCTTGTTGAACCCTAAAAGCCAAGCGACGGTGCGATAGCCAAAGGAGGGTTCTTCTTCGATCAGCGCTTTGATCGGCGCGACGAACTTGTGATCCAGTTTGGGCGCCGCTTTTGTGGGCTTGTAGTAGACCGTGCGGCGCGGGACATCGAACCAGGCACAGAGCTTCGTCACCGGCACGACAATCCCATCGTCGAGAAGGCCTTGCTGAACGCTGCGGATCATTTGTCGTCCTCCGCGTCCAGCAAGGCCTGGAGCTTTTTTCTAGCGCGCAGCTCCAGCATCGCTTCGCGATAAGCTTCTTGCAGATCGCGGAGCTGCTTCTCATATTGCTGGCGCACATCAAGCGGATTAGCCTTCAGCGCGTTCTCCATGCCCTTGCGCGCATCATCCACCCAGTTCTCAATCTCAGATGGCGATAAATCATACGACCGGCTTGCCTCGGCCACGGTCGTTCTGCCCTGAATGATCTCAATAACGAGGGCCGATTTGCGCTTTGCTGTCCATCGTTTAATGCCGTCTTCCAATGGTCCACTCATCGCTACGTTTTCCTCCTTGTAGCATGAGCAGGATTTCACTGGGTCGATACACAGATGGGCTATCCGGGAACGATCAGGGTCGTCAACGGCAGCAAGTTCGTCTCTCGCGAACTCGATCACTGGGCTTATGCCAACGACGTTATGCTAGATTTCTTAATTTTCCCCCCGATTCCCGGGCCATTGCGAACTGGAATTTTCCCCCTTTGAATGGATGAAGGAGAAAGACCCATGAAGCGGAAGCTTTTCACAGAAGAGCAGATCATCGGTGTGCTGAAGGAGAGCGAGGCTGGCGCCAAGACGGACGACATCTGTCGGCGTCACGGCATCAGCTCAGCCACGTTTTACAGCTGGCGTAAGAAGTACGGCGGTATGCATTGCACGGCACGGTATCGCGCAGCGATGTCCCGAGAGTGGAGGCTGGCGATGCCAACCGTCTGAGGGCGTTGGAAGCCGAGAACGCCAAGCTGAAGCGGATCGTTGCAGACCAAATGCTGGATATGTCTGCGATGTAGGATCTGTTGCAAAAACATTGGTAAGCCCATGGCGAGCGACGAGCTGTGGGCTTTCTGATGACCGAACGTGGGTTCAGCGAGCGCCGCGCCTGCCGGATCGTTGGCCTGGCGCGGTCGGTCCAGCAATACCGACCGCTGTCGAAAGGCGACGGCCGCAATCAAACGCATGAAGGAGCTGGCGTCGGAGAACCGACGCTATGGCTATCCACTGCCCGGCAGGGCATTGCGCAGCAATGGCCCGAGAGGGTGCGCCTACACGCGATGCTGCGTCGAGAAGGTCTCGTTGTGAACCACAAGCGCACATATCGGCTCTACATCGAGCATGGCTGCAGGTTCGGACCAAGAAGCGCCGCAAGCTGCCCAGGCGGGATCGCGTCGCACCGCAGGTGCCAGAAAGGCCAATGCAAAGATGGTCTTTGGACTTCGTCAGCGACCAACTTGCTGATTGTCGCAGGTTCCGCGTGTTGAACATCGTGGACGATCAAAGCCGGTTCTGTCCCGGCCAAATCGTCGATGTGTCGATCTCGGGCGCTCGCGTGGCGCGGTTCCTGGATGATCTGGCCCTTCGCATGGGACTCCCGGAGGAGATCATCCTCGACAACGGGCCCGAAGGCACCGGCAAAGCCATATTCGATTGGTCCGAGCGAACCGGTGTGCGCCTGTCGTTCATCGAGCCGGGCAAGCCCGTGCAGAACGCCTTCGTGGAGAGTTTCAACGGCAAGTTCCGGGACGAATGCCTCAACCTCCACTGGTTCAGATCACTTCGCCACGCTCGCGAGGAGATCAGCCGATGGCGAAATCACTACAACACCGAGCGCCCTCATTCGGCGCTCGTATACCTGTCCCCAACGGAGTTCCTGATGAAAACCACCGCGCCAGCGCTTGAGGCTCTTGCGGTCTCCACGCTGCCGCTCAACACTGTAACCCAACCTGAAGATTCCAGATCAAACCGGCCTTAGTGACGAGGGAAGGTCATTCACACGGCTGGGGAAACCCACCGGCAACGGGTTCATCGAAGCGTTCAACAGCAAGCTCAGGGTGGAAAGTCTGAACGCGCACTTGTTCATGAGCCTTGCGGATGTCCGCGAAAAGCTGGAGGGTTTGCGTAAGCTCTACAACGAGGACCGATCCCGCAGCGCGATCGGATGTAATGTCCCGATCGCCATGCATTATCCCGATGGCGTCAACACACCGTCATCGGGAAAGAGCCGGGAAGCACCAGCTTTCGGCGGTCCAAAGTTAGGGAGCAGCGCAAACCACCGACGGATTCTCCCAAAGGCTGGAGGGAAGTCAGGTCACAGGTCACTGGCCACCTCTCATTCCCATGTTTTGCTGATGACGTGCAATACGGAGCGAACTAACGACAATTCGTTCGCAGATAGGATCAAGTGGATCACCGAGGCAATGAATTGCAAAATCTAGCGGTGGTGGACGCCACCCAGGGAAAAAGCGACGAATAAGTCCCTCCCGCACCGGGTTCTCTGCTAGAAAGTGGGGAATAGCCGCTACGCCGACACCCTCGATCACCAACCGTACGGTCGAACTTAGGGAAGAGGATGGGATGATCGGAACATCGTGGCCAATCCTCTGCCAGACAGAGTCCCGCATGTTTCGATAGGGCAATGTATCTTTCGGATAGGTGATAACTGGTTTTCCAAATAGTTGGGACATGGCAAAGTTGTCATCGATCGGATCACTAGCTGATGTGTACCAATCGAGTCTGATGGACGGCAATTCGAAACGCTTGTATCTTTGATTAGCTGGAATGCCGTTCGCAAAAGCCATATCAATCTCACGCATGTTTAGAATATTCAGCAGGCGAGCCGACGTATCGACTTGTATCTCAATCTGAAGGTTAGGATAGTCTGCTTGAAGCTCGCGCAGAACCTTCGGCATCCAGCTTTGCGCAATGGTTTCTGCTACGCCTAGACGCACAATACCATTGATACCTAAAGGGCCTACAACATCCCTCTCAATCTGAAAGACGATATGTTCAAGTTGTTCAGCATATCGAAACAGAACTATGCCTTGCTCCGAGAGCTTTCGCCCACTCTCTGTACGTTCGAAGAGTTTTGTTCCGAGCAACTCTTCGAGATTCCGTAGGCGTGCCGTGATTGCAGGTTGGGTAAGATGCAGTGCGTTAGCTGCGCGCCGGTTACCATCGCCACGCGCAACATGTAAGAACGCGCGTACTTGTTCGAATTTGAGATTCAGCATGGGGTTAATCCGATGTCAGATTGTCGTCGGAAGGTGCTTCGGTGACAGAACCGCTGGCCACAACGATTATGCGATCAGCACTTCTGATGGTCTCGGGCCTATGAGCTGACATGACTCGCGTGATACCTAAGGCACTGATTGCTTCATTGACTTTACGTTCTGTTTTCACATCGAGGTTTGAAGTCGCCTCATCAACGAAAAGTATTCGCGGTCTGCGGTAAAGCGCACGGGCCAGCAGCACCCGCTGCACTTGCCCGCCGGATAGCGTGGAGCCCATATCGCCAACTGGCGTTTCATAGCCCATAGCCATCTGAGTAATTTCTTCATGGATGTCCGCCATCTCTGCGCAGCGGCGTGCCCATTCGAGATCAGGGTCGAGATCAAAGAACGTTATATTCTCGGTGAGACTGCCAGCGAAGAGCAAGTCGTCCTGCATCACAGATGCGATCTGTGAGCGATAGTAAGCAGGATTGGCCCGAGCAAGAGGGGCGCCATCGATCAAAATCTCACCCTTGTTTGGTTGCATGAGCCCCATCATCAGTTTGAGTAGGGTTGTTTTGCCCCCCCCTGATGGGCCTACGAGTGCGACGCTTTCACCAGGTTCAATTATAAAGTTTGCATCTTTGAAAACGGAGGGCAGTTCTGGCTCATAAGCAAAACGCAAGTTGCGCACTTCGATCCGGCCCTGATAGATTGTTAGAAGTTCGCCATCGGCTGGTTCCGGTGTTGCCATGGCGATGTCAGAAATACGATCAAGATGAAGTTCGAGCATTCTGAACTGGATGAGCAATTCGACTAGGCCTACGGCTTTATTCACGAATTGTCCGCGATAAGCCATGAACGCGAAGATCATTCCGATGGTGAACTCGGCATCCATGACCATCATGGCCGCAAGATAGATGACAATGACATTCTCGATCCCGCTAATCAGCTGACTCGCAGCATCAAAAACTATGTCTAAGCGCTTCACACGGACGGATTGGTTCACAGAGTCAGCTAAGTAATTTTGCCAGCGCTGCTTGCGACTTTCCTCCTGTGAGAAGGATTTGATAGCCAAGATGCCGCGCACAGTCTCTATGAAGTTGGTGTTTTCAATTGCACCAGTAATGATCAATTCTTCTGAAGCACGCCGAAGACTGCGGAACATCATGAGACGCAGGATCAAATATAATATAAGGGCCGAGAGAGAGATTACAGCAAGCGTTGGGCTGTAGGCGAACATCAATGCCAGTGTCACAATGGCCATAAGACCATCAACGATTCCGAGTACAAGCCCGCCGGTAAGAAACTGCTTGATAGGCTCAATGGACTCAAAGCGTGAAACTAGATCGCCGACCTGTCTTCGCTCAAAGAAAGGTAAGGGAAGACGAATTAGTTGGCTGAAAAGATTGATTGAGATCTGATAAGACATCGCACTACCAGCGAATAGAATAACGAGATGACGGATCACAACCGCCACAACGTTGACGAGAAGGAAAAGCGCGAAGCCAATTGCTAGCGTTAGCAAAAGGTTAAGATCGAAACTCGGAAGAACCGTGTCCACGACAATCTGCAGGTACTGTGGGGCGCCAATCACGTAGACTTGGATGACGACCGACAATAGAAGCGTTTGCGCAATTGCACCGCCAAGACCGCGAAGGCGCGACCAGAGGCTCGACATTTTGAGGCGAATACGCTCGTCTTGTTGCTCAAATTGTGAGGTTGGCGTCAGTTCAAGAACAATACCTGTGAAGTGCTCTGACAGCTCTTCCAGGCTCATCGTCAATGCGCCTTTTGCCGGATCGTGGATTACGGCTTTGCCACGCCCAATCGACTTTAGGACAACAAAATGATTCAGGTCCCAGTGAAGGATGGCGGGCAACTGCACGCGGTTGAGCTGCTTTAACTCTAACCTCAAGGCGCGGCTTGCGAAGCCAATCCGACCCGCATTTTCTGCCAAGAGACGCAATGTGACACCGCGCGCGCTAGTCGGAAAGCGGCGACGAAGGCTTGCTATGTCAGTTCGATGGCCGTGGAAGCTCGCGATCATCGCAAGGCAGGCATTGCCGCATTCTGTAGTTTCAGCTTGGCGAATCAGAGGTAGGGTTCGGCGACCAACAAAATACAGTTGTTCCAGTGAGGCTTTGGTCATCATGTCCTCCGTGCGATGGAGAATAATGGTTCCAGTAACCACGCCAGAATAGTACGCTCTTCAAGAACGATATTGGCATTTAGTAGCATTCCAGGCTGGACCGGAAGATTTCTTCCTTCCGCTGCGATAGTATCCGACGCCAGACTTACAGTAACGCGGTAGACTGGCTCACTGATATCGACAAGGAGATTAGTGTCAGTTGGTGTGATGACGGTGCTCGTCACCTGCAAGATGCGCCCGTGCTGCGCACCGTAGCGTTGGAAAGGAAAGGCATCGAACAATAGTCGGACATCTTGCCCGGTTTCGATAAAGCCGATCGCACGGCTAGGGACATAAAGCTCGACCTCAAGGGTGCTGTTTTTGGGCAATATAGAGAAAATTTGCGTGCCGCCGCTTAACGTAAAACCATCGGAGGCAAGAATGGCTGTGACCGTGCCATCTGCAGGAGCGATGATATCGAAGGCCGTTGCACCGCTTATAATGTTCAGTTCGTTTTCGAGTCGAGCCCGCTCTGCTTCGAGTTCTAATTCGTCGAAACGCGCCTGTGCAATCAACTGATGCTCTAGGTGCGCGATCCCCCGTTGACGAAGGTTGAGTTCAAGGATCTCTGTTCTTAGCTGTTGTTCTGCTTGGCGCGCACGTATCAGCTCAACCAACTGGGCAGACTGGCTTTGAGCATTGATAAGGTTCTGTTCAGCGAGTTCACTGATCCGAGCGGTATTCCGCTCGAGGACACGCAGCATCTCGACTTGCAAGTCCAGCCTTTGCTCAGCGAAGTCAATTCGCCTAGCCAAATCTCTTCGTTCTTGTGCCTTAGCAGTTAAGTCTAACTCAACAATTGTAGCAAGCTGCTCCCTGCGGAGATCCAGCTGAGCAATATTGCGGGCGATACTGAGGATTTCCGCATTTGTCCGAGTGCCGTCAGCGTCTGAGGTGTTTGATGCTGTTACACGACCTACAACTTGTCCTTGTTGCAAAGAGTCGCCTTCTTCTACAGCAAAGTCACTCACGACGCCGCTTCCGGCAGCCCGAACGTGAACTATGCCGGATGATGGAACGACCACACCGCGTACAGTCTCGATTCGAGCAAACGAGGCAACCGCGATAAAGAAAATTAGGCCTGCGATGAAGGCGGCAAGAAACCCAGTTACAATCCAAAAACGGATCGGGGTCGCGATGAGTATCTGCCCTAGAAGCCTCTGACGCTGACCTTCTACAACTTGTCTACGAAACAGCATGTTAAGAAATCTTGTTAGCAGTTTCGAAGGCTCTCAACCTTAAGAAGTGCAGGAGTCTTTGATTGATGTCTGAATGGAGCAAAGACTGATTTCCCAAAATTTTTCCGAGCGGCATGATTCTGCTGTAGCTGCATAGCATCAAATTATATGCAATTTATGAGAATAATAGTCTCATTTTATATTTTTTGTCAACGTCCGTGACATGCGGATAGCGGTGCTCAACTGCTTGAGAAGGACAGTTGAAGATGCGCCGGTGGGGTTGGGGGCAGGTCCTTGACATTCTGCAGCAATATCAAGCGGTAGGGGGTGCGAAGGATCTGTACCGTGAAGTGGTCATGAAAAACTGGACAGTCGTCTCTGGAAGATCCGAGACCTTTGAATGAATTCGAGAATGGCGATGCGCCGGAACTGCACTAACCAGTTTAGGGCGGAGGCCACGCTGGAAGCGCAACGCGGTGATAAGACCGTGTAGGCAATCGCCGAGAAGCATCTGCTGCATCGATGACCGACAGATATTTGCACTCAAACACCGAGCGGCGAACTGGGGGAGCACTTCTGAGCGTCAAGCCATCGAAGACATGACCGATATGTGTTCCGGTGGCAGACAGAGTGACCCGACCGAAGCCGACGTGAAAGAGTTGTATGCCAAGGTCGGTGGGTTGGCTGCCGAAAATGTTATTTTGTGCGAAGGTTGAAGCGATGAACCCGACAAAGAAACCCGCCATGTTAAAATAGGATGACCTAGAACTAAGTATCAAGCTGCATCGCAAACTGGTGCAGTTCTTGCGGTCGGACTCCACCTCACGCCGATCGGGATCGGCACAGACACGCTTGGAGTGATTAATGAGATCGACCCACCGCCCGGCAGTGCATTTTTATTGCAAGCGAGGGGCCTGTTCACCAAATTCTCGTTCTTCGGATCGCGACATGTACGGAAGACTGCACAGAGTTAACATTGGATGCATCGAGCGGTGATAAGCACCAATGTTGGCAGAGCATCAACACAAGATCACGGCCGTCCGCTTTCGGCCCTATGTATGTGCCGGCTGCTGTTCGCAAGACAGTTGTCTTCTGGATTTTGGAAGTCGCGCATATGTATCCGGCCTGTCTATCGGCTCGCGGGCCGTGGCCATTTTGGGGTTACGCTCGCTCCGTGGTCTCATTACCGGAAAGGCCATTTTCTGGCCGAAAGGGCCGTCAGACTCTGGGGGCGTTTCTCTCCGTTCCAAACGTCATCGTCTCAGCGAACTCCTTTGGGCGCGACGGTCAGATCGCTATCGCCGCATCTCCTCTTTCATCGAACCGCGTCTCGTGCCGCAGGACGCTCCAGGGCATCCGCGCGAGCTTGTTGGCCAGCGCCACCCCGAGCTTGTTTCTGTGCATTCGTTCTGCCGCATTCGCCAACCATTGGCCGAAGCTGAAGTCGGGCCATCGGTGCGGTCGCATCATGATCACCTTCGCGGCCTGAACGAAGAGCATGCGCAGATATCGACTTCCACGTTTAGAGATCCGTCCAAGAACGGTGCGGCCGCCAGTGCTGTATTGTCGGGGTACGAGGCCGACCCACGCCGCAAAGTCGCGCCCGCGATCGAAGCCGTTCCCTATGCCAATTGCAGCGACCATCGCCGTCGAAATCATCGGGCCGATCCCGGGGATGGACATAATGTTCCTGCAGTTCGGTTCGCCCACGGCGATCTCTGAGATCTTCTTTGAGACCGTTTCGATCCGCTCATCCAGCCAGAGCCAGTCTTCGTAGAGGCCCATCAGGATCGTCTGCATCCTCGGTGAGATTTCGCCCTCGCGTTCATCCAGGATCGTCAGGAACGAGGTCTTCAATGCCCGAAGGCCTGATCGGACGGCTATGCCTTGCTCTATCAGGAAGGCACGGATCTGGTTGATCGTGGCTGTTCGCCAAGAGACCAACCGCGATCGCACCCGGTGAAGTGCCTGCAGGTCTAGCTGATCCTGGCTTTTCTCCGCGACCGTTTTTAGATCGGGGCGCAGCGCTGCCTCGGCGATCGCCTCCGCATCGTTGTAGTCGTTCTTCTGGCCTTTGTTAAACGGCTTCACATAGATGGCCGGGACTGTCCGTGGCTCGAAGCCCATCCGGCGCAGCGTCCGACTGACAAAGTGGGCGCTCAGGCAGGCTTCCATTCCGACAACGCAGCGAGGGAGGTCCTCAAAGACTTGAGGGAGAGCCAACCGCTTAATCTTCAGGCGAAGAACGCGTTCACCTGATGGATTGAAACCGATCAAATGGAACGTGTCTTTGCCGATATCGACGCCGATCACAGACAGATCGGTGAGCTCTGAGGGTCGTTTCTTGGGCATGGTAGCTTCTCCTAAATTGGGTTTCGCCTACAGAGGCTAACCCATGGTGGGGAAGCAGCCGGCACATCTCATTAGCGGACATTGGGGGAGGGGGCTTCATGTTGCGCCGCGGTTCCCTGTACCCGCCATACGCTGCGGTGCCGCGCATTTGATCAATCGAAGTTACACAAAGCGGGACGGAGCTGCCGTTTGATTTCTTCCGTGGAACGTCCGCTTCGCGATACCGCTTGTCCAGTTGGCGACACCTACATTGATGCAACTGGGTGCTTTCGTAGAAACTCCGCTAAGCCGAGCGCGTCTGGTTTGATCTTTCGCAGCTCTTCACTCCCGAATGCGAAATTCACCCTGTTGTGCCAGGCCAGTTGCTCAGCAAATTCTGGCACCAGCCTTCGAAACAGGGCGCGAGGGAGGCGCCAGCCCTTTGGGC
>NZ_OMKW01000006.1 GCF_900302495.1 Pontivivens insulae | reverse complement strand
CAACCAATCGCTGCGTCGGTCGAGCGGCAATGTGAAATGATCCTTCGAGCGCTCGCTAATAGCGGTTAAAGCAACTCCGCAAAACCGACATTCGCCGCCTTGCAGAATTACGGTAGGTTTTGGGCTCTCTCCGGCCATTAGCTGCACAGCGCCATAAGGCAAATCGCTGAGCTCCGTCAGGAGATGCCGGCCCTTAGCTGCCGTTCATCGCGCGCGATGGTGCCGCAGCGCAGCATCCCATTAGCGGACATTGGGGGGGGCGGCATGAGCGATCGGCTTTCTAGCTGCTCTCAGATCAATCGCGGCGCGGGCCGCGCTCGTCACGGGCGTTCTTGGCCTGGATGACGGTGGACGGGTCTTCCTCGTGGTCGTCCACGCGGACGGTCAGAACGCGCATCACGTCCTTATGCAGACGCATCAGACGCTCCATCTCTTGCACGGCGGCGGACGGCGCATCGGACCGCATATAGGCGTAGTGGCCCTTGCGGTTCTTGTTGATCTTGTACGCCATCGTCTTGAGACCCCAGTATTCGGTCTCGGAGACGGAGCCGCCATTGTCAGTCAGCACAGCGGAAGATGCTCGCTCAGGCCCTCGGCCTGAGCGGTCGAGATGTCCTGCCGGGCGATGAAAGTATGCTAGTAGAGAGCCATGGCTTTCACCTATGTCGGGCGCGCTTCAAAATGTGCCAAGTGACTCCGGCGCAGGCACATACGAGGGGCGTCGCCATTCGAAGGAATAGCGCCGGAAGGGGCGTTACACATGGGTTCGTAGCCCATACAACAGCGTTGCGTCCCAAAGGGATTTCGGGAAAGTTAAGGTGCGAGATCACTGAGTCCGCAGACAAGTGGAATACTTCTATTGCCTATCAAATCGATAAAATTAGTGCTTTCCCTTCTGATATTTTTGTTGTTGTGCGACTTCGCTGTAAAGCACACAGTATTGACGGTTTCTGATCAGCACAGGCGTCTCGCAGCCCTACAATACAATTTTCCCGACAGCATATCCGACGACGGATTCGGGCCGTGTAGGGCCGTCCGATTGTTGTATATTTATAGGTTTGAGGTCTGCTCATATTACAGCAGAAACTACATTTCCAATGGAAGGCAATATTACATCCTGAACTACGTTCCTAAATATCCCTTGGCGAGTTTCCGCGGAGTAAGCTCTCTCCTGTTGTGTAGAACTTTTGACTCGTGCAGAGTTCCTCTCAATCAAGTTTTTGTTGAAACAGAGTGATCCACCGAATGACACCTTACAATTTATATGCGCAGATGGCGGATGGTTCCTACGAAGACACCGTTGTCGATCAGTGGCGATTGTCAGGTGTTCCCACCTCCACGGCGGATGAATGGAGCATAGTAAGTCATACTCGAAACTCGGAGAGTGGATTTGCTGCCGCGGCCTTCCAGAATTCTAGAACGAATGAGCTGGTGGTCTCTTTCGCTGGAACAACACCATTTTCAGGGGCGGATATGGCTGTGCTGTGCTACCCGAAGTGTCCCCGCTCGGGGTTAGATTTTCCGCACTTTGATCACACAGACGGGCTGGACGCGTCTGGCAATTTCATCAGCGCAGCTGGGACCTTGTTCCCGATTGCGCTGTGCGGGACAAAGCTGACAAATCGATTGCGACTTTGAATGTCCGCTGTTGATTTTTGCTTTTGCCAACGTTAATCGGGCTGCCTGTCTCAACCCCGAGCCCCACGGAAGTCCGATGTAATCGCAGCGCACATAATCAAACCTACACCCCGACAAATCCTGCCGGGTGGTTTTGTGCGACCAAGCGATACATCGTGAGACTGTTATGGATATTCAGAAATACCCGCGTACGCGGCACATTGAAGGTTCGCGCCTTCAGGTTGGCGATATGGCGGATGACAAACCAATCAAAGAGCTTTCAGGTCAGCCCCTGCTTGTCGAAGAAAAGCTCGACGGGGCCAACTCTGCTGTGTCTTTTGACGCGAATGGCAAGCTGCTGCTGCAGAGCCGCGGGCATTATCTGACTGGCGGTGGCCGCGAACGTCACTTCTCTTTGCTGAAGACCTGGGCGGCGGCCCATGCACATGTCCTGCGCTCTGTGCTGGGGCACCGCTTCGTCATGTATGGCGAGTGGATGCATGCCAAACACACCGTGTTCTATGACCAGCTGCCGCATTACTTCATGGAGTTCGATGTGCTGGACCGGGACACCGGCCATTTTCTCAGCACAGCGGCTCGTCGGGCTTTGCTGACCGGATTGCCGATCATGCCGGTGCCCGTCGTCCATACCGGCGAAGTCAGGTCTGTTGACCAACTGGTCAGCCTGACCCGGCCTTCACCGTACAAATCGGAAGACTGGCGTGACTCACTGGCACAGGCAGCCGAACGGTCTTGTAGCCGTCCCGACATGGTTGATCAGCAGACAGAGGACAGTGATCTGGCCGAGGGGCTCTATCTGAAGCAAGAAAATACGGACCACGTGGAGGACCGCTTCAAGTTCGTCCGTGCTGACTTCTTACAGGCGATTGAGGCGGCTGACGGGCACTGGCATGACCGTCCGATCCTGCCCAACGGCTTGGCCGAGGGCGTCGACATCTTTGCACCCTCGCTGGGTGTGGAGGGGGCCTACGATGCGTAAACCCGTCCAAAACGTCGTCACCCATGACCACCTGCTGGCTTTGGTTCCAAACGGTCCAGTCTGGCAGGTGGATTGGGGCGGGATTTGGTCGCTATGGCCAGAGCTTGGCATCCTCGACATCTGCCCGCAGGACCCGATCCACCATGCCGAAGGCAATGTCGGCACGCACACACGAATGGTGGTCGAGGCTCTGGTGGCGGATGCCGATTGGCAAGGTCTTCCCGATGTAGACCGAACCAATCTGTTCTGGGCTGCTGTCCTGCATGATGTCGGCAAGCCTGCCGTTACAAAGCATGAGGATGACGGGCGCATAACTTCCAGAGGTCATTCCCGTCTAGGTGCATCCATTGCACGGGAACTACTGTGGTATGCGGGGTCGCCGTTTGCCTGGCGCGAAGCCCTGTGCGGGATCATCGCCCACCATCAACTACCATTCTGGCTGATCGAGCGGCCTGATCCAAACCGTATGGCGATTGAGACATCCTGGCGGTGCAGGCCGGATCACCTCTGCCTTCATGCCAAGGCCGACGCCATCGGTCGCAAATGTGAGCACCAGCAATCCATCTTGGAGAGTGTGAGCCTCGCCGCATTGACCTTCCAAGAGGCCAACTGTTGGGATCAGCAATTTGACTTCGCCAATGACGAAAGCCGGGTTGCCTTCTTTGAGTTGGAAGACCGAGACCCGCAATATGAGGCCCACGAGGCGTTCCCTTGTACGGTTACCGTCATGTCCGGTTTGCCTGGTGCAGGGAAGGATACCTGGATCGGGAAACACCGCCCAGAACATCCTGTCGTCAGCCTTGATTTGATCCGAGATGAACTAGGCGTGTCTGCGACTGATAATCAAGGCCAGGTCATCCAGGCTGCGCATGAACGCGCGCGCGAGCACCTGCGGGCCGGGCGTGATTTTGTTTGGAACGCTACCAATGTGACCCGACAGAACCGGTCCAGGGTTCTGCGGCTACTGCGTGACTATGGTGCACGCGTGGAGATTGTCTATCTCGAACCGAGCCCAGACCAACTGCGGCGTCAGAACAGGGATCGACCAGATGCCGTGCCCGAAGCTGTGATTGACCATCTGTCGAAGAAGCTAGAACCGCCCCGGTTCTGGGAGGCGCACGAAGTAAACCTAGTGTAGCAACGCCGAGCGAATGCGGACATCCAAGCGTAGCGTGGCATTTGGGAGATATGGGCTCATTCGAGACGTTGGTGGCACAGCAGTATTGGTGTGATCACTTTGGAGCGGGCCATTTATCTCGGCCCTTAGCCGACCTTGGGGCAGGGAAGTGAGTGTTGCGCCGGAGTTCTCCATACCTGCCATTCGCGGCGATGCAGCCTTCGCAATTCGGTGGTTTATCCTTGGCGCAAATACATCCCAAAAACTATTTGATTGCTGGTAACTAACTTAGAAACGACCCTGGCCTTAAAATGCACGTACTAACCATCCTTGATCACCCCGATACAAATTCCTTTAGCTCAGCCATTGCCAGAGAATTTTGTGCCGGAGCAGAAACGGCCGGACACACAACCGAATTGGCTGACCTACACGCCGAGAACTTTGACCCGCGCTGGTCATTGGCTGACATTGAAAGTGGCCGTTCAGGTCAAGTTCCGGACGACATATTGGCGGAGCAAGATCGCATTGGTCGCGCTGACGCAATCGGCTTTGTCTTCCCGCTTTTCTGGTGGGGAATGCCCGCGATGACCAAAGGGTGGATAGATCGTGTTTGGTCGTGGGGATGGGCATATGATCAACTCGACGATCCTGAAAAGTCGCTGCAACGATCGAGAACTGGGATCTTGCTTGTGCCTGCCGGCGCACGTTCCGACGAAATGCAGGAACTGGGTTACACAGCGGCGATTGAGAAAGCGTGGATTGATGGAACTTTCGGCTCTTTCGGTTTTACAAAGCGAGAACTGGTCCTGCTGAACGGCTCCAAAGGATCGAGTAAGAGACGCCAAGACCTTTTAAGGCGCGCCCATAGTCCCGGTGCGTCTTTGGAAGATATCGCCTGACGGCGCCTTGAAGTTAGTCAGTGGTGGGTAGATTGATGTTTGGCGACCGAACAGGACTCTAACGTGCACGAGCAAGCCTCCCAGGTGAGTGTGAGTTGAGCCGATCGAAGACCGACCAACGATGCAAGTCTGTTGGCCGGTCGGTCAGAATGGCGCATGAGATTGGGTCATCGAACTAGTTTTCGTTCGACACCGGGCGTCCAATCCCAATCCCAATCCCAATCGCTCAACGAAACGGTAGTTGTTGCGCGAAGCTCACTCACACATAGGCGATGTTGACTACGACGTTGTCGATTTGAACCAGTGACACGGTGTCATGTGTCCAGGCTCCATCGGTGCTCATCTTCCACTCCATGTCGACATCGGCTGATATTGAGCGCGCCTTTGTTTTTGTCGTGACCTCAGAGCGGGTATTTGAAAAGGCAATGCTCATCTGTTTCCCGACGTTCTCTTGAGGCACTAGCTTCCCGCGCGCACGGCCGAGGCGTGCTTGATGTCCAAAATATGCGACTTCGTCGCTGTCCCAATCATTCGTACGTGTCCATCCATTCACGAGCGCAGTCATCTCAAGCTTCGCTGGCGTCCCCTTTGCGCGCTGGATCTGCGTCAAGGGGATCTGCAACGTGTCGTTGTCGCTAGTGCTGGTTTTAGCCATGATACGTTTGAGTGCCCGCACACTTGCTCCGGCAATTCCGTTGGCAGCTGACATATCCCCAGCAAGGCTGGTTCCAATGGCAGCAACAGACCCGTTTGTGGCAGTCGTGAGAAGACTAACGATCTCGTCTAAATCCGCGCCTTTGGTGACCGCCATTGCTGATTTAATCGTGAAAGTAACCTGCAAGGCTTCGGTCACCTTGTCTGGTTCAGAAATCGTGATGGTGCCCGCATCCTTAATTCGTTTCAGAACCGTCTTTGCATCATCTTGAGGCCCCACGTACGGCGTGATCCGGCGAAGAAGTGGAAGGTTCTTCGATACAATATTCTTGAGACTGGTTTTCATGATCTGGCTCCCAAATTATGGTCGCCCCCCGCAGTGCGATCATGAAACATCCCTCAGCACCTGGCAATGAGCTTCAACACGGTGGCACGAACTAAGAATGAAAGCCAGACATCAGCTTTTGGGGTCCAACGACCAATCCTGCGCTTTGACTTCGAGGGTTTGGTCTCGCAGATAGAAGTGAAAATGCCTTGCTCCGGATCCGCTCATCTTTATCCAGGGAGTGGGGTCGAGGTCGTCTCTTGTTTCGCCAGTTATTTCGTAGAACTCCCCCCAGGACGGAGCGAGTCCGCTGAAACGACATTGGCCGTCGTACCAGCCATGATCATTTAACGAAGTTAGACGATACAGCCGGCAGCCTGAGAACGTTAATGTGATTGAAGATACGTGCTCGTATTTACGATACGAGTAGGGATTTGGTCGCAAGTGGATCATTAACGCATGACTATTGTGTTCAATGCGAAGGCGCGCGTCATTGGGGTGCGCGTTCCAAGTTTCATTGAGGTGCTTGAACGTTGGCAAATCCTTGGCCCGAAAGTGCCAAGGCAATTCGTCCCTAGGTGTCCAAGCTACAGCAATGGAGTTGGAGTTCCCCCGGTTTTGTGGACGGTTATGGGCTTAGAGATTCCAGCCCTTCAGCGGCAGTCCTTTCGTAGTTGACCGGTGACTTGTAACCCAAGGCTGAGTGACGACGCGAGGGGTTGTACCATCCTTCAATAAACTCGAAGCAGGCAACGCGAGCCTCCGCTTTGGTCTTGAACTTCCGACGGTCCAGCAGTTCGCATTCGAGCGTGGCGAAGAAGCTTTCGCACATTGCGTTGTCATAGCAATCGCCAACCGACCCCATCGAAGGGCGCACGCCCATTTCTTTGCAGCGCAAGCCAAACGCCACCGATGTATATTGCGATCCCTGATCGCTATGGTGAATGACGCTGTCGGGCTTGCGCTGTGTGACGGCCATATTCATCGCGTCGATGACAAGCTGCGCCTTCTGGTCGTTGCCCATAGCCCAGCCAATGATCCGGCGGCTGAAGGCATCCAGAACGACGGCCAGATACAGAAAGCCTGCCCAGGTCGGCACATAAGTGATGTCGGCAACCCAAAGCATATTCGGCGCATCCGCATAGAAGTTCCGGTCAACCAGATCACTTGCAGGTCGGGCGCGCGGATCGCGTTCAGTGGTCACAACGAATTTGCGGCGGCTGACGCCCCTCAAGCCCTTGGCTTTCATCAGACGCTCGATGCGCTTGCGGCCGACTTGGATGCCATCTTCCGCCAGTTCAGCGTGAATGCGCGGCGCGCCATAGGTCTGCTTTGATGCTTCATGGATGGTGGCGATCCGGTCGGTGAGCGCGTCATCGGCAACCTGCCGGGCACTGGGCGGGCGGCTGTGGTAGGCATAGAAACCGCTGCGGGACACGTCCAAAGTACGTGACATCATCTGGATCGAATACTCGGCTTGGTTCGCGGTCATGAACTTGAAGACCTCCGCGATGTCACGTCGTTTTGTGCAAACCAAGCCGCGGCCTTTGATAAGATGTCCCGCTCTTGGCGGAGTTGCCTGACTTCTTTGTGAAGCTGACGCAGTTCTTCCATTTCCGTGCTGGTCAGGCGGTCAACGCGGTCACCATCGTCGGCACCGGCCTGCTTAACCCAGTCATGGATCGTTGCAGCGCAGGGCTCATATTCCCGCGCAAGACTTTCAACACTGCGACCAGCTCGCGCCAGCCCAACCAATTGTTCCCTAAATTCCGTCGGGTACGGGGTCCTCGTTCTCGGCATGAAAAACACTCTCCTTCATCAGTGAAAAAGTGTCCATCAAACCGGGGGAACTCCAACTCCAACTCCAACTCCATATGGCGTAAGCCATCCACTGCGCCCTTGCCCGGTTGCCAAAGGCGCGGCCATATCTCAAGAACGGCCACCTTGAGCTCGACAAAATACATCAGGGCGCGCGGTCAAACCCTTCGCCATCGGCCGGAAAAACTTGATGTTTGCATGCTCCGAGGGCGGCGGCAAAGCCATGGCAAGCGCCATTACCGTCATTGAGACCGCCAAGCTCGACAACGTAGACCAACAAGCGTGGCTGACATGGCTACTCTCCCAAATCGCCGACCTCAAGATCACGCGCTTCGACGAGCTCCTCCTCGGCATTGCGCTTATCAAGCAGCGTAAAAGCTGCTTTCCAAGCCGACAGGTCGGATTCAAAGGACAGGCGCGGAGAGGCGGTCGAGGGTGAGCTTCATGTTCAACCACCGACGGCCTTTCACGCTCGGCACATCGCTACGCATCTGCGAGGACGATCGCTGAGGCTGCGTGAACACGCGGCTTGAACTCTGTGCGGATCGAGGGTGTTGACTGATTTTGTGCTCAACCGATTTCGCATTTGTTGAGCATGGGAAATGCGGTATGTTCAATAGAGGTGAAGAGCGTTGAGCATGGCCATCGAGCGACACTCCCAGATTGCCCAGATTGCTTTTCACGACCTGCTTCGGCTACTGCTCGACGAGGTAGTGAGCGGGCTGCGCGGCACGCCTACGCCACAGAAGCGGGGCGGGCGGACCTACTGGTATGACAGCTACCGCGTCGGCTCGGACGTGCGCAAAGCCTATATCGGGCAGGAGACGCCGCAGCTGCTCGCGCGGTTCGAGCGCTTGGACGCGTTGCGCGAAGATGCCAAGGCGCGCGCGGCGGAGCGGTCGCGGCTGGTGCGGCTCTTGCGAGCGGATAGGCTGATGAGCCTCGACCATGCGACCAGCCCGCTGCTCGGCGCGATGGCCGGGGCAGGGGCCTTTCGCCTCGGCGGGACGGTGGTGGGGACGCAGGCGTTCCGGCTCTATGAAGGCGAGTTGGGGCTGCGCCTGCGCGCGGACCATGTGGCGATGACCGGCGACCTTGACATCGCGAGCTTCGAGCGGTTGAGCCTCGCGCTCGATGACCGGGCGGAGCCTCGGCTCGCGGATGTGCTGGCCGAGTTAGATTTCGAGCCGATGCCGACGCTCGACAACCGCGAGGCATGGCGCTGGCGGCAGACGCGGGGCAGAGCGCTGGTCGAGTTTCTGACCCCGGCCTGCGGCGAGGAGGAGGTGCGCCCGCTCGCGGCGCTGGAGGTGCGGGCGCAGGCGCTGCGCTACCTCAACTACCTGATTGCGGACCGGATCCCGGCGGCGGGGCTTTATCGCTCGGGCGTGCTGGTGCAGGTGCCGCGGCCCGAGCGCTTTGCCATCCACAAGCTGATCGTGAGCACGCGGCGCACGGGGCAGGACCGCCTGAAGGCTGCGAAGGACGTGGCGCAGGCGCGGCTGTTGATCCGGGCGCTGGCCAAGGATCGGCCCAACGAAATCGCCGAGGCGCTGGCGGACGCGCGCGGCAGGGGGCCGAAATGGACCGAGCGGATTGAGACGGCGCTGGGGCGGGCGCCTGATGTGGCCGAGGTGTTGGTATAATGGAAGATCCGATTTTCGCTCATTCTGTCGAGGGCCAGCCGGTCACGGAATGGGAAACGCTCGAAGAACACTCTTTGCGCGTGGCAAAGACAGCAGAGACGATGGCTGCATCTTTTGGGGCGGGCCCAGCCGCGGCAGCTGTGGCGCTGCTGCATGATCTCGGCAAGGCAAAACCGGGATTTCAGCGAAAGCTTGCGGGCGAGCGCAACGATGTCACTCATTCGGCCGAGGGTGCCCTTCGGCTCGCAGAGCTCGGTCCTCTCGGCTTGGCTTTGAGACCCGCGATCGCTGGACACCACGGAGCTTTGCCGAACCCCGAACGGCTGGACAGGCGCCTTGCTGCCGCGGCGGATATTCCACTGCCCGGTTGGTGCGCGCCGTCACGGCCAACTGTGCCGACGGGGTTTCCCCACAATCGCGACACGTTTTCGTTCAGCCTGCAATTTTTCGTCCGGATGATCTATTCCTGCTTGACGGATGCCGATGATCGGGAGACGGGCGCATTCTACCACGAGGTCGATGGAAAAGGCCTCCCATCCGTGCCGGACCGGCTGTCGGACGATATGCGCGCGGCGTTTAATCGGCATATGAGGGCGGTCGCCGGGCAGGCAACTCCATCAGCAATCAATGTCCTGCGAGCCGAGGTGCTGGAACACGCGCTGCAATCGGCACAGGCGACACCGGGATTATTTACGCTGACGGTTCCGACGGGAGGCGGCAAGACGCTTGCCTCGCTGGGTTTTGGGCTGGAACACGCGGCGCAACACGGGCTGCGGCGCATCGTCTACGTTGTGCCCTATACCTCGATCGTTGAACAAACTGCCAGCGTGTTTCGCGAAGTCTTGGGGTCAGATGCCGTGCTGGAGCATCACGCGAGCTTCGACGATAGCGCGATGAACGAGGACGAGCGCGAACAGCGGCGCAGCGGCACGATCAGCTGGAATCGCCCGGTCATCGTGACCACGGGTGTGCAGTTTTTCGAAAGTATGTTCGCCGCGCGCAAGAGGCGGTGTCGCAAACTGCACAATCTGGCCCAGTCGGTCATCATTCTGGATGAGGCGCAAAGCCTGCCGTTGCCGTTTCTTCGGCCCTGTCTTGCAGCGATCCGCGAGCTCAGTGGGGCCTATGGTGCAAGTGTGGTGCTTTGTACTGCCACGCAGCCGGCGCTGACGAAGTCCGATGGTTTTCCGGCTTCCGAAGCTCTGCAGGATGTGCGGGAGATCGCGCCGGAACCGGACCGGCTTTATGATGTGCTCAAACGGGTCGAGGTGCGCAATGTGGGTGCGCTGAGCGATAGCGAAGTTGCTGAGCGGTTGCTTTGCGTCGAGCAGGTGCTCGTCATCGTGGACAATCGAGCACAGGCGCGGCGCCTTTTCGATGCGATCCGTGAACAGCCAAGTGCGAGGCATCTGAGCACGCTGATGACGGCCGCCCATCGCAGGGCCGTGCTGCAGGATGTGCGGGCGCTGTTGGCGGCGGGTCAGCCCGTGCGGCTAGTATCGACTTCGCTGATCGAGGCCGGGGTGGATATCAGCTTTCCGCGCGTTTTGCGCGCGGAGGCGGGAATAGACTCGATTGCGCAGGCCGCCGGGCGGTGCAACCGCAATGGGGAGCTTGGCGAGCTTGGGCTGGTCGAGGTTTTCGCCCCGGAGGTCGATCCGCCGCCTGCGGTGAAGCAGTTTGCAGAGACGGCGCGCCGGGTGATGGCGACAACGGATGATCCACTGTCGCGAGCTGCGGTGACGGCCTATTTCCGCGATCTCTGGGACCAATACGGGCCGGACGCGCTCGATGCGGCAGAGGTAGCAGGGCTGAATGGCATCTTGCATGCGCTGGCGAAATGCAAGGGAAGGGTGCCATACGAAGATATCGAGGCGGCGTTCCGCCTAATCCCGGATGGGCAGAAAAGTGTGGTGATCCGCGACGGGGAATACGGGATCGGTTCAGATGAACTTGATAAGCTGCGGTTCAGAAAGCCGGGGACGGTCGCGCGGGCCTTTCAGCCGCATACGGTGTCCGTGCCGTACTCGCTCTGGGATGCGCTGTGGCAAGCCGGGCACCTCAAGTGGTGGGAGGAAGGTGAATTCGGGCCGCAATTCGCGATGCTGGAGCATTTGCAAGACTATGATGCACAGGCAGGGCTGGGAATTGTGAGCGGTGGAATGGTGATTTGACGGGCGCCCATTCTATGAACTTGCGTCTAAGCTTTGCCGTCCCCACTTCAGGTTCATCGGAGGTCGAGATGCGCAAAAACGACTATGAGCGATGGATTGAAGTAGTACGAGCCATTCTAAGCTTTCATCTGGTTCTGCGGTTGGTCATCCAAGTCGTTCTGTGGACTTTTCGATACTTTGGGCCTTAAGCGGCCTGCGGATCGAAACATAGACTGGGTGACAATTGTCACAGACGTTCCGCCGCCAGCGAGTCTAGGCTGGCGGCATTACGCGAGGATCAAATGCAATACGGTGTCAAACTGGTGGTCCGGGGGCGCAATGCCTGTTTTACCCGGCCCGAGATGAAGGTGGAGCGGGTCAGCTATGACGTCATGACGCCCTCCGCAGCACGCGGCATTCTTGAGGCGATCCACTGGAAACCGGCGATCCGCTGGGTAGTTGACCGGATACATGTTCTCAACCCTATCCAGTTCGAGACGATCCGACGGAACGAGGTAGGCTCGAAGATCCCTGTCGGAGCCGCGAAGAGCGCGCGTAAGAACGGTGATCTGTCGAAGCTGGGGTTGAGCGTCGAAACGGATCGGCAGCAGCGGGCGATGCTTTGCCTGCGGGATGTCGCCTACGGGATCGAGGCGCATTTCGAGTTGACGAGCAAGGCGGGCGGCGATAGCCCTGCCAAGCACCACGACATGTTTTGCAGGCGGGCGGCTAAGGGACAGTGCTTTCAGCAGCCGTCGTTGGGCGTGCGGGAGTTCCCGGCCGATTTCGAACTTGTCGAGGCTATCCCGCCGACCGGCCTGCCGGAAGCCGATCAGGACCGAGATTTCGGCTGGATGCTGCACGATATCGACTATGCTGTGGGACGGGCGTCGGTCTTTTACCGCGCACGGATGGAACGCGGTGTGATCGACGTGCGCGGCTGTCACGCGGAAGGGGCGCTGACGTGACGGTGCTTCAGGAACTCGTGGCTCTTTATGATCAGCGGGCGGAGCGGGAGGGCTGGGCCGCGCCCGGGTTCTCGACTGAGAAGATCGGCGGGGCAATCGTGCTGCGCCAGGACGGCACGGTCGACAGCATCTCGCCGCTGATGGCGCCGGATCAAAAGGGCAAGCTGCAACCTCGGCGCATGAACGTGCCCTCCGCCGTAAAGCGGACGGCAGGGGTGAAGCCCAATCTGTTCTGGGACAAATCGGCCTATACGCTTGGCATAACCGGAACGGAGGACGGGCCGGGGCAGAGGGCGCGCACCGCGCGGGAGCATGAGGCGTTCCGAGCGGCACATTTGGAGCTTCTGAAAGGGGCGACGCACCCGGCGATGATCGCTCTGGCGCGGTTTTGCAAGACGTGGGATCCGGATGGCTTCACCGCTTTGGATGCGGAGACGCTCGTTGACCAGAATCTTGTGTTCCGCACGGAGGGCGGGACGTTCCTTCATGAACTGGCCGAGGCGAAGACGTTGCTGAGCGCCGGCGCGGATGACAAGGCGATGTGCCTTGTCACCGGGCAGTCCGCACCCGTTGCCAGGCTCCATCCATCCATTAAAGGGGTGATGGGGGCGCAAAGGTCCGGCGCCGCGCTCGTATCCTTCAATGACAGTGCCTACGAATCTCATGGCAAGAAACAGGGTGAGAATGCGCCGGTCGGGGAATATGCGGCCTTTGCCTATGGTACGGCGCTCAACGCGCTTCTGGCCAAAGGATCTGGCAACTGCATCCGCATTGGTGATGACACCGTCGCCTTTTGGGCGCGCGGCGAGGGCGAACTTGGTGCCGAGGACGCAGCGCTTCTGGCTCTGACGGGCGATGTTGCGGACCAGAAGGACGGGCGCGGCGAAGCTGAACTCGCCGAGGCGATGAAGGCGCTTGCTGCTGGGAGCGAGGCCGGACCACTGCGTGAAGATACGCGGGTTTTCGTTCTTGGCCTATCGCCCAATGCGGCGCGGCTGGCGGTGCGGTACTGGCACACTGGGACAATGGGCGATCTGGCGCGGAATGCCGCTCGCTTCTGGGCGGAATGCGCTGTGGAGCCTTCGCCCTTTGCCCGTGACCGGGCGCGCATGCCGCCGAAGCCGTGGGCGCTGCTCTACGATCTGGCCGCACAGCGGGACGCGAAGAACATTCCCAAGCCGTTGGGGGGCGGGCTGATGCGCGCGATCCTGACGGGGTGCGATTATCCCGCGACGCTGATGAGCGGCATCCTTGCCCGTCTACGGGTTGAGGGCGAGCCGAATCCGAAGAAGGTGGGCAACATGGACGGGCGGCGCGCGGCGATGCTGCGGGCCGTGCTGATCCGGAACTACAAAAGGGAGGTGCCCATGGCACTGGATGAGACCTGCGCGGACGAGGCCTATCTGCTGGGGCGCCTCTTCGCCGCCTATGCCTATGCCGAGCGCAGCTATCAGGAACGGGGCGCCTCACTGCGGCAGAAATTTATGGGTGCGGCCTCTGCCACACCGGCGCGCGTGTTTCCGGTGCTGATGCGGGGTTACGAGCACAACCACGCGAGCCTGCGCAAGGCAGGAGGCGCGAAGGCGGGCTCGGGAGTTCGGGCTGACCGCGCGATCGCTGACATCATGGAGTTGCGGGGCGGGGCGGACTTGCCCGCGACCCTTCCGCTGGAAGCACAGTCGCTGTTCTTCATCGGATTTTACCATCAGGACCGTGCCTTCTACCGGAAGGCGGAAACGGGCCAGCCTGAGATTGCTCAGACAGAGGGAGAGGACGCATGAGCCTTCAGAACCGCTATGATTTCGTTCTGTTTCTCGACGTGGAGAATGGCAACCCGAACGGCGATCCCGATGCGGGCAACATGCCGCGCATGGACCCGGAGACGAACCGGGGGCTGATGTCGGATGTCTCCATCAAGCGCAAGCTGCGGAACTACGTACTCGCTGCGCATGACAACGCAGCACCGCACCGGATCTATTTCACCGAACGGGCCGTGCTGAACGAAAAGCACGCTGAAGCCTGGGAGGCGACCGGTCTAGAGCCGGCGAAGGCGGGCGACTACTCCAAGCTGCCCAAGAAGGATGCGGAGGCCAAGCAGCTGACCGACTGGATGTGTTCCCAGTTCTGGGACATCCGCACCTTTGGTGCGGTGATGTCCACCGGCGTGAATGCAGGGCAGGTGCGAGGGCCAGTGCAGCTCTCCTTCGCGCGGTCGGAAGAGACGATCATGCCCCTGGAGGTCTCTATCACACGTTCGTCCGTCACCAACGAGGCGGATCGTGACAAAGAGCGTACGATGGGTCGCAAGACGGTGGTGCCCTATGGGCTTTACCGCGTGCATGGTTTCGTGAATGCAAAGCTCGCCCAGCAGACCGGGTTTTCGGAGGCAGATCTAGAGCTGCTGTGGACGGGGCTGCGCGGTATGCTCGACCTCGACCGCTCGGCAGCGCGCGGGATCATGGCAGCGCGCCGGCTGGTTGTGTTCCGGCATGACAGCGCGCTCGGCAATGCGCAGGCGCATCGGCTGTTCGACCGGGTAACGGTGGAGCGGGTGAACGGCGCGGATGCCTATCCGGTCGGCGACCCACGCCTCCACAATTGGCCGCCTGCACGTGCGTTTGCCGACTATGCGATCAAGGTCGATGACACCGAGCTGCCCGTCGGGGTCAGTCTTGTCGAGCCGTTCTGAGAGCATTCCCCTTTCGGCGCTTCAACACTGGCTGTTTTGCCCGCGCCAGTGCGCGCTGATCCATGTCGAACGGCTGTGGGAGGAGAACCGGGCAACTGCGGAAGGCCGCGTTTTGCATGAGCGGGTCGATCAAGGAATGCCTGAAAGCCGGGAGGGCAAGCGGATCGTAAGATCAGCGGTAATCGCCTCGAAAACGCTGCGGGTTCATGGTGTTGCGGATGTCGTGGAACTGTACGATGGAATTCCATACCCTGTCGAATACAAGCGCGGAAGGCCGAAGGCTCATCGCGCCGACGAGGTTCAGCTTTGTGCGCAGGCGATTTGCCTAGAAGAGATGACCGGGCATCGGGTGGCTGAGGGGGCGCTTTTCTATGGTGCGCGCAAGCGGCGCACGGCGGTCACCTTTGACGGCCAACTGCGCGGCCTCACTGCAAGCATCGCGGACGAGGCCTTCAAGGCGCTGAGCGGCGGGCACGCACCACCTGCAATCTACGATGCTGCGCGGTGTGAGGGATGTTCGCTTTATGGGCTATGTGCGCCGAATGCTTCGCGCCCTGGCGCCGCCTGGCTCGCCCGCAGGATCGCGAAAGCGGGGGTGCCCGAATGAAGCGTTTGCTCAATACGCTTTATGTCACAACCGAGGGTGCGCATCTGCGCAAAGACGGGCAAACCGTCGTCGTCGAAATCGAGGGAGCCGTGCGAGCGCGGACACCGGCGCATCTGCTGGGCGTCATCGTCTGCTTCGGGCAGGTCACGCTCTCTCCAGCGCTGATGGGCTTTGCGGCTGGCGAGGGCATTTCGCTCGCCATACTGAGTTATTCCGGCAAGCTGCAGGTGCGCGTCGACGGGCCGTGTCAAGGCAACGTGCTCCTTCGCCGTGCGCAGCACGATGCAACGCGGGAGTCGGAATCGGCCCTTCCAGTCGCACGTGCCATGGTCGCTGCGAAGCTTGCCAATCAGCGGGCACTTCTGCGCCGTGCCTTAAGGGACTATCCCGAGGCACCCGGGGCCCCACGGATCGACGACAGCCAGCGCCGGCTCGCTGACGCGGCGCGCCGGGCGCTTGATGCTGCCGATCTCGACACCGTGCGGGGATGGGAGGGCGAGGGTGCACATGCCTATTGGAGCGCCTTTCCCCATCTCATCCGGGTAGAAGGCTTCGAGTTTAGCGGGCGCAATCGACAGCCCCCGCGAGATCCGGTCAACGCGCTACTGTCCTTTCTTTACGCGCTGGCAATGCTCGACTGCCGCGCCGCGTGTGAAAGCCATGGCCTCGATCCGCAGATGGGATTTCTGCATCGTGACAGACCGGGGCGCATGTCGCTCGCTCTCGATCTGGTCGAGGAGTTTCGCGCTCCGCTCGCCGACCGGGTGGCGCTTAGTCTGCTCAACCGCAAACAGCTTCGACCACGCGATTTCGAATGGCAGGAAACGGGTGCGGTTCTGCTGTCGGAGGCCGGGAGGCGGGCGGTTCTCGAAGCCTGGCAGGCCCGCAAGCGGGTGGAACTGCGCCATCCCATCCTCAACGAAAAGGCGTCGCTGGGGCTCTTCCCGCAGATCCAGGCCCAGATGCTGGCACGGCATCTGCGGGGCGAGCTTGATGTCTATCCGGCGTGGGTCTGGACCTGATGCTTGTCCTCGTCACCTATGACGTGTCCACTCAGGATGCCGCTGGCCGGCGCAGGCTACGGCGTGTTGCCCGGATTTGCGAAGATCACGGGCAGCGGGTGCAGTTTTCGGTGTTCGAATGCGATGTCGATCCGGCGCTGTGGGCGCGGATGCGCGCGGCACTGCTTGAGGCGATTGATATGGACAGCGACAGTCTTCGCTTCTACTTTCTGGGTCGAGAGTGGCGCAAGCGGGTCGAGCATGTCGGCGCAAAGCCTGCCATCGATCCCGACGCGCCCCTGATTCTCTGACGCCACCTGCGAACTGTAAGTGGCCGCACAAAACCCGGTTGTTTCGCAGACGACCCTGCTCTTTGAAATGGCTGAACTTTTTTGAGAGCGGTTTCGCTGTGGCGGCCCGGTAATGCGGGCAAAGGCCAAGGCTCGCAAAACGCGCCCGTTTGTGCCGTCAAAACCAAACACCTAAGTAAGACGAGACGCTCCCCACCCGGGAGCGCGGATCGAAACCGCTGTTGTCGGTGGGCTTGCACTCTTTGCTGCCGACGCTCCCCACCCGGGAGCGCGGATCGAAACAACTCGCCCGGTTCTCGCAAGTTGATTGATACAAGACGCTCCCCACCCGGGAGCGCGGATCGAAACACACCGACCCCCGGATATGACTGAGCAAGTGCTGGACGCTCCCCACCCGGGAGCGCGGATCGAAACAATCCTCCGCGTTCTCAACACCCAACCCTGCAACGACGCTCCCCACCCGGGAGCGCGGATCGAAACAACGCCATGGACGACATCGCGCAGGACCGCACAGGACGCTCCCCACCCGGGAGCGCGGATCGAAACACCGAGGATCACCGCAGCAACGTCGCAGAACGGGACGCTCCCCACCCGGGAGCGCGGATCGAAACTTAGTAGCCCACTGTTGAATGAAGTTATGTCCAAGGACGCTCCCCACCCGGGAGCGCGGATCGAAACTTCTTGCCTTGCAAAGCGTATGCACGCCGGGCATGACGCTCCCCACCCGGGAGCGCGGATCGAAACTCCTCGCCCGATTATCGATGCTGGCATTGTGTTGACGCTCCCCACCCGGGAGCGCGGATCGAAACCACGGTGTGGGATGGTGCGTAATTAGGTTAGGCGAGACGCTCCCCACCCGGGAGCGCGGATCGAAACCACCAGCTGCAATGACAGCGGCAAGGAACGAGCGGACGCTCCCCACCCGGGAGCGCGGATCGAAACGTCAGTATCGTCCATCGAAGTATGTCACCCGTGAGACGCTCCCCACCCGGGAGCGCGGATCGAAACCCAAGCCAAGCGAGCGCCCGCCTGTGGATATCACGACGCTCCCCACCCGGGAGCGCGGATCGAAACATCATCAAACCGATGGTTATGGCGAGGTCTCCCTGACGCTCCCCACCCGGGAGCGCGGATCGAAACAAGGCGTACCGGACGAACATCTGGCCCAAAACGTGACGCTCCCCACCCGGGAGCGCGGATCGAAACCGCCCATTCATCACCGGTCATGGTGGCAAGGTCGGGACGCTCCCCACCCGGGAGCGCGGATCGAAACAGCTTGATCAGCGACCCGATTGGACGGGCATAGCGACGCTCCCCACCCGGGAGCGCGGATCGAAACAATAGCCTGAGACCTCAGGGTTTCGGGGTCCTCGACGCTCCCCACCCGGGAGCGCGGATCGAAACGGCGTCGTCTGGCCCGGACGTGACAGGGCATACAGACGCTCCCCACCCGGGAGCGCGGATCGAAACATCACTCTGCTTCGCCGTCTCGTGGAAGCCAGCCGACGCTCCCCACCCGGGAGCGCGGATCGAAACACCGGGTCGCACGCGGTGCGAGGGGCACGCCTCCCGACGCTCCCCACCCGGGAGCGCGGATCGAAACCGTCCTTGGCTGGCTTGTCTTTCCAGACGCCCCGGACGCTCCCCACCCGGGAGCGCGGATCGAAACGAGAACCAGTCTCGCTAAGAGCCAGTCCCGCCGCGACGCTCCCCACCCGGGAGCGCGGATCGAAACAGCGAAGGGACGCTGCACGATCGGCAACGCCACAGACGCTCCCCACCCGGGAGCGCGGATCGAAACATCATCATCATCGGCCTGCGCGCCTCGCGTCACCGACGCTCCCCACCCGGGAGCGCGGATCGAAACACCACAAGCCGGTTGTCGAACACCTCACCAAAGCGACGCTCCCCACCCGGGAGCGCGGATCGAAACAATCGCCTCGATGTTGAATGCAGCGGCCCGCACCGACGCTCCCCACCCGGGAGCGCGGATCGAAACCGGACGACTACCATAATGCTGGGGGGGCATTCGTTCCAACGATCGTGCCCCCTAGGCGAAATGTGCCGGCGCCTGCAAGGGCGGACAGGATTGAGCCTGTCGCACGATCCGTCGGTGTCATGCCTTCAACGCGAAGTATTCAAACAAGGCGGGCCCGTTCGGTCTGGCGGTCCTTGGCCGTCGCGCGAAGCTCTTCCAGCCGATCAATCTGGGCGCGCACCTCTGCGCTATCTTCACCAATGTAGACGAAGCGCGTCTCACGGCCGATGCGCTTCACGGCGTACCAGTAGGACTTGCTTCCCCGCATTTTGCGGGTCGGGGTGCCGAAGATGTCTGCAATCTGGTCGTCTCGCAGAAGACGAACGAGATCGGTGTAGGCGCTGAGAGCAACGCTGCTAAGTGATTTCAAGGCGCGCTCCGTCTGACGTAGCCGAAATGCCTAGCGAATTATTATTTTGCTAGGCAACCCTTTCCCATCGTCTCTCCTAACCCAAGCGCATCCGCGCTTTTTGTGGTATAGTTTAGTCCCGACACTGGGTCGCCGGGAGGGCAGGGGGGTGGATTGCAAAGGATCTGCCATGACTGTTCCGAACCTGCCAGCCGTCCGCCAGAACCGCCCCGCTTGGAATAAGGGCCGCCTGATCGGCCAGAAGCGTCCGCTGCATCCCAAACACGTCTGGGCCATCCGGGTCCGGCTCGAAATCGCGAAGGCGGTGCAGAATCTTGCTCTCTTCAATCTCGCTATCGACAGCAAGCTGCGTGGGTGCGACTTGGTCCGCCTGAAGGTGACGGATGTCTACGCGGCGGGCCAGGTAAAGGAGCGCACCTCGATCCTGCAGAGCAAGACGCAGAAGCCTGTGCGCTTCGAGATCACGGACGGGACGCGGAAGACGATTGCCGATTGGCTAGACGATCCGCTTATGATCGGATCGGAATACCTGTGGCCGGGTCGGTTCCATGACCGGCTCGATATCTCGACCCGGCAATATGCTCGGCTCGTACGCGACTGGGTGAGCTCGATCGGCCTCGAGCCGAGCGCCTACGGCACCCACTCGATGCGCCGCATGAAGGTGGCGGAGATCTATCGGAAGACCGGCAACCTACGTGCGGTGCAGCTTCTGCTGGGCCATACGAAGATGGACAGTACGGTCCGGTATCTCGGTGTTGAGCTGGAGGATGCACTAGCGATCTCGGAGAGCGTTGAGATGTAGCGGCGGCGAAGACCGCGCTACTGCATCCGCATCCGTCAGCTCTCCGACCTCCCTGCACGTCACCCGGGGTTCCGCAGCGCGGACCTCGCTGGATGGCCGCTGTCATAGTCTGGCAAAGTTAAACTCGCAGCCGCAGCGAATGACTGCTTCCCGCCCACCTGTTCCAGGTTCCGGACCTTCGACGCACTGCAAGTTGAGCTCGCCGTGCGCGGCGAGCATTTCTCCTTCCTCATGAAGAGCTAGGGGACGTCGTCCCCACGCGCGTGCAACGCGATTAGACAGGGCCGTGTCCTCGACCAGGGGCTGCGGGCCGCACCAAGTCCCTGTCGAATAGTGTTGCACTTGCTACCCCCAACCCTCGCCGGGAGCAGGTTTTGTAAGACGAGCGCCCCAAGGGGCTTCGCTCAAAACCAGCGACCAGAGGGGTGCCTCATGACCGTCAGATACAAGTTGCCCAACGAACCTCCGGGCTTGGCCGACCAGTGCGTTTCAGCAGCTGCGACAGCGCTGTTTGAGGCCTCGGGAATAAGACGCGCGGAGAGGGTAGGGGCGCCGAGAACATTAGTGCGAACGCCAAGGGGGATGACGCGTTCGTCTCTCGACAATTGGGTCAGAAATACCCGTTAGGTCGGGATTGACTGACGTTCGACAAGCAGATGTCGAGAGCAGGGCAGTTCTACCCTTGACTCTCGTATGTGCAGGGGGCCAGCACGCGATTTGCAAAGCCGATTTACCTTTATGGTCAAGCAAATTCAGCATTCGACCGACAGAAAAACGTCACTCCTGCGAGGACCATCTGGAACGTAGATGTCCGGCAAGAGCACCGTATCATTTTTTTTTCGGGCAAGGATGCATCCGTATCCCCCCTCACCCGTACGAGTTCAAAAGCCTTGCTGCGAATTCATAAATGAGGTACGTACTTCATAAAGTGATCTTCGGAGGAAGAAATGGATAAATGCACGTCTCAGGCTGTCGCGTTTGCATTGGGTGTCTTTGCGCCATCTGTGGCCATGTCCCAAGGCACACCACCTCTTCAGATCTGCTGGGCAGAATGGGATCCTGCTCTTTATCTTTTTGACTTATCGAAAGAATTTACGGTCGAAACTGATATTCAGGTTGATCTGGAACTTGTGCCATGGACCAGTTTCGCTGACGTTATGATCAGTCGACTGGAGGGTGGTGACGCGACATGTGACATCATGATCGGAGACAGTCAGTGGATCGGTCTCGCTGCTGAAGAAGGCCACTACGAGCCGTTGAACTCGTTCTTAAGTGAGGCTGAAATTGATATGGAGGCGTACCTCACGCGGGCGGTGGACGCATATTCTGCTTGGCCCAAAGGCTCGGCAAATTATTACGCGTTGCCTGCAATGGGTGATGCCCTTGGTTGGGTCTATAGGCAAGACTGGTTTGAACGTCCCGGAATCGCAGCGGATTTTCAGAATGAACATGGAAGACCGCTAAGGGTCCCTGCAAGCTGGCAGGAACTATTGGAAGTGGCTCAGTTCTTCCAAGGGCGAGAGATAGACGGTCAGGTGGTTTCAGGTGCTGCGATCTATGATGAGCGTGCGTCAGAAGGGATCACAATGGGGTATAGTTCTGCGCTCTATGCATGGGACGGCCTATATGAGCTAACGCCCAACTCGTATGAAGTTGATGGTGCGATCAATGCTACCGCTGCTGTCAACGCTTTGGAATTTTACAAGATTCTCCACGATACTGCGACGCCCGCTGATCTTGAGGAAAGTTACATGGTCGGAAACTTGGACGCGTACTCAGAAGGCCGGGTAGCCATGCAGATGAATTGGTTTGCGTTCTTCCCGGGCATTCATGCTGACCGAAGTGTTGGGCGAGGTAGATCTGGTTTCTTCGCGAACCCCGGAGAGGAAGCTGTTGCTTCGACTCTAGGTGGGCAGGGCATGTCCATCGTATCGAGCTCTTCAAACAAGGACGCCGCCTATCAATTCTTGGAATGGTTTTCCCGCGAAGAGATTCAACAGAAATGGTGGGATTTTGGAGGTTACTCTGTCCACAGATCTGTCCTCGAAAGACCAGGATTTGAGCAAACCCGACCATTCGCAGAAGAGTACGTCACTGCACTGAGCGGCGCACGAGACTTCTGGCAAGAACCTGAGTATGAACAACTGCTTGCAGCCATGCAGGCTCGCGTTCACGACTACGTCGTGAGAGATGTTGGTACAGCACAGGAAGCGTTGGATCAGCTGGCGAGGGATTGGCAGGAGATATTTGCTGCTCGAGCCGGAGGGTTGTGATCAGAGATTTGCCTCCAGCAGAATCTCAATTCTGATCGCTTCCTGCGATGCAACGATCCCTCTGTTTTCACACCGCGCTCTCATCTGGCGAATTGCGCTTCGCACAACATGACCTGGGTTCTGAGCAATCAGCGCGTCGATCTCTCCGGCGCGTAGTGCGGCTTCGGTGTAGTCCGTTCGCTCGTGGGCAATGACCGTGAGGTTGTTCAGGTCAAATGCCACCTTGAGTGCGTTGACGGTTACGGCAGCTTCAGGTGACATCACGTAGGCGGCGACGACGTTGCTATGGTTGCGAGCAGCGTTGCTGGCGATTGTAACCGCTCTTGCAGGCTGCCTATATGTTTCCAGTGAGGGTAGTGCGGTTAGGTTTGGAAAGCGTTCTGCCAGAAACGCATCGAAACCAAGGCGTCGTTCAATACTGTCTTGTGCGCTCATTGTGTCAGCAAAAACAAGAACTTCGCCGGGACCGCTCGGGGTGAAGCGCCCCAAGATTTGCGCTGCGGTTGCGCCCGCAGCCTTGTTGTCGATGCCGACTGGCGCGATCTCATCCACGCCCTTTCCGGAGAAGAGCTTCAGGATATGCTTGCCATCTTTCTGGAGTCTTAGTGCAGCATCGCGGACCTGTGGTGAGTCCGGCGACATCAATGCAATTCCATCTGCCTTCGCACCAATTTCGGCAAGCATTGCCGCAGTGCGATGGGCATCAAGCGCAGGGATCGCCGCAGTGCTGACCTTTATTCCTTCTTCTTCAAACATCTGGGATGCTTCATCGATCCGGTCGTAGAGTTTGCCGACAAACTCTCCGCCATCTTCGGGCAGCAGGAATCGAAACTCATATGTCTTGCCTCGCGCGAGGTTTGCGGCGCTGACGTTGCGCGTGAATCCGATTCGTTCGATTGCCTCATGGACTGCGGCGACGGTTTTTTTGCCAACGCCGCCGCGGTCGTTCAAGACGCGATCAACGCTGGCAAGGCTTACTCCGGCGGCTTTTGCGAGGTCTTTTGTGGTCGGACGCACGGCTAAATTTCCTTTTATTTCTCATGATTGTCACAAACTCTCACGGCTTGCACAAGACACTTGAGGTACGAACCTCAGAAATTGCTTGATTTGAGGTACGCACCTCAAATAACGTCAACCCAGCCGATCGGGAGAGTATCGGTCTCAAGCGTTCTGGGAGGAATGGATGAAAAAGAACTTACTGGCTTCAACCGCTTCAATGTGTCTCGCGCTGGCGGTGTCTTCACCGGTTTTGGCTGATGGTCATGGTGTTGACCTGACATTGTGCTGGGCTGCCTGGGATCCGGCGAACGCTCTTGTTGAACTGAGCCGGGACTTCGAGGAGCAGTCCGGACACAACATGAATTTTGAGTTTGTGCCTTGGCCGAACTTTGCCGATCGGATGCTGAACGAACTCAACTCTGGCGGCGGCCTCTGCGATCTGATGATCGGTGACAGCCAATGGATCGGTGGCGGGGCGGAGCAGGGCCATTATGTCCAGCTCAATGACTTCTTCGATGCTAACGGCATCAGCATGGATGACTTTATCCCTGCCACCGTGACCGGCTACTCCGAATGGCCAAAGGGCACACCGAACTATTGGGCTTTGCCTGCATTTGGTGATGTCGTCGGCTGGACGTATCGGCGCGACTGGTTTGAGCGTGAGGACATTCGTGCAGCATTCTCTGCAGAGTACGGTCGTGAACTCGGCGTGCCGCAGACACTAGATGAACTTCGCGATATTGCACAGTTTTTCCAAGGTCGCGAGATCGACGGGACGACAGTCTATGGTGCAGCGATCTATACTGAGCGCGGTTCCGAAGGCATCACGATGGGCGTCACGAACGCGCTCTACAACTATGGTTTCGAATACGAGAACCCGGACCAGCCCTATGATCTCGAAGGCTTTGTGAATTCCGAAGGCGCAATTGCCGGTCTGGAATTCTATCGCGACCTTTACGAAACGGCGACGCCGCCGGGCTCTTCCAACTGGTACATGGGTGAGAACATCGACGCCTACAAATCGGGCCAAGTCGCGATGCAGATGAACTTTGCCTTCATCTGGCCCGGCGTGAATGCTGATCCGAATGTTGGCGGCGATCGATCTGGTTACTTCCCGAACCCCGCCGGTCCGGCAGGGCAGTTTGCGCAGCTGGGTGGACAGGGTATTTCCGTGGTGTCCTATTCCGATAATCAGGATGCCGCGCTCGAATACATTCAGTGGTTTGCGCAGCCTGAAGTGCAAGCACGGTGGTGGGAGCTCGGTGGCTACTCTGCATTGAATGCAGTTGTAGAGGATCCAGATTTTGCCAGCAGCCAGCCCTACGCACAGACCTTCTTGGACTCTATGGCCATCGTGAAGGACTTCTGGGCTGATCCTGCCTATGCCGAATTGCTTCTCGCAATGCAGGCACGCGTCCACAACTACGTTGTTGCTGGCGAAGGTACAGCCGAGGAAGCGCTCGACGGTCTTGTGGGGGACTGGGTCGAGGTCTTTGAAGACGAAGGCAAGCTCTAATCGGCTAGCCGCCCTTCATCCTTCCCGTCTGGGCGGCACTGCCCCTAGCGCAAAGGGCCAGCTTGAGCGCTAGGGGCCTTTTCTCAAAGTCCGCCCTGCAAATCACGCTTTCAGTGATCTGCAGGGCTGTCACAAGGTACAGTAAAATGTCTTACAAACCGATCGATGCGATCGCGCATGCGACGCCTGATCCTATCGCGAACAAGGTTCGTGGCCTGTCGGACCGGGCAATCGCTTGGATCTTTGTTGCGCCGTCGATCTTTCTTCTACTTGCGGTCAACATCTTTCCGTTGATCTGGACGATCCGCCTGAGCTTCACAAATTTCAGGGTCAATCGACCCAACAATGATGTTGAGTGGGTTGGGCTGCGAAACTACGAGCGTATCCTCAATGACGCCGACATCTGGAACACTATGCAGGCCACGGCTCACTTCCTGCTTTGGACGATTGTCTTGCAGGTTCTGATCGGGTTTGCACTCGCCTACCTGATTAACAAGAAATTCAAGGGCAACGACATGTGGACCACGATCATCGTGTTCCCAATGATGTTGAGCCCGGCGGTTGTCGGTAACTTCTGGACATTCCTATACCAGCCGCAGATCGGTCTGTTCAATTATGTGATCGGGTTTCTGACCGGTGCCGATCCTTCGAGCTTTTCGATGATCGGCGACACACACCTCGCCCCATGGGCCATTGTCATCGTCGACACGTGGATGTGGACGCCCTTCGTAATGCTGATCTGCCTGGCTGGACTCCGCTCGATCCCCGACAGCATCTACGAAGCTGCTGAATGTGACCGTGCTAGCAAGTGGCGCCAATTCTGGACGATCACAATTCCCATGGCGTTGCCCTTCCTAATGCTGGCGGTGCTATTCCGCGGAATTGAGAACTTCAAAATGTTCGATCTTGTCGTGCAGCTGACAGGTGGCGGACCGGGGTCGATCACAACGCTGACATCCATCGATCTGAAGCGGGAGGCCTTTGAAAAATGGCGTACAGGCTATTCCTCTGCCTACGCCGTGATCCTGTTCGTCACAGTCTTTGGTCTGGCGTCGATCTACGTGAAAGCCCTCAACAAGGTTAAGGAACGATGAGTTTTTCAGTCACTGAGCCGTCAAATCGGCAGAAATGGTTCGCCGGTGTACTGGTCGTCGGGTACGCGCTCATCACGATTATGCCGCTGCTTTGGATCATCGCTACGGGTTTTAAGTCCCCCGCTGATGCAATCGCATATCCACCAAAGGTTGTATTTGAGCCGACAGTCGAAGGTTACGTAAACCTCTTCACGTCCAGAACGCGTGCAACAGAAGATATGCTGGCTGAGTTAGGTGAACCCACAACATGGTATGATCGCATTGTACGCCAGTATGATATGGTCATAACCGGCCCATCTCGATACGGGGAACGCTTCCTCAATTCCGTCATCATCGGATTTGGTTCTACGTTCCTATGTATCGTTCTTGGCACTGCGGCGGCCTACGCGTTCTCTCGCTTCCGAGTACCGCTGAAGGATGATCTACTGTTCTTCATCCTCTCAACCCGGATGATGCCACCGATCGCAGTCGCGATCCCGATTTTCCTTATGTTCCGGCAACTTGGCTTAAACGATACCCATGCAGGAATGATCTTGCTCTACACCGCGGTGAACCTGTCGTTGTCGGTATGGCTGTTGAAGGGCTTCATCGACGAAATCCCCATCGAGTATGAGGAAGCGGCACTTATCGATGGCTACACCCGCTTTCAGGCCTTCTACAAAGTGGTGTTGCCACAGGCTGCGACGGGCATCGCATCGACGGCGATCTTCTGTTTGATCTTTGCCTGGAACGAATACGCCTTTGCCGTGCTTCTGACCTCTGGCACTGCTCAGACCGCCCCGCCGTTTATTCCAACCATCATCGGAGTTGGTGGGCAGGATTGGCCGGCCGTTGCTGCTGGCGCCACGATTTTCCTCGTACCGGTCATGGTCTTCACGATCTTGCTCAGGAAACACCTTCTACGCGGGATCACATTCGGAGCTGTTCGAAAATGACACGCTTTTTCAAAGACCTGCTGCGTTTTCGACGCGGCGCATGGGAGATGGTCGCCTCGATCTTGATCGCTTTGGGTGTCGTAATGCTGATGCAGCCGATCTCAATCACGATCTACTCGTACTCATTTGTCGTCACCCTTGTTGGCACGGTGATGTTTATCATCGTCAGTCATTTCCCGGAGTAAGGACCATGGCACAGATAAGGATAGAGAACGTCCGTAAGGAGTTCGGGGCATTCACCGCCGTCCAGTCCTCAACTTTCACGATCGAGGATGGTGAGTTCTTCATGCTGTTGGGGCCGTCTGGGTGCGGTAAGACCACGACGCTGCGCATGATGGCTGGACTGGAGTTGCCCACTTCTGGCGAGATCTACATCGACGGAGAGGAAGTTGGTCAGCGACCGGCAAGCCAGCGAGACATTGCATTTGTTTTCCAGATGTTCGCCCTCTACCCACACATGAATGTTGGTGGAAACATCAGTTATCCGCTGCGGTCCCAAGGGATGTCGAAGGCGGACGCCGAAACAAAGGTTCGTGAAGTTGCCCGGATACTTGGCATCGAGGACATACTGTCAAAGCCTGTCGGCGGACTATCCGGTGGGGACCGGCAGAGGGTCGCGCTCGGCCGGGCGATCGTCAGGGACCCAAAGGCGTTTTTCATGGACGAACCGTTGGGTGCGCTGGATGCTGAATTTCGTGAACATATGAGCGAAGAACTGCGGGCGCTGCACAATCGTATGAGAGCCACGACAGTCTATGTGACACATGACCAACTCGAAGCGATGCAGATGGGCGACAAGATTGTCGTGATGAACCATGGCGTGGTGGAGCAGTTTGGCGTCCCACAAGAGATCTATGATTGGCCCGCTACAATGTTTGTGGCCAAGTTCCTTGGCTCACCCTCAATGAACTTCCTTACGTTCCAAGGAAATGTTGCACCGAATGACTCTGCTGTTCTTGTTGGCGATGCACGTCTGACGATCCCCACCGTTCGTGAAACCGGGAGCGGTCAGCTGACACTTGGCTTCCGACCGGAGCATGTGACGTTGGAAGATGATGCTCCAATCCGCGGGCGTGTTCTGGCGAGTGAATACCTTGGAACGACGCAGATCGTCACGCTCACGACAGCTTTTGGTGAGGTTAAGGCGCGTGTTCCATCAGATAGAGTTGTTCCAATCGACGTCACAACCGGTATTCGACCCGATCCGCGATCTGTAACGCTGTTCGACACGCAATCGGGAAGGGCACTACGATCAGTTGCAAATGAGAAGGTGATCCAGAATGGCTGAGGTGGAACTAAGAAATGTCACACGCCGCTTTGGTGATGTGACGGCACTTGATAACGTCTCAATGACCGTACCGGATGGCGCGTTCGTCGTTCTTCTCGGCCCAACCGGAGCAGGAAAGACAACGACACTGCGGATGGTCTCGGGACTGGATTTGCCAGATGAAGGTGAAGTCTTCTTTGATGGTCGGTCGATGGCGTCGCTGACGCCAAGCCAGCGCAATGTTGCAATGGTTTTTCAGCAGTACTCGCTCTATCCGCACCTGACAGTAAGGGACAATCTTGCCTTTCCATTGCGGTCGCCTCTGCTGAAGACACCTGAAGAGATCATCAGCAGTAAAGTTCAGATGGTCGCAGAGGTTCTGCAAATCGCGCATAAGATGGACAATAAAGCCACTGCCTTGTCAGGGGGCGAGATGCAGCGCGTTTCCATCGGTCGCGCCCTGGTGAGAGATCCAAGTGTCTTCTTGATGGATGAACCACTGTCTTCCCTGGACGCAAAGCTGCGCGCCGATCTGAGGGTTGAGTTGAAATCCATCCAGTCGGAGCGTGGCTCAACATTGCTCTACGTCACGCATGATCAGATTGAGGCGATGACCATGGCGACACATGTCGGTGTACTGGATCGCGGGCGTCTGGTTCAGTTCGGCACACCGCGTGAGATCTATGAAAACCCGGTCAGTATCTACGCTGCCAGCCGTCTGGGTCAGCCGCGGATCAATATTCTTCCCGCAGATCTTTTCGGGCACGCTCCGAACGGTGCAACCCATATCGGGCTGCGACCTGAGCATATCCGGCAGGGCGAAGGCATTCCGGCAACTGTTCAACGGGTGGAGCGATTGGGTGATCAAACTCGTCTACACCTGCGCATGGACAGTCACGAGGTCACGACAGTGACCGACGCGCACACTGAACTCACAGGCGGCGAAACGCTCAGAATTTCGCCGCAGAATCCGTACTTCTTCGACGCATCTGGCGATCGCATCTTCTAAGGAACAGAGACATGGCTCAATTCATCAATGAGAAGCAGACGGTCGTTCAGGACGCGATTGACGGTCTGATTGCAGTGTCCGGCGGACGGTTGGCACGCTTGGATGGCTATCCGCACATTCGCGTTGTCGTCAGGGCCGATTGGGATAAATCACGTGTCGCAATCGTGTCGGGTGGTGGGTCAGGTCACGAGCCTGCGCATGCCGGTTTTGTGGGGCCGGGCATGCTGACGGCAGCGGTGTGTGGTGACGTCTTTGCCTCACCGTCCGTTGACGCCGTGCTGGCCGGTATTTTGGCCGTCACCGGCCCCGCAGGATGTCTTCTGGTCGTTAAGAACTATACGGGCGACCGCCTGAATTTCGGATTGGCGGCGGAACGGGCTCGCGCCTTTGGCCTCAATGTGCGCATGGTTGTGGTCGATGACGATATTGCCCTTCCCGATCTTCCGCAGGCGCGGGGGGTCGCGGGAACTCTATTTGTTCACAAGATTGCAGGCGCGTTGGCTGAGGCTGGCTCTGATCTCAAAACGGTTGCTGCGGCAGCAGAACGGGTTATCGGCGGAACGCGAACAATCGGAATGTCTCTCGATACCTGTCAGGTCCCTGGTGCGCCCAAGGAAAACCGCATCCCAGCAGGCAAAGCAGAACTTGGATTAGGTATTCATGGCGAGGCCGGGATTGAGCAAATCGATTACACAGATCTGCGCGCCGCCATGGCAACGGTAGTGAGTCGTCTGAAAGCGACCATGCCAAGTGGAGTGCGCCACGTTGCCTTGCTCAACAACCTGGGCGGCACGTCCGAATTGGAAATGGCGGTCATCGCCAACGAGCTAATTCAGTCGGAAATCGGCGGCCAGATCGGGCATGTCATAGGGCCTGCCAGTATGGTGACGTCGTTGGACATGCACGGCTTTTCCTTGAGCGTATATCCCGCAGGGCCGGAAGACATTATGGCATTGAGCGCTTCAACGCCGTTGTCGGCTTGGCCCACGATGGAGGAGCGTGTCTCCGTCGATGTGCGCGAACTTCCCGATGGTTTGGCGCCCATTCGTCCGATGCCGTCCGCTCATCAAAAGACCCAGCAATTCCTCACGCGTTGTTGCGAGATCATGATCGCAGCAGAAGGGGACTTGAACCTTCTGGATGCAAAGTCCGGTGATGGCGATACCGGTTCCACACTTGCTGGTGCGGCGCGTGCCCTGATCGGCTCCATGGATAAATTGCCACTCGCGGATCACACGCAGCTCTACCGCGCAATTGGACAAGAGCTTAGTCAGACGATGGGCGGGTCTTCTGGGGTCCTCCTCGCGATTTTCTTCGCGGCAGCGGGTGATGCTGCGTCGAGCGGAATGTCCATGCGGGAAGCTCTGCGGGCTGGATTGACAAGAATGCAAGAGATTGGCGGTGCGCAACTGGGTGATCGTACAATGGTTGACGCCCTGCACCCGGCACTCGCTCATCTTGATCAAGGCCTGAATGCTGCCGCCGCCGCGGCACGGACGGCAGCCAATCAGACCGCGCATATGGAGACAGCAAATGCCGGGCGAGCGGCATATTTGAATGCCGATCAATTGCGCGGCCACGTAGATCCGGGTGCGGAAGCTGTCGCTCGCTTGTTTGAGCGGCTGGCTGCCTGACTAATCTCCAATCCTGCAGAAGGGCGGTGCACTGTCGCCGCCCTTTTTGCTGAAGAATACTTATTCCAAGACAGGAGCCATTGCCATGAGCATCATCCTCGACATCACAGCGCGCGAGATACTGGACAGCCGGGGGAATCCGACGGTTGAGGTTGATGTATTGCTGGAGGACGGCTCATTGGGCCGTGCGGCGGTTCCGTCAGGCGCGTCGACGGGGGCGCATGAGGCGGTTGAGCTGCGCGATGGCGACAAGGGCCGCTATCTGGGCAAGGGTGTGCTCAAGGCGGTTGAGGCGGTGAACACCGAGATCTGTCAGGAGCTTTTGGGCATGGATGCCCGCGAGCAGGTGCTGATCGACGAGATGATGTGCCGTCTGGACGGGACGGAGAACAAGGGCCGCCTGGGCGCGAACGCGATCCTGGGCGTCTCTCTGGCTGTGGCCCATGCGGCGGCCGAAAGCGTGGGTCAGCCGCTCTATCGCTATATCGGTGGCACGTCCGCCCGCCTGCTGCCGGTGCCGATGATGAACATCATCAATGGCGGCGAGCATGCCGACAATCCGATCGACATCCAGGAATTCATGATCATGCCCGTGGGCGCGGACAGCCTGCGCGAGGCGGTGCGCATCGGGGCGGAGATTTTCCATACGCTCAAAAAAGAGCTGAGCAGCGCCGGCCACAACACCGGCATCGGCGATGAGGGCGGCTTTGCCCCCGCGCTGCAATCGACCCGCGAAGCGCTCGACTTCATCATGACCTCCATCACCAAGGCCGGCTACACGCCCGGTGAGGACGTGTTCCTGGCGCTCGACTGTGCCTCCACCGAATATTATGCCAACGGTAAATACGAGATGAAGGGCGAGGGAAAATCCCTCACCTCGCAGGAGAATGCGGACTATCTGGCTGAACTTGTTGCAGATTATCCGATCATTTCCATCGAAGACGGCATGGCCGAGGATGATTGGGCGGGCTGGACGGCGCTGACGGCGGCGATCGGCGACAAGGTGCAGCTGGTCGGCGACGATCTGTTCGTGACCAACTCCAAGCGCCTGGCGCGGGGCATTGCGGAGGACGCGGGCAACTCGATCCTGGTGAAGGTCAACCAGATCGGCTCCCTGACCGAGACCATCGAGGCGGTCGAAATGGCCCACCGTGCGCGCATGACGAGCGTCATGTCCCACCGCTCGGGCGAGACCGAGGACGCGACCATCGCCGACCTCGCCGTCGCGCTGAACTGCGGCCAGATCAAGACCGGCTCGCTCAGCCGCTCTGACCGCCTGGCCAAATACAACCAGCTCATCCGCATCGAAGAAGAGCTGGGGACCACGGCGCAATATGCAGGGCGCTCGATACTGAAGGAGACCTCTCAATGAAACGCGACCGCCGCGTTAAGATAGTGGCGACATTGGGCCCAGCCTCTTCGAGCCGCGCTATGATCAAGTCGTTGTTTGAGGCCGGGGCAGATGTGTTCCGGTTGAACATGAGCCATGGCAGCCATGAGGAGATCACCGAGCGTCACCAGCTGATCCGGGAGATCGAGCATGAGACGGGTCGCCC
>NZ_OMKW01000002.1 GCF_900302495.1 Pontivivens insulae | reverse complement strand
TGAAGGTCGTAGGTTCAAATCCTACCCCCGCAACCAAATCAAAAGCATTGCAAGAACATGAGTGCGCGCAAGCGCCCATACTTGCCGTCACCACAAAACTCAATCACGACGCCAAATCAACGACGCCCAATAGCTTTCCCATACAGGTTGGGAAAGGCTGCGCGCATCCGTTTCGAAAAGGTAGACGGAGTTCAGCAATACTGTTCCCGGTTCGGTGTGATCTACGGTGAAGACACCTTCCGCGTTGGTGCGCAGACGAACCTGCACGCCTTCCCCATCAACCCGATGAAACAAATTCACTGGTGCATCTGGGTATGGCCTGCCGTCAAGCAGGAGCCTGACGCGCACGGGTCCCTCTAACGTGTACGGATTGTCCAGTGCAACCATTTCAAATGGCATGCCGGTAAATTGGTCTGAACCTTCCCCGTCACCTACGGCGTAGAGCGCCTTGGCTTGACGTGAATAGCTTTCCATAAAGCCCGTCAGTGGCAATCCTCGTTCAAGGTGGCGGGCCATAAGGTGGTCGAGACCTTCTGTTGCGAGATACCTCTCCAGCAATGTCTCGTCGCGATACGTCAAAATCGACTGACCGCTGTGGTGAATGATCGAGACAAGTCCTGGTGATGCGCCGTCCAAGGACAAAGCTGGCAGGTCGCCCAAACGCCCGCCGACCTCTTGGCTCACGCCGTTTTGGTAGTACTCGAAACGGCGAAAGCGATCTGGCCGGTAGGGTTGGCGCGTGCCACTCAACTCGCTGCCAACTCTGATATCACCTGTGATCGTTTCGCCCACCGCCACCGTGTGGTCGCCGCCTTCGATCCAGAACTCATGCGCAAAGAGTGGGCTTGCAAGAAGCGTCGCTGAGAGGGCGATGGTGCGAAACATGGATTACCTTTGACGTAGTCTGTCGAACAGCTCGACCTGTGATTTGACCCATGCGTTGATATCGAATCTGGCGACTCTATTTCGTAGTCGCTGCATTCGATCTCTTGCTTCTATAGGATCCATGGAAAGCGCCTGTTCGATCCCGCTATCCATACTCGCGTGGCTGAAAGGATTGACCGGAATTGCGCCGTCTAGCAACACTGCTGTGCCCGCAAATTCAGAAAGCACCAACACACCTTCGTTATCAGAGCGTGCTGCACAGAATTCACTGGCCACGAGGTTTAGACCGTCGGCCAGGGGCGTAATCCACGCGACATCTGCGGCCCGGTAATAAGCAACCAGCTCAGCAAAAGGAATTGCGGTGGAGATGAGGGCAACGGGTTGCCATTCGAAAGATCCATAGGTCCCGTTGATGCGCCCTGTTAGTTCTTCGATCCGCTGCTGTATTTCTTCATATGCGGTCATATTGCGGTTGGCACCGACAGAGACGTGCATGAGACGCACTTTGCCGTGCAAATCGGGACGGTTCGACAAAAGGCGCTCGAAGGCCTCCAGCTGTTCAATGTTCCCCTTGGTGTAATCTGTACGAGAGACCGAAACGATGAGCTTGCAGTCGCCGAGATCGGCGCGGATCTCATCAACCTTTTCGTCGACTTGCGGAGCGGCCACACATTCGGCGATGTAGTCGGTATCGACGCCCACTGGAGAGGTATCGACAATGACCTTGTGGTCGTGATGCTGGATGGCACGCACCGTCATACGCTCTGACAAGGCCATGCCGCGCGGGCTCATTTCGTCGGAGGTCACAGTCTCATCAATTGTTTTCGAGGATGTGAGAGACCGCGCGACAGCCTTGAAATTGTTGGAGTATCTTGGGATGTGGAACCCAACCGCATCGGCTTGCAGCAAGCTCTTGATGATTTCCTCACGCCACGGCAGCACGTTGAAAAGGTCCGGGTTTGGGAATGGCGTGTGATGGAAAAACGCGATCCGGGCATTCGGTTTGAGCTGGCGAAGATAGGCCGGGACAAGCCAAAGGTTGTAGTCGTGGACCCAGATTACGGCATCATCCGTCGCCTGTGCGGCGGCGGCTTCGGCGAATGCCCAATTCACTTGCCGGAATGTGGGCCAGTCGACGGGATCGTAGTTGTAGCGCTCCTTGAAGCCGTGAAGGATTGGCCAGAACGCCTCCTTTGAGGAGACGTGGTAAAAGCTCGACACCTGTTCCTTTGTGAGCGGAAGGCGCGAGACCGAGTAACTTCCATAGCTGTCGTTGATGTCGATGACGCGGTCGAAATCAGGGTTGGCCGGATCGTCGGCATATTTCCATGCAACCCAACTGGCGTGATCCACGCGACCAAAGAAGCTTTTCAAGGTCGGGACAATTCCATTCGGGCTTGAATTTTCGCGCAATTCGATTTTGCCGTCGATCTCCACCTCTTCATAAGGTTGGCGATGATAGACGATGACGAGATCTGATTTCATGCCTGTGCCTCGGATGCTTGGGGATGAAGGTTGAAGGCGCTGATCGCCTCGGCAATTCCCGCCGCTCCGATTGCCGTGCAGTGCCGGGAGTTCGGTAGATCAGCGGTGGCGCTTAACAGTTCGGGTTCCGATCCTCCGACGACGGCGCCCTGTAGCCCGGTCTGGAACATGCTCAAGTCATTGAGCGTATCGCCGGCCACCAAAACACTGTCATGTGCAATACCCATATGTTTCAGGAAACGAAGCAACGAGGGGCCCTTGCTGACCCCAGGCGGTAGCACGTCAAAGAAGCGGTTGTCCGAAATGAGGACGTCCAGCCCCATATCTGCAACGATTTTCTCGGCTTGGCCGTCATAGCTTTCCGGATCGAAATCATAGCTCACCCGATATCGGAAGGGGGTCAGTTGCAGGCTTAGCCCTTTCGCATTGGCAAGTGCCTTGCGCACCGGCTCCCCACGATTGTCCCAGATATGCGCGATTTGGTGTTCCAATGCGGGAATGGTTTCGATCCGTTTCCCGCCCTCTGGCGCATTGGCAACCTGTGCGATGGTTGTTCCGACATCTCCGATGACAAATTCCGGCCAAGGGACAGAGCCGCTTTCGCAAAGGTCGGTTATGAACATCGGATCGCGGCCAGACACAAAGACCAGCCGCACGCTTTCCCGATGGCGTTCAATCCAATCATAGAGGGCCTGCCGATCCTCTGTGGTACCGCCCAAAAAAGTGCCATCCAAATCCGTCGCAAGCGTGAATGCCTTTGCAGGTAATGGAGTTGTCATGGAAGCAATTCCTCAAATTTTTCCTGTGCGGCCGTTTCAGCCGGATGAGTAATCGAAATCTGCATCGCGCGTGGCTCGGCTTCGATCGGTGCGGCCCAGAACGCCGCAAAAGCCTCCCCAATAGGTTGCTGGCCCTCAACAATTGCACGCACCATTTCGCAGATCGGCATGTGAAGCCGATAACGGCGCGCGAGATCGGTGATGGTTATCGCGTTCTCTCGTCCTTCAACGACGACGGGCTTGCCATCGAAAACGTCTGCTTCCGAAATTCCCTGTCCCCTTTGACGGCCATAGGAGAAGTTGCGCGACTTGGTGGACGAGCAGGTCAGCATCAAGTCACCAATGCCTGAAAGCCCGGTCACCGTCTCGCGCCGACCGCCCAGTACAACTGCAAGTTCCTTGATTTCGTTAAGACCCCTGGTGATCAGGGCGGCGCGCGCGTTTTCACCGAATTGAGCGCCGTCGAGGATCCCGCAGGCAATCGCAATCACGTTCTTGACGGCACCACCGATTTCCACGCCGATCAGATCGTCCGAGACATAGGGTCTGAAACTGTCAGTGGTCAGGCTGGCAGCCATGCGTGCGGCAGCCAATTTGTGCGGCGGAACGGGGCCAGCAGAGGATGACGTACATGCAATTGTCACGGCGGTTGGCTGCTGGGCTGCCGTTTCCGTAGCAAAAGTCGGGCCAGATACGCATCCAAGAACCCGGTTTGGCGCTTCTTCGGCAATAATCCCTGTCATAAGCAGGCCGGTTTGTGCCTCGATCCCCTTGGCACAGGCAAAGAGCGGTGCGCCCTCTGGTGCAAATTGAGCGACGTCACGGGAAACCGTTCGGATCGTTCCAGAAGGGGTCACGATCAGTACCGCCTCAGCCCCGTCCAGCGCCTGTTCTAGCGAGGTCGTCGCCATGAGCCCCTCGGGTAGAGTAATGCCGGGCAAGTACCGCGGATTTTGCCTGCCATTGACGATGGCCTCTGCGGTGGCGGCATCCCTCGAAAACAGGCGAACAGAACATCCTGCCCGTCTGGCCACCGCCGCGAGCGCAGTGCCCCAGGCACCAGCCCCAATGACGGCGATTTCTTCATAACTCAGCTGCTCTGCGCGTTGAATTGTATTGCTCATAAAATAGGCGTCCTCTCCGGGGCGTTGTGCACCTGAGACTGGTACGATCCAAGACATTTTCAACCGCTGGCGGGATAGCAATTCATCGGCAGTTAAGTATGATTGAAGAAATTCTGAGTTGGCGCCGATCAGGCACGGCTCAATGCGCTATTTCGAGGATATCTTTCATGAAGCTCGTACCGCTAGGGGTCACCTTGACTTGCATCAGCCTGCTTGCCGGATGCGGTGGCGGCGGGGGAGGGGGCGCCAGCAGCTCGACGTCGACAACGGTGAGTTACGGCCCGACGCCTTCGACGAACCAGACACTGGCGCAAATCCAGGCCACATCCGGTCAGTACATCGACAGCGGTGGCGATGGACAATCGATCCGCGTGGCCGATGCAGGCAATGATGTTGCAGTGAATTCGGGCGACCGGCGCGTTTTCGGCTTCCGTACGACTGGAACGGATGATCGCTTCGAAGTGCGTGTAAATACTCGAATTTTCCCGGCAGTGACGCTCGCGGCGGCCACAGCGGCGGCTGCAAACCAAGTGCGCACAACGCTTGCAGGCGACAACCTGGATCTTTACTCGATTGGCAACCAAGCCACGGCGACAACGGGGAGCACGCAATCTGCGATTGTAGGTCTCTGGATCCTAGATCCAGATGGCGCGACAGTCAGGCTGATGGGCGGTTTCCGGGCGGGTTCGTTCACCGACACTACGACAATGAATGCCATCGATGCCGCGAATGTCTCTCTGACATATACGGGTACGGATAGCGCGATTGTGCAATTTGAGAGTGAGAATGTCGGTGAAACGTCATTTACCGCACTAGGTGACGTGAATATCCGCTTCGACTTCAACGTCGCCGGCACACCGCTGACTGGTTTGTTGTCAAATATCGACGAAATTGGCGCGGGTAACAGACAGCTTGAGAACATGACCTTCACCGGTAATGTCAGCGGTCAGACCTGGACGGCAAATCTAACAGGACTGGCGAACCCGGCGGTCGTTAGTCCGAACTTGCAGACCCTCACGGCGGCAAACGTGGTCAATGTTGCGACGGCGAACACCTTCTCGGGCGCGTTCTATGGACCGGATGCGACACAGACGGCAGGGACATTCCGGATTAACGACGGTGGTACGCGTTACGTGACCGGTGCGATGCTCGCGGATCGGCCGTAAGCACACAGTCACAAACGAACGGAAAAGGGCGCAGCTTAGACTGCGCCCTTTTCTATTTGGAATACTGTGTTCTAAGAGCCGGCCGGGCAATCGCGCGGTGTGATCGAAAGCGCGTCCGCAAAACCGGACGCGGCCTGGCTGACGGCAGCGGATACGATTGCGCTGTCGGCAGAGACATAGTCACCGTAATTGGTCCAGCGCCGAAAGCTGGAATCATATTCGATGACCTGCAACAGACCGAAGCCGGAGTGATTGGAGCAGGTCATTGCCAGTGGTGGCGCCAAATCCCCAAAGCCGAGGCGCTGACTGTCGTCGCTGGTGAAGTTCAGCGCCTCCAGGCCTTCGCGCATATCCGCAGCTGTCAGTCCGTCGCCGGAGATTGAGAGACCGTTGCGCGCGGCCTCTACCAGATAAAGGCCCGTCATCAATCCACGGTTATAGTCGATATCACCGATATTGTTCATCGTGCCGTGGCCGAGGCCCGCGAAATAAACCATTTCGTTCAAATCGTTATAGACCGCGACATCATGCCCAACACCGGTGAGCGACATGGCTCGCATTCCGTCGGCCGCTGGACCGAGGCGTCGCATCATCATTTCTAGCGTCGTCCACCAGTTGCCCATCATTTGCTCTCTGGGATAGCCAACTGCCGCTGCCGTTCCGATGCTGGTTGCGGTCATGCGACCGACAGTCCAGAGGATTGCACGATCAGCGCCGCTTTGCGCGATCTGTGTCCAGATTGCTGCCTGATCATCTCCCGGAGGTGCGACGGGGTAGAGGTCGAGTGCGAAGCCCTTGGATGCCGCGATCGCCTGTAGGAGTGGTATGGCTTCCTCCCCATAAAGGCTGTCGTGATAAACGTAGGCGATGCGCTTGCCGTTTAGATCCTGAAGCTCAGCCTCGAAATGTTCGACCATTGCGGAGGCGGCTTGATAGTAGTTGCCAGGGAAGGCGAAAGAGTTGGGAAAGACACGACCGTCCGCAACGGCAGTCTGTCCAAGACCACCATTCAGAACGGGCACGCCCACCTGAAACGCCATCTGGTTCAACGCGTAGGCCCCGACTGTTCCAGTTGGTATTGCGATGTCTATACCGGCGGCTGCAAGCTGCTGATAGCAGGCCATATGGCCTTCCTGCGTGTATTGCGTCTCACATGTGATGAGTTCGACCGGCGTTCCATCGATGCCACCGTCGCGCACGTTCACGAGCGTCAGATAGTCCGCAAGACCGTCGTTGAACGAGATGGATAGTGGCCGAACTTCGCTGTCATGCGACGTAAGGAGCCCGATGCGTACGACCTCGTCGGCCATAGCAGGAGCGGCGATGGCCGCGACTGATATGAAAAGTGAACCCAGTGATTTGCGCAACATAATTACCTCCCCGCAGACTAAAGGGAGGTAAGACCACTGCAATTGGAGGCGCCAGTGTGACGTGAGGGCACTGACGCGTTGAACGCTGCGTCAGTTTGTCCTGCGCGCTTCGGCCCGTTGCCGGGCAAAACCACTGTCGCGGTCGTTCACGCCGATTAGGCTGACAACCAGTCTCAGGAAGGCGTTTTCGTCTTCTGTGCGCTTGTCATCTGCCAGGGCGACATACCAAAGAGCTTCCGCCACCGCGCTACGTTCCTCATAGGGCACCGCGTCCTTGATCACCTTGGTAAACCGCACATTGTCGGATGCTTCCGCCTCTACGCTTTCTCCGCTCGCGCGCAATTCCGCAGCGGCGGTCGCATCCAATCCGTAGCGATCGGTGAGCACGGCATCGATCGCGTCCTTCTCTGACTGGTCATACTGGTCATCGGCGCGCGCCACGCGCACCATCATGGCCGTCAGGGCGAGGCGGCAATCTTCCTCGGCAAGCGTTGCAGGCTCTGCATCGCCCTTCAACATCGCGATGAGGGAGCTGAGCATCAATCGGTCCCCCGATAGGGCTCGACATATTGCAGCGCCATGTCCCAAGGGAAGAAGATCCAAGTGTCCTGGCTTACCCCGGTGATGAATGTATCGACCATCGGCTCGCCTTTTGGCTTTGCGTAGACAGTTGCAAAATGGGCTTTGGGAAAGAGTTCTCTGACGAGTTCGAGCGTCTTGCCGCTGTCAACGAGGTCATCGACGATGAGGATGCCTTCACCGTCGCCCATCAACTCCGGATCGGGGGATTTGAGCACTTGCGCCTCACCCTGATCCTGATGCGAGTAGCTTTTTACGCTGATCGTATCGACCGTGCGGATGTCCAACTCGCGTGCGACGATCATCGCAGGCGCCATGCCGCCACGGGTGATGGCGACAACGGCCTTCCATTTGCCGCCTGCGCCGGGGCCATCATTCTCCAAACGCCACGCCAATGCGCGGCTGTCGCGATGAATTTGATCCCAGGAAATGTGGAAGCCTTTTTCGTGTGGAAGGCGGTCGGCGGCCATGGCGGAACCTCGCGGCTGTTCAGGTTGAGGCAATCTTGATGCCAAGGGCGCACAGAATGCCACCGAAGGCTCGGTCGATTGCGGTTCTCACTGTCATATAGCTTCGGCGCGCAAGCGGAAGGGCGAAAACGCGTGCGACGAACGCATTCCAGAGTGTCTCATTCAGAAAAACCACTGTCAGAAGCATTGCGAAGACCACCCAGCTGGCCCCTTGCGGCACGGTTCCGACAAAGATGGCGCTAAACATGATAGCGGGTTTTGGGTTGGCGAGTTGAACCCAAAGACCAGTTCGCATTGCTTGAAAAAAGCGAGGGGCGCAAGCCGTCCCAGCATCCAGATCCAGCGGCGCGTCTGCGCTTCGCCACATCTTCACACCCATCCGTAGTAGCCACAGGCCCCCCAGAATTTTCAGAGCGATGAGCAAGTTCGGAGCGATCTCGAACAATAAGGCGAGGCCAAATAGCGCGGCGGCCGCCCAGATCACTCCGCCCAAACCAATTCCGATGGCCAGCGCCAACCCTGCGCGAAAGCCATGGATCACACCTGTCCGTGCAGACATCAGCACAGCTGGTCCCGGGCTGATGGCCGCCATCAGGTGAAGGAGCGCCACAGCCAGAAAGGCGGCGGTGCTCACGTCATTTGCGTCCGGTCACAACGTCAATGTCAGGCGCATCTTCGGCCTTCATTCCAACGACATGATATCCCGCGTCAACATGGTGGTTCTCACCCGTCACGCCGCTGGAAAGATCGCTCAACAGATACATCGCGGACTTTCCAACGTCTGTCGTGGTGACATTCCGACGGAGGGGGGAGTTCAGCTCGTTCCATTTCAGGATATAGCGGAAATCGCCAATTCCAGAGGCTGCCAATGTCTTGATCGGTCCTGCGGACAACGCATTCACCCGAATGTTCTTTGGGCCGAGATCCATCGCCATATACTTTACCGAGGCTTCAAGCCCCGCCTTGGCGACGCCCATGACGTTGTAGTGCGGCATGACCTTCTCGGCGCCGTAATAGGTCATGGTCAGCGCGGATGAGCCTTCGGGCATAATCTTTTCAGCACGCTGCATCACGGCTGTGAACGAGTAGATCGAGATGTCCATGGTCATGCGGAAGTTCTCGGCGCTTGTGTCGACGTAGCGACCACGCAACTCGTTTTTGTCGGAGAAGCCGATCGCGTGAAGGACGAAGTCCAACTTGCCCCAGCGTTCTTCGATTGCAGTGAAAACCGCGTCCAGACTGTCGGTGTCGGTAACATCGCACGGCATCGTGAAATCTGAGCCGACCTGTGCAGCCAAGGGCTTCACCCGCTTGCCGAGCGCTTCACCCTGATAGGTGAAGCACATTTCCGCGCCCTGCTCATGCAAGGCTTGGGCAGCACCCCAGGCAATCGACTTGTCATTTGCGAGGCCCATGATCAAGCCGCGCTTTCCTGCCATAAGTCCAGCCATTACGTCTGCTCCACTCTTGTTCTTGCGGTTGCCCCGCTTTACGTCACGTATCGAGCTTATTCAAGAAATTGTCAGGTCTGGCATTTGCAAGAGCTGGCCGCTTCGGTTGAGGGAAAACCATGGAAGATAAAGGCGGTAGAACCGGTATTTTCGCCGGTGATGACCCGTTCGCGCTATTCCGGGATTGGATGGCCGAGGCCGAGAAGTCAGAGATCAACGATCCTAATGCCATCGCGATTGCTTCGGTGGACGGGCAGGGGATGCCAAATGTTAGGATGGTCCTGCTCAAGGAAGTCGAGGCAGACGCCTTTGTTTTCTACACCAACTATAACGGCGTGAAAGGGCAGGAGATCCTGGCCTCCGGCAAGGCGGCCTTCGTGATCCATTGGAAGAGCCTGCATCGCCAGATCCGTGTCCGCGGGCATGTTGAGAAGGAAGACGGCCCTCAGGCAGATGCCTACTACAATTCCCGCGCGTTGCAGAGCCGGATTGGCGCATGGGCCTCGGAGCAGTCGCGCCCGCTCGACAGCCGCGGCACATTGATTGCACAGGCAGCGAAGCTTGGGCTCGAAAAGGGCCTCAATCCATCACGCCCGCCGTTCTGGGGCGGGTTCCGCATTCGCCCCACCGAGATCGAGTTCTGGGCAGATGGGGATTTCAGGCTTCACGACCGCTTTCGTTGGACACGGGAAACACCAGAGGGTGAATGGTCTGTCACCCGTTTGAATCCCTAAGCGCCGCTAAGGTGCCAATATCACCCTGACACGCACGCCGTCGGTGCGCGTCAGGGTAAAGCTCTGCACCAACCTTCCGCGATCAAAGCCCACTGGCTGACGCGTGCCCGTTGCGATTGTGCCGTCCGCGAACTGCGCGGACACTGTCAGGCTGGAGTCGCCCTCGGGCCACGTGATTTCGACAGCTTCTGTTCCGTTCGCTTCGACGCGAAGATGGCGTGCCCCGTCGGGCTCCAGTGCTTCGCGCGCGAGGTACCGGACGGGGTCGAGTTGCCCGTCCTGAAAAATTCTGGCTGGCAGGTCGATGGCGTACTCGAATGACGCCAATGGCGCGCGCAGGATGGGGCCGTGCGCCAGCACCTCACAGCTGCAATCGTCTTCGCCCATTCTAGCTAAATCATCATGGCAGAAGCGAAGCGCGTCGGCGATCACTTCAACCTCGCTCGATGCCTCGACACCTTGCGCTGATACCTGCACCGGACAACTCGCCGCTGGGCTGGCCCTGACAAGGGCTTTGGGCTCAGCCGCCAGCAAATAGGCGCGTCCCTCTGGGGAGCGGAAGAAATAGGCCAGCTGATCCAAGCGAACCCTTTCGGTTGACCGCCGCTCGTCAAGTTCGACACGGGTGGTCGCCGTCGCAATCTGTGCAATCTCTGCCGCATCAGCCGCGGACTCCGACAGGGGCAGGCGGGTTGCTGGTGCAAGGAAAGAGCGGACGATGCCGTCCGCATCGGGCATCAGGCGTTCCGGTACAGCCGTCGCGCAGCCCGCAGCAAGCGCCACAAAAAGGACTGCAATGGGCCGGAACCGCTTGAAATCATACGCCATGTCGCCTCTTTCGTCCGGTTAGCCCTGCCTGCGTCGGGTTGACACATCTGCCTCCTCCCAACTAACGTGAAGCGGTCTGTAGCGAAAGCACGGACTCGAGAACTATGCCGCGAGGCAAGAGAACTCCACGCGCGGCGCCCCGATCAGCGCAGTAGAAGAAGTGGTTGAGTATTATGGTTACCGGAATGGTCAAGTGGTACGACACCACGCGGGGATTTGGGTTTATGGTTGCCGAAGACGGCGCTGGTGATGTGATGATCCACGCCAGCGTGCTTAAGGCTGCCGGACTGCGTGATCTTGCCGAAGGTGTTGCGATTACGGTTGAGGTTGAGGAAACGGATCGCGGTCGACAGGCGCGAGAGGTTTTGCACTCCGATCAGACCGACGAAATTGAGATTGGCGATATCGACGCACTCGTAGAAGTGCCTACTCACCACGAAGTCGAATATGTCGCCGCCCGCGTGAAATGGTTCGACCGCGTGAAGGGGTTCGGGTTTGTGAACCTATTCGGCGATGCCGAAGATGTCTTCGTGCACATGGAAACACTGCGCAAGAGCGGCATTCACGACCTTGTCCCGAATGAGGGGATCGCGGTCCATATTGGTGACGGCCCGCGCGGTCGGATGGTGCTGTATATTCGCACGTGGGAAACGATCATTGATTAAGACATTTGTGGCCGCTCTTGCGGTTTCGCTCATTGGTCCTGTGGCTGCTTTGGCACAATCATGCAGTGTTGATCGGGTCGACATTCGCCAGAATGGCGTTGTGGCAAGTTTCGCTGTCGAGATCGCGGATGATTTTGAGGAACGGTCGCGCGGACTGATGTTTGTCGAGTCGATTCCCCAGTTTTCCGGGATGCTGTTCCTTTACCAAGACGGTCCGCGTCGGCGCAGTTTCTGGATGCGTAATACGCTCATCCCCTTGGACATGCTGTTCATTTCGGAAACGGGTGAAGTGCGCGATATTCACGAAAACGCGGTTCCGCTGGATGAAACCCCCATCCCGTCGGAGACAGACGACATCGTTGCCGTGCTCGAAATCAATGGCGGTTTGTCAGCGATGTTGCGCTTTGAGCCAGGTGCTGAAATCCGTCATCCCGCCTTTAATGGGCCGGATGCGGTCTGGGCGTGCGATTGACCCTTTTCAACCGGTGAAGGCTGCGCTATCAGCGCGTCAGGTCGGAGCGTGGCGCAGTCTGGTAGCGCACCTGTTTTGGGTACAGGGGGTCGTGAGTTCGAATCTCGCCGCTCCGACCAGGTTTCCTCAAATGTGGTTTTTCCGCTTTACGTGGCGATTTAGGGCGCCATGGTTACGCCATGACCGAAAAACGACCCGAGATTGCCACGATTACGTCTGGTGCGGAGCTAAAGCGCTGGTATTGGTTGAAGGAAGAGCTGGTGTTGCACGCCCGCGCACTGTCTCTCGCGACAGCAGGCGGAAAGTTTGAGTTGCTCGACAGGATTGCTCATTTTCTCGATACCGGAGAGCGGCTCAAGGCTGCGCGTCGCAAAGCAAGAAGTGATTTTGATTGGCATGGCGCCACGCTATCAGACGAAACCGTCATCACCGATAGCTACCGAAATTCGCAGAACGTCCGGCGGTATTTCAAATCGCGCTGTGGCGATAGCTTCAAGTTCAACACGGCATTCATGGCATGGATGAAGGACAATGCCGGCAAGACGCTGGCCGATGCCGTCATCGAGTATGAACGACTGCAGGTTGAGGCCCGCGCCCCGCAATTTGAATCGCGGATCGCCGACCACAATCAGTTCAATCAGTACACTCGGGATTTTTTGGCCGACAATTCGCATCTGGGCATGCCGGAGGTTCGCAAATTCTGGGCGTTGAAGCGCGCCCTACCGTCCGAGGATGGTCGGCATGTCTACGAGCCGTCTGATCTCGACCTGGCATAAAAACGGCGGCGCAAGGAACTCGCGCCGCCGTCCGAAATCTCAAAAACCGCAAACCGCGATTGGGTCAATTACTCGACCGAAAGCGATCCGGCAGACTGCTTGCCGTCACGACCGGACTCAAGCTCGTAGGAAATCTTTTGATTGTCCTGCAGACCGGTAAGACCCGCACGCTCAACAGCGGAAATATGGACGAACACGTCCTTGCCGCCCTCATCAGGTGCGATGAAGCCGTAGCCTTTTGTGGAATTGAACCATTTTACGGTGCCAGTAGCCATCCGTTTTCTCCTAAATTGCCCGCTGCGACGTGCGGCGGGTTCTTGCAGCGCGATCAACCGATAACCGTGCGAACTGCGAGAGGTCGGAGGGGTCGTGTGGATAACTCTACGACTGAGCACGTAGGGTGTGGCGCTGACTGCGGCAAGTGATATTTTGAATTAGGTGATGGAAAACAAGAAATACCATCCGTCGAACTCTCAATGTTGACCGTTTGTGCTGGGCGGCAGGCTGAAGTCTTCTGTAAAGACAACGATACCGTCTGAATTCACGCAAACGATCCCGTAGGCCCCTGGCTCCGCGATGGAATGGCCATGACCCGGTTCGCCAAGCAGCATCGGCATCTGGTGACAGGGGCTCTTGAACACACTCAAGGACAGCCCATCAACGCTGGCCGTGATCGTTCGGTGAATGTGACCGGAAAAGACATGTGCGACGCCTCCTGCATGCAAGACTGCCCGGAGCTCTTTGGCATTTCGCAGCCCGATTGCGTCCATGCCATCGAAACCCGTGCGAAATGGGGGGTGGTGCAAGAAAACCAAGGTCGGTCGTGTATCGGCTTGGGCCAGTTGATCGCTCAGCCATTCCATTCGTGCTGAGCAAATGAAACCCGAATGGCCCGCTCCATCCGTTTCATCCAGTGTGTCAAGCAGGATGAGCCGTGCGTCCGGCAGATCGACGACCGCTTGCATAAATCCCGCCGCATCTCTGGGCGCATTCGGAAAACTTCTGCGCAGCGGCGCGCGGCGATCATGATTGCCCGGTATGACCCAGACGGGCCACGGGGCAGTCGCAAGGACCGGTGCGAGGCGGTCATATTCCGTCTGATCAGCCGAGTGGACCAGATCCCCGGTCACCACCAGGCCTGCGGCATCAGGGTGGTGACTGCCCGCGTGCCTCAGCGCCTCTTCGACCCGCGCCAAGGGATCGATACCGATAATTGGCGCGCCAGTTGTGACGTGCAGATCGGTCATCACGATCAGCTTTGACATGGGTTACTCCCGCGATTGCGCGCCACGCTCCTTATAAGGTGTCGTCTCGAAGTGAGCGCGATAGCATTTTGAGAAGTGGGACGGTGATGTGAACCCGCAGGCCAAAGCGACGTTAATCACGGTCATATCTGTCTGAAGCAGCAGATTACGCGCTTTCTGTAAGCGCAACTCCATGTAATAGCGCTTGGGAGAGCGGTTGAGGTAGCGGCGGAAAAGCCGCTCAAGCTGCCTTGTGCTCATCCCCACGTCACTCGCCAGCTGTGAGGGGCTAATCGGCTCCTCAATGTTCTCTTCCATGCGCTGGATCACATTGGACAGCCGAGGGTGACGCACGCCGATCCGCGTTGGAATGGACAGGCGCTGCTCTTCGCGATCCGTGCGTACGGTCGTGTAGATCATCTGATCTGCGACCTGATTGGCAAGCTCCTGCCCATGCCGATCCGCGATCAACTTGAGCATGAGGTCAGCAGAGGCTGACCCCCCAGCCGAGGAATACCGGTTGCCATCAATCGTATAGATCGCCTGGCTCAGATCAATTTCGGGAAACTCTTCTACGAAGCTGTCGCGATTGTCCCAATGGATGGTACACCGCTTGTCGTCCAGCAGACCAGCCCGCGCCATGATGTAGGTTGCGTTGCAAAGACCGCCAATCGTGACACCCTTCCGGGCCTCGCGGCGCAAGAACTGGAGCAGGGGACGCGTCGTCGCATCCTTCACATCGACGCCAGAGCAGACCAGAAGTGTCTCATCGCGCGAGATCTCTTCGAAGCCCATGTCGACAAGGTTGCGCTGCCCATTCGAGCACTCGGCGTATTCGCCACCTTCCGCGCATAGTTTCCAGCGATACAGTTCCTGGCCAGTCGTCCAGTTGGCAAGCCGCAGCGGCTCGATTGCGCAGGCAAAAGACAGCAGCGAGAAATTTTTGGTCAGCAGGAAGACAAACGTCTCAGGCTGAAGCGGATTGCTGGCCATGCGCGCGGCCCCTTCTGTAGAAATCGCAATGCCAGTTCGTCGCAATCGCAGGGGGGCGTCAAGCGTCAGAAAACGACGCCCGGAAGTCTGAATTGATCAGGATCGATTTTTTCTGTTTTTTGCTGCACCGCACAGCAGCGGTGAAGTGCCCGGAACGCCACAAAATCTCAGAATCGCTCATGAAATTACGCTGACCGCGCACTTGGTGACACATTCGGCGCGAAACAGGTGCATTGCCGTCTGGTCAGCGCCCGAATCCCCATGTTATGCAAGCGCTCCGAAGTTGAAGTAACCCTTTAGGAGTGACGCGAGATGTCCCCGACCTGGACGAAAGCCGGATGGCGCGCAAAGCCGCGCATCCAGATGCCTGATTACGTGAACGCCGAGGCTCTGGCCGAGGTGGAGGGTCGCCTCGCCTCCTATCCGCCGCTGGTTTTTGCAGGCGAGGCCCGCGCGCTCCGCGCAAAGCTCGCAGAGGTAGCCGAAGGTAGAGCGTTTCTCTTGCAGGGCGGCGATTGCGCCGAGGCCTTCAACGAGTTCTCCGCCGACAATATCCGCGACACCTACCGCGTGCTTTTGCAGATGGCGATGGTACTGACTTTTGGTGCCAAGCTGCCGGTTGTGAAAGTGTCGCGTATGGCCGGGCAGTTTGCCAAGCCGCGTTCCTCGGGCACCGAGACAGTGAATGGCGTGGAGCTTCCCAGCTACCGTGGTGATATCATCAACGACATCGCTTTCACGCCCGAGGCCCGGATCCCGAACCCGGATCGGATGCTGCAAGCCTACACCCAGTCGGCAGCGACGCTGAACCTGCTGCGCGCATTCAGCCAGGGTGGTTTCGCGGATATGCACCGGGTGCACGAATGGACGCTGGGGTTCGCTGACGCGGCGGCCTCCACGAAATACCGCGATATGGCAAACCGGATTTCCGAGTCGCTGTCCTTCATGGAAGCGGCAGGGATCAATTCGGGCAACACGGACGCAATGGGCCGTGTAGACTTCTACACCAGCCATGAGGCATTGCTCCTTGAGTATGAAGAGGCGCTGGCCCGCGTGGACTCGACCTCTGGCAACGTCGTTGCCGGCTCCGGCCACATGATCTGGATCGGTGATCGGACACGGCAGCCGGACGGGGCACATATCGAGTTCTGTCGTGGCGTCATGAACCCGATTGGTCTGAAATGTGGGCCGAGCCTTGAGCCCGATGAACTGATTGATCTGATCGATCGCCTGAACCCCGAGAACGAGGCAGGCCGCCTGACGCTGATTGCACGCTTTGGTGCTGGTAAAGTCGGTGAGCATCTGCCCGGTCTCATCCGTGCGGTCGAGCGTGAGGGACGCAAGGTCGTCTGGTCGTGCGATCCGATGCACGGCAACACGATCAAATCGGAGTCTGGCTACAAGACCCGTCCGTTCGAGCGTGTGCTGCAAGAGGTGCAGGAGTTCTTTGCCATCCACAAGGCTGAAGGCACCTATGCAGGCGGCGTGCATTTCGAGATGACCGGTCAGGACGTGACCGAATGCACCGGCGGTGTCCGCGCGGTTTCTGACGAGGATCTGTCCGATCGCTATCACACAGCCTGCGATCCGCGTCTGAATGCCAGCCAGGCCCTTGAGCTTGCTTTCCTCGTCGCTGAGGAGCTGGAGCGTGCACCGCTGGCACAACGCGCCGCCGTCTGAGCGCGGTGTTTGAGACTGAATTTGCCCGGCCCACGCAGATCGCGGGCCGGGTTTTTTGTGAGCTAAGAGGGGCCTTCACATGTCCGCCACCCACGCACTTGTCCTGACCGCCGCCGTTGGCATTTCTGATCGTGCCGTTGCTGGGATTACTGCCGCGCTGGGCGCAGTACCGGTTGCATTGGAGCAGATGTGTGCGGAATGGCATGTTGCGGACGGCGTCTTGCCACCTCGACCCGAAGGGCACGACCTGAACATCGTGTCCCTCGCCGGGCGCGCGAAGCGTCTATTGATAGCCGACATGGACAGCACCATGATTCCGGTGGAGTGCATTGACGAGCTTGCGGACTTTGCAGGGGTTAAAGATCGCGTCGCTGATATCACGGAGCGGGCGATGCAGGGTGAACTCGACTTTGAGGAGGCGATCCACGAACGGGTCGGATTGCTGACCGGGCTGCCGCAGGCCGCGCTTGAGCAGTGTTATGCTGAGCGGATAGCGCTGAACCCCGGTGCGGAGGTTCTGGTGCGCACCATGGCGGGACGAGGGGCGATGACAGCCCTGGTTTCCGGCGGGTTCACGTTCTTTACCTCTCGTGTGGCGGCACGCGCTGGATTTGCTCTGAACCGCGCGAACACCTTGCTGTTTGACGATAGCGATCACCTGACGGGCAAGGTTGGCCTGCCGATTCTGGGTCGGGAAGCCAAACGTGAAACGCTGCTGGAACTCTGCGATGAAGGTGGGTTCGGCCCGGATGCGGTGATCGCAGTTGGCGATGGAGCCAACGACCTGGCCATGGTCGAGATCGCCGGGCTTGGCGTTGCCTATAAGGCGAAACCCGCGCTTAAAGCCGGGGCGAATTGCAGCCTGGAAAACTCTGATCTGACAGCCCTTCTGTCGCTGCAAGGCATACGGGAAGGCGATTGGGTCAACGTTTAGCCGACCTGATCGCGGATCAGTCGTCTGTTCTAACGATCCGTAGGGCGGGCGGTTTGCGTTCCGAATTGCCGCCGCCAGTTCCGCTCGTTTTGACAACACGAAGGTGGGGCGCAGGGGTGAAGGGCGCCTGATCCTCAGACAACCCCATGGCCGCGCTTGCGCGCTTGTTTTCCGTGAGTGGTTGGAAGCGGACAGATTTGATGCGCAGGTTTCCGCTTCGCATGGGTCCGTCTGTATCAAACACGATGCAGCCGAGAAGCCGGGTAAAGCTGCCAAAATCATCGGTCAGCGGACGCAGGATCAGTGTTCCCTGACCAATCGCGCCTTCTACAACCAAGTCGATGCTCGCCGGATGGTCGAGCGCATCGCGTAGAATGTCATCAAGCCGCGACGTGTCTTCTGGTGCGAAAATGGCGCGCATCGGCATGCTGCGCAGTTCCATTCCCATGGTCCGCGCAACCGCGCTTCCGGTCAGACGAAACCGTACCGGGCCGTGGGCCACGTCTTCGAGGATAAACATATGCTCCAATGCGGAGGTGAACTGGGATGGATCAAGCTCTGACCGCCGCGGCGCGACACGCTCTCCACGCAGCCGTTCCCAATAGGCCGCAAGAGTGCTTGCGATCCGGTCCCGGCGCTCGCCACTTTCGGCCTCCATCCAAATTTCTCCAAACACAACGGATACTCCTTAACCATACTGCAACCGGGTGCCCTTTGTCCAAAGCCGCACGTTCACAGGTGTTCAACGCAGACCTTACCGATTTAAGTCGACTTTTACCTGTATTGATTGGTTTTTTGGTTAACATGCGCCACGCTCGCAGGAGGAACGCGCATGCAATCAATGACTGGTTTCGCTCGGATGTCTGGTGAGCTGCCCGGCATGGGGTGGGCGTGGGAAGTGCGAAGCGTCAACGCTCGCAACCTTGATTTGCGAATCCGTCTTCCAGAAGGTGCGGACCGGCTCGACCCGCTCTTGCGCGCGGCCATGAAAGGGACGATCCATCGGGGCAGTGTCAGTGTTGGCCTGCGATATACGGTTCTCGACACGGCGGGGACAGGCCCGTCAGCGACCTCACATATTCTAAATGAGCTGGCTCGCGTGGAGGCTGAAGCGTTGGAGCAAGGTTTGACCCTTTTGCCCAGCACGGCGGCAGACGTACTGACGTTGTCGCTAAGCGGAGATCGCAAGAAGCCTGACTTCAAGTGGATCGATGAGGCGGGCGGACAGATCCCAACATTGATCTCGGCACTTGCTGAGGCGCGCGCGGCGGAGGGCGTCGAGTTGGCCCGTATGTTGGGTGACAGCCTCACTCAACTCTCAGACTTGGTGAGCGAAGCAGCAGAGATCGCGATCGCGCGTGCCGAACGCATGGCGGACGGGCTCCGTCAGCGCGTCGCCGATCTGCTGCAATCTCCGCCTGATGAGGGACGATTGGAGCAGGAAATCGCAATCCTCGCTGTGAAAGCGGATGTCACGGAGGAGCTTGATCGCCTTGCGGCCCACGTCATCGCCGCGCGCGCACTTCTGTCTGAAAAGCAGCCCGTTGGGCGTAAATTCGATTTCCTGATGCAGGAATTCAATCGGGAAGCCAACACGTTGGCGTCCAAGTCACAGGACACGGACCTGACGAGGATCGCCCTTGCCATGAAGGTCGTGATAGATCAGATGCGGGAGCAGGTTCAGAATGTGGAGTAGCCCATGACACAACCCTCGCGACGCGGTTTGCTGGTGATCCTGTCTTCACCGTCAGGTGCCGGCAAATCAACACTTTCGCGCAGGTTGCTGGCCGATTTCGACGATGTCAGCTTCTCGGTTTCTGCCACGACACGCGCCCCGCGCGAGGGCGAAGTTGACGGGCGCGAATATCACTTCCGATCCCGCGAACAGTTCGAGCGTTTGATTGCCGAGGGCAAGATGCTCGAACATGCAGAGGTTTTTGATAACTACTACGGATCGCCCCTCGAACCTGTCCGCGATGCCATGATCGAAGGCAAGGACGTATTGTTCGATGTGGATTGGCAAGGTGGACAGCAGATCCGCAACTCGGAGATGGGGCGGGAGGCCATTTCTATTTTCATTTTGCCCCCCTCTATCGAAGAGTTGGAGCGTCGCTTGCGCGCGCGCGCCCAGGATGCAGAAGACGTCATCAAGCGGCGCATGGATGGCGCACGGCGTGAGATGCGACATTGGGCCGAATATGACTATATCCTGATCAATGACGATCTCGACGCATGCTATGATCAGCTGCGCTCGGTCCTGATGGGGGAGCGCCTGCGCCGTGATCGGCGACCTGATATCGCACAGCGGGCGCGACAGATGTCTGGCGAGATCAAGGAACTTTCAAGGAGCTGAGCCGATGACACTCTATGCATTGGGAGATCACGTTCCCCAGACCCCGCAAGATGACGATTTTTGGGTTGCACCAGACGCCAACATCATCGGCAAGGTGCGCCTCGGCTCGGCCGTTGGGGTGTGGTTCAGTGCAACCTTGCGTGGCGACAACGAGCTGATTGACGTCGGTGCGGGCACCAATATTCAGGAAAACTGCGTTCTTCACACCGATATGGGTTTCCCGATGATGATTGGCGCCGGATGCACAATCGGACATCGCGCAATGCTGCACGGATGCACGATTGGCGAGAACTCTCTGATCGGGATGGGAGCGACCGTCTTGAACGGGGCAGTGATCGGGAAGAACTGCCTGATCGGTGCCAATGCCCTGATCACCGAGGGTAAGGTCATTCCCGACAATTCCCTTGTCATGGGCAGTCCGGGCAAGGTCGTTCGGCAGATTGATGCCGCGGGGGAAAAGATGCTCGCGGCCTCCGCATTGCACTATCAGGAAAATTTCCGGCGCTTTAAGGCGGAGTTGCGGGCACTCTGATGTGTGGTCGCTTTGCGCTCCACCCCACATTGACCGAGGCGGTCCGCGAATTTCGCGTACCCCGACGAGAGGCTGAGGCGATTCTCGTCGACAATGACGATATTCGCCCGACCATGCCAGTTGGAACAGTGATCAGCGAAGCGGGCGACCGCCATGTCGTGCCAATGCGATGGGGGTTTCTGCCAGATTGGTATGAGCGTGTCGACGGCGGACCGCTGTTGATCAATGCCCGGTCCGAAACCATTGCCGAAAAGCCTGCCTTTCGTGCCGCATGCCGCGCACGCAGATGCCTGATCCCGATGTCGGGCTTCTACGAATGGCAGGTCCTGGGACCCCGCGCAAAACGGGTGCATTGGCTCGAACCAGCTGAAGCCTCCGGTGGTGCCTTTGCAGGAATTTGGCAGCAGTGGACCGGTCCAGACGGGACTACATTGCAAAGCTGCGCCATTGTCACCTGTGCTGCATCAGACGATCTAAAGCACATCCACGCCAGACTGCCATTGGTGATTGAGCCCGAAAGCTATGCCAAGTGGCTTGGTGAGGAAGGTCATGGTGCAGCCCGGTTGATGCACCCGCCTAATCAGGGGTGGTGGCGGGTGGAGCCGGATCGTGGGCCACCCCGCAAGGACCAGTTATTTTAGCTTGGCTGCAGATATATCCTAGATTTCCAAACCTTTGCGCAATGCCGTTTCGGCTTCGCGCCATCCGCCGATGCAGGCCTGTACGTCGGAGGAACGGGGCAGATAGGGCCGCGCCCAATCGCACCCGATCAGTTGCACGCGGCCAACATCTGGCGCGTGTTTCGCGGCACTGTCCAGTTGGGTTGCGCTGTCGTCCACGAACACCGTCCGTGCTGCGGCTTTCCGGTAAAGCAGATCCAGCGCACGCCCCTTTCCGCCAGAATTGGTTATGACCGGCCAATTATGCCCAAACGCGCCGAGGTTTCGGATCCGGTCCTCCCGCGCGAAGTGTGGAATATTGGTCAGGACGACGATCTGTGCATCAGCTGACAGCCTCTCAAGAACTTCGGCCGCGGCAGCGATGGGCTGTTGAGACAAGGTCTCCACGCGAAAAAATGTCTCCAGCATGGCCCAGGCTTCGTCCCGCGCGGCGACACGTCCCGTCGCACGTTTGATGAGCGCCGAGTCGAGGCGCTTGGTCGTCAGATTAAGCGTCCAACCGATCTGATCGGCGTAGTCGCGGAAATGACGCAGAAAATAGACGAGGACTTCATCCGCATCGACGGCAAGCAAGGGCCGTCCGCGTGTCAGTTTCAGATCGTCAATCTGGCTCTGTGCGATCGGATCGATCATCAGGTCCACTCCGGCCCCGGTCCACCGGGCAAACCCGCGCGCAATCTCATTGGGGTCTCATAGTCGTGGCCCATATCGTCACAAAACGCGATCAGCGCCGCTTCATCTTGCAAGAGGAAATCAATCAGAAAGCCCAGAAATTCAGGATATTGGGCACGGATACGTAAGTCATCCACGGATGCACCACTCAAGCCGAGAAACGCCATAAGACGTTCATCATCTCGCGCCAGCCACGTCAGAACGTCGACCGCGAGTTGTACAGATGCAGGCAGTTGATCACTCATGATTGAATTGCTTTCGAACGATTTAGGGAAGGCTTCCGCAAGACTTATTGCATTAAGGTCATCAGATCGCGCAGGCTTGGACCTGTGCAGGCCGGTCTGACCGGCACGATCAGGTAGCACAAGCGGGGCGCAATGTCTGGACGCATTCTGGTGATTGATGATGTTGCGGCTAACAGGGCGTTGATCCGCGCGAAGCTGACCAGTGTCTATTACGATGTCATCGTGACCGGCGATGCGGAAGAGGTCGGCGGCATCCTGCGCCATTCACCACCCGCGATGGTGCTGATTGACGTCATGATGCCGGAGATCGACGCCTTTGAATTGTGCGCTGAGCTTAAGAACAGTTCGGCGACAGCGCATATTCCGGTCGTGATGATGAGTTCCAGCAACGATCCAGACGATCGGGTCCGCGGTCTTGCGGCTGGGGCGGATGACTTCCTCATCAAGCCGATCCATGACCTCGCTCTATTTGCGAGAGTCCGGAATTTGATGCGTGTCCGCTTCGCTATGGATGAGTTGCGCCACCGAAACGACGTTGCACGCGACCTCGGCCTGCCGGTTGATGATTTGACCAAGGCGCCGGCAATCGGGCCTGGACAGTCTGTTCTTGTTGCCGCGCCTGACGCCCGTCAGGGGCAGGCCTGTTGCGACAGCCTGTCGTCGAGGCTCGGCGTTGTTGCAAGCTTTTGCACCACGGAAGGCGATGCTCTCAGCCTTGCAGAAAGCAGACAGCCGGATGCGGTCCTTGTGCATCAGGCTTTGTCAGCAAATGGCGATGGTCTGCGCTGTGCAGCGGCGCTCTCACGGAACTATGCAACCCGGAATATTGCGGTAATCGTCGCTGTAAATGATGACAACATGCGCACGGCGGCAAAGGCGCTTGATCTTGGCGCATGGGACTATGTGATGGAGCCCTGCGATCCCAGTGAGCTTTCGATGCGTATGAAGTCGCAACTGCGTCGCAGATTGTATTCCATGCGGCTCCGGGACAACCTGACCGATGGTCTGCGGCTTGCCTCTATTGATCCCCTCACCGGGCTCTATAATCGACGGTTTTGCAGTTTCCGCCTTGGCCAGATGTTGGAAAGCAGCGCACCTGCGGGCAGATGCGTCACTGCGATGGTCCTTGATCTTGATCATTTCAAACGCATCAACGACACCTACGGTCATGATGCCGGGGATGAACTGTTACGATCCGTTGCGCGGCTTATTCAGCAACAGGTGCGGGGCGTCGACCTGACGGTTCGTCTGGGTGGCGAAGAGTTTCTCGTCGCATTGCCCGACACCTGCGTCGACGGCGCGCGCCCGGTGGCCGAGCGGGTGCGCAGTGCCATCGCGAATACCAAATTCGATATCGGCACGGGTCAATCCATCAACTGCACCGTCAGCATTGGCATGGCAGCGACAACCGGTGCCGAACTGTCCGCAGAACGACTGATCGGGCAGGCGGACGAAATGCTGTATCTGGCAAAGGCGCAGGGCCGCAACCGCGTCGTGACGTCTGCGCTTGAGAGTGTGAAGAGCAAAACCGCATAGCGGCCTGCGCTAGATCAGTTGTCGTTTGAGCGTTGCCGTGGCCAGTCACCTTCGCCACGCGGCGGTCGCGGACGATTGGATTGACGCTCGTTGAGCCGTTCCAGAAATGCCATCCGCTCGGAAAGCGGCAGCCCTTCCAGCGTGTCGAGGAGCAGGTTTTCTGCCTCCTGCCGCATCATGTCACCGGTTGTCTGGCGCTGGGCCCAGAGGGCGACGATAGCCTCTCGGTCCATTGGTTCCTGACGCAGGGCCTGCGTGAACATCCGCATGGCGTTGATCCGTTGGCTGCGGGGGGTCCCACGCTCTGCGGCGAGGTCCCTCAACTGGCTGATAAGGGCCTGACGTTCCACATCAGGAAGTGCTTGAATGGATTGATTGAAATTTGGGGTCGCGGCCAGGCGGGTCGGTGCACCGCTGTCTTGCAAAAACGTTCCCAACACCGCTCCGATGACCAGGACGTTCAATCCAAGCGATATTGCGAATGCGATTCTGAAACCACGGCTCATTTGTGGGGTCTCGCTCACAATCCCGTCTCCGTCCCGATCAGTTCGACCCCGTCAATGGCGTATCCCATGGCCACAATGTCTTCTGCCCCCAGGATCACATCAAGCCCTTGGAGAATCGCGAAATCGGCACCGCCATTCAGTCCGATCATCATGCCTATTGCGAAACATCCAAAGGCTGGAACCGCAATCTCAAACCCGCCGAACAGTTCTGAAAAACGGCTGAACCAAGACCCCGCAGGCGGGGCCGTCTCCCCACGGCTCGCATGGGCCCGATGATGATCAGCACCAATCACGGCGGCGTCGGCCAGAATCCGGCTCATCAACTCTGCATCGGGCTCTGGCTTTTCGTCGCGGGCGGCCTGGAAGAACGCGTTGAGATCATCATCAATCTGCTTTGAGGCATCGGTCATCTTGTCCTCCTGTATCATTCCATGGCTCCCAGATCATCGCGGCGTCGGCCAAGGGCCGCGCGCAGCGCCCGTCCGCCACGGGCCAGCAAGCTTTCCACTGCATCAACGCTTGTCTCCATCACCACGGCAACCTCCGGATTGCTCAACTCTTCGATATGGCGCAGCGTGACGGCAAGACGCTGCCGGTCGGGCAAGCGATCAATGGCGGCATGGAGTGCCTTGGCCCGGTCCATCTGCTGCAATCGGGCATCAACGCTTGGCGTTTCGTCCTCAGGTTCGCCCGCCGCGTCCAGCGGTTCGCTCCGCCGTCCGCGCAGCCTGTCGATGCACAGGTTGGACACGACACGGTAGAGCCACGTGCTGACCTGCGCGCGCTCACCATCCCAGTCCGGCGCCTTGCGAAACAGGCGCAGCATGGCTTCCTGGGTGACGTCCTGCGCTTCCATCGTTTCGCCCAGCATGCGAGTCGCCACCGACAGCGCCCGGCCTGCATGACGTTCTGTCAGCGCACGTGCCGCAGACTGATCGCCGCGCGCGAATGCGGCCATGAGCTCCGCATCGTGATTTCGGCTGGCAGAAAACAACGCGCGGGTATCTCCGTCAGGACAAGGGGCATCGGGGGCGTTCACACTAAACCACGCCCCCGACAGAGTTCCTAGAGCACTCTTATTCTGCTGCGCGATCGCCGCCACGGTCGCCTCGCTCACCTCGGTCGCCACGATCACCACGGTTGCCACGCCGGTCATCAGAGGCAGCCTCAGCTTCCTCGCGCGAGATCGTACCGCTGTCGTCAGTATCAAGTCGCGCGATACGCTCTTCAGGGCTGCGGCGGCCGCCCAGTTCGTCGGCGCTCAGCGTCCCATTTCCATCAGCATCCGCGCGCTCGATGATGCGCTCCACGCCACGGGTCCGGCGCTCTTCCGCGCGAGCCGCGATCGCTGCGGACAGCTCTTCCGCGTCAAGTTCGCCATCGTCGTTCAGGTCCTGTGCCTCGAAACGGGCCAATGCAAAGGCGTTCAGCTCATCAGCTGTCAGCTCTCCGTCAGAGTTGGTATCGACAACGTCAAAGTCGAAACCGCTTGGTCCGCTTTGGGCGAAGGCGACGGGTGCGGCGAGCACTGCAATCAGTGCCGTGGCGAGAAGGGTTTTCTTGGTCATAAACATTGTCTGTGCTCCACTCGATAGGTTCTTGTCTGTCTCGACCCCGCTTTGCGCGTTGTCGGGGGTGATACGCATCGGCCAGAGCAATTCCGTCGCAGAATTTTTCAGATTCTTCGGTCGACGGCAGGCGGGCGCTTTTGTCCACGTGACGCCGCTCAAAAGAGGGAGTAGGGAGGTCGCATGATAGAGAATGCCCAAAACACACCGCCCGCCCTTAGCTCTGAGGAGCGTGATACAAAGACGGCCATCATGCGAGGATGGCGGCGTACCTGCCCGCGATGCGGCGCGGGACCGGTTTTTGAGGGTTATCTCAAAGTTCGTGATGACTGCGTTGTCTGCCAGCAGGATTTCACGCCACAGCGCGCGGATGATGGTCCGGCTTGGCTCACCATGCTGATCGCGGGCCATCTGATGGCACCGCTGATCGTGCTGATTTACGAACTATGGCGGCCCAGCCCCTGGGTGCTGTTTTTCGGTCTCTCCGTGCCGTTCGTTTTGCTCTCGCTTTGGCTATTGCCGCGGATCAAGGGCGGTTGGATCGCGTTCCAGTGGGCCAAGCGCATGCACGGGTTCGGCGCGGAGCCTGACAACTATTGAGCCGACCTCCAGGCTCTGCGCATAGTCGGCTATGACAGATCCAAATGACGTTCCTATCCGTGATGCCGCGACGATTATCCTTCTGCGTGGCGGCAGAGATGATCCACACCTTCTTATGGGCCAGCGCGGCGCAAAGGCGGTGTTCATGCCGAACAAATACGTGTTTCCGGGCGGCGCACTTGATGATCAGGACCGCGACATTCCGGTCCACCGGGACCTTGTTCCGCACGTACGCGCAATTTTAAATCAGCAGTCAGAGCCAGATAAGTCGGCGCGCCTGGCACTCGCCGCGATTCGGGAGCTGTTTGAGGAAACTGGTCTCGCGCTGGGCCAACCGGGTCAGACTGAACAGGATGTTCCCCCAGACTGGGCTGGCTTTGTTGCACGCGGTTTGCTTCCCGATCTTGGCGCGCTTGATGTGATTTTTCGCGCCGTGACGCCTGCGGGTCGGCCGCGCCGGTTTGACGCCCGGTTCTTCATGGCGCGGGTAGAGGATATCACAGGGGACCCAGACGATTTCAGCGAAGCCTGCGATGAATTGAGCCACTTGCACTGGGTTCCGCTTGCCGATGCCCGCAAGCTCGCATTGCCCTTCATAACAGAGATCGTACTGTCCGAGGTTGAGGCGCGCCTGCGCACTGGCCCAAGACCTGTGCCGTTCTTCAATCACGTTGGCGAACGGTCCCATTTCCGGATGCTCACCGCTTGACACCACCGACCAGCGGTGTAGGAGACGGGTTCGAGATTTAGGGTCCAAACGGACTCAGTGTAAACCAAGGGGCGGACCCCGCCCGTTACAGGAGATGGATCATGGCGAAGCCGACGACGATCAAGATCCGCCTGAATTCCACTGCGGGAACGGGCCATTTCTACGTCACCAAAAAGAACTCCCGCACGATGACCGAAAAGATGTCCGTACGTAAGTACGACCCGGTCGCGCGCAAGCACGTTGAATACAAGGAGGGCAAGATCAAGTGATCTAGCCCGATCCTAGGATCAGGGGGCCGCGCCGCAAGGTGCGGCCCTTTTTCGTTTAGAGGGGACATATGGCTGATCTTAAGTTGAGAACGGCAACGCTGAGCGACATGGATGCCGTGGAAACAGTTCTGCGCCGTTCTTATGCCGCCTTACTGCCCGCGGATTATCCACCATCTGTCCTTGTAACGGCTCTTCCGGTGATGGTGCGCGCGCAACCGGCCCTATTGTCCAGCGGCAGCTACTTTGTGGTCGAGCGGGCCGGACAGATCGTCGGTTGCGGGGGCTTCACGCTGAACGCACCCGGTGGAGATGCGGTGACGGACGGATTGGCCCATATCCGTCACGTGGCCGTAGATCCCGATGCGCTCCGCCTTGGTGTGGCGGCGCGCATCCTGCAACACTGCTTTGCCACCGCGCGGGCTGTCGGACTGCATCGTTTTGAAGCGCTCTCAACTCTGACCGCAGTCCCGTTCTATGCGGCACAGGGATTTGTGGAGATTGAGCCGGTCGAACTTCGCTTCCCGGGCGACATTCCGTTTCCCGCAATCCGCATGCAGCGTGACGCCCGTTTACACATCACATAGCAAAAGGGCCGGAGGTTTCCCTCCGGCCCTGTGTATCATTGACTTTTGCTCAGATCACTCGCGGTTGCCGAGGAACTGAAGCAGGAACATGAACATGTTGATGAAGTTCAGGTACAGGCTGAGTGCGCCCATGATTGCGGACTTCTGCAGCCATTCGGTCGCACCAGCGCGGGCGGCCATGATATACTCGTTCTTCAGACGCTGCGTGTCATAAGCCGTCAGGCCCGCGAAGATCAGAACACCAATCACGGAAATCGCAAAGCCAAGCGCGGAGGACGCGAGGAAGATGTTGACGATGCTCGCCACGATCAAACCGATCAGGCCCATGATCAGGAACGCGCCCATGCCTGACAGGTCTTTCTTGGTCGTGTAGCCATAGAGAGACAGACCCGCGAAGGCGATTGCCGTCACAAAGAATGTTTGTGCTATAGATGCGCCGGTGTAAGCTAGGAAGATCCAGCTGATGGACGCGCCCATGACAGCAGCAAAGGTGTAGAACAGGAACTGAAGGGCACCGGCCGACAGCTTGTTGATGCCGAAGGACATCACAAGGATGAAGGCGAGCGGCGCAAACATCACGGCAAAGCCGAGGATGTTCGGCTGGAAGGTGATCGGATCACGCAGGATCGATTGCAGTCCTTCGGATGTGCCAAAAGCCCATGCGACCGCGCCGGTCACACCCAGGCCCACGGACATCAGCCCGTAGATCTTGTTCATATGAGCGCGCAGACCCGTATCGATCTCGGCTGCGCGGGCGCCAGCACCGGCTGTTGCAGCCGTCTGCTGACGTACGGTGTCAAACTGTGCCATTGAAACTCCCTTTCCGGCATGAGTGGCTCAATCCTGAGCCTTTCGGTCATAATATTGGGATCAGAGGCGCAATTTCAAGACGCAGCTTGGGGTTGTTCAGTCCTTACTGCGCAAGACACGGGCAGGGCGGGCCGCCAGCGGTCCAAGCGCGAAACCAAGACCCGCCAACAGGCTTGCGGTGGCTCCACCGAGTACGATCATGAAGGCGCTAACCGGCTCGAATACATAGTCTGCCTCCATGACGAATGTCATGACCCCCCACCCAGCCAGTGCGCCCCCCAGGATCGCAACAAGGCCAGCCGCGGCGCCCAAAATGGCAGAGCGCAGGGCGAAAGATCCCAGGATGCGACCGCGTGTCGCGCCAACGGTCTTTAGCACCGCGGCCTCGAAAACACGCCGCCGTGTGCCCGCGGCTGCGGCCCCGATCAACACGACGAAACCAGTAATCAACGTTGCCGACGCGCCATAGGACGTTGCAGCCGCCAATCCACCCAGCGCGTCCGATACGCGGGCGATTGCGTCCCTGACGCCGATGGCAGTGATGTTTGGATAGGCTCCCGCAAGCGCGCGCAGCAAACGACCTTCTGCGGCTTCCTCGGCATAAAGCGTGGCAATGTGGGTGTGGGGCGCTCCGGCAAGGGCATTGGGGCTCATCGTCATGATGAAGTTGATGCCCATATTGCCGAAATCCACCACGCGGAAGGATGCGATCTCAACCTCTACATCCCGCCCCAGAATGTTCACTGTCAGCATATCGCCGAGCGAGAGGCCAAGCTCTTCCCCTTCTTCGGCAGCAAAGCTGACGAGCGGCGGGCCATCATAATCCTCCGGCCACCACGCGCCTTCCGTGAGGATGGCATCGTCGGGCTGTAAGGCCGAGTAGGTCACCCCTCTGTCGCCATTCAGCACCCAATGATCTCCGGCCACATCCTTGGCCGGCTGGCCGTTGATGCGCGTCAGAATGCCCCGCAGCATCGGGGCAGTATCAATGCGATCCACAGCCGGATCTTCGAACGCGGTTGAGAGGAAACCGTCAAGTTGCGTGTTTTGGATGTCGACAAAGAAATAGGCGGGTGCGATCTCGGGCAGATCCTGACTGATCGCGTCGCGGGTGTTTCGCTCGATTTGACCGACCGCTGCCAGCACCGTCAGGCCCAACCCCAAAGACAGGATGACGCTTGCGGTCTCCCCGCCGGGTCCACCAACTGCCCCCAATGCGAGCCGCAGGGCCGGACGGCCGCGCGCCAGTCTGGATTGCGACAAGCGGCGACAGCCAATCCGGATTAGCCAAGCCATAATCGCAAGGATCAGCAGCGCGCCCAGAATGCCTCCGGCGGTCGCCAGCGCCAGCATCCAAACGCCAGAGAACCACGCGGCAAGGCCGACAAGTGATACGGCGAGAGCCGCAATCACCAACAGGTAAGCGAACCGTGGCAACTTGCGTCCGCCCCCATCAATTTCCCTAAAGAGGCCAGCCGCACGAATATCCTGTGCCCGAGCGAGGGGCCAGATCACGAAGATCAGCGCGGTCAGCACGCCATAGACAGCGGCTTCTGCCAAAGGACCAGGATAGATGCCGAACACAGCGGGCACGGGCAGGCGGGCTTCAATAATTGGACCGAGGGCGAGCGGGACGAGTGCGCCGAGAGCGATGCCGATGGCAATCCCTACGAGGGTCAGCACACCGACTTGGATCAGATAGGTCTGGAAAATCGTCGACCCGGTTGCACCCAATGTTTTGAGCGTCGCAATTGTCTCGATCTTTCCATCGAGATAGGTGCGCACCGCTGCGCTGACGCCCAGCCCGCCGACAGCAAGGCCACTCAGCCCCACAAGCACAAGAAACGCGCCGAGGCGATCCACGAAGCGCGCCACGCCAGGCGCACCATTGCGGCTGTCGCGCCACCGTAGCCCCGCATCGGCAAAACGCTCTTCCGCTGCGGCTGCAATCGTATCCAGATCGGCATCAGCGGGCAGGGCGAGGCGATATTGCGTCTCAAAGAGGGTTCCTTGGGTTATGAGGCCCGATGTCTCCAACCCTTCGAGCGTCACGATGGTTCGTGGCCCCAGACCAAAGCCTGCACCAGCGCCATCGGGTTCGCGCTCCAACAAGGCACGCAACTCAAATTCCTGAGTTCCCAGCGTAAACGTATCTCCAACGGACAGGCCCATACGGTCTGCTAGTACGGGTTGCATCACACCGCCGGGCAGTGCGCGCATCTCCAGCGCTTGGTCGAGCGGAAGCGGGGGGCTCAATTCAACTTCACCGTAAAGCGGGTAAAGGTCGTCGACGCCACGCACCTGGGTCAGCCCGCGCTCGTCTCCCGAAACAGCCATCGAGCGAAAGTCGACCGTTTCCGAGACCTGTGTGGATATTGAGGCAAGCCAGGCCTGCTCTTCTTCCGTGGCAAAACGGTAGGTGAATTGTGCCTGTGCATCTCCGCCAAGGATGGCCGCGCCTTCCCGTGCCAACCCAGCCTCGATACCCGCACGCACAGATCCGACCGCGGCAATGGCCGCAACGCCGAGCGCGAGACAGGCAAGAAAGATGTAGAAGCCGCGCAAGCCCGCGCGCAATTCTCGACGGGCGATGCGGGTGGCAACAGAAAAGCTCATGACGCGCTCCGGTCTATTCGGCGGCTTGTGCAAGGGTGTCGAGCGCGCCGTCGCGCAGGCGGATCACCCTGTCACACCGTGCAGCAAGCTCAGGCGCATGGGTCACGAGCACCAACGTCGATCCGTGACGGTCCCGCAACCCGAACAGAACATCCATAATGGCCTCACCCGTAGCGCCGTCCAGGTTTCCGGTCGGCTCGTCCGCGAGCAGGATTTCGGGGCGTGGGGCTGCGGCACGGGCAAGAGCGACCCGCTGTTGCTCCCCACCGCTCATCTGGCTGGGGTAGTGGTGAATGCGGTCCTTCAGGCCCACGGCAGCCAGTTCTTCCGCGGCCCGGTCGAACGCGTCGGCCTTGCCGGCCAATTCCAGTGGCGTCGCAACGTTTTCCAGTGCGGTCATCGTTGGGATCAGGTGGAAAGACTGAAACACTACGCCCATATGATCCCTGCGAAACCGGGCGAGCGCATCTTCGCCCAGTGATGTAAGATCATGACCGAGCGCGTTGATCGTTCCGCCGGTCGCCTGTTCCAGCCCGCCCATCAGCATGAGGAGCGATGATTTGCCCGAACCACTTGGCCCTGTCAGCCCAACAGTTTCTCCGCGCGTGATGTCCAGCGATATGCCATGCAAAATGTCAATCGGACCTGCATTGCCAGCGAGCGTGAGCCGCGCATCGACGAGCGAGAGAACAGTGTCGGTCATTGGAATGCTCCGTAAGGGACTTCGGTTCACATATGGGGCGGCGCTGTCGATCCGCAATGGGGCCATGGGCCTGATCGTGCTTGCTACGCCGCTCACCGCGCAGGAGATCACGGTCGCAGCCTTGGGCGACAGTCTGACCCAGGGCTACGGGCTCGCGGTCGAGGACGGGTTCGTGCCTCAAATGCAGGCGTGGCTTCGCGATCAAGGCGCGGACGTGACCGTTATGAACGCAGGTGTTTCGGGCGATACGACCGCCGGCGGGCTGGCACGGGTGGATTGGACCCTCACCCCCGATGTTGATGCGATGATCGTGGCGCTGGGTGGCAACGACCTGCTACGGGGGCTCGACCCTTCCATGAGCCGTGCCAATCTCGATGGAATTCTGGCTACGGCGGCTGAAAAGGATCTGCCCGTGCTGCTGGTGGGGATGGAGGCGCCGGGCAATTATGGCCCCGCATTCAAGGAAGCATTCGATACCATGTATCCCGAACTCGCCCAGAGGTATGGCGCGGTCTTTGCGCCAAGCTGGTTCGAAGGGTTGGGGTTGCAGGAACAAAGCCTCGCGGCCGCGCAAGACTACATGCAGGCGGACGGAATTCATCCAAATGCCGAAGGGGTCAGCCTGATTGTCGAGGGGCTTGGCCCATATGTGCTCGAGCTGATTGAACGGGTTGAGTGATGCGCCTATTCGTGGCGGTGCCCGTTGACGGACCTGCGCGCGAGGCTGTTGCCAATGTTGGCGCTGGCTTTCGGTGCGGGCGCATCGTTCCCCCCGCGCAGTATCACATCACACTAGCATTTCTCGGCGACGCTGTTGGACAGGCGCAGGCAGAAGAATGCGCAGCACTGCTGGGATGCATCGAGGATGATCCGTTCAGCTGGAAGGTGGCCGGGCTTGGCCAATTTGGATCGTCAAAGCCCCGGAACCTGCACGCAAATGTGGAGGCCTCTGGCCTTGATCGTTTGCACCGTTCGGTTGTGAAGGCCGCGGATGGCGCGGGTTTGCGGCTCGAGCGACGCCGCTTTGTGCCTCACATCACGCTCAGCAGGTTGCGCGCACCGCTCGACGTGCGAGATGCCGCGTGGTTCGCGCAGAATGTGGATGTTCAGCTGGGGCCTTTTTGGGCGGACCGGTTCGAATTGATCGAATCCCGCCTCTCGCCAGATGGGCCAGATTACAGAACACTGGTGTCCTATCCGTTGGGCCCGGACTGGGACGATCTCGACGATTGATCGTCCCCATCCTGTTTGTGCGGCAGATCAGGCCCAGAAGGGGCGGGCTGCTTCGCGTGCCGCGTCCTGTGCGGACAGGCCCAGATCCTCAAGCTGAGCGTCATCCAGTTTTGCAAGCTGCGCACGGGTCCGAGCCATCAGATAGCAACGGGTGAACCAGGCCAGCGAAAGGGCAGGGCGGGCAGAGCGGGGAAGGGTTGCGGTCATATACATGGTCAAGGTCCATCTTGTTTGCGAATGTATTGCGCATTTCATATCGTTGATGGTGATTGATTTAGAGACTCACTTCACGTAACACAAACGAATGAATGTGAAGTGATACATCACGGGAGGTGATGATGCCCCGCAATCTCGATATGACAGCCCTCCGGTCATTTGTGACCGTTGCAGAATGCGGCGGGGTCACGCGCGCCGCCGGTCAGCTGCATCTGACACAGAGTGCCGTATCCATGCAGATCAAGCGGTTGGAGGAGTCTCTGGGCCAGCCGCTCCTCGATCGGTCCGGTCGGGGCGTCGCGCTCAGCGCTCAGGGGGAGCAGCTGTTGGGCTACGGACGGCGGATCCTACGTCTGAATGACGAAGTCTGGAGCCGGATGACGCATTCTGATTACGAAGGCGAAATTGTTTTCGGCGTCCCGCACGACATCGTCTATCCCCATGTTCCATTGATCCTGCAGCGTTTCGCCGTCGATTATCCCCGCGTGAAGGTAACGCTGATTTCATCCTACACCCGTGGCCTCAAGGCTCAAATGGCGCGGGGTGAGGTTGATCTGATCCTCACCACCGAGCAGGACGTGGACGCAGGGGGCGTGACACTGGCCAGCAAGCAGCTGGAATGGGTTGGCGCACCAAACGGTCAGGCGTGGAAGCAACGGCCGCTGCGCTTAGCCTTCGAATATGCCTGCATTTTCCGCGCGGGTGTGCAGGTGGCGCTCGATTCAGCGGACGTCCCGTGGGAGATGGCCGTTGAGAGCGACTCGACACGTACGGTGGAGGCCAGTGTCTCGGCCGATCTTGCAGTACATGCCGTCGTGAGCGGATCGACACCGCCCTATATGGAAGCGGTGCGGCATGGCGGGGCGTTGCCGCAGCTGCCAGAGATCAACATCAATATGTACGTCGCAAAGGGTGCCAATGCGGAATTGGCGGGGCACCTCGCCCGGGCTGTGCGTGGCGCTTATGGAGGTCCAACCGCTGTCGCGGCAGAGTAATGTGGGCGCCTGACAGGCGCCCGCCAACCCAATCTAGCCCATCGTCACAACGACTTTTCCCGTCGCTTTACGGGTGGTCAGCAGGTCAAGGGCGTCATTCGCATCCGCCAATGGAATCTGATGGCTGACATGCGGCTTCAGCTTGCCAGCCATGTGCCACTGGAAGAGCTGCATGAAGCTGTTGGCCAGGACTTCAGGTTTGAACTTCGAGTAGGCACCCCAATAGAAGCCGTGAACAGTCAGGTTCTTCACCAAAAGGATATTGGCTGGGATCTGCGGCACATCACCGGATGCAAAGCCGAGCGGCAGTAAACGAGCCTCTGGGTTGCACGCCCTCATCGCAGCTTTGAACTGATCTCCCCCAACCGGGTCATAAACAACATCAGCACCACCAAGTGATTTTACGACCTCGCGAATATCGTCGGTGTCGCTGTCGATCAGATGATCCGCGCCGGTCTGCTTGGCAATCTCCAGCTTCGCCGCGCCGCGCGCGCAGGCAATGACGTTTGCCCCCATCAGCTTTCCGATTTCGATGGCGGTCAGCCCGACCCCGCCCGCAGCACCCAACACCAGCAGGTTCTCACCTTCTTTCAGGCGCGCGCGGTAGTCGAGCCCGACATGGGAGGTGCCATAGGCCACCAAAAAGGCCGCAACCTCCGCATCGCTCATATTTGGCGGGACGGGCACGCAGGCTGCAGCAGGTGCGGTTGCCACCTCGGCAAAACCACCTGATCCGCAGAGCGCCGCAACCCGCGTGCCGGGTTTGAGGCCCTTTACGCCTTCGCCGACCGCCTCAACCGTGCCGCAGATTTCCATACCGGGCGCAAAGGGCAACGGTGGGCGCTCCTGATAGGTGCCCTTGACCATCAACGTATCGCCAAAATTCACACCGCATGCGGCAACGCGGATGGAGACTTCACCCTTTCCCGGTGTCGGAGCGTCGACGTCAACCAGCTGTAAAGGCTGGCCAAGTTCTGTAATCTGCATCGCTTTCATGGTCGTGCTCCCTTATGTTCTGCGCAAACTCTAGGCCCATGCGCCTTGGGGGAAAGGGCCAACGTGACGTCAGCGGCAATATTGGATCATTTTCGGGCGCAGGGCGATATCTGCACAAATCTTGGCAGTCCTTTCACGGGAAATCTCTGCCATATACTGGCGGATCTGTTGCCGATGAGCGATGCGCCCGTTGCCAAGACTGTCTTGAGTTTCAGCGCCGATCCACGGGACGCCGCTCTCGCATTGCGCTTGTGTGGCGGCCTGCATGCCCTGAGTTGGCGGGACGATCGGTTGGCCGAGGTCTACCCGCCCAATGGTGTACCTCCGCATATCTTGCGCCAGCGGGTGAGCGCTGCCCTTTTTGATGAGGCATTGCAGGATTGGCTGAAAGCCGCACCGCAGACGAATGAGGTCGCACGCTCTGGTGTCTTGTTGGGGGGCTTGCTCACCATCGCTGCCCGGAATGGCGCTCTGAACCTGTATGAGATTGGATCAAGCGCGGGGCTGAACCTATTCCCGGAAAAGTATCGCTATGACTTCGGCGGTGGACGCCATTGGGGCGCGCCAGACGCTACGGTTACGCTGGAATGTGAGTGGTCCGGCGCGCCTCCCGCGTTCGACATACCGCTTGAGATCATGGACCGGGCCGGATCTGACCTCTCACCCATCGACGCATCCAATCCGCAGGCTGCCGCCCGAATGCTCGCCTATATCTGGCCCGATCAGCCACAGCGTCTGGCTCGCGCTAGGGCAGCGCTTGCCCTCGTGGGTGCAGCTCGTCCGCCCATTGCGACCGCTGGGGCGGCCGAATGGCTCGCATCAATCGCCCCGGAAATTCAAAACGCATCCGCCCATCCGGTCATCTTCCACTCTGTGATGTGGGGATACCTGTCAGACGTGGAGCGCAGGGCCGTCGCCACGCAGTTGGCTGAGCTTGGCCGGACAAGGCCTCTCTCTTGGCTGCGTCTTGAGCTCGACGACCGGTCGGACAGCGCCACGGTTCAGCTGACGGAGTGGCCGACAGGCGACACCGTCGAACTTGCGCGCGCAGATTTTCACGGAAGGTGGGCGCGGTGGCATCCGTCCCCTATATCGATCGCATGATGCGAGGAGCTTCCCGATGACACATGCGCTCAGCAACCGAACGATCCTGCGACTGACCGGCGGGGATGTGATCGATTTCCTGCAAGGGCTGGTCACCAATGATGTGTCCAAACTGCAAGATGCGCCTGTCTGGGCGGCGATCCTTACACCGCAGGGGAAATACCTCTGCGATTTCTTCCTGATCGCACAAGGGGACGCCGTCTTGCTGGATGTGCAGAGCGATCAGGCCGCTGGTTTGGCGCGGCGCCTGACGATGTATCGGCTGCGTGCGGATGTTCAGATCACGCCGACAGATATGTCGGTTGCGGCACTGGATCAGCCCGTCGAAGACGCGATTGCCGATCCGCGGGACCCGCGCATGGGATGGCGGCTTTATGGTGCGTCGGTCAGCGAAGGCATGACGCGCGCAGACTATGACGCGCGCCGTGTCGCCTATCTTGTGCCAGAGACCGGGATCGAGCTGGTCCCGGATGAAAGCTACATTCTGGAGTCAGGGTTCGAGCGATTGAACGGCGTCGATTTCCGCAAAGGATGCTATGTGGGGCAAGAAGTGACTGCGCGCATGAAGCACAAGACCGAGCTGCGCAAGGGCCTCTCACGGGTGTCTGTGGAGGGACCTGCACCTTCATCGGGAACCCCGATCACGGCGGGGGAGAAGGCTGTAGGAACGCTCTTCACCGTTTCGGGCAATGAAGGCCTCGCTCATCTGCGCTTCGATCGCGCAACGGGCGACATGCAGGCGGGTGAGGCAGTCTTGCGGCGGATCGACTAGCCGTCAAAGGACCAGCCGCATGCCGCAGCGATCGGTCGGGCCGCCGTTTCCAAACCGGTCAAAGCAAACTCCGCCTCCAGCGGTTCACCGTCATAGGGCGTGATGCGCGCGATCAGCCGATCACTCTCCGACAATCGGCGCAGCAGGCGTCCGCCCCATTCAGGTGTGAATGTCGCTTCTTGTATATCCGAGAGGGGCCATTCGCCACGTTCGGCGGGGCCATCATCCAGCTTGATTTCAACCTCTTTCCAAAGATCGGGCAGGGTTCCGCCATCTTGTCCCAGAAATTGGTTCCAGTGGATGAACATCTCCGTCGTGTCGTTGCGACATCTTGCGATCAGAAGGATCGGTCGGTCAAAAGCCGCACGCCCGCGCACGGCCTCCAGGCTGATCGTAATATTGTTTGGCGATCCCGGCTCTATTTCCATCCGCCAAGCGCTTTGCGCAGGCGCAATGGCAAAGCGCGGGGAAATAGCATCATAGCACTCCAGCCGGTCCAGCCGACTTTCTATGCCAAGGCAGGTTTGAACGGCACCCCGCAACGCGGCCTCATCAGCCTTGGCGGGCAGGGCGGCGGCAAAGACAATCCCTGCCAGCCAACGCATCACTGGTTGCGGATGATCTTGGTGAAGCGTTCGTGAACCGCTTCGTTCGAAACGATGACGGAGCCACTTTCGAGGATGCTCTCATCCTCTTCGATCGGGGCCTGAAGCCCGCCGGCCTCTTTCACGAGCACCAGCCCGGCCGCGATGTCCCAAGCATTCAGCGACCGCTCCCAATATCCATCATATCGCCCCGCAGCCACATAAGCCAAATCGAGCGACGCCGCACCCCAGCGACGGACACCGGCGCAATGCGGCATCAAACGGCCCAGATCTTTCAAGGTTTCGGGAAGATCGCCCTTCGTCGCAAAGGGCACGCCGGTCGCAAAGACCATTTCGATCATGTCACGCCGACCGCTGACCCGGATGCGACGGTCGTTAAGCCAGGCGCCGTTGCCCTTCTCGGCCACGAACATCTCATCCTTCACCGGATCGTAGACAACGCCAGCCACGATTTCCTTCTTATGCTCAAGGGCAATGGAAATCGCCCAATGGGGCATGCCGTGCAGAAAATTCGTGGTGCCGTCGAGCGGGTCGACGATCCAGCGACGGGTCGGGTCCGCGCCCTTGACCTCGGCGCTCTCCTCTCCCAACCAGCCATAGTTGGGACGCCCTTCCATCAGCTCCTGCCGAATGATCTCTTCCGCTTTCATGTCGGCCTTCGAAACGAAGTCACCGGCACTCTTCATGGAAACCTGCAGGTTCTCCACCTCGCCGAAATCCCGAACGAGCCCGCGTGCCGCTTTGCGGGCGGCTTTGATCATCAGATTGATATTTGCGGATGCTACGGACATGGGACTACCTGCGATGGAGTGGACGGGCGGGGCGTAACGCTCAGCCGATCAATATGCAAGGGCAGATAGCGCCACACGGGGTTGCGCAATACGCAGATCAACCGCGATTGGGCGCGGGCGCAGGTAGAATGGCAACCGTCTCGGTTTCCGGGACAACCCCGATGACTGGTGCTTCCGTCATCGCGATCACGTTGAAGACGTGCACCTCTTCCACCGGAGCGGGACGCGCCAATATGGCAATCAGGGCAATCCCAAACGCGGCAAATCCCAGACCGACCATAATATTTTCACTCAACATCGCATGCCTCCTTGGATGAACAACTCCAACCAACCACGGAATGGTTTGAAAGAAGTTTCAAACGATCTGACATTTCTGCGACGGAAGATGCGCAGCGGTCCGTATCACAGGCAAATCACCGCTAAGAATGAGGCCAATGCCATGATGACCACTCTTAAGACCCACGCCCGCATCCTGGCAGGAACTCTGCTTGTCGCCGCGTGCACAGGGGCCGTCGGCGCCAGCATCGCCCGCTCCGACATTGTCCAGCAGGGCGGGGAGATTTGCGTTCTGTCAAATGGCATTCCAGACCATGAAACGGGAACCTTCCCGAACGCTGGCAACCCACATTCGATTTCCGTTCAAGATCATGAGTATTGTGTAGACGCGACGCCAACCCGAGGGACGACCGCGCAGCAATCTGGCGGAACCGTCGGGATCGCTTTGAACGGCATCCCGATCCGCCCCGGAACCGCAGATTGGTATGATGCGAGCAGCCCGCGCGGCCATTCTCGGGATCGTTCGTCGGGCTGGAACCTTGAGGGGATGGGGTCAGCGGATCTTCTGGGCATCGACGCGGCGGGGGCACATGTCGACAATCAAGGCATCTATCACTACCACGGCCCGTCCGATGTCCTGATGGCTGGCATGGACGGTACGCATCTTGGCTATGCGGCAGACGGGTTCGAAATCCACTATGTCAGCAGTGCGATGACGTCGAGCTGGCAACTCAAATCCGGAACGCGCCCGTCTGAGCCCTTCGGCGCCTATGATGGCAGTTATGTCGAGGATTGGGAGTATGTTTCGGGTTCGGGCGACCTCGATCAGTGCAATGGCGGATATCTGAATGGGGAATTCGTCTACTTCGCGACCGACACCTACCCCTTCTTTCCCCGCTGCTTCTGGGGAGAGATCTCTACGAACTTTGCACAAGGTGGCGGCGGCGCGGCGGCAGTGGGATTACAACCGGGCCAACCGCCGCGCGGTCCGGCGCCACGACGCCTCTGAATGAACCGTGGGTGAAACGGAAAAGGCCGCTCTCCATTTGGAAAGCGGCCTTTTGCTTTTCTGACGCGTCCTGGATTAGGCGCGTTCAACATATTCCATGGTTTCCGTGGACACCACGATGCTCTCATCCTGTGCAACGAAAGGTGGCACCATGACCCGGACACCATTGTCGAGCACGGCGGGCTTGAAGGAGTTCGCGGCCGTCTGACCTTTCACCACAGGCTCGGTTTCCACGATCTGGCAGGTCACACGTTCTGGCAGGGACGCGTTCAGCGCCTCGCTTTCGTAATATTCCAGCTGGATGGTCATGCCGTCCTGCAAGAACGGGCGTCGATCGCCGAGGATATCGGCAGGAATTTCGACCTGTTCGAACGTCTCGCTGTCCATGAAAACGAGCATGCCGTCGGTTTCGTAAAGAAATTGCTGGTCTTTCTGTTCCAGCCGCACACGCTCGACCTTGTCCGCAGACCGGAAGCGTTCGTTCAGCTTCGAGCCATTGCGCAGGTTTTTCATTTCGACTTGAGCGAACGCGCCACCCTTACCGGGTTTCACGTGGCCGACCTTTACGGCGACCCAAAGACCGCCATTATGCTCCAACACGTTGCCGGGGCGAATTTCGTTACCGTTGATCTTGGCCATACGCTTCTGTCCTGATGAAAACTCTGCTTTCCGGCGCCTATACAGCGCGGGGGCTGTTTCGTGCAAGGGCGCTGAAAGCTGTCTTCATTTTTCCCGAAAGGCGCCGTGGCGCTTACGCAGCAAGATCGCGCACCAGCCCTTCGAGCATGCGTGGCGTCAACGGTTTGACCAGAACATCCCGCGCGCCCAGATTGCGCGCCCGCTCGATCTCCCGCTCTGTGGCTCCGGCTGTGATCATCACAATCGGCGGCACCCGTCCCTTGCCATTTGCCAACCGCTCCAACACCCAAAGGCCATTATTGCCCGGCATGTGGATGTCGAGCAGAACCAGATTGAAGGCCTGATTGCGGATCAGCTCCAACGCCGTGTCAGCGTTCATCGCCTCGTCAACCTGGGCGCCAAGTGCCCGCATGTAAGTCGCGGCAACCATGAGGTTGGTCGGAACGTCGTCCACGATCAAAACGCGCATTCCCGCTGCGGGTTGCCCGCCCATCTGATCAATATCATCCGGTTCTTCCACGGCGGGGGCTGCGATCAGTGTCAGAGTGAAGACCGTCCCGGAGTTCTCCAAAGACTTAAAGCGCAGGTCGCCGCCCATCAGCCGTGCAAGCTGCCGTGTGATGGTCAGGCCCAAGCCAGTTCCGCCGAAGGATTTGCTGATCGCCTCATCAGCCTGCCCGAACGCACGAAACACCCTGTCGGCTGCATCTGCGGACATGCCAATGCCCGTATCCGTGACGTCGATGATTAGCTTTGTGTCGCCCGACTCGTGCGGTTCAGCGCGGACGGATACGCTGACCTCTCCGTCAGATGTGAATTTGATCGCGTTCGAGATCAGATTGGTGACGCATTGGCGAAGCCGCTGCGCATCCACCATGACACGATCAGGCACGCCTGGCTCAATCGAAAGGCGCAGGGTCAGGCCCTTACCTTGAGCCATCGGGGCCCACAGCCTGTGAAGCCCGTCGAAAATCTCGCTAAGGCTCTGCGCGGATGGGGTGACGGGCATCTGATTGGCTTCGAGCCGCGAAACATCAAGCACATCATTGAGCAGTTCCAACAAGGTGCCGCCGGAATGCGAGATGGTTTCGATCTTGCGGCGCTGACCGGCTGTCAGCTCGGTTGTCTTCAGGATTTCCGCCATGCCCAGAATTGCGTTGAGCGGCGTGCGCACCTCGTGGCTCACATTGGCCAGGAAGGCTGTCTTGCTTTCGCTGATGCGCCGCGCTTCGTCGCGGGCTTCGCGCATTCGGGCCAACATGTCCTGAAACAGGCGCATCGCCACGATCACCAGAACGGTGGAAAACAGGATCGCATAACCTTGCCGCGTCGCGATCATGATGACCTCACCGGGATCCGAAACCGTGCGCACATTGGGCAGGCGGGTGATGTCCAGGATCGCGATACTGACGACGAGCGCGGTTGCCAGCCCGGCAATCACCAACAGGCCACGCAGGCTATAGAGCATGCCTGCGACACATACGAAAATCGGCAGATAGCTGATGAATCCGAAGGCGACACCGGCCGCAGGGTCGAGAGAGATCAGCAAGACCACGGCAAAGGTGATCGCGAAAAACGAGTCCCGCACAATCTCGACCGACAATCCGACCCGAAAAAGCACCGGGATTATCAAATAGATAAGGGAGCCGATCAGAACAGGTAGAACCGCGTTCTGATCCTGCTGCAATCCAAAGACCAGCAGGATCGAAATCAGCGATGTGGTGATGGAGATTGTGACAGAGGACAGGATGAGAATACGCCGCCCGAAGCGCAAGCGCTGCGAGTTGAACCCCTCCGTCCCGACCTGTTCACGTTCCACCGTCACGCTGGTGCCTTCCCCCAAAAGTCATCAAGCCACAGCATCAACCTTGCGCCGCATTGTGGCAATCTTTGGGCCTGATCTCGTTCATTTTTGACAACCCGAAGTTGCAATCGCGCGGGATCGGACAGATCAGACCAGACCGCCTTCAATCAGACGTTGCGCCATGCCCTGAAATATGGCGGCGTGCTGACCGTCGGGATCCGCCGCTGTAATCGGCGCGCCGCCATCGCCCGCCTCGCGGATCGACATGTCGAGCGGTACGGCGCCAAGATACGGGATGCGCAGCTTCTCGGCCTCGGCCTTCGCGCCGCCATTGCCGAAGATATGGCTTTCGTGACCACATTTCGGGCAGATATGCGTGCTCATATTCTCGATCATTCCAAGCACCGGTGTCTTGGTCTTGGAGAACATGTTCAACGCCTTGCGCGCGTCGAGCAGCGCAATGTCCTGCGGCGTGCTGACGACGATCGCGCCGGTCAGTTCGGCTTTCTGGGCCAGCGTAAGCTGCACGTCGCCTGTTCCCGGCGGCAGATCAACGATCAGCACATCCAGATCGCCCCATTGCACCTGTCCCAGAAATTGCTGCAAGGCCCCCATCAACATCGGGCCACGCCAGATGACCGCTTCGTCATCGGCCAGCATGAAGCCGATGGACATGACAGTGACCCCGTGCGCGCGCAGGGGAATAATGGTCTGCCCATCGTCGCCTGCACCCGGGCGCCCGGAGATGCCCAGCATTCGCGGTTGAGAGGGACCATAGACATCCGCATCCAGCAGTCCGACACGCTTGCCTTGCTGGGCAAGTGCCACGGCCAGATTTGAGGACACGGTCGATTTGCCAACGCCGCCTTTGCCTGAGGCAATCGCGATGATGCGATTGACGCCCGTAACCTTCTGTGGCCCAGCCTGCTGGGTCGGGTGACGGCCAATTTTCAGGTCTGGCGGCGGCGCAGCCTTGGGCGCGCTCCCATCATTGTGCGCAGTCAGCAGGACAGAGGCCTTGGCCGCGCCGAGCGTCTTTGCAACCTGTTCTGCTGCGGCCCGCTGACGTTCGGCCCGCGCAGCAAGCTCCGCCGGCATTTCAAGCAGGAACCGAACCGCGTCGCCGTCGATGGTGATTGCCCGCACGCGGTCGTTCGATACGAGATTTCCGGAACCTGACGGGTCGGGAATATCGGAAAGGGCCGCAATCAGCGCGTCTTTGGTCAGGGCCATCGGAAGGGTCTCCACATATCTATCTGCTGTGACAAGTCGGCCAATCGGGCCTGCGGTGCAAGGGGAAAGGGTTGCTTTTTGCACCGCAGCACATTAGGTCGCATCCAACCGTATTCGTGGGGATCAGTGTCCTCGCGCCGTGGGTCGGTTCCACGGGAACCTCTTTCGCCCCGCTTGTGCGGGACGCACCAGACCCTTCGCGATGGCGCAACGCGCCCGGCGGCCAACGGCCCCAGACCGATCATCGCTTTATGAATTGCCGCACCGGATGCGCCCGGCTTTGCGGATCGCCACATGTCTTGTGGCCTTAGGACTGAATTTGACCGATTTGACCTTTGCAAGCTTCGGGCTTGCGCAACCGATCACAAATGCACTGGCCCGCACGGGTTTTGACACACCGACGCCGATTCAGGCGCAGGCCATCGGGCCGCAACTGGAAGGACGCGACATTCTGGGGCTTGCCCAGACAGGAACCGGGAAGACGGCAGCTTTCGCCCTGCCCATCCTGCATCACTTGCTTGGCCTTCAGGGACGCCCGACGCCGGGAACGGCGCGCGCGCTTGTCCTGGCCCCAACACGCGAACTGGCGGTGCAAATCCAGGATGAGTTTCGTCGCTTCGCCGGCGGCGCGCGGATTTCCACCTGCCTTGTCCTCGGCGGAACCAGCCGCGGCGGTCAGGTCCGTCAGCTCAGCCGCGGTGTCGACGTTCTGATCGCAACACCGGGGCGCCTTCTCGACCTCGTTGATGACCGCAAGGTCCGTCTTGATGAGGTACGCTGGGTCGTGCTGGATGAGGCGGACCGCATGCTCGACATGGGTTTTGTAAAGCCGGTCAAGCGGATCGTATCTATGCTGCATCCGCGCCGCCAATCGGCGCTGTTCTCGGCAACGATGCCAGAGGAAGTATCGGGCCTTGCCCACAGCTTCCTAAAGGATCCTGTTCGGGTAGAGGTGGCGCCCCAATCGACCGTGGTCACGAAAATCGAGCAGAGCGCGGAATTGCTTGAAGGCCCCAAGAAACGGGCGCGCCTCGCTCAGATCGTCTCGGGCGAAGGTGTGGAGCGGGCCATCGTATTTGCCCGCACCAAGCGCGGTGCGGACCGCGTCGCTCAAAACCTCGTCAAGGACGGGATTGGAGCGGACGCGATCCACGGCAACAAGGCGCAGAACGCCCGGCAGAAAGCGCTTAACAATTTCAAGCACGGCACGATCCGCGTGCTTGTCGCTACGGATATTGCAGCACGTGGTATAGACGTGAAAGGCATCAGCCACGTCGTGAACTTTGATCTGCCCGATGAGCCTGAAAACTACGTTCACCGCATTGGGCGAACCGGTCGGAATGGTGCGGACGGCATCGCGATCAGCCTCGTGGCACCGGATGAGGTGAAGAAGCTGCGCGCGGTTGAGCGTATCACTGGGGAGAAACTCTTGCCCGGCTCTGTCCAGGGAGAGGAAAGCCGCAAGCCCCAGCGCAATCGCCGTGGCAACGGGCCAGCCAATCCGAACGCAAAGCGCCGTCCGAACCGACGGCGGCGCAACGCGGGCGGCCGAAATAAGCCGGGCAGCGCGTCCTCAGCTGCCTGAGATACTCCAAATCTGAACGGAAGGGGCCGCGCGATGACTATCGCGCGGCCCTTCTGCTGCAAGGATCATGTCGCGAACAGACAGCAATCGCGCCGGATGCGCATTGTCGCGGGGTTGAAGCCGGGCTAGCAGTGACCCATGACCACTGCGCTTTCTCCCCGCATTCAGGCAAGTTCCCTGTGCCTCGGCTATGTTGCCGCGGGGTTTTTCTGGGGCGGGCTGGCGGCCTCGATGCCCGATCTCAAGGCGATCAGTGCGCTCGGCGCGGCAGGGTTCGGCTGGCTTATGGGGGCGATCACAGTTGGGGGATTGCCCGCGCTGCTGATCTCCGGCTTTCTCATGCGCCGGTTTCAGCCGGTGATGTTGCCGGCGTCCCTTGCCCTGTTCGGCCTTGCCTGCCTGATCCTATCGCGCGCTGACGGCGCTGGCATGCTTGGCGTGGCGCTCGGCCTTGCCGGTGCTGCGTCCGGTGGGCTCGACATTGCGTTGAATATGCGAATCTCGATCCTGGAGAACGCGTATTCAATGCGGCTCTTCAATCTGGCGCATGGGATTTTCACCCTGTCGGTTGTCGCCGCGGCCCCGCTGGCGGGCGCGATCCGCGCTTTTGGCGGGGGCGTGGAGGAGGTGTTCACCCTGGTCGCGCTAAGCCTCGCACTTGCCGCGCTGATCGAAAACCGCGCCGGCGCGACAGCGCAAAGGGCCGCCGCTGCGACGCCGGCGTCGGGGATGCAGTTTGGCGCGATTGCCATTCTTCTGGGCCTGATCGCCGCCGCCGGTGCCTTCTCGGAACAGGCGGCGATGAGCTGGACCGTGCTTTACCTGGAAACGCTCTGGCTGGTTGAGCCGCTCCAATCGGCACTGGCACCAGCTGCCTTCATGCTGGGCATGAGTGGCGGACGGTTCATCGCGCATATGATTGAATTGCGGATACGGGCGCACCGCATTCTGCTTGCAGCCGGACTGATCGGCGGGCCGGCCTTCCTGTTGCTCTCAATGCTGCCATCGCTCCCGGTCACGGTTATGCTTTGTGCAATCATCGGCATTGCAGTTGGCCCCGTGGAACCAACCGTGTTTCGCATGGTCTCCCGTCGCATGTCGGACGCCGCGCGCGGGCCGGTGCTGGCTGGGGTCACGGCCCTGGCCTATGTCGGCTACCTGACGGCGTCCCCGCTCATGGGGACGATGGTAGGAGGGGCGGGGTGGGCCGCCGCCTGGACCATGCTTGCCATCGTCCTGCTCTGTGTAATTTTGCTGGTGCGCGCAGTGGGCGCGCGGGAGGCGACATGACCCTTCTCCTCGGGCTGGACACGGGCGGTACATATACCGACGCCGCGCTGATTGATGACACACGGCTCGGCGACGGCGCGGCTGCGGTGGTGGCGACGGCCAAGGCGCTGACGACCCGACAGGACCTTTCCATCGGGATCGGCAACGCGATCTCTGCTGTTTTGCAAAATTCCGGACGCAAGCCGGAGGAGATCGGCCTGGTCTCCTTATCTACAACCCTTGCCACCAATGCGCTGGTCGAGGGGCAGGGCGCCCCGACCGCGCTGGCCTTTGTTGGGTTCGGCCCAAAGGATCTGGACCGGGCAGGTCTCTCTGCGGCGCTGGGCTCTGATCCGGTCCTGCTTGGCGCGGGCGGCCACACATCGGGCGGTGGAGAGGCTGCACCGCTCGACATCGACAACATTCGTGATCAACTGTCTGAGGTGGCAGGGCAGGTCAGTGCCGTGGCTGTCGCATCCCTCTTCGCCGTGCGCAATCCGGCCCATGAAATTGCCTTGCGCGATATGATCCGCACTGAATTCGACCTTCCGGTGACCTGCTCCCACGAATTGAGCGCCCGGATCAACGGTCCCAAGCGTGCGCTGACGGCGTTGCTCAACGCGCGCCTCGTTTCCCTGATCGACCGGCTCGTGCAATCTGCGGAAACGTTGCTCTTGGCACGCGGTATTCATGCTCCTCTGATGGTCGTGCGCGGCGATGGTGCACTTATCTCGGCAGAGTTTGCCCGGACGCGACCGATTGAGACGATCCTGTCCGGACCGGCTGCCAGCCTTGTGGGTGCATCCTTCCTCACGGGTCAGCCCGATGCGATCGTTTCCGATATTGGCGGCACCACCACCGATGTCGCTCTGTTGTCGGATGGACGTCCTCGCATCGACCCGGATGGGGCAAAGGTCGGCGGGGCGCGCACAATGGTTGAGGCTGTGGCGATGCGCACCCACGGGCTGGGCGGGGACAGTCTCGTCGATTTGGAGCCGGGCGGTCTGATCCCGGCCCTCACGCTAGGGCCGCGGCGCGCGGTTCCGATCAGCCTGCTGACGCAGGAGCATCCGGTGGTTCTCGAACACCTGAAGGCGCAGCTGGAACGCGATCGTCCACTTGATACCGATGGCCGTTTCGTGCGTGTGATCTCTGCCGATCTTGCGCCCGCTGGCCCAATTCGCGACCTGCTGGAAGCGATCGGCGGTGAACCTGCTGCGCTGGAGGTTTTCGCGCTGCGACGCGGTGCAGACCGGCTGATCGGGCGGGCCGTTGCGACCGGGGCGGCGCAGATATGTGGGTTCACACCCTCTGACGCGGCGCATGTGCTGGGTCTTCACACAACATGGAATATCGAGGCGGCGCGGCTTGCCGCCCAACTTTTTGCCCGGCGGCGCGGCGGCAACGGCTTGGCCGTATTCCCGGATGCAAGTTCAGTTGCGCAGGCTGTGCTGGATCAGTTGGTGCGCCGATCAGCGCGTGCTGTGCTGGAAACGGCCGCGGCTGAAGATGGTTTCGATGCCGGGACGTTCGCGACATCCCTTCCGGTCGAAGCCGCACTGGACGGGCATCAGGGCCTTTTGACCCCGCGCATAGAACTCGGCGTGCCGCTGATTGGGATCGGCGCATCAGCTCCAGTCTACTATCCCAAAGTGGCGGCCAGACTGTCGGCTGTGGATGCCACGCCACGGCACGCAGATGTTGCAAACGCTGTTGGTGCGGTGGTCGGTCAGGTGCGGATCACACGCGAGGTCACGATCCTCGCCCCGGCCAGCGGTGGCTTTTCGGTGAATCTGCCCAGCGGGCCAGAGGTCTTTGCCGACGAAGCCGCCGCCCGGAGGCGGGCCGAAGATGTTTTGCGAGCCCGTCTTGCAGAAGAGATGGCGCAGGCCGGTGCGGCCAATGCTGTCTATTCCGTTGACATCGACCGGCGCACAGCAATGGTCGAGGAGGCGGAGAAGTTGATCGAGGCGACATTGCGCGTGACCGCAAGCGGTCGCCCCCGCAGAACGCTGGACTAAACCGCGAGTGCCCCTGCAAGACCAGCCAAAGTCCGCAATGCCGCGACAAGTGCGTCATCCTCTAGAGTCAGTGAGACACGCAGATGACCGGCGGCCGCTTGTCCGAACCCCTCGCCCGGCATGACGGCAATATGATGCTCTTCCAGCAGCTTGCGCGCGAATGCGATCCCGCTCAGCCCTGTTGGCCGGATATCCACCATCACATACATCGCCCCCTGAGGGGCTGAGAGGCGCAAGCCATTTGCGCCACGCAGAACGTCCACTGCCAGATCGCGACGGCTGCGATAGCGCGCGGTAGCCTCCGCTTCAATCGCGTCGCCCTCGGTCAGCGCAAAACACGCGGCTTCCTGAATAAATCCCGGTACGCCGTATGTGGTAGCGATGGCCAGTTCCCAGATGGCATTGACCACCTGTTCGGGTGCCAAAACCCAACCAAGGCGGAAACCTGTCATGATATGGCTCTTGGACATGGAGCCGATGACGATGGTGCGCTCGGCCATCCCTGGCAGCCCGCGCGGGGACAGGTGCTCTCCCTCCCAGATTTGACCATCATAGACTTCGTCCGAGATCAGCCAGACATCGTGGGCCTGACACAGCTCGGCAATCGCGTTGAGCGTGTCGCGGCTATAGACCGCGCCCGTCGGATTGTTGGGTGTGTTGAGCAAAAGCGCCCGGCATCCCGGCAGCTTCGCGGCCATGTCCTGCAAATCCGGTTGAAATCCGTTGTCCGGGTCAGCTTTCACGATGACAGGTGCGGCGCCTGCCGCTCGGATCGTGATCGGGTAGGTTGCGTAATAGGGGTCTATCATCACCACCTTGTCGCCGGGGTCGGTGACGGCCATCAGCGCTTCGAACAAGGCGAACTGCCCGCCGGGGGTGACAAAGACATTGCCCGCCACGGCTGCTGCCCCCGTGCGCAAGGTCGCGCGTTCAGCAATCGCGGCGCGCAATGGCGCCATCCCGGGGACCGACGCATACCCCGTATTGCCCTGTCGGGCTGCACCGGCCATGTGCGCAATGATCGGCTCTGGCGTTATGGTGTCATGATCCCCGATCGACAACATGGTCACGTCAATGCCTTCGGTGCGCATCTCCTGCGCGCGCTCGTAGATTTCCCAAGCGTTGCCAGCGGGTTCGGGGATCGCGCGGATACGGGATGACAGTTGCATGAGCACCTCCTGACGTGAAGCCGCACTCTGATCTGCTCAGGCTTGGCTGCGCAAGGGGTTGCGCGCCACGTCAAAGCGCGGATATGTATCGACACATGACGAACGCAAACATCATCTTCCGGATTTGCATTACCGCCTGACATATCGTCCGCGCGGGGTTTCGTCGTTTTCATCCGATCCATGACCTGATAGGCCCGCGCGGGGTTCCTTTTCCGACGCGCGAAAGCCACTGACATGACCACGATCCGCCTTCACGATACCAAGACAAAAGCCAAGAAAGAGCTTCAGCCGGTCACGCCCGGCAAGATCGGCATGTATGTGTGCGGACCCACCGTCTATGACCGCGCCCATATCGGCAATGCGCGCCCTGTCGTGATCTTCGACGTGCTCTCGCGGCTGCTGCGTGAGGTCTATGGCGCGCAGAATGTGACTTACGTGCGGAACTTCACCGACGTAGATGACAAGATCAACGCGAAGGCGGCGGAAACGGGCCGCTCCATCGGTGACATCACCGAGGAGACGATCGGCTGGTATCTGTCCGACATGGGCGCGCTGGGCAACGCCGAGCCCGACCACATGCCCCGCGCCACGGCCTATGTCGGGCAGATGATCGCGATGATCGAGGAACTGATCGCAAAGGGCCACGCTTATGCCGCGGAGGGGCATGCGCTGTTCGATGTGAAGAGCGATCCGGACTATGGTTCGCTGTCCCATCGCAACCTTGATGACATGATCGCGGGTGCCCGCGTCGAAGTCGCGCCTTACAAGCGCGACCCGATGGATTTTGTCCTCTGGAAGCCGTCGGATGACGACACACCGGGATGGGACAGTCCCTGGGGCCGCGGCCGTCCGGGCTGGCATATCGAGTGCTCCGCCATGGCGCGCGACATTCTGGGAGAGCGCTTCGACATCCACGGTGGTGGCATCGACCTCGCCTTTCCGCATCATGAGAATGAAGCTGCGCAAAGCCGCTGCGCCCATGGCCATGACGATATGGCGTCCATCTGGATGCACAACGGCTTCCTTCAGGTCGAGGGGGAGAAGATGTCCAAATCGCTGGGCAACTTCCTCACCGTGCAGGATCTTTTGGAGAAGGGCTATCCGGGTGAGGTGATCCGCTTCGTTTTGCTTTCGACGCACTACCGTGCGCCGATGGACTGGACGGATCGCGCCGCGAAAGAGGCAGAGACCGTTTTGCGTAAGTGGCGGACGGCGACAGAGGGCGTCGAGCCCTCAGCCGCCGTGCCCGCGTCCGTTCTGGAAGCGCTTGCGGATGACCTCACCACCCCACGGGCGATAGCCGCGCTGCACGCCTTGGCCGATCCTGCGGAGTTGCTGGCCGGAGCACAGGTGCTCGGACTACTTTTGCCAGGGATGGGCGCGTGGACAGAGGGGCCCGAGGCCGGGGATGCAGCCACATTGATCGAAGCGCTGATCGTAGCCCGGGCGGAGGCGCGCAAAGCGAAAGATTTCGCCAAAGCAGATGCGATCCGCGATGCATTCGCAGCCGCCGGAGTGGTGGTGAAAGACACCGCTGAGGGTGCTGTCTGGGAACTGTCACCCGAGTTTGATGCGACGAAGCTGGAAGGGGTGGAGTGATGGGGTTCGTCCAAATTCTCCCTGGCTCGGTCGTAGACCGGGCATTCCCCGACCGCCCCGTCGCGCCAAAGGCGCGCTCCTGCGGAGCGATGCGGGGAATTCTTCCCCACCCGCGGTCGGGAAATGCCCTCTGTTATGACGTAAAGAGCTACTGCCAAACGCCTTTTGGGGAGACCGCCCAATGACCCGCGAAAAACTCTCCCTCTTCGACACCACCCTTCGCGATGGGCAGCAGACCCATGGCGTGGATTTTTCGCTTGATGACAAGCAGCGCATCGCGCGCGCCCTTGATGAGTTGGGGCTCGATTATGTCGAGGGCGGCTGGCCCGGCGCCAACCCGACCGACAGCGATTTTTTCGACGCAGCGCCGACGCTCAGTCGCGCCACCTTCACCGCCTTTGGCATGACAAAGCGCGCCGGGCGCTCTGCGGCGAATGACGAGGTGCTTTCCGGGGTGCTCAACGCAGGCACACCAGCCGTCTGCCTCGTGGGCAAGAGCCACGAGTTCCACGTCACAACCGCGCTGGGCATCACGTTGGACGAAAACCGCGAGAATATCCGCGACAGCTTCTCTCACATCGTCGCTCAGGGCCGCGAGGCGCTGTTTGACGCCGAACACTTCTTTGACGGTTACAAGTCGAACCCGGACTACGCCCTCGCATGTCTGCATGACGCGCTGGACGCCGGGTGTCGCTGGGTTGTGCTCTGCGACACCAATGGTGGCACGCTGCCCGAAGAGATTGGGCGCATCGTGCGGGAGGTCATCGCCTCTGGCGTTCCTGGCGAAAAGCTCGGCATCCACACGCATAATGACACCGAAACGGCGGTCGCCGGGTCGCTCGCTGCGGTTGAGGCGGGCGCACGTCAAATTCAGGGCACGCTCAACGGATTGGGAGAGCGGTGCGGCAACGCCAACCTCGTCTCGATCATCCCGACGTTGCTGCTGAAAGAACCGTTTGCCAGCCAGTTCGACACGGGCATTCCGGTGGAGAAACTGGCGGATCTGACGCGGATCAGCCGGATGCTCGACGATATCCTAAACCGGGTTCCGAACCGCCATGCCGCCTATGTCGGTGCGTCCGCCTTTACCCATAAGGCGGGCCTGCATGCGTCTGCCATCCTCAAGGATCCGACCACCTATGAGCATGTGGTGCCGGAAATCGTCGGCAATGCCCGCGTCGTTCCCATGTCCAATCAGGCGGGGCAGTCAAACCTGAAAAAGCGCCTCGATGAGGCGGGTATCACCGTGGAGAAGGGCGACCCACGCCTCGGCATGATCCTCGATGAAATCAAATTGCGCGAGGATCAGGGCTTTGCCTATGACAGCGCGCGCGGCTCTTTCGAACTGGTGGCGCGACACATCCTCGGCCAGTTGCCGACTTTCTTTGAGGTGGAGCGCTACCGCGTCACGGTCGAGAAGCGACGCAATGCAAAGGGTGAGCGGATCACGGTGTCCGAGGCCGTCGTCGTCGTCGAGATTGCAGGTGAACGCATCATCTCCGCTGCTGACAGTTTCTTTGGCGAAAGTGAGGCGGATCAAGGTCCGGTTCATGCGCTTTCTGCCGCGCTGCGCCGGGATCTGGGCCGCTATCAGGACTATATCGACGATATGAAGCTGGTGGACTTCAAGGTTCGCATCACTAATGGCGGGACCGAGGCCGTAACCCGCGTTCTGATCGACAGTGAAGACGCGCATGGCCGCCGCTGGTCCACGGTCGGGGTGTCAGAAAACATTGTCGACGCAAGTTTTCAGGCGCTCAAGGATGCGGTGGTCTGGAAATTGATCCGGGATGGCGCACCTGTCTGACGGCGCAACATGCGTATTTGGGGAAAGTTAAAGGGGCAGGCGTGACCGATCCGATTTTCACCTTGCATCAGGGTCTTTTGCGAGAGGCTCCGGGCTCCGATGCCACGACCTTGCGCACGTTGGGTGAGGCAGGCATCCATGGGGCCGCGCAGATTGCGGATATGGGCAGCGGGCCGGGGGCGGCCTCACTCGTCGCCCTGCGGGCCTTGCCGGAGGCGCGGGTCACCGCCGTCGATCATCACGGACCCTATCTTGAGACGTTGCGCCAGCGTGCCTCTGCTGCGGGGCTCAGCGCGCGGCTTTCGACGCGACAGGCTGACATGGCCGATCCTGGTTTTGCACAAGGAACGCTTGATCTTATTCTCTGTGAAGGCGCGCTCTATTTTCTGGGGGTTGAGGACGGCTTGCGGACCTGGCGTCCCCTGCTTGCACCGGGCGGACGCATCGCCTTCTCAGAGGTCATCTGGATTCGAAAACAACCTGATGAGGCCGCCCGGCTGTTTTGGATGGAATACCCTCAGATGACCAACCGGACGGGCGTGCGTGCGCGCGTTGAGGCGGCGGGATTTCGTGTTGTATCCGATTTCGTCCAGCCCAAGTCGGATTGGGAGGACTATCTTGGCCCATTGGGCACACGGGCTGAGGCGCTAAGGCCGGAGGCTGACGAAACACTTCGCGCGGTATTGGAAGGCGCGGCAGAGGAGGTCGCTCTGTTCCGTCGTTGGGGCGACAACTATGCCTACGCGGTCTTTGTGGTGGAACCGGCATGAGCTGGCAGGATTGTGCAGCATTGGTTGAGAATGCCGATCCCGATCGATTCCTGAGCGCGATGAGCGGTCCGGTCGCGGCGCGTGAGGTCCTGTTCCCACTCTATGCTTTCAACTCGGAAGTGGCCAAGGCACCGTGGGTCGTCAGCGAGGCACCGTTGGCTGAGATCCGCCTGCAATGGTGGCGCGATGCCATCGCCGAAATCTACGATGGCAAACCGACACGCCGTCATGAGGTCGTGGCCCCACTGGCCGAGGTGATTGCGGCACATGATCTGCCACGCGCACCGTTCGATGCCCTGATCGACGCGCGCGCCTTTGACATCTACGACGATGCGCATGCAGGACGGGCCAGCTTTGATGCCTATATCGCGGCGACCTCTGGTGGATTAATGGCCCTTGCCGTTCAGGCGCTTGGCGCGGGCGAGGCCGCGAAGATGGCGCGCGCGGCTGGGTGGGCCATGGGTGCAGCGAACCTGATGCGAGCCCTCCCGGCGCTTTGGGCGGCGGGACGTGATCCGGTTCCGGGCGGCTTTGACCGCACGGCGTTGCTGAATGGCCAAATGGGATCGCTGGAACGGGAGGTGCTGTCGAGCATCGCGATCCAAGGCCTCGACCGACTGGCTGACGCGCGCAAGATTGGGGCACCCGCAGCCGCCGTTCCTGCGCTGCGCGCCACTTGGCAAAGCGAAGCAGTGCTCAAAGCCGTGGTGAAAGACCCTGAATGCATATTGCAAGGCGTGCCGCGCTCGGACTTTGCCCGTAAGGGCGGTTTGCTTATGCGCTCTCTCACAGGGCGGTGGTAGCGCGTCAGGCCATCGCTGCCTTGCCGCGCAGAACATAAAGGCCGAGCACAATTCCCGCGAGCAGCAGGAACGGCACCATGGCGTAGTTCACGGCCGACCAGCCGAGCAGAACGTCATCTGCGCCGACGCCGTTCATCAGCCCGCCGGAGGCGAAGCTCGCCACGGCGACCATACCGAAGACGAGGAAATCATTGAGGCCCTGCACCTTCGCCCGTTCCTCGGGCCGATGGGCGGAGGTCAGCATGGCGGTGGCACCGATGAAGCCAAAATTCCAGCCAAGTCCCAGAAGGATGAGGGCCGCATAGAACTGACCAAGCTCCACGCCTGACAAGGCAACGATGCCCGCCAGCAGCAACAGGGCAAGGCCGATGGCGATGATCCGCTCCACACCATAGCGCGCAATCAAACTGCCGGTGAAGAAGCTAGGCGCGAACATCGCCAGAACATGGAACTGTACCACACTGGCTGCATCCTCGGTGGTGAAACCGCACCCGACGACGGCCAACGGGGTGGAGGTCATCATCAGGTTCATCAGCGCATAGGAGACCATGCCGCAAATGATTGCGGTGTAGACGCGGGGCTGTGCCAGGATCTCTCTCATCGGGCGGCCTGATGCGCCATCCTCGCTGGTGCGTGCGGGCTTTGGGATGTCGAGGAAGAAGAACAGAAACGCGCCGACGACGTTGACGAGCACAATCGCTGCATACCCTCCCGCAAACTGGATCGGGGCCAAAGCCTCACCAAACCAGATGACGATCTGAGGGCCGATAATGGCCGAGGCCAATCCGCCTGCGAGAACATATGAAATCGCCTTTGGACGGAATGCCTCGCTGGCAACATCTGTGGCAGCGAAACGGTAAAAGCCCTGTGCGGCCATATAGATACCGGTCAATCCGTGCCCGATCAGCAGCAGCGTGAAACTGCCGGTGAGCAGCGCCTGTACGCTGAGTGCAGCACCGATTGCGCCCCCCGCAGCCCCAATGAAAAAGCCCCATTGCCGTCCGATGCGCCCCATCAACATTGACAGGATCGGTGCCGCGATCATCGAAACAATCACCACCATCGAAATGGGCAGCGTGGCATAGAGCTTGTTTTCTGCAAGCAGTTGCCCGGCAAGCCCGCCCAAGACGAAGGCCACCGGCATTTGCGCGCCCAAAAGGCCCTGCGCGGCCACGAGAACTGCAACATTGCGCCGCGCGCGGCGATCATCGACAAGGGGGGAGGAAAGATCGGTCATGCGATCTCTTTGAACCTCAGATGCGGGGAAATCAACACGATGCTCAAAGCTGTGATCTTCGATTGCGACGGTGTTCTGGTGGACAGTGAGCCGCTAACCAACGCGATCATTCAAAGAAATCTGGCCGCACGCGGGCTGGAAATGACGCAGCACGAGGTTGAGGAGAATTTTGTAGGGGGCACAATTCAGGGCGTCGGAGAGAAGGCGGCCGCGATGGGTGCGCGGATTGAAGAGGGCTGGCGCGATGCACTTTACGAAGAAATTTTTGAGGCCCTTGCACAGCAAGTTGAGCTGATTCCGGGTGTAGCAGAGATGCTCGACTGGTGTGCGGGGCAGGGGCTTGAGATGGCCATTGGTTCAAACGGGCCACGGCGCAAGATGGAGATCACGCTGGGCCGGACCGGGCTGCTCGACCGGTTTGTCGGGCGGATCGTAAGCCGGCAGGATGTGGCCGCGCCCAAGCCCGCACCTGATGTTTACCTGGCTGCTCTGGCATTGACCGGCGTTGCCGCGCACGAGGCTGTCGTGATCGAGGATAGCCGGACAGGCATCAAGGCGGCGCAGGCTGCCGGAATAGCGGCATTGGCCTATGCTCCACACGGAAAAGATATGGGTGCGCAAGGGTTTGCCTCTATGTCGGAACTGCCCGCACTCTTGACCGAGGCACCGTTCTTGCGGGCGGGCCAAACGATTTGAGTATTGGGCGCTGCATTCACGCGGACGCGGATGTTGCTGAGGGTGCCGCTTGGTTGGCGCAGCATGAGCCGCGCTTTGCGCGGGCCCTTGCGCAGACGGGACCCTTGCCGCTGCGGCGGCGCGATGACGGCTTTCAGGCCCTATTGTCCGCAATCGTCAGCCAACAAATCTCCGTCGCGGCGGCCAGCGGAATTTGGGCAAGGTTGGAGGCGGCAGATGCCGTTTCTGCGGACGGATGCAGAAAGTTGGATGATGACGCACTTCGCGCCCTTGGGTTGTCGCGGCCCAAACTGCGCTACGTGCGCGCGCTGATCGACGCGGATCTCGACTATGTGGCGTTGCGATCCCTTCCTGATGCCGAGGTCGTCGCCCAACTGACAGAGGTCAAGGGGATCGGTGTCTGGACGGCAGAAATCTATGCCATGTTCTCCCTCGGCCGAGCAGATGTGTTCGCCCCGGGCGATCTGGCCTTGCAGGAGGCCGCGCGCATCCTGTTTGATCTGCCCGAACGGCCCAGCGAGAAGGAGTTGCGCAAGCTGGCTGAGGATTGGAGCCCGTGGCGGTCGGTCGCTGCGCGGTTGCTGTGGGCCTATTACAGGGTGGCAAAGTCCCGAGAGGGCATACGCTGAATTTATGAAGGAAGAGTTGAGATGGCATTTTTGACAGGACCGGTACGCGAGGCGAAATCAGGCCACGCGGATGCGCTTGTGATCCTGCTGCACGGGTATGGAGCAGATGGCAACGACCTGATCGGGCTGGCCGATCCGCTTGCTCCGCATCTGCCCAATGTGATGTTCATGTCGCCCAATGCGCCCGAGCCTTGCACGGTTAATCCGATGGGCCATCAGTGGTTTCCGATCCCGTGGATGGATGGCTCAAGCGAGGTCGAGATGGGCCGTAGCTTTGCGGCATCATCTGAAAAGTTGCACGGATTTCTTGATGAAGTTCAGGCAGATACAGGGATTGGGCCTGAGCGAACCGTCCTCGTGGGCTTTAGTCAGGGCACGATGATGAGCCTTCATGTCGGACCGCGTCGTGAGAGTGCGCTGGCTGGGATTGTCGGGTTCTCGGGTCGTCTATTGCGCCCCGAAGACATTGGCGATGTGACCACGAAGCCGCCGGTTCAGCTGATCCATGGTGATGCGGATGAGGTGGTTTCGCCCGTTTCGATGCCAGAGGCTGAGGGTGTTCTGAAAAAGGCCGGATTTGACGTGCAGACCCATGTGAGCCCGGGGATCGGACACGGGATTGCGCCGGACGGTCTGACGCTGGCACTCCAGCGCATTCACGGCTGGCTCTCCTGAAAAACGCTGTACACAGCGCGTGCACAAAGTGTGCACAACCCGTGCACCACGTGGATGGCTGCAGGTTAACACCTGTTTACACTTTGGGGCAGGCACATCCACGTCATGTGCCTGTCACGGATCGTGCCTATAGATGCGGCAAGCTGCCCCTCATCTAGAGTCTTGATCGCTCTTCGATGGCAGATATAGTCGACGCAAAGGGACGGGCATGTCCCGTCTCCAATGCCACGAGGCAGGCCGGGACGGGAGACGAGTCCGATGACTGACACTTCATTTGCCAGCAATTTTGTCCGCTCTTCCGGCGCACTCAAGGATCACCCCGCGCTGGTTTTGAATGCGGACTATCGGCCGCTCAGCTATTTTCCGCTTTCATTGTGGCCGTGGCAGGAAGCGGTGAAGGCCGCATTCCTGGATCGGGTGCAGATCATCGCGGAATATGACACGGTCGCACACTCTCCGAGCATGGAGATGCGGCTGCCCTCTGTCGTCGTGCTGAAAGACTATGTGAAGCCCGCCAAGACGGCGGCGTTCACCCGGTTCAACCTGTTCTTGCGGGACGGGTTCACGTGCCAATATTGCGGGGCGCAAGGGGAGATGACGTTTGACCATGTCATTCCGCGGGCCCGTGGCGGGCGGACAACATGGGACAATGTGGTTGCCGCATGCAGCCCATGCAATTTGCGCAAAGGGTCAAAGACGCTGAAAGGCGCGGGGATGCGCCTGCGGGCGACGCCGGTGCGGCCTCATCCTGAGCAGTTGCAGAATAATGGTCGGCGCTTTCCGCCGAACTTTCTGCATGAAAGCTGGATGGACTTCCTGTACTGGGATGCGGAGCTGGAGGCCTAGCCCGCCGCTCTGGGTGTGCTGGCGACCTTGATCCAGAGGCCCGCGAGGATCAGCGAGAACACAGCGTTCCAGCCCGCCATGGACAGGCCGAGGAAAACCCAAGCGGCCTCGTCACAGCGCACAACGCCCAACGCGCCGCCCGAAGATGGCAGCAGCGAGTCGCCGGTGAGCCCGTCAAGCGCATTGCCGGACCCGGCGCAGGCGGTGATGCCCTCCCACCAGTCCCATTCCACCCCTGCGTGAAACACACCGATGCCCGCGCCAATCAGCATTGCGAGGGCTGCAATGGCCGCGAACCCGCGGGCGCGGCGGATCTGCGCAAGAGCGAGCACACCAAGCACGATGGCTGCGGCATGGGGCCAGCGCTGCCAGATGCACATCTGGCAGGGGGCAAGACCGCCAACATATTGAAACAGCAAAGCGCCGCCGAGCAGGGCGATAGAGCCTGATGTGGTCAGCAGGATATAAAGGTGTCGCGTCACAGGAACCTCACCATGGCAAAGCCGCCGATCAACAGGACAACGGCAAGGGTAAAGAGCCAACCCAAGCGGCGTTCGATGAACTCGCGGATTGGTTCACCGAATTTCCAAAGCAGCGCGGCAACGATGAAGAAGCGCAGGCCACGTGCGATGACGGAAGAGATCATGAATGTCGCAAGGTCGAGGCCGGTGGCCCCGGATGCGATCGTGATGATCTTGTAGGGAAACGGCGTCAGACCCGCGAACAGAACCGCCCATGGGCCTGCTTCCTCATACCTGCGGGCAAAGTCTTCAAAGAGCGGGCCTTTGCCATAGAAATCGAGGACAGGCCGTCCGATCAGCTCCATGAACTCGGCGCCAATCCAATAGCCGAACAGACCGCCCAGAACGCTGGACACAGTGCAGACCCCGGCAATCAGCCATGCACGGTGTGGCGCGGCCAGTACCATCGGGATCAGCAGAATGTCAGGCGGGATCGGAAAGAACGAGCTCTCAATGAAGCTGACAGCGGCCAGAACCCACAGCGCATAGCGGTGGTCGGCAAGGCGGAGGGTCCAGTCATAGAGCGCACGTATCATGCCAATCGCCTACCAGTCTGTATTCGCACTGTCCACGCGCGTTTCGCCTTGACGATTTTTGCGTGGCATGGCTATTGAGCCGGGCGTTGCCCGTGTGGCGGAATTGGTAGACGCAGCGGATTCAAAATCCGCCGCCGCGAGGCTTCCCGGTTCGAGTCCGGGCACGGGTACCAGCGCACCTTTGGTGCGTTAACTTCATATTCACTCCCCCGATTCCAATGTTGGCTCACTTCTAGAATGGGAGAGTGAGCATGAATGTCGTTTCGTTGCAGCCGAGTATCACATCCGCCGCGCGCGGCGTTCTTCATGCAAAGCGCGTGTTGCTTGTCGAAGACAGTGCAACCGCGGCCGCCATCATGGCGCGGATGATCCGCGCGGCGGGCGGCCGGTTTCGAAGGGCTGACGGTGTGGAGGCTGCGATGCGTCATATGCGCAGTTTTCGTCCTGACATTCTGATTGTCGATCCGGGTCTGCCTGACGGCGATGGGCTGGACCTGATTGCTCAGGTGTCGCAGGCGCGGTTTGCCCGGCCCCGGATCGTGGTGCTGTCCGGCAGCCCCATGGAAGCGGAAGCGATGGCCGCCGGTGCCGATGCGTTCCTGTTGAAACCTGCGGATCGCGCATCCCTGCTTTCGACGCTGATCTGCGCGCCCGTGGGCGCGGGGTGGCAGCAGGCCGGTGATGCGCTGCGCCCCGATATGCGCGAAAGTCTGGTGACGGATCTCCGCCGGGCCCAGCTTTGCCTGCTTGAGGTGAAACTCTGTGGACGTGACCCGGATGCTGCCCAGTTTGGCTATCCGTTTCTGGGGGCCGTTCTTTCGCTTGCCGCGGACCCCGACCTTGCAAGCTGCGAGGCTGCGGTTGAGGCCCGGCAACTCGACACCGTGCTGGCAGAGCTCAAGACATGGCTGAGCCGCGCCGATCCGATTGTCGATCTGGGCGAGGATGGGGTTCCGCTTCGCAGCGTCTCATACCGGTAATGCGTGCATTGGGGGTGGTGTTGCGGCGCAAAATGAGGTTCATGCGCGCGAGAACCCCTTTTACGCTGACGGATGGGCTGACCCATGGACCTTCGCAATATCGCGATTATCGCGCACGTTGACCACGGCAAGACAACGCTTGTGGACGAACTGCTGAAACAATCCGGCGCCTTTCGCGCCAATCAGGCCGTCGCCGAGCGCGCGATGGACAGCAACGATCTGGAGCGTGAGCGCGGGATCACGATTCTGGCCAAGGCCACCAGCGTTGAATGGAACGGAACCCGTATCAATATCGTCGACACCCCCGGTCACGCCGATTTCGGCGGTGAGGTTGAGCGGATCCTGTCGATGGTCGATGGAGTTGTTCTGCTGGTCGATGCAGCAGAAGGACCGATGCCGCAGACGAAATTCGTGACATCCAAGGCGCTGGCACTGGGCCTGCGCCCGATTGTTGTGGTCAACAAGGTGGACAAACCGGATGGGGAACCGGACCGCGCACTCGATGAGGTGTTCGATCTGTTCGCCAATCTCGACGCGGATGAAGACCAGCTCGACTTCCCGGTGATGTATGCGTCCGGCCGTTCTGGCTGGGCGGATATGGAACTGGACGGCCCGCGCGAGAATCTCGATGCGCTTTATGAGTTGATCATCAATCACGTGCCCGCCCCGAAGGTGTTGGAGAACCGCGATCAGCCTTTCTCGATGCTGGCGACCACTTTGGGGGGCGACAGCTTCCTGGGCCGCATTCTGACGGGTCGTATCGAGACCGGCACGCTGAAGACCGGGCAGCAGATCAAGGCGTTGAGCCGCGAGGGCAAAGAAATTGAGCGCTTCCGCGTGTCCAAGATCCTCGCGTTCCGTGGTCTGGCACAAACCCCGATTGATGAGGCCGAGGCAGGGGACATCGTTTCTATCGCCGGGATGAGCAAGGCGACCGTCGCCGATACGTTGTGCGATACGGCCGTGACCGACGCCATTCCCGCACAGCCGATTGATCCACCAACCATTACCGTCACATTCGGGATCAATGACAGCCCGCTGGCCGGTCAGGACGGTGACAAGGTGCAAAGCCGTGTTATCCGTGACCGCCTGATGAAGGAGGCGGAGTCAAATGTGGCGATCCGCATTTCGGACACACCGGGCGGTGAGGCGTTTGAGGTTGCCGGTCGTGGTGAATTGCAGATGGGTGTTCTGATCGAGAATATGCGCCGCGAGGGCTTTGAGCTGAGCGTCTCGCGCCCACAGGTGCTGTTCCGTGACGAAGACGGTGAGCGGCTGGAGCCGATTGAAGAAGTCACTGTCGACGTGGATGAGCAATATTCCGGCGTCGTGGTCGAAAAACTTGCCGCGCGCAAAGGTGAGCTGTTGGAGATGCGGACCGCAGGCGGCGGTAAGACGCGAATTGTCGCAGCTGTCCCCTCCCGCGGGTTGATTGGTTATCACGGTGAATTCCTGACAGACACACGTGGGACGGGTGTGCTCAACCGCGTCTTTCACTCTTGGGCGCCTTTCAAAGGTGCGATTCCGGGGCGCCGGCAGGGTGTCTTGATCTCGATGGAGACTGGCACGTCTGTGCCCTACGCAATCTTCAACCTTGAGGACCGGGGTAAATTCTTCATTGGCTCAGGCGAGAAGGTGTACCAGGGGATGATCCTGGGGGAGCATAGCCGCGATAACGACCTCGAAGTTAACCCGCTGAAAGGCAAGAAGCTTTCCAATGTCCGTGCGTCAGGTAAGGATGAGGCGGTGGTGCTGACCCCGCCCGTGCGGATGAGCCTGGAAGAAGCGATCGCCTATATCGACAACGATGAGCTGGTTGAGGTGACACCGTCGGCAATCCGGTTGCGCAAGCGTTTCCTCGATCCGCATGAGCGCAAGCGAGAGTCTCGCAAAGCGGGATAAACCTGCGCGTGTATGCAAAATGCATTGCGTTTTGCAAATATCACTTGGTAACGATTGTGACTAGATTGAGGCTGCACGCATAACGTGCGCGAAAAGCACTAAACCGCACACGTGCAGCCTCACGTGCTCTGTCTTTGTTTTGCCATAATTAAAAGTTGGCATGACCCTTGCATAGTGTCCCGTGGTTTGGGGACCGTTGAGCAAGCAAAAAGACGACAGGACACCGAAAAGATGAAGCATCCCGTAGACGTACATGTCGGCAAACGTATCCGGCATCGCCGTTGGATGGTGGGCATGACCCAGCAACAACTCGCTGAAAAAGTCGGAATCAAGTTCCAGCAAATCCAGAAATATGAAACCGGCATGAACCGCGTCAGCGCGTCCCGCCTTTGGGATATCGCGAATGCGACCGACGTGACGATCAACTTCTTCTTCGAGGGTCTTGAAGGGGAAGAGCGCGATCTGGCGATGAGTGCCATCACCGGTGAGGCGACACAGGGCGATCTGATCGTTGACCGTGAAGCGCAAGAGCTTGTCCGGTCCTATTACGCGATCCCAGAGGAGCAGCGCCGCCGTCTGTTCGATCTGGCACGTGTTTTGAGCGACGCTGCCTAAACAAACGGTCCCGCGGACGGAGGACTTGCCCTCCGTCCGGCTCTTGCACCTTTGGACCGGTTGTGACACCCCGTTTGCCGTGCGCTGATGGGAGAATGTCATTGGAACAGCAAGACGTGCTGGCGAAAGAAATTCGCCAGGTGGCCGATCTGATGGCCGATGCAGCGTGGGCTGCAATCTCTCCCTATTTCCGACAGAGCGACTTTGGGCTTGCCAACAAGGCGGGCGAGGGTGCGTTCGACCCCGTAACAGACGCGGACAAGGCCGCCGAGCGTGCGATGCGCGCGGTTTTGGCCGATTTGCGCCCCGAGGACGGTATTCTGGGTGAGGAAGAGGGCCGCAAGGACGGCTCTTCCGGGCTAACTTGGGTACTGGATCCGATTGATGGGACGCGCGCATTCATTGCGGGTGCGCCGAGTTGGGGAACGCTGATCGCGGTGAACCGGGGTGAGGCACCGCTCTTCGGCATGATAGATCAGGGATATTTAGGGGAGCGCTTCAGCGGCGGATTTGGGCGCGCTGAATTGGTGCGCAATGGATTTGCGACACCCTTGAGTACCCATGCCGCAAGGACGCTTGACCAGGCCATTTTGATGACGACGTTCCCGGAAGTTGGGACACAGGACGAGCGACTGGCCTTTGAGCGGGTTCGCGATGCGACGCGGCTGACCCGCTATGGGCTCGATTGCTATGGCTATGCACTCGTCGCGCTTGGGCAAGTCGATCTTGTGATTGAGGCAGGCTTGCAGAGCTATGATATTCAGGGGCCTATGGCCGTTGTCGAGGCTGCCGGAGGTGTCGTGACCAACTGGCAGGGCGGACCGGCCCATGAGGGCGGTCAGGTCATCGCGGCCGCGAACGCGGAAATCCATGCGGAGGCTTTGGCGTTGCTGAACGGGTAAGGTCAGGTTGCGGATTATTCGGCAATCCCAGCTTTGCGTTCGTTTCTCGCGCCAGAATTCGGATCAAAGATCGGAATGCTATTGCGGGTCTCACGGCCGATCACGTCGGCGCTTACTGATTGGTATTTGCCAGATGTGCGTCGATCCGGGTCCACCATTCGTTCAGAAGCTCCGGCCGCTCCATGAATAACTCGTGGCGTGCATCGCCGAGGTTAACCAAAGTCCCGTTGGGAATGCGTTCCATCTGACTGAGAATGGCTGATGTGCTTACGACTTCCTCATCCCCCCCGACGCCCACGAGGACGGGGCAGGTGGGCATTGGGGCGTCATGCAGCTCTTCCATTTCATCAAAGGCTGCGCCCAGCCATGAAACGGATGGCGCGCCAAGGCCCAGAATGGCGTGCGATTTGAGTTGACCACGGAACCAGGCAAATGTTTCCGGGTCGGTTGTCAGCGGATTGTCTTCAAAGGATTTCAGCAGGACAGACCGTGAGTTGCGACCTCCAGGCGCGAAGTCCTGGCCCCGTCCCATGGCGCGTAAAAAGCGGATCGTGAACGGTGCAAACATCCGTTCGGCGGGCTTGAGGTGAAGGCCCCACATCGGGGCGGAGAAGGTTGCGCTGGCAACCTCCAAACCATTGGAAAGCGCCCGCAATCCGATGCAGCCCCCCATCGAGTGGCAGACTATGTGGCGTGGCGTCGGCCAGTCCTGCGTGACGGCCAGCATAGCCTTCAGATCGTGCTGGTATTCCGAGAAACTGCGCACGTGGCCCAGTTCCAGATTGCCGCCGGGACGTGTCGACAGACCCTGTCCACGCCAGTCGATGCAGGCAACCGAATAGCCCTGCATGACAAAGCGCGTGATCACGCGGCCATATTTTTCGATGTACTCCGTACGGCCGGGCAGGATGAGAACGGTGCCATTCTGCCCGCCCGGCCATGTCGCGATGCGGATCTGCATCTCTCCGACGGTGTGATATTGCGCGGTGCCGCCCGCAGGCGCGTCGGCAATGTCGAGGTGGAGAGGTGCGTCCGTCGTCATGTGCTTAGCCCAGTGCGGAGCCGAGCTGCATGGCAAGGCCCATATTGCCTTCGACCTTGAGCTTGCCACCCATGAAGGCTGCGGTCGGGTTCAGTTCGCCGGAGAGGATTTCCTGAAAGGTTTCCGCATCCGCGATCAGCGTGCAATCGGCCTCTCCATCGTCGGCGCGCACACCGTCGCTGTCCATCATGACGGCGCCTTCATCTTCGATCTGGAACTTCACGGAACCAGCATCGAAGGTGCCGCCGTCGAGCTTTTCGGTCAGGGCGGTCACGGCCATATCGACAATCGCGCTCATGTTCTTTCCTCTCATTTCATCATGCGGCGAGGGTGCCCCTCGCATTTGGAATTACAGGTGTTAGTTTAGGGAGCATGAGACAGGTATCAATCGCACTCGTGGCACTTGCCGTGACGTTAACGTCAACCATGCCCGCTTTCGCGCAGCGCACGCTGTCAGAATTGCTGGCAGAGTTGAGCGATCCGGAGGCGCAGGACATCGAAGGCATCGAGAGTGCCATCGTGCGGCGCTGGTCCGATTCGGGATCGGAGGCGATTGATCTTTTGGTCGATCGGGGCGAGGCCGCGCTGGAGGCCGATGATTTGATCCTCGCCGTGGAGCACTTCACCGCAGCGATTGATCATGCGCCGGGACATGCACAAGCCTGGAACGGGCGGGCCACCACATTCTACTTGCAGGGTGAATATGCTCTGGCGCTGAGCGATATTCGCATGGTGCTGGCACTGAACCCGCAGCATTTTGGCGCGCTGACCGGTCTGGGTTTCACGTTGGAGGCGATGGGCGATTTTGTCAGGGCTGAAGAGGCCTTACGCTATGCACAGGACGTGAACCCCCATTCCGAAAGCGTTGTCGAGGCACTGGAACGGCTTGAGCTGTTGAACGCGGGCACCTCTCTCTAATCTTTACCGACATATTCTTCGGGGGGTGGCCATGAGCCGCGACCGCACTGTCACGGCCGTTCTGGGCCCGACCAATACCGGCAAGACACATTATGCCATCGAACGAATGTTGGCGCATCGCACGGGGATTATGGGCTTTCCGTTGCGTTTGTTGGCGCGCGAAGTCTACGACCGCATCGTCGCGGCACGCGGGCCCTCGGTTGTGGCACTTGTCACGGGGGAGGAGCGGATTGTGCCGCCGCGTGCCTGCTATTGGGTCTGCACGGTTGAAGCGATGCCCGATATGGCGGCGGATTTTCTGGCGGTGGATGAAATCCAGCTCTGCGCTGATCCGGACCGTGGGTATACCTTTACGGACAGGTTGCTGAATGCGCGTGGCACAAGCGAAACGCTGTTTCTGGGCGCGGAGACGATGCGGGAGCGGATCCGTAACCTGATCCCAGAGGCGCGGTTCGTGCGCCGGGAGCGGTTTTCGAAACTGACCTATTCAGGTTCGCGCAAGACCAGTCGGATGCCGCCACGTTCTGCCATTGTCGGCTTTTCCGTCGATGGGGTCTATGCGATGGCGGAACTGTTGCGCCGTCAGAAGGGCGGGGCGGCGGTTGTCATGGGGGCATTGAGCCCGCGGACGCGGAACGCGCAGGTCGAGCTCTATCAGAACGGTGATGTGGATCATCTGGTCGCGACCGATGCGATTGGCATGGGGCTGAACCTCGACGTCAATCATGTGGCTTTTGCCGGTACGGCGAAATTTGACGGCCGCCGTACGCGGGAATTAATGCCGAACGAGTTGGCCCAGATTGCGGGCCGGGCGGGCCGCCATACCAATGATGGCACGTTTGGCGTGACTGGTGAGGCGCATCCGCTCGATCCCGAGGTGGTCGACGCCATCGAAGAGCATCGCTTTGCACCCATCAAGAAGTTGCAGTGGCGATCGTCCCGTCTGAGTTTCGGTACGGTCCCGGCGCTTTTGCAGTCGCTTGAGCAGTCACCGGAGCATCCCGACCTTCAGCGCGCGCGGGAGGCGGATGATATGATCACGCTGCGCGCGCTTTGGGCCATGCCGGACATTCAGGACAAGGTGCGTCAGGGGCCCGAGGTGCGTTTGTTGTGGGATGTGTGTCAGATCCCCGATTTCCGAAAAGTCGCCCCGGCCGAGCATGCCTCACTTGTCGGGCGCATTCACAGCTTTCTGGCAGAGGGCGGGGTGATCCCTTCAACCTGGATCGGGGACCGGGTGCGCCGTATCGACAAGACCGAGGGCGACATCGACGCGTTATCAAAACGTCTCGCATTTGTCAGAACCTGGACTTACATCGCGCAAAGAAAGGGTTGGCTGGAAGATGCTGACCATTGGCGAGACGAGACACGTGCTGTAGAAGACCGCCTGTCAGATGCGCTGCACGCAGCCCTGACCCAACGATTTGTCGATCGGCGCACATCGGTTTTGATGCGGCGATTGAAGCAGAAGGAGGGCCTTGTGGCCGAAGTGAACGAAAAAGGTGAAGTGACAGTCGAAGGCCAATTCGTGGGCCGTCTGTCGGGCTTCCGTTTCCAGCTGGATCAAAACGCGAGTGAGCAGGAGGCAAAGACATTGCGGTCTGCCGCACTCGCTGCTTTGCAGCCGCAATACAATCTGGCCTCCGACCGCTTTTACAATGCGCCCGATAAGGAGATCGACGTCACCGAACAAGGTGGCCTGATGTGGGGTGAGCATGCTGTTGGCAAGCTGACGAAAGGCGCCGATGCGCTGTCTCCGCAAATCGAGGTCTTTGTGGATGACGAAGCCGGTGCGGATGTGGCCGAGAAGGTCAAGCGTCGTCTTGGCCATTGGCTGGACCGGCGCGTTGCCGCGCTGTTTGAGCCGCTGATCGCGCTGCGCGATGACGAGGCGTTGACGGGGCTTGCAAAGGGCGTTGCCTATCAGATGGTCGAGGGGATGGGCGTGTTGCCGCGTGGTCCCGTGGCTCAAGACGTCAAGTCGCTGGATCAGGATGCGCGGGCGCTGTTGCGCAAACATGGCGTGCGCTTTGGTCAGTTCACACTGTTCCAGCCCTTGCTGTTGAAACCCGCGCCGACACGGCTGCGGCTTGTGCTGTGGTCGTTGGCCAATGGGTTGGATGAATTTCCAGAGGCACCGCCGCCCGGGTTGGTGACTGTGCCAGCCGTCAAAGACGCACCGCAGGGCTATTATGGGATGGCGGGCTATCGTCTGGCGGGTGAACGGGCGATCCGCATCGACATGGTTGAACGCCTGGCGGATATGATCCGTGACAAGGATACGCGCGGCGGCTTTGAGGCCAATGCTGACATGCTGTCTATCACCGGTCTTACGCTGGATCAGTTCGCCAATCTGATGGAGGGGCTTGGATATAAGGCCGAGAAGGGCGAGCGCGAGAAGGTCAAGGCCGTCGCCCCCGTGCCGGAGGCTCAGTCCCAGGACAAACCGGCAGATGCGCTCGACCCCGCAGCGGAGGTTGTCGAGGCGCCGGTTGAGGAGAGTGCAGAGGCCGTTGCAGATGCGGTTCCTGCGGATGCAGCCCCGGCTGACGCCCCCGTCGCGGATGCGGCCCCGGAGATGGAGGTTTTCTACACCTTCACGTGGGCGCCGCGTGGACGGAACAATCAAAACCACCGTGGTCCGCGCAAAGATGCAGGTCGCTCTGATCGACCGCAAGGCAAGGGCAAGCCGCGTGGGCGGAAGCCTGACGGCAAAGGGGGCAAGGGCGGCGGCAAACCGCAGACGCATTCCGCGCGGCCGCCCAAGGCTGAAAAGAAGGTCGATCCCGACAATCCATTTGCGGCGCTGATGGCGCTGAAAAACAAAGACGGATGAACAGGACTGCCGTTCTCTATACCGGGGGAACGATTGGCATGGTGCCGGGCGCAGATGGCTTGCGGCCGGACCCGACATTCGAACGCGCCTTCCGTGCCGCTCTGCCGCAGGCGGACGTGACATGGTTTGAAACGCCGGACCTGCTCGACTCCAGCGTCATGGATCGCGCGGATTGGCTGGTTCTGGGCCGGCAGGTGCGCGAGATTGCCGCCGATTTTGACGCGATTGTCGTGTTGCACGGCACCGACACGATGGCTTTTTCAGCCTCGGCGCTGTCTTTTTTGCTACTCGATGTGGACGTTCCGGTCATTTTTACCGGCTCCCAGCGGCCCTTGCAGCAGGCGGACAGCGACGCGCTTTCCAATTTGAAGCTTGCGCTGCGTGTGGCGGCCTCGACCAAAAGCACCGAAGTCTTGTTGGCCTTCGGAGGGGCCGTGATGCGCGGAAATCGCGCGATCAAGGTGCATGCGCAAGACGACACGGCGTTTTCATCGCCCAATTTTGGGGATGTCGCCTGGTCAAAGGCAAGCCAGATCCCGCCCGATCAGGAGGGCGGTGGCGGGTTTGAGCAGGTTGGTGTGCTACGGCTTTACCCTGGATGTGACGCGCGGGTTGTTGCCGGGTTCAGCGGCATGCCGGGACTGGTGGTTGAGGCATTCGGCTCTGGCAATATGCCGGGGCCGGGCACGTCGCTTTATGAAGGACTTGCGGATCTGAGGTCGCAAGGCATGGAAATCGCGGTGACCACGCAATGCGGGGCAGGCGCTGTTGCAGCCCAGACCTATGCGACCGGTGCGAGCGTTGGTGCTTTGGGTCTGATCCCGTGCAACGACATGACGACACCGGCGGCGGTCACCAAACTGGGCTGGTTGCTTGATCGCGGATTGCGCGGCGACATGTTGCGCGATGCAATGATGACCCCAGTTGCGGGAGAGATCACCGCATGACCGAGGTTGCACCCAGCCTGCGGGTCGATAAGTGGCTGTGGCATGCGCGTTTTTTCAAGACACGAACCTTGGCGGCAAAGACGGTGCAGGTGTCAGGCTGCCGGATCAACGGGCAGCGGGTGTCGAAGCCGTCAAGTGCCGTTCGGGTTGGAGATACACTGACCTTCGCCAAGGACAGGCACATCCGTCTGATCCGCGTCGAAGCTTTGGGAGAGCGTCGTGGCCCGGCCCCTGAAGCGCAGGCGCTGTACACCGATCTCGATCCCCCCGTTTCTGAACCACGCCGGATTGAGGCAGAGCGGGTTGGCGGACGGCCCACCAAAAAGGACAGTCGGGCGCTGGATGCGCTGTCACGCGAAGACTAGGCGCATCACCTCGCGCATTTGCGAGGCAGGCCCCCTTGCGCGTTGCACGGTGCCTCGGTAGATCATCGCCAACGCCTATGTCCCGAGGACCTGCCCCATGACTTACATCGTCAACGACAGCTGCATCGCCTGCAAATACACCGACTGCGTCGAGGTGTGCCCGGTCGATTGTTTCTACGAAGGCGAGAACATGCTGGTCATCCACCCGGATGAGTGCATTGATTGCGGTGTCTGTGAGCCGGAGTGCCCAGCAGACGCCATCCGCCCGGATACTGAACCGGATATGGAGAAATGGGTCGAGTTCAACCGTAAGTACTCGCTGGAATGGCCGGTCATCATCACCAAGAAGGACCCGCTGCCGGGTGCGGAAGAGATGGACGGCAAACCGGGCAAGATGGAGCTGTTCTCCGAAAAGCCGGGCGAGGGTGGTTGACGCGCGGTGGCGCAAGCTGCAACCATCGGTTGAAATCGTGGCGGAAGTGAACTCATGTGGGCAGGAATCAGCCCATGTGATTGAAACTTGTGCGATTCTTTGCTATATATCTGTCATACAAGCGATCTGACCGCTCGGGGGAAGTGGTTTTCCGCCCGTCTGGTCGCCTTGCCACGTGTTTGAGAGCCCTTCGACAGCATTTCGCTGACGGGGTGTTTTTGTCTCTTGAAACACCCCGCATGGCACCACGGCAGCGCAGTTGAGAGGGTGATATAGTAAATGAGCAAGAAGACCGGCAACGAGTTCCGCCCAGATGATTTCATCGTCTACCCGGCGCATGGCGTGGGTAAGATCGTCTCCATCGAGGAGCAGGAAGTCGCGGGTATTCAGATGGAGCTTTTCGTCATCGCGTTTGAAAAGGACAAGATGACCTTGCGGGTTCCGACGGCGAAGGCCACCAGCGTTGGCATGCGGTCTCTGTCCTCTCCTGATGTGGTGGAGAAGGCGCTGACGACCCTGAAGGGCCGTGCACGTGTGAAAAAGGCGATGTGGTCGCGTCGCGCTCAGGAATATGAGCAGAAAATCAATTCCGGTGATCTGATCTCGATTGCCGAAGTCGTGCGCGACCTGCACCGCAACGACGATCAGCGTGAGCAGTCCTATTCAGAGCGCCAGCTTTACGAAGCCGCGTTGGAGCGTTTGACGCGCGAAGTTGCGGCGGTTGATGGCGCTGAAGAAGGTGCATCCCAGTCCAAGATCGAAGGCGTGTTGGCAGCGCGTGCGGCGGCCGCCTGATCCGCCTCAGATCACGATGATGTTTGGGGCCTCGGCAATTGCGCCGGGGCCTTTTTCGTTTGGCGGCTCAAACGGAAGTGAGGGCGGTCAGAGTACGGCGGTCAATGCAATTAACATCGAGATCTCTGTGACTTGCTGGACCATCCCCAAGACATCGCCGGTCTGTCCACCTAGCTTTCGCTTGGCCACGCGCAAGGGTATCCATGCGGCAATCAGGGCAAGGCAGGCCGCCAGATAACCGGGCGCACCCAGTGGACTGATCGCGAGAAATGCGAAGATGGCGACGATCAGCACAGTGCGCCCCTTCGGTTGCCCCGCCCGTGCCGATAGGCCGCCTGTATTGGCGGGGGGTACTTGCCACATCGCAAGCAACATGGCCGCCCGTGACAGCGCGCCGGTCGCCATTGCGCCCAAGATCAGCTCTCTCTCCCCGAAATCGGCGAGGGCCTGCCAGCGCAGGCCGATTGCGACGATCAATGCCGCGGCGCCGAACGCGCCGACGCGGCTGTCCTTCATGATTTCAAGTGCGCGCTCTTTGGCTGCTCCACTGCCCAGCCCGTCGGCGCAGTCGGCCAGTCCATCCTCGTGCAGAGCGCCCGTTGCAAGGACCAGCAGCCCGAGCGTTAATCCAGCGGCAAGCGTCGGAGAGATGATCTGCATCGCCAGCGCACCAACGCCCCCGGCGATGGCCCCCAGCAAGGCCCCGACAAGGGGCCAGGCCCATGCGGCCTGAAGCGCGCGCGCGCCGGCCCGCGTGTGATCCACTGGAACCGGGAGACGGGTGAGGAAAGAGATTGCCGCCGCGATGTCATGGACCTCAAGGTCAGGTCGTTGCGTCATGTCGATATCGGGCCTTTCGGTGTCGTCTGGCCCGTTGTGCCGGGCGCATGCCTCCCTTATGCCGGAGGGAACGAGACCCGCCAAGAGAGGGAGCCGATATGCGCTTTCCAGCCCAAAGCTTTGCCGACCTGACCGCCTTTATGGCCAAGCTGCCCGATGCAGACGGGGAAGCGATTGCCGCCGCAAAAGCGCGGGACGCCGTTTTGACCAAGCCGCCCGGTGCCCTTGGACGGCTGGAGGATATTGCATCCTGGTATGCCGGGTGGCGCGGGGAGGCTGCGCCGCGGGTTTCTTCTCCCCAGGTCATCGTATTTGCGGGCAATCACGGTGTTTGTGCACAGGGCATCTCTGCCTTTCCGGCAGAAGTCACGCATCAGATGGTTGGCAATTTCGAAGCGGGCGGCGCGGCGATCAATCAATTGAGCGATCTTGCGGGCGCGCAGATGAGCGTCGTGGCGCTTGATCTCGACAACCCAACCGCAGACTTTTCACAAGACCCGGCGATGAGCCAGGCTGAATGCCTGTCTGCGATGCAGATGGGGTGGGAGGCTGTCGACGCAAGCTCGGACCTTTTGGTGGTCGGAGAAATGGGGATCGGCAACACCACGGCTGCTGCTGCAATTGCGGCGGCGCTGTTGGGCGGCTCCGGCGCGGAGTGGGCCGGACGGGGCACCGGCCTCGACGATGCAGGAGTTCGGCACAAGGCAGGCGTGATTGACGCTGCGATCGCCAAGCACGCGGTCACAGCGCCGCTGGATGTACTTGCGACATTTGGAGGGCGCGAGATCGCGGCAATGGCAGGTGCAATGTTGCGTGCGCGGGCCGAACGGATGCCGGTCATTCTTGACGGCTTTATTTGTAGCGCTGCGGCTCTGGTGCTGCATCAGGCGCATGAGACTGCGCTGGATCACTGTGTCGCCGGACATCTGAGCGCTGAAGGGGCGCATCGGGCCATGCTTGATGCGATGGGTAAGGCGCCGCTTCTGGATCTGGGCCTGCGCCTGGGCGAAGGCTCCGGTGCCGCCCTCGCGATCCAGATTGTGAAGGCCGCGCTTGCTTGTCATTCCGGTATGGCGACCTTTGCCGAAGCAGGGGTCTCTGACGGCTAAGACCTGCGGGCTGTGGATACTGGCATCTGTTCAGCGCTTTGGGCGCAGCCAGATCAAAAAGCTCACATTCGTGCAAACGAAAGGGGCGCCTGATCCGGGCGCCCCTTTTTGGTGTTCTGGTGTCGGCAAGGATCAGCTGGCGCGACGACGGCGGCGGCCCTCACGCCCGGCGCGTGCGCCTGCCGGAGCTTCTCCCTCAACCGGTTTCGGCTTGTTCGTGCGGATCCATTCCGAGCCGTGCGGGTCGTTGTTCATCAGGAAGTTGGCGGCGCGGATCGCCTCCATCTCTTGCGGGCGAACCGGGTTCATGATGGCCGAGGTCATGCCGGAGGCGATGGCCATGGGCAGGAACGCCCCATTGATGCCGTGGCGATTTGGCAGACCGAACGAGACGTTGGACGCCCCGCAGGTTGTGTTTACGCCCAACTCGTCACGCAAGCGGCGCACGAGCGCAAAGACCTGAAGGCCCGCGGTCGCCATCGCGCCGATCGGCATGACCAGCGGGTCCACGACGATGTCATGGGCCGGAATGCCATGATCGGCAGCACGCTCAACGATCTTCTTGGCCACGGCAAAGCGCACTTCGGGATCTTCTGAGATACCCGTGTCATCGTTCGAGATTGCGACGACTGGCACGTTGTACTTTTTGACCAGCGGCAGGATTGATTCGAGCCGCTCTTCCTCACCGGTGACGGAGTTCAGCAGGGGCCGACCCTCACAGGCCTCAAGCCCGTTTTCGAGCGCACCTGGTACGGAGGAATCGATGCAGAGCGGCACATCGACAAGGGCCTGAACGCGTTTGATCAGTTCGGGCATCAGCATGGGCTCGACAAAGTTATTGTCGGCATAGCGGGGGTCTTCGGCCATTTTGTTTGTAAAGACGGCGCCAGAGTTGACGTCGAGCATGGTCGCGCCGCAGGCGACCTGCTCCAGCGCGTCTTTCTCAACGGTGGTGAAATCACCGGCCTCAAGCTCTGCTGCGAGCTTTTTGCGGCCGGTTGGGTTGATCCGCTCCCCAATGACGCAGAACGGCTGGTCAAAGCCGATGATTGCGGTCTTGGTCTTGGATTCGACGATGGTGCGCGTCATGGGGTCGGATTCCTGTTGATTAGGCGTTGGCTGCGGTCGGGGTTTGCGCCCCGAACTCATTGGTGAACTCGGCAGTTTTCTTAATGCCGCCCAGTGGGAAGAAGTGAACGGACTCGATCCCAAAATCGGGGTTTGCGGCCTTATGGCGGGCCAGATCGGTCAGAATCTCCTCTGGCGTGAACGGCAGAACGAGCTTGGTCAAATCGGCTGCGCGGCGTTGCAAGACGCGCAGCGATGGGCCGACGCCGCAAGCGAGCGAGAACTTGATGAGCGTCTGCAATTTCGCAGGCCCCGCGATGCCTATATGGATCGGCAGGTCGATGCCCTCGGCCTTCAACCGGTTGGCCCAATCAATGACAGGCTGTGCCTCAAAGCAGAACTGCGTGGCGATGGCCATCTGCGCGTCCGTCCGCTCGGAAAAGCTTTGCTTCCAGCGCAATGCGGCGGAGACGTTGGCATCAGACCCATCGGGATCAATGTCCTTATTGCCCTCGGGGTGGCCGCCGACATGAAGGCGGGTGAAGTCATATTTGTCGAAGAGCCCGGTGCCCAAAAGCTGCATGGAGTCGGAAAAATCGCCATGTGGATTGGTGACACCCCCGGCGAGCAGCAGCGCCTGATGCACGCCCACATCGCCATAGCGTTGGATCCAGTCCTCAAGCGTGGCTGCATCTTTGATGATCCGGGCCGGGAAGTGGGGCATCACCGAGAAGCCCTCATCCGTGATCCGCTTCGCCGTCGCGACCATCTCCTCAATCGGGGTGCCTTCGATATGGGCGATATAGACGCGGGTTCCCTGGGGCAGGATTGCACGGAAATCCTCAACCTTTTCGGCCGTGCGCGGCATCACCTCGATGGAAAAGCCGTCGAGGAACGAGGCAACCGACGCATCGCGTGGGGCGGTTGCGGTGGGTTTGCGCCGTCCGAAAGAAAGAATGTTGCTCATCGCATCTCTCCAGCCAGTGGGGCTCACGCTGTTGCGGCCCATCCATCATTGGCGATCAATTCCAGGATGCGGTCCTTGTCATACTCGGCATCAATGCGTGCGGCCTCAGCCGCTGCGATTTCTGCCTGGTCGCCGTCCACCGCATAGGGTTCCGCCTTGCGAAAGCCATTGAGGTAGTCATCACTGCCCGCCGCACCGGTCTTCATCGCCGCGCGGTCGATGGCCTGCTCGAAACGTTCGGGCAGGGGCATCTTGGCACCACGACGACCCTTGCCCACAATCACCTGCGCGGGAATGTCACGCCAGTAAACAATGGTTACGTCGGGCATCGGTTTGCGTCCTTTTCTGATCGTTCCACCGTTGTGGCGGAACCTTTGAGGGCGAACATGCGTCTCACCGACGCGGCATCTTCCAAAGCCGACACATGGCTATGCCGGTTTGCATAGCTATGCGTCGCATTTGGCGCTGGAAGTGTCGGATATAGTGCTCTATCTCCATTTACAACAGTTGCTTTAAGGATGATTCCGACGATGGCCCGGCCGCATTTGAGTTTCGAGTTTTTCCCCCCGCACAGTCCGGCGGCGAATATGCGTCTGTGGTCTTCGGTGGAGCGTTTGGCCCCGCTCGGCCCGGATTTCGTATCGGTCACTTATGGGGCAGGTGGCACGACGCGCGACCGGACGCGTGCGGCCATAGCAACGATCAAAGAGCGGGCGCGCCTGCAGGTTGCCGCGCATTTGACCTGCGTGGATGCCACGCGGTCCGAGACACTGGACGTCGCGCGCGGATTTCGCCGCATGGGCGTGAAACGGATCGTCGCGCTGCGTGGCGATCCCCCCAAGGGCGCCGATAGGTTTGTTGCCCATCCTGACGGGTACGGGTCGGCAGCCGAACTGGTAGAGGGGCTGATGCGCGACGGCGATTACGACATCACCGTTGCGGCCTATCCCGAGGTTCATCCAGAAGCGGCATCTGTCAGCGCTGACATAGACAATCTCAAACGGAAGTTCGATGCGGGGGCCCAGCGGGCGATCTGCCAATTCTGTTTTGAGACCGATACATTCCTGCGGTTCCGCGATGCCTGTGCGGATGCTGGCATTGCGCAACCGATCCTTCCGGGCATTCTGCCCGTGGAGAACTTCGCGAAGATGCAAGGCTTTGCCGCCCGTTGCGGGGCCGGGATCCCTGAGTGGATGAAGGCCGCGTTTGGGAATGCGCAGACGGAAGCGGAGGCGAAGCTATTGGCCGTCGCCATCGCCGCTGAGCAGGCGACCGACATGATGGAGGCGGGTGTCGATCACTTGCACTTCTACACGCTCAACGATCCTGACCTGACATGGGACATCTGCGCGGCCCTGGGGCTGGAAGCAAATGACATGCAAGCCGTAGCGGGTGGCGCCGCGTAAGAGCGGGCCTATGCCTCCGGCGGGGATATTTTCAGGATAAAGAAGGCGCCCCGGTCCGCTACTTTCACGGTCCGGGGTCTTTCTTCATCCACGGCCATCGGCGTCCCCGCCTGTTCCGCACGCTCATCTATGGCGCCAAGTCTTTCTTTTTCCCTAAAATATCCCCGCCGGAGGCGTTCGGATCATCCGAAACCCTGCATTGACTTACCTTTTGTGTCCTCCATCTCTGCCACACGTTCGCGGGGCCACCAGTCGGGATGGTTTTCGCGGACAAACCGGATCATTGTCTCGCGCAGGCGCGCATGCATGTCCCATGCCGTCGAGGGATCGGCGGCCATTGCGTAGAACGTGATTTCCTGTCCGGCTTCGCGATGGCCCAGCACGAGCGTTTTGATCTTGCCTTCCTCGATGACGTCTTCATCGGCGCTGGCGACACGCTGGAATTCCTGTCTCAGAACATCGACATCCGCCATGTGATCGAGCAGCAGGGTGAACGTTCGCACCATACGCGCGTCTTGCATGGACCAGTTTTCAAAGGGGTGGGACACAAAATACTGCACCGGAACGACTAATCGGCGGTCGTCCCATGTGCGCAGGCGGATAAAGGTATAGAAGATGGCTTCGACATAGGCCCAGTCCCCCTCATAGTGAATGGCGTCGCCAATGCGCACGGGCTTGGCCAGTGCGATCTGAAGGGAGGCGAGGATATTGCCCAATACGGTCTGGCCGGCGATGCCCAGCACCACCGTGACCACGCCCGCGGAGGCCAGCAATGACAGGCCGAGGGTCGCAAAGAGGTTCATTTCCATCAGGACCAGACCGATCGCAATGGCTACGGTGATCAGGACCACAATCCGTCTGACGGCGTAGATCGAGGTGTAGAGTTTGCGCTCGTCGGAGCTTTCTGCGTCGTCAATCTCGCCCACATAGCGTTCGGTGATCTTGTCGAGCACTCCGTCAATTGCCCTGAGGATCGCAAGCGCCACGCCAGTGACCATCGCGATGATAAGGGCGGGTTGGATGATTGTATTGGACGGGCCTGACAGCGATACGAAGTTGCCGAGCAGAATCTGGATGGTCGCCGCACCACCGACGATGGCCAGGGGAACGGCTGCACGGCTAAACAGCCATGACACGACGCCTTCATGAATGGAGCTTCCCACGCGGCTGCAGGATTTGTAGATCAGCCAGCCCACTATGCCAGCCAAGAGCAGGATGATGGGCAGGCCGATCCATTCCCACAGCTTCAGGCCGAGTATTTTGTTGTCGAGTTGGTTCGGGAGATAGTCTTCAAACCATCGGGGGCCGTAGGCATCGAACAGGGCAGGGGTGTTGACGACTGTGCGTTCGGTGAAAACCCAGACCGGATCGGTGTCACTGACCCGGACACGTTCGATGCGAATGTCGCGGGCGCGGTTGTCGACTTCGAAGGCATCGACCTCCACATCCCGGCGCGGCTGGCCTGCAAGTGGGTGATCGCCGGAGGCTGCCTCTACCAGCGCATCTGGGCGGGCCGAGAATTGCGGCCATGAAATCCAGACCTGACGCTCAATGACGGAGGCAAGCTGTGCGGAAAGCACCGGGCCAAGTCTGCGCTGATCTTCGTCTGACAGCTGATTGAGGTTCAGCAGGTGGGCGGCATCGGCGAACTGTCTGTGCTCGGTCAGATCGAGGAAGGTTTCGAGCAATTCGCGCGGCGAAGCATGGCGGATCTGTTCCTCAGGCTGGGGCAGCCCTGCATTCAGGCTGTCGATCTGCCGCCAGGTTCCCGGCGGTCCGTCCTGTTGGGCGTGAACGGGCAGGGTGGTGAGCAAAGTGAGCCAAAAACCCACCAGAAGCGTTCTGATTTTCAACAAGAAATCCATCAACTCCGCCATCTTGGCCGTGGCAATCCGCCGCGCGCTACACTTGCAGCTACGTCGTGCAAGAGATAAATCAAATTGAAAGGCTCACCGCCCTACCGGCCCGAGCTCGCGTTGACTGGAGTAGCCCCGCAGATGCGCCCGCAGAGGAATACCTCGCCCCGCAAGGGCGCACCGCGTGGCGGTCGGCCTCAGTCGGGGGGACGCAAGCTCTATGCCGCGCTGGATCTGGGCACGAATTCCTGCCGTATGCTGATCGCGGCGCCCCATGAGGGCAGCTTTCAGATCGTCGATGCGTTCTCGAAATCTGTGAAACTTGGCAAGGATCTGGAGCGATCCGGTGCGCTGAGCGATGCGGCGATTGGGCGGACGTTGTCTGCCTTGCAGGTCTGCGCCTCGAAAATCCGGCGGCACAATGTGAAACGTGTGCGGCTGGTGGCGACAGAGGCCTGTCGGCGTGCGCGGAATGGCGACGCCTTCCTGCGTCAGGTGACCCGTCAGACGGGCCTCAAACTTGACTTGATCGATCCGGCGGAGGAAGCGCGGCTGGCCGTGATTTCCTGTGCGCCGCTGGTGGACCCTGACGCTGCACAGGTGCTGGTCATCGACATCGGTGGCGGATCGACGGAGCTGGTCTGGCTCGATATCGGGGAGGTGGCACCCGAAGAGCGTCGCCGCGCCATCATGAAGATGCGGCTTGCCCGGCGCCGGGGCACAGACCCTGAAGCCGCGTCTGGCGGACTGAAGGTTGTAGACTGGATCAGTGTGCCGCTTGGCGTCGCGACGCTGCATGAACGCTTTGCCGATGTGGTCGACAACCGATCACGGTTCGCGCTGATGAGCTGGTATTTCGAGGAACAAATGGCGGAGTTCACGCCTTATATGGATGCGGAACTGCCTGACTACCTCTCCAGTTTCCAGATGATCGGGACGAGCGGCACGGTCACAACGGTTGGGGCCGCCCATTTGGGACTGACCCGCTATGATCGGACTGTGGTCGATGGGATGCGCCTGTCCGGGGATGAGATCAACGCCGTTATCGACGGATTTCTGGGCAGTGAATTCCATGGCAAGATCGGCCAGCTGGGCATCGGGCTGGACCGGGCTGATCTTGTCCTATCTGGTGCTGCGATTTTGCAAACGTTACTGCGGGTCTGGCCTACGGATCAGCTTCGGGTTGCCGATCGCGGCCTGCGTGAAGGAATGCTCTACGCCATGATGTCGGCGGACGGTGTGCTGAAGAAGGACGGCTGAGATGGTCGCGAAGAAGAAAAACACATCTGGGCGGGGGCAGCGTGACCTGACCGTGAAGGTCAAGACCGCCAAGGGGCGCAAATTGTCCTCGAAACTGTGGTTAGAGCGTCAGTTGAACGATCCCTATGTCGCCGCGGCCCAGCGTGAGGGATATCGCGGCCGTGCGGCCTACAAGATCCTGGAGCTTGATGACAAGTTCCGCTTTCTGGTGCCGGGCGCGCGGGTCGTCGACCTTGGCTGCGCACCGGGGGGCTGGATTCAGGTCGCAGTACGCCGGGTGAATGCGCTGGGTGAGAAGAAAGGCAAGAAGGTCGGGACAGTGCTCGGTGTCGATCTACAAGAGGTTGACCCGATCCCCGGCTCCGAGATCCATGTTCTCGACTTCCTGGAAGATGATGCCGATCTGAAGGTGAAGGAATGGCTCGGTGGTCGGGCTGATGTTGTCATGTCTGACATGGCGGCCAGCGCCTCTGGCCATAAGCAGACCGACCATCTGCGCATTATGGCTCTATGCGAGGCAGCGGCCTATTTTGCATTTGATGTACTCGACCCGGGCGGCACGTTTATCGCTAAGGTTCTGGCGGGAGGCGCCGAAAACGACCTGCTGACGGTGCTGAAGAAGAACTTCACCAAGGTTCAGCACGTCAAGCCGCCCTCGTCCCGCTCTGACAGTTCGGAAAAATTTGTCGTTGCAACCGGGTTTCGCGGAGACGCCCGGTCGTAAGGCTGTATTTCGGGTATTTGGTCCAATCCGAAACGAGCTTCGGATTGGCAAAAATACCCAGTCACGTTTCCAGATCGAAGATACGCGGATCGTGTGCGATCCGCGTATCTCTGTCCGTCACTCTGGCACGTCGGGGCTGTCGGGCGCGCCGGCCTCGGGCGTGTCTTCCTCGCCTTGTTCGGCAATCCACGCGACGCTGACGACTTTCTCACCTTCGGCGAGGTTGAAGACCCGCACGCCACCTGCAGAGCGGGAACGGAAGGAGATGTCTTCAACAGGGGTCCGGATCGATTGGCCGCGTGATGTGACCAGCATGATCTGGTCCTCAAGCTGCACCGGGAAGCTGGCGACGAGCGGTCCGCCGCGCATGGCCTTGTCCATGCCCATAACGCCCTGGCCACCGCGACCACGTACCGGATAGTCGTGGGAGGAGGAGAGCTTGCCCGCACCACCTTCGGTCAGGGTCAGGATCAGATCCTCAGCCGCCGACATCTCTGCATAGCGTTCCTGGGTGATAGAGCCTGCGGGAACATCATCCTCGTCCGTGGTCTCATCCTCAACCTGGCCAGCAACGGCGCGGCGCATTTTGAGATAGGCGGCGCGTTCTGCTGGATCAGCCTCGAAATGGCGGATCACGGACATGGAGACGACGCTGTCACCTGGCGAGAGCTTAATGCCGCGCACGCCAGTCGAGGCACGCGAGTTGAAGACCCGCACGGCTGTCGTTGAGAAGCGGATTGCCCGGCCATTGGCTGTCATCAGCATCACATCATCATTCTCGTCACAGATGCGCGCATTCACCAAAGTTGTGCCATCGTCGGGCAGCTTCATCGCGATCTTGCCGTTGCGCATGATGTTGGTGAAGTCGCTCAGGCGGTTCTGCCGGATGTCGCCGGCAGAGGTGGCAAAGACGATCTGCAGATCGCCCCATTCTTCCTCTGGCCGGTCCACGGGCATGACGGCAGCAATGCCGGTGCCCGCCGGGATCGGCAGGATATTGACCAGTGCTTTGCCCCGCGTCGTACGGCCACCCAGCGGCAGCTTCCAGGTCTTGAGTTGGTAGGCCATGCCGTCGGTCGTGAAGAACAGCAGCGCGGTATGCGTGTTGGCCACGAAAAGGCGGGTGACGAAATCGTCGTCCTTCATCGTCATGCCGCCAAGACCCTTACCGCCGCGCCGTTGCGCGCGGTAATCCTCAAGCGGGGTGCGCTTGATATAGCCGCCATTGGTGATCGTAACGACCATTTCGGCCTGCTCGATCAGGTCCTCGTCATCCATATCCTCGACGAAATCGGCAATCTCGGATCGGCGCGGGGTGGCGTATTTGCGAACCTCAGAGATCTCGGTCCGGATGATGTCCATAATCCGGTCGCGTGAGCGCAGGATGTCGAGATAGTCGGTGATTTTCGCCGCCAGCTCTTCCAACTCGTCCGTGATTTCCTTCACGCCGAGCGCAGTGAGGCGCTGCAGGCGGAGTTCAAGGATTGCGTTGGCCTGATCGTTGGACAGGTAATAGGTACCGTCCTCGTTCATCGTGTGGCTGGGATCGTCGATCAGGCGAATGTAATCCGCGATCGAATGGGCGGGCCAGCGCCGCTCCATCAACCGTTCCTTCGCGGTTGCACGATCGGCTGAGGAACGGATGGTCGCGACGACCTCGTCGACATTTTCGACCGCAACAGCCAGACCGGACAGGATATGGGCCCGTTCCCGTGCTTTGCGCAGCAGATAGGCCGTGCGGCGGGCGACGACCTCTTCGCGGAAATTCAGGAAGGCCTTCAAAAAGGCGCGCAAGGTCAACTGCTCTGGCCGACCATTGTTGAGCGCCAGCATGTTGGCCGCAAAGCTCGTCTGCATCGGCGTGAAGCGGTAGAGTTGGTTCAGCACGACCTCAGCCGTCGCATCCCGCTTCAGCTCGATCACCACGCGCACGCCGAAACGATCAGACTCGTCCTGGACGTGGGCGATGCCCTCGATCTTCTTGTCGCGGGCAAGTTCCGCGATCCGCTCGATCATGGTGGATTTGTTCACCTGGAACGGAATTTCGGTCACGACGATGGCGTAGCGATCCTTTCGGATTTCTTCGACCTTGGTGCGGGCACGAACCTTGATCGAGCCGCGGCCCTCAAGATAAGCGCTGCGCGCGCCAGAGCGGCCCAAGATGATGCCACCGGTTGGGAAGTCAGGGGCCGGGACGAACTCTGTCAGCGCTTCCGAGCTGAGATCCGGGTCGTCGATCAGCGCATTGGCGGCGTCGAGCACCTCGCCAAGATTGTGGGGCGGAATGCGGGTCGCCATGCCAACCGCGATTCCCTCTGCGCCATTCACCAGCAGGTTGGGGAAGCGGGCCGGCAGAACAGTCGGTTCCATGTCCTTGCCGTCATAGTTGGCCTGAAAATCAACCGTATCCCGGTCGATATCCGCCAGCATCGCGTCAGCCGGAGGCGCCATGCGCACCTCGGTATATCGCATGGCGGCAGGTGCATCGCCGTCCATCGATCCGAAATTGCCCTGACCGTCGAGGAGCGGCAGGCGCATTGAGAAATCCTGCGCCATGCGCACCAACGCGTCATAGATGGCGGTGTCGCCGTGCGGGTGATATTTACCGATCACGTCGCCGACCGGGCGGGCCGATTTGCGGTACCCTTTGTCAGCGGTGTTCCCCGTCTCATGCATTGCGTAGAGGATGCGGCGATGGACCGGTTTCAGGCCGTCGCGCACATCGGGAATCGCGCGTGAAATAATGACGCTCATCGAATAGTCGAGGAAGGAGCGCTTCATCTCCTCCTCAATCGTGATGCTCGGCCCGTCATATTCCGGGCGCGGGGGCATTTCGTCTTCGGTCTCAGGCGTTTCCGGCGTATCGGTCAAGGTGATCTGTCCTGCGTCGAACCACTATATTTTGTGGTCGGATACTATGCCGGATCGCAGGGGCGGTGCAATGGAGACCGCGTGCTTAGACGCGAAATTCGCGCTCTTCTGCCTCAGCATCGCGGATCGCGCCCTGATCGGCGGAAATCAGGAACTGACCCAGGTTTTCGAGGGCGGGGATATGCTCACAAAACACGCGCAAAACGACGAGAACCGGTACGGCGATGATCATCCCGACAACGGACCAAAGCCACGCCCAGAAGGCCACCGACAAAAACACGACGACAGGGTTCAATTTAAGCGATCGTCCGACCGCAAGAGGGGTGACGAGCTGGCCTTCGATGCTGGTCAACATGAAGTAGAGACCTGCACCCAAAAAGGCGAAGCTGACCTGATCGAAGCTGATGAAGCCGATCAGAAAGGTGATCACTGTGCCAGCGATGGCGCCGACATAGGGGATGAAGTTGAAGCCAAAGGCCATAAGCCCGAACAGGATTGGGTCCGGCAAACCGATGAGCCAGGCCATCACTCCGACACTGATGCCGAGCAGGGCGTTGATCAGTGTGATTGTGGAGAGGTAGCGGGACAGCCGGCGCTCGATGTCCGTGGCGATCTGCATTGCCCGTCGCTTGTCGCGAAAGTTCGGAGTGATCTGAACCACGCGACGGTAAAATAGGTCGCCCGAGGCGAGCAGGAAGTAGAGCAGCACCAGCGTAAACATCAACTGTCCGACAATGACCGGCGTGGTTGTCAGCACCTTGGTAACGATGCTGGAGGATTCCTGGGCCTCAACCTCCAGTCTCGGCGTGCTGTCAGATGACCCGCTTTCCGCACGGCGGGCCATTTCGTCGATGCGATCGGCGGCCTCAGCGACAGCATCCACCGAGTCGCGTAGCGCGTCTATCTTTCGCTCAACCCGGGCCATGATCCGGGGCGCGTCCTCGATCCAGCGCTCGACCGGTCCGCTCAGGACGTAGGCTGAACTGAAGAGACCGACGAGCAATGTTCCGGTAATAGCGAACGCGGCGAGCGCATGAGGAATGCCAACGCGGTTCAATCCGGTTCGAACGGGTCGGAAAACGAGGGCAAGTAGTAGGGCCAATAGCACCGGCAGAACGAAATCCCGTGAAAAGGCGAGGCCGGAGATGAACATGATCAGGAAGATGCCGACAACTGGCCAGGATTTCTGGGCCGGGCTCTGTTCGGATCTTTCTGACATCTGGGCGTTTATCCAATGCTGTGAATCGCGTTGGTTGGGGAACGCCCGGTATGTGGGTTTGGTTCAATTCTAGATTGTAGGCGCAGGTGGTCGACGCGGACCGCTAGCGCATGAAAAAAGCCCGCCGGAAAATTCGGCGGGCCCATTTCGACTTGCATATCCGCCTCAGCGGCTATCGGCTTAGAACGGAATGTCATCGTCCATGTCAGACCCGTAGCCGCCGCCATTGCCACCGCCGCCGGAAGAGCTGCCGCCGCCGCCATAGGAGCCGCCATTGCCGCCACCATAGGAGCCACCGCCGCCCCCGCCATAGGATCCGCCCCCGCCACCATAGGAGTCGCCGCCACCCCCACCGCCTTCACCACGGCCGTCGAGCATGGTGAGGGTCGAGGTGTAGGGGCGCAGGACCACTTCGGTCGAATAGCGATCCTGACCGTTTTGATCCTGCCATTTGCGGGTTTCCAGCTGGCCCTCGATGTAAACCTTTGATCCCTTGCGCAGATATTGCTCTGCGATGCGGGTCAGAGGTTCGGAGAAAATCGCGACGGAGTGCCATTCCGTCCGCTCCCGCCGTTCCCCGGAATTCTTGTCCCGCCATGTTTCGGATGTGGCGATGCGAAGGTTGCAGACCTTGCCCCCGTTCTGGAAGCTGCGCACCTCGGGGTCGCGGCCCAGATTGCCGATGAGAATGACCTTGTTGACGCTGCCTGCCATGGCGGTTCTCCGCTATCGTGATTCAAGTTGGCGCGCAGGATAGGCGCGCAGGGATTACAGGAACAACCCGGATTCGGGTGCAGGCCCTACAAGAATTTCGGTGTCGCATTCCGGCCCTTCACTTCGCCAGTCCTCCGAACGCGACCGTCAGTGCTGGTGCACGACGGCCTCCTGTCACGACCTGACAGGAGAGTGGTTAAGGTAAAGTTGACGCACCTTCCCTTTGTTCCCACTTCGTTCTATAGCAATCCTGACCCCAAAGGCTACATCAGACGATTGGACTGACCGAGGTGTGAGCATGGCTGAGCTTAAGACAATTTCCATTCGCGGCGCGCGTGAGCACAATCTCAAGTCGGTGGATGTCGACCTGCCGCGTGATGAGCTGATCGTAATTACCGGCCTGTCCGGTTCGGGGAAGTCGTCGTTGGCATTTGATACGATTTATGCCGAAGGACAGCGCCGATACGTTGAAAGCCTGAGCGCCTATGCGCGCCAGTTCCTCGACATGATGCAAAAGCCCGATGTCGATCACATCACTGGCCTGTCTCCCGCCATTTCCATCGAGCAGAAGACGACATCGAAGAACCCTCGGTCGACGGTCGGCACCGTGACAGAGATCTACGACTACATGCGTCTGCTTTTTGCGAGGGCCGGTGTGCCGTACTCCCCAGCGACCGGCCTGCCGATTGAGGCGCAGCAGGTTTCCGAGATGGTGGACCGGGTCATGGCGATGGAAGAGGGCATGCGTGCCTATCTTTTGGCGCCGATCATCCGAGACCGGAAAGGCGAATATAAGAAAGAGTTCGCAGAGCTGAAGAAACAGGGTTTTCAGCGCGTGAAGGTCGATGGATCCTTTTATGATCTGGATGAGCCGCCGACCCTTGATAAGAAGTTCCGCCACAACATTGATGTGGTCGTTGACCGGATCGTTGTGCGCGAGGGGTTGGAGACCCGGCTGGCCGACAGCTTCCGCACAGCACTCGATCTGGCAGATGGCATCGCGATCCTGGAAACGGCCCCGCGCACAGATGATGGCGGCAATACACCCGAACCTGAGCGGATCACCTTTTCTGAGAATTTCGCCTGTCCGGTCTCGGGCTTCACAATCCCTGAAATCGAGCCGCGACTGTTCTCCTTCAACGCGCCTTTTGGGGCCTGTCCTGTTTGTGACGGGTTGGGTGTTGAGCTGTTCTTTGACGAACGCCTGATCGTCCCCGATGAGAGCTTGAGCTTGTACAAAGGGGCGATTGCGCCTTGGTCGAAATCGAAATCCCCGTATTTCCGCCAGACGATCGATGCACTGTCCAAACACTACGAGTTTGACAAGAACGCGCCGTGGAAGGACTTGCCTGCCCATGCCAAGCAGGTCGTGCTGCACGGGTCGGGCGATGAGAAGCTGAAGTTCCGATATGATGAGGGCGGGCGTGTCTACGAGATCACCCGTGTGTTCGAGGGTGTGGTGCCAAATCTTGAGCGGCGCTACCGCGAGACGGACTCGAGCTGGTCGCGCGAAGAGATGGAGCGGTATCAGAACAACCGCGCCTGTGGGTCTTGCGGTGGCTACCGCCTGAAGCCAGAGGCGCTGGCCGTCAAAATTGATGGCAAGCATGTGGGCGAGATCGTGCAGCTTTCGATCCGCGATGCGCTCGACTGGATCGAAGCCGCGCCGCAGACGCTGACCAAGCAGCGGCAGGAGATCGCGCGGGCGATCTTCAAGGAAATTCGCGAGCGCCTTGGCTTTCTGGTGAATGTTGGACTCGATTACCTGACGTTAAGCCGCAATTCCGGCACTCTGTCAGGGGGGGAAAGCCAGCGCATTCGCCTCGCCTCGCAGATCGGCAGCGGGCTGACAGGTGTTCTTTATGTGCTCGATGAACCGTCGATTGGTTTGCATCAGCGCGACAATGACCGACTGCTGACCACGCTGAAGAACCTTCGCGATCAGGGCAACACCGTGATTGTCGTTGAGCATGATGAGGAGGCGATCCGCGAGGCGGACTATGTGCTCGACATTGGACCCGGTGCAGGCGTGCACGGTGGCCAGATCATCGCGCGGGGAACCCCGGCGGAGATTGCAGCAACCAAAGAGTCGATCACGGGTCAGTACCTGACCGGAGAGCGAGAGATTTCGGTGCCGGCGAAGCGCCGAAAGGGCACGGGCAAGAAGATCAAGGTGGTGAAGGCCACGGGGAACAACCTCAAGAATGTCACGGCGGAGTATCCGCTTGGCCTATTATGTTGTGTCACGGGCGTTTCTGGCGGCGGCAAGTCCACGTTGACGATTGAGACGCTGTTCAAGACGGCTTCTATGCGTCTGAACGGTGCGCGGCAGACGCCCGCGCCTTGCGAGCAGATCAAAGGGTTGGAGCATCTGGATAAGGTCATCGACATCGACCAGTCGCCCATCGGGCGCACTCCACGCTCAAACCCGGCGACCTACACAGGCGCATTCACACCGATGCGCGATTGGTTCGCCGGACTGCCGGAGGCAAAGGCGCGGGGCTACAAGCCCGGCCGCTTCTCCTTCAACGTGAAGGGCGGGCGGTGCGAGGCATGTCAGGGCGATGGGGTCATCAAGATTGAGATGCATTTCCTGCCCGATGTGTACGTCACCTGCGAGACCTGCAACGGCAAGCGCTACAACCGCGAGACCTTGGAAGTGCTGTTCAAAGGCAAGTCGATTGCCGATGTGCTCGACATGACCATTGAGGATGCGGCGGAGTTTTTCCAAGCCGTACCCGCCATTCGGGACAAGATGGAGACGCTGAAACGCGTGGGTCTCGGCTATATCAAGGTCGGTCAATCTTCGACGACCCTTTCTGGCGGCGAGGCGCAACGGGTCAAGCTTTCAAAGGAGCTGAGCAAGCGCGCCACAGGCCGCACGCTCTATATCCTCGACGAACCGACCACCGGTCTGCATTTCGAGGATACGCGAAAGCTGCTGGAGGTGATCCAAGAGCTGGTCGATCAGGGCAATTCGGTGGTCGTGATCGAGCACAATCTGGACGTGATCAAATGTGCTGACTGGATCATTGATATTGGTCCAGAAGGTGGCGACGGCGGCGGACAGATCGTTGCGACAGGCACGCCGGAGCAGGTGGCCAAGGTCGAAGGAAGCCATACGGGTCACTATCTGCGCGACATGCTGGGCAAACCCAGACTGGCGGCTGAATAAAACCTGAACAGTCCGATGCTTGACGCATCGGGCCGTGGCGTTTCATCCTGAGCATTAACCAGCTTGGGAGGAAACCACCATGACCGTTCAGAAAATCCTCAACAGCGCTCGCGGCGCAGTCGAAACGATTTCGGGTGATGCGTCCGTGCTGGAGGCCGCGCAACGTCTAAGCGCGCGCAAGATCGGCGCCCTGATCGTGTCGGAAGATGGCTCTGAGTTGCGCGGGATCGTATCCGAGCGGGATATTGTGCGCGAAATCGGCGCGCGTGGGGCGGCGGCGCTGTCGGACAAGGTTGTCGATCTGATGACAGCAAAGGTTGAGAGCTGCGCTCCCGACGACAAGTTGGTTGAGACGCTCGCGCGCATGACAGCCGGGCGCTTCCGGCACATGCCGGTTCTTGAGGACGGAAAGCTTGCGGGTATCATTTCGATCGGCGATGTCGTGAAAGTCCGGCTCAGCGAGATGGAGCATGAGAATTCGGCCCTCGCCGACATGATCCGCGGTTACTGACATTTGAGCGGGAGCTTCGCTGAAACCTATCTTGGCCGGTTGCGGGCCGAGATTGGCGGGCGGCTACTGCTGGTTCCGGGGTCAAGACTGGTCGTGCGGCGCGATGACGGCCGTATCCTGCTGCAATTGCGTCGGGATCTTGAGATTTGGGGTCTGCCAGGTGGCTGCGCCGAACCGGGGGAGACGCTTGCCGAGGGTGCTGCACGCGAACTGCACGAAGAAGCGGGTTTGACTGTGAGACCAGCCGATCTTGTTCCCTTCGCCTTCAGTGACACACCTGAAACGAATGAGGTGACGTTCCCGAATGGGCATCGCTGCCACTTCTTTGTGTTGTGTTTTGAGGTTTCGTGCTGTGAAGGGCACCCAATTATTTCAGATGAAGAAAGCCTGGCCCTGGAATGGTTCGCACCGACTGACCTGCCCGAAATGTTGGCCAGCAGTCGCGCAACACTCGACGCCCATCAGCGCTTTCGCTCGACCGGAAAGTTTCAATATGGCTGACGTGCAAGCACAGGGGTTGACCCCGGACGCGCAATAATGTTGCGTTCGCACCGCACTCAATGAAGGGGGAGCTTCATGCGCACTGCTCTTTACCCAGGGACGTTTGACCCGGTCACGCTGGGGCATATTGACGTCATCCGACGTGCCATGACGTTGGCAGATCGTCTGGTGATCGGCGTTGCGATCAACCGGGATAAGGGGCCGCTGTTCTCACTGGAAGAGCGGGTCGCGATGATCGAGGCAGAGGCCGCGCCGCTGGCGAAGGCTGCGGGGTGCGAGTTGGTTGTTCATCCTTTCGAGAACCTGTTGATCCAGTGTGCGCAGGATGTGGGTGCGACGATGATCGTGCGTGGGCTTCGTGCCGTTTCTGATTTTGAGTATGAATTTCAGATGGTTGGCATGAACCGCGCCATGAATGACGATATTGAGACAGTGTTTCTGATGGCCGATGCCCACCATCAGGCAATAGCGTCGCGCCTTGTAAAAGAGATTTGCAGACTCGACGGCGATGTCACGCCATTCGTGCCGCAATCTGTTGCGGATGCCCTGCGCGCGCGTCTGCACGGGGATTGATTGCGTCCGTGCACCGATTTCATGCACGTTTTCGCGTTGGCGCGGGCGTGCTGCACGCTTATATGCCGTCAGGACAGTTGCTAGATGGAGGGCCCGATGGCCGACACCAAACCAGAAGATACGATGATCATCACGCTTGCCGACGGCGAAGTGCATATCGCCCTCATGCCGGATGTGGCGCCCGGCCATGTCGAGCGGATGAAGACGCTGGTGAAAGACCGCGCGTATGACGGTATCGCGTTCCACCGCGTCATCGACGGCTTCATGGCGCAGACCGGTGATGTGGAGCATGGCGGCCCCGACGGCAATCCCGGTCGTGCAGGCACCGGTGGGTCACAATATCCGGATCTGAAAGCAGAATTCTCGAAAGTGCCTTTCGAGCGGGGCACCGTTGGTATGGCGCGGTCCCAGATGCCGAACTCTGCAAACTCGCAATTCTTCATCATGTTCGAGCAGGGTTCGTTCCTGAACGGCCAGTACACTGTGTTTGGTCAGGTCACCAAGGGCATGGAGCATGTCGACAAGATCAAGCGCGGGGCAGGCCAGTCCGGTTCCGTGACCGATCCAGACCGTATGGTGACCGTGCGCATGGGGGATGAGGTATGATCCGCGCTGCACTTCTGGCAACGGCGCTTGTCGCGACCCCCGCGGTCGCGGATGAGCTGGTTCTGGAGCTTGAGACCGGCAACGTCGTCATTGATCTGTTTGAGGATGTGGCCCCCGGGCATGTGGAGCGTATCACCTCACTCGCGGCGGATGGCGCCTATGATGGCGTCGCCTTTCACCGGGTGATCGAAGGCTTCATGGCTCAAACCGGTGATGTGCAATGTGGTGTCGTTGGTGCGTCCTGTCCGGCGGGCACTGGCGGATCCGATCAGCCGGATTTGCTTGCGGAGTTTTCTGCGGTGTCCTTTGAGCGTGGTGTTGTCGGCATGGCACGGTCGCAAAACCCGAACTCTGCGAACTCGCAGTTCTTCATCATGTTTGCCCCCGCGCCGCACCTGAATGGTCAGTACACGGTCGTTGGTGAGGTGACCGAGGGCATGGATCTGGTTGACGGGATCACGCACGGAAGCGGTCGCAGTGGTTCTGTTGCGAACCCTGATCGCATTGTGAGCGCGTCAGCGCGCTAAGCATTCGGCGATGTGCGAAAAGACAGGGGGCCTGCTGGCCCCCTTTTTTGTTTCTGTCGCCTAAGTCCCAACCTCTCGCGTGATCACGAGGGCGAGAGATCGACTGGCCGCACTGGATCCGATGCGGAATATTGGATGGCGTAACCTAGGGGGACCGCCATGAAAGTGTTACTCTGCGCAGCCATTCTGCTTACCCTTGCCTTTCCGGCGCTCGCGCAAAGCCAGTTTGCGCGCGCTTGGCCGGAGACTGACTTCACGCGTTCCAATGTGCCTTTTGACGAAATCTTCTCTGGCGGAGTGCCGCGTGACGGGATCCCGGCGCTGACAGATCCATCCTTCATTACAGTGACGCAGGCTGACATCCCGGCGGATGAACCAGTGATGACAGTCGAGTTAGACGGGGAGGTGCCGCGCGCCTATCCGCTTCGCTATCTGACATGGCATGAGATCGTAAATGACACGATCGGCACCGTTCCGGTCGCGGTGACGTTCTGCCCCCTCTGCAACTCTGGTCTCGTCTTTGATCGCCGTGTGGGCGACCGGGTTCTGGAATTTGGCGTTTCCGGGTTACTGCGCCATTCGGACATGGTCATGTATGACCGCCAAACGCACAGCTGGTGGCAGCAATTTACAGGTGATGCCATCGTCGGGGCGTTGACCGGTCTGGAGCTGACGGAGGTTGTCAGCTGGATGGAACCTATGGGCGCATTTGCTGAGCGCCATTCCGATGGGCTTGTCATGGCCCAGCCCGGCGCACCCCGGCCCTATGGCGTGAACCCCTATGAGCGCTATGACAGTTCGGCGCGCCCATTCCTCTATTTTGGCGAGGATCCACCGCACGGTATTGCGCCGCTGGCAAGAGTGGTGCGGGTCGGTGATCGTGCCTGGCCACTTGAGCGTTTGGAATCAGGCTTGATTGAGGAGGCGGGCCTGCGCATCGAATGGACCGCAGGGATGGCGTCAGCACTCGACCAAAACTCTATTTCGGGAAGCCGGGACGTCGGCTTTGTGCGCGTGCGCGACGCGGATACGGGCGACGACGTCGTTCACGAGGTCGTATTCGCGTTCGCATTCCATGCCTTCGCCCCGGACGGGGAATGGATGCTGGGGGAGTGATTTCCACTGTAACGAAATATCTCTGCCGGATGCACGAACCCATGGGCTCGACAGCATCGGCAGAGATGTTTGCAAAGAGGGAGATCAGGCAGGGCGTACCAATGCGTGTCGTTTCTTTCCGGCGGACAGCTTGATCTGTGCGTCCAGGTCGACCATCAGACCGGCATCCGTCACAGGCGCATCGTCAAGCTTGGCGCCGCCCTCGGCAATCAGGCGCTTCGCGTCCTTACCGGATTTCGCGAGTCCTGCCTGAACGAAGAGTTGCACGACCGAGATTGATCCTGCGGGCAGTTCGACCGTAGGAAGATCCTCGCCGACACCGCCTTTCTCAAACACCTCACGGGCCGTCGCCTCCGCCGCGGCGGCAGCGTCAGCGCCATGTGCGAGTGCCGTGACCTCGTTGGCCAGGCGGATCTTCGCCTCGTTGATCTCCGCCCCTGCCAGCGAGCCGAGGCGATCACATTCCTCAACGGGAAGCTCTGTGAACAGCTTCAGGAACTTCGCAACATCGGCGTCGAGGGTGTTTCGCCAGAACTGCCAGAACTCATACGGAGACAGCTTGTCCGCGTTCAGCCAGACCGCACCCGCTGCCGATTTACCCATCTTCGAGCCATCCGCCTTGGTCAGAAGCGGCGTTGTCAGTCCAAAAACCTGATTGCCGTTGATGCGTCGGGTCAGGTCAACGCCGTTGACGATGTTGCCCCACTGATCAGAGCCGCCCATTTGAAGCCCAACACCGTGACGGCGGTTCAGCTCCATGAAATCATAGGCTTGCAGCAGCATGTAGTTGAATTCGAGGAAGGTCAGCGGCTGCTCACGATCAAGGCGCAGTTTGACGCTGTCAAAGCTGAGCATCCGATTGATCGTGAAATGTCGGCCATAGTCCCGCAGAAACTCAACATAGTTCAGCGCGTCCAGCCAGTCCGCATTGTTGGGCTGCACCGCGCCTGTCGGGCCGTCCGAGAAGTCGAGATAGGTCTCGAATACGCGGCGAATACCGGCCATGTTCTCGTTGATTTTCTCAACGGTCAGAAGCTGACGCGCCTCGTCCTTACCCGAAGGATCACCGATCTTGGTCGTTCCGCCGCCCATCAAAGCGATGGGTTTATGACCTGTTTTCTGCAGCCAGCGCAGCATCATGATCTGGATCAGCGAGCCGACATGGAGGCTGTCCGCGGTGCAGTCAAATCCGATATAGCCGGGCACGACCCCATCCAGAAGCGCCTGATCGAGGGCCTCCAGATCGGTGCAGTCCTGAATGAAACCGCGGGTCGTCATCACGTGCAGAAAGTCGCTGCGAGGGATGTAGCTCATCATCTTGATCCATTGTCGGGAACAGTGTGCGGGATGTATGCCTAATGCGACGTTGAAAGGGAAGGGTCGGGATGCGCGCATTGGGTTTGATGAGCGGCACCTCCATGGACGGGGTCGACGCCGCAATTCTTGATACGGATGGCGAGCGGATCTTCGGGTTCGGGCCATCGGGGTTCCGTCCGTATAGCGCTGAAGAGCGTGCTGTCCTTGCTGCGGCGCAGGGTCTTTGGCCCGATGCGAATTCCAACGCGCTGATGGCCGCGCGCGAGATCATTCAATACGCGCATGTTGAGGCCGCTCTGGAGGGGGCGGAGATTGCAGGATTTCACGGCCAGACCCTGATCCATGATCCGGCGGGCTTTCGAACACATCAGCTCGGCGATGGGGCTGCGCTTGCCCGCGCGCTTGGCATACCGGTTGTGTGGGATATGCGGAGCGCAGATATGGCAGCGCAGGGGCAGGGGGCGCCGCTTGCACCAGTCTTTCATCATGCCTGCGCGCGGTGGGCGGGGCTGACAGGGCCGGTCTGCTTCCTCAATCTCGGGGGTGTTGGCAATCTGACGTGGTGCGATGCGGCGAACGCGGATCCGGCGCATCTGATCGCGTTCGATACGGGTCCGGCAAATGCACTGTTGGATGATTTTCTAATGCGCAGGCGAGGGGACGCGATGGATCGCGATGGTGCGTTGGCCTTGTCCGGGCGTGCAGGGCGGTTGCCCGATGATCCTTATTTTGACGCGCCACCTCCCAAATCGTTGGACCGGAACGGGTTCCGCGCGGTCGCCGCGTTGGCCGACAGTTTGGGCGATGCGGATGGCGCGGCAACTTTGACGGCGTTCACGGTTCATGCCGTTGAGCGCGCGCTGCCACATCTGCCCGAACCGCCGCAACGGTGGCTTGTCTGTGGTGGTGGGCGAAAGAACCCCGCGATTATGGCCGGATTGCGCGATCGGTTGGGTGTGCCGGTCGATCCGGTTGAGGTTATCGGATTGGACGGTGATATGTTGGAGGCACAGGCTTTTGCCTATCTTGCGGTCCGCATTTCGGCAGGCCTGCCAACATCGTATCCGGGCACCACGGGATGCGCTGCACCAGTGTGCGGCGGTCGTATCAGTGCGCCCGGATAGAAAATGGCCCACCCGTTTTCGGGCGGGCCATTGCTCAGCTTTAGAGGCTGTTGATGAATTCGTTCACTTCGCGCTTTGCATGCTCTTTGGAGTGACCATAGCGCTCTTGAATTTTGCCTTCGAGCACGTCGCGGTTGCCATCGGCCTGATCGATTTCGTCATCGGTCAGCTTGCCCCACTTGGCCTGCACTTTGCCCTTGATTTGCTTCCACTGGCCTTCGAACTGATCGTTGTTCATGTCTGAAATCCTTTCACGTTCTCAAATACAGGCGGTGATTGCCGCCTGTGGGATCAACGTGTCACGCACTCAGATGTTCCGGATCAGTTTTTGGCCTGCATCTTCATCGTCATGTTCAACAGCGCCCGGCGCGGCAGGAATGGCGCGATATAGCGCAGCATCAGACGCAATTTCCAGTCGCTCACCGCGACCAACTCCCCGCGTCGCATGGCGTCATAGCCGAAGCGCGCTGTTTGTGCGGCGGTCAGCCTTTTCTGCCGGGTGAGCGCCGTACCCTCAAGGTTGGCGGCAGCCGCAAACTCCGTTTCAACATAACCCGGGGCGAGCACAGTACAGGTGACGCCCTTACCGCGCAGTTCGGCGTCCACGGCCTGACTGAACGAGTTCACAAAGGCCTTCGTCGCAAAATAAACCGCCTGGTTCGGGCCCGGTATGAAACCTGCCGTCGATCCAACCTGAAGGATGCGACCCTTGCCAGCCTCGGCCATCTGGCGGCCGAAATGATGGGTGAGCGTCACCAGCGCTTTCACATTGAGATCAATCATCGAAAGCTCGCTGGCAAGATCGCGCTCAACATGACGCCCCTGGCCACCAAAGCCCGCGTTGTTGATCAGAATGCCGGGCTTCAGACCGCGCGCTGCCACCTCTTCAATCAAGGCCTGCGCACCGCCCTCTGCGCCAAGATCGAGTGCGATGACGTGCACTGACACGTTCTGAGAAGCTTCCAGCTCTTCCTTCAGTGCAATCAACTGATCCTCACGCCGTGCCGTGACGATCAGGTCGCCACCTTTGCGCGCATGATAGCGGGCAAGCTGTTCTCCGATGCCGGAGGACGCACCTGTGACGAGGGCGAGAGGGATCATGGCGAGGCTCCACATTGCTGATCGTACCCCTTTGATATGGGCGGAGCGCCGTGGTGCCAGTGGATCAGCCGTCTTTGCGACGTGCCATGAAAGCAAGCCGTTCAAACAGGTGCACGTCCTGCTCGTTCTTGAGAAGCGCGCCATGCAGCTTGGGCAGCGCGTCCTTGCCGTCGCGCTTAAGGTCTTCTGGATCGAGATCCTCGACCAATAGCAACTTTAGCCAGTCAAGTGCTTCGGACGTGGACGGCTTTTTCTTAAGTCCGGGCGTTTCCCGAATGTCGTAGAACTGGGTCAGAGCCTCGCGCATCAGGCTCTGCTTGATGCCGGGGAAGTGAACCTCGACGATGGCCGCCATGACGTCCGGCTCCGGGAAACGGATATAGTGGAAGAAGCAGCGGCGCAGAAACGCGTCCGGCAGTTCCTTTTCGTTGTTGGAGGTGATGATAACGATGGGGCGGTGTTTCGCGCGGATCGTCTCGCCGGTTTCGTAGACGTGGAACTCCATCCGGTCGAGCTCCTGCAACAGATCGTTGGGAAACTCGATATCGGCTTTGTCGATTTCGTCGATCAGCAGGACGACCCGCTCCTCCGCCTCGAAGGCCTGCCAGAGCATGCCCTTGCGGATGTAGTTGGCGACGTCGTGAACGCGTTCCTCGCCCAACTGGCTGTCACGCAGGCGCGAAACGGCGTCGTACTCGTAGAGGCCCTGCTGTGCCTTGGTCGTCGACTTCACAGTCCATTCCAGAATGGGCACGCCCAGTGCGCCCGCGACCTGCCGTGCAAGCTCTGTCTTTCCGGTGCCCGGCTCCCCTTTGACGAGAAGCGGACGCTCCAACGCAATCGCGGCATTCACCGCGACGGTCAGGTCGCCAGTCGCGACGTAATCCTTGGTGCCTTCAAACTTCATGGACGGACCTCCTGATAGCTTGATTGAGATGCCATGTGCGCGCATTGGGAACAAGCGTGGGCATTGATTTCGCGCTCTGACCTTGGGTCACGGTGGGCTTGGGTGAGAGACTTGGGTATGGCGCGGCTTTGCCAGTGTCGTTTACGCAATCGTCAACTGGCAAAGGATGATTCCCGCGTGACATCGGCTGGAAACCGCCTTATGCACGGGCCAGAATTGGGAAGGGAAGCGGTCGGTTGCTGTTCGTAACAGATCGTTTCGAAGCGTAACTTAGGGGTGTTGTTATGAAAGCCGAAACGGTGCTGGACTCGGAATACAAACCGGCCGAGGACGAGCCCTTCATGAATGACCGGCAGGTTGAGTATTTCCGCCGTAAGCTCAATGACTGGAAAGAGCAGATCCTGGCCGACAGCAAGGACACCGTGACCAGCATGCAGGAAGGGACGCGCAACATTCCCGATGTTGCCGACCGTGCGAGCGAAGAAACCGACCGTGCCCTTGAACTGCGAACCCGTGATCGTCAGCGCAAGCTGGTTGCAAAAATCGATAGCGCGCTTCGCCGGATCGAAGATGGTTCCTATGGTTACTGCGACGTGACAGGGGAGCCGATCAGCCTGAAGCGGCTCGACGCGCGCCCTACCGCAACGATGAGCCTTGAGGCGCAGGAGCGTCATGAGCGCAAGGAAAAGGTCTATCGCGACGATCGTTGATGTCCTCAATAGACCTTAAGTGAAAAGGGGCGCTCCAGTGATGGTGCGCCCCTTTCTGATTCTCCCGGATGCTGTGCGGAAACACTGTCACGGATTGTTCCGTTTTGGTTTCCATTTCATCGGCAATCTGCTGCCTAAGGTGAAGTCCATCCGGCAACACTCTGCTCATAAAGCATAAAATTTTTGGGACTGTGTTCGGATTGACTGGCAACGGCGCATTTTTTGCGGATCAATAGGGGGGCAGGCGGCTAGCCGTCTCACCTGATGGCCTGTCTGTCCCGGCTTCATGGTGGGATCGGTAGTTTGGGGGGCCGCCTGCACCCAACTCTAAAGGAGGGTTGGTCATGCAGTATCACAAAATCATGGGGGTGGCCGTATGGCTTGCCTCTGGGGGCGCCTTGGCCGCCGAATGCAGCGATGTGGATGCGGCGGAGAAGTCCCTCGACGCATTGATCGCATTGCAGGATTTCGCTGAACTTGAGCCGCAGCGGGCACAACAACTGGCTGCTGAAATGCAGGCAGAGGTGAACGCCGCGATGATCCGGGCAGGCAATGCTCCCTCGGCGGAGGTCTGTGCGATTTATGACGAGACGATCCTGGAATTGGCCCCACAGGGCCGCATTGCCGGACCTGTTCCGGCGGGCTAGCCTCAGCTGCGCGGCGGTTCGTGCCGATACCCCGGTGCCCGCCAGCCCAGTGATATGCTGCCAGCCCGCAGGCCGAATGTGACCAGACCCGCGGCGAGGGCTGCGAATGGGCGGCTGGCAACGACTTCATAGACCAGGATGTTGGCGGCGGCCCCGGCGAGGGCCGCAGTCGCATAGAGGTCGCGTGCCTTCAGGATCAACGGCACCTCATTGCAGACCACATCGCGGGCGAGACCGCCAAGACAGGCCGTGACCATTCCCATCATGAGCAGGACCGGCCACTCCGCGCCGAGGGACCGGGCGACGCCGACGCCAACCGGAACGGCGATTGCGACGGCCAGCGCGTCCAGCCAAATGATTGTCCGCATCCGGCTTTCCAGCTTGTGGGCGGTGAAGAAGACCAGAACAGCCGCCGTGCCCGCGACGGCGACGTAGATCGGGTTGGCGATCCAGAACACCTCATCGCGCTGCAAAAGGACATCTCGTGCCGTGCCACCGCCCATAGCGGTCAGGCAGGCGATAAAGATAAAGCCCACGATGTCGAGCTGTTGGCGACTGGCCACCAACGCGCCGGTCAGCGCGAAAACGAAGACCGAAGCGAGGTCGAGCAGGGCGAGTAGGTTCACGTGTCCTTGCCGGGTTTGAACGGCTCCATTCCGGCGCGGGCAAGCTCATCGGCGCGCTCATTTTCGGGATGGCCAGCGTGACCCTTCACCCACTCCCATGCCACGTCATGGCGCTCTTGCGCGGCATCCAGACGTTTCCAAAGCTCTTCATTTTTCACTGGCTTTTTGGAAGCTGTCTTCCAGCCGTTTCGCTTCCAACCATGAATCCATTTTGTAAGTCCGTCCTTCACATAGGAGGAGTCAGTGACGATGGTTACAGCAGTGGGGCGACCAAGCGTTTCCAACGCAGTGATCGCTGCCATAAGCTCCATCCGGTTGTTTGTTGTCTGTGCGTCGCCGCCTTTGAGCTCTCGCTCCTTTATGAGACGATCGCCGTCTTTCGCCTGCAGCAGCACGCCCCAACCACCCGGACCCGGATTGCCGGAGCAGGCACCGTCGGTATAGGCAAAGAACTCAGGCACGGGTCGCCTCCACATAGAGATTTGATGTTGGCGTGCCGTCGAAGTTTTTGCCTTCGCCCCGGTCGATCCTGATGTCGGTGAAGCCTCCATGCTCCAATCGCCGGGTGATTTCGGGGATCTGGTAATAGGTGTAGAGCCGACCATGGTCATCGCGTGCGGCGCCGTCCCCCTCAATCAAGCCAAGATAAAGCGTGCCACCGGGAACGATTGCGTTCCAGATGCGCCCCAGATGGGCGGGCATCCGATCCCGTGGCGCATGGTGCAGCGAAAAGAACGCCCAGACCGCGTCGAGGGTCGCGTGTTCGTCAAGCTCGCCAAACCCTTTGACTTCCACATTAATCCCGTGCCGCGCTTTCGCCTCTTTGGCCAGTTCTTCGGCCCCGTCCATCGCGCGCATGGCAAAGCCCCGCCGCTTCATCTCTGCGGCGGCCCAACCTGCGCCGCATCCCAGATCCAGCACGCGGACACCGGGTTTCAAGCCATCGAGGAAGGCGGCCAGCCTTGGATGGGGCTCCGCCGGGATCGACCATTCTGCGTAGCGGCTCGCCTCGTTGTTGTAGAACTCCAGCGTCCGGTTGCGCCGATATGCCGCCCAAGCGGCGCGGAGTTCGTCCTGCGAGGGCGGCTGGCCCTCATATCGCGGGACGCCGTCGATCAGCGGCATCCATGGCAGTTTCGAACCGGTCCACAGTTCCGCCTGGGGCTCTAATCCATGACCGGGATCGAGACTGCCCGCTTTGAGAGAAACATAGTCACTGCCCCCTTCGTGCAGCAGTCGCGTTCCGCATGTGGGACAGAAGGACCTTATGGCGACATTCCCGCTCGCCGCACGCTCTTCGAAGCGCGACAAGGCGCCTTTGATGGAGAGGTCGCTTGGCTTGAGGTAGAGCGAAAGACCAAAGGCAGACGCACTTTGCGCCTGACAGGTTGTGCAATGACAGCGGGCAAATCCCAAAGGCTCTCCCGTGACTTCGTAGCGGACAGCTCCGCACTGGCATGCACCGGTCAGGCTCATAGGAATGCTCCCGTCAAAAGGCAGATCGATACAACGATGGTGAGCGGTATGCGCAGGCTCAACCACCAATAGACAACGATGGTTCGTTTGGCGAAATAGCTGTCTATCAAAAGCAGAAGTGCAAAAAGATAGGTCAGCAGTAGACAGGCGGCCTTTTCACTTGGACCCATCATGAACAACAGGATCAGCGGGGGTGTCACCGTAAGGCCAAGCTCAACCCAGCTTGGCTTGCGGCCGTGACGTGACGCAAATCCCCACAGGCAGCCCGCCATGAAGCACAAGATGATCGTCCCATAGAGCGCGAGCAGCGCCCGCCCGCCATCCGGCGTTCCGTTAAACTGGGCGATTGATGGTAAGGTTGCCGCAGGCAGAACGACGAGTGCGGCGCCGTAGAGAAACGGGATCAACCCGGCAAAGCCGAGGATCAGGGCAGGGATGGGTATGTTTTTCATAGCTATCGGAGATAGAAGACTGCCCGCACCGGGGCAAGCGATCGCTGGTCCACCGCAGCAAAAGAAAGGGGCCGATGCAGATCGCGCACCGGCCCCAAATCGTCAGACGATCGGTGAAATCAAGCGGCGGTGACCGCGGCTTCCATCACATCGGCATCCACGTGCTGTTCATATTGCGCAAAGTTCTCGGCAAACATGCTGACCAGCTTTTCGGCTTGCGCATCATAGGCCGCGGCATCCGCCCAGGTGCTGCGCGGATCGAGCAGCGCGTTGTCCACGCCGTCCACGGCGACAGGGACGTCAAACCCGAAGTTCGGATCGCGCCGGAACTCCGCGCTGTTGAGCGAACCGTTCAGCGCAGCGGTCAACAATCCGCGGGTCGCGCGGATCGGCATACGGGAGCCGGTGCCATAGGCGCCACCGGTCCAGCCGGTATTGACCAGCCAGCAGGTTGCACCATGCTCGGCGATCTTGTCACGCAGCAGTGCGCCATAGACTTCCGGTCGACGCGGCATGAACGGAGCGCCGAAGCAGGTAGAGAACGTCGGTTGAGGCTCTGTCACGCCCTTCTCTGTGCCCGCCACCTTGGAGGTGAAACCGGACAGGAAGTGATACATTGCCTGAGCCGGGGTCAGCCGCGCGATGGGCGGCAAGACACCGAATGCATCGCAGGTCAACATGACGATGTTCTTCGGCGTGCCTCCGCGAGCCGTCTCTGACGCATTCGAGATATAGTGCAACGGATAGGCGCACCGCATATTGGGCGTCAGGCTGTCATCCTGAAAATCGAGTTCCTTGGTGTGCGGATCGAACACCATATTCTCGATTACGGTGCCAAACATCTTGGTGGTGCCGTAAATTTCTGGCTCCGCCTCCGGGTTCAGGTCGATGGTCTTGGCATAGCAGCCACCCTCAAAGTTGAAGGTGCCCTCATCAGACCAGCCGTGTTCATCATCACCGATCAGGACGCGGTTGGGATCTGCTGACAGAGTTGTCTTGCCCGTGCCCGAAAGGCCAAAGAAGACCGCAACATCATCCGCGTCGTCCGCCGCGTGATTGGCCGAGCAATGCATCGGCATCACGCCCTTTTCCGGTAGAAGGTAGTTCAGCAGGGTAAAGACGCTTTTCTTATTCTCACCCGCATAGGACGTTCCGCCGATCAGGATCATCTTCTTGTCGAAGTTCAGCGCGATCACGACGTCGGACCGGCACCCATGGCGGGCCGGATCAGCCTTGAAGCTGGGGCAGTTCAGGATGGTGAACTCCGGCACAAATGCTGCGAGTTCGTCCAATTCTGGACGGCGCAGCAGGTGGCGGATGAAAAGGTTATGCCAGGCAAGCTCTGTCACAACGCGAACGTTGAGGCGGTGCGCCGGATCCGCCCCGCCATAAAGGTCCTGAACAAACAACTCACCGCCTTCGACATGGGCGAGCATGTCAGCGTGCAGCGTGTCGAATGCATCTGGCGTCATGGGGGCGTTGTTGTCCCACCAGATCGAGTCCTCAACGGAGGCCGTGCGCACCACGAACTTGTCCTTGGGGGACCGTCCCGTGTGCTTGCCAGTGGAAACGAGGAACGCCCCGCCCTGACCAATCGTACCTTCCCCCCTGCAGCAGGCTGTTTCGACCAGCGCAGGTTCCAGCAGATTGTAATGAGCGGCGCGCACGCCCTTAATGCCCGTCAATTCGAGCGTTTGGGTCGGATTAACCGTACCGGTTTGCATCTCTGATGCTCTCCCGAAGGCGAAGGGACACGCAAAAGTGGTGGCGGCGCGCCCCGCATTCGAAATGGTGTCCGACCGGTCGCGAAGGGCCAGTTTCGCGGCGCGTGAGCGCTGGTCAGACGGTGACACCCCCTCCTTAAATGCGACCTTTTTGTAAATCTAGTGCGCAATTTTTGGTATTTTCTTCCGCAAGCGCTTTGAGTCAGGAAATTCGTCGAACGGCTTGCGAAAAAGTTGGGGGGCGGGGATATTGGTTGGTGAATGAACGTGGGGGATTCAACTATGGCGCGCATTGCCCTTGTCGACGACGATCAGAATATCCTGATGTCAGTCTCAATGGTGCTTGAGGCTGAGGGGTTCGAGGTTGTCACATTCGGCGACGGAGCCGCGGCTCTGCCTGAGTTGACGCGCGACCCGGTCGATCTTGCCGTGTTTGACATCAAGATGCCGCGCATGGACGGGATGGAGCTTTTGCGTCGTCTGCGCCAGCAAAGCGATCTTCCGGTCATCTTCCTGACGTCGAAGGATGAAGAGATTGATGAGGTGCTGGGCCTGCGGATGGGGGCGGACGACTATGTGCGCAAGCCCTTCTCGCAACGCTTGCTCTTGGAGCGGATTCGCGCTGTTCTGCGGCGGCGCGAGGCTCGCGAGAACCTCGACGGCGCGGATGATGCCGAAACAACGATGAAGCGCGGAAAGCTCACAATGGACAGCTTGCGCCACACGGTCACTTGGGCGGGCACCCCGATCTCGCTGACCGTGACCGAGTTTCTGATCCTTGAGGCGCTGGCAACCCGGCCCGGTTTTGTGAAGAATCGCGATCAGCTGATGGACGCCGCATATGACGATCAGGTCTATGTCGACGATCGTACCATCGACAGCCACATCAAGCGCGTCCGCAAGAAGTTCAAGAAGGTCGATGACAGCTTCGCTTCTATCGAGACGCTCTACGGTGTCGGCTACCGCTACACGGAGGTGTAGGTGAGCGATCAGGGGCGGCAACGCCAGGCATCACGTCTTGCGCTGCCGCGACTGGAACGCGGGCGCGGTATTAGCCTGCAAAAGGTCGATCATGACGGTTCGGGTGAGGTTGAGACCGGCTCGACCTCTCTCCAAGATGGTCAACTTTACAGCGCGTCGCCAATTGCCCGGAAGATTGTGCTGTTCAACCTGATCGCTCAGATTGTGCTGGTGACGGGAATCCTGTTCCTGAACCAATTTGAGCGGTCACTGATCGAACAGCGCGTGCAAGCGTTGGAGCGTGATGGCTTAATCATAGCTGAGACGCTGGGGCTTTTTGCCATCGATCAGGATAACGGCCTCGACAGTGATCGCGCCGTGGAGCTCTTGGCGCGGGTCGGTCCCTTGGCCGGGGCCGCGGTTCGGCTTTATGACACGCAAGGTTCCCGTGTGCTTGCGATCAACGTGCACGAAGCTGACGGTCAGATGGCGGCGGTGCAGCTCACGGCCTTTGATCTCGTTCTAGAGCGCCTCGCCTCTTTGGTCCGATCGAGCGGTGAGCAGGTGAACCTGATGAGCCGTGAGGAGGCGCGCGCATTTGCAGCGCCCGCGCTCGATGGACGTGAGCGTGCCAGCATTGTTCGGAACAGTGATGGTGCATTCGTTCTGATGCTCGCTCTCCCAATCCCGAGCGCAAATGGCCCGGCAGGCGTGCTTATGCTTAGCACGTTGGCGGGTGAGATTGATGCCGCCGCCGCCGGAGAGCGTCGCCAATTGATGACAATCTTCTTGCTAGCGCTGACCGTCTCAATTGCGCTTTCTGTTATTCTTGCCCGTTCGATTGCACGTCCCCTGCGGGTTCTGGCGCTGACTGCGCAGGAGGCGAGTGGCTCGACTCGATCCATGGCGCCGGAGCGGATCAACTTTCCGGACCTGACAGGTCGCCCTGATGAGATTGGAGAACTGTCCCGCAGCCTGATCCTGATGACCCAAGCGCTCTACGAACGCATTGAAGCGAATGAGGTTTTCGCTGCTGACGTGGCGCATGAGATCAAAAATCCTCTGACGTCGCTGCGATCCGCCGTCGAAACCATGCACTATGCGCGGACAGATGAGCAGCGCCAGAAATTGCTCGATGTGATTGCAAAGGATGTGCAACGCCTCGACCGTCTGGTGACGGATATCTCGAATGCGTCGCGGCTGGACAGCGAGCTTGTGCGGGAAGAGATGGAAAGCTTCGACCTCTCTGCGCTGATCGCGTCTCTTGTCGACTACAATCGACAGTCTGCTGAGGATAAAGGCGCCGCGCTCGAAACCGATCTTCAGGCCGAAGCCTTGCAGGTGAAGGGGATAGAGGGGCGGCTCGCGCAGGTCTTTGTGAACCTGATAACGAATGCGATCAGCTTCTCGGAAGAGGGTGACAAGGTCACAGCAACGGTGCGCCAGGATGGTGGCTTTGCCGTGGTGGAGGTCAGCGACACCGGGCCGGGAATACCGCCCGAAAATCTGGCCGATGTTTTCTCTCGCTTCTATTCCTCGCGTCCAGGTCAGGAATTTGGAAATCACTCGGGCCTCGGCCTTGCGATCTCAAAACAGATCGTCGAGGCGCATGGCGGCACGATCGTTGCTGGAAATATCGAGACTGAGGATGGGACGCGTCTGGGGGCACGATTCACCGTGCGCCTTCCGCTCTAAGATTGGTGTCGCGGACTATCCATGCCAGCGCCGTGTCCGGCCCGCGGGGCGGCGTGCTTGTGACAGGGGCGTCAGGCTCTGGGAAGTCAACTTTGGTCTTAGCATTGCTGGCGCGCGGGGCGATGTTGATCGCTGATGATCGCACGGTTCTGTCGCGGCAGAACGGGTCTTTGGTTGCCTCTGCCCCTGCACCGTTGCGGGGCAGGGTGGAGGCGCGGGGGATCGGCCTGGTTGGGTTGGCAGCATCGTCGCCCGCACCGGTGGTGCTTCACCTCGATCTCGATCGGCGACCGACCAGCAGGATGCCGGAGCCGCAGATCTGGACACATGATGGCGTTGATATTCCATCCTTGTGCGGGCGCGATGTCGTAGCCCTTGCAGACACTGTCTGGCTGTGGCTGTCTGGCGCTGCAACTCTCGACATTCTGGCAGGACACTGACTGATGCGCGCTGGCTCACCCGATCAAACCCCCGTTGTGCTTGTGACCGGGCCATCGGGTGCTGGGAGGATAACGGCGATCCGGGTTCTGGAAGATCTGGGATTTGAAGCGATCGACAATCTTCCGCTGTCACTGATCAAAGAGGTCGTGCGCGCTGCACCCAGCGGCCAATCGATTGCCATCGGCGTCGATATTCGCACGCGCGGATTTTCCGCCGCCGGGTTGATGGCCATTCTGGGTTGGTTGCGCGCGCGGGAAAGTGTGGCCGCGAGTGTGCTTTACCTCGATGCGACACCCGAGACACTTTTGCGACGGTTCTCCGAAACCCGGCGGCGACACCCGTTTGACGACCATGCAAGTCCCGATGCGGCAATCGCCGAGGAACTGGAGCTGCTGAGCCGTGTGCGCGACTCGGCAGATACTCTCATCGACACATCTGACCTCTCACCGCACGAGCTGAAAACACAGCTCGCAACTCTGTTTGGTGAGAGTGACACCCATACTTTATCGCTGAGCGTGCAAAGCTTCAGCTACAAGCGCGGAATTCCACACGGGTTGGATATGGTGCTCGACTGCCGGTTCCTGCAAAATCCGCATTGGGTAGAGGCGCTGCGTCCGCTGACCGGACAGGACGTGGCTGTTGCGACTCACGTCCAGGCCGACCCCAACCACGATGAATTCCTTCAGCGCACGCTGTCTTTGCTGCGCCTTCTGATCCCGGCCTACCGGGCCGAGGGGAAGGCTTATTTTTCAATCGGTTTTGGATGCACAGGGGGGCGTCATCGCTCTGTCTATATGACCGAAAGAGTTGCAAAAGAGCTTGCCGCTGATGGGTGGCTTGTATCTATTCGCCACAGGGAAATGGAACGGCGCGCCGGACAAACCGGTTAGCAGCCCGCGTGAACGGCGCGAAACCGGGGTCTTAGGCGTGATCGGAATTGTGATTGTTGCTCATGGTGGTCTGGCGAAGGAGTATCTCGCCGCCCTTGAGCATGTTGTTGGGCCCCTCGAAGCGGCGAGGGCGATATCCGTCGGCCCGGAAGATAGCCTCGAAACACGACAGAATGAAATTTGTGCGGCGTCAAACGATGTGGACCGAGGGGACGGCGTTGTATTGGTCACTGACCTGTTTGGATCGACGCCTTCGAACCTTGCCATGAAGGCATGCAACCAACCTGACATGGATGTGCTCTACGGCGCGAATCTGCCGATGTTGGTGCAATTGGCCAAAGCGCGGCACTTGGATCGCAAATCGGCCGTCGCCTCTGCAGTCGAATCCGGTCGTCGATACATCAACAGCCGCGGTGGCCCCACGGAGCGAGCGACATGAAGAAGACCCTCGACATCATTAACCGCAAGGGCCTGCACGCACGGGCATCTGCCAAGTTTGTTGAATGCGTGGAGCAGTTTGATGCGACCGCCGCCGTGACGCGTAATGGGGAAACCGTATCGGGCGATTCGATCATGGGTTTGCTGATGCTGGAAGCAGCGCAAGGCACCTCGATCGTCGTGACAACCCACGGCCCGGATGGCGACGCCTTGTGTGAGGCGTTGGAAGCGCTGCTCGCGGATCGCTTTGGCGAGGGCGAGTAACCCTCATCCGGTTGTCATGCGCTTCAAGACGTCGTCTCGATCCTTGAAATGGTGCTTCAACGCCGCGCCGACATGCGCGACCAACACCAGTGCCAGCGTAATGCCAGAGATGTAATGCACCCACCAGGCAACCGTCTCGATCCATGCAACGCCGGGAACCCAGGGATCGGGAAGGACTAGCACGTTAAACACTTTGTTTTCGATGTTGAGCAAATCCTGAATGGGTGCTGCGGCGCTCATCACCCAGCCTGAGAGCGGCATCAGGAAGATCATCAGGTAAAGCAGAATATGTGAGGCATGTGCCGCCTTCCGCTGCCATGCCGGCGTGTCGCCTGGCAAAGTCGGGCGCTTGCCCGCAACGGCAAGCCAAAGGACGCGAAGAACGGCGAGTGCGAATACGACGAAGCCCCAGCTTTTGTGGGTCTGGGTAAGAGCAAACTGGCTCAGCGGGTCCGATACGAAATTCGTCATGTAAATGCCAAGCCCGAGGGTCCAAAGCAGGATACCGGCTGTAACCCAGTGAATGGCCCGGGTGATCACGCCCCAGCGTCGGGTCGAATTGGTGATCTGCATGAGGGTGCCCTCCTGTTCGGTCAAAGGCCCCGACGTTAGTGGGGCCTTTGACACAGTCTCAGCTTAGCCGTTGTTGACAAGCTCAATATTAATCTCGACGGGGATTTCCGCCGGGATCGCGGGAACGCCGAAGCCCATGCCGAAATCGGCGCGGTTGACTTCGCCACTCACGGTAAAGCCCGCAATCTGCTGACCGGGGTTGAACGGGTTCGGTCCGATTGCGTTCATCACCGCGTCGAACGTGACTTCGCGGGTTTCGCCCAAAAGCGTCAGATCGCCGGTGATCGTTGCCGTGTTGTCACCTGTCTGAGACACGGAGGTCGAAGCAAAGGTGATCTCTGGATAGTCGTCTGTACCCAGGAAGTCCGCACGGTTCAGGTGGGCGTCGCGCGGCTCATGTCCGGTGTTGACGGAGGCCGCATTGATCGTCGCAGTGACAGAGACGGCTTCGATGTTTTCTGGGTCAAAACCGCTGACGCTGATGTCGAACTGATCAAACTGGCCTTGTGTTTTCGAGAAGCCAAGATGGCTTACTTCAAATTCGATATGGGCATGTGTCGGATCGACTTCCCAATCAGCCTGTGCTGCGAGCGGCGCTGCAATGAGTGCGGTGGTCAGGGCAAGGGTACGGGTCAGCATCGTCATCTCCTGTTGAATGCATCTGAGACAGAAGATGGGGCGCCTCTCTGATCCGTGTACCGGGGGAATAGCGAACAGATCGTTTCCAAATCCGCGACATCGTCACGATTCAGTGATAATTGTTCCCTGTTGCGCGTTGCGCAGGCAGTTCAGCGTGTCGGAATGGGGACGTCACCGCGATAATCGTAAAAGCCGCGCTCGGTCTTGCGACCCAGCCAGCCTGCCTCGACATACTTGGTCAGGAGCGGGCAGGGGCGGTATTTCGTATCAGCCAGTCCTTCATGCAGCACGTTCATGATCGCAAGGCACGTGTCGAGCCCGATGAAATCCGCAAGTTCCAGTGGTCCCATCGGGTGATTGGCCCCGAGGCGAAGCGACGTGTCGATGCTCTCAACCGATCCGACACCTTCATAAAGGGTATAGATTGCCTCATTGATCATCGGCATCAGAATGCGATTGACGATGAAGGCCGGAAAATCTTCAGCGCTCGCGGCCTGTTTTCCAAGCGTCGCGACAACCGCCGACAGCGTGTCATAGGTTTCCGCGTTGGTCGCGATGCCGCGGATCAGCTCCACCAGGCTCATCACCGGGACAGGGTTCATGAAATGGAACCCCATGAACCGTTCGGGCCTGTCTGTGCGGGAGGCAAGCCGCGTGATCGAGATCGAAGAGGTGTTGGAGGTCAGGATCGTCTGGTCGCCCAAATGCGGGGCAAGCTCCGCAAAGATCGCGTGCTTGATATCCTCACGCTCTGTTGCAGCCTCGATGATCAGATCGGACGGACCCAGGTCAGACAGCGTCGCGGTCGTCGTGATGCGCGACAACGCAGCATCCCGCGCAGTCTCTTCCAGCTTTCCGCGACCGACCTGACGATCAAGATTGTTGCGGATCGTCTCGACGGACTGATCCAAAGCATCCTGCGAAATGTCATTGAGGGTCACATCAAAGCCCGCAAGGGCAAAAACATGCGCAATCCCATTGCCCATCTGTCCGGCGCCAACGACACCAACCGTCCGAATTTCCATGCGAAACACCCCTGTCTCTGTTCCCCGGACAATAGGCGTGCGGGGCCGTGGGCTGCAACCCGATTAGCAAATTGTTCACGAATCCCCTGCTAGGCGTGGGTTGCAGCGGGAGGAGCGGGGATGACATTCCAGTCGATTGTGCGATCAGGGCTCGATTATCAAGAATACCGCTACGGCCGTGCGCGAAAGCTCTATCGCGGTCCTAAGCCCGACCTCAGCGGCAGCTACATTGCCTGTCTTGGAGGATCGGAAACATATGGTCGGTTTGCCCAATCGCCGTGGCCTGCACAGCTTGAAGAGCAACTGGAATATCCTGTGGCCAATTTCGGTCAATTGGGTGCGGGGGCTGGCTTCTTTCTGAAGGATCCGGTGCTTCTGGAAAGCTGCTCAAAGGCGCGCGCTTGCGTCATCTCCATCACCGGGGCACATCTGGTCTCCAACCGGCTGTTCAGTGTCTATCCCCGTCGCAATCAACGGCTGCAAGGTGTCAGCGAAATGCTGGAGGCGCTGTATCCCGAGATCGATTTCGGCATCTATCGTTTTGCCTTGCACATGCTGGTTGCCCTCGAACGCGCCAGCCCGGACCGGTTCCGCGTGGTGGAGGTTGAGCTGCGCAATGCGTGGATTGCCCGTATGCGCGAACTGCTCAACAGTATCGAAACCGTAAAGGCGCTGCTCTGGCTGTCCCCCGACAGTCCCGACGATGAAACCCGCATGACGCCGCAGCGGGCGCGGGATCGCCCGCCTGGTTTCGTCAATCGGCAGATGATCAACGCGATCCGCGCTGACGTGAGTTGCTATGTTGAATACGTGGCAAGCGATACAGCGATGAAGGCGCCTCGCGTCGCGGACCCCAATGATGCGACTGTATCCATGCGCTATCCGTCGGACCGGATGCATGAAGAAGCGGCGCAATTGCTGGCGCACCCAATCTTCAAGATGTGCAACATGAGAACCGATTGATCCGCTGGCCCTCACGCTGACATGCGCTAGGCTCTTTGTCAGTCGAGTGGAGGAGGCGCAGAATGGCGAAAGATGGTTTGAAACTTGCGGTGTTGATCGATGCCGACAACACCAATCCCAACGTCGCAAAGAGCCTGTTTGAAGAAGTCGCGCGATTGGGCGAGGCCAACGTCCGGCGCATCTATGGGGATTGGACGCGCGATGAAATGAATGGCTGGCGCAAGCAACTTGCGACCTATGCTTTGGTATCCGAACAGCAATTTGCCTATGTTAAGGGTAAGAACGCCTCTGACATTCTGATGGTGATCGACGCGATGGACCTTTTGCACAAGGGGTCGGTCGATGGATTCTGCCTTGTCTCCTCCGACAGCGACTTCACGCGCCTGGCCCAACGCATCCGGGAGGAGGGGTGCGTCGTCTATGGATTCGGAGAGCGTAAGACCCCTGAGGCGTTTCGCACAGCGTGCACCCGCTTCATCTACAATGAAAACCTGATGCAAGGTGACCCGAACGGTCCCACGCCGGGAGAGCGGAAGACACAACCAGTCTCGGCGGCGCTACCCCTGATCCGCACAGCTATGGCCGAACTGGAAGGGGATGACGATTGGGTTTCGCTCGGCGTGTTGGGCCAGCGCATCAGCAACACCCATTCAGACTTTGACAGCCGCACCTATGGCTGCGCGAACCTCTCTACATTGGTGCGAAAAACGAACGCATTCGATCTGGAAAAAGACGGCACGAACGGACTGATGGTTCGGCGCAAGGACTAGGCTTTCCGGCAATTTCTTGCACGATGGGCAGGACTAGCAACGAAAGGCCGCCCGATGTCTGAAACCTACCTGCTGACCAAAGCCATGATTGCCGCCATGCCGGGTACCAGCAAGACCCATTTTCTGAACGAGAATGCACAACGGCTGAACAAATCGCTTGGCGATGCAACCGGTCTAACCGGATTTGGGATTCATCTTATCGAGGTAGAGCCGGGGCGAGAGACGACAGAATACCACGTCCATCATTTCGAGGATGAATGTGTCTACGTGCTGGCGGGAACCGCGACTGCAACGATCGGCGTGGAGACGTTCGAAATCGCGGCGGGTGACTTCATCGGGTACCGAAAGGGCGGCGAAGCTCACACAATCGTCAATACAGGGAAAAGTACGTTGCGCATGCTCGTGGTCGGCGAGCGCCTCCCACACGATGTCGGCGATTATCCCCGGCAGAGCAAACGCATCTACCGCAACGCCGGTCAGGCCTGGGAACTGGTTGACCACAGCGCAATCGAACAACTGGGCGGCCCAGTCGGCGCAAAGTAGCGAGGTTACCGGTGACCGCGAAGGGGTGCATCCTCTGGCTGGTCAAACACCGGTTCGATCTTATCGGCGATCTGACCCTCTGGCATACGTCGCATCTCTTCCAAGATGAGTCTGTTGGAATCGGCTAAGTCGAGCAAGGCCAACTGCATTTGAACCATTGCCCAAAGCACGAAGGCGAGGGCTAGTCCTGCCAATGTCGGCCAATAGGCGGCCATAACGTCGTCGCTTGGCGTTCTGACCACCACCGCGTAGCCAAACTGATAGGCGATAGCATCCATAATCAACAGCGCTGCTACGACCTGCCCAATGTGGAGCAACACACGTGCGGTTTTGTAGCTGCTGTGTTCAAACATTACCTAAAACCCAGAAAGTCAAAAGGCCCCGCAAGTGACTGCGGGGCCTCGAAAATAGCGACTAAGCCGTTCAGCCGACGGCTTTTTCCAGCTCGGGAACCGCGTCGAACAGATCCGCGACGAGGCCGTAATCTGCAACCTGGAAGATCGGCGCCTCTTCGTCCTTGTTGATCGCGACGATCACCTTGGAGTCCTTCATCCCCGCGAGGTGCTGGATCGCACCGGAGATGCCAACCGCGACGTAGAGGTCCGGTGCGACGACCTTGCCGGTCTGACCGACCTGCCAGTCGTTTGGCGCATAGCCAGAGTCCACTGCCGCGCGGGATGCACCAACAGCCGCACCCATGACGTCTGCCAGCTTCTCGATGATGGCAAAGTTCTCTTCCGAACCGACGCCACGACCACCGGACACAACGATCTTCGCAGAGGTGAGATCCGGGCGGTCGCTTTCTTCCACCTTGTCCTCTACCCAAGAGGAGAGGCCCGGATCCGCAGCCGCTGCCCCATCCTCGACGGAGGCAGAACCGCCTTCGGCCGCCGCGTCGAAATTCGCGGTCCGCACGGTCAGAACCTTTTTCGCGTCCGAAGACTTCACTGTCTGGATCGCGTTGCCCGCATAAATCGGACGCTCGAACGTGTCGCCGTCAACGATGCCGGTCACATCAGACAGCACCATAACGTCAAGCAGGGCCGCAACGCGCGGCAGTACGTTCTTGGCATTGGCTGTGGACGGCGCGACGATGTGCTCATAGTCGCCCGCCAGGCCAGCGACGAGTGCAGCCACCGGTTCGGCCAGATAGTTGGCCAGCGACGCGTCGGACACCGCAAGAACCTTGGACACACCGTCCAGTTTCGCGGCTTCACCGGCAGCAGCAGCGACATCATCACCCGCGACCAGAACAGTCACATCGCCCAGCTGCTTTGCTGCGGTCAACGCCTTGGCGGTTGCGTCCTGCTGGAACTCACCACCGGTCATTTCGGCAAGAAGAAGAACGGCCATCTTAGATCACCCCCGCTTCGTTTTTAAGTTTGGAGACCAGTTCCTCGACGGAACCGACCATGACGCCGGCCGCACGCTCTGCCGGTTCAGACGTCTTGACGACTTCAAGGCGCGGCGAAACGTCAACGCCGTAGTCGGCGGGCGTTTTCTCTTCCAGCGGCTTTTTCTTTGCCTTCATAATGTTGGGCAAGGATGCATAACGCGGCTCGTTCAGGCGCAAATCCACGGTCACAATGGCGGGCATTTTAACCTTGATGGTTTGCAGTCCGCCGTCGACTTCGCGCGTCACGACAGCATCATCGCCCTCGATTGCCACTTCAGAGGCGAAGGTCGCCTGGCTCCACCCCAGAAGGGCGGACAGCATCTGGCCGGTCGCGTTCATGTCATTGTCGATGGCCTGCTTGCCCGCAATGACGAGGCCCGGTTGCTCTTCCTCAACGACTTTGGCCAACAGCTTTGCGACGGCGAGCGGTTCAATATCGGTGTGAACATCGTCCGCGGCGTTGACGAGGATCGCGCGGTCAGCACCCATGGCGAGCGCCGTGCGCAGGGTTTCTTGGCTTTGCTTCACGCCGATGGAGACGACGACGATCTCTTCAACCGTGCCCTTTTCCTTCAGGCGGATCGCCTCTTCCACGGCGATCTCGTCGAACGGGTTCATCGACATTTTGACATTTGCCAGATCGACACCGCTTCCGTCCGCTTTCACACGAACTTTCACGTTATAGTCGATCACGCGTTTGACCGGCACCAACACCTTCATGGGGCATCTCCCTTGCGTGACATTTTCGAGGACAGACTTAACGCTTTGCCCCCGCGATTGCTGCAAAAAAACGGCACTGGACTTATGAAATCCGCCGCATCTGCTTGACGTGGACGTAAGATAGTTGCGCGGTCACAGTCCAGCGCAACGTTGGGTCAGAGTTCGGGGGACATAACGTCGCCTCCGTGAAGACGGTGCGTCACCCCCGCATGATGCATTTGTGCCTTTTACCGATTGGCGCCGGGCACCCAAAGCACGTCGCCCTTGCCACCATCATTCGCGACACGGCCCGCAACAAAGAACCAATCGCTTAGCCTGTTGAGGTATTTGACGGAGGCCGGGTTCACACTTTCCATCGTGGCAAGTTCCACAACCAAGCGCTCGGCCCGTCGTGATACCGTGCGACACAGATGCATCTGTGCGGCGAGCGCCGTGCCACCGGGTAGAATGAACGAGCGGAGCGGCTCAAGATCCTTGTTCATCACATCGATCTCAGCCTCTAGTCGCGCAACTTGACTTTCGGCCACGCGCAATGGCGGATATTCACGCTCGGCATCCTTTTCCATGTCCGGCGTACACAGGTCAGCGCCGAGGTCGAAAAGGTCATTCTGAATAGAGGCAAGCATCCGGTCGATGTCACCTACGGCGACCTGCCGGGCCAGACCGACCGTCGCATTTACCTCGTCCACGGTCCCATATGCGCTGACCCGCAGCGAATGTTTTGCGACCCGGGCACCGTTTCCAAGCGCGGTCTCACCGTGATCGCCGGTCTTTGTGTAAATCTTGTTGAGAACGACCATCCTCAGCCTCCCGACCGGGCAAGGGCCACGGCGCCCACGATCAGGATCACCGCGATAAACTGCAAAAGCAGCCGCATGCGCATGATCTTGTTCGCATATTTCTGATTGAATTCACCGCCCTTGGCAAAACTGCCAACGCCGAAAAGAAGCACGACCAGCACCGCAATGCAGGCAAAGCCGATAATGTATAGCATAGGACCTTGTACCATAGACGTCAGTTAACGCGTGTCGCGCTCAGGTCAAAGGGGCCAATGCGCCGCACGGGGCTTCAACTGCGTCGCATGACCATATCGCGCCAGCGCGTCGGTAAATGTGTCAGCGCCCGCGCGATCCACGTGCCAGCGGTGACATAGTAGCGGGCATGGGGCCGCCGCGCCTCCACCGCGTGGATCAGTTTGGCCGTGACGGCGGAGACGGGCTGCTCAAATGGGTCGGGCGTGCCGCTCTCATCATAAAGCCGCGGCATTACCTCCGCCTCGTATTCCGCACGACGGGCAGAGCCCTGCCAGTCAATCCACGTCTCGAAATTGGCTTGGGCATTCTGCCGGATGCGGGTCGGGATCGGCCCCGGCAGGATCAGCGACAGATCGATGCCGCTGCCATGCAATTCCACCCGCATCGTGTCACTCAACCCCTCCATGGCGAACTTCGTGGCATTGTAGGCCCCGCGCCCGCGCATCGCGGCGATCCCCAACACAGACGAGCAATTCACGATCCGCCCGCGGCCCTGCGCCCGAAAGGTCGGCATCAACAGGTTGATCAGTTCGAACTGGCCGAAGAGATTCACCTCGAAGATATCGCGCAACCCGTCCCGTGGCAGGTCCTCGACGAATCCGGGCAACGCAAAGGCCCCATTGTTGAACAGCGCGTCGAGCGTGCCGCCCGTCGCCTCCAACACCTCCGACACTGCCGCCTGCATGCCCGCGCTGTCGCGATAGTCGAGCAGCACCGCCTCAAGGCCCTCCGCACGCAGCCGATCGACATCGATCTGCTGGCGGCACGCCGCAAACACGCGCCAGCCGCGGGCCTTCAGCGTCACCGCCGCGTCATAGCCGATGCCGCTGGAGCAGCCAGTGATCAGGATCGTCCGCATCTTCATCTGTCCCGCAAATATCCCTGCCGGAGGCATCCGCACTGGACCGCCCCGCGTCCCCCGTTTATCACCATATCTATGGCAAATGACACCGACACCCCCGAAATGGATGGTCTGATCACGCAAGAGCCGCTGGCGCGCGCAATTGGGGACAGATATCTGCAATATGCGCTTTCCACGATCATGCACCGCGCGCTACCAGATGCGCGTGACGGGCTGAAACCGGTGCATCGCCGGATTCTCTTTGCCATGCGGGGCCTGCGGCTCGATCCGAATGGCGCGTTCCGCAAATGCGCAAAGATCGTGGGTGAGGTGATGGGCAATTATCACCCGCACGGCGATCAGGCGATTTATGACGCACTGGCGCGGCTCGCCCAGGATTTCGCGGTGCGCTATCCGCTCGTGGACGGGCAGGGCAATTTCGGAAATGTGGACGGCGACAATCCCGCCGCACAGCGCTACACCGAAGCGCGCATGACCGCCGTGGCCGCCGCGATGATGGAAGGGCTGGCCGAGAATGCTGTCGACTTCCGACCCAACTATGACGGCTCGGAAGAGGAGCCGGAAGTGCTGCCTGGCGCCTTCCCAAACCTGCTGGCCAACGGGTCGAGCGGTATCGCGGTCGGCATGGCCACGAACATTCCGCCCCATAACGTGGCCGAGGTCATCGACGCTGCACTCTATCTGATCAAGACGCCCAATGCGGGGATCGAAAAGCTCGTCGAGTTTGTGCCCGGCCCGGACTTTCCGACCGGCGGGACGATTGTTGAGCCGATTGAGCAAATTCGTGAGGCTTACGCGACCGGGCGCGGCGCATTCCGTCTGCGCGCCGTTTGGGAGCGTGAAGAGCTCGGCCGCGGTCAATGGCAGATCGTTGTAACCGAAATTCCATATCAGGTCGCAAAGTCAAAACTGATCGAGAGGATCGCGGATCTGATCAACACCAAAAAGCTTCCCATCCTCGCCGACATCCGGGACGAGAGTGCTGAGGACATTCGCATTGTGCTCGAACCAAAGGCGCGCACGGTCGATCCGGCCACGCTGATGGAGGCGCTTTTCAAGGCGACTGATCTGGAGACGCGCTTCAGCCTCAACATGAACGTCCTGATTGATGGACGCACGCCGCAAGTCTGCTCGTTGCGTGAGGTTTTGCGCGCCTTCCTCGATCATCAGAGAGATGTTCTGATCCGCCGGTCGACCCACCGGATGGATAAGATCGACCGGCGGCTTGAGGTGCTGGAAGGCTATATCGTCGCCTTCCTGAACCTCGACCGGGTTATCGAAATCATTCGCTACGAGGATGAGCCCAAGCTCCAGTTGATGGCAGAGTTTGAGCTGACCGAAGTACAGGCCGAAGCCATCTTGAACATGCGGCTGCGCTCCTTGCGGAAGCTTGAGGAGATGGAGCTTCGCAACGAGCGGGACGCCCTGATTGTCGAGCGGGAGGGGATTGTTGACCTTCTTGGCTCCGAAGATTTGCAATGGGGACGGATCGCGGAGCAGTTGCGCGAGACAAGAAAGACATTTGGCCCGCCCGCCGCGTTCAAAGGCATCACCGCAGCAGAGACGCTGAGCGATCTGAAACGCCAACATGGCGCGGATTACCCGGTCGGCGCACGTCGCTCCGGCTTTGCTGACGCACCCGTCGCGGCAGACGTCCCGCTTGAGGCTATGATCGAGCGTGAGCCGATCACCGTCGTGTGCTCTCAGATGGGATGGGTCCGTGCGATGAAGGGCCATATCGCGCTCGACAGCGAGTTGAAGTTCAAGGACGGGGACGGCCCGAAGTTCATCTTCCACGCGGAGACGACGGACCGTCTCGTCGTGTTCGGTACCAATGGTCGCTTCTACACCGTGCCTGCGTCCAATCTGCCAGGGGGTCGCGGAATGGGTGAACCGATCCGGTTGATGGTCGATTTGCCGAACGAGGCGGAAATCCTCGCGATGTTTGCGCACAAGCAAGGCCGAAAATTGCTCGTGGCCTCGTCTGCCGGCGACGGTTTTGTTGTGCCGGAAGAAGACGTCATAGCGCAGACACGTTCGGGCAAGCAGGTGCTCAATGTGCGCGATGCGCGCGCGGTGGTTTGCCGCCCGGTTGACGGTGATCACGTCGCGGTTGTCGGCGAGAACAGGAAGGTGCTGGTCTTCCCACTGGATGAGTTACCTGAAATGGGCCGTGGTAAGGGCGTGCGCCTTCAGAAATATAAGGATGGTGGATTGTCGGATGCGCGCACATTCAACCTCGCTGACGGTCTGCAGTGGAAAGATGGCGGCGGACGACAGCGCACCGAAACGGAGCTGGGTGATTTCACCGGGAAGCGGGCGGGGACGGGCCGGATGGCGCCCCGTGGCTTCCCGCGTGACAATAAGTTTACGGATTAATGTGCGCTCGGGCACAGCATGTGCCCGGCAGCGCGACGCATATTGCGCCAGCACTCTAACCAAATAAACGAGCCCGACTTGTCCGATATCTATTCCGCAACCGCGACCCCTTCCATTCCACGCCCCCGCATAGGGTCTGCGCGGTTCACAGGGGAGGGCAAGCCGCTGTTCTGGCTGATGGTTCGCAGCCTGCTGCTCACCATTGTCACACTGGGCATCTATCGTTTCTGGATGCGCACGAAGCTGCGCCAGTACTACTGGTCCTCAATCCAAATTGACGATACGCCGCTGGAATATACCGGCACCGGACGAGAAAAGTTTCTGGGTTTTCTCATCGCCCTGATCGTGGTCGCGCTCTACCTCGTTATCGTGAACGTTGTGCTGTTCATTTTCACACTGTCAGCCTTCGACGGGAATCCGCTGGCTCCCACGCTCAGCTTCCTCGCGCTTACGCCACTGATTTACTTCGCCCAATATCGCGGTCGCCGTTACATCATGTCCCGGACGCGATTGCGGGGCATTCGGTTCTCTCTCGAACCGGGGGCCGGGCGTTTTGTGCTGTTCGGGCTGAAGCAATCGCTGATCACGGTTCTCACGCTGGGGCTGCTCTATCCGCGGATGGAATGGAAGCTGGATCAGTATTTGACGCAACGCACACGGTTCGGCGACGTTGCGATGGACATGCACAGCCATTGGCGCGGGCTGATGCGGCCTTACCTGCTGCTATTGATGCCAGTCTGGGGTGTCATCTTTGGGATCGTCTTCATTGCGACGGAGGCGTCGCCGGGACTGGGCATCTTTCTGATCATCGCCTCCTATATCGCGATCCCGTTTCTGGCCGCGAATTACTACGTGAAGTCGGTCCGGTTGCGCACCTCCGCCAAATCGTTGGGGCAAATGAATTTTCGAAATACGTCCCGTACAGGCACGGTCATCGGAATTTGGGTGCTGGGCCTCGTTTTGATCAGTGTCATCACGGGCATCGCTTCAACAGCGCTCCTGATGATTGCATCATTGCTTGGTTCTGGGTTTGCGCCGACTGACCCAGCTGCGATGGATCCCTCTGCACTGATGAACGCGAGTATCCTGACGGTCGTCGGTATCGCGATTGGCTACATCCTGATGATCGTGCTCACATCGACCGGCTATCAGGTGTTTATCTTCCGGCCGTGCATTGCGCATTTCACCGATATGACAGAGTTCGAGAATATTGATGAACTGGCGCGCGTCACACAATCCGACCGCGATGATATTGCCGATGCTGAAGGCTTTGCCGATGCGCTCGACATGGGCGCGGCGTTCTAGCGATGGTGCGCGGCCATTACAGCGATGGACAGACAGCGGCATCCCATGAGGTGACGTTGCATGTTCATGGCGGAAACCTCGTGATTGCGGCTGTGGATGGCGATGTTCTGGCGTGCTGGCCGGTGACAGAATTGCGTCAGATGCAGGTCTCCGGCGCGGGCGGTGCTCGCGTGCTCGGCCGAATGGACGATGATGCGCGCGTCAGTTTTCATGATCGCGGGCTGCTCGATTTAATTTCGATCTACGCCCCGGACATGAAAAAGGGTCTGCACAAGCGTCAGAAGTTTGGACCGGTCCTATTGGCTTTGGCCGGAGCGGCCATCGCCTTTCCCCTGATCTTTTTCGTGCTTCTGCCACGTATGGCCGAAACGTTGGCCGTATTCATCACGCCGGAAACAGAGGTCGCGATGGGCGACCGGACCTACCCGCAACTTGTCCGCGTGTTGAGCCTCGGCGATGAGGAGGCGCTTAACCGTTGTGTCGCGCCAGAAGGCAGCGCGGTACTGGCCGACATGACAACAAGGATGGAGGAGCGTCTCGATCTGCCATTCCCGCTTCGGGTGGAGGTCTGGGATCATCCCCTTGTCAACGCATTGGCCATGCCGGGCGGTCGGATCGTGCTCTTCCGGGGCTTTCTGGAAGAGGTCACAGGCCCTGACGCGGTTGCCGGTGTGCTTGCCCACGAAATCGGTCATGTCGCGAACCGAGACTCGGTACGCCTCGGCCTTCGTGCGGCGGGGTCCGCCGGTGTTCTGGGCCTCGTTCTGGGGGATTTCGCAGGCGGTGCCGCAGCACTCGCAATTGCGGAGGCGATGCTCTCGGCCTCCTACACACGCGAGGCTGAGACCGCTGCAGATGAGTTCGCGCTGGATCAACTTGCCGCGCTCGACATTCCCGCAATCGGCATGGCGGAGTTTTTTGAGGAGCTTGCCCCGGACGAGCCACATGACCACCCCGGCGCTCTGTCCCATTTCGCGACCCACCCAGACATTCAGGGACGGGCCGAGAACGCCCGCGCGCGCAGCACCGGTCTAACACCGGCACTGCCGGATGAGGATTGGGCGGCGATGCTGGCGATTTGTGATCAGACGGAAGCCATTCTAGCCGAAGATGACTGGGGCCAGCGGTTCGAAGACATCTTCAAAAGTGATGACGTCGAAAAGGAATAGCGCTCAACCCTGCTGGATCACCTGACGATAGATCACCGTGGGCAGCGCCGCGCTGAAGATCGTGAGGATCGAACCGATCGCTGCAGACACCAGCAGGCCAGCGGACAGGCTGTCGGCGAGCATCAGAATGGGCGTAACAATCGTAAGCACGCCAAATGCTGCAAGGATCAGCAGCAGCACCAATCCGATCATGGTGAACAGATGCTCCTGCATCAACTCACGGGATCGCAACATAGCACTGACCGGCCCGGTCACCCCTTCGATGACAAGTACCGGCAGGATTACCATCAAGAGGGCCGTCAGGATCAGTCCTGGAATAATGAACAGGGCAACACCAGCGAGGATCAGGAACAGTGCGCTGAACGTCACCATCACACCCGGAATGGTCAGCGGGATCATCTGCCGGGCCCAGGTGTTGACGTCCAGTGGCTCGCCGGTCAGCAAGGCCCAGCTGATACGGACCACCAGCAGGTTCACATAGGTCCCGATGAATAGCGCCGGAAGCTGAGAGAAAAGGCCCTGCGCGCTGAACATCGCGCCCAGCATCTCTTCGGGCGTGGTCACCGCAGTTCCGTCGCCTATTGGTCTCGCAAAAAAGAGTGCCGTGATGATCTCGAGCATCGCCGTGCCCGCAAAGGCAATCGGGAAAAGAACCCAAAGCCCTGACGTCAGAACCGAAAACGTCTCGCTCACCACATTGCTGGCTCTCATCCGGCAAATGCCTCCGGTTGGATTTCCCGCGCCATGTGATCGAGCACGGCATTCACGAAGCGGCTCTCTTTCCCGTCTGGGAAAAACGCTTTCGCAACATCGACATATTCGGTGATCACCACCTTCGGGGGGGTGCCTTTGCCCATGATCTCAGCCCCTGCCGCGCGGAACAGGGCGCGCAGGGTAGGGTCGATTTTCCCAAGCGGCCAACGCTCCACAAGGGCGCGGTCTGTTGCCTGATCAATCTCAGCCTGAGCTTCTATCGCCTTGCTCAAGGTTGCGCGGAACAGATCGACATCCCCTTCCTGATAGGTATCCCCGTCCATCTCACGGCCAAAGCGATGCGTCTCGAACTCTTCGCGAACGCGGTCCATGCCTGCACCTGATTGCTCCATCTGGAAAAGGGCCTGAACGGCGAACAGACGGGAGGCGGAGCGCATTTGCCGTTTTTCTTCGCGGCTGGGCTTGGGAACGGGTCTTGGCATGTCAGGCGATGTCCTTCGCGCCGGGACTTCCGGCAATCACAATGTTGTCTCGGGGATCGGCCACGGGGGCAGGAGAGGCGTATTTGCGCTCTAGCTCAACCAGACGCAAGGCCGCAATCGCCGCGCCGGCGCCTTTGTTCATTTGCGCAGGCTCGGCCCGCTCAATTGCCTGATCCATATTTTCGACCGTCAGAATCCCGTTGCCGATGCAATGCCCCTCAAGACCCAGCAGCGTGATGGCGCGGGAGCTGTCATTGCAAACCGTCTCGTAATGCGTCGTCGCGCCGCGAATGACGCAGCCGAGGGCAACAAAGCCGTCATAACGTCCAGCGCGCGCGGCGAGCCGGATGGCGGTGGGCACTTCAAGGGCTCCGGGCACTTCAATCGCGTCATATGTCGCGCCGACCCCGTCCAAAGCACCGGCAGCGCCGCTGATCATCATGTCCGCGATGCCGCGGTAGAAGGGAGCCGTCACCAAAAGCAGATGCGGAGCAGGTGCCAATTTAGGGGCGGGAAAGATGAAATGCTCTTCATGGCTGGCCATGTCTCAGACCTCCTTGTCTGGGATGGGGCGTGTTCCGGTGATCGTCAGCCCGTAGCCTTCGAGTCCTACGACCTTGGGAACGCCCGAGTTGGTCAGAAGCTCCAGCTCCCGCACGCCAAGCGCATTCAGGATCTGTGCTCCAGTTCCATAGTTGCGCAGCGTGTCGTTCGAGACCTCACCATCCATCGCCATGTCCGCGCTCATATCGCGTAAGAGGACAACAACGCCACGACCCTCATCCGCAATCATGCGCATGGATTGTCCGAGCTGGTGTGCCCGGCCGGGTTTCAGGGCAAGCATGTCTTCCAGTGGATTTGCCGCATGCATTCGAACCAGAACCGGTCCGTCGGTCACGTCGCCCTTGGTCATGGCAAGATGCTCCGCGCCGCCGGTAAGGTCTGAAAAGACCCGCAGGGTCCAGTCGCCCCCATATTCGGACGTGACCTGCTGCTGGGTCCGCTCCCGCACCAGATTGTCATGTTTCCGGCGATACGCGATCAGATCCGAGATTGTTCCGATCTTCAGGTCATGCTCTTTCGCGAACTCCACCAGATCGGGCAGCCGCGCCATTTCACCGTCTTCTTTCATGATCTCACAGATCACGCCGGAGGGATCAACGCCCGCAAGGCGGGAAATATCAACGGCTGCCTCAGTATGTCCGGCGCGAACCAGAACGCCACCCTCGCGGGCGCGCAGGGGGAAGACATGACCCGGGGTCGCAATATCCTGCGGTCCTGATTGGGTCGAGATAGCAACGGCAACAGTCTGCGCCCGGTCGGCGGCAGAGATCCCGGTTGTGACCCCTTCACGGGCCTCGATCGAAACGGTGAAAGCCGTTTCGTGACGGGATGAGTTGCTCTGCGCCATCATGGGCAGGCCGAGCGCGTCGAGCCGTTCCCCCGTCAGGGTAAGGCAGATCAGCCCGCGGCCGTATTTGGCCATAAAATTGATCGCCGCCGCATCCGCATGAACAGCAGGGATCACCAGATCGCCCTCATTCTCCCGATCCTCATGATCCACGAGGATGAACATCCGGCCCGCTTTCGCGTCCGCGATAATGTCCGCAACCGGAGAGATTGCATCGGCGTAGTCGGTCATGTCTTGTCCTGCATATCTGCGAGCCGCGCGACATAGCGGGCCAGCGTGTCGATTTCCAGATTGATCTGGTCGCCCACGGCCACGTTGCCCCAGGTTGTCTGCTCTTTGGTATGTGGAATGAAGTTGATGCCGAAATCGCAATGGTCGACATCATTCACTGTCAGCGACGTCCCGTTCAGCGCGACAGATCCTTTGGGTGCTATGAAGCGGGCCAGAGCGATCGGGGCGCGCAGCGTGACGCGCGTGCTCTCGCCCTCATCCTCAACGGCCATGACCTCGGCCAGTCCGTCCACATGGCCCGACACGATGTGACCGCCCAGCTCGTCGCCGACTTTCAGGGCCCGCTCCAGGTTCAGTCGACGACCGGGCGCCCAGGTCCCGGCTGTCGTTTTGTCGATGCTTTCGGCACTGATCGTGACGTCGAACCAGTTCTGGCCGCCCTGCGATCCACGGTCGGTCACTGTCAGGCAACACCCGTCGCATGCGATGGACGCACCCAGATCAATACCGGCGGGATCATAAGACGTGGCGATGCGAACATGCAGGTCCCCCCGCATCTCAGTTTGCTCCACCGTTCCAATATCGGTAATGATTCCAGTGAACATCGCCTGACGCGCCTCGCTGTTGTCCAATTGAGCCATCAGCTATGCGTGCCAAGCCCGATTGGCAAGGATTTGTGCGCGTATGGGGGGCGCATTCCGGGGGGATAGGATGGACGCGGAAATCGCGCAAAGACGCCACTTTCTGTTCGTGCAGGGACCGCACGGCCCGTTTGTGCGTCAATTTGCAGGCGCGTTGCGGGCCGCGGGCTGTCGAACCACCCGTCTTTCCCTGAATGGCGGTGACGCTGCTGAGTGGCGCGATCCTGACACTCAGATTTGTTTTGGCGCGGGTATTCGCGGTTTCGCCGACTTCATCACCGATGTGCTGATGGGCCGCGGGATCACGGATGTCATTCTCTACGGTGACAGCCGCGCCTACCACAAAATGACAGCGGCTGCGGCCGGTAGCCTGGGCATCACCGTCCACTTTCTCGAAGAGGGGTACCTTAGGCCCCATTGGATCACTTATGAGCGTGGGGGGGTGAACGGTGCATCACCGATGCTGCAAATCGGTTCATCGGATATTGCCTCGGTTGACGCCACGACGCCGCTTCAGGCGGCCCCGGATCAATGGGGGGCGATGTGGGGTCATCTTTGGCATGGTGTGATCTACCATGCGCGGGTCTGGCGCGGGCGTAAACGCTGGCCCCGTTATGCCGCCCACCGGCCGGCAACGGCATCGCAGGACTTGCGCCACGCGATGCGTGCCCTGACGACGCATCCTTTTCGCCTGATCCGGCGCAGGGCGCGGGAACGAGCGTTGATGCGGGCGAACGCGCCATATCATCTGGTTCTCCTGCAACTTGGTCACGATGCCTCAATCCAGAACCACAGCCATTATGACGATATGCGCGCGTTCATGTCCGATGTGGCGAAGGCCTTCGCTCAGGGTGCGCCCGAAGGCGATCACCTCGTTTTCAAGGCCCATCCGTTCGAGGATGGCCGCGACCGTCTGGAGGCGTGGATGCACACGCTCGCCGCGCGTCACGATTTGGCGGGCCGGGTTCACTTCCTCGAAGGGGAGCGGTTGGCGACCCTTCTCGACAATGCGCGCAGTGCAGTGACGGTGAACTCAACCGCGGCTCAGCAGGCTTTGTGGCGCAATTTGCCACTGCGGGCGTTCGGTCGCTCGGTCTATGACCGTCCGGGCCTGGTCAGCCATCAACCGCTGACGCAGTTTTTTGCCGACCCGCAGCGTCCCGATCACACGGCCTACCTGGCCTTTCGACGCGCCATGTTGATGACGTCGCAGGTGCCCGGCGGCTTTTACACACGCTCCGGTCGCCGCAGTTTGCTGCGCCTTCTGCCGGCCATGATGATGCGAGAGGCCGACCCCTACAGCGTCATTCGTGGAGGGGCAGAGCGCGGCGCGAAGGTCACAGATGGAAATGTTCTGTCACTCAGCGCCCGCCGAAAATGAGAATTTGCTTTGGTCGCTCCTGTGCCGCTGCTAGCGTCGCGGCCAAAGGCGGACACAGATCTGCACCAAGAAAACGAGGCGGACAGATGAAAACAGCAACGTTCCGGGCGGCTGCCACGGTCGTGGCCTTTGCAGCGCTTGCCGGCTGCGCAAGCTTGCCACGCTCTGGCCCCACCATCGAAGAGATTACGGCCCAGCCCGCCGATGGAAGCCCGGCGATTGCCATCATCCCCATTGATGCTCAGGTCGCCCGCGATACCCAATATGACGAACCGCTGTTCTTCAGCCCGGCCTTTCAGGTCGCAGGTCTGACGAATATCGAGGTCATCCAGCCCCTCGACGTCCTCGACATCACGGTTTGGGAGAATGGCCAGTTCCCCTTGTTTGGCGGGGGAGAGGGCAGTGCGACGACGCTCGGTGACATGCGTGTCGGCCTGGATGGTCGCTTTTTCATGCCGCAGGTCGGCATGGTTCGCGCCTCTGGCCGCTCGATTGAACAAATCCGGCGCGATCTGACGAGCCGCCTGGCTGAAATGACGCCTGAACCACAGGTAGAGGTTCGGCTGACGTCCTCAGGTAGCAACACCGTACGGGTGATTGGCGCAGAAGGGCCAATCGGTGATGTGCCGATTGAGGCCGCGACCAGAACGCTTGCCGGTCTTATGGCAAATGTTGCTGCGTCCGGCGTGGACACCGATGTCGCACAGGTCTCCATCCGCCGTGGGGATATGGTCAGCCGGGTATGGCTTGAAGATGTCCTGATGGATCCCGATGCTGATATTGCATTGCGCGGTGGTGATATCATCAGCATCGAGCGTGATCCGAGATCGTTCATCGCGTTGGGTGAGCTTGGCTCTCAGACCAGTGTTGAGTTCCCGGGGCGCGATATCTCTCTCATGGAAGCAATTGCGACGATGGGTGGCCTCAACCCGAATACCGCCGACCCACGAGGTGTTTTTGTCCTGCGTGAAGAAGAAGCCGAGGTTTACAGCCGTTTCGCCACACCGCCAGATAGCAGTGGCACGGTGCGTGTGGCCTATGTGCTCGATTTGACCGCCCCTGCGGCGTTCTTCACGGCCAGCAGTTTCTCGGTTCGGGACGACGATATCGTCTATGTCTCGGAAGCACCCTATGTGCAGTTCCTCAAGATCGTCGGGGCGATCAGCCCGCCGATTCAGGCCGTCACCTCTACGGCAAGTGTGCTGGATGGCAGCTAAGACAAAATGAGTGGCGCGGAGCCGCTCAAGCGGCTCGGTGTCGTCAGTCTGGGTTTTCCACGTCAGCCATGGCTGATCCGTGCGTTGGCTGGGCTGGGTTGGCGCGTGGTGCCGGGGTGGACGTCATGTGATGCGATTGGTGTCTGGGGCAATAAGCCCGTGGCCGCTCGCGGTCTGGCTCTCGCAGAACGGCGCGGCCTGCCGGTCGTTCACCTTGAGGATGCCTTCCTACGCAGTGTTCGTCCGGGGCAAATGCCGCCCCTTGGCCTGTTCGTGGATCTCGACGGCCCGCATTTCGATGCAAGCGGGCCAAGCCAGCTTGAGCTACGGCTGAACCGCAGGCCGGAACCCGCGACCGAAACGCTGGAAGCACTGGATCTCTTGCGCCACTATCAGCTGTCGAAGTTCAACCATTGGACGGATGGCTCCCTCACCCTCCCGAAGAAATTCGTACTCATTGCGGATCAGGTGCCGCAGGACGCGGCCCTCGGCGGGGTTGGCGGAGAGGCTTTCAGGGAGATGCTGGGCTTTGTGCAGCGGGACTATCCCGACAGCCAGATTGTTATTCGCACCCATCCTGCAAGCGACCTTTCGCATCTTGGGGCTGCCGATTTGAAAGCAGGGATTTCCCTGCTGCCACCCGGACACAATCCGTGGCGTGTGATGGAGCGCGCAGACGCGGTCCATGTGATGAGCTCTCATTTGGGAGCAGAGGCCATTTTGGCCGGGCATAAGCCGGTCGTTCATGGAACGCCTTGGTATGCAGGCTGGGGCCTCAGCGTGGACCTTCAGGACTTGCCCCGCCGCCGGGCCAATCTGACTGCGGAGGAGCTGTTCGAAGGGGGATGGGCGCAGGCGTGCGGCTGGTTTGAGCCGGCAAGCGGGCGGCCCCGGTCGCTGCTCGAAACTGTACAGGATCTTGCGGCGCGCAAGTCAGTGGCGCAGCGCATGGGACGCGCTTCGATCAATGTGATTGGTTGCAGCCGCTGGAAGCGCGCGCAGGTCAAACGGATGCTTGCCAGCGGCGGCGCATCGGTGCGCTTCTCCGCGCCATCCGGGCGAAAAGTCGGCTGGGCGTCAAAAGTCCCGGCGGGAGAGGACATGGCCCGGATTGAGGATGGCTTCATCCGGTCCCGCGGGCTCGGCGCTGCGCTGACGCCACCGGCGTCCCTTTGCTATGATGCGATGGGGGTGCATTTTGATCCGAACCGCGCCAGCGAGCTGGAGCGCCTGATCACGGCCGCCCCAAAATTGCCGGACGCCGCAATCAAACGCGTGGTCCGTCTGCGCGCGCGCCTCGTTGAGAGGGGCATCAGCAAGTACAATCTGCAATCCGTGGGCTTCGATCATCTGCCCGCTGACAAACCGATCCTTCTGGTGCCGGGGCAGGTGGCGGATGATGCGTCTGTGCGCCTGGGAGGTGTTGCGGGCGGAGATCGTGCTGTTCTCAACGCAGCCCGTGCAGCCCATCCTGACGCGTTCATCCTCTTTCGGCCACATCCCGACGTCTCCGCAGGGTATCGGCAGGGGCTTACACAGTCAGACGTCGCGGATCTTGTTTCAACGGACGGGGACATCACTCAGCTGATCGAGGCGACCGATATGGTGTGGACAAACACGTCCCTCGCCGGGTTCGAGGCGCTGATCCGCGCAAAACCGGTCACATGTCTGGGCCAGCCCTTCTACGCCGGGTGGGGCTTGACGACAGATCTGCACGGAGCTCCGGTCCGTCGACAGGCGCGGCCTACACTGGACCAACTCATTCATGCAGCCCTGATCGACTATCCCATCTATCTGCACCCAATCAGCCAACAGATTTGTAGCGTGGAAACTCTGCTCGATTGGATCGAGGCGCCCGGTGAGGGCAGGGCCGACTGGCGTGCGCGGTTTTGGAGTTTCCTGCAGGACCGCTGACCGTCAGCGTAGCGGACGGAATTCCGACATTGTATCGCTGCCGATGCGCCGCAACTCGACCAGTCTCCAGCGGGCGAAATCTGCGAGGGATTGATCTGCCATCGCGCCGACGCCTGCCAAACCGTCCCGACCCAGCACCAGCCCGGCCTGCATGATAACAAGGCGGTCAACCAGATCCCGGCGCAGCAGGGATGCGGCCAGTTGTCCGCCACCTTCGCATAGAATGCGCGTGATCCCTTCGCGACCGAGGACTTGTAACAACTCCGCCAGATCGAGTGCGCCGGTGTCCCCGTCTGTTGCGCAAGGCAGGGTCCGCGCGCCGGCCGCGTCCCATGCAGCGCGTCGGTCACGCTCTACCTCTGACTTGTGGCAGATCCATAACGGTTGGAGTTCAGCGGTTTGCGCCAGCCGGGATGTGAGGCTCAAGGACAAGCTGCCGTCGGCAATCACTCGCACTGGGGAGGCATCGGCCAGTCCCAGCTCCCGAATATCAAGCATCGGATCGTCTGCCCGTGCGGTTCCCGCGCCGATCAAGACCGCATCATGGTTCGCGCGCATCAGGTGAACTTCGCGCCGGGCCTGCGGTCCGGTGATCCAGCGGCTCTCCCCTCGCACGGTTGCGATCCGCCCATCGAGGCTAAGCGCCAGCTTCAACGTCACGAGCGGTCGGCCCAGTTCCTGTCGTCGCAGGAACCCCGCATTCACGTCAGAGGCCTCTGACGCAAATTCAGGGGCCATGATGACCTCCACCCCGGCGTCCCGTAGACGTCCCAGCCCCTTGCCAGAGACGCGCGGGTCCGGGTCTTCCATGGGGCAGATCAGTCGTGCGATGCCAGCATTGACCAGCGCATCGGCACAGGGCGGGGTGCGCCCGTGATGCGCGCAAGGTTCCAGAGAGACATAGGCGTCGGCGCCCTGCGCCGCGTCCCCGGCTTGCGCGAGGGCCATTGTCTCCGCGTGCGGGCGACCTCCGGGCTGAGTCCAGCCACGCCCCAAGATGCGCCCTGACTTTACGAGGACGCAACCCACGGCGGGGTTCGGCCACGTGCGTCCCAATCCGCGCCGGGACAGATTGATCGCATGGGTCAGATGGCGGGCGTCAGCCTCATTCATCCTCACCGTCTTTCACCGGGGGACGCAGCTCGTGCACAAATTCCTCGAAGTCATCGGCGGCCTGGAAGTTCTTGTAAACGCTGGCAAACCGAACATAGGCCACAGTGTCGATCCGGGCGAGCGTCTCCATGACGATCTCACCGATTGTGTCGGACTTGATGTCGCTTTCGCCCATGCTCTCCAGCCGGCGCACAATGCCTGAGATCATCTGATCGACCCGCTCCGCCTCAATCGGGCGCTTTTGCAGGGCGATGCGGATGGATCGCTCCAACTTGTCGCGGTCAAAACTTTCGCGCCGACCATTCTTTTTGATGACGACCAGATCGCGCAATTGCACCCGCTCATAGGTCGTGAAGCGTCCCGCACAGGCCGGGCAATATCGGCGCCGACGGATCGCGACATGGTCCTCTGCCGGACGACTGTCTTTCACTTGAGTCTCGGTGTTTCCACAAAAGGGGCAGCGCATGGGGTTCGCTCCGTTCTCTCCGCGACATGTGGCGAAGTGCAGCAGGGGTGGTGTTTTTGCGCATTGTGCCGTCCAGCGCTAGTCGGGGCAAGAGTCCAGATTGCAACACTGCGCGGACTGTAGCGCGCACCTTGCCCTGGGGCGCACCTGCGCCACCTTCGCAAACTATCAACGGATTTGAATGGAGTAGATTATGACCTGCAAAACGCTTTTCCTGACAGGCGCGTCCAGTGGAATAGGGGAGGCGACGGCCCGCGCAGCGGTCGCTTCGGGGTGGAATGTCGCCCTGACAGCGCGCAGCGAGGACAAGATCGAGGCTTTGGCGCAGGAGTTGGGTGAGGCTGCAATCTCTATTCCCTGCGACGCGACAGATCACGCCGCACTGGTCAATGCGGTGGACAAGACTGTCGCAGAATTTGGCGGGATTGATGCAGCGTTCGCCAATGCAGGGCGCGGGGCGGGGCAGGCGGGAACGCAGGCCGGTGACCCCGAAGACTGGCGCGGTCTGATTGATGTCAATGTCATGGGCCCGCTCTACACCGCTCACGCAGTCCTGCCAGAGTTAAAGAAGCGTAAGGGCCATTTCCTCGTTACCGGATCAGCAGCGGGGCGTCGTCATATCAAGGGGTCAATCTATGGGGCAACGAAGTGGTTTGTTCATGGGTTCGGCGGCAATTTGGCCGAAGAAATGAAAGAGTGGGGCGGGCGCTGTACCATCATCGCACCGGGCATGGTGAACACTGCCTTTTTCGACGACGCTAAACCTGACAAGCTTCAGCCCCAAGATATCGCAAATGCCGTCGTTTACGCGTTGCAGCAGCCCGCGCATGTGGCTGTGAACGAAGTTTTTGTTATGCCGGCAAACCCATCCTGACACTCGAAGCAAAAACGGCCCGCGCTTGGGGCGGGCCGTTCCTTCAGTCCTATGCGAGTGGTATCAGAACGTCTCGAACGTGATTGACGCGTCGCAGGTTCCGGCACCAACCGTACCAACCCAGATGTCATAGGTGCCATCAACGCCGCGACCGACATTGATCGATGCATCAAGATTGCCGTTGGAATCGTCGTCCCACCACCAGTTGCCATTCGGATCGTTGATCAAAAGAATGGAGTCGCAAGCCGTGTTCAGACGGAAGGTCAGATCGTAGGCACCGTCCTGGCTGTAGTAGAGCTCGAAATCAGGCGCGACGGCGACAAAGCCGTAGCCGGAAAAGCCACATGCAGCCAGGTCAGAACTGCCACCAGCAATGACCTGATAGGTCGACGCGGAATAGAGCTGACTGCCAGAGGCGCTGATCCCATAGCCGGAATAGCTAAAATCAGGGCAGGCGTGCGCCGCACCGGCGCAAAGGGTGAGTGCTGCTGCAGCAACAAGCGTTTTCATGAGGAATCCTCCTTCGGGGGGCTAAGGAGCAGTGATGGGTATTCACTACGCGTCAGAGACTAACCGTGGCCGCGCCCAGCGAACAACAGGAAAGTTCACGCAGCGTCAGTTGAACGTCTCGACATTCAAATTCGCGCTGCAATTTCCAGAGGATACAGTCCCAACCCACACCGCATAGCGACCCGATGACGCACCGCTCAGTCGGATAAGGGGGTTGAGTGATCCCGCGGAGTCGTCGTCCCAGTGCCAGCGTCCGTCAGGCCCGTTCACCAGCAAAACGGTGTCGCAACCGCCCTGGACGCGGAACTCCAGCGCATAGCCGTCCGTGTTGCTGAAATCGACCGCGAGCTGTGCGACGCCGGGCACATAGCCTGAAAAGGCCCCCAGATTGCAACTGCGCAACGCCGTGTCGCCGCCAGCTGAGACGCTGCGTGTCGCCGCGGAATAAAGCTGTGAAGACGTTGCAGAAAAGGACTGCGCACCGGAGGCAGGCACGGGACAAGCATACGCGGCCGAACCAAAGCCCAGGACCACAGCCACACCGATCCATTTCAAACTCTGCGCGAAACGCATAACACCTCCAGCACCGCTTGTCCGGCGCCCATCACACTGAGAAACATGGGTGTTTTTGGTCAACATGCAAGATTGGCTGCGGAAAACGGACAGGGTTGTGATCTAATCCCCACGGAAATGGAGGGCGATTTCGCGCGTGTGCGGACGCTCCCGGTGCTCGAATAGATAGATACCCTGCCACGTGCCCAGCATCATGCGCCCGGCGGCGACTGGTATACCAAGGCTGACAGGAAGCATCGCCGCCTTGATGTGGGCGGGCATGTCATCCGGCCCCTCCATCACATGGGTCAGCCACGCCATGTCCGGAGTGTCGCCACGCGGAACCAGCCGCTCGAAATACCGTCTTAGATCCACCTGAACGTCCGGGTCCGCATTTTCCTGTATCAGCAGCGAGCAGGAGGTGTGTCGCACCAAGGCCGTCAGAAGCCCGTCCTGCCGCGGCAACAAGACCGAAATCCGATCAGTGATTTCATAGAGGCCGGGCCCGGAGGTGCGAATGCTGATCGTGTCGAGCATATGAATTCCCGTACCGTCTAGATCGCCAGCCCGCCAAGGAAACGGCTGCGCAACGCGTCGCTCGGCACCAGACAGGTCGCGGTGCGTCCCCAAATCCGATATCGGTTGCGCGCAATCGCGTTATAGGTCGGATTGCCAATGACGCGCGGGATAATGAAGGCGAGTGCGCCAAGTTTCCAAGGCCATCCAAGGCGCGACATCGCTGCGCCAAAGGCCTGCAGCTTCGTCCACACTTGCCCCCTCACGATCACCAGATTTGTTTCGAAGGTATCGGTTGGCAGGTCGAGTGCGGTGTAAATGTCCTGGCCAAGCTGGCTTTGCGCCAGAACGAACGCGAAATGCGAGTCGTTGTCGTGGTCAAAAATGAATTGCATGAAGGCCGAACAAAGTACGCATTCGCCGTCGAAGACGATCAAATCGCGCTGCCCAAGCTCTTTTTGCAGGGATGGGGGGAGTGTCAGACCAGTCATAGACACAGTCTGCAATGAAGTGCGGCACTGCACAACGCGCGCAGTGCCGCAGTTTAGTTATTGGTCAAGGAACGAGCGCAGCTTGCGAGAGCGTGACGGGTGCTTGAGCTTACGCAGCGCTTTCGCCTCAATCTGACGAATCCGCTCGCGCGTCACGCTGAACTGCTGTCCAACCTCTTCGAGGGTGTGGTCGGTGTTCATGCCGATGCCAAAGCGCATGCGCAGCACACGCTCCTCGCGCGGGGTGAGGCTTGCCAGAACCCGCGTCGTCGTCTCTTTCAGGTTGCCCTGAATGGCCGCATCAAGCGGCAGCATCGCGTTCTTGTCCTCGATGAAGTCGCCGAGTTGGCTGTCTTCCTCGTCCCCGATCGGGGTTTCGAGCGAAATCGGCTCCTTCGCGATCTTCTGGACCTTGCGCACCTTGTCGAGCGGCATTTGCAGCTTCTCGGCCAGTTCCTCCGGCGTCGGCTCGCGGCCGATCTCGTGCAGCATCTGACGACCGGTACGGACCAGCTTGTTGATCGTCTCGATCATGTGCACCGGAATACGGATCGTGCGCGCCTGATCGGCGATGGAGCGGGTGATCGCCTGACGAATCCACCACGTCGCATAAGTTGAGAACTTATAGCCGCGGCGATATTCAAACTTATCGACCGCTTTCATCAGGCCGATATTGCCTTCCTGAATCAAATCAAGGAACTGCAAGCCCCGGTTCGTGTACTTCTTGGCAATGGAGATCACGAGGCGCAGGTTCGCCTCGACCATTTCCTTCTTGGCGATCCGGGCTTCTTTCTCACCCTTCTGGACCTGCGCGACAATCCGGCGGAATTCTGAAATATCGACGCCGATATATTGACCCACTTCACCCATTTCGGTGCGGATCTCTTCGATCTTGTCGCGATACTTCTCGCCCAGAACGTCCCAGCCGCGGCCTTTGTTCTGGCTGACACGGTCGAGCCAGCCCGGCTCCAACTCCGCGCCCCGATATTCTTCGATGAAGTCTTTTCGGTTGATGCGGGCATTGTCGGCCTGCTTCACCATGTCCCCGTCCAGCGACATAATTTTGCGGTTGATGCCATAGATCTGATCGACGAGCGCTTCGATACGGTTGTTGTGAAGGTGAAGCGAGTTCACCAGTTCAACAATCTCCGAGCGTAGCCGCTGATATTCGAGTTCCTGCCCGGAGGAGAAGCTGTCTTCCTCGTTCAGCGCTGCGGACATCCGGTCGTCCTGCATTGCAGAGAGACGGGAATAGTCATTCGCGATCTGGTCGAGCGTTTCGAGCACCTGGGGCTTCAGCTGCGCTTCCATCGCGGCCAGCGACAGATTGGCCTGCTCGTCTTCCTCGTCGTCATCATCCTCATCGGACTGGCCGTCGGTCTGATCGTCGGAGGATTCGGACGTGCTCTCGCCTTCGACCTCTTCTTCCTCATCATCCTCCATCGAGGCGCCAAAGGTCGTTTCCAGGTCGATCACGTCGCGCAACATGATCGCCTCTTCCATCAGCTCTTCACGCCAAATCGTGATCGCCTGGAAGGTAAGGGGGCTTTCGCACAGCCCCAGGATCATCGTGTTGCGCCCGGCCTCGATCCGCTTTGCGATGGCGATCTCGCCCTCGCGGCTCAGCAATTCGACCGAACCCATCTCGCGCAGATACATGCGCACCGGATCATCGGTGCGATCGAGCGTTTCGTTTGATGCGGTTGTCGTGGCGATTTCACGGCTTGAGGAGGTCTCTGTCGATTCAGGGGCCTTCGCCTCCTCCTCTTCCGCTTCCTCTGGCTCGATCACGTTGATGCCCATTTCGGACAGCATCGCCATCACATCCTCGATCTGCTCAGAAGAGACCTGATCGGGTGGCATGACGGCGTTCAGCTCATCATAGGTGATATATCCGCGGGCCTTGGCCTGCGTGATCATCTTTTTGACGGCAGCCTGGCTCATATCGAGCATGGTGCCCGCGCCGCTGTCCTGATCGTCCTCTTTGCGTTGTTCGAGGTCGTTTGCCGCCATGAACTACTCCACTCTTTTCCGTCGCGCGAATCGTCCAAACCAAGAACCGAATCGGCGGATATCTGCGCACAGTAGCGATTCGTAGCCGATTCGCGACTGCATGCTTTAACTTTTCTTTATCCAGACCTCTTCCGCGATTAAACGGGAAAGATGGTCTGACAGTTCCTGTTCGCCACCCTCAGCGGCATCATTTTCGACTGAGCCGCGCATCGCGCGGTCTCTGGCAAGGTTCGCCTGCTGCAAACGCCATGTCAGGCCTTCGTCGGCGACACCCTGCAAATCCTCCTCCGCGTCGCGCACTTCAGCCAGAATTCCGGCCACGGCAACCTGCTTGGCAATCTCTTCGCGCAAAGCCCGCTCCGCCAGCGGCGCGTCAGCTCCTCTTTGCAGATGCGGCGGAAGCGATACGAGCCTGATTGCCGTCAATTGGCTGATTGGGTCAAACCCCAGGCGTTGCTCCATCGCAGCATAGGCGGCGGTAGCGTCCGCATGTAAGGGGCTGAGCAGATGATACAAGAGGGCGTCGCGGATCTGCTCCAGATCGCCACACAGCATCGGCATCCTCTCCAGCTCCGCCTCAAGCTTGCGGGCGAGTTCGGGATGGTTGAGGCAGCCCGTCAGAATCGCGCACTCGCGGGCGCGCGTCTCGGCCTGCGGACCGTCATCTGCCCGCGCCAGAAAGGAGGTTCGCGCTGCGTGGCTGGGCTGCACAATTTGCTGGCTACCACTGCGCCAGGGCGTACCGCCAAAGCTGCGCCGACCCCCGCCATCTGAGCGTGCAGCGGACCCACTCCCAAACAGTGCTTGGCGCTTTTCGCGCAAGGCGGCGCCGTAATGTGATTTGATTGACGGATCAGTGATGGTGCCCAGAAGCCTGCGCAGCTGGGCATCAAGGGCCGCCCGCCGCTCTGGGCTATCAAAGATCTTCCCTTCGGTCTCCCGCTCCCACAGCAGATCGACCATCGGCCTTGCCGTGTCGAGCAGTGCGGTCATCGCCCCGGCACCGCCTGACTTCACAACATCGTCTGGATCCTGCCCCTCGGGCATCAGGCAAAAACGCAATGTCTTTCCCGGTACCAGCAGAGGCAAGGCAATGTCGATCAACCGTCGTGCCGCGCGAATACCGGCCGCATCACCGTCCAGGGCAATGACCGGTTCATCGGCGACGCGCCACATCAAGCGCAACTGTCCTTCGGTGATCGCCGTGCCAAGGGGCGCAACAGCATGGCCAAGTCCGGCTTGGGTGAGCGCGATCACATCCATATAGCCCTCAGCCACGATCAGCGCCGACGCCTTGCCAGCCGCCTCCCGCGCCGGTCCATGGTTGTAAAGCGCATTGCCCTTGTCGAAGAGCTCCGTTTCCGGACCGTTGAGGTATTTGGCGCGCGCGTTCGGGTCCATGGCCCGCCCGCCCAGACTGATGGCCCGTCCCCGCCCGTCGCGGATCGGGAAAACGATGCGTCCGGCGAACCGGTCATAGAGATCATCATTGCGGTCGCTGCGCGCGACCATGCCCGATCCCAGGATCAGATCGAGTGGCAATCCTTTGGCCTTCAAATGCTCAAGCAGCACCGTGCGCCCGGTGGGGGCATAGCCAATCTCAAATCGGTCCAGCGTCTCGGGGCGCAATCCCCGGCGGTCGAGATAGGCGCGCGCCTCGGCAGCCTGACCTCCGGAAAGCTGAGCGCGGTAAAATTTGATCGTCGCCTCAACCACATCCGAAAGGCCTGCGAGGGCCTCTGCCTTTTTGGCAGCCATCGGATCGCGTGCAGGCATCGTCAGACCGGCTTCACCGGCCAGCATCTCCATCGCATCCATGAATTCCAGATTGTCCGTCTCGCGCACGAACTTGATGACATCACCTTTCGCGTGACAGCCAAAACAGTAATAGAACCCCTTGCGGTCATCGACATGGAACGATGCGGTCTTTTCCTGATGGAACGGGCAGGGCGCCCACATGTCACCCTTGCCGGGGTTCGACTTGCGCTGGTCCCACGTCACCTTCCGCCCGACAATGTCAGACAGAGATACGCGCGCGCGAATTTCGTCGAAAAAGGACGGGGGTAAAGCCATGTGCCTTTATATCGGGTGCCTCTGCGATTCTACCAGATGGCGCGCCGTCGCGCCGGGGGCAGATCGCGTGTTTCGGGAAAGATGAAGCCGGGGCGCGCTTGCGTGCGCTGTGGCGATCTGCAACATCAGGGCCACGCAATTCAGGAAGGATGGACATGGCACTGACCCGGACAGAGCAGGCCCGCTATTGGGGGATCGGAGCGGTCGTTTTTCTGCTGATCCTGTGGGTCGTGGGGGACACCTTGCTGCCCTTCCTCGTGGGCATGACAATCGCCTATTTCCTCGATCCCGTTGCGGATCGGTTAGAGGCTTTGGGCCTTTCGCGGGTGCTCGCGACCGTTCTGATCACATTCGGGGTTATCGTTGCGGCGGCAACAGTGCTGGTCATTCTGATTCCGATTGCCGTGGATCAGACGCAGGCACTGGTTGAGGCCGCGCCAGCCTATGCTGAACAGCTGCGCGTCGGGCTGACGACCCGTTTCCCCGACCTGATCACCGAAGGCTCAGCCCTGCAGGATGCGATAGAGACGACGACCCAAGCCGTGCGGGAGCGGATTCCGATGATCGTCAATCAGATCCTAGCGTCCGGTCTTGCTGTGCTCGACTTTTTCATCCTGCTCGTCGTCGCACCGGTGGTGGCCTTTTACATGTTGATGGACTGGGACCGAATGGTGGCGCGGATCGACGGTCTCCTGCCGCGCGAACATGCGCCGGTGATCCGCCAACTGGCCCGCGGCCTTGACGATGTGCTTGCGGGCTTCGTGCGCGGTCAGCTGACAGTGTGCCTGATCCTCGGCACGTATTATGCCGTCGCCCTGACGGTCGCCGGGCTGCAATTTGGCCTGATCATCGGGTTCTTTGCCGGTCTGATCTCGTTCATTCCTTTCGTGGGTTCCATTGTCGGGGGTTCCCTCGCGATCGGTGTCGCCCTGTTCCAGTTCTGGGGGGAATGGCACTGGATCGCGATTGTCGGCGCGATTTTCATCGCGGGCCAGATGGTGGAGGGCAATGTCCTGACGCCAAAGCTGGTGGGCGGCAGCGTCGGGCTTCACCCCGTCTGGCTGATGTTCGCACTGTCCGCATTCGGCTCGATGATGGGCTTTACCGGGATGCTGATTGCCGTCCCAGTGGCGGCGATGATCGGCGTGCTCGTCCGCTTCGGGATCGAGCGTTACCAGGGCGGACGCCTCTATCGCGGTCCCGGTGAGCAGCCAGACCCGTGAGCGAAGACCAATTTGTCCTGCCCTTGCCCGTGCGGACATCGCGCGGGCGTGATGCATTTTTCGTGTCCTCCAGCAATGCGGAGGCCCTGGCACTGATCGACAATGCGGCGCATTGGCCCTCGGGCAAACTTGCGCTGAGTGGCCCCAAAGGGTCTGGCAAAACCCACCTTGTTCACCTTTGGGCAGAGGCTCAACCGACCGCCATCATTTCCGCGGCTGATTTGGCGGAGGAAGAGGTGCCAGGGCTCGCCGCGACGGGCGCAGTCGCGGTGGAGGATGTGGATCAGATGACCGGGATAGAGGCTGAGCGCGCCCTGTTCCATCTGCACAATATGCTGGGCGCGCAAGGTGGACGTCTTCTCGTCACGGGCGAGGCCGTGCCGTCCCATTGGCCGATTGATACGCCTGATCTTGGCTCTCGGCTGACGGCGGCCACGCATGTGCGGCTGGGGGCTGCGGATGACATGCTCGTCCAGGCGGTGCTGCTCAAGATTGCGGAGGACCGGCAGATGGTTCTGCCGCCCGATGTTTTCAGCTGGTTGATCGCCCGGCTTCCGCGCGCGTTGGATGAGGTGGCGCGCCAGATGGAGGCGCTCGATCTGGCAAGTTTGCGCGACAAACGTCGCCTGACCATTCCCTACGCCCGCAGCGTTCTGGCCCTTTGATCGGATCAGACCCCACTGGCAAAGCGCGCTGACGTGGGTTAGATCAGCCGGGCCGAGTAAGAGGATATCCCATGGCCCGCTATCTGATCACCTCCGCCATTCCCTATATCAATGGGATCAAGCATCTGGGCAATCTGGTTGGAAGCCAGCTGCCATCAGATGTTTATGCGCGCTACCTGCGCGGGCGCGGGCACGAGGTCATGCACATTTGCGCGACGGACGAGCATGGCTCACCGGCAGAGCTTGCCGCGCAGAAGGCCGGCAAGCCGGTGGACGAATATTGTGCGGAGATGCATGAGGTTCAGGCAAAGCTGGCACGCGGTTTCCGTATGGATTTCGACCATTTCGGACGTTCCTCCTCACCCGAAAACCACAAACTGACCCAGCATTTTGCTGCCAAGTTGCGTGAGGCGGGGCTGATCGCGGAGGTGACGGAGCACCAGATTTACTCCGTTACAGATGGGCGCTTTCTGCCGGACCGTTATGTTGAGGGGACCTGTCCCAATTGCGGCTATGACAGCGCGCGTGGGGATCAGTGTGAAAACTGCACCAAGCAGCTCGACCCCACCGACCTGATCGAACCGCGCTCTGCCATCTCTGGCGCGACGGATCTGGAAGTGCGCGAGACGACCCACCTGCACCTGCGCCAGAGCGCGCTGCGCGGTGAATTGGCCGACTGGATCGGCTCGAAACATGATTGGCCGGTGCTGACCACCTCAATCGCGAAGAAGTGGTTGAATGATGGCGACGGCTTGCAGGACCGGGGCATCACCCGGGACCTCGATTGGGGTGTTCCGGTGCCCGAATTGCCGGGCAAGGTTTTCTATGTCTGGTTCGACGCACCCATCGCCTATATCGCTGCAACTGCAGAGAAATTCGACGATTGGGAGCGGTGGTGGCGCACCGACAAAGGGGCTGAGGACGTGACCTATGTTCAGTTCATGGGCAAGGACAACGTTCCCTTCCACACGTTGAGCTTTCCGGCCACGATCATCGGATCGGGTGAGCCCTGGAAACTGGTCGACTACATCAAGTCGTTCAATTACCTGAATTACGAGAATGGCCAGTTCTCGACCTCGAAAGGGCGTGGGATCTTCATGGATCAGGCGCTGAGCGTGCTGCCTGCGGACTATTGGCGTTGGTGGCTGATGAGCAATGTGCCCGAAACCTCAGACAGCCAATTTACGTGGGAAAGCTTCCAGTCCGGCGTCAACAAGGACTTGTCGGACGTGCTGGGCAATTTTGTCAGCCGCGTGACCAAGTTTTGCCGCTCGAAATTCGGTGAAGAGGTGCCGAATGGCGAATATGGTGAGCCAGAACAGGCGCTTATCGAAGAGTTGACCCGCCGCGTCGCCCTCTATGAGACTCATATGGAGGCCATGGATTTCCGCAAGGCGACGGCGGGGCTTCGCGCGATCTGGGTTGCTGGCAACGAATATCTTCAGGAAACCGCGCCCTGGGCTGCGTTCAAAGAGGACCCCGCGCGGGCCGCTGGTATCATTCGCTTGGCGCTCAATCTCTGCCGTCTTTACGCGGTGCTTTCCAAGCCCTTCATTCCTGATGCGAGCGAGACGTTGCGTGCGGCGCTGGGCACGGATCTTGAGTGGCCCAGCGATGTGGCCGGGGCGCTTGACACATTGCAGCCCGGGCACGCATTCACGGTGCCCGAAAACCTGTTCACCAAGATCAGCGACGAGCAGCGGGACGCGTGGCAGGCGACCTTCAAGGGCCGCTAAGTCGACCAATTTCAGGCGTACACAGGGCGTGCACAACGCGTACACCAAGCGTGCACCGCTTATGCAGACCGCGCCGGTCCGGTTTCCGGCCTTGGATTGGGTATTTGGGCCAATCCGAAGCGTGCCTCAACGCTTGTAGCGATACGCCTTTTTTCGGGCCTTTCGCAAAGGGTCGCGTTAGGGATGAAGCCCTGACCCTGTGAGGCGCAAGGAGGGCATCATGGCGATATCCCCGATGGATCAGGCGACGCCGCCGCCCACCCGGACACAATCTGACAATCTGCGCGGCGTGATCTGGATGCTGTTCTCGGTCGTCATGGCGTCTGCCATGTCGGTGTCGGTGCGTTGGCTGACAGACGAGTTGGACAGTCGGATGGTGTTGATGCTGCGGTCGGGCATCACGGCGATGCTGATCGCGGGATGTCTGGTGCTGCCATTTGTTTGGCGAAAACTGCGCTTCTCGCGCCCGCGCGACCATTTGATCCGAGGGGCTTTTGTGGCCGGTTCGACCCATCTGGGGTTCTACACGCTGGCCCATATTCCGCTGGCCACTGCGACGGTTCTTTTCTTCACTGCGCCGATTTTTGCCGTCATCATCGCCGCGACAGCGCTGGGGGAGCGGGTTGGTCCCCGTCGGTGGAGTGCGGTTGCGGCGGGGTTTGTCGGGGCGCTGATTATTCTGCGACCGGGTTTCATCGCGCTGGAGCCTGCAATGCTGGCTGCGCTGGGCTCTTCCATCCTGTTCGCCGCGGCGTTGAGCATGAGCCGGGGACTGGCACAGGCTGATGGGGCGATGTCCGCCTTCGTGTCATCGGTTGTGATTACGGCACTGGTCACCGTTCCGGTGGCAGCCCCGGTGTGGGACGTGCCGACCGGAACAGTTGCCTGGATCGCGGTCGCCGTTCTGGTGATCACCGGCAGCGCACGCAATGTGGCGGACCTTCAGGCGTACCGCTTTGCCGATGCTGCCGTCCTTGCGCCTATTGCCTATCTCAGGATCGTTTTCATCGGGATTGCGGGATACGTGCTGTTTGGTGAAGTTCTCGATCGCTACACACTTGCAGGTGCGGTTCTGATCATTGCATCAACGCTCTATATCGCGCACCGGGCGCGGGTGGTGGGTTCAAAGTCCTGAGGTAATCTGCGAAGCTGCCGCCACACCGCCCAACCGGAGCCTGGACATGACCCCCGAAGAGTTCATCGGCGCGAATATCGTGCTGCTCAGCCTTGCCGCCTTTGTCGCCATCATCGTCTTCCTCGGTGTTCGGATTGTTCCGCAGTCCGAGAAATATGTGGTGGAGCGGCTGGGCCGTTTGCAGAAGGTTCTGGGGCCGGGCGTAAACCTGATCGTGCCATTCCTTGACCGGGTCAAGCACCGTATTTCGATCCTGGAGCGGCAGCTGCCAACGGCCAATCAGGATGCGATCACCGCAGATAACGTGTTGCTACAGGTCGAGACGAGCGTTTTTTACCGGATCACGGCGCCTGAGCGCACGGTTTACCGGATCCGCGATGTAGACGCGGCGATTGCAACAACAGTTGCGGGGATCGTGCGATCAGAAATCGGGGCGATTGAGCTGGATGCGGTTCAGTCCAATCGCGCAACACTGATTGCAAAGGTGAAGCAGGCGGTTGAAGCTGTTGTCGACGATTGGGGGATCGAGGTGACGCGGGCCGAAATCCTCGACGTTGCTTTGGATGAAGCGACGCGGGCTGCAATGCTGCAACAGCTTAATGCAGAACGGGCACGGCGCGCACAGGTGACAGAGGCCGAGGGCACGAAGCGTGCGGTGGAGCTTGCCGCAGATGCCGAACTCTATGCCGCAGAGCAGGCCGCAAAGGCGCGCCGTGTCTCGGCTGATGCGGAAGCCTATGCCACGAGCGTTGTTGCCGCAGCGATCAAGGAAAACGGGCTTGAGGCTGCGCAATATCAGGTTGCGTTAAAGCAGGTGGAAGCGCTTGAGGCCGTTGGCAAGGGGGATGGAAAACAGACCATCCTCGTGCCCGCGAATGCTCTGGATGCATTTGGGGATGCGTTCAAATTGTTGAAGGGGCGCGGTTGATGTTGTCCGCGTGGTGGGTCTGGGCCGTTGCGGGGATCTTGCTGCTGATTGCTGAGGCTTTCACGGCCGGGGCGATCCTCTTGGGCTTTGGCCTTGGCGCATTGATCATCGCGATTGTTCTGTTGGTTGGTGGACCGGTTGCGGCTGCGTTGGCCGGATCGGTGCCATTGATGTTGCTGTGCTTTGCGGTCCTCTCTCTGATTTCCTGGATTGTGATGCGGCGCGTTCTTGGGGTGCGCAAGGGGCAGGTGAAGGTCTGGACCCGCGACATCAACGAGGACTGATGGTGTTCACATTGCGTCTGAGACGAGGGCCGCTTAGCCTTGCGCGCGACGATGACCGGGGGGCGGCATGAGCGATTCGACATATCAGGTTCTGGCGCGCAAATACCGGCCCGAGACTTTTGCCGATCTGATCGGGCAGGACGCGATGGTGCGCACGTTGCGCAATGCGTTTGAGGCAGACCGGATCGCGCATGCGTTTTTGATGACCGGCATCCGGGGCACGGGCAAGACGACCACGGCGCGGATCATTGCAAAAGGTCTGAACTGTATCGGGGCGGATGGGCAAGGCGGGCCGACCACCCAGCCCTGCGGTGTTTGTGAGCCCTGCGTGGCGATCAGCGAAGGCCGTCATGTCGATGTGATGGAGATGGATGCCGCCTCTCGCACCGGTGTGGGAGACATTCGAGAGATCATTGACAGCGTGCGCTATCGCGCGGCCTCTGCCCGCTACAAAGTCTACATCATCGATGAGGTTCACATGCTGTCGACCAGCGCGTTCAACGCGTTGCTCAAGACGCTGGAAGAGCCGCCCGAGCACGTGAAATTCATCTTTGCGACCACTGAGATCCGCAAGGTGCCGGTGACCGTTCTGAGCCGATGCCAGCGCTTTGATCTTCGGCGCATGGAGCCTGAGGAGACGATCCGCTATCTTGGCGAAATTGCGGGCAAGGAGGGGGCGGCGATCAGTGAGGATGCGCTGGCGCTGATCACCCGTGCGGCCGAGGGCTCGATGCGCGATGCGGTATCCCTGCTTGACCAGGCGATCAGCCATGGCGCGGGGGAGACGACCGCCGATCAGGTCCGCGCAATGCTGGGTGTTGCGGATCGGGGCCGAGTGCTCGACCTGTTTGACATGGTGATGAAGGGCGATGCGGGCGGCGCGCTAGACGAATTGTCAGGGCAATATGCGGCCGGGGCCGATCCGCTGGCCGTGTTGCGGGATCTCGCTGAGGTCACGCATTGGATCAGTGTCGTAAAGATCACGCCGGAAGCGGCGGAGGATCCGACGGTGGCGCCTGATGAGCGGTTGCGCGGGCAGGATATGGCTGAACGGTTGCCCATGCGGGTGTTGAGCCGCTCGTGGCAGATGCTGCTGAAAGCCTTGGAGGAGGTTGCGGCTGCCCCCAACGCGATGATGGCGGCTGAAATGGCCATTATCCGATTGACCCATGTCGCGGACCTGCCGAGCCCTGAGGAGCTGATCCGCCGGCTGCAGGATGCACCTGCCGGGGCACCTGCTGGTGGCGGGCAGGCCGGGGCCAGCAGTGCCGGAGCGTCCTCGCCACGCGCGCAGGTCCGGCAGAGTGGTGGTGTGACAGCCGTGGCCGAGGCGCAACCCGTTGCGGCGGAAGCGGCAAATCCGCTGGCGCGATTTGTGACCTTCGAGGATGTGGTCGCGCTGATACGCGCCAATCGCGACGTTAAACTTCTGGTTGAAGTCGAAACCTATATGAGACTTGCCAAATACACACCGGGCCGCATCGAATTTGAGCCCACGGCCGATGCGCCACCCCATTTGGCGCAAACGCTGACCCAACGTTTGACGAGTTGGACCGGTGCCCGCTGGGCGGTCTCTGTCGTTAGCGAGGGGGGCGGGCAGACGCTTGCCGAGCTGAATGCGCGTGCAAAGGATGACATCCTTGCGCACGCGAAAGCGCATACATTGGTTCAAGCAGCGTTGGCGCAATTTCCCGGATCTGAGATTCGGGCGGTGCTGTCGCGTGAGCTTGAATCGGACACGAATGAGACCATTGTTCCCATTGATCCGGACGACGTCGATGATGATTGGGCGCCTGTCGATCCTTTTGACGACATGTGACCACCTTCCTCGGCCGCAGGAAATTGTGAGAAACCCGCTTCTTAATCGAATGGTTAGGTATGCAGTGATGCTGCATGTGCGAATTCACACTTACAAACACGCAATGATTGTGCGAAATTCAAAGTGGGGGAATTGAGATGTGTGGAGTTCGCTATGAGATATCATGCGATAGCAGCTGCGGCTGCGATGGTGCTGACGATGGGGGTCGGTGCACCAACGATTGCTGTGGCTGACGTAACTGCGGAAGAGGCGACACGGCGCGTGAACGTTGCCGGACGACAGCGGATGCTGTCCCAGCGAATGGCAAAGGCCGCGTGTCTGATGTCGACCGGGATAGCCGCGGACGATCATCGAGGGCAGATGGATGCGGCCTACGCACTGTTTCTGCAATCTGACGCGGCCTTGCGTGTCGGTGATCCGGAAATTGGTCTGCAGGAAGAGACGCTGAACCAGGTGCTGAATGCGCTCTCGGAAATCGATACGCCCTGGGCGGCCTATCGTCGTGTCATTGAATTGGCGCAGCGTGAGGGCGTGGTTCCCGAGGATCGTTTGATGCCGCTTAATGCGACATCTTTGGAAGTTTTGCGCACAATGAATGCGGCCGTGAACACAACGGCGCGTGCTTATGGCGGGATCACGCCCAATGTGCCGCTTGCATTGACGGTGACGGTGGACATTGCGGGTCGCCAGCGGATGTTGACCCAAAAGGCGGTGAAAGAGGCCTGTTTAATGCAGGTTGCCGACGATCCGGCCGCTATGGCCGAAACATTGCTGGGCACGCTGACGATCTTTGATTTGTCACTGACCGCCTTGCGCAACGGTATGGCGGACGTCGGCGTCATGGCACCGCCAAATGAGCAGATTGCAGACCAGCTCGCGACCGTTCAGGAGCTGTGGACGCCTGTCAAAGCATTGCTCGACCGCGCTGCGGGCGGGGAAGTTTTGAGCCCAGCGGATCTGGCCGAACTGGCGACATTGACCGAGCCGTTGCTGCGCGAAATGAACACCGCCGTAGGCCTCTATGAGTTCGTGATGTAGAGGGCCTAGTCACCCTTGCGGCGGAACAATCGTTGCAGGGTGAATGAGGTTCTTGGACGATAAGTGTAGGGCGTGCGCTCGGTTGGCGCTGCCCGCACCATGCTGCGCCATCCGGCAAAGGCGATCAGGCCGATATGAGCCGTTCCGATATAGATGAACAACGCCTTGCTGCCGAAGGATTCCAGCAGCAGCGAGGCGAGATAGGGTGACGCGATCGCCCCGATCGCATACCAGAACATCAGAGCGGCGTTCAGCTCCACCACCGTGTCAGGGGACGCGAAGTCGTTTGCGTGCGCGGCGGAGACAGAGAAGAGCGGGAACGCGACAAGCCCGAAAAGCAGGATCGAGATGTAGAGGCCGGTAATCCCCGGGAAGGCGCCCAGGGTAATGGCGCTCGACACCGCCAGGGCGGCGACAGACAGACCCGCCAGGACCGCGCGGCGATCAAAGCGGTCCGCCAGCCATCCGACCGGGAACTGGCTGATTGCACCACCCAGCAGTCCGAGGGCAAGGAAGCCGCCAATCTCTGTCGCGCTGAGACCTTCCTCTAACCCATAGATCGGTGAGACCATTCTGAACGCGGCCATTGTCACGCCCGCAACGGCCACACCCATGACGCCGAGCGGCGACAGCCGCAATGCACGGATCGGGTGCAAGCGGGGTGGGGTCGTGATCGCGGGCGGCGTGCTGGTCGTCAGAGCCAGCGGGATCAGCGACAAGCAGCAAAAGATAGCAAGCAGGTTGTAGGACACATAGGAGGCGGGCGTCAGCACGCCGATCAGCAGTTGCGCAGCCAGCGATGCACCGATGTCGATGATCCGATAACCGCCAAGAACGCGGCCGCGATTGGCGTTGGTGGCCTTTGCCTGCATCCAGCTTTCAACGGTTGTGTAGCACCCGGCGACGCAGGCGCCCGATAGCATGCGCAGGATCATCCAGACCTCTGCATTGTCGGTTAACGTGTGGCCAAGAGCGCCAATGCAGCCGAGGGCGGCGAAAACGGCAAATCCGCGGGCATGGCCCACAGAACCCATCAGGCGTGGGGCCCACCAGCAGCCAATCAGGAAGCCCGCGAAATGGGCGGAGCCGAGGAGGCCGATCTGGCTGTTGGTGAAATCGAGGGCGCGACCCGACAGCGCGTCGAGCGGTCCGAGCGCGCCCGAGGACAGCTGCACGAAAATGACCGACAGGAACAAGGCGGCAAGAGATATGAGAATGCGCATGGCCCGGCGGCTCCCTGGTGCGATCTGTGCCGACCCTGCGCCTCTGCCCGGCACAAGGGAAGCGAAGAATTGTGCCAATTCATCTGGATGCGGGTCTCGCAGGCCGGAATTGATGGGGCAGGGTGTCTTGCGAGGCTGACAGTGCATTGTTACATCTGCGCTGAACAGTTTGACGGACAAGACCATGACCGAGATCACCGAGGATCGCGCGCGCGCGACGCGATTGTCACCGATCCGGGGCCTTGCCCCGTTCCTGGCCCCTTACAAGCTTTGGATCGCCGGTGCGGCGCTTGCGCTGATCTTTACGGCGTCACTGACGCTTGTTTTGCCCATCGCTGTGCGCCGGGTTGTGGACAGTTTTCTGGCCGATGATCTGGGGGTGGTCGACAGTTATTTTGCGGCGGCCCTCGGCATCGTCGCCTTGCTCGCCATCGGAACCGCGCTGCGATACATGATCGTGACCCTGATCGGGGAGCGGGTCGTCGCGGATATCCGCAAGGCGGTCTATGACAAGGTGATCGGTATGTCGCCGGTCTTTTACGAGCGGTTGATGACGGGCGAGGTGTTGAGCCGTCTCACCACTGACACGACGCTCATCCTGTCTGTTGTTTCCTCAAGCATTTCAGTCGCTTTGCGCAATGTCCTTACCTTCATGGGGGGGCTCGTGCTGATGCTGTTGACCTCGCCCAAGTTGACGATGGCGGTGCTGGTATTGGTGCCTTTGGTGATCCTGCCGATTGTTGTGATGGGGCGCCGTCTCCGGGTCTTGAGCCGTGAAAATCAGGACCGCATCGCGGGCTCTTCAGCGATGGCCTCGGAGACGTTGATGGCCGCGCAGACGGTGCAGGCCTATACGCATGAGGCGGTCAGCCGGGGCGGGTTCGGTGACTTGACCGAAGGCGCTTATGACAGTTCGCGGCGCCGGATCCGGGTGCGCGCCATCATGACCGCGATTGTGATCTTCCTCGTCTTTACCGGCGTGATCGGCGTTTTGTGGCTGGGCGTGCGCGATGTGCGGGCAGAGACGATGTCGCCCGGCACGCTGGTACAGTTCCTGATCTATGCGATCCTTGTTGCGGGTGCGGTGGGTGCATTGAGTGAGATCTGGGGCGAGCTGATGCGCGCGGCTGGCGCGACAGAGCGGTTGGTCGAGCTGTTGGATGCGGAAGATCCCATTCGTGACGACGGAACGGCAATCTATGTGCCCGGTGCGGGCTCGGTCGCGATCCGCGATGCCTCTTTCCGTTATCCTGCGCGGCCCACGGTGCCCGCGTTGGAGGAGGTCTCCCTCGAAGTGAGAGCCGGAGAGACGGTGGCGATTGTCGGGCCGTCAGGAGCAGGCAAGTCGACCATTTTCCAGTTGCTGCTGCGCTTCTATGACCCGGATGCCGGGCAGATCGAGCTTGATGGTGTGAATATCCGCGATCTGCCGCGGGAGCAGATGCGTCGCGCGTTTGCGCTTGTCCCGCAGGAGCCGGTGATCTTCGCGGCGAGTGCGCGGGAAAACATACGCTTTGGCCGGCCAGATGCCACCGATGCGGAGGTGGAGGCAGCGGCGCGCGCGGCGGCGGCTCATGATTTCCTGACGGCGCTTCCTGATGGCTATGACACCTATGTCGGAGAGCGCGGCGTTATGCTGTCCGGTGGACAGAAACAGCGCATCGCCATCGCCCGTGCAATCCTGCGCGATGCGCCGGTTCTGTTGCTCGATGAGGCGACGAGCGCGCTGGATGCTGAGAGTGAGCGTGCCGTTCAGGCTGCTGTGGAAGACCTGTCCAAGGATCGGACGACGCTCGTTATTGCGCACCGTTTGGCCACCGTAAAGAAGGCCGACCGCATCATTGTGATGGAAGGTGGTCGGATCGTGGCCAGCGGCACCCATGACAGTCTGGTTGCCGAGGGTGGGCTTTATGCGCGGCTGGCCCGCCTGCAGTTCACCGCCGATATGGACGCGGCCTGACCCCTTAGACCAATGTGACGCAGCGCCCCGTTGGTGCCAGTCCCCTTTTGACGCGGCGTACCGCTTGTGCCACGTTTTGCGGTACGCGAAGTCAAACTGTGTAAGGCCCGCAAACGGGCCAACGCTATTCCTGTAGGGAGGGGACAGAACCTATGACGACCGCCATGGCCACGCTCGCTGACAAGATCGCCATCGAACAGCAGATGCCGATCGAGGACCGCTGGAGCGCCAAGACCGTATACGAGTTGCTTTGCCAGACGGCGGCGAAATTCCCTGATCGCCCCGGTCTGAGTTTCCAGATCAAGTCTGGCCCGAAGGACAAGGCCGAGACGTTCAACTGGACTGAGATCAAGGGAAAGGTGACGCAGACGGCGAACCTTCTGCGCTCGCTAGGTGTCGGCGATCAGGACGTGGTGGCCTACCTGCTGCCCAACTGTAACGAAACCGCGATCACCCTTCTGGGCGGTGCGACGGCAGGGATCGTGAACCCGGTCAACCCGTTGTTGGAGCCTGAGAAGATCGCGTCGATCCTGCGTGACACGAAAGCCAAGGTTCTGGTCACGCTGGCACCAATGCCCAAGACCAATGTGGCAGAGTTGGCCGCGCAGGCCTGTGCGATGGCTCCGAACGTGGAAACGATCCTCGAAGTGGATTTGACGCGCTATCTGACGCCGCCCACCAGCTGGATTGCGAAACTGATCCGTCCCAAGGCGACCGGCGGTCACAAGGCCCGCGTGTTGAACTTCAACGCGGAGATTGCCAAGCACAACGCGGACAAGCTCGACTTTACCGAGCCGGGTGATGATGGCTTTGCTGCTTACTTCCACACCGGTGGGACGACCGGCATGCCCAAAATCGCGCAGCACCGGCATTCCGGCATGATGTATCAGGGCTGGGCGTCCAATGAGCTGCTGTTCACGGAGCAGGACGTTCTGCTGGCGCCCATGCCGTTGTTCCATGTCTTTGCGGCCTATCCGATCTGGATGACCGCAATTTCGTCGGGCGCGCATATGGTGATGCCGACGCCGCAAGGTTATCGCGGGGACGGCGTGTTCGACAATTTCTGGAAATTGGTTGAACGCTATCGCGCGACCTTCATGGTCACGGTGCCGACAGCCGCCGCTGCGTTGATGCAGCGAAAGGTAGATGCGGATGTGTCCTCTCTGAACTATGCACTGTGTGGCTCTGCGCCGCTGCCAGTGGAGCTGTTCAAGCGTTTCGAAGATGCGACCGGTGTGCGCATTCTGGAAGGGTATGGCATGACCGAGGCGACGTGCTTGGTGTCGTGCAACCCGCCGCTGGGTGAGCGCAAGATCGGCTCGGTCGGCATTCCGTTCCCTTATACGGAGGTGAAGATCCTGCATTGCGACGGACAGGGCAATATTACCAAGGAATGCGGCACCGATGAGATTGGTGAGATCTGCGTCACAAACCCCGGGGTTGTGACCGGCGCGACCTATACCGAGGCGGCCAAGAATGAAGGGCTGTTCGCTGATGGCAAATATCTGCGCACCGGTGATCTGGGCCGGATCGACGCAGACGGGTTCCTGTTCATCACGGGCCGCGCAAAGGATCTGATCATTCGCGGTGGTCACAATATCGACCCCGCCTTGATCGAAGAGGCGCTTGCAGGTCATCCGCAGGTTGGATTTGTGGGTGCGATCGGTCAGCCGGACGCCCATGCCGGTGAACTGCCGGCGGCCTATGTCGAGTTGGTCGAGGGTGGAAATGCGACCGTTGATGAACTGATGGCCTATGCCGAGGAGCATATCGGGGAGCGGGCAGCGATCCCGAAATATATGGAGATCATGGACGAACTGCCCAAAACGGCCGTCGGAAAGATCTTCAAGCCCGACTTGCGCCGCTCTGCCATCACGCGGATCTACGACAAGGCGCTGCGCGACGCTGGCATCGAGGCGCATGTCGTTGAGGTCATCGAAGACAAGAAGCGTGGCCTTGTGGCCGTGCTGAAGTCGGAGAATGACGCGATCACGGATGAGGGCGTGCAATCGGTTCTGGGCAACTTTGCCCGCCCTTGGCAGTGGGCAAGCTGACAGGCTGCTGACACTGGATCACATGAAAGGGATCGGTTCACGCCGGTCCCTTTTTAGGTTCTGAATCAAGGTCTTGATTGGGCGGATCACGGCTATGGCTGTTGCGCGCGCTCTCGGTACGTTGCTTCGCAACGACCTGTCGCTGATATGGCAATGACTTTGGAGACGCTGCACCCTTTTGCTTTGCAAAAGGGTTTAGTGGTGCTGCCGGAGAGATTCGAACTCTCGACCTCCCCCTTACCAAGGGGGTGCTCTACCCCTGAGCCACGGCAGCCCGTGGAGCGGGGTAATAACCGATTCACGCGCGGGTGCAAGCGGTATCTGGACCTGCGGTTGGGTGCGGCTTATGTCAGGGTCATGAGCGAGCGAAATAAAACCGAAACACAGGCCGAACGGGCCGCGCGGGAGAAGGCCGAACGTCTTGCCGAGGCATTGCGGGCCAATCTCAAACGACGCAAGGCGCAGGCACGCCAGCGTGACGGTGCGGACACGTCCGGCAATAAGGGGCAGAGCAATGGATAAGATCGTCGTGCGTGGCGGAAACGCGTTGAACGGGGAAATCCCGATTGCGGGGGCCAAAAATGCCTGTCTGACCTTGATGCCTGCCGCCCTGCTGAGTGCGGAGCCCTTGACGCTGACCAATGCGCCGCGGCTTAGCGATATTCGCACGATGACCCAGCTGTTGCAGTCGCTTGGTTGCGAAGTGGCGGCCTTGCAGGATGGTAAGGTGCTGGCGATGGGCTGTGAGGCGATCACGAATGAGGTCGCGCATTACGACATCGTTCGCAAGATGCGGGCCTCGATCCTGGTGCTCGGGCCGATGCTGGCGCGGATGGGAAAGGCCACGGTTTCCTTGCCCGGCGGCTGTGCCATTGGCGCACGGCCGGTTGACCTGCACCTTAAGGCGTTAGAGGCGATGGGCGCGAAGATGGATTTGCGCGATGGCTATGTCTACGCAACCGCCGAAGGCGGTCTGACGGGCGGCGAGTACGAATTTCCCGTGGTTTCCGTTGGCGCGACAGAAAACGCCCTGATGGCCGCAACACTGGCCAAGGGCACGACAGTTCTGAAAAACGTGGCGCGCGAACCGGAGATCGTCGATCTGGCTGAGTGTCTGATTGCCATGGGGGCAAAGATCACCGGGCAGGGCACCTCCACAATCACGATTGAGGGCGTCGAGCGGCTGCATGGTGCGACCCACCGGGTCGTGACGGATCGGATCGAGCTTGGCACCTACATGCTCGCGCCAGTGATGACAGGCGGCTCGGTGGAGTGTCTGGGCGGGACACGCGATCTTGTCGGCGCCTTCGTGGACAAGCTGGAGGAATGCGGTGTCGAGGTTGAAGAGACGGCGCGCGGTTTGCGGGTCACGCGGGATGCGGACAAGCCGCTCAAGCCGCTTCACGTCGTGACAGAGCCATATCCGGGTTTCCCCACGGATCTGCAGGCGCAGATGATGGCCATGTTGATGCTGGCCGATGGTGAGAGTGAGCTGGAAGAGACGATTTTCGAGAATCGCTTCATGCATGCGCCAGAGCTTCAGCGGATGGGTGCCGATATTCGGGTGCGGGGCGGAACGGCCCACGTACATGGTGGCAAGCCGCTGCGCGGTGCGCAGGTGATGGCGACGGATCTGCGTGCGTCAGTGTCGCTGATTCTGGCTGGATTGGCGGCAGAGGGTGAAACCTCTGTCAGCCGGGTCTACCATTTGGATCGTGGATACGAGAAGCTGGTTGAGAAGCTGAGCGCCTGTGGCGCGGACGTAGAGCGGGTGAGTGAGAATGGTTGAAGACGCACGGTTTGAGGATGGGGGCGAGGCGCCGCTGCGCCTGATGGCGGCAGATACTCAGGATCTGACGGTTCTTTCGGCCCTTGTGCAGGACGCGGTGGCACAAACATCGGAGATGTCGTGGAAACCCGCGCGACGCCAATTCGCCCTGCTGCTCAATCGCTTCCGGTGGGAGTATCACGCGGGGCGCCCCGGCCAACCGGCGGAGCGGGTGCAGTCTACGCTCGTGATTGATGACGTTTTGGCCGTGCGCTCGAACGGGGTTGACCCCTCCGACAAGGATATGGTCCTGGCAGTGCTTGCTGTCAGCTTTGCCGAAGGTGAGGACGGTACGGGCACAGTCTCGCTGATCCTTGCGGGTGATGGGGAGATTGCGCTGGATGTCGAGGCGCTCAATGTCACGATCACGGATGTGACACGGCCCTACCTCGCCATTTCGGGAAAGGCGCCGGATCACGCTTAACCGAGTGCGCCTGTGCCGTCTTTGATGGGGCAGGGGCGGACAAAGCGTCGCGACTGTCCCCGCGTCGGTTGCTTGCCCCCCATGGCCGGGCGCGATAAGCCCACGGCACCGCAACAAGAGGTGCACTATGCCTGTTTTCCTGTCCCACGATGACGCCGATTTCGATGCACAGTTCGAGGCGCTGCTGCATATGAAACGTGAAAGCGACGCGGATGTGGATGCGGTTGTGGCCGATATCATCGCAGATGTGCGCAATCGCGGGGATGCGGCGGTGCTGGAGCTGACCGCGAAGTTTGATCGGATGGAGTTGGGCGCCGATCAGCTTGCCTTCACATCGGAGGAGATGGACGCCGCAATCGCTCAGGTGCCCGAGGCGGAGCGGGCGGCGCTTGAACTCGCGGCGTCCCGCATTCGTGCCTATCACGAGCGGCAGTTGCCCCAAGATGCCCGTTGGACCGATGAGGCAGGGGCCGAGCTCGGCTGGCGCTGGAGCGCTGTCGATGCTGCAGGTCTCTATGTGCCAGGTGGGCTGGCGTCCTATCCATCCTCAGTGTTGATGAATGCCATTCCGGCGCAAGTCGCTGGTGTCCGGCGGCTGTGCATTTGTGCGCCGACGCCCGATGGGCTGGCCAATCCACTGGTCCTGCTGGCCGCCCGTCTGTCCGGCGTGGACACGGTCTATCGCATTGGCGGGGCGCAGGCGGTTGCGGCGATGGCATATGGCACCCAGACGATTCAGCGGGTCGACAAGATTACAGGGCCTGGCAATGCATTTGTCGCGGCAGCCAAGCGGCGTGTGTTCGGGCAGGTTGGCATCGATATGATTGCCGGTCCGTCCGAGATTCTGGTGATTGCGGATGCAAACAACGACCCGGACTGGATTGCCGTCGATCTGCTGTCACAAGCCGAGCATGATGAGAGCGCTCAGTCCATTCTGATTACGGATGATGCAGGTTTCGGGCAGGCCGTGGCGGCGGCGGTCGACGCACGATTGCAGACGCTGGAACGCGCCCACATCGCCGGTCCGAGCTGGCGCGATTTCGGGGCCGTCGTTGTCGTCCGCGATATGGCGCAGGCCGTGGAGCTGTCGGACCGGATCGCGCCGGAGCATCTGGAAATTGCCTGTGATGATGCAGAAGGTATCGCGGCCAAAGTCAGACATGCGGGTGCAATCTTTATCGGCGCATGGACGCCCGAGGCGATTGGCGACTATATCGGCGGCCCGAACCATGTCTTGCCCACGGCCCGGTCCGCGCGCTTCTCCTCCGGGCTCTCCGTTCTGGACTTCATGAAACGGACCACGCTGGCGCGAATGACGCCCGAGGCGCTGGCCGCGATCGGTCCAGCGGCCGAAACGCTCGCCATCTCGGAAAGCCTAGAGGCCCATGGCCTCAGCGTTCGCGCACGGCTCGACCGGCTGAATACAGAAGCGTGATCGGTAAAAGGTCGAACCGCCTCATGCGCGGCGTCGCAATCAATGATCGGACTATACTGAGATGGCTGACTATCTTTCGGCACTGCTGACAACAGTTCGCGAGGATTATGCCATTGTTTGGCATGGTCTCTTTTGCGTCTATGGAATGGTCATGCTCTGCGGCGGTTTCGCTCTCAAGCGCTGGCTTGTGACTGTGCCTCTTTGTGCCAGCATGGTCGTCTTGCTTTTGACCTCCGATATTGCGGACACCCCTTTCGCCGCCTTGTTTTTCATTGGTCTAGGACTCGCGATGGGGTGGTACCTTTCTATCCTACTGACAGTCACGCTTCCTGCTATGGCAGTTATGCTGAGTTTTTTGGTGCCGGTTATGTATCTTATGCATGAAAGCGGGTCCTTTGAGGGCGAGGATACAAGAGTCGTGTTCGCTGTCGTTCTCATCGCCGTCGCGTTGGTTGCCACGGCCGTTTATTACCGAGTCTATGCGTATCTCACCATGCTATGGCTTGCGCTTCTCGGAGCAGTGATAAGCTGCTGGCATAGCTTCATTATCTGGAGGGCTTGGACGGACGGCATATGGTTGGGAGATGAGGTTCTCGAAGAGATCCCTGACTCAGGTATTTATGTCGTCTTGGCCGCAGGCTTTCTGGGTACACTTATTCAGGTATTGATCCATCGTGGGCGGGTCGTGACGTGAACAGCGTGTCACTGCTCGACACTGACGTATGAGCAGGTAATCTGTCGCCAATAGCGTGATGCAAAGTGGTTTTTGAATGCGGTGGATCACGCATGTTGCAGGCGTGGGACGCATTGAAGTGAGGGCGGGCGATGAGCCATCTGGTGAAAGTTAACCTTGATGATGCTGGCCTGCCGCCACCAACGCCTGAAATCGAGCAGGAGCGGAAGGTTGCCCTTTTCGACTTGCTGGAGGGAAACAATTTCACGCCGGTCGGGCATGAGGCTGCTGGGCCCTGGGTTTTGAACCTGTCGATCCGGGACAAGCGCCTGGTTTTTGAAATCAATGATGAGGGGGAGGCTCAGGCCGGTGCGTTTCATCTCTCGCTCAGCCCATTCCGTCAGGTCATCAAGGATTATTTCCAGATCTGTGAGGCCTATTTCGACGCCGTGAAGAAGCTGCCACCTGCCCAGATCGAGGCCATCGATATGGGACGTCGGGGCATTCACAATGAAGGTGCTCGCATCCTCGAAGAACGTCTGGACGGGAAGGTGAGTGTTGATCACGACACAGCCCGGCGGCTTTTCACCCTGATCTGCGTGCTGCATTTCAAAGGGTGATGGAGGGGTTGCCCACATCGGTTTTGTTTTGCTGCGATCACAACGCGGTCCGCTCTCCCATGGCGGAGGGTTTGATGAAGAAGCGGTTCGGGCAGCGCATCTACGTTCAGTCCGCCGGCGTGCGCCATGATCAGGAGATTGACGGCTTCTCCATTGCCGTCTGCGACGAGATCGGGATCGAGTTGGGGCGGCATCGCTCACGCTCGTTCGAGGAGATGGCGGAGTGGGGCGACGATCTGGGCGCATTTGACATGATCGTCGCCTTGTCACCGGCCAGCTTGCGCCATGCGCATGAGCTGACGCGGACGAGCGCTGTAGAAGTGCTTTATTGGCCGATCATGGATCCGTCGGGGCTGGCCGAGAGTCGTGAGGAAAAGTTGCAGCACTATCGCAACGCTCGCGATCAGATCGACGCAAAGATCACCGAGACGTTCCGCGAAGATTGACCTTGCATGGTGCCTTGGTGCTGTGGCTTGGTTTGCGCCGTTGTGCACATCTGATGCGGAGATAGACCTATGGCGTTTGAAATCTGGCTTGCCTTTGCAATCGCCTCTGCCGTTTTGGTGGCCATTCCGGGGCCGACCGTGGTTTTGGTGGTGTCCTGCGCACTGGGATCGGGCAAGCGGTCCGCGCTCTATACCGTTCCGGGGGTGGCACTTGGCGATCTGGTGGCCATGGTGATCTCGCTGGCCGGTGCGGGGGCGGTGCTGGCGGCCTCTGCCACCGCGTTTACTGTGCTTAAGGTGGTGGGCGCGCTCTACCTGATTTGGATGGGTTGGGGGCTGTTGAAGGCGAAACCAACCTCCATCGACGCGACGCCGATGCCGGGCAAGCGACTGTTCCGCGACAGCTTTCTGGTGACGGTATTGAACCCGAAAGGCATCGTCTTTTTCATTGCCTTCGTCCCGCAGTTCATTGATACGACCGCCCCGCTCTTGCCACAGACAACGCTGCTTGTGGCGACGTTCGTGGCACTTGGCGGCCTGAATGCGGCCCTTTGGGCGCTGGCCGCGGGGACGATGCGGGATCGTCTGGCCGGGCCGCGCGCGCAACGGGTGATCGCACGCACGGGGGGTGTTTTCCTGATCCTTGCCGGTCTGGTGACGGCACTGACGCGGCGGGTGGCTTGATTTCCCTGCAAATACGTCTCATATGAGCGGCGCGCGGGGTCAGTGCTTGACCCAGACGGAACTGAAATCCACTTCGGAGAGACCATGGCCAAGGAAGAACTGCTCGAATTTCCCGGTGTCGTGACCGAACTTTTGCCCAATGCGACATTCCGCGTGAAGCTCGAGAACGGCCATGAAATCATCGCTCACACTGCTGGCAAGATGCGCAAGAACCGCATTCGCGTGTTGGCCGGTGACAAGGTGCAGGTCGAAATGACCCCCTATGATCTGACCAAGGGTCGGATCAACTATCGCTTCAAGTAAGGTGCGGCTGACGCTGGCGTCCGGCTCTCCGCGCAGGCGGGAGTTGCTGGCGCAGATCGGCGTCGTGCCTGACGCCATCATTCCTGCCGATATTGACGAAACCCCGTTGGGCGGTGAGTTGCCGCGTGCCTATGCCGCACGCCTTGCCGCTGAGAAATCGGCTGCTGTGGCGGCTGAGGGGTTGGTTCTGGCCGCTGATACGGTGGTCGCGGTCGGGCGTCGCATTCTGGGCAAGCCATCGGACATGGCCGAGGCGGAGCAGTTCTTGCGCCTCCTCTCTGGCCGGCGGCACAAGGTCATCACCGCTGTTGGGCTGCGCGCGGAAGGCCAGTATTGGCACCGTGAAGTGGAGACGGCGGTGAAGCTCAAGGTGCTCTCTCATACCGAGATCGCAGCCTATCTTGCCTCGGGCGAGTGGCAGGGCAAGGCCGGTGGCTATGCTATTCAGGGCATCGGTGGGGCCTTCGTGCCCTGGATCAATGGCAGCTATACGAATGTCGTTGGATTGCCCCTGACCGAAACCATGAACCTTTTGCAAGGTGCGGGCTATGTCGTGCCGTTGGATGGAGAGGCCGTATGAAAGGCCGTGTCGTCGCAATTGAGCCGCGCCCGGACGGGGCGGGCGATCAGGTCGCCTTGATGGTTGACGGTCGGCTTGAAGACTTGCTGATTGATCCACCCGAAGGGGGCGCGCCGAGTCCTGGTGCGATCTATCGTGGCGTGCTTGACCGTCCAATGAAGGGTATGGGGGCCGCGACCGTTACGCTGGGCAATGGTCAGAAGGGCTTTCTGCGCGATGCCAAGGGCATTTCGCCGGGGACGGCACTGCTGGTCCAGGTGACCTCGCATGCGGAGCCGGGAAAGGCCGCTCCTGTGACGCCGCGCCTGACGTTCAAGTCACGCTATGCCATCGTCACGCCGGGCGCGCCGGGCCTGAACGTGGCGCGCAAGATCCGGGACGAGGAGGAGCGCGAGCGCCTCGATCTGATCGCGCGTGAAGAGATGGAGGGCGCTGCCGGTCTTGGCCTTGTGCTGCGGACGGCCTCCGACGGAGCAGATGAGGACGCGATCCGCGCGGATGTCGCCGAGATGCGAGCGCTCGCCGAACAGGTGCTTGCCGATCCCGGTCGTACCGCGGAGCTCTTGGTAGAGGGTCCGGGGGCGGCGCTGGTTGCCTGGCGCGACTGGTCAGAGCCCGCACCGGATCTCGTTGCGGATCAACCGGGTAGCTTTGACGCATATGGGGTCTGGGACGCAATTGATGACGTGCAGCGTGCCCGTGTGCGATTGAAATCGGGTTGGATGATGGTGGAGCCGACAACCGCGCTGATTGCCATCGACGTGAATACGGGCGGGGATCTAAGCCCGGCGGCGGGTTTGAAAACGAACCTCGCCGCCATTGCCGAACTTCCGCGCGCGCTGCGCCTGCGGGGCCTTGCCGGGCAGATTACGGTGGATTTGGCGCCTGCGACGAAAAAGCAACGGATTGAGCTGGAAGCTGCGTTTCGCCGGGCGTTTCGCAATGATCCGGTCGAGACCCGTTTCATTGGATGGACACCGCTGGGGCATGCCGAGCTTTTGCGAAAGCGGGAACGCCTGCCACTGCGCGAGGTTCTGGCATGAGCTGCCCGATCTGTAGTGCTGCCTCTGCTAAGAGCTATCGCCCGTTCTGTTCGAAGCATTGCGCAGATGTGGATTTGGCCCGGTGGTTCAATGGCGCGTATGCCGTGCCGGCAGAGGAAGAAGATCAACCGGATGAGGTGGAAATCCGCCCTGCATTCCGCGGCGATGATGATGTCTGAATAAACCGCAAAATCCCTCTGGACACCCCCCGCGCCTTTGCCTAAACACCCCTTACCCGACGCACAGCGTCACCCGATGCCCGGGTAGCTCAGGGGTAGAGCAGCGGATTGAAAATCCGCGTGTCGGTGGTTCAAATCCGCCCCCGGGCACCATTTAATTTCATGATCACCCAGCATTGTATTCGTCTCGATATTGCGCTGACGTTTTTGGTTTGCCGTATGTGATAGGGCGGCTCGCGACCCGGTGGGGTGTATTGTCTGGTTGCGTCCCGTTGTGATCTGCACGCATGGTTTGAGCGGATAGAACAGGTTCGCGGGAGGGCGCAGTCATGCCAGCAGTATCACTGGATGAGATTCGGCAGGTTACAGTCACTGCACTGGAGCGTCATGGCGCCGCGCCCTGGATTGCGGGGCATGTTGCAGATGCCGTGCGCAAGGCCGAGGCGGTCGGCAATAAGATCTGTGGCCTCTACTATCTTGAGAGCTATTGCCAGCAGCTGAAAACGGGCCGGGTCGATGGAACGGTTCAGCCGGAGGTCACGCGCACCAAGCCCGGTGCAGTGACAGTCGATGCACGATTTGGGTTCGCGCAACCGGCTTTCGCCAAGGGCCTACCTTTGGCGATTGAGGCTGCGCAAGCGTGCGGCGTGGCAAGTCTGGCGGTTGGGCACGCGCATACATGCACATCGCTTGGCTATTTCACGGAACAGATTGCACGGGCCGGCTTGATCGGGCTTGGGCTGACAAATGCCTCTCCGATCGTTGCGCCGCCCGGCGGAAAAACCCGTGTCATCGGAACCAATCCGATCGCGTTCTCTGTCCCGGACGGGCAAGGCGGTGTTGGGATGCAGTTCGATCAGTCCACCACGACCGTGGCGCTGGGGAAGATCACGATGGCCAAGGCCGCCGGCGAGGCGATCCCCGAGGGTTGGGCCGTGGACGCAGATGGTTTGCCAACAACTGATCCTGTGGCAGCGCTGAGCGGATCTCTGGTCAGCATGGGCGGTTATAAGGGATGGGGGTTCGGCTTGATGGCCGAGGTGCTTGCCGCCGGTCTTACGGGGAGTGTGGTGAGCCGTGATGTGAAACCGCTGAAGGCGCCCGAAGGGCCACGGCATGATCTCGGCCAGTACTATCTGCTGATAGACCCGAAGAACGCGCCTGATTTTTTCGACAAGTTCGCGGCGATCTCTGACGGGGTTGCCCTTGACCCCGGTGCGCGCATGCCCGGTCAGGGCAAGGTTGAAACGGACCCTGTGCAGTTGGAAGACGCAATCTGGACGCAGACCCGCGCGCTGGCTGGTCTCGAAGGGTAGGCAAAACGGTTGAATGTGGCGGAGAGACAGGGATTCGAACCCTGGGTCCCCGTGAAGGGACAACGGTTTTCGAGACCGCCCCGTTCGACCACTCCGGCACCTCTCCGCGATGCAAAGGGACAGCGCCCTCTGGTCGTGGCGGGGTGATAGGGCAGGGCGGATGCGGGTGCAAGCGGAAATCCCTGTATTGCGCTTGACTTGCCGTGCATCTTCGCTGATACGGGCGGCTCTTGAGGTGAGGTCCGTCGGACTGCGCCCAAGACTTATGTGAATCAGCCCCTCTGGGGCCGCTGTTCGAAGGTATCAACGCTGCATCACGTGTGCAGGACCTGAGGGACGCGAAAACCAAAAGGACCACGCGCATGTTTGCGGTGATCAAGACTGGTGGCAAGCAGTATAAAGTTGCCCAGAACGATGTTCTGACCGTTGAAAAACTGGCCGGTGAAGCTGGTGATGAAGTCCGCTTTGGCGAAGTCCTGATGCTCGGCGGTGACACCGTCACTGTCGGCGCACCGTTTGTCGATGGTGCCGCTGTCGTTGGTGAGCTGCTCGAGCAGGGCCGCGGCGAGAAAGTGATCTCCTACAAAAAGCGTCGCCGGAAGCACTCCTCCCAGCGTCGCAAGGGGCACCGTCAGTACATCACCAAAGTGCGCATCACTGACATCCTGGCAGACGGCGCATCCAAGCCCGCAGCCAAGAAAGCTGCCGCACCGAAGGCGGAAGCCGCAGCACCTGCAGCAGATGCACCGGCTGAGACCGACGATCTGAAGAAGCTGTCGGGCGTTGGTCCGAAGCTCGAAGAGAAGCTGAACGCAAATGGCGTATTCACCTACGCTCAGATCGCGGCTTGGACCGAAGAAGACGTGGCTGCGATGGACGAGAAGCTGTCCTTCAAGGGCCGTATTGAACGTGAAGGCTGGATCGATCAGGCGAAAGCCTTGGTCGCCGATGCAGAGTAAGGAGAGAGACGAATGGCACATAAAAAGGCAGGCGGTTCCTCCCGCAACGGTCGCGACTCCGCTGGACGTCGCCTCGGCGTGAAGAAGTTCGGTGGTGAAGCAGTCATCCCGGGCAACATCATCGTGCGTCAGCGCGGCACCAAGTGGTGGCCGGGTGAGAATGTCGGCATGGGCCGTGACCACACCATCTTCGCAACAGAAGAAGGTGCTGTGAAGTTCCACAAGGGCCTCAAAGGCCGCACGTTCATTTCCGTGCTTCCGGTGGCGGAAGCGGCTGAGTAAGCCACTCCACCCGGACGAGACTTTTAGAGGGGACCGGGAAACCGGTCCCCTTCTTCGTATCCGCACCCGAAAACGGGAGGTGCCCCATGCTGCCACCGATGATCGAGACAGAGCGACTGACCCTGCGCCCACTGCGTGCGGCTGATGCGGGGCCGATTTCGCTCTATGCAGGTGACATCCGGGTTGCCGGGTCCGTGGCGCGCATTCCACACCCCTATCCGCCGGGTGCGGCTGAGGCTTATATCGCCCGTGCCCTGCGCGCCGATGGGGATGAGATGATCTGGGCGATGGATGCGACATGCTCGGACGGGGCGGACATGTTGGGCTTTGTTGCCCTGCGCAAGGACGGCTCGGTCGGGTACTGGGTTGGCCCGCCGTTCTGGAATCTTGGTTATGCGCGCGAGGCACTGGCGGGCGTCGTAGGCTATGCGCTCGACAATGGCTATGCGCGGCTGACGGGAGAGGTGTTCCAGACCAACGAACGGTCTGCGCAAGTGCTGATTGCCTGCGGCTTCCGCTATACCGGGGAGGGCAGCACCTTTGCGCTGGTCCAAAATGCGGTCGTGCCCACTTGGACCTATGAGTTGTTGGCCGGCCAGGAATGATGCCGCCGCGGATTGAGACGGCGCGCCTGCTGCTTGATCCGTTGAGGGCCGACGATGCCGCAGCGGTGCGCAACATTGTTGTGCAGCCCAATGTGGGCCGGATGCTGTTTTTGTTCCCGGCGAATTGGAGCGTTACTTCCGCCGGGACATTCATTGCCCGGTGGCAGGATTTTGACGCCGGGCGCTATCGATTGGCGATCCGGCATCGTGGGTTTTTGATCGGCTCCGTCGGTGTCTATCGGGCAGAGCCTGCGGCGCGGCCTGACATCTTTTATTTCCTCGATCCCTCGGCAGCGGGGCAGGGCCTTGCGACTGAGGCCGTTTCCGGGTTTCTGGGGGACGTGTTCGACCGTCTTGCACCCGAATCCATTGGGGCAGATGTGTTTACGGATAATCCCGCGTCGGCGCGTGTGTTGGAGAAACTGGGCTTTTTGCGGCACGGTCACGGGATGGGTCAGAGCGCGCAGAGGGTTGAACCTGCCCCCGTCTGGCTTTACCGCCTGTCCCAAGCCGATTTCGGAGCAATGAAATGAAATTCCTCGACCTTGCTAAAGTCTATATCCGCTCAGGCAGCGGCGGGAATGGCTGCATATCCTTCCGTCGGGAGAAATATGTTGAATATGGCGGACCTGACGGCGGCAATGGTGGACGTGGGGGCGACGTCATCGCCGTTGCAGTCGATGGACTGAACACGCTGATCGACTATCGCTATCAACAGCACTTCTTTGCGAAGAACGGTCGCCCCGGCGAGGGACGGCAAAAGACCGGCGCGGATGGCGATGATATCATTTTGCGCGTTCCCGTTGGCACAGAGATCCTCGACGAAGATCAAGAGACCGTTTTGTTCGACCTGACCGAGGTCGGGCAGGAGGTCATCATTGCGAAGGGCGGCAATGGTGGCTTTGGCAACCTGCACTTCAAAAGCTCTACCAATCAGGCACCGCGCCGCCGGAATCCCGGCCTCGACGGTGTTGAGCGGACCATCTGGCTGCGCCTGAAGCTGATTGCGGATGTAGGCTTGCTGGGCCTGCCGAATGCGGGTAAGTCGACATTCCTTGCGGCGACGTCGAACGCGCGGCCTAAGATTGCCGACTATCCGTTCACCACGTTGCACCCCAATCTGGGCGTTGTCGGCGTGGATGGGGCGGAGTTCGTCATTGCGGATATTCCGGGCCTGATCGAGGGCGCGCATGAGGGCAAGGGGATCGGTGACAGGTTCCTTGGCCATGTGGAGCGCTGTGCGGTGTTGCTGCATCTGATCGATGGCACGTCCGATACGCTGGAAGAGGACTACCGCACAGTCATTCATGAGTTGGAGCAATATGGCGGCGGCCTTGCCGAGAAGCCCCGTGTCACAGTCCTGACCAAGGCGGACTCTTTGGGCGATGAGTTGATCGAGATGCAGCGTGCAGACCTTTCTGCAGCGATTGGCATTGACGTCCTCGCCATGTCGGCGGCAGCGCAGATTGGTGTGACCGAGGTTCTGCGTGCCCTGCGCCAGCAAATTTTGGACCGCAACGCAGCGGAGCGTGCGGCCCTGGAAGGGGAGCCGGAACCTTGGCGTCCGTAAACCCGCTGCATTCGGCCAAGACTGTTGTCATCAAAATCGGTTCTGCCTTGCTGGTGGATGGCGTCAGTGGCGGGCTGCGGGAGAGTTGGCTCGCAGGTCTGCTTGCCGATGTCGCGGCCCTTCGGGCAGCTGATGTGAATGTCGTGCTGGTCTCGTCCGGCTCCATCGCGCTGGGGCGGGGCGTCTTGCAGCTACCGCTCGGCGCGCTTCCGTTGGAACAGAGCCAAGCCGCCGCAGCCGTCGGGCAGATCCGCCTTGCCCGTGCCTATGAAGAGGGTTTGCGACCGCATGGGGTGCACACCGCCCAAGTGCTCGTAACGCTGGAAGATAGTGAGGATCGTCGACGCTATCTCAATTCCCGTGCGACGCTGCGCACGCTCTTGGGGCTCGGCGTGGTGCCGATCGTCAATGAAAACGACACCGTGGCCACTGATGAGATTCGCTATGGTGACAATGATCGCCTGGCAGCGGGTGTTGCCGCACTTGTCGGTGCGGATGCGCTGGTCCTGCTGTCCGATGTCGATGGGCTTTACACCGCCAATCCACGGCAGGACGCGGATGCGCAGCATATCCCGGTCGTCGAACAAATAACGCCCGACATTATGGCGATGGCCGGTGGAGCAGGCACCGCTGGCGCCAAGGGCGGAATGAAAACCAAGGTGCTGGCGGCAGAGATAGCGCTGAGAGCGGGATGTGCCATGGCCATCTGTCTGGGTGACCGGGATCGGCCCCTGACGGCGCTGAAAGAGGGCGCGCGGACTACCTGGTTCCTTCCCACTGCGGATCCGGGCCGTTCGCGCAAGCTTTGGATCAGTGCCATGGTCGCCCGTGGGCAGATCGTCGTGGATGCGGGTGCCGCCGCGGCACTTGCGAAGGGCAAGTCCTTGTTGCCCGCTGGCGTGAGGCAGGTCACAGGCCGGTTTGGGCGTGGCGACGCGATAGATATTGTGACGCCAGATGGCGGGATCGTATGTCGTGCTATTGCGGGCTATGATGCTGATGAACTGTCCAAAATCGCCGGTGCGCAGAGTGGAGAGATCGAGGCGTTGCTTGGTCATCCGGGGCGGGCGTTCGTTGTTCATCGAGACGATATGGCGATCTGACACGCCTTGGGGTTGAGACTTTTAGTTCCAACTCGGCGTAACGGCGAGAAAACCGTGTTTTTTTAAAGTTCTACGCCGATTTCAGACCTGTTCTGGCAAATCTGTATGCTAGCGTCCGTCAAATTCTGTCTTGAAACAGTCATAACACGGTCATTTTCATGCGTGCGTCGAACAGAATCTCGGTCGCTTTCAGTTGCTTGCTCAGCCTTGCGGGGTGCTATGGGGCCAACCAGGTCTTCTTTGCATCGTCGACTGGCGGCGGAGGGGGCCATGTCGTCATCATGGGCGCGGCCCCGCTGGTCCCCCTTGAAGGCGCGGAGGTATCATCGAAGAAGTCGATCCCGGCCCTGCTTGCCGATCATCAGGTCATATCGACCTTCGAGACGCAATCGGTTGCCAATGAGGTGACCATGGAGCGGCTTTGCTCTGCTCATGAGGCGCACCCTGATTTTGCGCTGCTGACACGTTCCCCCACCTTGTCGGAGATCCGGCGGTGTGAGCGGGCGGGGATCAACATCTCCGCAGATCTTCTGGCGACAAATGATGGTGAGTGGGTCGGCTATTCCCCATTTGAGCAGGTTTGGATTGCCTACATCCCGGGTGAAATAGAAAACCTGCCCAGTGCAGCACGGGCAGTCGAAGCCTTGCGTTACGAGTTCGGGACGCTCATAGAAGGCAGCGAATACGCGGAGGTATTCGTAGCACGCCGGGGATAGCGCGATGAAAGACATGGATGTGCGCAATGAGATGATTGCGATTGGCAAGGCGGCACGTGCCGCATCGACTGTTCTGGCCTCCGCCCCAGCACCACAAAAGCAACAAGCACTCGAAGCCGCCGCTGATGCCGTCTGGGCGGCGCGCGATGCAATTATCGCAGCGAACGCAAAGGATATGGAGTTTGGTCGCGATAAGGGGCTGTCGGCCGCAATGCTGGATCGGCTTGCTCTGGACGAGAGCCGGATCGAGGGGATCGTTCAGGGGCTGCGAGCCGTTGCCGCGCAGGATGACCCGGTGGGAGCCGTAATCGCGGAATGGGATATGCCGTCGGGGCTCAACATCAAGCGGGTTCGAACGCCGATCGGGGTAATTGGCGTGATTTATGAGAGCCGTCCAAATGTCACGGCGGATGCGGGTGCATTGTGCCTGAAGTCGGGCAATGCGGTGATCCTGCGTGGAGGCTCGGAGAGTTTCCATTCGTCTGCTGCGATCCATGCTTGTCTTGTTGACGGGCTCAAGGCCGCGGGGTTGCCGGAGGCTTGTGTGCAGATCGTGCCGACCCGTGATCGCGCAGCCGTTGGTGAGATGTTGGTTATGACCGACCATATCGACGTGATTGTTCCGCGCGGAGGCAAAGGTCTGGTCGGGCGGGTTCAGTCGGACGCGCGTGTTCCTGTGTTCGCCCATCTGGAAGGCATCTGTCATGTCTATGTCGACGCATCTGCCGATCTGGAGAAGGCACGGGCCGTGGTCTTGAACGCCAAGACGCGGCGGACGGGAATTTGCGGATCAGCGGAGACCCTGCTTGTTGATCGTGCTTTCCTCGAACGATCTGCACCGATCATCGAAGACTTGCTGAGTGCGGGTGTCGAAGTACGCGCCCGCGACGCGATTGCTCAGATGGACGGAACGGTCCCGGCGGCGGACGAGGATTTCGGGCGTGAGTTCCTTGATATGATCATCGCAGCCACGGTTGTGGACGGCGTTGATGGTGCCATTTCGCATATTCGCACTTTTGGGTCCGAACATACGGATGCGATTATTGCCGAGAATGATGCGGTCGCGGATCGCTTCTTCAAACAATTGGATAGCGCGATCCTGATGCGGAATGCCTCGACCCAGTTTGCTGATGGTGGGGAGTTCGGCATGGGGGCAGAGATTGGTATTGCAACAGGCAAGCTGCATGCGCGTGGACCTGTCGGGGCAGAACAACTGACCTCGTTCCAGTATCACGTGACTGGAAATGGGACCGTCCGGGCCTGATCAGAACGACAATACAGCTAAAAAAATTATGGCCCGGTGGAACTCCACCGGGCCTTCTGCGTTTCTACTGTAACGGACGTTAACCGCGCCACGTGCGGACCGGGCCGCAGTCGAAGTGGACGAAGTTGGAGCGGTAGTAGCGACCGACGCCACCTGCGCCGCAGGCGACGCCCGCGTCGTACATGTTCTGAACGGACCGCGAGGACAGGCGCAGATCCGCAGCCATGGCGCGGGTGTGGTAGGAGTTGCGGGCAACACCGCGGTTTGAGCGGCGCAACATCGTGTTCGTATTCGGGCTGCGATAGCCGGAAAGAAGCGTGTATGCCTCATCCGTCTCCATCATGCGTGCCGCTGCCGCCATGATGTCGATGGTGCGCACGTCGACTGCGCGCATCTCGTTCTGACGCCAATCCCTGAAGATGTAATTGATCTCATCGAGCACTTCGGGAATGTACTCCCCTTCCACCCAATACACGCTATCGAGGCGCTCGGATGTGCGGGAATTGTACAGCTTGATGGTTCGGATGTTGCCGGCGCCCGTCAGAACTGCGGGAGTGCTGGCGAAACTCGGCGCTGCGGAGATTGCGGCCATGCCCGCGAAGGCACCCAGCAATCCGCGACGCGAAAAAGCGTTCTGATCACTCATATGTAAATTCCTAAGTCTGTCCCAAGTTGGATGCGGTTGGTTCCGCTTCCTTGGGCAAATGTATCGCACATCACGTTTTTTCCGCCAAGTGGCAGTTGTGCAGCATTAAATTCTGCAAGAAAACGATATAAGAAACCGGGACGGCGTCCCGATGTTCACATTTGTTCTGTTTTTAGCGGTTCTGTGTCGACGTTAACGGAACATCTGGCGGGAATTCGCCGAAACGGAGAATTTGTAGATGAGAGGTCGGCGGGTTTTTGCCATCTGACTGATGAGTTTGCGCGTTGCTGGAGGCCAACATAGTGTTACATATTTACCGCAAATCGGTGAGTGCGGCTGTTTTTGCAGCTATTTTGGGTTCGGTCAGCCTCAGTGGCTCGGCAGGAATGGCACAATCTGAAACTGCTGAAGCTGAATCTCAGGTGATTTGGCCAGAGCTTGACGCTCTTCTTGAAAGCGGTTCCATCGCGCAGGCCTATGCGGCAATGGACTATGCGCCATTTTTCCTTGCTGGTGACGCAGGACCAGCGCGGGCGTTGTTGGGCGGTATTTCACAATACGAATCGCATGGTTTGCCCGGTCGCTCCGATCTGGTTGAACGGTTGAGCGCCCATATCGAGGGTGCGTTGGATGGTGCTGCGACAGCGGAAGGTGAGTTGGCCTTTGCCGATGCCTATCTAGAATTCGCGAATGCCAAGATCGCAGGCATCCTGACCCCATCGCGGTTGAGCGAGAATATTCATGTTTTCCCCAATCGGCCGGAAGCGGGTGAATTGCTGAGTGGCCTTATGTCGTCGGCTGATCCTGTGTCCCACATCATGGGGCTTGCGCCAGATCGCGATGATTACCGGGCGATGCAGACCGTTCTGACAGAGATGCAGGAACTGGTCGCCGCGGGCGGTTGGGCAGAACCTGGCATCGCATCTGGCAGTTCGATTGAGTTGGGGGATAGTGACGCGCGCGTACCGCAAATTCGTGCGCGATTGATCTCGATGGGCGATCTGGAACCGCCGATTGTTGCGCAACAGGCAGCCTCCAACGCGCTTGATGAACCGCTTCCGGGTGACGATCTGGTGATGGATGAGGTGCTCGAAGCGGCACTGAAGGCATTCCAGCGTCGGCACGGCCTCAATGATGATGGTGTGATCGGGCCGCGAACGCTCGCGGCACTTAACACGACGGCAGAGGAGCGTTTGCGCCAGATCCTTGTCAATCTGGAGCGGTCCCGTTGGACAGATTGGAGCACGGAAGAGCGCCACATTTATGTGAATCTTGCCGATTTCCGCATGTGGGTGCGCGAGGGTGATACGGAAATCTTCACGACCCGCGTGGTCGTGGGGCAGAACCGCCATCAGACGGTCGAGTTTTCCGATGTCATGAACCATATGGTCATCAACCCGACCTGGACGGTCCCGCGCTCGATCGCGACGGAGGAAATTCTGCCCCGTCTGAAGGCGAACCCGAATTATCTGAATGAAAACAATATGATCCTGATTGATGACGGCACAGGGGTGTTCACGCCGTCCGATACGTCGCAGATCAATTGGGACCTGTTCTCCGCCAACTTCTTCCCCTGGTGGATCCGTCAGGGACCGGGGCCGAACAACGCGCTTGGCCATGTGAAGTTCATGTTCCCCAACCAGTTTGCGATCTATCTGCATGATACGCCGTCGCGCAGCTTGTTTGCGCGGGATGCGCGTGCATTCAGCCATGGGTGTGTGCGGGTCGCCGATCCGCAGGGTCTGGCGCGCGTGTTGCTTGCCCCTCAGACCGAAGATCCGGATGCGTTCTTTGCCGCGCGCCGCGCCACTGGTCGCGAGACGCGCGTTAATCTAGAGCAGAACGTCCCAGTACATCTCGACTATCGCACGGTTTGGGTCGATGAGGCCGGTCAGGTGCAGTATCGCGATGACGTCTATGGCCGTGACCGGTTGGTCTTCAACGCGCTGCAGGCCGAGGGCGTGACGCTGGGTCTGCAAAGCTAATCTGCGAGTGAGGGCGCCCTGACACCTTCACGGGAGGGGGCAGGGCGTCTATATGCGTGGAAGGTCAGAACGGAGACTTTCCATGGCTGTTACTGTTGGAGAACTAGCAGAGTTGCTGGGCGCAGACGCAGCTGGCGACCTGCACGCCATCGTTTCTCGCCCTGCGCAGCCTGACGAAGCGCGCGAGGGTGACTTGGCCCTGGCGATGGAGCCGCGCTTTCTGGATGCATTGGCCACGTCCCCCGCGCGTGTTGCCATCGTTCTCTCCGGAACAGATTGGTCAGCACTGGGCCTTGATGCGGTGCTGTTCTCCGGCAGATCGAAATACACGCTCGCCGGATTGTCCCGAGTGTTCGATACACAGCCGTCTTTGCCGGAGGGAATTCATCCCACAGCGGTTGTCGATGACACGGCGACCTTGGGCGAAGGGTGCCGCATCGGTCCCTATGTGGTGATCGGGCCCCAGGTGGCAATCGGAGCGCGTGCGCGGATCGAGGCCCATGTCAGTATCGGAGCACGGTCAGTCGTCGGGGACGACGCCCAGATCTTTGCCGGATGCCGCATCGCCCACGACGTTCGCATCGGTGATCGCTTTATCGGCCAATCAAACGCCGTGATAGGCGGGGACGGATTTTCATTCGTGTCGCCGCAGCCAAGTGCAGCGGAGACGTATATGGCGACCGGATCCATCGAACAGTCGATGAAAGTGACGGAATATGTCCGCATCAATTCGCTGGGTGGAGTTGTCATCGGTGACGACGTTGAGGTCGGCCCGGCCGCGACAATAGACAAGGGCACGGTGACGGACACCCGGATCGGCAATGGAACGAAGCTCGATAGCCAGGCCCATGTCGGGCATAATGTTCAGATTGGTGAGAATGTCCTGTTGTGCGGCCAGTCAGGGATCGCAGGATCGACCAAAATTGGAGATCGGGTGATCCTGGGCGGGCAGGTCGGGGTGGCCGATAACATCTCGATCGGGGCCGACTCGATTGCCTTGGCCGGTTCCGGTGTGACAACACGGGTGCCCGAACGCACCGTCGTCATGGGGTATCCCGCGCTAAAGCAGGATGTTTTTCTGAATATCTTCAAGGCGATGCGGAGACTTCCGCGCATGGCGCAGAAGCTGACGGAAATGCAGAAACAGGTTCCAAACGACCGGGACACGGGCTAAAGACACCGCAACTGCAAAGGGGCTGTTCATGAGTGATGATGTCACCGAGAAAATGCGGGCGATTATTGCCGAACAGGCTTTGATCGATCCGACCGAGGTGTCGATGGATGCGACGCTCGAAGATTTGGGTATCGACAGTCTGGGTCTGGTAGAGGCCGTCTTCGCCATTGAAGAGACCTTTGATGTGCAAGTCCCCTTCAATGCCAATGATCCAGCCGACTCTGCATTCGACATTTCGAATGTGCAAAGCATGGTCGATGCGGTCAAAGCGCTGGTGGCGCAGAAAGCCGGGTGAACATGCGCCGCGTCGTCATCACAGGTCAGGGTGCGGTCAGCGCATTGGGCCACACCGCGCCGACGACGATGGAAGGCATGCGGGAAGGTCGCTGTGCGATTGGTCCGCTCGAAATGCGGGATGTGGAGCGCCTCTCTATCGGGATCGGAGGTCAGGTCCGCAGCTATGATGAGAAGGCGCATTTCACGCGACAGGAGCTGACATTCTTTGATCGCTTCACGCAGTTCGCGCTGATCGCCGGGCAAGAGGCGATGACGCAGTCGGGCCTGGAGGTTGATGAGGAAACTGCGCTGCGTGCCGGTTGCGTTGTGGGAACCTCTGGCGGTGGGTTGCATACGGTCGATGACAACTATCGCACCGTCTATGAAGAGGGGAAGAACCGCGTTCACCCCTTCGTCGTGCCACGGCTTATGAACAATGCGGCGGCCTCTCACCTATCGATGAAACATGATTTGCGGGGGCCGAGCTTTACGGTCGCCACGGCCTGCGCATCGTCGAACCATGCAATGGGTCAAGCCTTTCACATGATCCAGAGCGGTATGGCAGATGTCATGTTGACTGGCGGCAGCGAGTCGATGCTCGTTTTCGGCGGTATCAAGGCCTGGGAAGGTTTGCGCGTCATGTCTAAGGACGGGTGCCGGCCGTTCTGCAAGACGCGCAACGGCATGGTTCAGGGCGAGGGCGCGGCGATCTTCGTTTTCGAGGAATACGAGCGGGCCCGCGCCCGCGGCGCAGATATCCTTGCTGAAGTTGTTGGTTTCGCGATGAGCGCGGACGCAAGTGATATTGTCATGCCCAACAGCGACGGCGCGCAACGCGCGATGGCCGGTGCGTTGCAATCTGCTGGGATCAATGCGGATGAGGTTGGCTATATCAACGCACATGGCACAGGCACGGCTGCGAATGATCGGACGGAATGTGCCGCGGTCCGCGCTGTCTTTGGCGATCACGCAGATCGGTTGATGATCTCGTCAACCAAATCGATGCACGGTCATCTTATCGGTGGCACCGGCGCGGTGGAGCTGCTGGCCTGTATCATGGCGCTGCGCGATGGCGTGATCGCGCCAACGGCCAACCATGTCGAGGGCGATCCTGAATGTGATCTGGATGTGGTGCCGAACGAGGCGCGCGACGCTGACGTGTCTGTTGTTCTCACAAACGCATTTGCCTTTGGTGGGCTGAATGCTGTTTTGGCGCTGCGCAAGGTCTAATCCCTGCGCAGCAGAGGTGTTTGATCAGGGCAGGGCGTTGAATGCGGCCGTGACGCCCGTCAGGCTGATCGTCAGTTCAATCGGGTTTTGCGGCACGTTGACGGCATGGACCCGCATTTTCAGGTTGTTGCCCGCGCGCATGGACTGAACGAAGCCGTCGCTGATCGCGATCCTGGCAATGCAGCCGGTTTCGACACAGAAAGTGTATCCGAATTGCTGGGCGCGGCCATTATCGACCTGCAAAACGATGCCCTCGGGGATAATCACGCCAAGCGGCAGTGTCAGGGTCACGCCAGCGGATGCAGCCGGATCGTTGCCAGGCAGATCGACAATTGCCATTTCGGCGGCCGGGCGCCCATCATCATTGGTGGCAATCTGGAAGATGAAGCATTCGTCACTGTCGCCAAAGCAGCGCAGTTCCCAATCGCCATGGACCTCACGCACGGCTTCTTCGCCCTGAGGTGCCGCAGGCTGCGGCTGCGGCTGTGGTTCGGGCTCCGGCTCGGGCTCTGGCGCTGGGGCCGGAGCGGGTGCTGGGGCCGGGGCTGGCGCATCAAAGCCTGTTGTCGGACCGGATTGGGCGAAGGCAACCTGTCCCGCTGTGACGGAAAGAAGGGCTGCGACGGCAATCATGTGAAGGCGCATTCGGTACTCCCGCGTTGTGGCCTGTCTCGGTGCGGCTCAAGACCTGTCAGGTCGCGCGCGGACTGTCAACGCAAGCGCCTGTGAGCCGTTCCGTCACGCAACGAAAAAGGGACGCGCATCGGCGTCCCTTTCCGGCACTGTTTTCAGTGCATTTTCCCTGTCGGACATGCCGAACATCTAAACTGTGACAAACGCTACGTTGAGAAAAATGTGGCGTCAACAGGGCAGAGTGAATCTTCTTGCACGCCGTCGATCCTGCACTTCTACTGGGGGCCGGACAATGCGAGGATACCAAATGAGCGATACGCTTTTCGTCGGCGGGGGCGGTGCCGCACAGGATGAAGCTCAGAACCTGAAGCTCAAATATGGCAATCGGCATGGATTGATCGCGGGTGCGACCGGTACGGGCAAAACCGTCACTCTGCAGATTCTCGCGGAGGGATTCGCGAAGGCTGGAACACCGGTGTTCCTGGCTGATGTGAAGGGTGACCTGTCTGGTCTGGCGGTCGCAGGATCGCAAGACGCGGAACTGCATCCGAAATTGATGGAGCGCGCCGCCAAGATTGGCCTCGATAACTATGCCTATCGGGCTTTTCCGGTCGTGTTCTGGGACATGTTTGGAGAGAAGGGGCATCCCATCCGCACAACGGTCAGCGAGATGGGGCCGCTCTTGTTCGCGCGCCTCCTCGATCTGACACAGGCGCAGGAAGGCGTGTTGAATATCGCCTTCAGAGTGGCCGATGAGCAGGGGCTTGCCTTGCTTGATCTGAAGGATTTGCAGGCGCTTCTCGTGTGGGTCGGTGAAAATGCGCCGGACTTGTCGCTGCGCTATGGCAACATCTCGCGCGCCAGTGTCGGTGCGATCCAGAGGTCGCTATTGGTGCTTGAAAATCAGGGGGCTTCGGGCTTTTTCGGTGAACCTGCGTTGGATCTTTCGGACATGATCGCGCATGAATCTAATGGCGAGGGGCGGATCAACGTACTGGCCGCGGACCGACTTATGCAGTCGCCGGGCCTTTATGCGACCTTCCTGCTTTGGTTGTTGTCAGAATTGTTCGAGCAACTGCCCGAAGTCGGCGACCCCGATCACCCGAAATTCGTCTTCTTCTTTGACGAGGCGCATCTTCTGTTCGACGATGCGCCAGATGCCCTTGTCGATAAGGTGGAGCAGGTCGCGCGCCTGATCCGATCCAAGGGGGTGGGTGTCTATTTCGTGACGCAGAACCCTGATGACGTTCCGGATGACGTCTTGGGACAATTGGGCAACCGCGTTCAGCACGCTTTGCGGGCCTATACGCCCCGCGACCAAAAGGGCCTGAGGGCCGCGGCCGAAACATTTCGCCCCAATCCGCGCTTTGATGCCGAGGACGCGATCCGCGATGTCGGAATAGGGGAGGCCGTCACGAGCTTTCTTGAAAAGAAGGGTGTGCCAGGTGTGGCTGAGCGTACTTTAATCCGGCCTCCCTCCTCGCGGCTTGGGCCGCTGACGACGGCGGAGCGGGCTGCGGTGATCGCGCAATCACCGTTGGGTCAGAAATATGACACGGTGGTTGATCGGCATTCTGCCTATGAAATATTGGCTGCGCGCGCAGCTGACGCGACCGAGGAGGTTGAAGAGGACGATGCGCCCAATGGCTATCAGCGTCGATCCTATCGTGGTGAGGAAGAGGCCCCGAGTTGGCGCAGCGAGGAATTTCGTTCGGGCCGCCGATATTCGCCCGGCGCGACGGGCAAACGCCGCGCGACGTCGGCACCCAAACGCAGTCGGTCCCGGTCTGACAGCATAGCGACCACATTCGGTAAGTCGCTTGCGCGGCAGATGGGCAGCCAGCTTGGCCGCTCGATCACGCGGGGCGTTTTGGGCGGATTATTCCGCGGCCGCTGACCCGGTTCGGGCGGCGTATTTTCGGAAAGATGAAGACGTTCGTTGCGGGACTTTCCCGCGCCGGGCGGAATTGCACTTTTCATTTGCCAACGGTTCTGAAATAGAGCCTGAGGAAACACCCGACGCCTGATGCTTGGAGTTTCCCCATGGATGTGCGCACCGCCCTTACTTTCGACGATGTTCTTTTGGTGCCCGGTGCCTCTGACACCCAGCCTGCTGATGCTGATCCGCGCACGCGCGTGACGCGCTCGATCTCTTTGAACATTCCGCTCTTATCCTCGGCCATGGACACAGTGACCGAGCGCAAGATGGCCATTGCCATGGCGCAGGCCGGTGGGCTGGGTGTTTTGCACCGCAACCTGGATGTTGAAGAACAGGCCCGACAGGTGCGCGCAGTCAAACGGTTTGAGAGCGGTGTAGTCTATAATCCCAAGACGCTGACGCCGGACATGACCTTGCGCGAAGCGCGCGAGTTGCAAGAGCGGTATCGCATCACCGGCTTTCCGGTCATGCAGCCAGATGGCACGCTTGCGGGTATTTTGACCAATCGCGACATGCATTTTTGCGACGATGAAAGCACGCCGGTCGCGGAACTGATGACCAAGGACAATCTTGCGATCCTGCGTGAACCTGCGGACCGCGAAGAGGCGAAAGCCCTGATGCGGGATCGGCGCATCGAGAAGGTTTTGATTGTTGATGATGAGAACCGGCTTACGGGCCTTTTGACCATCAAGGATATTGAGCAGGCGGTGTTGAACCCCATGGCCTGTAAGGATGATCTTGGTCGTCTGCGTGTTGCGGCTGCCTCTACCGTTGGGGATAGCGGTTATGAGCGGACTGAGGCGCTGATTGATGCCGGGTGCGATCTGATTGTTATCGACACCGCTCATGGTCATTCGTCCGCTGTACTCGAAGCGGTTTCGCGGGTGAAGCGTGCTTACGCCGACGTGCAGGTTGTGGCGGGCAATGTCGTGACAGGCGATGCGACCCGTGCGCTGATCGATGCTGGAGCGGATTGTGTGAAAGTCGGGATCGGTCCGGGCTCTATCTGTACCACACGTATTGTCGCGGGTGTCGGGGTGCCGCAGCTGACGGCCATTTCTGATTGTGCAGATGCCGCAGGGGACACGCCTGTCATCGCGGATGGCGGCATCAAATATTCTGGGGATTTTGCCAAGGCGATTGCCGCAGGAGCATCCTGCGCGATGATGGGATCGGCGCTGGCCGGCACTGATGAAGCGCCGGGTGAGGTGATCCTGTATCAGGGCCGCTCTTACAAGGCCTATCGTGGCATGGGTTCTGTCGGCGCCATGGCGCGTGGGTCTGCCGATCGCTATTTCCAAAAGGAAGTGAGTTCGGAAAAATTCGTACCCGAAGGGATCGAGGGTCAGGTGCCTTACAAGGGTCCGGCCGGCAATGTGATCCATCAGATGGTCGGAGGTCTGCGGGCGGCAATGGGCTATACGGGCAACCGCACCGTTGATGATATGCGCCGCAACTGCAAATTCGTACAGATCACCAATGCCGGGCTGGGCGAAAGCCATGTGCATGACGTGCAAATAACGCGCGAAGCGCCCAACTATCGCAGGGGCTAAGAAATGGAGCTGACACTCTCCATCGCACTGGCCTGTGTCTTTTTGCAGGTCGCCCTGACGTTTTGGTCGATCATCACGATGGGCCAGGCGCGTCTGAAGGAGATTGCGCGAAAGCAAACCTCGGTTGGGGAAGTGGCGCTCTCGCCCCGCAATTTCTCGTCTGAGCAGGCGCGAGCGATGCAGAATAATGCGCACAACCAGTTTGAGACACCGATATTGCTCTATGCGGGTGTTGCGCTGGCTGCGGCTCTCGATGCCAGCAATGCAGGCGTCGCGCTGGGGGCGGTGATCTATGTGGCAAGTCGTCTGCTGCATCGTGCCATTCACGTCGGGACGAACCGGGTGAGCCAACGTTTCCGCGCCTTCGTGCTGGGGCTGGCTGGTCTGGCTGTGTTGTGGCTGGCGCTTGGCGTTGGCATTGTTATTGGCTGAAGCATGACACCTGCTGCGCGATATGCTGCCGCGGCAGAGATTGTCGATGCAATCGTTGCTGGCGAACGCCTAGAGCCGGCGATCCGCGCTTGGGGGCGGGCGCATCGCTTTGCAGGCTCAAAGGATCGTCGGGCCATTGCGGATATTTGTTACGACATCGCAAGGCGGTGGTGGAGCACAGCCGCGCTCGGCAGTGCAGAGACGGGGCGCGGGCGCGTGCTCGGCCTTTTGCGCGCACGAGGCGTGGCGGCGGAGACTGTCTTCACGGGGCAGGGCCACGCGCTTGCCCCGCTCAGCGCTCAAGAGATCCTGATGCCCTCCGATCCGGTGCCCTACGACTTTCCGCCGTTCCTGATCCGCGAGTTGGAAGAGGTGTTCGGCTCGCGTCTGCCAGAGGTGAACGCCATGGTGCAGGAACGCGCACCGGTGGATTTACGCGTCAACACGGCCAAGACGTCGCGAGAGAGCCTTGCGCGTCTTCTTGCCGAGGCGGGATTTGATGCTGTCCCTCTGGATGATGTGCCGACTGCGCTGCGGCTTTCGGGGTCCGGTCGTGGATTGACCGAGACGGACCTGTTCGCAGAGGGTCTGTTCGAACTTCAAGATGCCGGTTCGCAGCAAATAGTCGCCTTCGCGAAACCAGAAACAGCGACGACCATACTGGACTATTGCGCTGGGGGCGGTGGTAAGACTTTGGCACTGGCCGCGGCCTCGGGGCGAAGAGTTGTGGCCCATGACATTGCGCCGCGCCGGATGAAGGATATTCCCAACCGGGCCAGACGTGCCGGTGCATCAGTGGATATCATCGACACTGCGGACCTACCCGAGCGTTGCTTTGACCTGGTCTATGTCGATGCGCCCTGCACGGGTAGTGGTTCATGGCGCCGTGATCCCTACGGCAAGATTTCTCTGACTGAGCAACGCTTTGACGATATTCGGCACGCTCAAGTGGCCGCTCTGCGCTCTGCATCTCGTCACGTCGCGCCGCAAGGCCGCATTGCCTACGCGACCTGTTCCGTCCTTAAATCCGAGAATAATTTACAAATTAATTCGTTTTTTAATGAGTTTGACTTTATGATTTCAGAAAGAAACCTTTCTATAGATTTTTTGTCGGATAGAGACGGTTTTTACGCTAATATAATTACAAATATATCCAATCTATAGGCTCTGGTCGCGTCTCCCCGTTAACCTTTTCTTGATGGCGAATGCCTCATGAAAAGGCGCAAACGGTCGGAGAGGGCATGTCCGAATATTCACAGCATTTCCGCGGACACTTTGCTGTTACCCGACCGGATATTCCGCCCTCGGGGATTTGGCAGTCGGTCTGTTTGAACGCTGCCGGTGCTATGATGTGTGCGGCTGGTGCGCTGCTGAGTAATGTTGCTATTTCCGTGATGGGGGCGGTCATTCTGGGTGCTGCACTACTTGTGCTGCTGCGTGTCCTGCGCGGCGAGCGCGACGTTGATGCATCCAATACGTATGGCGAGACTTGGCTCACTGACATGTCGGGGCGTTTTGCGCAGGGTGACGGACGAATCTCTGACGCATTAGATATTTTGCTGCCGGATGGCGCGCGGATTGGCTTTGCGATGGTCAATGCCCTTGCTGATCGGAACGTCTCGCTGCGCCACGTCCAGGATCATGATGGACGGGATCTGATCCTGATGTTGGAACGGGCGGGCAGCGGGCGGTTGCGCTGGCGATTGCTCGACGGGCTGGATCGGCAGGGTTTGGGCGCGGTCCGGCTGGACAGTGCGACCTATGGGCATGTCCGGATCGGCGCTGGCGGACAGATTGATCAACTGAACTCATGGCTACGTGCCCGTCTTTCGCAATCCGCGGATGTGCTTGAGGATGTCCTTATGGACCTTCCTCCAGCAAACGGCCGCATCCACCGTGCAGCATTTGATCCCGACATCTTGTTACGCTCTCTCGTTGTGCCGGATGAGGCTGGTGGGTGCGATTTGCTTCTGTTTCCTCTGGAAGAGCATGAGGTCGCAGCCTCAAACCCGGATCAGCTGATGGCACAGCTTCCCATCGCGCTGGCACGTCTTGATACGGATGGAGTGGTCGAGATGGCCAACCCCGCCGCGCGCAAGCTGTTGGGCGATGCGTTTGATCTGGGGACGAGCGTTCCGGACTATCTCTCAGGTCTTGCACAACCCATGGCGCAGCGCATTCAGAGCGTCGTGAGCAGTCGTCGCACCGCGCGGCCTGAAGTTGCGCGGATGCGGGGGAGCGATATCGATCGCTTCTTTCAAATCTCGTTTTCGCCACTTCGGATCGAAGGCGCGCTGTCAATTCTGATGATTGCAAGCGATGCGACCGAGTTGAAAACGCTTGAAGCGCAATTCGTACAGAGCCAGAAGATGCAGGCTGTAGGTCAGCTTGCAGGTGGGGTCGCACACGATTTCAACAATCTTCTGACCGCGCTTTCTGGCCATTGTGACCTGCTGTTGCTGCGTCGCGGCAAGGCCGATCCGGACTACGCCGATCTGATGCAGATCAAGCAGAATGCCAATCGAGCGGCGGCCCTGGTGCGCCAGTTGTTGGCCTTCTCGCGCAAGCAGACATTGCAGCCTCGCGATTTGCAGCTTGCAGAGGTGCTGGGAGATCTTTCCCACCTGCTCAACCGTCTGCTGACCGAGCGGGTGGGCCTGCATATCGATATCGGCACAGACCTGCCGAACGTTCGTGTCGACCTGCGGCAACTGGAGCAGGTGATCATGAATCTTGTCGTCAATGCGCGTGACGCGATGCCATCGGGCGGAGAGGTTACGGTCAGCGCACGCAATGTAGAGTTGGCCGAGCCGTTGCAGCGCGATCGGGCAACTGTGGAGCCGGGTCGATATGCGGTGATCGAGGTCCGTGACAACGGTGTTGGAATCGCGGATCGGGACCTCAACAAGATTTTCGAGCCCTTCTACACCACCAAACGTCCAGGAGAGGGGACAGGGCTTGGCCTGTCCACCGCCTATGGAATCATTAAGCAGACGGGCGGATTTATCTTTGTGGACTCTGTCGTCGAGGAAGGGACCACCTTCACCCTTTACCTACCACATGTCGAAGCCACCGCGACGGGTGCGAGCGCAATTCCTCAGATCCGCGTCGTTGACGATGTCGATGTTCAGGAGGGTAAGATCCTTTTGGTAGAGGACGAAGCCCCGGTGCGTGCATTCGCTGCCCGTGCATTACAGCTGCGTGGCTATGAGGTGATTGAAGCGGATTGTGGGGAAGATGCGTTGGAAATCGTACGCTCTGGCGTTCAAATCGACCTTATCATCTCCGACGTGATTATGCCCGGCCTTGATGGGCCAAGTTGGGTCGCGGAGGCAAGGGAGGTGGACGCGGAGCTACGCGTGATCTTCATGTCAGGTTACGCAGAGGACATGCTGGACGCCGGGGTCATACAGGAGCATTCGTCCTTTGTCGCAAAGCCGTTTTCGCTAAATGATCTGACTCTGGCCGTTAAGACCGCGCTCGAAACATCTGTTCAAAGCGCGGATTCGTAGAGCTCGTAATCAGCTGTCAGCGCGTTTTCGAGGCGCAGTCTGACGGCGCGGGACAGGTCGACGTTCCGGCTCGGAGAGACATTGACCCGGTCGGGCAGGATATTGGTGCCGACCCGGTCGCTCAGAAAGGCAGAGAAGCTCTCCATCCGATCATATCGGTAAAGATAGGTTAGGCCGACACCCGCATCTGTCGGTTGCGCAAACTTCGATGGCCGTCCAATCCGAGCTGGCTGTGCCGGACGCTCGCTCAAATACTCGAATACGAAGGTTTCAAATGTCATCGCTTTGCTGGAATTGGGGTGCCCATCCAGTTCCGGGCGCCCGCGGTACCGATACCAGCTTGCCAGCCAGTCGATAGGCTCGCGGATAATGGCCACGGTCTCGATCTCTGTCGCGCCGGAATTGTTCAGAAGCGGGCGCATGAATCGCTCAAACTTGCGAAGACGCATGTGTTTCATGGCCGGATTCTTTGACATGATGATGTCGCAATGGGGGGCGAACGCCTCTTCAATCGCTGTAGAGCCGGTTTTCGGCATGGCGAGATAGGCGAGTTTTGCGCGGAGTGTGACCAACATTCCTGCAATTTGAAGGCTTTGGCGAAAATCGCAAGCCTTTACCTTTCCGTAACTTTGCAAGGTCAGCTTTACAAAGCGTTCATCACGCTTGTTCCATAAATGTTCTCATGCTATCCATCGAACAAGAGGTGAACACACCCGCGATTGCCGCCGGTCGGCAAACATGACATGAAGAGGACATGAGCAATGGCAGACGCAGTTCTGAAACTGGACGAGAGACGCGGCATGGATAAGCAAAAGGCACTCGACTCGGCGCTTGCCCAGATCGAGCGGAGCTTCGGTAAGGGCTCCATCATGAAGCTTGGCGCCCGTGAAGCCGTGATGGATGTTGAAGCTATCCCGACGGGATCGCTTGGCCTCGATATCGCGCTTGGAATTGGCGGTCTGCCCAAGGGTCGGATTATTGAGATCTATGGCCCGGAATCGTCGGGTAAGACGACACTTGCGCTTCATGTTCTGGCAGAAGAGCAAAAGCGCGGCGGCGTCTGTGCCTTTGTTGACGCGGAGCATGCGCTCGATCCGTCTTATGCGCGGAAACTGGGTGTTGATGTTGATGAGCTTCTGATTTCCCAGCCGGATGCGGGTGAGCAGGCGTTGGAAATCACGGACACGCTGGTACGCTCTGGTGCGGTCTCTGTCGTGGTGGTGGATTCTGTTGCGGCGCTGACACCGAAATCTGAACTTGAAGGCGACATGGGGGACAGCTCGGTCGGTGTGCAGGCCCGCTTGATGAGCCAGGCGATGCGTAAGCTGACTGGTTCGATCTCTCGCTCAAAGTGTATGGTCATCTTCATCAACCAGATCCGCATGAAGATCGGTGTGATGTTTGGATCGCCAGAGACGACGACTGGCGGGAACGCGCTCAAATTCTACTCTTCGGTTCGGCTCGATATTCGCCGCATTGGCGCGATCAAGGATCGCGACGAAGTTGTGGGCAATCAGACGCGGGTGAAAGTTGTTAAGAACAAGGTTTCGCCGCCGTTCAAACAGGTTGAGTTTGATATCATGTATGGTGAGGGTATCTCCAAGCGCGGAGAGCTGCTCGACCTTGGCGTGAAAGCGGGTGTCGTCGATAAGTCGGGCTCATGGTTCTCGTATGGCGATGAACGTATCGGCCAGGGTCGTGAGAATGCGAAGCGGTTCCTGCTCGAAAATGCGGACATCGCTTTGCAGATTGAGGACAAGATCCGCGCGGCGCACGGTCTCGATTTTGACATGGCTCCCGACGATCCGGATGCGGATGTTCTGGAAGACTGAGCAGACCTTGAGCAAATCGAATTGGGCCGCCCACTAGGGCGGCCTTTTCTGTTCTGTGGGTGGGCATTTTTGGCGGGATCGGTGCATCTGGTGGACAGTGACCCTTCGCACGGATATTGCTTGGCGCGATAAAGTTCAGACCCGCGTGAGAGACCTCCATGGCCAGCCTTAACGACATCCGCTCCACCTTCCTCGACTATTTCGAGAGGGAAGGACACACCGCGGTCGACAGTTCGCCGCTGGTCCCGCGCAATGACCCCACCCTGATGTTCACCAATGCAGGCATGGTCCAGTTCAAAAATGTCTTCACCGGCGTAGAGAAACGGGATTATTCCCGGGCCGTGACGTCGCAAAAGTGCGTGCGTGCAGGCGGCAAGCACAACGACCTAGACAATGTGGGCTATACCGCGCGACATCACACGTTCTTTGAAATGTTGGGGAACTTCTCCTTTGGAGACTATTTCAAAGACGACGCCATCGCATTCGCATGGAATCTCGTCACCCGCGAATTCGGCCTGAACAAGGATCGCTTGCTCGTCACCGTTCACGAGAGTGATGAGGAGGCCGCGGGGATCTGGCGCAAAGTTGCTGGTCTTTCAGATGATCGGATTATCCGCATCAACACCGATGATAACTGGTGGCGGATGGGGGATACCGGGCCGAACGGACCGTGCACGGAAATCTTCTATGATCACGGTGATCACATCTGGGGTGGGCCTCCGGGCTCTGCCGAAGAGGATGGCGACCGCTTCATCGAGATATGGAACCTCGTCTTCATGCAGTATGAGACGATGGCGGATGGTGAGACGAAGTCGTTACCGAACCCGTCGATCGACACCGGGATGGGGCTGGAGCGGATCGGGGCGCTGCTGCAGGGCAGCCATGACAACTACGACACGGATCTGATGCGGGATCTGATCGAGGCCTCTGCTCAGGCGTCTGGTGTCGAGGCTGATGGCCCGCAGAACGTCCATCACCGCGTGATCGCCGATCACCTGCGGTCGACCTCTTTCCTTATTGCCGATGGGGTGCTGCCGTCGAATGAGGGTCGCGGATATGTCCTGCGGCGGATCATGCGACGGGCGATGCGCCATGCTCACCTGTTGGGCACCAAGGATCCGATGATGCACAAGCTTGTTCCGGCGCTGGTGCGTCAGATGGGCGGCCATTTCACGGAGCTTCAGCAGGCCCAGCCGATGATTGAAGAGACGCTGAAGATCGAAGAGCAACGGTTCCGTCAGACGCTTGATCGTGGTCTGAAGTTGCTGGACGATGAGCTGGGCCAGCTCGCAGATGGTGCGACCTTGCCAGGTGCAACAGCCTTTAAGCTCTATGACACGTATGGCTTCCCGCTCGACCTCACGCAGGATGCTCTGCGTGAAAAGGGGCGTGAGGTGGATACAGACGGCTTCGACGCAGCCATGGCCGAACAGAAGGCCAAGGCGCGTTCCGCCTGGGCCGGCTCGGGTGAGGCGGCTGATGAAAGCGTATGGTTCGATCTTGCGGACGCGCATGGCGTGACCGAATTTCTTGGCTACGATACAGAAGTGGCGGAGGGCCAGATCCTTGCACTTGTGTCTGATGGCGCATCTGTACCAGCAGCCAAAGTGGGTGACACGGTCCAGATCGTGCTGAACCAGACACCATACTACGCGGAAAGCGGTGGTCAGGTTGGTGACAGCGGTTTGCTCAAGACCGACCGCGGCGCGGCGCGCGTGACCGATACCAAGAAAAAGGCAGGTGTCTTCGTCCATTTTGCTGAGGTGACAGAAGGTGAGATCGTGACGGGCGATGCTGCCGAACTGACCGTGGATCACGCACGGCGGTCGGCCATCCGCGCGAACCACTCTGCGACACATCTTTTGCATGAGGCACTGCGTGAGCATCTTGGCGAACATGTGGCCCAGCGTGGTTCGCTGAATGCCGACGATCGCCTGCGCTTCGATTTTTCGCACGGGAAAGCGATGAGCCTGGGTGAGTTGGCGGCTGTTGAACGCGATGTGAATGCGTTCATCCGACAGAATACGCCGGTCACGACACGGATCATGACGCCGGACGATGCACGCGCGCTGGGTGCACAAGCTCTGTTTGGTGAGAAATATGGGGACGAAGTTCGTGTTGTCTCCATGGGGCAGGCCGACACCGGAAAGGGCACGGACGGATCCACTTACTCCATCGAGCTTTGTGGCGGTACACATGTTGCACAGACCGGCGATATCGGACTCTTCGTCACTCTGGGCGAAAGCGCATCCGCTTCGGGTGTGCGACGTATTGAGGCGCTGACGGGGGAGGCGGCGCGCGCCTACTTGGCAGAGCAGGACCATATGGTCGCTCAGATCGCCAATGCGCTGAAGGCGCAGCGGGGTGATGTTGTAGATCGTGTATCCGCTCTGATGGATGAGCGCCGCAAACTGCAGAATGAAGTGGCTGACCTGCGCAAGCAGCTTGCCATGGGCGGTGGCGCATCCGGTGGACCGGACGTGAAAGAGATCAACGGCATCAAGTTCGTCGGTCAGGCTCTTTCTGGCGTTTCGGGCAAGGATCTGCGGGGCCTTATCGACGAGCAGAAGGCAAAGCTGGGCTCTGGCGTGATCGTCCTGATCGCGGATGCAGGGGGAAAGGCTGCCGTGGCGGTGGGTGTGACGGACGATCTGACAGATCGCATTAGCGCAGTTGATGTCGTGAAGGCCGCCGCGGCGGAGCTTGGCGGCAAAGGCGGTGGCGGTCGTCCAGATATGGCCCAAGCCGGTGGTGCGGATGCGTCCAAGGCGGCTGAGGCGATTGCGGCAGCAGAGGCGGTACTGGCACAATGAGCGCCTACATCATTGCTCGCATCGAAGTGACGAACCCGGAGGCATATATGAAATATGCCTCTCAAACGGTTGCACTTGCAGAGAAATTCGGCGGAACCTTCTTGGTGAAGGCCGGTCCGATGAAGCAGTTGGAAGGCGACGGACCAGAACGGCACGTCGTCATCCAATTTCCCGATATGGAGCGTGCGGAGCGGTTCTACGCCTCTGACGAGTATGCGCAGATTCTGCCAATCGCACTGAACGCGTCCAAGCGGGACCTTGTGTTGGTCGAGGGCGTGTAAGCCCGCGCTAGGGCTGCATGCATCCGCGCTCTAACCGAACATTTGAAGAACTTGATGACACCATCGCCGGGCGGAAGGGGACCTCGCATTTGACGAGAACCCATGCGCCGGTTTCTGAGGTGGCGAAGCGTTCTCCCTCAAAGGTGTCGATCAGACGACTTTGCCCGGCGGCGAGCGTTGCCGTTTGTCCGCACGCCCCCCGCGTGCCGGACCAACAGACGCCAAGATTTATGGGCCGATCACAGGTGTTGGTGTAGGTGCGGTCAACCGTATCGAGGCAACCACTTACCTGTGCGTACCGATGAGGCTGGATCAGGGTACTCAGGAAATAGGGAACGACTGTTACGACCAGCAGGAAGATAACGAGGCGCGCATAGCCCGGGAGCGCTTCAAAGCGTTTCCACATTTGCTTCAGTGCCGACATGTCTCGAAATCCTTCCAGTACTTCGCGCAGAGGGCTTTGCCTGCGTCCGTGTCAAACGGGCAAGGCCGTTGTTTCCTTTATTTCTTCCATCACGAAGCTGGCCGAACAGTCCGACATATCGACCCTGCGGATCAACCGTTGATAGAGCGCATCATAGGCCGCAACATCGCGGACCCTTGCATGGACGAGATAATCAAGATCACCTGTCATCCGGTAGGCCCCCAGGATCTCTGGCAATTCTCGCGTCGCCTTGACGAACCGCTCCAGCCAATCTGGTGTGTGGCTGTTTGTCCGGATCTGTATGAAGACGGTCAGGCCCAGGCCGATCTTGTTTGGGTCGAGCAGGGCGACGCGGCCCCGAATGATGCCGGCATCTTCCATCTGTTTCACGCGACGCCAGCAGGCATTGCGGCTCAGGCCAACGCGCGTGCCCAGTTCATCCAACGGAATCGTCGCATCACGTTGTAGCTCTGTCAGAATACGGGCATTGACGGGATCAGTTTCCATAAATTTCTCATATCATGAGACGATTTTGCGCAATAGTCCTAATATCTTCGAAAGTTCGGGATCAGTGCTCGTCATGTCTCGCTTAACTTGAGCGCAAACCAAAAATGGAGTGTGCAATGATTTCCCGCGTCTTCCTCGATCATCCGCGCAAGGTGGATGAAAGCTATCTCGGACATGCGTGGTTCGCCCTGCGCTTTGCAGGCTTGTTGTCGCTCGCGGCTGGGGCTGCCTTGGTACATGCGGTCATCCCCGCGCTGTGTGAGCGCACGGCGAGTGATATTGTCGCAAAACTCTATGCCAAGACCCACAATCGGGGGCGCTGATGTGCCGCTGGGGGGCGTGGATTGGTGCGCCGGTCTTTCTTGAAGAACTGCTGTCGAGGCCCGAGCACAGTCTGATCAGTCAGGCACGCCACGCGACCGAGGCGAAGACAGAGATTAATGCCGACGGATTTGGCGTCGCTTGGTACGATCACCGGCCAGAGCCTGGCTTGTACCGCGACGTATTTCCTGCATGGTCCGATCCGAACCTGACCAGCATTGCGCAACAGATTAAATCTCCGCTCTACCTCGCGCATGTCCGTGCTTCGACGGGAACTGCGACGTCGCGCAACAACTGCCATCCCTTTGCTGTGGGTTGCTGGAGCTTCATGCATAACGGGCAATTTGGCGGGTTCGAGCAGTTTCGCCAGCAGACTGATGCGCGGATATTGCCGCCGCTTTATCCCCATCGAAAAGGCGCGACGGACAGCGAAGCGCTGTTCCTGTTGGCGCTTGGAGAGGGGCTGGAGCAGGATCCCTATCTCGCCATGGCACGCGCTATTGGCTGGCTTGAGGAGCAGGCAGAGGCGACGGGCACCACGCCATACACTCGTTGCACGGCGGCGTTCTCGGACGGTGAGACACTTTATGCGGTGCGCTATGCATCGGACAATTTCGCGCCATCGCTTTATCATCGCTGGTGTGATCATCGGAAGGGCAGGGCAATAGTATCTGAGCCGGTTGACGTGACCCAGTCGAATTGGAAGGCGATCCCGCCCGGCAGCTTTGCGACTTTCACCGCCGAAACCGTGAAAATTCTGCCCTTCGAACCTGTGAGGCCGGTTCAGCGGCGTGTGGCATAGGATAGCTAACAAAAATTTTTTCGACGGAATGTCTGACCGGACCGCGTATCATCTCTAAACCATCTGGGGAGAGCATGATGCGCAGGAGTATGTTGATTTTGGCACTTGGCGTGACGGCCTGTGTGCCGGGGGCGGGAGTGCAGCAGGCTGAACTTCAGACGGAGGTTGCGGCGTTCAGTTTCGCACCAGTGGACGGCGCACCCACGCTGCCTGCCTTTCTGGCCAACTATTCAGATGTGAACTGGCCGCGATCATACACCTCAACTTTTCGCCGGGATGGCTCTGTCTTGTCGCATGACAACACGCCCCGCACGAACCCTGTGACCGATGCCGGTGCAACGCTTGGGCGGGTGCTGTTTTATGACACGGATCTCAGCAGTGATGGCACCGTGTCCTGCGGGACATGCCATCAGCAGTCGCGCGCTTTTACAGATGGTTTACAAACAAGTGAGGGCGTGAACGGCCACACACGGCGGAATACGAGCAGTCTGGTCAACGCGCGCTTCTACGACAACGGGCGCTTCTTTTGGGATGAGCGTGCTGCCACATTGGAAGAGCAGGTCATCATGCCGATCCTCGATCCGATAGAGATGGGCCTGACCGAACCGCAGATGATTGCGGCCATTGAAGCGCGCGATTGGTATGGACCTCTCTTTGCACAGGCTTTCGGTGATCAAAACGTAACCACAGAGCGGGTCGCGGATGCACTGGCGCAATTCATCCGATCCATTGTGAGCACGCAAAGCCGGTATGATTTCGCGCGACAAACGTCAGGATCCGCACGCGATCGCTTCGCGAGTTTCTCGCGCGCGGAAAATCAGGGTAAGCGTTTGTTTTTCAATGGTGGACGGGGACGCACGGCCTGCGTGGAATGTCACGCGACGGAGGCCTTCATCACGGACTCGTCGCGTGGCGGTGAGGGGCCGAGCAACAATGGGCTCGACCGCGCCCCTACCGATGGAGGTGTTTTCGAGACGACCGGCGACCGTCGTGATTTTGCGACGTTCAAGCCGCCCTCCCTGCGCAACATCGCGCTTACCGCGCCTTACATGCATGACGGACGGTTCGAGACTTTGGGCGAGGTGATCGATCACTACTCGGACGGGGTGGAGCAGAGCGCGACCTTGTCCGATGAGTTCCGGGGCAATGGGAATGCAAATTTCACACCACAGGAACGTGCGGCCCTCATCGCCTTTCTAAATACACTGACGGATCGTTCGCTGTTGAGCGATGAGCGGTTCTCGGACCCGTTCCAATAAAAAAGGCCCCCGGAAGGGGCCCCTTTCTTCGTGTCTCCGGCGCTGTGTTCACCCTGCCAGGGCTTTGTTGAGGTTCTCGTCGATCTTCTCAAGGAAGCCCATCGTGGTGAGCCACTTTTGATCGGGACCGACCAGAAGCGCGAGGTCCTTGGTCATATCGCCACTTTCGACCGTCGAGACGACGACTTTTTCGAGCGTTTCAGCGAAATGTGCCAGTGGACCGTTTTCATCCAGCTTTGCGCGGTGCTTCAGCGCGCCGGTCCACGCAAAGATGGAGGCGATTGAGTTTGTCGAGGTCTCCTTGCCCGCCTGATGCTGGCGGTAATGGCGCGTAACCGTGCCATGTGCGGCCTCGGCCTCAACAATCTTGCCGTCTGGTGTCATCAACTGCGACGTCATCAGGCCGAGCGAGCCAAAGCCCTGTGCGACCGTGTCGGACTGCACGTCGCCATCGTAGTTTTTGCAGGCCCACACATAGCCGCCAGACCACTTCATCGCGCAGGCTACCATGTCGTCGATCAGACGGTGCTGATACTCGATGCCGAGTTTGGTGAACTGCTCTTCGAATTCGGCTTCATAGACCTCCTGGAAGATGTCCTTGAAGCGTCCGTCATAAGCTTTGAGGATCGTGTTCTTCGTTGAGAGGTAGACCGGCCATTTGCGGTTGAGGCCATAGTTCAGCGACGCGCGGGCAAAGTCGCGAATGCTTTCATCCAGATTGTACATTCCCATTGCGACACCTGCGGCTGGGGCATCAAACAACTCATGCTCAATCGTCTCGCCATCATCGCCTACGAATTTGATCGTCAGCTTGCCCTTGCCGGGAAAGCGGAAATCTGTCGCCTTGTACTGATCCCCGAATGCATGTCGGCCAACGACGATCGGCTGAGTCCAGCCGGGCACAAGGCGGGGGACGTTGTCGCAGATAATCGGCTCGCGGAAGATCACACCGCCCAGGATGTTGCGGATTGTGCCATTGGGGCTGCGCCACATCTTCTTGAGGCCAAACTCCTCAACCCGTTGCTCATCCGGCGTGATGGTCGCGCATTTGACGCCGACCCCGTGTTCCTTGATGGCCAGTGCAGCATCGACGGTGATCTGATCGTCTGTACGATCACGTTCTTCAATGCCCAGATCGTAATATTTCAGATCGATATCGAGATAGGGCAAGATCAGCTTGTCCTTGATGAACTGCCAGATGATCCGCGTCATCTCATCCCCGTCCAGCTCTACGACAGGGTTTTCGACTTTGATTTTGGTCATGAAAGGCTCCCGAATTTCCGCATGATCAAGGCGCCAAATAGCGGGTCGAGCACCAAAAGAAAAGCGTTGTATGCAGATGTATGCAGTTTATTTGGCGGGTAAGGCACTCACAAAGGCCCTGGCCAATTCAAGTGTCCCGTCCAGTGCAGTTTCGTCGCTATGATCAACATCAACAAAACCGCCCATCGTGCGCGCGCCCATTTTCATCGGTTCAACGCCATCCAGTCTGAGGGCGCTTTCCATATTCGGCTTGCCGACCCGCACCATCAGATCGCCATTTGCGGCGACGCCCGCGACCATATGGCCACGCGACATGACACAGATGCCACCAAACATCCGGCGGGTGGACAGGTTCGGCATATCCGCCAACCGGTCGCGTAACAAATCGAGTGTGTCGTCTTCCATACCTCAGGGTATCTCATCTGCCCTCTGTGCCAAAGACAGAAGGTCGCGCACTTGCGCGCGGGCGGGCGGGGGCGTAAAGCCTCCGGCCATGACACAGACACCTGCTTTCATCCTCGTCCGTCCGCAAATGGGTGAGAATATTGGAGCTGCGGCGCGGGCCATGTTGAACTTTGGCCTTGATCGCATGCGCATCGTGGGGCCGCGGGATGGCTGGCCAAACGAGCGGGCGGTCGCCTTGGCCTCTGGCGCCGGGCGGGTGCTCGATGCTGCCATGGTGCGGGATGAATTGAACGCCGTTTGTGAGGATCTGAATTATGTCTTCGCGACCACAGCGCGCGCGCGGGATCTGACAAAGCCTGTCATGACGCCAGAGCGCGCCATGGAGCATGCTCGCGCATTGACCGCCTCCGGCCAGAAGGTCGGCGTGATGTTCGGGCCAGAGCGGGCCGGGTTGGAGAATGAGGACATCGTGCGCGCAGACGCGATCATCTCTGTTCCGGTGAACCCGGAATTTCCATCCCTCAATCTGGCGCAATGTGTGTTGCTGACCGCCTATGAGTGGAAGCGCCAGGATGGCGATGTCCCGCCAGAGGTGCTGGAGCTGGCCGGTGCGCGCCTGGCGGAAGGGCAGGATGTCGATAAGCTGTTGGAGCGTCTGGTGACGGCGTTGGATGCGCGCCGTTTCTTTTGGCCCGAGCATAAGGCGGACTCTATGCGCGCCAACCTGGAAAACATGCTGCGGCGTCTGCCTCTGACCGAAACCGACACCCGCACGCTGCATGGCGTGATCCGCCATCTGGCGGATCGACCGGTGCGTGAAGATTAAGCGTTACGGGTTGACCTGATCGACGGGCAGCTCGGCCTCGATCCATGCCAGCGTGCCGCCATCGACATCAATGATCGGCCCGATGCCAGCTGCGTCCAATTGCGCGGCCAGGGCAGCGGAGCGTGCCCCGCTGCGACAGATGACGGCCAGTTCTGCATCGCCGCTCTGCTCCATCACAGCCATCAGCCGTTGGACGAAGTCCGGGGCCCGCATGTCGAGCGTGTGGGCACCCTGCGCCACGCCAGTTGCCGCCCATTCATCGGGGCGACGAATGTCAACGATCACAATGCCGCCGGCCTGCTGGCCTGCGTGGACATCAGTGGCGCTCATCAATTGAGTTTCAGACATGGCGGGCCCCGTAACTAGGATGGTGAGCGCGCAGGCTGCGCGCATGGAAAATGCTGTCGGAAACAGGGTCATCTCAACCTCCCAAACCTTTGCATCGGCTTGAACATAGTCACCCGCTTTCTGAATGGCGAGACATAGAAAAAAAGGGCCCCGATTGGATCGGGGCCCTTTGCACAATGAAGTACAGCTTTACTCCGCCGGTGTGCTGGACTGTTCTGCCAACGTCGGGATGCCCTGCGCCTCGCGCCGGCCGTCATTGTAGATCGCTTTGATCAGCGCCACACACATCAGCACCATCACGATGGAGAAGGGCAGCGCGCCAATCACCATCGCGGTCTGGATGGCCGATGTCCCGCCACTGATCAGAAGACCTGCAACCACCAGCCCCAGGGCCGAGCCCCAGAAGATGATGTGCGGACGCGCCTTCGGACCTTCATCACCGGCTGCGTTGATCGTGTTGACGATCAGCACGGCAGAGTCAGCAGACGTGACAAGGAATGTCATCAGCAATACCACGATCAACAGTGCCATGCCCCAGGCAAGGAACTCCGCAATCGGGGCCAGCATGAACTCGGTCATTGCAAAGATCTTGTCGCCGTTTGCAGCATCGAAGATCACGCCGTTCGCATCGCCGTTCAGCTCAAGATCAATGGCTGTGCCACCGGCCCAAGCGAACCAGACAAAGCACATCAACGCGGGAACGATCATTGCGCCAAGCACGAATTCACGGATCGAGCGACCGCGGGAAATGCGCGCGAGGAACAGACCGACGAATGGTGCAAAAGCGATCCACCACGCCCAGTAGAACACCGGCCACCAGCCCTGCCATTGGGCGAGCAGGAACGCTTCGGATCCTTCAACGCCATCGGACGTCCAGACATTGAAGCTGAGTTCAGGCAGAGCGACCAGATAGTCGAACAAGCCCAGCACCATGTTCTGTGCACCAAAGAAGGTCGCGCCAAACAGGATGAAGAAGCCCAGCAGAACGATGGAAAGCACCATGTTGATGTTGGACAGCCACTTGATGCCTTTACCAACGCCGGACAGGGCAGACAGGGTCGATGCCCCCATAATCACGAGCAATGCCACGATGATGCCGACCGTCGTTGCACCGCCATCGGCATTCATCAGGCCGCCAATGCCAATCCGGGTCAGACCCGCAACAAACTGTTCAACCCCAAATCCAAGGGTCTGTGCGACGCCCAGGATGGTGGCAACAACGGCCACGATGTCGATCAGATGGCCGATCTTGCCCGACAGGCTCGCCCCAAAGAGCGGCGTCAGGGAAGATCGGATCGTCAGCGGCAGGCCGCGACGATAGCTGAAGAACGCCAGTGCGAGCCCGCAAACCGCGTAGCAGGCCCATGCGCCCAGACCCCAATGGAGGAAGGACCATTTGTAGGCCATTCGTACATTGTCTGCCGCGCCACCCGTTGTGAGGCCCTGAATAACCTCTGGGTTGTTGCCAAAGTGGGCAACCGGCTCGGCCACCGCCCAGGTCAACATGCCCACGCCGATCCCGGCACCAAACATCATTGAGAACCACGAGAAGTTCGAAAATTCGGGCTTCTCGCCCTCAACGCCCAGGTTCATCCGCGCTGCCGTGGGCCAGATGGCAAGGCCAAGGCATACAATTACAAACAACGCGACCGTCCAGATGTACCAGGCTGCGAGGTTTTCGAGGATCACGCTGTTGAGCTGGCCGAGAATTCTGCCAGACTCAGTGGGCCAGAAAATGGCCCAGACCACGAGTGCGCTGATGATCACCTTACTGACGACCGTGACGTCGATACTGAAGCCTCTATAAAATCCACGTTCTGCCGTCTTGATCGGCAGATCTGTGAGTGGCGGTTCTAAAGCCATCTCTTTCTCCCTTTTCGGTGCTTTTCCGTTTCTTTTTTAAGCACCACCATTAAGGGACAGATTGCCGCATATGGGAACCGCTTCGTGGACAATTCAATTGCTTTTTACGACTCGCTAATGTCGCTTTACGACCTTCGGCAAACCTGAACTGCCGTTGGGTCAGATCAATCGGCCGTCTCGGTTCGATCCGTAAGAATCGAAATATCGCGCCTTGGGAACGGGATTTCGACATCGTTTTTCTTCAGAACGTCCCAAAGCGCGAGAAACACGTTTCCGCGGATATTGGTCAATCCGCCGGATGGATCGTCGATCCAGAACCGAAGAACGAAGTCGATGGAACTGTCTCCGAAACCGACAATATGACAAACAGGGGCCGGGCTGGATTGAACGCGTGCGACCTTCGTGGTGGCCTCGACCGCAATGTTGCGCACCTGATGCGGATCACTGTCATAACTGACGCCGAAATTGATATCGAGCCGCACGAGCTTGGACGAATGCGACCAGTTCACCACCTGATTGGTGATCAGGTCTTCATTCGGGATCAGATATTCCCGGCCGTCCCGCGTCACGACCGATACATAACGTGCGCCCAGGCCGCTGATCCAACCGAACGTGTCCCCAAGGGAAATCACGTCCCCCGGCTTGATGGACTTATCGAGCAACAGGATCACGCCGGATACGAGGTTCGAGACCACTTTTTGCAGACCAAATCCAAGGCCCAGACCGATTGCGCCCGACAGGACTGTCAGCGTCGTCAAATCAAAGCCGATGAATTGCAGACCCAGCGCCAGCGCGATTGCATACAGAACGACGGTGACGAGCTTTTCGCTGAGCACACGCATGGACGGGCTCATATCCTCGTTACGCATCAGGCGGGAGCGCGCCTCTCCCGACAGCCAGTTGGCGACAAAGATCGTCAGGCCGACGCTCAGAAGCGTTTGCAGAACCAACAGAACAGAGATGCGGGTATCGCCCAGTGTGATTGCGGCCCGGTCTGCCAGTTCGAGTGACGAGTCGAACAAGCCAAACATCCACAGACTGACGGCGATCCACGCGCACCACCGAACGATCGTTCGCAGGATCGGCGTGCGGATCAGGCGGACGATGATGGATATTAGAACAAGTGCGCTGATCAGCTTGGCGGCCAGCACGATCAGGAAGCTCCGCGACGGCCACGTCACTTCCAGCATGATGGCCGCCATACCCCATAGCAGGGCAATCATGATGAGCCAGCGTAAGCGGTCCCGGATCAGGATCAACATCCGCGCCCGGCGGTTGGTCAGGGTGAGGCTGCGCATCCAGGCGTTGAAGCGGGGCAGGAGGGCGCGTTGCCCCAACCATCCCATCAGGAATGCCGTTGCGATCAGTCCAAGCTGGATCAGCCGCCACGGTTGAACCAGCCCGGTCAGCACATTTCGCAACCACGGGATGAGCGCTTCGGCCTCTGCGATGAGTGCATTGAAATCCATCAGAAATTCTCCCCCCGTCCTTCAAGCATGTGTTTTCCGTCGACGTTAGGTCAAGTTCGTCACCGATCTGTCGCAAACAGACTCAAAAACGACGCTTGCATCACTAGACGCCCTTTGTCACAGAGCGCTCAACTTAAACATCGCAACGTGCAGAGCATTGGACTGGCCCCATGATCGCAACTTACAACGACGTCCTCAATTTCTGGTTGGAAGAGATCGGCCCAGACGGTTGGTACAAGCAGGACGATACCCTTGATCAGACGATCCGGGATCGCTTCATGAGCACGTGGGAGGCGGCGCGGGATCGCAAGCTGTGTGATTGGTGTCAGTCTGCACGCGGCGCATTGGCGCTCTTGATCGTGCTCGATCAATTTCCGCGCAATATGTTCCGCGATGACCCCCGCGCCTTTGCGACGGACAGCTTTGCGCTGACCGTGGCGCGGCGTTCCGTCACGCGCGGGTTCGATCAAGAGATTGATGGTCCGGCGCGGCAGTTCTTTTACATGCCAATGATGCATTCCGAGAGCCTGAGCATGCAGGAGGGTTCCGTGCGTCAATTCATGATGAAAATGCCAGGTGATCCGGAAAACAACCTGTTACACGCTCGTGTCCATCGGGAGATCATCCGGTTGTTCGGACGTTTTCCCTATCGCAATGGCCCGTTGGGCCGGAAATCATCCCCTGCCGAACAGGCGTTTCTGGACGGGGCCGGATATGCAGGTCTTCTCAATCAGATGAAAGCAGCCTGAACCGCGCTACGTTAGCATTGCGCTGAGCGCGTATCGGGAATGACCCTGCGTCAAGTGCGCAGGGTTTCTTTTTGCCTGCAAAAATGGTTTAACGTCGAACAAGTTTGGTCGCTGCCTGCGACCCAGCAGCACAAAGGGAGTGTTTCATGGCCGCATCTTCATATGATCTTATCGTCATCGGTGCAGGGCCCGGGGGCTATGTCGCCGCTATTCGCGCCGCCCAACTCGGCCTGAAAACTGCAATTGTCGAGCGGGAGCATATGGGGGGCATCTGCCTGAATTGGGGCTGCATCCCGACAAAGGCGATGTTGCGATCCTCTGAAGTCTTCCATCTGATGCACCGCGCCAAGGAATTCGGCCTCAAGGCGGATGGCATCGATTATGATCTGGATGCGGTTGTCCAACGCTCGCGCGGTGTTGCAAAGCAGCTTTCGGGTGGCGTGTCACATCTAATGAAGAAGAACAAGGTCACGGTTGTGATGGGAGAGGCAACGATCCCGGCACCGGGCAAGGTCTCGGTCAAAACAGATAAGGGGACAGAGGAGCTTGCTGCAAAAGACATTATTCTGGCAACCGGTGCTCGTGCGCGTGAGCTTCCTGGCCTTGAGGCGGATGGCGATCTGGTCTGGACATACAAGCACGCCCTGACGCCGCCGCGCATGCCCAAGAAGCTGCTCGTTATCGGGTCGGGCGCAATCGGGATCGAATTTGCGAGCTTTTACAACACACTTGGATGCGACACCACGGTCGTCGAGGTCATGGACCGTGTCCTGCCTGTGGAAGATGCAGAGATTTCTGCCTTCGCGAAGAAGCAGTTCACAAAACAGGGCATGAAGATCATGGAAAAGTCCATGGTCAAGCAGCTTGATCGCGGCAAGGGCAAGGTCACCGCACATATTGAGACCGGCGGTAAGACAGAGAAGATGGAATTCGACACCGTCATCTCCGCCGTTGGTATTGTCGGCAATGTCGAGGGCCTGAACCTGGAAAAGCTCGGTGTGAAGGTCGACCGCACCCATGTTGTGACTGACGAATATTGCGGCACTGGTGTTAAAGGCCTGTGGGCGATTGGCGATATCGCCGGCGCGCCGTGGTTGGCGCACAAGGCGTCCCACGAAGGCGTCATGGTCGCAGAAAAGATCGCCGGTAAGAACGTGCACCCCGTCAAGCCTGAAAGCATTGCAGGCTGCACTTATTGTCACCCGCAGGTCGCATCTGTCGGATACACTGAGGCGAAGGCAAAGGAGCTTGGCTACGACATCAAGGTCGGCCGCTTCCCGTTCATCGGCAACGGCAAGGCCATCGCGCTTGGAGAGCCTGAGGGCATGGTGAAGACGGTCTTTGACGCCAAGACGGGTGAGCTTCTGGGAGCCCACATGGTTGGCGCGGAAGTGACCGAGCTTATTCAGGGCTATGTCGTCGGTCGCCAGCTGGAGACGACTGAAGAAGACCTGATGCACACCGTCTTCCCGCATCCGACCCTGTCCGAGATGATGCATGAAAGTGTTCTGGACGCCTACGGACGGGCAATCCACTTCTGAGTTGGCCCGATCAATGATCCGGGTGGGCGACGGCGTCCGCCCGGGAAAGACGTTTGGCAAGGTCTGAAGCGTCGTCTGCGCCCTTGGCCCGGTCCACCCTTTGGTCGCCGATCATCTGCCTGATTTCGGCCACGGCGACACCTGCATCCTCGGTCAACCGTTTCATTTCTTCGGCTACAATGGCAAAGCCGCGTCCGGCGCTGCCTGCGCGCGCCGCCTCGATCGAGGCGTTGATCGAGAGAATGTCGATGGATTGCAATGTGTCGAGCAAGTGCTTCACGCCACGGGTCATCGTACGATTGCGATCTTCCAATTCCTTGGCAACGTCTTCGAGTGCCGCTTTGGCAAGCTGTCTTTCGTTAATGTCGATGATGACACCTTCAAGATAGGCAATCTTCCTATCCGCAGAGAAGACGGCCCCCCCAAATCCGCGAACCCATGTGAGAGAGCCGTTTCGATGCTGGACACGATATTCGACGTCCCACGACCTTTGCTGTTCGATGCATGCCGTAATCTCGTCCATGACCCGTGGCAGATCGTCAGGATGCAGAACGTTGGCAAACGTCATCATGCCGCCCTCGGAAAAGTCCGACGCGTTGTACCCCGTCAATGTTTCCAACTGACCGACCATCCACTCAACAGCATAGGGTGGATCGGCACGTGAACGATAGATGACACCGGGCAGGTGACTTACTGCGACCGATTGCGCCTGCGCATAGGCTTCCGGCCCTGTTGGCGATGTCACGGCGGATGGATCGCTCACGTCACTCTCCTCATGGTCTTCTTTTGTGGGTAGAGCGGGAAGGTTTCCAATTGATGAACCGGGCGGCGCGATCTGCCGCAGGACTGCTCACGCGGATGCGCGTTGCGGCGGGGGCAGCATCCACTATGATGCCTGCGGATTTCGGAGGCTGATATGACAGCAGAACTTGGACATCTGACCCTTGTGCTCGCCTTAGGCGTTGCATTTGTTCAGGCAATCATTCCCCTCATTGGGGCGCAGCGTCGGTGGGCGGACTGGATGGCAGTCGCTGGGCCAGCCGCGGTGGCACAGTTCATCCTGATTTCCTTCAGCTTTGCCATGCTGACGATTGCCTTTGTGACATCGGATTTCTCGGTTGAACTGGTGGCGAACAACAGCCACTCCGCCAAGCCAATGCTGTACAAGGTGACAGGTGTTTGGGGAAATCACGAAGGGTCTCTGTTGCTCTGGGTCGCGATCCTGGCGCTGTTTGGTGCCTTGATCTCGGTTTGCGGGGGCAACCTACCGCCTGCGCTGAAGGCGCGGACGCTCGCCGTGCAGGCGATGGTCGGTGTCGCGTTCCTGCTATTCCTTTTGCTGACATCCAATCCTTTCACGCGGCTGCCCCTGCCACCGGCAGACGGCAACGACCTGAACCCGCTCTTGCAGGATCCGGGCCTCGCGTTCCACCCGCCATTCCTCTACCTGGGCTATGTCGGACTCTCGATCACGTTCTCCTTCGCGATTGCGGCCTTGATCGAGGGCCGGGTCGATGCGGCCTGGGCCCGTTGGGTGCGTCCGTGGGCACTACTGGCCTGGGTGATGCTGACGATCGGCATCGCTTTGGGATCCTGGTGGGCCTATTACGAGCTGGGCTGGGGCGGCTGGTGGTTTTGGGATCCGGTGGAGAATGCAAGCTTTATGCCTTGGTTGCTTGCCGCGGCTCTGCTGCATTCTGCCATCGTCGTGGAAAAACGTGACACGTTGAAGAGTTGGACAATCCTCCTCGCTATCCTTGCGTTTTCCTTCAGCCTGATCGGCACTTTCATCGTGCGGTCCGGCGTTTTGACCAGTGTGCATGCTTTCGCGACAGATCCGACACGGGGCATGTTCATCCTACTGATCCTGGTGATCGCCATCGGTGGCTCACTGACGCTCTATGCCATGCGTGCTGACCGTATGAAGTCATCAACTGCCTTCGCGCTGGCAAGTCGGGAAAGCGGGCTGGTGTTGAACAATGTGCTGCTCGCGGCCTCTTGCGGTGTCGTTTTCGTCGGCACGATGTGGCCGCTATTTGCAGAGGCGCTGACCGGCGACAAGATCAGCGTCGGTCCGCCGTTCTTCAATGTGACGTTCACGCCCTTCATGGTGGCACTCGCCATGATTTTGCCCATCGGCTCCATGATCCCTTGGAAACGTGGCAAGCTGGACAGAACGATGAGGCCACTCTGGGGCGCGATGGCGCTTTCGGTGGCTCTTGGAGCATATGTCTGGGCAATTCAGACCGGGGGACGCATGCTGGCCCCGATCGGCGCTGTGCTTGCGGCATGGATTCTTCTGGGAGTTGTTGCCGATCTTTGGCAGCGGGCGGGCGGTGCAGGCACCAATCTTTCCGTCAAGCTGCGCCGCCTGCGTGGCCTGCCGCGTGCTGATTGGGGGAAAGCGATCTCGCATTCCGGCCTTGGCGTGATGATCTGGGGTGTTGTCGCCCTGACAGGCTGGCAGAGTGAGGACATCCGCGCCATCGCCGTGGGGGAGAGCTTTGAGCTGTCCGGTTATACCTTCCGACTGGACAGTGTTGAGCGGATAGAGGGCCCGAACTACATCTCGGATTACGGCACAATAACTGTGTTTCAGCAGGGTGCAGAGCTGACGACGCTCCATCCTGAAAAACGGTTTTATCCCGTTCAGGGAATGCCAACGACCGAGGCTGGTATCAGCAGCGGCGCGTTCCGGGATCTCTACGTCTCACTTGGCGATATTCAGGATGATGGCCGCTGGGCGATGTGGACCTGGGTGAAACCCTTTGCCAACTGGATTTGGGCCGGAGCGATCATCATGTCGCTCGGCGGGTTCATGAGCCTGAGCGACCGGCGGTACCGTGTCGGCCTGGCGAGCGCGCGTAAACCGCGAACGCCCTCGGCAGGGGTTCCTGCAGAATGAAGCGGCTGATCCTCATCCTCTGCCTGATGGCATCACCTCTCTTTGCCGTGACGCCTGACGAGCAACTCGACGATCCGGTCTTGGAGGAGCGCGCCCGCGCGCTCAGCCAAGAGCTCCGCTGCCTTGTCTGCCGTAACGAGAATATCGACGCGTCCAACGCGGAGCTTGCCCAAGACCTTCGTGTTCTGGTGCGAGAACGTTTGGTGGAAGGGGATACGGACGAGCAGGTTCTGGCCTATGTTGTTGATCGCTATGGTGAATATGTTCTCCTGCGCCCAACCTTGAACGGGGCGAACCTGATCTTGTGGCTCACAGCGCCAGTCCTGTTGCTGCTGGGACTGGCAATCGCCGTGGTTAAGCTGCGTCAACGCCCCAAGGCTGTTGCACCTCTGCCGGACGACTTGAGTGAGGCGGAGCGCGCAAGGCTTGATCGCTTGATCAAAGAGTGACGCGACGATTTGCTGTTGCGCCCGGGCCTGTCGTGCCTAGTTAAGAGAACACAGGACACGCAAAGGACGCTGCCATGGAATACAGCACGATTCGCTACGTGGTGCGCCACGATGTTGCCCGCATCACGCTCAACCGCCCGGATGTCATGAACGGGCTCAATGCCCAGATGCGTGCTGAGATTGATCACGCGATGCGCCGTGCCCCACAAGATGCGCGTGTCGTAGTCCTGACGGGCGCGGGCCGTGGCTTTTGTTCCGGTCAGGATCTGGGCGACCGCGCAAATGCCGCGGATGCCAATCTCGAGCGGACCTTGCGCGATGAATACGAACCGATGCTCCGGTCGATCTATGATTGTCCGATCCCGACAATCAGTGCGGTAAATGGGCCAGCTGCGGGGGCAGGTGCGAATTTGGCGCTTGCCGCAGATATCGTAATCGCAACAGAGAGCGCATTTTTTCTACAGGCCTTTGCCCGGATCGGCCTCATCCCGGATGCGGGCGGAACCTATTGGCTTCCCCGCCAGATGGGATTTGCAAAGGCCATGGGTGCCGCGCTCTTTGCGGATAAGATCACGGCCAAGCAGGCGGACGATTGGGGTATGATCTGGGCCTGCGTGCCCGATGACCAGTTTGCTGAATATGTGGCAGATCGCGCGAACCAGCTGGCCAATGGTCCGACGCAGGCCTATGCGCGCATCAAGCAATCTCTGCGCCAGACCTATGACAACTCACTTGATGAGCAGTTGGAGCTTGAAGCAAAGTTACAGGGTGAGGCGGGCAGCACGCGGGACTTCATGGAAGGCGTGATGGCGTTTCTTGAAAAGCGCCCAGCAAAATATGAAGGTCGCTGAGGCTTGACCTTCGCCCGGTCAGGGCGTCCCTTTGGCGCATGACCCTGACCGACCGGATCACCCGTTTCCCGATAGCGTGCGACCCTGAAAAGGGCGAAAGGCTGGCCGAGCCCTTTACCGGGCCGTTGCGCGATCTCGTCCAAGGTGCTGCGGGCACGTCAAACTATATTGCCGCCTTGGTCGGTAGAGAGGCAGGTTGGCTGATTGACGTGTCCGGCCTTGAGCCGGATGATGCCTTTAAGCGTGCGATGGCTCTAGGGGCAGGGGACCCAGCAACGGCCCTGAGGCAGGCCAAGCGCAGGGTCGCGCTGCTCACAGCGCTGCTCGATCTGGGCGGGGTATGGTCCACGCTTGACGTGACGCGCGCATTGACGCGTTTTGCGGACATGGCGGTGTGGGAGGCCGCCCGGCCAGGAATTGAGCGCGAAATAGCCAAGGGCAATTTGCAAGGCGGCACCGATGGAACAGCAGGCTTTTGCGTTCTTGCCATGGGCAAGATGGGTGCGGGGGAGCTCAACTATTCCTCGGATATTGATCTGATTTGCCTGTTTGACGAAACGCGATACCAGCCCGATGACTTCGCAACGGCGCGTGCGGCTTTTTTGCGCGTCACCAAGGGCATGGTGCGAACCCTCGCGGATGTCACGCAGGACGGATATGTGTTCCGAACCGATCTGCGGTTGCGCCCCGATCCCTCCGTCACCCCGGTCTGTATCGCGATGGAAGCGGCAGAGCGCTATTACGAAAGTGCGGGCCGGACATGGGAGCGGGCGGCGTTCATCAAAGCGCGCCCCTGCGCCGGAGATCTTGAGGCGGGTGCCGCCTTCTTGAAGCGTCTGCAACCGTTCAAGTTTCGCAGACACCTCGACTTCGCGGCCATCCGGGATGCAGAGGACATGCTGGACAAGATCAGAACCCACAAAGGTCTGGCGGGTCGGTTCAGCGTGGCCGGTCACGACTTGAAACTGGGACAGGGTGGCATTCGCGAGATTGAGTTCTTCGCCCAATCACGCCAACTCATCCTCGGCGGTCGCAATCACGATCTTCGCGGCCGCGAGACGTTGGAGGTGCTGGGCGCGCTTGCGGCGACAGAGTGGATTGACGCAGAGCGTGCAGACCTTTTATCGCGCGCTTACATGCGCCTGCGCGATGTCGAGCATCGGGTGCAGATGCTGGACGACGCACAGACCCACACTTTGCCAAAGTCAGATACCCAGCGCACAAAGGTGGCCGCCCTCGATGGCTGTGATGATTTGGCGGCTTTTGACCGCGAGATTGCAGAGTTGGTGCAGACTGTGCACGCCGCGACCGCACCGAAGCAAGGGACCGAGCGCGTTGCTGAAAGTGTCGCACCGCCACCGATGGCCGAAGATCCTGATGTACGTCGCATCCTTGATGGTTGGCACAAATTGCCCGCGACCCGCAGCCCCCGTGCCGATGCGTTGTTGAGCCAGTTAGAGCCGGAAATCCTGCGGCGTCTGTCCGAGGCTGGTGATCCAATGGCAGCACTTGCGCAATTTGACGGCTTCCTGCGCGGCCTTCCTGCCGGAGTGCAGGTCTTTTCAATGCTTGCTTCGAACCCACCACTCATGGCGCTTCTGGTGGATATTTGCGCAATGGCTCCGGCCCTCGCGCAGTATCTTGGCCGCAATTCCGGCGTCTTCGATGCCGTGCTGGACCGTGGTTATTTCGGGCCTTTGCCTGAACGGGCTGCGCTTGAGACGCAACTGCGGGAAATCCTCGAACGTTCCGCCGATTATGAAAGCATTCTCGACGATACGCGGCGCTGGCAAAAAGAGCAGCATTTCCGCATAGGCGTCCATCTTTTGCGCGATCTCACGGACACAGCCGGGGCAGAGCGTGCCTATGCTGCTCTGGCAGAGGCAAGTGTCTCGGCGCTTTTGCCTGCCGTGATTGCTGAGCAGGCGAAACGGCACGGAGCGCCCCCGGGCAACGGTATGTGCATTGTCGGCATGGGGCGACTGGGTTCGCGGGAGATGACGGCAAGCTCGGACCTTGATCTGATCATGATCTATGATGCCGAGCCGGATGACCTGAGCGAGGGGCGCACGCCGCTGGCCGCAGGCGCGTATTACGCGAGGCTGACGAAACGATTGATCTCGGCCCTGACCGCACCGACGGCGACAGGCCGGCTCTATGAAGTGGATATGCGCCTTCGCCCGTCTGGGCGTCAGGGGCCGGTTGCGGTGTCACTCTCCAGCTTTCGCCGCTATCAGCGCGACGAGGCGTGGACCTGGGAACATCTGGCATTGACGCGTGCGCGCGCGGTTGCTGGACCTGCGGAATTGGTCGCAGCCGTTGATGTCGCCATTGCGGACGTCCTCGCGATGCCACGCGACGGTGCGAAAGTCGCGCGGGATGTCAGGGAAATGCGGGCACGGCTTTTGGCCGCGCGGGCTGATGCCGCTCAAGATCGTTGGGAGATTAAGCAAGGTCCGGGTCGGCTGCTAGACATTGATCTCTACTTACAGGCAAGAAAACTGGTCGGTCTGCCAGCCGATGAAGCGGTGGCAGAAATGCGTGCGCGTCTTGCTATCTTGCAGAGCATAGGGCGTGTGGCTTTTGCAGAAGGGTTCGACCCGTCGCGGGCCGGGGGCGCCCTGATCTCACTTGTTTTAGGCCTGACCGGCACGGATGACCTAGGCGCGCTCGAAGCGGTGTTGATGGACGGTGCAGCCCTTGCTGCGCAATCAATTGAGGGCGGATTAGATGCGATCGAGGCAGCCGGTCCGTGACCCTGCCCATCGTTTACCACCCTGACTACATGGCCCCTCTCAAACCCGGTCATCGGTTCCCGATGTCAAAATATGGCTACCTGAAAGCAGAATTGGTCGCGCAGGGGCTCATGCCCGCTCAGGGTGGCTTTCTTGCGCCTGCACCCACAAGCCTGAGGCAGGTGGCCGCCGCCCACGGATGGGACTATGCCGAACGCGCCTTTGCGCAGGCTTTGACGCCGGCGGAAGTTCGGGAAATCGGATTGCCGCAGACAGAGGCCGTTCTGCGCCGCGCGCGTTTGGCCTGTGCGGGCACCACCTTGGCCGCACGCCTCGCTATCGAGCATGGTATCGCGGTGAACCTCGCTGGAGGATCGCATCACGCCGGTCCGGGCAAAGGGGCAGGGTTTTGCATGTTCAACGATGTCGGCATCGCGGCAACTACGTTGTTGGAGGAGGGACATCTGCGCCACATCCTTGTCATCGACTGCGATGTGCATCAGGGCGACGGAACAGCGCGGATATTTGCGAATGATGAGCGTGTATTCACCTACTCGATCCACTCCGAGAAGAACTATCCAGCGCGCAAAGCGCACTCCGACCTAGACCGCGCTCTGGCTGACCATATGGAGGACGCAGCATATCTGGCGCACTTGCAGGCGGACTTGAATGAGCTGTTGGCAATGCGGCGGTGGGACCTGGTCTTCTACAATGCCGGTGTCGACCCCCACATTGACGATCGATTGGGACGGCTTGCGTTGAGCAGCGAAGGACTGCGCGCACGCGATGAGATGGTCACCGGGGCTGTGCGCGGGATCGATGTTCCACTGACTGGTGTGATTGGTGGAGGTTACGGGGATGATCCTGTCCGGATTGCGAAGCGTCACGCGCTGATGGTCGCGGCGGCTGCGGCCAAGGTCGTGGATTGACTTGCACTTTTCCAAGACGTGCAACAGGTTGCGGTGAACTGCTCTCAGCCGGAAGGATCTGACAGATGAGTGCAACATTTGGATGCTGGCTAGATCTGCCATCGGCCGCTGTCGCGGAGGTCTTGGCGCATGCGGGGTTCGATTGGCTGCTAATCGACATGGAACATGGTCCAATTGGCATTGAGACGGTCATGCATTGTCTGATGGCGCTCAAGGGCACGGATACACGCGGGATCGTGCGTGTTGCCGAGGGAACTGAGGCTGCCATCAAGCGGGCGCTGGACACTGGGGCTGACGGGGTGATGGTGCCCAATGTCCGAAGCGTGGATGAGGCGCGTGATCTTGCAAGGTTCTTTCACTACGCCCCTCATGGCACACGCGGTGAGGCGCGAAGCGTGATCCGCGCAGCAAAATGGGGGCGTGGCGGGGCTGAGTACGCGCGAAGTTGGCCTGTAAATCACAAGTTGATCCTGCAAATCGAAACGCCGGAAGGGCTGGCTGCCGCCGACGAAATTGCGCAAGTTCCCGGCGTTGACATGCTGTTTCTGGGCCCAGCGGACTTTGCGGCAAGCGCAGGCGTCGCGCCCGACGCGGTTGAGGTTCGTGAGGCCGCATCCGAACTTGGCCGGATCGCTGCGCGACATGGTTTGCGCGCAGGCTCGGTTCTTTTCCCCGGGACCGATGTGGCGGACCTTTTGGCAAGAGGGATGACCGATCTATCAATTGCCGGGGATGTCGGCCTGATCAATACGGCGGCCGATAAGGCTCTGGCCGCGGCGCGCGAGGTGCGCGATGTCTGAGCGCGCCAAATATCACCAACACGATCCGCGTGGCCTTATTCATGAGGCCTATCGCATGGATATCGGCGCAGCCGATGCGCGTTCGATTTTTTTCGATTGGGCGATGGGCGCTGCGGGTGACGACCTTGCTCAGAAAGTTGAGGATTTGATTGCTCACTACGTCGACGCGAACCCGGATCACCCGATGAGTGCGGTCTTGCTCGAAAGCCGGGGCACGCAGGATCAAAAGCGCCGCCGTGGCGGGCGGGCCGCACGCGTTTCCGCCCCTTAGCCGATATCCTCTGGTGCGATCGAGACTGACTTCACGATCGCAAAGCACGAGACGCCCTCGGCAATGTTGAGGGACGCGGCGGAGCGCTGCGTGATCCTGACCAAAAGCGGTCCTGCCGCCGTATCCAGGGTGACCATGGCACCCGGCCCCTGTCCCGCGCGAACATTGCGCACCTGGCCGGGCAGAATGTTAAGCGCAGACAGGCCTTCGGGCTGCTGTCGCGATAGAATGATATCCTGAGCACTGATACGAACGCGCAATTCCGTGCCCAAAGCCTGTTCGATCCGCGGCAAGTGCAGCGGGATGCCCCCCGCGACAAGCTCTGTCAGCCCATCTGCATGGTGCGCGACGACGCGTGCCCGAAGGACGGCCCCTGCGGCGCGGATGCCGGTGGGGGTCACACTCGCATCGGCTAGCACCTCTTCCGCTGGACCTTGCCGTACGACACTCCCGTCTTCGATTGCGATTACGCTTGTCGCAAGGCGGGCAACTTCACCCACGGCGTGGCTGACATATAGAACAGGAACAGCCAGCTCGTCGCGCAGGCGCTCGAAATAGGGCAGGATTTCCGCCTTTCGCGGCCCGTCAAGTGCGGCAAGTGGCTCGTCTGCCAGCAACAGATCGGGTGCAGCGAGCAGCGCTCGCCCAATTGCGACGCGTTGCTTTTCGCCGCCGGAAAGGTCACGCGGTCTCCGTTTAAGCATTGCGCCCAACCCGAGCATCTCGACAATGCGGGCTTCTGGCACGACAGCTGCTCCCCTCGCGTGGCGCGCTCCGTAGGCCAGATTTTGCGCCACGTCCATATGCGGAAACAGGCGGCCTTCCTGAAAGATATACCCAATCCTTCTGCGATGAATTGGAATGTTGATCGCCCGTGACGTGTCGATCAGAACGCGATCACCCAAAGTTATCCGAGCCCGATCGGGGTGAATAATGCCTGATATTGAATTGATAATGCTGGTTTTTCCGGATCCGGATCGACCAAATAGGACGCTGATCCCCGCAGGGGCTTCAAACGCTGCATCGAGTGAGAAATCGCCCAACTGATGGGTGATGGAGACTGTCAGCATCACGCTCCCCTTACCCGATCCGCAAGGCGGCGCGATACCCATTCCGACAGTAGCAATGCCGCCATCGCAATGATGATCGAGATGATGACCAGCCGGACGGCGGAACCTTCTCCACCTGGAACCTGAAGGAAAGTGTAGACGGCTGTGGGCAACGTCCGTGTCTCACCTGGGATGTTGGAGACAAAGGTGATGGTTGCGCCGAACTCCCCCATCGCCTTGGCGAAGGCGAGGATGCCCCCCGCGACAATGCCCGGAGCGATAAGCGGAAGTGTAATCGTAATGAAGACCCGAATAGGCGATGCGCCTAGGGTCGAGGCGGCTTCTTCCAGCTTTGGATCCACAGCATCAAGTGACAGCCTAATTGCGCGCACCATCAGCGGGAAAGCCATCACGGCTGCGGCTAGTGCTGCACCGGTCCAGCGGAAGGCGACCGGAAGTCCGATCCACTCCAAGAACTGCCCGGCAGGGGCTTGCGGCCCGAAGGTGATCAGCAACAGGTAACCGGTCACCACCGGTGGTAAAATGAGTGGCAGATGAACCAACCCGTTCAGCAGATTTCGTCCCGGAAAAGTCCAACGTGACAGCGCATAAGCGGCCAAGACACCCAATGGCAGGGCCAGCAAGGTTGCCCAGAACGACACCTTGAGCGAAAGGGCGACAGCCTGCCACTCCTGAGGTCCCAGCCATCCTGTCATCGTGGCGGCAGAAAGCCGTGGGCGGCAAAGATCGCTTGTGCGTCCGGTTCGCTGAGTGCTTCGAAAACAGCACGCGCCCCTGGGCTGTCAGTCAGGCGGGCCACAGGGTAGCGAATGGGTGGATGCGAACCCGTCGGTAGATGGGTCAACACCGAAACGCGCGGATCTGCTTGGACATCTGTGACATAGGTGATCGCGAAGGGCACCGCGCCCGTTGCAACAAGGCTGAGCGCGGAGCGCACGTTATCGGTCTCAACGACAAAGGGTGCGATGCTGTCCCACATACCCAAATCCAGCATGGCCGCTTTGGCATAAATCCCCGCCGGAACTGCATCGACAAGGGCCATGGCGATGCGTTCGCCCGCCAGGTGCTCACCCAGATCGTCGAGCGACACGACTGCACCGCGACCGACAACCACCAAAGCGTTCGAGGCAAGATTGACCTGCTCGGTAATGTTCACATTTTCATCGTCAATGAGGGCGGTCATCCAGCTTTCATTCGCGGAGATGAATATATCGGCAGGTGCGCCAGCAGCGATTTGGCGGGCGAGAGCTGAAGATCCCGCATAGACTGTTCGTGCGTCCAATTCGCTTTCGTTCAGAATTTCCCCCAGCACGTTCTGTAGGCTCGCCGCAGCGAAGATCGTAACGTCTTCGGCCTTCGCGGGGCAGGCTGCGAGGACCAGTATCAGGGCGAAGATCGGTCGCACGCGCAAGGCTCCACATGGGTTAGAACGGGCCGACTATCGCAAGTTGACGGGAAGGGGGGCAAGCGCAAACAGGCGGTCGGGGCCTGTCCTTTCCCTCAATTCGATGCTAGGCCGCACACATATCCCAGACCCGAACCGTTGATGGCAACCTGATGAGCCCGAACGCCTCCGATCTCCCCCGTGCCGCCCGCCTGTCCGTTGCACCGATGATGGATTGGACAGACAGGCATTGCCGTCTGTTTCATCGGCAATTCTCAAAGCACGCCTTGCTCTACACAGAAATGGTGACAGCACAGGCCATCCGGCATGGAGACCCAGAACGGCTTCTGGGCAAATCCCCTGACGAGGGTTTGGTCGCGCTACAAATTGGCGGATCGGAGCCTGAGGTTCTGGCCGAGGCGGTGCGGCTGGCTGAACCATTCGACTATCCAGAGATCAATCTGAATGTCGGATGCCCCTCGGACCGTGTCCAGTCGGGCGCTTTCGGGGCCTGCCTAATGCGCGATCCCGGCTTGGTCGCGGAATGCGTTGCTGCAATGCGCTCTGCTGCTCGTTCGGCCGAGATCACGGTGAAATGCCGGATCGGCGTTGATGAGCAGGACCCGCATACGGTCCTGCCAGAGTTCATCGCGCGGGTTGCGGCCACCGGGGTGGGGCGGTTTCAGATCCACGCGCGCAAGGCCTGGTTGCAAGGGTTGAGCCCGAAGGAAAACAGGGACATTCCACCGCTCGATTATCCACTGGTCCACCAGATGAAGAGTTACTTTCCAGCACTCCACATCTCGATCAATGGCGGAATCACCTCTCTTGAGGCTGCGCAACCGCATTTGGAGTCACTCGATGGCGTTATGATCGGCCGCGCAGCCTATCATGAACCCGCTGCCATTCTCGGGGCCGCTGACCGCGTGATCTTTGGCGAAGACAGCGCGCAAGAGCGGTCGGCCGAGGATGCCGTACGTGCCATGTATCCACATATGGAGCGCGAATTGATGCGCGGCACGCGGCTCAACCAGATGACGCGGCACATGTTGGGGGCCTTTGCTGGACGACGGGGAGCGCGCCACTGGCGACGGGTTCTGAGTGAAGGCGCGCATCTGGATGGCGCGGGGATTGTGTTGATCGAACGTGCGCTGTCAGAGGTCGAGCGGCGCGCGGCATAGCGGACCTGCGCCTCCGGCGGGGATATTTCGGCCAAGAAGAAACACGCGCGTTTCCGATTGGCGCATGTACTTGGCGCAAAAACCTCTCTACGCGTCGCGAACCGGATTTCGCTGGCGTCTGCGGAATGGTTTAGTTTTCGAAAGGAAACTGCGGGGATCGCCATGACCGATAAGATCACTTTCACGCTGGATGGGCGCTCAGTTGAGGCTGAGGCGGGTGAGAGCATCTGGGATGTGGCCAAGCGCGAGGGCACAACGATTCCGCATCTGTGCCATTCTGGCAAGAAGGGCTACCGCGCCGACGGCAATTGCCGCGCCTGCATGGTGGAGATTGATGGGGAACGCACGCTCGCCGCATCCTGCATCCGTCAGCCCTCGGAAGGTATGGTGGTGTCGAGCGAAAGCGCCCGGGCGCAAAAGGCGCGCAAGACGGTGATAGAGCTGTTGGCGGCGGATCAGCCCGAGCCGTCGGTCGCGCATGATGCGTCGTCCCATTTCTGGGACATGGCCAAGATGCAGGATGTCTCGGACAGCCGCTTTCCGACGCAGGATGCCACGGCTGTGCCGCTGCTCGATGCCTCTCATGTTGCCATGCGGGTTAATCTTGATGCCTGTATCCACTGTAATCTTTGCGTTCGGGCCTGCCGCGAAGTGCAAGTGAACGATGTGATCGGCATGGCGGGGCGTGGGCACGACGCGAAAATCGTGTTCGACTTCGATGATCCGATGGGCGATTCAACCTGTGTGGCCTGTGGAGAATGTGTGCAGGCCTGTCCGACAGGGGCACTGATGCCTGCAACAGCCGTAAATGAAGCGCAGATCGGGGACAGCAAAGCCTATGATCGGGAAGTGAATTCCGTGTGTCCTTATTGTGGCGTGGGCTGCCAGCTGAGCTTCAAGATCAAGGACGACAAGATCGCCTGGGTCGATGGCGCAGATGGTCCGGCAAACGAGAACCGCCTCTGCGTGAAGGGACGCTTCGGCTTTGACTATATCGACCACGATCACCGCCTGACCAAGCCGCTTATCCGGCGCGACGGGGCAGAGAAGGGCCTGAATGTCGATCCCGCCAATCCGCTAGAGGTCTTCCGCGAGGCGACGTGGGAAGAGGCGCTGTCCGTTGCGGCCGATGGGCTGAAAGGTCGTGGGCGCGAGGTTGCGGGCTTTGGTTCTGCCAAATGCTCGAACGAGGAAGCCTATCTGTTCCAGAAGTTCATCCGGCAAGGCTTCGGTCACAACAATGTCGACCACTGTACGCGGCTTTGCCACGCGTCCTCGGTCGCGGCGCTGTTGGAAAACGTCGGTTCGGGGGCAGTCACCGCGACCTTCAATGAGATCGAGAATGCGGACGTGGCCATCGTCATTGGGGCGAACCCAACAGAGAACCACCCCGTCGCGGCCACCTATTTCAAGCAGTTCACCAAGCGTGGCGGCACGTTGATTGTGATGGATCCGCGCGGGCAGGCGTTGAAGCGTCATGCGAAACACATGCTTCAATTCCGCCCCGGCGCAGATGTCGCCATGCTCAATGCGATCATGCATGTGATCGTTAAGGAGGGGCTGGCCGACCAGCAATACATTGCCGCGATGACCGAGAACTGGGATGCGCAGGTCGAGCATCTAAAGGGCTTCACGCCTGAAAAGATGAGCGAGCTTTGTGGCATTGATGCCGAGACCTTGCGCGCCGTTGCCCGCGACTTTGCCGGGGCCAAGTCGGGCATGATCTTCTGGGGCATGGGCGTCAGTCAGCACATCCATGGCACAGACAATTCGCGCTGCTTGATTTCGCTAGCGTTGATGTGCGGCCATGTCGGCCGTCCGGGAACTGGTCTGCACCCGCTGCGCGGCCAGAACAACGTGCAGGGCGCGTCGGATGCGGGGCTCATACCGATGTTCCTACCGGACTATCAGACCGTGACGGATGATGGCGTTCGGTCCGCCTTCACCGATGTCTGGAATTCAGGTGATTTCTCGAATGAGAAGGGGCTAACCGTCACCGAAATTCTGGAGGCGGTGCATCAGGGTGAAATCGGTGCCATGTATATTCTGGGCGAAAACCCCGCCATGTCCGACCCGGATGTGGAACATGCGCGAGCAGCGCTTGCCAAGCTCGACCACCTCGTCGTTCAGGATATCTTCCTGACGGAAACAGCGAACTACGCTGACGTTATCTTGCCCGCAACTGCGTGGGCGGAGAAGAACGGCACCGTCACCAACACCAACCGCCAGGTCCAGATGGGTCGCGCTGCCGTGCCGGCCCCCGGTGAAGCGCAAGAGGATTGGTGGATCACCACCGAGCTTGCAAAGCGGTGTGGGATGGAGTGGTCCTATACCCACCCCTCTGAAGTGTTCGCTGAGATGAAGCAGAACATGAAAAGCCTCGACAACATTACGTGGGAGCGGTTGGAGCGTGAGGACGCTGTGACCTATCCGGTGCATGGTCCCGACCAGCCGGGCGAAGCTGTCGTTTTCTCGGATGCATTCCCTCGTGCAGAAGGCCGTGCGAAGTTCACGCCAGCTTCGGTCATTCCACCGGCAGAGACGCCGGATGCGGACTATCCTTATATTCTGACGACAGGTCGTCAGCTTGAGCATTGGCATACCGGTTCAATGACGCGGCGGGCCAGTGTGCTGGACGCGGTGGAGCCTGAGGCAAACTGCTCACTACACCCCTCAACGTTGCGCAAGCTTGGCGTCGCGCCGGGCGGGCATGTCCGCCTGACGACACGTCGCGGCACGATCACGATCATGGCGCGTCAGGATCGAGCGGTGGCGCCCGACATGGTCTTCCTGCCCTTTGCCTATGTTGAAGCGGCCGCAAATATTCTGACGAACAACGCCGTCGATCCTTACGGCAAGATCCCGGAGTTCAAGTTCTCGGCCTGCCGCGTCGAGGCTGCGGAAGGTGCAATTGCCGCCGAGTAGGCGATGCGGTCACAGCGAAAAGGGCAAGCGAACCATCTATCAGGACTCGCTTGTCCGCCAAGCACGTGGGATCTTTGATTACGACAGGATGCCTGTGCTCATCTCTCTCTTACGGCCAAATCCGGGTTGCTTTTGAACGTCAAAACCAGCAGCCGTGAGGCTTCGCCGCACATGGCCTGCACTTGTATACGTTGCGAAGGTGCCACCGGCGATCGTATGACGTCCAACCTCTGCCATCAGCGTTTCGGACCAAAGCTCCGGATTGCGGGCCGGGCTGAAGCCGTCGAGAAACCAAGCGTCGGCTTTTCCATGCCATGCTGGCAGTTCTTCCAGTGCGATGCCGAGCCTCAGATCGACACGGACTTTGCCGACAGAGAATGAACCGCCCTTGAGGGGGTAGGCCGCCCTCATTGTCGCAGCTTGGTCAGAAAGCTCCGGCCAGTTTTCATGCGCACGGGCCATGTCCGAAGGTGAAAGGGGGTACGCCTCGAACGTGGTGAAGTTGATCTCCACATTCAGATCCTCTGCCAGTCGCGCCAGGGCCAGAAGGTTCAGCCCAGTGCCAAAGCCCAATTCAGCCACATGAAACCCGTCGACCAGCCGTGATGAAAGTCGGTTCCCGTCAAGAAACACGTGACAGGTTTCAGCAAGACCGTCATGGATCGAGAAATAGGGGTCATCAAAGCGGATCGAGACAGGCGTTCCATTGTCTCGCCAGTCCAGATCGGGATTTGCAGTTGTCATTGGCGCCACTCCGCTTAAGTCTGGGGCGACAGTAAGGAAGGGATTTGCGGTGGCAAGCGGACAGGCAGACGTCATCGTGATCGGGGCTGGGGTCTTTGGCCTGCACACGGCGCTTGAGGTCCGAAAGACGGGACGTTCAGTTCTGGTTCTGGAGGCTGCGGGTGAGATCGGCGCGGGTGCCAGCGGTGGCATCGTTGGCGCACTCGCCCCCCACATGCCAGAGCGCTGGACACCCAAGAAGCAGTTTCAGCTTGAGGCTCTTCTGACGCTGGGCCCGCTTTTGCAGAAGATCGAGGCGGAGACTGGTCTGACCACCGGCTACGGCGCCAGCGGACGGATTACACCGCTTCTCAACGAGAATATGCGCGATCTTGCGCGGGTGCGCTGCGCTGATGCGGCTTTGCGTTGGCCCAAGGACAAGGTGATGAACGTCTTGCCGGGGGATGCCTGGCCGCGTTGGCTGATGCCAGAGGCGGCCCCGTTCGGACTGGTTCAGGACAATCTGAGCGCGCGTCTCTACCCAAAGCAGACCATCACCGCGCTTGCGGCGGCGTTGCAGGCGCGGGGCGGCGTTCTGCGCCTGAATGCGCCAGTTTCCAGGGTAGGGTCACGCGGGCAGGTCTTTCTGCCGGGCGAAGACTTGAGCGCCGATCATGTGGTTATCGCAAATGGTGTCGACGGGTTCGAACTGCTTCGCCCCCATGTTGGGGAGGTGCCCGGCCGTGGTGAAAAGGGGCAGGCGCTTTTGCTGGATCTCGACGCCCGCGATTTGCCGGTCATTCAGGGCAAGGGCCTCTACGTCGTGCCCCATGCCGATGGCACGACCGGCGTCGGTTCGACCAGCGAACGAGAGTATGAGGATGGGCGCACGACGGATGAGCAGCTTGATGAGCTCCATTACACTGCGCGCACGATCTGCCCCCGGTTGGGCCGGGCGGGCGTCCTGTCGCGTTGGGCGGGCGTGCGGCCCCGTGCCAATGGCCGCGATCCGATGATTGGCCCGGTACCCGGCGCGCCGCGGTTACATGCGATGTTGGGCGGGTTCAAGATTGGTTTCGGCGTCGCACATCGCTGCGCGCAGGTCGTTGCGGCTGGCATTGTGGAAGAACGGTCTCACCCGATCCCTGATAGCTTTCAGGTCTCGGCGCATTTGGGACTCTGAATATCAGGCAAATTCGTTGCGATGCGCGGATCAGCCCGTTTCGATCTGCGCGAGACGCAATCTGGCCGTATCTTCCTGAGCTGTTCTGCGAACATGCTCACGCATTGAATCTTCGATGAACATCAGGTGATCTTCCAAGGCTTTCCGCGCCCCCGACGGATCGCGCATCTGGATTGCGTCATGAATGGCCCTGTGGTGGCCCAGCAGGATCGTTCGCGTGTCCCGAACTCCGAACAGGATCTGGCGGTTGTAGAACACGCCGTTGCGCAAGAGATCAAACATCGAGCGCATCATATGCATCATGACAACATTGTGGGCGGCCTCCACGATGGCCATGTGGAATTCCGCATCTAGCGTCGCTTCATGGTCGGGATTGCGCTCTCCATGTGCTGCTTCCATCCGTTCAAACACCGCCCTGATGACGGCAAGATCTGTCGGCGTCGCAAACCTTGCCGCGCGCTCCGCCGCCATCCCCTCCAGGTCCCGCCGGAAAGACAGATAGTCGAAAAAGGCTTCCTCATGACTTGCAAAGAGCTGGATCAGAGGCGGCGCAAAGGCCGATCCCAGCACCTCCGCAACATAGGCACCAGACCCCGCACGCGTGACGATCAGCCCATTTTCCTCCAACTGTGCCAATGCCTCTCGCAGCGACGGGCGGGAGGCGCCCAGCCGGCTTGCAAGATCCCGCTCCGACGGCAGGCGCTCCCCCGGTTGTAAGACGCCGCGCAGGATCAGGCTTTCAATCTGGTGGATGATTGCGTCCGCGACGCGTTCTGTCTCAATCTTCTGGAAGGGCATGTAACCTCACTTTGGTCAGAAAATAAGACCGATCCGCGCGGGGCACAATCGCTTCCTTTGCTGCACACGGCCCATCACCACTCAGTGAGCGCGGGGTCACAGGTGGCGCCTGATACGCTAAATCATATGCAATCACACCGCACAGGAGCACAGAATGACCTTGAATCGCCGCAGTTTTCTGACCGGAACCGTAGCCATGGGCGGACTGGCCGCCGTGCTCGGCCTTCCTGCGACGGCGGATGAGGGGCCTTTCGAAATTACGTTGAGTGAGGAAACATGGCGTGCGCGCTTGACCCCGGCCCAATTCGCGGTGCTGCGGGAGGAAGCGACGGAGCGTCCGTTCTCCAGCCCGCTGAATGAAGAATATCGCAGCGGTACGTTTCACTGCGCAGGATGCGACAACCCGCTTTACGAGAGCGCCACGAAATATGACAGCGGCACGGGCTGGCCAAGTTTTTGGGAGGCCATTGAAGGGCGTGTCGCGACCAAGGAGGATTGGTCCTTCTTTCTAGGGACGCGGACCGAAGTGCATTGTGCCCGTTGTGGCGGACATCAGGGACATATCTTCGCAGACGGACCGGCGCCCACCGGCATGCGTCATTGCATCAACGGTGTCGCACTACGCTTCGTCGCGGCGTGAGCGCGCGACTTCCCCACGTGGAATGCGCAGCAAATCGTGTGTCGTGTGCACGAGCGTGCTAACACTGATCGGCTTCTCAAGACAGAGATCCGCACCCAGGGATTTCGCAAGTTCCAGAACAGGCGGTATGAACCGGCTATCCTGAGGCTGCCCGGTAATTGCAATAATCGGCAATTCCATCCGTTCTGACGGGGAGCCCGCCGCCCGCAGAAGGCCAATTAGCTTCACGCCGCCATCGGAGCCCAGTTTGTCACCAACGTAGATATACATGTCGGAGATGAGGACATCGATCGGTGTGCTGTCCAAAAGCTCAAGTGCCTGTGTCGCGGTTGACGCGATGATGGCGCGGTCGCCGTGTTCCTCAAATCCTTGCTGCCAGCTCAGCGCGAGGGCCTGATCATCTTCTAGTATCAGAACCGTTATCTGGTTTTCGCTCATATTTGCTCGACCCTGACAAGGCGCAAACGGTCACCGAAAAATGCGCGCTGTTTCTTCCATTCCGGCATAAAGCGCGAGGCTCGCCGCCACGTCGGCAGATAGCGCGATGGGTTCGGAAGTCTCGAAAAAAAACACTCCGGTAACTTTGCTTTCGTCACGAACGCACAGAACTGCTTGTCCCGCCGCACGGGATCCGAAGGCGGCAATCGCGTCATGCTGCAAGGCTTGCTGGTCCGTGAAATGTCGCACTTGCGTGAGTTGTGGTTCGTCCTGACCTAGGATCCTAAAGGCAACAAAATGCTGCTCCGGCTGAACGCGCAGCAGGCAGTACCGCAACTGCTCTGCAATCATTCCGGCATCAACCCGTTCGGCCAGCTCCGCGGATCCGTTAGGAAAAATCGAACTGCATCCCCGCAACTCGACGCGATTTCCATGAAGCGCGAATGCTGAAACGGTATCGGCGTTGAATATTCGACGCAAATTGCGGCAAGCCAGGCTGGCGAGCGCCTGAGCACTATCCAGCGCTTTTCGACGGCGCGACAGCAGGACCCTCAGAACAATTGTGGGATCCGGGATATTGCTGAAACGGGGTGCGTGTGGCTGCAACCTTAGGATACAGATCTGATCGTGCCACTCCATCCAGATATCACGATCAGCGCCGAAGATCTGATGGGTGCCGACCGCCAAGCCATCTGGTCTGTCACCGTACCTGACAACGCCGACCGCATTACGCAGGTGATGGACCAAATCACCGTCCATGTGGGCCGATAATCGAGTGCTTTCGCCGCCAATCAACGGCAGGCCAGCCGTCCCGATTATGTGACGCAGATCCTGATCGAGGGCGATTAGTGCGTGGTCTGGCGCGAGTGTGACGACCAGGTCACTTTGCGTGTCTTGTGGAGCGCTCAACGTTCAGGAGTCACGCGGGATAATGCGAAGGTTGGCCTGACGTGCCAATCCAAGCTCACCGTCTTTGTCCAACCGCGCTATCTCCTCCGACAACAAGCGCTCGAAATTGAAGCAAACCGTGTCAATCTCACTGCGGAAGGCCAGGATTTGGGCATGAAGCCGGTCAACATCCCCATCACGGCGCTCTTCCATCGCCCTCTCAAGAGCGGCGTCAAAATTGCGCAATGGCACGTAGATCCGGTTGAGCGCATCGTCGATCGTGCGCTGCAAAAGTTCGGCGTCAACGGTCGGTGGCACAACGTTTTTTGTCAGCAATTCCATCGCATTGCCGCGAATATCGCGCAATCTGACGGTGATTGCTGTGGCGTTGTCCTTCACGATGCTCGTCAGGATCGTTGCGCCGGAAATATTGCAGCCACCGGCATCGACCTCAAACTCCGGAGCGCTCAAGAGCGACGTGTCGCCAACCCGCGCCACCAGGTAGCCGATGGCTTCAACTATCTCGTCTCTGAAAACGTCTTCCAGCGGCATATCCTCATTGAAGGAAAGCCGCATCCGTCCATGCGTGAGGATAAAGTCGAACTGCTTAACAACTAGGGCGCCGCTCTGTTCGAGTCGCAGCGAAATTGTAGCGTCGCCGCCGAGGGAGGAGAGGCTGGACGCCTGGCTTTTATGCGCGCCCCTCGAAGTTTGATCAGCGGTCATTTTTGCTTCCAAATCAATACTTTTTAGGAGCTTTTATACGGATCGAAAACTCCATTAGATTTAGACAGTATGCACCGTGGCGCGGGTTGCAGCAATCCGAAGACTTTATTAGGTTAACAATCGTTGCTGCAGATTTGCGTAGTGGTTTTCTATCAGTTTGAGTGGTGTATCGTATGACTGACGTTGCAGCGTCTTCGATGGCGTGGGTTGGAATTGGGGCTTCTGCCGGCGGGCTTGAGGCGCTCTCAGCATTGGTCAAGCATCTGCCAGAGCAAACCAATGCTACCTACATTGTTGCTCAGCACATGGCCCCGCAGCATCGCAGCTTACTGCCCGAATTGATCGAGCGTGAGACGCATTTACCTGTTGAGCAAATCGTTAATGGTGTGGTGCCTCAGCCGAACCATATCTACGTCACACCACCGGGCCACAATTTGATGGTGTCGGATGGAACCCTCATTCTGACACCGCCAGAAGAGTCCGCCGCCGCTCCCAAACCGTCGATCGATGCTTTCTTTGACTCTTTGGCCGAACAAATCGGGACGTCAGCACTTGGCGTCATCTTGTCTGGCACAGGCTCTGATGGCGCCTTTGGCGTGCGTGCTATCCGTGCGGCGGGCGGTATCACCATCGCGCAGGACGCAGACAGTGCGAAATATGACGGGATGCCTGTCAGCGCGATCCGAACGGGCTGTATCGACCTTGTCCTGACGCCTCAAGCAATTGGTCAGAAATTTGCTGAGATCGTTCAGACCTCCCGCGATGCGGAAGGGTTGAGCGCAATCATGCCACCGGTCAATTCGTTGGCAGAGATCAATCAGCTGTTGTTCGCGCAGTCCGGTGTTGATTTCCGGGACTACAAGCCATCGACGATTCACCGTCGGATCGAGCGGCGCATGGCTGCGCTGGGACTAGAGCGCATTGCAGACTACGTGGATCGGCTTCGCAATGACGAAGAGGAGATCGGCACACTGTTCCGCGACATGCTGATTTCGGTCACGTCTTTCTTCCGCGACCCTCAGGAATTCGAAAGCTTCGCAAAAGCGATACAGCAGATCGTTGACGACCGCGATCCCAGCCGACCGCTGCGCGTCTGGTGTCCCGGCTGCGCAACAGGCGAAGAGGCCTATTCGATCGCAATGCTGTTCGCCCGCGCCTTTGGCGGCATGCACAAGATTGATCGCTCGAACTTCCAGCTTTTCGCGACCGATATCGATCAATCGGCTCTTCAGATCGCCCGGCAGGGTGCATATCCGATGAGCACGATGACCCGTGTTCCGCCAGAGCTGCGTCAGGAATTCTTCGAGACAGAGGGGGAGGGGTTCAAGGTCGTCAAACCCCTGCGTGAGATCATCCTCTTTGCCGAGCATAACGTGTGTCAGGATCCGCCATTCCTGCATCTGGATCTGATCTGCTGCCGCAATCTGTTGATCTATTTCGGCGCGCAGCTGCAACAGCGCGTTATGGCCCGCATGTACAGCGCACTGCGACCCGAGGGGATGCTCTTTCTCGGAAAGGCTGAGAGCATCAATGGCGTAGAGTCCATGTTCCGCCGCACAAATAGCCCGGGCAAAGTGTTCCGCAAGCGGGAGGGCTATGAAGGTGCATTCAGCGTCGCAGGGGCCGTGACATCTCGCTATTCTGGCGATGCCATCGAGGCGCGCCGCGCAGCACGCGCGCGTCAAGGGCGGAATGCAGAGGATGCGCGCTTTCAGGCGCTCGTCCGTACGATTGGCCCCAACGCGGTTCTGGTCACTGCCGATCACCGGATGCGCAATGTCTATGGCGACATTGATCCCTATGTCTCGATCCGGCAAGGGCAGGTGAATGCCGCGTCTCTCGATATGCTCAAGCCCCGCCTTGCAGGTGAGGCAAGGGTCCTGATTTCACTGGCTGAACGCTCAAACGAGGTGCGGACGTCCGGTCCGATCGAGATGGATGAAAGCAACGCAAGCCCCGTGCGTCTGCGCGTCCACCCTATGGTTACCGATGACACGGTCGAAACCCTGTTCCTCGTCGTTCTTGAAACACTGCCTGCGGCTGATGTGACGGCTGAGGGCAAGGATCAGCCATTCATCGAGAGTGACAGTTCAAATTTCGAATTGCGTCAGGAGTTGGAGTCGACCCGCGAGACGTTGCAGCAAACAATCGAGGAGCTTGAGACCTCCAATGAGGAACTTCAGTCACTCAACGAAGAGCTGCAATCGACCAACGAGGAATTGCAGTCGACCAATGAAGAGCTAGAGACGGCAAACGAGGAACTTCAATCGACGAATGAAGAGCTGATTACCGTCAACGAAGAGCAGCAGATCAGTGCGCAGGAGCTCAGCCAGGTCAGCCGGGAGATGGAGTCCATTCTGACCCATATCTCCATGCCGGTTGTCGTGATGGACACGCGACTTAACATTCTGCGGGCGTCAAATGCTGCGCGAGAGGCGTTCAACATCCTCGGGGCTGAGAGCAAGCCACACATCACGCAGATTGAGCTGCCGGATGGCTTCCCTCGGCCGCTCGACTTCCTGCCCGATGCCGTTGCGCAAATGAAGCCTGTCGAGATCGAGACTGAATTCGATGGCTATCCTTCTGTTATTCGAGTTGCACCGTACGGGCGGGGCCACGGAATGCGATCAGGTGTTGTTATGATGGTGGTAAGACGGTCGGCCTGACTCGAAGTAAGTGCTGTGTCTGGTTAAATCGAAGCGCTTTATACGGATGGGTTGATCTGTGTTTGTAGTCTGCTCGCTTAATACCGGACTGAGTTAGATCGATTTTGCTTCAGTAATATTCCGCAAATATCAATATGTTGCGATCTATTGCTGTTGGGTTACCCATTGGCAAATGTAAGCGCTTGCTTAAAATCACTTGATCCGTAGGAATTTCGGCAAATAGGCTAGTGGGGCAAAATAATGGAGCCCCCCATGAAGACTATACTATCACTTTCCGCCGCTACACTTCTGCTTGCAGCCTGTGCTGCTGAAACATCGAACGACGAAATGCCCATGACGGAAGAAACGTCGATGGGCGTCACGATTGCAACTCAAGAGGACCTGCAGGCACTCGTCGGAAAGTCGCTTAGCTTTGGCGAAGGGCGTGCGTTCACCATCAATGCGGACGGTACGCTGGCTGGGGATTGGGCGGGCACACCGCTGGCGGGAACCTATGAGATGCGCGATGGTTACTGGTGCCGCACTCTGACGGCTGGACCAAGCGGGCCATCCCCTGAAGATTGCCAATTGGTTGTTCTTGATGGTGATCAGGCGACATTTACGCGGGATCGCGGCGCGGGCTCTCCGCTGGTCTATACCGTGATGTAATCGCGTCAGCTCCGTACCTATGAAAAAGGGCCTGACGACCGATCGTCAGGCCCTTGCAATTTTGCGGTTGCTGTCTTGAGAGATTAGAGGCTGGCCATCTTCACGGCAGTGTCCGCCATGCGGTTTGAGAAGCCCCATTCATTGTCATACCAGCTCAGAATACGACACATCGTGCCTTCCATCACCTTCGTCTGATCCATGTGGAAGATCGACGAATGCGGATCATGGTTGAAGTCGATGGAAACGAGGCTCTCATCGGTGTAACCCAGTACACCATCAAGCGGGCCATCAGCCGCCGCGCGGATCGCGTCATTGATCTCTTCAACTGTGGTGTCGCGGGAGGCCTCAAAGGTCAGGTCGACGACGGACACATTTGGCGTCGGCACCCGGATGGCCACACCGTCCAGCTTGCCTGCCAGCTCCGGCAGAACCAGACCAACGGCCTTCGCAGCACCGGTGGAGGTCGGGATCATCGACATCGCTGCCGCGCGTGCGCGGTAAAGGTCCTTGTGCATCGTGTCCAGCGTCGGCTGGTCACCAGTGTAGGAGTGGATCGTGGTCATGAAACCGCGATTGATGCCAATCGCGTCGTTCAGAACCTTCGCAACCGGGGACAGGCAGTTCGTCGTGCAAGACGCGTTGGAGACAACGGTGTCCTCAGCCGTCAGCGTCTCATGGTTTACACCGTAGACGATGGTCTTGTCGGAGTTTGCGCCGGGGGCAGAGATCAGAACTTTCTTCGAGCCGTTCTCTAGGTGCATCGCGGCTTTGTCGCGCGCGGTGAAGATGCCGGTGCACTCTAGTGCAACGTCAACATCACCCCAGGGCAGGGCCTTCGGATCACGCTCGGCCGTCACACGGATCGGGCCACGGCCAACGTCGATCGTATCGCCATCCACAGTGACGGTGGCGGGAAAGCGGCCATGGACGGAGTCGTAGCGCAGCAGGTGGGCGTTGGTCTCAACCGGCCCGAGGTCGTTGATCGCGACGACTTCGATATCGGTGCGTCCGCTCTCGATAATTCCGCGCAGCACGTTGCGCCCGATGCGACCAAATCCGTTGATGGCTACTTTGACCATGGAGTTCTCCTCTCAGTCTCTCCCGCGACGCCACGTCACGGGATTTGGGGGGAGAGATACCAAATAAAGGGGCCGAGTCTACCCCAATGCGGGTCAAACGGCTGAGAGGGCGATCTGGCCCGGCTCATCAGCACAAATCTTGCGCACCACTGCCGGGTAAAGGAGGTGTTCTTGCGTCAGGACGCGCGCGGCCAGGGTCGCTTCCGTGTCGTCATTAAGAACAGGTACGACCGCTTGCCCAAGGATGGGGCCGTCATCAAGGTCCGCCGTCACTTTATGCACCGTACACCCGTGGACAGCCACACCGGCACTCAGCGCTTGCCGATGGGTGTGCAGACCTTTGAAGAGGGGCAGCAAAGAAGGATGAATGTTCAGCATCCGGTCACCCCAACGTGCCGTGAATGCAGGTGTCAGGATGCGCATGAAACCGGCGAGGCAGATCAGATCTGGCTTTACCGCATCCAGCGCGTCGCTCACCGCTGCATCAAACGCGGCTCTGTCAGGAAAGCCCTTGTGATCAATGACGGTCGTTGGAACACCGAAAGCCTCGGCCTTCGCGAGACCGCCAGCATCAGCCTTGTTCGATAAGACCAGGACCGGCTCACCGGCAATGCCGCCTGCGCGCATGTCCTCCACCAGCCGCACCATGTTGGAGCCGCCGCCGGAAATCAGGATAGCGACACGTTTCACCGCAGCGCGCCGGAATAACGGACACCCGACCCGGCCTCGACCTGGCCGAGTGGCAACACGGTCTCGCCATGATCTTCCAGCGCCGCCGTGATCGCATCGACGGCACCTTCCGCCACGACCAGCACCATTCCGACACCACAGTTGAAGGTCTTGAGCGCTTCAGCCTCATCGAGATCGGCCTGAGAAATCAGCCAGTCCAGAACCGGCGGCAATGAGATAGCATCAAGGTTCACATGCACCCCCAACCCCTCGGGCAGGACACGCGGCAGATTCTCTGTCAGCCCACCGCCTGTGATATGTGCGAGACCATTCACGCCACCCTCGCGGATCGCAGAGAGTGCTTGCTGAACATAGATGCGAGTCGGCTCCAGCAATGCCGCGCCAAGCGTGCCGTCCGCGAAGGGGGCAGGTGCATCCCAGCCAAGGCCCGCATCCGCCACGATCCGACGGACAAGGCTGTAGCCATTCGAGTGGACACCCGACGAAGTGAGGCCGAGCAACACATCCCCGGCAGCGACGTTGGCGGGCAAGGCGGTACCCCGCTCCATCGCACCAACCGAGAAGCCGGCAAGATCGAAATCACCGGCGTGATACATCCCCGGCATCTCCGCCGTTTCACCACCGATCAGCGCGCAGCCCGCCTGTTTGCAACCTGAGGCAATCCCCTCAACGACCTGCGCGGCCTCCTCTACGTCGAGCTTGCCCGTCGCGAAGTAGTCGAGAAAGAAGAGAGGCTCAGCCCCCTGACAGATCAGATCGTTGACGCACATGGCAACAAGATCAACACCAACGCCACCGACATTGCCGGTATCAATTGCGATCCGCAGCTTTGTGCCGACCCCATCTGTTGCCGCGACAAGAACCGGGTCCGTGTATCCCGCGGCCTTCAGATCGAAGAGACCGCCGAACCCGCCAATACCCGACATAACACCGGATCGGTTTGTCGACTTGGCCGCCGGACCGATCCGCCGAACAAGGTCATTTCCCGCTTCGATATCCACGCCTGCCTCTGCATAGGTCAGCTTGCTCATCGGGCGGTCTCCTTGATCGGGTGTCGATTTGCGCTCCGTTTAGGCAGCAGCGAAGCCCTTGTCCATCACTTCCCCGGGTTCTTGAGCACGCCGCGCGCGCCCATCACCAGAAAGAAGCGATTCACAAAGATCGCGATTGCTGTGAAAAGCGCCAATCCCAGCACGAGAACTGTCGCGGCAGAACCGTCGAGCGCGCCGCCCATATTGATCAGGACAAGTGGGGTAAGCAGGATCTGCAGGGCCAGAAACGCAATCCCCGCAACAATCGCCCATCGCCAGGCCACGTTTGCTTGCGGAACGCTACCCCGTTCCATAGCCCATTTTCGCCCACAAAAGATCGCGCCCAGAAGTGGCGGCAGGAGTGCGAGCCCCCCCGCGCCAAGCTCGACATCGAATAGCGACGCGGCCCCCAACCGCAAAACGAAGATACCCGCCGTCGCCGCAATCAGGATCAGGACATACTGGCCCAGATAGGGTGTGCGGGGCTGTTCTGTCATTGTGCGGTCCTCTTTGACTTGACCGCACCGCGCGGTCTGCTATCCGTCGATGCCACAGGCGGGCCTGTAGCTCAATTGGTTAGAGCAGAGCGCTCATAACGCTTTGGTTGCGGGTTCAAGTCCTGCCGGGCCTACCATTTTCCGCCGACTGGAACGCTTTGTGGCCTCTGCTACCCGCGGGTCAGCGCCACTGGCGACATGGTTCCGTCGCGACGCAGGACGCCGCGCAGGATCTCTCCATCCAGCGCATAGCTGACCTCAGCGCCATCCGGCAGAGTGAAACGCAAAATCCCGCTCTCACTGACCGTGCCGGTCACACGTCGGGCGGTTGGGGGTGCCACGGCACTCGGGCCATTTGCAAAAACAACGCGCGCGGTCCCATCGGCCTGAATGTCCTCAACCGACAGAGTATGGCAAACGCCGCTTTCCCACATGCCCTGAACCCAATGGCCCATCAGGGCAGATTGTGCTTCGGTCAGTCCGATGGCAGCCTCTCCGGGTTCTGCCGTCATTTCCATCACAGCGCAGTCCACGCCCATCGGTGCGGCCCCAGCGGCCAGAACGATGGGGCTAGGCCCCGACGGCCCGGTTGTCGCACATCCTGACAGGACAAGGGCGGTGCAGCCGGAAAGTAGTAGAGAGGCTCGGATCATCGTGAAGGCTCCGCTGGATGGTCTTGGCAAACCATGCCGAATCTGCGGGGCGCGTTCAACGGTTTCCAAGCGCAATGGCGGTTTCCCGCGCGAGATCGCGGATCGCATCCCAATCGCCGTCCATCACTTGCGCACCTGGCACGACCCATGAACCGCCCACGGTCACGACGTTCGGCAGCGCAAGGTAGTCCTTTGCATTGTCGAGGCTGACCCCCCCGGTCGGGCAGAACTTGATGTCCGGCAGGGGAGCGCTCATCGCCTTGAGCATTGGGACCCCGCCCGCAGCACTCGCAGGGAAGAATTTCAGGACTTCGTGGCCCGCATCTGCCAGGCTCATCGCCTCGGTCGGGGAATTGCAGCCGGGCAGAAACGGGAAGTGTTCTGCGGCAACAGCCTCCATCAGCCCGGCCGGTGCGCCGGGGGACACCCCAAAGGCGCAGCCTGCCGCGACACAATCGCTGACATCCTGCGCGGATTTCAGGGTCCCGGCACCCACCACGGCGCCGGGCACACTCGCGATGATTTCCCGGATCGCATCAAGGGCCACGGGGGTACGCAACGTGACCTCCAAGACCTTGATGCCACCGTCGACCAGCGCTTCGGCCAGTGGCACGGCTTCGGCCAGATCGTTGATGACGATCACCGGGATCATCGGGGCGGATTGGCACAGCTCCAGTGTCGAAAGGGTCATGGTCTCTCCTTCAGCGCGATGGTGCGCCCGCTTTCTTTATCCAAAAAAATATCCCCGCCGGAGGCTCCGACGGTGGCAGGTTCAGTCGGCCGCGTGCAATGCCGAGGCGCCACCTGCGGCGGGTCCGACGACATTGCGGAACGTCTCAAACAATTCCCGCCCGATGCCGTAGGAATTGGCGCTCAGATCCGCTGTGGCAACCGGGCGCTGATCGAAGGCGTCTGCCAGAACCTCGAGTGTTCCGGTCTCGCCGTCCAGACGGATGAGATCTCCATCCTGGATCTTCGCAATTGGACCACCGTCAGCAGCCTCTGGCGACAGATGGATCCCTGCGGGAACCTTGCCACTCGCACCCGACATGCGCCCGTCAGTGACCAACGCGACCTTGAATCCCTTGTCCTGCAGAACCCCCAGCGGCGGAGTGAGGGAGTGTAGCTCTGGCATGCCATTCGCTTTCGGCCCCTGGAAGCGGACGACCACGATGACGTCCCGGTCCAGTTCTCCGGCCTGGAACGCGGCCTTGACGCTCTCCTGATCGTGGAAGACGCGGGCAGGGGCCTCGATCACGCGTCGCTCCGGCTTCACGGCAGAGGTCTTGATGACCGCTGTGCCAAGATTGCCGCGCAAAAGCGTCAGCCCCCCGGTCTTCTGGAAGGGGGCAGAGGCCGGGCGCAGGATCATGTCATTCCCGCTTTCTGTCGGCCCGTCGACCCAGCTGATTTCACCTTCCTTGAGGGTTGGTTCCTTTGTGTAGTGGTGCATGCCTTCGCCCGCGATGGTGCGCACATCATCATGCAGCAAACCTTCAACCAGCAACTGGCCGATGAGGTATTGTAGCCCGCCGGCTGCGTGGAACTGGTTCACGTCCGCCAGGCCGTTGGGATAGACCTTCGCCATTGAGGGGATGATTGCGGACAGATCGCTCATGTCCTCCCAGGTGATCGCGATGCCGGACGCACGGGCCATCGCGACAAGGTGCAGAATGAGGTTGGTGGAGCCACCGGTCGCGTGCAATCCGATCATGCCGTTCACGTAAGCCCGCTCGTCGAGCACTTCGCCCACCGGCGTGTACTCGTTGCCTTCTGCCGTAATCTGCAACGCGCGCTCGGTCGCAGCTTTCGTCAAGGCCTCGCGCAGATCCGTGTCGGGATTGACGAAGCTTGCCCCCGGCAGGTGCAGGCCCATGAACTCCATCAACATCTGGTTGGTGTTCGCTGTGCCATAGAAGGTGCAGGTGCCCGGCGAGTGGTAAGAGGCCATTTCCGCTTTCAAAAGCTCGTCGCGGCCAATCTCTCCTTTGGCATAGCGCTGGCGCGTTGCCGCTTTCTCATCATTTGGCAGTCCCGAGGGCATCGGCCCCGCAGGCACGAAGATCGACGGGATATGGCTGAACGTGGCTGCAGCAATGACGAGGCCGGGTACAATCTTGTCACAGATCCCAAGGAACATGGCCGCATCATAGGCATTGTGGCTAAGCCCGACCCCGGCGGCCAGCGCGATGACATCGCGCGAGAAGAGCGATAGCTCCATGCCCGGTTTGCCCTGCGTGACGCCGTCACACATAGCAGGCACCCCACCCGCGACCTGTGCCGCCCCACCTGCCGCGCGTGCCGTCTGACGAATAAGTTCAGGGTAAGTCTCATACGGCTTATGGGCCGACAACATGTCATTATAGGCTGTGATGATCCCGATATTGCCCGCATCGGTGAATGAGATCGCGTCCTTGTCATGCGCGCCGCAGCCTGCCGTGACATGTGCCATGTTTCCGCAGGACAGAGCTTTCCTGTTCGGGCCTTGGTCTGCCGCGCGGCGCATCCGGTCCAGATAGGGTTCCCGAAGCGGTTTGGAGCGCTCGACAATTCGGTCTGTAACCGCTTGAACCTCAGAGCGGACGGACATGGGCATTCTCCCAGCTGTTTGGCATTTGCCCAAGGGTATAGGGCGGGTTGGTTTGAAGGTAAACCACCGCGCGGAGACGAATTTCCGTTACGTCAGTCAAATGTCTGCTTTGGCGCACTTGCCAAACGCAAATCCTTCATCATCCTTAAGCCTGTAGGGACCGGCGATTAACGACTGGCCCACGATATGGGAGGATCGCACGTGGCAGACGTGCTTCAACTGCTGATTGGCGGCATTGCCAATGGCTGTATCTATGGGCTGGTCGCCCTTGGTTTCGTACTGATCTATAAAGCGTCCGAGGCGGTGAACTTTGCCCAGGGCGATATGCTGATGTTGGGCGCGTTCCTAGGGATCACGTTCATCAACGCCAATGGCGCTGATTTGCCTTTCATCATCGGCCTCGTTGCGGCCGCCCTGGTGCTGGGGGCCTTTTCCTATGCGCTGGACCGTTTCGTGCTGCGGGCGATTTTCGGACAGCCCCAATTCGCGATGGTGATCCTGACCATCGCACTTGGCTTCATTCTGCGTTTCTTTGCGGGCACCTATTTTGGTTACGATCCCGTCAGCCTCGAGACGCCGTTTGCCGGCGACGTCTGGCGGTTTGCGGGCATTTCCATCGCCGTGGTGGACGTCATCATCATCTTCGCCACCTGCGCGCTGACCTTTTCGCTGTGGCTGTTCTTCGGGCGCACGCGCCTTGGCATGGCGATGCAGGCCAGTTCTCAAAACCAGATGGCGGCCTATTACATGGGCATCCCCGTAAAGCGGGTGAACTCCATCGTTTGGGGTCTGTCCGGGGTCGTGTCCGCCATTGCCGGTGTGCTCTTTGCGGCCAAAGGCGCGATTGAGCCTGCCGTAGGCCTGCTCTTCGGCATCAAGGCGTTTGCCGCTGCTGTGATTGGTGGGTTTGGTTCGTTGCCCGGCGCCTTGATGGGCGGGCTGCTGATCGGCGTGGTCGAGCAGTTCGCCGCGCGTTACGCGCCCTCCGGCTCGGCCCAGATCGCGCCTTACGCGCTGATGCTGCTGGTGCTCATCCTGCGACCGGGTGGCCTTTTCGCCCAGATCGCTCAAAAGAAGGTGTGAGCGGATGTCGCGTTTCGAACTCAGCTCAACTTTCGCCACATCGCCGGAACGTGTCTGGGCGAACCTCAAACGTACTGCCCTTTTGCGCTATATCTGCGCCCCGCGCGTGACCTTCCGCATCATGGAGCCGACAAGCTGGCCCGAGGAATGGGAAGAGCGGGACTACCGCATGGCCGCGCGGTTCTACGGGATGATGCCATCGGGCGTGCAGAGCTTTCGCGTCGAATACCCCGATACGACCGCCGGACGATATGCATTGCGCCAGACGGCCGAGGGCCTCAACGGCTGGGACCATGTTATGATGGTCGAGCCTGAGGGGAAGGGGACCCGCTACACCGATGTTCTGAACCTGACGGGCCCGGCATCCCTGATCGCAGGCTCTCTCTATCCTTCTTTCTTCCGCCACCGGCACACGCGCTGGCAGCAATTGATCGCCAATGGGTTCGACTATTCCGCAGGCCCCGACCCTCTGGAGGGACATCCGGCATGAAAGTTCATTTCAAAGCCAGCTATGACGACGATATTCGCTTGTTCGAGGACCGCGCCCGCCTGCTGAAATATGCGGTTCTGTTGGGCCTGATGTGCGCCTTGCCGTTCGTGGTCTCTGACTACCTGACGGGTGAGATCACGCTTGTTCTGATCTGGTGCATCGCAGGCATGGGGCTGATGATCCTGGCCGGTCATACGGGGCAGGTGAGCCTTGGGCACGCGGCGTTCCTTGCGATGGGCGCATTCTCTAACCTCTGGTTCATGGAGCAGGGCATCCCGTTTCTGCTCGCCCTTCCCATGGCCGCGATTTTCACGGGCGTTGTCGGGGCAATCATCGCACTGCCAATCCTGCGGCTTTCGGGCATCTATCTGGCCATCGCCACTATCGCACTCTCCATCATTGTCGAGGACGTGGCGATCATTGCAGAACCCTATACCGGCGGGGTGATGGGGGTGTTCGCGCCGCCCATTGAGATTTTCGGCACGATGATCGACCGCTATGGCACGCCAAAGCTGTTCTATTTCCTGTGTCTGGTCTGCACGGTGCTTGTGACGCTCGCCTATGCGAACCTTCTTCGGTCCGCGACGGGGCGATCCTTTCTGGCGGTGCGCGACAGTGAGGTGTCAGCCCGTGCGTTGGGAGTGAACGTGACACGCACCAAGGCGCTTGCATTCGGCCTCTCCTGCGCTGTGACCGGCCTTGCGGGCGGGCTTTATGCTCACTTCGTCCAGATCGTGAACTATGAGAGTTTCCTGATCCTGATCTCGATCACCATGGTGCTTCAGGTCGTGATCGGCGGGCTCGGCTCGATCCACGGGGCATTCTTCGGGGCCATTGTCGTCGGGCTCTTGCCGCAGGGCATCGCCATTGTGCGCGACTTTCTACAGGGTACTGCGGGGATCGATATATCGGCCTATCCCGGCCTGGATACGGCCGTCTTTGCCGCGATCATCATCGTGTTCATCGTTTACGAACCGCAGGGACTTTATGGCTTCTACCGGAAGGTTAAGGCGCAATGGGAGCTCTTCCCGCTGGCGCGCCGCGACATGTTCAAACGCTCTAAGAGCTATCTCAAGACGGAGCGGATGCGATGAGCCTTCTCAGCGTCACCGATCTCGCGATCCATTTCGGCGGGGTAAAAGCCGTGGACGGTGTTTCCTTCGATGTGGAGGAAGGGGAGGTCTTCACCATCGTCGGCCCGAATGGGGCCGGAAAGTCGACGATTTTCAATCTCATTTCTCGCTTCTATCAACCGACCCACGGCAAGATCCTGTTTGCGGGTGAGGACATCACACAGACCCCCGCCCACCATATCGCTGAATTGGGGATCGCGCGCACGTTCCAGAATATCGAGCTTTTCGACCATTCGACGGTCCTGCAAAACTTGCTGGTCGGCGGCCACACCAAGCGGCGCGCGAGTTGGGTAGAGGATGTGCTGCATCTGCCCCGCTCCCGCAATAATGAGCGGGAGGCGCGTCGCGCCGTAGAGGAGGTGATCGATTTTCTCGACCTTGCGGCCTATCGCGACAAGATGATCGCGGGTCTGCCCTACGGCGTGCGCAAGGTGGTTGAGATTGCCCGCGCGCTGGCCTCTGACCCGAAACTGATCCTTCTCGACGAGCCCGCCTCGGGCCTGTCGGTGGAGGAAACCGCCGACATGGCCTTCTGGATCGAGGACATGCAAAAGGATTTGGGCCTTACGGTCCTGATGGTGGAACATGACATGAGCCTCGTGAGCGCGGTGTCCGACCGCGTCCTCGCCGTGGCCGAGGGCAAGCCTCTGTCCATGGGCACAAGTGCCGAAGTGCAGAGCGATCCGAAGGTTATCGAAGCGTATCTGGGGACAGCGGCATGACTATGAGCGCAACACGCCCCGGCCTCCGAGCCGGGGCCGCCTTGAACAACGCGGCCGCGGATCAAGTTCGGGGCATGCGGCGTCGAATTGCTGTTCCGTCCGGCGGCACGCCGGATGATGCCCGCACCGCCCCCCCGGGACGGGCATTCTGCCCCCCGCGCGGCGCGGGCACCGTCCTCACCAATTCGGGGGAGCCGACATGACCAACGTGCTCGAAGTTCGCAATGTCGAGACTTTCTACGGCCCGATCATGGCGCTACGCGGTGTGTCTATTGACGTGCCCAAGGGTCAGATCGTCACCATCCTTGGGGCGAATGGGGCAGGCAAAACCACCCTGATGAAGACCGTCTCTGGCGCGCTTGATCCAGAGAAAGGCACCGTTACCTTCCTCGGCGACCGCACCGATGGGTCCGAGCCGGATCAGATGGTCAAGAAGGGCATGGCCCACGTCCCCGAAGGCCGCGAGGTATTTCCATTCCTGACAGTGGAGGAGAACCTCCGCCTTGGCGCCTATACACGTCGCGACAAGGAGATCGACGCCGATATAGAGATGTGCTTTGGCTATTTCCCAATCCTGAAGGAGCGGCGCGGCCAGATTGCGGGCACGCTTTCGGGCGGACAGCAGCAGATGCTCGCCATCGGGCGCGGTTTGCTCGCCCGTCCGCAGTTGATGTTGCTGGATGAACCAAGCCTGGGCCTCTCGCCACTTTTGGTGCAGGAGATCTTCGAGATCATCAAACGCCTGAACAAAGAGCAGGGCGTGACGATGCTGTTGGTCGAACAAAACGCGCAAGTCGCTCTGAACACCGCCGATTTCGGGTACGTGCTTGAGATTGGACGCATTGTGATGGCCGGAGAGGCGTCAAAGCTGCTCGCCTCGGAAGACATTCAGGAATTCTACCTCGGCGGCGGTCATTCCGACGGCCAGCGCGACCAAAAACGCTGGAAGAGGAAGAAGACATGGCGCTGAACAACGCCATCCGCTTTGTCGGTCTGCTGATGGTCGCGGGCTTCCTGTTTGGCGGCCTGGCCGATGACACAGCCTTGCAGATCATCGGTTTCTCGATCGCCGGTGTGATGGCCCTTGCGGCAATCGTGATCGCATATCGACAGAAAGGGGAAGAGGAATGAATTTCGGACAGAAACGCACCACCCTTTTGGTCATCATCGCCCTGGCGGGCTTGGCGAGCTTTGTCGCCCCGACGGCCAGTCAGCAGCTATCCGGCGTCGCAGTCGGCCTGATTGCACTGGCCGTGCTGACGGTGCTGCACATCAAGAACAAAGGGGACCGGGCATGAAGGACTTTCAGGATCTTACCCCACCCAGCCCCATTACGTTCGAAGGGCACGATACCGTCGTAAAGCTCTGGGCGGCCAAATGTAAGGAGCGGGGCAGTGCGACGGCGCACCGTGAAAAGGACTTTGGCATTTGGCAGGCCTATTCCTGGACGGATTGGTATGACCGGTCGCAGGCCATCGGTCTGGGCTTGCTTGAGATGGGTTTGACCCGTGGCACGCCCGTTTCGATCTTAAGCGAGGACAACAAAGAGTGGCTCTATTGTGACCTCGCCGTCGCAGCTGTCGGTGGCATTCCGTCAGGCGTCTATACAACGGACAGTGCGAGCCAGCTCGAATACCTGGTCAACGACTCCGAAAGCGCGTTTCTCTTCGTCGAGAATGACGAGCAGCTCGACAAATATCTCGAAGTGCAGGATCGGGTGCCCAGCCTGATCAAGGTGATCGTCTTTGACAAAAAGGGCCTGCGTGCCTTCTCTCACCCCAAGGTGATGTTCCTCGACGACCTCTATGCTTTGGGGGAGGGCGTCTCAGACGGCCCGCGCAAATTCATCGCAGAGATCGAGAAGAGCCAGCCCGAAGATACCCGGATGTTGATCTACACCTCCGGCACCACAGGGCCGCCGAAAGGTGCGATGATCAGTCACGAAAACATGCTGTTCCAGATGTGGTCCGGCCAGCAGGTTCTGACCGTCGACCCCAAGGACGAGCAGCTGTGTTTTCTGCCGCTGTGCCATGTCCTCGAACGGATCGTCTCCGTCGAATATCCGATCGCGGTCGGTTCAACCGTGAATTTTGCGGAAAGCCCTGACACAGTCTTCGACAACCTGCGTGAGGTCTCGCCCCACATCTTTACCGCTGTGCCGCGCGTCTGGGAAAAGATCTATTCAAGGATCATGATCTTGCGCTCCGAGGCAACGCCATTCGGTCGCTGGGCCTTTGACAAGGCGCTTGCCAGCGGCGCCGCCGCGGCCGAAGGCAAGGCCGGGGCGATGCATTGGTTTTGGGACTATTTCGTGTTGCGCAATCTGCGACAGCTTATCGGAATGGACCGCAACCGACGCTCTACAACCGGGGCCGCCCCGATCTCGCCCCAACTGATCGAGTGGTACGCGTCCATCGGTGTCACGCTGCTCGAAGGCTATGGCATGACCGAGACATCGGGCGTCGCATCCGTCAACATGATCGGGGACAACCGCATTGGCACTGTGGGGCCGAAGTTGCCGGGAACCGAGTTGCGCATTGCGGACAATGGCGAGATTTGCGTCAAAGGCCCGAATGTCTTCAAAGGATATTGGCGAAAGCCGGAGAAAACCGCCGAAGATATACGGGACGGCTGGCTGCACACCGGAGATGTCGGGCGCATTGGCAATGACGGAGCGCTGACCATCACGGGTCGCGTCAAAGACATCATCATCACGGCAGGCGGCAAGAACATTACACCGGCCGAGATCGAGAGCCGTTTGAAGTTCTCTCCCTATGTCTCTGACGCTGTGGTCATCGGTGATCGGCGGAAATACCTCACAGTGCTGATCATGATCGATCAGGAAAATGTTGAGAAATTTGCACAGGACCATCAGGTCCCGTTCAGCGACTTCGCGTCCCTTTGTGCCGCCCCTGAAGTTGTCGAGTTGATTGGCACTGTCGTCACCGAGGTCAACAAGGACTTCGCAAATGTCGAACAGATCAAATATTTCCGCCTGATCGACGTTCTGCTGACGGCAGAGGATGATGAGCTGACACCGACAATGAAGCTGAAGCGTGCTTTTGTCGAAAAGAAACACGCTGATCTCATTGAACAGATGTACTGATCCATAGACCGCGTGGGGGCCGCTTATACGTCCCCTCGCCAAAAGCAAGAACACGCCATAAGCTGACCAGAATGACGGGAAAATCCCGCGCTCAATCCAACTGGAGGAAACCCATGAAAAAGACTTTTGCAGCCCTTGCTGCCGCCGCCTTGATGGCAACTGGCGCCAGTGCGCAGACCCGCGGTGTCACAGATGACGAAATCCGCATTGGCGCATTCCATGACCTTTCCGGCGGCTTTGCTGCATTCTCGGTTCCCGCGGTTGAGGCGGCAAATGCGCTGTTTGAGGAAGTGAACGCCAATGGCGGCATCCATGGTCGCCAAATCCGCTATATCGTTGAGGATCATGGCTATCAGGTGCCGCGCGCGGCCCAGGCCGCCAACAAGCTCGTCAACCGCGACGAGGTGTTTGCGATGCTGCTCAGCCTTGGGACGCCGCACAACCTCGCCGCCTTCCGCGTGATGGATCCAAACAACGTGCCCAGCGTCTTTCCGCTGACCGCGGCGCGTCAGATGCTCGAAGGGCCCGAAGAGCTCCGCTACGTCGCCACTGCATCCTATTATGACGCGGTGCGTGCGGCTGCGGGTTATCTGATGGAGACGAACGATCGCACGCAGGCCTGCTCGATGTATATCCCCTCCGACTTCGGTGAGGAAATTCACATGGCCACGGTGGATGAGGCCGGTGATCGCGATGGTGTTGAGTACCTGACCGAAACCACACACCGCCCTGATGAAAGCGACTTCACCGGTGCGCTTGCGCGTCTGCGGGAAGCGGGCTGCGATCTCATCACCATCGCTCTGACGATCCGCCCGACGATCACCGTTGTGGCAACGGCCAAGCAAATGGGTTGGGATGATGTCGACTTCCTCGTAAGCTCCGCGGGCTTCCACACCGCTATTGCGAAGGTGCCAGGCGGCATCACCGAAGGGCTTTATGCCGGTGCGGGTTGGCAGGATCTTGAAGCGCGCATGGGCAACGAGGAAGTGGCCGCCTGGGTCGCCTCTATGCAGGAGCGTACGGGGGAGTTCCCTGGCACCGGCGCGCTTCTCGGCCGCTCCGCTGCTGCGGCGATGGTTGAAGCACTTGAGGCTGCAGGCCCTGACCTGACCCTGGAAAGCTTCACCGCGGCGATGGAAGGGCTCAGCTATGACGATGCCATCGCGGGCAACCGGATGGAAATGGGTCCGGGCGATCACGCGGGCTCCGAGGAAGTCTTCATCTCACAAATCCAGGGCGGCAGCTGGTCCCTGATCGGAACAGTAGACACCACTGAGTAACCTTTTTGAGGGTATGCAAGGAGGCCCTGAGCGCAGGCTCGGGGCCTCTTTTGTTACAGAAATCGCGAAATCTGCGGCGGTGTGTCGCGGAAATTCTGAACGGATTTCACGGGCGTTCACGGGGGCGTGAAGCGTGCAATCTAAACGGGAAACCGTCTCGAAGAAGGGGCAATGCAACGACGCATTGAACCCAACTTGGAGAGACCAAAATGAACCGTATTCTTGCTGCCGCGACCGCCCTGACCCTGACCGCTGCTCCTGCTGCTTTTGCTGCCGAGGCTGACATTGTCGACACGGCTGCTTCCGCTGGCTCGTTTGAGACTCTGGTGGCTGCCGTGCAGGCGGCGGGGCTGGTTGACGTGCTGAAGGGCGATGGGCCGTTCACCGTGTTCGCGCCGACGGATGAGGCGTTTGCAGCGCTGCCCGACGGGACCGTTGAAACGCTGCTTCTGCCTGAAAACATTGACCAACTCACCGCGATCCTGACCTATCACGTTGTTCCGGGTGAAGTGATGGCGGCCGACATCCTCGGCACCGATTTCGCGGCTGTCACCGTGAATGGTGAGGCGATCAGCGTGAATGGCTTGCACTCTGGCGTGACGATCAACGATGCAACGGTCGTTGCCGCTGACGTCGATGCCAGCAACGGCGTGATCCACGTGATCGACAGCGTCCTGCTGCCGCCGCAGGGCTAATCAACACCGGGGCGCTCGGCCGTTGCCTGATACACGCATGGGTTGAGCGCCCACTTCTCCCCTCGTTAACCTTTGAGCAAATAAGGGTGTGCACAACCCGTACACAGAGTGTGCACACAGCGTATGCCAGTTGTTTGGTTAATAGGCGCGATCGGCATGGCTGTTGCTAGCTGACCCATACATGTGTCTACTTGCTTCGATAACAACGGTAGCAGAGGGCTACTCGATATAAATTCGTTTCGAATTGGTGATGTCCCTGAGGATTCTAATTAGTGGAAATCTTGACTATGCGCCGTATAGAACGAGAACTTAGGTATGAGCTTGAATGAGATTTGAAGGGACGGCGCGAAAAGCAAAGCGGCTTCGATTAGCGTCTCGGCGAGCTAATAAAGCGAAGATACGAAAAAATATTCATTCTGGTGGTTTGAAAAGGTTACCAGAGAAATTTCGGGGTGTTGTTCGTTTCCAATGCCCGAAGAATTTATCTATTGATGATAATTTTTCTGAATCTTTAGAGTTTTTTACAGAGCTAAAAGAGCTTTCTCGTCAAATTGTAGAAAGGCGCAGATTTCGTCCAACTACCCCTCTGCGATATTCGATCGGGATAGAGAACCTCGAGACGATTTCTGTCCGTTGCGCTGTGATCTTTGCGGCAGAAATTGATAGATTGAGACGTATAGCTGGGGACGAGCTTATTTACCAAGGCCGTATTGAAGATGACAACGAAGCAATTTCTTTGCTGCGACAGCTTGGTGTATTTAGCTTAGTTGGTAATAGGGAAGACGTTTCTACCTGTGAGAATGGGATGGATAGAGTTGTCCAAGGCCATCGTACTGCAATTCAGCTCATGTCAGGTTTGAATTGCGATGAGGACAAGCTCATAGGTTTCTATCGCTCTGTTCAAAAAATTTTCGATGAGTTTCAGACAACTGACTTTGTTCACAAGGGAGTGGCCGAAGCGATGCTGAATGCAATCAATCACGCCTATATCAGCAAATTTCCCTTGAAGTATCCGAGTTGCGGGAAGAGGTGGTGGGCCGCCGCCGTGATGAATGCGTCAGAAACTGAGTTTAAAGTAATAATATATGATCAAGGGCACGGAATCGCAAAGACGTTGCCGATTTCTGGACTAGTCGAAAGCATGGAAGTCATCGCAGGGCGCGCGCTGCAGGGGGTCACTAAAATGATCGATAGCCCCGACGAGGTGATGGTCAAAGCTGCTCTTGAAGCCGCAAGGACACGAACCGGTGAAGACAAGCGGGGAAAAGGCTTTAAGGATATTCAAGCTCCTGTGCGGGAAGTGCGGGGAGCGCGCCTTCGGATCACGAGTGGTCGAGCGCAGGTGACATTACAAAATGGTTATGATACTTTTTCTTTACCTCTGAAGCACCATATTGGTGGAACACTGATTGAGTGGGTCTTTCCGACCCAAGGCTTTCAAGAGAGATTTGTGGAGGTGGCGCAGTGAGCATAAGCATAGCTAATGATTTTTCGCGAGTTCCCGCTGGACGATATCATCCAAGTGATGGGAATAAGTCGGGTGAGCGCTTTCGGAGTGAGTTTCTAGCTAAACGGTTACTAGAGAGTGATGAGAGAGTGACAGTGAGTTTGGATGGCGTGGTGGGCTTTCCATCGTCATTTTTAGAGGAGGCATTTGGCGGGTTGGTGAGAGCTGGCTTCAAGTATGATGTGCTTCGAAAACGATTAAAAATTGTTACTACTGAGCCGCGAAAGCAACGTTATGTAGAGCAGATTTGGCAGTATATTCGGGACGCCAAAGAGGAAGCTGTTGCTTGAAGCAATCGGAAGCGGTGTAAGCGTTTTTTTTCATAGCGTTTCTCGGTGGTGTTGCAGGGTCAGTCGCGAAGCATCTTTTCTCCCTATTGGGGAAAAGAGTGGACCAAAGGTCTGCAACCCTAGAAACGTTAGAAAACTTACTCACCGAAGTTCTTGAAGAGATCAGAACTCTTTCCATAAGCTACTGGTCGGTAGATGAATGTGATGAGCAAAAGGCTGCCGGAGCAAGGATTGTAGCACTCTGTGATGTTTTGCCAGAGCTTTATTTGGAGCTATTCAAGGGAAAACCTAAAGTTACCCGAGATCTTGATGTCAAGCTAAATAGACTCAGTAATGCCATTACAGGCGGCAGTTTTCAGCAATCAGATCGTGAGAAAGATCACTCAGTAATTTCAGAGATGGAGCGTCATGTTATGGCGCTTACGGTGGAAATACGTCTCCAAAAATCGCGCTTACCTATTCCACTTTGGTAAAGCTAAATTGTATATAATTCTAATAGAGAAATGATTGCATTGTATCAATTTCATTGATGGATTATCTTCAGTTTTGATCTTTGATGCTGAGTAAATAACTTTCTACAATTTATCCCCGCCGCCGTCTGCGCCGCCCTCCGGCCTCGCCACCGCCGGTATTGAAGCTGACGTCGGGCAGGGGGGCTACGGCGCGCAGTCGTTCGTAGCTGTCGGTGGCGTGGGGGATGTTGCTGGCGGCTACGAAATGTTCCTGGAAGCGGGGTTCGACCGCCGTTTCGACCTTCACGATCTGGCGCACGATGCTCTCCACCTCTCGCCGTGCGGCGGAGTTGAGCAGGGCGATGCGCGCTCCGGTGCCGGCGGCGTTCCCCGCGCTCGTCACCTTGTCGACCTCGCAATCGGGGATCATGCCCAGCACCATGGCGTGTTTGGGGGAGATGTGGGCACCGAACGCTCCGGCCAGTACAACGCGGTCCACATGCTCGACCTCCATCTGATCCATCAGCAGGCGGGCCCCGGCGTAGAGCGCGGCCTTGGCCAGCTGGATGGCGCGCACATCGCCATTTGTGACGGTGATGCGGGGGGAGGTGTCGTCACCCTCGAACAGAACATAGGCATTGGTGCGCCCTTCGGGCACGCAGCGGGCGGTGCCGGTCTGCTCTGCCGATCCGATCAGGCCACCGGCGTCGACAAGGCCTGCCATGCGCATCTCGGCAATCGCCTCGATAATGCCGGAACCGCAGATGCCGGTGATCTGGCCCGCCTCGGCGGCGAAGTCGGGATCGTCTGACCATTTCTCGGACCCGATGACACGGAAGCGCGGCTCTTTCGTGATGGGATCGATCTCAACGCGTTCGATGGCGCCGGGCGCTGCGCGCTGGCCGCTGGAGATCTGGGCCCCTTCGAAGGCGGGACCGGTGGGGGAGGAGCAGGCGAGCACCTTCTCACGGTTGCCCAGCAGGATCTCGGCATTGGTGCCGACATCGACGATCAGGACAAGGTCGTCGGACTGGCCGGGCGCCTCGGACAGGGCAACGGCGGCGGCGTCCGCACCGACATGGCCGGCGATGCAGGGCAGGATATAGACGCGGGCGGAGGGGTGGATGTCGAGGTCAAGTTCCGTCGCCCAAAGCGTGAGCGCGTCCGACGTGGCCAGCGCGAAGGGGGCCTGACCCAGCTCAACCGGGTCGATGCCCAGCAGGAGGTGGTGCATGACCGGGTTGGCGACGAACACCGCCTCCATGATCAGGGCGGGGTCGATGACGGCCTCTGCCGCGATGGTGTTGATGAGCGCCTGCATGGCCGTGCGCACGGCGGTTGTCATCTCTGCTGCGCCGCCGGGGTTCATCATCGAATAGCTCACCCGGCTCATCAGGTCTTCACCGAAGCGGATCTGCGGGTTCATGATGCCAGAGGAGGTGACGACCTTACCGTCGCGCAGGTCGCACAGATGGGCGGCGATGGTGGTGGAGCCGAGGTCGATGGCAAGGCCATAGATCGCCCCGTCATAGTAACCCGGCCAGACCTGCATGATGCGCGCCTCGGTCAAGCCGTCACCGTGATGGACGGCGACCGTGACCTTCCACTCGCCTTTGCGCAAAGCAGGCTGAAGTTGCGTGAGAACGCGTAGGTCGCCGCGGACATGGGCAAGATCCCATTGTTCGGCCAATGCGGTGCACAGCCGCTCCAGATCGCCGGAGGGTTCGTGCATGTCAGGTTCTTCAACCTCGACATAGTAAAGCTTGGTGGCCGGATCCATGACGATCTCGCGCGTGTCGGCGGACTTGCGCACGACCTGCTTGTGCACCTGGCTTTCGGGCGGCACGTCGATGATGACGTCGCCTTCCACCGTGGCCTGACAGCCCAGACGGCGACCGTCGATCATGCCACGCTTTGACTTGTAGCGCTCTTCGACACTGTTCCACTCGGACAAGTGATCGGGGGACGAGGTGACGCCGTGTTTGGGAAAGTCGCCAAAGGACGGCTGGATCTGGCACTTTGAACAGATACCGCGACCGCCGCACACGGAGTCGAGATCAACGCCCAGCTGCCGTGCTGCATCCAGAACCTTGGTCCCCGGCGCGAAGTGCCCGCGTTTGCCCGAGGGGGTGAAGATCACGAGAGGGTCTTGATCGCTCATCTGTCCAGCCTTTGGTGCAGTCTTTTGCGGACCATAGGCGGCGGCGCCGGGAAGGGAAAGCGAGTTGCCGTCGCAGGGTGGCGGGTTTGCGACATCGGGTGCGTCCGGCCCTAAATGGGCTGATGCTCAGCGCCCAGAATCCGCCACGCAGCGGTTCTAGAGTGGATTGCGAGCGCGGGGTTTGTCATAGTCGCAGTTGGATACACGTGACGCAGTGGGGGCTGGGGCGATGGGAAACATGACAGCTGAGACAAATCCGGTTCTGGGTTGGGCGGGCTTTGCTTTTGGTGGAGCTGCGCTGTTGGTTAGCCTGATCGTTTTTCTGGCGGGGCCTTTCGCGCCACAGCAGAGTGTCGGTGTCAGTCTGGGTGAGTTGGCGGCGGAAATCGTCAGCTCTGCCTCTCGCTCCATGGCCGGGTTGGAGCAGCCGGAGCCGGAGGTGGCAGCCCGCACGATAGACGACTTTCTCGATATCGGGATCGCGGTGGCGGCGACGGTTGCAATCCTGTTCGGTATTGCTGCGCTGGTTCGACACGAGAGCCGCAGACTGGCGGTTTCTGGCATTGCTTTGGGCGGGTTCGTGATCGCTTTTCAGGTTTTCACCTTCGTCGTGGCCATGATCGCCGGGGTCATTCTGATTGCCGCTGTCGTCGGATCGCTTTCGGACACTTTCGGAGACCTGTTCGGGGGATAACACCCAGCCACATCTCGGCCAGTTCGCCTATCCGAAGCGGCCTTCCACCACTTGCGTAAACCGTGATACCGCAGGAGGTAGGGCGTCATAGGGTGGATAGAACGCCGTAAGCCAAATAGGGGGCGCCTGCCAGTTCGGTAAGACTGGTGTAAGGGTGCCCTGCGCCAGCTCCGTTTCGATCAGAAAAGTCGGGAGCAATGCGATCCCGTGCCCCTTGAGCGCAAGTTGGGCCAACAGGTCGCCATTATCCGCAGTCAGGCCTTGATGGGCCTTGACCCGGATTTGATCGGGGCCATTGGTCATGTCCCAGATCTCTCCTTCTGCCATCCGCGCGTAGTGTAGGCAGCGGTGACCCTCAAGCTGGGATGGATGGTCGGGAACACCGAACTCGGCCAGGTAGGTGGGGGATGCGACGAGCATCCGCGGCATCTCAGCAATCTTGCGCCAGATCGTACTCTTGTCCGTTGGCGGGCCGGAGATGCGCAAGGCCATGTCCAGATCCTCTTTCACGATGTCCACAAAGCGGTCGGTGAGGCTGACCTGCAAGTCCACTTCAGGATAGAGGATGCGGAATTGCGCGATCATGTCAGCAAGGTACCGGATTCCAAAGGACAGCGGCGCGCTGATCCGCAGGCGGCCGCGGGGTGTGAGAGCGGATTGTCGCGCCTCATTTTCTGCCTTGTCGAGCAGGCGCAATGCATCCTCAGCGCGGTCGAGATAGGCGGCACCGGCGGCTGTCAGGGCAACTGATCTGGTTGTTCGTTTGAACAGTTGAATGCCAAGATGCGCCTCCAACTCGGCCACCGCGCGGGTCGTGGCACTCGCAGATTGATTGAGCGCGCGGGCGGCGCTGGCAAAGCTGCCCTCGCGCGCGACGGCGCGGGCGGTGCGGATATGATCGAGCGTGCGCAATTTTTATTATCCCAGATTATGCAATAGATACTGTCGATATATGGCGCTTATCGCAAGGTTATCTATGGCTTATCTCTCAATGCAACGGCGGAACCTCCGCCCCTCATAGTGCAGGAGAGTTGATATGCTTGACCAGATCAAAGGATTGCATCACGTCACATCTATCGCTGGTGATGCTGCTGAAAATAATGCGTTTTTCACCAATACACTGGGTTTGCGGCGGGTGAAGAAAACCGTGAATTTCGACGCGCCTGATGTCTATCACCTCTATTACGGAGATGAAGTGGGCACACCCGGTTCGGTGATGACCTATTTCCCCTTCCCCAATGCACAGCGCGGACGGGCCGGAACGGGAGAGGTCGGAACCACCGTCTTTGCTGTGCCAGAGGGATCGCTGGGATTTTGGAAGGATCGGCTGGCGACGTTTGAGACGAAGGGCCTGATTGAAAGCGACAGCTTTGGTCAGAAGCGGCTCGATTTTGCCGGTCCGGATGGGGACGGTTTCGCGCTGCTTGAAGTCCCGGGGGACGCGCGTCCGGCCTGGACCAATGGAGGGGTCAGTGACGATTACGCCATCCGTGGGTTTCATTCGGCTTCTATGCGCCTTCGCGACAGTGGGGCCACGAATGAGCTGCTCCGCTTCATGGGTTATGAAGAGGCTGAGCGACATGGCGACACGACGCGATTTGTCGTGCCCGGCAATGCCGCCACGGTGATCGACGTCGAAACGCTTCCCGGTGTGGATCGCAGTCAGGAAGGGGCCGGGTCGGTGCATCACATTGCCTTCGCGGTTGAGGATCGTGCGGCGCAGCTGGAGGTGCGCAAGGCGCTGATCGAGGCTGGTCATGCTGTCACGCCAGTCATCGACCGGGATTACTTCTGGGCGATTTACTTCCGCGCGCCGGGCGGGGTTCTCTTCGAGATTGCAACCAACGAGCCGGGATTCGATCGGGATGAGGACACCGCCCATTTGGGTGAGGCGCTGAAACTGCCAACCCAGCATGAGCGTCTGCGCCCGTATCTTGAGCAGCACCTGCAACCGTTGGAGGCGTAGGGGATGTACGTTCACGCAAAACGCGAAGGGAAGACGGGCGCACCGCTCGTCTTCACCTTTCACGGCACGGGTGGATCGGAGACGCAGTTTCATAGCTTCGCGGCCAATCTGCTGCCGGATGCGACGGTGATCTCTCCGCGCGGGGATGTGTCAGAGATGGGGGCGGCCCGCTTCTTTCGCAGAACCGGGGAAGGGGTCTATGACATGGCGGATCTGGGCCAGCGCACCGCCGCGATGGCCGGGTTCATGGCCGAGGCTGCCGCGCAACATGATGGGCCTGTTTACGCATTCGGGTATTCGAACGGTGCAAACATCCTCGCCAGCGTGATGATGCAGCGTCCAGATCTGGTGGGCCGGGCGGCGCTGTTGCACCCGCTGATCCCCTGGTCGCCGGAGCCGGTGGCAGAGCTTGCTGGAACACAGGTTCTGATAACGGCGGGTGAGCGTGACCCGATCTGTCCTGCGCCTCTTACAAGGCAATTGTCTGCCTGGTTTGATGAGCAGGGGGCTGAGGTGGACATGGTCTGGCATCCTGGTGGGCACGAGATCACGCAGGCGGAGGTGGATGCGCTCTCCACCTTCTTGGCCCATTAGAGGCTGCCCTTAAGACAGCTATCCTTCAGGATAGATGGAGCCGTTAACTTTTTCATGCGATCCACCGCCTAGCGACGTGGAAACGCTAGGTTTGCAGAAAGAGTGCGTAATGGGACGGGTAAGAGCATTGTTGTGCTGCGTGTTCGCGTTGGTGGCTGCAACAAGCCATGCTCTTGAACAGCCAACCGGGCAGGTCCTTCTGACGGTCAGCGGTTCGATTGAACAGACAAATGTCGGCAATGCCGCAGAGTTCGACCTCGAAATGCTTCAGAACCTTCCGGTGACGGAGTTTCAGACCACGACAATCTGGACCGATGGTGTTCAGACGTTCACGGGCGTAAGCGTTGCGGCTTTGCTTGATGCACTTGATGCCGATGGTCGTGAGGTCGTGGCGCACGCGCTGAACGACTATGCGGTCAACATCCCGATGAATGCGTTTGAGAGTGGTGCACCCATCATCGCATATCTCCACAATGGCAACGAGATGTCGTTGCGCACCAAAGGGCCATTGTGGATCGTTTATCCGTATGATCATGATACGGATTATCAGACTGATATCGCTTTTCTGAGAAGCGTTTGGCAACTGGATCGGCTGACCGTACTGGAGTAGAACAGGCACGGTTAGGGGGCCCGAGACGGGATGCGGAACACTGAGCAGACTTGACGAGATCGGTAACGGGAGTGGGGTTTTCGAATCCCGCTCCCGTGGTTTTTTGCTGTTGGGCGTGCTCGGCGTGCTCCTCGCGGCGGTGCTCTATTTCAGCTCTGATGTGCGTAGCAAGTTGGACGAAATGGCCTCATCGACCACCGACAACGTTCAGTGGTCCCTTAGCCAGATCCAGGTGGAGTTTCTGCTTCTGGAAGAGGCGATGCTGCATAGCCACGTGACTTGGAGCGAATATGACACGCTCCAACGCCGCTATGATATCTTCTACAGCCGCATCACAACGCTTCAGCAATCCGTCATCTATGAAGACTTGCGCATGGTGCCGGAGTTTAAGGTTGCTCTGGACGGCGCCTACCAATTTCTGTCCGACACCGTCTCATTTATCGACGGGCCGCGGGCTGAACTGCGTGATGCATTGCCCGAGATGATTGAACTTGCACATGACGCGCATTCGGATGTTCGGGCCTTGTCACTGTTCGGTGTTTCTCACTTCGTGAACAGGGCGGATCAACGACGTACCGAAGTCACCAAAACTCTGACGCAGGTCGGTGGATTGACCATCGTGACGTTTACATTCTTTGGCGTCGTGCTGGTTGCGCTTTTGAGGGTCTATGACAGCACACAGCAGCGTGCGTCGGCTCTCGCTCTCGTCTCATCGCGCCTTGAGGCAGTGGTCGGCACCGCTTTGGATGCCATCGTTGTTGCGGATCGTGATGGCCGGATCATGGAGTTCAACCCGGCCGCAGAAGCGATCTTTGGCTATAAGCGGGATGAAGTGATCGGGCAGGATATGGCGCGGGTCATAATTCCGCCGCATCTGCGCGAGGCCCACCGGAACGGCATGGCGCGTCATCTCGAAACGGGGAAGAAGCGTGTCATTGATAGTGGCCGGATCGAGCTGGAGGCGATGCGACGGGACGGCACGATCTTTCCAGTCGAATTGGCCGTCTCCACCGCGCGTAGCCGGGGGCGGGATGTCTTCATCTCCTATCTGCGCGACATCTCAAGCCGACGTGCGGCGGATGCTGCGCTGCTGAAAGCGCGCGACGATGCGCTCGCCGGTGAAAAGGCAAAAGCGGACATGCTGGCCGTGATGAGCCATGAAATCCGCACACCGCTGAACGGGATGCTGGGTACGCTCGACCTGCTCAAAGACAGTGCTACGAACGATGAGCAGAAGGAGTATCTGCGCCTGATGGATGTTTCGGGGCGGCAGTTGCTCCACCACGTGAATGACGTCCTCGACATCACACGGCTCGATGCCAGCACGATGACGTTGAATGAGGAACCGTTTGATCTGGCGGAGACGGTTCTTGACCTTGCCGCATCTTTCGAACCCACGGCGCGCAATGGCAGCAACGAGTTGATTGTTGAGGGCGCTGATGCGCCGATCTGGGTTACGGGCGATGTCGTCCGGCTGCGACAGATCCTCGTCAACCTGATTGGCAATGCTCTGAAGTTCACCCTCGTGGGTAAAGTGAAGCTCGTCATTGCCCAACTGTCCGAGGATGGGTTGGTTGAAATTGCCGTGGAAGATACCGGCATTGGCATCGCGCCAGAGGATCTGAAGCGAGTTTTCGAGGATTTTGTCACTCTGGACAGTACCTATGATCGAAAGGTGTCAGGCACCGGTCTGGGTCTGGGCATCAGTCGCCGGATTGTGGAGGCGATGGGCGGCACGATTGATGTTCAGAGTGAGCTGGACGTCGGCACGCGCGTTGAGATGTGTTTACCCATGCCAGCCGCGGAGATGAGGGATCACGCGCAATTGCAGGACGTCGTGGTGCGGCCTGCAAATGCTCAGGTGATGACGGTGCTGATTGTCGAGGATAATCCCATCAATCGCATCGTTCTGCGCCGCATGCTGGAACGCGGTTCCCACACGGTGCACGAGGCCCATGATGGCGTAGAGGGTGTGAAGATGGCGGAGTCCTATCGCTATGACGTCATCCTGATGGATATTTCGATGCCTAAGCTGAACGGTGTTGATGCCACACGGGCGATCCGCGCCGGGGACGGCGCATCACGCGATGTCCCCATCGTTGCGACCACCGCGCATGCGCAGCAGTCCGACCGTGAGAAATTTCTGGACGCAGGCATGAGCCACACACTGATCAAGCCGATCACGCAGCAGACCCTGTTTGACGTGCTTGATGAGTTTGCCACCGGGGTTGGGGCGGCGCGCCGCTCAGCCGGATTGAGGGGCCCGATGCTCAGGCCCGTGCCGGCAGATGATCTGATCGACGCGACCGTGATTGGGGCCTTGGCGCATGCCATGGGGTCCGAGGCTGTGTCGGAGATTATGGGGGCTTTCCAGGTGCAGGGTGAGGCGCTGATGGCGCGCCTGCGATCATCTGACGATCCGATTGCAGAGGCAGAGGATCTGGCCGCCGAGATGCATAAGCTTGCAGGTTCAGCTGGTGTGCTTGGCGCCAACCCGTTGGCAAGTGAGCTGAGCCAGCTGGAAATGATGGTCCGTGCGCAGCAATATGAGCCACTGCGCCATCGCCTGAAAGAGTTGCCGTGCCTGTGGGAGCGCACAATCGTCTATCTGGCTGATTAAGCGGGAAGATGCGCGGCGCTAGCTCTGTCCGCGAATGTCGCTCAGCGTGGCGGTCGGTGTCAGGGCCTCGATGGCGATGTCGAGTTCCAGCACGGCGGCGGTTCGGGACGCGCGGGCTGCGGCGAAGGCATCTGCGAACGCCTCTGTCCGGGCCACTTTCGCACCGTGAAGGCCACAGGCCCGTGCGAGGGCCGTAAAGTCAGGATTTTCCAGATCCGTCCCACTGACGCGGGCAGGGAAATGCCGCTCCTGATGCATGCGGATCGTGCCATAGCTGCGATTGGCGAGCACCAGAATGATCGGCGTTGCGCCGGTTTGGGCCGCTGTTGCGAGCTCCATGCCCGTCATCTGGAAGTCTCCGTCGCCGGCAAAGCAGATCACCTCGCGTCCCGGCTCTTCAATCGAGGCCGCGATGGCGGCTGGAATGCCATAGCCCATCGCGCCTGATTGGGGGGCGAGCAGGCGGCGTGCGCCACCAACGGGGATATAGCGTGAGGGCCAGACGCCGAAGTTGCCCGCACCATTGGTTAGGATGGCATCATCGCTCAACACCTCGCGCAAATGGGCGCAGACGGCGACCATGTCCACGGGTGATGGTTGGGCAGGTGTGGTGATCAGATCGGTGACACCCGCACGGGCCGCTTTGGCCCAACCGCTCCAAACGCCGCGCGATGGGTTCTGCGTAAGATGCGCGGCCACTGCACCGGGGTCCGCGTGCAGGGCGATATGAGGCTGAAGGATCTTCCCGATCTCAGAGCTATCCGCATGGGCGTGGATCAGCATTTGCTCAGGCTCGGGCATGTTGAACAGCGTATAGCCGTCGGTCGTCATCTCGCCAAAGCGGGGACCGAGCGCGAGGATCACATCGGCTTTGCGCAGCAGCGTCTTGGTCGCGTGCGTCATGCCGACACCGGCATCCCCCGCATAGAGGGGGGAGTCATTGTCAAAGAGGTCCTGATTGCGGAAGGCGCAGACCACGGGGATGCCTGATCCCTCGGCGAGCTTTTGCAACGCGGCTTTGCCTTCGGGTCGCCATCCACCGCCACCTGCCAGGATCAAGGGGCGCTTTGCGTCTGTCAGGGCTGCCCGGGTCTGATCAATCTGCTCTGGCGCGGGGGCAGGGCGCACAATTTCGACGGCGCGCGCGGGAGCTACTGTGTCGGGCAGATCGGTGGAGAGCATGTCTTCGGGCAATGCGATGACCACGGGGCCCGGCCGACCCGACTGCGCGATGCGCCAGGCACGGGCGATGATCTCGGGGATGCGTGCGGGATCGTCCAGTTCTGTGACCCATTTGGCCATCGTTCCGAAAACGGCGCGGTAATCCAGTTCCTGAAAGGCCTCCCGCTCTCGCCACGAGGTGCTGATCTGCCCAACAAACAGGATCATCGGCGTGCTGGCCTGCATGGCTGAGTGAACGCCGATGGACGCGTTCGTCGCCCCCGGTCCGCGCGTCACAAAGCAAAGTCCGACCTCTCCGGTCAGCTTGGCCCACGCCTCTGCCATGAATGCAGCGCCCCCCTCATGCCGTGCGTTGACGAAACGAAAATCAGAGCCATGCATTGCGTCGAGTACCGCGAGGTAGCTTTCCCCCGGAACGCCGAAACCGATCCGGCCCCCCTGCGCCAGAATGGCTTGCATCAACAGTTCGCCACCGGTGGCCATAGCGCGTTCCCCTCAGTTCCCATTGCGATGCAGCCAACCGGGCGATGGCCGGAACGTCAAGGCTTGTCCGTCGCCATGAGAGCGGACTACGCTCATGCGCAAAACGAGGGGGAGGATGCAATGGCAGGGCCGCTCAGCGGAGTGCGCGTGGTCGAGTTTGCCGGGCTGGGGCCCGGCCCGTTCGCAGCGATGTGGCTGGCGGATATGGGGGCAGACGTTGTCCGTATTGATCGCCCCGTCCCGTCGGAACCCTTTGATATCCCATATGATGTTCTCGCCCGTGGCCGACGCTCTATAATCTGTGATCTCAAGGCTGAGCAGGGACGGTCAGAGGCGCGCGCGCTGTGCGTGAAGGCGGATATCCTGATTGAGGGGCTGCGTCCCGGTGTGATGGAACGTCTGGGCCTCGGCCCGCGCGACTTGATGGCGGACAATCCGGGCCTGATTTACGGGCGCATGACGGGGTGGGGGCAAACAGGCCCGCGGGCACAGACGGCAGGCCATGACATCAACTATATCGCGCTGACGGGGGCGCTGCACGCCATCGGACCGGATGAGACACCTTTGCCGCCACTGAACTTGCTGGGGGATTTCGGTGGCGGGGCAATGTACCTAGTCGCAGGCCTGTTGGCCGCCCTGATTGAGCGGGGAACCTCTGGCAAAGGGCAGGTCGTGGACGCCGCCATTACCGACGGGACCGCGCATTTGAGCGCGATGATCTATTCCATGCAGGCTGCCGGGATGTGGCAGGACCGTCGAGCGGCCAACCCGTTGGATGGTGGTGCGCCTTACTACAGAACTTATCGCTGTGCGGATGGGGCGCACATCGCGATTGGACCGATTGAACCACAGTTCCACGCGGCGTTTTACGCAGGTCTCAACCTTGACCCGCCTCCGCGTCAGCACGACGCGCGAACTTGGGAGGCTGAAACTGCGCGCGTGGCCGCGCGAATTGCTGAGAAGTCGCGGGCGGATTGGCTGGCGATTTTCGAAGGCAGCGATGCCTGCGTGGCGCCCGTTCTGTCCTTGTCGGAGGCCCCTGAGGACGCGCACAACACGGCGCGAGAGACATTCGTGGCGCGCGATGGCGTCACCCAGCCGGCCCCGGCACCACGGCTGTCGCGCACACCGGGCAGTCTCGACCGGTCACCTCCGGTCTCCGGGGCCGACCGGAAGACAATCTTGAGCGATTGGGGAATATCTGATGCAGCAAGCGATTGATTTTCTGGAGGAGTCCCGCGCCTTGCACCGTTTGATCGCGGCACGGCCGGTCGCGTTCCTGGACGAGGTGACGCAGTTCAAAGGGTGGCGTGTCGCAGAGATCATCCGTCATTTGCATGTGTGGAACGGCATGGCGGATCTGAGCCGCCGTGACGAAGACGCTTTTGCAGAGCAGATGACACGGCTCGGCCCCGGGATCATGAGTGGTCAGACGCGCGTGACCGAGTGTGAGGCGGATCCCCGGACCGGCCGCACTCTGGTCGCCGCATGGCAGGCGCGATACGAACGGATGGGTGCCGAATGGGGCGGTGTCGATCCGAAACAACGCCTGAAATGGGCCGGGCCAAGCATGTCTGCGCGATCTTCCATCAGTGCGCGGTTGATGGAGACATGGGCCCATGGTCAGGCGATTTGGGACGTGGCCGGGAGGGAGCGCGATGCGCACGCCCGGCTGTGGAACATCGTGATCCTCGGCGTCAATACGTTCGGTTTCAGCCATCAGGTGCAAGGTCTGGAAATTCCAGAAGAAATGCCCGGACTGCGTCTGACCTTGAAGGGGGAGGAGCGGGTCTGGGGCGCGCCATCTGCCGGGTCTATCGTCGGGTCTGCGGAAGCTTTCGCACAGGTCGTGACGCAGGTGCGCAATTGCGCGGATGTTGCTCTTCAGATTTCCGGCCCGGTGGCCGAGCGCTGGATGGAGACGGCACAGTGCTTCGCGGGTCCGCGCAATCCGCCACCGGCGGCCGGAACACGCTACCGGTCGTGACCGCGGCCCTCTTTGGACAGGCCGTGGGTCGTCTTGTGCCAATGGAAGGGTGCGAAACATAACTCGGCCACCGCGCGCCATGCGGCCACCGCTCCCAATGGCCAATAAAGCGGCAGGGTGAAAACCCAGGGCATCAGCTTGAAATCCCCCCGTGACCGCTGGGCCTGTATCACGGTCAGCAACATGACACATTGGCCGAGGGGGAGACTGACCCACAGCGCGCCAAGCAGAAGGGGCGGGACGGACACCCCTTGCGGCAGGCTGACGCCCAAAAGATTGCCAGCAACCAGCACCCACAATAGCGGGATTGCCAGATAAGCCGTTAAGGCCCCCAGAAACAGTACCTGAAAGCCCAGAAATCCGCGCGGCCCCAACTCCTGCCACAGCGCGCGTGGCCGTCGCATATGGGTGGCCCATGTGATGGCATAGCCTTTGAGCCAGCGCGATCTTTGCCGCAACCAGTTGCCCATGGCGGGATTGGCTTCTTCATAGGTGGTGGAGCGGACCATCTCACACCGAAATCCCTTCCGGGCGAGCCGCATGCCCAGATCTGCGTCCTCTGTCACGTTATGGGCATCCCAGCCCCCAAGGCGGCGCAGTATGTCTGCGCGGAAGAACACCGACGTGCCCCCAAGCGGCAGTGGAAAACGTAGCGCCTGCGCCCCATGCAGCAAGACACGGAACCATGTCGCATATTCCAGTGTGAAACAGCGCGTCAGCCAATTTTGATTTGGATTGTAGAAGTCTAGATGGGCCTGCACACAGGCCACGCGGGGAGAGCTGACATTCAATTGCGCCACGACCCGGCGGATTTGTTCGGGATCGGGGCGGTCTTCTGCATCGTAAATTCCGATGATCTCTCCACGACAAAAGGGCAGGGCATAGTTCATCGCCCGCGGCTTGGTGCGCAAGCGCGCCGCTGGCACCACCAGCATTCGCATATTATGGGGCAAATGGCGGGTGGCCAGCGCATCGCGCATCGTCTGATCGCCTTCCTCGACCAAGATCAGGAAATCGAGCCGGTGGTCAGGATAGTTAAGCGCGCGCATTGATGCGATCAGCGTGTCGAGCACGGACACCTCCCGCAAAACCGGAAGCAGTATCGTGACGATTGGCAATCGGCGCGGCAGTTGATGGCCCAATGTGGCGAGTCTCTCCTGCCGCCTTGCCCGTGGCAACAATGCGAGAGAGACGAGCCGCAGCGCCATCGTAAGTGAATTGGCCAACAGCACCCAGATGATCAATGTGCCAAGGACCAGGCCAGGGTTCAGCACCGCGAGCAGCATGAGAAGCGTCAGGCACGTCGCCGCGCGCAGGGCGAAGCGCTGTGCATTCCAGCCGCGACAACTGTCCTGATCCGGGCACAACGTCTCGGCCCGCCCTGCCATCGGTCCTTCGTAGAGATCGATGACCGCCTGCTCAATTTGCGCACGGGGGGCGAGAACAAATACCTCGTTGGGCCCGGTCAGTCGGGGTGTCAGCGCTTCGATCTTTGTAAAATCTGACGGGTCTGCAACGGCGAGGATACGGGTCTGGCCGAGGTGCTGCCAGGGCACGAAGCCAAGGCGCAGACAGTCTTCCGCGCGATAGGCGGCTGCAAGGTCGGGATTGGGCGGTCGTTTTTCCAGATCAACGCGCGCGATCTGGTGATGGGCCGACAACAGCGCGGTGGTTTTTTCGGGTGTGACGGCACCTTGTGCGCTCAACACTTCCAACGGAGTGCCACCATAGCGGCGCGCTGTTGAAATAGCGTGCGCGCCCACCTCCGCAGTTACAAATTGCTGGGCGATCCCCGTCCAGATCGGGTCAGTCGATGGCAGTCGCGCCTGTGCAGGCTCGACGAGACGGGGGGCGCCCATCCAGTTGATCGGTTTCTGCTCTGACATCCGCGCACCCTTCTGCCCCCGGGGCAAAGTGCGCTGGCAATGGTAAACAGGGCGTTAAGGCTGGATTAACCGACGTTCTCGGCCGTCTTCATGGCCGCGGCAAATCGCTCGAACAGATAGAAGCTGTCCTGTGGTCCGGGCGATGCCTCTGGGTGATGCTGGACCGAGAAGATCGGACGCCCCTCGACGCGCAGACCGCAATTCGTGCCATCAAACAGGCTGACATGGGTTTCGATGACCCCCTCAGGCAGCGAGCCGCTGTCGACTGCAAATCCGTGGTTCATCGACGTGATTTCAACCTTGCCGGTGTCGATTTCCTTAACCGGGTGGTTCACGCCGTGGTGGCCGTGGTTCATCTTCACCGTCTGCGCACCCAGGGCGAGGGCAAGCATCTGGTGGCCCAGACAAATGCCAAAGATTGGCAACTCGGTCTTGTCCATCAGATCCTTGATCATCGGAACCGCATATTCACCCGTCGCAGCCGGATCACCCGGTCCATTTGACAGGAAAACACCGTCTGGCGATTGCGCCAACACATCCTCAGCCGTGGCGGTTGCAGGAAGCACCGTCACTTCGCAGCCCGCAGAGACGAGGGAGCGCAAGATATTCCGCTTCGCGCCATAATCGATCGCCACGACCTTGGGACCGCCAGAGGCGGCAGGGGCAAAGCCCTCACCCCAGCTCCAACGGCCATCTTCCCAGCGATAGCTTTGCGCCGTGCTGACGCCCTTGGCCAGATCGGCCCCTTCAAGACCCGCAAATCCGCGCGCCTGCTCTCGCAGTGCGTCGAGATCAAACTCGCCAGCTGCGTTGTGGGCGAGTGCCACATGCGGCATGCCGAGATTGCGGATCGTGCGGGTCAGGCGCCGCGTGTCGATCCCGCCAATCCCGATCCGGCCTGTGCGCCGCATCCAGTCCGGCAAATCGCCGGTCGCACGCCAGTTTGACGGCGCGGTCGGATCCCACTTAACCACCATGCCGCGTGCATGGGGCTCGGACGCTTCCTCATCTTCAGGGGTGACGCCCGTGTTGCCGATATGGGGGAATGTGAAGGTCACGATCTGATCGGCATAGGACGGATCGGTCATCACTTCCTGATAGCCGGTCATCGCGGTGTTGAAGCAAAGTTCGGCGACCTGCACACCTTCGGCCCCAAAGCCTCGGCCATAGAAAGTCGTCCCATCGGCGAGCACGAGGCATGCGGTGGGCTTGGGCGCGGCATCGGTCATGGCGAAGACCTTTCTGTCTGGGTGATCGGGCGGAACCTACGGAGCGACCGGCCCCACGTCAAGTTCACGATCACGATTATTATTCGTTTTAAAAACAAGCATTTAGCGGATTGGCCCTGTGTTGATACATGCCGCAACGAGCGATATAGTCACGGTTCATGCCCGGATGGGGCTTTGGGACAGGTGTAGATTATGCTGCGTGAACGGATTTCCACGGATATCAAGGCTGCGATGAAGGCGCGAGAGACGTTGAGGCTGTCGACTTTGCGACTGGTGAATGCCGCGATCAAGGACAAGGATATCGAAGCGCGGCAGGGCGACAATTCCGAAGGTGTCAGCGATGCAGAAATCCAGGCGATCCTGTCTCGCATGATCAAACAGCGCCAGGACAGTGCCACGGCCTACGAGGAAGCGGGCCGTCTTGAGCTTGCGCAGTCGGAGCGCGATGAAATCGAAGTGATTCAAGACTATCTGCCCCGCCAGTTGAGCGCGGACGAGGTAGAGGCCGCGATTGCAGCGGCGATTGAGAAAACCGGCGCCAGCTCCATTCGTGATATGGGAAAGGTCATGGGCGCATTGAAATCCGCCCATGCCGGTCAGATGGATTTTGGAAAGGCCGGGGCCGCCGTGAAAGCGCAGCTGGCTTAGGCCAGTCTCCGGCTCAGCAATAGGATCACCACGGCCATGACGGCCATCACCGTGAATGATGCGGTCAGGCCGTAGAACTCGCCGACCGCACCCATGATGACGGGTCCGGTCAGTAACCCTCCATACCCGAACAGCGCCACCGCCGCGATTGCGCGGCTGGGGTGTTTTTCTTTACCGGCACGAGAGAAGGCGAGGGGGACAATCAACCCCATGCCCAAGGCGCAGACCGCCAGAGAGATGGTCACGCCCAATGGCGTTGAGAGCACAACCATCGTTACGAGCCCGGACGCGGTGAGCAGACCAGCGATCAGCGCCATGCGCTGTCGGCCGAACCGGTCGATCAACGCGTCACCGCACAGGCGAATGGCCAGCATGGACGTGGCAAAAACGCTCAGCGCCCAGCTGCCCTGAACAGCGGTTCCGCCCAGGGTTTCCCGCACATGGATCGCCCCCCAATCAAGAATTGACCCCTCGATCACGAAGGCCAGCGCATTGACCGTCGCAACGGCGATCATGGCCCCTCTGGGCAGGGCCACCTTGGGGGCTGGGGGAGTATCCGGATCGGCTGGGGGCGAGGCCACATCATTGGCCCGCGCCCAGCTTCCAACCGCAAGGGCCAGCGCCGAGATCAAGACGAAATGCGTGAACAGGGTCGCCTGCGCGCCCGTTGCCGCTGCGCCGATCCAGGCGGCCAAAGCAAACCCACCCGACCAGCATCCGTGCATGAGCGACATGCGTGAGCGCTTCGCCCGTGCCTCAACCTCCGAGCCATAGCTGTTCATTGTCAGGTCCATTGACCCGCCGACACTTCCAAAGATCAGCAATCCCACGCCGAGTGCCCATGCCCCCGGCAGCACGCTCAGCAGCGTCAGGCTGACCGCCATAAGCAGCGCGAGGATGCCGCTCACCCGGGCCGCGCCAAAGACCTCTGCCAGCCGCGCGGCAGGCGTAAAAGAAACCACGGCCCCGATCGCCATGCACAGCAAGAGAAGGCCAAGCTCACCCTCGCTGAGCCCCAGATCAGCCTTCACGTCGGGGATACGGGAAATCCAGGTGCCGAACATCGCACCGTTCAACCCGAAATAGAGCAGGGCCGCGCGCAGCCCGGTTGGTTCAGCAGACATCTCGCAACGCCTTTTCAAGATCGTTGCGCAGCGCTACGCGCTCTTCTGCTGAAAGGAAAGCGCCAAGTTCGATCTCGCGTCCGGCACCTTTCAGCGTCAGATAGTTCTCGATCTTGGCATCGTCGTGAAGGCGCAGTTCCACCCAATAGGGATTGGCCTGCCACGAGCGTTCGCGCCCATCTGGTTCTATACGGTCAACGCGGATCAGGTCTGGCCACAGGCGCACAATCTCACGCAACTCGCCATCGCGATTGTTGCGATGGATCATGTGGCGAAACAGGAAGAACGCGCCCAAGCCGAATGGGGCCAGCCCCCAGATCACCGAAGTGCCCAGAAAGGGCAGGATCGGGATCGCAAGCCCCAGCCCGATGATCCACGACATGATCGAAAACCCTTCCCGCGTCAGCGACCGGTTGGGCCATAATGTCAGCGACAGAACCGGTTCCGTCTGAGGGATATCTTGGGAAGGAGCTGTGTCTTGCATCACGATCATCCGAAACGAAAAGGGCCGGGGAAGTGATCCCCGGCCCATGTGTCAGTTGGCTCGCGCCGGTCAGTGGTGGCCTGCGCCGCCCTTGAGGCTCTCGTCCCACATGTCGCGGGTCGGAAGCTGCTCAAACGTGTGCTCTGGCGGCGGGTTCGGCAGCGTCCACTCCAGGGTCGGGTCCGTACCCTCACCCCAGTATTTCGGCTCCGTCACACGGCGACCATAGAGCAGGCCATGCGCCATCACGCCCAGGAAGAACAGGAACGACGCGAAGGAGATGAACGCACCAATCGACGAGACATAGTTCCAGAGCGCAAACTGCTCAGGATAGTCGATATAACGGCGCGGCATGCCCTGACGGCCCAGGAAGTGCTGCGGGAAGAAGGTGATGTTCGCACCGATGAACATCGACCAGAAGTGGATCTTGCCGCCCAGCTCGCTGTACTCGCGACCCGTCATCTTGGTGAACCAGTAGTAGATACCGGCGAAGATGCCGAAGACCGCACCAAGGCTCATCACATAGTGGAAGTGCGCCACGACGTAGTAGGTGTCGTGATAGGCACGGTCCACAGCGGCCTGTGACAGCACGATGCCGGTCACACCGCCAACGGTGAACAGGAAGATGAAGCCGAAGGCCCACAGCATCGGGGTTTTGAACTCAACCGAGCCGCCCCACATCGTTGCGATCCAAGAGAAGATCTTAACGCCTGTCGGAACCGCGATGACCATGGTGGCTAGCATGAAATAGCTCTGCTGCGACAGGCTCATGCCCACCGTGTACATATGGTGTGCCCACACAACGAAGCCCAGCGCGCCAATGGCGATCATCGCCCAGACCATTGGCATGTAGCCAAAGATCGGCTTCTTCGAGAACGTCGCCACGACGTGGGACACGATGCCGAAGGCAGGCAGGATCACGATGTACACTTCCGGGTGACCGAAGAACCACAGGAGGTGCTGGTAGAGAACCGGGTCACCGCCATACTCCGCCTGGAAGAAGGCCGTGCCGAAGTTACGGTCGGTCAGCAGCATGGTGATTGCGCCAGCGAGAACCGGCAAGGCCAGCAGGATCAGCACCGCGGTCACCAGGATCGACCATGCAAACAGCGGCACTTTGAACAGGGTCATGCCTGGGGCACGCATGTTCAGGAAGGTGGTGATGATGTTGATCGCACCAAGGATGGAGGATGCGCCCGACACGTGAACCGCGAAGATCGCAAGGTCTGTCGAGAAGCCCCCTTCAGAGGTCGAAAGCGGCGCATAAAGCACCCAGCCGATGCCCGAACCAAGCTGCCCGTTGCCGCCCGGCGACACGACCGAGGCCAGTGCCAGGGAGGAACCCGCGACGAACAGCCAGTAGCTCAGGTTGTTGAGGCGCGGGAACGCCATGTCCGGCGCGCCGATCATCAGCGGCATGAAGTAGTTGCCGAAGCCGCCGAACAGCGCGGGAATGACCACGAAGAACATCATCAGGATGCCGTGACCAGTGATCATCACGTTCCAGATGTGCCCGTTGGGGCTGCCACCAATCTCGCTTTGTAGGCCAAGGATCGCTGAGCGCTCGGCACCCGCGGATTGCGCCGCGAGACTGGAAGTTATCTCCACGACATCGGACCGCATGCCCCCATCGATAACGATAAGACCTTCAGAGTTCGGCGCCATCGACGCTAGTGAGCCTTGGAGGAACTCTAGCTGTGTTCTGGTTGCCTCGCCTAGCAGCGCGCCATTTTCGGCAAAGAACTCCGCGAACACTTGTTGCAGCCGCTCCGGGGAGAGCTCGCTTGCCATGTACATGTACTGAACGCCCGGCTCCATGAGCTCCAGACGCATGTAGACGGTGAAGGCCACCGAGATGAAGCCGAGCAAGCCCGACGTGATCAGATAGAGAATACCGATATCTTTGTGGTTCGTGGACATGAACCACCGGGTGAAGAAACTCCGGTCGTCTTCGTGTCCATCGCCCGCATGGGTGGCTGCGTCGGCCATGTGCTACTCCTGCATGTCATTATTCGTGAGCATGCGCCGAATCCGTCGCATACTCTTGAATACCTCACCCCGTCTCCTAACGAAGCAAGGCCTCTGTCTCAAGAGGCCAGACGCATTTTGGGGTGCGACCGGTTCTCGCATCACCCGTCGCCAACGCCTTTTGTGAGAAGGATTTCTGCTTGGTGGAAATATCCCCGCCGGAGGCGGCGACCGGTGCCTAGCCCGCGTCGCCCTCGAATATGTGCGCAAAGCTGTCGCGCAGCGCTGCATCCACGTCGTCCATCGTCACCGGCAGGCCCAGATCGACAAGGGAGGTGACGCCATGCTCGCGGATGCCACAGGGCACGATCCCGTTGAAATGGTCGAGATCTGGCTCGACATTGATCGAAATCCCATGAAAGCTCACCCACTTGCGCAGGCGCAATCCGATAGCGGCGATCTTGTCTTCGCGGGGGGAGCCGTCCGGGTTCGGGGCCTTGTCCGGGCGCACGACCCACACACCAACCCGACCCTCGCGACGTTCGCCCACCACGTTGAACTGAGCGAGCGTGTCGATGACCCAATCTTCCAATTGGGCAACGAAGGCGCGCACATCGCGCCCGCGCTTGTCCACGTCGAGCATCGCATAGGCCACACGCTGGCCCGGTCCGTGATAGGTGTATTGTCCACCGCGCTGCGCCTCGAACACTGGAAAGCGATCGGGATCGACCAGATCGGCGGGATTGGCAGAAGTCCCCGCGGTGTAGAGTGGCGGGTGTTCCAGCAACCACACCTGTTCTGGCGCCTCGCCCGCCCGGATTGCCGCGACCCGCGCTTCCATGGTTGCAAGGGCTTCGGGATAGGGGACCAACGTGTCGCTTCGCGTCCACTCGACACTCATTTTGCACCTCCCAGCCAACCGGCGGCCTTCAGATCGGGCAGGCGCGAGCGGCTGACCGGCAGCGTGCGCCCGTCGCTCAACGTAGCGATGGCACCGTCCCCCTGGCGCGACACAGTGCGGATCGCGTCTTCTGCGACCCAGTGGGACCGATGGATCTGCAATCCTGTACCCGCTTCGCCCATCGCATCGCTCAATCGCATCAGGATCATTTCCTGCCCCTTGGTCGTGACGACCTCGACATAGTGATCCGAGACCGAAATCGACAAGAGCTGCCCGCGTTTCGCCGGGGGCAAGCGCTCCAACAGGGCAGGGGCGCGCGGTGTCTCTGCCCCTTCAGCGCTGCGCTCGGCCAGCATGAACATGATATTCACGACCAAAGAGACGATCAGAACATTTCCAAAGAAGATCGCGGCCCCGAGGGCGGTTTGGGGAATGAAGCTGAAAACGACCCAGTTCAGGCCAAAGATGAACGCCGTAACTGGCACGCTGATGACAAGTGCACTTACGATCACCAGGACAGGGGCCGACCAGCCCCGGCTTTGCCCGTAACTCTGACAATAGGTCGAGAGCAGCGCGCCGGTCGCATAGCTGACCACAGCAACGAAGAGCCAGTAGACCAGGCGCGCCGCCGTTCCCAGCGTGTCCAGCGTGTCGAATGGCCCTGCAAGGCCCAGGATCACCCCAGCCCCCAAAAGTCCGACGAGCACCGTAGGCTTTTGAAAATGTTTCCGCATTTCACGAAGCGCGAATTGCAGATGCCCGTCATTCACGTCTGACACACGTCACTCCCGTATCGCGCCTTGAGCCGCGATCCGCCGCCCGCTCACAACAGTGCCAGAGCAGCCGGGAATGGAAAAGACCCGACCTGCAAAGGCATAGATTGGGAGAATGCAGATGGACATCACCGTAATTACCGAAGCCGGCCCGATTATTCAGCTTCACATGCTGACCGGAGCGCTGACACTGGCCGCTGGCGCGGTCGCGTTCCACCGACAGCGCCGGGATTGGATCCATAAGGTATCGGGCCGCTTTTTTGTCACCGTCATGCTGATCCTCGCCGTCTCGTCCTTTTTCATCCACGAAATCCGGGTCTGGGGGCCGTTCTCTCCAATCCACCTGTTGTCTGCATGGGTGCTCTTTGGGTTGTGGCAGGGGGTCAGCGCGATCCGGCGTGGCGATGTTGCTGCTCATGTCGGGCATATGCGGGGCCTTTATATGGGCACACTCTTTGGGGCCGGGCTTTTCAACTTCCTGCCGGGGCGCACCACAAACCGTTTGTTCTTTCCCGACCGTCCCGTCGAGGGGTTTGTGATCGCTATCGTGCTGATGGGCGCGCTCTATCTGGCGATGAACAGCACCCAAATCCGCAGCTTGGCCCGTCGCCGCATTTTTCCGCTCACCCGGCGCATTTTTCCGCTTGGCAAGGATGCGACCCTTCGTTAAACCCCGCCGCACACCAAGCACGCGGCTGTGGCGGAATTGGTAGACGCGCAGCGTTGAGGTCGCTGTGGGGTAACACCCGTGGAAGTTCGAGTCTTCTCAGCCGCACCAAAAATGCCCGCCCCCGCAAATGGGGCGGGTTTTTTGCTTCTAAACCGCTGGTTGTGCGGATTTAGGATTGGGCTAAAGCGTGCTGAACCAGTAGGATGCCAGAAAACAGACCGACCAAGGGCACCTGATGCGCGAAATCAAGACGACTGAAGACCTCGCCACCTTCTGCGACGAGGCGCGCGCCCATCCTTTCGTGACGATCGACACCGAATTCCTGCGTGAGCGGACGTATTACTCCCAATTGTGCCTGATTCAGATGGCCTATCCCGGTGATGGGGAGGGGGATGCCGCCCTCATCGATGCGCTCGCGCCTGATCTGTCGCTTGAGCCACTCTACAACCTGTTTCGCGACACGCGCGTTGTGAAGGTGTTTCATGCAGCAAGGCAGGATCTAGAAATCTTCGTCAACAAAGCCGGCGTCCTGCCGGACCCGCTCTTTGACACGCAGGTTGCCGCGATGGTTTGCGGATATGGAGAGCAAGTCGGCTACGAGACGCTCGTCCGCTCGGTCTGCAAGGCCCAAATCGACAAGTCCTCCCGCTTCACCGACTGGGCCCAGCGCCCGCTCAGCCAGAAGCAAAAGGATTACGCGCTGGCGGATGTGACGTTCTTGCGTGACATCTACAATAAGCTCGCCGCCGAACTGGAGAAGAGCGGACGTGCCTCGTGGGTGCGTGAGGAGCTGGGCGTTCTGACCTCTACCGACACTTACATCATCAAGCCGGAGGATGCGTGGAAGCGGCTGAAAACACGTACGAATTCGGCGCGCTTTCTGGGCATCGCCAGGGCGCTGGCCGAATGGCGGGAGCGTGAGGCGCAGACCCGCGACATACCCCGCAACCGGCTGATGAAAGACGACGCGCTGCTGGAACTGGCTGCGAACAAGCCTACAACGATTGAGGCCTTGGGCAAATCACGCCTCCTGCTGCGAGAGGCGCGCAAGGGCCGCACGGCAGAGGCAATTGTTGCCGTGGTGGCCGAGGCGATGGCCCTGCCGGAGAGCGCCTTGCCCAAGGTGCCAAGGCAAAAGAACAACGCGCAGGTCAGCCCCGCGCTGATGGATTTGTTGCGTGTTCTGCTGAAGGCCAAATCGGAACAGGCCGGTGTCGCGCAAAAACTGATCGCGACAACGGCAGAGCTGGAAGCCTGGGCGCAGGGCGCGCCCGAAGGCGCAAAATTGCGCAATGGCTGGCGGGCCGAGATCTTTGGCAATGACGCCGCTGCGTTGCGTGACGGCAAACTGGCCCTCACGCTTGGCAAATCCGGCGTCAAAGCAATCGACGTTTAGGACCCGTCGCCGAGGTTGAACAGATATTCGGCCGAGGTCTGCGCGCCGTTGATACGGATGCCGCGTGCGCCACGCAGTTCGCGCTGGCTCAGGATCAGGGCGGCCTGCATCCGTTGTGCGGGCATGTCCTCGTCTGCACGTGCGTCTGCGAATCCACCCATCAGGTCGTATTCCAGAACGCCGCCATTCACGTTTCGCGGCACGAAGTTCAGCTCTTCAATGATCCCGCGAGTGTCCAAAGCGCGGGCAATCACCATCACGCCGCGCCGGGCCGGGGCCACCTCGACCGAGACGACCTGCGCGACCTGAATGGTTTCCGGCGGCGGGGGAGGAGCTGCAACTTCCGGTTCATCCCGGCCACAGGCGGCAATGGCAAGGACGGCCACAAGGGCCAGCGGACGTAGGGTCTTCATTTCTTGTTCTCTCCCGGTCGGGTCGCCTCATCTGCGGCGATTATTCACGCCCCCGCGCAAAAAGATAGTCATTGCATACCTACCCGCGGCAAGAGGCACTTTACGCCTCATCCCCATGGGCTTAGATCAGCCCATCCACAAAGGAGAGGCGCCATGGCGCAGGCCGATTTTGAAGAGATCGTGGAAACCTTTGAGTTTCTGGATGACTGGGAAGACCGCTACGCCCATGTCATCGAACTGGGCAAGGCCATGGACCCCTTGCCAGAGGATCAGCGCAATGCCCTGACCAAGGTTGACGGATGCGCCAGTCAGGTCTGGCTTGTCCCCGAAACGGGGGAGGTCCTGCGCTTCAACGGTGACAGCGACGCAATGATCGTTCGCGGCCTGATTGCGATCCTGCGCACCCTCTATAATGACCGCACGCCCGCCGACATTCTCTCAGTCGATGCGCCAGCCGAGTTTGCAAGGCTCGGCCTCGACAAACATCTCAGCGCCCAGCGCTCCAATGGTCTGCGCGCGATGATCGCGCGGGTGCGCGATGTCGCGACCCATGCCCAGACCGCCTGAAGGACAGCAACGATGACCAACGCCCTCACCCGTCTGCTCGAAACCCGTGATTGGCTGCTGGCCGATGGCGCCACCGGCACGAACCTGTTCAACATGGGTTTGATGAGCGGTGACGCGCCAGAGCTTTGGAATGCAGATGAACCGGCCAAGATCCGCGCGCTTTACGACGGGGCGGTGAATGCGGGATCCGATCTGTTCCTCACCAATTCTTTCGGCGGCAATGCCTCCCGACTGAAACTGCATGACGCGCAGAACCGCGTCCTGGAACTCAACCGCATTTCGGCGGAGATCGCGCGGGAGGCTGCCGACGCCTCCGGTCGCGACATTGTTGTCGCGGGCTCCGTTGGTCCGACCGGCGATATCATGGAGCCTGTGGGCACACTCTCTCATGCGCGCGCCGTTGAAATGTTTGAAGAGGCCGGGCGTGGCCTGCTCGATGGCGGCGCAGATGTGCTTTGGGTCGAGACGATCAGTGCGGAGGAAGAGATGCGCGCCGCCGCGGAAGCCTTCGCAAATCTTGATGCCCCCTGGTGCGGCACGATGAGCTTTGACACCGCCGGGCGCACGATGATGGGTGTCACCTCCACCCGTCTGGCAGAGTTCATGGCCACGTTGCCCAAACCGCCTCTTGCCTTCGGCGCCAATTGCGGCACCGGGGCATCCGACCTGTTGCGCACAATGCTCGGCATGGCCGATGCGGCGGGCGAGGGCGCGAACCTCATCGCAAAGGGCAATGCAGGCATCCCGAAATACGTGGATGGACACATTCACTATGACGGCACGCCCGAACTGATGGCCGACTACGCTGTTCTTGCCCGCGATTGCGGCGCAAAGATCATCGGCGGCTGCTGCGGCACCATGCCAGACCACCTGCGCCATATGCGGGCAGCACTCGAAGACACGCCACGCGGCCCGCGTCCAACGCTGGAAACCATCGTTGAAAAGCTCGGCGATTTCAGCTCAGCCTCCGATGGAACGGGCGAAGATGCCAATGCCGCCCCGCGTCGGGAGCGTCGCCGCCGCCGCGCCTGACCTGCGACAAATTTTCAGATCAAGTCGCAATGAGAAGAACCTGTGTCGGGATTAGCCGTTTCGAAACAGGCAACTGTTGCATAGGGTGAAATCAGACGCGCACCGCGCGCAGGTAAGAAGTGAGTTCATCATGGCCGACGAAGAAGACGATATCATCCTCTCCGAACTGGATGACGAAGAGCTTGTGCTTCAGATGCACGACGACCTCTATGATGGTCTCAAGGAAGAGATCACGGAGGCCGTCAACATCCTGCTCGAGCGGGGCTGGCAGCCTTACGACATTCTCACCAAGGCTCTGGTCGAGGGTATGCGCATTGTCGGGATCGACTTCCGCGACGGCATCCTGTTCGTGCCTGAGGTGCTTCTGGCGGCGAACTCGATGAAGGCGGGCATGGCGATCCTCAAGCCGCTTCTGGCTGAAACCGGCGCGCCGCGTCTGGGTAAGATGGTCATCGGCACCGTGAAGGGCGACATCCACGACATTGGCAAGAACCTCGTCTCGATGATGATGGAAGGGGCGGGTTTCGAAGTGCTCGACCTGGGCATCAACAACCCGGTCGAAAACTATATCGAGGCGCTGGAGAGTGAGGAGCCCGACATCCTCGGCATGTCCGCGCTGCTCACCACAACGATGCCCTATATGAAGGTCGTGATCGACACGATGGTCGAGAAGGGCATGCGCGACGACTATGTCGTTCTCGTCGGTGGTGCACCGCTGAACGAAGAGTTCGGCAAAGCGATCGGCGCGGACGCCTATTGCCGCGATGCCGCGGTCGCGGTTGAGACGGCCAAAGAATTCATGGCCCGCCGCCACAATCAGATGGCCACGGCCTGATCCAGAAATGGGCGTGCCCCGGACGTGATCCGGGGCCACTCGCTTTGCTGCGGTGCCTTGCTGCACACGCAGTTGCGCAAACACCCGCCCATCCCCACCTTCTGTTCCAGAGGAGGTGCCAATGCCCATAGACAGACTTGTCCTGATCATCGTGATCGTCATGGCTGCTGCGGCGGCGACGGTTTACGTTGGTATGATCCTGCTGGCCTCCAGCCAGTTCCCGCCGCTGATCCTTGTCGCGGGCCCGGTTTTGGCACTGCTTGCCTATATTGCGACGCGCGTCCTGCGCGACCGTCTCAACTCTGCTGAGGATGACCACTATGACCGCATCGAATGACATGCTCGTCGTGACCACGGATCTGGTGCCGGGCCGCGATGTGGTTGAAGTTTTTGGTCTCGTGCGCGGATCGACGGTCCGGGCGAAACATATCGGTTCTGACATTGTGGCCGCCTTGCGCAATCTCGTCGGCGGCGAAGTGCGGGAATATTCACAACTTCTCACCGGGGCACGGGAACAGGCGACCGACCGGATGATTGCCGAGGCGCGCGCGCTTGGGGCGAATGCGGTGGTTGGCACGCGGATGCAAACCTCTGCCGTGGCGCAAAGCGCGTCCGAGGTGATTGTCTACGGCACTGCCGTCCGGCTTGGATGAGGCGTCGGGGCGGACGGGCAGGGCGCAGTGCACCGCGTCCGCTGATGATCCCGGATCCCGCCGGGCCGCTGGGGGACGCGGCTCTGCGCGAAACCGGGATCGAAATTGGTGCGGGAAAGGTGCTCTTGCTGGCCTGTGGTGCACTGGCGCGTGAGATTCTGGCCGTAAACACCGCAAACGGGGCCGATCATTTCACCCTGCGCTGCCTGCCCGCGATCCTGCACAATCATCCCGACCGCATCGTGGATGCGCTGCGCCCGATGATCGCGCGCGGGCAGGCGGAAGGCTTTGCGCAAATCTTCATTCTCTACGGCGATTGCGGCACGGGCGGACAACTAGATGCCCTTTGCCAAGAGACCGGCGTAGACCGGATCGCCGGGCCACATTGCTATAGCTTCTTTGAGGGAAATCAGACCTTTGCAGCGCGGGGCGATGATGACATGCGCGCCTTCTATCTGACTGATTTTCTGGTCCGCCAGTTCGACGCGTTCTTTTGGAGGCCGATGGCCCTCGACCGCCATCCAGAGCTGCGGGACAGTTACTTCGGTCACTACGAAACGCTCGTCTACATGGCACAGACCGAGGACGCGGCGCTGTCGGACAAGGCCGTGCAGATTGCCGAACGGCTTGCCCTGAAATTCGAAAGGCGCGCAACGGGCTATGGCGATCTGGCCAATACCCTTGCGCGCCTGTGAACCATCAGTTGCCAGCTATTTGGGTCTCAGCGCCAGAAACGCTCACCCACTTGCAGGGGAAGATCGCCATACATACCGGCCACCTGCGCGCCATATCCGTTGTATAGCTCTGTGGGCACCCGGCCGTCCTGTCCCAGAACCCGCTCATCAGCCTGCGACCAGCGCGGATGGGCCACCTCGGGATTCACGTTGGCCCAGAACCCGTATTCCGAGGCATTAAGCTCTTCCCAGAAACTCACGGGCCGCTCTTCGGTGAACGTGATACGGTCAATCGACTTGATCGACTTGAACCCGTATTTCCACGGGGTGTGCAGCCGGATCGGCGCGCCCATCGGCTTATGCAACAGCTTGCCGTAGGCCCCAACGACCATGAAGCTCAGCTCATTTGAGGCCTCCGCCATGCTCAGTGCCTCGGTATAGGGCCAGGGCCACCAGCTTGCGCGTTGCTCTGGCGCCATATCGGTATCGTGGAAGGTCTGGAATTGCACATAGCGCGCACTTGAAAGGGGGCGGGCGAGGTCGAGCAGGGCGCTCAGCTCAAACCCGACCCAAGGTGCGACCATCGACCAGGCCTCAACACAGCGATGGCGATAAACCCGCTCCTCCAAAGGCATCCGTGCGATCAGATCTTCGGTCGAAATGGTGATCTCATCTTCCACCAGCCCGTCAATCCGCACGGTCCATCCGTCGGTATTGAGGCGCTGAGCTTCATCTGAGATCCGCTTTGATGACCCGAACTCATAGAAATTATTATATGTGGTGTTCAGCGCCTCGGGAGTGATCGCACGGCCTGCGTCCGCGTAGCCAGAGTGTGTTGCGGGCATCGGCTGGAATGGCGTTACACCAGCGGCTTCCGACCGGCCCGGCATCATGGCGAGCCCCGCGCCCAATCCCATCCCGGCCAGCAAGGCTCGGCGGTTGAGATAGACATCTTCCGGCGTCGCCGCGGATTCGGGCAGGGCCCAATCGGGGCGCTTTATGTAGTGCATTGCAGGCTCCTCATCTTTCGCTTGGCCATACTCTAGCGGCTTGTGCCCCACACGGCCCAATCACGTGTGCTTGAAAGCGCTGTCATGGGCGGGTTTCCGCGCAGGTGTGGTTCCCGAACGGGAACTTAGCGCGCTTGGCATCGATTTCGGCTTCGGCACCGGTGCGCTCCATTGCGCTTTTCGCCGCAGCACCGCTAACTGAGCGCAATATGTCCGAGCCGATCCAGCCCCCCGCCCGCGCCTGGCTGCGCAGTTTCAACCGCACGCAGGCAATCCTGCTGGGGTTCGTGCTGGTGCTGACGGGGGCGATGCTCTGGATTTCGGCCGTGATCCTGACGGATCGCGCGCTCGACCGGCTGCGCGACCGGGCAGAGGTGCGCTCAACCCTTTATGCAAACTCCATCGAATCCGTTCTGACGACGTATACCGTCGCCTCTGCTCTTTTGGCCCAAGACCGGCTCTTGCCAAACCTGCTTGCCGGGGGCGCGGATGAGCAGGCGCAACTGACGCTGGGCGGTCTGCAAAGCTCCATCGGTGCCCCCTCCATCTCGCTCTACACGGCAACCGGCACTCTGATCGCAGACACTCAACCCGAGGGGCAGGAAGTCGCCCATGCACTTGCGCCCTATTTCCAACTGGCGCTGGAGCAGGACATCTCCATCTTCGCGACAGTGGCGGTGTCAGAGACAGAGCAGCGCTTCTTTTTTGCGCGCAGAGTGCAGCAAAGCGGCACGATCCTGGGTGTAGTGATCCTCGAAGTCGATCTGGCCAGCATCCAGCGCCAATGGGTTGCGACCCCGGATGAAGTCTTCGTCACCAACGCGGATGATCTGATCCTGCTGTCCTCGCAACCGGACTGGCGCTACCGCTCTCTGACACCGTTCCTCGATCCGCTGGCGGTGCAACTGGGCGCACGCTTCACGTTGTTGCCCATGCTCAGCCTTGAGCCGACACAGGCCGGTCCGCGCGTCGCGATCAATGAGCAGGCTTTCCTGCGGATCGACCGCGCAATTGATTTTCGCAACTGGACCGTCACCTATCTCGCGCCCGAGGAAGAGGCCCTCGCCAATGTCAGCGCCGTCCTCGCGATCGAGGTTATGGCCTTGTCGTTGCTGCTCGCGGGCGGGCTGTTTGTGATTTCGCGAAGAACAGCGCGCAAGTCACTGCAAATACAGCGGGAATCCGAAGAGCTGCGCGCCCTGAATGCCCGCCTGTCAAGCGAGATTGAAGAGCGGATGCGCGTCGAGCAATCCCTGCAAGCTGCCGAGGAATCGTTGGAGCAAAGCTCGAAACTCGCCGCACTCGGCCAGATGTCGGCCGCGATCAGCCATGAGCTGAACCAACCGCTTGCCGCCATGAAAACCTATCTGGCCGGGGCCCAGCTCTTGATGCAGCGCAACCGCCCGACAGAGGCGCTGACCTCTTTCCAGCGCATTGACGACCTGATCACCCGCATGGGAACGATCACGCGCCAGCTCAAATCCTTCGCGCGCAAGGGGGGCGAGGGCGCCTCACGCTTCGATATCCGCAGTTCGATCACCAATGCGCTCGCCATCATGGCGCCACAGCTGGGTCAAACGCGGGTCGAGATCCGCCGCCGCGAACCTGATGAACCGGTTATGGTGCGTGCGGATGCCATGCGCATCGAACAGGTCTTCATCAACCTGCTGCGCAATGCGCTCGACGCGACCCGTGCGACGCCAGAGCCTTGGATCGAAGTGGAGGTCTTCACTGGACCTCAGCTTGTCCGCGTCCAGTTTCACGACAACGGACCGGGCTTCGAGGGCCCGGCGGGCGCGCTCTTCGAGCCGTTTTTTACAACCAAAGCACCCGGAGAGGGGGTCGGCCTCGGCCTCGCCATCTCATCGGGCATAGTGCGCGACATGGGTGGCAGCTTGACCGCACGCAATGCAACCGCCGGAGGCGCGGTGTTCGAAATCAGCCTGCCACATGCAGATGTTGCCGACTTGGGGGAAAGCGACAATGAGTGACGATATTTCATATCCGGTGGCCATCGTGGATGATGAGGGCGACATGCGCGCCTCCATCGCGCAATGGCTGGAACTTTCAGGGTTTGCACCAAAAACCTATGAGAGTGGTGAGGCGGTTCTGGGTGCGCTCGAACCCGATTTTCCGGGTGTCGTGATCACTGATGTCCGCATGCCTGGCATTGATGGGTTGGAACTATTGGCGCGTCTCCAGCGGCTCGACCGTGCGCTGCCGGTTATCATGATCACCGGCCATGGGGATGTGGCCATGGCGGTGGAGGCGATGCGGGCCGGTGCCTATGATTTTGTCGAAAAACCCTTCGATCCCGAACGGCTTGCCGATCTCGCCCGCCGCGCGGGTGAGGCTCGGCGCCTGACCATCGACAACCGTCTTTTGCGCCGCGAACTGGCCGATGGAACGGTACTATTGCGCCGGATCATGGGGCAGAGCGCACAGATGGAAAAGCTGCGCGCCACCATTCTGGACTATGCTGCGGCACCAGCTCCCGTTCTTGTAAAAGGGGAGCGTGGCACCGGACGGAACCTCATCGCCCGCGCCCTGCACGCCAGCGGACCCCAGGCGGGTCTGCCGCTGCTGGGGGTGAACTGTGCGGCCGAACCGGCTGATCGGATTGAAGAGCGGATGTTCGAGCGGGATCGCTCTGGAAATCCGCCACTGCTTCTCGCTGCCGGGCAAGGCATGATCGTTCTGGAAAATGTGGAGGCGCTGCCCCCGCGGTTCCAGACCCGTCTGGCGGAGGTTCTGAGCAATGGGAAAATGTCAGATGGCAGCTCGGTCCGCGCCCGGATTGTGACCATCGCCGATGAGACTGTCGCGGACGATGTATCCGCAGGTGCGTTTCAATCGAGCCTCTACTATATCCTGTCCACACTTGAGATCGTGGCCCCTCCGCTGCGCACTTGCGGTCAGGACATCCTGACGTTGTTTGAGCATTATGCGGGCCGGTTTGCCCAGGATTACGGCGTCGATGCCCCCGAAGTCTCGGCAGAGGATGCCAGTGTCCTCTTCGCCCATGACTGGCCCGGAAATCATCGCCAACTTACCAATATTGCGGAACGCTTCGTCCTGCGGAACCGCACCAGCCGCACGGCCGTCGCCGAGGTGTTGGAGGAAAGCGGACAGGGAGCGACCGGCGGTGAAGCTGATGGCGATGCGCAACGCCGCCCGCTGCGGGAACATGTTGATGCCTTCGAGAAGATGCAGATTGAGGCCTCTCTGCGCCGGCATCGCGGGGCCATTACCGCGGTTATGGAGGAGCTTGCCCTGCCGCGCCGCACCTTGAATGAGAAGATGGCCAAACATGGGATCAGCCGCGCGGACTATGTCTGACCCACTCTTTTGGGGTATTTGAGCCAATCCGAAGGCCGGACGCCGCGCTTCGGATTGGTGGAAATACCCCTGTCGCACCGTCACCTCTGGCGGTGCGCTTGCAGTGCTTCCTTCCCTTCGCTAGGCAGATCGCGACCCTTTGATTGGAGCCGCCCATGCCGCCACTCGCCGAACTTTTGCCGTTGATTGCTGTGCTGGCTGCGACCGGCGCCTTTGCCGGGGTCCTTGCTGGCCTCCTTGGCGTTGGCGGTGGGATTGTTCTGGTGCCGGTCTTCTATCTGGTTTTCACGGGGGCTGGATATGGCGGGCCTGATCTGATGGCGGTTTGTCTGGCCACATCGCTCGCCACGATCATCTTTACATCGGCCCGTTCGGTGATGTCTCACAACAAGAAAGGTGCTGTGGATTGGGAAATCCTGCGCCGCTGGGGGCCCGGCATTGCCGTGGGCGCGCTGATTGGAGTTTGGGCTGTTGGGGAGCTTGGCTCCGCAACCTTGCAACTGATCTTTGGCGTTCTGGGCGTGTGTATCGCCCTCTACTTTGCGTTCGGAAAAACGGAATGGCGGTTCGGGGACGAAATGCCGGGCGGTTTCGCGCGCGCGATCGTCTCTCCGATCATCGGGTTGCTTTCGGTCCTGATGGGGATCGGGGGCGGATCGTTGGGAGTGCCACTGATGACGCTCTACGGCACACCGATCCACCGTGCCGTCGCCACCGCGGCGGGCTTTGGCATGCTTATCGCGGTGCCCTCGGTTCTGGGCTTTCTGGTCGTGGTGGCTGAAGGGAACGTGCCGCCCCTCACACTGGGCCAAGTCAACATCCCCGCCTTTCTCGTTGTGATCTGCATGACACTGATCACTGCGCCCTGGGGCGTGAAACTGGCCCATGCGCTTCCCGTTCGCCCGCTTCGGATGATTTTTGCCGTGTTCATCGCCCTGATGGCCTTGAACATGCTGCGCACGGGACTTGGCGTTTGATCCTGCCAACGACGGGCTGGCACAAATTTGAGTGGGCTGAGCCGCTTGCGGCTTGGGTGAGCCACGTCGCGCCCCGCGCCATCGCGCTCTCGCTTCTGGACGAACAACGCCACGGTGGGACGTGGCGGCCGGGGGTGAATTTGCTGCCCAATGATGGTGCTGGGGTGGTCGACGCCGGCCCGCCGCTCGTGTGTGCAGCGCTTGAGGGCGCAGCTAGCCCGCCGCTCGATCAGGCCCAGCTTTCGGCCTGTCTGCCTGGTTATCCCCGTCGCGATCCGGAAGAGAGCGACGCCAATCACCGTTTCCGCCTCAAGCGGGACGCCGCACATCTCGACGGTCTGTTGCCCGAGGGGCCTCTGCGCCGTCGCCACTTGCGAGAGCATCATGCCTATATCCTCGGCATTCCGCTGACAGATCATGATCGGGGCGCATCGCCATTCGTCATTTACGAAGGCAGTCACCAGATCATGCGCAGGATGCTGCGCGAACAGCTGCCCGACGACCCAACGCGGTGGGGTGAAGTTGATCTGACAGAGCCCTATCAGGCTGCGCGTCGCACCGTGTTTGAGACCTGCAAACGGGTAGAGGTACATGCCCGTCCCGGTGAGTGTTATCTGGCGCATCGCCTTTCGATCCACGGTGTCGCGCCATGGGCGGAGGGTGCCAAAGCGCCCGATTGCGGGCGGCTCATTGCCTATTTCAGACCCGAGGTGGATGATCTGGCGGTCTGGCTGAACGCCCCCTGAACTCTCGGAGACATCATGTCCTTGCCACACCGAAATATCGTACCCCTTGATGACCTGACCGCCGCCATCGGCAGTCGGGTCGGCACCTCGCGGTGGTTCGAGGTGACGCAGGACCAGATCGACGCTTTCGCCACGCTCACCGATGATGCGCAATTCATCCATGTCGATCCGGCGCGCGCTGCGCAGACGCCATTTGGCGGGACGATTGCCCATGGGTTCCTGACGCTTTCGATGCTCTCAGCCATGGCCTATGACGCGGCCCCGGTGCCTGAAGGGGCGGCGATGGGCGTCAATTACGGCTTTGACAAGGTGCGGTTCCTGTCTCCGGTTCCGGCGGGTGCACGTATTCGCGCGCAGTTCGATTTGACCGCTGTTGAGGTTGCGGATCCAACCGTGACCTGCCGAATGTCTGTGGTTGTCGAGATTGAGAACGCCCCGAAACCGGCCCTCGCGGCAGAGTGGATTACGCGCACCTATTTGGCCGAAGGCTGACAAAACGGTGCACGGGATGTGCACAGGTTGTGCACGCATTGTGTACACCGGTTTTGGGTCGATGGCGGTTGCCGTAACGGCGCTCTTGCCCTTGTCGTTCCCCTGCGTCACGCTTCGGTCAAAACATCTGGGAGGACAATCATGGACCTTGGCATCAGCGACCGCGTGCGCCCGCTTATCGAGCAGGTGCGCGACATGGTACAGACCGAGATCAAGCCGCTTTCGGACGAGTTCCTCAGCCGCGTAGGCGAGACCGGTGATCGCTTTAACTACTCCGCGCGTCAGACCGAGATCCTGGAAAGCCTCAAAGCCACCGCGCGGGAGCGGAACCTGTGGAATTTCTGGCTGACCGACAGCGACAAGGGCTACGGGCTGAGCACCGTGGAATACGCCTATCTGGCTGAAGAGATGGGAAAAGTTCATCTGGCGGCCGAGGTTTTCAACTGCTCCGCACCTGATACGGGCAATATGGAAGTGTTTGAGCGGTACGGTACGCAAGAGATGAAGGAACGCTGGCTGAAACCGCTTCTCGCCGGTGAAATCCGCTCCGCCTATGCAATGACGGAACCTCAGGTCGCGTCCTCAGACGCTACGAATATGAGCATGACTTGCGTGCGGGACGGCGATGAGTGGGTGCTGAACGGAGAGAAATGGTGGATTTCCGGCGCGGGTGATCCGCGTTGTGCGGTTTATATCGTAATGGTTTCTACACCTTCCGATGATAGGCCCCGCCATCAGCAACACTCGATGGTCGTCGTTCCGGCTGACACGCCGGGGATCGAAATTCTGCGCGCGATGCAGGTTTACGGCCATGACGACGCGCCGCATGGCCATATGCACATGCGCTTTACCGACGTTCGTGTGCCAGCCGATGCGATGCTGGTGGGGGAGGGGATGGGCTTTCCGATCTCGCAAGGTCGTCTTGGGCCGGGCCGCATCCACCACTGCATGCGCGCCATCGGGCAGGCGGAAAGCGCGCTTGAGCTGATGTGCCGCCGCTCCACCCAGCGGGAGGCATTTGGCAAACCGCTCGCCCGGCTTGGCGCGAATTTCGACATCATCGCCGAGGCGCGGATGAAGATCGAGCAGGCCCGGCTGTTGTGCCTCAAGGCGGCGTGGATGATGGATCAGGGCGATGCGCGCGCCGCCGCTCCGTGGATCAGCCAGATCAAGGTTGTCGCGCCGCGCGTCGCCCTCGAAGTCATTGATGAAGCGGTGCAAATGCATGGTGGCGCCGGTGTCAGTCAGGACACGCCGCTCGCGATTGCGTGGACCCATGTGCGCACGTTGCGCCTGGCCGATGGGCCCGATGCGGTTCACCGCCGTCAGGTCGCGCGGGCAGAGCTGAAACCCTACACCAATCAGGCCACCTGAGCCTTGGCGGGGATCACGCTGGTCCGCCATGGACAGGCCAGTTTCGGCGCGGAAGACTATGACAAGCTCAGCCCGCTCGGCCATATGCAGGCCGAGTGGTTGGGTGAGTACATGACCGCGCACCAGATGGGTTTTGACCGCGCCCTGCGCGGTGATCTGCGCCGCCATCGTGAGACGGCAGAGGGGATCGCACGGGCGGCGACAGTGCCGCAACCGGGTGTTGATGCGCGGTTGAACGAACTCCATTTTGACGCGCTTGCCACCGAGTATATTGCCGCGACAGGTTCAACCGCGCCGACGTCACGTGCGGAGTTTCTACACCATTTTCCGCTTATGTTCGCACGGTGGGCTGAGGACGAAATCTCCAATGATGGGGAGAGTTACGAGGCGTTCTTTGCACGAACCAATGCCGTCGTGGACGAGGCCGCGACAATGGGCGGCGAAACGCTGCTCGTCACATCGGGTGGCGTGATCGGCATGGCCATCGCACGGGTGCTTGGCCTCGATGCCGTGGCTGCTGGCAACCTGCTCGTCAACATTCACAATGCCAGCCTGCACCGGCTTGATCTGGAGGAGGGGCAGTTGCGCCTCTCCCTCTTCAATGCCAGCCCGCATCTCGATCCACAGGAGCGACGCCATGCAAGAACGCATATCTGAACTCACCCCCTATCTTGAAGCACATGTGCCCGGCTTTCAGGGCCCGATCAGCGATGTGCGCAAGACCGCGCAGGGCCAGTCGAACCCGACCTTCATCTTTACCGCCGCCAGCGGGCGCTATGTGCTGCGCCGAAAGCCAGAGGGCGAGTTGCTGAAATCTGCCCATGCTGTGGATCGGGAGTTTCGCGTCATTTCGTCCCTTGCCGAAACCGATGTGCCCGTCCCGCAAGCGCTGCATCTGTGTGAGGATGAGAGCGTGCTGGGCACCATGTTTTACGTCATGTCCTTTGTGGAGGGGGCGAACTGGGTCGACCCGCGCCTCAAGGATGAGAGCAACGAGACCCGCGCCGCCGTCTATGACAGCATGAACGCGACGCTGGCGGCCCTGCACTCCGTCGATGTGGAGGCGGTGGGGCTCGGCGATTACGGCCCGCCGGGCAATTACTTTGAGCGGCAGGTCGGGCGCTGGACCAAGCAGTACCGCGCCAGCGAGACCGAGACCGTGCAGCCTATGGAAGAGCTCATCGCGTGGCTTGAGGGGCAGACCCCGCCAGAGGGGCCCGCGCGACTGGTGCACGGCGATTGGCGCATCGACAACATGCTGTTCGGCCCCGATGGGCGCTGTACCGCTGTGCTGGACTGGGAGCTTTCGACGCTGGGCCATCCGCTGGCTGATCTCGGCTCGCAGATCATGCAGTGGCAGTTGCCGCCCGGAACCGAGGGTCGGGGCTTGATGGGCGTGGACAGGGCCGCACTCGGCATCCCATCCGACACCGAATATGCCGAACGCTATGCGGCGCGCGCAGGCTTGGCGGATGTGCCGCAGCTCGATTACCCGGTTGCGTTTGCGTTCTTTCGCATGGCCGCCATTATCCAGGGCGTGAAGAAACGCGCGCTCGACGGCAATGCCTCGAACCCGGAGGCCGGGCTGAAGATGGGCGCCTATGTCCCGATGTTCGCCCAAGCAGCCCTGATGAGGATCAAATGATCAAGAACCTGCGTATTCCCGCTGTTGCCGCCCCACTCTTCATCATCTCCAATCCGGCATTGGTGATCGCACAGTGCAAGGCGGGGATTGTGGGCAGCTTCCCGGCACTGAACGCGCGCCCGCAAAGCCAGTTGGACGAGTGGTTGCACGAGATTACGGAGGCGCTCGCCGCCCATGATCGGGACAACCCCGATCAGCCTGCGGCACCCTATGCTGTGAACCAGATTGTCCACCGCTCCAATGATCGGTTGCAGGCGGATATCGAGACCTGCGCGAAATACGCGCCACCCATCACCATCACCTCGCTTGGGGCACGGACGGAGTTGAACGATGCAGTCCACGCCTGGGGCGGGATCACGCTGCACGACATCATCAACAACACATTCGCGAAAAAGGCCGTCGAGAAGGGGGCCGATGGCTTGATTGCCGTTGCCTGGGGCGCGGGCGGTCATGCGGGGCGGCTCAGCCCCTTCGCGCTGATCCGGGAAATCCGGGGCTGGTTTGATGGGCCGCTGCTGCTCTCCGGCTCCATCGCGACGGGGGACGGCGTGTTGGCGGCGCAGGCCATGGGCGCGGACTATGCCTATATCGGTTCCCCCTTCATCGCGACGGATGAGGCGCGGGCGGTTGAGGGTTATAAGCAGGGCATCGTGGACGGCTCAGCCGACGATATCGTTTATTCCAACCTCTTTACCGGGGTGCACGGCAACTATCTGCGCCAGTCGATTGAGAATGCGGGGATGGACCCGGACAACCTGCCCGAAGGCGATGTCAGCACCATGAGCTTTGGATCAGATCGCGAGAAGCCAAAGGCGTGGAAGGAGATCTGGGGCGCCGGGCAGGGCATCGGCGCGGTGGATCGGGTTCAACCGGCTGCGGATCTGGTCGCGAAACTGGCCGAGGAATATGAGGCGGCCCGAAAGCGGCTGGTACTCTAACCCTACCAGAGCGCTGGGTCGTCGAAAGCTGCCACAGCGCGCGAGGGGCTGCTCAACCCAGAAAGTCCACCGTCCTTCAATGACTTTGCCTGCCAGCCCATCGGCATGGAGAGCGCATGAGGCGGTCTGACCGTCTCTGCCGCCACGTGTTCAAACCCGAACCGGCCATAGTAACCGGGGTCGCCATAAGTGACGATCGCAGCTGCCTGTTCTGAGCGCAGATGGGCCATGGCCGCGCGGATCAGGGTGGAGCCTTTGCCTGTTTTCCAGTGATCCGGATGCACGGCGACCGGGGAGAGTAGCCAAATCGGCCCAGTTTCCTGCGCAAATGTGAGCCGCGTCAGACAGATCGCGGCGACGACCACTTCCTTTGTTTCAAGCCAACAGGGGTTGAGATCGGCCCGCCGGGTATGGGCCAATAGGTTTTCTGCCAAAGACCGGATTGCTTGACCTTCATCGGCGCCTTCCGACGCGGTAAAGCTCGCCTCAAACAGAGAACACCATGCCGACGGGTTGGTCGGCATGGTGTCGAGATGCGGCGTCAGACCGCTCACTCCGCAGCCGTAATCGAGGCTGGGAAGGGCAGGGGCGGTTCCGCCTCTTTCTGCCGCTTCGGGCTGGCCCACGGATCGGAGATATCGTCGTTCCAGACCTCGGTATCGGTCCAGTCGATCTCCCCAGGTTTGCGGGCGCGGCGGGCCGCACGGCCAAGGGCGCGATCCCGGTTGATCGTCGCATTGCGACTGCGCAGTTGCGCATAGGCGAAGCGGAACAGCGCTTTGGCAAACAACACCACCCAGACCCGTGCGGCGAGCATGGCCGGTGTGAACACCAGCGTCAGGATGGTCGCAAAGGCCAGACCGAAGACAACGGCCGTTGCGAGCTGTTTCCACCACAGCGCGGTGGGCGCATCGACCGAGATCGCGTTGGCTGTGCCTGCTTCAGCAAAGTTGAGCGATACACCCAACGCCATCGGCAGCAAGCCCGCAATCGTCGTGATTGTGGTCAGCAGAACCGGGCGAAGACGATCCTGTGCCGTGCGGGAGATTGCCTCAAGCTTTGGCATATAGCGCGCATATTCCTGATAGGTGTCGATCAGAACGATGTTGTTGTTCACCACGATGCCAGCGAGCGCCACGATGCCCGTTCCGGTCATGATGATCGAGAAGGGCTGCTGCATCACGACCATCCCGACGAGCGCACCGGCAACCGACAGAACCACCGCCAGCAGAACCACAACCGAATTGTAGAAGCTGTTGAACTGCGCCAGTAGGATCACGAACATCAGGCCAAGCGCGCCTGCAAAGGCACTCATCAGGAAGGCCTGGCTTTCGGCCTGTTCTTCCTGATCGCCGGTCCACTCCCACTCGATCCCGGCAGGGATGTCCGCTTCAGTCTCCAACCATTCGGTCAGGACTGCGATGCGCTCATTGGCGTTGAGCGGCGCGGTCATGTAACCCGCCTCGGCATATGCATCGGCATTTGCTTCGGCGACCTCGGCGCTGACAATTTCCACGATCTCGCCGTCATTTGCCGGGTCGGTCACCGTGATCATGCCGGCGGCAACATCCGACTTCACATCGAAGTATCGCACGCTGTCCACGCGGCCAATCTCGGCAAGGCTCGGCACCGGCTCACGTGTCACGAAGTTCGACATCGGCACCAGACCGTCCTGCGTGCGCACACGCAATGTGTCGAGGGTGGCGAGGATGCGGTCTTCTTCGGGGAAACGGACGCGGATTTCGATCTCTTCATCCGATGAGTCCACGCGCATCGTGTCGAGCAGGATGCCGCGGGTGACAAGCTGGACCATACCGCCCACCGTGGCCACGTCCGCGCCATAGCGCCCGGCCGCTTCCACATCGACATTGATTTGCCAGTCGATGCCGGGCAGGGGGCGATTGTCCTCTTGTTCGACCAGACCGGGGGTCTCATCAAATCGGGCGCGCATCAGGGCGGTTGTGGCGAGCAGGTCTTCCCAGTTCGAGCCGGTGAGGCGCAGGTGCAGCGGCTTACCCTGTGCGGGGCCCTGTGCGCTCTCACTGATCTCGGCAATCACGCCAGGGATTTGGGCGAGATTTTCGTTGATCTCATCGAGGATGACATTGCCGTCGCGCCGCGTGTTCCAAGGCAGAAGTTCGATCTGCACCTGACCGATGGCGTCATTGGGGGCAGACGCTCCACCGGTGTTTTGGTTCAGACCGCCGGAACCTGCAAAGGCGAAAATACTCTCGACCCCATCGGTGCCCATGATGACTTCCTCGACCTGCTGGACGAGGCGGTCCTTTTCTTCAAGGCTGAGATTGCCGCGCGCACGGACGTAGGCGACGGCGCGCTCCGGCTCCTGCTCCACGAAGAATTCGACCCCGTAATTGTTGTTGGGGAAGAAGACCGTGAAGACCCAGAAGACGGTGCCAACCACGGCGCCAATCACAACGAAGGGCATGAAGGCGAGGTAGGGGCGACCGATGTTGCCGGAGATGACCTGTGTGAGCCAGCCAAAGCCGCTCTTGCGATAGCCGGATTTGACCTTCTTACCTTCACCCACCGACTTGAGCGATCCGGCCGTCACGCTGAGTGCGACGAAGAGGGCGACTAGTGCGAGCACGAGCGGCAGTTTGCCCTCTGCCGTTTGCAGCATCGTCCAGAAGGTGCCGACCATGCCGACGCCGATGGCCGCGAAGGCAAATGCGCGGATCGACCAGTGCAGGCTACGCCGCATTGCGGCAGAGGCGTTTTCGAGCATTCGGGTCACGCGGCCCGAAACACCGCCGACAACAGGCAGGTAGACGAGTGCCACGACCAGCGAGGCCGACAGGACAAAGATCAAGGTGACAGGCAGCATGCCCATGAACTCACCCGGAATGCCCGGCCAGAACAGCATCGGCAGGAAAGCGCAGAGCGTTGTAGCCGTCGAGGAAATGATCGGCCAGAACATCCGCTTGGCCGACCCGGCATAGGCCTGCATCGGAGCCTCGCCACGCTCGATCCGCTTGTCGGCATATTCGACGACGACGATCGCGCCATCGACCAGCATCCCCACGGCGAGGATCAGGCCGAACATCACGATGTTGGAAACGGTGAAGCCCAGCAGGCTCAACAGTGCAAAGCAGAGCAGGAACGAGGTCGGGATTGCGAAGCCGACCAGCAACGACGAGCGCACGCCGAGGGCCAGCAGCATCACGACCATCACGAGCGCAATCGCTGTCAGGACGGAAGCCTCAAGCTGGCTGACCATATCCGCAACATTCGTGGACTCGTCCATCGAGAAGTTGACGGTGATCGCGTCCTGAAGCTCTGGCGGCCACTCGGCCACAGCTGCGGCGACCTGCGCGCGCACATCGGCGACGGTGTCTATCAGGTTCACGCCTTTGCGCTTCACCACCTGTAGGGCGACGGTTGTTTCGCCATTGTAGCGGGCCGTGCCCTGCGCATCCTCGAAAGTCAGGCGGATTTCGGCCAGATCGCCCAGGGTGATGACCCGGTCGCCATTCACCTTCACTGGTAGGTTATAGACGTCTTGCGGGTCGTCGAAGCTGGACGGGATCTTTACGGAGGTGGCGCTGGTGCCGTTCTCCACCTCACCGGCGGCAACAAGCTGGTTGTTGTTCTGAACAGCAGCGAGAAGTTCCTGCGCGGTCACGTTATAGGCTTCGAGCCGTAGCGGGTCGATTGTCACCTCAAGCATCTCGTCGCGATGCCCGGCCAGGCCAGCCTCAAGGACGGACGGCATGGACTCGATGTCGGTTTGCAGGTCGTTCGCCACACGCAGCAACGTCCGCTCTGGCACATTGCCGGACAGAGAAATCACAAGGATCGGGAATTCGGAGAAGTTGATCTCGGAAATCGTCGGCTCTTCCGCCTCGGCGGGCATTTCGGCCTGCGCCTGATCCACCCGGTCGCGGACATCTGCGATGGTGGCGGACTTGTCCCAGCCAAACTCGAATTCGAGCACGACAATCCCGACGCCTTCGGCTGCCGTGGCTGTCATCTCTGCCAGACCGTCAATGTCGCGCAACTCGTTCTCTAGCGGTTGAACGAGTAGTGTTTCGCTGTCCTCTGCACTCACGCCGGGCAGGGGGGCCGTGACGACGAGGACGGGGACGTCAATGTCAGGCTCACCCTCTTTCGGAAGCCCGGTATATGCGATCCAGCCGACGGCAAGGCTCATCGCGATGAAGACAATGATCATACGAGCCCGTTCGGCGGCCCAATCGACGATACCGGTCATAGCGTGTCACTTTCTTCATCAAGCTGGCTGCGGGGCAATTGCGAGCGGGTCAGGCCAGCATCGCCCTGTTGGCCGAGCTGATCCTGATAGGTCACAGCGATGGTCCGACCATCACTGACGAATTCCTGACCGGTGACGATCACGTCCTCCTGCGCGTCGAGGCCGCTGACCCAAACGCCCTCAGCATTGTCGCGGATGACCTCGACCGGTTTGAACATGGCCTGATCGTTTTGCACGGTGCGCACGCCCAGCCGCCCTTCATCATCAAGGGTGAGTGCGACCTGCGGCAGCAGATGGGCCTCAACCCCGGCTAGTGAGATCGCGATTTCAGCCGTGGACCCGTCGCGGATCGACAGATCCTCATTGGGCACATCAATTTCGACGCGGAAGGTGCGGGTCAGCGGATCAGCGGAACGGCCGACAAAGCTGACTGTTCCGGCGAGTTCCTCACCGCTGATCAGTCGCGCGCCGCCAAAGGCACCGACTTCGATCTTTGACACGTCGCGCTCTGCCGCGAAGCCGACCAGACGAATTGTGGACAGATCGAGCAAGGTGCCGCAGATCGCGCCGGGCTGCATCAGGCTGCCCAGCTCTGCCGTGTCTGCCTCCAGCAGGCCGGTGAAGGGGGCGGTGATCGTCAGACGTTCGATTTCCCGCTGGGCGACATCGACGGCGGCTTCGGCGGCCTGAAGTTGGGCGCGACGGGCAATTGCGGTGTTCTCGGGCCCGAGACCCCGTTCGGCCAATTGCTCAGCCGCTTCGGCATTCACGCGCGCTTCTTCGCGCGCGGCGATGGCCTGCGCCAGGCTGGCCTCACGCGTCTGGGGATCAAGCTCACACATTACATCTCCCGCTTCGACGAGTGTGCCGCGGGAGAGCGCGTTTGAGATGACCTGACCGCTGGTCTCTGCGGCGACATCAAGGCGCCGCGCGGCCTCGGTCCGGCCCCGCAGGACGATGCCGCTTTGCACATCTTGCGCGACAGAGCGGATTGCGACGACCGAGACTGGATTGCCGGACCCGCCGATCGTCTGGGGAATTTCATCTTCTGCGGCCACGTCCGTTTCTTCACCGGACGGGGCGGGGAGGTAGCGTGTCACGAATTCCGGCTGGAAGAGCCAAGCATATATGCCGAAGGCGACCAATGCGGTCAGGATGAGGTTGCCGAGTTTCATGGCCAATGCTCCATCACGGGCTCGTTTCTGCCCTCGCAAATAGTGGCTCACTTTTAACAGAACAAGGGTCTCTTGTCCATTTATGTGAACGCGGTTCTCTTTTTTTGCGCTGCAAGGTGAAGAATGGATCACTCTGACCGTGCGACATTTTGGAAACTGGCTTTGCAGCCACTCGCTGCATTGGGTAGTGTCCGCCCAAGATTGAACGTCAGACAGACGAGGTTCCCGGCGTGAGCAACCCTGATTCCTTTATTGATGAGGTCAGCGAAGAAGTTCGCCGTGACCAGTTTTATGGCTATTTGCGCCGCTATGGCTGGATCGGTGCCACGGTCATTATCGCGATCGTCGGCGGGGCGGCCTATGTCGAATGGTCGAAGGCCAGTGCAGAGGCGGACGCACAGGTCAGCGGCGGCGTTATTGACAGTGCCCTGCAAATAGAAGAACCGGCTGCGCGCGCTGATGCGCTGGCAGAGGTGACCGTCGGTGACGCAGACGTCGTTGCACGCTTTGCCCAGGTCACCAGCCTACAGCAGGCTGACGATGCTGAGGGTGCTGCCGCGCTGTTGGAAGAGTTGATGGCCGGTGATGGGCTCTATGCCGACCTGGCAACCTTGCGTCGTGTCGGTCTGCCCGGCGCTGTGCCCAGCCCGGAGGAGCGGATCGCGTTGGTCGAACCAATCATCGCCGCGGGTGGCTCGTTCTCGCTTCTCGCGACGGAGCAGCGTGCGCTCGCTTTGATCGAGATGGGTGAGGTTGAGGAGGCGCAGGACATTCTGGCCGGTTTGCTGGATGCGCCGCTGGCGACGGGCGCATTGCGCAACCGCGCGGCTCAGATGATTTTTGCAACGGGCGGAACGCTCGATGCCGGACCGGTTCTGGTCGATCCCAATGCTGAGGAGAACTGATCCATGATCCGTCCTGTTCTGACCCTTTCTATGGCGTGCCTCGTTGCGTCTTGCGGCCTTTTTGACGGTGAAGAGGATATCCTGCCGGGTGAGCGTATTCAGGTGCGCCCTGCAACTTCTGCGACGGTCATTCAGAATACTGCTCGCCCCGCAGCACTTCCTGCCGCGCGCATCAATGATGCATGGACCCATCCCGGCGGTTCCGCCAGTCATGCAACCGGACATCCGGACTTGCAGGGTGAGGTGACATCCGCTTTTGTGACCAGCGTGGGCACCGGGAACAGCGACGAGGTGCGGATAACCTCCGGTCCTGTCGTAGCGGGCGGCTCTGTCTACACGATCTCTTCCACGGGCACGGTTGTAGCGACGACGACATCGGGTCAGCGTCGCTGGGCGCAATCGCTCGTACCACTGGGTGAGCAGGCACAGGATGGTTTTGGCGGCGGTGTTTCGCTGGGCAACAACTCGGTCTTTGCTGCGACCGGCTTTGGCGAGGTGTTCGCGCTGGACGCCAGCGATGGCTCAATCCTGTGGCAGGCCAATGTGGGTGCGCCGGTGCGGTCCGCTCCGACCTTTGCAAATGGCCGGGTGTTCGTTGTTGGGCGAGATGACACGGCAACTGCGTTCAACGCAGATACGGGCACGGTCGAATGGCGGGTGCAGGGCGCCCGGGGGGATACTGGCGTTCTGGGTGGTGGTCAGGTCGCGGTGTTCGAGGGCCTTGCCGTGCTTCCGTTCTCGTCCGGTGAAATTCTGGCAGTTGGGGCGCGGAACGGGCGGCGCGCATGGGCAACCGCGCTGACGCAGGGCCGGCGTGGTCTGGCGCGCTCTTCCATCGGTGACATCACCGGCGATCCGGTTGTCGTGGGCACATCTGTCTATGCCGCGAACCAGTCCGGCTCCCTCGTATCGATCAACGGTCTTTCCGGGACGCGCAACTGGACGCACCCGGATGGTGCGGTGGACGCGCCACTGGTGGTTGGAGACAGCGTCTGGTTCGTGTCTGACCAGGCAGAGCTGATCCGTCTGGATGCCGCAAATGGCAACCCGATCTGGAGCGTGCAACTGCCCGCGCGCAATCCGCGGGATGAGGATGTTTCTGCCTTCTATGCTGGACCTGTTCTTGCGGGAGGCCGCTTGGTCGTCGCGACCGATACCGGACTGTCCTTCTTCTCGCCGACGGATGGCTCCTCTCTGGGGGCTGTCAGTTTGCCCGATGGTGCGGCCTCGGCCCCGGCTGTTGCTGGGGGGCGGCTCTACGTCCAGTCCGGCACGGGGTCTCTGCACGCCTTTGAGTAGAGCGCTTTCCAAGGCGCGAAAAAGGGCGTAAGAGCCGCTTTCTCACCGCGCGGGACGTCTCGCGCGGTGGTTTTGTTTCGTGGAGTTGGCCATGTCTTTCACTCTTGCCATTGTCGGTCGTCCCAATGTGGGCAAGTCGACCCTGTTCAACCGTCTGGTGGGCAAGCGGCTGGCATTGGTGGACGATCAGCCCGGTGTCACCCGCGATTTGCGCGAAGGGGCCGCGCGACTGGGCCAGCTACGCTTCACCGTGATCGATACGGCGGGTCTGGAAGAGGCCACGGATGAAAGTCTTCAGGGCCGTATGCGCGCATTGACAGAGCGTGCCGTGGATATGGCGGACTTGTGTCTGTTCATGGTCGATGCGCGGACAGGCCTGACCCGGCAAGATCTTGTTTTTGCAGATATCCTGCGCAAGCGCGCCGACGGTCGTGTGATCGTCGCAACCAACAAGGCAGAGGGCCAGGCGGGGGAAGCGGGCTTTTACGAGGCCTATAACCTCGGGCTCGGCGAACCGGTTGCGATTTCGGCTGAACATGGCGAGGGGATGGATGAGCTGCGCATCGCGTTGACCCCCTGGGCTGAGCAGTTCGAGGCGCAGACCGCAGAGGTTGAGCTCGATCTGGAAGCCGGGGATGAGGCGAGCGGCCGTCCGATGCAGATTGCCGTCGTTGGCCGTCCGAATGCGGGCAAATCCACGCTGATCAACAAAATTATCGGAGAGGATCGTCTGCTGACCGGGCCTGAGGCCGGGATCACCCGCGATTCCATCTCTGTCCCGTTCACATGGGGCGACACGAAGATGAAAATCTTCGATACGGCGGGGATGCGTCGCAAGGCCAAAGTTCAGGAGAAGCTAGAGAAGCTGAGCGTTTCCGATGGTTTGCGAGCAGTAAAATTCGCAGAGGTGGTTGTCGTGGTACTCGACACATCCATCCCGTTTGAGAGCCAGGATCTGCGCATTGCCGATTTGGCCGAGCGCGAGGGACGCGCCGTCGTTTTTGCCGCCAACAAGTGGGACGCGGAGGAGAACCGGGCCGAAAAACTCGCCATGATGAAGGAGCAGCTGGGCCGGTTATTGCCGCAGCTTTCAGGCGCACCTTTGATTACCGTCTCTGCCCTGACAGGGCGGGGGCTGGAACGCTTGCGAGAGGCGATCCTTAAGCAACATGAGGTGTGGAACAAGCGTGTGTCCACCGCTGTGCTGAACCGCTGGCTGAATGATCAGCTTGAGGCGCATCCGCCACCCGCCCCCGGCGGACGGCGGATCAAGCTGCGCTATATGACGCAAGTGAAGTCGCGCCCGCCGACCTTTGCGGTTTTCTGCTCGATCCCCGATGCGTTGCCAGAAAGCTATAAAAGATTTCTGATCAACGGCTTGCGCCGTGATCTTGATATGCCGGGAACGCCAATTCGACTGGAATTGCGCAAACGCGACAACCCTTATGCGGATCGAAAGACCCATCGGGCGACCAAGCTGCGCAAGCGGCCCGGGTTCAAGGACAATCAATACTGACCGCCTCCGGCGGGGATATTTGAACCAAGCAGAAGGAGTGGCCCCGTGGCGCGAAACATGACCCGTTTTGTCTGCAATGAATGTGGGGCCGTTCACAAAAAATGGGCCGGACGGTGCGATGCCTGTTCTGCCTGGAATTCGATTGTCGAGGACACAGCCGCGGCGCCCAGCGGCCCCAAGGGCAAGGCGTTAGATCGGAAGGGCGGGCGTCCCGTTGAATTGTCCGATCTCAGCGTTGCGGATCCGCCATTGCCCCGGTCCGTGTCCGGCATTGCCGAGCTTGATCGCGTGTTGGGCGGCGGGCTGGTGCCAGCCTCGGCCACGTTGGTGGGCGGGGATCCGGGGATCGGAAAATCAACCCTGTTGTTGCAGGCGGCAGCAGCATTCGCCCGCAAAGGTGCGGGCGTCGTCTACGTTTCCGGCGAAGAGGCGGCGGCCCAGATCCGTATGCGTGCCCAGCGTCTGGGCCTTGCGGATGCACCGGTCAAGCTGGCGGCAGAGACAAACTTGCGCAACATTCTGGCGACTTTGGAGGCTGAGAAGCCGCGACTTGCCATCATCGATTCGATCCAGACGATGTGGGCGGATCATGTGGACAGCGCGCCCGGATCGGTCTCGCAGGTTCGCGCGGCGGCGCATGAATTGGTCACGTTTGCCAAACGTCAGGGGATCAGTGTGATCCTCGTTGGTCATGTGACCAAGGAAGGCCAGATCGCGGGGCCGCGTGTGGTCGAGCACATGGTTGATACGGTGCTCTATTTCGAAGGCGAGCGTGGTCATCAGTTCCGCATCTTGCGCGCGGTGAAGAATCGCTTTGGTCCCGCGGATGAGATCGGCGTGTTTGAGATGACAGGAGAGGGCTTGGCCGAGGTCAGCAATCCATCCGAGTTGTTCCTGTCAGAGCGCGGGCAACCGGCCTCTGGCTCCGTTGTTTTTGCCGGGATTGAAGGGACGCGGCCTCTTCTGTGCGAAATCCAGGCGCTGGTCGCGCCCTCACCGCTCGCTACGCCCCGGCGGACTGTCGTTGGATGGGACAGTGGGCGATTGGCGATGATCCTTGCGGTGTTGGAGGCGCGGGCGGGGATCGCCTTTGGTGGCATGGACGTCTATTTGAACGTCGCAGGTGGTCTTCGCGTCGCCGAACCTGCGGCAGATCTGGCCGTGGCGGCTGCCTTGATGTCCGCGCGGCAGGATCATGCACTGCCCGCCGAAACCGTTGTCTTTGGTGAGATCAGCCTGTCTGGCGCCTTGCGCCCCGTTCCACAGGCTGACGCTCGGCTAAGAGAGGCGGCAAAGCTGGGATTTAGCCGGGCGGTCGGTCCAAATGGGCTGAAACGGGCTGCACAGGCCCCGATCTCGCTTGAAACGCTTGACGATCTTGGCGGCTTCGTGGAATCCGTATTCGGACCGCTCGACTGACGAGCAGAAAAAGGCAGGGGACATTATGGAGAACTTCACGTTGGTGGATGGTGGCGTTGCCGCCGTTGTTCTCATTTCGGCCCTCTTGGCCTATTCCCGTGGCCTTGTGCGCGAGATCATGTCGATCGCCGGTTGGGTGATCGCGGCTGTCGCCGCTTTCTATTTCGCGGGTCAGGTCGAACCCATCATCGCGGAACTGCCGGTCGTACGGGACATCGTGGGGGGATCGTGCCAGCTGAGCATTTTGGCGGCCTTTGCCGTGGTCTTCATCATCGCGCTGGTCATCGTGTCGATGTTCACCCCGCTTTTGGCGGGATCGATCCAGAATTCCTCGCTGGGCTCTATCGACAGCGGTTTGGGGCTGCTTTTCGGCTTGGCGCGCGGCCTCCTGCTTGTCGCTGTTGCCTTTATCATTTTCGATATGACGCCGATGGCCAATGATGGCATCGCGATGGTCGAGAATGCAGCGTCCCGCGATTTCATCGCCAGCTTGCAGGAAACATTGTCGAGCTACATCCCGACGGAAATGCCGCCGCAGATCACCGACAGCTACGAGCAACTGATGGGGCGCTGCTCCGAATAAGCGTCGTCGCTTCCAGCCAGGCTGACCAATTGAGAGCGCCTCCGATATTCGGGGGCGTTTTTGATTTGGGGGGCAGGGCTGTGGCGCAATCGCGACGGGTTGCTCTGCCGCGGCGCAACATGGGTGACAGGTCCATGACACCTCGCTAGAAGGCTCGTTAACGGATGACCCTCTGGCCGAAGGATTCGCGGATGACCTCGACCGACCTGCCGTCGCTCCCCTGGGATGATGACAAGCTCAAGGAAGAATGCGGTATTTTTGGAGCGATCGGCGTGCCGGATGCCGCCAATTTCGTGGCTCTGGGCTTGCACGCCCTCCAGCACAGAGGGCAGGAGGCCGGCGGCATCGTCAGCTTCCAACCCGGCACCGGTTTTAACTCGGTCCGCCGTTTTGGCTATGTTCGGGACAATTTCACCTCTTCGGATGTGATGGAGCAACTGCCCGGACAGATTGCCTGTGGTCACGTGCGCTATTCCACGGCAGGTTCCAAGGGTGCGGCGATCCGGGATGTGCAGCCACTTTTCGCCGAATTTGCCATGGGCGGTTGTGCGATTGCCCATAACGGCAATCTGACCAACGCAGATCAGCTGCGTGACGAGTTGATTGACCGTGGTTCGATCTTCCAAAGCTCGTCGGACACGGAATGTATCATTCATCTGATGGCCCGCTCGATCCAGCGGTCGATCCCGGAACGGATGAAGGATGCATTGCGCCGGGTTGAGGGCGCGTTCTCGGTCATCGCGATGACGCGGACCAAGTTGATCGGTGTGCGTGATCCGCGCGGTGTCCGCCCGCTGATGTTGGGCAAGGTTGGGTCCGGCGGCTGGGTGCTAGCGTCGGAAACCTGTGCGCTCGACATCATTGGTGCCGATTTCGTGCGAGAGGTCCAGCCCGGTGAGATGGTGATCGCCACGGCAGATGGCATTGAGTCGAGCTTCCCGTTCGAGACGAAGCCGAAGAAATTCTGCGTCTTCGAGTATGTCTATTTCTCCCGACCTGACAGCGTGATCGGCGGACATTCCGTCTATGAAACACGGCGCAAGATCGGTGTTGAACTGGCCAAGGAAAATCCGGTTGAGGCAGATCTCGTCTGCCCGGTGCCTGACAGTGGGACGCCCGCAGCCATCGGCTATAGTCAGGAAAGCGGCATCCCCTATGCAATGGGGATCATCCGCAATTCCTATATGGGCCGCACCTTCATCGAGCCGACGGCAGAGATCCGCAATATGGGGGTCCGCCTGAAGCTGAACGTCAATCGTGCGCTCATCAAAGGCAAGCGGGTGATCTTGGTGGACGACTCAGTGGTGCGCGGCACGACCAGCCGGAAGATCAAAGAGATGATCCTTGATGCCGGGGCGAAGGAAGTGCATTTCCGCATCGCCTCCCCACCGACGCAATGGCCCTGTTTTTATGGCGTCGATACGCCCGATCGTGAGAAGCTGCTGGCCGCGCAGATGAGTGAAGAGCAGATGCGCGCCCATCTGGGCGTGGACAGCCTGAAATTCATCTCGCTCGACGGCCTCTATCGCGCGTGCGGCGAAAAGAAGCGTGAGGCCGAGCCGCAATTCTGCGATGCGTGTTTCTCGGGTGAGTATCCGGTTGCGCCGACGGATCAGTTGGCCAGCGGTAAGTTGCAGATGAAGGTCGATGCCTGATCCCGTCATCCTCAGACCCCATCACGTGCTTTGCGCTTTGGGGTATGAGGGCAAGGGCTATTCCAGCCGGTTCACCGCGAATATGACCCGGATCGTCGATGGCATTCTGCGCGCCGACGATGGGGACGACGTGACGGTCCGTATCACTGAAAAGACCGATGATATCTGCGCACCTTGCCCCAAACGTTTGGGCACGTGCTGCACGTCGCAGATTGCGATCAGTGCGCTCGACAGCCGCCATGCGGCGGCACTCGATCTGTCTGACGGGTTGGAATTGACCTGGGGCGAGGCTCAACAACGTGTGCGTGACAACGTGCAGCCCGATGATCTGCAGACGCTCTGTCGCGGGTGTCAGTGGCTGCCAATGGGCATGTGCACATCAGCCGTTGAACGTCTGCATGCACGGTTGCCAGCCTCCGGCGGGGATATTTGACGGATAAAGAAAAACGCCGCCCCCAGTAGGAGCGGCGTTTCGCAAGTGTTGCTTGGATCGTGATCAGCGGCGGGCCAGCTTGAAGCCGCCGGTGACGAGCAGAGCCGCCAGAACCACCTTGACCGCATCACCCACCAGGAAGGGCGACATCCAGTAGGCCCAGAGATCGGCGCCCGAGGTGCCAGAAACAATGGCGGGCCATGCGAGGCCCGGGATGTAGAGCAGCGCGGCTGCGATCAGACCGGAGAGGACGAGGCCCGGAAGCTTCTGTCCGAAGACGCGCTCCGACAGGAAGCCCGCGACAAAGGCCATCATCACGAAGCCAAACAGGAAGCCCGCCGTAGGGCCGAACAGGGCGGCGGTGCTCATGCCATTCGCGAAGACCGGCAGACCCATTGCACCTTCTGCGAGGTAGAGAGCCAGTGCTGCTGCACCGCGCCATGCGCCGAGGCTCAGACCGACAAACAGGATCGCAAGGGTTTGCAGTGTCATCGGAACCGGGAACATCGGGACGCTGATCTGTGCGGCAATCGCGACCAGAAGCGAACCGCCGACAATCAGGGCGCCGTCACGCAGCAGGGATGGGTTGGACCACAGGCTCATCGCCATGGGGGTGCGTTGGGTCATCGAAGGGCTCCTTCTTTGATGAACATTAGATGACGTCAGATGTGCCGTTGTGCGGGTGCGAATGTCAACAGAGTTGCTTGCGTCTGGCCCGGCTTGCGGGCATTACGCAGACCATGGAACAGACGCTCAAAGATCAGATCGTGCTTGTTACCGGTGCCTCGCGCGGCATCGGGCGGGCGGTGGCCGAAGGGGCTGCGGCCCGCGGCGCTCAGGTTGTTGCAGTGGCCCGCACGGTGGGTGGGCTGGAAGACCTTGCCGATGCGATTGACGCACTGCCAGGTGATGTCACGCTGGTGCCGCTCGACGTGACGGATGAGGGCGGCATACAGCGCATGTGCGCGGCTGTGCATGAGCGTTGGGGCCGGGCCGATATCTGGGTTCATACCGCGATCTATGCGCCGCCCTTGTCGCTGGCGCCCCATATTGCGGTCAAGGAGTTGGACAAGACGCTTTCAATCAATGTGCGCGCGGTGCATCGCTGCGTCGCGTTGATCGAGCCTTTGCTGGCCTTCTCCAAGTCTCCCCGTGCGGTGCTGATGGACGATACGGTGGCGGGTGATCCCTATTACGGCGCTTACGGCGCGTCGAAGGCGGCCGCGCGGGCCCTTGCGCAAAGCTGGCAGCGCGAGACGGCGGAGCAACCCTTGCAGGTTCATCTGCACACACCGCCCCCGATGTCGACGGCGCTGCGTGCACGTTTTCATCCCGGTGAGAACCGTGATGTGCTGACCCCTCCGGCGCAAGCGGCTGGGGCCGTGCTCGACCTGCTCACCTGAACGGCAGGCCAGCGAGCAACATCAATGCGAAGATGACCTGAAAGAGCGGCAACACCCGGTTGCCGCCTTTTTCTGTCGCGGCCAATCCGGCCCCGGCGATCAACAGAACGGCCCCTGCCAAAATCGCGAGCAGCGGATCAAACAGGCTGATAGAGGCCATGCCCGCCAGTGTCGCCAGGACAGCGGCCAGATGGGCAATCCGTCGAATTCCCTTTTGCATGACGGCCTGCCACAGCGACCAGAACATCGCGGCAAAAACTGCGAAACCACCAAGAATGCCGATCAGAAGCGCGGGTATCGTCATGTCTTCCTCCACGAAATCCATAGGGACAGCAGGACGCAGCCGGTGAACAGCCAAAGGCCCCATTGCGGCGTCACGGATGCACCGGCGATGCCCTTGGCCAATACGATGTAAAGGGCAATGAGAAAGATATCGGCCATGGAAAGTCTGGCGATCCAGGGCAGGGCCTGTCCGATCAGAGGCATGGGCCGATGATATGCAAGCTGGGTGAGGACCACCTTCGCATAGGGCATGATCACCGCAAGCAACGCGACAAGGCATGCCAGCGGCCAGCTTTCCGACCAGAGCGTCTGTAACCCGCCAAGCAAAGAGATCTGGCCACCGCCAAGCAGCCAGAACACGCGCGTCTCTATCATCGGTGCGACCCAGGCAACCGGGTAGAGAATGAGAAGTGCGGCATTCAGCATCTTCATTGAACGATGTACAGTATAAGGCCGAGGATCTGGCTGACGGCCACGCTCCCGATTGCAACCCAGCGCATGGTTCCGGGCGCGCGGATCAGGGCCGCTGTTGCTCCGACAGTCGCGACCAGCGCTCCCAATCCGACGGCGCGATCTGTGAGAAAAGGCACGAAGGTGAGCATAGCGGTGTAGATGCCGATACAAATCAAGGCCACCGCCCCAGCTTTCCGGCGTCCGCGCATCAGCTGCACCACGGCAAGGATCGCAAGAACGGGGAGGGCGATGAACATCAGGCCGACGGCGAGGGCATCGGGCAGATCGAGGTGTAGGATCATCGCTAACGCACTGTCGCAATCGGGCCGCTCGCGCTGCCCGAAACGAACTGCGTGACGTGCGGGTCGCCACAAGTGTCGACCTCAGCTGCGGGTCCGGTCCAATGAACCTTTCCATCCAGCATGAGTGCGACGTGATCACCGACGGCACGCATGGAGATCATGTCATGCGTGATCGTGATGCCGGTCGCGCCAAGATCGGCGATGACCTCCCGGATCAGATCGTTGATCACACCGGCCATGATGGGGTCGAGCCCGGTTGTCGGCTCGTCAAAGAAGATAATTTCTGGTTCGGCGGCGATTGCCCGCGCAAGGCCAACCCGCTTTTGCATGCCGCCTGAAAGCTCGGCAGGCAGCAGATCCGCAACATCCGGCGTCAGTCCGACGCGTCGCAGCTTTTCAATGGCGAGGTCGCGGGCCTCGGTCCGGCTCAACCGGTTCTGGCCCTGTCGCAGCCGGAACGAGATATTCTGCCAAACCGTGAGTGAGTCGAACAACGCGCCGCCCTGAAACAGCATGCCGAACCGGGAGAGGACAGCATCATCGCGCGCGCCGATTTCCTGCCCGTCGATGCGAACGGTGCCGGCATCGGGGCGCAAAAGCCCCAGGATGCATTTTAAGAGCACGGATTTGCCCGAGCCTGATCCGCCGAGGATCACAAGGTTCTGCCCCTCGGGAATGCTAAGGTCCACCCCGCGCAGGACGGTCTTGCGTCCAAAGGATTTCGTGATCCCGGTCAGTTCAAGCTTGGCGGTCATACGGCAAAGAACAGTTCTGTTAGGATATAATTTGAAGCGAGGATCAGCACCGACGCTGAAACAACTGCATTTGTCGTGGCCCGCCCGACCCCCTGCGCGCCTCCGGCTGAGTTATAGCCCATATAACATCCCATAAGGGCGACGATGAACCCGAAGACAGCGGCTTTCATCAGGCCAGACAGCACGTCCCCATTCTCCAGAAAGTCGACGGTCGTTTTCAGATACGTGTCCGGATCAAAGCCGAGCCGTTCGACGCCCACCAGATAGCCCCCCATGATGCCGATGCTATCCCCGACAAGGACCAACAGGGGCAGGGCGATGGTGGCCGCGATCAGGCGCGGCAGAACAAGGTACTTCATCGGATTGGTGGACAGCGTGTAAAGCGCGTCGATCTGCTCGGTAACCCGCATCGTGCCCAGCTCGGCGGCGATCGCGGCACTCACCCGGCCGGCGACCATCAGCCCGGCAAGCACCGGGCCCAGTTCGCGGACCATACCAATTGCGACAATGGAGGGCACGACGCTTTCCGCATTGAACCGCGCCCCGCCCGCGTAGATCTGCAGCGCGAGCGCCCCTCCGGTAAACAGCGTCGTCAAACCTACGACCGGCAGGGAATAGTAGCCGATCCGCATGAACTGCCGACCGATCTCAGCAAAGTAGAAGGGCGGGGCCAGAAGGTGGCGCAACGCGTCGAGCGCAAACAACGTGACCCGACCTATACCTGCAAGAGCGCCCAGAACAGTGGCCCCGATACCTGCCAGCAGGCCAGTTACTTGGGTCAGCAGGAACATCTCGGACCTCTTCTCGCGTTTAGGTCTGGATAAAAGATTGTTCCTGCAAGGGAAAGGGAAGAAGCGGTGGTCGCGCTTTGTTGACCCAATCAATCAAGTGTGACGCCGTAGCCAAGCCCGTCGGTAACGAAGAAGCTCTCGCGCGTTTCCACACAAGCATCGCTCAGATCAAACGCGTCGCGTCGCACGCAGAGCACCGGCGTGCCCTCATCAAGTTCGAGCGCCTTGCGCACGCGCGGTGGTGCCAGTTGCGCTGTGAGGTAATCCTGCGCCCGCGCGACCGAAACGCTGAACGCGCGTTGGTAGTGGGAATAAAGCGCATTCGGCAATTGCCCCGCATGTCGATGCAGGGGCAGGCGGGCCGGGTCCGTGAAGATATCCTCGAAGGCGGCGACCGACTGACCTAACGCCCGAACGCGGCGGACGCGGACAATCGGTGCGTCCGGTGCGAGGCCAAGCCGCTCGGCAATCCGGTCGGGGGCTGCGCGCTCTCTCACATCTTCGCTAACGGGGGAAGGAATGACGGGTTGGCCGCCTGCTTCCTCTAGCTTGAAGAAACGGAAAAGTGCTTGTTCGGCAGTGGTTTCCGCGACGTATGTGCCACGGCCCTGACGCCGCTCGACAAGGTTGTCCGTGACCAGCAGGTCCAACGCCTTGCGCACTGTGCCTTGGCTGACGTCCATCTCGTCGGCCAACGCGAATTCGGAGGGCAGAATGGTGCCCGGCCGCAGATCACCGCTGGCGATCCGCGTGCGCAGGCGGTCGCGCACTTGCATGTAAAGCGGGGTCGGCGGCATGAACTACCTCTTGCATCTCATCTATAAGTAGTCTTATACAAGACCTACATTCGATTCCAAGCGAAACCTTAAAGGGAGGACCGCAAATGGGCCAGATACCCCATCTTCTCGTGCATGATCACGGTGATAATGTTGGTGTTGTCGTTGTTGAGGGGCTGACAGCGGGCACGGAAATGCTCTGCGTCGTAACGCATGACAACTCTGACTTCAAACTCACAGCGAACGCGGACATTCCGATCGGGCACAAGGTTGCGCTGAAGGATCTGGCCGAGGGCGACACGGTCATGAAGTACGGCGAGGATATCGGCAAGATGGTCGGTGCCGCGGGCACGGGCGACCACGTCCATACCCATAACTGCAAAACGAAGCGCTGGTGATCTGACATGTTTGATGCAAATTCCACGACAGTAATGGCATGGCGCCGCGAGAATGGCCGCGTCGGTGTCCGTAACCACGTCATCATCCTGCCGGTCGATGACATTTCCAATGCCGCTTGTGAGGCTGTGGCCAACAATGTGAAGGGCACCATGGCCCTGCCGCATGCCTATGGCCGTCTGCAGTTCGGTGCGGATCTGGACCTGCACTTCCGCACCATGATCGGCACTGGCGCAAACCCCAACGTCGCAGCCGTCGTCGTGATCGGGATCGAGCCGGAGTGGACGCAAGTGATCGTCGATGGCATCGCGGCCACCGGCAAGCCCGTCACCGGCTTCTCGATCGAACAGAAGGGTGATTTCGAGACCATCCGTGCAGCCTCCTGGAAGGCCAAGGAATACGTCCACTGGGCATCCGAACTGCAAAAGGAAGAGTGCCCGATTACCGATCTTTGGGTCTCGACCAAGTGCGGTGAGTCCGACACAACGACGGGCCTTTCGTCTTGCCCGACCGTTGGCAACATGTACGACAAGCTGATCCCGCATGGCCTTTATGGCGTGTTTGGCGAGACGTCGGAAATCACGGGTGCTGAGCATATCTGTGAAAAGCGCGCGGCGAACCCGGAAGCGGCTGAGAAGTTCATGGCGATCTTCAAAGAGTATTCCGACAACGTCATCTTCGCGCACCAGACCGATGATCTCTCTGACAGTCAGCCGACCAAGGGCAACATCCTCGGCGGTTTGACCACCATCGAGGAAAAAGCTCTCGGCAACCTGGAGAAGATCGGTCGTGAGTGCACCTACATCGACGCGCTTCAGGCGGCAGAGGCTCCGGCCAAGGGGCCGGGTCTTTACTTCATGGACACGTCCTCCGCTGCGGCGGAATGTGTGACGCTGATGGGTGCGGCAGGCTATGTCATCCACACCTTCCCGACAGGGCAGGGCAATGTGGTCGGCAACCCGATCGTTCCGGTCATCAAGATCTCTGGCAACCCGCGCACCCTGCGTACGATGTCCGAGCATATCGATGTTGACGTGACCGGTGTGCTGACCCGTGAGCAGACGATTGATCAGGCCGGTGATGCGCTCATCGACATGATCCGTCGCACCGCGAATGGTCGCTTCACCGCGGCGGAGGCCCTGGGTCACCGCGAGTTCGTGATGACGAAGCTCTATCGGTCCGCGTAATCGCGAATGATGGCCTTTCAAGGCCGGATTGAGAGATGGTGGCGCGCAGGATAAACTCCTGCGCGTCATAGTTTGTGGAGGGCATCCTGATGCGGCGCGCGGTTTTTGGACTTTTCGTTTTGCTTGGCCTGATGGGGCCTGCCAATGCGGATGATGGGCCGCCGCTCATCACGATCACGGGGGCCAGTATATCGGATGGAATCGGGCCGGGCGGTGATCGAGCCAGCCTCTTCGAGGTTCTTGGCATTCAGTTCGATGACGCGATTGCGTTCAGCTCTGCGGATCTTGCGGCGCTCGATCAAACGTCCTTCCCCGCGCAAATCTCGGGATATTCGGAACCCGTCATGGTCTCGGGTCCCCTGCTTGCTGATGTTGTAGCGACGGCGGGCTTGGAGGGCGACGTCGCTATCTATGCACTCGATGGGTACAGCGCGGTCATAACAGCGGACCTGATGGCCGAGGCTCGGCCTGTGCTGGCAACCCATATTTCCGGCGTGCCTTTCATGTTGGGTGGTCTAGGCCCGACCCTCATCGCCTTTCCCCAGACTGCGCTGGAAGCGGATGCGGAGCTTGAGGCACTGCAAGTCTGGGCGGTTTTTCATATCAGGGTCGACTGACCTTACTCACAAATAGGAAATTGGTGTTCATGACGACTGAAACCCTCACACTCGAACAGGCAGAGGCGCTGGCAACTGCAGCGCTCATTGCGTGCAACACGTCGGCAGAGAATGCGGCCGCGACTGCGCGTGCCCTCGTCCGCGCACAGGCCGATGGGCAGGGTGGACACGGGATCAGCCGTGTGCCGTCCTACGCTGTGCAGGCCCGCGCCGGTAAGGTTGACGGCCATGCCGTGCCCCGGATCGAAGATGTGCGCGAGGGGCTATTTCGGGTGGATGCAGGCTTCGGATTTGCCTATCCAGCCTTCGAATTGGCACTGCCAGAGTTGGAGCGGCGTGTCCAAACAACCGGGATTGCGGCCTGTGCTGTGTATCGCTCCCACCATTTCGGCGTGGCGGGCCATTCCTGTGAGTGGTTGGCTGAACGGGGGATGATCGGGATCACCTACGGCAATGCGCCAAAGGCTATGGCGCTCTGGGGCTCGACCCGGTCAGTTCTCGGAACCAATCCGATCGCCTTTGCAGCCCCGATGGAGCCTGCGCCCCTCGTGATTGACATGGCGACAACGACTGTCGCGCGGGGCAAGATCCTGGCGGCGCGCGAGGCCGGAAAGACAGAGATCCCTGAAGGATGGGCCCTTGGCCCGGACGGAGAGCCAACCACCGATCCGGTTACTGCGCTGGCCGGTACTGTCGCGCCGATGGGTGGGGCCAAGGGGGCCGCACTTGCGCTGATGGTGGAAGTGATGTCGGCCGCGCTGGCAGGTGCGGCTTTCGGGACCGAGGCGAGCTCCCTTTTTGACGCTGAAGGGGAGGCGCCAAATCTGGGTCAGGTGGTGCTGGCGATTGACGCAACCGCACTGTCAGGCGGGGCCTTCGCCGGACGTATGGCGGATCTCGCGGCAATCTACGCGGAAACAGACGGCGCGCGCCTGCCCGGATCACGGCGCTTGACCTCTCGGGCCAAAGCGGCTGAAGAGGGCGTGACCCTGGATGCGACCCTGCTGGCCAAGGTGCGCGCCCTTCTCGATTGATCGGAGCTGACCCAATGAGAAAAATCGCCACCCTGAACGGGCAGGACATTCTGGAAGCACGGCTGGAAAGCGATCTCGCGCGGATCGACGTGCTGAATTACGGTGCCGTGATCCGTGACTGGCGCATATCCGGTGTTGAGCGGTCCATGGTGTTGGGCTTTCCAGAGTTCGAGACCTATCTCGAACACTCGCGGGCCCATGGCACCATCGCGGGTCGGGTGGCCAACCGCACGGGGTTTGGTCGGTTCGAGATGGATGGAAAGACCTATCAGCTCGACGTGCCGAAGCCGCCACACCACCTTCATGGCGGGTCTGAAGGGCTTGGCAAACAGATCTGGGCAATGGAGCAGCACGACAACGGGCTGACCCTCACCCATACCAGCCCTGACGGGCATATGGGCTATCCGGGCGAGGTAACCTTCGAGTTGCGCATGTCGCTGGAAGGGCCGAAGCTGCGGATGGAGATGAGCGCCACACCGGATCGCAAGACACCGATCAACCTGGCCCAACACAATTACTACACATTGGGGGCGGAATTTGGTGTGCGCGACCACATGATGTGGTTGGATGCAGATCGGTATACGCCCACGGATGACAGCTTGCTCCCAACCGGGGAGATCCTGCCCGTTAAAGGCACGCATTACGACTACATGACCGAGCGTAGCCCGCGTGCGGCTGATCCCAAAGAGATCGGGATGGACATCAACATGGTCCTGCGTGTCGACCGGGACCAAAGCCAGCCTGCCGCAACTTTGCGCAACATCGCCAACGGCGTAGGGCTCAAAATGTGGACAGATCAGCCGGGCTTGCAGGTGTTCAACACGTGGCACTTCCAGTTCGATGTGGACCATCACGATGGCTACCGGCCAGATGCGTATCCCGGCATGGCGTTGGAACCCCAGCACTATCCCGACAGCCTGAACAATCCCGACTGGCCCTCGATCCTCTACAGTCCCGAACAGCCCTACCATCAGGTGCTAGAGGTGGAGATCGCCAAGAGCTAATGCTTCACATGGCGTCGCGCGGCGGATTGGGTATTTGCGCCAATCCGAAGCGCTGCCTGCCCCTTAGGATCGGGCCGGTCCATCGGCAGCAGTCCGTCAGGGGCAGGGCTTCGGCTTGGGCGGTCATCGGCTCCCCAGCCTGTACCGCCCGTTTTTTCTGCGACAGGTCTCGTTTCGGATTGGTTAAAATACCCAATCGCCTTCAGACGGATGCAAGCACGCCGGTGAGCCCTTCGAAGAACCGGCTGCCGTCATTCCCGCCAAGTTGCGGATCGTTCAGCCGTTCGGGATGCGGCATCATCCCTAGGACGCGACGGTTGTCGCTCAGAATACCTGCGATATCGTCCATCGAGCCGTTGGGATTGCCCTGATAGGTGAACGCGATCCGATCCTCGCCAGAAAGACGGTCGCGCGTCTCATCGTCGGCAATGTAATTCCCGTCATGATGGGCAATGGCGTAGGTCACCGTCTCGCCTTTGGCATAGGCGGAAGTGAAGGCGCTGTCGGCGGTGGCGACGGTCAAAGCCTGTGGCTTGCACACATATTTCAGCCCGGCATTGCGCATCAGCGCACCGGGCAGCAGGCCCGCCTCGATCAGGATCTGGAATCCATTGCACACGCCCAGGATCAGGCCACCACGTTCTGCAAATTTCACGAGCTCGTCCATGATCGGTGCGCGGGCCGCGATCGCGCCGCAGCGCAGGTAGTCGCCAAATGAGAAACCACCCGGCACTGACACCAGATCTACGCCATCTGGCAGGGAAGTGTCCTTGTGCCAGACCTGTACCGGTGCTTTGCCCGTTGCACGCTCCAGCGCGACCTGCATGTCGCGGTCGCAATTGGAACCAGGGAAGGTGATGACAGCGGTTTTCATGGAGGCGTTCCCCTTAGCAGGTGAAGTCGGTGATGACGGCGATGCCCGGTGGGGCGTCTCCGTCGAAAAGGGCGAGTTCCGCGGCAGCGTCTGAAAGTGCCACGCGGCGAGCAATCATGGGGGAGAGATCAAGACCCCCATTCAGCAAGTTGAGAAGACTGGGATATTTCCACGAGGGCATCCCGCGTGTCCCGTAAAGTGCCAGCTGTCCCGAATAGACCGCGTCCATGGGCAGCTTAACGTTGATATGATCGCCTGCTGGCATGCCGATCTGAACGTGACGCCCGAGCTTGCGCAACGATCGGATGGAGGCGGTCATCGTCTGTGCGATTCCCAAGGCCTCAACACTCACATGGGCGCCACCACCAGTCAGGGTGCGGACCTCCCCCGCAACATCCGTGCCCCGCGCATCAATCACGGCATCAGCCCCCAGAGACATTGCATGGGTCAGCTTCTCCGCCACCACATCCACCATGACGACACGCGCGCCGAGGGCTTTGCCCAGCATCAGCGCCGCAAGTCCGATGCCGCCAGCGCCATGCACGGCCAGCCATTCACCGGGCGCAAGGGCCGCACGGTCGGTCAGCGCATGCCAAACGGTTGTCACCCGGCAGCCAAGTGCCGCGGCAACGGCGGGATCCATCCCATCAGGCAGGTGCGTGAGGTTTGCGTCCGCACGGGGCACCGCGATGGCTTGCGCAAACGCACCGTTGATCGTGAAACCCGGCACGGCCTGCGTCGCGCAAATGGTCTGGTTGCCCGCAGCGCAATCCCCGCAGTGGCCGCAGGCCAGAATAAACGGCGCTATGACACGGTCACCGACGTTCCAGTTGCGCACGTCGCGCCCGACCTCACGCACGGTTCCGCAGAACTCATGCCCGGGAATATGCGGGAGGTTGATGTCAGGGTCGGCTCCGGTCCAGCCATGCCAATCGGATCTGCAGATGCCGCAGGCCAGCACGTCGAGCACAACGCCATCTGCCGGACAATCCGGTTCATCCACCGTTTCGATGGACAATTGCCGCCAGTCTGTCAGCAGGGCGGCGCGCATCGGTCAGGCGACCTCGACCCGGTAGCTTTCGATCACCATGTTCACCAGAAGCTTTTCGGCCATGGCACTCGCGGCCTCAACGGCCTTTGCTTCATCCGTTTCGGCCAGATCCAGCTCGATCACTTTGCCCTGACGCACACCGTTGACCCCATCAAAGCCGAGTGTACCAAGCGCATGGCGCACGGCCTCGCCCTGCGGGTCGAGGACACCGGGTTTCAGCATGATATGGACGCGCAGTTTCATCGCTTCTCCGATCGTTCGGCTAGGGTAAAGAAGGCCGCGACGGCCATGCCGCCGCCAACCCATAGGAACGAGCCGATGACCAGCGGTCCCGGTGCGATCCCGAAAAATGTCCAGGCAAAGCTGATCGCCATCAAATAGATCCCTGCGCCGAGCGCGGTGGCCGGGTGGCGCAGGAAGGCGAGCACTTTATCCATCAGTGAACCAGCTTTGGCCCGGTGTTCGAGCCGTTGGAGCGTGGCATGACGCCCAATCGGCGGGCCACTTCGGTATAGGCATCGGCCAGATTGCCCAAATCCCGGCGGAACACGTCTTTGTCGAGCTTCTGACCCGTTTCAATGTCCCAAAGGCGGCAGCTGTCCGGGCTGATCTCATCCGCCACGACGAGGCGCTGGAAGTCACCTTCGAACACGCGCCCGATCTCGATCTTGAAATCGACGAGTCGGATGCCGACGCCCCGCATCATGCCGGACATGAAGTCATTCACGCGCAAGCCGAGCGAGACCATGTCGTCAAGATCCTGCTGGCTGGCCCAGCCGAATGCGATGATGTGCTCTTCCGACACAATCGGATCGCCGAGATCATCGTTCTTGAGGTAGAATTCAATGATGGGGCGGGGCAGTGGTGCGCCTTCCTCCAGGCCCAGACGCTTGGACATGGAGCCTGCCGCGACATTGCGCACGACGACTTCCAGCGGGATCATTTCCACCGCACGGACAAGCTGTTCGCGCATGTTGAGGCGTTTGATGAAGTGGGTCGGCACACCGATGGAGGCAAGGCCTTCCATGAAGTGCTCTGACAGACGGTTGTTGAGAACGCCTTTGCCGTCAATCAGCTCATGCTTCTCACCGTTGCCGGCGGTGGTGTCATCTTTGAAGAACTGGATCAGCGTTCCGGGTTCAGGGCCCTCATAGAGGATTTTGGCCTTGCCTTCATAGACCATTCTGCGGCGCGCCATGGCGATCTCCGAACACTTGGAAGCTATGGGCGGGTCTTAGCCGGGCTGACCGGGCAGGGCAAGGATTCGGGCCAAATGCTTGCGGGAAACCGCCGTGATCCCCACCTATTGGGCTATATCAACCTGGGAAGGGGACGGATATGAGTTCGATGACGGAGCGCGAGCGGAGTTTTGAAGCGAAATTCGCGCATGACGCTGAAATGCAGTTCAAAGCAGAGATGCGGCGCAACAAATTGCTGGCGGAGTGGGCGGCCGCACTGCTCGGCAAATCCGAAGAGGATGCTGCCGCTTATGTGAAAGAGGTCATTCGTTCAGATTTCGAAGAGGCGGGCGACGAGGATGTCTATCGCAAGCTTTCCACCGATTTAGGTGATCGGGTGTCCGAGGTCGATTTGCGCGCCCGGATGGTTGTCGCGCTCACCGAGGCCAAGGCGCAATTGCTGAGCGAGACCTAAGTGCGTAGACGCTTTGCGTTCCGCTCTGTCGCGCGCGCAACGGGACGCAGTCCGGCCTGAAAAATCGCTGAGGGACTTTCGCCACGCGCGAAAGCCAGGGCTGCGTCCTGCGTGCCTTCGGCAAAGGCTACCGGCTTTTCGACCAGCATCGCCGTTGCCTCAACAGCCGTGAGAGATCCTTTTGCAATCAACTTTGATCTTTGCAGGACCGTTTCCATTGCTGACAGGGTTGTTTGTTGCTGCAAGATCATAAGGGGGGCGAGCCCGAGCGGGTCGAAAAGCGAGGCTGCCATGTCAGTCTTCCCTTTATAGAGATATCCCCTCTATATGCTGCGCTGCAGCAAAAGTCGAGACCCACATAAGCACAGCAACGTGAAAGCGCCGGACGGTTCGCTATGACCACCCGGCGCCCAATGCATTTAACGCTTTAAAAGCCGTCAGTTAGATCAGTCTCTGAACACGCGCGCGAAGATCGTGTCGACATGCTTTGTGTGATACCCCATGTCGAATTTTTCTTCGATGGCATCCGCGCCGAGGGCCGCGACGACATCCGTATCCGACAGCAACTCCTCCTTGAAATCGGTGCGCTCTTCCCAGACTTTCAGCGCGTTGCGCTGAACCATCACATAGGCGTCTTCGCGGCTCACACCCGCCTGGGTCAGGGCCAGAAGAACCCGCTGGGACATCACGAGGCCGGGGAACTTGTTCATGTTGTCGAGCATGTTCTGCGGGAAGATCAGCATCTTGTCGATCACGCCGGTCAAACGCGCCAGCGCAAAGTCGAGGGTGACCGTGGCGTCCGGTCCGATCATCCGCTCGACGGAGGAGTGGGAGATATCCCGCTCGTGCCACAGCGCCACATTCTCCATCGCCGGGATCACGCTCATCCGCACGAGGCGGGCGAGGCCGGTGAGATTTTCTGTCAGCACGGGGTTCTTCTTGTGCGGCATCGCTGATGAGCCTTTCTGGCCCATAGAGAAGAACTCCGCCCCCTCCAGCACTTCCGTGCGCTGCATGTGGCGGATTTCAATAGCGATGTTTTCGACGGAGGACGCTACAACACCAAGGCACGCGAAGAAGGCAGCATGACGATCACGCGGGATCACTTGCGTTGAAATCGGCTCTGGCACGAGGCCCAGCTTGGCGCAGACATGCTCTTCGACCCGAGGGTCGATATTGGCGAAGGTGCCAACCGCGCCAGAGATGGCGCCGGTCGCAATCTCGTCGCGCGCGGTGCGCAGGCGGGTGAGGTTGCGATCCATCTCTGCGTAAAAACGCGCGAAGGTCAGGCCCATTGTCGTGGGTTCCGCGTGGATCCCGTGAGAGCGCCCGACCCGCACCGTGTCCTTGTGCTCGATGGCACGGCGCTTCAGCGCTGCCAGCAGCGCCTCCACATCCGCAATCAGGATATCTGCCGCTTTGACCAACTGGACATTCAGCGCGGTGTCCAGGACGTCTGAGGAGGTCATGCCCTGATGGACGAAACGCGCTTCCTCACTTCCAACATGTTCAGCGAGGTGGGTCAGGAAGGCGATCACGTCATGCTTGGTGACGGCCTCGATCTCATCAATCCGCGCCACGTCGAATTCGACATCCTTGGCTTTCCACACCGCGTCGGCATTCTCGCGCGGGATCACCCCAAGATCGGCCATGGCATCGCAGGCATGGGCTTCGATCTCGTACCAGATGCGGAATTTGGATTCCGGCGACCAGATGGCAACCATTTCGGGGCGGGAATAGCGGGGGATCATGGGCAAGGCCTCTTTCGCTTCACGTTGCGCGCGTGATAGACCGGGCTTCGCACCCGCACAAGAGGATGGCCCGATGCGTGCCCTGGCCCTGATCGTGATTTTCGTGGCAAGTGCTGCCACAGCCCAGGATTGGCGCCCCCTTTCTGGGGAGGAGATCCGGGCGGCTCTGACGGACCGGGCACTGGATTATGGCGCAGCATCCCAGACCTTCATGGCCTCCGGAAGGACTGTCTACACGTCGAACGGCCGTCCCGAACAAGGCTCGTGGCGGGTGGCGCAGGACCAATACTGCTCGGCCTGGCCGCCGTCTGATCTATGGGCTTGCTACGTCATGGAGCAGTCCGGGGACACGGTCCGTTTCATCGGAGCCCAGGGCGGCATCACAGTCGGGCGCTATATCGATTGAGTGTTCTGGACAGGTTCGAGGGCCGGTGGGCGCTGAAACGAGATATTTTCGATCTCGACAGCAACTGGACGGGCAAGTTGGTCGGAGAGGCGGTTTTCCGTCGCGTTGGCGACTGGCTGGAACTCAACGAGCGCGGGACGCTAAAATTTGCCGGATTGCAGGCGATGGAGGCGACCCGCCGCTATCTCTGGACCAGTCGTGACGGTCTTATCGACGTGCATTTTGACGATGAGCGCTTCTTCCATCGATTCGACCCCTCCTTGCCCGTGGCGGAGGCCAGTCATCTGTGTGAGGCGGACTTGTACGACGTCCGCTATGTCTTTGATGACGCTGATCATTGGCGGGCGGAATGGCGGGTTGTTGGCCCGCGCAAGGACTATCGGATGGTATCCCGGCACAGCCGTTAGGGTCTTGTTCAGACTTGGCCCTTAGCCCTTGGAGTACCCCAAACCCCACTTTGCGAGGTGCCCCATGTCGCTGATCCTTTTGCTGATATCCCTCAACGTGCTGTTTCTCGTCCATCTCAGATTGCGCCGCCGTCTGCGGGCGCGCCTTGCCGCAGCACCTGACGTGCCAATCGCTGGGGCGCGTCAGGCTGAGCCGAGCTTTCGCGCGGTGAATGTTGGCGGGTGACTGCCTATAGCAGAGAGCGGATGCGCAATTTGGTAAGCTGGTTGCGCGCCCGCTCGGCAATCTCAAACCGATATCCGTAGAAAGAGAAGACCTGACCCGTCGTTGGGATGGTCTGCGCCTCATGAATGATCAGGCCCGCAATCGTGTTGGCCTCATCATCGGGCAAGGCCCAATCCGTGGCGCGGTTAAGATCCCGGATCGTCATTGTGCCATCGACCAGGTAAGTGCCATCCGCAAGCCGCTCCAGCCCGTCGACCTCAACATCAGTCTCGTCTGTGATGTCACCAACGATCTCTTCGAGAATGTCCTCAAGCGTCACGAGGCCTTGCAGCGCGCCATACTCATCCACGACCAAGGCGAAATGGCTGTGGCGGCGCAGGAAAGCGCGCATCTGGTCGTCCAGAGTTGTGGCATCCGGCACGAACCACGGTTCCATCGCGACATCCATGACGTCAAACTCGGACAGATTGTCGAGCCCGCCACTAGTGCCGCGTACAAGTTTGTCCACGGCGCGCAACAGGTCCTTGGCATGGATGACACCGACAATGTTTTCTGGCTCATCGCGATAGACCGGAATACGTGTATGGGGCGAGCGGAGGCACGCGGTCAGAATATCTTCGGGCGCGCTGTCCGCATCGATCATCTCAATGTTGCGGCGGTGAATCATCACTTCCTCAACCGTGCGCATCTTCAGATCAAGTGCTGCGAGCAGACGATCGCGGTCGTCCTTCTCCACCGATCCTTCCGAGGCGTGCAGGGTGATTGCCTCTGCAATTTCTTCATGCGCCATGATCGACGCCTCCGGGTCGGTCTGAACGCCAAAGATGCGCAGGGTCACACGTACGATCAGCCGCACCACATTGACGACAGGGGCGAGGACACGCACGACCAACCCAATCGGCAGTGAGACCAGCGCCGCCATCCGCTCAGGATTGATGATCGCATAGGTCTTGGGCAGAACCTCCGCAAAGATCAGAACGAGCAAGGTCATCACGAGGGTCGCAACGGCGACGCCATTCTCACCAAACATCACCGTCAATAGCGCCGTTGCCAGCGATGTCGCCAGAATATTGGCCAGGTTGTTGCCCAGCAGAATGCCACCGATCAAACGTTCACTATCTTCTTTCAGCGTTAAGGCACGGGTTGCGCCTGGCGTGCCCTGACCGTGCAGTTTGGCCCGATTTGCCGCTGTAAGTGCAGTTTCAGAGCCCGAGAAGAAGGCTGAACAGACCAGAAGGAACAAGATCGCGGCCATTGGCCAGATCATGCCCGGCTCCCAGGTCAGAAATGCTGTGGTCTCTTCCATCTGTTGGCTCCCTCATTCGCCTCAGCAGGTTATGGGGTCCCGAACGTCACCTGACAAGGCGCTCAGGGATCAAGCCAGCTTGTGATCGCCGCAGCGACGGCCTCTGGCCGTTGGTGATGAAGCCAATGATCACAGTCGGGCAGAGTTACTCGGGTCAGATCATGGCAAATGCCCTCAAGACCCTCGGTCGCTTCGGGAAGCAGTGCAGTGTCATTCTGCCCCCAAATCAACAGATGCGGCATGCGCACCTGCAAATCCGCTTTCGCCCAATCGGGCAGGGGGCGCGGCTGGCCCGGGGCTGCGACCTCCACGGGTGAGACGCGATACCAGCTGACCATCCCCTCTAATGCACGGGGGCGCGCCCACTCCGCCAGGTACATCTCGCGCGTTTTGCCCTCCAGCCAACCCATATCCATATGAGCGGCAAACAGCCCGAGCAGGCGCGCGAAACCATCTGCGCGCAAGACATCCTCAACCCCGTCCGCACGCAACCAATCAATATAGGCACTCGCCTCCGACTGGGGGCCGCCAGCCGACAGCGCGCGTTGAAAGCAGACCGGATGAACGCCATTCATGACGATCAGCCGTTCAACCCGTTCGGGCATGGCAAATGCCGCGGCATAGGCAACAGCCGCGCCCCAATCGTGGCCGAGCAGCGAAAAGCTCCGCAGCTCGAATGCGTCCGCGATCGCGTGCAGATCGGACAACAGGGCGGGCATCGCAAACCCTTTCAAATCGGGCGCCGGATTGCGACTGATCCCAAAGCCGCGTTGGTCAAATGCGATGCACCGAAAAGACTTCAAAGCGTCCATCAACGGTGTGAACGCCAAAGACATTTCAGGAAACCCGTGCAACAGGATCAGCGGCGACCCATCCGTGGGTCCGGACGTGAGCACCCGTGTGGGTGCCCCGTCAATCATCACTCTATGTTCTTCGATCATGGGGCAGCCTTGCACGCGGTTGCCCCATGCGCAATGTCAGGCTGCCAGCACCGTCGTTACGTGAGCACCGCTTTCTAACGTCTTGTGAACCGGACATTTATCCGCGATCTCTAACAGGCGCGCACGTTGCGCATCGTCCAGATCTCCTTCCAGCCGAATGGCGCGGTGCAGATGGTCGATCCGGCCTTCTTGCATCAGGCAGGTTTCACAATCGCTTGCATGAACCTTGTCATGGGTCACGTCGACCGAGACATGGCTGAGCGGCCAACCCTTCTTGCGCGCATACATGCGGATCGTCATCGAAGTGCAGGCACCCAGACCTGCCGCAAGGAACTGATAGGGGGTCAGCCCTTGATCCGTTCCGCCATAGGAGAGCGGTTCATCGGCCAAGGTGTGGTGCTTTGGACCGGCATTCACATCCTGAAGGAACCCGGTTGGATCAGCCTCGCTGACACGGGTGACGCCCTCTGGTGCGCCAATGGGGGCAGCAGGCGTTTTCAGGTCGAGATACCGACCGGCCCAGCTCGCAATGACCTCTGCCGCATATTCGGCGTCGGACGCGCGTGTCAGCAGGTGATCGGCGGTATCGAGTGTCACAAAGCTTTTGGGATGCTTTGCTGCAAGCCAGATCTTTGAGGCATTGTCGATCCCGACGATGTCATCACCGGGGGCATGCAGCACCAGCAGGGCACGCTTCAGCTTTGCCAATCGCGGCTCCAGCTTGTTGGCGCGTATGTCGTCAAGAAAACCGCGTTTGATCGTGAAGGGGCGACCGCCCAGCGAGACCTTGGCCTGACCGTTGCGCTCTATGCTTTCGATTTCCGACTTGAAGTTGTGGGCGACATGCGCCGGATCAGATGGTGCGCCAATCGTCGCGACCGCTTTCACACTCTCAATGTCGCCAGCCGCCGCCAGAACGGCGGCACCGCCGAGGGAATGGCCGATCAGCAGCGAGGGGGCCATGTCCCTTTCGGCGAGAGCCTTTGCGGCCAGATGCAGGTCCGCAACGTTCGACGTGAAATGCGTGTTCTCGAACTCACCCGCCGAATGCCCCAATCCGGTGAAGTCGAACCGCATCACCGCGATTCCAGCCTGCGCCAATCGTGCGGCGATCCTGCGCGCGGCGGGGATGTCTTTCGAGCAGGTGAAGCAGTGGGCGAACAGTGCTGTCGCCAGATGCGGCCCTTCGGGTAAGTCGAGGCGGGCGGCCAGCGGCTCGCCCGAATGTCCTTTGAATGTAATTTGTTCGGTTTTCATTGCCTGTGATCCTGTATCTTGCTGCGGAACACTTAAGCAGTGCTCCGCTGACAGGGATAGATAAGGTCACGCAGTCGTGTCTGAGGGTGAACCGGCTACATCATCTGGGGGCAGGGGCGTTAGCGTCCCATCAGCCGTTCGTCCCAGTGATATTTCGTCAGAACCTCGTGACCGTCGGCGGTCACAAGTACCTGATCCTCCAGCTTGATGCCGAACGAGCCGCCGACCTTGCCCGCGTAGATTTCGACGCAGAACATCATGCCTTCTTCGCAATCGTAATCGAAGACGCCCCGCTCCCAATCCTCAGGATAGGTGATCAGGGGCCATTCATCGCATAGGCCCACGCCGTGCATCTTTGCGCCATAGCGCTGCGGGACAAATTCCTCCGGCAGTTTATGGCCGCCCATCGTCAGCTCGCGGAACGGAACGCCGGGGCCGAGCAGTTTGGTGTTGGTCTCTATATGTTCGACTGACATGCGGTAGGTGTCGATCTGCTCCTGCGTGGGCATCGCATCCCCGACAACCCAAGTTCGGCTCATGTCGGTGCACAGCCCGTAGCAGCCCACCAGGTCCGTGTCGAAGCCCAGAATGTCGCCCTCTTGCAGAACGCGGGGGCCGCATTCCTGAAACCAGGGATTCGTACGCGGGCCAGAGGCCATGAGCCGTGTCTCGATCCACTCCCCTCCGCGGCGGATATTTTCGGCATGCAGGACCGCCCAGACATCATCCTCGGTCATACCCGGTTCAACGGCCTCTTCCATGATGCGGACGGAGGTTTCGCAGGCATGCACTGCACAACGCATCGCCTTGATCTCTTCGGGAGATTTGACGACGCGGGCCTTCTCGGTGACTTCCTCCCCCTCCATGATCTCAAGGCCGATCGCTTCAAACGCACGCAGCCCGTGGACCATGATCTTGTCGACGGCGAGCCGTCGGTTTGATCCGGCATGTTTGCGCATCTCAGCGTCGATTTCCTGGGCAAAGGCCATCGCGCGCTCTTTCGTCTTATCGCCATTCGAGAAATAGAAAAACGAGCTGCTGCCAGCGCGCGTTTCCTTTATCAAGGGGTTATGCGAGGTCAAAAGTCCGCCCAACCCCTTGAAATCCCAAAGGATCATGTGACCGCTTGCGGAAACGAAACAGGCCCGGAACGGATTATGAGCGTTCCAAAGCTGCATGTTCGTGCTGTCAGAGGCATAGCGGATGTTGAGTGGATCGAACATCAGGATGCCGCCATAATCGCGCTCTTGCAGCATCTTACAAAGTCGATCGAGACGTGCCTGTCGCATGATGGTGAGGTTCGGTGCCTCCAACCCCGCATCGGCCCACTCCTGAAAGGCTAAAGGCGTTGGCCCGATCTCCATCCGGTCATTATCCGCGGGTGAACCGTCGGGCCGCAGGCCAGGAGTGATCTTTCGGGTATCGGCGTAATGCAGGTTCATTGGTCTCTCCCCAGCTTCTTTGACTCTCACGCTGCGCCGGAGAATCGCTGCGAACTGTCGTATTTTCGTCATGCCCTTGTCGTTTTGGGGTGATCGTTCCATCTTGCGTCCTCGGAGGGTCGATCTTGTCCCTATCTTTGGAGGTGTTCCGATGAAGGCCCAAGGCTTGGAAGAAGCACTCGACCCTGCGATCTATTCGCCATCCCGCCGGAAGCTACACGCCGAACTGCGGCTGCTCAGGGCGCGCGCCTCCCGCTTGAATTGTCCGGCAACCGCACGGTCTCTCGATCTGGCGCTGGAGATGTTCATCGTGGATTGTGAAGAGGCAGGCGACGCCTCGTCGGTGCATCGCCTCGATTTTCCGCCTGAGCGGTAATGTGCTGATCCATCCAGTGGCACCGTTTTGTCCATGGATGGACCCGCAAATGGCGCGCGTCCCTGGCATGCGCCCCTTCGATTTGCAAGTGTTTCCCCAGCAGGACGCCTGCTTTGCGGCCCAGATGGCGGAACGGGACCGTCTGGTTGCGGCGCATCGCGACGATGTGCTGGCACTTAGACCGGAGGGTCAGCCTGCCCTGCACGATCTTGAGCAGTTTGTGCTCGACCGGCTGAAATCGCGCGCTGGTTACGAGTTCGGAGCGGACGCAATCACCCGCCCGGACGGTGTCATCATTCCGAATGACCTTCCATCCTTGGAGCGGCTTGGCCGCCTGGTGCAGGAAGACCTCCTGCTTCTGGTCAAAACCGGGGCGGAGTGGCGGCTTGTCGCCGGAATGCTCTGCTTTCCGTCCCACTGGACGCTGTCGCAAAAAATGGGCAGGGGGCTGGACGCCATACATGGGCCGGTTCCGTTCTATGCCGAAACGCTGGGCGCCCGCGTCGCGAGGCTCTTTGACACTCTGAGGCCAAAGCGACCGCTGCGACGCGCGAACTGGTTGCTTTATCCAGATGCGGAACTGCACTACCCGAAACGGGAAGGGCAGGTGAAGTACCCCGCATGGACGGGCGAAATTTACCTTCGGGTGGAACATCAAAGCCTGATCGCGCTGCCCGCCACGGGCGCCGTGCTGTTTGCCATCCGAACAGAGATTAGCCCTGTGGCCACATTGCCCACCCAGGCGCTGGAAGGGCTGGTCAATGCCCTCGATGCGCTGCCAGAGGTCGAGTTTGACTACAAGGGCGGTGCGGTTTTGCGGCGGGAGCTGTCAAAGTTGCGCAAAGCACCCTGAACAGCAAAAAGGGCGCCCCGCAGGACGCCCTTTCCAAAGATATATCTGACTGGATCAGACGGAGTAGTAGAGCTGGTACTCGACCGGGTGCGGGGTGTGCTCGTAGGCATACACTTCTTCCCACTTGAGGTCGCAGTAAGCGTCGATCTGATCCTTCGTGAACACGTCGCCGGCCAACAGGAACTCGTAGTCGTTCTGCAGCTCGTCGAGTGCTTCGCGCAGGCTTGCGCAAACGGTTGGGATCTCGGCCAGCTCTTCTGGCGGCAGGTCGTAGAGATCCTTGTCGTTGGCTTCGCCGGGGTGGATCTTGTTCACGATGCCGTCGAGGCCCGCCATCAGCAGTGCGGAGAAGCACAGATAGGGGTTGGAGGACGGATCGGGGAAGCGTGCCTCGACGCGCTTTGCCTTCGGGCTTTCGGTCCACGGAATACGCACGCAGCCGGAACGGTTGGATGCGGAATACGCACGCAGAACCGGAGCTTCGAAGCCCGGGATCAGACGCTTGTAGGAGTTGGTGGACGGGTTCGTGAAGGCGTTCAGGGCCTTCGCGTGCTTCAGGATACCACCGATGAAGTAGAGTGCTTCCATCGACAGATCGGCATACTGGTCGCCTGCGAAGAGCGGCTTGCCGTCCTTCCAGATCGACATGTTCACGTGCATGCCGGTGCCGTTGTCGCCGGCCATCGGCTTCGGCATGAAGGTTGCCGACTTGCCGTATGCGTCTGCCACGTTGTGGATGACGTATTTGTACTTCTGCAGGTTGTCGCCCTGCTTTGTCAGGCTGTCGAAGATCAGGCCCAATTCGTGCTGGTTGGACGCCACCTCGTGGTGGTGTTTGTCGACCTTCATGCCCATGCGCTTCATGGTGGAGAGCATTTCAGAACGCAGATCTTGCGCCGGGTCGATTGGGTTGACCGGGAAGTAGCCGCCCTTGACGCCCGGACGGTGGCCCATGTTGCCCATTTCGAACGCGGTGTCGGTGTTCCAAGCGCCGTCGACTGCGTCGACTTCGAAGGAGACCTTGTTCATCGTGTTGGCATAGCGCACGTCGTCGAAGACGAAGAACTCTGCCTCGGGGCCGACGAAGAAGTCGTCACCAATGCCGGAGGATTTCAGATACGCTTCTGCGCGCTCGGCAGTGCCACGCGGGTCGCGCTCATAGCCTTCGCCGGTGTCCGGCTCGACGATGGAGCAGTGCACGCAGAGCGTTTTTTCCGCATAGAACGGATCGACATAAGCGGACGCCGCGTCGGGCATCAATTTCATGTCGGAGTTGTTGATCGCTTTCCAGCCAGCGATGGAGGAACCGTCGAACATGAAGCCTTCTTCGAGGAAGTCTTCATCGACCTGATCGCTCATCACGGTGACGTGCTGCAGTTTTCCGCGCGGGTCGGTGAAACGGATATCGACGTAGTCGATGTCCTCGTCCTTGATCATTTTTACCAGATCGGAGTTGGCACTCATTGGATGTGTCCTCTCGTTGCGTATTGGTTTTTGGGGTCTTGATACTTGTCCGGGCAGGGCGCTTTACAGCGCTTCCGTGCCGTCTTCGCCGGTGCGAATGCGGATCGCCTGCTGCACATCGGATACGAAGATCTTGCCGTCGCCGATCTTACCGGTCTTGGCGGCTGCCACGATCGCTTCGATCGCGGGCTCGACCAATGCGTCGTCCACGACGACCTCGATCTTCACTTTGGGCAGAAAGTCGACGACATACTCGGCACCACGATAGAGCTCTGTGTGGCCTTTCTGGCGGCCAAAGCCCTTTGCCTCGATGACCGAGAGGCCTTGGATACCGACATCCTGAAGCGCCTCTTTCACTTCGTCGAGCTTGAAGGGCTTGATGATCGCTTCGATCTTTTTCATTCCCGCTTCCTCTTTGCCGCAGGTTTCGACACGGGTTACAAAACAACTCTGTCAGGTTGCTTCAACCAATCGGCAGATAGTCGCGCAGGGCGTGGAGTCGAATCCGGCTTTTCTGCGTAAATTTTGTGCAAGTTGACCGTTTTCCGGGCAAATCGTTGAGGTGATCCTATGGAACTTCTGACCGCAGCCCAGATGCGCGCCATCGAACAGGCCGCAATCGAAAGCGGTCGCGTCACCGGGCTGGAGCTTATGGAACGCGCCGGGCACGGCGTTGTGGAGGCGGTGCTGGAGGAATGGCCGCATTTTGCGACTACACCGCATCGCGCTGTTGTGCTGTGCGGCCCCGGCAACAATGGCGGTGATGGTTTCGTGGTCGCACGCCTGCTGCGAGAGCGCGGCTGGGACGTGGAGGTATTCCTCTATGGCGAAGTCGAGAAACTACCGCCCGATGCGAAGGTGAATGCGGAGCGCTGGTTGGAGATGGCGGAGGTTGAGCTGGTGACTCAGGAGCTCATCAGTCGATTTCAAGCTGATGAGTTTGACTGCTTCGATTGCGCTTTCGACGCCCTGTTTGGAACTGGCTTAAATCGAAACATCAGTGAACTGGCCCAAGCTGCCCTTGAAACGGTTCTCTTTGCTGACACCAAGGTGGCGATAGATATTGCCTCTGGTATTTGCGCGGACTCTGGGCGGTATCTGGGCGACCCAGGATTTCGAGAAAGAGACGCTAAGCTTAGGGTCTTCTTTCCGGCTGATCTCACCGTTACATTCGAAAACCGAAGGGTTGGGCACGTCCTAAGCGAAGGGTTGGCCTCCACGTTCAAGTTGGTAACTAAAAGAATAGGGATCTCGCATCGTATTCTCCGTTGGTACGTGCACCCGAGGTCTCCCATTCGAATTAAGGCCATCACTCGGGATTCCGGGGTCCTTAAGCATATTCATAATCCCCACAAATATTCCCATGGTCACGCCCTGATCCTTGCTGGTGGGGTCGGGAAAGGCGGTGCCGCCCGTCTTGCGGCGCGCGGTGCTCTACGGATCGGGGCAGGGTTAGTCACGGTTGCACCGCCGCCTGCGGCTTTGATCGAAAATGCGGCTCAGTTGAATGCGATTATGCTCAAATCAGTAAGGGATGCGGACGCCCTTGCTGATGCTTTAAAGGACACACGGATCAATGCGCTTTGCCTTGGCCCGGGCCTGGGGGTGGACCGGGCAAGGGCGCTGGTACCTGCCGCCCTCTCGGCCCGACGCGCGACGGTTCTGGACGCCGATGCGCTGACCGCATTCGCCGAAGACCCGCAGACGCTGTTCAATCAACTTCACAATGGCTGTGTCCTCACCCCGCATATGGGTGAGTTCGGGCGGCTGTTCCCCGACATTAAGGCCAAGCTTGACGCGCCGCCGGAAACCGGTCCGGCCTACTCCAAGATCGACGCCGCGCGGGAGGCTGCGTCGCGCGCAGGCTGCACCATATTGCTCAAAGGCCCCGACACTGTCATCGCCGACCCCGATGGCAGGGTAAGCGTCAACGCCTCCGTCTATGAGCGCGCGGCCCCATGGCTCGCCACCGCTGGATCCGGCGATGTGCTTGCGGGATATATCACCGGATTGCTGGCGCGGGGGCATACCCCGCACGCCGCCGCGGCGTCCGCAGCCTGGCTCCACACCGAATGCGCCCTTAAATTCGGCCCGGGCCTTATTGCCGAGGACCTGCCAGAGCAGCTTCCCGCCGTCCTCGCCGATCTTGAGGGCAATTCCCCCTAGCGTCCCCCGAACGGCTCTGTTAAGCGGTGCACGGATTTTCCGGGGCAACCCTGGGAAGGCTCGATGCGGGCGTGGTGGAATTGGTAGACACGCCAGATTTAGGTTCTGGTGCCGCAAGGCGTGGGGGTTCAAGTCCCTCCGCCCGTACCATCGAGCAGGACGAACAGGTATTTGCGCCCTTTGGGCAATGAATGAGGTAAACACATGCAGGTCACCGAGACCCAGAACGAAGGCCTGAAGCGCGGCTACGAGATCACCATGACGGCGGCAGAGCTGGCGGCGAAGGTTGACGAAAAACTCGAAGCAGCCCGCCCCGAAGTGCAGATGAAGGGCTTCCGTAAGGGCAAGGTCCCGATGGCGCTGCTGAAAAAGCAGTTCGGCCAGTCCGTGATGGGTGAAGCGATGCAAGAGGGCATCGACGACGCGCTCAAGGCCCATTTCGAAGAAACCGGTGACCGTCCGGCCGCACAACCCAACGTGCAGATGAAGGGCGAGAACTGGAAAGAGGGCGACGATGTTGTCGTCTCCGTCTCCTACGAAGCGCTCCCCGAAATCAACGAGCCGTCCTATGGCGACCTGACTGTTGAAAAGCTGGTGGCAGAGGTTGAGGACGACGCCGTTGATGAGGCGCTCGCCAATCTCGCCGAATCCACGCAGAACTTCGAAAAGCGGCGCAAAGGGTCCAAGGCCAAGGACGGCGATCAGGTGACCATCGACTTCCTCGGCAAGGTCGACGGCGAAGCCTTCGAAGGTGGTGCCGCGGAAGATTATCCTCTGGTGCTCGGCTCCAACTCCTTCATCCCCGGCTTTGAGGATCAGCTCGTCGGCGTGAAGGAAGGCGATGAGAAGGACGTCGAAGTCACCTTCCCTGAGGAATATCAGGCCGCTCACCTTGCCGGCAAAGCTGCTGTGTTCACTGTGAATGTGAAGCAGGTCGCAGAACCGAAGGCTGCTGAAATCAATGATGAGCTGGCCACGAAGTTCGGCATGGACGACCTCGACGCGCTGAAAGGTCAGCTGCGCGAGCGCCTTGCGGCTGAATATGCCGGTGCGTCCCGCACTGTGACCAAGCGCAACCTACTCGACGCACTGGACGGCGCCGTTTCCTTCGAACTGCCGCCCTCGATGGTCGAGGCGGAGGCAGGTCAGATCGCGCACCAGCTGTGGCACGAGGAAAACCCTGACGTTCAGGGCCACGATCACGAGAAGATCGAACCGACGGATGAGCACAACGCTCTGGCAGAGCGCCGCGTGAAGCTGGGTCTTCTGCTGGCCGAAGTTGGCCAGAAGAACGAAGTCACCGTCTCCGATCAGGAAATGCAGCAGGCGGTCTTCCGTCAGGCGCAGCAATATCCGGGTCAGGAGAAGGCGTTCTTCGACTTCGTGCAGTCCAACCAGCAGGCGCTTCAGCAGATCCGCGCGCCTCTGTTTGAGGACAAGGTTGTCGATTACATGCTTGAATTGGTGAAGGTCGAAGAAAAGACCGTCTCCAAGGAAGATCTGCAAAAGGCAATTGAGGATATGGACGAAGAGTAATCTTCGATCTGATTTCCGAATCTGAAGGGCGTCCTGCGGGGCGCCCTTTTTGCGTTTAAGGTGGTTTGTCGAAACCTATGGTGCGCCGAGTGTGCGCTAGCGCACATTCAACGTGACCGGCAGGCAACAGGCTGAATTTGCATAGGTTTGCGAGGCGTTGACACTCTGGATCAAGCACCGGCCTCACGCGGTACTCTGCCATCCGTCACGCTGTTGTCCGGGGAGTTGTCGGTCCGTGTATTTCAAACCTGCCATCGCTATTGCGACCCTTTGTGCCATGGCGCTTTTGCCCGACGATGCGGAGGCGCGCAGACGTGGCGGCGGCATCCCGTTCTTCGGCGGTGGCGGCGGTCAGCAGGAACTGCACTTCCTGATGGAAACGGAGTATCGCGACAGCGCGGGAAGCAAACTGTCGCTCTGCCATCTGATTGACCACACCCGTATCATGGGCGTGGTATCGCTCTATGCGGAGATGGACGGATACGCATTGTCTGACGACGGCTGCACCGGCGACACCTATTACGAGTTCACGCGAGAAGACGTCGTTGAGGGTAAGAAAGTTGGCTTGCTGCCTGACAGCCTACCCAATGAGCCGGAAATGCCTGCCCAGGACAAGATCGTCTCGATGTGGGGCACATTCAGCATCGGCGCGCTGGCCCTCATCGTGATCGGCGTTCGGGTCAGGGCAACGGTTCCGAACGCCAAGCGCAAGCCGACGCCAACAGCCCCACCGCACGAGAGACGTCCTTCACGGCGTCAAAGCCGTGAAAACCGGCGGGCCGCTGAGCAGGCGGATGCAGGACTGCGCGCCGTCGTTCTGGTCATGAGCCATGTTGCAAAGGCTGACGGCAAACTTGATGCGGAAGAGCTCAAGCTGCTCGCGGACGTCCTGCGCCATATGCTCGACGCCCAGATCCCCCTCGCCGAGATCGTTCAGGAGGTCGCACGGGTGAAGCCCGAGAACTTCTTTGAGGATATGAAACTGCTTGAAAAGATGCGCCTCGATCCGGCGACCAGTGAGGCTATTCTGGGGCAGGCGGTGCGTATCGCGAGCATCGACGGCCAAATTGACGACTCAGAGCTGGCGGTGATCATCCCCATTGCCCGCGCGCTGAGGATTTCAGACGCACGGCGGAACGAAATTCTGGGCTAGTCCTGCGCCCCATTCTCATAGGCAGCCGTTGCCATGCGCGCGGCATCCAGCCCGCCCAATCCAGCATCCACAGCAGCTCGGGCCTGCGCGCCAAACAGCGTCAACAGCGGGGCGGGCAGTCCATGGGTTTCCACAACCCGACGGAACACGTCTGCATCTTTCGCGACCGCCTCAATCGCGCAGCCAACGCTATCATCCTCTCCCAACAACCGGGGCAGCCGATCCGCGAACATGGGTGTGCCCGCAGGTCCACTTGCAAGGATGTTCGCCGCAGTTTCGAGCGACAGCCCCGCGCGCTTTGCCAAGGGCAACAGCTCATTCAAGCCGCAGAAATAGGCCTGGATCATCGCATTGTTGATCGTCTTCATCACCAGCCCGGCACCGAGTGGACCGACATGGAAGATCCGCTCGGTCAGAAGGGTGAGGCGGGCCTGCGCCTCTTGCACAGTTTGCGCCTCTCCACCGATGAAAATGCCGCATTGCCCGGCCAAAACCAGCTCAGGCCCGCCAGATATGGGGGCGTCGACAGCCCTTGCTCCGGCGGCAATGAGCGCCTGTTCGCGTTCCCGCAGCACGTCTGGCACCACGGTGCTGGTCTCAACAATCAATTTGCCGCTCAGGTCTTCGGCGAGCAGCGCATCCAGCATCTCGGCCACGGCTGTGTCATCGAACAGGCTCAGCACCAACATGTCCGAGGACGCGACCAGTGTTGAGAGATCGGGTGCAGATTTAACCCCCTCAATTCTGCGCCCGCTCCGCGTCCATCCGATCACGTCTGCCCCTTGATCGGCAAAGCGGTGGGCCATCGCCGTGCCCATCCGCCCCAGTCCAATGATGCCTATGCGGGTCATGCTCAGTCTCCCAATTCCACGGGACGCAACTGGTCCCACATGTCTCCGGGACCGGGGTTCACACGGTCGGTGCGCCCGCCCAGATGATCCATCACGCCCCACACGGCGTTGAGCGCTGTACTGACGGCGCCCTCCACCCAACCGGGGGTCCAGCTGACATCGTCACCAGCAAGGAAAATGCCCTTTTCGGCCTTAGGTGCGCCCCGCTGCATGAAGTGCGCATACATCCGGTGGTTATAGCGATAATGTCCGGGCAAAGCGCCCTTGAATGCACCTAGGAAATTCGGATCAGCCTCCCAGCTGACCGTGATCGGATCGCCAATGATGTGAGAGCGGATATCGACATCAGGGTAGATTTTCTCCAGCGCACCAAGTGCCAATTCCACCCTCTTTTCAACGGGTAAGGGCAGCATCTTCAGTGCATCCGTCATCCAGGAATAGGTCAGGCAAATCACGCCCGGTTTGCCCTCGCCCTGATCCAGCAGATAGGTGCCACGTGTCAGGCGGTCGGTCAGCGTCATGCTCATAACTTCCCGCCCGTCCGCGTCGCGGTCCCGCCAGAACGCACGGTCCGTCATCACGAAGGTCTTGGACGATTGCATGTAACGGGTGCGGTCCAGCGCCATCCACACCTTTGGCGAGAACAAAGCCTCCTCCGTCTCAATCGCGGTGGTCATCAGCCAGCTCTGACAGGTGGAGATGACAGCGGCATAGCGCTGCGTCGTCCCCCAATTGTCAGTCACGCATAATGCATCATTCTCATCGCGGAACAGGCGGGCGGCACCCGCGCGCGGTGCGCCGTCATTGAGTGATTTCAGCGTCGTTCCATGGGGCCAATGCACCGGAGCAATCGGCGCGTGCTCCCACAGCCCCTTTGGTACCTTGCTCGCCCCGCCCACGACGAAACGTTGCGCATCGTCGAGTTCCGTCAGATTAACCCGAAGGATTTCAAGCATCGAGTTGGGAAAATCGCTGTCCCAACCACCTGTGCCAAAGCCCACCTGACCGAACACCTCGCGGTGATGAAAGCTCAGCTTCTGGAACGCTTCGGATGACACCACAAAATCGTAGAATGTGCGCTCGTCCCAGGCTTTTACCAGCGGATCCCAGATTGCCTTGATCCGCTCCACATCCTTGGCCGCTATGGCTGCTTTCAGGTCGCTGAACCGCGCGCCTTCCTCCAGCGCGGCGTCATAGGCCTCCGCCACTTCGCGATAGAGCGCGGGCAGATCATCGAGGCTTTCGGCATAGTGCCGGTTGCCCTCAATCTCGATGACGGTCGAGCCTGCGGCCTCTGTCAGCGGGTTCGGGAAAGGCCGTGTCTCCAGCCCCAGTTTGTTGATGTAGTGGTAAAAGGCACGGGACGAGACGGGAAAGCGCATGCCGCCCAGTTCGGCCACAATGTCAGTCTGACCCGTGAAGGGGCGGGAACGCAGACGCCCGCCAATCTCCCCCGGATCGTAGAACACGGGGTGCAGCCCCATCCGCATCAGTTCATATCCAGCCGTGATCCCGGCCATGCCGGCCCCGATGACGGCAACTTTCGCGCCATGGAACTTCTCAGGGATCGTGCCCAGACCTGCCGGGTGACCCAGCCAACTTTCATAATCGAAGGGGAAATCAGGGCCAAAGGCTGTCACGGAGTTTTCTGTTGGGCTCATCGGTAGAGCTCCGTCCGGGTCTGGGAGAGATAGTCGAGATCGGCGCGGACCCGCGTCACGTCGTCCCGGTTCACATCGGCAAAGATCAGGGCAGGGGCGTCGTCGCCAGCGCGCGCCAGATCATCGCCATCAGCCGCGCAAATACAGCTGAGCCCGCAATAGTCGAAAGTGCCATCAAAGCCGACAGGGTTTGCATAGGCGATTGCCACTCCGTTTTCCTGCGCGCGTGCTGGCACCAATCGTGTCGCGACAGATTGGTAAGGCTTCATGTTGGCGGTAGGCACCAGGATCAGATCGGCGCCCGCCCGGCGCAGACAGCGCGCAACCTCAGAGAATTCGATGTCAAAACAGATGGCCAACCCGATGCGCAGACCGCCGAATTCGATCACGTTGCTGATCGCCTCACCGGCATCGAATTGGGTGGCATCCACATCGCCGTAAAGATGGGTCTTGCGATAACTCATGCGCAGCGCACCTGTGGCATCGAATAGCGCCGCCGCGTTATAGCGTGGGGCTTCGGGGCCACCGGCGGCGATAGCGATCCCGCATGCCTCGGCAATCTCCGCCACTCCGGCCCAATGGGCCCGGTCAAAGGGCGCGGCCAATTCGCGCACAGCCGCGGCCCCGATCGTGTAGCCGGTCAAAGCCATTTCCGGCGTCACGAGCAGGTCTGCGCCGCCTTCACGCGCCTCCGTCGCGGCGTCTCGAAGAACCTCCAGAAACGCCTCTGGCGATGACGTGGGGGCGGATTGCAGCAAGGACAAGCGCATCGAAAACCTGTAATCTATGAAGGCCCAAGGTGTCGCGCCTGCGGGGTGTCCGGTCAAGCCTTGTGATTTGTGGCCCACACAGCACGCGGCCGATTGCCAGTGCGCCCCTTGCAGCCCCCCGGTCGCAACACTACACCTAAGGGCCAAGAAGACTGCAAACCGGGCCGCGCCCTGCGGCACGGCCCGAACAAGAGGCACGAGACATGCGCGATCCAATCGAAACCTACATGAACCTTGTGCCAATGGTCGTCGAGCAATCGGCGCGGGGCGAGCGGGCCTTTGACATTTTTTCACGACTGCTCAAAGAGCGGATCGTGTTCGTGTCCGGCCCCGTCCATGATGGCATGTCGAGCCTTGTGGTGGCACAGCTGCTCTGGCTTGAATCCGAGAACCCGAAGAAAGAAATCCAGATGTACATCAACTCGCCCGGCGGCGTGGTGACATCCGGTCTTTCGATCTATGACACGATGCAGCTCATCAAACCTGCGGTCTCCACGCTCTGTGTGGGGCAGGCGGCGTCGATGGGCTCGCTGCTGCTGACGGCGGGCGAGAAGGACATGCGCTTCTCGCTGCCCAATTCGCAGATCATGGTGCATCAGCCCTCCGGCGGTTATCAGGGGCAGGCGACGGACATTATGATCCACGCCCGCAACACCGAGAATCTCAAGAAGCGACTCAACGAGATCTACGTCGAACATACCGGTCAGGACTACGCCACCGTCGAGGCCGCATTGGAGCGTGACAACTTCATGCAACCGCAAGAGGCGCTCGATTGGGGCCTGATCGACAAGATCGTCGAGAAACGCGGCGAGATTGGTGACGAAGCGTAAACCGCTGTCGAGCTAATTTGACACGGGGCGCGCGAAAATCGTTTCGCGCGCCTTGTCATTCCCGGACCCATGCGGTCCAATGCAGGCCAGTTGACGGATCGGGCGTGAACCCGACCGGAAGGAGGGCATGATGTCCAAGTCTAATGGTGGTGAATCCAAAAACACCCTGTACTGCTCTTTCTGCGGGAAGAGCCAGCATGAGGTGCGCAAACTGATCGCGGGCCCGACCGTGTTCATCTGTGATGAATGCGTGAGTCTCTGCACAGACATCATCCGTGAAGAGACGAAATCCGGCCTCGTGAAATCGTCCGATGGTGTTCCCAGCCCGCAGGAGATTTGCGGCGTCCTCGACGATTACGTGATCGGGCAGGCGCAGGCCAAGCGCGTGCTGTCCGTTGCCGTGCACAACCACTACAAGCGTCTCGACCACGCCTCCAAGAATGGCGATGTGGAGCTTGCGAAATCCAACATCATGCTGATCGGCCCGACCGGCTGCGGCAAGACGCTGCTCGCGCAGACACTGGCGCGTATCCTCGATGTGCCATTCACAATGGCCGATGCGACGACGCTGACCGAAGCGGGCTATGTCGGGGAAGATGTGGAGAACATCATCCTCAAGCTGCTCCAATCGGCTGAATATAATGTGGAGCGGGCGCAGCGCGGCATCGTCTATATCGACGAGGTCGACAAGATTTCCCGCAAGTCCGACAACCCCTCCATCACCCGCGACGTCAGCGGGGAAGGCGTGCAACAGGCGCTCCTGAAGATCATGGAGGGCACGGTTGCCTCCGTTCCACCGCAGGGTGGTCGCAAGCATCCGCAACAGGAATTCCTGCAAGTGGACACGACAAACATCCTGTTCATCTGCGGTGGCGCCTTTGCCGGCCTCGACAAGATCATCTCCCAACGCGGGCGTGGCTCTGCCATGGGCTTCGGCGCGGATGTGCGGGATGAAGAGGATCGCGGGATCGGCGACATCTTCATGGATCTGGAGCCGGAAGACCTGCTGAAATTCGGTCTGATCCCAGAATTCGTGGGTCGTCTGCCGGTAATCGCCACGTTGCGCGATCTGGACGAAGACGCGCTTGTGACCATCCTGTCCGAGCCGAAAAACGCGCTGATCAAACAGTACCAGCGCCTGTTCGAGATGGAGGATGCCAAGCTCACCTTCACCGATGAGGCCCTGCGCGCCATCGCCAAGAAGGCCATTGAGCGCAAGACGGGTGCCCGCGGCCTCCGCTCCATCCTCGAAGCGGCTCTGCTCGACACAATGTTCGACCTGCCCGCGCTGGAAGGCGTCGAGGAGGTCGTGGTGAACCCCGATGCAATCGACGGCGACGGAAAGCCGATCTACGTCTACTCCGACAAGGCGCAGGAGCCTGCAACGGCGGGCTAGGATGATCTGAACAATTTATACAATCGCCCCGTCCGAAAGGTCGGGGCGTTTTTTATTGTGGCATATCGTTCGCCTTTGATTGAGCGGCCAAAATCAATTGTCTTATTTTGGTTTCAACGGGCCAGGAACCATCCTAGGCTCCCTTCCAAAGATACAGAGCCATTTTTTGGAGGTTGCCTTGTCCGCACTCAAATTCGCTGCCATCGCAGGATTCACCCTCGTCGCGGCATCGTCACACGCCGCGACCTGTCCCGCCGATGCGCCTGAAGGCTATCAATGGCTTTCGGGCTATGTTGATGAATTTCGCGCGGACGGCACCATCAGCACTTGGTTCACTGACAGCTACGCCCAGCATCCCGACGATGTTGCCCTGAGAGGCTTGCAAGCCTTCTTTGATGCAGGGGGTAACGTGGATGAAGCGCGTGCTCTCTTCCAGCAACGCGGCGGGTCCGATGCCGCATTCGACATGGCCATGGCCTGCGCCGGGGTCGAGTAGGCGCACGCTGCCATATGGGGCAAGCAGGTTATTTTGGGCGTGGCTCAGTCGCGAACGCGCACTTTACCTCTGACCCGGATTGGGTGCATAACACCCGCAAACACATGCCCTTCGGAGCGAAGCACATGAACCCGATCCTGCGCCTTTTGACCTGGTGGAACGGCTCCACCCTGAACACTGCCCTCTGGTCTCGCCGGAATGGGCAGAAGGTGGGTGAGGATGCTCAGGGCAACGTTTACATGCAGACCTCTGACGGCGCCCGCCGCTGGGTGATGTATAACGGGGATATGGAGGCGTCCCGCGTCTCCCCCGAATGGCATGGTTGGCTGCACCACACCTTCGATCAACCACCGACCGAGGCGCCGTTGCCCCGCAAGGATTGGGAAAAGCCGCATCTGGAAAACATGACGGGCACCGCGCTTGCCTATCGCCCGCCCGGCTCGATTCTGACCCCGGAAACCCGCCCCCAGCGGCGCGGCGATTATGAGGCCTGGCAGCCAGAGTGATGGCCAATAATGTCTTAGAAACCCTGGTTGGAGCGGCCGTCCTCGCTGCAGCGGCGGGGTTCGCCTATGTGGCAGCGGGTGCGACGGGCACCGGTGTTTCGTCAGACAGCTACGCGCTCAGCGCCAGCTTCCGTTCCCTCAGCGGTGTTGGCCCGGGAACCGATGTGCGTGTGGCCGGCGTCAAGGTTGGCACCATTTCGGACATCTCGCTTGATTCGATCACCTATGAGGCCGTAGCGCAGTTCACGGTGAGCGCTGATCTGGAATTGCCCGAGGACAGCGACGCTCGCATCCTGGCCGACGGTCTGCTCGGCGGCAACTATGTCAGCATCACGCCGGGCGCGTCGGATTTCATGCTTGTCGATGGGGATGAAATCCTGAACACCCAGGGCTCCGTCAGCCTGCTCGACCTCTTCGTGAGTTTTGCTGGCTCATCCAATGACTGACGATTGGTCGGCTGAGGCCTATGCGGCCAATGCGCGCTTTGTCTCGGACCTGGGCGCACCTGTGCTGGACCTTCTGGCCCCCCGGGCAGGGGAGCGTGTTCTCGATCTGGGGGCGGGTGATGGCGCGCTGACCGACCGGATTGTGGCGGTGGGTGCCGATGTGCTCGCCGTTGATGGGTCTGCCGATATGGTCGCCGCTGCTCAGGCGCGCGGGCTAACGGCGCAGGTTGTTGACGGGCATGCGCTGGATTTTCGGGCGGAGTTCGATGCGGTGTTCAGCAATGCCGCGCTCCACTGGATGACCCAACCGCAGGCCGTGATCGCGGGGGTACATGCGGCACTGAAAGCGGGCGGCCGCTTTGTGGGCGAATTTGGTGGCATGGGCAATGTTGCCGCGATCCGTACCGCCCTGATCGCGGAATTGGCGCGTGAAGGTGTGACCGCCGATCTCAAAGACATCTGGTACTTTCCGTCTGTCGCAGAATATCGCGCAGCACTGGAAAAGGGTGGTTTTGACGTTACCTCGATCACATTGATACCACGCCCCACACCGGTTCCGGCCGGAATGCGCGCATGGGTAGAGACGTTGGCCGCACCGGTCCTGCACAAGGTTCCGGGGGATCGGTCAGCGTTCCTTGACCGGGTTACGGCCTTGCTGGAACCGGCCTTGTGTGACGGAACGGGCGCGTGGACGGCGGATTATGTAAGGTTGAGGTTTTCATGCGTAAAGCCCTGATAACACTGGCGATCAGCCTGATGGCCACGACAGCCACGGCGCAGGTGGAGCAGGACATTCTTGAAGATCTGCTGCGCGACTTTGGCGATGACGTGATACCAGATCGTGGGGAGATCACGTCACGTGTCGTCGATGGTGCCGTGCTTCGCGGTCTCGATACGTTGAATGGGACCGTCTCCATCTTCGCGGTTCCCGTCGGTCAGACGGTTGATTACGAGCGGCTAACCATTGATCTGGAAGCATGCCGGATCCCCGCGGAGGGGGAGAAGCCGGATGGATATGCCTTCCTGCATATTCAGGACCAGCGAGAGGACGCGCCACAATTCTCCGGTTGGATGATCGCGTCCAGCCCGGCGCTCAACGCGCTCGACCATCCGCGCTACGATATCTGGGTTGACCGCTGCTATGAGGGCGAAATGCCGGAGCTTCCAACGCTGGAACGCGTGTCCGCCGACCGTACGTTGCAGCCCGCCCCACAGGATCAATAGATCCCGGAAAATGCTTTACGCGGCTTTGGCGAGGGCAATGATCCGATCAACTTCTGTGTCCAGGGGCAGGGCGCTCCACTCGGCCTGCACCGAAAGCGCGCGGGCCAATCGTGACCGATAGGCCGCACGGCTGATCTCCATCCCGCCCATGCTTTCCAGATGATCGGTCAGAAACTGTGTGTCGAGCAGAACGAACCCGCCCGCGCGCAACCGCGCCACCAGCCAGACCAGTGCCAGCTTTGATGCATCAGTCATACGACTGAACATGCTTTCGCCAAAGAAGGCCCCGCCCAGACGCACGCCGTAGAGGCCACCAACCAACGCACCGCTGGCCCACACCTCAACCGAGTGGGCAAAGCGCAACTGGTGCAGCTCTCCATAAAGCCGAAAGATCTCGTCGTTGATCCAGGTCTCGTCGCGATCTGCACAGGCAGAGACGACATCGGCAAAGGCCGTGTCCACGCGTATCTCGAAATCCTGGCGTCGCGCGCGTTTCTTCAGAGAGCGGGAAATATGCAAGCCGTCGAGCGGAATGATCCCCCGGCGCGTCGGATCAACCCAGCGCGTTTCCCCATCCCGCGTCTCCGCCATGGGAAAGACGCCAGCGGCATAGGCGTTGAGCAGCAGCTCCGCCGTTACCGCTGGCGCATCATCGCGCATCAGGTGTCAAAAGTCCGATCCAGCCACTTTTCAAGCCAGTGGATATTGTAGTCACCCGTCTGCACATCAGGCTCAGCCAGCAGCATGGGGAAGAGGGGCAGCGACGTGTCGACACCTTCCACAACAAACTCGCTCAACGCACGATCCAGCCGGGCCAGCGCCTCTGGCCGATCCTTGCCATAGACGATCAACTTTCCGATCAGGCTGTCGTAATAGGGCGGGATGCGATAGCCGGCATAGATCGCACTGTCCATCCGCACGCCCAGACCACCAGGTGCGTGAAAGGCCGTGATATCACCCGGCGAGGGGCGGAATTCCGGCAGTTTCTCTGCATTGATCCGGCATTCGATCGCATGGCCGCGCGGGACAAGATCGTCCTGGGTAAAGCTCATCGGCTCCCCTGCGGCGACACGGATCTGCTCCTGAACCAGATCAACACCGTAGATCGCCTCGGTCACAGGATGCTCGACCTGTAGGCGCGTGTTCATTTCGATGAAATAGAACTCACCATTCTCATAGAGGAATTCGATGGTGCCCGCGCCAATATAGTTGATCGCCGCGACGGCCTCCGCGCAGGTCTTTCCGATTTCTGCGCGCTGCTCAGCCGTGATGATCGGGGAGGGGGCCTCCTCAAACACCTTCTGGTGCCGACGTTGCAGTGAGCAATCCCGCTCACCCAAATGGACCGCATTGCCTTTGCCATCGCCAAAGACCTGAATCTCGATATGGCGGGGGATTTGCAGATATTTCTCGATATAGACCGCATCATCGCCAAAGGCGGCCTTGGACTCCGTCCTGGCAGAGCGGAAGGCCGTATCCATATCCTCGGCAGTCTCTGCAACCTTCATGCCCCGTCCACCGCCACCGGCGGCCGCTTTGACAATGACGGGATAACCCATCTCGGCGGCAATCGCGTGTGCCTCTTCCAGCGTTTCAACACCCCCGTCAGAACCGGGAACACAAGGCACCCCCAGTTTCTTCATCGTGTCCTTGGCGGCAATCTTGTCGCCCATGACATTGATGTGGTCTGCGGAGGGTCCGATGAAGGTGATGCCATGATCGGCAACGATCTGAGAGAATTGTGCATTCTCGCTCAGGAAGCCATAGCCGGGATGGACGGCATCTGCCCCTGTGATTTCGCAGGCAGAAATGATGTTGGGGATCGACAGATAGCTTTGTGCGCCAGAGGGCGGGCCGATGCACACGCTCTCATCCGCCATGCGAACATGCATCGCATCGCTGTCAGCGGTGGAGTGCACGGCAACCGTCTTGATCCCCATTTCCTTGCACGCGCGGTGGATGCGCAGCGCAATCTCACCCCGGTTCGCAATCAGGACTTTCTTGAACATTCCCGCCTCACTCGATCACAACGAGAGGGGCACCAAACTCAACCGGTTCACCATCCCCAACCAGAATACGCGCCACCTTGCCCGCTTTCGGGGAGGGGATCTGGTTCATGGTTTTCATCGCCTCGATGATCAGCAAGGTCTGACCCTCGGCCACCTGATCGCCCACAGACACGAAGGAGGGCGCGCCGGGCTCTGCCTGCAGATAGACCGTCCCCACCATCGGAGAGGTTACTGCACCGGGCAGCTGTGCCGGATCGGTCGGGGCTTCTGCCGCTGGGGCAGAGGCAGCTGCTGGGGCGGCGGCGCTGGCAGGTGCGGGGGCCGCAGCAGGGGCTGCGACCGGGGCAGGGGCTGCGACAACTTGCTGGACCGTCTGGCGCGACACGCGCACTTCCAGCTTGTCATCCTCACCGAACTTCCGACCAACCTCGATTTCGGTCAGGTCCGTGTCGTTGAGCAATTTCGCCAGTGCCGTGATGAATGCGGTATCCGCGTCATATTTGTCTGCCATGATCCCTCGCGCGTCTAACCCGGCACCCCGCCGGGCGGCCCCGATTTGAGAGGGGCCATTGTTACTGCTTGAGACTCATATAAGCCGAAGTGACGCAACGTGAAAGCCCGATCCGAACCGTGGGATCAAGGCAATGCGCTTAATTGGCGGTGTTGCGGACGGCAGCAACCGCCTCTTCCATCTGGGGCAGTGGCAGGAAGCCACGGATCACGGTGTCTCCCATCACGAAAGTCGGTGTACCTGTGATCTCCAACGCCCCGGCAAGCGCACGGGTCGCTGCAATCCGCTCGTCAATCTCTTCGTTATTTTCCATCGCTGCCCGCATCGCCGTGACATCCGCCCCGGCGCGTTGGGCCAGACCGTCGATCACCTGCGACGACAATTGACCGCCAAAGGTCATCAGCGTGTCGTTGAAGCGTTCATAGACGGCTGCACCATCCTCGATCAGGACGGCCACGGCAGCGCGGCTCGCCTCGACGCTCATCGGGCCGAGAATGGGCAATTCCTTTACGACGTAACGGATGTTGCCGTCCTGTTGGATCAGGGTCTGCACCTCGGCATGGGCGCGCTTGCAGAACCCGCACTGATAGTCGAGGAATTCGACGAGCGTGATGTCCCCGTTTGGATTGCCACCCACATACGAAAACCCGTCATTGAACAGGTCGTCCGCCGCATCGGCGACCATCTGACGCTCGGCCTCTGCCGCTTCCGCAACCTGTTGTGCCTCAAGCAGCCCGATCACCTCTACAATGATCTCTGGGTTTTCCAGTAGATAGCGACGCATTTCCCCTTGCAATGCATCGCGCGAGGCATCGTCCAGATCGAGCAGGGAGAGCGCCTCGCCCTGCGGCGCCTCTTGCTGTGCCATTGCAACGGGCGCATCCGGGGTGGAGAGGGTTCCGCCGAAATATCCGGCCCCGCCTCCAATGATCGCGGCAGCAGCAATGGCGAGCGTCAAGGGACGTGTCGTCGTTTCAGTCATCTCTCATCCCCCGGCGTCACAGCCGCTCCAGCACGGCAATCAGATCTTGTGCCCTTATCCAATCCGGAGAGCCGTTGGGCAACCCCTCGGCCGCACGCCGGGCGAACCGCAGCGCATCCTCAACTTCGCGGTTCAAGGCATAGCGCTCCGCTGTGTACAGGGCGGCCTGCGCCGTATTGCCAGCGCGCGCATGCGCCTCCGCCAGCGCGCGCAGCGAAAGCGGTGTTCCGGTCGCGCCTTCGCGCGCTGCCGAAAGCTGGCGCAACGCCTCGGCATTGTTTTGACCTGTTGCGAGCAGTGCGCGACCATATCCGGCGCGCAGCAATGGTGCGTCGGGCCGCAAGGTCACCGCCTGACGGTAAGGTCCGACCGCCGCTTCCGCCTGTCCGGCTTCCAACAGGAATTGACCTTTCAGCTCATGAAGCCACGGGTTTTGCGGCTCGATGGCAAGGGCGGCGTCGATCTCACGCAGGGCAGCACCCAGATCCGGGATGCGGTGCATCGCAACGGCCCGCTGGATACGCGCGGCCATATCGGTCCGGCCTTCCACACGGCGCAGCGCATCGCTGGGCCCACGCAAGAAGCCATCGAACTTGGCCTGCATCCGGCGATAAGCCTCTTCCGTCGCCGGATCAACAGTGGCCCCCCGGCTCGACGCATTGTCCGCCCGGCGCGACAACAGGTCGATCCGGGTCGAGCTAAGCGGATGGGACTGCGCATATTCGTCCTGGCGCGCCGTCGACAGCAGGTCCTGGCCCCGGAACAGGTCGAGCGTGTCGAGCATCGCGCCCGGGTCAATCCGCGCAAGGTCCATATAGCGTGCACCCAGCTGATCCGCCGTCGCCTCCTGATCGCGGGTATAGGCGCGCAGCAGGCCCTCCGCCGTGCCTTGCGCCCCGCTCGCAATCGCGACACCAGCACCGGGCGCTCCTGCAAGGCCGACAATCAGGCCAAGAACAGCACCGGCCGCACTGTTCCGCTCGGCCTGTGCAATCTCAAAACTGCGCGCGGTGATATGTCCGGCAGTGATATGGCCCAGCTCATGTGCAATCACCGCTTGCAGCATATCCGCGCGCGGCAGGCGCTGGATCAGCCCGGAATGGATGAAGATATTCTGCCCGCCCGTGACGAACGCATTCATCTCCCGATCATTGACGATGAAAATATTGGTGCTGCCCGGCGCAAGGCCCGCCGCACGCTCTAACGGGGCGGTCAGATCGGCAAGCACCTGCTCGATTTCCGCATCCCGGATCAAACCCTGAGCTGTCGCCGCCTGCGCCAGCACCACAAAGCACATCAACGCCGCCAGAAGAAATCGCATTGTTACAATCCCCCGCTTGACGCCTGCGCGCCCGCTACTCAAAAACCCTCGCAACACACTCGAACCTAGGGCGGGGCTCATGCGGATATCAAGTCGAAGTGAAGTCGATAGCTTTATCGTGATGGACGTGATGGAGGCCGCCCGTCAGGTGGAGGACGCAGGCCAGTCCGTCATTCATATGGAGGTCGGTCAACCCGGAACGGCCGCCCCCGCGGCGGCGCGCGAAGCCGTTGCCAATGCGATGGAGCAGGGGCCGCTCGGATATACTGTCGCCCTCGGCCTTCCGGCTCTACGTGCCCGGATCGCGCGGCTCTACGGCGAATGGTACGATGTCGACCTCGATCCCGGGCGGGTCGTCGTGACGGCCGGCAGCTCAGCAGGGTTCCTGCTCTCGTTCCTGTCGCTCTTCGATGCGGGACAACGTGTGGGGATCGCGGATCCGGGCTACCCCAGCTATCGCAATATTCTGCGGGCCCTGAACCTCGAACCGGTGCGGATCGAGGGCACGCTTGAAGGGAGGTTTCAGCCGCAACCGGCTGATTTAACACATGATCTCGACGGTGTGCTGGTGGCCAGCCCAGCCAATCCGACCGGCTCGATGCTGGGGCGCGAGGCTCTGTCCAATCTGCTGGAGGCCGCCCGCGCCAACGATGTCGCCTTCATCTCTGACGAGATCTATCACGGTCTTGACTATGCCGGGCAGCGCGGGGTGACCGCGCTCGAATTGACGGATGAGGCGATCGTCATCAACTCGTTCTCAAAGTACTTTTCGATGACCGGTTGGCGTGTCGGCTGGATGGTGGTTCCCGAAAGCCATGTGCGCACAATTGAACGCCTGGCGCAGAACCTGTTCATCTGTCCCAGCCATGCCAGTCAGATCGCTGCGCTTGGCGCCATGGATGCCACTGATGAGCTTGAGGCCAATCGTGCCGTCTACGCACGCAACCGGACCATCCTGCTGGACGCGCTGACGCAGGCAGGCTTTGCCGATATCGCGCCGCCCGACGGGGCCTTCTACATTTACGCAAATATCGCGGCGACCGGGCTGACATCCCGCACCTTCACCGACCGACTTTTGCGGGAAGCAGGCGTGGCGGCGACACCGGGCCTCGACTTTGATAAGGAGCGGGGCCATCACACCGTCCGCTTCTCCTATGCTGGATCGACGGAGGCCATTCAGGAAGGTGCAGAGCGGATCGCCCGGTTTATGCAGCAACTCTAGGCTAGCGGAACCATCCCGCGCTCCCGCCCGTTTCGCCGGTGGGAGGAGCACATATGCCTCAGTTGAAATCCGATGAAAGGCCGACGCTGCTACGTCTGTTAGCCTGTCTGGCTCTTGCTGGTTGCCTTTCACTGATTGTGGGCACCGTGGCTGGGCAGAGTGTTGTGCCGGATCACGATTGGATTGCCGATACTATCAGTGACTTAGCAGCGGGACCCGGTGAAATCGTGATGGATGTCGCGCTCTACGGATTCGCGGCAGGGCTGTTTGCAGCTGCAATGGCCGCATCGAATGCCCATCTTGGCGGGCGGCGTTGGAGCGTCGGTCTCATCTCCCTCGCCTTGGCGGGGGCTTTAGTGATCATTGTCGGCGCGCGGAACGAATATGGCGACAATGACAGCGACGGCATCGTGATCCACGCCTATCTCGTTTACGGGCTGGGTTTGGCCTTCACGGTGATCCCATACAGCATGGCACCGGGTGCGGGTCGGGTTCACCGATGGGCCAAGCCTACGCTCTACGCGCTCGGTACGATATGGCTGATTGCAGCCCCGATTTTTCTGGTTCTACCAACGGATGTTGACGGGGCCTATGAGCGCGGATTGGGCCTGATCGCCTGTGCCATTATTCTGGTGCTCGCCCGCGTCTTCCTCACACGTGCCCGCCAGACAGCTTCAGGCTGAAGGATTGCGAAACGCTCAGAACCCATCCATCTTGGCGATATGACACATGGTATCGGACATAACCGCCCGCCGCAGCCCACAGGCTGGCAGCGACACTGCTGGACGCGCGCCCGGAAAGAACTGGTGGGCGAACGTCTTCCGCTCGAGATGATCAAGGTCCGCATGGCCCGCGCGCGTGAGTTGGGTCTCAGCTTCCCTCAATACCGCTCGATCCTGTTGGGCGGCGGGCGCGACATTACGGCCTTCCTGTTCACCGCCGAGGGACTTCATCTGAAACTGACGCGCGAATTGAGCATCCCCGATGCGGTCCGCGACAAGCTCGGTACCCTTCGCCGGGCCGATTTGCTCGCCCTTTCCCCATCTGGCGAGGTGCCACGGCAGTTCGCAGATGAGTTGGGATCTCTTGCAGAGGTCACGATCAAGGACGCCGGGGCAGAGCCTGAGCCTCATTACAGTTGGTCCCAACAGCGCGCGGCATTGCGCGATTTGTTGCGCGCCAATGCCGTTCCGGCAGCATCTGTTGTGATGATCGGTCGCGGAGCGCACCAACAAGGCTGGGCCGAGGCCGCCGAACTCGTCAAATACCTGCCAAGGGACGAATACTTCGCTGAAAGTGCCTGAAACTCTTCAGCTTTCTCAAGACACAGATGTAATGGCTCAAACAAAAACGCCCCGGCCGAACCGGGGCGTTTTGTATTGAATTGCGGATCAATCAGCCGCCAATGGTGCGCGCCCACCAGCCCTTGCGCTTTGGCCCTTCGGGCTTTGGCGTATCGGGCTGCTTCTCACTCGCGGGGCGTCGTCCTTCAGGCTTCGCCTCAACTGCGTCGGCTTCACTTTGTGCCTCAGCTTCATTCGTCGCCGCATCTGCTTTTGCTTCTTCGGTGATGTCCTGCGGGACGTCCGCAACTTGCGTTTCCGTCGTCGGCTCCGCCGCATCTTCGACCGTCGCGTCAGGCTGAACCTCATCCGCCGGACCGGATGGGTCCTCGCTCTGGCCGTCAGGTTGAGCCTCCGCCGCACGTGCGGGGTTTTCCTCATTCACGACCGCATCGACCGGCGCTTCATCCGCCTGCGGCTCGGCGACAGGCTCGACGGGGGCAGGGGCTGCATCCTCAGCAGGGCTATCCTCAGCCGGGGTCGTCTCCTCGGCGACAGGCTTCTTGCGGCTGCGGGACCGACGCCGGGTTTTGGGTTTCGGGGTCTCTTCCCCGTCCGCCTTCACCTCTTCATCAGCTTTCTCTGCACCCTCTTCATCAGCTTTCTCTGCACCCTCTGCATCAGCTTTCTCTGCACCCTCTGCATCGGACTTCGCGGCATCATCGGTTCCGTCCGCGCCCTCGGACGCATTCGCATCCTTCTGCGCTTCGTCCTGATCGAAGTTGCGATTGCGTCCACCCCGACGCCGGCGGCGCTTTTTCTTCTTCGGCTGGTCGTCCGTCTCGGTGTGTGCCTCTGCTTCCTGCACGTCTTCGGGTTCGGCAGCCGCGGCAGCCGCGTCCAATTCCGCCTCGCGCGCAAGGTCCAGACTGTCGATCTGGATCGCACCCGCCGTTGCATCCTGCACAACCACGCGGCTTGCGGTTTTGAACCGCTCCATCTTGAAGTCAGGGCTGACCAGATGCGCATCGCCGTTGATCTGGATCGCGATACCATAGCGTGTCTCGATCATCGCGATATGCTCACGCTTGGCGTTCAGCAGATAGTTCGCGACATCGACCGGGCAGGTCAGCACAATCTCTTTGCAGCGCTGGCGCACGCCTTCTTCTTCAAGCTCGCGAATGATCGACAGGCCGAGGCTGTCATTCGAGCGCACAAGCCCGGTGCCGTGACAGGCAGGGCAGGGCTGGGTGGATGCTTCCAGCATGCCGGGGCGCAGCCGTTGACGGCTCATCTCCATCAAGCCGAACGACGAAATCCGTCCAACCTGAATGCGCGCCCGGTCGTTTTTCAGCGCCTCTTTCATCCGCTTTTCAACAGCGGAATTGTTGCGCCGCTCATCCATGTCGATGAAGTCGATCACGATCAGACCGGCCAGATCGCGCAGCCGCAGCTGGCGCGCAACCTCTTCCGCTGCCTCCAGATTGGTCTTGAGCGCCGTCTCCTCGATCGAGCCTTCCTTGGTCGACCGGCCAGAGTTCACGTCAACCGCAACCAATGCCTCGGTCACGCCGATCACCAGATAGCCGCCGGATTTCAGCTGCACCGTCGGATTGAACATCTGGGCGAGATAGCTTTCGACCTGATGGCGGCCGAACAGGCTGACCTGATCCTGATAGAGCTTCACGTTCTTGGCGTGGCTCGGCATCAGCATGCGCATGTAGTCCTTGGCCTCGCGGTAGCCGTCGGCCCCTTCCACGAACACCTCGTCGATTTCGCGCCCGTAAAGATCGCGAATCGAGCGTTTGATCAGGCTCCCTTCCTCATAGATCAGCTTGGGCGCTACGGATTTCATCGTCAGGTCGCGAATCTGCTCCCACTGACGGATCAGATATTCGTAGTCGCGCTTGATCTCGGTCCGCGTGCGCTTGGCCCCTGCGGTCCGAATGATAAGGCCCGCACCCTGCGGAACCTCGATCTCATTCGCGATTTCTTTCAGCTTCTTACGGTCCGGCGCATTGGTGATCTTGCGCGAAATCCCGCCACCGCGGGCGGTATTGGGCATCAAGACGCAATAGCGGCCCGCAAGGCTCAGATAGGTGGTCAGGGCCGCACCCTTGTTGCCGCGCTCTTCCTTGACGACCTGGATCAGCATGATCTGGCGAACCTTGATCACTTCCTGGATCTTATAGCGACGTGCGCGCGGACGGCGGCGCGTTTCCCGGCGGACCTCTTCCACCTCGTCATCGCTGTCGTCGTCATCTTCGTCCTGATCGCCCTCAACGTCGGCGCTCGTCTCAGCGGCGACATCTGCGGGCGCATCGCCACTTTCCGGCGTCTCGACAATATCGGCAGGCTGGCCAAGGCCGCTTTCGGCACCTTCCACATCCGGCCCGTCGCCCTGATGTTCAGACGGCTCCATACCTGCGCGCTCTGCCGCTTCGGGCAGGGCTTCATCAAGCGCTTCCGCAGGGGCGTCTTCGGTAACGACGGCATCCACGGGCTTTTCGTCGGCCTCTACCGCCGCGACAGCATCCGCATCAGTCACTGTTTCTTCAGTACTGACGTCACCGCCGTCGACTGTCGCCCCAGCGGTGTCTGTGGGAACCTCTTCTGTCACGACCGCGTCTTCGGCCGTCGCAGTAGCAGCTTTTGAGCGAGAGCGGGAACGGCTGCGGCGCCCACCGCTTTCCGCCTGCTTGGCCCGTGCGGCTTCCCGCTCTTCCTCTTCCTGACGACGTGCTTCTTCCTCCGCCGCCTGTTCAGCCATCAAGGCCTCACGATCAGCGACCGGGATCTGATAATAGTCGGGGTGAATTTCCGAAAAGGCGAGGAAGCCGTGACGATTCCCGCCATAGTCCACAAAAGCAGCTTGAAGCGACGGCTCAACCCGCGTCACCTTGGCAAGATAGATATTTCCGGAAAGTTGCCTCTTGTTCAGGCTCTCAAAATCAAATTCGTCGACTTTCTTTCCGTCGACCACGACGACCCTTGTCTCTTCCGAGTGGGTGGCATCGATAAGCATTTTCTTGGACATTTTGACCTTGCGACACGCACCCGTTCTCGCCCGGGAGGCCCGGATGAGGTTCGTTGCGCGCTTTCAGTGAAGGCGATGGGCGCCGGACAGCGGGTCGCACGGGCGGTAAGTCCGCTTCCGTCGATCCTGCCTGTTGCTTCGGCGCGTTTCATCGCGGTTGTCATCCTGGGTCACGACGCCCGGTGTCAGGGGGCTTTATCATGACCGCGTTATGGGCCGAATTGCTTCGGCGGTTCTGCGGGTTGGCACCAAAGCGCCATGTCACGTCCATCTGTGTGCAACGCCGGTCTGACCGGTCAGCACGCGCTTGAGGCGTGACAAATTCTTTCACGGGGCAGCGGATCGTCACGCTGCTACGTCTTTTCTTGATATGCGAATTGACGCAGGGATTACAATTTGTTTTTCCAAGCGAATGGGGACAACTTGCATTTGTTCAGGCGTTTATGGCCGAAATCATGCCGCGCGGCGGTCGAAAGAAATTGTGATGCGTGCTTTTCACCTTGCCGTCCCGATCCTCACCTTGTTTTTGGCTGCCTTTTCCGCACGGGCTGAGGTTCTGTCCGTCTCAGCCTCGACATCAGGCTGGTTTTCACGCGAGACGGTCGTGACCATCGCGTTGGTCCAGGCGCAGGCCTATCGGATCGGCGTTCAGGATACCCATGGCCAGCTTCACGTCGATCTGGTCGACGGGTCGATTGCGGCAGATCCGGTCATTGAAACGGATGGGGTGCTTGGCTCGGTTCGCATGGGGCGTGCCGACCTGAACACCGCGCGGATCACATTGGGTTTTCAACGACAGGTCACGCTCGAATCTGCCGGGATGGAGCAGACCCGCAACGGCGCGCTGCTCACCCTGATTTTTTCCGTCGGCAATGCCCGTGTCACCCCCGTCCGCCCCGATCTGCCCGAAGATCCCGACCGCCCGATCATCGTGCTAGACCCCGGACATGGGGGAATTGATCCGGGCGCCGTGCGCGATGGCATCTCTGAGAAAGACATCGCGCTGGCCTTCGCGCTGGAATTGCGCACAGCACTTGAGGCAGGCGACGCCTACACTGTTGTCATGACACGTGAGACGGACCTCTTCCTGTCCCTACGGGAACGTGTGCGCATCGCACGTGCTACAGAGGCTGCGGCCTTCATCTCGCTCCACGCAAATACCGTCACCCGCGGGAACGCCTCTGGTGCAGCCGTCTACACGCTTTCAGCCGAAGCAAGCTCGGCAGAGGCGGCGGCACTCGCAGCCCTTGAGAATCGCGCCGACAGTGTCGGGGGTGAGGTGCTGGATGCAGGTGATGATGATCTGGCACTCCTGCTCAATGATATGACCCAGCGGGAGACCAATGCCCGCTCCGCACGCTTTGCTGAGGAACTGGTCACCGGCCTGCGCCATTCGGTCGGGGTGATCCGCTCGAACCCCCACCGCTCCGCGGGGTTTCGCGTCCTGAAGGCCCCCGATATCCCATCCGTTCTGGTAGAGCTTGGCTTTCTGTCCGACCGGCAAGATCGCGCCAATATGATCTCTCCTGCATGGCGGGCGGAGGCTATCGCTGGCATAATCGGCGCGCTCGATCAGTGGAGCGAGCAGGACCGGATCCTCGCCGCGGGCGCTGCGTCACAATAGTCGCGCCTCCGCTGACAAAGCGGAACCGCAATGCTATGTGGCACGTTGACCGCTCGCAGACGTGCCTGCGGAACGTAAAGGTGTAATGCATGCGATATATCGGACGCTTCTTCGGCTGGATTTTCAGCGCACTTGTTCTGGCGTCGTTGATGGGCGTTCTCGTCGTCGGCGGTGTGGTCTGGAGCTACTCCAAGGATCTGCCAGATACCGAGGAGCTGGCGGACTACCGGCCCAACACGCTCAGCCGCGTCTATTCAGGCGAAGGGCGTCTTCTGGACGAATATGTTCGTGAGCGCCGCGTCTTCGTCCCGTTCGATGAGATTCCACCCGTTGTTTGGCAGGCCTTTGTCTCCGCCGAAGATGGCTCGTTTTTCGAACATCCTGGCTTTGACGCGGTAGGCATCGTCTCCGCTGGACTGGACGCCGCACGCGGTGGCCGTCTGCGCGGTGCATCGACCATTACGCAGCAGGTCGTAAAGAACTTCCTGCTCGACGGTCGGCGCGAGGTGGAGCGCAAGATCCAGGAGGTCATCCTCGCCGTCCGCATCGAAAGCCTGCTGACCAAGGAACAGATTCTCGAACTCTATCTCAACGAGATCTTTCTGGGCGAAAACAGCTTTGGCATCGTCGCCGCTGCGGCCAATTATTTCGGCAAATCGCTTGAGGAACTGACCCCGCAGGAAGCGGCCTATCTGGCGTCACTGCCCAAGGCGCCCTCCAACCGCCACCCGGTTGATGATGCGGAAACCGCAATGTTCTGGCGCAACAATACGCTCCGCCTGATGGGAGAGCAGGGATACCTCACCCCGGAAGAGGTAGAGACGGCGCAGGCGGCTCCCTTACTGTCCGTACAAGGCGGGGATTACGCACCGCTGTCATCCACCCGACCCGGGCGGGACTACTTTTCCGAGGAAATTCGCCGCCAGATGTCCGATCGCTTCGGCACGGATGAACTGCTGACCGGCGGCCTGACCATCCGCGCAACGGTGGAGCCGGACATTCAGGAGGCCGCCGCGGCTGCCCTGCGTGCGCAACTCGTTGAATATGACCGCGACCGGCTCGGTTACCGCGGCCCACTTGATAACATTGCCGAGGATCTGGCCGAAGAGGGCGCCGATTGGCGCAGCGCCCTGCGCGCCACACGTGGTGTGCGTGACGTGCCGGAATTCCATATGGCCGTGGTGCTGGAGCTGGAATCCGATGCGGCCGTGATCGGCATTGAAGGCATTGCAGATCCTGCCGATGGCCAGCACCGCCTTTATGTGCGCGATTTCCAATGGGCCCGCCCCCGGCTCGAAGGCACCAGCCTTGGATCTGCCCCGGACAGCCCCGATGATATTCTCGACGTCGGTGACGTGATCCTTGTGGCTGAAGGCCGCAACGAAGAAGGAACCTTTACCAACTGGAACTTGCGTCAGGTTCCCGAACTCAACGGCGCGTTCATGGTGATGGACCATCGCACGGGCCGGGTTCTGGCCATGCAGGGGGGCTTTTCCTATGACGCCTCCAGCTTTAACCGCGCGACACAGGCAACGCGCCAGCCCGGTTCGGCCTTCAAACCCTTTGTTTTTGCCGCAGCGCTCGACGCGGGCATGACCCCGAATTCCATCATTCTCGACGCGCCCTTCGTTCTGGAACAGCCCGGTCAGCCGACATGGCGGCCCAAGAACTACTCTGGTGCAGACAGCTTTAACGGTCCGACCCTGATGCGCGTGGGGCTTGAGCGGTCGCTGAACCTGATGACCGTGCGGATCGCCGACGATATCGGCATGGACGTCATTGCAGACTACGCCGAAGATTTCGGCATTTACGAGGATATGGGTGAGTTCCTGCCCATGAGCCTCGGCGCCGGGGAAACCACGCTTTTCCGCATGATTTCGGCCTATGCGATGTTCGCCAATGGTGGCCAGCGGGTTGAGCCGACCTTGGTTGACCGCGTGCAGGACCGGTTCGGCAATACGATTTACCGCCATGACCAGCGCGGCTGTGAGGGCTGCGACGACAGCACCTATTCCCAGCAACCCGAACCGCACATCTACTCGACAGCCGAACGCACGATGAGTCGGATCACAGCCTTCCGCCTGATCTCGATGCTCGAGGGCGTCGTGGATCGCGGCACCGCGCGCAGCCTCGCGGATCTGCCGGTTCCGCTCGCCGGAAAAACAGGCACAACCAACGAAAGCCGCGATGCATGGTTCATCGGCTTCACGCCAGACATCGTCGCCGGGTGCTATATCGGATTCGACACGCCACGCGGCATGGGCCGGGGCGGTACTGGCGGCAGCATGTGTGGTCCGGTCTTCCGCGCGTTCATGGAAGATTACCTCGAAATCAACCCCGCCGATCCGGGGCGTTTCCAACCGCCCGAGGGCGTTGACGTGATCAAAATGGATCGTACCTCGGGCGCCCGTCTGCCTGATGACACCACATCGGGCGATTGGGTTTACGAGGTGTTTCCGTTGGGCGAAGCGCCAGCTGTCGGCGCCGCTGCTATCCAGCGAGGCGTCAGCTCTTCAGGCAGTGGACGCACCTTCGACCTTAATGATCTGCCGGCAACGGTTGCAAACGACATCTATATCCCCCCAACCACGACAGGGACCGTCGCAGTGCCCGGTGCGAATGCCGGGGGAGGGGCCGTCACCGTGGCGCCGATTCCGGCACCACCTGCAGATCTGGATGATCTGGGATCTGGCGGGCTTTATTGAGTATCAAAAGGGCGGACATCAGGTTCGCCCTTTTTCGTTATGAGCGGCGCTGGCGATTAAGCTCTTCGCGGATGGCCGCCAGTTCGGCCAGGATCTTTTCGTTGTCCGATGTCAGGCTTTCCCGCTCCGCCGCCGCCTCTGCCGCGTGCTCCGACTGCATTGCGTCGACGATCACACCGATAAAGAGGTTCAACACGGTGAAGGCCGTCGCCAGAATAAACGGCAGGAACAACGCCCAGGCCCACGGAAACTCATCCATGACCGGGCGCACGATCCCCATCGACCAGCTTTCCAGCGTCATGATCTGGAACAGAGTATAGCCCGACGCCGCTAGCGTGCCGAACCATTCCGGAAACGCACCCCCAAACGCCTTGGTGCATATCACAGCAAAGACATAGAAGATCAGGCCGAGCAGTAGGACGATTGACCCCATGCCCGGCAAAGCTTCGATCAGGCCCTGTACAACCCGGCGCATTGCCGGGACGGTCGAGACAAGGCGCAAAACCCGCAAAATGCGAAAGGCGCGCAGGACACTCAACGCACCACTTGCGGGCATCAACGCGATAGCCACGATGACGGTGTCAAACCACCGCCAGGGGTCGCGCACAAAACCGCGCGGAGAGGCGACAAAGCGCGCAACCAGCTCCACCACGAAGATCCCCAGAATGATCTTGTCGAGCGAAACCAATACAGGCCCGGCGACGGACATGATCCGCTCAGATGTCTCCATGCCCAGGATGATCGCGTTGAATACGATCAGTCCGATGATGATCCGCTCGAAATAGGGATGCTCGACAATAGCTCTGATCCGCGCCTGCATAGGACCCTCCTGTACCTCGCGCGTCACATGCGCCTAATCGTTGGACGCTTCAAGGGTGTCTGGACAATCAGCGCCGGTTCAATGCGCCTTGCATACGGATGCAAGGCGGCGTTAAGGTCTGCCGAGAGAATTGGGTGACAGCGAAACCGGTGTACGGTCTGTGCACGCCCTGTGTACGCTTTGTGCACACACAAAATTTGGTTAACGCCGGAGATCAACCGGTGCTGGAGGATCCATCATGACCCGTTACGCAACCACGCATGTCGGCTCACTGCCACGCTCCCAGGATGTCGTGGATATGATCTTCGCCCGCGAAAACAACGAGCCCTATGAACAGGCGAAATTCGATGCCGTAATGGCCGATGCTGTTGATAAGACTGTCAAAAAGCAGGTCATGGCGGGCGTCGATATGGTCTCGGATGGTGAGACTTCCAAGATCTCCTACGCGACCTATGTCAAGGATCGCTATACCGGCTTTTCGGGCGACAGCCCCCGCAATGCCCCGGCCGATCTGAAGCAATTTCCCAGCTTTCTCAAGCGGATAGCCGATAGCGGCGGCACCCCGCAATACGCTCGCCCAATGTGCACCGGCGAGGTGAAATCCAAAGGGCAGGGCGAACTGCAAAAGGACATCCGCCACCTCAAGGATGCGATGGCAAAACATGGGGCGCAGCAGGGCTTCATGAACGCCGCCTCGCCAGGTGTTATCTCCCTGTTTTTGCAGAATGATTTCTACAAGACCCGCGATGCATATCTCGCCGCCTTGGCCGACGCGATGAAGGCGGAATATGAGGAGATCGTGGCGTCCGGCCTCGATCTGCAACTCGACTGCCCCGACCTGGCATTGTCCCGCCACATGCTCTTCACCGATCTTTCGGATGCAGAGTTCCTGAAGGTGGCGGAAAGTCATGTGGAGGCTCTGAACCACGCACTCGAAAATGTTCCGCAAGAACAAGTGCGTATCCACATTTGTTGGGGTAATTATGAGGGACCGCATGTCTGCGATATCGACATGAACACGGTCTTCCCGGTGTTGATGAAAGTGAAGGCGTCCAAACTCCTGTTCGAGACATCAAACCCGCGCCACGCCCATGAATGGACAGTCTTCCGCGACCGTAAGGCGGAAATCCCTGAAGATCGCATTCTTGTTCCCGGTGTCGTTGATACGACCACCAACTTTGTGGAGCATCCTGAAGTTGTGGCCCAGCGCCTTGAAAGGTTTGGGGATATCGTCGGCGCCGATCGTGTGATCGCCGGGTCTGATTGCGGTTTTGGAACCTTCGCGGGCTTCGGTGCGGTCGATCCCGAGATTGCCTTCGCAAAGCTTGAAAGCCTCGCCAAAGGGGCTGCTTTGGCCCGCGCGCGGTAGGCTCGTGGCGACACCGCTTCTCCTTCTGCCCGGTATGATGTGCGACGCGCGGTTGTTCGGGCCGCAGATCGCTGCATTTTCTGCGGAGCGTGCTGTGCAATGCGCGCCGATGAGGGCGCGCTCGACCTTTGAAATTGCTGAGGAAATCTTGATCCATGCCCCTCCACGCTTTGCCTTGCTAGGGTTGTCGATGGGCGGGATCGTCGCGATGGAGATTGCCGCGCAGGCACCGGAATGTTTGGCCGGGCTCGCCTTGCTGGACACCAATCCTCGCGCCGAGATTGACACCGTAAAAGCGGCGCGCGCACCGCAAATTGAGGGCGCGCGGGCAGGAAAATTGGCGTCGGTGATGCGCGATGAGATGAAGCCACGCTACCTCGCCGATGGACCGGGCAAGCAGTCGATTCTGGATCTGTGCATGGAGATGGCACTGAAGCTCGGCCCCGATGTGTTCGAAAGTCAGAGCATCGCCCTGCGCGACCGGCCGGACCGGCAGGAGACGTTGCGTGGTCTGGAGTGCCCGTCACTGGTTCTGATGGGCCGGGAGGACAGCCTGTGTCCGCTGGACCGGCATGAATTGATGGCGTCATTGCTGCGCGGCAGCACCTTGGAAATCATTGATGGGGCAGGGCATTTACCGGTTCTGGAGCAACCAGATGCTACAAATGCCGCGCTCGCCCGCTGGTTGGAGAAATGTGATGGATGAAAGTCTTCTGGCGCTGTTGCGCCGTGTTGATACGCCGACCGTTTGCAATGCGATCGAGGTCGCGCAGGGTAAGCGCGGCTTTAATGATTACACGCGGGGCACGATGCAGTGCAGCGCTCCGGGTGAGGCGATGGTCGGCTATGCGCGCACGGCAAAGATTGCTGCGCTGTCCCCCTCCACAAACCCGCCGGAAAAGGTGCGTGAAATGCGCATGGGCTATTATCGCTATATGAGCGAGGGGCCGCGTCCGGCACTGTGCGTCATTGAGGACGAGGATGGCGCTGAAAATGCGGTTGGTGCGTTCTGGGGTGAGATAAACACCAATATTCACAAGGCTTTCGGCCTGTCCGGTACACTGACAAACGGCGTGATGCGTGACCTTGGAGACCTGCCTGAAGGGTATCCCGTAGTTGCCGGATCGGTTGGGCCTAGCCATGCTTTCGTGCATGTGACGGCGGTGGATACCCCGGTGGAGATCTTCGGTCTGACCGTTCAGCCCGGCGCGTTGGTACACGCCGATCGCCACGGGGCCGTCGCGATCCCCGAAGAGGTAGTTCCCGTTCTGGAAGCTGCGATCCACAAGCTGCTGGAGACGGAACGCATCGTCCTTGATGCAGCCAAGGGTGAGATGAGTTTCGAGGAATTTGAGACTGCGTGGGCCGCGTTCGAGGCGGCGCGCACCTAGGCTCAATCAGTGCACGATTGGGCCATAGGCGGTCGGGACAAGCTCATCTGCCGGTTGCTCACCCGTGATATCCAGATCGGGAAATATGCGTTCAAGCTCAGCCATTTGATCGGCGCCAAGTGTTTCGCGTGCCTGCTTGCCAAACAGGAGCGTTTCTGTCGGCAGCCCTTCGGCAAAGATCACTTCATGGCGGTCCAGCGCGATATGGTGATAGCTGAATGAGGCGCCGCTCTCATCAATCTCGACACCCGGTCGTCCGAGCAGCGAGACGACGGCGATCAATCCGTGTGAGTGCAGCGACGCGCCGCCCGGCAAGCGGCACACGACGCGGTGCTGTGGGGAAAGGCGCAGATCGAATTGTGGGGCGTCCGGGCCAAGGGCGCCCGCGCGGATCAGGATCGGCCGCAGTGATGGTTGTGCCAGCTGGTCGCGCCAGGTTATGTCGCGCCGCCCGACCCACCTGATCGCACACATGCCACGATCGCGGGTAATCACCAGATCGCCAACACCCAGCGTTTCGATCAGGCGCGGGCCAGTCGGTGTCAGGATCCGCGCGCCTGAGCAAAAGCAGATGTTCTCCGCTGCTGGGGTGGGCGTGCCGGTGAAATACTCATTCCCGCCGGGGCCCAATTGCATTGACTGGCCATCGACATCACTGCCGAAATCATCGGTGACGCCGATTTGCGTCGCCGTGGCCGAGAATCCAGCATATCCCGGCCCACCGACCGGGTCGTCCTCTGCATCTCCGTTGAAGAGCGCCTGAATGTACTCGTCTGCATCTGGGTCATAAATGACGACATTGTCGCCATTGTTGTTGATGACGTTTTGCCCAAACCCGGACTCGGCCACGACATCATTTGGCCCACCACTCGGCAGACTTCCACCAGCGGCGACATCCCGCACAACCGTGAACGTCGCATCTGGTTGTAAGATTGTGCCATCAGGCACCGTGTACCAGCCGCCGCGCCCGCGATCCCAGAACTCCAGACCGCCGATATCAATCGCACCATCGCTGTCGTTGCGCAGCTCGATAAATTCGTCGCCGCCTCGGGCGGTTCCGTCACCATCGGTATCAAAGTTGTTGATCCCGTTGGGGTCAGCGAGAATTTCGCTGATGACGATGCCGCCGCGGATTTGCTCTGCCATCGGAGGACCTTAGGCCAGCGCGGCCAGAACCCTGACCCAGCTGCGGATGCCGTGATGGAAGCTGGCGAGATCGTATTTCTCGTTGGGGGAGTGGAGCGCATCGTCCGCCTGACCAAAGCCGATCAGCATACTGTCCATCCCCAGCACCTCCTTGAAATGGCCGGCAATCGGGATTGAGCCACCGCATCCGATAAAGACAGCCTCTTTCGGCCATTCTTCGGAGAGGGCCTGGCGCGCGGTCTCGAAAGCCGGATCGTCCGTGCTCATCACTGTTGCGGTGTCGGTGCCGTATGAGATGAATTCTGCCGTGCAATCGGGGGGCAGCATGTCCTCAACCCGCTTGCGCAGGGCGGCGCGGATGGCGTGGGGATCCTGATCCCAGACCAGTCGGCAGGAAATCTTCGCGCGGGCCTCAGCGGGCAGGACCGTCTTGAAGCCTTCGCCGGAATAACCGCCGGTGATGCCGTTAATCTCGCAGGTCGGGCGCGACCATGTTTGTTCAAGTGCGGTGTAATTTGCCTCACCCGCTGGAACGGCCAGATTGACGTCGCCTAGAAACTCCGCGGCATCAAAGCCCAGCCCCTCCCACTGTGCCGCCAGTTCGGCGGGGATGTCGTGGACACCGTCATAAAAGCCGTCGAGAGTGACGCGCCCGGTTTCATCATGAAGCGTGGCGAGGATCTTGCTGAGCACCTTGATGGGGTTCTGAGCCGCACCGCCGTAAAAGCCGGAATGCAGGTCGCGATCTGCGGCCTTGATGATGATCTCCTCACCCATCATGCCGCGCAGCATCGTGGTGATGGCTGGCGTCTCACGATCCCACATGCCTGTGTCGCAAATCAGGGCGAGGTCTGCCTTCAGCTCCTCGGCGTTTGCCTCCATGAACGGCACAAGGGATGGAGAGCCGCTTTCCTCTTCCCCTTCAAAGAGGATGGAGAGTTTCCCGGGCAGGGTGCCGTGAACCGCCTTCCATGCGCGGCACGCTTCAACGAAGGTCATCAACTGTCCCTTGTCATCGGCAGAGCCCCGTCCGCGGATGACCTTGCCCTTGGCGGTCTCCTCTAGCGCCGGATCGAAGGGATCGCGGTTCCAAAGATGCAGCGGGTCGACGGGTTGCACGTCGTAATGCCCGTAGAAGAGCAAGTGCTTGCCCGCACCCTCTCCACCATGAGCGACGACCATCGGGTGGCCCGGCGTATCGCGGCGCGAGGCGTCAAAGCCCAATTCGGCCAGATCCGCGACCAGCCAGTCGGCGGCCTCGCGACACGGGGTCTTGTAAGCCGGATCGGTGGAGATCGACTGAATGCGCAGTAACTTGAACAACCGCTCCAAAGCGGCCTCCAGATCTGCATCGACACGATCCAGAACGGCTTGAACATTACTCATGGCTGACCCCCTCAACATCCTATCCTCCATAGATTGCACTTCGACCCCAAGACTGCAATGGAGGGCATAATTTCTTCATAATTGCCTGTAATTGCTCTTTCTGGCAGATGATGCGACCATCATCATCAGGAATGGTTTTATGACACGAGGGGGGCCACATGCGCGGCTTGACTATCATGATGCTGGGGGCCGGCGCGATGACGCTGGCAGCCTGTAACCAGGGGGACTTCTCCTCCGCCGCGAGCCGGACCGAAGGTGAGACCTTCGTTGTTGTGCGCTCTGCGACCTGGATTGACCCAGATGGGTGTGAGCACTGGATCTTCGACACTGGTGCGGAAGGCTATGTCACGCCAAAGTTGCGGCCCGATGGGCGCCCGATCTGCGACCCGTCCCGGGCCGAGAACAATACGCGGGCCCGGCTTCCGGGCTTTGGCCTCGTTACGGCGGCGGATGACCTGAACTTCTCGGTCGCGGCGGATGCGACGTTCCCGGTTGGCTCCGCTGTTGTTCAACCTGAGGCGCGGGCCGATCTTACGCGGTTCTTCGAATTCCTGCGCAATCAGGGCCGTTCGCGTGTTCTGATCACAGGTCACACCGACAATACCGGTGGGGCGCAAGCCAACCAAAACCTCTCGCTCGCCCGTGCTGCTGCGGTGGCAGAGATCGCCGGTGGCTTTGGCCTGACGGCAGAGACGCGCGGTCTGGGTGCGTCGCAGCCGGTTTCGACCAATGCGACGGTCGCGGGACGCGCTTCCAACCGCCGCGTTGAAATTCAGGTTGTGAATTGAGGGGACATGACATGACCAAGACTGTTTACACCATTGGCGCACTCGCGCTCGTCTCGCTCCTCGCGGCGTGTTCCAACAGCAGCGGCACGGGTGGCACAACCCTGACACGCTTTGATGCGAATGATCCGGATGTGGATCGTGGTATTGATGCGCACCGCCTGTCGGACATGCGCGCCTCGATCTGGATCGACCCGCTGGGCTGCCAGCATTGGATCATCGATGATGGCGTCGAAGGGTATCTGACCAATCGCCTGAACTATGACGGAACACCGCGTTGCGATGGTCCGGATGTGCGTCCGGGTGAGGTGATTCAGGACATTCAACGTCTGCGCCGCAATCCCAACGCGGGCTGATGCGGTGAGGTGTCGCCGGGTTGCCTTCCTGCGGGCGGTCAATGTCGGCGGTACTGGAAAACTACCGATGGCAGCGCTGAAACGTGCTGCCATCGCCTGCGACCTCACAGATGTAGAGACCTATCTGGCGACCGGAAATCTCCTTTTTCAATCAGATTTGAAGTCGGATGACGTGAAATCTCGACTCGCGCAGGAACTTGAACAGGTGATGGGGGACAGCCCGGCGCTTTTTATCCGCACACATGCCGATCTGACGAATCTCGCGGCGGCCAATCCGTTCAGCGATCTGCCAGGAAACAAGGTCATGGCTCTTTTGCTCGACGACCCGGTTGAGCCCGGTGCAATTCGCCATCAGACCATCGAACGTGTGGAACCCGGACCGGGCGCTCTGTTCATCGGCTATCCAGAGGGGATGGGCCGGTCACGGATGATTGTCGAGGCGCAGGCGCGTGGAACCGCGCGCAACCTTAACACCATCTCTAAATTGGTTGAAAAATCCGCCGCTTAGCGGGTGATCCAGCCACCGCCCAGAACGCGCGATCCGTCATCGTCATAAAAGACGCAGGCCTGACCGGGGGCAATGCCTTCTTCGGCCACCATCAACTCAACCTCGGCCGTGCCGTCTGCCATAGGGATCAGGCGGGCCTCCCGAGGGGGGCGGGTGGAGCGCACTTTGACCTCCAGGTCGCGGGGCGCATCGAGCGGTGTATCGCCCAGCCAGTTCAGTTCCTTCAGCGGGACGCGTCGGGTTGCCAGCGCTTCCTTCGGACCGACGATCACCCGGTGAGCGTCGGCATCCAGCTTGAGCACATAGAGCGGCTCTCCACCACCGATGCCCAGGCCGCGGCGTTGTCCGATCGTGTAATGGATGACACCGCGATGCTCTCCCAAGACACGGCCATCAAGATGCACAATGTCTCCGGGTTCCGCCGCACCCGGGCGCAGCTTTTCAATGACTGCTGCGTAAGAGCCGTTGGGCACGAAACAGATATCCTGGCTGTCCGGCTTATCCGCCACGCTCAGCCCATGTTTTGCGGCCAGAGCGCGTGTTTCCGCCTTGCTCTTCAAATGGCCAAGGGGAAACCGCAGATAGTCGAGCTGCTGCTGCGTGGTGGAGAACAGGAAATAGCTCTGATCCCGGTCGTGGTCCGCCGCGCGGTGTAGCTCTGCCTTCGCCGTGCCTGCTTTACGCTGAATGTAATGCCCGGTCGCCATGCAATCGGCGTCCAAATCCTTTGCGGTTTCCAGCAGATCGCGGAATTTGACCCGCTCATTGCAGCGAATGCAGGGGATGGGGGTCGCACCCGCGAGGTATGCATCGGCAAACTCGTCGATGACGCTTTCCCGAAATTTGTTTTCGTAATCCAACACATAGTGCGGAAAGCCCATCGTCTCCGCCACACGGCGGGCATCGTGGATGTCGCGCCCTGCGCAACAGGCACCCTTTTTGGCAAGCGCTGCGCCATGATCGTAGAGTTGAAGCGTCACGCCGACGACGTCATACCCTTCTGCCGCCAGCTCTGCTGCGACAACGGAACTGTCCACACCGCCCGACATCGCTACAACGACGCGGGTGTCGGCGGGGGCCTTGTCAAATCCGAGGCTGTTCAGCGGCATGGCTGCTCCGGGCGGTTAAGGAAAGTCGCGCGGTATATAGTCAAATTGGAATGATGCGCAAGGCGCGCCTTAACTCCGTCTTCAGGATCGGACGCCTAAATCCCCGCACCACAAGGAGTATTGGGGAGCGCTACGATGTACCTGAAACGGTCAGACAAGCCAGTTTTCACACGCGATCATGCCGGGCGAACAATCACCCGTGCGGATCTGCCCCCCGCTGATACACGACGATGGGTCGCGGGACGCAAGGCAACCGTTGTCGCGGCGGTGAACGGCGGTTTGCTGACCACAGCGGAAGCTTGCGCGCGATACGATCTGTCTGAGGAAGAGCTGGAAAGCTGGACAAAATCCCTCTCAAAGCACGGTCCAATGGCGTTAAGAGTCACTGCTTTGCAACGATATCGCTCGGAAAGTTGAAGAAACCCGCCGATGTTCGCGGAATTTTCCCGAATGTTCATGCCGCGTTAACCTTTGAACCGAATTAATGGTATATGAGGTAAAACAGGAGGCAGAAATCCTTCTGGAACGCGGGAGAAACAAATGCGTATTTTGCTTGTTGAAGACGACCCCGCTACGGCTCGGAATATCGAGCTGATGCTGGCCAATGCCAATTTCAATGTCTACGCCACCGATCTGGGGGAGGAGGGCATCGATCTTGCGCGCCTCTATGACTATGATCTCATGATCCTGGATCTGAACCTGCCTGACATGCATGGTCATGACGTGTTGCGCAAATTGCGTCTCTCGAAGGTGGAGACCCCGATCCTGATCCTGTCCGGCATGGATGACGCTGACACGAAGATTAAGGGCTTTGGCTTTGGCGCCGACGATTTCCTGCCCAAACCCTTCCATCGTGAAGAGCTGGTCGCACGCATTCACGCGATTGTTCGCCGCTCAAAAGGGCACAGCCAATCGCTCATCGAAACCGGCTTGGTCACGGTGAATGTGGATGCAAAGACAGTGGAAGTCGCTGGAAAATCCGTTCATCTGACCGGCAAAGAGTATCAGATGTTGGAGCTTTTGAGCCTGCGCAAAGGCACGACCCTCACCAAAGAGATGTTTCTCAACCACCTCTATGGTGGCATGGATGAGCCTGAGTTGAAGATCATCGACGTGTTCATCTGTAAGCTGCGCAAGAAAATCGCGCAGGCCACAGGCGGTGAAACGTATATCGAGACGGTCTGGGGCAGGGGATATGTTCTGCGCGATCCTGTGCCGCAAATTGTTGAGGCACCGACCCGCGACACTGCCTGATCGGGCTGGACCGCAGGGCCCATGGCGCTTAGCTGTGGGTCACTGACTGCGGGAGGCGACCTTGTCCGACACCTACTCACGTTCCGACCTTCTGGCCCTGCGCGCCGACCAGATCACTCAAGACCAGGTGCCCCAGATCCTGTCGGCGCTTGCGGCAGAGATGTCGGCCGCCGATGCGGCCTATCACGGCGAAGATGCCCCCTATCTCTCTGATGCCGACTATGACCGGCTTAAGCGGCTGAACGCCGAACTTGAGGCGGCGCATCCACATCTCATCCGATCAGACAGCCCTTCGCAAAAGGTCGGGGCGCCTGTGGCGGAAGGGTTTGGCAAGGTGACCCATCGCGTTTCGATGTTGAGTCTTTCCAATCTGTTCGAGCGGGAGGAGGTGGACGAGTTTGACCAACGCGTTCGGAAGTTCCTCGGGCTCGAAACGCCGATTGCCTACACAGCCGAACCCAAAATCGACGGTCTGTCGCTGTCTCTTCGATATGAGGGCGGCGTGCTCGTACAGGCAGCGACGCGGGGTGATGGGCAGGTGGGTGAGAACGTGACCGCGAACGCGCGTACAATTGACGACATTCCCCACACGCTCACCGGCGCGCCGGAGGTGCTGGAGGTGCGTGGAGAAGTCTATATGGACCATCGCGACTTTCAGGCGCTGAATGCGCGCCAAGAAGCACGTGGTGGCAAGACATTTGCCAATCCGCGCAACGCCGCTGCGGGGTCACTTCGCCAACTGGACAGCGCAATCACAAAAGAGCGCCCGCTACGCTTTTTCGCCTATGCCTGGGGTGAGCTTTCGGAACCTCTGGCCGACACGCAATCTGGTGCACTAGAGCGCCTCGCAGCCCTTGGCTTTACCATCAACCCACTGTCCCGGCGTTGTGAAACAGCGGCGGAGATGTTGGCGCACTATGACGAGATCGGTGCGGAACGTATTGATCTTGAATACGATATTGATGGCGTCGTCTACAAGGTCGATGATCTGGCGCTTCAGTCGCGGCTCGGCTTCCGATCGAATAATCCGCGATGGGCTACGGCGCATAAGTTCCCGGCAGAAACGGCACTGACGACGCTCGAGCGCATTGAAATTCAGGTGGGTCGCACGGGTGCGTTGAGCCCGGTTGCACGCCTCACACCGGTGACAGTTGGCGGGGTGGTCGTGTCAAATGCGACGCTGCACAACGCCGACTACATTGCCGGGCGTGATAGCAATGGGGACCCGATCCGCAACGGTGTCGACATTCGTGAGGGCGACACGGTCGAGATTTACCGTGCCGGTGATGTCATCCCGAAAGTGCGCGATGTGATCTTGGAACGACGCCCCAAGGACGCCCAACCCTATATCTTTCCTGAGCGTTGCCCGATCTGTGATAGTCCGGCGTTGCGTGAACCGGGTGAGGCTGTGCAGCGCTGCACCGGTGCCTTGGTCTGTCCGGCCCAGCAGGTCGAAAAACTGAAACATTTTGTGTCTCGCGCCGCGTTCGACATTGATGGTCTGGGGGCAAAGCAGGTTGAGGCATTTCATGCCGACGGTTGGGTGCGGACCCCGGCAGATATCTTTGCGTTGGAAGAGCGATATGGCTCCGGCCTGCAACAGCTCAAGAACCGGGAAGGGTGGGGGCCCAAATCGGCGGCGAAGCTGTTCGATGCGATCCGCGAACGGCGCCGCATCCCGCTCAACCGCCTGATTTTCGGTTTGGGTATCCGACATGTGGGCGAGTCTACGGCGCAACTTCTGGCACGGCATTACACGAGTTGGGCGCGGTTTCGTGCCGCGATGGAAGCGGCGGGGAATGATGCCGCAGCACGCGAAGAACTGACCGCGATCGACGGCGTCGGTGCTGTCATGGCAGAGGCGATCGCCGATTTCTTTGCGCAGGAGGACGCGCGTAATCTGCTCGATGCCCTCGACGCCTATCTCGATGTGCAGGATGTCGCCGCACCGGCAACGGATGGAAGCCCGGTCGCGGGCAAAATCGTCGTCTTTACCGGTACGCTCGAACAGATGACGCGGGCCGAGGCAAAGGCGAGGGCAGAGGCACTGGGGGCAAAGGTGTCTGGCTCGGTCTCAAAAAAGACCGACATCGTTGTGGCCGGGCCAGGGGCTGGAAGCAAAGAGACCAAGGCCCGCGAGTTGGGGGTCGAGGTGTTGAGCGAGCAGGACTGGCTGGATCTGATCGGGTGAGCATGCCCCCTTGCGCCCGCCCGATTGACTGCGCCAGATAAGCTGATGAGCGGACGCCCCGAAATCCTGTTTCCCCTGTTTGGCGATATGACCGGTTTGCCCGGCGTCGGTCCCAAAACCGCGCCGCTCTATGAAAATCTCGGCGTGGCTGCCCCACGCGATTTGTTGTTTCTGCTGCCGACAGGCGGCACGGATCGACGGTTGAAGCCGGAGATCCGGGGCATTCCATTGCCCGCGACATTGACCGTGGGGGTTGAAGTGCTGCGGCACATGCCACCGTCAGGCAAGGGCCGCCCGTTCCGCGTTCAGGTGCGGGATGCATCGACGGAGTTTCTGCTGGTCTGGTTCCATGCGCGGGCCGACTGGATCCAACGAAATCTGCCCATTGGTGCGCGCCGGATCGTATCAGGCAAGGTTGAGCTGTTCGACAACGTGGCCCAGATGGTGCATCCCGATCATGTTCTGTCCGCAGAGACGGCAGATCATCTGCCACCGTTCGAGCCGCATTATCCCCTGACCGCTGGTCTGACGCTTAAGGGTCTGACCAAGGCCATGGCCGGTGCGTTGGAGCGTTTGCCGGTTCTTCCCGAATGGATCGAGCGCAGCATTGTCGACGAACATAAGTGGCCCGACTGGCGCAGCGCGGTCCAGCGTGCCCATGCACCCGAGGATGTGTCTGATCTGGCCGACACGACGGCGGAACGGCAGCGTCTGGCCTATGATGAGTTCTTTGCCCATCAACTGACGCTCGCCCTTGCCCGCGCGCAGGTGCGGCGCAAGCCAGGACGGGCCACATCCGGGACAGGCGCTTTGAGCCGGGCAGTGCTGAGCGCGCTGCCTTATGCGCCGACGGGCGCGCAGAGCCGTGCGGTGAAGGAAATCACCTCAGATATGGCGGCCGAGTTTCGGATGAACCGGCTGCTGCAGGGTGACGTCGGCTCTGGCAAGACGCTGGTCGCTTTCCTCGCGATGCTCGCCGCCGTTGAGGCGGGCGGGCAGGCGGCCTTCATGGCCCCGACCGGCATTCTGGCGCAACAGCATCTGGAGGCACTTGGACCGTTGGCGGCAGGGCTTGATCTGCGGATCGACAGTTTGACAGGGCGTGACAAGGGCAGCGTCCGCGCGGCCAAGCTTTCGGCGTTGGCCGATGGCACGACTGATATCCTGATCGGCACTCATGCCTTGTTCCAAAAGGATGTCGCCTTTGACGATCTGCGCCTTGCCATTATCGACGAACAACACCGGTTCGGCGTGCGCGAACGGATGAGTCTGGGTCAAAAGGGGGCGGCTGCGGATATTCTCGTCATGACGGCAACGCCGATCCCGCGCTCGCTCAGCCTCGCGCAATATGGCGATATGGACCTTTCCATCCTCGATGAAAAACCCCCTGGCCGAAAGCCGGTTGAGACGCGCCTGGTGTCGGCCGGGCGGCTTGACGAGGTGGTTGCGCGCATTGGTGCGGCTCTCGATCAGGGGCGGCAGGTTTATTGGGTCTGTCCACTGGTTGAAGAAAGCGAAGTCGTCGACCTTGCCGCCGCCGAGGATCGTTATCGCGCCCTGCGCGTGGCCTTGGGGGCAGAGCGGGTCGGCCTGATCCACGGTCGCCTTCCACCTGCTGAAAAAGATGCGGCGATGGCAGATTTTGCCGAGGGACGAACACGCCTCTTGGTCGCAACCACCGTGATTGAGGTTGGGGTGAACGTCCCCTCCGCCACCATCATGGTGATCGAGCAAGCCGAACATTTTGGCCTGTCGGCGTTGCACCAGTTGCGTGGTCGCGTCGGGCGCGGGGCGGACAGTTCAACCTGTCTGCTGATGTATGCGCCACCTCTGGGGGAAACAGCGCGCGCGCGGCTGGAGATCATGCGAGAGACCGAGGACGGCTTTCGTATTGCCGAGGAAGATCTGCGCTTGCGGGGCGCGGGTGATGTGCTCGGCCTTGCTCAATCAGGATTGCCCCGTTTCCGAGTGGCTGATTTGGAGCGGCAGGCCGGACTTATGGAACTGGCGCAGCGCGACGCGCGATTGTTGTTGGAGCGGGATCCGAAATTGGCCTCAGACCGGGGCAGGGCCGCCCGAACGCTGCTGTGGCTGATGGGCCGAGATGAAGCAATCCGTTTGATTTCAGTTGGTTAACCTTCTGTAATCCATTTTTGTTCCCAAATGTTCCACTTTTGTCTTGCGCGGGAAGGTGGTTAATGGAACATTAAGGGAACAGACGGAACGGAGGACGCCATGATTGCCAAGCTCATCAAATTGACCCGCAGCCCGCGTGGTGAACTGATCTCTGATGCGATTGGTCTGGCGGCAACCTGCCTGATGATTGGCACGTTCCTGATGGTGTGAATTTCGCGGATAATCCGCACATGCTTTTGCCTGAAACGGGACAACCCGGCCCCTCTGTCCCCGCAAGATGCACTGCCCCGCATCCTGTGTGAGCGCCCGGACCCGCTTCTGCCCAACTCGCCGCACACCTTATCGGTGTTGCGGCGATTTTTTTAGGCCTCGATCTCTTCCATCGCAGCGACGGTGGCGTCCGGCACCAAAAGGATGGAAGCATGGCGATTTCGGTAATCGCGGGCCGGCGTCAAAACTTCATACCCATCAAATGGCGCATCAGGAACGGGACCGTTCTCTTTCAGCATCGCCTTGAGTTGATCGCGGGCTGTGCGAGCCTGCTCCAGCGTCAATCCTTCGGCCTGTGCGGCGAACACTGCGGCAGAGGCCTGACCCAGCGCGCACGCCTTCACATCCTGTCCAAATCGGCTGATCTGCCCATTTGCCACGTCGAGATCCACCGTCACCGTTGACCCGCAAAGTGGGGACCGTTTGGTGACGGTGGCCATCGGCCCCTCAAGCCGGTCGCGATGCGGAATGTCGCTGGCCAGCGCGAGGATGCGCTGTGAATAGAGCTTCATCATATCGTCGTCACGGGCGGTCATGGCATAGCCTTTCGCAAATCGATCCCTTACGTAGTCGCCCAACGCATGAGAGGAAAGCCCCATGGAAGCGACATTTGATCCCGCAAGCCTGACCTATAATGACGCGGGCCTGATCCCTGCCATCGCGCAGGATGAGGCGGGCGAGGTTTTAATGATGGCCTGGATGAATGCGCAGAGCCTTGCAGAGACGCTTGAGACGGGGCGCGTCACCTATTGGTCACGGTCGCGGCAAAGCTTCTGGCGGAAGGGTGAAAGCTCTGGCCACGTCCAAACCCTGATTGATTTCCGGGTTGATTGCGACCGTGACACCATCCTGTTGATTGTCCGACAAGAGGGTCCTGCCTGTCATACAAATCGGCGCAGCTGTTTTTACACGGCAATTCGCGACGGTGCCGAGGTGGAGCTGATGACCCCCATCGCCTGATCCCGTCACAGGTTGATTGCAGACCTCACGCGGGCGGGCGTCCACCCATCGGCGCGCAATTGCCGAATGGCGCGGGCGTCATCGCGTTTGGCAAGCCGCTTTCCCGCATCATCCCGGATCAACCCGTGGTGACGCCACACCGGTACGGGCAAATCGAGCAGGGCTTGCAGCAACCGGTGCAGCGGTGTGGCCGGAAACAGATCCTGCCCTCGGGTCACATGCGTCACGCCCTGGGCCGCATCATCGACAACCACGGCCACGTGATAGGATGTGCCGATGTCCCGCCGGGCGAGGACCACATCTCCAATTCCATCACGCAAGTGCCGCGCACTCAGTGCGATCCGCCCACTTTGCCCATCATCTCCATTCCCCAGCTCCTCGATCTCCAGTAGATCGACAATGGTATCCCCGCCGAGTGATCTGATCGCCGCCGCCATGTTCAGGCGGATTGCGGCGTCTGGGTCATCGTGGCGCGCGTTACGACACGTTCCGGGGTAGACCAGCCCGTCCGGGCCATGCAGTGGCGCGCCTTCCTGCGGCGCAGAGAGGGCAGCCTTGATATCGGCGCGCGTGCATGTGCAGCGATAGGTCAATCCTTTCGCCGTCAGGCGATCCACAGCCGCTTGGTATAGGGACAGACGCTCTGATTGCCGGATCACCGGCACGTCCCACGCGATCCCAAGCCAGGCGAGATCCTCGAAAATCGCGTCCTCATAGATCGGGCGAGAGCGGATGGTGTCGATGTCCTCCATCCGCAACAAAAATCGCCCGCCCTTCGCCGCTTCAAACGCCGTCAGCGCCGAATAGGCATGACCCAGATGCAGGAAACCGGTCGGAGACGGGGCAAACCGCTCAGTTTTTGGCGAGGACATAGACCACCGATCCAATATCCTGTGCGGGTAAGTGCTCACCATGCTCGCGGAACAGGCACTGGGCGGCACCGCTGTCGAGCCAACTCATAACACGGCCCTCATAGGTCCGCTCGGCCAGGGCGTGATCATTGAGCGAAAAGACAAACAGTCCACCAGCGGGCAGGGCGGTCATTACCGCGTCAATTGTCTCTGCCGGAGCATGTGAAGGGCTGAACAGACCAACGGCGGCAGCGAGGGCATAACGCCGCGCCTCGAATGGGGCCGCATCGTCAACCTGACCAAGGCGAAGCGTCCGGTAGATGCCCCGCGCCTCAGCCTGCGCGATCATCGCAGGTGTGAGATCAACACCATCCAGAGTCGGAAAACCGGCCGCACGAAAAGCGAGCCCCGCCAGACCTGTGCCGCACCCGATGTCGATCAGCGGCTGCGATTTGTCATCGACGAACTGAGCCAGCGCCTCCGCACAGCGTTGTGGCGTCACATAGCCATTTTCCGCCACTTCCGCGTCATAGCTCGCAGCCCATTCGGTATAGAGTTTCTCGGTCCCGCCAGCGTCATCCGCCAGATCATAGACCTCATCAAGAAATTTGCGTGTCACCGTCTTCCCCCCGGTTGCCCTCAGAGGATAGACTGCAATTCAGCCGCGGCGCAAATTATGCCGTCATTGCGTCACTAAGCCACGCTGACCAATCGGCTTTTGCCCGCTCGGTATAGGCGATCTTCCGATCCTTCTTGCCACGACGCCCGCCACGCACGTTTTCCAGCGGTGGGAAAAGGCCGAAATTGACGTTCATGGGTTGGAAGGTCTCCTCTTCCGCCCCGCCGGTGATGTGGTTCAAGAGCGCGCCGATGGCTGTGGTCTGAGGGGGGAGCGGCAGTTCGCGCCCCAGCGCCTCATAGGCCGCGATCCGCCCGGCGAGCAGGCCCATGGATGCGCTCTCAACATAGCCCTCCACGCCGGTGACCTGCCCGGCAAACATCAGATCGGGCCGCGCGCGCAGCTCCATCCGGGGCCCAAGCAACCGGGGTGAGTTCAGGAAGGTGTTGCGATGGATGCCGCCAAGCCGTGCAAATTCCGCGCCCTCCAGTCCGGGAATGCTCCTGAAAACATCTGTTTGCGCGCCGTACTTCATCTTTGTCTGGAAGCCGACAATGTTGTAAAGCGTGCCGAGCGCATTTTCCCGCCGCAGCTGCACGATGGCGTGCGCCTTGATGTCGGGCTGGTGCGGATTGGTCAGGCCCACGGGCTTCATCGGCCCCCAGCGCGGCGTCTCGCGCCCGCGCTCTGCCATCACTTCGATCGGCAGGCAGGCGTCGAAATAGGGGGTGTCCGCCTCCCACTCCTTGAACTCGGTCTTTGGTGCCTCGAGCAGGGCGTCGATGAAGGCCTCATATTGCGCTTCATCCATGGGGCAGTTGAGATAGGCAGTCCGCTCCTCCTCCGTCTCGCCCTTATCGTAGCGGGACTGAAACCAGGCCTTCGACATATCGATGCTGTCGGCGTGAACGATGGGGGCAATTGCGTCGAAAAAGGCGAGGCTGTCTTCACCGGTCACCTTCAGCACCGCCTCGGCCAAAGCCGGAGAGGTCAGCGGCCCAGTGGCCACGATGGTCCGGCCCCACTCCTCTGGCGGCAGACCGGCCACCTCACCCCGTTCAATTGTTACAAGCGGATGGGCTTTCAGCGTCGCTGTCACATCGTCGGAGAACGCATCCCGGTCGACGGCCAGTGCGCCACCTGCGGGCAGGGAATGCTTATCGCCCATGCCGATGATCAGACCATTTGCCTGCCGCATCTCCCAGTGCAATAGGCCGACGGCGTTCGACGTATCGTCATCGGAGCGGAAGGAATTGGAACAGACAAGTTCCGCCAGCCCTTCGGTTTGATGGGCAAATGTTTCCACGGTTGGTCGCATCTCGTGGATCACGACGGGAACGCCAAGCTGAACGGCCTGCCAGGCGGCTTCGCACCCGGCCATGCCGCCGCCAACGATGTGAATGGGATCAATCTTGCTCATGCATCGCGACCTAGTGGAAGCGGCCCGCCATTGGAAGCCCGCGCAGCATCTTTCTGACAAATACGCGAGTCCCCGACAGCTGCACTGGTCAGCAGGGCGCGAATTTGCGTATTTGGTCGAAAGACAAAGGGAGAGCACGATGGGCGCATTGGATGGAGTGAAGGTCATCGACCTGACACGGGTTCTGGGCGGTCCGTTCTGCACCCAATGGCTCGGCGATCACGGCGCGGATGTCATCAAGATTGAACCTCCGCAGGGGGATGAGACCCGGCACTGGGGCCCACCGTTTGAAGAGCAGACGGGGGCAGCCTCCTATTTCATCGGCGTGAACCGCAACAAGCGCGGTATGGCGCTCGACCTGCGGCAGCAGGCGGGGCGCGATGTATTGCTGCGCCTTCTGGCGGATGCAGACATTCTGATCGAAAATTTCAAACCCGGCGGGATGGAGAAATGGGGCCTCGGCTTTGAGACGCTCAAGGAACAGTTTCCGCGCCTGATCCACTGCCGTATTTCCGGTTTCGGGGCTGACGGACCTTATGGCGGTCTGCCGGGCTATGATGCGGTCGTGCAGGCGCAATCCGGTTTGATGAGTGTGAATGGAGAGGCCGGCGGCGATGGCCTGCGCCTTGGCATTCCACTGGTCGATATCGGCACCGGGCTCAGCGCGCTCGCCGGGCTTGGCATGGCGCTTTATGAGCGGGAGAAATCGGGGCAGGGGCAATTTCTCGATATGACCCTGCAAGATGTCGCGGTCAGCCTTTTGCACCCCCACGCGGCCAACTATTTCCTGTCTGGAAAGGTGCCCGCACCGACCGGCAACGCCCATCCGAACATCACGCCCTATGATGTGTTTCCCACGAAGGGCGCAAAAATCTATATCGCGGCAGCCAATGACGGCCAGTTTGCCCGGCTGTGCAATGTGATCGGCGCGCAGGAATTGCTCAGCGATCCGCGCTTTGCAGATCATCCCGCCCGCAATCGCCACAAGGCAGAGATTGCAGAGGCCTTGGCCCCGTTCCTGTCAGACTGGGACGGACAGGCCCTTGCAGAGGCCCTGATGGCCAAGGCCGTGCCCGCTGGACCGGTGCTCAACGTCGCGGATGTGACCGCCGATGCCCACCAGCATCACCGCGCGATGGTGGTGGAGGCGGAGGGCGTCAAAACCTTGGGCAATCCGATCAAGATGAGCCGAACGCCCGCGGACCCAACCCGCGCACGCCCACCGGCCTTCGGGCAGGACACATCCGCAATTCTGACGGAGGCGGGCTATAGCGCGGAAGAGATTGCGGCTCTGCGCGAAGCTGGGGCCGCTTTGGGCGACTAGCGGCGCTTGCCGCGCGCCTCGGCCTTTGCAGCAGCTGCGCGCGCCTTGTTCTTCTTGGAATTTTTCTTGCCTTTCGGCGGCGGCGGGCCTTTCGGTCGCTCCCACCCGCCGCCCTTACGCTCCCCTTCCGGAACACGGCGTTTCGCAATCACTGCGCCTTCGGGGTGACGCGGCTCTGCCGGCTTTGCGGGTTTTGCCTTCCGGTCTTCCGGTTTTGGCTTTCTCTTACGTGGGGTTGGCGCGTCGTTCCAATCTGTCGGCTGCGTGCTGATCTTTGGTTTCGGCGCTTGGGCCTCTCCCTCGGGGATTGGCTCGGCGGGACGCGGGCGCGGTTCGCGCCGTTGCGCATTGGACCGCTCTGCATTCGGGTGCCTGCCTGTCGGACGTGGTGGGCGCTGGCCCAGATCGGGTGCGCTGTCCAGACGCATGATCGATGCTCCACCCTCCACCGTCATATCCGCGCCGATGGCCTGTGTGAAACGGTCAACACTGCTGTCGCGGATTTCCACAAAGGTCTGATCGTATTGCACGCGGATCGCGCCAATATCCTCTCGGCTCACATTGCCAGCCTTGCACAGCATCGGCAGCATGCGACGCGGTTCCGCCCCGGCTTTCCGGCCCCCCGCGACAGAGAACCAGACACTCGGCCCAAAGGGCGCACGCTCCCGCGGTTTCTCCTCAACGCCGGAGAGTTCTTCGGGCGCAGAGTGCTTTGCATGAAACAGCTCAAGATAGGCATTGGCGATTTGTTCGGGGGAAAAGGCCTCCACCAGATGGGCAACGCTTTCCGCCCGCGCTGCGGGGATCGGCTCCTGCCAGACAGGGTTGGACAGCATCCGCTGCTCATCTGCCGCGCGCACCGCATCGGCAGAAGGCGCGCCGCCCCATTCGGCCTTGAGTTTCGCGAATTTCAGGATGCGCTGCGCCTTCTTGAACGCCTTTGGCGGCACGATCAGAACGCTGGTGCCCTTGCGCCCGGCCCGGCCTGTACGACCGGAACGGTGCAAGAGGGTTTCGTGGCTGGATGGCAGTTCCGCATGCACGACCAGATCAAGATTGGGCAGGTCGATGCCGCGCGCCGCGACATCCGTGGCCACGCAAACCCGGGCGCGACCATCGCGCATGGATTGCAGGGCCGCTGTTCGCGCCGCCTGATTGAGTTCGCCCGACAGGGCCACAACAGGAAAACCGCGATTGGTCAGCCGTGTCGTGATCCGGTTCACCATCGCCCGCGTGTTGGCAAAGACGATGGCATTGGGCGCCTCAAACAGCCGAAGCGTATTGATGATCGCATTCTCAGCATCCGCATTGGATACCGAATAGGCGTGATATTCGATGTCCGCATGTTGGGTCGCTTCGGATTTCGTGACCACGCGCACGGCATCGCGCTGATAGCTCTCGGCAAGCTTGGCAATGGATTTCGGGACCGTGGCGGAAAAGAGCAGCGTTTGCCGATCTTCCGGCGCACTGCCCAGAATGAATTCCAGATCCTCGCGAAAGCCCAAATCCAGCATCTCGTCCGCCTCGTCGAGCACGATGGCGCGGATGTCACTCAGGTCGATGGAGCCGCGCTGGATATGGTCCCGCAAACGGCCCGGTGTCGCCACGACGATATGTGCACCACGGGCCAGCGCCCGCCGCTCATCGCGCATATCCATGCCCCCAACGGTAGAGGCGAGGAAGGCCCCGGCATCGCGATAGAGCCAGCCCAGTTCGCGCTTGACCTGCAGGGCCAACTCCCGCGTTGGTGCGATGACCAGCGCCAGCGGCGCACCGGACGCACCAAAAGCATCGTCCTCGCCCAACAGCGTCGGCGCAATGGCAAGGCCGAAACCAACCGTCTTGCCCGATCCGGTCTGGGCCGAGACCAGCATGTCCTTGCCAGTCAGATGCGCTTCCGTCACGGCCTCCTGGACAGGGGTGAGGGTCTCATATCCACGGGCGGCGAGCGCATCGGCGAGGGCTTTTTTCAACGGGTCATCCAATCATCATCACGGGCAAGCGCGCCACCTCGCACAGTTTTGCGCGCCTGTATAGCCGTCGCGCGTGCATAGCGGCCTTGTTCGCTTCGGATTGGTAAAAATACCCATGTCGATCCATCCGCCAGAAATGCAAACGCCCCGACCTTTGGGCCGGGGCGTTGCAAATGGCAGATTGGTCCCGGATCACCTCCGGGACAGGATCACTTCAGTATCGCGCGCCCTGCATATTGCGCCGTGGTCCCCAGTTCTTCTTCGATGCGGATGAGCTGGTTGTATTTGGCCAGGCGATCCGAGCGGCTGAGCGAGCCGGTCTTGATCTGGCCGCAGTTCAGCGCGACGGCAAGGTCGGCGATGGTCGCGTCCTCTGTCTCGCCTGAGCGGTGGGACATCACGCTCGTCATGCGCGCACGGTGGGCCATTTCGACCGCCTCGATGGTCTCGGTCAGGGAGCCGATCTGGTTGACCTTCACCAGGATCGAGTTGCCCGCATCCTCTGCAATGCCCCGCGCCAGGCGCTTGGAATTGGTCACGAACAGATCGTCGCCCACCAGTTGCACCTTGTCACCGATCGCCGCCGTCAGCGCCGTCCAGCCCGCCCAATCATCCTCAGCCATGCCGTCTTCGATGGAAATGATCGGATAATCTGCAACAAGTTCAGCCAGATAGTCCGCATTCTCCTGCGAGGTGAGCGATTTTCCCTCGCCCTTCATCTCGTATTTACCGTTGGCGTAATATTCGGTGGAGGCACAGTCGAGCGCCAGGAACACGTCCTCACCGGGCGTGTAGCCGGCCTTGGTGATGGAGGTCATGATGAAGTCGAGCGCTTCGCGGGTCGATTGCAGCGCGGGGGCGAAGCCGCCCTCATCGCCGATGCCGGTGTTGTGGCCGGCGCTGCTCAGCTCTTTTTTGAGCGTGTGGAAAATCTCCGCCCCGATACGCACCGCCTCGCGCAGGCTGTCCGCGCCCACGGGCATGATCATGAATTCCTGGATGTCGATCGGATTGTCGGCATGCTCGCCGCCATTGATGATGTTCATCATCGGCACCGGCAGCAGGCGGGCGGACGTGCCACCGATATAGCGATAGAGCGGCTGACCCACGCTTTCGGCCGCCGCATGTGCCACGGCCAGCGAGACGCCCAGGATCGCGTTCGCGCCCAGGCGGCCCTTGTTCTCTGTCCCGTCCAGACGGCACATCATCTCGTCGATCATGACCTGCTCGCGGGCATCCATGCCCAAAAGCTCCTGACAGATCTCGGTGTTGACCGCCTCAACCGCCTTGAGCACGCCCTTGCCCAGATAGCGGCCCTTGTCGCCATCGCGCAGCTCAACCGCCTCATGCGCCCCCGTCGACGCGCCAGACGGTACCGCCGCACGGCCCAGCGAACCGTCCTCCAGCAATACATCAACCTCAACCGTCGGATTCCCCCGGCTGTCCAGTATCTCGCGCGCTGTGATGTCGAGGATGATGCTCATGGCAATGGCTCCTGTGATTGCTCTGATCAAGGTCGTGCGGTGCCTAACCCATTCCGCAGCGCAGCGCAAAGTGCTTCTGACCCAGCGGCAGCTTCCTGCGCAACCTGCGGGCGAATCACGGCAATTTGTGAGGTGCAAGGTGCAAATTCACACAATTTGCGATAAATTAGGGCATCCCACACATCGCGGAGACACAACATGGCTGGCGATGGCCCGAAGCACATAACGATCGCGCCCAGTGCGCCTGAACCTGCGACTGGACCGGATGCACCGGCTGAGGCTGCAGCGGAAACGCAGCGTGCGATTGCGTCCGATCCCTCAGGTCTGTTCACCCAGGTGATCGAACAGCCCGCTGAAGGCACCCCGGTGGAGGAGGTCGTTGCGGTCGCTGAAGGTCTGTCAGTGTTGCAGGTCACTGTCACAGGCTGCGCCATCGCTCTCTTCATAATCTGCCTTGCATGGTTTCGCGCGTCGCAACGTGCGGCGGTTGATGGGGCTTTTGCCCTCAGCCGCGATGCCAGCACCGTGAACGGGGTAAATATGCGGCGCGCCCGGCATGATGCGATTGATTTCCGCCAGATCCGGCAGGATCGCATGACCACATCTGGCTAGACGGATTTCGCGGCCTGCCAATGGGCTTCCATTTCATCGAGCGTGGCTTCAGAAGGTGATTTTCCTTCTATTTCAAGCTGATCCTCGATATAGTTGAACCGCGCTTCGAATTTCGAATTCGCCGCTCGAAGGGCTTCTTCCGGGACAATGCCCAGATGCCGGCCGAGATTGACCATGACGAACATCAGGTCTCCATATTCCTCGGCCTGACGGGCCTTCGTCTCCGTCTCGCGCGCTGACACCAGCTCTGCTGTTTCTTCTGCCACCTTGTCGAGGACCTGGGCCACATCCGGCCAGTCGAACCCGACCCGGGCTGCCCGGTTTTGCAGTTTGAGCGCTCGGGTCAGGGCGGGAAGCGTGCGGGCTACATCATCCAATGTGCGGCGCTTGACCGTGCCGCGCTCGGCCCGTTCAGCGGCCTTTATCCGCTCCCAATCGGCGACCTGTTCCTCTGCACTTCGATCCTGCGCATCGCCAAAAACATGGGGGTGGCGGCGGACCATTTTGTCACTGATGCCACGAATCACGTCATCGAGGGTGAAGGCCCCATCTTCAGCTGCCAGTTGGCTGTGGTACACAACCTGCAATAGAAGGTCGCCCAGCTCGCCGCGCAGCTCCGCCATATCCTCGCGCTCGATCGCATCTGCCACTTCATAGGCTTCTTCGACCGTGTAGGGCGCGATGGTCGCAAAGGTCTGCTCCAGATCCCACGGGCATCCATCGGGCGCGCGCAATCGCGCCATGATCTCAATCAGGCGCTCGAACGTCGCCCCTCCATCGTGGACAAGGCGGTCAGAGGCGGCGCGGTCGGGATCAGGTCTGCTCATGGCGCGACCTTACGCATCCGGGCGCACGAGGTACAACCGATAGCTTGACGTGGGCCGGTCCGCGCCCTTCATTGAAGACATCAACAGGAGTGTCCCATGCCCATCATCAATCGTATCGCGGAATTTCACGAGGACATGAAGGAGTGGCGCCAGTATCTCCACGCCCATCCCGAGCTCGGCTATGATGTGGAAGAGACGGCAGCCTATGTTGTGGATAAGCTCAAATCCTTTGGCATCACCCAGATCGAGGAAGGCGTTGGCCGAACGGGTGTTGTCGCGGTGATCGAGGGGCAGGGCGGCGATGGCCCCACAATTGGGCTGCGCGCTGATATGGACGCACTGCCCATTCAGGAAGTGCGCGACCTTCCCTACAAGTCCAAGGTCGATGGAAAGATGCACGCCTGTGGCCACGATGGACACACCACAATGCTGCTGGGCGCTGCGCGCTATCTGGCTGAGACGCGCAATTTCTCTGGCCGCGTCGCGCTGATCTTCCAACCTGCGGAGGAGGGCGGAGGCGGCGGCCTTGCCATGTGTGAGGATGGCATGATGGAGAAATACGCCATCTCGCAGGTTTACGGCATCCACAACCATCCGGGCGGTGAGTTCGGCGCGTGGTATACCCGCCCCGGTCCACTGATGGCCGCCGCCGACACGTTCGAGATCAAGGTGACGGGCAAGGGCGCCCACGCCGCAATGCCCCATGAAGGCATCGACAGTGTCATGATCGCCTGCCAAATCGCGCAGGGCTTGCAGATGATTGCGGCCCGAAATGTCGACCCGCTGAAATCCTGTGTTCTGTCGATCACGCAGATCCATGCGGGCGCCACACACAACGTCATCCCGGACACGGCTCAACTGTCTGGCACAGTGCGGACGCTCGACGAAGAAGTGCGCGATTTCACCATCGCCCGCATGTCCGAGGTGGCTGAGAACATCGCCCGGGCCCATGGTGGCACAGCGGTCGTCGAGTATGAAAAGGGCTATCCGGTTACGGTGAACCATCCGGCCGAAACGGAATTTGCCAGTGCGGTCGCGGCGGCCGTCTCCGGCGAAGAGCGGGTCGACACAGACGTCTCCCCTATGATGGGCGCGGAAGATTTCTCCTACATGCTCGAAAAGCGTCCGGGCGCATATATGTTCCTGGGTGGGGGTGGCGGCGCAGGCCTTCACCACCCCGAATATGACTTCAACGATGAGATGAGCCCGGTAGGCGCATCTTGGTTCGTGAAAGTCGTGGAAACAGCGCAACCGGCGACCTGAGTTCGGGGGACCGGCGGCACAAGGCGGGCGGTCCGATATGTCGAATGATTTGGAACGGAAAACCCTTCTGACAGCGGCGCTTTCACAGCTGACGGAAGGGGTGATCATCACGGACAATGCAGGCGCGATCCTCTATGTCAACGCAGCGGCAGAGCGTCTGCACGGTGTTGCGAAATTTGGCGTAACACCAGAAGGTTACAGCGACACCTTCCATCTGTTTCGTGAGGATGGCTCCCCCTATCCATTCGAGGAATTGCCACTGTCGCGCGCGGTGCGCGACGGTGTCACCGTGTTGGAGGAACGTTGGCTGATCCGTCGCCCCGATGGGACCGAGGTGGTGGCTGAAGGCAGCGCCACGCCTGTCATGTCAGCGGATGGGCAGAAGATCGGCGCGGTCCTGACGCTGCGGGACCGTACGCTTGCCATTGCGGATGAGCGCGCGCTCCAATCAGCGCTCGAAGTGCAAAAGATGCTGCTCAGCGAGGTGAACCACCGGGTCGCCAACAATCTCAGCCTGCTGGTCAGCCTGCTCAACTATCAGGCGCGGCGCAGCAAATCGAATGAAACGCGGGAGCTTTTATCCCAGACGCAAAGCCGCATCCGCGTCATGTCCACGGTCCACGCTGCGCTCTATCGGGTGGAGGGCGAGGGCAAGGTGGCGCTGGCCGGATATCTTGAGACCATGTTGGACAAGATCACAGCCACGCTGACGGACTCGATTGAGGTGCGCGTCGTCAATGACACGACACAGGATCGCGTGCTGCCGGTCGGGGATGTGATCCCACTCGCCCTCGCGATCAACGAACTTGCGACCAACTCGCTGAAATATGCCTTCAAGGACGTGACAGAGCCGACGATCACTTTCTCACTCAACACGGATGATGCGGGTAAGACGGTTCTTGTCTACCGCGACAACGGCGGGGGCCTTCCCGATGGTTTCACGCTGAAAGACTCGGATGGCTTGGGAATGACGATCTTGCAGACGCTCGGCACACAGCTGAATGCGAAGATCGACTACTACAACGACAAGGGTGCGGTTTTCGAGATCAGCTTTTGAGGCGCCAGACGCCAGAGGCCAGCAACACGCCGCTGGCCACCACTCCGATGCCAATCCATTTGACCATGCCGATGGGCTCGCCCAGAATGACAAGCCCGCCCAGGGCTGCCAGGATCGGGACAAGAGCCGCGCAGGCTGCAACCTTGGATGGCGCGATGCGCGACAATGCGTAACCATAAGTAATGGTTGAGACAAAGCCGGACAGCACACCTTGCATGACAATGTGTAAAGCAAGGGTGTCAGGTGCGGTCTCGGGGATATTGAGCGGCATGATTACGGCCAGCGCAATGAATGCCAGCGCCGACCAGAAACAGATCATTGCCGCCGCAGCCACAGGCTCGATCCCGGATTTGCGAAAGATCACTGTGTAAATGCCCCACAGCAGCGACGCGGCCGAGATCAACAGATGTCCACGCCAGGCCCCACTCTCGGCATTGGTCAATGCCTCCCATCCACCAATTCCAACCGCACCGATCAGGATCAGGGCAAATCCGGTCAACCGAACCGGACCAAAGCGTTCCCCCAGCCAAAAATAGCTCAGGACGGCGACATAGAGCGGCAGCATCGACGGTGCGAAAACACCGCTATCGGCCACCGGTGCAAATTGCAGGCCGCTGGACAGCAGAAAGACAAAGGCGAAACCGCCGGTCAGTGCAATTGTGATGATATGATGCGGTCGCGCGCCTTCGGGCAATGGGGAGCGTTTCAACCAGACCGGGGCAAAAAGCAGTGCCGCGGGCAAGAAACGCAGCAGGCCCACATCCGCAGGAGTGAGGTTTGCGGCTGCGGCCGCGCGCGTCACGATCAAAAAACTCGCCCAGATCAGTAAGGTGATGACGACGGCGATCCAACCCTTTGTGCTTTCCGTCATCTTTCTCGCGTCCTTGCTGATCGCTCGCACATTGACGCGGCGTTAGGTGAAATCACTAGCTTGCAGCCCGCCGCCGCGCCAGTCACTTTCGGGTGGAACTTGACGTCAGGGGGCAGGGATGAAGCGCGCAATCATCATCGGAGCGACAAGCGGCATTGGGGAGGAGCTGGCCCGCCAGATGGTCGCCGATGGTTGGACCGTCGGCGTCACAGGGCGCAGGTTAGAGCGGCTAGAGGCGCTTGAGGCCGCACATCCGGGAAAGATCGTGCCCGCCCGCATGGATGTGACGGATTTCGAGGTGGCAACCCGTGGCCTCACGGACCTGATAGAACTGCTTGGCGGATGCGACATGATTGTCCTCAGCTCCGGTATTGGCCTGTTCAACAAGCCGCTCGATGTCGGACCAGAGCTTCAGACCATCGATGTCAACGTGACAGGCTTTACCCATCTGGCCACGGCTGCGATGCGCCACTTTGCAGAGGCCGGGGCGGGCCATCTGGTCATCATCTCCTCCATCGCCTCCCATCGCGGCGATGGCGCGGCGCCAGCCTATAATGCGTCCAAGGCCTATCAAGCCCGCTATGCAGAAGGTCTGCGCAAATGGGCGGCCCGGCGCGCGCCTCAGGTAAAGGTCACGGATGTGCGTCCAGGCTTTGTCGACACGGATATTGTCCAGGGCAAAGTCTTCTGGCTGCAACCGGTCGACAAGGCGACCCGGCAAATCTGGACCGGGATCAAGGCAGGCCGATCAACCGTCACCGTCACAAAGCGCTGGCGCGTGATGGCGCATCTGATGCGCCTCTTGCCAGAGAAGCTGTGGCACCGGTTGTGATCTTTCGCCTGCGCAATTAAACGGCGATCAATATTCGAATATCGGTTTCGAGACTGGAGCGGGCGACCGGGCTCGAACCGGCGACCCTCAGCTTGGGAAGCTGATGCTCTACCAACTGAGCTACACCCGCGTTCCAGTACCGTGGGTGCTATGCCGATGCGCGCCCCGCGTCAAGCGCGAGGCGCGGCGTCACATTCAGTAGTGGGGGACCGGGACTGGGGTGACGTTCACATCTGCCATCGGGTGATCGCCTGCGGCGACGAAGGACATCTGATCAGGTGCGCCACAGGCGGCGAGGGTGGCTACCACGGTCAGGGCAAGAAGGGTACGGAACATCAGTCATCTCCTTTGGTGTGATGGTCTGATCCGCAGTTGGGAAATCGCTGCCCCACATGTTGCGCAAATTTCAAAAAATGTACGAATTTCCAGAAATCGACCGGTTATTTTCGAAATCGGCGCGCAATCGAGTTCTCGCTTGCCCATATCTGGCTTGCTAGACTGAGACGCGTATCAGGTGGAGCGGCGCAGATGACCCACATGGAATCCTATGAATTGCTGTTCCGGGGGGCCTCTGTCGGGCTTTTGCTGTTTCTCGCAATCCGCTTTGCGATGATGGGGCTGCGCGGCGCTGTGGATCGGGCGGGCTTTTTATGCTGTGTCGTCGCCGCCTTTCACGCTCTCGGCGCGCATGAGGCGCCGTCACTGGGGCCCCAATGGCTCGACGCGACCTTCTATTATCTTGGCAATTTCTTCGGATTTGCGTTCTGGTTGCTGGCGCTTGCGCTCTTTTCAGACCGGGCACGGCTCTGCGTGCTGACCGTCATTCCCTTTGCGGTGATCGCCGTCACCGGCTTTTTTCCAGAGCTTTACTTTATCTGTCAGATCGTGACCGTCGGGCTGATGCTGCACATCATGGTTCTGGCGCTGCAGGATTTTGATGGCGACCTCGTCCAGTTCCGACGCAGTTTCCGCGTGGTGCTGGCGACGCTGGTTCCAATCTTTGTTATCACGTCAATCGCAGGTGAGGTATTGGTCGACGGCTACGCCCCGGCCTTTCAAATCATTGAGTGGGTCAAGTATTTCGGGTCGTCCCTTCTGTTTAGCCTGTGGCTCACCCGGATGGAGCGTGGGCTTCTGTCCACGCCTGACGCAGAGACTGCGCCTCGGCCCCGTGATGTACCGGTGGCTGACAGGTTGGACCTCGACAAACTGAACGACGCTGTTGCGAGTGGCGCGTGTTTTGAACCGGGTCTGACGATCGGTGCACTGGCCCACCAACTCGACATGCCCGAACACAGGCTGCGTCGCCTTATCAATCGCGGGCTTGGCTACCGCAACTTCGCTGCTTTCGTGAACGATCACCGGATTGAGGAGGCCAAGCGCCGTCTCGCCGATCCGGGACAGGCCCGCGAGCAGATCATCGCCCATGCCTTCGCGCTCGGCTATAATTCCCTCGCTCCGTTCAACCGCGCGTTTCGGGAGCGCACGGGGCAGAGCCCGACCGCGTGGCGCACGGCGCAGCTCGATCAGGGACATGTGCCTGCAGAATAGGCAATTACGGCATTCGCCGCCTTCGCCATTGCCATTCTCGCGAACGCTGCCCTAAACTTGGGCAATGACTGCACCGTTCACGCCCCCACCGACCTCTGGCCGCCCGATGCAACGGGCGCGCGGCGGTGCGCGCGCGGCGGTTTCCGGTAGACGTCTGACGGGCCTACGGCAATCGGGTTCTGGCAAAGTGCTGATGCCCGCCACACATGGTGGACCCAGCCAGGCCGTGTTCATCAACACGGCAGGCGGCGTGACCGGCGGGGATCGGTTCGACTGGACGCTTGAGGCGGCTGATGGTGCGCATCTGGTGGGCACGACACAGGCCGCCGAGCGGCTGTACCGCGCCAGCGGCGACACGGGCCGGATTCAGACCACACTCAGCGTTGGCGCGGGCGCACGGCTCGACTGGTTGCCGCTGGAGACGATCTTGTTTGATGGCAGCGCGACTGCCCGCAGAATTGATGTCTCGCTTGAGGGCGATGCGGACTTCATGGCGCTGGAGACAATCGTCCTGGGCCGGGCCGCGATGGGCGAACACCTCAACACGCTCTCGTTCACGGATGACTGGCGCATTCGCCGGGATGGAAAACTGGTGCAGGCAGAGGCTTTGCGGCTGACCGGTGATCTTGCATCTTTGCGCAACGGCCCGGCGACGCTTGAAGGCATCGGCGCGTTTGCAACTTTTTTGCATTCGGGTCCACTGGCCATGGATCGGCTCGACGCTGCGCGCGAAGCGCTCCCATCAACGGTGACAGCGGCGGCATCCGCCTGGAATGGCCAGTTGGTGTGCCGGTTGCATGCCGCCGACCTGCACCCGCTGCGACAGGGCATCCGCGCCTTTCTGGAACGTTACCGGGGCGATCCCTTGCCCCGGGTATGGTATATGTAGACCGACCGCCAACCCACGACGAAGGAGGCGACCCGCCATGAACCTGACCCCCCGCGAAAAGGACAAGCTGCTCATCAGCATGGCCGCCATCGTCGCCCGCAATCGGCTGGAGCGGGGCGTGAAGCTCAACCATCCAGAGGCCATCGCGCTGATCACGGATTTCGTTGTTGAAGGCGCCCGTGATGGACGCTCCGTGGCTGATCTGATGGAAGCGGGGGCCAGCGTGGTCAGCGCCGATCAATGCATGGAAGGTGTGCCCTCCATGATCCACGATGTGCAGGTCGAAGCGACGTTTCCAGACGGCACCAAGCTTGTCACCGTCCACCATCCGATCCGGTGAGACCGCGATGACGACCCCACGCATAAGACAGGCCGCCGCTTTTGCCGCGCAGGCCCATGCCGGTCAGACGCGTCGCGGCGGCGAAGTGCCCTATGTCGATCATGTGCGCGAGGTCGCGGCCCTTGTCTCCGCAGACGGGCAGGAAGAGGACGCTGTCATAGCTGCGCTGTTGCATGACACGGTCGAGGATACGTCGACGGAAGTTGGGGCGATCAAAGCGGCATTTGGTGAGGCAGTGGCAGACATCGTGGCCGAACTGACCGATCCGGGAGAGCGGTCGTCTTTACCGCGCGCCGATCGCAAAGCGGCGCAGGCCCGTCATATGGCCGAGGCGTCCGCCGCGGCGCGCGCCATAAAGATCGCCGATCAAACCTCGAATTTGCGCGATATCGTGCGCCTGCCCGCCGGATTTCCAGAGGCCGATGCCGCGCGCGCCTATATCGACGGCGCCGCGCAGGTTGTCAGGGCCTGTGGCGACGTTAGCCCGGAACTGACCCGACAATTTGGGGACGCGCGCGCCGCGGCCCTCGTTGCGATTTCAACCCGGATGGAGCCTGCGTCATGACCGCGTCCCTCGCCAATTCGTCTGCATGTGTCGGTGCACGGGTTGTGCACGCAGTGTGCACGCCCTGTGCACAGCCATTTTCGCCCCTTTTCAGGAGAGCCCGATGATCCCAGGAGAGCTTATTCCCGCCGCCGGTGAGATCGTTCTGAACGATGGTGCCGAGGTCGTTACGATGGAGGTCGCCAATACCGGCGACCGCCCGATCCAGGTCGGTTCCCACTACCACTTCGCTGAGACCAACCCCGCGCTCGACTTCGACCGCGAGGCCGCCCGCGGCCTGCGCCTCGATATCGCGGCGGGAACCGCTGTTCGCTTCGAACCGGGACAGCGCCGCGAAGTGTCTTTGGTCCCATTGGGTGGAGACAGAAAAGTGTTTGGTTTCAATGCCAAAGTGATGGGCGCGCTCGACTGATGGCGCGCACCATCCGGATTGAGAATGAATATGCCGCACCCCCGCAGGACGTGTGGGCAATCGCCAAGGATTTCGCGAACCTTGCGCCACTTTCGGCCGGATCTGTTGAATATCGCGGACTAAAGAGCGGCCCGGTCGCGCTGGGGGATGTCATTGATTTTGAAGTGAAAGTCATGGGGCGTGGCGATTGGAAACCATATCGCGTGGAACTGGTGGAGCTTGATGATGCGCAGTTCCGCTACGTGACGATGGAGCAGGGCAGCGGCGTCAAATCATGGCGCCATTCGCTCGAAATCCAACCAACCGCATCTGGCAGCAAACAGATCGACACAATCGAAATCGACGCCGGATGGCTGACATTGCCGACTGCGATTCTGGCCAAGCGAATGTATCGCCAACGGCATGCGCCAAGGCTCGCACTGCTTGGCTTGAGCACTTGAATATTCGCGCCTAACAGGCTGCAAAGAAAGGGAAACCAATGCCCGCTAAGATCTCTCGCGCCGCCTATGCGGATATGTATGGCCCCACGACCGGTGATCGTCTTCGCCTTGCGGATACGGACCTGATCATCGAGGTTGAACGTGACCTGACGACCTATGGGGAAGAGGTCAAGTTCGGAGGCGGAAAGGTGATCCGCGACGGCATGGGCCAATCTCAGGTGACGCGCGCGGAAGGGGCGGTGGACACTGTTATCACGAATGCGCTGATCGTCGATCACACCGGGATTTACAAGGCAGACGTCGGACTTAAGGACGGTCGTATCCATAAGATTGGCAAGGCCGGCAACCCCGACACTCAGCCCAATGTTGATATCATTGTCGGACCGGGCACCGAGGCTATTGCGGGCGAGGGCCGGATCCTGACGGCAGGCGCGATGGATGCTCATATCCACTTCATCTGCCCGCAGCAGATTGAAGATGCTCTGCATTCTGGAGTGACCACGATGCTCGGCGGCGGCACAGGCCCGGCCCACGGCACGCTCGCAACCACCTGCACGCCGGGGCCATGGCATATCGGGCGGATGCTACAGGCGCTCGATGCGTTCCCGATCAATTTCGGCCTGTCATGTAAAGGCAATGCCAGCCGGGTGGCGCCGTTGGAGGAGATGATCCGCGCCGGTGCTTGCGCTATGAAATTGCACGAAGATTGGGGCACGACGCCCGCTGCCATCGACACCTGCCTTAGCGTCGCGGACGCGATGGATGTGCAGGTGATGATCCACACCGACACGCTCAACGAAAGCGGATTTGTCGAGAACACCGTCGCCGCCATGAAGGGCCGCACGATCCATGCCTTCCATACGGAAGGTGCAGGCGGCGGTCATGCCCCTGATATCATTAAGGTTTGTGGGGAGGAGCACGTCATACCGTCCTCAACCAACCCCACGCGGCCCTACACGGTTAACACGTTGGAAGAGCATCTCGATATGCTGATGGTTTGCCACCACCTCGACAAATCGATCCCCGAGGATGTGGCCTTTGCCGAGAGCCGCATCCGGCGGGAGACCATCGCGGCAGAGGATATCCTGCACGATATGGGTGCGTTTTCGATCATCGCGAGTGACAGTCAGGCGATGGGCCGTGTGGGCGAGGTGCTGATCCGTACGTGGCAAACCGCTGATAAGATGAAGAAACAGCGCGGGCGGCTTGCTGAAGAGACCGGCGAAAATGACAATTTTCGCGTCCGTCGCTACATCGCGAAATACACGATCAATCCCGCGATTGCCCATGGCGTGAGTGCGCATATCGGCTCGGTTGAGGAAGGCAAGCGCGCCGACCTCTGCCTGTGGAACCCGGCCTTTTTCGGCGTGAAGCCGGAGATGACGCTGGTCGGCGGCACCATTGCCTGCGCGCAGATGGGCGACCCGAACGCCTCGATCCCGACACCGCAGCCAGTCTATTCCCGCCAGATGTTCGGCGCATTCGGCGGCTCGCAAAAAGCGTCTTCGGTGCATTTCGTGAGTGGCGCGGCAGAGACGTCGCATCTGGGGCTGGAAAAGGAGACGCTTGCGGTCGAAAACGTCCGCTCCGGCATCGGCAAGAGTGCAATGATCCTCAACGATTATTGCCCCAACATCGAAGTGCACCCCGAAACCTACGAGGTGCGTGCCGATGGCGAATTGCTGACCTGCGAGCCCGCCGAAGTGCTGCCGATGGCGCAGCGATATTTTATGTTTTGAGTGGGCTCAAGGAGTCCCAAGTGTCCGACCGTTATACTATCGAGCGGCTAAAGGAGCCTGATGCATCTGAGCGTAGCCCGGCAACCGCAATGCTGGCGAAATCGGAAGAGTTTACGAAGGCCGCTTTGGCTTTGGTTCAAGGCCCCGGCTGGATGACAACGGATGTGCCGCACCTTATTCCGACTTGGTTTCTCGTCGGTCATTCGTGGGAACTGGCGATGAAAGCCGCGGTCCGAGCGGAAGGCGAGACAATCACACAGATCCGAGAAGAATTTGGCCACGACATCGGCAAATTAAAACGGTGGTTGTCAAAGCGTCCAAAATGGCAAAAGATTTTGGAGCACGCCCAGTCAGCATCCGGCCTGCCAAGCGCCGAGTTTGATGATCTCACTTCGTTTTTAGCAGCTTGGCACAAGGCAAATGATGTCAGCCGATATGTGGTCACGGGGTACTACCAAATACCCGATCCGCGACCACTTCTTGTGGCCATCGAGACGTATCAGATCAGATCCAGACCATTGGCCCTAAGTGCCTATAACGAGATATCTTAGACGAAATGACCCGCGCCACAAAACTCACCCACTCCCACGACGCCCCCGCTGACACCATCACGCTTGCTTATGACGACCGCTTCCGGCGGCGGATGGCGATGACGGGTGACGGCGGCACCGCGTTCCTGCTCGATCTGCCGGACGCGCAGGAATTGCGGGCGGGGGACAGTCTTGTCTTGGACGACGGCCGCTTGATCCGCATTGTTGCCGCGGATGAGCCGCTGATGGAGGCTGTGCCGGAGGACCTCTCAAACCTCGCGCGGGTCGCGTGGCATGTCGGCAACCGGCATTTGACTTGCCAAATTCTCAGCGACCGGTTGGTGTTGCGCGCGGACAAGGTGATTGCCCATATGCTCGAACACCTTGGGTGTGCGGTTACCTATCGTGACGGCCCCTTTACGCCCGAAGGGGGCGCCTATGGTCAGGGTCGCACGCATTCCCACGAGCATTGAGGTCCAGATGATTTTCGAAGCGGATCGGCGGGGCCTAAGCCACCGACACAGGCGGCTGCATGCCGCTTTTGAGCTGGCCATGACGGTTGCCAATTTCCTTGCGGCACTGCTCTTCGTGATCGGGTCTGTCTGCTTTTTCTCGGAGGATTGGCTCTATCTGGGAACTTGGCTTTTCGTCATCGGGTCCGCGCTGTTCATGGTCAGCCCGGCACTGAATGTCATTCGGGAGCTTCGGCTTGCGGCCATGGGCGATGTCGATGATCTCGCAAACAGGTTTGAGGATGGATCATGAGGGATGCGCAGCTGTTGCACCAATGGCTCTCGCCCGGTTTTCCGACCGGGGCTTTTGCCTGGTCGCATGGCTTGGACCGGCTGATCTCTGATGATGTCATCTACGATGCGGCGGGCCTGCAAGCATGGTTGGAGGATGTCCTTCGCCATGGGGCAGGGCGGGCTGATGCGATCCTTCTGTCCCATGCCTATCATGCGGATGATGTCAGCGAGATTGCCGAGCTTGCCGCAGCCCTCGCCCCCTCGCGGGAACGCTATGCCGAAACGATGGATCAGGGGGCCAGTTTCATGCGCGTCACGGGCGCGCTTTTTGGCGGGCGAACCGATCCGCTGCCTTACCCGGTGGCTGTTGGGTATGGCGCCGCGCGAGAGGGGATCGCACTCGACATGACGGTGGTGCTTTATCTACAGGCCTTTGTCGCCAATCTGGTCAGCGCTGCCGTACGGGCGATCCCGCTTGGGCAGACGGATGGACAGCGGATCGTCATGGCTCTGTTGCCGTTGTGCGAGACGGTCGCCCAAGACGCCCAAGACGCCGGGCTGGACAAGATTGGGACGGCGAGCATTCGGGCCGACATGGCAAGCCTTCAGCACGAAACACAATATTCAAGGATGTTCCGCTCATGAGCGACACAACCGAACGCGGGCGCAGAATGTCCGAAGAGCTTAATCCTGGGATGGAGGCGGCCCTTGATGCACGCTATGGCCACTTGCTGCCGGGGATGGCAGAGGGCGTGGTCGATTTTGCCTATGGGCGGCAATATGGACGTCCGGGCCTGGCCCTGCGCGATCGCTACATCGCGACGATTGCCGCGCTGACCGCCCTTGGCGGGCAGACGCGTCCGCAACTAAAAGTAAACATCGCAGGCGGCCGCAAGGCCGGTCTGAGCCGCGAGGAAATTGCCGAAACCATCTGGCAGATGAGCCTCTATGGTGGGTTTCCGGCCGCGATCAATGCGCTGAATGCAGCGCTCGAAGTTTTTGAAGAGGAAGATCAGAATGCCCAGTCCTAACGGCCCGTTGCGTGTGGGCCTTGGTGGTCCGGTCGGCGCGGGCAAGACCGCGCTTATGGAACAGCTCTGCAAGGCGATGGCCGGTGACTATTCCGTCGCGGCGATCACAAACGACATCTACACGCGGGAGGATGCGGAGTTTCTGATGCGCGCGCAGGCCCTTCCGCTGGAGCGGATCATGGGGGTCGAGACAGGCGGCTGTCCGCACACCGCCATTCGCGAGGACGCAAGTATCAACCTCAACGCTATCGATCAGATGGTCGAGAAATTCCCCGACCTCGACCTCGTGCTGATCGAGAGTGGAGGAGACAATCTGTCCGCGACGTTTTCGCCGGAGCTTGCGGATATCACGCTCTACGTGATTGATGTGTGCGGGGGCGACAAGGTTCCCCGCAAGGGCGGGCCGGGGATCACGCGCTCGGACCTGCTGATCGTCAACAAGATCGAGCTGGCCCCGCATGTTGGCGCATCGCTTGACGTGATGGAACGCGATGCAAAGGTTCAGCGGGGCGAACGGCCGACGGTCTTTGCCAATGTGAAGACCGGTGTTGGCGTCGATGAGATCGTGTCCTTCATCGTACGCACCGGGGGGCTTTAGGCGTCATTCGGCCTCATTGTCGAGTTTTCGCCGGATAAGAACGGCGCGCAAGTCGTGCATCGCCATCATCAGCGGATCGGCAAATTTATCGATATCGTGTTGCGACGCGCGGGCCTGTGCCCATTGCGCCGCAGCGCTGATCGCATCCACAGTGCGGGCGATGTCGTCGGCTTCGCGAGAGGTCAGAGTATCGCGGCGGGTGGAAATCCAAACCTGCATCTCTTCCAACTCGGCATTGGTTGGAACCTGCTGTCCGTGGGGCTTGATCTCTCCCGACCGGATATTGATTACCGCCAACTGGCGCAATTCAAGACGCCGCTGACGGTTGTCCGTCTCGACCCGAAAGACCGCCGCGCCATTGTCGCGCGCACGAAAGTAGAGCGGGGTCGCCGTGCTCATACAAGGCCCTCGCAGAAGCGTTTGATCCGGGCCACGGCCTCACGCAGCGTATCGTCTGCGGTGGCGTAGCTGACACGGAAATTGGGCGAGAGACCGAACGCCCCGCCGAAGACGACGGCGACACCCTCATCATTGAGCAGGGACGTCGCGAAATCCTCATCCGTCTCAATGATCTTGCCGTCGGGTGTAGACTTGCCAATGCAGCCCGCGATGGAGGGATAGACGTAAAATGCACCATCCGGCACGGGGCAGGTGATGCCCGGACAGTCGTTGAGCAATGCGACGACAAGGTCGCGTCGGCGCTGGAAGGCCACACGGCTCATGGTGATATAGTCTTGCGGGCCGTTCAGTGCCGCCACCGCGGCCCATTGGCTGACCGAACAGGGGTTCGACGTCGACTGGCTCTGCACTTTTCGCATCGCTGCGATCAAATCCACCGGGCCTGCAGCATAGCCGATCCGCCACCCCGTCATCGCATAGGCTTTCGACACACCGTTGCAGGTGAGCGTCCGGTCATAGAGCGCGGGCTCAACTTCGGCCGGGGTGCAGAACTCGAAACCATCAAAGGCGATATGCTCGTACATATCGTCGGTCATGACCCAAACGTGGGGGTGCCGCATCAGAACCTCGGTCAGGGCCTTCAACTGCTCCCGACTGTACCCAGCGCCGGACGGGTTGGACGGGGAATTGAAGATGAACCACTTGGTTTGCGGTGTAATTGCAGCCTCAAGCTGTTCTGGCGTGATGCGGTAGTCCGCTTCGACACTGGCTTCGATCACGACAGGCGTCCCACCTGCGAGCAGAACCATGTCGGGATAGCTTACCCAATAAGGCGCGGGGATCAGAACCTCATCCCCTTCATTCAATGTCGCAACGAGAGCGTTGTAGAGGGTCTGCTTGCCGCCCGAACCGACGGAAACCTGCGCGGGGGTATAGCTTAGCCCGTTTTCGCGCTGGAACTTGTCGCAGATGGCTTGCTTGAGCTCGGGAATGCCGTCCGGGGCGGTGTAGCGCGTCTTTCCCGCATCAATGGCGGCCTTTGCGGCCTCGCGAATATGTTCGGGCGTGTCGAAATCCGGCTCGCCCGCGCCCAATCCGATAACGTCGTGTCCGGCCGCCTTCAGCTCTGCCGCCCGTGTCGTCACAGCGATGGACGGGGAGGGCTTAACGCGGGACAGCTGGTCGGAGAGGAAGGGCATGACAGGGCTCCTAGGGTCAGTTGCGCCACTGATGCCGCGATCGCCCCCTATTTTCAAGGCTTTCGCGCTGGGACCGTCGCCAGCGCACTCACCGACGTCGCATTCCCTTGTGCAAATCCGGCGATCTCGCGCTATGTCCCACCCAAGGGTATGAGGAGAGAGCGGATGCGCGATCAGGAGCCGACGGATATGCAGGACTATTTTCACGACGATGCCGCAACGTTCGGTGACCGTATGGCCGCGGCACGTGAGGCGATTGGCCTTGATCAGTCACGGCTTGCCAAACGTCTGGGCCTGCGGGTCGACACGATCCGGAACTGGGAAGATGACCGGGCCGAGCCGCGCGCGAACCGGATCCAGATGCTTGCGGGCGTGCTGGGCGTCTCGATCACGTGGCTGCTGAGCGGGCAGGGTGACGGAATCACCGTCGGCGCCGACAATGACGGTGACCTGGCCACGATCCTTGCCGAGGTGCGCGCGATTCGCATTGAGCAAACCCGGCTCGCAGAGCGCTCTGGCCAGCTGGAGAAGAAGCTGCGTTCGATGGTTCTGTAAAACCTTCCAAACCGCTTTCAAACGCCTATTGCGTCTTGTTGCCATTTCCGGTGATACATCGGGGCAAGACGGAATTGAGGATGCATCATGCCCATTGGCGTTGATTATGGCGGAACGAAGATTGAAGGCATCGTGCTGGACGAAGACGGCACCGAACTGACGCGCAAACGTGTCCCCACGCCGCGTCATGACTATGCCGGATCGCTGGATGCAATCGTTTCCCTCGTGCAAGATATCGAAGCGGAGGTTGGCCGAAGTGGTGAGCCTGTTGGACTGGGCATTCCTGGCGCCGTTGCTCCAGACGGCCGGGTCTTCAACGGAAATTCGACGTGGCTGATTGGCCAGCCTCTTGGCGCTGAGTTGAGCGCGCGACTGGATCGCACCGTCCGTGTTGCCAACGACGCGAATTGCTTTGTGTTGTCAGAGGCAATTGATGGGGCCGGGAGGGGCGCGGATATCGTTTTCGGGGCAATCCTTGGTACTGGTGTCGGCGGGGGCTTGGCCGTTCATGGTCGTATGGTCAACGGCGCGTCCGGCATGGCAGGTGAATGGGGCCACTCCCCGCTGCCAATCAGCGATCCAAGTGAATTTCCCGGGCCTGAGTGCTTTTGCGGCCGGAAAGGATGTATCGAGCAATGGCTGGCCGGACCAGGACTTGAAGCCGACTACGCCCGCGATTGCGGCATGACGCCCGGCACAGGTCCGCGCGTTCCTGAAATCGTCTCACGGGCTCAGTCTGGCGAGGACCAGGCAGAGGCGGCCTTGCAGCGCCACCGCCGCCGATTGGCGCGCGCCCTGGCCACTGTCGTCAACACGCTTGACCCCGATGTCATCGTACTGGGCGGAGGGGTGTCGAACCTGCCGGGTTTGGCCGAGGAGTTGCCGGAACTGATGCGTCCCCACGTTTACTCAACCCATTTTGCAACCCGTGTCACCAAAGCGGTCTTCGGCGACAGCTCTGGCGTGCGTGGCGCGGCGAGGATCACATGACCGGCGAAATTCCAGGTGCAGCAAATGAAACAGCTGAAAACCGTCTGAAGCGCTTGAAAATCCGGTCCTGGCGCCGGGGGATCAAGGAGATGGATTTGATCCTGGGCCCCTTTGCAGACAAAGGGATGCGCCAACTGACGACTGCAGAACTCGACCAGTATGAAGCCCTTTTGGGGGAGAATGATCAGGACCTTTACACGTGGTTTTCGGGGCGCGAACCAGTGCCGGCAGAGCACGTGTCAATCGTCTCTATCATCCAAGGCGCAGAGAAATTTAACTAATTTTGATGCAGCACCCTTAATACTTTCTTTGGACATTTGCCGGAATTTTACTGCAATCTCGCCTGAAAAGGAGTTGCAGACCAATGACGAGCATGGCCGACACCCCCTCCACACCTGGGGCTGAAAAGCGTCCTGATTTTTTGGGCACCTATCTTGAGACCCTTTCCATGGTGGAGCGTCTGCACAGGCTATTGCTCGATGTGATCAAGGATGAGTTCGAGCGGCTGGGTGTGATCGACATCAATCCCGTGCAGGCGCTGCTTTTGTTCAACGTCGGCGACAATGTGGTGACGGCGGGGGAACTGAAGACCCGCGGCTACTATCAGGGCTCGAATGTCAGCTACAATCTCAAGAAACTGGTTGAGGCAGGCTATATGCATCACGAGCGTTGCAGCGTGGACCGCCGCGCTGTGCGTGTGCGCCTGACCGCCCGCGGCGCAGAGATTCGCAACGTTGTCGCCAGCCTGTTCGAGCGTCATGCCACCGGAATCGTCGCGCGCGACGTGCTTTCGCCAAATCGGATCTCGGAGATCAACAACGATTTGCGGCGGGTTGAGAACTATTGGACAGAGCAGATTCGGTATATTTATTAGGACCGTCCACCCTCCGTAGTGTGATCTGGGCAAATTTCCCGAATTTTCCGGCAGAAATCCGCTCAATGCGCGGATGCTTCAAACAAAATTTGAAGGCCGTATCGCAAGTTCGATGGGAAAACCGTTCAACTTCCTCAGAAATTCTGTTACCGTCACTCAAAGGTTCGGAGAAACTGAACCACGTTTTGGGATAGTGGAAAACCGCACCCAGGGGCAGAATTGGACAACGCTGTGGGATTTGACAGCCAATCTTCTTTGTCAGGTTACGACTCCTTCCAGGTGACCTTGGGGGATGAGCTTCGTGGTGAGCGTGCCACGAAGGGAAAATCCCTTCTCGATGTGCAACGTGAGCTTCGCATTAAGGCGGCCTATGTCGCTGCGATTGAGAATTGCGACGTTGCGGTGTTTCCAAATCGTGGATTTGTAGCGGGCTATGTCCGCAGCTATGGCCGTTATCTTGGCCTTGATCCCGAAGACGTGTTCGAGCGTTTCTGCGCTGAGAGCGGTTTTGAGGGCGTGAATTCCGATCTGAGCGGGACCAAGGCGAAGGGGCGTGACAAGTCCGTTCCCGTGAAGGTCGACCTTAAGAACGATCCGCTGATGAAAAGCCGCGTCGGATTGTCCAGCTCGGGTGGATCGTTTGATTTCCGGGCGACCGGGGCGGCTTTGGCCTCTCTGCTTGTGATGGCCGGGCTTCTGGGCGGTGTCGGATATGGTGGCTATCTCGTTCTGCAGGAGGTGCAGCGCGTTGAGTTGGCCCCTGTGGCACAGGCCCCCGAACTCGCCGATGAAGTCGCAGCTGTGAGCGCCGCGCCGACAGAAAGCGCAGAGGTTGGGCTTTTGGACGTGGCTGCCGCAGAAGAGCGCTCTGCCGCGCTGCTGCGCCTTTATCAACCATCGCAGCCCGCAACGCCATTGCTCGCGCCGCGCGATGGACCAATCTCAATCATTGATCCCGACCGCGTTGGAAGCTTTGCGGTCACGAGCGATACGGTGCGGGATGCAGCCCTTGCCGAAACGTCGACAGATGCCGTGACCGTTGCGGCGCTGGAAGAAGAGCTTGAGGCCGTGGCGCCAGAACCGGCCGGGCCGCCCAGTGTCTCGATTATCGCGGCCCAACCCGCCTGGGTAAGGGTTCGCCAGGGTGACGGCGCTGTATTGTTTGAGAAGATTCTCGCCGCCGGTGAGCGCTATGAGCTGCCTGCTGATGTCATTGGACCAGAGCTGCGCGCGGGCAATTCCGGTTCCGTCTTCCTGATGGTGGGGCAGACTGTCCATGGTCCTTTGGGCACGGGCCCGAATGTCGCACGTTCCGTGTCGCTGTTGGCCGATGACATCTCGGCGTCGTGGCCAATCGCCGATCTGACCGATGACCAACGGGATGCGCTGGAAGGCGAGTTGATCCTGATGGGCGCGCAAACCGCACTCACGACCGAGTGACGCCGGGCAACGGCGTGACTCTTTGCGTGGTGCCACCTATGTTAGCGGCAACGGCACCCTCGATACGGACAAAAATCGATGCATAACCATATCCGGCCCTGGCGGAACATCGAGCGTCGCAAAAGCAGACAAATTCACGTGGGGCCTGTAGCAGTCGGTGGGGACGCACCGATCAGCGTGCAGACCATGACCAATACGCTGACCCACGATGTAGCCGGTACGATCGCGCAGGTGCAGGCCTGCGCCGATGCTGGTGCCGATATCGTGCGCGTGTCCTGCCCGGATGAGGCCAGCACCGCCGCACTGCATGAGATCGTGCGCGAAAGCCCCGTTCCCATCGTCGCCGACATCCATTTTCACTATAAACGCGCCATCGAAGCGGCCGAAGCTGGCGCGGCCTGTCTGCGGATCAATCCGGGCAATATCGGCTCTGCCGAGCGCGTGCGCGAGGTTGTGAAGGCCGCGAAGGATCACAACTGTTCGATCCGCATCGGCGTGAATGCGGGGAGCCTGGAAAAGCACCTGCTTGAAAAATATGGCGAGCCGTGCCCCGAGGCGATGGTCGAAAGCGGTCTCGACCACATTAGGCTGCTGGAAGACAACGATTTTCACGAGTTCAAGATTAGCGTGAAGGCAAGCGACGTGTTCTTGGCCTCCGCTGCCTATATGGCGCTGGCGGACGCAACAGATGCGCCGCTGCACCTGGGCATCACCGAGGCGGGCAGCTATTACGCGGGCACGATCAAATCAGCAATCGGCTTGGGCAACCTGTTGTGGGCTGGCATTGGCGACACACTCCGCGTGAGCCTGTCTGCTGATCCGGTCGAAGAGGTGAAGGCCGGGTTCGAAATTCTGAAATCCCTTGGTCTGCGACATCGTGGCGTGAACATCATTTCCTGCCCATCCTGCGCGCGACAAGGCTTTGACGTGATCGCGACTGTGGCCGAACTGGAAAAACGTCTGGAACATGTGAAGACGCCCATGAGCCTTTCGATCATCGGGTGCGTCGTTAACGGACCTGGTGAGGCGTTGATGACCGATGTTGGCTTTACCGGCGGTGGAAACGGCGCGGGTATGGTGTATCTGGCGGGCAAGCAGGATCACAAGCAAGGCAATGACGGCATGATAGATCATATCGTCGAACTGGTCGAAAAACGGGCCGAGCAGCTTGAGATTGAGCGCGCCGCAGGGGCTGAGGCCGCCGAATGATCGCGCGTATCTTGTTCTGGAGCGCCATAGTTGTGATTGTCGGAAGCCTTGCTTCCCTCTTCATGCTGCGCAATCTGACCCACGATGCGGATATGTGGCATGTTGATCCGCTGACAGCGCCGACGCCGGACAGCCCAAACAGCTATCGCGTGGTGCCCGTCTTGGACGGGTTCGATCCGTTGACGGCCGAGCGGATAGATCGCGAGGCACCAATCTATGATGCCAATCCGGCGCTGATTTCGCAGGCGTTCGACGAATATGTCTTGCGGCAACCGCGGGTGCAGCGGATCGCCGGTACGCCCGAATCCGGCTGGATGACCTATGTCCAAACAAGTGAGCGGCTGGCGTTCCCCGACTATATCTCCGTCATTTTCTTCGATCTGGGGGAAGGGCGCAGCACGCTGGCGATCTTCTCACGCTCGCGCATCGGACAATCTGATTTGGGCGTGAACAAGGCCCGGATCGACAGTTGGCTTGAGCCCTTGGCAAGCTTCGAGGCAGAGTGAGCCGCACGGCCACTGTGATAACAGCATGATTTCTGACGAGAAAATCGCGTCCCTTTTGAACCGTTTTGCCTATCTTGAGGCCAAGATGAATGATGGCGCGAGCGGTGATGAGATGGTCAAAGCCGCGCGCGAATATGCGGAATTGCGACCCGTCGCGGAAGAAGCGCAGGCCTATCGCAATATGCAGATCGCGCTGGATGAGGCGCGGGACATGTTGACCGACCCCGACATGGCGGAACTGGCGCGAGAGGAAATCGCGGAGCTCGAAGCCGGTCTGGAGGCGCGCACCGCTGACCTGCAAATCGCGTTGCTTCCGAAAGATGCGGCTGACACCCGACCCGCGATTGTTGAGATCCGTGCCGGGACCGGTGGGGACGAGGCCGCGCTTTTCGCCGGCGATTTGATGCGCATGTATCAACGCTACGCCGAAGGGCGGGGATGGCGGTTCGATATTGTTGAAGAGAGCCTGACGGAGCTGGGCGGCATACGGGACTTGGTCGCGAGCGTTCAGGGTGACGGCGTCTTTGCGCGCTTGAAGTTTGAGTCCGGTGTTCACCGGGTCCAAAGGGTTCCCACAACCGAGAGCGGCGGGCGTATTCATACGTCGGCTGCGACAGTCGCGGTTTTGCCCGAGGCTGAGGAAGTCGATATTGAAATCCGCACCGAAGATATTCGGATCGATACGATGCGGGCCAGCGGGGCAGGTGGCCAGCACGTGAACACCACAGACAGTGCCGTGCGGATCACCCATATTCCGACGGGCATTGTCGTGACATCGTCGGAAAAGTCTCAACATACGAACCGTGCAAAGGCGATGCAGGTCCTGCGCACCCGGTTGTTCGACATGCAACGGGCAGAAGCGGATGCAGAGCGTGCGGCGGATCGCAAGGGTCAGGTCGGATCGGGCGACCGTTCAGAACGCATCCGCACCTATAATTTCCCACAAGGTCGGGTCACGGACCATCGCGTCAACCTGACACTCTATAAGCTCGACCAAGTTGTTGGTGGCGATCTGGATGAGATTATTGACGCTCTGCTCACAGCGGATCAGGCCGAACGGCTCGCCGCGATGGAGAGCGAGGCGTGACAATCGAGGAATTGGTGCGCGAAGGCAGCCAGACCTTGCGCAACGCCGGGATCACCTCCGCAGACACAGACGCACGTCGTTTGCTGCAAGGATTGGTCGCGCATTCCTTCGCAATCGTGCGCAGGGACGATGCCATTGATATTGCTGACCAGTATCGCGCACGGATCGAGGATCGCGCCCAGCATCGACCCGTTTCGCATATCCTGGGTACGCGCGCTTTTTGGAAGCACGACTTCAGTGTCACATCCGACGTGTTGGATCCACGGCCCGAGACTGAGCTATTGGTTGCACTGGCGCTCGATGGGCTGCAGCCCGAGCGCGTTTTGGACTTAGGCACCGGAAGCGGCGCGATTTTGTTGAGCCTGCTGGCAGAGTGGGGGGCGAAGACGCACGGTATGGGAACGGATATTTCGACAGCTGCCCTGAACGTCGCCCGGCGGAATGCAGAACAGCTCGGCATCGTGGGCGTCGACTTCATACAGTCTGATTGGTTCGATCGCGTGGTTGGGTTGTTCGATCTTATCGTTTCAAACCCGCCCTATATTGCAGAGAGCGAGATGAAAGATCTATCCCGCACCGTGCGCGATTGGGAACCACACCTCGCCCTGACGCCGGGCGGGGACGGGCTGGAGCCCTATCGGCAAATCGCTGCAAATATCAGGCAGCACGCAACACCGAATGCGCGCATTTTGCTGGAGATCGGGCCGACGCAAGCCGATCCGGTAAGCCGTTATTTCGCGCAAATGGGGTCCGTCAGCGTCCACAAGGACCTAGATGGGCGTGACCGCGTCGTTGAAATCCGTATGTAGCATGGAATTTCGGGCAAAAGGCTTGAACTTCCCTGCAAAAGCACGATACTTAAAACCATCCTGAGAGCGGTGATATGTCCCGCTCCCTATTCAGGACCTCGCATCGTTCAGCGTAATCCGCAGGAGTTCACCGGGCCGTAGCCCGTACTATGCAGGAAAAACGACCAAGCCTCACGGGCTGTCTTCGTGAGGGCTTCGGCAGAAATCGGATAGCATGAGACAACCCAACAAGAACCGGTCGCGGAACAAGAACAACCGCTCGAAGAACAACATGGGCAACGTGGTCAACCGCGTGTTTGACAGTGCCGGACCGGAAGGCAAGGTGCGCGGAACACCAAGCCAGATTATCGAGAAATATCAAAGCCTCGCACGAGACGCCCAGCTCTCTGGGGACCGTGTCGCGGCGGAGAACTTTACCCAGCACTCAGAGCATTACACCCGCATGTTGGCCGAAGCTCAGCGCCAGCAGGAAGCGGCAAATGCCAAGCGGGAGGCTGAGCAGGCCGAACGCAATCGCCAGCAGCAGGAGCAGCGCGAGGCACAGGCCGAGCAGCAGCGCCAGAATGGTGGTGGCGACGCAGCGGATGACGCACCCAAGGCAGAGACGGTCGAACAGCAACCTGGTGAAGCGGCAGAGCTTGTCGAAACGCCCGAGGATCGCCCGGCAAAGCCGCGCCGTTCCCGCAGAAACTCACGCAAGGATACTGTTGCGTCTGAAGATGCGCCGGTGGCCGCCGCAGAACAGCCCGCAGAGCCGACAGCCGAGGCAGCTGGTTGATCTGAGTGATCAGGATTTGCGCTGGTCGGCCACGATGCGGGCCAGCGCACAGAACTGCTCAAGGCCGATTTCTTCGGCGCGCTGGGTCGGCTTGATCCCGGCCAAGATCAGAGCCTCTTCAATTTCTGGCAGAAGCCCCTTCAGGCTGGCCCGCAGCATCTTGCGCCGTTGATTGAAGGCTCTGGCCACCACGTCCGACAGAATGCGTGCATCCGCCTCGTATCGCGGAACATCAAGCCGGGCGACCTGCACCACGGCAGATGACACTTTTGGCGGTGGCGTAAACGCCTGTGGCGGTAGGTGCAGGGCAATGCGCACATCACATCGCCATTGCGCAAGGATCGAAAGCCGCCCGTAGGCCTTACTGCCCGGCTGAGCAACGATGCGTTCGGCAACCTCTCGCTGGAACATCAATGTCAGGCTCTGCCAATCGGGCGGCCAACTGGCTGGGGTAAGCCAACGCAGTAGAAGCTCTGTGCCAACATTGTAAGGCAGGTTTGCCACAACCTTATAGGGAGCGGTCAGATGCGGGCGCAGATCCACAGCGAGCGCATCGCCTTCTATCACGTGCAATCGACCTGGCGCGCTTTCGGAGATTTCTTCGAGGACGGGCAGGCAGCGTGCGTCACGTTCTACCGCCACAACCTTGCGCGCGCCCTCTGCCAACAGGGCGCGGGTTAACCCGCCAGGGCCCGGACCGACTTCGAGAATGTCATAGCTCGAAAGATCACCAGCCTGCCGTGCGATCTTGGCCGTAAGGTTGAGGTCGAGCAGAAAGTTCTGACCCAGTTGTTTCTTCGCGCTCAGGCCATGTTTCGCAATGACTTCTCGCAAGGGGGGCAGGGCATCGATGCTCATACCGCGGACCTACGATCGGCCAGGTCACCGGCCATCCTGATGGCGGCAAAAAGGCTTTCGGGATCAGCGATGCCACGGCCCGCGATGTCAAACGCCGTTCCATGGTCGGGGGAGGTGCGGACGAAGGGCAGCCCCAGCGTCACATTCACCCCATCTGAAAAGCTGAGCGTCTTGAGCGGGACCAGCGCCTGATCGTGATACATACAGACAGCCACGTCATATTGTGCCCGCGCGGCGGGGTGAAACATCGTGTCTGCGGGCAGGGGGCCTGTAACCTGCAGACCCTCGGCATCCAACTCAACCAAAGCGGGTTTGATGAGCTCTATCTCTTCCTGCCCCATCGCACCGCCTTCGCCTGCATGGGGGTTGAGACCCGCAACCGCGATGCGCGGCGCGGCGATCCCGAAATCACGCTTCAAACCTGCATCCGTGACGCGGATCGTTTCTTTCAACAAATCCGCAGTCAGCGCGGTTGGCACGTCTGCAAGGGCAATGTGGATGGTCACCGGCACGACTTTAAGCGCTGTTCCTGCCAACATCATCACGGGGCGGGCCGCGCCGGATTGATGGGCCAGAAACTCTGTATGGCCGGGGTGCGAAAAGGCCGCGCCGTCCTGCAAGACCTTCTTTGAGATCGGCGCGGTCACAAGGGCGGAGGCAGCACCGCTCATAGCCAGATCAATGCCTTGGGCAATCCAATCAAGTGTTGCCGGCGCGTTGGCGAGGTTCGGGGTGCCCGGCGTGACAGGTTCGGGCAGACCTTTGCCGAGGACGGGAACGCCATGCTCCCACGCCTTTGCGCCGTCTGCAAATTCCGCCACCTCTACAACAGGAACGTCGAAGCGCCGTAACACGTCCGGCGCCCCAAGGCAGGTGAACGGGCCAACCCCGGCTTTCCAGGCCGCGGCAATCAGCTCCGGCCCGACGCCCGCAGGCTCACCCATCGTCAGGGCAGGGATCATCGCGTTTCGATCACCGCATCACGCAGCAGATCCTGCATATAGCCGTCCGCGAAGGAGGAAATGCGATCGTTGAACAGTTGTTCCTGAACGGCGCGGCGCTCATCCTCACCCAATTCCACGTCGCGCGCACAGGTCACGAAGAGGTTCAGAGTATCACCCACACGGATCGGCTGGCTGACCTCGCCGACCTGTGACCCGGCCAAGGCCGAGAACAGGGACACGTCCACGCTGGACAACGGCACCGGCCCGAAACGTCCGCTGCCTTCTGCAAACTGCCCGGCGCGTTCTTCAATATCACCGCAAGAACTGATGCCACGCCGTGCCGCACTTGCCGTTGCACGGGCAGAGTTCGTATCACCGCCGATAATCGGGAAAATCGCGCGCGCATAGGTGATGGTGACCTGCGCGCCACCGCTCGCCGCGATCTGACGCTCATCCACCACTTTCAGCAAGGACACACCCCGCGTGATCGGGATTGGACGGGTCACACCACCGGCGTCAATCAGGTCCACCTCTGCACGCATGGTCGGCGGCAGGTTTTCAACGGCCACCCAACCAATGTCACCGCCGGCATTACGGCTTTGCGAGCGGCTGTACTCACGCGCCGCTGCGGCAAAGTCGCCCCCGGTGCGCAATTGCTCGTAAAGCTGTTGGATCAGCCGCAGCGTCGCGGGCTCACCGCGCTGCGCAAAGGGGATAGCGATCTCGGACAGGCGAACTTCCCGCCCGGCACCCGCTGCATCAATCACAAGGGCTTCTTCCACATCACGATCTGTGGGCAGGGCGCGGGAGGTAAAACGCTGCTGCACGGCCTGGCGCCACATCGTCTGCGCGGCCACCTGATCGAGAATGGTCTGCGGATCAATTCCGGCACCACCCAGTGCTGAGAGAAGCCCTTGCGCTGTCGTGCCGCGCTGTTGAGCGAATTGTTCAAAAGCGGCATTCAACTGCTCATCGCTCAGCGTGATGCCACGGCGACGGCCTTCCTGCATCATGATGGCCTCTTCGGTGAGGTCCTGAAATACCCGCTCGTCCAGCGCATTGGGCGAGGTGCCGGTTGCACTGTAAAGCGCGCGACGCTGCTGCAGATCGTAATAGGTGATGACGTCCTCGTTGACGATGATCGCCGGTGCGAACGGCGTCGTCTGGGCGACAGCAGTTGAACAAACCGCAGAAAATGCAACGGCAATTGCAATCAGTAAGCGCATGATTTCATTTAACTCCCAGGCGTTTCGGCGCAGCGTTCACGATGCCGCTCAGCAGCTCGTCCCGAGCCGACGCCAACCAATTCGATATTCAGGCCAAACGACGTTTCGCCAGTGATATTAGCGGATTGCGCAAAGTTGCGCGACACGGAAAACCCAACACGAATGCACTCATTTTCCCATCTCAATCGACCCGAGGCTGACACAAATTCGTCCACTTCCATATCGCGACGGAAATCAATTTCACCGCGCCAGTTCTCGTCGAAATTATAGCCTGCGGCGGCGATCAACTGTGCGCGGGCGGGGTCCGTGGCGGTCCGCTCTAGCTGAGCATAGGTTACATCCACATTCAGATCGCCGTGGGTGTAGCCGACATCCAGTTCGGTCTGCTCGATGTTGAACTCATCAGATGCGAGAACACTCCCGGATACGGAAAGTCCGCTTGGCGTATCTACACCGAAGCTGACGACGTAATCGGAATCTTCACCCCCCAAAGGGGTATTCGCGGCAAAGCCCGAATTGCTGTCCGAACGGAAAACGCGCCCCAAGGTTCCAGAAAGCAGCATCCCAGTGCGCGTACGGGATTCGTAACGCAGGCCGACATTTGCGTAAGTTCCCGATTCAAAGCGGTCCGCGCCGGCGAAGCGGTTTGTGCTGAAGAGGCTCGTCTCATCGAACTCGACAAGGCTGCTATCCTCGTTCGCTATGCGCGACAGATCAGCGGTATCATCTCCCCGAACAAGCTGCACAATCGGCTCGATAATATGGGAGCCCTCTCCGCGCAGAATGAAGGGATATCGCAACTCGATCCCTGCAAGGCTGCGCAATCGCGCCTGATCGTCGGACCCGAACACTGGATCGTCCTGCGTGACGTAGTAATCCGCGTTGGCCTCAGCAAAGGCGCGCAAAACCAGACCGGGACCAGTGATATAGGTTCGATCAACTTGTCCCCCGACTGTCACTCGCGTCACATCGCGCCCGTTCTGGCGGGAATAGCTCAGGATGGAGCCACTCAGCTCGGCCTGCATGTCGCCCATGGTGAACCGCCGACGGTAATCTGCATCCGGCAAGATATACGGCACAGTGCTTTGCGCCTCAGTCGCGCGCAAAGTCTGGAAATAGACGGTCTCAGCCTCCCAGAAATGATCCTCTTCATAGTAGGAGAGGCCAAAATTGGACTCGATGCGATCCGGCGAGGAATAGCCGTAATCTGCCAGGAACCGATCATCGGAGATCTGTGTGAATGCAAACGAGGCCCGAACACGGTTGGCGAAAGTCCAATTGCCGCGCGCTGTGGAGAATCCGCGCCAATCTGACAGGTCATCTGATGGCCGGACACTACCGTTGAGCTCCAAATATCCTTGAGTAAATGCTTGACGATACTGAGCCTCGAATAGAATTCCATCGCCAGTCGTAAGGAACGGCGTAATCGTCGTATCACGATCTGGCGCAAGGGCAACGAAGTATGGTAATTTGACACCCGTTCCATAGACTGACGACGACGTGAATAGTGGTGTTAACAGGCCGGTAGTTCGCTCGACTCCGGCATCTGGATGGCTGAAATAGGGCAGATACAGAACAGGCACGCCAAAAACATCTAGCTTCACATTCTCGTAATGCAGCCGTTGCTCCTCGGCATCGCGAACTGCGCGTGTGGCGCGCAGCTGCCAAATCGGGGTTTCACCCGTGTCGCAAATTGAACAGGACGAGGCGACGACGCGGTTCAGGACGGTGTAGCGTTCACCCACGCGTTGCGCTGTTCCAGCGGCCAGCTGCAATTCGCCGTCAATCAACGACCGTGCGCCCGAAATCACACCGGCCTGCAGGCTCGCATCCAATTCCGCGAAATCTGCAACAAGGACCGTGTCGTCGGCTCCGTCAATCAGGCGCAACGGGCCCGGAATGCTCAGTGTGCCGTCAGTCGAATTGTAGACAAGAACGTCGGTTTGAAGCGTCGTGGTGCCTTGTGTGATTGTAACATCGCCCTCGGCCCGAAGATCGCCGGTCGTAGCATCCACGTACATTCTGTCTGCAAGAACGCCTACCGGCGCCGCATTCTGCGCGTGTACTGGGGCTGCAAGTGCAATCGATGCTGCGACCACGATAGGGGCCAGACGGGGCATATCAACCATCCTCAAGATGAAGCAGAAGCGCGATTGCAAGCATCAACGCAGCAACGGGGGGGACCCAGGCGGCGAGGACAACCGGAACCGTTCCGGCCGCCCCCAAGGCTTGCGTGAAATCGGAGAGAAAAAACAGCCCAAATCCGGCCAGAACACACAAAAGGACGCGCCGTCCGGTGGATCCAAAGCGAACATGCCGCATCGCAAAGCCTGCCGCGAGCAGCACCATCGCCGCGAACATAACGGGCCGGGCGAGTTCAGTTTGCTGATAGAGGCGGTGACGGACAGAGGAAAACCCCGATGCTTCCATTCGTTCAATGAAGTCGGGAAGATACCAAAAGCCGAGCGTTTCGGGTGGGGCGAACCCCTCAAGAATCCGCGCTGCGGTCAGATCTGTCGGGATCTGGATTTCGTCGATGAGACCGGGACTGGTCGTAAGTGAGCCGCCATCCCGCTCAAAGGTCCAGACTGCAACGGCACTGAACTCCCAATAGTTCGAGCGCAAGATGCCGCTTTCTGCGGTCATACGTCGTGTTTGGTTCCCGTCTGCGTCGAATTGGTAGATGTCGACGGTCGACAGGCTTTGCCCATCAGCCGAAGATTCCTGCGCGTTGATCACCGTTTGAATGCCGCGCACGGACTGGCGCAGCCAGAGCCCATCCTCAGAAATTGACAGTTGGCTTTCCTGCCCTCGCAAGTAACGGCTCTCCAACGTCTCGTAGCGGGCGAGCGCGGCTGACGCGATGGGGTTCCAGACCCCGAAGGCAAGGGCCCCCAGCACCATCGCCATCGCTGTCGGCCACAGGAGCAGCCGCCAAACTGATACTCCGGCAGCGCGCGTCACGACCAGCTCCGAACTGCGCGCAAGTCTGAGAAACGCAGTCAGCGAGCCGAGCAAAACCACGAATGGCAGCGTTTTTGTAAGGATCGAGGGGACATGCAACGCAAGCATCAGGACGACCGGAACGTCATCGCGGGATGCCGCAGAGCTGCGCCTTGTAAGTTCGAGAAAATCACCCAAGACCACCAGCGCCGTGGCCGCGAGTAACGCCAACCCGAGACCGGCGAGATGGCGCCGCAAAAGGTATTGGTTCATCGTCCCGATCATGCAGGGACGCCCTTGGGTTTGCGTGCGCGAACATTTCCACCGAGGACAATGAGAGACCCTAAAATTGTCACCAATGGCGGCACATACATGAGTGGTGCGAGGTCACTCGCTTCCCGCGCCATGCTGGCAAGAGGTACACCGGTGAGCCGCACAACGATGGCTAAGCCGATTGCCATCGAAATTCTTCGCCCAAAACCGCCTCTCTGATACGTACCGAACAGTATGCAGGCCGCACCAAGAAGCGGGAGAGCCAGCGCGTATAAGGGGGAAGACAGCTGCTCATGTCCTTCGGCATAGAGCGATCTTGCCCGCGGCGGAAAACGGTCCCACCACAGTTCAGACTCCTCAAATATTTGAAAGATCGTAAATTCTTTCTCGTCTGGCACCCGCTCTTCGACCTGTTCCTGTGCCAGATCGATGTTGTAGCCGGCCCGGTCGAAATCGAGAAGGCTCAACTCCCGACTGTTGAGATCGAGGGTCTGGACGTTGCCATCATAGAGGACCAGCTGCGTGCCCATCGCATCGTTCACAAGTTGCGCCCGCTCCGCGATGTAGGTGCGTTTGGCGAGAGGATCCCGGGTGTCGTGGATGAAAACGCCAGCCATTTCGCCGGCTGCTGTCGATTGTTCGATAAAGACGGTCAGACCCGTTGCTGGAAAATTAAACCGGCCTTCCTGCAACACGGAATTGGCGACCTCAGCCTGCATACTGGCCGTCCGGTCGCTCAATTGCCGTTCAGCACGAGGGGCGAGATAGGTTGTCAGAACGAGTGTGGCGATTGCCGCAAACAGCCCGAGCACGATGATTGGACGCGCCAGTGCGATGCGGCTTTTGCCGACAGACATCATCACGACAAGCTCAGATTCTGTGTAGAGGCGGTTCACGGCGACGATCGTCGCGGCGAATGCGGCGATTGGAAGCACAATGCTCAAAACGCCCGGTAAGAGCAGCGCGGACAGTTCCAGAAAGACACCGGCCGCCTGCGCATTGCTGACCACAACCTCCACAATCCGCAGCGACTGGGTCAGCCAGATAACGCCAGCAAAGATAAGGGCAAAAAATCCGAATGGGCCAAGTGCTTGCGTCAGAACATATCGGTCGAGCAAACGCATGTAGGCGGGGTCCTAGATCTGGGCCGGGGCGGTCTGTCTGACTACCGCGTCACACCGCTAAGGGTCAAGCAAACACCCCCGGCCTTGTCATTCGGTCGACCCGCCCGCTAGACCTGTGGGAAACCGTTTGGACCCATTGGAGCTTTCGATGACGACACCTCTCAACATCACTTTTGCCGAAGCTGACATTGATGCCCTGGCCACGGCTGAGGGGCGCGTCGTGGTCACGATGGGAACAGATGGCACGTTGTCACCGATGGCGCGACGGGCAAACAAGTTGTCAAAAGGCGCATTGGTCAGGCTGAGTGAGACGAAACGTTGGGAAGATCTGGCGGCATCGGGCGCTGTCACACTGGAATATCCAGTGGGCTTTGCGGCAGAGGCGTTGATCGTCGTCAAGCTCGACACCCGTGCTGGCGCGGAAGCGGCACGTAAGGCCGGTGCGGCTGTCGCGACGCGGATGGGCAAGGGCGATGTTACGCTCGGGTTGGGCGCACTGCGCAACGCGGCGGATTTTACCTATGGGCTTGCCCTACGAGCCTATGCCTTCGTTGATCACAAGACCGATGATACGCCGACACCTGCACGGATAACGGCGCTCGTCACAAAGCCGGAAGAGGTCTCTGCCCAGGCGGGACCGATGGCCGCGGTCGCTGAGGGTGTCTTCTTCACGCGGGATCTGATCAACGAACCCTCCAACGTTCTGACCACCGACGATTTTGCCGCGCGGCTTGCCGCGATGGGAGAGCTCGGTCTCGATGTCGAAATTCTTGAGGAGGATGACCTGGAAAAGCTCGGCATGCGCACCCTCCTTGCCGTCGGCATGGGGTCGGATATGCCGTCCAAGGTTGTTGTCATGAAATGGAATGGCGGTGGTGATGAGGCACCGTTGGCGCTCGTCGGAAAGGGCGTCACCTTTGACACGGGCGGCATCAGTCTGAAACCCGCCGGCGGCATGGAAGACATGACAATGGACATGGGCGGTGCCGGAACGGTCGCCGGCGTCATGCGTGCATTGGCGTTGCGCGGCGCGAAGGCCAATGTCGTGGGCCTCGTCGGACTGGTTGAGAATATGCCATCCGCCCGCGCACAACGCCCCGGTGATGTGGTCAAGTCGATGAAGGGTGACACCGTTGAAGTGATCAATACCGATGCCGAGGGCCGCCTCGTCCTGTGCGATGTGCTCTGGTATGCGCAGGAGCGGTTCGAGCCGTCCGGCATCATTGACCTCGCCACCCTGACCGGTGCCGTCATCATAGCGCTGGGACATGAGAATACCGGCGTTTTCTCGAACAATGACACCTTCGTAGACGACTTCCTGATGGCAGCGAAAGCAGAGGGTGAAGGGGCTTGGAGGCTTCCGCTTGGCCCTGCTTACGATAAAAAGCTCAAAAGCCGCGTGGCCGATATGAAGAATGTCGGCGGACGCGATGCAGGCTCGATCACGGCGGCGCAATTCCTTCAGCGCTTCATCAAGAAAGACATGCCGTGGATCCACCTGGACATCGCAGGAACAGCCTCGGTCAAGGCGGCGACGACCTATGCGCCAGCAGGTGCAACCGGCTGGGGCGTTCGTGCGCTCGACCGGTTAGTGCGCGACAATTTCGAGGTGGAGTGAGGGCCGGGTGGATATCCTGTTCTACAGATTGACCAGTTCCTCGTTGGAAGCGACCGTCACCACATTTGCGGAGCGGACGCTTCAGCGCGGGGGCCGGATGATCGTGCGCGGGACGGGCGCGGCGCGCCTTGACCAGCTCGATGCGCATCTGTGGGCCTATCGTGATGACAGCTTTCTGCCACATGGGCGTGACGGCACGCATGATGCTGAGCAGCCCGTCCTTCTGACGACCAAAGCGGGGCGTCCCAATGCGGCGGGCACGGTGCTGCTCGTCGACGGTGCGCGGTTTGAGGCCGACGGGATCGACGAGCTCGACCGGTTGGCCCTGATCTTCGATGGTCACGATGCAGAGGCCACGCAGGCCGCACGGGAAGATTGGAAGAAGGTCACCGAAACGGGTCAAACCGCTGTCTTCTGGGCCGAGGAAGATGGTCGCTGGGTCGAAAAGGCCCGCTCTGGCTGATCAGCGTTCGAGCACCATGATCGACCCGTTCAGTGAAACGCTGTCGAAACGGTCAAGATACTCAAGACCCAAAAGCGAGGTGTGCACCTCACCGCCATTCACCACGGCGGGCAGGTTCTGATCGACGACATCGCCAATTCGGATTTCGCCCAACCTGACGCTTGCCAGGCGCACCTCACCATTCGCAGTTCGCGCACGGCCCGAAAAATCGAGCCTGTCCATCGGAATGCCGATCCGCTCTGCATCTTGTTGGCTCAGCACGATGGAGCTGGCACCGGTATCAACAATGAAGTCGACCGGAACGCCATTCACCAGCGCATCCGCGTGATAGTGCCCGTCGAAGCGGCGCCGGATTTCGATCTTGCCCGTTCCGATGCTGACGGTCTGCGCTGGCAGTACAGCATCCTCGATCGTTTCGCGGTACGTATAACCGACGACCAGCACGCCAAAGATCAAGGCCCAGCCCAAAACACCCTTCAACATCTTTCCAAGGCGCCCGCGATAGACACCAAACATCGACCCGGCCAGTGCGATCAGGATGATGGACAGATAGATGAGGCTGGCGACTTCAGAGTCAGCCATGGGTCAGCTCCCGGCGATGCCATAGGCGGTCAGACCATCCAAGATAAACTGGACCGAGAGTGCTGCAAGGAGCACACCGAGAATTCGCGTGATCAGGTTGATACCAACTGCGCCCAACAGTCGCTCCAGCACACCCGACATCATGAAGAGGATCAGCGCGATCAGCAGAACAGTCGCCATCACGCCAAGAACCACCATTTGTGACGCGAAATCGCCCTCCAACTCTCCCATCAGCAAGACGATCGTGGCCATCGCACCAGGTCCGCCCAGCAAGGGCAGGGCGAGGGGGAAGACGGACGGATCACGGCTTGGTTCGGGCTCATCCGCCTGTTTTTCGCGTCGCGCCGTGCGTCGCTCAAACAACATTTCAACCGCAATCAGGAACAGCAACGCTCCGCCTGAAATACGAAAGGCGGGCATACCGATGCCAACCGCGTTCAACAGTGCCTCTCCCAGAAAGGCAAAAAGACACAGGATCACAAACGCGATGACCACCGCACGCACCGCGATCTTGGTCCGCTCTGTCCGGCTCAACCCCGGCGTCAATGCGACGAAAATCGGGGTCAGGCCGATGGGATCAATGATGACGAAAAGCGTGACAAAGGCACTGATGGCAATTTCGGTCATCCGGCCTTCTCCAACTTGTCTTGCAGGTCCATCCAGATTTCTTCCGCCCGCTCAAGTCCCTTCATGACCTCGGCACGCTTTTTCTGAAGCATCTCCTGCCGCTCTGTATCACCCCGTTCGTAGAGGCGCGGATCAGCCAAACCTTCATCGATCTTGTCGCGCATCTCCTCAAGCTTCGCGATGCGGGCCTCTGCCTTGACGAGTTCGGCTTTGATCGGGGCGGTTGCATTGCGGGGGGCGGGCTTCGGTTTGGCCTTTGGCTTCTCGTCTTTGTCCTTTGCAGGCTTGCCGCCCCGCTCTGACAGCAGCAATCGACGATATGCCTCCATATCCCCGTCATAGGGCGTTACCGCGCCGTCTTTGACCAGCCAGAGGCGATCCGCAACGCTCTCCACCAGATGGGGATCATGGCTGACGAGGATCACAGCGCCTTCATACTCCGTCAGCGCCATGACCAACGCCTCGCGGCTTTCAATGTCGAGGTGGTTGGTCGGCTCATCGAGGATCATCAGATGCGGCGCTTCCAACGTGGCCAGCATCATCGCCAAACGCGCCTTTTGCCCACCGGACAGGCGCGCAACCTCTACATCCGCGATCTCAACCCCGATCCCCGCGGCCGCGAGGCGGGCGCGCAGTTTTGCGGGCGTTTCCTCTGACCGTTCACGCCGCAGGTGGTCGAGCGGTGTCTCGTCAGGGTATAGCTCATCCAACTGGTGTTGGGCAAAGTAACCGATGCGCAGCTTGGACGGTGTCGTCAGCTTGCCCTCCATCGCCGCCAAACGCCCAGCAATCAGCTTCGAAAGCGTCGACTTGCCCTGACCATTCGCCCCCAAAAGAGCGATCCGGTCATCTTGATCAATCCGCAGGTCGAGGCTGCGCAGCACCGGTTTGCCGTCATATCCAACCTGACCATCGCGGATCGACACGATAGGGGGTGACAGCTCCTCGGGTGAGGGGAAGTTGAAGCCCGCGACGCTGCTTTCCACCACACCGGCAATGGGCTGCATCCGCTCCAGCATTTTCACGCGGCTTTGCGCCTGCTTAGCTTTCGAAGCTTTCGCCTTGAAGCGATCGACAAAGCTTTGCAGATGCGCGCGTTGTGCATCCTGCTTTTTCTTCGCGCTGATCTGTTGCTCCAACTGGACGCGGCGCATCTTGTCGAATTGATCGTAATTGCCCTGATAGTAGGTGAGCTTTTGAGCATCGAGGTGCAGGATTCCACCCACCGACCGGTTCAACAGGCCCCGGTCATGCGAAATCACCAGAGCCGTGTGCGGATAGCGCGTCAGGAAGGTCTCCAGCCAGACTGTGCCCTCCAGATCAAGGTAGTTTGTCGGCTCGTCGAGCAACAGAACGTCAGGCTGACTGAACAGAACAGCCGCCAGTGCAACACGCATACGCCACCCGCCGGAAAAGTCTGCACAGGGGCGCCGTTGGGCAACCTTGTCGAAGCCCAGACCGTTGAGGATCGCACTTGCCCGCGCTTCGGCCGAATGCGCCTCAATGTCCGCAAGGCGGGTTTGAATCTCGGCAATGCGCATTCCGTCCGTTGCGGTCTCCGCCTCTGCCAGCAATGCTGTGCGTTCCACATCCGCTTCCAGCACGGTGTCGATCAGGCTCATATCAGAGGCTGGCGCCTCCTGCGCGACACCCCCGATCCGGGCCCCGCGCGGAATTTCAATGCTTCCGCCGTCCAGCGTCCACTCCCCCCGGATCAGGCGAAAAAGTGTGGTCTTGCCGGTGCCGTTACGCCCAACCACACCAACCTTGTGGCCTGCCGGAATGGTTGCCGAGGCCGCATCAAACAGGCGTCGGCCTTCCAAAACAAAAGTGATATCGCTGATCTTAAGCATAGGCCTGCCATACAGCCCGGTTTGCAAAAGCGAAAGGGGCCTTTATCCGGGCGAACCTGCGTGTTAGAGCGCCGCCAATTTCAAACCCGAACCCAAGGAGCCCACAATGGCTGTCCAGCGTACGTTCTCCATCATCAAACCCGATGCAACCAACCGCAACCTGACCGGCGCGATCAACGCGAAGTTCGAGGAAGCGGGCCTGCGCATCGTCGCGCAAAAGCGCATCCACCTGACCAAAGCACAAGCAGGCGTCTTCTACGCCGTGCACGCAGAGCGTCCTTTCTATGACGAGCTGTGTGAGTTCATGGCGTCCGCCCCGATCGTCGTGCAGGTCCTGGAAGGCGAAGACGCGATTGCAAAGAACCGCGAAGTGATGGGCGCAACCAACCCTGCCGAAGCCGCAGAGGGCACCATCCGCAAGGAATTCGCACTGTCCATCGGCGAGAACTCCGTTCACGGGTCCGACGCACCGGAAACCGCAGCCGTTGAAATTGCCTACTTCTTCTCCGGCCTCGAAATCGTCGGCTAAGTCTTTGATCGGCCGGGGTGTTGAAACATCCCGGCCATCTTTTTGCCCACACAAATCTTGCAACCGGTTGCAATTTACATCAATTTGAGCTAGTGATTCTGCCAGTGACCAAGGCGGCGACGTATCGCCTTCGCGCAAAGGGAGAACAGCTCAATGCAAGTAAAACCGCTGAAAATCGCGGCGATGACGCTCGCTCTGATGACACCAGCTCTCAGCGCGCAGGCGGAGCGTTATGCCTTCATCACCCATGCCGTTGACGGGGACGAATGGTGGCAAACGATGCGCAATGCTGCCGACCTTGCGGCCCAGCAGATGGGGGTTGAAGTGCAGCACTTCAATCCGACTAACGGATCGCTTGACGAGATGGCAGCTATCCTGAATGCCGTCGCGGACGGTGGGTTCGCGGGCGTTGTCACAACACTGCCAGACGCACAGAAACTTTCGGAGTCCGTTGTAGGAATTCAAGAAAATGGCTCCGATGTTATTGTCGTGAATTCCGGGACTGTCGCGCAGGCTGATGCGTTGGGGGCGGTGATGTATGTTGGGCAACCAGACTATGACGCAGCATTTGCGGCTGGTCAGCGCGCCCGTGCGGATGGCGTTGATAGCTTCCTCTGCGTGAACGATCGACCAGAGGTGCCAGCGGCGCGCGAGCGGTGTCTTGGCTTTGCCGATGGGCTTGGGCTGGATCTGGCGGGCCGGGAGCTGCGCCTGAGCGACGCCTCTGACGCTGCCTCCATCGCGCAGCGGCTTGCCGATGACGGCGAGGCGGAAGCGGTCTTCACTCTAGGCGCAACCGCAGCACAATCCGCGTTGCAAGCGCTTGCAAATATGCCTGCTGATAGAACAATCTACCACGCAACCTTTGATTTGGATGAAGTTGTGGTTCAGGCCATTCAGGATGGACGCACCGCATTTGCCATCGACCAACAGCAGTTTCTGCAAGGCTACATGCCGATCGTCGTGTTCGCGAACCTGCACCGATATGGGGTGCTTCCAGCCAACGACATCGATTCAGGACCGGGATTTGTGACCAGGGAAACGCTGGGCCTGATCGCCAGCCATGCGGGCACCCTTCGTTAACGCCGAAGGGGAGGTGCGTTCGCGCGTTGTGGGGCGCGCGGACGCACCAAAGACCAAATTCACAGCAGCGGGGAAGGCACATGCTCAAGACATTCATATTCACGGGGCTCTTGGCGGGATCATCGATGGTCACGACCTCTATCGTGGCCCAATCGCAAGATTTCCTGCTGCGCAACGTTCCTTTTGACGCCAACGTGCGGGTGAATGGCGCGGCTGCGCAAGGGGAGTATGATGAGGGGCGGTCGTGGTTCCGCTTCTCCCAAACGCTCAACGTTGGGGACGAGATCATCGTCGAGGCGCCGCTTTTCGCGGACCTGTTCCAACGTGCAGAGTTCACCCTCTCCGCCGATGACATCAACAGCCGAGGCCAGCGGCTCGATGCGCGGACCTATCTGGCAGAGGGCGTGAACCCGGCGGATTCTTACGGCGTGCCCTTTACGGACTGCGCCGAGTGTCCGCCGATGGTTATTGTCGCAGGCGGATCGCTGCCCGGTGCTCCCCTGGGGGCTGAACCAATCGCGCCTTTTGCAATCGGGCAGGGCGAGGTGACATTCGACGCATGGTCTCGCTGTGTAGCGGAGGGGGGCTGTAACCGTTATCGGCCCGCCGATGATGGGTTTGGAACGTCGGGCTTGCCCGTCATCAATGTCAGTCATGCCGACGCCGTCGCATTCACCGATTGGCTATCGTCCCTCGACCCCGCCTTCAACTACCGTTTGCCAACAGGTGAGGAGTGGGAATTCGCAGCCCGTGGCGGTACGGACACTGTCTATTGGACTGGAAACGACGTTGGTTATGGCATTGGCAATTATGATGCTTTCGCCACGCGCCCCGTCATGTCCTTCGCCGCCAATGCATATGATCTATTCGATGTCAGCGGCAATGTTTGGGAGTGGACAGCCGACTGTTGGGAGCCCGCCGCCCAAGATGGCACAGACTGCAATTGGTTCACCCAGCGCGGGGGCAGTTGGAGCATGCGCGCCGAAGCCCTGCGTGTCGAAAACCGCAGGGGCGCCCATGAGGATTGGAGGCATCCCACCGTCGGTTTCCGTGTCGTACGCACCTTCCCAATGCCATCCGGAAGCTGACATAGGGACGTTGCGGGCAGGGCCTGTCACCTGCATCGGACACCTTCCCGAACCGATGCGCGTGATCGGGTTCTGCCCGCAGCAATACGCCGCCCTTAGGCCGGGCAATGCGCCCCGGCCGCAACCCAGGCCTCCATCAATTCGACAAGAGCCTCGGCACTGCCCGGAGCAGGTTCGCGGTCAGCGCCCGGCGCCCAGCCCCAATGGACCAATTCATCCTCGGCCAGATGCTCGATAACCTCGGTCAGATCTCGACCACCCGTCATTTCAGGATTTGAGATTTGCGCGCAAATCTCTCCGACCGACCGTCCATGCCAGCCCATTTCTGTTGGGGCGAGGTGCCAGACCGGGTTTCCCGGCACGCCGGACGCCTCATAGTTCTCCGCTCCGTGGCAGGTGGTACAGACCATGCCGCCCGGCGCACCAAAGCCGCCATCCCCGCGAATGACATGCGGCTGATGCGGATGAGGATCGTTGCCCTGAAACGGCCGCTCACCAACCGGATGACAATTCGAGCAGCGCGGGTGCTGAAACACCTTCGCGGCTTCCGCGAAGATCGCCTCAGCCCGTGCCTGATCATCAGCAATTGTTGCAAAGTCAGCGGGACTGCGAAGATCATCTGCTAGCGCGGGCAGGGCAAACATGCTGAATATCAGGGCCAGACGCATCGTAGTCTCCTCTTGCTTTGACAAAAGACCTAGCGGGTTTGCTGAACAAGTCAGGCGCAAATGCCGCAGACCTTGCGGGAACGGCAGCCCATCCACGCGGGTTACCCGCTCATGTGCACTCTGGACGGCATAGATCTCTCCCAAGGAATTCTCCGACGCCGGGCTGGCCGGGGATGGAGTTACCGTGGGCCGCAAGGGCGGATCCTGGACCCAGACGTTCGGGCGCGGATCAATGCCCTGGCCATTCCGCCCGCCTATTCAGACGTCTGGATCAACCCCGACCCAGATGCTGACCTTCAAGCGATGGGCCGTGATGCGCTGGGACGCAAGCAATACATCTATCATCCTCACTGGCAGGCGCGGCAGGCGGACCGCAAATTTGCACAACTTACTGAGTTCGCCGCAGCGCTCCCGACATTGCGGTCTCAGGTCCTGGCGGATCGGCGGAGCCCGGTCATGAGCCGCCGTTGGGTTCTCGCCCTGATGGTCACAATTCTCGACCGCGCCCATATCCGCGTGGGCAGCGAGAGCTATCGCAAGCTCAATGGAACACGCGGTCTGACCACGCTGACCGGTCGCCATCTCCGCATCGAAGGCGCAAAGATGACCTTTGCCTTTCCCGGCAAATCAGGCCAAGCGCGCAAGATCGTCTTGCGGGATGCACCTCTCGCACAGGCGCTGAGCCATCTTCACGGCGGCCCACGCACGCCACTCTTTCGCTACCGGGAGGGCAGATATGTAAACCGCCTGACCGCGCAAGATCTCAACGCCTATCTGCAAAGCATCGTTGGTGAGCAGATGAGCGCGAAGACCTTCCGCACATGGGGCGGCACCGTCCTCTGCGCCGCTGCGGCACGCAAAGTCGCGCGATCAGGTCGGGTGCTCGACGCGGTTGAGGCTGTGGCCACACATCTGGGCAACACGCCAAGCGTTGCGCGCGAAAGCTATATCCATCCGCGCGTTCTGGAGCATCTGGAGCGCGACGCAAATATAGATCTGCGCACCTCACGGCCGGTATTCGGGCGCCGTACACTTAGCGTGACGGAACAGGATGTTAAGGTGCTGATTGACTAGATCAATCTATCGAGGAGCAGCTCCAAAGCGTGATCAACACTCGCGCGCCGCACAGCCTCTCGACCCAAGGGGCCGAATTCCTTGACGGAATGCACCGTACCCGTGGGGGAGGTGGTGGCAAAGTGGACAAGCCCCTCTGGCTTGCTGCCAGACGCACCGGGACCAGCAACACCCGTGATCGCGACACTCAAAACAGCATCGGATGCCTCACAGGCCCCCTCGGCCATTTGCCGTGCGACCTCTTCCGAGACGGCGCCCACAGCGTCCAACGTGTCTTGCCGGACACCAAGCATCGCAACCTTTGCCGGATAGGAGTAGGTCAGGAACCCACGGTCAAATACGTCTGACGAACCGGGCACATCTGTCAGCGCCGCTGCGACCAGACCGCCCGTGCAGCTTTCCGCCGTCGCAATCATCCAGCCCTTGGCCCGCGCGAGGCGCAGCACCTCTGCCGCGCGGCTCATAACAGCACCTGATGGCCAAGCCATGCGGTTGCAACCAGGACGATTGCAGCGAATAGCCCCGCAAACACGTCGTCGAGCATTACGCCCCAAGGGCCGCCCCTACGGTCCGCCCAACCAACCGGACCGGGCTTCCAGATGTCGAAGAGACGGAACAGAAAGAAACCACCCAGAACACCGGGCCACGGGAAAACCCATGGATCGCTTCCGGCCATAACCATCCCGATGGAGAGAGGCCAAAGTGCGATCCACTGGCCTGCGACCTCGTCAATCACCACCCAACCGGGATCATGATCCTTGGCATCGCGCGTCACTTCCTGCGTGGCCCGAACGCCGATCAGGATCGCCGCAAGAATTCCGATGGTCAGCAGAAACGGTCCTCCGAGACCGTGCAAAAGCCACGCAAAGGGCAGGGCGGCCAGACTGCCCCACGTTCCCGGCGCCTTGGGCAGAAAGCCAACTCCGCCAAAACTTGCGATCAGTCGGGCGACCATCATGACAGTACCACCGTGGCAGTCGCCTGCGCCGCGATCCCCTCCCCACGGCCCGGAAAGCCGAGCCGTTCGGACGTCGTAGCCTTCACACTGACGCGGTCCTCGGTCAGGCCACAAATCTCGGCGATGCGCGCACGCATCGCACCCGCGACAGGTCCGATCTTGGGCTGTTCGCAGATGATCGTGCAGTCCAGATGGCTGATGGTTCCACCTCTGGCCGCGACACGCTCCACCGCTTTTTCCAGAAAGATATGAGACGCCGCACCTTTCCATTGCATATCGGAGGGCGGAAACCACTGCCCGATATCCCCCTCGGCCAAAGCACCAAAAATCGCGTCCGTGATGGCATGCATCGCCACATCGGCATCCGAGTGCCCCGACAAGGCGCGATCATGAGGAATGTCTATTCCGCAGAGGGTTACATGATCACCCTCAACCAATCTGTGCACATCAAAGCCGTTCCCGACCCGTATATCCATAGGGCTCTCCCGTTCGGCACGCGCCATGTCGGCGGCCGTCGTAATCTTGAAATTTCGCTCGTCGCCGGGCACCGCGACAACCTCCAGCCCGGCAGCCCGCGCCACAGCCACATCGTCGGCCACATCTCCCGTTTGTGCGCGATGGGCGTGCAGAATGGCGTCATAGCGGAACGCTTGTGGCGTTTGAGCGCGCAGCAAGCCGTCGCGCGGATGGCTGGTGTCGAGCCGATCCTCGCCGTGCCAAAGGGCATCAACAACCGGCAGAACCGGACAGGCACCGTCATGGTCGCTTAAAGCCTGCTTTAGCGAAGTGATGATGTCCGCGGAAAGGAACGGCCGGGCGGCATCGTGGATCAGAACAATATCAGGCGCACTTTCGGCCAAAGCCTCCAACCCCGCCCGGACACTTTCCGCGCGCGTGGCGCCGCCGGGCACCGGATTTGGCACGTTGAGCCCGGCGAGCGCCTGTTCCGCCTCAGACGCGAAGTCAGGGTTGATCACGACCCGCAGATCATCCACGTGGTCGAGCAGTGAGAGAACCGTTCTGCGCAAAACGGGCTGACCGCCTAAAAGCCTGTATTGCTTGGGCAATCCAGCCCCCATCCGCATCCCGGACCCGGCAGCAACGATAAGGGCGGCGGTGCGCATTTTGGGTCCTTTCATGGCGGTTTTGCGCAAGATGGGCCAAGTCATCGGCGGGGGCAAGGAATTGCGTGTGCCTGAAAAATGCGCTAAGCGATATTCTTGCACAGGAAACAGGCACATGACCCTCACTGTTGGCTCCATTTCCCTGAACTCGAACGTCCTTCTGGCCCCGCTTGCGGGCATCACCGACCTGCCGTTCCGGCGTCTGGTGTCCCGGTTTGGTGCGGGACTTGTGGTCAGTGAGATGGTGGCCAGTCAGGAGATGGTCCAAAACCGACCATCGACCCGCGCGAAGGCAGAAGTGCATGGCGATCTGGGCAATGCGAGCGTCCAGATTGCAGGGCGTGAGGCCTACTGGATGGCTGAATGTGCCAAGCTGGTCGTGGATCGCGGCGCCCGCATTGTCGACATCAATATGGGATGTCCTGCAAAACAAGTGACAAACGGGGCGTCCGGCTCTGCCTTGATGCGCGACCCGGATCACGCATTGTCGTTGATCGAAGCGGTGGTTAAGGCCGTTGACGTGCCCGTTACTTTGAAGACGCGTCTGGGTTGGAATGACGATCTGCTCAATGCGCCCGAAATTGCGCGGCGGGCACGCGATGCGGGCGTTCAGATGGTCACGATTCATGGGCGAACGCGCTGCCAATTCTATAAGGGTCGCGCCGATTGGGCAGCGATCCGTGACGTTGTTGAGGCCGTTCCAGATATCCCCGTGATTGCCAATGGTGACATTTTGGGCACTGCGGACGCGAAGACGGCTCTGGAGCAATCTGGCGCAGCTGGGGTGATGATCGGGCGGGGTGCTCAGGGCCGACCCTGGCTGATTTCCGAGGTCGCACAGGGCATACACAACGCGTGCACAGAGCGTGCACAGAGCGTGCACCAAAATTTCAATCACGAGGCGCTGTGTGATCTGGTGTTGGAGCACTATGACGCGATGCTCAGCTTCTATGGGACTGAGCACGGGTTGAAATGTGCGCGGAAACATCTGGGGTGGTATCTCGACCAATTGCCGGCACCATCGCCGCTGCGGCGTGCCATTCTGACGGCACCGTCGCCCGAGGCCGCGAGACCGCTGTTGCGGGAGGCTTTTTCGATGACACATGAGGATCAGGCCGCATGAGCGTGGATTATGAGGCGATCTGGAATGCCAATCCTTATCCGGCAATCATGCTGGACGCGGAAGATCGGATCCAATCGGTCAACATTTCGGCGGAGATTTTCGCCGGTCTGTCCGATCGCCAATTGCGTGGAAAGCCGATCACCCAGTTTTCCGGCGCGGGGTCGGCCGTGTTGGACATGGTCCAGCAGGCGCGCCGAAACAGTGTGAGTTATGCACAGCATGACATCGAGTTGGTCTGGGCGGATCATCCGCCGCGTGTGGCCAGTGTGCAGGCCGCGCCGGTGGGCGATGACGGTTTGATCTTGCTGCAACTGCAACCCCGCTCGATTGCCGAGAAGATGGATCGTTCGCTGTCAGCACGGGCGGCTGCGCGTTCGGTGACCGGGATGGCCGCGATGCTGGCCCATGAGATCAAGAATCCGCTTGCTGGCATTTCGGGCGCGGCACAATTGCTGGAGATGAGCGCCACGCGCGACGATGCCGAATTGACGGTGCTGATCCGGGAAGAGGCAGAGCGCATTGGCAAGCTGTTGGAGCGGGTGGAGCAGTTCGGCGATTTGCGCCCCGTCGCGCGCGATCCGGTCAACATCCACGACATTCTCAACCGCGCAAAGCTGAGCGCGGAATCGGGTTTCGGTAAGGCCGTGCGATTTGTCGAAGATTACGACCCCTCCTTGCCGTCGACTCCGGGCGATGCCGATCAGCTGATGCAGGTCATGCTGAACCTGATCAAGAATGCGGCCGAAGCAGCACCGAAGATGGGTGCGATGATCACGCTGCGCACCGCCTATCGCTCTGGCGTGTCGTTGAGTCTCCCCGGGGGGCGGCGCGAGAGCCTGCCGCTGGAAATCTCGATCATCGACAATGGTCATGGCGTTCCCGACGATTTGAAGGCCGATCTGTTTGAACCCTTTGTCAGCACCAAGGCTGCCGGATCCGGGCTGGGGCTGGCGCTGGTTTCAAAGATCGTCAGTCAGCATGGCGGTGTCGTCGAATGTGAAAGTGAACCGGGCTGGACGGCGTTTCGCGTCCTGTTGCCTGTCTGGAAGGAGCCACGCTGATGGACGGAACGATCCTGATTGCCGACGATGACCGCGCCATTCGGACCGTGTTGAGCCAGGCCCTGACGCGCGCTGGCTGCCGGGTGCGGGCCACCGGCTCTGTCAACACGCTGTGGCGCTGGGTTGAAGAGGGCGATGGCGACGTCGTGGTCACGGACGTGATGATGCCCGACGGTGACGGTCTGGACCTGTTACCGGCGATCCGGCGCAAACGGCCCGATTTGCCAGTTATCGTCATGAGCGCTCAGAATACGGTGATGACGGCCATTCGCGCGGCTGAGGCAGGGGCGTACGAGTATCTGCCCAAACCCTTCGACCTGAAAGAGGTTCTGGAGCAGGTCCGCAAGGGGCTGGGCCAACGTGACCGTGCACCGACCTCTTCAAACACGTCGGAGCCAGAGACCGTCTCGACCGAGAACCTGCCACTGATCGGACGCAGCCCGGCGATGCAGGACGTGTATCGCATCATGGCACGCCTGATGAATACGACCTTGAGCGTCATGATCAATGGTGAGAGCGGAACGGGCAAAGAGTTGGTCGCACGCGCCTTGCACAATTTCGGCACGCGGAAGGACAAGCCCTTTGTCGCACTCAATATGGCGGCCATTCCGAGAGAGTTGATTGAGAGTGAGCTTTTCGGACATGAGAAGGGCGCCTTCACCGGGGCCACAGAGCGCACGACGGGCCGTTTTGAGGCGGCGGCGGGCGGTACGCTGTTTCTGGATGAGATCGGGGATATGCCTGCGGATGCGCAGACCCGCCTGTTGCGTGTGTTGCAAGAGGGCGAGTTTACGCGGATCGGCGGGCGGGAGAATATTCCGGCTGACGTGCGCATCATTGCGGCAACCCACCAGGATCTGCGCGCCCTGATCAATGAGGGCCGGTTTCGTGAGGATCTGTTCTATCGCCTGAATGTCGTGCCAGTACGTCTGCCGCCGCTGCGCGAGCGCCTTGAGGATATCCCGGATCTGGCGCGGGCCTTTCTGGGGCGGGCTGAGGCTGAGGGCCTGCCGCGCAAGAGCATCTCTACCGACGCGATTGACGTGCTCAAGCAGGAACAGTGGACCGGCAATGTCCGCGAGTTGGAGAACCTGATGCGGCGCCTCGCAGCCCTGTGCCCGGATGACGTGATCGGCGCGCGTGAAGTGCGTGAGGAGCTGGCCGCGCGGCCAAGCTCTGCTGCCACGCGCAGCGGCGGGATGGATGGTGAGCGTCTGGGCGAGGCGATCGAGAACCATTTGCGGCGCTATTTTGACCTGCATGGCGGGGAATTGCCGCCAGCGGGCCTCTATGACCGCATTCTTCGAGAGGTTGAGATGCCGCTGATCGCGCTGAGCCTCGCTGCCACGCGCGGCAATCAGGTGAAGACCGCACAATTGCTCGGGATCAACCGCAACACGCTGCGCAAGAAGATACAGGAACTTGACATCCCCGTCACACGGGGAAAGAAATTGATGTAGAATTGCAACAGGGAGCCGTCAGGCCAGTGCATCTTGATCAAGCGTAGAAGCCGTTGGCTGATCTCTACACTGGCGTCGCTTGAACGCTGGCGCCAGCGACGATCGGTGCGGTTGACGTTCACCGTTTTTATCGTGGCGCTGGCCCCTGTGCTGGGACTTGCGACATGGCTCGCCTTTGACGGACTTGGATCGCGCACCGACAACCTGTTGCGCACGGTTCTGACCCTCGATCTGGTCTACATTATCGTGGTCGCTGGCATGGTGGCCATGCGGGTGGGGGCGATGGTTGCGGCGCGGCGCGCGCGCTCTGCCGGGTCGAAGTTGCATGCGCGGTTGACCACCGTATTTGCGGTAATTGCCCTCGGCCCGACGATCATCGTGGCGATCTTTGCCGCCATCTCTATCAACTTTGGCCTTGAGGGTTGGTTTTCCGAGCGTGTGCAGCGCGTTATCGGCAATTCCTTCGAGGCGGCCCAAGCCTATGAGAGCGAGCACCGGGAGAATTTGTCTGCGGATGCTGAGCTGCTGGCCAACTATATCAACCGCAACAAGGATCAGTTTCCGCTGATCTCGGCCGGGGAAATGCGGGAGCTTCTTGCCTCTGGCCAGGCGCAGATGCTGCGGGAACTGACGGAAGCCTATATTATCGACGGGTCGGCGGAGTTGCGGGCACGGGGGCTGAACTCCTACCTGTTTGACTACGAAGCGCCCACCGCGCAGGACCTACAGATCGCGCGGGAAAGCGGCACACCGGTTATTCTGGAGGATTGGGAAAACAACGAGTTCCGCGCGCTCGTCTATTTGACCTCCTTTGCGGATCGCTATCTCTACGTGACGCGAAATGTGGATGGTAAGGTTTTGGAATTGCTGGATGAAACGCAGGCAACCTTCCTGCTGTATCGTCAGCTGGAAGGGGAGCGCGGACAGCTGTTGTTTGAGTTCGCGCTGATCTATCTGGGCTTTGCGGTCATCGTGATCCTTGCGGCAATCTGGTTGGCCTTTTGGTTTGCGGACCGCCTGTCCCGGCCCGTGGCCCGACTGGCAGGGGCCGCCCAGCAGGTCGGATCTGGCAATTTCACGGTGCGCGTGCGCGAAGAGAAGGGCGATGATGAGATCGCGATGCTCGGCCGGGCCTTCAATCGTATGACAACACAGGTGAAAAACCAGCGTGACGCGCTGGTCGAGGCCGGGGCGGAGAGCGAGCAGGCCCGGCGCCTGTTTGAAGCTGTGCTATCCGGTGTGACTGCGGGTGTCATCGGGCTCGACCCTGAGGGCCGTGTCGAGGTGATGAATGAGGCAACGCGCACCATTCTGGGCCTTGGTCGGCGTGATGTGATTGGCGTACCCATCGCAGATCTCGTCCCCGAATTTGCAGAGCCCTTTGAACGACTGGAGCGGGAGGGCCGCGACAGCGTTCAGGCACAGTTGAGGCTGACAACGCCGCGCCGGGCCGAAGAATTGCTGGTGCGCGTGGCCCGCCACCATATCGACGCAGAGCGGGACGGCTTCGTTATCACCTTTGACGCGATCACCGATCTGGTCAGTGCCCAACGGATGGCGGCCTGGGGCGATGTTGCCCGGCGCATCGCGCATGAGATCAAGAACCCGCTCACGCCGATCCAATTGGCTGCGGAGCGGATGAAGCGGAAATACGGACGCCAATTGGCCGAAGATCAGGTTGAGGGCTTTACGCAATATACTGATGTCATCGTCCGTCAGACAAATGACCTGCGCCGGATCGTTGACGAGTTCAGCCAGTTCGCCCGTATGCCAGAGCCACGGCGCAAACCGCTCGATCTGGTGAAGGCTGTTCAGGAAGCCTTGCTGTTGCGACGCGACGGCTCACCAGATGTGGCCATCACCGACACTCTGCCAAACGGCGTGCTTATGATTGAGGCCGACGAGACGATGATCGGGCAGGCGCTCGGCAATCTGTTGAAGAACGGATGTGAAGCGATTTCGATGCGCGATGACGGGAACGTTCCGGGTCTGTTGGACGTTTCCCTCTCTGTTGAGGAGGGCATCGCTGTCTTGCGCATCACCGACAACGGCTGTGGATTGCCGGACGGGCCGCCTGAGCGGCTGTTCGAACCTTATGTCACTCATCGCGACAAGGGTACTGGCTTGGGCCTGCCCATTGTGAAGAAGATCATCGAAGATCATGCTGGAACCCTGAACCTTGCCCCGGCGGGAGCTGACGCTCCGGAACCCGGACAGGGTGCGGTGGCCATCGTGACCCTTCCCCTGTTAGAGACGGAGGCAGGCAAGCCTGCTGCAACCCGAAGCGAGACCGAACATGCCTGAGACTGCACCGTCAGACATTCTGATCGTCGACGATGAAGCCGATATCCGGGAGCTTGTCGCCGACATTCTGGAGGATGAGGGTCACGGAACCCGTACCGCCGCCAATTCCGATGCGGCGATGGATCAAATGAACGCGCGCGCCCCTGATCTGATGGTGCTCGACATCTGGTTGAAGGACAGCCGGATGGACGGGATCGAGATCCTGAAGACGGTGAAACGTGATAATCCCAACGTGCCGGTCATCATCATCTCTGGCCATGGCAATGTGGAGATCGCGGTCGCAGCCGTGAAGCAGGGGGCCTACGACTTCATCGAAAAGCCCTTCAACATCGACAAGCTGTTGATGACGGTGAACCGGGCGCTGGAAACCTCTCGCCTGCGGCGCGAGAATGCGGCCCTGCGCGGACAAGAGGGCGAGCAGGCAGAGTTGATCGGGGCGGGGGCGGCCATGCGTGGACTGCGCCAGAGCCTGGACCGCGTTGCCCGCTCCAACGGTCGAGTGCTGCTGTCTGGCCCGCCGGGATCGGGGAAGGATGTGGCCGCCCGCTATTTGCACGGTCAGTCCGACAGGGCGACCAAACCTTTTGTCGTGGTCAACTCCGCCACCATCGAGCCGGAACGGATGGAAGAGGTTCTGTTCGGTGTCGAGCATGAGGACCGCGCCCACGATAAGGGCCTGTTCGAGCGGGCCCATGGTGGGACGTTGTTCATCGACGAGGTGGCCGACATGCCTGTGGGCACCCAGTCAAAGATATTGCGGGTTCTGGTGGATCAGGCGTTCACCCGTATCAACGGGGCCGATACCGTGCGCGTTGACGTGCGCGTTGTCTCGGCCACGAATAAGGACCTCAAGCGAGAGATCGAGGAAGGGCGCTTTCGTCAGGACCTGTATCATCGCCTGAATGTGGTGCCGATCGAGGTGCCCGGCCTCGACAGTCGCCGTGATGATATTCCCGAGCTTTTCAAGCACTTCGTTGACGTTCTGCACAAAGAACAGGGCCTGCCGCGGCGTGATCTGTCCGAGGATGCGATTGCGATCCTCCAGACCTTGCCGTGGCCCGGTCACGTCCGTCAGCTGCGCAACATGGTCGAGCGCGTGCTGATCCTTGGCGCCGATAGCGGCCCGATCGCTGCAAGTGAATTGCCGCAAGAGCCGGATGCCAGCGCGGGTGACAATCGCGACCAGTTGAGTGCTGCGCTGGCCGGGTTGCCGTTGCGTGAAGCGCGCGAAGTGTTCGAGCGCGAATATCTGATTGCCCAGATCAACCGGTTTTCCGGCAATATTTCCCGCACGGCGAATTTCGTCGGCATGGAGCGGTCGGCCCTTCACCGCAAACTGAAATCGCTGGGCATCGTCACGCTGAGCCGTGGCGGTGCGCGCATGGCCACCGTCGATGACGTCGAAGACGGCGGCGGAGACGCTGAAGAATGAAGGTCATCGTCTGCGGGGCAGGGCAGGTCGGCTGGCAGATTGCCCGGCACCTTTCCTCTGAAAACAACGATGTGATTGTCGTGGATCAGGACGCCGCCCTCGTGCGACGGATCACCGATACGCTAGATGTTGCCGGTGTGACGGGTTATGCGAGCCACCCTGACGTATTGGAGCGCGCGGGGGCACGCGATGCGGACATGATCATCGCCGCGACCTTTTCCGATGAGGTGAACATGATCGCCTGTCAGGTGGCGCATTCGGTGTTCACCGTTCCACGCAAGATCGCGCGCGTGCGCGCGCAAAGCTATCTCGACCCTGAATGGACAGACATTTACCGGCAAGACCATATGCCGATCGATGTCATCATCTCGCCGGAGAAAGAGGTGGCTGAGGCCGCATTGCGCCGCCTGTCCGCCCCGGCAGCGTTCGAGATTCAGGGGTTTCTCGACAACAGTGTTCAACTGGTCGGTCTGATGCTGGACGAGGACTGCCCGGTGCTGAACACGCCCTTGCGCCAGCTGACCGAGCTTTTCTCCACCTTGCGCGCCTATGTCGTCAGCATCCGGTCCGAGAATGGGGAATTGCGGGTCGCGGACAGTGATGATCAGCTTTTCGCAGGCGATCAAATCTATGTGTTTGTGGCCAATAGCGATTTGGACCGCACGTTGGAGATCTTTGGCAAGACGACCCAGCAAGGAAATCGTGCGCTCATCCTTGGAGCCGGAAATGTGGGGCTAGGCGTGGCAAGCCAGCTGGAACAGGGGCAGCGCCGATCCCGCGTCAAACTGATTGAGCGGGATCGTAATCGGGCGGAGGCCGTGGCGGACACATTGGAGCGGACCATCGTTCTGAACGGCGACGGTCTGTCCATCGAATTGCTGGAAGAGGCGGGCATCCGCAATATCGACAGCTTCCTCGCTGTGACCGATGACGACAAGACGAATTTGCTGAGCTGTGCGCGGGCAAAATCGCTGGGGGCAAAGCTGACGGTCTGTCTGATCAACGATCCGAGCCTCGCCCCGCTGATGCAGCCATTGGGTATTGATGCCTATATCAACCCACGCTCAACGACGGTGTCATCCATCCTGCGCCATGTACGGCATGGACGCATCCGTGCGGTCTATTCGATTGGCGATGCGGAAGCGGAGGTGATTGAAGCGCAGGTGCTCTCAACCTCGTCAATTGCCGGCAAACGGGTGCGCAACACGCATCTGCCTGAAGGTGCGATCATCGGTGCGGTGCAGAAGGGCAGTCAGACTGTCATTCCACGTGCGGAAACGGTGATCGAGGAAGGCGACAGCATCACGATCTTCGCCATGCGAGAGCAGGTGCCGGAGGTCGAAAAACTGTTCCGCGTCTCAATCGACTTCTTCTGATGCAATCGGGTTGGCGGCGCGCACCGCTCTTTGTCTATTTCGGTGCGATGGCGGCCCCGGCGATGCTGCTGCCCGCCATTGTTGCCTATTTTGCGGACGATCATCAGACTGCGCGTCCGTTCCTCTATGGTGCAATCCTCACGGGTTTTGCGGTTGCGGTGCTGGCGCTGACCCTGATGAACCGAACGCCGAAGGTGACCGCGCGCTCGCACCTTCTGGCGCTGATCGGCACCTATCTGATGCTGCCCTTGTGGCTGGCCGTTCCGCTGATCCTGGTGGTTCCGACATTGACCCCGGTTGTCGGGTATCTTGAGATGGTTTCAGCACTGACAACGACCGGCCTTCCACTGATCGATCCGCCCGGGAGTGTGCCCCAAACGGTGCACCTCTACCGCGGTGTCGTTGGCTGGCTGGGCGGGTTCATGATCTTGCTGGCCGCTGCTGCAATTATGGCACCGCTCAACATCGGTGGGTTCGAGATCCGAAGCGTAATTCACGGAAAGCAACCGGGGGCAGGGTGGGCCCAGATTGGGGCTGCGGACGCCTCTGACCGCCTGATCCGCACGCTGGCCGGGCTTTTGCCAGTCTATACTGGCCTGACGGCGGTGCTGTTCGTATTGCTCGCGCTGTCAGGACAGGACACGTTCCATGCCTTCATGGAGGCGATGTCGGTGATGTCGACCTCTGGCATCCGGGCGGATGACCTCTATGTCGGGGGATCCTGGCTGGGCGAGGGGATTGTTGCGGCGTTCTTGATCATCGCCATCACGTCAATCCTGTATGATCCTGCGCGTTGGCGGGCGGCAGACAGCTATTCAACGGATCCCGAACTGCGTTTGCTGCTTGCGCTGATCATCATCGTGCCGGGACTTTTGTTCCTGCGCCACTGGCTGGCCACCTTCGATGTTGAGGGCGGGCGCGAAGATGGCTTCATTCTGGGCCTTCAGGCGCTGTGGGGGGCCATATTCACGACGCTGAGTTTCATTGCGACCTTTGGGCAGGAAAGCCGGTATTGGCAGACAGCCCAGGATTGGTCCGGCCTGCCCACGCCCGGCATCGTCCTGATGGGTTTGATGATGATCGGGGGAGGGGTTGCGACCACCGCTGGCGGCATGAAGCTGTTGCGGATCTACGCGCTCTACAAACATGGCTCCCGCGAGTTGCGGCGCCTGACGCTGCCCCACTCCATTGGTGGATCTGGACAGACCGCGCGGCGCATCAGGACCGAGGGCGCGTTCATCGCCTGGATTTTCGTGATGCTGTTTCTGGGCGGGTTGAGCCTATTGATGCTGGGCCTTACCTTTGCCGGCCTCAGTTTCGAACAATCCCTGATGCTGGGGGTCACGACGCTGGCAAATACCGGGCCGGGATATGAATTGCTTTCAGCCGATCCGGTGCGCGTGATCGACTTTGACCCGACAATCCAATTGATCCTGGCCGCGGGCATGATCCTGGGCCGGGTGGAAGCGCTCGCTTTCATTGCGCTACTCAATCCCGACTTCTGGCGGCGCTAAAGCAACCTAGTCACGAAAATTTTGCACTGCACCACTGGAAAAAGTCGGGCGCTTGGGCCACTTTCCATACACGAAACAAAAAAATGTCAGTGCACGTGACAGAATTCGTGCACCAACTTCGGAGTGTGTGACATGGCCAACGACAAGCAGAACTTGCAAGACGCGTTTCTCAACAACGTGCGCAAGGCGAAAATTCCGGTGACGATTTTCCTCGTCAATGGGGTGAAGCTCCAGGGTGTTATCACCTGGTTCGACAATTTCTGTGTGCTCTTGCGCCGTGATGGGCAGAGCCAGCTGGTCTATAAACATGCAATCTCGACAATCATGCCCTCCCAACCCGTCAACCTCTACGAGCCAGACGCTGAGTGATCCCATCGAACTGGACCTGAGCGAAGGTCTGACCCGCACGGCGGTGCTGCATCCCGACCTCAGGCGTGCAGACCAGCGGCGTGCGCCTGAACATGCTTTGGCCGAAGCGGTCTCTCTGGCCCATGCTCTGCAATCCCTTGAGGTTGTGGATGAGCTGGTCGTGCGCGTGCCCAAGGCGCGGCCCGGCTATCTGTTCGGCTCGGGCAAGGTGGACGAACTGGGTGAGTGGCTGCACGACCGTGAGGTGAAGCTCGTCATTATTGACGGGCCGGTGACACCGGTTCAGCAGCGCAATCTGGAAAAAGCCTGGCAGGTCAAGATATTGGACCGAACCGGTCTGATCCTTGAGATCTTCGCAGACCGGGCGCAAACCCGTGAAGGTGTGCTTCAGGTCGATTTGGCGGCGCTGAACTATCAAAAAACCCGGCTCGTCCGGTCCTGGACACACCTTGAGCGGCAGCGCGGTGGCTTGGGCTTCGTCGGCGGACCCGGTGAAACACAGATCGAGGCGGACCGCAGGGCGCTGGATGAGCGGATCAACCAGATCCGCCGTGCACTCGACAAAGTGGTAAAAACGCGCGGCCTGCATCGCAAGGCGCGGGCGAAGGTGCCGTATCCGATCGTGGCTTTTGTCGGCTATACCAACGCCGGAAAATCGACTCTGTTCAACACGTTGACCGGGGCGGAGGTGATGGCAAAGGACATGCTGTTCGCAACGCTTGATCCCACGATGCGCGGGCTGGAGCTGCCATCAGGACAGAACATTATCCTGTCGGACACGGTTGGTTTCATCTCTGACCTGCCGACACAACTCGTCGCGGCTTTCCGAGCGACGTTGGAAGAAGTGCTGGACGCCGATCTGATCCTGCATGTGCGTGATATTGCGCATCCTGACAGTCAGGAGCAGGCGGAAGACGTGCGGGATATCCTCGAAAGTCTCGGCGTGGCCGAGAAGGCGCGCAACAACATGATCGAGGTATGGAACAAGGTTGATCTGCTGGATGAGGATGGGTTACGGGCGGCTGAAAACGTGGCCGACCGACATGCACGCCATGTCGCGATCTCCGCAACCACGGGGCACAATCTGGACGGATTGCTCGCTCTGATCGACGAGGCACTTCGGCCCGACATGTCGGTGGAGACGCTGAGCCTGCCATTCTCAGCCGGGGAGGCGGTGGCCTGGCTTCACGCCAATAAGCTGGTTAAATCAAGCGATGTCAAAGACATGCGCATGATTGTTGAGGTTGAGTGGTCGGGTAAACAAAAGAACCAGTTCTTCAAAACCCACAGCACAATCTTCGAGGATCAACCCGAATAGCGCACACCGATGGACCGGGTATCTGGGTAGATATCCGGTTTCTTCGTGTGCACGACCGCATGGCGCACGCGGCGATCCTCAACGATGAAACCATGGATGAGACGCAGAAGCTCTTCTTGCGTTTCAATCTGCTTGCCCGCAAAGCCGCGGATGAAATCAGTGAGGGCGTCATAGTCGTAGAAATCACTGTCATCGGTGAGGAAGACGTCAATCGTGGCCGAGATCAGGACGCGCTGCATCGTCTCTTTTTCGAAGGCGTGAATGCCCAGGAACATCGTGATTTCCTGTTCATCCAGAACAATCTGATAGTCAGCCATGATAGGTTCCATCCTTGACGTAAAAAGCCACATCGCGGGGCAGGTGCCATAGTGCCTGACCCCCGTCGAGGAGGATGACCTCGCCATTCAGGCCATCATTTTGCCAGAGATGAGTGACGGTGCGCGCGATATCCTCAACACTCACAGCACGCTCCAATGGATTGATCCGGCGTGATTTTTCGAAATTCTCGACGCTTTGCTTGCCAGAGATCAAGGTGATGCTGGGTGCTATGCCGCAAACGCGGATCTGACCCGCGAGCTTGCGGCTTAGCATCTCAACGCTGGTGTGGAGCGCGGATTTGGAAAGCGTGTAGGTCAGGAAATCGGGGTTCAGCGCGAAGAGCTTGTTGTCGAGCATATTGACGATCAGCCGGTTGCCCGAATGGTTTTGACGGGCCATCGCGCTGGCCAGAAAGATCGGAGCCTTCAAATTGACCATCAGGTGTGTGTCAAACTGTGCTTCGTCGATCTCAGTGATCTCATCATTGAAGAACGCCGACGCATTGTTCACCAGCAGATCGAGCGGGCCCAACGACGCCTCAATCCGATCCATCATCTCGATCAGATCAGCCTGGGACGTGAACCCCGACCGGAACGTCTCACACCGGATGCCGCTGGCGCGCAACGTCTCTGCCAAGGCATCCGCCTCGGACGAACTGCTGTTGTAGTGAAGTGCGATGTCGAAGCCCTGAGCCGCAAGCTCAGTCGCAATCGCTGCACCAATGCGGCGGGCACCACCGGTGATAAGAGCTGTGGGCATCGAACCTCCAGAACGATCTGTCACGCACGGACTTAACCGGTACGGGTGAGCATAGCCAGCAGATCAACGCCTCAATCAACCTATCACCAATATTTATCATAATACTTATTATACATAAGTAGGATATTTTGCGGTGACGTGCGCGTGGGTCTTTTCATGCAGGGCCAGATTCCATACCTAACACGGGTGAAGCAAAGGTTCTTTTGACATGGCCCCCACCAACCGCCCCCGACGTAGACGATCACGGCCGCCGTTGTTCCAGCGGATCCGTGGCTACTTCCTGACTGGTATCGTGATTGTCGCCCCGGTGGGTTTGACGCTTTGGCTGATCTGGACGGTGATCAACTTCATTGATGCCAAGGTCGTGCCGCTTGTCCCGCAATCCTATATCGATCCATCGATCCCGGGATTTGGCGTTGTCATCTTCTTGCTGTTCACCGCCCTCGTCGGATATCTGACCAAGGGTATGATCGGCCGTTCGATGTTGCGCTATGGTGAGAACCTGATTGATCGCATGCCCATGGTCGGCTCGATCTATAACGGCATCAAACAGATTGCAGAAACGATCCTGAGCCAGTCCGGTTCATCCTTCCAGAAAGCCTGTCTGATCGAATATCCGCGCCGCGGCATCTGGGCTATTGCCTTTGTCTCGACCGAAGCAAAGGGCGAAGTCGCGCAAAAGTTGGATGAGGATCCGATGATCTCTGTCTTTCTGCCGACCACCCCAAACCCCACGAGTGGATTTTTGCTGTTTGTGCCCCGTTCTGATGTCGTGATGTTGGACATGGATGTGGAGGAAGCCGCGAAGCTGGTGATCTCTGCCGGGCTTGTCGTGCCGCCCACGCCGGAGGAGCGTGCAGCAGGCGTTCGTGTTGCGAACCGTCGCGGAGAGCCGGTCCGCCGCAAGGCCAGTTGATCGGCCCCTGTTGACGGGCCCCAGTTGACCGGCCAAGGAAAAGGGCGCGCTGCGACTGCAACGCGCCCTGCCCCAAAAACATCACCGGATCATTCGGCCTCGAACCACCACGCGTCTGGCATAAAGCCAATCCAGTAGCCGTAGATTGGCAGATTATCTGCATCCCAGCTGATTTCCGCCGCATGGGCAACGCGCACCTCCGGCGTGAACCAGAACGGTACCACATAGCGACCCGTCGTCAGCACGCGATCGAGAGCACGGGTGGCAGCGAGGAATTCGTCACGGCTGCCCGCATTCAGGATTGCGTCGATTGATGCGTCCACTGCTGGGTTATCGATCCCGGGCATGTTGCGGGTGCCGGTTTCCTCACGGCCTTCTGAGCCCCAATAGCGGTATTGCTCGGTTCCCGGGCTCAACGACAGGCCCCAAGTGTAGGTGATCATGTCGAAATCGTAATTGTCGCGCCGCTCGGTATATTGCGCATTGTCCACGAGCAGCGTGATATTCGCATCGATCCCCAACCGTTCCAGCGCATCGGCATAGATGTTGGTTACCGGCTCGTTCAGCGAGGAGTTGATGAGGATCTCAAAGGTGAATGCCTCCCCTTCTTCATTGCGCAGCACACCATCCTGTACCGTCCAGCCCGCATCGGCGAGCAATTGGGTCGCACGGCGCAGGTTGCCACGGTTGCGCGCATCAGCCGTGCCGGACGGCAGCTCATAAGCCTCCAGCGCATCTGCGGGCAGATCGCCGGCGAAAGGCTCTAGCAGAGCCAATTCCATCCCTTCTGCTGCACCGTCAAAGGCCAGTATCGAGTTGTCGAAATAGCTTTCGATCCGCTGTGGGACCCCGGCATTGAGCGTTTCGTTTATGAACTCGAAATTGAAGGCGTGGATCAGCGCATCGCGGACACGCACATCCTCAAACAGCGGATTGCGCGTATTGAAAACAAGCCCGGACATGCCCGAGGGCCGCTCATGCGGCACGATGGATTGGACGACCTCGCCATTGCGGACGCGCGGGAAGTCATAGCGATCCACCCAGCGTCCCGGATCATTCTCGACGAAATGGTTGGTCTCGCCTGAGGTGAAGGCCTGCCAGACCGCCTCGCTATCGCCGAAGAATTCGTAGCGGATCGTATCAAAATTGTGCTTGCCGACGTTGAAGCCCAGATCCGCGCCCCAATAGTCAGGGTTCCGCTCGAAACTGACGGAACGCCCCTGATCAGCCTCACCAATGACATATGGGCCAGAGGCGATCCACGGCTCCATCGAGCTTTCGGTGAACTCCCGATCGTCCCAATCGGCCTTTTTCAGGATCGGGCGCAGGGCGAGGATCAGCGGCAATTCGCGGTTGTCGCCGGTGAGGTTGAAGCGGACAGAGTGCTCGCCGGTCTGCTCCCAGCTTTCAACCCCGTCCCACGCGCGGCGGTAGCGTCCATGCCCCTCCTCGCCCATGGTCTCAAACGACCAAACCACGTCTTCGACGGTGACCGGCGATCCGTCGGAGAATTCTGCTGCCGGATTGAGGTGGAATTCGATCCAGTCGCGCGCCTCGGACATCTCAACCGATTCGGCGAGCAGTCCGTAGAGTGTGAACGGTTCATCGTAAGAGCGGCCCATCAATCCCTCGGCGACATGGGCACGCGTCCCCCATGGGGCACGTCCCGCCTGAATCCAGGGATTGAGGCTGTCGAAGGAGCCGGTTTCACCGAACACGATCTCCCCCCCTTTCGGCGCATCAGGATTCGCATAGGGCAAATGCGCAAAATCTGGTGGAAGCGCAGGCTCCCCATACATAGCGATGCCATGTTGCGGCTCTGCGAGCGCGGTTGTCGCGCTCAGGATTACGGCGACCGGGATCAAACCAAATCGTGACATTTCTACACCACCTGCCTGTTTCTTATGGGTTTATAGAGGTCAGCCTACACCCCTTGCGGGCCGGGTTCAAAAAAATATCTTTGTGTTCATCGGGCGCCGCGCCTATGGTGAGGGCACTGCTCGATAGGTTTCTTGCCTGTATGAAACCTGCCTCAATACCTTACCCCCTGGCTTGCCAGGGGGTTTTTTTTGGCCTGCCCCTCGCCTTCGCACCTGCAACACGTATGTTAGGGCCAAACGCAGTCGCAGCAGGAGCAATGTGCCCATGTCCGTCAAAGATAAAGTCGCAGTCGTCACCGGATCGAACTCTGGTATCGGGTTGGGCGTGGCCGAGGAACTGGCCCGTCAGGGCGCGCGCGTGGTGCTGAACTCCTACACCGATTCGGAAGACGATCACGCCCTGGCCGCCCGTATCGCAGAGGATCACGGGACCGAATGCATCTATGTCAGCGCAGACCTTTCGAACGGCGACGCGTGCCGTGCCTTGATCGAGACGGCGGCGCAAAAGATGGGACGCGTCGATATTCTCGTGAACAATGCCGGAATCCAGCATGTCGCGGGTATTGATGAATTCCCGGCAGAAAAGTGGGACGCGATCATCGCGATCAACATGACATCGAACTTTCACACCACCGCCGCCGCCCTGCCCCTGATGCGCAAGGCGGGTTGGGGCCGTGTGGTCAACATCGCCTCGGCCCATGGCTTGACGGCCTCACCGTATAAGTCGGCCTATGTGGCCGCGAAACACGGTGTGGTGGGTATGACCAAAGTTGTCGCGCTGGAAACCGCACAGGAACCGATAACGGCAAATGCGATCTGTCCGGGCTATGTGATGACACCGCTTGTGGAAAAGCAGATCCCCGAAACCATGGAGAAATACGGCATGGATCGGGACACTGCGGTCAAGGAAGTTCTGCTTGCCCGCCAGCCGTCCAAGGAATTTGCGACCGTGGAACAGATCGGCGGGACCGTCGCTTTCCTGTGCTCTGACGCGGCAACGCAAATCACGGGCACCACGATCAGTGTCGATGGGGGATGGACAGCGCTCTGATCCGCTTCATCTCATGTGAAAATACGCCTTCGACATGTGCCGGGGGCGCCTGCGAAAAGGATGCGTCCCGTGGCCCGCAAATCGATCAAGACCGTGAACCTGGCGCTTCAGGGCGGTGGTGCCCATGGCGCGCTGACCTGGGGCGTTCTCGACCGGCTCTTGGAGGAGGAGGCGTTAGAGATTGAAGGGATCACGGCAACCTCTGCCGGGGCGATGAATGCAGCTGCATTGAAATGCGGTTGGGTCGGCGGCGGCCGAGAGGGCGCGCGGGCGCGGCTTGATCAATTCTGGCGTGCGGTCGCTGAACGGGGCCGCGGCTCGAATCCTATGCTGGAATGGCTGCGCATGGTGAACCCGTCCCTTGCGTTGAGCCTAAGCGCGCTGCAAGCCAATCCGGCTTATCTGGCAGGCGATGCGCTGACGCGCATGTTCTCGCCCTATGACCTCAACCCTTTGGGCATCAATCCCTTGCGCGATTTGGTTGGAGAGTTGAACTTCAAGGACATGGATGAGCCCGAAGGCCCCCGGCTGTTCATCTGTGCGACCAATGTGCGCAGCGGCAAGATCAAGGTGTTCAAGGGACAGGAGATCAGTACGGATGCAATCCTTGCCTCTGCCTGCCTTCCAACACTTTTTCAGGCTGTCGAGATTGATGGGGAGGCGTATTGGGACGGCGGCTATATTGGCAACCCTGCCCTGTTCCCATTGTTCTACGAGACGAAAACGCGCGATATTCTGATTGTCCATATCAACCCGATTGAGCGTGACGACGTACCGACAAAAGCCACTGACATCCTCAACCGGGTCAATGAAATCAGCTTTAACTCTTCACTGCTGCGCGAATTGCGCAATATCGACTTCGTCAAACGGCTGATCGAGGACGGTCAGTTGGAGGGCAAGGGCTTCAAGGACGTCCTTATCCACTCTCTGCGCGACGATGATACGATGGCCTCTCTGGGCGTCGCCACGAAATTGCAGCCCGATTTGACGCTTCTCGAAACACTGAAAGCGCGCGGTCGGAAAACAGCGGACACTTTCCTAAAGCAGCATTGGTCGGATCTGGGGACCCGGTCCACCGTGGACCTGCGCGCGATGTTTGAGTGACCTAATCTTTCGGAAGACTGGTCACCCAAAGGATTTCCGCATCTTCATCCGAAATCGACACAACATTGTGGCCCATGGCGGCATCGTAATAGGCGCTGTCGCCACGCTGCATCTCAACCGGCTCGTAGAACTCGGTGAAGAAGCGAATGCGGCCCGTCAGCACGTAGAGAAATTCCTCTCCATCATGGCGCACCCAGCCATCAAAATCGTCCATTGACCGGGCACGGATACGGGCCTTGTAGGGCAGCATCACCTTGCGCGTCATTTCGGTGGCCAACATCTCATGCTCGTAGGTTGGCGTGATATGCTCTCGCCCCTCATCGCGCCGCGTTACAGTGCGGCGTGCCATCGCCCGCTCTTCTGTCGCGGGGGTAAACAGTTGCGGCACGGTGATGTCGAGGCCCTGTGCAAGCTTTTGCACAGCATCAAATGTGGGCGACATCTGCTCATTCTCGATCTTTGACAGGGTCGAGCGGGCAAGACCGGCCTGCTTGGCGGCCTGTTCCAAAGTCCAGTTGCGCGCCTTGCGCAAGGCGCGCACCCGCTCACCCAGGCGCAGCGGCTCTGGCGTTTCGATGGAATTTGGCCCGCGGGCAAGGCGCAAGACGCTCGGTTCAGTCTGATCAGTCATGGCGCAAGTTTAGCGATGGACGGGTCCGGGGCAACATGCAAAGACACCGTATATGCCGCAAAGCCTGATCAAATCTGCACCGCTCCGCTGCCCGAAGGACTTCAATCTGGCGCAACATATGCTGGAGGGCGGTGGTGCCGCACCAGACACGGTCGCGGTCGAGGTTCTGAGCACCAACGGCGTGACGCGCTGGACGCGGGCCGAGTTGAACCGCGCCATTCTGGGCTTTGCCGCGGCCGTGCAGGATCGCGGGCTTCCGCCCGGTGCGCGGGTCATCTTGCGTCTTGGCGACACAATCGGCTTCCCCCTCGCCTTTTTCGGAACAATCGCTGCAGGTTACGTGCCTGTCCCAGTCTCTGCGATGCTGACGGATGTTGAGCTCGCGCCGATGCTGCGTGGTCTTGCCCCCGCACTGGTTCTGGCGGATCAGGGCTTGAGTGTACCGGATCTTGGCGTCCCCATCATGCGGGATGATATTGTCGAAGTGGCGCAGGCATTTGCCCCATTGCCAGCGCCGACGCAGAGCGCGGCAGATGACCTGGCCTATATCCTGTTCACCTCCGGCTCTGGCGGGCGGGCGAAGGCTGTGCGTCACGCCCATCGCGCGGGCTGGGCGCGGAAGATGATGTGGGACGGCTGGTATGGGCTGACACCGCGCGACCGCGTTCTGCACGCCGGAGCGTTCAACTGGAGCTATACACTGGGCACCGGTCTGACCGATCCTGTCGCCGCTGGCGCCACCGCACTGCTATTGGAGGGGGATCGCTCCCCTGTCCGCATTTTGGCGGCACTCAGGCAAAGTCGCGCCACGATTTTCGCCGCTGTACCGGGTGTCTACCGTAAAATCCTCGCCCTCGGCGCGCTACCGAACCTGCCCGACCTGCGCCATGGATTGAGCGCCGGGGAGGCCCTGCCACCAACGCTACGCGCGGAATGGCAGCGCCGACTGGGCATCGACATACATGAAGCTCTCGGCATGACGGAGGTTTCAACGTTCCTGTCTTCAAGCCCGACACATCCCGCGCCTGAGGGAACCCAGGGGTTCGCCCAGCCGGGCCGAACTCTTGCGGTGTTGGACGATGATGGCATCCCCTGCCCCAGAGGAACGCCGGGGCTGCTCGCCATTGGACGTGACGATCCGGGTCTCATGCTGGGATATGATGACGTATCGCTGGCGGACGACCCGTGGTTTGTAACCTCGGATCTGGTCGAGATGCGCGAAGATGGGGCGTTTTGCTATCACGGTCGCCGCGATGATGTGATGACAGCGCAGGGATATCGGGTCTCGCCAACAGAGGTCGAAGCGGTATTGGAACGGCATTCCACCGTTACAGAGGCCGCCGTGTGCGAGGTGGAGGTTCGGCCGGGTCTGCGTCTGATCGCAGCGTTTATTCGCGGGAATGTGACATCTACAGAGCTGTCAGAGCATTGCACCACCCATCTGGCTCGATACAAATGGCCCAGACATTTTCAAAGGGTCGATGACCTGCCCCGCGGTGCGACGGGAAAGCTGCTGCGCCGCGCGTTGCCTGCCCTTTATGACCCAGATCGGAGCCTGCCATGACCACCCGCCTCGACATCATCTCCGACCCGATCTGCCCATGGTGTTACATCGGTAAGGCAAAGCTCGACGCGGCTTTGGCCGAGGCAGGCAATCCGTTTGAGATCACGTGGCATCCGTTTCAGTTAAACCCGGACATGCCCGCGGACGGAATGGACCGGCGCGCCTATCTTGAGGGCAAGTTTGGAAAGGAGCGGGCGACATCCTTCTACGCTCAGATCGAAGACGCGGCGAATGCAGCCGGTCTCGACGTGGATTTCAGCAAGATTGAGCGGACGCCGAACACAATCGACGCCCACCGCGTGATCCGCTGGGCGCGCAGCGAAGGACTGCAACATGCGGTGGGCAGTGCCCTGTTCCGGCGGTATTTCAAGGAAGGTCAGGATATCTCCGACCACGCCGTTTTGGCGGATGCGGCACAGGAAGCGGGCCTTGATCGTGAGTTGATTGAACGATTGCTCGCCAGCGACGCCGATGTCGAGGATGTCCGCGCAGAGGACGCGAATGCCCGGCAGATGGGCGTGTCTGGCGTGCCCTGCTTCATCATCGGTGGCAAATACGCGGTTCAGGGCGCACAGGACACTGCAACCTGGGTTCAGATCATCAAAGACCTTGATGAGATGATGGCAAAGTAAAAGGGCTGCTCCCATAGGGAACAGCCCTTTTGTAACTCAATTCGAATTTGAATTAACCTTCTTCGGCAGCTTCCTCTTCAGCGGACTGGAGGTCGACCGTCGGCACGTTGAGCGTCACCTGCTCCGACCCGACTTCGACATCACCGGTTGTTGCGCTGAACTCCGGTGCCTGACCGCCTTCAACAGAGATCTCAGGCAGTTCAGCCTGCTGCGTCTGCTCGACGTCGATGAAGAAAAACAGACCAACAGCGATCAGCACGGCAAGGGCGGCAAAAACAAACTTTTTCATAACAAACATCCTTTCAAAATTCTTGTCGTCTTCTGAGGGACCAACGACGCTCTGAAAGGAAGGTTCCGAGAAAGTCAGGCCTTTGCCAGTCGGGCCAAATCCCGAGCGATTGCAAAACTGCCGCGAATGCGCGCGGCCTCATCGGGCCAATTGCGCGCGACGATGACCTTGTTGTCCTTGATCTTTGCACGGCCGTTCTGGTCCTGCAAAAACTGCACGAGACCTTCGGGCCGGGTGTAGCGGTTCTGATGGAATTGGACCGTCGCACCCTTTGGGCCCGCGTCAATCCGGCCAATATTCGCCTTGCGGCACATCGCCTTGATGCGCACGACCTTCATCAGCGTATCCACCTCTGCGGGCAGCGGGCCGAAGCGGTCGATCAGTTCGGCGGCGAAGCCCTCAAGCTCCACTTTCTTTTCCAGCGTGGACAGACGGCGGTACAGGCCAAGGCGAACGTCGAGGTCCGGCACATAAGGCTCAGGGATCATAACCGGCACGCCCAGATTGATCTGCGGCGACCACTGGCCGTCATCGCTCAGCCCTTCGCCCTCGCCTGAGCGCAGCTTGTTGATCGCCTCTTCCAGCATGTCCTGATAGAGGGCGTAGCCGACCTCCTTGATCTGGCCCGACTGCTCTTCACCGAGCAGGTTCCCTGCCCCGCGAATGTCGAGATCCTGGGACGCCAGCGCAAAGCCCGCGCCCAGACTGTCGAGCGATCCCAGCACACGCAGCCGCTTTTCCGCCGCCGGTGTCAGCTTCTTGCGCTTTTTCGTCGTCAGATAGGCGTAAGCGCGGATCTTGGACCGTCCCACGCGCCCCCGGATCTGATACAGCTGTGACAGGCCGAACATATCGGCCCGGTGCACGATCAGCGTGTTTGCTGCCGGAATGTCGATGCCGCTTTCCACAATCGTGGTCGCCAGCAGCACGTCATATTGGCCATCATAGAACGCGTTCATCCGTTCATCGAGGTCGCCCGCCGCAAGCTGGCCGTGGGCGGTGATAAAGCTGACCTCTGGCACTTCGTCTTTCAGGAAGCGCTCAATTTCCTCCAGATCGCTGACGCGCGGCACCACATAAAACGCCTGCCCGCCCCGGTATTTCTCACGCAAGAGCGCCTCGCGCACGGTCAGCGGATCGAACTCGCTGACATAGGTGCGAATGGCGAGGCGATCGACGGGCGGGGTGCCGATGATGCTCAATTCGCGCACACCGGAGAGGCTGAGTTGCAACGTGCGTGGAATCGGCGTCGCCGTCATGGTCAACACGTGAATGTCAGAGCGGAGTTCCTTGAGCCGCTCTTTATGCGCCACGCCGAAATGCTGTTCCTCGTCGATGATCAGCAAACCGAGATTTGCAAACTTCATATTCTTGGCAAGCACTGCATGTGTGCCCACGACAATCTCAACCTCGTTGCGTGCCAGCCCCTCACGCGTTTGCGCCATCTCTTTGGTTGAGACAAAGCGCGACATGGGCCGCACCTTCACGGGCAGGCCCTTAAACCGCTCGGCAAAGGCACGATAGTGCTGTCGTGCGAGCAGCGTCGTCGGGGCGATCACTGCGACCTGCACCCCGGACATGGCCGCGACGAAGGCCGCGCGCAGCGCCACCTCTGTCTTGCCAAAGCCGACATCGCCGCAGACGAGCCGGTCCATTGGCTTACCGGCGCCCATATCGTCCAGAACGTCTTCGATCGCGGAAAGCTGGTCCTCGGTTTCCTGATAGGGAAAGCGAGCGCAGAACTCATCCCACAGACCCTCGGGCGGGGTCAGGATCGGGGCTTTGCGCAACTCCCGCTCAGCCGCGACGCGGATCAGACGCTCTGCGGCGAGTTTGATTTTTTCCTTGAGTTTTGCCTTCTTGGCCTGCCACGCCCCGCCACCCAGACGGTCGAGCAAGCCTTCTTCATGGCCAAACCGGGTGAGAAGTTCGATATTCTCGACCGGAAGATAAAGCCGCGCGTTGTCGGCATATTCAAGGCTGAGACACTCATGCGGTGCGCCTGTGACGGTGATCGTCTCCAACCCGTGGTAGCGTCCGACGCCATGCTCGACATGCACGACCAAATCGCCTGGGGCGAGGCTGGTCGCTTCGGTCAGGAAATTGTCCGCCCGCTTCTTGCGCCGACCGCGGCGGACGAGCCGGTCGCCCAAAACGTCCTGTTCAGCAATAACCGTCAGTCCGGGCGCCTCGAATCCGCTATCGAGCGGCCAGATCGCCAACGCCAGCGCGCCCTTCCCGCCAACTTCGGAAAACCGGGTAATCTCTTCCGCGCCCGCTGTCCCGCTGTCGGACATCAGGGTCGACATCCGGTCTCGCGATCCTTGCGAATAGCTGGCGATCAGAACAGCGCCTGACTTTCGGCGTTTCTCAACATGATCGGCCAAAGCCCCGAAAAGGCTTAGATCTTCGGCCTGCCGTTCTTGCGCGAAATTGCGTCCAATGCGGCCACCCGCATCCACCACACCCGGCCCCGATGGTGTGGGGTTAGGAGAGAATTTCCGCACAGCGCGGGCGCCGATGGCTGTGTCCCAAGCGGCATCATCAAGGTAGAGTTGTGAGGGCGGAACCGGCTTGTAGGCGCCGTCACGGCGGCCCTTTTCCTTCAGCACATCCGCACGCGCCCGGTAATGATCCAGCACGGTGTCCCAGCGCGCATCGCGCACGGCATCCGATTGATCGTCCATCGTCACAGGCGCGTACGGCAGATAGTCGAACAGGGTCTCCATGCGCTGATGGAAGAACGGGGCCCAGTGCTCATAGCCCTGATGCTTGCGGCCCGCACTTACGCTTTCGTAAAGCGCATCCTCAGGCCCTGGCTGTCCAAACGTTTCGCGATAGGTTTTGCGGAAACGCTCAATGCTGTCCTCATCGAGGATGACCTCTGAGACCGGGGCAAGCTCAACCCGAGCGACTTCTTCCTTCGTGCGCTGTGTCTGAGCGTCAAAGCGCCGCGCCCGGTCGAGCTCATCGCCAAACAGGTCGAGGCGCACAGGCCCCGCCGGACCGGGTGGATAGATGTCGATCAGGCCGCCGCGAATGGAATAGTCACCCGGCTCCGTGACCATGGGCGTTTGCGAAAAGCCCATTCGGATCAGCCATTTGCGCAGACGTTCCTCATCCAACCTTCGACCCATGATGGCCGTGAAGCTGGCATCACGCATCGTCTCACGCGCGGGCACTCGCTGAGTGGCCGCATTCACCGTTGTCAGGATCACAGCGGGGCGGTCAAACCCATCTGCAAGGGCCGCCAACGTGGCCATGCGCCGCGCGGCCACGTCAGCGTTCGGCGAAATTCGGTCATAGGGCAGGCAATCCCATGCGGGAAACTGCAATACCGGAATTTCGGGTGCCAGAAAGCGCAGCGACGCTTCCATCGCGGCCATGCGCGTATCGTCGCGGGCGACATGGATCAGCGGGCCGGTTTCAGCGCGCACGTAGTCCGCGACCAGCCGGGCGTCATACCCCTCTGGCGCGCCCCCGACCTTTACGGTTCCGATGCTCAAGGGCTTGGCTCTTTCCATGCGCAGGCAGGTAGCCCGGCTGGCCGGGGCACACAAGGGGGCACAGGCGCACGTCTACCAGAAGTCGAAATATCCAACACGATCGAGGAACTGGAAGGTGGCAAACAGCGTAGCGAGGATCAGGGAACTCAGCCCCGTGGCCTGATTGAGGAACCGACGCCAAACGATGGCACGGCGCAGCTCGTATCCACGGATCTGTTGATGGTGAATACGTTGCGCCAGCCTGATGTCACCAACCTCCGCCACGATCATCGGCAGCGCAATGGCAAGCATCGCCTGGCTCAATTCATTGCCCAGATAGAGCGCGGCTGTGGCGAGGGCTGCGAGAAAGAAAGTCACGAACAGCGTCAGGACAGCCGCCACCTTTCCGGCGATCAGCGCGAAACGGCGCGAGGCCGCAATGGCCAGCCGATCAATATCGGCCTCCCACTCGCCACCTCGCCGGTCGGCCCGCATGATGGCGTCAAAAGGAATTCCGATTGTCCAATGGGTGCGAGACGACCAGGCCAGTCCCAGAAAGATCCAGTACCAGACCGAGCCGAAACTCTCGAATGAGATCAGGCGGTCAATCACACTCATCATCGGTTAAACCCCTCCACGTCCGGCGACGATATGGCGATGGGCGGCAAGGGCAAGCGCATTCGTACTTGAGCCTTGTGTCAGGCTCGTGCGACACATTTGGCAACAGGAGAATTGACATGCCGCATCCCGCAGCCCCCTTCCCCATGACCCGCCCGCGCCGTCTGCGTCAATCCGACTGGATGCGTCGTCTGGTGCGTGAGACGAGTTTGGGCGTTGACGACCTGATCTGGCCCCTTTTCGTGGTGGATGGTCAGAACGAGCGGCAGGACATCCCCTCCATGCCGGGTGTACAGCGCGTTTCCGTCGATCTTGTAGCCGAAATGGCGAATGAGGCCGCTGGCCTCGGCATCCCGGCCATCGCACTGTTCCCCTACACGGACCCGAGTGTAAAGACGCCCGGCGCGGAAGAGGCGTGGAACCCCGAAAATCTCGTCAACCGGGCCACGCGCGAGGTGAAGCGGCAGGTGCCTGATATCGGCGTGATGCTGGACGTCGCCCTCGATCCTTACAACTCGGACGGGCATGACGGCATCGTGCGCGACGGCGTAATCCTGAATGACGAGACGTTGATGGCGCTGGAAAAACAGGCCCTTGCACAGGCGGAGGCAGGCTGCGACATCCTCGGCCCCTCCGACATGATGGACGGGCGCGTTGCGATCATCCGGCAGGCGCTCGAACAACACGATTTCCCCGATGTTGCGATCCTGAGCTACGCCGCGAAATATGCGAGCGCGTTCTACGGGCCCTTCCGAGACGCGGTGGGCGCCACCGGCGCTTTGAAAGGCGACAAAAAGACTTACCAGATGGACCCGGCCAACACCGATGAGGCCTTGCGAGAGATCGCCATCGACCTCTCTGAAGGGGCCGACATGGTGATGGTGAAACCGGGCATGCCCTATCTCGACATCTGCACCCGCGTGAAACGCGAGTTTGGCGTGCCGACCTACGCCTATCAGGTGAGCGGCGAATACGCGATGATCAAAGCCGCAGCCCATAACGGTTGGATTGACGGTCAAAAAGCCATGATCGAGTCCCTTGGCGCCTTCAAGCGCGCGGGCTGCGACGGCATCCTGACCTACTTTGCCAAGGACGTGGCGCAGCTGATCGCCGAGGAAGGCCCGCTGGGGTGATCCTTCTGGACCTGATCGCACGGGTCGTTCTTTTTCCAATCCTCGTCGTGCAGGCATTGAACGTCCGGCATGTGGCGCGGCAGTTGCCGGAAGCTGCCGGACCGCGCCGAGGGCGCGTCGGTAGCGGCGACGCGTTTTCTCTTTTCATTCTCGGCGACAGCTCTGCGGCTGGTGTCGGGGTGAAAACACAAGAATCGGCACTGAGCGGCCAACTTGTCCGCCGCCTCGCGGCGTCGAGAGCGGTTGATTGGCACCTCAATGCCCGAACCGGGCGTACCACGCGTCAGATGCTCGAAGAGATGGACGAGGATGCTCCAGCCCGCGTTGATATTGCGGTGATCGCACTTGGTGTGAACGACGTTACGCGCGGCGTGCCGCTACCGATCTGGCGGCGGCGGCAAGTAAGATTAATCGAGCGACTTAGGGCAAGAGGGGCACAGTTCATCATTCTTACGGCTTTGCCACCTGTGCACCTCTTTCCGCTTTTGCCACAGCCACTACGCTGGGTACTAGGCAGACAGGCCCGGCGATTTGACCAAACGCTTGTCGGTCTCGCCACCGCGCCGGACGTGGTGCATTTAACGATCCCGATCCCAGATATGTCAGACCGTTCACTGATGGCTGAGGATGGATTTCATCCAGCGGCGCCAACCTATGCGCTCTGGGCTGAAGCAGCCGCGAAAATCATCGAGCAGCGGCTTTACAGATCCACCGCGTGCTTCTTCAACGTCTCGAAGTCACAGACCTCAAGCGCGCGCTGATGGGTTGCGGCGAGCTTCACCTTTGGTGCGCAGCCCTCATCGGCGGCCTGTGCCCAGCGACCAGCGCACAGACACCAGTGATCGCCTGCTTTCAGCCCGGCAAAGCCAAATTCTGGGCGGGGCGTGCTCAGATCGTTGCCGACATATTTCGAGAAGGCCAGGAACTCGTCCGTCATAACTGCACAAACAGTGTGCGAGCCCGCATCCGCCGCGCAGGTGTCGCATTTTCCATTGCGGAAAAATCCCGTCACCGGATCCGTGCCGCAGACCAGCATGGGTTGACCAAAGACGTTCAGGCTTTCTTCGGGTTCCATCAGACCATCGTGCCCCGTGCAGCTTCGGCTGCGGCCCGAATGGCGCGAATGTTCTGACCATATGGCGCAGGCTCCGCAACACTGCCGCCCTTGAAGACAGCAGAGCCAGCGACAAGCACGTCTGCGCCAGCTTCCGCCATCAGAGGGGCGGTTTCGGGCGTGATGCCACCGTCAATCTCGATATGAATGGGACGATCCCCAATCATCGCCCGCAGCTGGCGGACCTTTTCGATTTGCGAGTGGATGAAGCTCTGCCCACCAAAACCGGGGTTCACCGTCATCACGCAGATCAGGTCTATCTGGTCGAGGACGTACTCAACCGCATTGGCAGGTGTCGCAGGGTTCAGCGCGATGCCCGCCTTACAGCCAAGGCCGCGCACCGCCTGAAGGGAACGGTGAATGTGCGGGCCAGCTTCGGCGTGGACCGTGATAACGTCAGCGCCAGCCTTGGCAAACTCCGCCAAATAAGGGTCAGCAGGCGCAATCATGAGGTGGACGTCCATCACCCCTTTGATGTGCGGGCGAATTGCGGCGCAGGTGGCCGGGCCAAATGTGATATTGGGAACGAAATGCCCGTCCATGACGTCGACATGGATCCAGTCCGCGCCCTGCGCTTCGACCGCCTCACATTCCGAGCCGAAGGCGGCGAAGTCAGCGGCGAGGATGGATGGGGCGATCTTGATGGACCGGTCAAAGCTCATGGCACTCTCCCAAATGCAGTTCGGGCAGGGTCTAGCCGCCCTGCCCGAACCATTCAACCATTCAAAACCGCCTAGGATCAGGCAGGCTTCTCTGCCTCTTCGAGCACCTCGGATGCAGGCTCAGCCGGGGTGTCTGTCAGCGCTGCATTGGTGACACCTGACAAACCATCCTCCATCGAGACGCCAAGTTCCTCACCCAGCTTCTTCATGGCCGGCAGTTGCAGCGCCATGCCGAGGATCGAGTCCATGGCCTGATTGACCGGCGTACCGCCCTGCCCGTCGCCGCCACCATTGCCAGCACCTGCGACGCCCGTGACCTGATGGATCTTGATCGAGTCGATTTTTTCGGCCGGCTTGACCATTTGCTCGACGATCTTGGGCATCGCCTCCAACCGGGCAAGCGCGATCTTCATGTCGACGATTGCGGACGACAATGCATTCTCTGCCTCGGTGATCGCGCGTTGACCTTCGGCCTGCGCCAGGAGGTCCTTCTTCTTCGCCTCGGCCCGGATGGAGATCGCGTCGGCCTCCGCCTGTGCTTCCTCACGGCGAGCCTCAGCCCGGTCCGCCGCGGCGTCCTTGTGTGCCTCGGCTTCGACGCGCAGGCGGGTTGCGCCACGCTCGGCCTCGCGCGTTGCTTCGATCAGGGCGATCTGCTTCACACGCTCTGCCTCTGCGACCGCGCGGGCGGTTTCGATCGCCTCTGCCGCTTTCTTGGCCTCGGCCCGGGCACTGTCAGCGCTGGCGCGCGCGCGGCTCTCTTCTTCGGACTTGGTGGCGATGATGATCTGGCGCTCCTGATCGGCGACCTCGACCTCGCGCTCCTTGGCGATTTCAGCGGCACGGATCGTCTGCTCCCGATCAATTTCCGCCGCCCGCACGGCGCGTTCTTTCGCAATCCGGGCCTCTTCCTGCTCCCGCTCTGCATCAGCGCGGCGGCGCGCAATCTCGGCTTCCTGAGCGGCGCGCAGCGTCTCAAGCTCCTGTACCTGAGCGATCTTGGCCTGCTCCTCATCCCGCTCGATCAGGTATTTCTGGCGCTCGGCTTCCATGCCCGCACGGCGAACCTCAACCTCGGCTTCAGCCTCAATCGTCGCCCGCTCTTTCTTGGAGGTCGCGATAACCTCCGCCAGACGGCGCATACCGACGGCGTTAAAGGCGTTGTTCTCATCCAAGGCCTCAAATGGCGTCTGGTCGAGCGCGGTCAGCGAGACGGACTCCAGTTCGAGGCCGTTCTTCAGCAAGTCCTCCGAGACGGCATTTTGCACTTCCTGCACAAAGTCAGAGCGGTTCTCATGCAACCCGTCCATCGTCATACGCGCCGCGACCGCACGCAGACCGTCGATCAGCTTGCCCTCGATCATCTCGCGCAACTGTTCCACATCGAATGTCCGGTCGCCCAGGGTCTGGGCGGCACGGCTGACCCCATCCTCAGTCGCATTGACCGAGACATAGAATTCCACGCCCACATCCACACGCATCCGGTCACGGGTGATCAGCGCGGCATCGCCTGTGCGCGAGACTTCAAGGCGAAGGGTCTTCATGTTCACATAAGAGATTTCATGCAGCATCGGGATCGCGAGCGTGCCCGCGTCCATGATGACCTTTTTGCCGCCCGATCCGGTCTTCACGATCGAGACTTCGCGTGTCGTCCGGCGATAAAGGCGGGAGGCGACCAGCGCCAGAAAAACGACAAGGGCAAGGATTATGCCCACGGGAATGAGGATGGATTCCATCTGTGTACTCCTATTGGTGGAAAATGGTGTTGTTGGACGCCGATCAGGCGCCGAGCTTACGGGCGCGGAACACGCCGTTCTGTTCCGTCAGGACCAGTATTTCACTGCCCTGCGGGATTGGGTCTTCACCCTGTGCGGGGACAACCCGAATATATTGAAGGTTGCCGTGGCGGTCGCGCACGCGCGCTTGTGCCGGGCTATCCTCACGGGCCGTACCTTGCGTCACGGTGCCCGTGCGACGGCCCAATTGGCTGCGCGGAACAGCACTGGTTTCCGTCCGGGGCAAAAACCGCAGGATCAGCGTCCCCACTTCGCGCGCGAACAGCAATCCGGGGATCACAGCCGCAAGGCCAGCCCCCCATGCGGGCAACGGGGCATCAAACAGCGCCACAGCACCCGTCTGGATCAAGACGCCGGACAGGCCAAATCCCGCCAGCAGCGATGCGAACCACATGATGAATGGGACTTCCCCAAGGCCCAGCCAGGTCAGGAAAGAGGCATCGCCGTCCAGATCAACATCAGCCTCGACATCCAGGTCGAGATCAACGTCCGCATCCATATCGAATGCAAACAGCGATCCACCCACAACAAGTGCGATCAGTTCGAGCGCCAGCAGCCCCGCAAAAAGTCCAAGTGCAATCGCGAACGGAAACCCGTTCGGCGACAGGAGCATGTCCAGCATCCCAATCCCTTCAATGTTTGTATACAAATGTATATCGTATCATATATCTGTGATTACAAGATACTGGAGCGGAAAAGTCAGTGCGAAAGTGCACGCAGGCGACGAATTAGGCTGGAGGTATCCCACCGTCCGCCCCCCATATTCTGGACGTCCTGATAAAACTGGTCGACCTGCGCCGTGACCGGAACGGAGGCACCAATATTACGCGCCTCGGCCAATACGATGCCAAGGTCCTTGCGCATCCAATCCACGGCAAAACCAAAGTCGAACTGATCGTCGAGCATTGTGTTCCCGCGATTGGCCATTTGCCACGATCCGGCCGCTCCTTTTGAGATCACGTCGACGACGGCGTGGCCATCCAGCCCCGCTTTATCGGCAAAGTTCAGCCCCTCGCTCAACGCTTGCACCAATCCGGCAATGCAGATCTGGTTAACCATCTTCGTGGTCTGCCCTGCCCCGACAGGACCCATCAGACGGCAGGCTTGTGCAAAACAGTCGATGACCGGCGCGACGCGATCGAATGCGGCTTGCGCCCCCCCGCACATGACCGTCAGCACGCCATTCTCCGCCCCGGCCTGACCGCCCGATACAGGTGCGTCGATGAAGGCAAAACCAGCGGCCTCCGCTTCTGCGGCCAGTTCCCGAGCAACCTCAGCGGATGCGGTCGTGTGGTCCACAAAGACGGCGTCCTTGCCAGTGCGCGCGAACGCCCCGTCCGCACCCAAGGTGACAGAGCGCAGATCATCATCATTTCCCACACAGCAAAAGACGAATTCCGCCCCCTCCGCCGCCTCGGCAGGTGTCGCGCAGGCTGTACCGCCATGTTCGGCAGCCCAGGCCTCTGCCTTGGAGGACGTGCGATTGTAGACCCGCACCTCGTGACCCTTTGCGGCAAGATGACCCGCCATCGGATATCCCATGACACCCAATCCGATAAATGCACATTTTGCCATCTGGCCTGCTCCTGCTTGCTGTTACGTTGGGGGGATAAGGCGCGGTGCGATTGCGCCGAGTCAAGGGCACTGCTACGTGTTCTGTCGACAATTTGCGGCGGGTTCGGGTCACGACCATGATGACACTTTTCAAATGGATTACGCGGGGATTTCTGGCCCTTGCCATCCTCGCACTGCTTGCTGTGGGTCTGGTGTGGTATCTGGCGGCAGGCTCCCTGCCCGACTATCAGGACGAGGTCGAGGTGGCCGGGCTGAACGGCCCCGTTGAAATTGTACGGGATCGCCACGCCGTCCCGCATATCTTCGCCGACACCGATGAGGATGTGCATTTCGGCCTCGGCTACGCCCATGCGCAGGACAGATTGTGGCAGATGACGATCCTGCGCCGCACGGCCCAGGGACGGCTGAGCGAGCTGTTCGGAGACGCGACTTTCGAGATTGATCACCTGCTGCGCGCGCTCGACATCTATGGCGTCGCCCGGGCGATGGTGCTCAATCAGTCAGACGAGACACAGGCCGCCCTGCGCGCCTATGCCCGCGGCGTGAACGCCCGTCTTGCGCAGATCCAGACGGAGGCGCTGGGCCGGGGTGCGCCGGAGTTTTTCCTGTTCTCCCGTGAAATCTCGCCATGGACACCAGCGGATTCGATCGCTGTGAGCCGCATTATGGCGCTGCAACTCAGCGGTCACGCCTGGTATGAGACTCGGCGGGCGGCCCTCTCTCTGTTGATAGAGGAAGAACGGCTGCGGGATCTGATCCCCGATGCGCCGGAACTGGCCGCGCTATCTGAACCCTCAACCGAATTTGCCGACCTCTTCCCCCAACTGGCCCCCGTCACCCCGCTGGCGGAAATGCACCATCCGCTGCACCCTGTGGCCCCTCCGGGCCTCGCCGGGGCGTCCAACGCGTGGGCTGCGGACGCGAGCCGGTCTGCATCGGGGGCCACGCTGCTGGCCAATGACCCGCATCTGGGACTGAGTGCCCCCTCCATCTGGATGCTCGCCCGGTTGGGCCTTCAAGACGGGTCTGCGATTGGAGGAACGATCCCGGGGATGCCGGGGATCATTATCGGGCGAAATGATGACTTCGCCTGGGGCCTTACGACCGCATATACGGACGATCAGGACCTCTATGTTGAGCGGGTCAATCCCGACAATTCCGACGAGTATCTGACGCCGGATGGCTATGTGCCCTTCGAGACGCGCGATGTGCTTGTCGGTGTCGGACCGGACGAGCCCGCGCGCCCGATAACACTGCGTTGGACAAGACATGGACCGGTCCTGCCCGCCGGCAATTTCGGGATCGACGCGATCACCCCTCCGGGCCATGTGATTGCGCTGGCGTGGACGGCTCTCGACCCGCAAGACCGTGCGATGGATGCCCTTGTAGGGTTGATGTCCGCGCGAAATATCGCGGAGGGGCGTAGCGCGCTGGAAGGTCTGATCTCGCCCTCGCAGAACTTCACCATGGCCGATGCGGATGGCGTCGCACTACAAGTCGGCGGACGAGCGCCCCTGCGCCAGAGCACACATCAGGGCGAAGGCCGGATACCAGTGCCTGGCTGGGTGGCCGAGAATGACTGGGCGGGTTACGTGCCGCTTGACGACAATCCCGCGATCTACGCCCCGCGCTCGGGCCTTGTCATCAACACCAACAACCGCACGGCTGATCAGCCCTTTCCGCTGCATCTGAGCCATCGCTGGGGCGATACGCAGCGCATTCAACGCGCCCGGCGCCTGCTGGCGGAGCGGGAGTTCCATTCGGTAGAGAGCTTTATCGAGGCGCAAACCGACACTGTCAGCCCAACCGCACGGACCCTGCTGCCGTTGATTGGCCGGGATCTGTGGTGGAGCGGCAGCCCGGTTGAGGATGATGCGCTCTCCCCCCTACGGCGGGTCGCGCTGGAGCGGCTCGCGGAATGGAATGGCGACATGACCGAACACGGGCCAGAGCCGCTGATCTATGCCGCGTGGGTCCGCAACCTTCAGCATCTGCTTATCCGGGACGAGTTGGGGGGAGCGATGGCTGATCGCATCAACCGCCTCGAACCGCTCTTCATCGAACGCGTCTTCCGCGATGTCGACGGCGCCTCGGCCTGGTGCGATGTCGTGACCTCTGCACAGAGCGAAAGCTGCTATGACATGGCACGCGCGGCACTGAACGAAGCGCTTGCTGAGCTGCAAGACCAATATGGCAGCCGTGTTGAGGGATGGCGCTGGGGCGATGCCCATCAGGCGATGCACCTGCATGAGGTGCTCGACCGCGTGCCGGGCATTTCCTATATCGCCTCGATCATCCAGCCGACCTCAGGCGGCGACAATACACTGATGCGTGGACGACTGGGTGGCGAGGCGCCCAATCCCTACGCCAATGTCCACGCTGCCGGATTGCGGATCGTGGTCGATTTCGGGGATCCCGAAGCCTCGCGCTATATCATGTCCACGGGTCAATCCGGTCATCCGCTGTCGCGCCATTATGACGACCTGTCGGTCCTATGGCGGCGCGGTGAGTATATCCCCATGAGCCTGAGCGAGGATCAGGCCCGCGCCAGTACGATCGGTATCACCACGCTGCAACCGGACGGATAGCCTCCGGCGGGGATATTTCTGCCAAGAAGAAAGGGGGCGCCCTAAAGCACCCCCCATCAAAGGCATTCGGAGTTCAACGCCTAGAGGTCAGCGCTGCTGCTGACCACGCGGCTGAGAATGCCATACTCGATGGCCTCCTGCGTATCCATCCAATGATCGCGGTCAATATCCTCCATCACCCGCTCGAAAGGCTGACCGGTTGCATCGGCAATCACACGGGCGAGACGCGCCCGCATTTTTTCGATCTGCTGGGCCTGGATGGCAATATCGGTGACCTGCCCGCCAACGCCGCCAGAGGGCTGATGGATCAGGAAGCGGGTATTGGGCAGGCAGACACGGTCTTCCTTGTCCGCGGCCAGGAAGATATGCGTTCCGGCACTGGCCACCCAGCCGGTGCCCACGATCTTTACCCGTGGCTTGATGAACTTGATGATGTCGTGGATCGTATCGCCAGCCTCAACATGACCGCCCTGACTGTTGAGGAACAGGGTGATGTCGTCATCACTGTCATTGGCCATCATCAGAAGCTGCGCGGTCACACGCTTTGCCATGTCCTGATTGATTGCTTCGCAGATCAGGACCTGACGCGCCTTGAGCATCCGCTCAATCATCGGGTTGGCCTGCTCTGCGTCCGTTTTCTTGTCTTCGTTGTCGCTCATCGCGGCCTCCTGAATTCGTCTTGATCACATAGGTGCGCAGCCTGCCCGGAATGACAAGGGGGCGGCGGGAAATTCACCTAGCCAAACAGGCGGTGACAGGTTTCAAGCGCATCGACCAGCACGTCCACCTCTTCGGTCGTGTTGTAGAGGCCGAAGCTCGCCCGCGTCGTCGCGCTCACGCCCATATACTGCATCAGCGGTTGACAGCAATGATGGCCCGCGCGCACGGCCACCCCCTTCTGATCCACAATGGTCGAGATGTCATGGGGATGGGCGCCCCCATCCATGGTGAACGAAAAGATCGCACCCTTGCCCGGTGCCGTGCCCTGCAGGTTCAGCCAATTCAGCGACCGGAACCGCTCCAGAGCATAATCGCGCAGAGCCGCCTCATGGGCTGCGATATTCTCCATCCCCAGCGCAGACATATAGTCGAGCGCTGCGCCGAGGCCGATCATCTGAACGATGCCGGGCGTGCCCGCCTCGAACTTGTGCGGCGGGTCGTTATAGGTGATCTCGTCCTGAGCCACCGTCCGGATCATGTCGCCACCGCCCATGAACGGCTGCATTTCGGCCATACGCGCATCACTGATCCAGACCGCACCCGAGGCTGACGGTCCGTAAAGCTTGTGCCCGGTGATGGCGTAGAAATCACAGCCCAAGGCCGCAACATCCACCGGCATATGAACAGACGCTTGCGAGCCATCAACGGCCACGGGAATGCCGCGCGGCTTTGCCAATTCGACCACGCCCGCAATATCCACAATCGTGCCCAACACGTTGCTCATATGTGTCAGCGAGATCAGCTTTGTGCGGTCGGTGATCGCATCCGCGACCTTACCAACGTCAAAGGAGCCATCTGCCTCCGGTGCCACCCAGACCAGCTTCACGCCCATACGCTCTCGCAGGAAGTGCCAGGGCACGATATTGGCGTGATGCTCCATGACGGAGATCAGGATCTCGTCCCCCTCGCGCAGATTGGCCATTGCCCAGCCATAGGCAATCAGGTTGAAGCCCATGGTCGAACCCGTGGTAAAGATCACGCCCTCTTCGGTCGGCGTGTTCAGGAAGCGGGCAATCTTGCCGCGCACCGCCTCGAAATTCTCTGTCGAGATGGTCGAGAGCGTGTGCAGACCCCGATGCACGTTCGCGTAATCCTCAGCATAGCCCTTTACCACCGCATCAATCACGGCCTGCGGCTTTTGCGCGCTTGCCCCGTTGTCGAGATAGACGAGCGGCTTGCCGTTCACCTCTCGCGACAGGATCGGGAAATCGGCACGGATTGCATGGACATCATACATGAGAAGCCTCCATCGCGGACGACACGCCCGCGCAGTGTTCGAGACATAGGGGATTGTGAAGGCGGGCAAAAGTGCCCTTTGGCCGCAGCCCTAGTGCATGCCGGTCGGCAGGCTGATCCAACCAACCGCACTGGCATAGAGTGCCAGGAACAGCGCGCCGCACGTGGCAAGTGTTAGACCAAGGAAAACGGGGGCCACACGGACATTGCGGGCCTCGGCCAGACCGGCCGAGATATACCAGACGAACGGGATCATGCTGATCCAGTAGAGCGGCAGGATAAATTGCTCGCCCCCGCTGCCCGTCGCTGCGAGTGAGACGGAAATCAGCGCGGCCAGCAGGCTGAACGGTGCGGCAACCAGTGCGCCCCAGAACACGCCCGCCCGGACGTCGCGATAGCTGCCGGTCCCGCCAAACAGTCCGACGATAAACCCGGCGACACCGGCGAACACATACATCGCCGTGGTGCGCAGCATCAGCGCCAGCACCAGAACGAGGCTGACCTGCAACGGGATCGGCGCATCTGGATGCGGGACGACCACGGTTTTCAAGGCCCAGCTGAGGAATACGACGATATCCGCCATCAGAACGTAGAACAGCAACCGGCCCTCGGGCGGATCCTCGCGGATTAACCGATGGGTTGACCCCGACATGTCGCGCCACGCATCCACAATCCGCCACGCGAGCCCTGCGTGCCGCTCTTCGTAGTGACCGTGTGTGACCTCGAAATCGTCGGACATGCGCATCTCCCCCCAGAGTTTGCCCTGAGTGTCGGCTCGAATATGGGCAGAAATCAGGCAATCCCGCTTCCACCACCAGAGGTTACCGCGAAAACAACCAGCACGACCAGAACGATCCCACCAATCACAAGCGCTACGACAAAAGGTCGGCGGAAGCCCTCAACCTCGGCGATCGATCCGGCCCAAACCCAAAGAAAGACGAGCTGGGCCGCAATCCCGAGGATCCACGCGCCCTCGACCAGAACAGGGACATTCAGGACCAAGGCAACCGCCAGGATCCCCCCGGCGAGCAGATAGAACGGCGCGGCCGAAAACAGCGACCAGAACAGGGCCAGACGGGCACCGAACCAGCTGCCCTGCCCCTTGAAAAGCCGGGCCACGCCGTGGGCCGCGGCGCCGAGCGCATACATCACCAATGCACCGACGATAATGCGGAAGGTAAAACTTGCGAAGGTGAGCGGGCCGATCTCATCTTCGGGACTTCCCGCCTGACCGGCCAGCATCACAGTCTCTGGAAGGCTGGCCACGGCCTGAATGGTCAGGGCAACCATCAGGTAGAACAGGGCGCGCTCTTCGCCATCGCCTGCATCAAGCCGGCGTGCCATAGCCGCGCGGGGGTTGCCCCACGCGGCGAAGACTTCATTCACAAGGCTCATGAAGGGCCCCTCTTAGTGCTTGTCGAGCCAGCTCGCGATGCGGTTGCGGATCAACTCCTGCAAGTCCTCATCCTCGATCTCCTGCACGGCCTCATCCATGAACGCGATGACGAGCATGTTCTGGGCGTCGCGGCGGGGCACGCCCCGGCTCAACAGATAGAACAGGCCGGTTTCATCCAGACCGCCACAGGTCGACCCATGCGAGCACGCAACATCATCGGCGTAGATTTCAAGCTCCGGCTTGGCGAGGAATTGGCTGTCATCATCGAGCAGCAAACCTTGTGATATCTGGTAGCCATCGGTTTTCTGCGCATCTTCCTTCACGAGGATTTTGCCCTGAAACACACCGGTTGCCCCGGATTTCAGCACCTTCTTAAAGACCTGACGGCTTTCACAATTCACCGCATCATGGGTGATGAACACAGTGTCATCGTGGTGGAAGTCACCCTCACCTGCACAGGCACCAGCCACATGGGCAACAGCATCGTCACCGGTGATCTCGATCACCTGCTCATTGCGGGTCAGCACGCCATTAGCGGTCAGCGTGAAGGATTTGTAGACACTCTCTTGACCAAGGCGGGTGAACATCGCCGTAAAGGCCAGCCGATCGTGGTCACGCCCCTGCGCGCGGACATGATGCAATGCACCACCATCCGCGATGTCGATCTCGAACTGCTTGTTGAAGCGCGCGGCAGCGGGGCCGCTTTCGAGGATCGTGATTTCCGCACCAGCCTCCACTTTAACGAGGTTGTGGATCACAGCGTCAGAGGCGTCATCGCGGTGGATATAGGAAAACCGCACCGGTCGCGCGACCTTTCCCGTTGCCCGGATCACGATCCCTTCCTGCGCGACCGCCGTGTTGAGCGCTGCCAGCTCACGCGGCACAGGGTTCTGACCCCGCTCCTCCAGCTTGCCATACAGCTCGGAGGCCCAGTGAATATCGGCCGACAGAGCCTGCGACAATGTTGCGATCTCAAGGCTTTCGCCCTCAAGAGAGTCGGACGCATCCGCATCGAACACACCGTCCACAAAGACGAGGGACAGTGCATCCACCTCGCCAAACACGTCATCTGGATCCATCGCGAACGCTTTGACTGCGTCGCCGACCAGTTTCACTGGATTGGTGAATTTCCAATATTCGTCACGCCGCTGGGGCGCGCCAAACCCTTCGAGCCGCGCCCGCGCCGCAGCCCGCGCGCTCTCCGCCCATTTTGCACCGGGCCCGCCCATCGGGTGCCGGGCCAGCAGCCCCTCGACCGACAATGGCCCCTTGGCCTTCAATGTTGGTTTCAGAACAGCCATCAGGCGACCTCCGCCAGAATGTCGGCATAGCCATTGTTCTCAACTTCGAGCGCCAGCTCCGGCCCACCGGTCTTCACGATGCGGCCATCGGCCATGATGTGCACCACATCGGGTTTGATGTGGTCGAGCAGGCGCTGATAGTGCGTGATCACAAGGAAGCCACGCCCCTCGTCCCGCAGGGCATTCACACCCTCGGAGACGAGCTTCATCGCGTCCACGTCGAGGCCCGAATCCGTCTCGTCCAGAATGCACATCTTCGGCTCAAGCATTGCCATCTGCAGTATCTCGTTGCGCTTCTTCTCACCACCCGAGAAGCCCACATTGACCGGACGCTTCAGCATATCCGCGTCAATCTTCAGGCTCTTCGCCTTTTCGCGCACGACTTTGAGGAATTCGGCCGCCGAAAGCTCCTCCTCCCCGCGCGCTTTGCGTTGGGCGTTCACCGCCGTACGCAGAAATGTCATGTTGCCCACGCCGGGGATCTCCACCGGGTACTGGAACGCGAGGAACAGGCCGAGCGCCGCGCGCTCCTCCGGCTCCATTTCCAGCAGTTCTTCACCGGCAAGGGAGGCTGAGCCATCCGTCACTTCATAGCCCTCACGGCCCGACAGGACATAGCTGAGCGTGGACTTGCCAGAGCCGTTCGGCCCCATGATCGCGTGCACCTTGCCCGCCTCGACGGTCAGGTTCACACCTTTGAGGATGACCTTGTCTTCCTCTCCAAGTTTCACGTGCAGGTTCTTGATCTCAAGCATATTTCTTATCCCAACTTCACAGCTGTGCCGCTGACGCTCACCATCAGCATGCCGCCTTTTTCTCCAAGAACCTCATAGTCGAGGTCCACTCCGACCACCGCGTCACAGCCCAGCCGTGCCGCTTCGGCCTCCATCTCTGCCATTGCGGTTTCCCGCGCTTTCTTGAGCGATCCCTCATAGGCGCCGGAGCGGCCCCCGATGATGTCACTGATACCCGCGAAGAAATCGCGGAAGACATTTGCGCCCATGATCGCCTCACCCGTGACAATTCCGCGATATTCGGTGATCCGATGCCCTTCGAGGGTCGTGGTGGTGGAGACGATCATTCCTGTTCCTCCGCCACCGGCTCAGGCTTGCGGCGCGGCGCATCAAGCTCCGGATCGTAGTCATACCAGCCCAACATGTGCGCCACGAAAGAGTGCACATAGTGGAAGATCACCCCGAGGATCAGCGCCTTCGCCCCGGCCCGCAGCGCAATCCCGATGGTCTGCTGGTTCGGCACCCCGAACCACAGATCGGAGAAGAACGACAGGATGAAATAGATAACCACCGCAATGATGGTCGCGCCCCAGAGGTGTTTCATGTCAGAGGTCTCCAATCGAATGCTCCGCCCGGCGGGCACCGCCGGGCAGCGCCCGACCCGCCCCACAGGGCGGGCGCTTCTCGCCCACCCTCGGGCCGGTCGCTGCCCTCAGGTAGTTTGCGAAATGCATTATTTGTCCTGAACTGCGCTCTATCGCTTCCACTTTCTGCGAAGTGCTCACCCCACGCTCCCCTCAAGGGAGATCGCGACCAGCGCCTGCGCTTCCATAGCGAACTCCATCGGCAGCGCCTGAAGCACCTCTTTGCAGAAGCCGTTCACGACGAGTGCCACGGCCTCCTCCTCGTCCATGCCGCGCTGGCGGCAGTAGAAGAGCTGGTCGTCATCGACCTTGGAGGTCGTTGCCTCATGCTCGACCCGCGAGGAATTGTTCTTCACCTCGATATACGGAACCGTGTGCGCCCCGCACTTATCGCCGATCAGCAAGCTGTCGCACTGCGTGTAGTTGCGCGAGTTCTTCGCCTTGGGGTGCATCGACACCAGCCCGCGATAGGTGTTCTGCGCCTTGCCCGCCGAAATCCCCTTCGAAACGATCCGGGACTTCGTGTTCTTGCCCAGATGCACCATCTTCGTGCCGGTATCGGCCTGCTGATAGTTGTTGGCGATGGCGATGGAGTAGAACTCACCCTGGCTTTCCTCCCCGCGCAGGATGCAGGACGGATATTTCCAGGTCACGGCGGAGCCGGTCTCGACCTGCGTCCACATCACCTTCGAGCGGTCGCCCCGGCAATCGGCGCGCTTGGTCACAAAGTTATAGATGCCGCCCTTGCCCTCTTCATCGCCGGGGAACCAGTTCTGGACGGTGGAGTATTTGATCTCGGCATCTTCCAGCGCCACAAGTTCCACACAGGCCGCGTGCAGCTGCGCCGTATCCCGCTGCGGCGCGGTGCAGCCTTCAAGATAGCTCACATAGGAACCCTTGTCCGCGATGATCAGCGTGCGCTCGAACTGGCCCGTATTCTCCGCATTGATGCGGAAATAGGTGCTCAGCTCCATCGGGCACTTCGTCCCTTCCGGCACATATACGAACGACCCGTCCGAGAACACGGCAGCATTCAGCGTCGCATAGTAGTTGTCAGAAGTCGGGATCACCGAGCCGAGATATTTCTTCACCAGTTCTGGGTGATCCTTGATCGCCTCAGAGATCGAGCAAAAGATCACGCCCGCCTTGGCCAGCTCATCTTTGAAGGTCGTGCCGACGGAGACGCTGTCAAACACAGCATCCACAGCAACCTTACGGCCCGGATCCATGTTTTCCGCGCCTTCGACACCGGCGAGGATCATCTGCTCCTTCAGCGGGATACCAAGCTTTTCATAGGTCGCCAGCAGCTTGGGGTCGACTTCGTCGAGCGACTTTGGCTTCTCCGCCATGCTCGCAGGCCGCGCATAGTAATACTGATCCTGAAAGTCGATCTTGGGATAATCGACCATCGCCCACTCGGGCTCATCCATCTTGAGCCAGCGGCGATACGCCTCAAGACGCCACTCCAGCATCCATTCCGGCTCGTCATTCTTGGCCGAGATCAGGCGGACAATATCCTCGGTCAGCCCTTTGGGGGCGTATTCCATCTCGATATCGGTTTCCCAGCCATATTTGTACTTGCCCGCAAGGGACTGCACAGCGGCGACGGTCTCTTCTTCCACGCCATCCTTGACCTGGCCGATATCGACTTGAGCTTCATCCAGAGCAGTCATCTGTCTATCCCCTTGCTTTTGCAGCAATCGTGCAAATCAATCCGTCACGCCGCGCGGGCGCGAAATTTCTCGTATTGGCGCAGCCAGGCCGTGGCGAAGCTGTCCAGTTCATCCATTGTCGTGTCCGTCCCGATCGAGACGCGCACAACACTGCTTGCAGTTAATTCGTCATGACCCATCGCGCGGATCACCTTTGAGGCCTTCACTTTTCCACTTGAACAGGCTGACCCGGCAGAAATCGCAAATCCGGCCAAATCCATCTGCATCACCTGCGTCTCACCCTTCCAACCGGGCACCGCAAAGCACGAGGTGTTGGGCAGGCGCTTTGCCCCCTCTCCCATCAAGATGAGGTCTGGGCACCCGGCCTTCAACCGCACCTCCAGTGCGTCGCGCCGCTCTGCTACAGCGTCCATGACACCAGCCTCAAGATCACGCAGAGCAGCCTCCGCTGCCGCGCCCATCCCTGCGATGCCAATGATATTCTCGGTGCCCGCACGCCAGCCCATCTCCTGACCGCCGCCCTTCAGCAGCGCCTTGGGATCGAGCCCCTGTTTCAGGACCAAAGCGCCGACGCCTTTCGGCCCCCCAAATTTATGCGCTGACACAAAGGCCATATCCGCACCGGACCAGGAAAAGGCGAATGGCACCTTTCCAATGGCCTGCACGGCGTCCGTCACCGCCAGCCCTTCGGGCAAAACAGCAACTACGCCCGTCTCGGAATTAGCAACCTGAACAGTGCTTTGCGCAGGATCGCTCACCTCCACAGCACCGTATTGATCAACAGACAAGTCCCCGTGAGTCCACGCGCCAACGCAATCATGTTCAACCGCCGCACTCGCCAAATCACGCCCCGCCAGAGCCAACGCTGCGGCCTCCGTCGCGCCCGATGTGAAGACGATATCTGAATTGGATGCCCCGACGGCTGCTGCGATCTGCGCACGCGCCCGCTCAACAATCGCCTTGGCGCCACGCCCTTCGGCATGAACGGAGGATGGATTGCCGACAGCCTCCATCGCGGACAGCATCGCCGCCCGTGCCTCCGGCCGCAAAGGTGCGGTTGCGTTCCAGTCAAGGTAGACCCGGCTCATTCGTCCACCAGATCAAACAGTGCGGGCACAGCCGGACACGGGGCGAGCTGGTTGCCGGTAATATCGCTCAGCCGGGTTTGGTGCAGGAAGACATAGACATGGGCCGACAACTGTTCCCACAGCTTGTCCGTCAGCGCCTGCGCCTCCGTCCCGCCCGTCGCGCCAGAGGCACCGGCCCCGCGCGCCATCGCATTCATCGTTTCGTCCACAGCGGTCAGGATCTCGCTCACCCGGATCGTTTCGGGATTGCGCGCGATACGATACCCCCCACCGGGCCCGCGCACAGATTCCACCAGACCCGCCCGGCGCAACTTCACAAAAAGCTGTTCCAGATAAGCCAGAGAAATATCCTGACGCTCGGAAATTTCCGACAAGGTCACCAGCACGTCCTGTGGCTGAGCGGCCAGATCAGCCAGCGCAATCATCGCGTAACGCCCTTTGGTGCTCAGCTTCATGACCCCGCCTTTCGTCAGCGCTATTGACGCAAAACCCGCCAGCGACTACCTCCGGGTCTCGGAAGAGTGCGCAGCGCTCTGTTTAGAATAATTCTAGGTAACCTGACCGCTTTCGTCAAGCATTCGCGGCAGGACAAGATAAGAGAAAGGTGGCACCCATGCCCGAGGTGATCTTCCCCGGACCCGAAGGACGCCTCGAAGGACGCTACCACCCGCAAAAATCAAAAGACGCGCCCATTGCGATCATCCTCCACCCGCACCCGAAATTCGGCGGCACGATGAACAACAAGGTGGTCTACAACCTGCATTACGCCTTCCATGACATGGGCTTTACCGTCCTGCGGTTCAACTTCCGTGGAGTGGGCAGAAGCCAAGGCGAATATGATCAGGGCATCGGTGAATTGTCGGACGCGGCGAGCGCATTGGATTACCTTCAGTCGCTCAACCCGAATTCCCGCCAATGCTGGGTTGCGGGATTCTCTTTCGGCGCGTGGATTGGCATGCAGCTGTTGATGCGACGGCCGGAAGTGGCGGGCTTCATCTCTGTCGCGCCGCCCGCGAATATGTATGACTTCACTTTCCTTGCGCCCTGCCCTTCATCAGGCCTGATCATCAATGGCGAGGCGGACCGCGTTGTTCCTCCCGCCGACGTCACGGGCCTTGCCGAGAAGCTGCAACAGCAAAAAGGCATCACGGTCACCCATCAAACCGTGCCCGGCGCGGGCCATTTCTTTGAGAATGGCATGGATGAGATGATCGGCAACGTTCAGGACTACGTCCGCAAGCGTCAGACCGAACCGCATATCCGCTAGGTTTGTCCGCCTCCGGCGGGGATATTTGAGCCAAGAAGAAGGGCCGCCCCGGAATATGGGCGGCCCTTTCTTTGTTCCCGTGACCGGCGGGCGTCGCGCCTTAGCGCGCGGCCAACTCTTCCGTCAGAAGATCACGCACCACACTCAAATCGACGTCACGGGCCACAAAAGCCTCCCCGATGGCACGGGCGAGGATGAAGGTGATCTGCCCATCTTGCACTTTCTTGTCCTGCCCCATCAAAGCGATCAGGCCGTCAGCATCTGGCAAGGCCCCGTCAATGTCGCCCAGACGGACCTTCATGCCCATCATCGTCAGATGGGCCGCGACCCGTCCGGGCGCTTCTTGCGGGCATAAGCCGAGGCGGCTCGACAATTCAAAGGCCAACACGCAGCCAACCGCCACGCCCTCACCATGCAGCAAACGATCAGAATAACCCGTTGCCGCCTCAAGCGCGTGGCCGAAGGTGTGACCGAGATTGAGCAGCGCACGATCGCCACGCTCCTGTTCGTCGCGCGCGACAATCTCTGCCTTCATCTCGCAAGATCGGCGCACCGCGCGGGCACGCGCTGCCATATCCCCGGCGGCAAGGCGCGGGCCTTCCCGTTCCATCCAGTCAAAAAAGGCAGCGTCCCCCAGCAGGCCATATTTGACGACCTCACCATAGCCGGCCAGAAAGTCCCGTTCCGTCAATGTGCCCAGCAACGCGGTATCCGCCAGCACAAGATGAGGTTGGTGAAACGCCCCGATAAGGTTTTTGCCCTGGGGCGAATTGATCCCAGTCTTTCCGCCAACCGAACTGTCGACCTGAGCAAGAAGAGATGTCGGGATTTGCACGAACCGCACGCCCCGCCGCAGGATCGCCGCGGCAAACCCGGCCAGATCGCCAATGACGCCCCCCCCAAAGGCGACAACGATGTCATCCCGCTCAACCTTTTGCTCCAGCAGCCACTCAACGGCCTGTTGCAGGCCAGCCCAACCCTTTGTGGCCTCTCCCGGCGCCAGTTCCAGCGCTGTACTTTCGATCCCGGCGGCCTTTAGCGAGACTTGCAGCGCGTTTAGATGCAGCCCGGCAACGCGGCTCTCCGTCAGAATGGCGACTTTCGGACGTTTCAAAAGGGGCGCGATGCGCGCACCCGCCTCTGTCAGAACATCGGCACCGATCACGATATCATAGCTGCGATCGCCGAGTTCGACGCGGACCGTTTCACATTGAGTATCAAAAGCTTGGGAGAGGGTCATTATGCAATCTTACCTGCTGATTTCAGCGCGGCGATGATCCGATCCACCATCGCCTCATGGGTTTGTCCGGCCTCTGACAAGACGCGCAGTTCGGCCTGTGCGTAGACCGGGTAGCGCGCAGCGGCGAGCGCTTCCAGAACACCGCGCGGATCGGGTTCGTCCAGCAGTGGACGGCCTGTCTTGTCCCGCACTCGGTTCCACAATGTCTCAACCGTCGCGTCGATCCAGATGCTCGTCCCCTGGGCAGCGACCGCCGCGCGGGTTTCCGCATCCATCCAGGCACCGCCACCGGTCGCGATGATGCTGGGTTTCTCGCCCAGAAGCCGGGCGATGACCCGACGTTCCCCATCCCGGAATGCAGGTTCCCCGAGTGTGGCGAAGATTTGCGGAATGCTCTGCCCTGCCGCCTTCACGATTTCTGCGTCGCTGTCCCGGAAAGGCACCCGCAGCGCCGAGGCGAGCTTGCGCCCAACGCTCGTTTTGCCCGCTCCCATCAGCCCGATCAATACGATGGGCCGCGTCAGCGTTGTTTCCGGTGCCATTGGCCTGCTCCCCGGCTTGTCCCGTCTGGCGATCACGCCCATATGCTGGACCACGTCGCCACGTCGGGTTAGCATCTGTCAAAATTGACCCGAACGGGCAAGCAGTTTTGCGTACAGGCATTTGGGAGCACGCGCAGTGATCCGATTTCTGAGCTATCTCATCCTTCTTCTGCTGCTTTGCGCAGCGGGTTTTGCGATTTACTCCATCTTTGTGCCGCCCGAGGCGCCGAACACGCCGATCGAGGTCGAAGTTGATCTCAGCCCGGATGCGTAAGGGACTGGTCCGCGCGACCCTCGCGCTTGCGCTCGCCGCCGCGCCGCTGAGCGCGCAAGACGGCCCCGCCCGCAGCACCGAACGACAATCCCCGCTCGAATGGCTTACGCGGGAGGTGGCGACCCAGCCGCGGCCCCGCCCGACCGTCGAACAGGATCGGTTGCGCAGCTATTTCGGAGCGGTCGAAGAACAGCCCCTGCCCGGTCTCACGACCGATGCACTGGGGCTCCTGCCCAGCCGGATCACCGGGTTGCCGGTCACGCTTTGGGGTGATGCGCCCGCGGGGATCATTGCGACCCTGCTGCGCAACATTAAGAACACCGGCGTCCCCGCCTCGCGCCACTTGTTCAACCGCATCCTGCTGGCCGAGGCACGCCCCCCGCAAGGTCCACCCGGACTGGTTCTTGGCGTACGCATCGAACGGCTGCTCGACACCGGCGCGCTCGACGCCGCGGAGGCGATGCTGAACCGCGCCGAACAGCCCGACCTGCAAGTGACCGAGCTTGCTTTCGACATTGGCGTACTGACGGGGCGCGATGACCGCGTGTGCAGCACATTGCTCAATCAGACCGAACTTGCGCCAAATGTGGAGAGCCAGATCTGGTGCGCCGCACGTCTGGGCCGGTGGCACGAGGCCGCGTTCCTCTACCGCATCGCGACGGCACTGGAAGAGATTGATCCGATCCGGGCAGATCACCTCGCCTGGTTTCTCGACCCCGAAATGTTTGAGACCGGCTTTGAACTTGATGTGCCGGAGGCGCTGACCCCGCTCGATTTCGCCCTGCGCGAAGCCATTGGCCAGCCGCGCCCGCCGGGTACGTTGCCACTGGCCTATCTCGACGGTGATCTGTCGGGCAATCGCACGCTGCGTGCCCGGATCGAGGCGGCGGAGGCGCTCGTACAGCGCGGGGATTTGCCACCACCCGTCTTATTTGCCACCTATCGGCGCGCCCGTCCTGCGGCATCGGGCGGGCTGTGGGGGCGTTCGGGCGCTGTGCAAGACCTCGATGACGCGCTGCGCATCGGCTCGGTCGAAGAGATCATTGCGGCCGTCGAAGCGGTGGATGAGGCCTTCGCCCCACTTGGTCTGAGACAGGCCGCCGCGCGCGAGTTCGCGGTGCAACTTGCCGACCTGCCTGCGGATGCGCCAAACCCGACGCTCGCGGCGTGGTTCCTGCTGGACAACAAACCCGGTCAGGCCCGCGACTGGATGCGCGATGAAGAGCTGACACTGATTGAGGCACTGTCCATTGCCATTCTGGAGCAGCGCCGCATTCCACCCCCGGCGATCGCCCCCCGCACAGATCGAGAGCGGCGCGCCCTCGCTGCCTATTCCGCCTTCGCCGCGCCAGAGCCGCCGGGCGCCGACCTCTCGGACCCGCGCCAACTGGTCGCCGATGAGCAGGTTGGGGAGGCGATCCTGCGCGCCCTGCGCGTGCTCGATGCCGGAACGGAAATAGAATTTGGCGATCTGCACGCCGTCCTCGCCGCACTTGCGCCGATCCAGCCGGAAATCGCGCGACGCATCGCCATCGAAACCCTCTGGCTCACAGCTCCACTATGAGTGTGACGGGCACCGCAGAACGCTGGCTGCCCGCGCTGCTTGATGCCATGCGGGCCGAAAATGACGCCTCCGACAACACCGTGCAGGCCTATCACCGCGACATTTCTTTGTTCATCGCGTTCATGGGCAACCGCCCTGCTGCTGAGGCCGAGCGCGAGGATATCGAGGGGTGGCTCGCCGCGCAGGAGGCAGAGGGCATGGCCGTGACCACCCGCGCCCGGCGATTGTCTTCGGTGAAAAAGCTCTTCCGCTTCGCGTTTCTCGAAGGTTGGCGCGCGGACGACCCCGCCGCGCTGATCCGCGGCCCGGGCAAGCCGCGCACCCTGCCCGGCACCCTCGCGATTGAGGATGTGGACGCGCTGTTGGCCGCGGCCCGCAACACGGGGCGCACCCCGGCCGACCGCGTGCGCAATACGGCCCTCCTCGAACTGCTCTACGCCACTGGCCTGCGGGTGACCGAACTGGTGTCTCTGCCCGTCGCAGCCGTGCGCGGCCAACCCCGCATGATCCTCGTCAAGGGCAAGGGCGGTCGCGATCGTATGGTGCCGCTGTCACCGGAGGCGCATGAGGCGCTCAGCGAATGGCTCTTGCTGCGCGACAAGGCTGAGGACGCCCTGCCCCGCGGTGCTGCGAAAAGCCGCTTCCTCTTCCCGTCCCGGGGTAAGTCAGGCCACCTGACCCGCGTGAGCTTCTTTCAGACACTCAAACAGATCGCTGTGACCGCTGGTCTCGACCCGACAAAGATCAGCCCCCACAAACTCCGCCACGCCTTCGCTACGCACCTCCTGCAAGGCGGCGCGGATCTGCGCGCCATCCAGATGCTGCTGGGCCACGCCGACATCTCCACAACCGAGATCTACACCCATGTTCTGGATGAACGACTAAAGGAACTGGTGCTGGAAAAACATCCGCTGGCGGAGTGATGAGGAAAGAAGATATGGCCGAGCGCAAGATACCGCCCGATTTCCGGATTCATCTCAATCAATGGAATGCCGGAACATCAGCCCCTCCAGTCACGCCAGAGGCGTATTCCGAGATGATGGGGAACTACTGGCTCGCCGTTGGATATGCCGACCTGTTCTGGCCTGACTTTCAACTGGTTGATGGCCTGATCCTACGCCCTGGCTTGGACGCTGGCTCGATTGACGCATGGCGCGCGCAGCTCACCGAACCCGCCGCGATCGAACAGATGCTCAATCACATTCACATCAGCGACATTCACATGAATGCCTTGTCAGAGGGCGAAGTTACGGTCGAAAGCTGCATCTACCTCGGAGAGGTGCTGGCTGAGATGTATGCCGCCAAACTCGCGCTTCAGTTCCCGGACCGGCCCTGCGAAGTCGAGTTCTATCGGCCCGATGACTTTGATGATATCATTGGATATCAGATCACGTTTTGGCAAAGGAGTTAGGAACTGCGCCTTTATGTGACGCCAAACGCAATTGCCCTGATTGCTGAAAGCTGAATACACGACTGCGCCCAGTCTTGCAGCGAGTGAGTGCAATCGGCTTGACGAAAACCTTGTCATGCCACCTACCGTACGCCCCGGACTTGCTCCGGGGTCTCTTTCACAAACCGAGGCCCCGGCGCGGAGGCCGGGGAGCGACAATCTGCCAAACGACCAAGTGCGAATAACAGCCTGCTAGCATTCCGGCAGCCTATGGATCAATGCGCCTATGTCTTCGCTGCTCGCATTTGCCACTGAGTCCCGATAGGCCGCTTGAAACCACTGTTCCTGCAGAAGCTAGAACCCCGATCAACCGGTGAGGTTCCGGGTCAAGCCCGGAACTGTGGTGGAACATGCAGCGTCCGGCCAGGCTCATTCCGGGCCTCCGTTCTTACAGCCCTCAATTCCGCCTGTGTCGCTATCGCCAGACCCGCTACTCCTCAACAAAGAAAAAAGTCGGCCCCCGTCCCTCAAATCTTGAAATACTGATCCCGTCTTCAGTGAAAGAGATGATCTGGCATTCATAGGGGCGCGGGTCGCCGTCGAAGTCGCCTTCGCGGCACATCATGCCCTTGTCCTGCCGCCATTCCCATTCCGCGCTCAGGATCCGACCACCCCAGTTCGCGCGCAGTGTTCCGTCCGAAAAGATCTGCACCTGTCCCCCCGGTGCCAGCCACACGCGGTCGAGGGCATTGGCTCGGAACACCTCTTCATCGACAATTTGCCCCGGTTCTTGCGCCGCAACCGGCAGTGCGACACAGCAAGCTATGGCCCACGCTCTCATGGTTCGATCCTCCGCACCCGCACAATCGGTTTTCGATTGGGTCCGTAAAACGGAGAGCGCGCCCCATCGCCGCGCAGCATGGCCGGGATCATCACCCGCGCAAAACCCAGGATCACCGCAAACATCCCCTGGCCCTGACCGACCTCTGGGACGCGCTTGGTCGCGCTGCGGCGATAGAGCTGCGCCGTCACAGGACCAGTCATCGCCTCCGGCAACTTCGCAACTTCATTGTTCAAACCAATGAACGGGATGCGCGCCGATCCTGCCGCGGCTCCAATCGGCGTGTTGCAGCAGGTGGTGTGCCATCGCACGGGCCCCTTCTCGCTCAGCTTGAGCGCGGCAAGGCTCTCCGATCCGTCCAGAATGTCGATCCGGGCGCTGCTGATCTGAACGATGTCAGAGCCGCCACCCTCCACCAATGTGGCCTCCGCCCCCAATTCGCGCGCGAATTTCTGGCAGCTTTCGCAATAGCAGATCACCCGGTTGGCCCCGGATGGACCGCCGGGGGCCACCCGCGCACGGAACGCGCCGCATCTGCAGGAAAATTCATGATCTCCGCTCATATCGCGCCTCAATTTCGAGGAGGCCCCACTGGCCCCGCGCCGCCACATCTGGTCTAATGCAGCTCAGCCACCACTATACCCGGACAATCGCTTTGCCCAACGATCTCTTTCAAGACGACGCATCACAATCCTATGACGCCTCTTCCATTGAGGTGTTGGAGGGTCTTGAACCCGTGCGCAAGCGCCCCGGCATGTATATTGGCGGCACTGATGAGCGGGCGCTGCACCACCTCGTTGCCGAAGTGCTCGACAACTCGATGGATGAGGCCGTCGCAGGCCACGCGACCCGGATCGAGGTGGAGCTTCACGCCGATTATTCCATCACCATCCGGGACAATGGACGCGGCATCCCCATCGATCCGCACCCAAAGCACCCCGATAAATCCGCGCTGGAGGTGATCCTGTGCACGCTCCACGCTGGCGGCAAATTCTCCGGCAAAGCCTACCAGACCTCCGGCGGTTTGCACGGCGTCGGCATCTCGGTGGTCAACGCGCTCTCAGACCATGTCCGGGTGGAGGTCGCGCGTAACAAGGAACTCTTCGCCCAGGAATTCTCCCGCGGCTTGCCGCAAGGCCCGGTGGAGAAGGTCGGACAGGCCCCCAATCGCCGCGGCACCTCCGTCACCTTCCACGCGGATGCAGAGATTTTTGGCGCGTCCGCCCGCTTCAAACCGGCGCGCCTGCTCAAGATGGTGCGCTCGAAAGCCTACCTCTTCTCCGGCGTTGAAATCCGCTGGAAGACGGCGATTGAGGCGGACGGCGTGCCCGCCGAGGCAACGTTCAAATTCCCCGGCGGCCTTGCCGACTACCTCAAGGAAATCCTTGAAGGCGCGGTCACCTATGCCGAGCAACCCTTTGCAGGCAAAGTCGATTTTACCGAGCGGTTCAACACCCCCGGCTCCGTCGAATGGGCGATCCACTGGACGCCTGCCCGCGACGCCTTCATGTCGAGCTACTGTAACACGGTCCCCACGCCCGAGGGCGGGACGCATGTGGCGGGCTTCTGGGCGGCGCTCACCAAGGGCATCAAGGCCTACGGCGAGCTTGCCAACAACAAAAAAGCCGCCCAGATCACCCGCGACGACGTGATGGCGGGCGCGTCCTCCCTCATCTCCGTCTTCATCGCAGAGCCGGAATTCGTCGGCCAGACCAAGGACCGCCTTGCGACCACCGAAGCGCAGCGACTGGTGGAGACCGCCATCCGCGACCGCTTCGACACCTGGCTCGCCGCCGACCCGAAATCCGCCGGAGCCATCCTCGACTATCTCGTGCTCAAGGCCGAGGAACGCCTGCGCCGCCGGCAAGAGAAAGAGACCGCCCGCAAGTCCGCCACGAAAAAGCTGCGCCTGCCCGGAAAGCTGGTCGATTGCTCTACCAATACCCGCGACGGCACCGAACTGTTTCTCGTTGAGGGCGACAGCGCGGGCGGCTCGGCCAAGATGGCCCGAAACCGCAAGACACAAGCCCTCCTGCCCTTGCGCGGCAAGATCCTCAACGTGATGGGCGCAGCCAGCGCGAAACTCGCTACGAACCAAGAGATCAGCGACCTGACCCAAGCGCTCGGCACCGGCATGGGCACCAAATTCCGCCTCGACGATCTGCGCTATGAGAAGGTCATCATCATGACGGATGCGGATGTGGACGGCTCCCACATCGCGGCGCTCCTGATGACCTTCTTCTTCTCGCAGATGCGCCCGCTGATCGACGGCGGCCACCTCTACCTTGCCGCCCCGCCGCTCTATCGCCTGAAACAAGGCGCGATCAGCGTCTACGCGCGCGACGACGCGGAAAAAGACGCCCTGCTTGAGAAAGGCCTCGGTGGTCGTGGCAAAGTCGACATCTCCCGCTTCAAGGGTCTGGGGGAGATGGACGCCAAGGACCTCAAGGAAACCACGATGGACCCGTCCAAACGGACGCTCATCAAGGTGACGGTGGACGAGGACGCCCCGGGAGAGACCGGCGGTCTGGTCGAGCGCCTGATGGGCAAGAAGCCTGAGCTGCGCTTCCAGTACATTCAGGAGAACGCACGTTTCGTGGAGGATGTGGATGTTTGAGGGGGCGTAAAGTTGCGGCCAAGCGTCCCTCCGCAGCAGCAAACGCTGCCGCCATTCCAACTCGAAACAGAGGGCAGCGCCTGACCCTGGGTGGGTGCGAAGCGCCCTCCCGTGGGGAGGGTCGGGCGCTGCCCGGCGATGCCGGGCGGGGGCATCCCTCTAACCTGTGAAAGATTTAGCTTCCGCCAGGAACGAGCTCGTGAACCTTCTCGACCTCAAATGCCTCATTCATCCAAACACCATGCTCAGCGTCTAGTCTTTGAAAAACAACTAAGTCTACAAGGAGCACGTCTCCACGCCCAAAAACGTATTTGCGCGCCAGAGTGTCTCTGTAGAAGTCTTTGTCGGTTATGCGGCAGGATTCTTTTCTTCCCGCAATTATGAAATCCCATTTGCGGGTTGGATCATTGAACACCGCCTTCACAATCTGAATAGGAATACGTTCTTCCCGAATTACCCTTTCTTCACGACGATCTTCCTCTAATTCCGCCTGTTCAGCCACTCGTGCAAAATCTACTCTTGGTACGTAAATGTATGGGTATGGTAAGTTTTCATTGCGGTCTTCGACCGATAGGCCGATCACGTCGGGCATATCAAAAAGACGCCGGAAAAACCGCGCTAGAGGCTTTCCAACTTTCTCAGGCTGTTCTAGCGACTCGGCAGCCTCGAAATCGGCCCTATCAAAAATGTACTGTTCGTCACCACGCTGGAAGACAACGTGATCCTGAAATTCTGTTAGCTCAAAGCCAGGATCCCTTAGAAAATTAAGAAGGAGGGCAGCTAGAACCGTTACAACAACTTGCCTGGGCACGTCGGTGAAAAGCGATCGAATTTCCGAGTCTATCCTACGGAAAACCGTTTTGAAGCTGCCAGCCTCAAACCCAACGACATGGACTTCAAAGTCATCCCACTGAACCTGTTTTCCAAGTTCACGGTACGCGTCTGCGAAGCTCGCGATCAGGCGCGAAATATCACTCGCCTCTACAGAATGAAAATCGCCAGAAAGGCGTAATACAAATTCGTCTGGATCGCGAACCTTGCGTAGATCAATAACTGTCATGCTCGCGTTTCCTTTGGGTAGAAATAGAATAGAGGAATCCGAACATCATTAAATCTATTTTCCGGATGTCAAAGAATTTTCAATATTTGATCTCCCCCATTCGACTTCAATTTCTGCCCGCAAACCAGAGCACACCCCAGACGTATCTTTCTCGCCCCGCCCTTTGCCCTCACCACCTGCGCCACACCGGGCGGCCTTCTCTCAACCGACACTGCAGTAGGGACAGATCAGACGATCTCCGTCATTGCGCGCTCCCGCTCTCAGGGCATTGCGCCCGGCGCGTTCTGTCATGCGACGGTCGGGGTGGAGAGCTTCACATTTGCCACACCGGCAGAGTTGACCGTACCGCTCGACGCGAACGGCGCGCCGGTGATCCCGCGCCTCTCCTGCACCTATGACGGCCTTACGCTCACCGCCGACCGCCCGGTCGAGGGCCGTCATACGCAAGTGCAATTCCTGTTCAATTGAGCCCTTCCCGGCCTCGCGCCGGGACCTCAGCCAATTTCAGGTGCCGCGCCAATGGAGATCGAGATCCCGGATCAAGTCCGGGACGTGTGCACCATAACTGCCGGATGCGACCAGCATCCGGGCAGCGCCCGACCTCCCCCCGGCAGGGCGCTTTATCGGTAGCGCACGCAGCGGTGCCGGAATTCTGGATTGATAGATAAAGCGCATCCTTCTGAGTGGACGAACGCCCACCAAAGGTCGGGCACAGGCCTGATCGTTCCACCGGATTGACCGTCAACCTTCGCTCAACTCCAGCCACTCTTCCTCGACGGCGGCCAGCCGCTCCTGCCGTTCCAGCAGACCCGCGCTCGCCTTCTCGAATTTCTGCGGCGCGGTCGTGAACAGGTTAGGATCGGCGAGGAATGTTTCGAGCTTGCCGATCTCCGCCGTCAGCTTCTCCATCTCCGCCTCAAGGGCTGTAAGCTTCACCGGATTGGCCTTGGCCTCCGCCGGTTTCGCCGCCTCCGACGCGGGTTTCGGCGCGGACTTTGTCTGACTTTTCGGTGCACGGTTTGTGTACGCATTGTGCACGGGTTGTGCACCGCGCTGGACCAGCATGTCAGACCAGCCGCCCGCATAGGCCTGAACGCGCCCGTCCCCCTCCATCATCACCGTCGTGGTGGCGACCCGGTCAAGGAAATCTCGGTCGTGGCTGACCAGAATAACCGTTCCATCATAGTCACTTACCAGTTCCTGCAACAGATCGAGCGTTTCAACATCGAGGTCATTGGTCGGCTCATCAAGGATCAGCAAATTGCTCTCCCGCGCCATCAGACGCGCCAAAAGCAGCCTCGCCTTCTCCCCCCCGCTCAAAGCCCGCACCGGAGAGCGCACCTGAGCATCATCGAACAGAAAATCTTTAAGATAACCAACGACATGGCGGGGCGTGCCGCGCACCATCACCTGATCATTCTTGCCCGAAACCCCCAACTCAGGATCCTCCGTCAGCGAGGTCCAAAGCGATTTTTCCGGGTCCAAAGCCGCGCGATTCTGATCAAGAACAATCGGCAATAGGTTTTGCCCGATCCGAACCGTTCCGCTGTCAGGCTCAACCTCTCCGGTCAACATTTTGAGAAGTGTGGTTTTTCCTGCGCCGTTCGGCCCCACGAGGGCGATGCGCTCCCCCCGCATCACGCGGATCGAAAAGTCCTTAGCGATAACCTTATCTTCATATCTCTTCGATATGTCCGTTGCCTCAACGACAAGACGACCCGATTTCTGGCCGCCTTCAAAGGCCATCGCCGCCGTACCCTTGCGCTTGATCTGGCTGGCGCGCTGGTCGCGCAACTCCCCCAGACGCCGCACGCGGCCCTGGTTCCGTTTGCGCCGGGCGGAGATACCCTCGACGGCCCATCGCGCCTCTTCCTTGATCAGGCGGTTAAGCTTGTGGCGGGCGAGATCTTCTTCCTCGAAGGTCTTGTCGCGCCAATCTTCAAACGCCTCAAATCCTTTGTCGAGCCTGCGCACAACGCCCCGATCCACCCAAAGCGTCGCGCGGGTAAGCTCCCGCAGAAATGCCCTGTCGTGAGAGATCAACACAAAGGCAGAGCGCGTTGATTTCAAATGATCTTCTAGCCAGGCAATCGCCTCGATGTCGAGGTGGTTCGTCGGCTCATCGAGCAGCATCAGCTGCGGTTCAGCCGCGAGCAATCGGGCCAGTGCGGCGCGGCGCCGCTCCCCCCCGCTGGCCGCCGCCGGATCCTGATCCATGGCAAGTTTCAGTCCCTCGGCCACCGCCTCAACCCGCCATTCGCTGCCAGGTTCCAGACCGGCAGAGGCAAAGGCACCAAGGGTCGCAAAGCCGCTGAAATCCGGATCCTGATCCATGTAGGCGACCGTCTCACCCGGACGCAGGAACCGGGTCCCGCCGTCAGGTTCGACCATGCCCGCCATGATCTTCATCAGCGTTGATTTACCCGAACCATTCCGCCCGACAAGGCAGATGCGATCGCCATGGTGCACGGTCAGTTCCGCACCGGTGAACAGGGGATCGCCGCCGAAGGTCAGCGCGATGTCGGAGAGGGTCAGGATCGGTGGTTGTGCCATGGCGCCCATCTGCGGTGTTGCGCCGCGCGGGTCAAGTCCACTTGCACGCGCGCAGCGGACACGGCACGGTCTGAGCCATGACCGATGCACCAATCAATCCCGCCCTCGCCGCCACATTCGCCCCGCCTGTCATGGCGGCCCGTCGCTGGCTTGAAGGCGTTACTTTCCCGCCTGAACGCCCATTGGTGAACCTCAGCCAGGCCGCGCCGGTCGACCCGCCGCCCGCACCGCTGCGAGAGGCGATGGGGGAGGCTATCGGTGATCCGTCCGCGCATATTTACGGGCCAGTCTTGGGGCAACCTGATTTGAGGGCGGAAATTGCCGCGCGGTGGTCGCGAGCCTATGGCGGAGAGATCGAAGCCGCACAAGTTGCCGTCACTTCCGGCTGCAATCAGGCGTTTTGCGCGGCTATCGCAACGCTTGCCCAGGCCGGTGATAACGTCATCGTTCCGACGCCTTATTACTTCAACCACGCGATGTGGCTGCACATGATGGGGATCGAGCTTCGCCCACTGCCCTGTGGCGACGATCTTCTCCCTGATCCTTCTCGTGCGGCTGCGTTGATGGATGACAGAACGCGCGCAATCGTTCTGGTGACGCCCAACAACCCGACGGGCAAGGAATATCCCGACGGCGTATTGGACGCTTTCTTTGAGCTTTGCCAAAGCGGCGGTCTAGGCCTGATCGTTGATGAGACCTATCGCGACTTTGACAGCCGGTCTGGTGCGCCCCACAACCTGTTTGCGTGCCCTGATTGGCAGGGCACGCTGATCCATCTCTACTCCTTTTCAAAGGTATTTCGGCTGACCGGCCACAGGATTGGCGCCCTCATCACTGGTGCGCGCCGCATGGCCGAAGTTGAGAAAGTCCTCGACACGATGACCATCTGCCCCAATCAGATCGGGCAGCGTGCGGCCCTGTTCGGGTTGCAACATCTGGGCGACTGGGTGGCCGGAGAACGGGCAGAGAACCTGCGCCGCCGCAAGGCGCTGGAAGAAGTTACAGACGCGCTTGAGGGATGGGAGCGTTTGGGGTCTGGCGCCTATTTCGGATACCTTCGCCACCCTTTCGACGAACCGTCAGATACGCTTGCCCAGCGGCTGGTGCTAGAGCAATCCTTGCTGATCTTGCCGGGCACTATGTTCGTGCCAGAGGGCGACCCGTTTGGTGGCAGAACGGTCAGAATTGCCTTTGCGAATGCCGATGCAGATGGGCTGGCCGAAATGGGGCGGAGGCTTGCGGCGCTCTAGCCTGCGCCGGGTGTCTTGCACTCGCCCCACCCCTCCCGTAACACTTCGCTCGACCTTGCGAGGATGCAAGCGGCGATGCCAAAGGGAACCTGAGTGATGCTGTCTTCGATGCGATCCAAGAAATCCGGGATATTTGGCTGGATCATCATCATCCTGCTGATCATTGGATTGGGTGCGTTTGGCTTTACCGATCTTTTGCAGGGCGGTTCGTCGAACCGCGTCGCCCGGGTTGGTGACGCCGAGGTGACCGCGCAGGAATATTCCGTCGCGCTTCAGAACCGCCTCGGCACCATTCAGCAACAGTTCGGCGTTCGCCTCGACCCGCTGCTGGTGCAGTCGCAAGGCGTGGATCGTCAGATCACGTCAGAGCTGCTGCGGACTGCGGCGCTTGAGGATGAGGCCTCACGCCTCGGCCTGTCGATGCCAGACAACGTGGTCGCGCGCGAGATTGCGTCGACCCCCGGTCTGCGCAACGCTGATGGCGAAGTGGATATCGCCGCCTACGAATTCTTCCTGGGCCAGCGTGGATTGACGCCTGCAAGCTATGAGGCGCTAATGCGCGACCAGATCACGGTCGGTACGTTGAGCGCGGCGCTCACCTCTGGCGCGCAGCTTCCACCGACCTATGCCCACACCACGATGCGTTATCTGGGTGAAGAGCGGAGCATTGACTGGGTGATCGTCCCAGCTGATCCGCTTGCACTCGATGACCCGGGTGATGCCGTGCTGGAGCAGCATCTTGAGGCTTTCGCAGAACGGTTCGAGACCGACGAGCAACGCGTCGTCACCTATGCGACCCTCTCGCCTGCGATGATTGCAGATACGCTGGATTATGAGGACGATTTCCTGCGTGGCCTGTTCGAAGACAATATCGAGGACTATCAGACGCCAGAGCGGCGCATTCTCGACCGACTCTCGTTCGGAACGCCCGAACTGGCCGAAGAGGCAAAGGCGCGGATTGACGCGGGCGAGATCACATTGGTCGGTCTGGCCGAAGAGCGGGGCCTGTCCCAGAATGACATCTCGCTTGGCCTGACGGAACAATCCGAACTGCCCAGCAGCGCCCGCGACGCGGTGTTCGCACTCGACGGTCCCGGCACAGTCGGTCCGTTTGACACCGACCTTGGCCCCGCAATCTACACCGTGAACGCGATCCTGCCCGCCCTGTCGCAAGGGTTCGAGGATGTGCGAGAGGAGCTTCGCGCCGCAGAGGCGTTGGCCGAGGCGCAGCAACTTGTGCTGGACGAGGCCACCAATGCGGAAATTCTGATCGCGGGTGGTGCGCAGCCGGAAGATATCGCCGCCGAAACCTCTTACGAGCTTGAGACTGCAACCTTGACGCTGAGCGACCGGCCTGCCGTGCTCGCCAACGAGGCCTTCGCGTCAGAGCTTGGCGAGGATCGGGACCAGGTAGAGACGGATGCATTGGAATTCTTCCATGTCCGTGTCGATGAGATCATCCCACCTGCCCTGCCGGCCCTTGCCGATATTCGCGATGAGGTGTTGCAGGATTGGCGCGACAGCGAGGCGCTGACCATCGCCCGCACGCAAGCCGATGCGCTGATCGCCGAGATTGAGGAAGGGATCACCCTATCCGCCCTCGCAGAACGGGATGGGTTGGTTCTGCAAAGCGATGACGGGATTACGCGCGATGGCACAGCGGGCCTTTTGCCTGAAGAAAGCCGCGACGCCTTGTTCGAGCTGGAGATTGGCAGCCCGATCAAGGCGGATGACGAAGCCGGCGCCGTCATTGCCGTGCTGACCGCGATCACCGAGTTTGACGTCGACAGCGACGAGGGGCGCGATTTGCAGACCATTTTGGACGCGCAGGTCGGTGCCGATTACCAACAGGATCTGGTTGGCTATTTCTCGAACGCGATTGCCGAGGAGCAAGGCTTCACCGTCAATCAGCAGCTCATCGACTATATCGTCCAGAACACACGGTAAGTGACCATGAACATCCTTCCCTCGATGGCAGACTTCGCCGCGGCACATGATGCGGGGAAGAACCAGATCGTCTGGACGCGGCTGGTTGCGGACCTCGATACGCCGGTCGGTCTGATGCTCAAGCTTGCCGGGGCGCGCAAGGACAGCTTCATCCTCGAATCCGTAACGGGTGGCGAGCATCGCGGTCGCTATTCAGTGATCGGAATGAAGCCTGACCTGATCTGGCGCTGCCGCGGGTCAGAGGTTGAAATCAACCGCGATGCCCGTGTCGATGCAGACAGTTTCAGCCCGGTTGACGCCGATCCCCTCACCAGCCTGCGAAGCGTGTTAGAGGAAAGCCGCATTGACCTGCCCGAGGGGATGCCCCCCATGTCGGCGGGGCTTTTCGGGTATCTGGGTTACGACATGGTGCGCCATGTGGAACACCTGCCCAATATCAACCCTGATCCGCTGGGCCTGCCCGATGCGGTTATGATCCGTCCGACGGTCATCGCAATCGTGGATGCCGTGAAGGGGGAAGTCATCGTCGTGTCCCCCGTTTGGGCGGAAGGTGGTCTGAACGCGCGCGCAGCCTATGCGCAGGCGGCCGAACGGGTGATGGATGCCGTCGCCGATTTTGACCGCTCCCCAAAGGTGGAAACAGCGCTCGCGGGCGCGTCCGATGGTCAGGCGGAGCCGGTTTCGAACACCACCCGCGCGGAATATGACGGGATTGTTGAAAAGGCCAAAGACTATATCAAGGCAGGCGATATCTTTCAGGTCGTCCCCTCCCAGCGTTGGTCTCTGCCCTTCGACCTGCCGCCCTTCGCGCTCTACCGGTCGCTGCGTCGGACGAATCCGTCGCCTTATATGTTCTTCTTCAATTTCGGCGGCTTTCAGGTCATTGGGGCCAGCCCCGAAATCCTCGTCCAGGCCCGCGATGGCAAGGTGACGATCCGACCGATTGCGGGCACCCGCAAGCGCGGTGCTACGATGGAGGAGGATAAGGCCCTCGAATTCGACCTGCTCGCAGATCCAAAGGAGCGGGCCGAGCATCTGATGCTGCTAGATCTGGGCCGCAATGATGTCGGCCGCGTGGCCAAGATTGGCACGGTCACACCGACCGAAACATTCATCATTGAGCGCTATAGCCACGTGATGCACATCGTCTCGAATGTCGAGGGCGAGTTGAGCGAAGAGCATGACGCGCTCTCCGCGCTGCTTGCAGGCCTTCCCGCAGGCACAGTTTCTGGCGCGCCGAAAGTGCGGGCGATGGAGATCATTGACGAGCTGGAGAAGGAAAAGCGCGGCGTCTATGGCGGCGGTGTCGGCTATTTTTCAGCCGATGGCGAGATGGATATCTGCATCGCCCTACGCACAGCCGTCCTGAAGGATGAAACCCTTTATGTTCAGGCGGGTGGCGGTGTTGTCTACGACAGCGACCCAGAGGCTGAGTATCAGGAGACGGTCAACAAGGCTGGTGCACTGATGGCCGCAGCACGGGATGCCTACAGGATGACCGGACGCGGGAACTGAGACGCTCCCCCCACCTATGTCCATAAAAAGAGGCGCGTCTGCACATCGCAGCGCGCCTTTCGTTTTTCTGGCGTCTTGATCAGAGGCCGACCCGGTTCAGCACCGCCGTGAGTGGTGAGAGGGCAACCGTCCGGTTTTCCGTCGCCAAAGCCCAGGTCACGATCGTCGAGAGCGTGGTGTCGTTGATGGACCCGACAACCACGGACGTGCCATTGGAGCGTGCGTCCACGGCAGAGCGGCGCAGAGTACTGCCGACGGCGAGCGCTCCCTCCGCTGTGCTGACATCACGTCCGACGGCGACGGATGGAACGCCGGAAGACCGCGCAACCTGATCCAGCTGGGTCAGACCCATCCGGGGATGCACCAGCAAAGCGTGGCCCGACAGCGCAAGGTAATCGACGGCAGCTGACCCGACACCCGCATTGGCGCTGAGCACGCCCCCCTCGCGATCCATCAGCCCGACCGCGCCGGGAACAGAGGCAAGCACGCCGGCGATCCGGCGGTTGAAGGCGTCCAGTTCCAGCGTCTCAAGGTCTTCTGCCAGATCGTCCGGCATCAGCGCCAGAACTTCAAAGCCGCTGGCACGATAGGCATTGGCCCGCTCTTCCACATTGGGAAGGTCCGCCGCCAGCGCGAAGGTGACTGGCAGGCTGACCGCCGTCAAAGCGCCTGCGATATTTTCAGAAGTGCCGTCATCTATCAGAACAACGGCCAAAAGCGGACGGCTGCGATCATCCTCAAATGGCGCGGCATTGACCAGAACCGGACGCTGGCTATCGGGAACAGCCTCAACCGCTGGCGCGACATCAGGCAACTCGAACGGCGCCGGCGGTGGATCAGCGCTGTCCACATCGGGGATCGATCCACGGATCAGCTCGCTGCCGCGGGCGGTGATCAAACCGGGCGTCGGGCGTGTTGGCTCGACACTCGGGGTCGTGGCGGGAAGCGAGGGGGAGACCGTCGCCTGTTCGGTTGGCGCTGGCGCGCCCAGCCCGCTTGTCGGTTCCCGAACCGGAGCGCGCACACGTTCGGGATTGTCGGTACTCAAGCCGCCCAAATCGGTTCCGGTCGGCGTCTCCAGCGCTGCGGAGCGCAATGGATCGTCGACAGTGGGGGCAGCAGGTCGCGGCGCGCCAGAGCGGTTGGCAACCGCTTCATCCACATCCTCGACCGGTGCGAGCGCGATCTCTGTTTGTGGCAGGTCAGGATCGACCGCCGGAGCCGTGCTCAAGCCAGTAGGAACAGAGGTTGCCGCCGGGCGGGCTGTCGTCGTCTCAGGCGCGGGGGCGACGGTCACATCCCTGTCGGTCACTTCGAGACGCGGAGTGCTGCTGGCCTCTTCCTGTTCCGGTTCGGCGTCTGGCGCGGCAGCTGCAACATCTTCGCGCGCGACCTGCTCGGTCGCGGGCAGAGGAACAGCAATGGACACAGCGCCCAGAACCAGACCGCTCAAAAGGCCGCCCCCCACAAAACCGGAGATGAAGCTGATGCCCGATCCCTGCGCCATATCAATTTCCCCTTCCATTCCGCCCCAACGGACAGGCGCGTGCGGATGGTCTCTTGACCCCGCTCAGGCCCTTCGCGCATTTATACCCGGCGCGCTCGGGTGTAAGAACCTCTTAAGACAAGCCCGCTTCAAGGTCGAAGGCAACCCTTACATGCTGCTTCTTATAGATAATTATGACAGCTTCACCTATAATCTGGTGCATTATGTCGGTGAACTGGGCGCGGATGTGCGGGTTGAGCGCAACGATGCCATCGATATTCAGGCGGCAATGGCGCTGCGCCCGACGGCAATTCTGCTCTCTCCCGGCCCGTGCGACCCGGATCAGGCAGGGATTTGCCTCGATATGGTGGCCGCCGCGGCCGAGACAGGTATCCCGCTGATGGGTGTGTGTCTGGGGCATCAGACAATCGGGCAATATTTCGGCGGCAAGGTCGTGCGCGCGGATGCAATCATGCATGGCAAGGTCGATGAAATCCGGCATGACCAGGGCGGACTGTTCAGGGGGCTGCCCTCGCCATTTACCGCGACGCGCTATCATTCCCTGACCGTTGCGCGGGACACCATTCCCGATTGCCTTCAGATCACCGCAGATGTGGCCGATGGCACTGTGATGGGGTTGAGCCACAAGACGCTCCCCATTCACGGCGTTCAGTTCCATCCAGAGAGCATCGCGTCCGAACATGGACACCAGATGATCCGCACGTTCCTTGACCTTGCGCACGAAAAAGAGGCCGCACATGCCTGATACGCTCAAGCCGCTGATCGGGGCTGCCTGCGAACGGCCCCTCACCCGCGCGGAGGCCGAGCAGGCCTTTGGCGTGTTGATGGAGGGCGAAGCAACCGCACATCAGATTGGCGGATTTCTGATGGCGCTGCGCACGCGCGGCGAAACAGTTGACGAATATGCCGCGGCAGCCGCCGTGATGCGGGCGAAGTGCAATGCCGTGCGCGCGCCTGAGGGTGCGATGGACATTGTCGGCACCGGCGGTGACGGAAAAGGAACGCTCAATATCTCAACCGCCACGGCTTTTGTAGTCGCAGGCGCAGGAGTTCCCGTGGCCAAGCATGGCAATCGCAACCTCTCTTCCAAATCAGGTGCGGCAGATGCGCTCGGCCAGATGGGGATCGACGTCATGGTCGGACCTGACGTTGTTGAGCAGGCGCTCGGCGAGGTTGGGATCGCCTTCATGATGGCCCCGATGCATCACCCGGCGATCCGCCATGTGATGCCCGCGCGTCAGGAACTGGGCACGCGCACCATCTTTAATATCCTGGGCCCGCTGACCAACCCCGCAGGCGTCAAACGCCAGCTGACCGGTGCCTTCAGCCGCGATCTGATCCGCCCGATGGCGGAAACATTGCGGGCGCTGGGTTCGGAGAAGGCATGGCTCGTCCACGGGTCTGACGGAACGGACGAGTTGACGATCACCGGCATCAGCTGGATTGCCGCCCTCGAAGACGGGATCGTGGCAGAGCGAGAAGTGCACCCCGAGGATGCCGGCCTGCCGGTCCATCCGTTCGAGGCGATCCTGGGCGGCACGCCGGAAGAAAATGGCGTGGCCTTCCGTGCGCTGCTCAATGGTGAACATTCTGCCTATCGCGATGCGGTGTTGCTGAACGCCGCCGCCGCCCTTGTGATCGCAGACCGCGCAGGCAGCCTGATTGAGGGGGTCGATATGGCGCAGGAAAGCATCGACAGCGGTGCAGCCCTATCAAAAGTTGAGGGCCTCGCCCGCGTGACCACAGCGGGCTGAGCCCCGCCAAGACGAGTAACTTGTATGACCAATGTTCTGGATCGCATCAAAGCCTATAAGTTGGAGGAGGTCGCAGCCCGCAAGGCGCAGCGTCCGCTGGCCGAGGTTGAAGCGGCGGCAAAATCTGCGTCACCCGTACGCGATTTCGAGGGTGCCCTGCGCCGCAAGGTGTCCGAGGGCCGATACGCATTGATTGCCGAAGTCAAGAAAGCCAGCCCGTCAAAGGGCCTGATCCGAGCCGACTTCGAGCCCGCAGACCTCGCCGCGCAATATGAGCGGGGTGGCGCGACCTGCCTGAGCGTTCTGACGGACGCGCCCAGCTTTCAAGGTCACGAGGACTATCTGGTCGCGGCACGTTCGGCCGTGAGCCTACCCGTTCTTCGCAAGGATTTCATGTACGATCCGTGGCAGGTGGCCGAGGCACGAGCCTTGGGTGCGGATTGCATTCTGATCATCATGGCGTCAGTCAGCGAAAGTCAGGCAACTGAGTTAGAAGATGCGGCGCGTGCGTGGGGCATGAGCGCGTTGATCGAAGTGCATGACGGGCAGGAGCTCGACCGCGCGCTGATGTTGCAATCCGGCCTGATCGGGATAAATAATCGCAATCTCAAGACGTTCGAGACGTCTCTTGATGTGACGCGGGATCTTGGAGCGCGCGTCGGCGGCGAGCGTCTGCTTGTCTCTGAAAGCGGAATGGCCACGCGGGAAGATCTGGCAAAGCTGTCCGGTTATGGTGCCCGGACCTTCCTGATTGGCGAGAGTCTGATGCGCAAAGAGGATGTCGAGGCAGCGACGCGCAATCTTCTATCTGACCCGGTCCCAGCATGAGCCTGACCCATTTCACGCCCGAGGGCGATGCCCATATGGTTGATGTGACGGATAAATCTGTCACCACTCGCACAGCCATCGCACGCGGTCAGGTCGTCATGGCCCAGCATGTAATTGACTTGATCAAGAGCGGTCAGGCCAAGAAGGGCGACGTTCTGTCCGTGGCGCAGCTGGCCGGGATCATGGGGGCCAAAAGGACCGCCGACCTGATTCCACTTTGCCATCCCCTGCCGCTGTCGAAAGTCTCGGTTCAGCTCGAGCTGAACGACCGCGGTGTCGCCATTGAAGCGACGGTTAAAACGACGGGTCAGACCGGGGTGGAGATGGAGGCGCTCACCGCCGTCAACATTGCTGCGCTCACCGTGTACGACATGGTCAAGGCCGTGCAGAAGGATATGCAGATCACCGACATCCGGCTGGTCTTCAAGGACGGCGGAAAGTCTGGCCGCTTCGCCGCCGAAGAGTGAGGCCCCTTTTGTGATCACAGTCGACGAAGCCCTCTCGCATCTTTTCTCCCTTTGTCGGGTGATGCCGGGCGAGGTCGTGCCGCTGGTCCGGGCGGAAGGGCGCGTACTTTCTGATCTGGTTGCGGCGCAGCGCACGCAGCCCCCCTTCCCCGCCTCCGCGATGGATGGGTATGCCGTTCGGAGTGCCGATATCGTTCCCGGCGCCACACTCCGGGTTCTGGCTGAAATTCCGGCGGGCGGCGCTTGGCACGGCACGGTAACGGCGGGAACAGCTGTGCGCATCTTCACCGGCGCACCTGTGCCTGAGGGCGCGGACCGTATCCTGATCCAGGAAGATGTGCGGCGTGATGGCGACACCATCACGGTGGGCGACAATCTTGACGAGAGCCCCTATCTGCGACCGGCTGGCGGAGATTTCGAGGTTGGAGACACACTCGATATCTGCCGTATCAGCCCCGCCCGGCAATCCCTGCTTGCCGCGATGAATATCGCGCACGTGCCCGTGCGACGTCAGCCACGTGTCGCGCTGATCGCGACTGGGGATGAACTGGTGGTGCCCGGTGAGGCGCCGGGTCCGTCACAGATTGTCAGCTCGAATATCTACGGGGTCGCGTCAATCCTGCGCGCGCAAGGCGCGTTGCCCCATATCATGCCCATCGCACGGGATACGGCGCAAAGCCTTAGCGCGACCCTTGCCCTGGCGTCGGACTGCGATCTGGTCGTGACGCTTGGTGGTGCCTCTGTCGGTGACCATGATGTTGTGGCGCAGGTTCTGGGCGGTGAAATGTCATTCAACAAGGTTCGGATGCGCCCGGGTAAGCCGCTGATGGCCGGGCGTTTTCAGAAGCAGATGATTGTCGGCTTACCGGGAAACCCTGTCAGCGCGCTGGTCTGTGCCCATGTGTTCCTTCGACCACTGATCGACGCAATGCTCGGTCTGCCCCAACGCGCCCTGCCGCGGCGCAGTGCGGCCCTATCGCATGACCTGGGCGCGAATGGTGGGCGTGAGCATTACATGCGAGCGCTGGTTTCGGGTGATACCGTCAAGGTCTTTGACCGGCAGGATTCCTCACTGCTCAGCGTCATCGCGAATGCCAACGCCCTTGTGGTGCGGGAACCGAATGCTCCGCCCCTGAAACAGGGCGCGCGTGTTCCCTTCGTTCCCCTTTCAGACCTTTAGTTGACACAAAACAAGAACTTTTGTAGAACGGGGTCGAGATATCACCTGCAAGGGGAATACCGATGCTGACCCGTAAGCAACTCGATCTGCTCAACTTCATTCACAGCCGTGTTCAGAAGGACGGTGTTTCCCCCTCGTTTGACGAAATGAAGGAGGCGCTGGATCTACGATCGAAATCCGGGATCCATCGCTTGATTACGGCGTTGGAGGAGCGTGGCTTTATCCGACGTCTCGCCCACCGTGCCCGTGCGATCGAAATTGTGCGGATGCCCGACGCGTCCGAGCCGGGTGGCTTCACCCCGACAGTTGTTTCTGGCGGATTGACAGAACGGCCGCGGGCGGCCCTTCAGGTCGAAGCTGCAGCAGTCGAATTGCAGGTCATGGGTCGGATCGCAGCGGGGACACCGATTGAGGCGATCCAGACGGCCTCCGCGGCTGTCGCGGTACCCGGCGGCATGTTGGCAAGTGGCGGCCGACACTATGCCCTGGAGGTCAAGGGTGACTCGATGATCGATGCTGGGATCAACAATGGCGATATTGTTGTCATTCAAGAGCAGAATGACGCAGATAGTGGGGATATCGTCGTTGCGTTGGTCGAAGATCAGGAAGCGACGCTGAAGCGCCTGCGCAAGCGTGGCTCTGCCGTTGCCCTAGAGGCCGCGAACCCGGCCTATGAGACCCGCGTTTATCGCGATGATCAGGTGAAGGTTCAGGGCAAGCTGGTCGGATTGATCCGCACTTATTGATCGCTGCTGCGGCGGTCCCGCGTCCACGGGCGGTCAGGCTGGCCGTCATGGACACTGACAATTTCAAGCCGTCCCGCGGTCAGGCGGATTGCAAGTGCCCCACGGCGTTGTAAGTCGGCGCGTGTGATCACCGTTCCGCAAAGATCCGGCAAGTCCCCCTGCCAGCCTGTGACAAGGTTGAGTGTCGGACCGTCACAGTCAGGTAGGACGGGCCAGACATTGCGCGCCGTGACGTGATGCAGGGTGAAGTCATTTGTGGATATGGTGCGTGCGCCGGTTGACGCTTGCGCGACCCAACGTGCCGCCGCCCCCTCCTGTCCTACGGGATCGCCATCATTTTCCAGCCACGTGGAAGCGGCAAAGCTGTTGCCCTGTGCCCGGCTGAGGGCGCGTCCGTCCACAGTCATGACGCCAATCATCCGCCCGCCTGCGTCGATCAGAATGTGAGGACGCTCCACCTGCAACCAGAGCGTCAGTGCATAGGCCACAGGAAGGCAAGCGATGAGACGCCCCCACCCCGTCCAGAGGACCGCCCAACACAGGCCCCCCCCCAACAAGGGCAGGACAACAGGCGGTGCTGCGGGCACATAGCGAACAGCGCCCGGCAATTCGGCCACCCAGCCTGCGATGCCCAGGACGGTTTCGATCCCGACCTGCGCGATATGGAGGGGGATCCCATCAAGGCCGAGGGGGAACAAAACGGCGGCAATCACAGCGCTAGGCATGATGATCATGCCCATGATCGGGACCGCCAACAGATTGGCGATCAGGCCAAGCTGGCTCATCTGCCCGAAATGAAATGCACCGATCGGTGCGGTCGCCGCCCCCGCGACACTGGAGGTGATCAGCAATGCAATCGGGGCGCGAAACCGGGTGACCCAGCCCCGGCCCTCATCCCGCCACCACGGCTGGCTGCGCAATCCTTCGAACACGGCGACAAGGGCGGCCGTGGCGGCAAATGACATCTGAAACCCCGCCCCGAACAGGCTTTCGGGCCGCCAGATCAGAATGATCGTTGCGGCCAACGCGACGCCGCGCAGCGTAAAGGCCGGCCTGTCGATGATCACTGCAATCAGCACGACGGCCGTCATCACGAAGGCGCGCTGTGTGGCCACCGCTCCCCCCGAAAGCACCAGATACACCGCCCCGCCGCACAGGGCCGCCACCGCCGCCCATTTCTTGATCGGGTAGCGTAGTGCCACGCTTGGGATCAGAGCGAGGCCCCCGCGCACACACGCGAAGATGAAGGCGGTCAGCAACCCCATGTGCAGACCAGAAATCGCAAGCAGATGCGCGAGGTTGGAGGCTCGCAGATCCTCAAGACTTGCCGGATCGACGGTTGATCGGTCTCCCGTAAGGATTGCTGCCGCAAAGCCGGATGCAGGCGCCTCCATGCGAGTGCGCAACCCATCTGCGACCTGCATCCGGGCCCTTAGAACCGGAGCGCGAGGGGGATCGGGCTGAATGAACACGGTCGCATCCGTGTAGCCGACACCGCTGAGCCGCTCATAGTAAGCCATACGGCGAAAGTCGAAGCCACCGGGCTCTACCGGATCGCCGGGTGGGCCGATGCGTGCAGTGACCATGATGCGCCGCCCAGCCAGACCGTCCGCCAGATCCTGACCTACAAAGGCGATCCTGACCCGCGCGACCGGCGGACCGCCATAGAGCACCACATCGTCCAAAAGCAGTCGCGGATTGCCACCAGCGCTGCGACCGATGCCGACAACGGTTCCTGTGACCGTGCCGTAAAAATCGGACGTGAGGACCGGATGCGCGACGTGATGCGTCCGATGCGCCGCGAGGCCGAACCCCAGCAAGATGGCCGCAACGGCACCGCACGTAGCCGCTCTCAGCAGCCTTTGCCGCCAATTCAACCCAAGCAGCAGAAAGAGAGTGCCCAAGATAAGGCTCGTGCCATATTCCAGCCGCGAAGGCTCAACAGGCAAGGCGAAATAGAGTGCTATCCCGGCTGCGAGGAAGACGGGCACCCAGAGTACCAGACGCCGCCGCTGCGGTTCCAGTAAGGGCAGCAGGAAGGCAAGGTCCGGTCGCCTTGTGGCCGGGGGCTCATACAGTTTAGACACAAGGCAAATCCTGCCGTCCGCACGGTTACTGAAAGGTTAACTCCTATGAGCACGCAGCCCGTCATCACCCGCTTTGCCCCCTCACCGACTGGTTTTCTTCACATTGGCGGCGCGCGCACGGCGCTCTTCAACTGGCTGTTTGCCCGCGCAAATGGCGGCAAGTTCCTGTTGCGTATCGAAGATACTGACAAGGCGCGCTCTACACCCGAAGCCACCGAGGCGATCTTTGAGGGAATGCGCTGGCTCGGTCTTGACTGGGATGGGGAGGCCGTCAGTCAGGCCAGCCGGGCCGAGCGTCATGCAGAGGTGGCGAACGAGATGCTGGCGAAGGGGGCCGCCTACAAATGCTTTTCCACACAAGATGAAATCGCGGCATTTCGTGAGGCTGCAAAGGCCGAAGGGCGATCCACGGTTTTTCAGTCCCCATGGCGCGATGCCGAGCCCTCGACCCATCCCGACGCACCGTTCGTGATCCGCGTGAAAGCTCCGCGCGATGGTGAGACGCGTGTGGCGGATGCCGTACAGGGGGACGTGAGCTGGAAGAATGAGACGCTCGATGATCTGATCATCCTGCGATCAGATGGCAGTCCGACCTATATGCTGGCCGTTGTGGTCGATGATCACGATATGGGTGTTACCCATGTGATCCGTGGAGACGACCACCTGACAAATGCAGCCCGTCAGGTGCTCATCTTTGACGCAATGGGTTGGGAGCGCCCGACCTTCGCCCACATCCCGCTGATCCACGGACCAGATGGCGCAAAATTCTCGAAACGTCATGGCGCACCCGGCGTCGAGAGCTATCGCGACATGGGATATCCGGCTGCGGCCATGCGCAACTACCTCGCCCGCCTGTCGTGGAGCCACGGGGATGAAGAGTTTTTCACCACCGAACAGGCCATCGAGTGGTTCAGTCTGGACGCGATCTCTAAAGGAGCGGCTCGATTCGACTTCAAGAAGCTCGATAACCTTTCGGGACAACATATTCGTGCGACCGATGACGCTGCACTGACGCAAGCGATGCTCGAATTTATGGCACTGCAACATAATTCGGTGCCAGACACGCACCGTCACGAAAAGATTACACAGGCAATGTCGGCCCTTAAAGATCGCGCTAAGACCTACGCTGATCTTGTTGATATGTCATACTATTTGCGCGCCGAACGCCCCCTCGAAATTGAGGAAAAAGCGGCCAAACAACTGGATGATGTATCCCGTGGTATGCTGGAAAAGTTGACTGAGCGCCTGCGGAATGCTAACTGGTCGCTCAACGATCTGGAGGCCGAAATCAAGGCCTTCGCCGGGGAAGAAGACCTCAAACTTGGCAAGGTCATGCAACCGATGCGCTCTGCGCTGACGGGTCGCGCGACGTCTCCGAGTGTCTTCGACGTTCTGGTCCAGTTGGGCCGCGACGAAAGCCTTGCCCGGATCGAAGACCAGCTCGCCCCTGCATAACGCGGGGAGACGGGCGAACCATCCCCCGGCAACGTTCGGGGGCGCTGGGGGCCCCAATCCCCACAACATGTTCCACCACGGGCCCCGCCTCTTGCGGGAGGGGGTCCTGCTGACCTCTCCCACAAGGTTGGCGCCGATTACAGGGATTACACAATGAGCGAAAAACGGACCGCAAAGCTGAGCATTGACGGTAAGGACTACGAGCTGGGTATGATGAGCCCAACCGCGGGCCCCGACGTTGTCGACATCTCCAAGCTCTATGGGCAGGCAGATGTGTTCACCTTTGATCCGGGTTTCACCTCCACCGCGTCCTGTGAGAGTGCGATCACTTTCATCGATGGCGGCAAGGGTGAGTTGCTGCACCGCGGCTATCCGATCGACCAGCTTGCGGCCAAGTCGCATTACCTCGAAGTGTGCTACCTGCTGCTCTACGGTGAGCTTCCCTCCGCCGCACAGCTGGAAGATTTCGAAGGTCGTGTGACCAAGCATACGATGCTGCACGAGCAGATGATGAATTTCTATCGCGGGTTCCGCCGCGATGCGCACCCGATGGCAATCGTCTGCGGTGTGATGGGTGCGATGTCTGCCTTCTATCAGGACAGCACCGACATCAACGACCCGTGGCAGCGTGAAGTCGCCTCGATCCGCATGATCGCGAAAGTGCCGACGGTGACGGCCTGGGCTTACAAGTACTCCATCGGTCAGCCTTTCGTTTACCCCGACAACAACCTCGACTATGCGTCGAACTTCCTACGCATGTGCTTTGCCGTCCCGGCAGAGGAATATGTCGTCGATCCGATCCTCGCCCGCGCGATGGATCGCATCTTCACGCTGCATGCGGATCACGAGCAGAACGCATCGACCTCGACCGTGCGTCTGGCCGGTTCGTCCGGCGCGAACCCGTTCGCCTGTATCGCAGCGGGCGTCGCGTGCCTTTGGGGCCCGGCCCATGGTGGTGCGAACCAAGCCTGCCTTGAGATGCTTCAGGAAATCGGCTCTGTCGACCGGATCCCAGAGTTCATCGCACGCGCGAAGGACAAGAACGATCCGTTCCGCCTGATGGGCTTTGGCCACCGCGTCTACAAGAACTTCGATCCGCGCGCGAAAGTCATGAAGGAAAGCGCCGACGAGGTGCTGGAGCTGCTGGGTGTTGAGAACAACCCCGTACTTCAGGTCGCGAAAGAGCTGGAAAAACAAGCCCTTGCCGATCCGTATTTCGCCGAAAAGAAGCTGTTCCCGAATGTCGATTTCTACTCGGGCATCATCCTCGAAGCGATGGGCTTCCCGACCTCCATGTTCACGCCGATTTTCGCGCTGAGCCGGACTGTCGGTTGGATTTCCCAGTGGAAAGAGATGATCGGCGACGAGAAGCAAAAGATCGGTCGTCCGCGCCAGCTCTACACCGGTGCCGCCTACCGCGACTATGTGAATGTCGAAGACCGGTAAGGTCCGTTCTTAGCTTTAATTTTGGAACGCCCTGCCTGACAAAGGTGGGGCGTTTTGCAATGTAGACGACACATGCCCCGGACCTGATCCGGGGGCTCTGGCCGCGATGAGTCAGACGTTGAATACCGTACCCGCGCAACGGGCACCGTTGCGCCGCGCCGTTCCGCCCCCAAGGGGCGGCGCGGTTGCGCTGGCCTAGCCGTGACGCTCGATCGCCCCAAGCACCGAACGCGCCGCGCGCAGGCCCGGAGCCTCCCCGCCCTGCCCCAGCATCTGCATCGCCTGTGCCATGCCGTTTCGCTGATCCTCTCGTGCAGCAGGATCGTCCAGAACGGGTTTGAGCGCGTTGGCTATGGTCTGCGGTGTGCAATCGTCCAACAGAACTTCCGGCACCACGCCACGATCAAGCAGCAGATTCACGAGGTTCACAAACCGCACCTTCACCATGCGTTTCACGAGGAATGTCGTGATCGGAGCCATGCGATACGCAATCACACCGGGGCACCCGGCCATTGCAAGTTCCAACCCTACGGTGCCAGAGGCCGCCAATGCGGCGTCTGCCATGGCGAAGGCCGCGCGCTTGCGTGCCTCCGCTTCATGCGGGGGCAATCCTCTTGGGTCGAGCAAGGTGACGTCCACATCCCATATCGCGGTCACGTCCGCGACATGATCGGCGACATTCGCGGTCACGGGCACGACGACACGCATATCTGGTGTCGCAACCTTCGCGACAGCTTCTCCAAAGATCTCACCAAGCCGCCCAACCTCGCCGTTGCGCGATCCGGGCAGGACCACGAGAGTGCGTGCTGCTCCCAGACCCAACGCGTCGCGCAGCGCGGCAACCTCCGCCTCCGTTGCCTGTGGTTCGGCTACGACGGGGTGCCCCACGAAATCACAGGTCATCCCGGCCGCTTCCATATAGGGCGGCTCAAATGGCAATAGAGCCAGTACGTGATCGACATGCCGTGCCATCTTGGTCGCGCGTCCTGGACGCCAAACCCAGACTGACGGCGCGACGTAGTGGATGACAGGCTTCGCAAAGCCTGCGGCTTTCGCCTTTTTCGCAACACGCAGACAAAAGTCGGGGCTGTCGATTGTGATCAGAGCATCCGCACCAGAGGCGAGTAAGGCCCCTGCCGCTTGATCACGACGGCGGAAGAGGCTGCGCAGCTTGGGCAAAACCTCCGTCAAACCCATGACGCTCAGCTCGTGCATGGGGAAGAGAGAGGAAAGCCCCTCAGCCTCCATAGCCGGGCCACCCACGCCCGCGAACTCTACATCCGGGTTAATTGATTTCAGGCCCGCCATCAAAGCTGCACCGAGGCGATCTCCCGATGGCTCCCCCGCGATCAGAAATAGCTTCATGGCCGCGCCACCAGGAAAAGGCCCGCCTCATCCGCCGCCGCGACCACCTCGGCCTTGCCCATGATCAGGGTACCGTCCGCCTCGATCGAAATGCCAGCCAGATTGGCCGCATGGGCGCGGCGCACCGTCTCTACCCCGATGGCCGGCAGATCCAGCTTGCGGTCCTGCCCGGCCTTGACCCGCTTGACCAAGACGCCGCCACGAGGCTCAGTCGCGCGCGTTTCGGCCACAAAACCGAGCATTGCGTCCGTGCCGCTCACCGTCTCGACCCCTTCCACCAGCCCGCCGCGGACAACACATCCCTGTCCGACATCCTGCTCGGCCATGGCCGCCAAGAGCGCTTCCGCCCGTTCGATATCCGCGAGGGCCTGCGCGTCCGGGCCATGGGCGCCAAGAACACCTGCCCCGACCTGCAAGCCATCCAACACCTCATCCGCACCGCGCAGGGTCAGCCCCTCCCCCTCCAACAGCGCGCGCACCGTGCGCAGTGCGGCGTCATCGCCCTTGCGCAGCGCCGGGACGAGACGGGGAAGCCAGCTGAGCGCTTTTGTGTCCAAGCCAAGTGGATTGATCTTCGGACGCTCGACGCCGCCCGCCATCACAACCTCGTCGCAACCGGCATGGGATAGCGCACCCAGCAATTTTCGGATCTCGAGCATTCCAACCCGGCTGTGCGGATGGCCCCGAACCCAGTCGCCCGCGAAATCGCGCAGTGCGATGACGTGATAGTTCTGACCGTCCCCGGCCCGTGCCTCTGCAATCAGGCGCGGCAGGTCCCCCCGCCCGGCAATGATGCCCAGCCCAGGCATGGCTCAGGGCGTCGCGAGGGAGCGTTGATGCTCCTTCAACACAAAGGCGACAATCTCGGCGACCAATTCGTTCTCAGGATGATCTTCCGCCGCCCGGCGCGCACGATCCTGCAAGGTTCCGGTTCCGTCGGCGAAGATCGCCTGATAGGCCGCCCGCAGCGCGTGCATCTTTTCGCGGGGCACGCCGCGTCGCTTCAGACCTGTCACGTTCAAACCGGACAACTGACCGCGATTGCCGGTAATATTGCCATAGGGGATGACATCTTTGGTCACCATCGAGACGGCACCGATCATCGCGCCGCGCCCAATATGCACGAATTGGTGCACCCCGGATTGACCGCCAACGATGACATTATCCGCAATTACGCAATGACCCGCGATGGCAGCATTATTGGCGAAGACGTTGTTGTCGCCGATGATGCAGTCATGGCCGACATGCGAGCCGAGCATGAACAGGTTGCCGTCACCGATCTGAGTGAGGCCCCCGCCGCCCTCCGTTCCCGGATTGATCGAGGTGCTTTCGCGGATCATGTTCCGCGCGCCTATGGTGAGGCGCGTCTTCTCACCATTGAACTTCAGGTCCTGCGGCTGATGCCCGACAGAGGCAAAGGGCCAGATCCGCGTACCATCCCCGATCATCGTGTCGCCCGCGACAACCACGTGCGAATGCAACGTCATCTCAGCCCCCAGGCGCACCTCTGCCCCGATGATGCAATAGGGACCAACAACCGTTTTCGCACCGATCTCTGCACCATCTGCGATGATGGCGGTCGGGTGGATGATTGCTGTTTCGTGGACTGTCATGCCTCGGACTCGCCAGGAGCGATCATCGCGGCAAATACGCATTCCGTGGCCAGCTCACCGTTCACCTTCGCCTCACCCCGGAACTTCCAGACCTTGCCACGGCCACGGATGGTTTCGACATGCAGTTCCAAAACATCGCCGGGCTCAACCACGCGGCGGAATTTGACCTCATCAATCGACATGAAATAGACGAGCATGCCCTTGTCGATCAGATCAAGGGAGTTCACCACCATGACAGCCGCAGTCTGCGCTAACGCCTCGACCTGAAGAACGCCGGGCATCACGGCCTTATCGGGAAAATGGCCTTCGAAATGAGGCTCATTGGCCGTGACATTCTTGATGCCGACCGCCGACTTTCCTTCAACCATGCGCTCAACCCGATCCACCAGCAGGAACGGGTAGCGGTGCGGGATCATCCGTTTGATATCCGCCAGGCCGACAGCTTCCTTGAAATGATCAGACATGGTTTCCCCCTGCAAGTTGGTCTTGTCGGCCTATTGATCGGCCGGTTCATCGTCAAGCGCGGCAGCCGCATCGAGCCGCCGGATCACTTCACGTGTTATGTCGAGTTGTGAATTTGCCAGCACCACATTTCGAATGTCGAGCACGGCCGCCGCGCCGGATTCGCGCATCAATTCGGAATAGATGGGTGTGAGCAAGGCATTGAAGCGCGCCTGGGCGGCCTCCTGATCACGGGCGAGCTGCTGGCCCGCACGGTCTTGCTCGGCTCGTGCTGCACGCACGCGGGCGTCAAATTCGTCGGCAAGGGCGGCAAAGGCTTCGGGCTCCATGGCGCCGCGCCGCTCTGTCAACTCCATCTCCTCACGCTCGAACGCGTCGGACCGCTCAGCACTTTCAGCGGCCAGCGCCTCCCGTGCCTCTTGATTTTCGGCAATCAGCGCGCGACCGGTTTCTGATCGTTCAAGAACCTGCTGCGGGTTCACGAGGAGCAAAGGCGGTATCCGCCCCTGCCCCATCGCCATTGTGCCCATCAGCATCAGCGCCAGAAGGGCTGCGCCCAAGCGGACCATCAGAAGCGGCGACCGCCCGACAGACGGAAGCTTTCGGTCTCATCCCCGACAATCGTCTCGATCGGATTGGCAAAGTCGAGCCGCAGACCGCCGATGGGGCTGTCCCAGAAGATCGACACACCCACAGCACTGCGGATTTCGAGGCTGTCATCCACTGTGAACGTGCCACCGGGGCGCGCCGCGTCGGTATAGGTCACCCGATCCAGACCCCAGATCGAGCCGACATTGGCGAAGACCCCACCGAAGATGCCCGCAGATTCCGGCAAACCAATCGGGAACGATGCCTGCCCGCGCAGGACAGCGTAGTAGTTGCCGCCAAGTGCCGAGTTGATGTTGCGCGTCGTGCCATTCACGAAGCGGTCACGCGGGCCGAATCCGCCAGCCGCGAAGCCACGGAACGAGGAACCGCCAAGGAAGAACCGGTCATTGATGCGGATGTCATCACCGCCCATCGCGCCAACTTCCGCCTCGATGAAGGTGACAACGCTGTCATTGCGGAACGACAGGTACCCACGTCCACGGGCCGTTGCGCGCAGATATTGCGCATCGCCACCCAACCCGGCCAGATCGACTGAGGTGGTGAACAGATATCCATCCGTGGGGGCCGCGCGGCTGTTGCGCCGGTCATAAACATAGGTCGCCCCGATAGAGGAGGTCGTCGCGTCGCCTGCATCCTGAAGGATTGCTGCCGATGCTGTCGTCGCGGTTCCGGTCACGATCTCATCACTTGAGATACGATAGCGCAGCTGCACCGTTCCATTGTCGCTCACAGGGAAGCTGACACGCGGCTCAAACCCAATGCTGTTGGTGTTGAATGTCAGGGTCGAAAGGTCTTCCTCCCGCACATAGACGTCAAACCCGACGCCCACATCGCGGTCGAGGAAGGACGGCTCATCAAAGCTGAATGAATAGACGTTGAGGTCCGAAGCGGTCGAGAATTCGACGGCGACCCGCTGCCCACGGCCCAGGAAGTTGCGTTCGCTCAACTCAACTGTTCCACCCACACCGGATTGGGACGAGAAGCTGAGGCCGAAGTTCACCGCACCGGTCAGTTGCTCTTCCACCTCGACATCGATAACCGCCTGATCCGGGGCAGAGCCTTCGCTGACATTTACAGCAACATCCTGGAAATAGCCCAGCCCGCGCAGACGGTCTGCTGTTTCGCGTACGGAGGCGGCATTGAACGCGTCGCCTTCGACCAGATCGAACTCACGCCGGATGACACGGTCGAGGGTCTGCGTGTTGCCTTCGATATCAATGCGCTGAACGAAGACACGGTCGCCTTGCAGGACTTCGAAGATCACGTTGACGGTTTGCGCCTCGGGATCTTGCATCACGCGCGGAACAACATCGGTGAAGGCGAAGCCCTGTAGCCGCGCGGTCTCCAGAATATTCTCGATTGAATCGTCGATGACCCGCTGGTCGAAGCCATCGCCGGCCTCCGCCGTGATGTCACCTTCGAAATCCTGCGGGATCAAACCTTCGATCAGGCTATCGACCGCCAGCTCACCAAACGTATAGCGTGGCCCTTCGCTGACCGTGAACGTCAGGAAGAAACCCTCACGGTCGGGCGAAAGCTCGGCAACAGCGCTTTCAACGACAAATTCCGCAAAGCCATTTTCGAGATAGAACTGGCGCAGCAATTCCTCATCCAGCCGCACGCGACCGGGATCATAGGTATCATCGGAGAAGAATGTGGACAGGAAACCCGCCTGATTGGACGAAATCACGTCACGCAGATCACCGTCAGAAAACGTCTCGTTGCCCACGAAGGTGATCCGGTCAATCTCCGTCACGCCGCCTTCGAAGATCTCGAACACCACATCGACGCGGTTGTCAGCGCGTTCGATGATCACCGGATTGACCTGCGCATCGAAACGCCCGACCGCGCGGTAGGCATCGATCAACTGTGCGGAGGCGGCCTCAACATCAGCGCGGTTATAGGCAAGCCGCGGGCGCAGATCTACGGCGGCATCCAATGTCTCGTCATCGACCAGATCATTGCCCTCGAAAGCGACGACATTGATGATCGGATTCTCGACGACTGCGATCAAGACGGAGTTGCCCGCGACCTGAAGCTGAACATCCTCAAACAGTCCGGACGCATAGATCGCCTGCACCGCGTCATTCAGTTCGGATGGAGAGACCGTCTCACCGGGAACCAGCTCGGAATAGATACGGATGGTTTCCGCCTCGATCCGCACATTGCCCTGCACCTGCACACCTTGCAGCGTGAACGGACGAGGCACTCCCTGCGCGGCCGCGCTGAACCCGAACAATCCGGTCGCGAGCATCGTGCCCGCAAACAAGGCTGCACGCACCGGGCGAAGGCCCGCATATTGCTGAGTTGATCGCATCTGGTCCGTCCTCGTCATCACTTGGTGCCGCCCTTCCGGCCCCGATGGCGGAGCTAGAGACGTGTCAGGTCGTTATACGTCGCGAAAAGCATCAGGGACAACACCATTGCAATGCCGATTGCCATAGCAACATCGACCCATTTGCCCTGCGCAGGACGGCCCGTAACCGCCTCAATCGCATAGAAAACAAGGTGTCCACCGTCCAAAACGGGCACCGGCATCAGGTTCATAAGGCCGATTGCTGTCGAAATCAGGGCGACGAGCAAAATGAAACTCGTCAGCCCATAGCTCGCCGTCTCGCCCGAGACCTGCGCAATCCCGACCGGACCTTGCAGATTCGTCGGGCTGACATTGCCTGCGAACATCTGACCGATTCCCTCGAAAGTCGCGGACACGACACCCCAGGTTCGGTCCACACCAATGCCGAGGGCCCGTACAAATCCCGCGCTTTCAATTGCTGGCTCCAGATATCCCGACAGGCTCACGCCGATAATGGGCCGTCGCACAAAGGTGCCGTCAGGTTCCTGAACATCTTCGATGGTTGGCACCATCGTCAGATCCATCCGCTCGTCACCGCGTCGGACGGTTATGACCATTTCCTCACCAGCCTTGGCCGCGACGGCATCTTTGAGCGTGTCGAAATCAGGCAGGGGTGCACCGTCGGCGGCAACGATCAGATCGCCCGGCTCGATCCCCGCACGGCTCGCCGCCGAAAGCGGGCGGATACCAGCCACAAAAGGCGCCTGCAAAAGCGGCACATCGAGCAACAACTCTTCCCCATTCCTGTCCACAAGGAACTGAATGGACGTACCGCTCTCAAGCTCGGCCACATAGACGACAAGATCCACGAAACTCTCAACCGGATCGCCGTTCACCGCGAGGACCAGATCGCCCTCTTCCAAGGGAACCTCAGCTGCGACCGAGGCGGGCAACTCTCCTAGACGCGGTTCCTCGACGCCGACCCCACTCGATAGAACCAGACCGCTGTAAATCACGATGGACAAAAGGAAATTTGCAACAGGTCCCGCAGCGACCGTCAGCGCACGCTTCCACAACGCCGCCCCGGGGAAAGAGCGGCTCCGCTCATCCTCAGCCAATTGGTCAATCGTGTTGCGATCCGGGCGGGACGAACCATCTGCATCACCAAGAAACTTCACATAGCCGCCCAGCGGCAGGATCCCGATGCGCCAACGTGTTCCGCGCTTGTCCATCCGGTGCCAGATTTCCTTGCCAAAACCGAGGGAGAAGACCTCGGCCTCGATCCCGCACCAGCGACCGACGATGTAATGTCCGAACTCATGGATGAACACGACAATGCCAAGCACCACGACAAAAGGCAGAAGCGTGGCGAGCAGGCCACCGACAAGCGGGATTGCCGCGATCAATTCCATCATTGCTCAATTCCCTGCGCGATGCGCTGTTCTACGAAAGACCGGGTGCGCTGATCGATATCGAGCACCGCCTCCAGCGTCTGCCCAGCCCGGGCTGCCTCATCAATTAGGGCGTTCAGGGCCAGTTCCACAAGGTCGGCCTGCGCCAGAAATCCGATCCGGCCTGCGACAAACCCGGCCATTGCCGCCTCCTTGGCCGCATTCAGCACGGCACCCGCCGCACCGCCCGCGTCCAACACGCGGCGCACCAGCCGCAGGGCCGGGAAGGCGTCCAGATCAGGTGCATGAAAGTCGAGCGAGGCAAGCTTGGCAAAATCTAGCCGGTCCACCGGCAGGTCGCGACGTTCTGGATAGTTGAGGCAATAGCCGATGGCCCCCCGCATATCCGGCGGCCCCAGCTGTGCCATGATCGACCCATCCGCGAACCCAATCATCGAGTGGACGATGCTCTGCGGGTGCACGATCACCTCAATCTGATCTGGTCGTAAATCGAAAAGATATTTTGCTTCAATGACTTCTAAAGCCTTGTTGAACATGGTGGCAGAGTCGATCGAAATCCCCTGTCCCATGTCCCAGTTCGGATGCGCCACGGCTTCTGCGAGCGTCACGTCGCGCATCTGATCGCGGGTTCGGCCTCGGAACGGCCCACCCGACGCGGTGATGATCACCCGCTCGACCTCACGCGCTGTTTCCCCGCGCAGGCACTGAAAGATGGCTGCATGTTCGCTGTCAGCAGGCAGCAATGTGGTGCCGTGCTCAGCACAGACAGCATTTAGCAGATCGCCAGCGCAGACCATGCTCTCCTTGTTGGCGAGCGCAAGGCATCTGCCCTGCTGCGCCGCCTCCAGCGTTGGGGCGAGACCGGCAGCGCCCACGATCGCAGACATCGTCCAATCCGCCGGACGTGACGCAGCCTCACATATCGCATCAGGTCCCGCCGCAGCCTCTACATCTGATCCTGAGAGCGCTTCGCGCAGGGCATCCAGCTTTGACAGATCAGCCGTCACGGCCACATCTGCCCGCAGGCGGATCGCCGCCTCAGCAAGGGCCGCGACATTGGAGTGACCCGTCAGAGCGATGACATCAAACGCCTCTGCACCGCCAGCACGATCAATCAGATCAAGAGTCTGGGTTCCGATGGATCCTGTTGCCCCCAGGACTGAAACACGCCTCACCATAGGAAGATCGACTGCCCCCGGAAGAAGCTGATCGCGGCGACAAAGATCGCGGCGGCCATCAGTCCATCCAACCGGTCGAGAATGCCACCATGCCCCGGCATCAGACGGCTGGAGTCCTTCACCCCGAAATAACGCTTGGCCGAGCTTTCAATCAAATCCCCGCCCACACTGACCAGCGCGACCACCGCACTCATCAATGCGACTTCGGGCGCATATGTCACTGCGGTGAACAGGCCAAAGACAAATCCCGTGATCTGGGCAAAGAGCACCCCGCCGATGACGCCTGCCCAGGTCTTCTTAGGGCTGACCCGAGGCCACAGCTTGGGCCCTCCGAATATCCGCCCCCCGAAATATCCGCCAACATCTGCCGCAATCACAATCAGAACCAACCAAAGCACGGCCAGAAATCCGAACCGCGTGTCATTGCGCAGCGCCTCGATACAGATCATGGCGATGCCGATATAGGCAACACCGGGGAGGATGAAACGAAGCCGCGCCCGCTCGGCCCCCGCGCCAATAGCCAGCAGGACCAGCATCGCGAAAATTCCGGTGAACGGATCCCATTGATCAGCAACAAGTACGCCAACCGGTCCAGCGATCACCATCGGCAACGCACGCAGCCGGAGGCCCTGCCCCTTACCGACAACCATTTCACGCCATTCCCAGATCATCGCTCCGCATCCAAGGGCGAGCAACGCGGCAGACCACAGGCCCCCGAACACAAAGACGACAAGAGCAATCAGTCCCAGCGCCAGCGCTGAGATCAGCCGGATGTGAAGATCATCGAACTTGGAGGCCTGACCACTCAAGCCGAACTGCCCTGCGCCTCGACAGCACCAAAGCGCCGCTCACGCAGGCCAAATGCATCCAGAATTTCGCCAAACTGTTTTGGCGTGAAATCAGGCCAACACTCTGGCACAAAAGCATATTCGGAATAGGCCGCCTGCCACGGCAGGAAGTTCGACGTTCGATATTCCCCACTGGTGCGGATCACCAGATCGGGATCGCTGCACGCATGAGTGTCGAGATGGGCGGACAAAAGCGCCTCATTGATATCATCAGGGCTCAGCGCACCGTGTGCGACCGCCTCGCCCATATTGCGCATCGCGCGCACGATCTCATCACGTCCGCCATAGTTCAGCGCGATCTGCAATGTCAGCCGATCATTGTCCTTCGTGGCCTGCTCCAGCCCCAGCATCATCGCGCGGATATCTTCCTCCAGCGCTGAGCGTTCACCAATAAAGCGCACGCGCACGCCGTTTTCGATCAGCTTGACGGCCTCCATCCGGATATAGATCCGAAACAGACGCATCAGAGCCGCCACCTCGATCACCGGGCGCTTCCAGTTCTCTGTCGAGAAAGCGTAGAGCGTCAGGGTTTCCACACCGAGCTCTGGGCAAGAGCGCACAATCTCGCGCACGCGCTGCACGCCCTTCTTATGTCCAGCCACACGGGGCAGCCCACGGCGCACGGCCCAACGCCCATTGCCATCCATGATGATGGCGACGTGGGTCGGTCGTTGGGTTGAGCGGCTCATTGCGGGCAATCCTTGGGAAAATGCAGGATCGCAGGTCGTCAGACCTGCATGATCTCTTCCTGCTTGGTTTCCAGAGCGGAGTCGATCTTGCTGATATGGGCCTTCGTGATCTCTTCGATCTCGTCGGCATAGACCTTCTGGTCGTCTTCAGCCATGCCTGCGGCCTTGGCCTTCTTGATCTGATCCATACCGTCGCGGCGGACGTTGCGGACCGCGACGCGGGCATTTTCCGCATATTGTCCCGCAACCTTGGTCAGATCCCGGCGACGCTCCTCGTTCAACTCGGGGATCGGCAGGCGCAGCGTCGTGCCGTCCATCACCGGATTGATGCCGAGGCCGGAATTGCGGATCGCCTTTTCAACAGCGCCAACCATGCCCTTGTCCCAAACCGAGACTGTGACCATGCGCGGCTCGGGCACATTGACCGTCGCCACCTGATTGATCGGCATCATGGAGCCATAGGCCTCAACCTCCACTACGTCGAGCATCGAGCCGGAGGCCCGCCCCGTCCGAAGGCTGGCGAAATCGCCCTTCAGGCTGCTCAGCGCGCCATCCATGCGTTTGGCCAGCGCGTCGGTGTCAATATCAAGCTCGTCGGACATATGCTCGGTCCCTCTAATTCCTGTGCCGCCGCGCGTCGGGGCGCGGTTTCGCGTCTATATAGCGCGATTGGCGGTCACTGCGTCACTTTGGTGAATTTTCCCTTGCCACTCAAGACCCCGGACAGGCCGTCGGGCGCGCCTAAGGAAAAAACAATGATTGGCAATTTGTTGTCGCGGGCCAGCGCAATGGCACTGGCGTCCATGACTTTGAGGTTCTTGGCCAGAACCTCGTCATAGGTCACGGTGTCATATCGGACGGCATCCGGGTTGGTCTTGGGGTCGCTGTCATAGACACCGTCAACCTGCGTGCCCTTGAAGATCGCTTCGCACTTCATCTCGTTCGCGCGCAGCGTGGCCGCCGTGTCGGTCGTGAAATACGGGTTGCCCGTCCCCGCGGCAAAGATGCAGACCCGCTTTTTCTCCAGATGGCGGACGGCACGGCGGCGAATATAGGGCTCACAAACCTGATCCATCGGAATGGCGGAGATCACACGCGTGTTGATCTTGAGCGCCTCAAGCGCCGATTGCATGGCCAGCGCATTCATCACCGTGGCCAACATGCCCATATAGTCCGCCGTGGTCCGCTCCATCCCCTGGGCAGAACCGGAAAGGCCGCGAAAGATGTTGCCGCCGCCGATGACCATGCAGACCTCGACACCCATCGCATGGAGGCCCTGCACCTGCTTGGCGACACGCTCAACAGTCGGAGGATGCAGGCCAAAGCCCTGATCGCCCATCAACGCCTCCCCCGAAATCTTGAGCATCACGCGGGAATAGGCAGGCGTCGGCGCAGCGTCAGACATGGGCGAGTCTCCAATATTCGGGTTGCGCGGACACTGCCCCAGATCGCGTTTACCTTCAACGGGCGATATAGCGGTCCAGCCGGTGATTGACCGTCAAAAACAGATTGAGCACCACCGCCCCGATGATCGACCACAGCATCGCGCCCCAGGGCAGGACGAGCAAACCCGAGCTGAGGATCATCAGGTCGAGCACCAGTTGCACCAGTCCCGGCCGCCAGCCGAGCCGGTCTTGCAGGAAAAGTGCCAGGATACCGACCCCGCCCAGGCTCGCGCGGTGCCGGAACAACCCCAAAAGTCCAAAGCCAACAGCAATCCCGCCCGCAATAGCGGCATAAGCAGGCGCAATATCAGCCACGGCGAGCCAATCTGCCTGAAAGGACAGCAGCACCGACAACAGCGTGATCGCGGCAAAGGTCTTGAGAGTGAAGGCCCAGCCCATTCGCAGGATCGCAAGGCCATAGAAGGGCAGATTGAGCAACCAGAACACGATCCCCGCATCCCACGCGCTTGCATAGCTGATGATCAGCGCCAGTCCGGCCATGCCTGCCGTGACCAGCCCCGCCCCCTGATAAAGCGCAAGCCCCAGCGCCGTGATCACCACCCCGGCCCCGATCCCCTGCGCATCCTCCAGCGGAGAATGATGCGTCGCCGTCGCCTTCCAATCCTCGAAGCGCCGACGAAGCTGAGCGGATTCATTGTTGCGGTGCAATATAGGCATGAAGGAGATGTCGGGCGGAATAGGCGGAGGTCAAGTTGTCTTGGAACTTGTCAGGCAATCTGTTCAATCCGGGACATCTGGCAAAGAGGCGAGTTGGCAACGAAATTCTCGATTGCAATCTTCATGTGCTCAAAAGATGGGCCGTAAAAATAAAGGCCGGTTTCCCGTGCACCCTGCCAGTAACCCATCATTGCATAATCGTCGCCCATGAGCGCCCCGCAGCGCCGTATTAGTTCATTCACATCTGAAGTCTCGTAAACCTCTGTGGGCAAATCCACCCCATTCAGGAAGAGACCTAAGCCCTCCAATGTGCCGAACTGTTTACCATCCTCGCTTTTCTCAACGAACAGCTTTGATCCCTTCGGAACTCCAATGGCCTCAAGCTCCTCGATAATGGCTGTCAGTGTTTCTTCCGAGGCATCGCGAGCAAAAATTTCAACATCAACAAAGGCAATTCCGTGCGGTTCGTCCATCAATTGCGTTCCACCGCCGCTTACTGCGCCAAGTCCCCGCGCTTCGAGTCGATTATGAAGGGGATCCTCATAGAAATCACCTCGGTCAATGGGTTGCGTCTTTGAATTCAAGCGAGCAATCAGGACTACACCAGCGTTGGAAGGCGCACTTTCATCGCCACCAGTGTGTTTTCTAGCACTAAACATCCAAGTTCCTTTTCCCACGGATCAAGTTTGAAGAGAAACACTGGCCCGCATTCATTAACAACAAATATTTCAATATTTGCGTCCAACAGAAAACGCCGCCCCGGATGCTTCCGAGGCGGCGTTTCCTTGTGGTGCGTCTTGCGCGTGTGGGCTTAGCCGCCCATGGTCTTTGCGACTTCGGCTGCGAAGTCTTCTTCGACCTTTTCGATGCCTTCGCCGACTTCAACACGGGCGAAGCCGGTGATGGTGATGCCTGCTTCTTTCGCGGCTTCACCAACGGTCAGATCGGGGTTCATCACGAATTTCTGGTTCACCAGCGTGACTTCCTCGAAATACTTCTTCATGCGGCCAACGATCATCTTCTCGATGACCTGCTCGGGCTTGCCGGACTCGCGGGCCTGATCGGTCAGAACCTGCTTTTCACGCTCAACCAGCGCCGGGTCCAGATCGCCTTCGTTCAGGGAGGCCGGGTTGGTTGCAGCGACGTGCATCGCAACCTGCTTGCCGAAATCCGCATTGTCGCCGTCAAACGCCACGATCACGCCGATCTTGCCCATGCCGTCGACAACAGCGCCGTGCACGTAGGACGCAACGCCCTCACCGGTGACTTTGGACATGCGGCGCAGGCCCATGTTCTCACCAATGGTGCCGACTTTTTCCTGAATGACAGCGGCGACGGACTTGCCGCCCATATCCGCGTCAGCCAGCGCTTCGGTGCTGTCCACACCCATCGCGACGCCCGCGATGTCGCCGACCATCTGCTGGAACTCGGCATTACGGGCAACGAAATCAGTCTCGGAGTTCACCTCGACTGCAACGGCAACGCCGCCCTCTGCCTTCACAGCGACGAGGCCCTCTGCCGCGGTGCGGCCCGACTTCTTGGCCGCTTTCGCAAGACCTTTGGTGCGCAGCCAATCAACCGCGGCTTCCATGTCGCCATCGGTTTCGGTCAGCGCTTTTTTCGCGTCCATCATGCCTGCGCCGGTGCTGTCGCGCAGTTCTTTCACCTGCTTTGCGGTGATTGCCATGTCGTCTCTCCTACAACGGAAAATTCATGTAGCGGAAATTCGTGCGCCCCCGACCTAAAGCGAGGGCGCAAACCATATGTGACAGTCAGAGGGTCGCTTATTCAGCGACGGCTTCCTCAACCATGCCCTCTTCCATCTCACCCAGGTCGACGCCTGCCGCACCCAGCTGCTCGGACATGCCGTCCAGAGCCGCGCGGGCGATCAGGTCGCAGTAAAGCGCGATGGCGCGGGCCGCATCGTCGTTGCCCGGGATCGGGTAGTCGATGCCTTCGGGGTTGGAGTTGGAATCGAGAACCGCAATCACCGGAATGCCCAGCTTCTTGGCTTCTGCAATCGCCAGCGCCTCTTTGTTCGTGTCGATCACGAAGATCAGGTCCGGAACACCGCCCATGTCGCGGATGCCGCCCAGGGACGCGGTGAGCTTGGACTGCTCACGGTCGAGCTGCAAACGCTCTTTCTTGGTAAAGCCGTCCGCACCTTCGCCCAGCTGCTCATCAAGCGACTTCATGCGGTTGATGGAGTTGGAGACCGTCTTCCAGTTGGTGAGCGTGCCGCCCAGCCAACGGTGGTTCATGTAGTACTGCGCGCACATCTCTGCCGCATCTGCGACGGGCTTTTGCGCCTGACGCTTCGTGCCGACGAAGAGGATGCGGCCGCCTTTTGCAACGGTCTGCTGCACGACGTTCAGCGCTGCGTCCAGCAGCGGAACGGTCTGCGTCAGGTCGAGGATGTGGATGCCGTTGCGGTCACCATAGATGTACTGGCCCATACGCGGGTTCCAGCGGTGCTTCTGGTGGCCAAAGTGCACGCCAGCTTCCAGCAGCTGACGCAGAGTGAACTCGGGAAGAGCCATCTGATATTCCTTTTCCGGTTTCGCCTCGGCAAGGGTGAGGGACCATCTGGCCCAACCGGTGGATGAATTGGGATGTCTCCCCAATGCACCCGCCCCCGCCTGCGGGATTAAGTGCGGGTGCCTTAGACGCGTTTGGCCGGGGATGCAAGCCCGTGACCTGTGTGCATTCGCACTGGCCTGAATTCTGGCGGGACGATAGCGTTGCCAGCGGCCAATCCCAATGGCGTCATTCAGTTGTTTCCGCCGGAGCTTCCGTTCATGCGCATCTTCGTCATCGTCTTTCTATGCTGGGCCGGCCTTGCATCCGCACAGGGGTTCCCCCCGCCCTATAGCAGCACCGTTAATGATTTTGCAGACCTGCTGCCCGATCCGGTTGAGAGCCGCATATCCAGCCGTTTGGCGCGGTTAAAGAACGAGAGCGGAGTAGAAATGACGGTCGCGACGTTGCGCAGCAGATCCGGGACCGCGCGGGAGGTCACGCTAGAGCAATTTGCGACCGCGCTCTTCGATAGCTGGGGGATCGGAGACAGATCACGCAATGATGGTGTCCTGCTTCTGATCTTGGTTGCGGAGCGTGAGGTTCGCATCGAACTCGGCGCGGCTTATGGCCAGGATTGGAACAGTTTCGCGGAACAGGTAGTCGAAGAAACGCTGGTGCCCTGGCTGCGTGAGGATGATTTCACCACCGGGATCGACCTTGGCACTTCGGATATCATCACGCGGATTGTGCAGCCTTACCTCGAAGGTGCCAGCCCGCCGGAAAACGACAGCATGAGTTTTTCCGACAAAGTGTTTCTGGCCCTCGCAGTCTTGGCTGGGGCTGTGGGGCTGTTCGCGGGAAAAATTCGTCAATGGCTGATCGCTCGCCGGGCGTGCCCACAATGCGGCAAGCGCACCCTGAATGTCAGCAGCCGCGTTCTTCGCCCCGCCTCGCTCGGTCAAAGCGGCGAAGGGATTGATCTGATCACCTGCACAAGCTGCGATCACCGGGCCGAGACCAAATATGTCATCCCTGCCCAGCGACCGACCAAGGCACAGGGCGGCGGGCGCTTTGGCGGCGGGCGCAGTGGTGGTGGTGGTGCGTCAGGGCGGTTCTGATGGGCCTGACTGGGGCAGCCAAGCCCCTACCATCCGGTCGCAAACATGATAAACCCAGGCCAACGCCCCCGATCAAGGCCACGGCATGCTCGACATCTTCCTCAAGATCATCCCCTTCTTTGCGCTGATCGGACTGGGGTATGGGGCGGCGGCCACCCGCTTTTTCGCAGCCGAGGCCGCGATTGCACTGACACGATTTGTCTTTTTCTTCGCCCTGTCGGCGATGATCTTCAACTTCACCGCGACACTGGAATTTGCCCAGGTGGCGAATGTGCCGTTCTTGATGGCCTATCTGATCCCGTCCCTCGCGCTGTGGGTCGTGGCAACGATCATTGCCATCGCCCGAAAGCAATCAGCAGGCGTCGCCGCGGTCGAGGCGCAATGCGCCGTCATCGGAAATGTGGGTTTTCTGGGTATCCCGATGCTTGTCAGCCTGTTCGGAGAGCGTGCCGCCCTGCCCGTCATCATGGTTCTCTGCGTGGATCTCATCATTTTCGGTTCGCTGATCGTTGCCGTGATCACCGGCAGCCGGTCGCGTCTCGGCGTCGGCACGATTGCGACCATCGCAAAGGGCCTGTTGTCCAACCCGATGATCATGGCTATCGTCGCAGGCCTGCTCTGGTCCGCCTATGGGCAGGACTTGCCACCGCCAGCGGCAGAGTTCCTGACGATCCTGGGGTCCGCTGCGACGCCTTGTGCCCTCTTCGCAATCGGAGCGTCACTCGCCGGTAAGTCCGCGGAGCGGGCCTCTGTGGCACTTTGGATTTCCTCGCTGAAATTGGTGGTGCATCCCGTGCTCGTCGGTATCTCCGCCCTGTGGCTCTTCGATCTCGACCCCTTCAACGCGATGATCATGATCTGTGCCGCGGCCATGCCGGTTGCGGGTAACATCTATATCGTCGCCCAACACTACAACACCGCGCCCCAACGGGCGTCTTCCGCGATCCTCTTTTCCACCGCTCTCAGCATTGGCACGCTGACCTATGTGATCGGCTGGGTGCAATGAGTGTGATCTGCGCGGGCGCGGCCCTTTGGGATGTCATTGCCGTGGCTCCAAAACCGGCACCACGGGGCGCGGATCAGGCGGGCTCCGTCATCCGGAGACCGGGCGGGGTTGCCTGCAATATCGCACTCGCGCTGCGCTGCGAACTGGTCGCGGTGATCGGCAATGATCCGGACGGACAGGCACTGTCCGCAGCGATCGGCCTGCCGGGATTGATCGTCGCCAACGGGGCGACCGACAACTACATCGCCGTGGAAGACCCCTCTGGCCTGGTCGCAGCCATCGCCAGCTGCGACCTGTTGGAGCGGGAGGCCCACCGGGTCATCGACCGCATCGCGGGTGAGCATACGCCCGTCATTCTCGACGGAAACCTGCCAGGCGCCGCGCTCGCCCGACTGACCGCGAACATGCCCGCCGACCTGCGGCTTGTGCCCGCAAGCCCGTCCAAGACGGCACGGCTGCACCCGCTGATCGCAGCCGGGGCTGCGCTCTACTGCAATCAGATTGAAGGTCAGGCAATGACGGGCCACGCCGACCCGGCGGATGCCGCACGGGCGCTCTGCGCACAGGGTGCCGCCTTTGCCATTGTCACGGACGGCCCACGCCCGGCGAGCTTCTGCCGGGACAGCACTGTCCTGACCCAGATGCCCCCACCCGCCCAAGGCCAGATCACCGGCGCGGGCGATGCGTTCGTGGCCGGACATGTCCGCGCCTCTCTCTCTGGCGCATCGGATGCGGACGCGCTATCAGCCGCCCTTCAATCCGCCGCCGACCATATCAACGGAATATCCTCATGACCGCGCCCCTTGCCTTCTCTGCCGAAGTCAGCGCAGCCCGCGCCGCAGGCACCCCGATCGTCGCGCTGGAATCGACCATCATCACCCATGGTATGCCCTGGCCGCAGAACCGCGACACCGCGCAAGAGGTTGAGCAGACCATCCGCGATGCGGGCGCCACTCCAGCCACAATCGCCATCATGGGCGGCAAGATCCATATCGGGCTAGAGGCTGCCGAGCTCGATAATCTTGCGCAGGCAAATAACGTCATGAAGCTCTCCCGCGCCGATCTGGCCGCCGCACTCGCAACCGGCGCGACCGGGGCCACAACGGTCGCAGCGACTATGATCTGTGCCAATCTGGCCGGGATCGGCGTCTTCGCCACAGGTGGCATTGGAGGCGTACATCGTGGCGCCGAGGAAAGTTTCGACATCTCCGCAGACCTGCGCGAATTGTCCGAAACGCCTGTCACCGTTGTCGCAGCCGGGGCGAAGGCGATCCTGGACCTGCCAAAGACCATGGAAGTGCTTGAAACACTTGGCGTTCCTGTCATCGGGTACCAGACAGACCGCCTGCCCGCCTTCTGGTCTGCCACCTCTGAAATCGCGGTTCCGCTCCGCATGGACACCGCCGACGACATCGCGACGGCCCATCGCATGCGGGCCACCCTCGGCCTGCCCGGCGGACAACTCATCGCCAATCCCATTCCCACCTCGGCAGAAATCGCTTCGGCCGAAATAATGCCCATCGTCGCGCAGGCTTTGGCCGAGGCGCAGGATCAGGGCATCGCCGCAAAGGCCGTCACCCCCTTCCTTCTGGGTCGCATCTTCGAACTGACGGATGGACGGTCGCTGACGGCGAATATCGCGCTGGTCAAAAACAATGCGCGCCTTGCCGCCGACATCGCTCGTGCCCTCTGACCCGATCCTCATCGCGGGCCCGACCGCCAGCGGAAAGAGCGCCCTCGCCCTCGCCCTGGCCCAGCGTGACAACGGCATCATCATCAATGCCGACGCACTTCAAGTCTATTCGGGGTGGCGCGTCCTGACCGCACGCCCCAGCCCGGCGGATGAGGTCACGGCCCCGCACGCGCTCTATGGTCATGTGGCCAATCACGAAAGCTATTCAACCGGGCACTGGCTGCGTGATCTGCGCGCCCAACTCCGGCGCGCCCGGCATGCAGGACATAGGCCCATCATCATCGGCGGCACAGGCCTGAATTTTGCCGCGGCAACAGACGGGCTGGCCGACATTCCACCAACACCGCCCAGTGTTCGCACCGCCGCCGATGCTCTGGGCGCCGAGGGGATGCGGGCCGACCTGTTGCGAGAGGATTCAGCCACGCTCGCCCGGATCGACACAGCCAACCCGATGCGCATTCAGCGCGCGTGGGAGGTGTTGCGCACAACCGGTCGCCCCCTTGCAGACTGGCAGGACGAGACGCCGGCACCCGATCTGCCGCTAGAGCGAACGGTGCCAATCCTGCTGCGTCCCGATGTCAATTGGCTCAACGACAGGATCGCCCGTCGCTTTGACCTGATGCTGGCGGAAGGCGCGCTGGAAGAAGCCGCGGCCAACCGGACCGGCTCGACGCCGGGCCGTCCCTCGTCCCGCGCCTTGGGCGCACCAGAGCTGATCGCCTACCTCAAGGGTGAAATGACGCTCGAAACGGCCGCAGAACGGACGATTACGGCGACGCGCCAATATGCAAAGCGGCAGCGCACGTGGTTTCGCAGTCGCATGTCCGCATGGACGGCACTGGACCCGGCTGAGCCGGTTGAGGCGCTCTGCGCCCAGGTCCCGCGCTGAACTTCTTCTTGGCGAAAATATCCTCGCCGAAGGCTAGGCCCTCTCAAACACTCCGTCCGCCCGCAGCGGCTCATTGGTCGTGACAAGGCCGCGCGCCACCAGGTCGAGCAGATGGGCCAACACGTTGCGCGCTGCCGCCGGATGCAGCGCGGGATTCACATCGGCGTAAATCTCCGGCACGATCTGATCAATCCGGCGCGGGCGCGCCTGCAAAGCGTCAAGGATCTGCACCTCCCGCCCCCGCCTGTGCGCAATTTGCCGCGCAACCAGCGTGTCCGGGTCCTCCACCGGCGCGCCATGACCGGGCAGGAAACGGGCAAACCCTTGCCCCTGAACCTTTTGAAGCGATGCCATGAAGGCGGTCAGATCTCCGTCCGGCGGGGACACAAGTGTTGTCGCCCATCCCATCACATGATCGCCAGAGAACAACAGGTCGCTCCCCTCCAGCGCGAAGCACAGATGATCGCTCATGTGACCGGGGGTATGAAGCACTCTCAGCCGCGTGCCACCCATGGTGAACAGCTCCCCATCCGCCAGCATGACATCCGGGGCAAAAGCCGTATCGACGCCTTCGCCCCCGCCCAGATGCGCACCACTATCGGCCAAAGCCTGCATCTGATCTGAGCGCCCCGCCCCGGCAGGTCCGTAAGCGTGCACGGGCACACCCAGATCTGCGGAAAGGCTGCGCGCCAGCGGTGAGTGATCGAGATGCGCATGGGTCACGAGGATGGCCGCGATCTGCTCACCTGTCGCCAGCGCCCCCTCAATAGCAGCCCGGTGCTCTGCCAATTCCGGTCCCGGGTCGATCAGAACAAGATCGCCCCCATCACCGATCAGGTAGGATTGCGTGCCCGTATAGGTCATCGGCCCGCCATTCGGTGCCGTGATCCGGCGCACGCCGTCTGCCACCCGTGTCATCATCGCACTTGCCCTCCTGCCCCCGCACCAATACCGCTAGGGGCATGTTGGACTTTTCTTGGCTCAAAAAATACACGCCGCGCAACCTTTTGGGCCGCGCCTTGCTCATCCTGTTCGTGCCTGTGGTCGGCATTCAGATCGTCACGGCCGCCGTTTTTATCAATCGCCACGTCGAAGGTGTGACCGCGCAGATGACACAGTCGGTCGGGGCAGAGCTGAACTACGCGATCCAGATCATCACCCGCGAACCGGATGAAGACGCCCGGCAACGGCAGATGGAAACCATCAGTGCGCTTCTCGGCCTGACGATCTTTCTGGACGAAGACGGCACGGTTGAGCCGGGGGCAGAGTTGCGCAGCTTTGACATCTCCGGTCGCGCCCTTGTGGAAACCTTGCAGGACAGCATCGACCGCCCGATGTTCGTCGACATGACCGCCATCGACAAAATCGTACTGGTCGAGGTTGCAACCCCCGCCGGGGTCGTGTCCGCCCTCATCCCCCGCCGCCGGGTCATTGCCAGCAACCCACACCAGCTCGTCCTTTGGATCGTCTTTGCAGCAGCTATTTTTGCAACAATTTCAACACTCTTCTTGCGCAATCAGATCCGCCCGATCCGCGAATTGGCCCACGCGTCTGAGGCATTCGGCAAAGGCCGATCCGTGAAATTCAAGCCGCGCGGCGCCGAAGAGGTGCGCCGCGCGGGCAACGCCTTCCTTGCCATGCGCACAAGGATTGAGCGGCAGATCGGGCAGCGCACGTCTATGCTGTCCGGGGTCAGCCACGACCTGCGCACGCCGCTTACACGCATGCGCCTTGCCATCTCTCTCGCCGATCCGAGCCCCGAGATGGAGGAGCTCGCCCATGATGTGCAGGAGATGGAGCGGATGCTCGACGGTTTTCTGGCCTTTGCGCGCGGTGAGGGCGCAGAACCCACCCGCCTGACCGACCCGATCGAGCTTGCGCGCACGCAAGTCACCAACACGCGGCGCGCCGGAACCTCGATCAGCCTGACCGTGCAAAGCTCCACCCCGGATGAGCCGGAGGTACAGCTGCGCCAGACGGCAATCGGCCGCGCGTTGGCCAACCTGATCTCCAACGCGGCGCGCTACGGCGACACCGTACGGGTCAGCGTCGCCCTCGACCGCCTGACTCTGACATTTACGGTAGAAGATGACGGCGTCGGCATTCCCGAGGCTGATCGCGAAACGGCGTTAAAGCCCTTCACCCGGCTCGATGTCGCGCGAAATCAGGATAGCGGTGGATCCGTCGGACTGGGCCTTTCCATCGCGGCGGATGTTGCGCGCAGCCATGGCGGCACACTGACATTGAGCGAAAGCCCACAGATGGGCGGTCTGATGGCGACCTTGCGCATTCCGCGCTGATCAGATCGGAAAATCGAGCGTAACCTCAACACCTTGCAGGCGGGTGTCCTGTTGAAGGGATCCGTCCAAGGCCAGCGCCGATTGGCGCAGCAGAACCGATCCAAACCCGCCATCCTGGGCCGCAGCAATCGCTCCCGGATCAAGGGTCCGGTTTGCCAACACCTCCCTCCAGATCAGCCGCGCCCGGTCCCCCGGCTCACGCAGCAGCGAGATATCGAGCGTCCCGCCATCTTGCGCCAACGCGCCGTATTTCGCCGCATTGGTCGCCAGCTCATACAGCATCATGGCAAGGGCCGAGGTCTGGCGCGCATCAAGCGTGACCTGATCGGACACGTCGATCACAATCTCTGTAACGCCGCCCTCGCGGTTCCATGCGGCCACCGCGGCCTCCACTATTCTACGCGCCGGAATGGCCTGTGCTGTGCCCTGAGACGAGGAATATTCCATCGTCAACGCATGGGCGTCGGACAGGGCAAAAACCTGACTGCGCAGCACATCGGCAAAGGAGGCCACATCGTGGGTGCGCGACTTTGCCATTCGGATGAGCGCTGCAATCATCGCGAAGATGTTCTTCACCCGGTGGTTCATCTCCCGCGCCATCAGGGCGAGTTGTTCTTCCTGCGCCTTCCGGTCGGTGATGTCCCAATTCAGGCCCAGCATGCGTTGCGGTGTTCCATCCGCATCGCGCGCCGTGATCCGTCCCTGTCCACCCAGCCACCGGATCTTTCCGTCCGGGTGGATCACACGCCATTCCGCCTGATAATCCACGTCCTGTTCGATCGCACGGGTGATCGCGGCATCCACATGGGGAATATCCTCAGGATGAATGATGGCAAAGAAATCATCCACGGTCTGCTGCCCGACCAAGGGCATCCCGTAAAGCTCCCGCAGCTTTGCCTCGCTTTCCACGATCCCGGTATCCATGTGCCAATCGAAACTGGCCATCTTTCCCGCGCGCAAGGCCAGTTGCGCGCGCACAGCATCGCTGACCTCAGCCTTTGCATCCATCACAGGCGGCGCAGTGGTCAGGGACGTATCAGCATGCATGGGTCAGTTCCTTCACGAGCAGGTCTTCATCGGCGGCTTTTGTCAGCGCGCGCGCGCCCGGATAGCGGGTCAACAAATCTGTCCGCTCCGCATGGCCGGAATGAAAGACGATTGGCACACCCTCGGCATACAGACGATCGGCTAGGTCATAGACCTCCCCATCGGCGAGTTGCACATCGAGAATTGCGCCGGAGATTTTGCCCGGATCAACGTGATCCGTCCGTCCGATATGGGTGACGGCGATCACGGTCGCGCCCTCTTCCTCAAGCACCATCTCAAGGTTGAGCGCGATCAACGGCTCATCCTCGGCCAGAAGGATTGTTTGTCCCGCAAGGGCATTGGGCATGAGGTTGGACCTTAGGTTCTGCATGTACCCTAGCAACCATACCGCACCTTTCAGAAATGTTAATCGCATAAAAAGAGAGGGAAAAATCCAAGCGGATTTTCCCCTCCAAGTCGTCGTATTCAGGCTCTTAACGGTGATTGAACTGCCCGGTTTCTCCCTGCGGCCTGATACGGAAGGGGCGACCCGAAGGCCGCCCCCAATTCCTTAGCTGCAACCCGACGTGCCGCCGCAGGTGTTGCACTTCATGCAAGTGCCGTTGCGCACCAGGGTAAAGTTGCCGCACTCACCGCACGGATCGCCCTCATAACCCTGCATCTTGGCCTTGGTCCGCGCATCCATCGCCGTGGCAATGGCGGTCGAGGCCTGCGGCTGTTGCGCCGGGGTAGCGACCGTATCGGCCAGGCCGCCGGACAGCACTGTCAGTTCCTGCGGCAGACGCTTGCGCAGATAGCCGGTGGAGGAGATCTGGCGGATCATCTCGATCGAGCTGGCCGCCGTATCCTCATCCGTACCCTTAACGTTGGACACGCCCTCTTCCACACCGCGACCCAGATCAGCAAAGGCTTCGCCCTGCGGCTTCACATGGGCAAGATCGGTCCGATCAAGGTAGCTGACCGCCAGCTCGCGGAAGATGTAGTCGAGGATCGACGTCGCATTCTTGATCGAGTCGTTGCCCTGCACCATGCCCGCAGGCTCGAAGCGGGTGAAGGTGAACGCCTCAACGAACTCTTCAAGCGGTACCCCATATTGCAGGCCGACCGACACGGCGATGGCGAAATTGTTCATCATCGCGCGGAAAGCGGCCCCTTCCTTGTGCATGTCGATGAAGATCTCGCCCAGCGAGCCATCCTGATACTCGCCTGTGCGCAGATAGACCTTGTGCCCGCCGACGATGGCCTTCTGGGTATAGCCCTTCCGGCGCTCAGGCAGTTTCTCACGGCCCTTGGCGATTTCCTGCACCACGATCTTCTCTACGATCTTCTCCGCAAGGATCGTGGCCTTCTCACCCGCCGGGGCGTCGATCAGCGCCTCTTCCAAATCATCCTCGTCCTCATCCACCAGTGCTGCGGAGAGTGGCTGGGACAGCTTGGAGCCGTCACGGTAGAGCGCGTTGGCCTTCACACCCAGCGAGTGGGACAGCTCGTAGGCCGCCAGACAGTCTTCGATATTCGCATCATTGGGCATGTTGATCGTCTTGGAGATCGCACCCGAAATGAAGCTCTGCGCGGCCGCCATCATGGTGATGTGACTATCGACCGACAGGTAACGCTTGCCGATCTTGCCGCACGGGTTGGCGCAATCGAAGATGCCGTAATGCTCTTCCTTCAGATGCGGCGCACTCTCCAGCGTCATCGTGCCACAAACGTGGTTGTTGGCCGCTTCGATCTGCGCCTTTGAAAAGCCCAGATGCTTGAGCAGATCGAAGGACGGATCGCTCAGTTTCGCTTCAGGAATGCCCAGGGTGCCGGTGCAGAAATCCGCGCCCAATGTCCACTGGTTGAAGACGAAGCGAATGTCGAACGCGGTGGCAAGTGCGGCCTCAACCTTCGCGATCTCCTCTTCGCCGAAGCCGTGGCCGATCAGTGAGGTATGGTTGATCGCTGGCGCATTGCCGATGGAGCCGTGGCCGACCGCGTAGGAGACGATCTCCTCAATCTGCGCGGGGCCGTAGCCCTGCTTGGTCAGCGCCGCAGGCACCGACTGGTTGATGATCTTGAAGTAACCGCCACCGGCCAGCTTCTTGAACTTCACCAGCGCGAAGTCCGGCTCAATGCCCGTCGTGTCACAATCCATGACGAGGCCAATCGTACCGGTGGGCGCGATCACAGAAACCTGTGCGTTGCGGAAACCGTTCTTCTCACCCTCGGCCAGCGCCTCATCCCACGCGGCATGCGCCATGTTGATGAGCCGTCCATCTGGGCAGTTCTCATGGTCGAGCGGGACCGGGGCGACGGCGAGGCCTTCATAGCCAGACGTCTCTCCATATGCCGCACGGCGGTGGTTGCGGATGACGCGCAGCATGTGCTCGGCATTCTTGGAATAGCCCGGGAAGGCCCCCTGCTCACCCGCCATCTCGGCCGAGGTCGCATAGCTCACACCCGTCAGGATAGCGGTCAACGCGCCACACAGCGCACGGCCCTCATCGCTGTCATAGGAATAGCCCATGTTCATCAAGAGGCCGCCAATGTTGGCATAACCCAGACCGAGCGTACGGAACTCGTAAGACCGCTTGGCAATCGCCTCTGACGGGAATTGTGCCATCAGAACAGACACTTCCAGAACGACCGTCCACAGACGGGTCGCGTGGACATAGCCCTCCACGTCAAACTCACCATCATGCAGGAAGGTCAGCAGGTTCATCGAGGCGAGGTTACACGCCGTGTCGTCGAGGAACATGTATTCCGAGCATGGGTTGGAGCCGCGGATCTCGCCATCCTCCGGGCACGTGTGCCAGGAATTGATGGTATCGTGGAACTGGATGCCGGGATCGGCGCAGGCCCACGCCGCGTGACCGATCTGATCCCACAGCTCGCGCGCAGAGACCGTTTTTGCCACCGCGCCGTCGGTGCGTCGGATCAACTCCCAATCCGCGTCATTCTTCACGGCCTCAAGGAAACCGTCGGTGACACGCACGGAGTTGTTGGAATTCTGGCCCGCAACCGTGTTGTAGGCTTCGGAGTCCCAATCGGTGTCATAGGTCGGGAATTCGATAGAGGCATAGCCCTGCGCCGCATAATCGAGCACGCGCTTGACGTAAGTCTCTGGGATTGCAACTTTCTTTGCGCCCTTGATGGCAGCTTTCAGGCTGTCATTCTTCTTGGGATCAAAGGCATCGCCCTCTTTCCCGTCCCACGCGCGGATGGCCGCGAAGATCTCGTTGAGCTTCTGCTCATGCATCTTGGAGCCGGCGACGAGGGAGGCGACCTTCTGCTCTTCCTTCACCTTCCAATTGATGAATTCTTCAATGTCGGGGTGATCCATGTCGCAGATCACCATCTTGGCCGCCCGACGCGTCGTGCCACCCGATTTGATCGCCCCCGCCGCGCGATCACCGATCTTGAGGAAGGACATCAGGCCCGACGACTTGCCACCGCCGCCCAGCGGCTCATTGGCGGCGCGCAGGGATGAGAAGTTAGTCCCCGTGCCGGAGCCGTACTTGAACAGACGCGCCTCACGGGTCCACAGATCCATGATCCCGCCCTCGTTCACCAGATCGTCGGAGACGGACTGGATGAAGCAGGCATGGGGCTGCGGGTGCTCATATGAAGAAGCCGAGCGGGTCAGCTTGCCCGTCTCGAAATCGACATAGAAGTGACCCTGCGACGGCCCGTCGATGCCATAGGCCCAGTGCAGGCCGGTGTTGAACCACTGCGGCGAGTTTGGCGCCGACATTTGGGCAGCAAGCATGTAGCGCATCTCATCATAGAAGGTCTGCGCATCAGCCTCAGTGGTGAAGTAACCACCTTTCCAACCCCAATAGGTCCAGGCGCCTGCAAGACGGTCAAAGACTTGCTTTGCCGTCGTCTCACCGCCGATCCGCTGATCCTCGGGCAGCTTCTTGAGTGCGGACTCGTCTGCAACCGAACGCCACAGGAAAGACGGAACGCCCTTTTCTTTCACGCGCTTCAGCCGCGCTGGCACACCCGCCTTGCGGAAATACTTCTGGGCAAGAACATCCGAGGCGACCTGCGACCACGTCGCTGGAACCTCAACATTTTCCAGCGCGAACACGATAGAACCATCCGGGTTTCTGATCTCGCTCGACGTGGTGCGGAATTCCAAAGAGGCGTAGGCGTCTTCATTGGCTGTGGTGAACCGGCGTTCGATTTTCATAGCGTTACTTCCTCGTCCGCTTTGAACAAGCACGCAAAAGGCCGACCGCTAAATACGGTGTCAGGCCGCTTACGCGATGCCCCCAAGTAATGTTGTATTATCTGCCCTGATCAGCCGGTTGGTGATGCCTGCGCCGCATCTTGTGTCCGCCTGTCTTCGGGGCACAACATGGCGCTGAACTCACACTTCCGTCAACGGAAAATTTACGCCGAAATCTAGATATTGCGGGTTGAAATCTCAAAGCCCCACAAGCGCTGGTATTAACCTTTGAGTCGGGACAAATTCGTCCAAAACTTTAACTCGCCCAGATTTAGCCATATTTCGCGACAACTTACCCAAATTATCTAATGTTGCCCTAAGGATCGTGCTTCGCACCTGCACACAGATTGCGCGCCCGCGTAACCGACGTGCACGTCACGTCACCTACCACATGTAGTGTTCAACATGTCGCACGATTCTGCTGCGGCTCTGGGTTCGGATATGCAAATCAGATTCGCTCAGCCACTGATATGGGCGCTGACTTGCTCGATGGCTTCGACAAACCCATCGACACTCTCTTCATCCAACGCCTCCAGCATTGCCGTCGCGTTGCGCAGGTCTTGCCGTTCAATCGCCGCGACCACCTCCTGTCCTGCGTCCGTCAGGTGCAATAACCGCGCCCGGCCGTCATCGGGATCAGCGCGGCGTTCGATCAGGCCCCGCTTCTCCAATGCGGACGTCGCACTTGAAATCGTTGTCTTCGGCGCCCCCAGTGCCTTCAAAAGTACCGTGGGGCGCTGATCACCCTCGCGCGCCAAAAAGCGCAGCATATGAAAATAGAGTGGATTGAAAGGAAGCAGCCCTTCCGCAGGCGCGCCCTTTCGTCCTGCCACGAGCAAGGCACCAATGATCCCGCTGATCGCTGCCGCCAACCGCGCATTCTTGTCCGACCGGTCTGTTGACACCGAACCTGCCTCTTCCCATTTAGTCCGAAGTTCGTACAAAAATGGAGACCACCGCAATGCGCCCTCTCATCCTGTCCGCCTTTCTCATTCTCGCAGCCTGCGCGCCCACCGCGCCCCCGGCCACACCGCCGGAGCCTACACCGCCGCCCGCCCCCGCGACAGAGGGCTTGATCGAGATCGACCTGGTCGAAACCTACCCCCTGTCCCGCGCCGACTTGCGCACCTTCATGGAAGAGAACCCGATCACCGCTTTCTTCGAGCCGTCCGACGACATCGCACCCGTCATTGGTCTTGAAATTCTGTCCGGCACATGGCCGGAACCCGGCACCGTGCGCCGCGTCGCCCTCGCCGACGGGCACTATGTGATCGAGCGCATCCTTGAAAACGAACCCGCCCTCTTCCGCTACCAAATCTGGGTTTTCACAAACGATGTTGGGCGCGGGGTGGAGCAAATCATCGGCACCCAGCGTTTTGTAGAGGTGGATGAGAGCACCACCCGTTTGGAATGGACCTATGCGCTCAAGCCACGCAACGCGCTGACCCGCTTCTTCGTAAACCGGCAGGTGCCTGCCGTCCGGGCCTATCTTCAATCCGGCATTGACGGGATGCGGGCGGCGCTGTCCGAACAATGACCCGCGGGGCGGTGCGGTCCATCCGCACCGCCCAATGCATTGATTGCGACACCACGTGTCGTGTTTCCTTTCGACGCCCCCGCCGGTCGCCCTCAAAGTTGACGGATCACCAGGACCAAAGGAGGACGCCATGCTCGACCTTGCCTCACTCGCCGCTGACCTTGCCGCCGTTCGCCAGCCGGTGGCGCAGGCCCATGGCCTGCCCTCGGCCCTCTACACCTCCGAGGATGCACTGGATCTGGAGCGTCGCCACATCTTCCACGGCGGCTGGGCCTGTATCGGCTTCGGCAAGGACGTCCCCAATCCCGGTGACGCAAAACCCATCACCTTTTTGGGCGCGCCTCTTCTGCTTGTGCGTGACAAAGACGGCGCGTTGAACGTCTTCGAAAATGTCTGTCGGCACCGCGGCATGATCCTTGTCGAAGAAGCCCGCAATTTCGGCGGCGTCATCCGCTGCCCCTATCACTCATGGTGCTACAGCCTCGACGGTCGCTTGCGCGCGACACCCCATGTCGGCGGGCCGGGCATCAACACCCACGAAGCGGTCGATCCGGCGACGACCGGCCTCACCCCTGTGCGCACCGGCATCTGGATGGACATGGTCTTCGTAAATGTCTCCGGCAACGCCGCCGCGTTCGACGATTGGATAGCGCCCCTGCGCGCCCGCTGGTCAGATTTCGAAGGTCGCACAATCCACCACGGCGGCCCCGCGTCCTCGTTCACGTTGGAGGTCAACTGCAACTGGAAACTCGCGATCGAGAATTATTGCGAAAGCTACCACCTGCCATGGGTTCATCCCGGCCTGAACAGCTATTCCCGGCTGGAGGATCACTATCATATCGAGCATCCGGGCGAGTTTTCCGGCCAGGGCACGCTCGTCTACAATCCCCAGCTGTCACAGAATAAGGCGTTCCCTGATTTCGACGAACTGCCCGAGAAATGGGATAAGGCCGCTGAATATGTCAGCCTGTTTCCCAATGTCATGGTCGGCATCCACCGTGACCATTTCTTCGCCATCCTGCTAGAGCCTGTGGCCCACAACCGCACGATCGAGCATGTGGAACTCTATTATACCAGCGCGGAGGCCGCGACCGGAGAGGCATTCGCCGCGCTGCGAGCGAGCAACGCCAAGATGTGGAAAGAGGTCTTCGTCGAGGACATCTTCGTGGTCGAGGGCATGCAAAAGGGCCGACATGCCCCGAAATTCGACGGCGGCGTGTTCTCATCAGTGATGGACAGCCCCACCCACCTCTTCCATGATTGGGTGGCCGCCCGCCTTGGCGCGTGATCCCGCTCAGATCGACGCAGAGCTTCACGCCCTGCATGGCGGGCCCGATGCGGCCCGTCTCAGCGCATTGCATGAAGAGGCCCTGCCCCATATGCCGACAATGCAAGAGCAGCGCTTCCAGTTGACCCATGCCTGGATCTATGCGCTCGTGCACGGTGACGAGGCCCGTATCTGCAAGCTTGAACAACAGCTTACGGACCTCGGTGGTCTGTAGGAGCCTCGTATGACCCCCACCGAGATTGTCCGCGCCTTCTGGGACGCGATGGCCACAAATGATTTCGCCGCCGCGGCCCGCTGGCTCGCCGAAGATTTCGAGGGATACTGGCCCCAATCAGGGGAGATCACACGCGGTCGGGCAAATTTCGCGGCACTCAACACACACTACCCCGCCCACGGGATTTGGACGTTCGACGTGCAGCGATTGGTGGCCGACGGGCCTACGGTCGTTTCGGACGTCGCCATATCGGACGGAACCCAACATGCCCGGGCTGTGACCTTCCATGAGACCGGCAAGGGCCTGATCCTGCGGCAAACGGAATACTGGCCCGACCCGTTCGACCCGCCAGCGTGGCGCGCACATCTGGTCGAGACGAAACCGTTCTGAACTCCGGCCGGTCTTCGTTCGACGGCCAACACAGCGCCCCGACTGTACCGCTATCTGTCTGCCCCAACCCTTGGCGGGGCCGCGCATTCGCCCCCCAAGCGATTCACTGGAGCATTCTTGGCCGGGTCTCACCCAAACAGTCTGGGTTTGAGTTGCAGCAATGTCTTGTTGGTTTCTTCGCTGGCCTGCTTGCCGATGATGACCGCCGTATGAATGGCCGCCGATTGCACGCAGGCCGCGACCAATTCTGGATGCGCGGCCGCATATCCCTCGCCAAATTCGGCATCAACCGCCGTCCTTGCGGCGGCCAATTGCTCAGCCATTCGGTCCGTTGCGCTCATATCAACTCCCCCGTGTCTCGGGATCAATACGAACGCTTCGGCCCAACAAGATCACTCGTGCGGAACAGTGGCCGCAATGCTCGGCCGCTCCGCAATCTCCGCAGCCCATGCCGCAAGGCCGGGCCGACTGTCCCGCCAACCGGGCACCACCCCGCGAAAATCAATATATCCAACTGCCGCAGCCACAGCGATATGTCCCATGTCGAACGGTCCGGCGAGGTGGCTGAGCCAGAGCGCCTCCAACGCATCCAGCGCCCGCTCAACCTTCGCCCGCTGCGCGTCAATCCAGCCGTCAAACTGCTTGTCCTCTGGCCGGGTGCGCCCCTCGTAGACAATAAGGATTGAGGCATCGAGAATGCCATCGGACAGCGCCTCCAAAGTGCGCACATCCCATCCGCGCGCGCCCTCAGGATACAACTCCAACTGCCATTCCGCGTCGAGATAAGCGCAGATCACACGGCTGTCGAACAGCGCCGGGCCAGTTTCCCGAACCAGACAGGGGATCTTGCCCAATGGATTGGATCCGACTGGCAGCGTGCCCGGGTTCATCGGCGTCCCCTTCACATAGGCAAGCTCAACCGCGTCTGCCTTATCCGCCTCCTCGATCAGGATGTTCACCTTGCGGCAATAGGGCGATGTCGTACTGTCATAGAGTTTCATCGGTCAAATCCTCTCTTGCGGCGGTGGCGAGGACATCAGCGCGCCCAGTTCCACCTGCTCCATTCCATGCGATCCGCCCACAGCTGCCGCCGCCGCGTGTCGCACATCGTCATCTTTGTTCTGGCCCAGCTTCCATGTGCCCTGAACATCTTCGATCTCTAAACGCACCGGCACAATCATCCGCTCCATCCGCGTCAGCACATCCGGCGTCATCTTGCCCAGCGTCCACGCCGGTTTATCGAGCGTCGCCTCAAAATGCTCGGAGACACGCTCCAGATGCGGGCGCAGCGCGGTGGCAGGCAAAACGCTCAAGGCACCGCGCAAATGCACAGCGACATAGTTCCAGGTCGGCACCTGATCGACAACGCCATACCAATCGGGGGAGATATAGGCATCCGGCCCCGTCACCATCAGAACCGCCCGGCTCGGATGACGCAGGATCGGGTTCGAGCGCGCCAAATGCATCTCCACCCAGGTTCCGCTCTCATCCACGCGAAAGGGAATATGGGACGAGACGACCTCCCCCTCCACCGCGACGCTCAATGTGCCAAATCCCCGCTCCCGTGCGAACGTGAGGTTTCTTGCGCGCGAGACGTGGCGAAAATTCGGATTTGGATGCATGGCAAGACCCTCCTTGCCCGCACACTCTCCCTGCCCGACGATCAAATCAACGTCGCGATTGTATCGCCACGCGCGCAGGCCGCTCTAGCAATGCACGCGGGCGAAGGACAAACTCGCCGCGCAGATCAACCCTGAGCGGCGAGCCGATCCTGTACCATCGAGTCGATGCCCCTGAAAATGGCAAGGGCGGCACGTGGTACGATGTCCTCAAATCTCGGGCTGGTCGCCTCGAACTCCGGCTCGCTCATCACTTCGGCCAGATGGGCGGGCGGATGCGCCATCGGATAAACACCGGACACATGGGTGTGCAGCATCATCACGCCGCTATAGGCCTCTTGCGGGGTCCAGTCCGGTCGCGCCACGCACAACGCCTCTCCCGCAACTTGGGAGCAATCGTTCAGACGGCGCTTCACGCCGCGCAACGTATCGGCGGTGATATTATGCTCCAGCACGGTCGACATGCGGCTAATCAAAAGGCACAGCCGCGGGCGGCTCAAAAAACCCTGCGCCATATGGGCGGCAAGCTCATCCACGCTCATCGGCCCGGTGATCGACTCGCGCAACGACGTGACCACCTCTGTCACGTCGGTCAGCGCAAGCTCCAGCAGGATTTCCTCGCGGCTCTCGAAATAGCGGTAGAGGCCAGATTTCACGACGCCCGCTTCCTGCGCGATGGCATTCAGCGATGTTTCGTGAAATCCGTCTCGTTCCAGCACGACAGAGGCCGCCTCAAGAATGGCGGTCCGGCGGGCTTCTTTGTGCTCAGGAGAGCGGGCGCGTTGAAAGGTTTGGTTCATGCCCCATAATCTAGGGCGTGCGAAGGAAAGGCACAAGCCGTAACGGAACGTAGGTCTCTTATTGACGACCAAAGCCGCCCTTCCTACCTTCTTTTCAAACGATGATGGGAGTGGACGCGATGCAGCTGCGAATCAATGGAGAGATCCGAACTTTCGACGCGGAACCTGACACACCTTTGCTCTGGGTGCTCCGCGACATTCTCGACATCAAGGGCCCGAAATTCGGCTGCGGCGTCGCTGCGTGCGGCGCCTGTACGGTTCTGGTCGACGGTCAGCCCGTCCGCTCCTGCTCTTACCCGGTTGATGGGGTCGAAGGTGAGATCACAACGATCGAGGGGATCAGCAACGGCGACACGCTCCACCGCGTGCAAGAGGCATGGATCGAGCATCAGGTCCCGCAATGCGGGTATTGCCAGTCCGGTCAAATCCTCGCCGCGGTCGCCCTGCTCGGCGCAGTGCCAGAGCCCACGGATGAGGATATCGACCTTGCCATGACGAACCTGTGCCGCTGCGGCACCTATCCACGCATCAAGGCCGCGATCAAAACGGCCTCCGGTCAGGGAGCATAAGTGATGGCGCGCAAGAAAAAGAGCCTGTTCGGCAAGATCGTCCGCCGCACCTTCCTGACAGCCGGGGCCGTCGCCGTCGGCGGCGTCGCCTTCGGCGCCTATCTGGTGAACCGCGACCACGACAACCCGCTTGTCGCAGGAGAGGGCGAAGGCGTCTTCAACCCCTTTGTCAAAATCGCAACCGACGGCACCATCACCGTCATTACCCCCCGCGCAGAGATGGGTCAGGGTATCCACACAACCCTCGCTGCGATGGTCGCCGAAGAGCTTGACGTGCCGCTCTCGTCCATCACGACAGAGCATGGCCCGACCGCAGCCGCCTATTACAATGCAGGCATGATGGAAGAAGGCGCTTTCCCGCCTGCCTTCCACAGCGGTCTTGGTGCCGATGCGCAACGCTCTCTGATGGCCTCGATGGGTAAGGTTCTGGGCCTTCAGGTCACTGGCGGCTCCTCCTCTGTCATTGATGGTTTTGACAAGATGCGCGAGGCCGGGGCCGAAGCCCGCGCAGCCCTCGTCACCGCAGCCGCCAACCGCTGGTCGGTCTCACCCGACGTGCTGCAAACCGAAAATGGCAGCGTGATCTATGCCGCCGGTGAACAGTCAGCGACATATGGCGAACTGGTCCTTGAAGCTGCCGAAGTAGAGGTTGAGGAAATCCCGGCCCTCAAATCCCGCCGCGATTGGGCTGTCCTCGGCAAACGCCAGATGCGCACAGACATTGCCGAAAAGGTCACCGGCGCACCGATCTACGGCATCGACGTGCAACTGCCCGACATGCTCTACGGCACGGTCAAAATCAGCCCCCGCTTTGGCGCTGCGGCCGTGTCCTTCGACGACACAGCAGCCCGCGCAGTGCCCGGCGTGCTCGACATCGTTGAGATCGAGACCACGACCGGCAAAGGCTTTGGCATCATTGCCACCAACACCTGGGCGGCCTTCAAAGGCGCCGAAGCGTTGCAGGTCGAATGGGGCGATGCGCCCTACCCGGCCGATGATGCGGGCATCACGAACCGTCTCGTCGCCGCGATCGAGGCTGAAGGAACCCAGTCACTCATGGACCGCGGCGATGTTGATGCAGCCTTTGCCGATCCGCAGGGCACCATCATCGAGGCGGAATACTCCGTGCCCTATCTGGCCCACGCCACGATGGAGCCGATGAATGCCACGGCGCAGCTGACAGAAGAGGGCCTGACGATCTGGGCCGGAACACAGGCCCCCGGCATCGTGCAAAGCCGTTGTGCCGCCCTCGCCGGGCTCGATAAAGACAACGTGACTGTGAACACCGTCTTCCTGGGTGGCGGTTTCGGACGTCGCGGCGAGGTTGATTTCCCGCTCTATGCGACGGCGCTCGCCATGCAGACGGACGGCAAGCCGATCAAGGTCACCTGGACGCGAGAGGAAGATACAACCCACGACACCTACCGCCCCGCCGCCATGGCGCGGATGCGCGCCGTGGTGCCAGAGGGCGCGCGCGCAGATGCGGTTGAGATGAAGGTCGCAGCTCCCTCCATCATCCCCAGCGTGATCGCGCGCACCTATCCCAACCTCTCCGCCGCCGGACCAGACAAGACGCTGACCGATGGGGCCTATAACCAGCCTGTAAATTATGACAATTTTCGGGTTTCAGGCCATGCGGCAGACCTGTCGATTCCGGTCGGGTTCTGGCGGTCCGTTGGTCACTCTTACAACTGTTTCTTCCACGAGGGCTTCATGGACGAGCAGGCCGAGGCCGCCGGGATGGACCCCCTCGCCTATCGCCTCGCAGTGATGGAGGGCGATGACCGCCTCGATCCGGCACGCGGTGTCCTGAACAAGGTGGCCGAAATGTCAGGCTGGCGCGGCTCTGTGCCTCAGGGCAAAGGCCGTGGCCTTGCGCAATCGCTCTGCTTCGGCACGTGGATCGCAATGGTTGTTCAGGTCGATGCCACAGACGATATCCGGATCGAGAAGGTCTGGGCCGCAGCCGATCCCGGCACCGTGATGGACCCGCGCCTGTTCCGCGATCAGGTGATCGGCGGCGCAATCTATGGCTTCTCCGCCGCTTTGGGTGAAGAGATCAATTTCGAAGATGGGCAAGTCGTTCAGCAGAACTTTTGGGACTACAGCTTCATGAATATGGAGCAATGCCCGGAATTCGAGATCGAACTTCTCCAAACATCACCCCATATCGGCGGCGCGGGCGAGGTTGGCACACCCCCGGCTGTTCCAGCACTCGCCAACGCGATCTACGCCGCCACAGGACAGCGCCTGCGCCAGATGCCCCTGTCGCGCGACGTCCGGTTCCTCGGCGTCTAGGTCGGTGTAAGGGATTGAACACGTCCCGGCCCCTGAGCCGGGACCGCTCAAGAACAACGCACCGACCGCGTGGAAGCCGATACCGCGTTTTCAGTGCCGGCCTGAACCACGCGATTCACCCATGCCTCACGTGCTGGATGACGGCTTAGGCGCAGATCACTCGGCCACGGAGATGAGCTGATCCAATCGATGCGCAAGCGCCGCCCTTTGTAGGAGAACCGGCGCGGCACAACAGGATCCGTTGCGCGGGCGCTTTGAGTGATGCGGTTGGTCACCCGTTTTTGGTTGGAGGCTTCAAACCGGGATACCAACCAGAACCCGAAGCCAAGGCAGAGGCAGAGGCAGAGGCAGAGGCAGAGGCAGAGGCAGAGGCAGAGGCAGAGGCAGAGGCAGAGGCAGAAACCACGCAATCACGGTGCCCACACCAGCCAATCGCTCACGGATCGTTAAGGTTAACGCCTAAAATACGATGGAACCTTTGGTGCACAGGTTGTGTACGGGTTGTGCACGCTCTGTGCACATCACCATCAGGCCGTTAACTCTTTTCCAGATTGCCCGGTAATGGTCGCTGTCACGATCTCACCAACAGGCTGAGGCGTCGCGAAACGGACCTCGGTGAACCCTTCGGTCCGCCCCATATCTGCGGCTTCCATCAGAACGCGATGGGTTCTGCCAACCTGCCCGCGCAGATGCGCGCCAACGGCAACCTCCCCCGCCGCACGAAGCTGCGCAGCGCGTTGTTTAATAACGCTTTTCTCAACCTGCGGCATCCGCGCCGCCGGGGTGCCCTGACGTGGCGAATAAGGGAAAACGTGCAACCATGTCAGCCCACATTCCTCGACCAATTTCAACGAGTTCTCGAACATCGCATCGGTCTCTGTCGGAAATCCCGCAATGATATCAGCACCATAGACAATATCAGGACGGGCCGTGCGCATATCCTCGCAGAACCGAATGGCATCATCCCGATTATGACGTCTTTTCATACGCTTAAGGATCATATTGTCGCCTGCTTGCAGGCTCAGATGCAGGTGCGGCATCAGGCGCGGCTCGGTCGCAATCGCTTCGATCAGCGCCGGATCCGCCTCGATGGAGTCGATGGAGCTGATCCGCAACCGGTTGAGATCAGGACATAATTTCAAGATACGCCGCACCAGATCACCCAACTTGGGTTCCGATGGCAGATCAGCACCCCAACTCGTCAAGTCCACTCCGGTCAGTACAACTTCATTATAGCCCTTATCGGCAAGCCTTTGAATTTGCTCAACAACAACGCCCGCTGGCACGGATCGCGAGTTGCCGCGACCGAACGGGATAATGCAAAACGTACACCGATGATCGCAGCCGTTCTGCACCTGCACATAGGCGCGGGAGCGCGTCCCGAACCCGTCAATGAGGTGACCCGCAGTCTCCGTCGCGGCCATGATATCGTCGACGATGACACGCTCCGTTTCCCCAATGAAATCGGGACCTTGGGCTATAGAGTTCCACGTGTCGGCCTGCATCTTCTCAAGGTTTCCGACGACGCGGCCAACCTCATCCATGCTTGCAAACGTCTCCGGTTCCGTCTGAGCAGCACAGCCCGTAACGATCACTTCCGCCTCCGGGTTGTCGCGTTTCAGACGCCGGATGGCCTGTTGCGATTTGCGCACGGCTTCGGCGGTGACAGCGCAAGTGTTTATGACAACGGCGTTTTTCAGCCCCGCTTGCTCTGCCAACTCCTTCATCGCCTCGGTTTCATAGGCGTTCAGACGGCAGCCGAAATTCGTGAAAACCGGCGCGCTCATCGGGGCCAAACCCCGGTGAATGCATAGGAAATGCCGCCAGTCATCCAAACACCGTCATTGCGCCAATCCAGATGCAGATCGCCACCATCAAGGTGGATCGTGACATCGCGCCCGGTCAGCCCGCGGCGATGCGCGGCCACAGCCACAGCGCAGGCGCCCGACCCACATGCCAGCGTTTCTCCTGCGCCGCGCTCCCATGTTCTTTGACGCAAAGAACCATCCGTAAGAGATTGAACAAATTCCACATTTGTACGTTCAGGAAACAGCGGATCATGTTCGAACCGCGCGCCCTCAACTGCAATATCGACGGCCTCCGCATCCTCGACAAAGAACACGCAATGCGGGTTACCCATACCAACCGCCGATGGGGTGCCATCCAGCGGCAAGGCGTTCAGATCCACGTCGCGTGCAAGCGGCACATCCCGCCAGGACAAAACCGGTGGTCCCATATTGACCCGGATAAGTTGTCCGGCGCGCTCTGCCCGCAACAACCCGCCCTCGGTGCGCAGCAGCGCGGAGTCCCGCCCACTTTCGGCCATGGCGAGGTCGGCAATGCAGCGCGAAGCGTTTCCACATGCCCCTGAGGTCGACCCGTCGGAGTTGTAAAACACTACGTCAAAATCTGCCTCATCCGACTCGTGCAGCACCACAAGTTGGTCGAACCCGACCCCGCGATGACGGTCACCGATGGCGCGCACCTCTTCGACCGACGGGATCGGCGCATTGTTGCGCCCGTCGATTATGACGAAGTCATTGCCGAGCCCATGCATCTTGCGAAAGGTCAGCGGTGGTTTGCTCGCAGTATTCATGGTGCGCGATATACGACCTTCCCCCCCAGTTGGGAAGGCAGGTCGCGTTGCGCGGAACGCATGGCCGGGATGACCAGACGAAAAGATTGGGATTTTTTGCGCAACACCGCTTGACCCCCCCGGCCCCTGTTTGTAGGTAGCGCTCCGTGGACGGGCCCTTAGCTCAGTTGGTAGAGCAACTGACTTTTAATCAGTGGGTCGCAGGTTCGAATCCTGCAGGGCTCACCACTATTTTCCAAAGACAGATCAAGGCCAAACCGGCTTGAACAACCTGCACTTGTGCCAGGCACCCCTAGGTATCGCCGTGGGGCGGATAGCGTCGCGCGGATGCAACTATATGTGCGAATTCGCACTTTGGCTTGCGACGCCGAATTGGCCCGGGACCGCAGCTGTGGCAGTGTCTCGCGAAATGATCTTACATCTTGTCTTGCAGGAGCGCCGGATGCGTTTAGCAACAACACTCGCCCTTCTCGGCACCGCCTTCGTCATCAGTGGATGCAATGTCGATGTTGTTCTTCCAATCGAAGATGAAGTGTCTGACGAACAGTTCATCACCGTGGTCGACCTGAACGGGCGCACGCAAAACATCGCAATTATTGACGGCGTAGAACAGCGACCCTGAGCGCACGCAACAGTTGTGAGATCGCAATTCCTCGCGTATCACTTTGTGCAGGACAGACAGGACGCGCGTTTCGACCCAGAAAATGCCTTCACAAGAAAGGCAGAGCGCTAAGAACAGGACGGGCATAGCAATGAAATTCGGCACCACTTTCACGATAGGAACCGTCGCGGTTCTCTTGTCAGGCTGCGTACAGAGTGTTGAGCGGTCGCTGCCCGAACCGGTTGTGATCACCGAACCTGCCACACCCGTTGCGCCGGTTCCCGCCCCTGTTGACCTGACCGCCGGCCCGCCAAATGCAATCCCCGGCCAATGCTATGCTCAGGCAACGCGCCCGGCGCGCTTTGACACCGTGTCGCGCCAAGTGGTTGATCGCCCGGCCACGGAAACGATCAGTGTCATACCGCCCACCTATCGCACCGAAACGGTTCCGGTGGTGATTGAGGAAGCCTATACCCGGGTCGAGACAATCCCAGCGGTCTATGAAACTGTGATGGAAACGGTGGTGATCGAGCCCGCGCGCGAGCGGACGATCACCGTCCCGGCGGAGTTCACCACTGTCACAGAGAGCGTGCCGGTGCGTCCGTCTTATCGGTCCTGGGTGGTTACCGGGCGCATATTGGCCACAGGCACGAGCTCTCAGGGTGGGACCGTGATCGGCAACCGTACGCTCAGCGACGGCACGATTGAGGCACTTATCGAGTTTCCGCCAGAATTCGAAACCGTCACACGCGAAGAGCTGGTGCGGCCAGAGACAACGCGCATTGAAACCATCCCCGCAGTGACGCGAGAAGTCCCGCGCCGCATCGTCGTGGAACCTGCCCGCACCGTTGAAGTCGTTGTACCGGCCGTGACACGTGATGTAGAGCGAACCGTGATTGCAACGGCTGAGCGGATCGAACGCACCCCCGTGCCCGCGACGTTCCGCACCGTGGAAGATCAGGTTGAGGTTCTGCCCGCCTCCAGCGAATGGGTAACAGTGCTCTGCGATACCGCGCAGACGGCCACGGTCGTGCGGGCGTTGCAGCGTGGTTTGGCCGAGCGCGGCTATTACAATGGTGCGGTTGACGGCATCATTGGCAATCGCACGATGCGCGCGGTCCGGGCCTATCAGCTCGACCTTGGCTATGACACGCCAGCAATCACGCTTATCGGCCTCCAGAACCTCGGGATTGTTTCCTGACGCGATCGCGCTTTGATTTTTGACCAAGGGCGCTTTCATCTGGAAGCGCCCTTTTTGCTTGCCCACAAAACCCTTCGAGGAGGCCCCGATGCAGGGATCCGCATATCTCAAAGCCGTCGCGTGGATGTTGCTCGCAACATGCTCGTTCACGGCCATGGCGGTGGCTGGGCGCGAGATTGCGGCGGAGCTCGATACATTTGAATTGATGCTGTATCGCTCGCTGATCGGGATCGGGATTGTAGTGGCGGTGTCGGCCGCAGTCGGACAACTTGGTACGATCCGCGCCCATCGCATGGGCCTGCATGCCTTTCGCAACATCGGTCATTTCAGCGGTCAGAATCTGTGGTTCTTTGCCGTGGCCAGCATTCCATTGGCGCAGGTCGTCGCCCTCGAATTCACCACGCCGCTTTGGGTCGCGATTGCGGCCGCGTTGTTTCTGGGTGAAAGACTAACGCGCTATCGAATGTTCGCCGTCCTGCTGGGTTTCATCGGCGTGTTGATCGTCGCCCGGCCAGATGGGCTGGACCTGTCGCCGGGTGTCGTGGCGGCGGCACTTTGCGCAATTGGGTTTGCCATTTCATTTATCGCGACAAAGAAGTTGAGCCAGACCGAAAGCACCGCATCGATCCTGTTCTGGCTAACGGTCATGCAGGCGTTGTTCTCCCTGATCTGCGCGGGGTGGGATCTGTCGATTGCGGTCCCCTCGCTGGCCATGGCACCTTACGTCCTTTTGGTGTCGATCACCGGGTTGCTCGCCCATTTCTGCATCACCCAGGCGTTGCGCTGTGCGCCAGCCAGTGTGGTCGCACCGCTCGACTTCGCCCGCCTGCCCCTGGTCGCCGTCGTTGGCTGGGCGCTTTATGCCGAGCCATTCGCACTCGCCATTCTGGGCGGCGGCGCACTGATCGTGGTGGCCAATGTGATGAACATTCGTGCGATGGCGCAAGGCCGTTAGACGGCTGGGCAGCGCGGGTCTTGTCGATGGGTTCGCGCCCATGCTAGGCGGTGCGCGAAACACGCCCCGCATCACAGGAGCCTCAGATGAACATCGACAAGATCCCCGCCGGCAAGAACCCGCCCCATGACATCAATGTGGTGATCGAGATCACCGGCGGTGCCGCAGGGGGCGCGCCAGTCAAGTACGAGATCGACAAGGACTCCGGTGCCGTTTTCGTCGACCGGATCGTCAACACTCCGATGTTCTATCCGTGCAACTATGGCTTCGTGCCGAACACGCTGCACGCAGATGGGGACCCGACCGACGTTCTGGTTCTGACCGACTTCCCGCTGCAGCCGGGCACCGTCATTCGTTGCCGCCCGGTTGGTGTGCTGAAGATGGAAGATGATGGCGGCATGGATGACAAGCTGATCGCCGTCCCCGTTGAGAAGGTCGATCCCTTCCAGGCTGGCATTCAGGACCTCAACGATGTGGCCGAGAAGACGCGTGAGCGCATCAAGCACTTCTTCGAGCACTACAAGGATCTTGAGGCTGGCAAGTGGGTCAAGGTCATCGGCTGGGGCGACAAGGCAGAGGCCGAGGCCATCCTGCAAGAGTCCCTGGATGCAATGAACAAAGCCTGATCATTTTTGAAATTCGATCAATTGCCGTCCGGGTTCGCGCCCGGGCGGCATTTTTGTGTTCCCCGCGCAACATAGTTGCGGTCCCCCAAGGGCTGACGTGGCGTTCGAATTGACCGTTTGACTCAGCACTGGCCAAGATAAAGGGCGAATTCCACGAACACGGCGACACAAACGCCGGTATCCACACTCTATGGGGGACGATCCATGAAAAAGAGTACACTGCTCAAAGGGGCGACGATCCTGACGCTTTCGGGCACCACAGCTATCGCAGGCGGCCTCGACCGCTCTGGCCAACCGACAAATATCATATTTGAAGAAGGTCGCTACCTCGAGTTCTCCGTCGGCGATGTGAACCCATCTGTCAACGGAACGGATCCAACCGGCACAGCAACCGGAGATGGGCCGTCGGACTACGTGACATTCGGTGCCGCATTCCGTGATGATTTGAAAGGCGGACTGAGCTACGCTCTCATCCTCGATGAGCCCTACGGCTCGGACACCGGATATCCGCTCAACACCTCACTCTACCAAGGGCTGAGTTCTGATCTTAATTCTGAGGCAGTTACAGCGTTGCTTCGCATGGAAATGCAATCGGGGTTCTCCGTATATGGTGGACTAAAGATACAACGTGTAGAATCTGAAGCCTTCATTCCTGAAGAATCCTTTGAGGCCGTTGTTGCGGCGCGCCTTCGTGCCGCTGGTGCAGCTGCTGCTATCCCGCTCGCACAGGCGGCGATCTCCGACTACACGGTGAATGCGTCTTCTGATACCGGGTATGGGTATGTAGCAGGTATTGCTTATGAACGCCCTGAAATCGCGATGCGTGTTGCGCTAACATACCACTCAGAAGTAGAGCATGAAAACACAACTACGGAGACATTGACATTCTTTAACCAAGCTGCACCAGCAACGCCATCTGTACTCAGCCGAACCACCACTGTGACTACAGATTTTCCGCAAGCTTTCAATCTAGACTTTCAGACTGGAATTGCAGCCGACACTCTTTTGTTCGGACGGATCCGTTGGGCAGAGTATTCAGACTTCACATTGGATCCGCCAGCTTACCGCGCGGCAACCGGCCGTGCGCTGGCTTCGTTCAGCGAAGATGCATGGTCTTACCAGCTCGGGATTGGTCGTCGCTTCAACGAGAACTGGTCTGCGGCCTTCTCGGTATCATATGAGGAAGAAGGCCCAACGACGACTGCATCTGCTCTTTCCCCGGTGAATGGTCGGATCGGTTACACGCTTGGTGCAACGTACACTCTCGACAACATGCGCATTACCGGTGGCATCAACTACACCGACCTAGGCGACCTTTCTACGACATCAACTGGCACATTCCGGGACAACGATTCACTGTCGTTTGGTCTTCGGATAGGCTTCCAGCTTTAAGCTGAGCACTTCTGGGACAGTGAAAGGCCCGCTATTGGTGGGCCTTTTGCTGTTGTGCCGCATGATCCGGGTGGTGGCGCAAGGACCACGGTCATAGGGTGCCTTTATGACCGAACAACGCACCATGACGAATGCAGCCTGGGCCCAACTGATACTGTTGGCGCTGATCTGGGGCGGTTCCTTCTTCTCCATTGCCATTGCCTTGCGTGAAGTCAGTGTGTTGCAAAGCGTGCTGCACCGTGTTGGCTGGGCCGCACTGGCGCTTTGGGTGATCGCGTTGGCGCAAGGGCACAGCGTGCCACGTTCCCTCAAAATATGGATTGGCTTCATGGGGATGGGGCTTCTCAACAATATCATTCCCTTCACCCTGATGGCCTGGGGCCAGACGGAAATTGAAACCGGCCTTGTGTCGATCCTGAACGCCTCCACCGCATTGTTCGGAGTTGTGATCGCCGCAGCCCTTTTGCGAGATGAACAGCTTACCCGCGCCAAGGCCGTTGGCACAGCGCTCGGCTTCGCCGGTGTGGTGACCGTCATTGGATGGAGTGCGCTCAAGAGCTTTGACATCCGCTCTGCCGCACAGCTTGCCGTGATCGGCGGTACGGTTTCCTATGCATTCGCAGGGGTCTGGGCCCGGTATATGTTGCAGGGACTTAGCCCGGTTGTTGCCGCGGCGGGGATGCTGCTGGCCTCAACCCTGATCATGTTGCCTGTCGTTTTGGTCTATGAAGGCCTGCCTTCGTTGAAGCTCAATTTCAACACGTGGGCCGCTATCGGATATTATGCGCTGATCGCGACGGCTGGCGCTTACCTGCTTTACTACCGGATTCTGGCGGTGGCGGGATCGTCCAACCTCATGCTTGTCACGCTGCTGATCCCTCCGGTTGCAATCGCTCTAGGGGCGACCTTTTTGGGGGAGACGTTGCCGCCCTCTGCCCTGCCCGGTTTTGCTCTAATCGCACTCGGGCTTCTGGTCATCGACGGGCGCCTTGGTCGTGCCCTTTTCAAGCGGTCGCCCAGCAGATAACTCTCTTGCAGGCCTGCAAGCGAAGGACGGCGCGACATGCTTTACCCCACTGCCCGCGAATGGACGGATGCCGCGCATAAGAGCGTGTCGATCTATGGCATGTCCGGTCTTGGCAAAACCTATGTCAGCGATTTGCTGCGCGGCACTGGGAACTGGTTTCATTACAGCGTCGATTACCGCATCGGCACCCGGTATATGGGCGAGCATATCGTCGACAATTTCAAGCGCGAAGCGATGAAGGTTCCTTTCCTTGCCGAGCTTCTGAAATCAGATTCGATCTATATCGGATCAAACATCACATTCGAAAATCTTGATCCGCTATCCACCTATCTCGGCAAGCCCGGCGACGTCGATAAGGGCGGTATTCCCATCGCAGACTATCACGCGCGACAAGAGCAGCACCGCAGGGCGGAGATTGCGGCGCTGATCGATACGGTCGCCTTCGCGAAACGGGCGCAGGATATCTACGGCTATCCGCATTTCGTCTGCGATACCGGCGGCTCGATCTGTGAGGTGGTCGATCCGGCAGCGGCGCTTGATCCCGTTCTGGACGCGCTCGACAACGCGACTTTGCCAATCTGGATCAAAGGCACTGACGACCACGTCGATGAGCTGTGCCGCCGCTTCGATCGGCAGCCCAAGCCGATGTATTATCAACCGTCAGAGCTCGAAACCAATTGGTCCGATTGGCTGGCAGAGACCGGTGATGCCCCCGAAAAGGTCGATCCGGACGCCTTCATCCGGTGGTCCTTCCGTCGCCTGATCGAACGCCGTCAGGGCCGATATGCCGCAATGGCCGGACGCATGGGCATCACATTGGAGGCCGCTGACGTCGCAACGGTGCGGAAAGCCGAGGACTTTGTCGAACTCGTTGCGGCCGCGCTCCCCGCGTCGTGACTTGCGTGTGATGCGCTGACCGCCTACGTCTCACCCTCCAAAGATCGGAGAAGACCAATGCCCATCAAGATCCCTCGAGACCTGCCCGCCCATAAAGTGCTGCGGTCCGAAGGGGTCATGGTGATTGGCGACGACCGGGCCATGCGGCAGGACATCCGTCCGCTTCAGATCGCACTTCTCAACCTGATGCCGATGAAGATTGAGACGGAGACGCAATTCGCGCGCCTGATCGGGGCAACTCCGCTGCAGATCGAGTTCACCCTGATCCGCATGAGCGAGCATCAGTCACGTCACACCGCGCCGGAGCATATGGAGGCGTTCTACAAGACCTTCGAAGAGGTGAAGGACCGCAAGTTTGACGGCCTCATCATCACTGGTGCGCCCATCGAATTGCTGCCCTTTGCAGAGGTCAGCTATTGGGATGAGCTTGAGCGCATCTTTGCTTGGACGCAGACCCATGTGCATTCCACCCTTGCCGTCTGTTGGGGGGCGCAAGCCATGCTGAACCATTTGCATGATGTGCCCAAACACGCCCTCGATGCGAAACGGTTCGGGGCTTATCGCCACCAGGTCCTCGACGAAACCTCGCCCTATCTGCGGGGGTTTTCGGACAATCTCGTGGTTCCCGTCAGCCGCTGGACCGAGGTGCGTGCCGATGATCTGGAGGGCAAACCGCTAAAGCTGCTGATCACATCTGACGAGGCCGGACCCTGTCTGATCGAGGATGAGGCGCATCGCGCGCTCTACATGTTCAATCACCTTGAATATGACAGCGGCACGCTGAAGAAGGAATATGATCGGGACGTCGCTGCGGGCAAAGAGATCAATGTGCCCATGAACTATTACCCCGATGATGATCCGACCCAGGTGCCAGAGAACCGGTGGCGCTCTCACGCGCATCTGCTTTATGGCAACTGGATCAACCAGATTTATCAGACCACGGACTTCCATTGGGTTGCCTGACAGAGCCGACAGGCCAGTTTCTGACCGTTGGCAAGACCCGGCTGCACTATCGTCAGGTCGGAACCGGCCCTGATCTGGTTGCCTTGCACGGTGCAAGCGGAAATCTGCGTGACTGGGATATGGGACAGCTTGACAGGCTGGCCAAACGTTGGCGGGTAACGCTGTTTGACAGGCCCGGCGCAGGGTTCACGACCCGCGCGCCGGGCATGCACAATCCACATCGACAGGCTGCACTGCTGCGCGCGGCGCTGACACCGCTGGGGGTCAAGAACCCCGTGCTGCTGGGCCATTCTTTTGGCGGGACTGTCGCGCTCGCCTGGGCACTTGATGCGCCAGACACTGTGAAGGGATTGTGCCTGATGGCGGCCCCTTCCCACCCCTGGCCAGGCACCGTCGGACGGCTCTACGAAATTGGAGATTTGCCTTGGATCGGCGCGCTGGTTGCCTGGGCTTATCCGCGGTTGGCATCGGATAGGCTGATAGACCAGAGCATTCGCAATGTGTTCCATCCAGATCAGCCGCCCCAGAATTATCGTCGTGGCCTTTGCGCGGAGCTGGCGACGCGATATGCGACCGTCCGGGCAAACATCGCGGACATCAACCGGCTGAAGCCCTATATCATTCGCATGGCTGAGCGGTATGGCGGATTGGCGCTACCGGTGGAAATCCTGCATGGTGACCACGACGGGACAGTCCCGCTCGACATACATTCGCGGCGGCTTGCACCGGTTTTGCCAAATGGACGACTGCAAGTCCTCGAAAACACCGGGCATATGCCCCATCATAGCAGACAGGACGACATGTTTGCCGCGTTGGAGCGGCTGAGGGAGGCATGATGGACAAGGACCTGATTGGACAGATCACCGCCTATTTTGAGGACGAGGCTCCGAAATCCGTCCGCAAGGCGATCGAGGATGCGGGCAAAAAGGACATCCTCAACCCCGATTATCCCTATGACATGGTCCTGCCCAAGGATGTCTATGAAGCGCAAATGGAGGCGCTTCAGATCGAACTGGTCAAGATGCAGGACTGGGTGCGGGAAACGGGCGCACGGGTGGTCGTTGTTTTCGAAGGGCGCGATGCGGCTGGGAAAGGTGGCACGATCAAGCGTGTGCGCGAAAACCTGAACCCGCGCGTCGCACGGATCGTCGCATTGTCAAAACCCACCCCGACAGAAGCAGGGCAATGGTATTTCCAAAGATATATCAAGCACCTGCCGACGGACGGTCAGATCACCCTCTTTGATCGCAGCTGGTACAATCGCGGCGTTGTGGAACATGTTTTCGGCTTCTGCACACCCGAGGAACGGGAACAGTTCTTCGGACAGTTACCTGATTTTGAGCGACTGCTGGTGGGGGACGGCATTCACCTCAGCAAGCTTTGGCTGAATGTTGGCCGCGCTGAGCAGTTGCGCCGCTTCCTGAAACGGGAACGCGATCCGCTCAAACAATGGAAACTTTCGGGCATCGATGTGAAAGGCCTGTCGCGCTGGGACGCCTATTCAGACGCGATTGCCGAGACGCTGGAACGATCCCACCTCGACCACGCGCCCTGGACGGTCATCCGATCCGATGACAAGAAAAGGGCGCGACTGGCCGCGATCCGGCATATCCTAAGCTCCGTGCCCTATGAGGGTCGCCGTGATGAAGTTTTGGCGCGGGACGATGCGGTTTGCGGCGGGCCCGGAATTTTGGGATTGGACGTCTGATCGTGCCTGAAACCAAGGGTCGCAAAGGCTATCACCATGGCAATCTCAGACAGGCCCTCGTCGACGCAGCGTTGTCGCTGATCGAGGAAAAGGGCCCGAATGGGTTTACCCTTGCCGAGGCGGCGCGGCTTGCCGGTGTCTCCGCCGCCGCGCCCTATCGGCACTTCAAGGGGCGCGAAGATGTCATCGAGGAGATGGCACTTCAGGGCTTTGAAATTTTTGCCGATCTGTTGGAGCATGCCCATGATGACGGGGCACCCAGTGCACTGGCGGCGTTTGAGACGGTGGGCCGCGCGTATCTCTATTTCGCCCGCACCCAGCCGGGCCACTACATCGCGATGTTCGAGAGTGGCGTGTCCGTGACGGCCAACCCCGCCCTTGCACAAGCGTCAGATCGGGCCTTCGGCGTGTTGGAGCGGGCGGCGAGTGATATGACGGCCCATCTGCCAGAGGCGGACCGACCGCCTGCAAGCCTTGTCAGCCGGCACATCTGGGCGATGAGCCACGGTGTTGTCGAACTGTTTGCGCGCGGGGCCCCCGGACGGCGGGCGCCCTTCTCCCCCGAAGAGATGTTGGAATCCGGGATCGGCATTTACCTGCGCGGTCTGGGCGTGATCCCCCGCCCCTGACGATTAATCTAGCCAGCAAGGGGAATGGATGCGGTCCGCGGCACGGCCTGGAGCGCATCGCCCAGCAAATCGCGCCAGTGACCCGATGGCTTTTCAATCAGGTCCACCAGTTCCTCCTCAGACACGGGCTGCCCGAACAGCCAGCCTTGCAGCAGATCGCAGCCGAGTTCCGTCAGGATCCGGGCCTGCGCGGCGGTCTCGACCCCTTCGGCCAACACCTCGATACCCAGCGTACGCCCGATATCAATCATCGCCGCAACGATCTGTCTGGCCTCGGCGCTGTCGGGCAGATCGGTCACGAATTGCCGGTCCAGCTTCATAACATCTGGCGCTACCGATGACAGGCTGACAATCGAGGCGCGCCCTGTGCCGAAATCGTCGATCTCAACCCCGACCCCGCGGGCTTTCAACGCATCTATCGGCTGACGCCATTCCGCCTCTGCCCCGTCGAACAGGATCGTTTCGATCAGTTCGATGCTGAGCGCGCCACGCGGAAGGCCAAGGGCGTCGATGTCGTCGAGCAATCCCTCGCGTGTCAAACCTTCGGCGGAGATATTGGCGCTGAGCTTTGGCACATCCGTACGGGCTTGATGGAGTTTGGCAAAGACCCGACCTGCATCTTTCAGGATGGCGGCATCCAGCTCTGCCAGGCGCCCAGTCTTTTCTGCAATGTCGAGGAAGGATCCCGGGGTAAGTACCCCGTCGCTTGGATGATACCAGCGGGCCAATGCCTCCACCCCAACGAGCCGGGCCGTGCTGACCCGGATCTGTGCTTGGTAGTGTGCCCGCATCTCACCCTTGCTGAGCGCGTTTTCAAACGCGGCGGCGCGGCGCTCATGCCTGCGGGCCTCGATCTGCATGCGCGGCTCGAAAAGGACAACTTGCCCACGCCCCTGCGCCTTCGCCCTGTAGAGCGCAAGGTCTGCGGCCACGAGCAGCGCGTCGGGGTCCCGCCCTGCATCCTCTGGCACGGCGATGCCGATACTCGCCCCCACGCGCAGCGAATGGCCGCGAAAAGTGACTGGTTGGTCAAGTTCGGCCTGTATCTGTGCCGCCACATCAAGGATCGGACCCGCCCGTCCGTCATGATCACACAGGATAGTGAATTCATCGCCACCGACCCGGGCCACGAAATCCCCCAATCGGGACGCACGGCTGATTGTGCAGGCAACATGTTGCAGGACGTGATCGCCCGCAAAATGCCCTGCCGTGTCATTGATCTGTTTGAACAGATCAAGATCGATGGTGATCACTGCGATGCTGTCGCTGCCCGCCGACGCCTCTTTCAACCGGCGTTCAAAGTAACGGCGATTGGCCAGCCCGGTATGTGCATCATGCAAGCTGACATATTCGATTTTGTCAGCGGCCTCGGCCAGCAGCAGCGCCTTTGCATCAGATTCCGCCTTGAGCAGTTTCATCTCCTCCAATGCGTCGGCGGCCTGATCGCGGAAATTCGTAATATCAAACATGGTCGCCCCGATCAGGGCCGAACCTGACGGATTTTGAAGAGGCACCTTGTGCACGAGGAATTTTCGCCGATCGGGCGCGCGCCATTCCGTCAGCAACTGCCCCTCAGCCAGACAGGTGCGATCCTCCCGCAAATAGGCCGCGGCTCGCTGCGCACCAAACAACGCCTGTCCGTTGCGGCCCACGATCTTGCATCCGGGATAGAGCGCGCGGAAGGCTGCGTTTGCATAGGTAAATGTCTGGTTGATCCGCTTGATAAAGATCGGACAGGCCGTCTGATCCAGCAACTGGCGAATACCCGGCTCGGGGGAGTGCAGGTCTGGAATACCAACGGGCATAGGGTCCCCTCCTCCCCCTATCTGAGCCAGAAACCCTTACTAGAACCTTATCATCACAAATGCTGAAGATTTTTTGAGAGAAACACTTGAAGGGTGGAGAGTGGTCTCCCAGATATGTTAATGTGAATAACATTTACATCTGAAAGGACCCCTGATGAGCACCGCCACCGCCTATCTGAACAATGCCGAAACCTGGCTCGACGAGCGTGGCAAAGGCGCATGGATCGCAGCCATGGTGCTGGGATTCATCTTCTTCTGGCCCATCGGGCTGGCCCTGCTGTTCTACATGATCTGGAGTAAACGTATGTCTGGTACTTCCTGCGCCCGCCGTTCCAACCGCCGTATGGCCCGTCGTTATGGCCCGGCAAGCTCTGGCAATGCCGCCTTCGACGCCTATCGCGACGACACGATCCGTCGCCTTGAGGAAGAGCAGGCCGCGTTCCACCAGTTCATGGACAACCTGCGTAACGCACGAGATAAGGCAGAGTTCGACCAGTTCATGAATGAGCGTCGCAGCGCGCCCAAGGCGGATGTGACCGCGGATGAGGCCGAAATGGCCGAGGATCAGCCCGCGCGCTGATTTCAAACCGAAAACGGAACGGCCCCCCATGGTTGCGGGGCCGCCTCCCTCCCCCAATATCAAGACGACACCCAGAATAATGAGGACCGCCCCCATGACCGCCAGCCGTGCCTATAACCCGAATTACCGCGCCCATGCCGGTCTGCCGGACCCGGCCCGCGATCCGCAATTCTACGATGGCGTGGTGTTCAAGCGCTTCATGGCGTGGATTCTCGACTTCGCCTTCATCTTCATCCTTTGGCTTGTGGCGGGTATTGTGACGCTGACGCTGGCCTGGTGGGTATTGCCACTCTGGGTCGTGGTTGACTTCACATACCGCGTCCTGACCCTCACCGGCAGGTCCGCAACCTGGGGCATGCGCGCCATGGGCATTGAGCTGCGCGACGGGTTCGGGCAGAAGTTCGGCTTCGGGCAGGCAATCGTTCACACCGCGCTGTTCTATGTCTCGGTCGGCTTCATTCTAAGCCATGTCCTTTCTATCATCCTGATGATCGGGACGGCACGCGGTCAGGCGCTGCATGATATTCCGCTTGGATCGACGGCAATTAACAGACCTGCCGATTGACAGACCGGGCGCGGTGACCCACCCTTTAGGGAGACTTCTCGCAAGACCCCCTAAATGAACGGATGCCGCGCATGCGCCACCTGACGCAAAACATGCCGCAATTCTATGTGACGGCACCCCAGCCCTGCCCGTACCTGCCGGGCAGGGTTGAGCGTAAGTTGTTCACGGCCTTGCAAGGCGCGGACGCGCAAAGTTTCAACGACGCCCTGTCGCGCCAGGGATTTCGCCGGTCCCAAAACGTCCTCTACCGACCGTCCTGCGCGGATTGTAATGCCTGCCTATCCGCCCGCATCCGGGTCGCCGATTTCAAGCCGACGCGCAGCCAGCGCCGCGTCATGAAACGGAACGAGGATTTGAGCCGGTCGGGCACTTCCCCCTGGGCCACAGAAGAGCAATACGATCTGTTCCGACGGTATCTGGATGACCGTCATGCGGATGGCGGCATGGCCGACATGGACATGTTCGAATTTGCCGCGATGATCGAAGAGACACCCGTGCGCAGCCGCGTGGTAGAATATACCGATCAGACCGGACGTCTGACGGCGACATGCCTGACCGACGTTCTCGAAGATGGCGTCTCCATGGTCTATTCCTTCTTCGAGCCGGATGCAGCGCGCCGCTCACTGGGCAGCTACCTGATCCTCGACCACATCCGCATCGCACGGGAGGCTGGCTTGCCCTATGTCTATTTGGGCTATTGGGTGCGCGGGTCCGAGAAGATGGACTATAAGGCGAAATTCAAGCCGCTTGAGGTCTATGCCGGGGGCGCATGGCGCGATCTGGACAGCGACGATCCCACCGCGGCACGGGACCATCCGCTCGACAGAGATCCGATTCAGGATCAAGTGGCCGCGATTGTTCTGCCCGAGCACTGATAGGGCACAGCCCCTCTCTCCTCCTTCGAAACGAATTCAAATCTGAGGCGTTACCCCCTCAGAGCGGCCGGTATTTCGCCGCTGAATTGCGTATTTGAAAGGGTATTGAGATGAAATTTGTGACCGTTCTTGCCATCACCTCCGCCGCCGCACTTTTGCACACGGCTGCTTTCGCGCAGACGAGCGTACAGGTGCTGCCGCAGGTGGACCTTGAGATCGACAAGCCAGAGCCGCAGGTTATGGCAGATGCTGATGCCATGATCCTCGTCGAGGACAAAGTTAACAGTTTCACCAAGCCGACAGTCGCGATCGCTGAAGCCGATGCAGAGGTGAAAATCCTTACTGCCGATGCCGCCACCGAGATTGAGGGCCCTGTCCTGTTGGCCGATGGCACCGAAATTGGTGAGATCGACACGCTTGTCCGGGACGATGACGGAACGCTTGCCAGTGTTGTCGTTCTGGTCCGTGGTGATGCCGACGCATCTATGCTGGAATTGACGGGCGAAGACGCAGACATCGTGAATGGGCAAGTCGTCCTGACGATGGAGCAGTCCGAGTTCCTCCAACTTGTCGAGATTGAAGACAACGCTGGCTGAAATCGGCCACTTCAAACGGAGAAACCCGCCGGATCAGTCCGGCGGGTTTTGCATTTCAGGGATTGCTGAGCTTTAGCTCAACAAGTCCGGCACCAGCGTGACGATCCCGGGGAACATCCACAGCAGGCCAAGGCCGACAACCTGGATGAGCACGAAGGGGATCACACCCCGATAGATGTGCCCGGTCGTAATCGATGGCGGCGCAACACCCCGCAGGTAGAAGAGCGCAAAGCCAAAGGGCGGGGTCAGGAAGGAGGTCTGCAGGTTCACCGCGATCATGATGGTCACCCAGGCCGGATCAAGCGTGCCACCATAGATCACTGGGCCAACAATCGGCACAACGATGTAGATGATCTCAAGGAAATCGAGCACGAAGCCGAGGATGAACAGCACCAGCATGACGATCAGGAAGACCTTGTACTCACTGTCAAAGGCTTTCAGGAAGTCCTGAATATAGTGCTCTCCACCAAAAGAGATCAGCACGAGGTTCAGCATCTGCGAGCCGATCAGGATCGCAAAGACCATCGCCGTAACCTTCGCACTCTCCCGCACGACCGGCGTCAGAACGTTCTTCGCAAAGAGCACCCAGCACGCATAGAGCAGCGAGGTCATGGAGATGAAGAACGCAATGATCGCAAAGAAGTAGGCGACGCCATTCTCGAACGTCACTTCCGAGATGCCAATGCGCAGATCGAAAGTGGTGCCCAGGATCAGCATCAAGGCCATGGCGAGCGTTCCCCAGAGGATCGGCTTGGCCGACTTCTCTGGATCTTCTTCCAGCTTGCGATAGGCCGCGAGCATGATCGCACCTGCCGCACCAAGTGCTGCTGCCGGCGTCGGGTTAGTAATGCCGCCCAGAATGGACCCAAGCACGGCCACGATCAGGACCAGCGGCGGGAAGACGACACGCAGAAGCTCGTTCTTACCCAACCGCACGAAGGCATGCTTCAGCCCGTAAAGCACCATCGCATAGGGCACCGCCAGGACCAGGAAGTACACTCCTGGCGATGCGAGCGGCGACAGGAACGCGATGTCCAGAACCAGTCCCAGCACGATCCCCGCTGCACCGATCAGGATCGGTGTTTTGCTTTCACGTGGTGCGACGCCCAGTGCCAGCACAAAGGTCAGTGCCGCCAGAACCCAAGCGATAAGAACAGTGGAGGAGATGGGAGCCGCGTTCTCAACCGCTGCCAGACGAAGCTCTTCGACCTGCTCTTCGGTCAACTCACGCTCATCCTGGCTGAGATTGCCGCCTGCGGCGTTGATCTCTGCCTGCTGTGCGACGGCCCGGTCCCACATCTCCTGACCATGACGCTCGATCATAGCGATCTGACAGGCTTCACCGACATTGGTGCGCAATTCCGCCTGTTCGCCCTGCTCTGCAATCGAGGAGATCTGAATGTGCTGAGATCCCGCAAGGCCGACACCGTTCAGACCAATGGCGAACAGGATGATCGCAACGGGTGCGCCCAGGAACCACGTGAGGTTGTGATAAGGACCAACCATCGCCGTGTCAGACTTGGTGCCGAGATCGACCGCAGGCGCCTTGTGCGGGAACACAAGTGCAAAGCCAAACGCATAGGCGCCATAGAGGAAGGCAAGGAAGATACCCGGCAGCAATGCCGCCTGGAACAGCGTCCCCACCGACAGAACCGCCGGCTCACCCAGATAGGTCAGCGCATCGGGGCACTGAAGCTCTGTCGCGAATTCTTCCTGTGCGGTTGAGTAGAGGTCACCGGCCAGCGTTCCCAACAAAACGATGACGATGGAAGGCGGAATGATCTGACCCAACGTGCCCGATGCAGCGATGACGCCGGTTGAAAGCTCGGGTGAGTACCCGTTGCGCAACATGGTCGGCAGCGCGAGCAGACCCATCGTCACGACCGTCGCGCCGACGATGCCGGTAGAGGCCGCGAGGAATGCACCCACAACAACGATAGAGACGGCAAGGCCACCTGGCAGTGGGCCAAACACCCGCGCCATGGAGGTCAGCAGGTCGTTCGCAATCTTCGAGCGCTCAAGCGTGATCCCCATCAGAACGAACATGGCCACGGCCAGCAGCGTCTCGATGGAGGGACCTGCAAAGACCCGCTCGTTCATCCGGTTGGTGATCAGCGCGATCGTGCGGTCAAAAGCGTGCTCCCACCCTTGCGGGAAGATCGGAGCCTCGTAGGTTGGCAAGTCAGGATAGCGGAAGAGCGAAATGTCGCCTCGCGCCACCCCCTCGGCCAGCAGGGCTGCATATTCTGCGGAGCGATCATCAACTGCTGCGTGCAGCAGGATGCCAGCATCAGAGAGTGCGGCCAGAATACCAAATGCGATGACCCCTGCCCCGCCGATAGCGAAGGCCACAGGATAGCCCGACATGATCGCGCCAAAGAGGCAGGCGAAGGTGATGATCAGGCCGACTTCGACCCCGTCCAAACCGAAAATCATGGTTCTTGATCCTTAATGGATTTCTGCTGCCGCTTCGGCGATCTCGTCGTCGAGCGTGTCTTTATCGAGGTACTTGTTCTCGCTCTCCGGCCCTTCGATGAACTCCGCGAGGGAGCGCATGAAGAACGCCCAGGCCATCAGGAACATCAGACCTGCAAAGGCGAGGATGAGGACTTTGAACAGGATGTAGGCGTCAAAGCCGTTTGGCGAAAAGCCGATGGTCTCAATGTCCCAACGGATCGCGCGCGCCTTGGTCTGGAGCCGGTCGAACGTGTCGGTCACGGCGACGGGCGGACGGATCATGTTGCGCCACATGAAGAACCAGCCGAACAGCCAGACGATGACGGTCAACGGCATCACGAAGAGCAGCGACCCGATCATATCGACGACCTTTTTCGTGCGGAACTTCATACCGGCATAGAAAAGATCGACACGGACGTGACCGCCCTGCACAAAGGTGTAGCCAACACACAATGCCACGATCATCGCGTTGTAGAGCTTAAGCTCCTCAGAATACCAGGAGATGTCGCGGGTGAACGGGATGCCAAACGGCGAAATGGTGATCTCTGCCGAGCGGAAGATCCGCTGCAGGAAAACGATCAGAACCTGCTGAAGCACCATCAGGAGGCCCGCCCAGGCAAAAAACCGGCCGATGGAATTCTGCATACCCTCAATCACACGCACCGTGCCCCAGAGCACCGGGCGGACAAAGATCCCGACCACCGTCAGGATCACAAAGACCGAGGTAACGGCGAAGAACAGCTCGGTACTTGCACCGAAGAAAATGAAACGCATGACGTTGGCCCCTTCGGACCAATCGAGCCATGCTGCGGGGTTAGCGAGGGCGATGAAAATACCGGAAAATCCTGCCCAGAGATTTCCGAAAAACCACGCGATTGCGTCCATGCTCGCCACCCAAGCCTTTCAAAACCGTAAAACAGGGTTCGGCCAAGGGGACGGCCACGCAGCCTGCGGCGTATTCGTAAATGGGTCGGCCCCCTCCAAAGAAGGCCGACCCAGATGTGTCATGTCAGGCGATTAGCCCAGAACACGGTCACGCTGTGCGGTGTAGACACCGGAGGAACGTGCGATCCAGCCGGAAGACTTGCGCATGGAGTCCATCGCGGAGTCGTGGATGCGGGCATAGAGCTCATCATCCATGTTCTCTGCCAGAACTTCCTGAGCCGCTTCACCGAACGCATCCCAGACGGAATCCGGGAATTCACGGACGGTCACGCCGGAGGACTGCAGACGCTCAAGCGCGGAGCCGTTCTCTGCCATGAACTGGGACAGGTTGATCGAGTGCGCCGCCGCGGACACGTTCTCGATGACAGCCTTGTGTGCGTCGGACAGTTCGTTCCAGACGTCGAGGTTGGTTGCCAGGGACAGACCCGCGCCCGGCTCGTGGAAGCCAGAGGTGTAGTAGATCTGCGTGATTTCCTGGAAGCCGGCCTTCTCGTCCGCCCAGGGGCCGATCCACTCGGTGCCGTCGATCGCACCGGAGGACAGCGCCTGATACACTTCTGCACCGGGGATGTTCTGAACGGACGCGCCAAGGCGCCCCAGCGCCTGGCCGCCAAGGCCCGGCATACGGAACTTCAGACCGTTGAAGTCTTCCGGACCGTTGATCTCGTTCTTGAACCAGCCGCCTGCCTGTGCGCCGGTGTTACCCGCGAGGAAGGACTTGAGGTTGAAGATTTCACCCAGCTCGTGGTGAAGCTCTTTTCCGCCCATCCAGTAGTACCAGTTCTGGAGTTCCTGAGCGGTCATGCCGAACGGCACAGCGGTGAAGAACGCGAAGCCCGGGTGCTGACCAACGAAGTAGTAGTCTGCACCGTGATACATGTCCGCCTGACCAGAGGAGACCGCGTCGAACACTTCGAACGCACCGACGAGCTCGCCAGCGGCTTTCAGGTCGATGGTCAGCGCGCCGTCAGTGGCCTGCGTGATCATGTCTGCACAGTATTGTGCGGAATCGTGCACACCTGCGAGGCCACGGCCCCAGGTGGTGACGAGCGTCAGGGTGCGGCGACCCTGCGCATAGGCCGGAGCGGCCAGAGTTGCAGCAGCTGCTGCGGTGCCGCCCATGGCGGAGTTCTTCAGAAAGGAACGACGATCCATATTTACCTCCCAATGGCGCCCACCCTGATTCCGGATGGGCGGATCGATAACGAGGCCGACCCTAGGCGGGACGTGACGTCATTCAAATACCCACTACCCCGCAGATCGGTTAATTTCTTTCAAATTGGTTTGCTGAGCGAACCAAAACCGGGATCTCACGCGACTGGCGTAGCCGGCTTATTTGTGGCATTGGTTTACGTGCAACCAATGTGGAGTGTGCATCAGTGATCAAGCGTCACCGGTAATCCGGAACCGACTTAGACCGCGCGACAATCGCGCGAACCTTGATACCTGACTTCACGGGAGCATTTTATGCGAACCCTTACTTATGATGTTGCGGCCAGCCGCGACGGCTTCATCGCGTCCACAACCGGCGACGTCTCCGCCTTCCCGCATGACGGCGACCATGTCGATGCCTACATGGATCGCCTTGCTCAATACTCGACCGTCGTGATGGGCCGCGCGACCTACACGTTCGGCTACGCTTTCGGCCTCGAACCTGGCAAACGAGCCTATCCGCACATGGATCACCACATCGCCAGCACGACCCTATCCTTTGGCGCAGATGCGGAGGTGCGCCTGATTGATCAATCCGTTCCCGATGCCGTTCAGGCGCTAAAGGAAGCCGAGGGCGGACCGATCTACCTATGCGGCGGCGGGCAACTTGCGGGGCAATTGGCCAATGCAGGTCTGATCGACAGGCTGATCGTCAAGTGGGCGCCTGTCGTGCTGGGCAGCGGGATACCGCTTTTCACAGGTTTGAAGCGGCCACTCTCGCTCTGCCCGACGGATCGCATTGCTCATGACACTGGTGTTGTGACCGAAACGTTCATGCTGCGCGAATGAAAAAATGGGAGGGGTACGCCCCTCCCACCCTACCGACGATCAGGCAGCGGCTGTCCTGCCCAGATGAGCAGCGCGGTCGAGCCACCGGGTGATTTTACGCTCAGGGGCGCCGCGCACGGCGCCAAACTGCACGATCTTTCGCGGTTTGATGCCGACAAAATCGAGCATCTGGTTGCGCACAGCGCGGCGCCCAGGTCGGCCATAGAGCAACGTATCCAAAATTGGCGGCGTATCACCTGTGACGATCACATCTCCCGTGCGCCCGGTCAGGTGCTTGTCCCAGAGCATTCCAGTCTTGCGATACTTGTATGCAAAGCCCGGTGAGAGGGCGCGCTCCAACACTGCCCGCGCCTTCGATGGCATTCCCGCCCACCAATAGGGGTGAACCCACAACACGTGATCGGCCCATTTCAGGTTGTCCTGCCACGCAAGAAGATCCGGCTCCAACGGCGCATGCCCAGAAACATACCCCGTGAAATCTTGCGAAAACCGCATCGCCGAAAGGTCCTGAACCCTGACGTCGGCGCCAGCCTCGCGGGCGGCCGAGGCATATCGTTCTGCAAGGGCGTGGTTCAGAGAATTTGCGCGAGGATGTGCGATCCAGATGAAGATGCGACGGGTCATTTGATGTTCCCTGACACGGTGTAAATTGACATGCTGTCAACTGGAGTTAGATTGACACGATGTCAAGTCCCGCTCTCGATACCCGCTCTCGCATTCTGGACGCCGCGTGCCGTGCCCTTGGCAGTGGTGAAGCCGCGCCTGAAATCAGAATGGCTGATATTGCCAAAGCGGCAGGCGTCAGTCGTCAGGCGCTCTACCTGCATTTCAAGAACCGGGCTGATCTGCTGATTGCCACTGTTCGCCACGTGGATATCGCAGCGGATACCGATGCTGTCCTTGCCGAGAGTCGAGGCGCCACCGGGCCGCGCAGACTGTCCGCGTGGATCGCCGCGTGGGGCGGCTATATCGAGACGGTCTATCCCTACGCCAAAGCGTTGATGGCCATGTATGACGATGATCCCGACGCCGCAGCGGCATGGGATGATCGAATGCACGCCATGCGCGAAGGATGCGCAGCGGCCGTTGAGGCATTAGTACGCGCGGATCGTCTGACCCCGGACCTGACGCCGGACCTTGCGACAGACCTGCTCTTCGCCCTGCTCTCTATCCGCATGTGGGAGGTGTTGACCAAGGAGCAAGGCTGGCCAATCGAGCGCTACATCGCAGAGATGACCAAGCTAGCCCATGCCCGGCTGGTTGTTGCTGCGGCCCCGGTGTAATTGACGTTGCCCCGCGCAATCGCTTTCATGGGGCAAACAGGGGACAGGTGACGTGAGCGAGACGCGCAAAAGGCTCAGGCCGAACTACGGGCAAAAGATCTTTTTGCTGGCGACATTGCCGCTCATGTTGGCGGTGGCGGCGATCGCCGCCCTCGTCGCCTATCAATCGCGTCAGCTTGCTGAGGAGGAGATCGCATTCCTTGAGGAAACGCTGATCGAGACAAAAGAAGCCGAACTGCGCAACTACATGAGCCTTGCGCGCAATGCGATCTATCACATCTACGGCCCCGCCGGGCCTGATGATGAGCAGGCAAAGACAGAAGCCGCGCAGATTCTGGCCGCGATGACGTATGGAAATGACGGTTACTTTTTCGTCTATCAGTATGACGGAACAAACTTGGTCAGTTCCCGCCAGACAGAGCTGATTACGCGCAATTGGGCCGACCTGACCGACAGCACGGGCCAGCCGGTTGTGCAACCGCTGATCGACCTCGCCCGATCCGGCGGGGGCTATCACGAATATCTCTGGCCCAAACCCTCTACCGGGGAAGAAACGCCAATGGTCTCCTACGTCATCGGTTTGCAGGATTGGCGGTGGGCAGTGGGTACGGGCATCTTTATTGATGACGTTCTGGCGGAGGTTGCAAATGCCCGCGCGGCATTGGAGGAGCGGATCCGCTCGACCTTTTATTGGATTGCAGCAATTACACTCGCCGTTCTGTTGGGGGTCTTCGCCTCGGGCATGTTCATCAACTTGCGCGAACGGCGTCTGGCGGATGGCGCACTCGCTATTCTGACCCAAAGGATCGTTGACACCCAGGAAGAGGAACGGGCCCGCGTCGCACGAGAACTGCATGACGGGATCAGTCAGATCCTCGTCTCTATCCGGTACGGACTGGAACTGGCGCGCCGCAAGCTGATCACCGGAGCCGATGATGTGGGAAATACGCTCGACAAAAGCTCCGACGGGCTGAACATGGCCATTCAGGAGGTCCGCCGCATCAGCCGCGACCTGCGTCCGGCAGCACTTGATGATCTGGGTCTTTCCCCTGCCCTCAAGACGCTGTGTGAAGAATTTGAGGAACGCACGGGCGTACCCACGCGGATCGACACGGTCGCCTTGCGCAACTCCCTGACAGCCGAGGGCAAGACCGCGCTCTACCGCGTCGCGCAAGAGGCGCTGACCAATATCGAGCGCTATGCGCATGCCAGCGAAGTCGTCGTTCACGTGCGACCGCACCGGACGGGGATCAAGCTGACAATCACGGATAATGGTGTCGGATTTGTGCCCGGTCGGGGCAATGGCCTTGGCCTGCGAAATATGACAGAACGCATCGAACATCTGGGCGGCACCTTTAGGGTGCTCTCCTCCAAGGACGGCACGCGGATCGAGGCAAACCTGCCATCGCGCCATCTGCGTTCCGGCGCCCCGACGCAAGAAAGGAAATCGGCATGAGCGACGCGATCCGCATCCTGCTGGCAGATGACCACCCACTCGTCACCGAAGGCGTGCGTGCAGTTCTGGAAACCTATCCCCAGATCGAGGTGGTGGCCACGGTCACGAAAGGCACCGATGCGATGGAGGCGATTGCTTCATATCGCCCGGATGTCACGCTGATGGATCTCAATATGCCCGGTATGAATGGTCTGACCGCCACCGAACGCACGTTGGAGCAAGATCCAGAGGCGCGCATCATCATCCTGTCGATGCATGACAATCCCGAATATATCTCGACAGCGCTGGGTCATGGCGCACGGGGCTATCTGCTTAAAGATGTCGCGACCGAAGAGATCGTGCACGCGATTGAGGAAGTACACGCCGGTCGGACCTATCTGTGCACCGGAACTCAAGGGGCCGTCACTACGGAAGGCGATGACACGCGGGAGCCACTGACAAGTCGGGAACAAATGGTCCTGCTGCGCCTTGCGCGCGGCCTGTCGAACAAGGAAGTGGCGCGCGACCTCGACATCTCTGTTCGCACGGTCGAGACCCATCGCAAGAACATCAAGCGAAAGCTCTCCATCGACACGACGGCGGGCTTGACCCGCTATGTGCTCGAAAGCGGTCTGTTGGGTCTGGAAGACTGACGCACACCGGGGGCAGCTGGAACTAGCGCCCCCGGCGCGCAAATTTCAGGACGTGTATGGGTCAGGCGTCCGCGAGCAGAATTTGCTTCCAGATCGCTGTTTCATCAAACAGCGCATATTCGCGGCGCAGGCCCCAAGGTCCGAACTCCGCGTGACATGCCCCCATGATGTAGACCTCTGCGCCGGTTGGCGTGCCGAACGCGCCCCACCCGGAATGGGTGCCGTGAAGGCTCCACCGCAGGGCGGCGCGTGGCGGCATCATCGGATCCTCGCGTCCGATCTGATGCTCGATCTTGAACGTGGCGGTCGGAAAGCTGGCCCGCAGCCCCATCCAGAAACGGTCGGCATCGATATGGGAATGGCCGGTGACGCCACCGGGATATTCCAGATGAACAGCGCGGTCATATTCCTGGGAAATGACCGCGAAATCCGTGTTCATGATCCGGGTGAGAATGTCGGCGTATTTCGCGCCCCATTCGTTGTCGTTTCCTGTTCCAGTGTAGGGCCCCGGTCGATCAATCGCCGGTGTGAACGGCTTTACGCAGGCCTCCGGACCACCTTCACGCAGGATCAGATCGGCGGCGAAATCCTTTGGATCCCATCCCATCTGACGCACAACTGCACCCTGATCGCGGATCAGCCATTCATCATTGATCGTCTGACCATTTGCATGGCAATCGGCGATGATCCGGTATTTCAGCTTCCGCCCGGTTGCCTTGCCGTACATGCCATCGCCCGAATGGGTCGCAGTCGTCACGATGCGGTGGGACGAGAGATGCCCGCCATTCGATCCTTCACACCAGATGACGTCTTCGCCGAAGAGCGTCCGGTCCGGAAATTCCGCCAGCGTCGCCATCGTCGCCGCTTTCACCGGATCATTGCCAACCACCAGCGAGCCGGGCGAGCGGACGGGGATGTCCTCAGAATAATACGCATCAAGGGTCGCGATGCCGCGATCCTCCCAGATTTCCTTGGTTATGGCGATAATATAGTCAGGAAAATCCGCCCAGCGGTTGGAATAGGTCATTGTCAGTCCTTGGGGTTTTCACGGCAGGAGCCGCGCTTGATCAGGTCGCCACCGATCTCAACCCGGCGCGGGGCTTTGTCCCCCTGCTCTATCCGGGCGATCAGCGTTTCAACTGTGGCCTCGACCATCCGGTTCACCGGCTGCCGCACCGTCGTCAGGTCATAGGCCGCCCAGCTGGCCAGCGGCGTATCATCATATCCAACGACCGAGACATCATCGGGCACGCGGAGGCCAAGCTCATAGCGCAGGACATCCATCACGGCGAACGCCATGTGATCATTGCCGACAAAAACGGCATCCGGGCGGTCCGCGCCACCGAACAGGCTGTAGGCCGCTTCCTCTGCCCCTTCACGGGTGTAGAGCCCGTCGATCTGCCCAAACAGGCTGTGCCCCGCTGCGGCCAGACCTTCAGCAAAGCCCCGCGCGCGGTCGCGGCCGGTGGACGCGCCCTGCCAGCCGGAAATATGCGCGATCTTCTTATGACCGCAGGCGACCAAATGCGCCGCGACCTTCCGCCCGCCCGCCACATTGGCCGATGTCACTGACGATAGCCGCTCATCGGACTGGCCGCGGTTGAAGAGCACGACCGGAATGTCAATCTCGTCGCATCGTGCGGCCAGCCGGTTGCTGACATCGACCGAGGCCATGACAAGGCCGTCAACCCGGTAGGCCAGCAGATCCTCCATCACACTGTCCACGGCTTCGGTCTCGTTTGAGACCATGAACATCAGGATGTGATAACCGCGATCCTGCAAGGCACGGCTCAACCGCTCAATCGCGTCGGGATAGAATTGGTTGTCGAGATAGGCGACGACCAGACCAATGATCCGGCTCTTCCCGGTGATCAGCGACCGGGCAAGATTGTTGGGGCGATACCCCAACTCATCCGCAGCCTTGCGCACTTTCTCGGCCATGGCTGGCGAGACGCTGGCGCCGGGTGTGAACACACGTGACACCGCGGACTGGCTGACACCCGCGTGGCGGGCAACATCTGTTGAGGTCACATGGGGCATATGCACTCTCCCTGCTGATCAGAGGCGCAGGATAGCACAGGCAATATGTCAAATGGACCTCGCATCATCATCCGGCAGTCCATCCGCCATCCACCAAAATCGACGTGCCGGTGATCATTCCAGCGGCATCTGAAGCGAGGAAAGTGACCGGTCCCATGATATCCTCGACCTCTCCGATCCGCGGCAGCTTGATTTTCTCCTCGATCCATTTCAGTCGCTGGGGATTGTTGAAGGTAACCGCGGTCAGCGGCGTCCGGATAAAGGTCGGGCAAATGGTGTTGACACGAATATTGTGCGGTCCCCACTCAATGGCCATCGACTTGGTCATCCCCTCCACGGCATGTTTCGTGGCCGCATAGACCGCCCGGTCGATGCCACCGACATGGGCCATCTGGCTGCTGATCTGGATGATTGAGCCGGGCTTGCCTGCTGCGATCAGCCCCTTCGCCACAGATTGCGCCAGAAAATAGGCCGCCTTGATATTCAGGTCCGCAACCGCATCAAAATCTTCTTCCGATGTTTCGGTCGCAGGGCTGTGGCGGGCGAGCCCTGCCGAATTCACGAGGATTTCGAAAGGATCGGCCGTGTTGCAAAGGTCGCTTACCGCGCTCAGATCGGTGACGTCGAGTTGTGCGGCCTCGGCCGCGAACCCTGCCGCGCGAAGGGCCTCGACCGCCTCTTGCAGCGGCTCAATCCGCCGTGCAGCCAGGGTCACGCGGGCCCCCGCCTCCGCCAGCGCGACCGCGCAGCCCAGTCCGATGCCGGAAGATGCCCCCGCGACCAGTGCGCGGCGACCGTCGAGACGAAAGCTGGGGGATTGGGGCAGTTGCATCAGAGCGGACCTTTACGGGCGTGTTGCATGAGGCGCGCGACCGCGATCTAGTCGAAGAAACCAGGCCGGGCGCGCCCGGTCTCTGGATCGAAGCCGGTCCGGGCCTTGTTGAACTCCTGCATCCGGGCCAGCGGGTCAACGCCGATCTGCGTGTAAAGATCAATCAGATCGACCAACACCCAATTCTCACGAATGAGGCCGTTTTCCACGCGCCAGAAGTCGAGGCTCTTCATGAACACCTGTTTTCCGTTCGGCGCGATCCCCAGCCAACCCGGATGCGTGATCGACTGGATCATGTCGGGCCAGCCGGTGACGGCCGCGTAGTCACCCTCACCGAAGAAATGGTAGGTCACCTTGTGCCGGTCGAGGCCCCGATCCGGCATTGCGTTGAGGAACGGGATCTGGTGCCAATCGCGAAATCCCTGGATCCCACGCGCCGTTCCGATGCCAGACGGCCCGTACCAAGTCATTTTCGGATGCCAGAAACGCTCCATCTCCATCAACTCGGGGCCACCTTGGGAGGGATGCTTCTTAAGGTGCTCAAGCATGTCCTTGATCAGCTCGCGGCTCTTCTCGCCATCTGGGCCGTGAGGACCAAGACCGTCAGAGCTGGCCGGCCCTTGCACGTGAAATTCGCGCCCCATAGAGGGTGAGAGCGGCCAGGCTCCGGCCTGCTCCATCACCTCTGGAATGTCCCAGAGCGACTGCATCTCGACCACCTGCCCGTCAACAACACGGAAGAAGTCATGGCAGCGCATATGCACCACATGACCCGTGGGCGGAATGTCGAGCCATGGACGCTTGAACGTGCCGATGATGGTCGCCCCATGCCCAACCCAAAGGTGTCCGTGATCGTCATAGCCAGCAACATCAATCCAGACGCGCCGCTCAAAATCCGGCAGGGCTTGGGCCAACCCCTCGAATACGGTTGCTAGAGCACCACCGCCCTGCCCTTCCGGCAATGGCGCGGCCAGTCGGATCGGCGCGTCAGGTGCGATGATCTCATCTAAGACACTCTGAAGGGCATCGGCCTCGTAGTCATAAACCGCTGCACGCAGGGGCGCGAGCAAGGCGCGTGCGGTCTCAAATTCACTCATAACCGTTCCATCTGAATTCCCCATTCGGACCGAGAGTCGAGAACGGGTTGAAGGCAATTTCCCAGACGTGGCCGTCCGGATCGGCAAAATGGCCATGATGACCGCCCCAGAACACGTCCACCGGCTCGGTCAGAATGTCAGCGCCAGCCGCCCGCGCCCGATCAATCAGGACAGCGACGTCTTCTTTGACCGGGACATTGTGGCTCAACACGATTCCCCCGCCGAAACGCCCGGCGTCACCGCCAAACTCCTCCGCAAGTTTTTCCCGCGGATAAAGGCCAAGCACCTGACCGATCAGGTCGAACACGACCATGCCGTCGGGCGTTTCGACCCGCCGCCACCCCATCGCCTGATAGAACGTGGCTGAGCGTTCCAAATCCGATGCAGCGAGCGTGATCAGCGATACTCTTTGGTCCAAGAGGAGCTCTCCTTCATCTTCCGCGAAAGACGCTTAGTCAGCGCCTTCGCCGTACGGCACGTTCCGGCCACCGTACCGGCGGACGCGGACATTGGCCTGTTCAGCGTGACCGACAAAGCCTTCAAGCATGCAAAGCCGCGATGCATATGCGCCGATCTCGGCGGCGGCCTCGTCGGTTGTGATGCGCTGATAGGAATGGGTTTTGATGAATTTGCCAACCCAGAGACCGCCGGTGTAGCGGCCTGCCTTCTTAGTCGGCAGCGTGTGGTTCGTGCCGATAACCTTGTCCCCGTTCGAGACATTGGTGCGCGGACCGAGGAACAGCGCCCCGTAAGAGTGCATGTGCTCCAGGAACCAATCATCGCGATCGGTCATCACCTGGACATGCTCTGACGCGATGTCGTTGGCGACCTCCAGCATCTCGTCATAGGTGTCACAAAGGATGACCTCGCCATAATCCTCCCAGCTGACCTGAGCCGTGTCGGCAGTGGGCAGGATGGTCAGGATGCGGTCAATCTCGGCAAGCGTGTCCTTGGCGAGCTTCTCGGAATTCGTCACCAGCACGGCGGGGGAGTTGTAGCCATGCTCCGCCTGCCCCAGCAGGTCGGTCGCGCACATCTCCCCATCCACCGTCTCATCCGCGATCACCATCGTCTCCGTCGGACCGGCGAAGAGGTCGATACCCACACGACCATAGAGCTGGCGCTTGGCCTCCGCCACGAAGGCGTTGCCCGGGCCGACGAGCATGTGGACGGGATCAATCGTTTCCGTCCCAATCGCCATGGCACCCACGGCCTGAATGCCACCCATGACGTAAATCTCATGCGCGCCGCCGAGCTTCATCGCGGCGATGACCGCCGGGTTCGGTGCGCCCTTGAAGGGCGGTGTCGCGGCGATGATGCGGGGCACTTTCGCGACGCTCGCCGTCGCGACACTCATATGGGCCGAGGCAACCATCGGGAACTTACCACCGGGCACATAGCAGCCGACGGACTGCACCGGGATGTTCTTGTGGCCGAGGATCACGCCGGGCCGCGTTTCCACCTCGATATCAAGCATCGAGTCTCGCTGATGCTGGGCAAAGACGCGGACTTGTTCCTGGGCGAACTTGATGTCTTCCATGTCGCGATCCGAGACACTGTTCATCAGCGCTTCGATCTCTCCCTCGGACAGCTTGAAAGACGGCGGGGAGTAGTTGTCGAACTTCTCAGACAGATCACGAACGGCGGCGTCGCCGCGTGTCTCAATATCTTTCAGCGTTGCCTCAACGGCAGAACGGACCTTGGCATCATCTTCGGCGCGGTCTGCTTCGGATTTTGCGGTCTTCAGGTGGCGAATGGTCATGGCGTCTCTCCTTCGGCCCGGTGGCCGTTATGTCAGCGCCGCGACGCGCTTGCGTGCGGCAATCGTTGCTTTTGCGTGGGCCGCGTCGATCAATTCAGCGATCTGCGGCCAGCGGGATTCCGAGGGATTGAGAATGGCGAGCCATCCCATCCATCCGTAAACAGGGTGAGGGGTGAGACGATTGAGCTCGGTGAAATCCCAATCTCCGCCGATCACACCGCCCTTGGCCGGGCGTGCTGGGCGCGGGCCAAACTCTGCCTCGAAACGACTGGGCGGCACCCCGACGTTGAGACGCCAAATTCCGGGGCGATCAATCTGCGAGGCCCGATCATTTTCTCCGTCCTTCTGCTTGATCGTCGCGACATAAACGCCGCGTTTCAACGCCCCCAACGGGTTCAAGAACAACGCCTGCTCACCCCAACTTTCGGTCAGGATGAGGTCGGGATGACGGCGACGGATTGCTTCGATCAGCAGGTTCGGCGTCATGGTGTGGGCGGCACCTTGTCGCCGCGGTCAAAGGACTCCCACCCTTCGCCATTGAACACATCAACGCCGAGCTGCGAGAGAACATGGGGAAAATCGACCATCACCCAGTTATCGACGATCTTTCCGTCCACGACTTTCCAGAAGTCCATATAGCGGATCTCCACCCGCTTCCCGGTCGGTTCGACGCCCATGAACTTACCTGAATGGGTGGCTTCCTGCCGACCGAATGCCGCCGCCCACTCACCCATGTAAAGTCGCGCCTCATCAATGCAGCTTTTGTCGGAGAAGGCGGCCTGAAACGGCTTTTGCCAATTGTCCTGAAACTCTCTGATACCGTTTTTGTTTCCGCACCCTGTGTTGCCCATCCAGCGAAACGTTTCAGAGAAAAACTCACCGATGTCAGCAATGCGGTGATCATTCAGGCCGTCCACCATACCCTCTATGACGCGGCGGGTCTCATCGGTCTTGCTCATGTCCGTATCGCGGCTCAGAACCGCCTGTTCGGGGCGACTACCCTTCATGAATCACTCTCCTTGAATACGTATGCAAATATGTCATGGAAAAGGGCAACCGCAAGGGCTGCCCTGTTCAAATATCAGCCTTTGACAGCGCCCGCCGTCAGCCCGCTTACGATCTGGCGCTGGAACACCATAACCAGCAGGAACAAGGGCGCGATGATGGAGACGGCGGCGGCCACAGCCTCGACCTGATCGGTCGTTGTGGTCTCTCGGTTGAAATAGCCCGTAATCGCCGGAACCATCGTCTGGTTTTGTTGGTCGAGCAACAGCGCCGTGACGAGGTAGTCGTTATACGCCAGCAAGAAGCTGAACAGACCCGTGGTGATCACACCCGGCCACATGACCGGCATGATCACCCGGCGGAACGCACCAAAATGCGAACAACCATCGACCCGCGCAGCCTCATCCAACTCACTCGGAATATTCTGGAAGAAGGACCGCAGCATCCAGATCGTGAAGGGCTGGTTGATGGACACGAGCACAACGATGACCGCCCAGGGTTGACCATAGAGGGTTGGCGCGCTTTCGCCCAGGATCGGCTCCAGGAACTCGGCAGAATTGATGAAAGCCGGCAGGTATCCCGTGACGAGAACCGAGTGCGGCAGCGCGCGGAAGATCAGCGCCATGATCAGCAGCCAGAACGCAAGGTTCGAACCTGATCGCGCCAGCCCGTATCCCGCCAGCGTTCCGACCGTCAGCGAGATCGTGACAACACCTGCGGTCACAAGCATCGAGTTGAGGAAGTTGGTGTAGAACTCATTGTCCACCCAAACCGCCTGATAATGTTCTGTCGTCAAACCCAGAACCGGCCGACCAAGCGGGCCGAGGATCGGATCGATCAGATCAACAACGAACGGATAGATGCCGAACATCAGGAAGGCCGCGCCAATCGCAAAGATGATGCTGCCGATGATCCAGCCGATGATGACAAGGCCCGGCGGGCTGAACTGCTCGACCCATTTTCCAAGATGCCGGGCGCCAACGCGGTAGGTCAGCACAAGCAAAGTCAGCAAAAGCAGGATCGAAAACACCGACATCCCGTCGCCATTGCCCAAGGTGCGCGGCCCAAAAACCACGTCGAGCGGGCTGGAGGCGAAGGCATCTACTGGCGTCTTCACGCTCATCACCGCGACCCAGAAGATCGGGAAGGCCGCAATCAGGCACCAGAACGCGAGAAAGCCATAGGAGGCGAATTTCAAGCCCAGCGGTTGCTGCATGGCGCGTGGAATACTGCTCATCAGATCAGCTCCCTTTGTGATCGCGCCACGTGCGGCGCAGCAGGGGGACAAGGAGGATGACAATCCCGACCATCGTCAGCATGGACGAGGCAGAGGCACGGCTGACCGAGCGGTTGCCAGAGTCATCCGGTGTCAAATAGTCGAACGTCAGCCATTGGAGCGAAATGCGATGCGCTTCTGACCGGAAGCCGATCACCTCTTCAAATACGCGGTAGCTGTCCATCAGGTGGATCAGGGCGATAAAGACGATCAGCGGCATCAGATGCGGAACGATGACATAGCGCAGGCGCTCAAAACGGCTGGCTCCGTCAATGATCGCGCTTTCCAGCGTGTCCATGTTCACCGTCTGCAGACCTGCATAGAAGATGACGAAGGCAAAGGGCGCGACGTGCCACACGCGGTAGAACATCATCAAAAGCTCGATCGTCCAGCCCTGCGCGAACATCGCAATGTCCTGGCCTGACCAGCTTTCCATTAAAGCGGTCAGAATACCGTCCCCAACAAACAACCAACGGATCGACAAGGCGCCGATGACGGGTGTGATGATGAAGGGCAGCAGCGAAATGAAGATGGCCGGCCCGCGAATGGTCTTTACCGCATTGTTTACGGTGATCGCGATTAACAGCCCTACCCCGATCACAAGGGGCAAAGTGACCAGCGTAAAGGTCAGCGTGAAGCGGAGCGCGCCCCAGAAGTCGATGTTCAGGATGCTCCACCAATCCCCTGAGGAAATGGCCGCCCCCAGCGCATCCGGGTCAAGCACACGGCTATAGCTCTGCCAGCCAACAAAGGACGTAACCGTCTGAATTTCCCCGTTTTCATCCAGAACTGGACGGTCAACTGTGATGGTCTCACACACCGCGTTCGGAAAGCCCGGCGTGCAGCGCTCCGTCTCAACGGTCTCGAACACATTCTGTGTCAGGTGGAAGCTTTGCCACAGCACGCTGACCAGTGGGGCCGCGATGAAGATCATCATTAACAACAGGCTCGGCCCGACAAAGGCTGCGAAGGTGCGGAACTTCATGTTGTCCTCCAGCGAAAGCTGCGGTCAGGTCGGTGCGGGCAAAACCCTTGCGGCGGGCAAGTGCTTGGCGCGCATCGGCAAATGGGGCGGAAGGACCGGGGCATCACTGCCCCGATCCGATCTTTTGCTGCGGCTTAGAGCAGACCTGCTTCTTCAGCAGCGGTCGTGTAATCCGCCTCGATCGCCTGGAGCGTCGCTTCAGCTGTCGCCGCTCCGGTCAGGAAGTCCGCAACGTTGTTGCCGATTGCGGAGTGCATCAGACCCATTTGCGTCGTGGACGGATACGGTGCCGGACCTGCAACTGCCGTTGCGATTGCACCCTCGGCCAGCGCGCCAGGCTCGAAGCCTTCGATCAGCCAGATCGCCGCATCGTTGTTGGACGTCACCATTTCAGTGTCGAGACCTTCCATCGCGACACGGAAGGCATTCTCGGCTTCCTCGTCAGAGATGTTGGCCGCAACGACGATTCCATCCCACCAGATCGTGGTGGCCGGGGCGCCGCCTTCCATGGCGACAGGTGCAGCTGCACCGGACACGAGGCCGACAACCTGGCTTTCCGCCTCATCATTCATGGCACCGGCGCGGGACGCCCAGAGGTTCGCCATAGCGATCTTGCCCTGCTGGAACTGCTGCTGCACGTAAGTGGAGTCAGAGGTCAGGTACTCTGGATCCATGTACTCGGTCAGTGCGGCCATCATCTCAAGCGCGTTCATGCCCGCTTCGGTGTTGATATTGGGCGTGTTGTCGTCGTTAACGAAGGTGCCGCCGAAGCCCAGGAACATGTTGTTGAAGTCCTGCGCGAGGTTCCAGCCCGCCGCCATGGTGGCGCCCAGAGGATAATCTACAACACCAGCTTCCTGAATGGCCGCAGCAACTTCGAGCACTTCGTCATAGGATGTCGGCACTTCGAGGCCGAGATCTGCGAAGATGTCGTTGCGATACATCAAGTGCTGCGTGTTCACCATCATCGCGATGGCCATGATCTGGCCGTCTACGCGGATAAGCTGGTTCGGATTCAGGTTCTGACCGTACTGCTCGACCAGATCATCAAGAGGACGGATCGTGCCCGCGTTCAGCAGCGGCGTCAGCGTACCGTTAGACACGCCACCAAGCTGGTAGAGCGACGGATCAGCTGCGAAGGCTTCGGGCTGCTTCTCACGGAATTCCTGGTCGAGCTCGGCTGCGACCATGCCACACTCTGCCATCGCGTCGGTGACAGCTTTCCACGCTTCAAAGCCTGCAGAAAGCATGGTGACTTCCTGCGTGTTCTCGAATGCGCAATCCGCATAGGCGGTTGTGCCCATCAGGGACACTGCGGCGGCCAGGGCCAGGGTTCTGAGTTTCATCTTGATATCTCCCGGTTTGGGGGGTCGCACCCTCATGCGACCTTTCTGAAGTTGGACGTCGGCAAAGCCGACAACGCCCGCGGTTTGCTCCGCGGGTCGTGTTGGTGTTGGCTCACCCGATGCGAGCGCCGCTCTCGGCGTCGAAAAGGTGGCAAATGCTGGACGGAATGTTGATCGAGACCATGTCCCCGATCTCCGCCCGGAACTCTTTATGCGCCTTCACGGATACAAGCGCCCCGCCTGCTTTAACCGCGATCATCGTCGCGTCTCCCAGCAGTTCGAGCGTGTAGATTGGCGCAGTAATCTGGCCCTGCCCGGCCTCTGCAACCGTCGCATCCTCCGCACGATAGCCAAGGGTGATCGGACCGTCTGGCGCATCGAAGCCTGCGATGCTGACATTGTCGCCGGTGAACACACCGCCACTCATCGTTCCGCTCATCAGGTTCATCGCCGGGCTGCCGATGAAGCTCGCGACAAATGTATTTGCGGGATTGTCGTAAATATCTGTCGGCGTTCCGACCTGCTGCACGACCCCCTTGTTCATCACGACCACGCGGTCGGCAAGCGTCATTGCCTCGATCTGGTCGTGGGTCACGTAAATGGTCGTGACCTTCAATTCGTGCTGAAGGTTTTTAATTTGTGCCCGCGTCGAGACCCGCAATTTTGCATCGAGGTTGGACAGCGGCTCGTCCATCAGGAAGACCGTCGGCTCACGCACGATAGCCCGTGCAAGTGCCACACGCTGGCGCTGACCGCCAGACAACTCCGCTGGCTTGCGGTGCAGGAACTCGTCCAGCTCCACCATTGCAGATGCCCGCATCACCCGTGCGTCATGCTCACTCTCTGGCACTTTGCGCACCTTCAACGGGAAGCGAATATTCTCGTAAACGTTCATATTCGGGTAGAGGCCGTAGCTCTGAAACACCATCGCGACATCGCGGTCCTTGGGATCAAGGTCATTCACGACCCGGTCGCCGATGTGGATCTTGCCGTCGGTCGCGTCCTCAAGCCCGGCGATCATGCGCATCGTTGTGGTTTTCCCACAGCCCGACGGGCCCAGAAGAACCAGAAACTCACGGTCTGCAATCGTCAGGTTGAAGTCATCAACGCCAACAAATGCCCCCCAGCGCTTCGAGACATGTTCGAGCCGGATTTCTGCCATAACACTTGATCCTGTCACTGTGGTTGTTTCAGCCTAGACACAGAGTTTCGTTCCTGCCAAGGTTTTTTTGCATACGAATGCATAATCGAAGGCAAAATGATGGATTATGACCCGAAACGCCTCCGCTCTGGCCTTGCAGACCTGCTTGTTTGCCCCGCCGCAACACTCGACCAAAAGCTTGCGGCGCTGTTCAGCGAGTCAGTCGTTCTGGATGTCGCGCATCCCGTAAATCGACTGGAGGGCCTGAGCGCCGTGCGCGACAAATACCTGGTCCCATTGCGCGCAGCGATCGGTGGGGCGCAGCGCCGTGATGATATCTTCATCAATGCGGACAACCGTCGCGGAAATGGGGAGCCATGGCTGGCCGCGGTGACGCATATTGCAGGCACTTTTGAGGCACCGCTTTGGGGTATCCCCGCGAACGGGCGCTTGATCTTTTTGCGCGTGGGTGAGTTCTGGGAAGTTGGTCCAGACGGTCGCATTGTGTCGGGCAAACTCATCCCGGACCTCATCGATCTGATGCGTCAATGCGGCAGGTGCCCCCTGCCCGACACCTTGGGCAGTCAGCAAATCTGGCCCGGACCGGCGACCCATGACGGTGTTCTCCCTGCGAAGGCAAATGGAGAGCAAACACTCGACCTGGTTGAGGGGATGCTTGGCGATCTGACCGCCTACGATCCAGAGACGTTCCAGTCGGCAGGCCAGACAGGTGAGGGCGGCTACTGGGCGAAAGACATGTTCTGGTACGGACCGGGCGGCATCGGCTCAACCTACACCTATCCCGGCTTTGACCGGGATCACCGCATCGCGTTTCTGTCCGCTTTCCCCGACAGGCTCGGCGGTAACCATTATGCGCGGATCGGTTCAGGCAACTATGCTGCCGTTTCCGGCTGGCCGTCGATGACGATGACCTTTCAGGGCACCTATCTGGGTCAGACCGGCAATGGAGAGAAACTTACCCTGCGCGTGATGGATTTTTATCGTTGCGCGGAGGGTCAAATCGCAGAGAACTGGGTGTTGCTCGACTATGTCGACCTGTTCCGCCAGATGGGGCGCGACCTGATTGCCGAGGGCGCCTCGCTATGAATGATCTCTCAGCGCTGAAGTCGACGTGGCACGACCAACTGCGCGATTTCTTTGACGGCAGTGGTGACCTGTCGGTCCGCGCTGGTGCCGAGCTGCGATGCTCCGATCCCTTTTCAGTTGATGCTGGATTGCCCGGCCTGCGCGCCACATTGGCCGCCTCGCTCCACGGGTTGGAGCGGGTCGCGCATGTCTGCGCGTTTGGGCGGTCAAAATTTGATCCGCGTCAGCCGCAACATAGAGAGGGGCGGCTGCTGATCGCGACGATGGGTACGTATCGTGGACGGTTTGAGAAGGCGCTTTTCGGGATCCCAGCCACGTCCGCTCCCGTGGACCTAAGATTCTGTGACGTCCACCAAATCGAGGACGATCAGATCGTCGCCAGTTGGTGCCTGATCGACCTTTTGGATCTGGCGCGACAGGCTGGCGTCTATCCGCTCGCCCCCATGTTGGGCGCATCTGGCCCTTGGCCAAACCCGCCGATGAATGGGACAAACATGACTTGTGATCCGGGCGCAGGACAGGCCGGTTTCGATACGGTTATGGCCATGCATGAGGCACTGCTGTCCTTCGACGGCAAGTCGCTGGACAGTATGGATCATGCGGCATTCTGGACCGAGGAATTTGATTGGTGCGGTCCGGCCGGGATCGGAACGACGCGCGGGCTGGCTGAATTTCGGGCCCACCACCAGATCCCCTTCCTGACGGGATTTCCCGACCGGAACGGCGCCGGGCACTACGTTCGGATCGGGGATGGTGACGTCGTGGTGACGGGCGGCTGGCCATCTGTCGTCGGCACCCATCAGGGGGAGTGGCTGGGCCTCCCCCCGACGGGAAAGCGCATCGAGATGCGCGTCATGGACTTCTACCGTCTGGACGGGGGACGCATTGCGCAGAACTGGGTGCCGATCGACATTCCACACATGCTTTCGCAGATGGGTGTGGATGTCTGGGCGCGCATCCGGCATCTGGCCGGGGACCCGCGCCGAACCCTGTGATCAGTCGCCCGTCTCTTCATCGGCCAGGCCCTGCCCCGGCCGATCATCTGAACCGTCATCCAGATCCTCTTCGGCAAGCTCAATCGCATATTCCTGCGCCACTTCCATCACAACAGGCGTGGCTTGCGGCGTGACGTAGGCATATGCGCCTGTTTCATCGACCGAGGGTGCCGCACGTTGGCTCATCCGGTAGTAGGCATAGATCGCCACTGCACCAAAGCAGAACGCCATGAAGGCGAAATAGTAATCCGGGCCAAACTGGGTCATCAGCGTACCGACGATGAATGGGCCCAGAACTGCGCCGCATCCGTTGATGAACATCAACCCGCCAGAGGCGGCCGCCATATCATCGCTCTCCAGGTAGTCGGCTGTGTAAGCGATCAGCAGCGAATAGAGTGGGTTCGACAGCCCCCCCATCACAAAACCCGCAACCATCAGGACATAGAAATCGCTGGAAAACAGCAGTCCCACAACCATGACCACGCCGCCTGCAAGGCAGACATGGGCAATCAACTGTCGCCGGTCCATGCGGTCGGACAACCACCCGATAGGATATTGCAGCAAGAGCCCGCCGCTGTAGATCACCGCGACAAACAGCGAGATGTCCGAGATGCTCAACCCCTTCTCGGCACCATAAACGGCTGACATGCCGAACATCGCAGCGAACATGCCCCCCAGAAAGAACATGCCGAATGAGCCAAGCGGCGATGTCTCCACCAGCTTTCGCAATGTCATTGGCTTCGTGGTCTGGAAGACCGGCGCAGGCGTCGCGGACAGCAGGATTGGCGCAAAGCTGATCGAAACGAGAACGGAAATCAGCACGAACAGCGCGTAATCTGCCGGATCGGCAAAGTTGATAAAGGCTTGCGCGCTGACGACCCCGGCCATCTGCACAATGACATAGAGCGAAAGTGTCTTGCCGCGCGTCTCGTTCGTTGCCGCACCGTTGAGCCAGCTTTCGCAGACTACGTAGACGCCTGAGAAACAGAAACCGACGATGAGGCGCATGGCAGCCCAGGCAAACGGGTTCGGAAACGCAGCATAGAGAATGAAGGCCGCAGAAATCAGTGAACCGAGCGCCGCGAACACGCGTACATGCCCGACATTCTGGATCATTTTCGGCGCCAACCGCGATCCCGCCAGAAAGCCCGCAAAATAGGCGGACATGACCCAGGACATGGTGGTCGCGTCAAATCCCTCGATCGCGCCGCGCACACCCAGCAAGGTGCCCTGAATACCGTTGCCCAGCATCAGCAGCAAAAGGCCCAAAAACAGCGCCCATGAATTCAAAAAGACTGCGACCATGATCGACTCCCGCCACCAGAATCCTCGGCGCCCGCCTATCAGCGCTCAAACCACGACGCCACCCCGTTCGCGACGCGGCGGGTCGTGGAATGTCTCAAATGGGGGGAATTCCTCTTCAGCCGCGATCCGGCAGCAAAAGCGAACTGTCGCCATAACTGAAAAAGCGATAGCGCTGTGCAATCGCGTGGGCATAGACGGCGCGGATTTCATCGACGCCGAGCAAAGCTGACACGAGCATCATCAAGGTCGACTTGGGCAGATGGAAATTGGTCATAAGCCCATCCGCAATCTGAAAGCGATGGCCGGGCCGGATGAAGATGTCGGTATCGCCAACCCACGGGCCAATCGCGCCATCTGCGGCAGCCGTCTCAATCAAGCGGAGCGCCGTTGTTCCCACTGGGATAACGCGGCCCCCGTTGGCCCGCGTGCGCTGCATTGCCTCAGCCGCTTCTTCCGATACCTCGCCCCATTCTGAATGCATCTTGTGCTTTTCGATATCGTCGACCTTCACAGGCAGGAAGGTTCCCGCGCCCACATGCAAGGTCACGCGGGTAGAGTTGATGCCCGCATCCTGAATGCGCCCCAAGAGATCGGCATCAAAATGGAGGGATGCGGTTGGGGCAGCGACCGCACCGGGCTTTTGGGCGAAGACGGTCTGGTAGTCCTCCCTGTCCGCTGCATCTGCCGCGCGCTTGCCCGCGATGTAGGGAGGCAGCGGCATTTCGCCTGCCTGCAGAATGGCGCGGTCCAAGGCCTCCCCACTCTGGTCAAACCGCAGCAGAACCTGCCCGTCATCGCGCTTTTCGACCAACTCGGCGCTCACCCCGTCAAAGTCGAGCACATCGCCCAAAGCGAGCTTTCGCCCGGGCCGAGCAAGGGCGGCCCAGCTTTCCGGCCCTTCCTGAGAAAGCAACGTCGCCTCGACCTTCGCAATGCCAGAACCATGCTGGGTCGCGCGACTGCGTGTTCCAAAGAGCCTGGCTGGAATGACCTGGGTGTCGTTGAACACCAAAAGATCCCCCGCGCGCAGCAATGACGGCAGATCGTAGACGTGATGATCGGAAAGCTGCGCACCCTGCGCCAGCAACATGCGCGATGCGGGACGCGGCTTGACCGGTCGCAGCGCGATCAACTCTTCAGGCAGTTCGAAATCAAAATCAGACAGTTTCATGCAGCCGGAGATGTCACCTAAGGCCATCGGCTTCAAGGCGGATCTGGTGACTTGGACCAGACCGAAGAGGGTTTCACCTGAGTAACAGGTGCAGTGAACCGTGCACGGGTCCCGCGCGTATCGGGCACATAACTCGCAAAGGACCCGTCATGACCAACCTTACCGGACAGCCCGCCCCCGCCTTCGAACTTCCCGCATCGGGAGATCAGACCATCTCCAGCGATGCACTTGATGGGGCCTATGTCCTGTTCTTCTATCCCAAGGACGACACGTCGGGCTGTACGAAGGAAGCGATCGCGTTCACGGGGCTGAAAGACGCGTTTGCCGAGGCGGGCGTCACCCTTCTTGGCTGCTCCCGAGATACCGTGGCAAAGCACGAGAAATTCATTGCGAAACATGATCTTGGCGTCACACTCTTGTCCGACGAAGAAGGTTCGCTGACCGAGGCTTACGGCGTCTGGAAGGAAAAGCAGATGTACGGCAAAACCTATTGGGGGATTGAGCGTTCAACCTTCTTGGTCGATGCAAGCGGCACCGTTGTGCATGAATGGCGGAAGGTAAAAGTGCCCGGCCATGCCGAAGCGGTTCTTGAAGCGGTACGCGCGCTCTGACAAACCGGGCGCATGACTGACTCAAGGCTCGCTGCCCCCACATTCACGGTTCCCTCAACCCTCGCCGCCTGCGCTGAAGCGGTGTTGCGCACCTCCGATGCACGGGAGAAGAGCACCTTGTCACGTGCGTGCGCGGCGGAGTGGCAGCGGCGCTGGGACACGGATGAACGGATGCCAATCGGGACAGCAACGCCGCCCGACAGTCCGTCCCGTCCCGCAGAGCCAGAGTTACTTGATCCGCGAGACGTTCCACGACGCAGGCCCGGATCACCGGCAGGCCGCATCGCGATCCTGCACGCAATCGCCCATATCGAGCTGAATGCCGTCGACCTGCATTGGGACATCATCGCCCGATTCACCCATATCAAGATGCCTGCCGGGTTCTATGACGACTGGGTGCGGGCAGCAGATGAAGAGTCGAAACATTTCAAGCTTCTATCTGACCGTCTTGAAGCGATGGGAAGCCACTATGGAGCGCTCGCAGCCCATGCGGGGATGTGGCGTGCCGCCGAGGACACGGCGGATGATCTGGAAGCACGGCTCGCCGTCGTCCCCATGGTGCTCGAAGCACGCGGGCTGGACGTCACCCCGGGCATGATAACGTTGTTCGAAAATGCGGGCGACACCGATACCGTTGCGGCATTGCGGACGATCTATGCCGAAGAGGTGGGTCACGTCGCCTATGGGTCCAAATGGTTCCATTTCCTGTGCGGCCGTCACGAGCAGGATCCCCGCGACGCATTCCATGACTTGGTCAAGCGATACTTTCATGGCGCTTTGAAACCGCCGTTCAACGATGAGAAGCGGGCTGAGGCCGGCCTTCCCCTCGACTTCTACTGGCCGCTGGCCGAGGCCGATTCGGGCCGAAGATAGGCCAATTTGGGCGGGCCAGCCGGGTGCCTTGCCACATTGTCGGCAGATTCTCGCCGAGTGCCCTTTCGCACCTTGCGTGAAACGAAAATTGGTTGGGCAAAAAAACCGATTTCTTAACTTTTGATGGAACCCTTCTCAGCGGCTCGTTAACACTTTCCCTCAAATGCGCCTGGGGGGGCGTATAAGAACGAGGGACACTACATGGGACTGAACCGCCTTTTGGGCCGCATTGTGCCCGAGCGACGGATCTACATCACGCGTGGAGATCAGACCTCTCACGCGCGGCTGACGCCACTTCGGCAGATCGCATTGGGTATGGGCGCATCGGCGCTGTTTGGGTTCGGTGTGTGGGGCACCGCTCTGACCTCCGCCCAGTACTTCATGGTGCCTGATGCGACGGCAAGCAGCGTGGTCCAACACGCACAGATTGATCGGATCGAAGCGCTGGAAGCAGATCGGGCCCATTATGCCGCCGCGTCCGAAGCCGCCCGGGTGCGCGCCGCAGAGCTGAGCAACACGCTCGCCAGCCTTCAGGGCGATCTTGTCCGTCTTACCCAAGAAAATGCCGTTCGCGCAGAGATGGCTTCGAATCTTGAAGCCGCGATGGAGGCGAGCCTCGCTGCGGCTGCTCTGCTCGAACAAGAGCGGGATGCCGCCCGAAGCGAGTTGACGCTTGCCCGCTATGACTTGCGGCGCCAGCAGGACATGGCGGTCGACCTGCAAGCGACTGTCGGCCTCGTCTTAGACGGGATGGAGCGCACGGCCAACAATCGCGACCTGATTGCAGATCAACTGGTCGCGATGGATGAAGAGCGCGAAATTCTGGAAACCCGCGCGATCATTGCGGAGCAACGGCAAGAGCGTGTTTTCGCCCGGCTGGAAGACGCCGTCGAAGGCGGTATCGAACAGCTTGATCAGGTCTTCCGCACTGCTGGTGCGAATATGGATGTTCTTATGGCGTCCATCAGTGCCGACTATAATGGTCAGGGCGGCCCTGACCTGCTGCCGGATGCGGGTGTTGATGCGTTGGGGCTCAGCGACCCGGCCTCGCTGCGGATGACACTTCTGTTGGGGCGCATTGATGCGCTCAACATGCGCCGCTCAGCCGCACAGCGCATGCCCTTTGGCGATCCTGTAGCCGGGGCCTATCGCTTGACCTCTGGCTTTGGCACGCGGCGCGATCCAATCAATGGTGGCCGCAGGGCCCATAACGGTATGGATTTTGCTGGCCCTGTTGGCACACCGATTGTCGCTCCGGGCGAAGGCGAAGTGACATTTGCAGGGCGTCAGTCAGGTTATGGCAATGTCATCAAGATCAGGCATGCGTTCGGTTATGAAACAGTCTATGCTCACCTTCACAGGATTCACGTCAGCGTCGGCGATCGCGTCACGCGGGGTGAGCGGATCGGTGACATGGGCTCGACAGGCCGGTCCACCGGGTCGCACCTGCACTATGAAATTCGGCAGGGGGGAACCCCGGTCAACCCATCGACCTATGTAAGGGCAGCAGCAAATGTTTTCTAAGAGTAAAGTGAACGATCCCATCGAAGCGCCGAAATCCTCGGGCAGCGACGCAAAGCCTGCAACTCCGGCACCGGCCGCACCCGTCGCTGCGAAGCCCGCCGCACCTGCTGCAAAGCCGAAGGCGGCACCTTCCGTCCTGTCCTCCGATCTCGTTGTCAAAGGCAATCTTGAGACCACGGGCGACATCCAGATCGAAGGCAAGGTTGAGGGCGACATCCGCGCGCACCTTTTGACCGTCGGCGAAGGCGCGACTGTTAAAGGTGAGATCATGGCGGACGATCTTGTCGTCAATGGCCGTGTCGTCGGTCGCGTGCGTGGCCTGAAAGTTCGCCTGACCTCTACCGCGCGTGTCGAAGGTGACATCATCCACAAGACCATCGCGATTGAGAGCGGCGCGCATTTCGAAGGCTCCGTCCAGCGCAATGACGACCCGCTCAGCCAGGGCAATGCCGCCCCAGCACCATCGCAGGGCTGATTTCTCTGACAGATTGATGAAAGGCTCCGCACAAATGTGTGGGGCCTTTTTTGCGCGAAGTTCAGTCCCGGCTGACTGGGTCGCGTAGATTGTCTGAGAGGCGCGCCAGCTGATCTCTCAACTGCCCCAACTCCTCCACGGTCATTCCGGTCTGTTGCGCAATGCAATCTGGTATGATCGCGGCCTTCGCCTTCAGGGCCTGCCCCGCCTCTGACAAGGTCACGGCGACACGGCGTTCATCCTCTGGCATGCGCCGCCGCTGGATCAGCCCATTACTCTCCAACCGCTTGAGCAGAGGGGTCAGCGTGCTCGTCTCCATTCCAAGCGCCGCTCCAATTTGCCCCACGGTCAGTGGCTGATCCTTGCTCCAAAGCAGTGTCATCACCAGATACTGAGGATAGGTCAGATTCAGCGCATCCAACAACGGGCGATAGGCCTGCTGCATGGCCTGCCCTGTGTTGTAGAGCGAAAAGCAGATCATTTCTGAGACTGAGATCATGTCAAAGGCCTACGCTGCATGGCTGGGTCTCGCAAGATATTGACGCATCTGTCTCGCTTCAATATACATCGTGCACGATATTATCGTGGAGCACATAAAATGACAACTGACGTAAAATACTCAACTGGCGCATATGCAACAGGCGGCGGCCGCAATGGTCTTGCTGGCCTTGATGACGGCAAGCTCACGGTCCGAATGGCCAGCCCGGCGGCCCTTGGTGGCGATGACAAAGGACATAACCCCGAAGAACTTTTCGCCATCGGATATGCAGCTTGTTTTCTCGGTGCGATGCGCTTTGCCGCGTCCAGCGAAAATCTCGGCACCGTGCCGGATGACGCAACCGTCCACTCCGAAGTTGGGATCGGGCCACGTAGCGATGGTGGGTTTGGGCTTACAGTGAAGCTCAAAGTGTCAATGCCAGATACAGACCGCGGGCTGGTTGAGAAGATCGTGGAACGCGGCCACTTCATCTGCCCCTACTCCAATGCAACGCAAGGCAATATCGACGTGACAACCGAAATTGCTTGATCCCGTTTACCCCTCCAGATCAAGCAATGAGCAGGATTGTTCCTGCGGCGGGTCGGCCCACATTCCCGACCCGCCAGCCAATTATTCAGCTGGCTGAGCAGCCACCGCCTCACCCAGCTGATCCGCCTTCACCGCATCGCGCTGGCCCATTGGCTCGCGATTGCCGACCGTGGTGTCTTTGCGCGTCTGAGCCTCCATCTCCGCATCCAGTTCTGCCCCCAACAGAACGATATATGCAGATAACCAGAGCCACATAAGCAGGATCACAACGCCACCCAATGTTCCGAAGGTTTCGTTGTAAGATCCGAAATTGCGGACATAGACCGCGAAAGCGGCAGAGCCGAGAACCCACGCGAGCGTAGCAACACCAGCACCGGGGGTAATCCAACGCCATTTCGCATCATCCCGCGATGGTGCGAAGCGATAGAGAATGCTCAGCCCAACCACCGCGACGAACAGCAAAACCGGCCAACGGATCACCATCGCCGCTGTCTCAGCAAAGGCGCCAAACTGAAACAGGGCGAGCAGTGCTGGCAGGGCGACCATGATCAAGACCACCAGCACAAAGCCGAACATAAGGCCGAGCGTGAGCGCGAGCTTCACAAAGGTCAGCCTGAAGAAACCACGCGTTTCGTCTTCGTCATAGGCGACATTGACGCCTTCCATCAGGCTCGCGACACCTTTCGAAGCCGACCAGATCGCCAGCGCGACGCCGATGAATGCTGCCAGTCCAAGACCGCCCTCTTCTGATCCCGTCACCGATTTTGCCTGATCTATGATGATCGCGGCGGCTTCTTGCGGCAGCATCGCCGCGATGGACTCCAGCTGCGCCACTATAACACCCGGTTCCGTAACGAGCCCCGCAATCGCCATGATCGCAGCGATGCCGGGAAAAATTGCGAGCAGCCCATAGAAAGCAACGCCTGCCGCAATCAGACCCACGTGATCGGCGGCAAGTTCCCCTTTCACGCGCAGGGCGATGTCCTTCCACCCTTTGATGGGAATTTCTGGGGGTGAATCTGCTGCCCTGCCACGTGCCATGAAATCTCTCCTTGAAAATTCTCTAAGCGATCAACCACCTGTCACATCGATTTGTTCCACAATTCGAGAGAGATGAAGATCCGCCTTGCGCAAAACTGCGCCAGAGCGCCGCAGTTTGAACAAAGATTTCAAAAATACGTCGTCAAACGTCATTTTATCCGCATTTCGGACTTGACCCCCCTGCCCGCGCTTGCGATACCTCCCGCACTGCAAAGGGAATGACATGAAAAGCGTAGTCCTTATCGCCAAGCGTGCCTAACTTTTCCGACGGATCGGAAAGGAACGGCGCGCATGACCCCCAACCGGGGGTTTTTTTATGCCTGATGCAGAGCGTTGAACGGGGCCAGAGCCGCCCATTTGGAGATTAAGATCATGACCCGCATGTCCGGTGCAGAAATCGTCGTCAAATCCCTGATTGATCAGGGTGTGGACACCGTATTCGGCTATCCCGGCGGCGCAGTCCTACCGATCTATGACGAGATCTTTAAGCAGAACTCGATCAAGCACATTCTGGTGCGTCACGAACAGGCCGCCACCCACGCCGCAGAGGGCTATGCCCGCTCGACAGGCAAGCCGGGCGTCGTGCTCGTCACCTCGGGCCCCGGTGCGACCAATGCGGTCACCGGCCTGACGGATGCGTTGATGGACTCCATCCCCCTGGTCGTGCTGACCGGTCAGGTTCCGACCTTCATGATTGGCAATGACGCGTTTCAGGAGGCAGATACCGTTGGCATCACCCGTCCCTGCACCAAGCATAACTGGCTGGTGAAAGAGACAGATGCACTGGCAGAGACATTGCATCAGGCGTTCCACGTCGCCACCAATGGCCGCCCGGGCCCGGTTCTGATCGACATTCCGAAAGACGTGCAGTTTGCCGAGGGCAGCTATATGCCGCCAAAAAAGGCGAAAACCTCGCACTACCAGCCTCAGGTGAAAGGCGACATGCAGGAGATTGCTGCGGTTGTGGAAGCGATGGCAAAGGCAAAGCGCCCGATCATCTATTCCGGCGGCGGCGTGATCAACTCCGGTTCCGGAGCGACTCAGCTGCTGCGCGAATTGGTGAGTGCGACAGGCTTTCCCATCACCTCCACCCTGATGGGTCTGGGCTGCTATCCGGCGTCGGGCAAGAACTGGCTGGGCATGCTGGGGATGCACGGCACTTATGAGGCCAACATGGCGATGCATGATTGTGACTTCATGCTGTGCATCGGCGCGCGCTTTGATGATCGGATCACCGGGCGGACGGATGCGTTCTCCCCCAAATCCGTGAAGGTGCATATCGACATCGACCCCTCGTCGATCAACAAGAACATCCGAGTCGATCACCCGATTGTCGGCGATGTGGGCCATATTCTGGAAGACCTCCTGCGCATGTGGAAGGCCGATGGCCGCCGTACCAACGCGGATGCCGTCAAGAAATGGTGGGGCAAAATTGATGACTGGCGCGCGATTGACTGCCTGAAGTTCAAGCAGGAAGGCAACATCATCAAGCCGCAATACGCGCTTGAGCGGCTGGAAGCGCTGACCAAGGGCATGGATCGCTACATCACTACAGAAGTGGGTCAGCATCAGATGTGGGCGGCGCAGTATCTCGGCTTTGAAGAGCCGAACCGCTGGATGACCTCTGGTGGTCTGGGCACGATGGGCTATGGCTTCCCGGCGTCGGTTGGCGTGCAAATCGCCCACCCCGAAGCGCTCGTGATCAATGTGGCCGGTGAAGCATCCTGGCTGATGAACATGCAGGAAATGGGCACGGCGATGCAGTATGGCCTGCCTGTCAAACAGTTCATCCTGAACAATGAACGTCTTGGCATGGTTCGCCAGTGGCAGGAACTGTTGCATGGGGAGCGTTATTCCTCCAGCTGGTCCGAGAGCCTGCCGGACTTCGTAAAGCTGGCAGAGGCTTTTGGCGCCAAGGGCATCTTGTGCGACAACCCGGAGGATCTGGACGAGGCCATCAAAGAGATGCTCGCCCATGACGGCCCGGTCCTTTTCGATTGTCTCGTCGAGAAACATGAAAACTGCTTCCCGATGATCCCATCGGGCAAGGCGCACAACGAGATGCTGCTGGGTGAGAACGCCGATACGGCCAACGCCATCCAGGCCGGCGGCGCGGTGCTGGTCTAAACGACGCACTCAATGATTTCGCCCCTCCCCCCTAGTCGGGGGAGGCCGGGAGGGGGCAAGCCCCCAAAAGACTTTCAAGGAGACCGAAATGTCCCCGCTAGACCTAAAGAAAGGCGCCTCTCGCAAAAGCGCCTACGACCTAAAGACTCCGTTCTCGGACGTGAATGAGCGGCACACGCTCGCCGTGCTCGTCGACAATGTGGACGGCGTACTCGCCCGCGTCATCGGCCTGTTCTCCGGGCGCGGATACAACATCGACAGCTTGACCGTGGCGGAGGTCGACCATACCGGCCACCGTTCTCGCATCACTGTCGTCACAACCGGTACGCCGCAGGTGATCAATCAGATCAAGGCACAGCTTGACCGTATGGTCGTGGTTCATGAGGTCCACGACCTCACCGTAGAGGGTCCGTCTGTCGAACGTGAGCTGGCACTCGTCAAGGTGCGCGGCACTGGAACAGAGCGGGTCGAGGCCATGCGCACCGCCGAAATCTTCCGGGCGCGCGTCATGGACACCACGACCGAGAGCTTCGTGTTCGAGCTGACCGGCGCACCGGATAAGATTGACGCGTTCGTTGAACTGATGGTGCCCCTTGGGCTTGTCGAGGTTGCGCGCACTGGCGTTGCTGCTATGGCCCGCGGCAGTCACTGAACCTTACCTGATCGACGGCAAATCTCTTGACCGAGCGACAGGGCGTGTCATCTGCTCCAACCAAGCCTTCCTGGGAAAGAGGAGATTGAAATGGGTTGGATTGTCGCGATCATAGTTGGCGGGATCGCCGGATGGATTGCCGAGAAAATCATGAAGGCCAATCATGGCCTTCTGACAAATATCGTTCTGGGCATTGTCGGCGCGCTGGCGTTGAACTTCATCCTCGGCCTTGTGGGCTTGGGATTTGCCGCCACCTTCTTTGGTCGGCTGATCGCCGGTGTGATCGGCGCCTGCCTGCTGATCTGGGTGTGGCGCGCGATCAAGAAACGCTAAGCGACTGGCTCAACCTGGCAGCGCGAACACGCGCGCTGTCAGGAACCGCGCCATATCAAAACCACCCACGACACAGGACGCATTGCCGTCCTGACCTGTTACGCAGGTAGCCGGGCCTTGGGCCAGAAAGGCCTCCACCTCTACCGCAGCGTCCCTCGCCTCTTCAAAAGAGAGGGCCGCGTTCTCGATCCCATCAAGGCGCAGCACGGACCCGTTGATTTCAACGAAGAGCAGATCAAGCGACGTGATCGCCGGAGCTTGTTGCGTCAGCCGTGCTTGCCCGCGGAACGTGGCGCCGACTGGGGACACCGTTGCATCTTGCAAGGCTGCACTGCGCAGCGGCAGATCAACATTGCCAGAGCCATCGCAAGCAGCCAGCGCTGCTACACATGCAATTGCGGGGAATAGGCGCATCTCGAAATCCAGTCCTGAAAAGCGGTTTGTCAGATCAGTATCCGCGCAATGGACCCGAACGAAAAGAGGCGCAGGGGCCAAACCCCTGCGCCTTCCTTCACTTCATCGCGATATAAGCGCAGCTATTAGCTGGCGGTCGCGAAGGTGCGGGACACGATGTAGTCTGCAACATCAACACCTTCCACGGTGCAGGTGACAGTGCCATCAGCAACGAGATCACAGCTACCTTCGCCCTGTGCGTAGAACGCTTCGAGGTCACGCGCCGCATCGTCAAGATCGTTGCCCGTCAGGCCGGAATCTTCGAGACCTGCGAGGTCGTAGACAATGCCGTTCAGCTCGACACGCAGCAGTTCGTCACTGAATGCGATCGGTGCTTCTTTCGGCAGCGACAGCTGGCCTTCCAGCGGCTCGGTCGTCGTCACGATGATCGGGTCACGGCCAAAGTCGGACACCTGCTCGGTCAGCAGAGCATAGTCACGCGATGCGATATACTCGGACACATTGGTGTCGCCGATCGTGCAGTTCGCGACACCGTCAGCGATCTCCATGCAGGACGCGGTGCCCTGTGCGTAGAACGCTTCGAGGTCGATCACAGCGTCGTTCAGATCATCGCCGGATAGGCCCGCTTCTTCGAGGCCAGCGAGACGATACATGGAACCGTTGAGCTCGATCATCAGAATGTCGCCCGTCTGCACGGCAGGTGCTTCAGCTGGCAAAGAAATCATTCCAGTTTTCGGAGTAATGTCTGCAGCAGCAGAAGTTGCCATAGCAGTTGCAAGAGCGGCGGCGGTTACAAAAGATACTTTTTTCATTGCTAAATTTTCCTTCATTGCAATTACGGAAGACCAACAACGGGGCTGTCAGATCGTTCCGAAAAAAATTACAATTCTTCGGAAAGCAGTACATTGCTCTCGATATCGCCGACAGCGGGAAGGGTCATGATCCGCCGTCTGAGGATCCGCTCGAAATCCTCCAGGTCCTTGGCAATCACCTTGAGCCGATAGTCATAGACACCCAGCACATGCTGGACGAGCTGGACCTCGGGAATGGCAATGACGGCCCGCTCAAAATCTTCCACCCCCGCGCGCCCGCGCGGCGCGAGCTTTACACCCAGAAAAACCGTAACGCCGTAGCCAAGCCGCGTTGGATCGACAATCAGGGCGCGCCCTTTTATGACGCCCTCAGCCTCGAGCCGTTTGATCCGCCGGTAAGCCGCTGGTTGCGACAGCCCGACGATCTCTCCGACCTTCGCCGCATTCAGCGCACCATCCGCTTCGAGCACCCGCAGGATCGCCCTGTCGATCTTATCGAGATCTGTCATATCGGCACGGCTTGTGAATTCTTGAGTTCCGAAACCAACATCAGCGCCTCAACATCCAACAGGTGAGGCAGCGCCATGATCTGCGTCTGATAGATATGCTGATAATGCGCCAGATCGCGGGCGATGACGTCCATCCTTATATCGACACGGCCCAGCAACGTTTGGATGGCCTGCACACCATCCACCTTGCGCGCCTCAACCACAAAGGCATCGAATGCATTGCGCGCTGTCTTATCTAGCGTGATGCGCAAGAAGACCTCAACTTCAAAGCCGAGTTTGCGCCGATCAATGATGGCCCGCTTGGCAATAATGACGCCGTCACGCTCCATTCGCCCGATCCGCCGCCAACATGGCGCGTGGCTCAGCCCTGCCCGTTCCGCTATGGTCGCGACCGAGGCATCAGGATCGGCCTGCATTTGGCGGAGTATTCGACGATCCGTATCATCAAGCATGAATTTTCAGTCCAACGGGGTTTTGTGCATGATATTTCCCCAAGGCGGCAATTTCTAGCGAAATTCGAAATGTCTCAGCTTTGGTTCGCGGTAAGTTGCACCCTATCCGGGGATCAAAACAAAGGACGAAACCCATGCGCGTATATTACGACCGCGATTGCGACGTGAACCTTATCAAAGACCTGAACGTGGCCATTCTGGGCTATGGCTCCCAGGGTCACGCTCACGCGCTGAACCTGCGCGACAGCGGCGCGAAGAATGTCGTTGTCGCCCTGCGCGAAGGCTCTGCCTCCAAGGCGAAGGCCGAAGGCGAGGGCCTGAAAGTCATGGAAATCGCGGAAGCGGCCGCATGGTGCGATGTCATCATGTTCACCATGCCCGATGAGCTTCAGGCCGAGACCTACAAGAAATACGTCCATGACAACCTCAAGGACGGCGCGGCGATTGCGTTCGCGCACGGTCTGAACGTGCATTTCGGCCTGATCGAGCCGAAGCCCGGCGTTGACGTCATCATGATGGCGCCGAAGGGCCCGGGCCACACCGTACGCGGCGAATACACCAAAGGCGGCGGCGTGCCCTGCCTCGTTGCGGTGGACCAGGATGCGTCCGGCAAGGCGCTGGAAATCGGCCTGTCCTACTGCTCGGCCATCGGTGGCGGCCGCTCCGGCATCATCGAGACCAACTTCCGCGAAGAGTGTGAGACCGATCTCTTCGGTGAGCAGGCCGTTCTGTGTGGTGGCTTGGTCGAGTTGATCCGCTGCGGCTTCGAAACACTGGTCGAAGCGGGCTATGCGCCTGAGATGGCCTATTTCGAGTGTCTGCACGAGGTGAAGCTGATCGTGGACCTGATCTATGAAGGCGGCATCGCCAACATGGATTACTCGATCTCCAACACTGCTGAATACGGTCAGTACGTCACTGGCCCGCGCATCCTGAACTACGATGAGACCAAGGCCCGAATGAAGGCCGTGCTCACCGATATTCAGGATGGTAAATTCGTGCGCGACTTCATGCTGGAGAACGCCGTCGGCCAGCCGACGATCAAGGCGTCCCGCCGTCACAATGACGAGCATCAGATCGAGCAGGTCGGCGCGAAACTGCGTGAGATGATGCCCTGGATCTCTGCCGGTAAGATGGTCGACAAGTCCAAGAACTGATCCGAATCCGGCGGGACGACTGCCCCGCCGCCTCAACCCCGAGAACGCCGCACCTGAACAAGGTGCGGCGTTTTTCGTTTCGAGCGAAAACGGGAAACAATAATCTGTTCGGCGGGCGCGAAGAGACTTCGCAATGCAGCGCGGATTGCTGCGCTGCATGATTATTTTTCAATGGGTTACGTAAGGTCAGTGACGTAGCGTCCCAGGCGAAGAACTGTTGCCAGAAGCAAACCACCCAATTGTCATAGCGACACAAAAATACGTTTGGGAGGCGTCAATGGCAATTTTTGATTACAGGGGAAGAGATGCGCGCGATGATGTGAGCGAAGCTTATCAGCTCGCCCGCGTCTCTCAGGTCAATGCATTCGGCGGGATCAGCCTTCTTGTCGATAACCCTTTGGTGGCCGCGGTCAGCGGCGCGGATTTCGACACCAATTTCGAACTGCCGCAAGGTTGGCGCGAGATCCTGCCCCATGAGTTGGGAGTCGATCCGGCGCTCTATGACAGCCTTGGCATCTACTCCAGCCCAGAGTTTTCATCCTCGCAGGTCAAGATCACCGGGCACTACGAGAACGGCGTTCTGGTCGAGATTGGGATCGCCTTTGCCGGAACCTCCGACTTCGGCGATGTGGCCGCCTATCTCGATCTGGAGGATCAGCGCATCCTCGACGATTTCACGATGCTGCTGGACGCGACTGCCAGCTTTGCATCCTCAAACGGCCTGACGGGAGAAGATGTGACAGTGACCGGCTATAGCCTTGGTGGGGCAGTCACGAACGCAATGGCTTTTCGCGCGGACGAGATCTCGGACGGGTTTTACGCGGACGCGAACTATTTCGCCTTCGCCTCCCCCACGGTGCACGATGATCCGATGATCCTCAATCTGGGGATGGAGAACGATGTCGTCTATCGGTCTGTGGGGGATGTGGATGCTTCGCTTACGGAAGGATTGTTTGAAGCTCTGATCAACGATGACAAGCAGTTCGAACATTCGGCCGACAACATCGTCCTATTCGACGACGTCTATGCAAACCCGCTGTTCCCCCTTGGCCCCTTCAGCCTGTTAAACATCACGAACGGCTGGGCCGCACATGTGCGGGGCGTCTTTGAGACGCCTTACGACACGATTGGCGACAGTAACTTCTATCAGGACATGCAGATAGACAGCACGATCGTGCTCGGCGCGCTCTCCCCTGTTCTGCGGACGGTTACCTGGGTCAGCGATCCCGCGCGGATCACATCCGATCACTACGGGGAGGACGCCTTCATTCTGGGCACGATTGCCGGCGACAAGTTGCGGGATGGGGGCGGCAACGACGCGCTGGACGGGTTCGGCGGCAATGATGACTTTGACCTTTCGACCGGATTTGACCGCGTCTTTGGCGGAAGTGGCTTCGATGAAGTCTTTGTTGACGGGCGCACCAGCGACTATGAGGCCTATCGAACAGCGGACGGAAAGGTGTGGTTGGAAGATGCCTATTACGGCCTGAAAGAGCTGGACGGGGTCGAGCGTGTCACCTTCACCGGCCATTGGGGCGATCGCAGCTTCAACGTGCAATCCAACAAGCTCGACAGCACAAACTGGTTCGTTGGTGACAAAGGATATTCGGCAAAGATCGAAGGCAATGACGCCAACAACACCATCAATGGAACGAACAGCGCCAACACCATCTTTGGTCGCGACGGGAATGACCTTCTCAATGGCCGCGCTGGCAATGACGTGCTGGTGGGCGGGGATGGAGCCGACGTGCTGAACGGCGGGTCTGGCAACGACCGGCTCTACGCCGGGTCCGGCAATGATCGCCTGATCGCGGGGTCCGGCAACGACATCCTTTCAGGGGCAGCGGGCGACGATCAGTTCGACTTTTCCAGCGGGATCAGCGGCACGAACACCATCACCGATTTCGACGGAGGCGGGTGGGACGGCGATCAACTGATCCTGCGCGCATCCGATGTCGGTTCAGCTGCAAATGCACTGAGCGGCTTTTGGCAGAATGGCTATGACGCAGTGCTGGCAACCTCAACCGGTTCAATCCGTCTCGAAGACACGGATGTGGACGATCTTACCTTTGACGATTTCATCATCGTCTAAGGAGGGGGCGGCGGATCGGGCTTTCGCGGCCCGATCCGTCTACATCCACCATTTCAGACGACCTGCCCGCTTTGCAAGATAGCCCCCGAGGCTGAAGTGATCCCGACGGATCAACAGGATCAGAGCAACGAAGGCCCCCAACACGGCCAGATCAATCACCTGATTTCGATTGATCGGAAAATTGCGGTCGTTCAGGGCAAACGGATCAAAAAACCCTTCCCAGCGCCGCGTGACTGTAAAGAAATGCATGACCAACAGCGCGCCATAGCTGAAGATCCGCCCGATCCCGATCAATGCCAAAACGCAGATCGCGATCTGAACACCGGCTGCCAGATAGATTTGCGAGATCGACACATCCACGCCGTCAAAATGACGAGCGAGGTTCTGGTATTGGGTCGGCGTGATGATCTTGTGTGCAGCCCAAAGAAAGATGAACCAGACAAGACCGGTTCTCAGGATCAAAAGGGCAATGGCGTCGAGGCGATCTTGGCGGAACATCATGTTCTCCGGCTAATATATGTCGCTGTGCGGCTAACATGGTCCGTGCTCACGTCGCGATCACAAGTTTGTTTCCAGAGATATGGCTCGACTTCCGCACCGAAACGCCAATCTTTGGTCTATGTCTGATCCTCTCGCCCTTGCAGAACGAAATGGCTTGCCCGATGCATTGCGGGTGCTGGCCGAGCAGTATCCCCGCGCCGACTGGGAAACGCATCACAACTTTACCGCTCTCACCCGGTTCTGGCTGGACCGGCACTTGATGTTTCGCCGCGGCATGGCGGAACTCGTCGCCACCAACAGGGCTTTGTTGGAAGGCACGCTTGCAACAGATGATGCAAAGTACCGCCTGGCGCGGGTCGGGCAGTTCATGTTGCAGGATCTGCACGGTCACCACATGATCGAAGACACTCAGTACTTTCCCGTTTTGATGCGGCAGGATAACCGCCTCTTGCGCGGGTTCGAGATGCTGGACAAAGACCACCATGCGATTGATGCCGTTCTCGGGCAATTTGCAGACGGAGCGAACGGCCTGTTGCAGGCTCAGGCATCTGGCACCATCGCAGCAGCGGAGCAATTCGCCGCCACATTAGAGAAATTTCAGACTTTCCTGGCCCGTCACCTGGAAGATGAAGAGGAATTGGTTGTGCCCGTCCTGCTGGAATATGCACCGAGTGAGTTCGATCATTGATCAAAACCTGTGGGCGATCACCTCGTAATCAGGTGAAACCGTCACGTCTTCTCCCCCGCCCCTTGCGTTTTCGCATCGACACTATCAGGTGGCTTTGTTACAGACCAACCGACTTAGTGAACACCAAGGGGCCGCAATGGCAAACGTCCTTCTCGTCGTCCAGTTGATCATCGCACTTGCGCTGATCGGTGTCGTGTTGATGCAGCGCTCCGAAGGGGGCGGGCTTGGCATGGGCGGTGGCGGCGGTGGTGGCGGCGGCGGCATGATGTCGGGCCGGTCCGCTGCAACGGCCCTTGGCAAAGTGACATGGGGACTGGGCGCGGCCTTCTTTGCTGTCTGCCTTGCCCTGACAATCATTGCAGCATCGGATGGCGGCAGTGGGTCTGTCCTCGAAGGTGTTGGCGCCGATACCGGGATCGAGCGTCCCGGCCTTGCACCGGATCTTCAAGGTGATCTGCTGCCACCGGGGCTCGATGGCAGCGACGACCTGACCTTGCCTCCGGCGGCTGACTAAACGCTAACACTCGCGCCACAGGAATGACCTGACACCAGATGTCGGGTGCCTCTTGCCGGAATCAGGGATTCCGGCTAAGGGTCAAATCCCGTGGCGTGGTCCTTTTTTAGACTTGGATTGCGCGGCAGGTTTGCTGGCCGCACGGGGAATATTTCATGGCGCGTTACATCTTTATCACCGGTGGTGTGGTCTCCTCTCTGGGGAAGGGTCTGGCCTCAGCAGCCCTTGGAGCGCTGCTACAGGCGCGTGGCTATTCCGTTCGCCTGCGCAAGCTTGATCCCTATCTTAATGTCGACCCCGGTACGATGAGCCCGTACGAGCATGGTGAAGTTTTCGTAACGGATGATGGCGCGGAAACCGACCTCGACCTCGGCCACTACGAGCGCTTTACCGGTGTGGCAGCGCGCAACACCGATTCCGTCTCATCCGGTCGCATCTATTCCACGGTTCTGGAGAAGGAACGGCGCGGCGAGTATCTGGGAAAAACCATTCAGGTCATTCCTCACGTCACCAACCAGATCAAGGAATTCCTGGACACCGGCGCCGAAGACGTAGACTTCATGCTGTGCGAGATTGGCGGCACGGTCGGTGATATTGAGGGCCTGCCCTTTTTCGAGGCGATCCGGCAATTTGGTCAGGAAAAGCCGATGGGCCAATGCCTGTTCATGCATTTGACCCTGCTGCCGTGGATTGCGGCATCAGGCGAGTTGAAGACGAAACCCACCCAACACTCGGTTAAGGAGCTGCGCTCGATCGGCATTGCACCTGATATTCTGGTTTGCCGCTCGGATCAGCCGATCCCAACCAAGGAACGCGAAAAACTGGCACTGTTCTGCAATGTGCGCCCAGAGCGCGTGATCGCGGCGCTTGACCTCAAGTCGATCTATGAAGCGCCTCTGGCCTATCATCGTGAGGGATTGGATCAAGCGGTTCTGGACGCATTCGGCATTTCGCCGGCCCCTGCCCCGAAACTCGACAAATGGCGCGACGTGGCGGACCGTATCTACAATCCAGATGGTGAAGTTCGGATCGCGGTCGTGGGCAAGTACACGCAACTCGAAGACGCCTATAAGTCCATCAGCGAGGCGCTGACCCATGGCGGCATGCATAACCGCGTCAAGGTTCGGACGGAGTGGATTGATGCGGAGATCTTCGACAGCGATGATCCGGCACCCTACCTCGAAGGATATAACGCCATTCTCGTCCCAGGTGGCTTCGGTGAGCGTGGGACCGAAGGCAAGATCCGCGCCGCACAATATGCGCGCGAAAACAACATCCCCTATTTCGGCATCTGCCTGGGCATGCAGATGGCCGTGGTTGAGGCAGCACGCAACATGGCCGGCCTAAGCAAGGCAGGGTCGGAGGAATTCGACAACGAGGCGGGCAAGGACCGCTATGAGCATGTCATCTACCACATGAAGGCCTGGAACGAGGGCAACCGCACGGTCGAGCGGACCATCGACGATGACAAGGGCGGCACGATGCGCCTTGGGGCCTATGATGCGATGCTGGTCGAGAATAGCCATGTCGCAGAAATCTATGGTACGCGCGAAATCTCCGAACGTCACCGGCACCGGTTCGAGGTCGACATCGCCTATCGCGATCAGCTTGAAGAGGCGGGACTGTGCTTTTCTGGCCTCTCACCCGATGGGGAACTGCCCGAGATCGTGGAACTGCCCGATCATCCCTGGTTCGTCGGCGTACAGTTCCACCCAGAACTGAAATCAAAACCGTTTGCGCCGCATCCGCTATTCGCAAGCTTTGTGCGCGCGGCCATGGAACAGTCCCGCCTCGTCTGACCGGACGAGGCCTCCGGCGGGGATATTTGGAGGAAGTGAAATGTCTTTCGTGATCCCCGCACCCGTTACCCCATCTGTTGCCATTTACGGGTCTGCGGATCGCTTCCCCGTACGTCGCATCTTCTGCGTGGGGCGCAACTATGCCGCTCATGCGCGTGAGATGGGCAACGACGATCGCGATCCCCCGTTCTTTTTTACAAAGCCTGCCGACGCGGTTGTGGATAGCGGTGCGCACGTGCCCTACCCGCCGCTGACCAGCGATCTGCATCATGAGGTGGAACTGGTTCTCGCGATCGGCTTGGGTGGCACGGATATTGCTGAAGCCGACGCGCTCGATCATGTCTGGGGCTACGGTGTCGGGTGTGACCTGACGCGCCGGGATCTGCAGGGGGCTGCAAAGAAGGTTGGTCGGCCTTGGGATTGGGGCAAGGCCTTCGACAACTCCGCCCCATGCGGGCCGTTGCGGTCCGGGTCGCTGCCAGCAGGCGCGATCCGGTTTCGCGTGAATGGCAAGATGCGCCAAGAGGCCCAGCTGGATGAGATGATCTGGTCTGTGCCAGAGATTATCGCCATCTGCTCTCAAGCGGTACGGCTTGAGCCGGGGGATCTCATAATGACCGGCACGCCCGCTGGTGTCGGTCCGCTGCAACGCGGGGATGTCTGCGAGGGTGAAATTGAGGGGCTGCCGCCCCTCTCCTTCACCCTCGCCTGATTTCGGATTGGTCCAAATACCCTATTGAGCCGCTCTCAAAACGGGCGCTCCACCCGCGCGGAAGCTCGCCAGAGCCTCCTCGCGTCGCTTGGCTGCCGCCTGCGCATTCGCTTCCTTCACATGGCCGAACCCACGGATCGAGAGTGGGATCAGCGCAAGTGCCACCGCTGCGTCATGCGTGGAGGCATCGACCTTGCCGATGATCTCTTCCATGTCCTGCTCATATTCGGCAATCAGCGCCCGCTCCATCCGGCGTTCCTCTGTCCGACCGAAGGGATCGAGCGGCGTGCCACGCAGCATCTTTCCCCGGCGCAGCATCTTCATCGCGCGGAACATCCACGGGCCAAATTCCTGCTTCACTGGATTGCCGTTATGATCCTTCTTGCCGAGCACAGGTGGCGCCATGTGAAAACGCAAACCGTTTACGTTGTCGAAGGCATCGTTTACAGCATCCTCCAAGGTTTCAACATGCAGGCGGGCAACTTCATATTCGTCCTTATAGGCAAGAAGCTTGTGATAGCCCTGCGCCACGGCGAGTGCGAATTCGTCGCTGACGCCGCGCGCACGGTCCACCATCTTCCGATAGCGTTTGGCCAGACGGCCATTTTGATAGGCTTTCAGGTGCTCCGCGCGGAAGTCGATTTTCTCCTCCAATGTCAGTTCGGCCACGTCTGCCTCTGACGTCACGGCATGAGCATCGGCGGGCGCATGGATCGCCCAGCGACCCAGTTCGAAGGCCCGCATGTTGCCCTCGACGCCCGCCCCGTTGATCTCGATCGCGCGCTCGATGGCCGCACGGCTGAGCGGGACCAGGCCCGCCTGCCAGGCTGCGCCCAACATCAGAACATTTGCATAGATCGCATCGCCCAACACCTTCGCCGCTAGTTGAGAGGCGTCGAGCATGGCGAGGTTATCATCCCCGAGCCGTGCGCGAAGGGCGAGGCCCATACGGTCCGTCGGCAGCTTAAATTCAGTGTTGCGAGTGAATTCCCCGGTAATGATCTCGTGACTGTTACACACGGCTTTCGTGCGGCCACGGGTCATCAGGCCGAGCGTCTTTGCACCGGCCGCCACAACCATATCACCACCGATCACGGCGTCAGCTTCCCCAACAGCGACACGGATCGCGCTGATATCCTGCGGTTTTTCGGAGATGCGGGCGTGGATGTGAACCGCACCGCCCTTTTGAGCAAGGCCCGCCATTTCCATGACACCGGCCCCTTTTCCTTCGAGATGCGCCGCCATGGCAAGCAGCGCTCCAACGGTCACAACGCCGGTTCCACCAACCCCGGTGATGACGAGGTTATAGGTGCCGTCGATGGAAGGAAGCTGCGGCTCAGGCAAGTCCGGGATCGCAACAGAGGTCGTCTCAGCCTTTTTCACTGTCGCGCCCTCCACACTCACGAAGCTTGGGCAGAACCCGTCGACGCAGGAAAAATCCTTGTTGCAGCTCGACTGATCAATCTGTCGTTTGCGGCCAAGTTCGGTTTCGAGCGGCACGATGGAAACGCAGTTCGACTTTTGCCCGCAATCGCCGCAACCCTCGCAAACATTCGGGTTGATGAAGATGCGCTTGTCCGGATCAGGGAATTTCCCGCGCTTACGGCGCCGGCGTTTTTCCGCGGCGCAGGTCTGGATATAGAGGATGGCAGAGACGCCGGGCACTTCGCGCAGCTCGCGCTGCACGTCGTCGAGTTCATGCCGCTCTCGCATTTCAATCGGGAAAGCTGAAGGGTCAACATCCTCTTTCGGATCATAGACACCGACGATGCGCTTGACGCCCATCGCCTTCAGCTCATGCGCGATACGCTCTGCGGACAGATCGCCCTCGTTTCCTTGTCCGCCCGTCATGGCAACGGCGTCATTGTAAAGGATCTTATAGGTGATGTTGGTCTTGGCCGCGAGTGCGGCGCGGATCGCCTGCACACCGGAATGATTGTAAGTGCCATCGCCGAGGTTCTGGAAAACGTGGTTTGTATTGGAGAACGGGGCCTCCCCGATCCAATTGGCACCCTCGCCGCCCATATGGGTGAAGCCCACCGTGTCGCGGTCCATCCATTGCACCATGAAATGGCACCCAATGCCCGCATAGGCACGGGACCCTTCGGGCAGCTTGGTCGAGGAATTGTGCGGGCAGCCGGAACAGAACCATGGCAGGCGGCTTGCGATCTCCTCCGCGTTATCTGCCTTGGCGGCGTTGTCCAGCACCTCCATCGCGATCTTGAGCTTCTCGCTTTCAACCCCTTCAGCGCGAAGAACACCGCCCAACTTTCGGGCGATCGTCACAGGGTCGAGTGCCGTTTTGACAGAGAACAACGTGTCGCCATTCTCATGTTTCCAACCGACGACCCGACGCCCACGTCGGTCGTCGAAGATTGCCTCCTTGATCTGGACCTCGATCAGCTTGCGCTTTTCCTCGACGCAAATGATGAGGTCGAGATCGTCGGACCACTCCCGCATCGACTTCATGTCGAGCGGCCACGTCATGCCGACCTTGTAAGTGGTAATGCCCAGGCGCTTTGCCTCTTCCGCATCTATCCCCAGCAGGTCGAGCGCATGCACGGTGTCGAGCCAGGATTTGCCGGAGCTTACGATGCCGATGCGCGCCCCCCGCTCACCCAAGACCCTGTGGTCCAACTTGTTGGCGCGACCGAATGCCTCGGCCGCGAAGCGCTTGTAATCATGCAGCCGCGCCTCTTGCACCGTGCGATCGTCGACGAGGCGAATGTTCAGGCCATCCGCCGGCATGTCGAAATCCGTCGGGATTTTGACATCGACCCGATGCGGATCGCCATCGACGACTTCGGTAACCTCGATCGTGTCTTTCAGGCATTTGATGCCAACCCAACAGCCGGAATAGCGGCTTAAAGCCCAGCCAAGCACGCCATAATCCAGCACCTCCTGCACGCCTGCCGGGGCAAGTATCGGGATCAGCGCATCCATCAGCGCGAATTCGGACTGGTGCAGAACCGTGGAGCTTTCGCCGGTGTGATCGTCGCCCATCGCAACCAGCACGCCGCCTAGTGCGGAGCTGCCCGCCATGTTGGCATGACGGAAGACATCACCCGTGCGGTCGACGCCAGGGCCCTTGCCATACCACAGGCCAAAGACGCCATCATATTTGCCTTCGCCGCGAAGCTCCGCCTGCTGCGCCCCCCAAAGGGCGGTGGCAGCAAGATCTTCGTTCAGACCGTGCTGAAAGACGACATGCGCCTTCTCAAGCTGATCGCGTGCCCGCATCATCTGCTGATCAACACCGCCCAGCGGTGAGCCGCGATACCCGGTCACAAGTCCAGCCGTGTTGTGCCCGGCCGCGACGTCACGGGCCCTTTGCATCAGTGGCAAACGTACCAGGCCCTGAATGCCGCTCAGCAGCACATGCTGTTTTTCGAGATCAAAACGGTCATCCAATGACCGGTCGAAAAGTGTCATGACGATCCTCCCCAGGAACGTGGCGATGCCTCCCTAGCGGTCGCCAACTCATCGTATGACGTTATGTTAGGTCACAAATGCTGACCTTTCAAGTCTTGTCTCGATACCCCTTACGTCCTTGAATGAAATGAATAATATTCTTTTTTAGGTATGGTTAACATAGTTTAGGTCTCCCAATTCCGGTATTGTGTATGCTTAATTGACAAAAGACATTTCGGTGAGGTGCAGGGCGTGTCCAACGATTTTAGAATGAAGACCGTGCCAGAGGCTAAAGCTCTGGAACAGGTCGGGGACCGGTGGACTCTTCTGATCCTGTGGGCGTCGTTGAACGGCATCAGTCGGTTTGACGACTACCAGCGCGAATTGGGCGTAGCGCGCAACATCCTCTCGACCCGGTTGCGCAGGTTGGTCGATTCGGGTCTTCTGGCGAAACGGCCCGTGCACGAAGGCGCCCGCCGTCTGGAGTATCGTGTGACGGCCAAAGGTCAGGAACTGCATGGCCCGCTGCGCGAGATCGAAGCCTGGGGCGCACGCTGGAAGGATCGCTGATCCCCGCATGAAACCGGTTCGCGAACGCGGCGCGCTGTTGTAGGCTCGACCTTCACGAAACACCGGAGAGTGCGATGGACTGGGACAAACTGCGAATCTTTCACGCTGTGGCCGATGTGGGCTCACTGACCCATGCGGGCGATTCGCTTCATTTGAGCCAGTCTGCCGTCAGCCGCCAGATTCGAGGTCTGGAAGAAGCGTTGAGCGTGACGCTGTTCCATCGTCATGCCCGCGGGCTGATCCTAACCGAGCAGGGCGAATTGCTGTATTCCGCAACCCGCGACATGGCCAAACGGCTCGCCGCGGCGACGGCCCGAATTCGCGACAGCGAAGATGAAGTTTTTGGCGAATTGCGTGTCACCACCACGACCGGCTTCGGAACGCTCTGGCTCGCTCCACGTCTGCCACGCCTCTACGAACAGTATCCGAATCTGAAGATCAATCTGATGCTGGATGAGCGGATCGTCGATCTGCCGATGCGCGAAGCTGATGTCGCAATCCGGCTAAAGGAACCATCCCAGGCGGATCTGATCCGCCGCAGGCTAATGGATGTGCGTATGCGGTTTTATGCGTCGCAATCCTATGTCACCCGTCACGGGCGGCCCGACACGACCGAGGAACTGATGCGTCATCGTATCATCGGCCACGCCCCGGACGCGCCGCAGGTCGCCGCCGGTCAGACCTGGCTTCGACCGTTTCTGGACGCGGATCACTCCAGCCACCTGACGGTGAACAACTATTTCGGCATCCTTCAGGCGGTCATTCACTCACTTGGGATCGGTGCCCTGCCCGACTATATCGCCCTTGGTAACGCAGAATTGGTCAATGTTGTGCCGTCTCAGGCCAGCAGCGTCGTCCCGGTCTACCTCGCATATCCAGAAGAATTGAGGCATTCGAAGCGCGTCGCCGCGTTCCGTGAATTTGTTCTGGAAGAGATAACCGCTTATAAACGCGCACAAAAAGCCGCTGCGATGTTGGATTGATACAGCTAGGTGTTGTGCCATGCACACAGTGAATGGCGGCTATGCACCAAATTTAGGCAGAATCTCTTGTCAGGTCGGGGATCACACCCTAGGTACCCTGTCAAGACAAGCGATGCACTGCATAGCAGAGACCGCGGGTCTTGATACCTCCCTGTTGGACTTTGCCGGGCCTAGTGCCCGGCTTTTTTTTGCCTTGCCGCCAGCAGGCGCTCCTTCTGGGCCATCGCAAGACGCAAGTTTTCCTCCTCAAACCCGGTTACAGCTGGATTGGTGGCCGAACTGTTCTGGTGCACGGCGCCCCGGCGCGGTGGCTCCTCCCCCAGAAATTCTGCGACAGCCTCTGCCCCATCCCCCTCTTCAAAGCAGATTTCGAGCAGTTGGTGGGGCCGGTCCGCAAATGCGGCCCGAACGGCGACAAGGTGTCCCTCGTAGAAATCCAGATAGGCCTGCTCCGCTCCATGCGGATAGGCGTGGCCATAGATCCGGGTGCGGCTGTGGCCCTCCGGGTTCGTGCGCAACGACCAACGTGTGATGCTGTCGAGCCACGCCTCAGCATTCGTCCTGCGGGTCAGAATAAATCGTGCCCGATCGCCAAAGGCTGCATCCATTTCCCGCCAGCACAGCGGCCACGGCCAGTCCTCGGCACTGTCAAAAGCCTCCATAGTGTCGACAAGACCTGCAACATCGCCATCCCACCAAAGTTTTGAGGCGTATGCGGTTCGCTTATAGTGCCGATATCCCATGCGTCGCATCAGGTGCTTCAAGGACTTTGTTCCGGTCTTCTGCAACCCGATGCAGAAGACTTTCACATCCTTTCGTGCGCCTTCAAGATTCATACCTGACGCCTCAACCATCGACGCACACGCTCAACCTGCGGCCGCAGGACGCCGGGGCGATGCACGATGTAATAGCCCCGCCCCGGGGTCTGATCCTGCCACAGCTTTACCAACCGTCCAGCCTTCACATCATCCTCGACAAACAGCATGGCAGATGCAGCCACACCCTGCCCCTCGCGCAAAGCGGATAAAAGAAGATTGCCAGGCAATTGCGTGACGTTGCGCCGCTTCTCACGCGGCAATCCCATCGCGTCCAGCCAAACGAGCTGTTCATGGGTTCCCGGCTCCTCAAACCACGGCAGGTCGAGAAGGTCCTCCATCCGATCCGGTCGCCACCCCTGAAGCAATTCGGGTGCGGCGCACACAACGAAGGATGTCGACAGCAACAACTCCGCCTCAAGCCCCGCCCAGCGACCACCGCCAAATCGGATGGCCAGGTCATGTTGTCCATCGGTCAGATCGACATTCTGCGCGGATGGATGCAGAGCCAGTTCCAAACCGGGGTTGTCCGCCCAGAATTGCGGAAGACGGGGCATGAACCACCCGGCGGCGAAACTCGGCGTCGTCGATATGGAGACAGGGCGAAGCGCTTCTCGCCCCCGGATTCGCTCCACAGCCTGCCGAATGGTCGTGAAGCCATCCGACAGATCGCGCGCGAGGGCCAGCCCGTCTGCGGTCAGATCGATTCCCCGCCCCGCGCGCACCGCCAATGGTACTGCGAGATCGCGTTCGAGCCCCCGCACTTGCTGCGCAACGGCGGCCGGTGTGACGTTCAATTCACGCGCGGCCGCTGAAAAATTTCCCAGCCGCGCGCTCACCTCGAACGCCCTCAGCGCTGCAAGGGAGGGAAGATGTTCAGACATTTGATAGCTCAGCTAACAATTGAAAAATTCTCCTGACTCGCGGTTTGGCATGCCATCGCGCACTGTGTTTGCAATGAAGTCAAACACAACGGAGATCGAAATGATATATCTGCTTGCCGATACCTTCCACCTCGCAACACGGATCGAGCGCTTTCACAGAACCGAGCTTCCCTTCCAGCGCGACGAGGAACGGCGTCCACGTCGTGACCGCCAGAGGTGACTTGTCATCGGGGCCTTCCGCCTTCTAAAAGGCAGGCAACCAAGCCCGGAGGCCCCGATGACGCAAGACCCCGCCCTCACCCCGGAATTGATCGCTGCACACGGTCTGAACGACGAAGAGTATCAGCGCATCCTCGATCTGATCGGGCGGGAGCCGACATTCACCGAACTCGGTATCTTCTCGGCCATGTGGAACGAGCATTGTTCCTATAAATCCTCCAAGAAATGGCTGCGCACGCTGCCCACCGAAGGTCCACAGGTCATTTGTGGTCCAGGGGAGAACGCAGGCGTCGTAGACATTGGCGATGGTCAGGCTGTCGTCTTCAAAATGGAGAGCCACAACCACCCCTCCTACATTGAGCCCTATCAGGGCGCGGCCACCGGCGTGGGCGGAATTCTGCGAGATGTGTTCACGATGGGCGCGCGCCCGATTGCTGCGATGAATTCGCTCAGCTTCGGGCGGCCCGATCATCCCAAGACAAAGAGCCTTGTGAACGGCGTCGTTGAAGGGATCGGCGGCTATGGCAACGCCTTTGGCGTGCCCACGGTTGGCGGTGAGATGCGCTTTCACCGGGCCTATGACGGCAACTGCCTGGTGAACGCCTTTGCCGCAGGCCTCGCGGATGCGGACAAGATTTTCTACTCCGCTGCCTCCGGCGTCGGGATGCCGGTTGTCTATCTTGGTGCTAAGACGGGCCGCGATGGCGTGGGCGGCGCGACGATGGCCTCTGCCGAGTTCGACGACACGATTGAGGAAAAGCGCCCCACAGTTCAGGTCGGTGACCCGTTCACCGAAAAGCGCCTCATGGAAGCAACGCTTGAGCTGATGCGCACGGGTGCCGTGATCTCGATCCAGGATATGGGGGCCGCAGGCCTTACCTGTTCCGCCGTGGAAATGGGCGACAAGGGCGATCTGGGCGTACGTCTCGATCTGGAACGTGTTCCAGTTTTTTTCAAGCAGAAGACGGCCTACGAGATGATGTTGAGCGAAAGCCAGGAACGCATGCTGATGGTCTTGCGCCCCGAAAAGGAGGCCGAGGCAAAGGCGGTGTTCGACAAATGGGACCTCGACTTCGCCATCGTCGGGGAGACGATTGCCGAGGATCGCTTCCTGATCATGCTCGATGGTGAAGTGAAGGCCGACCTGCCGCTGAAGGCGCTGTCGGGCACGGCGCCGGAATATGACCGCCCGTGGGTCGAGACGCCTGCCGCAGCGCCCCTCACCGATGTGCCGGAAGTGGATGTTGCAGAAGCCCTTCTGAAGTTGGTTGGTTCAGTCAATTACGGGTCTCGTGCGTGGGTCTGGCAGCAATATGACACGACCGTCATGGCCGACACGGTGCGCACGCCCGGCGCAGATGCAGGCGTTGTACGCGTGCACGGGACGCCAAAGGCCCTTGCCTTCACGTCTGATGTCACTCCACGCTATTGTCGTGCCAATCCATTCGAAGGCGGCAAACAGGCTGTGGCAGAGGCCTACAGAAACCTCTCAGCAACAGGCGCCAAGCCCCTGGCAACGACAGATAATATGAATTTTGGGAATCCAGAGAAACCCGAAATCATGGGCCAGTTTGTTGGCTGCATCAAAGGTATTGGCGAGGCGGTCGCAGCACTCGATATGCCCATCGTCAGCGGCAATGTCAGCTTGTACAACGAAACCGATGGTTCCGCGATCTTGCCGACACCTACCATTGGAGCTGTCGGTCTTTTAACTGAGCTATCTGATTTGATACCCACCGCGCCAAGCGCAGGTGAAGAGCTTGTTCTGATCGGTGACACCAGAGGGTATCTTGGGCAATCGGCGTTGCTTGCAGAAGTGCTGGGACGGGAAGACGGTGACGCACCGCATGTTGATCTGAAGGATGAGCGCGCGGCGGGCGAGCTTGTCCGCGCGGCCCACAAGGCAGGTGTGATCACAGCGGCACATGACCTGTCCGATGGCGGTCTCGCGCTTGCCGCATCCGACATGGCCCTCGCCGGACATGTGGGGCTAAAGCTCGAAGGCGCTGGTACGGGCTGGTGGTTTGGTGAGGATCAGGGCCGTTATCTGCTGGCGACCTCCGATGCCGCTGCGCTGCTCGCTATGGCCGGATCCGCCGGGATCACGGCGCTGCGCGTGGGGACTGTTGGCGGCGAGGCACTGGAACTCGGCGACGCCTCGGTTCCGCTCGACGCCCTGCGGGGTGCGTTTGAGACGGCGGTACCTGCGACCTTTGGCTAAGGCGCGCATCTTGCGGGCCTGCCCAGTGCGGCATAGGTTTCGTTCAGATTACGGGAGAATGCAGACATGGCCATGCAGGCACATGAAATTGAAAAGCTGATCCAGGAAGCCTTTCCGAGCGCAACTGTCGAGATCACGGATCTGGCCGGAGACGGCAATCACTATGCCGCGATGGTCGAGGCAGAGGAATTTGCAGGGCTCAGCCGCGTGAAGCAGCATCAGGCGGTCTATGCCGCCCTGAAGGGCAAGATGGACGGCTCCCATGGCGAGTTGCACGCCCTCGCCCTGACCACCAAGGTTAAGGAATGAGTGAGGGGACGCTCTGGCTCGCCGGTATTTTTGCGGGGATCGTTTGCCTGGTCCTGATCCTGGCCGTCATTGAACAGGCCATCCGGCGTCCCCGTAAGAAGAGTTTCTCGGAAAAGTTCCAAATGGACGAGAACGAATTCCGCAATCTCGACACCTCGTTTGGCAATCCACTCGGAGGTCGTGACATTCAGGGCGGGACTGACTATCTGCGCGAGATGGTCGCGGAAAAGAACCGCAAGAAAGATGACGAAGAGGGCCGCTGACATGCGCCCGGATCGAGGAGAGTATCGATGAGCAATGCCGCACAAGAGACGATCGACAGCACTGTCAAAGGCAACGATGTCGTTCTGTTCATGAAGGGTACGAGCCAAATGCCGCAATGCGGGTTCTCTTCACGCATCGCAGGTGTCCTTAACTATATGAGCGTCCCCTATCAGGACGTGAACGTTCTGGCAGATGAAGAGATCCGTCAGGGCATCAAGGACTATTCCGACTGGCCGACGATCCCGCAGCTCTATGTGAAGGGCGAGTTCATCGGTGGCTGCGATATCGTCACAGAGATGGTGCTGTCCGGCGAACTCGACACGCTGCTGGCCGAGAATGGGGTCTCCTTTGACAAGGACGCCGCCGACAAGGTGCGCGAAGCAAACAAGCAGTAAGCCTTTTAGATATGCAAAAAGCCCGCCGCGCATGGATCGCGGTGGGCTTTTTCGTGTCTGATCACCGGGTGGACGGTGCGCCCAAATGCCCATGCTGTTCCAGAAAAATGCGCGCGTCTTGCTCTCCCTGGAGCCAGACACCGCGGATCGCCTCAGCATTCGTAAAATCCATTTTGTTTACGGCGATGGGTCGGGACGGTCTGACATAGGTGCGGTCGCCCCGATCTGCGCATCCGGCATATGGACGGGTTAAAAGCACCAGGGGATGTCCATCTGGTGGGCAGGCAGCATTGTCGACCAATCCCCCGTCAATGACCGGGATCCCCTCGTGGTAGTGCTGCGCGAAGCTGGGCGGAGTTGACCCCGCTGCAACGGTAAGTTCGACAACGGCCTCCAGGCCCGAACGGGCCGCCGCGCGCATATCAACCGCAACAGATCGTGCACCCAGATGGCGCGGCCAAGTGACATGCGGCGTGTCATTCCAACGCAGATCAAGCGCATAGGCCACCATCGCCGCATAGGAACCAACACGGGGCCGCCGGGTCACGTGCACGGTCCATTCGGGTCCGTCCGCGACAGCGTCGAGCGCACCGGCTGCCGACATCAGGCGGCGCACCATTTCTGCATAGGCACTCTCATAGATAAAAAACGGCCCGCCCGACAATTTGCGGCGCAAGCTTACATTCCCTGGTCCCTTAGCAATCTCATCGAACACATCGCACATGAGATCGCGAAGCCCTTGGGCCTGATCACTGACATAGCCGAGCGCCGAAATAGTACCGGCTGAGACGGTGTTGATCCGGCGCAGCGGATCAATCCAAGGGGCGAATACGCTGAGAAAGCCGCCCTGCCAGACGCAACGCGTGCCGCCACCGCAAAAGACCAAGTCGTCGTAACGGCGCTCTAGAGGGTTGCGCGCCACGCGGCCTCATCAAATCCGGTGAGGACCGCCGCACCAGTGTCCAACACAGGTCGCTTGATCAGGCGCGGATCAGCGCTCATCAACGCAATGGCATGGGCAGAGTCTGCGACAGCACGTTCCTTATCCACATCGTCAAGCGCCTGAAATGTAGCAGAGCGTGCATTGAGCACGGTCTCAAGCCCGGCCCGCTCAACCCAGCCTCTGATCAGCGTTGGAAGATCGTCGGCTTTGGCAAAGGCCGTGAACGCATGTTCATGGCCTTCAGCTTCCATAAACTTGCGGGCCTTGCGCACAGTGGTGCAGTTCGGAATGCCGTAGACGTGGTTCATGATGCGGCCCGTTGCTCAAGGTGATCTGCCAGCGCCTCCAGCTCTTCCGCGACGGTCGCAAGTGCTTCGAGCGCGCCGTTATCCTCTGGCGGGAACATATCCGCCTGTGGCTCGGGTTGCGCAACAGGTTCAACGCTGGCAGGCGGTTCAGCCCGCAGACGGGCGGCCTCGGCCTCCGCACGTTCGGCACGCTGCTCCAATACGCGGTGCTTTTCCTCTGCTGATTTGAGATCAGCCGTTAGGTTCAGCTGGCGATCTGCCAACATCAGGCCAGACATCAGCAGCATCCGGCTCTCTGGCACCTTGCCGATTGCATCCGTCAGTAAGGTTGCCTCACGCGCAAGGTGCGAGGCCGCGGATTCGAGCGCGCGCTCCTCTCCATCGGCACAGGCAACGCGGAAGGTTCGACCACCAATCGTCAGATCAACCTCAGCCATGCTCAGCCTCCTCTACCAGGGGACGAAGCTCGGAAATCAGGCCATCAAGCTGGGCGATATCCGCCTCGCGCTTCCGCTCCATATCCTTGAGTTGCGCGCGCAACGCGACGTTTACCCGTTCCAAACGCCGCAAAGCGACCGGATCGGCCTCTGCCGCTGGTGGAGGTGTTTCGGCTGCGGTGCGTATCCGCGCCATGGCGGCACTGATGCGTGCCTCCAACTCTTCTGTCTTGCTCATGCCCATGCCCTTGTCATGCACCATTCGGCGCTGTTTTGACGACGATTCTAACGAAGCATTTCCCCGCTTGCCAGTGCGGACTGCATCCGGGTCTGCCACATCCGGGAAATTGGGGAGGACGGGGGCGAAACTCGGCCAAATCCTGCCGATCTTTCTGTCAAAACCTATCAAAATGGCCCGTTCTATTGACCGATGGGCGGGCGGTGCTATGACGACCGCATTGTTGGCCTAATCAGACAAGTGAGAAGCCTGTGAACATCGACGACCTGCGCGCCCGCCACCCCGATCACTGGAACAAAGCGACTGCGCTGCGCGTGCTGGCGCTCGACGCGGTGAAGGCGGCAAATTCCGGTCACTCCGGCATGCCGATGGGCATGGCCGATGTGGCGACGGTGCTGTTTGAGAAGCACCTGAAATTTGATGCCTCCAACCCGGATTGGGCCGACCGCGACCGGTTCATTCTGTCAGCGGGTCACGGCTCCATGCTGATCTACGGGCTGCTGCATCTAACCGGCTACGCCGATATGACGATGGATCAGATCCGCAATTTCCGTCAGCTCGGCGCAAAAACCGCCGGCCACCCCGAATTCGGCCACGCAAAAGGGATTGAGACGACAACTGGCCCGTTGGGTCAGGGCATCGCAAATTCCGTCGGATTTGCCATGGCTGAAGAGAGCCTACGCGCACGCTTTGGCAAAAAGATCGTCGACCACCACACCTACGTGATCGCGGGCGATGGCTGCTTGATGGAAGGCGTCAGCCAAGAGGCAATTGGCCTTGCGGGCAAACAGAAGCTCGGAAAGCTGATCGTGCTTTGGGATGACAATGGCATCACCATCGACGGCAAGGTCTCTATCTCTGATGTGACGGACCAGATGGCACGGTTCGAGGCGTCGGGCTGGTCCGTCTTCTCGTGCGACGGTCACGATCCTGAGGCGATTGACGAGGCCATCCGCCAGGCCAAGCAATCTCCCCTGCCCTCGATGATCGCGTGCAAGACGCATATCGCGATTGGATCCTCCGCGCAGGATACCTCCAAAGGCCACGGCGCACTGACCGACGATCAGCTGATCGCTGACACCCGCGCGGCCTATGGCTGGACCCATGGTCCGTTCGACATTCCCGCCGACATTGTTGCGGAATGGCGCCAGATTGGCGCGCGCGGCAACATCGCGTTCAACGAATGGACAGAGCGTCTTGGCACGCTTTCCTCAGCCAAGCAGGCAGAGTTCCAGCGTCAGATGTCCGGTGGTGTGCCCAAGAAGCTCTCTGCCGCCATCAAGCGCTTCAAGAAGGAACAATCGGAGGCGGCCAAGAAGGTTGCGACGCGGAAATCCTCTGAAATGGTCCTCGGCGTGATCAACGCCGTTCTGCCCGAGACGATCGGTGGCTCTGCCGACCTTACCGGGTCGAACAACACGCTGACCCCGGATCTGGGCGCATTCGATGCCGACAACCGCAAGGGGCGTCACGTCTCCTACGGTATCCGCGAGCATGGCATGGCCGCCGCGATGAACGGCATGGCGCTACATGGTGGCGTATTGCCCTATGGCGGTACGTTCATGGTCTTCACCGACTATGCGCGCCCCTCGATGCGCCTGTCCGCGCTGATGAAGCAGCGGGTCGCCTACGTGATGACTCACGACTCCATCGGTTTGGGCGAAGATGGCCCAACCCACCAACCGGTCGAGCATCTGGCCGCGATGCGCGCCATGCCCGGCATGCAGGTGATCCGTCCCGCAGACACGATCGAGACGGCCGAGGCATGGGAACTGGCGGTTGAGGCTGATGGCCCGACCATGCTGGCCCTGACCCGTCAGGGGCTTCCGGTTGTGCGCAGCAAGCACTCCACCAAGAATTTGACGGCACAAGGTGCCTATGTTCTGGCCGAAGCAGAGGGCAAACGCCGCGCGATCCTGATCGCATCCGGCTCGGAAGTTTCTGTCGCGCTGGAAGCAAAGGCGATCCTTGAGGCAGAGGGTATCGGCACGCGTGTCGTTTCCATGCCGTCGATGGAGCTTTTTGCCCAGCAGGATGAGGCTTATCGCCGACGTGTGTTGCCCGCGGGCCCCGTGCGCGTCGCGGTTGAGGCCGGTGTGCGCCAAGGCTGGGATCAGTGGCTTTGCGCTGAGCGTGGGAACTGGAAGAAGGCCGGTTTCGTCGGCATGGACAGCTTCGGTGCATCCGCACCGGCAGAAGAGTTGTTCGAGCATTTCGGGATCACGGCAGAGGCGACGGCTCAGGCGGTTCGCGATCTTCTCTAACGTCCCGCCCATATGTTGGAATTTTGAAAAGCCCCGCCATCTCGGTGGGGCTTTTTTGCGGGTGAGCTATCCGAATGCGACACTGCTGCCTGCAAGTTTCGGATCGTCGATCTCAAACAGAGGCCTTAATCCTGCTTGGTTGAAGATATCCACTTGCCGTTTGAGCCCTGCACTGGTGACAAAATACATCGTCTCGACACCCCAACTGGGAAGCCAGCTCCGAAGCGCCTCCAGAAGCGTCCGGTCGAGATCAATGAAGAACATATCGGTGCGCACCCAAAGAAAAATGGCCATCCCGTCAGCCCACCGATGATCCGATAGCGCGGTGATACGCGAACGGGTGAAGGTCCTGTAATCGGGCGGGTAAATATACACGCAACCGAGACACTCTTGCCGCGTCGGATCGAGGACGGTGAAGGTATAGGCCTCTCCCGCGCGGTGTTCCCGTTCGTGTCGGATCAGATCGGCACGGTTGTCCTCGAGCGTGAAATCATCCGCGGGCCATCCAGACTGCTCCCACTGACGCAAGAACGCGCGGCTCGACATGACCGCGGCATAGTCAGCTTCAACGTCTGTTTCGCGCAGGGGACGAAGGCAGAACCGAGGGGCAACATATTCCTCGGGCACTGCTTCAGGCGTCGGGAAAGATAAACTCTTCGGCATCGTCGCTCATTTGGCTGGCACTTTGGGTCTGGCAACTTAGGCTGACCCACCATGAGATATCTTGCAATCCTTCTTGCCCTTACAGGCCTGCCGGCTGCCGCTCAGGATTGGACGCTGCTGCCTGATCAAAGCGCAATCAGCTTTACATATACAGAGAACGACACCCCATTCCCCGGTGCGTTCACACGGCTTGAAGGGACGGCACAATTCAACGAATTCCGGCCACAAGATACCGCCGTTCAAGTCGCGGTCGATGTCACGTCGGTCAGGCTGGGTGATTTTGTGCGCACGGCTTTTGCCCAAACCGCAGATTGGTTTGACACGGCACGGTATCCTGATGCGTTGTTCGAGCTTGACGGCATCACGCCTCTCGACGAACCGGGCCGTTGGCGCGCCGACGGCGTCATGACGATCAAAGGACAACGTCACCCGGTCAGCACCACATTTCTGCTGACACGGCCGGGAAACTGCCTGCGCGCGCGCGGGGATCTAACCATGGATCTGGACGAATTAGGCATCGGTCAGGGCCGCGTCAGTCGCTTCATCCGCGTCGGACGCGAAATTGTGCTCAGCTTCAACCTGCTCGGCCATCCCGATGGCGTGGCACCGGATTGCTCCGTTGCCGGGTGACAGCACGCTTCCCTTGTCCTAGAAGGGCTCCGCACCGGCGGAGGACGCAATGAACACAAGGGTTGGATTGATACTTGCGATCATCATCCTTGCGATCTTTGCCGCTGATCATTTTTATTTTGGCTGGGATTTGTGGATCTTCCTGATGAAGAAACACTGGGCGTTGGTCACCTGGATCGCGTTCTGGCGCTGAAATGCCCTGCCCCGGCAGTCTCCCCCTTCAACAAAGGAAAACGCAGTATGAGCTGGAAGACACTCGACGACATGGACCTCAACGGAAAGGTCGTGTTGACCCGCGTGGACATCAACGTCCCGATGCAGGACGGCAAGGTGACAGACGCGACGCGGATCGAGCGGATCGTCCCGACTGTGAAAGACATTCTGGCAAAGGGCGGCAAGCCCGTATTGCTCGCACATTTCGGGCGCCCGAAAGGCAAAGTCGTTGATGAGATGAGCCTGCGCCCCCTCGTCCCAGCATTGGCCGAGGCGTTCGGGGCGCGTGTGCACTTCGCGGCGGACTGCATCGGCGCAGAGAAAGAAGCAGCTATCGGTGCCCTTCCGTCCGGTGATGTTCTGCTCTTGGAAAACACGCGTTTTCATGCCGAGGAAGAAGCGAATGGTGCTGACTTTGCCCAAGCGCTTGCCGTTGGCGGCGACATTTACTGCAACGACGCCTTCTCTGCCGCGCACCGTGCCCATGGCTCGACGGCTGGAGTCGCTGCGCATCTGCCCTCTTGCGCCGGTCGGCTGATGGCAGAGGAACTGGGCGCGCTTGAACGTGTCCTCGCCAATCCACCGCGCCCGGTCGTCGCACTTGTGGGCGGCGCAAAAGTTTCCACAAAGCTGGATTTGCTGGGCAACCTGATTGGCCGCATGGACCACATCGTCATCGGCGGCGGGATGGCGAACACCTTCCTCGCGGCACAAGGGATCAATGTGGGTAAGTCGCTTTGTGAGCATGACATGACGGATACCGCACGGGACATCATGGAAAAGGCCGAGGGATCGGGCTGCACCCTTCACCTTCCCAGCGATGTCGTCGTGGCACGCGCGTTTGCCGCTGGCGCTGATAGCGAAACGGTGGCCGCAGATGCCTGTCCGGCGGATGCGATGATCCTGGATGCCGGCCCGAAAACGGTCGCCTCTGTCACCGAACTCTTCGGAACGGCAAAGGCACTGGTCTGGAACGGCCCGCTGGGCGCATTCGAAATTGAGCCCTTTGACATGGCGACCAAAGCCGCAGCCCTCGCTGCCGCGTCGCTTACCAAAGAGGGTAAGATCGTGTCGGTCGCAGGCGGCGGCGACACGGTCGCCGCATTGAATGTGGCGGGGGCCGCAGATGACTTTACCTACGTCTCCTCCGCTGGCGGGGCGTTTTTGGAGTGGCTGGAGGGCAAGACCTTGCCCGGCGTCTCAGCCCTCGAATCCTGAGCATTTGCCCAGCATTCGGGCGATGCTTCGCGCCTTTTTGTAGAAAAATCAGCGTTTTCCGGCGAAGTTCCGACTTCGCCGGATTCAAACCGGTTTCAGCCCGTCCACAGCGGTTGACGCAGCCAATTCGCGTCCGCTAGGCCAAATCCATCCTAACTGGCCCAAGGAGCTGTCCCATGAAAGCGACCCGCATCGTTCGCAATATTCTCGCCAATTACGAGGGGGACACGCCCGGCGTGAAGGGCAATCTGTGCCGGATGTTGATGAACGGGAAGCTGGGCGGCACTGGCAAAATGGTCATCTTGCCGGTCGATCAGGGCTTTGAGCATGGCCCGGCGCGGTCTTTTGCACCAAACCCGGCGGCATACGACCCCCACTATCACTACCAACTTGCAATCGATGCGGGCCTATCGGCCTATGCCGCGCCACTTGGCATGCTGGAGGCAGGTGCTGATACATTTGCGGGCCAGATCCCAACAATCCTGAAGGTCAACAGCGCGAACTCTTTGATCCCGTCAGCAGCGCCAAAGGATCAGGCCCTGACCGGCTCTGTCGACGACGCGCTGCGTCTCGGTTGCTCGGCCATCGGCTTTACGATTTACCCCGGCTCTTCCCTCGGCCTCGATATGTTCGAAGAGATCGCCGAGATGCGCAAAGAAGCGGCCTCCAAGGGCGTTGCAACAGTTATCTGGTCCTATCCGCGCGGCGAAGCGCTCGATAAGGACGGAGAGACCGCAATCGATATCGGCGCATATGCGGCGCAGATCGCAGCCCTGCTTGGTGCGCATATCATCAAGATCAAGCTCTCCTCCGACCACCTCAGCCTGAAAGAGGCCAAGGCCGTTTACGAAGAGCACGGAATCGACATCTCGACGCAAGCCGCGCGTGTGAAGAACTGCATGGATGCAAGCTTCAACGGCCGCCGGATCGTCGTGTTCTCCGGCGGTGCGAAGAAGGGTGAGAACTCGGTTTACGACGACGCGCGCGCAATCCGTGACGGTGGCGGCAACGGCTCCATCATCGGGCGTAACACATTCCAGCGCGAGCGTGGCGAAGCGCTAGAGATGCTCGGCAAGATCATCGACATCTACAAGGGTCGTGCCTGATCCCCGCACCTCAACATCGCTAGATTGATGCTACGGGCGGAGGCTACCTCCGCCCGTTTTCTGTTTTTGTGGAAGGTGGATTTGCGGCAAAAGTGAGTCCATCTCGCCACAATTCACGCCGCAAATTGATTTCGGGATTCCCGTGACGAATCACCTGTGGCATGGTCCACAGGCTTTCTGCCAGCGAAGTGAAGCCAAACCTGTGAAACGTCTGCTCCCACATTTGCCATATCGCGCCCTTGGTGGCGCTGTCGCATCCGTGGGTGTCATCGGTCTCACACTCTATTTCTGCTTCACCGCCGTGCAGGGCAATCATGGTCTGGCCCGACTGGCCGAAGTGCGTCAGCAGACACAGGATCTGGAGGTGACGCTTGCGTTGCTGGAACAGGAACGGGCCGTTTTGGAAAACCGCGTTGCGCGGTTGAGTGATGATTATCTCGACCTAGATCTACTTGATGAGCGCGCTCGCGATGTGTTGGGCCTCGCCCGCCCGGACGAGATCATCATCCGCTGACCCTTTCGATCGCTATGCCGCTCACGCATTGCTCCCTTGCACCAGAGGGGGTGCAAAAGCCCTGACCTTACGTTATAAGGCAGATGGTTTGATATAGAACAATCTAGGGAGTGGCGCGCATGGCAACCCGCAAAGCGGCGAAAAAGCCCAACGCATCCAAGGATGATCTGCTGCAATATTATGAGGATATGCTCCTCATTCGGCGTTTTGAAGAGAAGGCCGGACAGCTTTATGGAATGGGTCTGATTGGCGGGTTCTGTCACCTGTATATCGGTCAGGAAGCCGTGGTGGTCGGGCTCGAAGCCGCGGCTAAAGAAGGCGACAGCCGCGTCACGTCCTACCGTGATCATGGTCATATGCTTGCCTGTGGCATGGATCCTAACGGCGTGATGGCCGAGCTCACTGGACGCGAAGGGGGATACTCTCGCGGTAAAGGTGGCTCGATGCACATGTTCTCCGAGGAGAAGAAATTCTACGGTGGCCACGGCATCGTCGCAGCCCAGGTGCCAATCGGTGCGGGCCTCGCTTTCGCCAATAAGTATCGTGGCGAGGATACTGTCAGCTTCGCTTATTTTGGCGACGGCGCGGCCAACCAGGGCCAGGTCTACGAGACCTACAACATGGCTGCCCTCTGGGATCTGCCGGTAATCTTCGTGATCGAAAACAACCAGTATGCGATGGGCACCTCGGTCCAACGTTCCACCCACTCTCCATCCTATTGGGAACGTGGCGCGGCCTTCGGGATCGCCGGAGAGGAAGTAGACGGCATGGACGTGCTTGCAGTGAAAGAGGCAGGCGAAAAAGCCGTCGCTCACTGCCGCGCGGGCAAAGGCCCCTATATCCTCGAGGTGAAGACGTACCGGTACCGCGGCCACTCCATGTCCGACCCGGCAAAATATCGGACCCGCGAAGAAGTCCAGAAAATGCGTGAAGAGCGTGACCCAATCGAAGCAGTCAAATCCATCCTGCTTACCGGTTCCCACGCGACAGAAGATGAGCTCAAGGACATCGACAAGAAAATCAAAGCAGTCGTGAATGAAAGCGCGAAATTCGCGCAGGAAAGCCCCGAGCCTGCGCTCGAGGAGCTTTGGACCGACATTTACGCAGACGAACTCCCGCAGGAGGCTTCCGCATGAGCATCCAGATCCTTATGCCCGCCCTCTCCCCCACGATGGAAGAAGGCACACTCGCGAAATGGAACGTGAAGGAGGGCGACACCGTAACCTCCGGTGACGTGATCGCTGAGATTGAAACCGACAAGGCCACGATGGAATTCGAGGCCGTCGATGAAGGCGTCATGGGAAAAATTCTCGTCGCTGAAGGCACCGAAGGCGTCAAGGTCAACGACCTCATCGCGATCTTGCTCGAAGAAGGCGAAAGCGCAGACGATATCGACAGCGCAGACCGTTCGGCAGGAGCCGTGACCGAAACCGTTGAGCCGGAGGCCGAGGCAGCGAGCACACACGCAGCAGCCCCCGCCGCTGCCAAGCCCGCAGCGGATGTCCCCTCACCTGCAGCCGAGCCAGACGTCCCAGAAGGCACAACCTTCAAATCACAAACCGTGCGCGAAGCGCTTCGTGACGCGATGGCTGAGGAGATGCGCCGCACGGAAGACGTTTTCCTGATGGGTGAGGAAGTCGCCGAATACCAAGGCGCCTATAAAATCTCCCAGGGTCTGCTCGACGAGTTCGGCGCCAAACGTGTGATCGATACCCCGATCACCGAGCATGGCTTCACCGGCCTCGCCGTGGGCGCGGCCTTTGGTGGTCTGAACCCGATCGTGGAGTTCATGACCTTCAACTTCGCGATGCAGGCCATCGATCAGATCATCAACTCTGCCGCTAAGACACTCTATATGTCCGGCGGTCAGATGGGCTGTCCGATCGTGTTCCGCGGTCCAAACGGGGCCGCGGCCCGCGTGGGTGCGCAGCACTCGCAGGACTACGCCGCATGGTACGCCTCCATTCCGGGTCTCAAAGTCGTGCAGCCTTACTCCGCTGCTGACGCCAAGGGCCTGCTCAAGCAGGCAATCCGTGATCCGAACCCGGTGATCTTCCTCGAAAACGAGATCCTCTACGGCAAGTCCTTCGACGTACCGGAGCTTGAGGATTTCACCATTCCATTCGGCAAGGCGAAGATCTGGCGCGAAGGCACTGATGTCACCCTCGTCAGCTGGGGCATCGGTATGACCTACACGCTCGAAGCTGCAGACGCACTCGCCGAAATGGGCATCAGCGCTGAGGTGATCGACCTGCGCACCCTGCGCCCGATCGACTACGCAACGGTCATCAATTCGGTGAAGAAGACCAACCGCTGCGTGACGGTAGAGGAAGGCTTCCCGGTCGCCTCGATGTCCAATCACATCGCAGCACACATCATGGCCGAGGCGTTCGATTATCTCGATGCACCTGTGCTCAGCTGTACCGGTAAAGACGTACCGATGCCCTACGCGGCCAACCTCGAAAAGCTCGCCCTGACATCGACCCAAGAGGTGATCGATGCTGTGCGCGCCGTGACCTACAAGTAAGGAGACAGGACCATGCCCATCAACATCCTGATGCCCGCCCTGTCGCCCACGATGGAGGAAGGCACGCTTGCGAAATGGAACGTCAAGGAGGGTGACACCGTCGCCTCCGGTGACGTGATCGCAGAGATTGAGACGGACAAGGCCACGATGGAATTCGAGGCCGTCGATGAAGGCACCATCGGAAAGATCGTCGTCGCAGAAGGCACGGAAGGTGTGAAGGTCAATGACCTGATCGCCGTGCTGCTCGAAGATGGCGAAAGCGCCGATGATATCAGCGCATCCGCTGACACCGCGCCAACCACGGCGCCTGAGGCACCTGCGGAGGCTGCTCCGGCGCCTGCCCCGGCTGAGGCAAAGCCTGCACCAGCAGCACCGGCGAACCCGTCCGGTGAACGCATCTTCGCATCCCCCCTCGCACGCCGCATAGCAGCGGATAAAGGTCTCGATCTGACGTCTATCACGGGGTCCGGGCCCCATGGCCGTATCGTCAAGGCCGACGTGGAAAATGCCACTGCAGCACCGAAGGCCGAAGCGCCCAAGGCAGCCGCAGAAGCGCCAAAGGCAGCAGCACCGTCCACTGGCCCCTCCGCCGATGCCGTCGCCAAGATGTATGCCGACCGAGACTATGAAGAGGTCAAGCTCGACGGAATGCGTAAGACCATCGCCGCCCGCCTCACCGAGGCTAAGCAGACGGTTCCGCACTTCTACCTGCGCCGTGACATTCACCTCGACGCCCTGCTGAAGTTCCGCTCTCAGTTGAACAAAGGGTTGGAAGCGAAGGGCGTGAAGCTCTCGGTCAACGACTTCATCATCAAGGCCTGCGCCAACGCCCTTCAGGAAGTGCCTGATTGCAATGCCGTCTGGGCGGGCGATCGGGTGCTCAAGCTGAAGCCGTCCGACGTCGCTGTTGCTGTCGCAATTGAGGGCGGGCTCTTCACTCCGGTCCTGCGCGACGCTGACACCAAGACGCTCAGCGCGCTGTCGGCTGAAATGAAGGATCTTGCAGGCCGCGCCCGCGACCGCAAACTTGCTCCCCACGAATATCAGGGCGGCACGTTCGCGATCTCCAATCTTGGTATGATGGGCATCGAAAATTTCGATGCGGTCATCAACCCGCCCCACGCCTCGATCCTCGCAGTCGGCGCAGGCGTGAAGAAGCCGGTAGTAGGTGCCGATGGCGAACTGACGACAGCAACCGTGATGAGCGTCACGCTCTCTGTCGATCACCGGGTCATCGACGGTGCCCTGGGGGCCGAGTTCCTGGCCGCGATCAAAGCCAACCTCGAAGATCCAATCGCGATGCTCGCCTGATCGGCCTTTCTCAAATCATTATAGAAAGGGCCGCACAAAGTGCGGCCCTTTTCATTTGCCTTTCTAAGGCAAGCTACTGAAACGGCACACCATTTGCAGAAATCAGCCCATCTGCTGCGGCTTCAATTTCCGTAAAATAGCTGTCATCACCATTTGGCTGCATAAAGACACCAAGCATCATCCGAACCGGCAGCAGATCACTGCTTGTAATCACGCCAATCTGCGTCAGGTTTTCCATCAACTGATTGATCCCGGAAACTTCAACAGTCGCCTTGCCGACTGGGATAGGCTCAAATCCATCCACGATGAAATCGAAGGCGCCGCTCGCCATCAAAGCAGCACCAACCGCATCGGCTTCAAGCCGTTCAATCTGAATGGAGCGTGGCATGAATGGTGGTTGATCCATTTCCATCATACCACCCAAATCCTCCTGAAGATCTATTTCAGCCGATATCTCGGCGATCAACGTCGCAGGATCGCGCGGCAATACCGCTTGCGGATCGAACAGTCCCCAAAGTGTATCGCTCACGGTCAGCCGCTCCAGCCCCAGTGAAAGTGATGCTGCCTGGGCTTCGTCAGACGGCAAAATGGGGCCAGAAATGTCTAGGCTCATTTCCTCAACCGCAAAGGCCGCGCCGGGCACTGGCAGCATATCAAAGGCAATATCAGCGTTCAGGGCCGATGCTCCGGCTTCAAAGTCAAAGCGCCCGTCCCCGACGCCAACAGCAAACGCGGTTCCACCCGAAGACGTCTGATAACTGAAATTGCCATCCGGCCCCCCAAATTCCGCAGATCCTTGCGATCCAGATGAGCTGAACGAAAAACGAAGCACGTCATCTGGGCCAATCGTCTCGGTCTCCCCACGGATGAGAGGCCCTGCCGTATCCAAAGCGAATGACAGACCCTCACTGCGCGACGAACTGCGGGAACGCCCGTCGACCGCGTCGACAAAGAACTCCGTCACCATCGATCCAATGCTGCCAGACATTGACTGGTCCCCGTCAGCTGCCCACGTGCCGACACTCCCGAGCTCGGACAGAAGAACATTGAGATCGAAATCCACGGGGTCCTCACCAACCGCCTCTTCGAACTCAAGCAATGTCATCGCAAAGCTCTCAACATCGAAGGTATAATCGATCAACTCCGGTACGCCATCGGCATCACGTTGTGCCCCGTCCGCGATGCGGAACCGATAATCTGTCCCCAACATCTCGACGCCAAAGGTGAGGCTTTCCAGCTCGCCTTCGCGACTATCGATCCGAATACTGCTCTGCTCAGGCCAGTCGATCTCAACGTCATAATCGTCAGCAGAAGGGCGGAGTGCGATTGGACCACCCGTGAACGTGAAGAGACCCACCTCCTCATCTGCCGTGTACTTAAAACCATCCGCAACGATCGCATCGCCCTCTACGCGCTGATTGCGCAGCTTGAAGTCGACATTCATGCTTACCGCAGCCTGTTCGATCAGGGCCAACGCCTGGGCAGGCGTCAACTCCTGCGCGAAGGCCGGCAGCGCAGTCGTGGTCATGAGTATGAGAGCGGCAGAAACTGAGTGTCGCACGGGAATGGGTCTCCGGTTGAGGGGGCTACCCCCTCAACCTTCACCGCAAAACATCTGGGTTCAAGTGTCGATTGCCACAGCTACCGGATCAATCGTCCGATACGCTCAGTAAGTGGTTCATGCTGTTGGCCGGCTGATCGCATCCCGCTTCACCAACTATGCGCGCAGGCACACCGGCGACAGTCTTGCACGGCGGAACCGGCTGCAAAACGACCGAACCCGATGCAATCCGACTGCAATGCCCGATTGTGATATTACCTAGAACAGCGGCCCCCGCACCGATCAGCACGCCATCCCCGATCTTGGGGTGCCTGTCGCCGTCTTCCTTTCCGGTGCCGCCGAGCGTCACGGAGTGCAACATAGAGACATTGTCGCCCACAACGGCAGTTTCACCGATGACAATGGAATGGGCGTGATCAATCATGATCCCCTGCCCGACTCTCGCACCGGGATGAATATCTACGCCAAACACTTCAGACGTCCGCATCTGAAGGAAATAGGCCATGTCCTTACGCCCATTGATCAGCAGATGATGGGCGATCCGATAGGCCTGAAGCGCCTGAAATCCCTTGAAGAACATCAACGGCTGGATCAGTCGGTGGCAGGCCGGATCACGTTCCAGCACCGCGACCGCATCGGCACGCGCCTTGCGCCCAAGCGACTGATCCTCCTGATGGGCCTCGATCAGAATTTCGCGCACCAGTCCCTCGGTCATCTCACCAGACGCAAGTTTCTGCCCAAGCCGGTAACACAACGCATCTTCGAAGCTGCGCCGGTTCAAAACGCTTGCATGAACCAGTCCGGCAAGTCGCGGTTCATCCGCAGCCATCGCCTTTGCTTCTTCCGTGATCTGAGCCCAAACCGGGTCCAGCGCTGTCACATCAGCCGTTTGTGTGGCATGGGGCATGGTGGCCTCCCAGCAGAGATAACTCCTACTGACATCGGACGTGACAGCGCAAAGATCAAGCAATGAGTTGTGATGGCCCCCATCACACCGGTGCAGGCACGATCAATTCTGTGAGATGGATGGCGATACGAACCGTACCACCGGCAAAGGATCCCGCATCCGCGGTCAGCTGCAATGGCGTATCATTCCAATAGGTTACCGGCTGGCCAGTGATCCCCCTGGCATAGGCGTTCAACGCGATACCCAAGCCCGATCCATAGCGATCTACCGCACCCGGCACACCAAACGACCATGTCGTCAGCCCAGCGCCGCTAAAGGGTACGATGACCCGCGCGGTTACACCAATCACCTGCGATCCGGCTGGTATCAGATCAGGCGTGGTCAGATCCGTGCCCGCGCCGAGCACGAAATCAGCCTCGATGATACGTGTTACGGTCTCTGCTCCGCCACTCGACAAGGCAGGCGCGACCCGCCGCCACCCAGTTCCATCCCAACCCATCCGGGCATTGGCCGGCACCACATGCGCTTCCCATCCGATTACGGGGGATACGAAGCTCCAAATCCCATTGGCGAAAACGGCAACCTTGTCATCCTGGCCGACCCAATCCCCCGTCGCCGCCGTGCCAACCCCGTAGGCGTCACCATCGGCTGGCGAAAGCGGCGGATTGACGACATCGACATCCTGCAGCGCAAGCTGCACCAACCCATCCAAGCGGGTCAGCGCCTCATTCACAGTGACATGCTTTTGTGCCTGCGCAGCTTGCACGAGTGGCAATCCAAGTCGTGAAGTCTCAGTCATTTCGCGTCATCCTTGCTTTCAGGCCAATGCCGAAGCGGGCAGAGATTTGCCCGACTTCAATCTCGTAAGGGGCTGGCGGAAGGTTTTCCTGCGGAACCGTCACCTGTGGCGCATCGGTCTCCGCAGACCAAACGACGGCGCCATCCTTGATCAGCCTCACATCATAGCGTTCCTGCTCTTCGGAAAGCGGTACTTCGCCCGCCGTCCACAGGTCCCCATCCACACGGGTGCGACGCACCCATTTCAGATCCAGATCTCCACCGGCGACCCGAGCCTGCAGATGTACGGGCGCGTAGGGCCGCAACCCGACACCATCCCACGCCTGCTCAATCGACAGATATGTCGGATCGTCATAGCCCAGCGCCGCAGGGCCCACGCGCAACTTGCGCGTCAAAGTCCTGGCAGAGATGCCAAGGTTGATCTGCTCCAGCGCACCGTCCAGCACAACCACATCGCTGCCGACCGGCCAGCTTTCAGGGATAAGGGGCTCTGTTCCGGCTTGTCCTCGCAGCAAGTCACCGATCTCCCACAGACCGTTCGCAACAAGGGCCGCATTCGCGAACTGGAAAACTTCCCAGTCCCCCACGCCGCCAAACCGAATGGCCATAGCGTTTGCGCCATTCAGGACCGCCGCGCGGTCTCGGCTTTGCAAGACCCCATGGCTAACCCTTATGCGGCAGCCTGAAGACCAGACACCCGCCCTCGATCTGACAAGTGGTGTATCGAGCACTCCGACCGTTGCAGTCTCTGAAAGCTGGGTATTGAAGGCAAACCCATCATCGGTCGAAGACATGAAGACATTGATTGCCCCCGGCCATGGGTCCGATGCCGCGGCGATATGCGGGGCATGGGGCACCTCCTCACCGGTCAACAATGGCAGATCGAGCACATGCACCAAAGGAGAGGCGACAGTCGCACCGGCCCCGGTGTCGAACAAGCGTTCATCGCGTGGACGAGACACGAACAGCGCAGGATCGGTGCGACGAAACTCAATCCTGCGATCCAGCCCATCCTCAATCCGGTCAATCCGCCAGTTCTCATTGGCAAGACCAACGACGTCCCCAGCTTCCAGTGCCAACAGCGACGGGGGCAAGACGATCTCGCCGCCATCACGCGAAACCTCTCCTTCAAACAACCAACGCTCAGCAGCGCTCTCCGCCATCGCCTGGCTCAAGGCGAGCGGTAGGTCAGAGCCTGTGGCCCGCATCGGCACATTCGCGCCCCGTATGGCTTCGGCGGACCCGCGCTGATAGGAATCGTCGCCGTTAAAATAGCGCAACCGAACCCGATCAGCACTTTCCGACACGCCATCCCGCACCAGCTTGGGGCCAGCCGAATTATCCCTCAGGACTGTATCGCGCCCCTCCAAATCCGCGTCACGCCGTCCGGTGCGCATGAAAAAGACGAGTGTTCCGTTTCGCTCACGACAGTCGAAACCAAATGTTGTCATCAGAGGTTGCAAAGCCGCCCGCGCAGACTGACCGTCGCGCAGTTCCATCCCCGGCACGACGCCGTAAAGCGCACTGACATCAATATCGGTCACACCAGAGCGTGCGCATATTTCGCGCACCAGATCCGGCAGCGGCGCTTGCTCGATCCTTCCGTTCAGCCAATGCCCGCGATTGTAATTTGGCCCATCTGACCAAACGCTTGTACGATTCGGAAAGTCGGGCCATGGCCTCAAATCCCAAGCCCAGACATGGCTCCGCGCCGTCTCAAGCATCGGCCCATCATAGATCTCTGAAACCGGATTGCGCCCGGGCGCATCCCAGTACTCGGTCATCACCTTGACGTACTGGTGCTGAATCAGATCATCCCGTGCACCGGTCGAGAAATAAGGCCGCGCACTCTCGGTGCTCTTGGCATCAAGGAAAACATTGGGCTGATTGGTGCCCTTGTCGATGGCCGGGCACCCAATCTCGGTAAACCAGATCGGTTTCGAGCGCGGCTCCCACGCGGTCTGCAGATCATTGCGCACACCGCCTGGTCGATCAAAATGCGGCCGCCCCCACCAGTTTCGCAGGTCCTTGTAGCGAAACACATGGTGGTCGCCGTAAGCACCGTCCGTGATGGGCGTCCGGTTCTGGGCCGCGCGGTCCACGTCACTGGCATAGTACCAGTCGAACCCCTCGCCGCCTTCGATATTGGCGCTCAGGTAGTCAGGATCGTGAATACTCCGCCACCCGGCTTCCGCATCCAAATGCCCTTCCCCGTCCCGCCAGTCGCTGAGCGGCATGTAATTGTCGATCCCAACAAAATCGATATTGGAATCGGCCCACAACGGATCGAGGTGATAGAACACATCACCAGATCCGTCGCCCGGATGGTGTCCGAAATACTCGGACCAATCCGCCGCATAGCTGATCTTCACACCCGGGCCCAGGATCGAGCGTACCTCACCGGCCAGCTGCCGCAGAGCGGCGACAGCGGGGTAACTTCCATCCGATGCGCGCAACGTGGTCAGCCCGCGCAACTCAGACCCGATGCAAAAGGCCTGCACCCCACCAGCCACGGCACAAAGCCACGCATAGTGCAGCACCATACGGCGATAGCCGCCATCCGCCGGACCTGAATAGGAAACACCGGTTGTGTGTGGCGAGAAATCGCTGACTTGCGCGCCCCCGAAGAACGCGTTCACAGCACCGATCACCGCAGCGGTGCCATCCAGGTCCGAGGTTATGCGACCGCGCCATGGAAACGCCCCCTGCTCCACCCCGCCATAAGGGTCAGTGCGTCCATTGCCGGACGGAATATCCATCAGGATAAAGGGATAGAATGTCACGCCCTTACCATGGGTGTGGATCTGCCAAATGGCCTCCAGCACACTGGCATCCGACGGCGTTCCGCCATAGCTGACACGCCCGTCCGTGCGAGAGATATCATAGGCTGCCCCGCGCCCAATCCCGCTGACCATCCACGGCATCCGTGCGCCGTCGCTGGCCTTCTGCTCCACGCCGGGCACAACATCGCAGTGTTCTGCCCGCAGGTCCGTGCCAAACCAGCTGACAACCAGCAAAGTCGAGGCAAGGTTGGGCATCTGCCGCGACATGTTCTCCAGCGACACTGCCGCATCTGCACGCCCATCGTAGTTGTTCACATTGGTCGAACGGTAACTGCCCGGCCCCAGCTCCAGATTGACCGCCGCATTCGCAAGCGCATATTCCCCCGCCCCGGGCAAAAGCGCGACCGCCTTGATCCCCTCCCGGATCGGCGTCTCATCGCCGCTTTCTGGCTGGCGAAACACTTCCATGGTGATCTGCGGAATGCGGTTGCCAAACCGTTCCAACTGCAACTCTTCAAAGACGGCATATGCTGTCCCACGATAGGCAGGCGCATTGGCATATCCCTCGACAGCAGCGATCAGCGGATCAGGAACCTGATCCTCACGGCCCGTATGCACCCGCATCGAATAGGCAGAGCGGGGCAGGATCTTGCCATCGGCCCACACCCGACCGACACGTGTGATCTCTCCTTCGCACAAAGCGAGCGCGAAGCTCACAGAATAGCTATAGGTCACAGTGGTTTGCGTGACCTTTGGGCGTGAGCGACCCTTGCCACCACCACCCTGTGTCTGGGTGTCACGGGTGACAGTCTCGCGAAATCGCGTCGACCAGATCATCTGCCCAGGCAATCGCATGCGCCCAGCCAGATAGGGAAGCGGCGTGCCGGCCTGCGCGCCGGACAGCCGAAACGTGTCCAGTCGTCCCGTCTCAACGGTCGAGGACCCACCCCCCACCATCCGCTGATCGATCAGGGATCCCAGCGTCGCCCCGACTGCCTGCCCGATCGTTGCACCACTCAGCCCCAGAACAGTGCCCCCGAACATGCCGCCAACGGCAGATCCTGTCGCGGCTAGAAGTAACGTCGCCATGTCATGTGCTCCGATCAGGAAAACGGAAGGCCGCAACAATGCGGCGCGACCAGGCAGGACCGAGAGAGGTCTCCACCACCCCATGCCCCGAATAGGCATGAATGATGCGCGCGCCCTCTGGGCCGGTTTCAGAAACGATGGCCACATGCTTGGCAACGGCAGCACCTTGCATACGGAACAGCAACACGTCTCCGCGTCCCCAGCGTCCGCTCAACCGGGTCATGTGGCGGGCCGCACCGGCATCCAGTCGCTCTTCCCGGCTCACCTCCGACCAATCGGGGGTGTAGCTTGGCACCGTTTCCGGCTCCGGACCGATCACAGCCCGCCAGACCCCGCGCACCAGACCCAGGCAATCAGCCCCCGCCCCCTTGCAGCTGGCCTGATGCAGATAAGGTGTCCCCAGCCAGCCACGGGCCTCGGCTACGATGTCATCAGCGCTGCAATGAACTGCCATCATGCCCCTCCCCACGATTGGGATAGGACGAGATGAAGTCCTCTCCGGGGATATGCGGAAACCCGCGATAGTTCAGGAAGTTGGCGAACTTTGTGCGGCAAGTCGCAGCGCGCCGATCACATCCGGCCGTCAGGCGCAGACCTGTCCCGGCACCAATCCCTGCGACAGGTTCGGACCAAAGCACAACCTCCCGCTGCCCATCAACGGTCAGACCATCGCGCTTGATTGCGACGGATTGACCGGCCAGTGGACCGTCCGTCCAGACCAACACCCCACCATCAAACCAGCCGGGCTCATAGGCGTCGAGGCCGCCGACCAAAACGCCCTGCGCCGTGACAGCGTCCACAACCGTGACAAGCCGATAGTCCGGATGGTCAAGGTCAACACCACAGCGCAAATCGCCAACCTGCGCATCGCAACTTGCCGAGATCATCCGCCCCGCCGGTGTGTTCAGATCATCCGCGAGAGAGCGCAGCTCTGCCTCAAAGGCCCCATCCGCCCGCGCAATCTCACCAATCCGCCCGGCAAAAAGCGACAAGTCCAACTCTGGCCGGGTCCAGTCCACAAGATATTGCTGCACCGTCGCGCCATCATAGCGTCCGTCCGCTATATCTGCTTCGGTGATCCCGCCTGCGCTCAGCGCTCCAAGCGCCTGCCCATTGTCGCTTGCCAGTCCTGTCGTGCGATCAAGCGCGCCTGCGATCATGCCCGTGGACGCCTTGCAGAGCACATCCCGCACCCGCAGATCGCTGTCATGATCGGTGAACCCCATAACGACGCCATCGGTCCGGGTCAGGATCCAGCACCGGCAAAGGGTCGTCGCCCCACTGTCGAGCCGGGCCTGCAACTCATCTGAAATCTCACGCATCAGACCCGCACCTCGATCACCGGGATCGACGGGATTTCTCCCGCCTCAAAGGCCGCGATATTCGTCTCGATGAAATCGGTATCGAACCGGACAGGGACATCAAATTCGTAGCCGGCGCTGACCGCAGCCCCATCTTGCGGAGGATCATCAAAGGTCACGATGCCGGTGGTCAGGTCGACGCTGAAATCGTCGAACAGCTCCACACCATCAATCGCCGCACGCACGGTCAGATCAACCGGTTTGACGATCGGCCGCACATAGCTGGCTGGGCCGGACGCATACGTCTTCACCAGCTGAAATGCCCGCGTCGTCCCATCACCGGTTGCAATCACCTGGTCCGTCGCTTCTGGGACGCGGTCCCGGCTGCCCGACCGGAAATCGACCCAATCTTTCCAGCGAAATCCATAGAGCTGACCCATCCGGGCTTCAAAAAAACCCGTCACAAGCTCCAGATCGTCGAGTGACCGAACACCGGTTCCGGCATCATATCGCCTGCGGCCATGGGCCCAGGGACTGTTGCGTTGCTCATGGCCGCTGGCAAGGGTCACGATCTCGGTGCGCCGCTCGGGGCCGCCGCTCGACCCGAAACTCAGCTGTGCGGGAAACCGCACTTCATGAAAGCTCATCACTCTATCCCCTGAAAATACTGCTGTTTCGGATTGGTCCAAATACCCAGACCCCGGCCTCGCGCCGCGGTCTGTGGTGGAACTGGATTCGCCGCGCTCACATATTCCGGCGGCCACGCGCCATCGCGCGGTTCATCTCCGCCGCAATCTGTCCGCGTGACCGTCGAAATCCCTGCACATCTGGCGTGTTGATGTTCATGTTGACCGTGACCGTCCCGCCCGCGGCACCGCCAGAGGTCTTGACCCCCAGGGCCCCGTCAGGCCCCCGCGCCAGCGGCATGATCGCCTCTGGCCCGGCCTCCCCCATCAGCCCGGTGCCTCCGCGCATCGGAAAGGTCGTCGCACCGCTGACCACCCCGCCTTTGGCAAAGGCACGCACCCGTCCCGCACCAAAGGCGCCCCCCTGCGCAAAGGCTGTCGCACCGCCGAACAATGCGCCAATCCCGCGTGTCACCACACCGTTCAGCGCGTCTCCAACAGCGTTCTGAACAGGGGTCAGCGCCTGATTGAGCACCGAGCTTGAGATCGCCTGTCCCATCTTGCGCAGCGCATCCGACGCCCGCTCCCCGTCAAAGACCAGCGCATCGAACGCGCTGCGCATGCCGCGACCGATCGCGCGATCAAATCCCGCCACCCCCTCGCGCGTCCGGTCAAGCGACCTGCCTGTCTGATCCAGCTCACGCCGGAAGGCCTCGACGACCGTTTCCGTGGTCGCAACAGAGGCATCGACCTCGGCAAACAGTTCTCGCACGGCCTCAGGTCCGTCTTCCACCTCATCCACCATTCTTTGTCTCCTTGTCTGGGAACTGGGCCGTCAAGGCCATCAGATGCGCCCGCCCCATCACCCGGGCGGCGCTCGGGTCCAGCCCGGCTATCAGCATCAGTTCACCTGGCGTCAGCCCCCAGAACTCGGCGGGTTTTAACCGCAGTTCATGCAAGCCAAGGCGCAACAGCCCCGGCCAATCCAGCCCAGTCATTGAATTGCAAAGGATCGGGCCAGCAGACGGGCCGCAGCCCGCGCCGCCTCGGTCGCGCCACCTTCGATCACGCCGTTGCTGAGGGCCTCGACCCCGATATCCGCACCGCCGCCCCGCAGACCTGCGCCAAGCACGGCAATCAGGTCCTTGGCCGTGAACGAACCGGTCTCGAAACGCTCAATCAACGGGATCAGGCCCGCGTCGCCGAGCGCATCCTCCAACTCTGCAAGGGCACCAAGGGTCAGCCGCATCTCATGCCGCGCCCCATCAACGGTCAACCCGACCTCACCAGCCCAGGGGTTCGTCATCACAGGGCCACGAAGGTCAGCTCACCCGCGCTGGCAAGCGCCAGCTCATAGACCGCCTCACCATCATATTCGCCGGAATATTCCAATGATGTGATCTGAAACGGTCCCTCGATCACCCCGAAATCGGGCACCACGACCTGACAGTTCGGGATTTCGCCGGCAAAGAAAACCTCCCGCACCCGCGCATCCGTCGTTTCGTCCTTGAAAACACCAGAGCCTGAAAGCGCGGCAGAGCGGACACCGGCCCCGCCCAGCAACTCACGCCACCCGCCAGAGCTTGCGACACTTGTCACATCGACCGTATCCGCGTTGAAGCTGATCCGCGTGGCACGCAGCCCCGCCACAGTCTCGAAATTCGCGCCGCCCGTCATGTCGATCTTCAAAAGCAGATCCCTGCCCATTTGCGTGGCCATGAGTAAATTCCTTCAATGAAATCAGATATCTTCCAGGATGATGCGAAACCGCATCTCGATGCGCCTTGCGCCCTTGCGGGTGCGCCTTGCGCGGGCACGCTCGAACATCAGATCGACGACACGCGCCGCCTCAACGCTCAGGGGGCCGTCCTCCAGCGTGCCCAGCACCGCCGCAGACAGCGCCTTCGCGCGGGCAAATCCATCCGCATCGCTATAGACCGTGATCACGATGTCATGCAGATGCAGGACTTCACCCGGCGCGCCCTTGCGGCGCACCAGATCCTCCCCCAGCACGACGTAATCCGAGGGTGCGTCAGCCGGTGGGGCGTCATAGACAGCCCCCAGATCCGTCACGGCGCTCGACCCGTTCAGCGCTGCATAGAGCGCCTTTTGCAACGGCCAGGAAAAGCAGGTCCCGCTCATGACTGCGCCTCCTCAGCCCAAAGCTGCAGGAACCGGCCTTTCGCGTCATATTCGCTGACCGCCTTGATGTGGAACAGCCGGTCGTCTTGACGCAGACGCTGTCCGGGAACCGGGCGGCGGGCCTGCCCCGCCGGGGCCGCGCGAACGATGATCCGCACCCTCAACGCTGGAACCTCACGCGCGCCATCGGCCACCAACCGGGCAGCCGGTCGCTCAACCGCCGCCCATAACGTGCCGAGTGCGACCCACCCGTCGACGTGCCCCCCACCGCCATCCGGGGTCAGGGCACGGGTCTCCAGCACCATCGCCCGGTTCAATTCGGGGATCGCACGCACACTCATAGCCGCACCGCCCGGTGGGGGGAGAGCAGCGCCAGCACCGCAAAGGGCACCCCCCCCGCCTCCCCAGCATGGCGCGCTTCATAGTAATGGGCCGCCAGCAACAGAACCGCCTGCCGCAAATCCGCAGGCACATCTTCAGATGCCGGTCCGAACCCCGCTTCAAAGTCGATCTCCACCTGTCCACCTGACGGGATCGAGGGCAATGAACCGCCATTGGCCACCAGCTCCGGCGCTTGAATGTCACGCCGCAGCGCCCAAAGCCCGGCCCCCACCGTTCGGGCCTCTCCGCTTCGATCCATCACCCGCACTGCGTCGATCCGTGCCACCGGCGCCATGGGCAGGGTCTGACGCTCAACCGCGCTCCACCCCGTCAGTACCAGGCGCATCTGCCGTGTGATCAGAGCTTTGCCAATCCGCGCTTCCACCGCACTCGTGGCCACGCGAATATACATTTCCAAGGTTGCGTCCTGCGCACCGTCATCGGCGAAACCGCTGCCAAGCCGCAGATGCTCAGACAGGCGCGCGACATCCACCGCCGTCTGTGTCGGAGCCACTAGTTCAGTCAGCATCATCTGCCATCTCCCCCATTTCGCCATGAAAAAGGGGCGCAGCCGTCCGGCGCGCCCCTTTTGGGTTGTTCAAGGTTCAGCGCCGCCTCAGGAGGCGGCGAATTTCAGCAGTTTGATCGCAGCAAAATCGCTTACATCGCCGCCGACACGCTTGGTGGCAAAGAACAGCACATGCGGCTTGGCCGAGAATGGATCGCGCAGGATGCGCATGTCCGGGCGCTCTGCGATGGTGTAGCCATTCGTGAAATCACCAAAGGCTATCGCCGTGGCATCGGCCGCGATATCCGGCATGTCCTCACAGATCAGCACCGGATAACCCATCAGGCGCGCAGGCTCTCCTTCCGCAAATGTATCCGACCAAAGGAAGCGGCCATCTGCATCCTTCATCTTGCGCACCGCGCCTGCGGTCTTCGAGTTCATTACGAAGCTTGCATTCGCGCGGTATTGCGCGCCAAGCGCATAGACCAGGTCCACGATCGCGTCCGCCGGATCGAGGGCGGAAAAATCACCCGCCTCACCCGTGGCAACATAGCCGATATTGCCCCAGCTCCACGTGTCATTGGCAACGGCGGTATAGCTCAGAATGCCTGTCGGCTTGTCCACACCGTCACCATTGATGAAGGCCACGGACTCTGCGCGCGAGAACTTGTCCGCGATCCGCGCGGCCAGCCAGCCCTCGACGTCAAACGCGCTGTCATCAAGCAGACGTTGAGAGGTTTTGGGCATCGCCGAAAGCTCGTGCAGCGGGATCGAGATACGCTCAAGCTGCGGCGTCCCGGTCTCGGCCTGTGCGCCGGTCTCATCCGACCAACCCGCACCAATATCCGTATGATCGACAAGAACATCAAAGGCAGAGCTTTCGACATTGACCACATTGGCGACAGACCGCAGCGAGGACGCACCGCGCAACACCCCTTGAATGGTTTCAGAGGTTTGCGGGTCCACCAGGAAACCACCCTCGGCGGAAACCTGGGTGGACATGCCCTTTTCCTCAACCATCAGGCCGCGCAGCGCGTCATCGTCGCCCGACCGCAAATAGGCAGCAAAGGCCTTTTGATGCGGAACCTCTACATCCGCAGCGGTGGACAGGGCGGGGCGCGCATCGGCGCGGGATTTGGTCTGAAGCATGGTAATGCACTTGTCCTGTTCAGTGAGCTTGGTTTCAATTTCGGCCCGAAAGCCCTTGAGGTCGTTCAGAAAACCGGCCATGGCCGCTTTCACCTCGACCCCGGATGTCGCATCCGTCATCAAAATATCCTTGCGTGAAAAATGAATCTGATCGCGGCCAGGGCACCCCTCAGGCCAGCATCTCCCGCGCTGCGGAAATCATCGCAACGAGGTCTTCGTCCGGTGCCGGATCGGCACCACCCGCCCCCGGCGCAACGCGCGCCTGAGGCAACATCGGGAAGGTCACAAGCGACACTTCCCAAAGCTCCAGTTCCGTCAGCAGGCGTCCGGTGCCCGATTTCTCGGCACGCACGGTGCGATAGCCGATGGACAACCCGTCAATCGCGCCCGCGGCCAGCAGCGCCGCCGCCTCGCGTCCGCCTTGCGTTTCTGTCAACAGTCGTCCGCGGACGTAGAGGCCCCTCTCGTCCTCACGCACCGTGTCCCAGACGCCAATGGGCCGTGCCGGATCATGCTGCCACAACAGCTTGACCCGCCGCCCTTCAGCCGCCAGCCGCGCAAGCGATCCACCATAGGCGCCGCGCTGCACAATATCGCCACTCTGATCGGCCAGCCCCCATAGCGAGGCATGCCCCTCGATCACCGCGTCTTCACCCAGGGCGAGCCCCTCGCCCAAGGCACAGAATTTCCGCTCCAGTCCCGCGACCGGATTTACATTGTCCATAACGATCTCCTGATTGCGTCCGCTCCGCCGCCTCCGGCGGGGATATTTGGCCCAAGAAGAAGGGCTAGGCCCCCGCCCCGACGCCGCCTGACAACAGCAGGAACAGCCCTTGCGTTGCGAGCACGCCCGCCACGCCGTAAACGGCCATCCACATCCTGCGCTCCATCCGGTCGAGCAACGCCTCGATCCCGCCCAAACGCTGTTCCAGCGCACTCCACCTGGCTTGCGTCACCTGCTCAAGCGTCTCGACCCGCGCACTCGCCGCATCAAATGGCTCGTAGAGAAAGCGCGACCCGCCGCTGCGCCCGCTCATGGGGTGGGCCGGGGCGCAAGGCCCAACAGGCTGCGCTTCTCACCATCCGTCAGGAAATCAGCCTCAGCCACGCGACGCCACTGCGCCTCCCGCTCCACGGCAAGGGCCGGAACATTATCAAGGTCGGGCCGCAATCGCGCCGTGCCCAAACCATCAATCCAGTGTGACAGCGCGCCCGCGACCTTGCCCACCAAGGGCAGGACCGTGAGGCGATAGAAGGCGCGGTTCGCCTCGGCATAATTGGCATAGGTCGCGTCACCGGGCAGACCCAGCAACATCGGCGGCACGCCAAAGGCCAGCGCAATTTCCCGCGCGGCGGCTTCCTTCGTCTTTTGAAACTCCATGTCCGAGGGGGAAAAACCCATGGGCTTCCAGTCAAGCCCACCTTCCAACAGCATCGGCCGCCCCGCATTGGCCGCACCCTGATGCTGGCCCTCCAGCTCGGCCTTCAGGCGATCATATTGATCCGCGCCCAAGGCCCCGAACCCGTCGGCAGACCGATAGACAATCGCACCAGACGGGCGCGCCGCATTGTCCAGCAGCGATTTCGACCATTTGGACGCCGCATTGTGCACATCCAGCGCGGTCGCAGCCGCCTGCATCGGCGAAAGACCGTAATGATCATCCTGCGGATGGAAGGCTTTGACATGGCAAATCATCTCCGCCGGGAACCGGTGCGTCTTGCCCCCGACCGCATATTCGTAGGCGATCGGCCAGCCATCCGCTCCCGGGATCACCCGCATCCTGTCCGAGCGCAGCACATGCAACTCATCGGCCACGGCCCCCGGCTCTCCCACCGCTTCCAGATAGCCATTGCCGCTCAACAGAAGCTGACCGAAGAAAGCCTCCATCAGATCGGCGCGTCCCTGCCCTGCATTGGGGCGCGCCAGAAGGTCCAGCACAGGATGGGTGTCATACCGCGCCTGCATGTCCTGCAGCACCAACGGCACGGCCGCTGCGGCCTCTGCAATCAGCTTTACACAGCGAAACCCGACCGGGTTGGCTGTGAACCCGTTGCGCGTCAGGCTGGGCACATCGCGCGGAGACCACGCCGCCCGCCCCGCCGTCTGAAACGCCACGACCGGCCCCGCGGCAGAGGCCTTTGCCTCCGGTGCCGCCTTTCGTTCAAACAAACCCAGCATCGCTGATCTCCCGTTCCTCATCACAACTGCCGCGCACGCGGCATCACCGCCTCGACCTGCATCAGATCGCTCAGCGCCCAGACCAGCGCATCGACCCGGTCGGGGCTGCCTTTGCCCTTGAACCCGCTGCGGCCCATCGCCCGCATCTGATCTTCCAATTCGGTAAATCGGCCCGCATGTCGAACCTGGCCGCGCTCATAAAGCAGCGCGACAGGCGCGGCGCGCACGACCTTGCCGCGCGATGCGTGGACGGTGCGCAGGGGCACCCCGGGATGCACTTGTCGCAGAACCTGCGCCACCAGATCGCCGCCCTGATTGACTTCGGCCACCAAGTAATCGGCCCGCCAATGCTCCACCATCGCGACCGCCTGCCGGGCCCAATCAAGCGTGCTGGCCCCCTGCACCGTCGCATCATCGAGCACAACATATTGCGCATCACCGCCCTGGCCGATCTGGCCCGCAACGATGATTCCACACGCATCAGAGTCTTCATGCGCTGAAACCGGCGGGTCCAGCGCCACCACAACCTTTTGCAGATCAGGCAGCGTGTCCGCCGCCACCTCTCGGATATGTTTCGCCGGCCAGAGCGCGTCAGGCATGTCCTCAATCATCTCGCCATCGAGCTCCTGCCGCCCCAGCGCCGTCCCGCCATATTTTTCGGTGACGAGCTTCAGGAAGGTCGGTGCCAGATTGGCCGCATTGGCCGAGGTCGCCGCATGGGTCATCGCCACATGCCGACTGTCCAACAACTCTGTCATCAACGGCGTGGGTTGCGGGGTGGTCGTAACCACCGCACGGGGATCCTCACCCAGACGCAGGGCAAATTGCAGCATGTCCCATGTCATTTGCGCGTTGGGCCACTTGGCCAACTCATCACACCAGGCGGCGTGAAATTGCGGGCCGCGCAGCGCATCCGCATCATGGGCGGAAAAGACCTGCGCCTCCGCACCATTCGGCCAGACAAGTGTGCGCCTGCTCTCCACCCATTTCGGGCGATAACCCTCAGGTGAGCAGGCAATCAATCCGCTGTCGCCCAGCACCATGACATCCCGCGCCTGTGCATAGGTCTCACCCACCAGCGCCACGCGGCGGCAAAGACCCGGATCTTCCGGCCCTGCCCCCTCGACCTGCGCCCGGATCCATTCCGCACCGGCGCGCGTCTTCCCCGCGCCACGCCCGCCCATCACAAGCCAGGTCGCCCAATCGCCCTCCGGTGCGATCTGATGGTCCAGCGCCCAAAGCTCAAAGAGATAGGGCATCGCGCGGACCGCATTTTCGCTCAGCTCATCGACGAGCGCCCGGATCTCCGCCTCACTTGCGCAGCTCAAGAAGGCGCGCAATGAGTTCATCTCGTGCGGCGGCAAGGTCAATGTCGGATCGGCAACGGGCATCTGGTCGGGCAGCATCGAGGGTCACCTCTTTTTCGATTAATGCGGTCAACGCTTTGTGGTGGTTGTTGATTTCAGCGATCAGTTCCTTGGGCAGCACGTCTGTCCCCTCCGCAGACGCGTTGAGCTGCGCCACCCGGCTTTTGAGAACCAGCGTAAGACTGTCGTAGAGAACCCGTGCGGCTTCGGCCTTGAGGCGCAAACGATCCTGCGCCCCGACTTCGTTCGAGTGGGTCATGAATGATTAACCTGCTGGAAAAGAAATAAAAAAAGCGGCCCGGGTCGCCCCGGCCGCCTGTCACACTTTTATCAGCTTGCCTGTATCTATGCCGAAGACCGCACGCACAGTCAACAACAAAATGTCTCTCAGGACACTTTTTACGCAATTATTAACCATTACTCAACGCTAAGTGATTGAATTTGTTCAAAACGGAAAACGGGCCGTTAACCCTTTTTGGGTCCGGCCCGCCGTCTTCAATCGCTAAAATCGCAGCAACGCGGCGGAATCACTCAGCGCGTTCCGCCTCAATCTCGCGCCAGCGCGCAACATTTTGCTGGTGCTCTTCATAGGTCACGGCAAAAGCATGGCCGCCCGTCCCGTCCGCGACGAAGAAGATGAACTCGCTGTCCACAGGATTGGCCGCCGCCGCAATCGCGTCGCGACCCGGGTTGGCAATCGGTCCGGGCGGCAGGCCTTGAATCTGATAGGTGTTGTACGGCGTAGCACGGTCCAGCTCACTGCGCCGCAGCCCACGTCCCAACACGCCCTCCCCATTGGTGATCCCGTAGATCACCGTCGGATCGGTTTGGAGCGGCATGTCACGGTTCAGCCGGTTGATGAAAACCGCGGCCACCGTCCCACGCTCGCTGGGCAGCGAGGTTTCCTTTTCCACGATGGATGCAAGCGTCAACAATTGCTCGGCACTGTCGAGCGGCAGACCCGGCTGGCGGTTCTCCCACGCATCCGCCAACAGGCGCGCCTGACGTTCTTCCATCTGGGCAATGATGCCCGCGCGATCATCGCCCACCCGGAATTCATAGCTATCAGGGGCGAGCGTGCCCTCTGCCGGGACCTCTGCAATCTCACCTTCCAGCCAGGGAACAGCATTCAAACCCTCGCGCACCTGCCAGCTCGTCGTGCCTTCGGCAACGGTGACGCGATAGCGCAGATCCGGGTCCTCATCGCGCAAGGCTTCGAACGCTTCAGGCTGCTCATCGACGCCCGGCTCCCAGCGAGCAACTTCGACATAATCACCCGAGGCCGGATCCAGCTCGCGGGCCAGAATGTCAAAGCGGGTCACACCGATGCGGAAATTGACCTCCGCACCGCAAGTGCTCTGCCCACCGGCCGTGACGATATCCAGCGCCTCGTCCATAGACACATTCGCAGGCAACAGAAAATTGCCGAACCGCCGATCTTCGCCTTTCCCGGTGTAGCGGGCGCCGATGCGGAAAATCGTCGGATTTTCAAGCGCCCCAAGCTCTTGCAAGGATTGCCCAATCGCCTCAACGCTCGCGCCTCGGTTCACCTGTAGGCAAACCGGTCGCTCCAGCGGCCCCGGCGCATAAAAGGCGTTCTGGCCATAGCCAATCACGCCACCCAGCGCGATCAGGCCGACGATCAGGAATGTGAGCGCATTAGAGGCGATGTTTTTCACGGACGATCAGACCTTTTGAAAGATAACGGAGGCATTCGTGCCGCCAAATCCGAACGAGTTCGAAAGCGCGACATTCACCTCGCGCTCCTGCGCCTTCAGCGGAGCCAGGTTCAAAGGCGTCTCAACCGCAGGATTCTCCAGGTTCAGGGTCGGCGGCACGATCTGATCCCGGATCGCAAGGATCGAGAAGATGGCCTCAATCGCCCCAGCTGCACCCAGCAAATGCCCGGTCGCCGATTTCGTGGAAGACATGGTCGCTTTGGCCGCAGCATCGCCCATCAGCCGCTCAACCGCGCCCAACTCGATCGTGTCAGCCATGGTCGAGGTGCCGTGCGCGTTGATATAGTCGATATCAGCCGCCTCAAGGCCCGCGCGCTTCAACGCCGCTTTCATCGAACGATAGCCACCATCGCCATCTTCTGCCGGGGCCGTAATGTGATAGGCATCTCCTGACAGACCATAGCCGACAACCTCGGCATAGATCTTGGCACCGCGCGCTTTGGCGTGCTCGTACTCTTCCAGCACGACAATTCCAGCACCCTCGCCCATCACGAATCCATCGCGGTCTGCATCATAGGGGCGGCTTGCCGCCTTAGGGTCGTCATTGCGCTTGGTGCTCAAAGCTTTACAGGCGTTGAATCCTGCGATGCCGACCTCACAGATCGCGCTTTCCGCACCACCGGCAATCATCACATCCGCGTCGTCGAGGGCGATTAACCGGGCTGCATCGCCAATCGCGTGCGCGCCGGTGGAACAGGCCGTCACAACCGCATGGTTCGGACCCTTGAAACCATATTTGATAGAGACCTGACCCGAGCACAGGTTGATCAGCGAGCCCGGTATAAAGAACGGCGACACGCGGCGCGGTCCCTTCTCCTTGATCATGATCGCCGTGTCCGCAATGGATTGCAGCCCACCGATGCCCGAACCGATCAAAACGCCCGTGCGCTCCTGCCCTTCCTGATCCTCGGGCTTCCAGCCCGAATCCTCGACAGCCTGAATGGATGCAGCCATCGCGAACTGAATAAAAGTGTCGACCTTACGCGCCTCTTTCGGTGCCATCCAGTCATCCGGGTTGAATGTCCCGTCCGTTCCGTCGCCATAGGGAACCTCGCAAGCGATCTTCGTGGTCACGGCCGAGGCGTCAAACCGGGTGATCTCACCGGCCCCGCTTTCCCCCGCCAGCAAACGGCTCCACGTTTCCTCGACGCCGCTGGCCAGCGGTGTCACCATTCCCAGACCCGTCACGACTACACGACGCATGCCCGCTCTCCTCGCAATCTTAGTTGGAGGGCATATAGCGTTCCATGCGGGGGCACGACAAGGCTTGAACCCGCCGCAAGCCGTGTCCGGCGGCGCTTTGAGGCGAAATCACCGGGATAAGACGCAGCTTCAGCGACAATTCGCGAACCGCACTCAGAATTTGCCGAGCGGAATTTTCAGATAGGAATGCCCATCCGCCTCGGCCTCCGGCTCCTTGCCCGCCCGCAGGTTCATCTGCAACGCCGCGAGCATCCGCCCGGGAAGCGATAACGTGGCATCGCGCGCATCGCGGGTCGCGATATAGTCCTCTCGCACCGCATCACGATGCACGTGCTTGTTGCTGTCGAGATGCTGGGCCACCGTCGCCTCCCACTCTGGGAATTTGCGCGCGTCCGTCCCGTAGTCATGGCCGACAAACAGCCGCGTATCCTGCGGCAAGGCCAGGATCGCCTGAATACTCTCCCACAGATCAGCGGACGACCCACCGGGGAAATCGGCACGAGACGTCCCTGCATCGGGCTGCATCAGCGTGTCATGCACGAACGCGGCATCGCCAGTGACATAACTGATCGAACCCAGCGTGTGTCCGGGCGATAGCATCACCTCCAATGTCAGCATGCCGACGGTTACCGTATCACCCGGTTCCAGCAGGCGATCAAAATGCGGCGCAGGCGTCAAAGCGGCACCCATATGATAATAGTCCCGCCACAGCGCGGCGATCTCCTCCACCTTTGCACCAATTGCATTGGGCACGCCGAGACGGTCGCGCAGCCGGGCCGAGGCCATCACGTGATCCGCATGCGGATGCGTGTCGAGGATTTGCGTTACCGACAGCCCCTCCCGCGCGATCAAAGCCAGAACCTGATCCATCGCATCGGTCCGCAATCGGGCCGCCGCACTGTCGTAATTGAGCACGACGTCGATAAGTGCCGCCTCTTTCGTATCCGGGCAGGCGCACACATATTGGATTGAGCCGCTTTCAGGCTCGTAGATCCCCCACACATTGGCCGAGCCTGCACCGGTTGACGGCGAGAAACGTTCGATGGGTTGATTGAGCTCAGACATGGTTCAGCCTCCCGGCAACTAGAGCGTTCACTTTGGTGCTTCGGCCCAGCCATAGGCCAATCAGCATTGCGGGAATGAAGATCAACGTCCCCGGCGCGCCCAGGGGCAGAGCGGTCCATGCTGGTCCCGGACAAAACCCGCCCAGTCCCCAGCCTGCACCGAAAACCAGCGCACCCACAATCAGCGGACGGTCGACGCCGCTGGTGCGCGGAACCTGAAACTGCGGCTCGAATGCTGGCCGCTCGCGGCGCAGCACAATCCGGTATCCGATAAAAGCCGTGACCGATGCGCCGCCCATCACAAAGGCCAAGCTCGGATCCCAGGTTCCGAACACATCTAGGAAGTTCAACACCTTCGCAGGGTCAGACATTCCGCTGATGACCAAGCCAATTCCAAACAGCAAGCCGCTGAGAAATCCGTTCAGTGCACGCATGATCTAGCCTCCCAAGCCGTGACGCAGGACAGCAACCATAACCGCACCGCTCGCCATGAAGGTCAGCACCGATGCGAGCGAACGGGGTGAAAGCCGTGCCAAACCACAAACACCGTGCCCGGAGGTGCATCCAGACCCCAATCCAGCGCCAAGCCCTACAAGCACGCCCGCGACTGCCATCAGTGGCAGATTGTCAGGCACGGTCTGCGCGATTTCGCCCGCTCCGAAGACACCCATCACCATGGGTGCGGCCACGAGGCCCGCAACGAACGCGACGCGCCAGCCGCCCTCGGCCAGAAATCCCTTCCCATCAGGAACGAGGGCAAAGGCCCCTGCCGTGATTCCAGAGATCCCCGCAATGCGCCCCAGTAATGCCATCAGCATCACCGTGCTAAGTCCCAGCAACACGCCGCCGCCCAGCGAGGCCCAGGGCGTAAAGGCTGTCAGAACACCCGTCTCCATATCCGTCATACTCCGTTGCAAACGCCGCCTGTGATCAGTAAGATCAGTATTATCTAAATTAGTCAATTCTAATATTTAAGGTAACCCGGTGATGAAAGATCTGGTGGAACTGGAAGCCCGCGCTGATGAGGTCGCGGCCCGCCTGAAACTTATGGGAAACCCCGCGCGGCTGTTGATCCTGTGCCAACTGGCCGAAGGCGAACAATCTGTGGGCGCGCTGCTTTCACGATTGAACCTTTCGCAATCCGCACTCAGCCAGCATCTGGCCAAGCTGCGCGCGGCAGGTCTCGTCGCGACTCGGCGGGACGGGTTGGTCATCCACTACCGAATTGCTGATGCAAAGACGTTGCAGGTGATGCAGGCGCTTTACGAGACGTTTTGCGCGCCGGACAATGCCTAGAAGATGCTGATCGCCCTCGGCGCCCTTTCAGCAATCTGCGCCCTTTGCTACGGGCTCTATCTGGTCCATCAACCCAACTCTGCCCTGCGCACGGGCGTCAAGGTGGTTCCGGTCACATCGCTCGCCCTGATCAGCCTGCTCTCAGCAGGACCATGGATGCTTACGGTCGCACTGGCGTTGGGCGCGACGGGCGATCTTTTCCTGTCCCGCGATGGAGAGCGCGCCTTCCTCTTCGGTTTGGCGGCCTTCCTGCTTGGCCATTTGGGATATGTCCTGTTGTTCGTGGACCTGTCAGGCGGCGGCGGCCTCTATTTGGGCCAACCTTGGCGCATACTGGCCTGCGCCGGATTGCTGGCACTCGCAATCCCGATTCTGAGGCGGCTCTGGCCCCATCTGGGCGCCATGCAAGCGCCTGTGCTTGTCTATGTGGCGGTTATTCTGGCGATGGGTTTCGCGGCATTTGGGTTGCCGGATCACGGCTTTCTTAGCCTCGCTCTGATCGGAGCCCTCGCCTTCATCGCCTCGGACGCAATTTTGGGCTTCGAATTGTTTGTCTGGCCCGACACACGTGGCGCACGGCGCTTCAGCTCAACCGTGCTCTGGTTTCTCTACTGGTCCGGTCAGGCGATGATCTGCGCGGCTATTCTGATGGCGTAGGCAGATCCATCGCCACCACCGTAAACAAAAAGGGCGCACCCGCCTGGGCACGCCCCTCTCAAATGTCACTGAACCGAAAGTGGATCAGACGTTCTTCTGGATGAAGGACACTGCGTCGCCGAAGGACTGGATGGTCTCTGCCGCGTCGTCCGGGATTTCGATGCCGAACTCTTCTTCAAAGGCCATGACCAGCTCAACCGTGTCGAGGCTGTCTGCGCCGAGGTCGTCGATGAAGGACGCGTTTTCGGTCACTTTCTCTTCTTCAACGCTCAGGTGCTCAACAACGATCTTCTTCACGCGATCTGCGATGTCGCTCATATCTCTTTTCCTTATCTGTTGCGGGGTAAGCCTTAGGCCCTTGCCCGTGTCGCCTGCCCCGCAAGGCCTGCAATTGCGTCATGTTTCCGTAACGGCAAAACCACGCGAACGCAATGTCGCAGGGGCCGTTCGCGGCGCGCTATACCACACCCGCCTGATTGGGCAAGATGGTTTTCGCACACCGCCGTTACAAGGGTCGCACCCGCGACCCGGTCCCGTCAGATCATCGCCATACCGCCATTGACGTGCAGCGTCTGCCCGGTGACGTAGCCCGATTCCGCGCTCGACAGGTAGAGCGCGGCACTGGCGATTTCCTCACCCGTGCCCATCCGGCCCGCCGGGATGGCCCCCATGATCCCGTCCTTTTGCTTGTCGTTCAGCTTGTCGGTCATGGCTGTGGTGATGAAGCCCGGCGCGATGCAGTTTGCCGTGATCCCGCGAGAGGCGACTTCCTGCGCAATCGACTTGGTCATGCCGATCATCCCCGCCTTGGACGCGGCGTAGTTCACCTGACCACCATTGCCGGTCACGCCAACGACCGAAGTGACATTCACGATCCGGCCCCAGCGCGCCTTCATCATCGGACGGATCACCGCCCGGCACAGCCGCATGGAAGAGGTCAGGTTGACGTTGATCACACGGTCCCATTCGTCATCGGACATGCGCATGAAGATGTTGTCCGCCGTGATGCCCGCATTGTTGATCAGGATATCGACCGACCCCATCGCTTCCGCCGCCTGCTTGGGCAGCGCGTCGACGGCTTGAGCGTCAGACAGGTTGCACGGCAGCACATGCGCCCGCTCCCCCAGCGTTTCCGCAAGCTCTTGCAGTGGCGCTTCGCGGGTGCCTGACAGCCCGACCGTTGCGCCCGCTTCATGCAGGGCGGTTGCAATCGCGCCGCCAATGCCACCAGACGCGCCGGTGATCAGCGCTGATTTTCCCGTAAGATCAAACATTTGAAAGTCCTTTTCAGTTTCCGCGCAGCGGCGCTTCTGTCAAAAGCCCAAAGCGCTGGATTTCGTCCGCTGTCATTGTATGCATCCCCGCAGCAGGGGCCGCGTCCAGCGTGAACCAGTAAAAGCTGTCATCACCCAGCATGGTGATGATGTAGTCGCGGTTGAGATCATGCTCTGCCGAGTCTCTGGGATAAGAGGCCCCGTCACGGACGCCATCACTCCAGGAGTGAACGCCAACGATCGCACCCCGCTCCATCCGGCGTGTGACACCGGCCAAAAACAGGTCGACGCCACCCGAATAGATTTCGCTATCGGCAAAGAGATAGGTGTCGAAGCCGAGATCGCGGATCGCATAGCCCAGCTCGACCATCACCTCATCGTCGCAAGAGCCCCAGATCTGCTCTAGCACGATCTCCGTCACGTCTGGGAAATCATCGATCAGCGCATAGAAGGCATCGAGGCTGTCCCAACCGACCTCCCCCGCCATCAGGATCGTTTCACCCTGGACGGCCCAGTCGATTACGCAATCCTGCGCCACGGCGGGCGCAGATGCCAGCAACGCACCAGCAATCAATAGACCGCGGGCGGCCCTCATGCGGTGCCTTTGATGGCCGCAACAGCCTTGGCCACATCTTCCGGCGTACCCACGGCCTGACAGCCAATCGCCCGTTCGATGCGCCGGATCATGCCGCTCAAAGCCTTGCCCGCGCCGATCTCGTAAATCTCTGTCACCCCATTTGCCGCCATGTAACCGACGCTTTCCCGCCAGCGCACGGAGCCTGTGACCTGATCAACCAGCAGCGACCGGATCATTGCTGGCTCTGACACCGGTCCTGCGGTGACATTCGCGATCAGCGGCACGGCGGGTGCAGCGATATCGACATCGTCGAGCGCCTCTGCCATCACATCTGCGGCCGGTGCCATCAGGGCGCAGTGGAAAGGCGCGCTTACCGGCAACATGACCGCACGCTTGGCACCTTTCGCCTTCGCAATTTCGACGGCCCTCTCGACAGCCGCCAAATGTCCCGAGACGACGACCTGACCGGGATCATTGTCGTTGGCCGCCTGACAAATCTCATCACCCGCGGCCTCCTCTGCCACGGCCTGCGCGGTTGCAAAATCGAGGCCTAGAAGCGCGGCCATGGCGCCGACGCCCACCGGAACGGCCTGTTGCATTGCCGTTCCGCGGGTGCGCAGCAGGCGCGCCGTATCACCGATTGAGAGGGCTCCGGCTGCGGCGAGTGCAGAATATTCGCCCAGCGAATGACCCGCAACGTAAGCGGCATCTGCGATGGCAACGCCTTCCGCCTCGAGCGCGCGCATGGCCGCAAGCGAGGTCGCCATCAAGGCAGGTTGCGCATTCGCTGTCAGTGTCAGCGTCTCTGCCTCACCCTCCCAAATCAAGGTGGAGAGCTTTTCACCAAGTGCGTCGTCAACCTCATCGAAAACCGCCTGAGCAGCCGGATAGGCCTCTGCCAAAGCCTTGCCCATTCCAATGGCTTGAGCGCCCTGCCCGGGGAAAACGAATGCGCGCATGGTGAACCTCCCAATTCCTTTAACCTCGGTTTATGCGCCGTAGCGTCAGGGGGCAAGGCCGCAGCCCGCAGCGACAGCCAACGTACCCTTACAATATCGCCATTACCCACAGTATCCGCCGCCTGTCCCGGCATGCTAAGCGACGAGAAGAGGGAGTAGCCAAGCATGTCCGACATGACCGTCAGCAAGGAACAGGCCGGTCGTGCCATTGGGGTAATGTGCGCGGGTATTTTCTGCCTGACCTTGTCAGACGCTTTTGGCAAGGAACTGGTTCAGCGGTTCGATCCGTTCCAGATCCTGTTCCTGCGCAACCTTATCTCGCTTCCAATAGTCGTGGCACTGGTCCTCGCCCTCGACGGCAAGGCCGGGTTCGTGACCAAACGGCCCTTGATCCATCTGGGGCGGGCTTTTCTGGCGCTCGGCGCGCTTTGGTGCTTTTTCATGGCGTTGCGCTCGATGTCTCTGGCCGGCGCGACGGCCCTTGCCATGACAGCTCCCCTGTTCACCACCGCGCTGTCGGTCGTGCTGCTGCGCGAACATGTGGGCCCGCTGCGCTGGCTTGCGCTGGCCATCGGGTTTGCGGGCGCGCTGGTCATCGTGCGGCCGGGCGCCGATGCGGTACAGCTCGTCGCATTGCTGCCGCTGGGCGCTGCGTTCCTGTATGCTCTGGTGATGATCGCTGCGCGCTGGATTGACCCGGCCGAGACGCCACGCACGCTGATGTTCTACCTCACGCTTTTCCCCTTTTGCATCTGCACGCTCTGGGTTGGGTTCGTCGCAGGGTGGCCTGCGCCGCAGGGAGTCGACTGGTTGCTGGCGGGTGGAATGGCTATCACGGGCACGCTTGGGATCACCATGTTGACCCAGGCCTTCCGCATGGCCCCGCCGTCTGTTGTGGCCCCGTTCGACTATACCGCCCTGATCTGGGCGAGCGGCATTGGCTGGCTCGTCTTTGCTGAGCTTCCCGATGCCGCGACATGGCTCGGCGGTGCAATCATCGTGGGTGCAGGTCTCTTCGTGCTGTGGCGAGAGCAACGTGCCGCGCGCAACCCTAGATCGAATCACTGACCCGTTTTCGAGCGCCCTGACGCCGCAAAGTAGGCGTTGATCGGCGACATTCCGCCGAGATCGGAAACTTACGTGAAATTTTCTGTCGCAATGAAAGCGCATACATTTTGCGACGCCGTCAGGTCCCAAAATGACAACTCCACCTTCAGCAACGCATACGCTAACCCACCGATTTATGGTAATAATTGAGAACATGCGTCTCATTTTTAAGCAGTTTGAAAACTGTCGATTTTGGCCCAAATTTGCGCCATCGCGGACTCACCCCCTTGGAAAGCCAGCGAAAAATGAGACCAGATACCATTTGAAAAGCGACCCAAAACCTGTCGATCTGTTTTGGCAGTAGTCGCAAATGCAGACGAAAGACCCGGGCTTCCCCTCGGGTACGGTATCTGGAGCAAATTGTGGGATTCGCTTCAGCTGCCACGGTCCGTCCGCACCTTCCCTAGGGCGGACCGTGGCGCCCGTTTGCATGTGCGGCAAAGAAATCAAATCGGTCCCGCTGGCCAGGGGGGTCGTACATAAAGGGGTATAGCCATGGACCACACCAAGGTGATCGCACACGCCGCCGCGCAGACCGAGCTGGAGCGCCGCAATTTCCTGAAGATGATCGGAACGAGTGGTTTTACCGCCGCCGTTATGGCCGCCACAGGCGGTATGCTCTGGTCGGAAGAGGCCATGGGGCAGACTGCGGCAGCCGATGAAGAGGCCCGCGCCAATGCCGAACACATCATGCTGGTTGGCACGGCCTATCGCATTGATCAGAACATCTCGTTCCCGATCATGCAGGCGGCCTTCAAAAACAATGTCGAACGTCTCACCGAAGGCCGCATTTACGTTCAATTGGCCCCGGACGGGGAAGAAGGCGTTGGAAGTGTCTTGGCCGGAAAGGTTCAGCGCGACACGATCCAGGCTGCACAACACTCCCTTTCGAACTTCGCACCCTTTGCGCCCGTGGTCGATCTGATCAACCTGCCCTACCTGTGCGGCGCGAACCAGCGCTTCACCAACCTGGTCAACTCCGACCGGTGGAGCGACATTGTTCACCCGCGCGTGAACGCACGCGGGTTCAAGCCGCTCTTCTATGTCGTCACCAACCCGCGCACGATTGCGGTGCGCCGCGACACCTATGGCGAGATCCGCACGCCGGATGATCTGCGGGGCATCAACATCCGTATTCCCGGCTCTGAAACGCTGCGCCAATATTACGCGATGATCGGGGCGAACCCGGTGCCGGTTGCGTGGGACGAAACCCTCGTCGCGATCCAGCAGGGCGTTGTGGACGCGCTCGATCCGTCAGTTGGTGCGCTGCATGTGTTCGGGTTCAAGAACGATCTGAGCGACATCTCGTTCACGATGGCCGTGCCCGACAGTCAGGTCTATTCGTGCAATATTGACTGGTTCAACGATCTGCCGATTGCCCTGCGCCGCGCCATTGACCAGGCCAGCCGCGAAACCACGTTCGAGAACCTTGCCCAAGTGCCAGAGTCCAAAGACTACGCGATGAGCGAGATGCGCGCGGCCGGCGTGAATTTCCACGACCTGACCGCCGACGAATTGGCCCAGTGGGAAGCAATCGGCGGCTACACGCGCCCCGAATGGGACGATTTTAAAATCGACCGCGCAGGCTCGATGATCGAGTTCGAAATGCTGCTCGAAGCCATTGAAACACCCGGCGATTTCACTGTGGTGGATTGATGTGAACGCGGGCGGCCCACACAGGCCGCCCGCACCGCCCCACCGGGCACACTGAATGTAGCAAACGAACTGACCATATCGGCTTGCTCCCCCATACCACAGATGTATAAGGCCTCATTCCGGCGCAATTCCAATCGAATCGCGACGCCCCTCGTATGTGCCTGCGCCGGATCTTTGGCACATTTTGAAGCGCGCCCGACCATAGGTGAATGCCATGGCTCTCTATGAGCACACTTTCATCGCCCGGCAGGATATCTCGACCGCACAGGCCGAGGGTCTGATCGAGCATTTCTCTGCCGTGCTGTCCGACAATGGCGGCTCCGTCTCCGAGACCGAATACTGGGGTCTCAAGACGATGGCGTACAAGATCAACAAGAACCGCAAGGGCCACTACGCCTACATGCGCTCTGATGCCCCTTCCGCCGCTGTGCAGGAGATGGAGCGTCTGATGGGTCTGCATGAGGACGTGATGCGCGTCCTGACCGTGCGCGTCGACAAGCATGAGGAAGGCCCCTCTGCTGTGATCCAGGCGAAAAACGCCCGTGACGAGCGCGGCCCGCGCCGTGACCGTGGCGACCGCCCGCGCCGCGATTGATCTGAGAGGAGTTAAGACACATGGCTCGTAAACCATTTTTCCGCCGTCGTAAGTCCTGCCCCTTCTCTGGTGAGGGCGCACCGACCATCGACTATAAGGACGTGAAACTGCTGCAGCGCTATATCTCTGAGCGCGGCAAGATCGTTCCGTCCCGTATCACCGCAGTGTCGGCCAAGAAACAGCGTGAACTGGCGAAAGCCATCAAGCGCGCGCGTTTCCTCGCCCTGCTGCCCTACGCCGTGAAGTGAGGGATCTGACATGGATGTAATCCTTCTTGAGCGCGTTGCGAAGCTCGGCCAGATGGGCGAGATCGTGGACGTCAAGCCCGGCTACGCCCGCAACTTCCTGATCCCGCAAGGCAAGGCTCTGCGCGCGAACGACGCCAACAAAGCGAAGTTCGAAGCCCAGAAAGCCCAGCTGGAAGCGCGGAACCTGGAAACGAAGAAAGAAGCCGAAAGCCTCGCAGAGAAGCTCGACGGCCAGACCTTCATCGTCATCCGCTCCGCCTCCGACGCAGGTTCGCTCTACGGCTCCGTCACCACCCGTGACGCGGCAGATGCAGCGACCGAGAACGGCTTCTCTGTCGAGCGCCGTCAGATCGTTCTGGATCAGCCGATCAAGGAACTCGGCCTGCACGAGATGGAAGTGGTGCTGCACCCTGAAGTGTCCGCAACCATCACCGTCAACGTCGCACGCTCCGCTGAGGAAGCTGAAATCCAGGCGCAGGGCAAGTCCATCGCGGACATCCGTGCCGAGGAAGATGCTGAAGCAGAGTTCGACATCGCCGAATTGTTCGACGATGTGGGCGGTGCCGCCAACGACTTCGACGATGAGGATGATGCCCCGATCGAAGACAGCAATGGCGACGAAGAGGAGCAGCCGCAGGTCTGATCCTGCCGCTCTTAAGCCTTTGAATTTTAACCCCGCCCGGCACATCCGGGCGGGGTTTTATTTTGTTCTGCCCGCTCACAGAGCCGCGTTGGGTTATACCGTGCAGAGCAATGCTGACCTGATGACCGTCAATCCCGCGACGACACCAAAGATGGCAGTGGAGGCGACCAGGTACACGAGTAACCGACCGTTCAACGCCCTGCGGCGTCCGACGACGATCAGGGTCAAGATATCCAGAACCGACGCAACGGGCAGCACCATCAGGCCCAAGGCCCCGCTTAGGCACGCCAAGCCACTAATGGCATAGGTTTCGCTAGATAGAAGCGCAATCAGCGCCCAGATTGCCTGCACGGCAATGATCAGCAACGTGGCATCGCCATATTTGCCCAGATGACGTCGGGCGCGCAGTCGGGTGGCTCCGGCGAACGCAAGGCTCAGAACCAAGATTGCCCCGCCGATCCAACCGCCCATGACAATCACTGCGAAGAAGCCGAGACCGTGAAGCATGATCAGCTCCTATGGCGTCGCATGGGACGGCCGCTGTCAAAAAGAGGTCGGATCCTATCCATCACGCCCCGGCTCGTCAGGGTTGCTGGAGAACAGCGCGAGCTTGTTGCCCTGTGGATCGCGCAGATAGCAGACGAAGAAATCTGCGCCGTAATCGGGCCGGAAACCGGGTGCGCCTTCATCCGCTCCCCCAGCTGCGAGGGCGGCTGCGTGCACGGCACGCACTTGCGACTGATCCCGCGCCTCGAAGGCGATCATCGTTCCATTCCCCGCTGAAGCTGGCTGTCCGTTGAAGGGCCGTTTGACGTAGAGGTCTGGTAGCGCAACACCCTGTCCCGCTCCTTTCGGCGGGATATAGCTCAAATCGCCCTGATAGTGTTCAAGTTCATAGCCGAGCGGCGAGAGCAGCGCGGAATAGAACCTCTCTGCCTGCGCAATATCATCGGCGCCAACGGTAACATAGGCAATCATGGCAGTCCTCCCGCGTTCAAAGAAGCGCAGTTACGCCCAATCCGCAAGATGGCGAAGCCGGTTGAGAGCACCGCTTGATCGCCCTGTACATCATGGAACTTGCCCATATATCCGTTGGACCAAAACAAAAGAGCGCAAAGGTCGCCCCATGCCAGAAATCACCTTCGCACGGCTGCGCGAGATCGATCCTGCGGAAATTGCGGCCCATATGTCTGATGCGCGCGTGGCCGAACATATGCCCCTGCTCACCTTCGAGTGGGATCCGATCGCAGCCGAACGCTTCATCGTGAGCAAGGAGCGCTGCTGGGAGCGGGACGGCCTGGGTCACTGGGCCTTCCTTGCCGACGGTGAATATGTCGGGTGGGGCGGTTTTCAAAAAGAGGGTGAAGAATGGGATTACGGGCTGGTGCTAAAACCTGAACGGTTCGGGCTGGGCGCGCAGATTTCGCGAAAGGCAATAGACTTTGCGCGAAGAGATGATCGGATCCCGTTCGTCACATTCCTGCTGCCCCCGTCACGCACGAACCTGAGCGCGCTCAAACGCCTGGGCGCCGTGCTGCTTGGCACGCATGACTATGACGGCGTGAGATTCCTGAAATATCGGCTGGAGACCGCTTGAAGTTCCGAGCCGGAAGTCGTGCTGCGGCATGGGCGATACGTGTCCGAACTCCTGACTTGGCGGCGCGCGCGCAAAGAGGCACTCATGCCAAGCATCGAGCGGAACGCGACCGGGACGCGTGCTTCAAGTCAGTACGGGGCGGACCTCAAACGCCCCCCTACGTCTGCTACCCATGCTCCGTAGGCTTGGTTCCTGCTACGCTGGTGGCACAACCGAAAAAGTGCTTCTTAACCTCGACTGAGAGACCGGCTTCGCGCAGAGCGATTGCCATTTGATCGCAGTCGCCGAAGTTGCGTGTGTAGGTCCCAATCATACTGAAGTCATTGGCACCTCGAAGCAGATACCGTTCCACCAAGGGCAGCACTCTATCGAGATAGAACCGGTAGACTGGGCGGAGCATCCAGCCCTTGGGGTCTGACGCTTCAATCAGTGCAAAACTGCCGCCCGGCTTCACTATCCGAGCAATCTGCCGTGCCAGAAGCGCCTGTTGCTCAGCGTTGAACGTTTTCAGACCAAATGTGGACACCAGAAGATCGGCGTAATTCGCTTCAAGATCCGTTTTAAGGGCATCTGCTTCAACATGGGTGATCCGTTCAGCATAGGCACCGTGCAAGCGAGCAACAGCATCAACATGCATGCGATGAGAAATGTCCAAAGCCGTGATCGTTTCCAAGTCTGGGAAGCGACGCAGAAGATACGGCCAGACCTCACCTGTTCCTGCCATCAAATCAACGACAACAGGTTGAGTGTTTTGTGGTGTCGCAAGTCGACCGACGCACTGACGTCTCCAGAGTGCAATGAAACCAAATGAGCTGATCGCGCTCCACCGCCTGTAACTGCGGGAACACCGATCAAAGAGGTTCGCGACAAAGGCGGGATCATAAATGTCGTCTTTTGGATCACTCATTCACAAACCAGACCGCTTTAATGCTGCCCAGTCGTCCTACACCCTATACGCAACACCTGAAAGCCGCCCGTGGCGGCGTTGCGGTGAAATGCGGGGCGCCTGCTTGCTTCACGGTCGCAAGGGCTGAGCCTACCGCACTCGCCCGCCGCAATAGCATGGTGTCCGCGGCGGGTTTCGGGGTAGTCTTTGCGCAAACGTCCTCAACGATTCCGGACTTATCCCCAGTGTTCACATCATGGGGATTGCGGGTAATCGGGTTATAAAGGGCGATCAGTGGGCAGAGTGGGGTTTTGGGTATGGACGGCGCGTATCAGGCGGACACGGCGCAGCAGGCGGAGGCGGAGCACCAGCCGCTTCCCCATAATATCGAGGCGGAACAGGCCCTTTTGGGCGCCCTGCTCGTGAACAACGAGATCTATGACCGCGTCGCTTCGATCGTCTCGACCGAGCATTTCCACGACCCTGTGCACAAGCGAATCTGGGATACGGCTTCTGCGCGGATCCAGAAGAACGCGCTGGCCTCGCCTGTCACGCTCAAGGCGTTCCTGGCCGAGGATGAAGGGCTCAAGGAACTGGGAGGTCCGGCCTATCTGGCCCGTCTGGCCGGGGCGGCGATCAGCACCTATGCGGCCAAAGACTATGCCCAGATGATCTATGATCTGGCGATCCGCCGCTCGCTCATCGAAATCGGCGAGGAGGTTGCTGGCAACGCCCGTGCCGTCACGGTCGAGAGCGAGCCAAAGGACCAGATCGTTCGCGCGGAAGAGAAACTCTATCAACTGGCCGAACAGGGCCGCACCGAAGGCGGGTTCCAATCCTTCCTGCGCGCGCTGACAACCGCCGTCAACGTCGCCAATTCCGCATATCAGCGCGAGGGCAAGCTGGCGGGGATCTCGACCGGGTTGCGTGACCTCGACGATAAATTGGGAGGCCTGCACAAATCGGACCTTCTGATCCTTGCAGGGCGTCCGTCGATGGGGAAAACGGCGCTTTCGACCAATATCGCCTTCAACATTGCGAAGGCCTGGAAGAAGGGGATGCGCACGGACGGCACGGAAGGCACGGTCGATGGTGGTGTCGTGGGCTTTTTCAGCCTGGAGATGAGCGCCGATCAGCTGGCCGCGCGTATTCTGGCTGAGCAGGCGGAAGTGGACAGCCACAAGATCCGCGACGGCTCCCTCGATCCGGATGAGTTTCGCCGCTTCATCGAAGCCTCCAAAACGCTGGAGAAAATTCCGCTCTATATCGACGACACGCCTGCCCTGCCGATCTCGACCGTGGCCGCCCGCGCGCGCCGCCTGAAGCGGCAGCACGGGTTGGACGTGCTCTTCGTGGACTATCTGCAACTGCTCAAGGGCACCGGCTCGAAAGCGTCGGAAAACCGGGTGAACGAGGTCTCTGAAATCACGCAAGGCCTCAAGGCGATTGCCAAGGAACTCGAGATCCCGGTTATCGCGCTGTCGCAGTTGAGCCGTCAGGTGGAAAACCGGGACGACAAGCGCCCCCAGCTGTCGGACCTGCGTGAATCCGGCTCGATTGAGCAGGACGCGGACGCCGTGATGTTCGTGTATCGTGAGGAATATTATCGCGAGCGCGAGCAACCGTCTGAGACCGATCTGGAAGCCACGGCCAAGTGGCAGGACCTGATGGAACAGGTCACGGGCAAGGCAGAGGTCATCATCGGCAAGCAGCGTCATGGCCCGATCGGGTCGGTGCAGATGGCCTTTGAAGGGCGCTTCACCCGCTTTTCGGACCTTGTGCAAAGCTGGCAGGCCGGGGCGCAGGATTACTGACTTCGAAGCCCCTTCAGCCGAATAGCATCCGCAGCCCCGTCGCGGATGCGAAACCGGTGCTGATGATGGGCGCGCCTTTGCGACGCCGCATCGTCGCTTGGGTGATTGGCAGCGCATGGTGGCCGGGTATGCTGACTTCATTCTAAGATGGTGGAGGCGCGCATGCAGGCCAAGCTCACAATTGATCTGGCGGCCATTGTCGCGAATTGGCGGGCTCTTGCACGGACCGAGGAGACGGCAGCCGTTGTGAAGGCGGATGCGTACGGGCTTGGGCTCGCGCCCGTCGCCAAGGCGCTGGCAAAGGCGGGTGCGCGCACCTTCTTCGTGGCGCAGACCGAGGAAGGTGTGGCGCTGCGCAACGTACTCGGACCTGGCGCGGAGATCTTTGTTTTTGGCGGGTTGATGGCGGGCGATGAAGCGGCCTTTCGCGACTTTGAGCTGGTGCCCTGCCTCAATTCGATCGAGCAGGCGCAACGTTTTGCAGTGGCGCCGACCGGACGCTACGCGCTGCAACTGGACACCGGGATGAACCGGCTTGGGCTGGAGCCCGCCGATCTGGGGCACCTGCCCGATCTGGGCTCGCCCGTGCTGACCATGTCCCACCTGGCCTGCGCGGATGAGCCGGATCATCCGCAGAATGCCGCTCAGCTCAGCTGTTTTCAGGAGATTGCGGGAACCGGCCGCCGCTCATTGGCCGCGACGGGCGGCACTTTGCTGGGTGCCGACTATCATTTCGAGATGACGCGGCCGGGCATCGGTCTTTACGGCGGGCTTCCTTTCGCGGCAGCGCAGCCGGTTGTGACACTGTCTCTGCCGGTTATCCAGATCCGTGAGGTTGCGGCAGGTGAGGCGGTCGGCTACGGCGCGTCCTACGTCGCGGACCGGCCCCGTCGCATCGCCACGCTGTCGGCCGGCTATGCAGACGGTCTGATCCGGGCGATGAGTGGCGGAGCCACGCTTTGGGCCGGTGACACGCCCTGCCCGCTGGCCGGACGTGTTTCGATGGACCTGCTGACGGTCGATGTGACCGAGGCGGGCGCGCCCGAATGGCTGGATATATTGGGGCCGCATCAGGGGGTCGATGCACTGGCCGACGCTGCTGGCACGATAGGATATGAGGTGCTCACCAGCCTGGGCGGTCGCTATGCGCGGAGCTACACCACCTGATTTCTGACCGATTGGACAAATCAGACGCTTGTCGCCCCGTTCCCTGAGGCTCATAAGGAGAGCCAGACCATGGGGAGAGCGCGGCATGAGCAATGATCGACAGCATAAGGCCACGCGGCTGGCGCAAGCGCTGCACTTCATCAATCCCGCCCATGGCGCGGTCGTGCCGGGGATCGAGCCTGCCTCGACCTTCGCGCGGGATGCGGATTATGCCCCGATGGGCCGGGCGGTCTATGGCCGCGATGGCGGGCCGACCACGCAGCACGCAGAGGCAGTCCTGGCCGATCTGGACGGGGCTGAGGCGGCGATGCTCTTTGCCTCTGGCATGTCTGCCGTTGTCGCTGTGTTTGAAACCTTGCGCAGCGGCGATCATGTCGTTTGTCCGAAAGTCGCCTATCATGGGACCATCACCTGGTTGAACCGCATGGCGGAATTGCGTGGCATAACCGTGAGTTACTTTGATGCCAGCAAGTCCGACGCGCTGGCGGCGGCAGTCCGCCCAGAGACGAAGTTCATCTGGATCGAAAGCCCGACCAATCCGAATTGGGACATCACCGATATTGCGGCTGCCGCCAAGATTGCAGCATCCACAGGCGCGAAGCTGATCTTTGATGCGACCTGCTGCCCGGTGATGACAACGCGGGCGCTGGATTTGGGGGCCGATATCGTCTTTCAGTCCGCCACGAAATACCTAAACGGTCACTCCGATCTGACAGGCGGCGTGCTGAGCACGCGCGACACCGGCGCACTGTGGGATGAGATGCGGCTGGTGCGGACGTTGCAAGGCACGGTGATGGGCGCGTTTGAAGCCTATCTGCTGATCCGTGGGCTACGCACGTTGCATTTACGCTGGGACCGCGCCTGCCGGAACGCCATGGAGATCGCCACGCATTTCAGCGATCATGACGGGATCGAGGCTGTGCTGTATCCCGGCCTACCCAACCATCCCGGCCATGATGTGGCCGCGCGCCAGATGGAGGGCGGGTTCGGCGGCATGCTGTCCTTGATCGCGCGCAGCGAAGCCTCCGCCAGGACCATTGCAACCTCTACCCGCGTCTTTGTCCCGGCCACATCGCTGGGCGGGGTGGAGAGCCTGATCGAACACCGGATCGCGGTGGAGCCGCCCGGCTCTGCCGTATCGCCGGCCTTGTTGCGCCTGTCCGTCGGCATTGAGGATGTGCGCGATCTGATTGCGGATCTGGAACAGGCCATCGCGCAGGCGATGCCATGAGCCTTCCGCGTCTTTCCCAATCCCCGCTTGAGCACCCGTTCGTTCAGGACCCTTATCCGTTCTACGAGATCGCCCGCGCCGCGGGGCCCCTCTTTCATTGGGAGGAGTATGGCCATGCCTGTGCCGCCGGGCACGCGGAGGTGAATGCAATCCTGCGGGACCGGCGGTTCGGGCGGGAGAATCCGTTTCCCAAGCCGACGCCGCCACATCTTGAGCCGTTCTATGCGGTGGACAGGCTTTCGATGCTGGAGCGGGAACCGCCCGAACATACCCGCCTGCGCCGTTTGGTCATGCGCGATTTCACCTCTCGCCGTGTGTCCGCGATGACGCCAGAGATTGAGGCCTTGGCCCACCGGTTGATTGACGAGATGCCGCCAGAGGGCGACTTGCTGTCTTCCTTTTGTGAGACCCTGCCCGTCATCGTGATCTGTCGCCTGCTCGGCGTGCCAGAAGATATGGCGCCGCAATTGTTGCGCTGGTCGCATGCGATGGTGGCCATGTATCAAGTCCGCCGCGACCGCGTGGTCGAGGATGCGGCAGTGGCTGCAACGCTGGATTTTACCGCCTATCTGCAAAGCTATATCGCCGAACGCCGGGCTGATCCACGCGAAGATCTGATCTCGGCCCTGATTGCAGCCGACGAAGATCGGTTGAACGAGGACGAGTTGATCGCAACCTGCATCCTTCTGCTCAATGCCGGGCATGAGGCGACGGTGCACGCATTAGGAAATGGCGTTAAAACACTGATATCGAACGATATGTGGCATCCCCACGATCCCGATCTGTTGACAGAAGAAATTCTGCGCTTTGATCCACCGCTCCACATGTTCACGCGCTTTGCGATGGAAGATGTCGAGGTTGGCGGACATCATTTCGCGAAAGGTGAGGTTGTGGGCCTGATGCTGGCCTCGGCCAATCGGGATGAGGCCGTATTTGCTGATGCCGCCCGTTTCGATCCCACGCGGACGCCCGGCCCGCAGCTGAGCCTTGGCGCAGGCTTGCACTTTTGCGTCGGGGCGCCGCTGGCCAAGCTGGAGGTTGCGACAGCGCTGCCGATTCTGATCGCGCGTTGCCCTGACCTGCGGATCATCGAGCCGCCTGTTTATGCCGACCGCTATCACTTCCATGGACTTGAAAAGCTGATCTGCGCGACCTGAGGCCAATATCAACAGTTGCGCAGAACAACCGATCTCACAACCCAACCGTGTAAGCGGTTGCACACCAATTTTCGCCCGATTTGCGACATTGCGTTGCGCAAAGGGCTGATGTTGCGCAGCAATAATCCTGACCGATCAGTCATACCGGTTCGAATTGTCGGAAATTGAATAGTCCCCGTCGCAAATTGACAAAAACTTTTCCGCTCTGCTGTTGACCTTGGCAGGGCGCCTTCCTTCAATGGCGAGCGGACCTGCGAGAACAGCAGGCCGGACGGGGCCCGCAAGGGAATTGGTATCAAGACGCAAAGCGTCACGACATGAATGTCACTGGTCTTTGCCGGGGGAAGCCGGGCTGAAGTCTTGTGACAAAATTGGGAGAGGTTGAATGACCAAACACACTTTGAACGACGGTGCGATCCACCCGCGCCTGCCGGAGCTGGCTGAAGAAGTCCGCGCAGGCAAGCTGAAGCGGCGTGAGTTCCTCGCCATGGCGACCGCACTGGGTATGACGACCGCAGGCGCCTATCACATGCTGGGCGCAAAGCCAGCATTCGCGGACGGGCACCGCTCTGGCGAGATGGGCGGCACAATCCAGGTGTCCATGGACATTATGCCCGTCGACGATCCGCGCGTCTTTGACTGGTCCCAGAAGGGCAACGTCGCCCGCCAGTTCTGCGAAACGCTGGTTCGCTACACCCGTGACTTCACCTTCGAGCCAATGCTGCTGGAAAGCTGGGAAGCCAATGATGACGCGACCGAGTACGTCCTGAACGTCCGTCAGGGCGTGAAGTGGAACAATGGCGACGACTTCACGGCAGAAGATGTTGCCCACAACATCACCCGCTGGTGCGAAAGCGGTGTCGAGGGCAACTCCATGGCCTCGCGCATGGGCACGCTCGTCGATTCCGAGACCGGTAACATCGCCGACGGCGTTCTGGAGATCGTCGACGACTACACCGTCAAGCTGACCCTGCCCCGCGCAGACATCACGATCATTCCGGGCATGGCCGACTATCCGGCACTGGTCGTTCACCGCTCGTTCGACGGGTCCGAGAACCTGACGGATAACCCAATCGGCACCGGTCCGTTCCTGCTGACCGACTTTGCCGTGGGTGAGAGCGCCTTCTTCGAGAAGCGCGACGCCAGCGAATACTGGGGTGACGAAGTCTATCTCGACGGGATCGAGATGTACGATTACGGCACCGACAAGTCGGCGGAAATCTCGGCCTTTGAGGCGGAAGAAATCCACATCAACTACGAAACGCAGCCGGAATTCGTCGACATTCTCGACGATCTCGGCCTGACGAAATCCGAGGTGGCGACGGCCAACACCATCGTTGCGCGGATGAACATCGAGAATGCGCCTTACGACAAGCAGGAAGTGCGCAACGCGATCCAGCTGGCCGTGGACAACTCTGTCGTTCTGGAACTCGGCCAGTCCGGTCGCGGTCTTCCGGCGGAAAACCACCATGTCGGCCCGATGCACCCGGAATATGCCGAACTGCCCGCGATCACCCGTGATCCCGAAGCAGCCATGGCCCTGCTGGAATCTGTTGGTGAAGCAGAGACCGAGTTTGAACTGACCTCGATTGACGGTGACTGGCGCACCATCACCACCGACGCGATTGCAGCGCAGATGCGCGACGCGGGCATGAACGTGAAGCGGACGGTTATCCCCGGCTCCACCTTCTGGAACGACTGGACGAAGTATCCCTTCTCCACCACGAACTGGAACCAGCGTCCGCTTGGCGTGCAGGTGCTCGCGCTCGCCTATCGTTCTGGCGAGGCATGGAACGAGAGTGCCTATGCCAACGAAGAGTTCGACACGCTGTTGACCGAGGCGATGACCATTGCCGATGCCGATCAGCGTCGTGTGCTCATGGAGCAGATCGAAATGAACCTGCAAAGCTCGGGCGTGATCATCCAGCCCTACTGGCGCTCGCTGTTCATGCACCACACCGATCAGGTGAACGGCTACGGCATGCACCCGACCTTTGAGATGTACCTCAACGACACCTGGCTGTCGTAAGTCGTCTCGACAAGACAGGCCGCGCCCGGATCCCGGGCGCGGCCGATCCAGTTTCCCAATAAGATTACAGGACGTTACATGCTCATCTTCATCTTGAAACGCCTCGGCGTGATGCTTCTGACCATGTTCGCCCTGACCCTCGTGGTTTTCTATCTCACCAATCTGGAACCCAATCTCGTCAAGCTGGCCTTGTCAGCGGGCAACATGCGCATGACGCCCGAGGAAGTGCAGCTCTGGCTTGAGAACCGCGGATATACGGATCCCTTCTTCTACAGATATTTCAGTTGGCTGGGTGGCGTGCTGACCGGCGACTGGGGCATGTCCACCCGGTTCGATACGGAAGTTGGCCCCTTTATTGCTGGGCGCCTCGCCGCGACCGGCGCGCTGATGTTCTGGGTGATGATCGTGATGATCCCATCCGCGTTGCTGCTGGGCGTGCTGGCTGGCATGCGCGAAGGATCGAAGACGGACCGGTCGCTGTCGCTGGTCGCCATCGGCTCTACCGCCACACCGGAATATGTGTCCGGGATCATTTTCACCGTGATCTTTGCGAGCCTGTTCAAAGAGTGGTTCGGGGATTTCCACCTCAACGGCTCGGCTGCATCGGCCACCGGGCGGAACGGGCTGAACATCACCTTCTACAATTTCACCCTGCCCGTGATCACCATGGCTGCATATGGCATGGGATATATCGCACGCATGACCCGCGCTTCGATGGCCGAAGTGATGACGGCGCAGTACATTCGCACCGCCCGCCTGAAGGGCGTGAGCTTTCGCCAGATCGTCATCAAGCACGCGCTGCGCAACGCCCTGATCGCGCCGTTCACTGTCATCATGCTGCAGTTCCCGTGGCTGCTGACCGGCGTCGTCATCGTGGAGCGGATGTTCGGCTATAAGGGCTTTGGCGATGCGCTGGTGCAGGCGGCTGAGAACAACGACATCGAGCTTCTGCTCACCTGCTCCGTCGTGTCGGTGGCGGTCGTGCTGATCACACAGCTGATTTCGGATATCGGCTATGTCTACCTCAACCCGCGCATCCGCGTGAAATAAGAAAGAGGACCTAGGATCATGGAACCTCTCGGATTTGGCGCGATTTTCGCACAGGCCTTTGTAGAACTCTGGCTGGTCTGGCTGGTGCTGGCCGCCCTGATGGGCACGAGCTTTGTGCTGCGCAAGCGGCTGGGGCTTTATGGACAGCTCTATGACAGCTGGGTCGGTATGGTGGGCCTCGCGCTCGTCTTCTTCTGGGTCATAACTGCGCTGCTGGCCGACTATGTGCTGCCCTTTGACCCGCAGCAGCAATTCGCCAGCATGAAGCGCGCGGTGCCTGGCGCCTTCACCCCGGAAGGTCAGGTGATGCTGTTCGGCGGCGACAACCTGGGACGGGATGTCTTCTCCCGCCTGCTCAAAGGCTCCCAGACCGTTCTGGCGATTGCGCCTGCCGCGACATTGTTTGCGTTTATGGTTGGCATCACGCTGGGCCTTCCGGCAGGGTTCTATGGCAAGATCATTGATACGGTACTGACGTTCCTGGCCAATCTGGTGTTGGCCTTCCCTGTGATCCTGCTGTTCTATCTGCTCGTCACGCCGGGCATTCGCGACACACCGATCCCGACGACGATGGCCGCGATCCTGTTTTTCTTCCCCATCGCCTTCTTCTTCCTGTTCTTCTATTCGCGCTACAAGACGCGGCCCGATGTGCTGTGGATGCAGCTTCTGGCCGTCGCGGTTGTGGGCGGGTGGATGTATATGGGTCTCGCCTTCAACAGCGATCCGCTGGGCATTCTTGCGATGGATCCGAACACGCTGAACATCTTCGTGTCGGTGGTCTTCGTGAACTCCCCCACCGTGTTCCGCATCGTGCGGGGCCTGACCATGGACATTAAAACGCGCGACTATGTGGCCGCCGCCCAGACACGCGGAGAGCGGCCCTGGTACATCATGCTCTGGGAAATTCTGCCCAACGCGCGCGGCCCGCTGATCGTCGATCTGTGCCTGCGCATTGGCTACACCACGATCCTTTTGGGCACGCTGGGCTTCTTCGGCCTGGGCGTCAGCCCCGAAAGCCCGGATTGGGGTCTGTCGATCTCTGAAGGTCGCAAGATCTGGCGCTCGGTGGAGCATGTCGCCCTACCGCCCGCGCTGGCGCTGATGAGCCTCGTGCTCGGTCTGAACCTGCTGGCCGACAGCCTGCGCGAACAGAGTTTGAAGGACTGATGATCATTGTCGCTGGTGAGATTGACGTGAAGCCGGGGCAGCGTGACGCGTTCATTGAAGGATCGCTCGACGCGGTTCGTGCAGCGCGCGCTCACCCCGATTGCCAAATCTTCAGCGTGGCACCCGATCCGATCGAAGCGGATCGGGTGACCATACTGGAACAATGGTCCTCAATGGATGCGCTTGATGCGTTTCGTGCGGACGGACCCGAGAATAGCCTGACCTCCCTCATCACTGCCGCGCGTGTCCGGCAGCATGAGCTTGGTCAGACGACACTGGATTGAGACGAGAGGGAAACTTGAGATGACCAAATGGGATTATGACGGCCCGGTTCTTGAGATTGAGAACCTCTCCATTTCCTTCTTCACCCGTGCGGGGGAAATCCCGGCGGTGATGGACTTCTCGTGCACCGTGCAGCCCGGTGAGGCGATGGGCCTTGTGGGCGAGAGCGGCTGCGGCAAGTCCACCGTCGCGCTCGGCGTCATGCAGGACCTTGGCAAGAACGGCTCCATCGTCGGCGGCTCGATCAAGTTCAAGGGGCGCGACCTTAACGAGATGTCGGATGAAGAGCTGCGCGATATTCGCGGCTCCGAAATTGCGATGATCTATCAGGAGCCGATGGCGTCGCTGAACCCGGCGATGAAGATCGGAAAGCAGCTGATGGAAGTCCCCATGATCCACGAGGGGATGAGCGAGAAGGACGCCTATCAGCAAGCACTCGAAGTGGTGGAGGCCGTGCGCCTGCCCGACCCTGAGCGGATGCTGAAATCCTATCCGCACCAGCTCTCGGGCGGTCAGCAGCAGCGCATCGTGATCGCCATGGCGCTGATGTCGAAACCCTCACTACTGATCCTTGATGAGCCTACCACGGCGCTCGACGTGACGGTCGAGGCGGGGATCGTCGATCTGGTTAAGGATCTGGGGGAGAAGTTTGGCACGTCTATGCTCTTCATCTCCCACAATCTCGGCCTCGTGCTCGACACCTGCGACCGGCTGTGCGTGATGTATTCGGGCGAGGCGGTGGAGACCGGCTCAATCAAGGATGTATTTGACAAGATGCGGCATCCTTATACGCAGGGCCTGTTCCGTTCGATCCCGCTGCCGGGGGCGGACAAATATGCCTCCCCGCTGATTGCGATCCCGGGCAACTTCCCCCTGCCCCATGAGCGCCCGCCGGGCTGTAATTTCGGCCCGCGCTGCAACTATTTCGAGGAGGGACGCTGCAACGCGACCGATATCAAGATGGATGAGGTGCCCGGCGACGACCGCCACGGCACGCGCTGTCTGAAATGGCAGGAGATCGATTGGGCCGCCAAGCCGCCCCGGGCAGAAGAAGGCTCCGGCAAGACCGCAGGCGATGTGGTGCTGAAAGTCGATAACCTGAAGAAATACTATGAGGTCGCAGCCAATGGCCTGTTCGGCGGTGGGGAAACCCGCGTCGTGAAAGCCAATGAAACCGTCAGTTTCGAAGCCCGCGAGGGTGAGACGTTGGCCATCGTGGGTGAGTCCGGCTGCGGCAAGTCCACGCTCGCCAAAGTGCTGCTCGGTCTGGAAACCGCGACAAATGGCGACGTCACATTGGGCAACAAGGAGATCGGCGGAACTGACATCGAAGCCCGCGACGTGAAGACGATTTCTGATGTGCAAATGGTGTTCCAGAACCCGTTTGACACGCTCAATCCGTCTCACCAGATCGGCAGCCAGATCATCCGGGTGCTTGAAAAATTCGGCATCGGCAAGACGGTTGAAGAGCGGGAGCAGAAGATGCTCGAACTGCTCGATCTCGTGAAGCTGCCGCGCGCCTTTGCCAAGCGGATGCCGCGCCAGCTCTCGGGCGGGCAGAAGCAGCGGATCGGGATCGCGCGCGCCTTTGCCGGAACGCCGAAAGTCGTTGTGGCTGACGAACCCGTCTCAGCCCTCGACGTGTCAGTGCAGGCCGCGGTGACGCAATTGCTGACAGACATCCAGAACGAGAGCCGCACGACGATGCTGTTCATCTCCCACGACCTTTCCATCGTGCGCTATCTCGCGGACAGGGTGATGGTGATGTATCTGGGCCATGTGGTGGAGATGGGCACCACTGAACAGGTCTTTGCCCCGCCCTATCACCCCTATACCGAGGCGCTGCTCTCTGCTGTGCCCATCGCGGATACGCGGGTGGAGAAAAAGCGGGTGGTCCTCGACGGCGATATTCCCTCTGCGATGAACCCGCCTCCGGGCTGCCCCTTCCAGACGCGCTGCCAGCATAAGGCGAAAGTGTCAGGCAACCTGTGTGAGACCGAGGTGCCACCGATGCGCGATCTGCCCTCGGGCAATCAGATCAAATGTCACCTTGCCCAAGAGATGCTCGACAAGATGGAGCCCGTGATCCAGATCCACGCGGCAGAGTGAAACCGGCCCCCGGCTCAATGCCGGGGCAGGCCCTGCGGGGCGGATATTTGAACCAAGAAGAAAGGGCCGGCCCGTGCTGAGGGGCGGCCCTTCGCTTCTTCTTGGTCCAAATATCCCCGCCGGAGGCATCCAACGTCCGCCTCACGCGGTGACAGGGCTTTCCTCTTCGTCCTCAGCGGCCTGTTGCGCCCACATTCGGGCGTAGCGGCCATGGGCGGCGAGCAGTTCTTCGTGGGTGCCACTCTCGGCCACCTCGCCATGGTCGAGAACGACAATACGGTCCGCGTGCACGACGGTAGACAGGCGGTGGGCGATAGTGATGACGGTGCGACCTTCGCCCATCTGCTGCAGGCTATCCTGAATGCCCTGCTCCGTCTCGGTATCAAGGGCAGAGGTGGCCTCGTCCAGCAACAGGATGGGCGGGTTTTTCAGGATGGTACGGGCGATGCCCACGCGTTGCTTTTCACCACCAGAAAGCTTCAGCCCACGCTCACCCACCTTGGTCTCGTACCCGTCCGGCAGGCTTTCGATGAAATCGTGGATCTGGGCCGCGCGCGCCGCCTCGATCACCTCGGCCGTTGTCGCCTCTGGACGACCATAGGCGATGTTGTAGCCGATGGTGTCGTTGAACAGCACGGTGTCCTGCGGAACCACACCAATATGCTGGCGCAGGCTTTCCTGCGTCACGTCGCGCAGGTCCTGACCATCAATCTGAATCGCGCCACCGGTGACATCATAAAAGCGGAACAAAAGCCGCCCGATGGTGGATTTTCCCGAACCCGAATGTCCGACCAGAGCCACGGTCTGACCTGCGGCGATGTCGAGGCTTACACCCTTCAGGATCGGCCGCTCGGCATCGTAGCCGAACCGCACATCGTCTAGCGAAATAGCGCCGCCCGCAACATTCAGCGGCCCTGCGTCGGGCTTATCCGTCACCTCGGCCGGTTGCTCGAGAAGGCCGAACATTTCCCCCATATCGACCAGCGCCTGACGAATTTCACGATAAACAGTGCCGAGGAAGTTGAGCGGCATGGTGATCTGCATCATGTACATGTTCACGATGGTGAAGTCGCCGACGCTCAAATTGCCTGCCTGCACGTCGCGGGCTGCCATGACCAAGACGATCACCAGACCTGTCGTAATGATGATGGATTGGCCAAAATTCAGCGCCGCCAGGCTGTAATTCGTTTTGACCGCTTCCTGCTCATAATTGGCCATGGAACGGTCATAGCGCGCCGCCTCACGGCGTTCCGCACCGAAATATTTGACGGTTTCGAAGTTCAGCAGGCTGTCGATGCTCTTCTGGTTCGCATCCGTATCCGCTTCATTCATCCGGCGGCGGATCGCAACGCGCCATTCGGTCACTTTGAAGGTGAATATGGTATAGAGCGCGATCGTCGCGACTACGATGACCGCGTACCAGAAACCGAAGAGGTACCAGAAAATTCCTGCCATCAACGTCAGTTCCACAATCAGCGGTCCAATTGAAAACAGAACGAAGCGCAACAGGAAGTCGACACCCTTCACGCCCCGCTCGATGATGCGCGACAGGCCGCCGGTCTTCCGGCTCATGTGGTAGCGCATGGACAGCGCATGGATATGTTCAAAGGTTTGCAAGGCGAGGCGGCGCAGCGCCTGTTGACCCACGCGGGTGAACACGACGTCCCTGAGCTGGGCAAAGAGCACCTGCCCAGACCGCGCAAAACCAAATCCGACGACCAAAGCGACCGGGCCGCTCAACATCAAAAAGGTCGTTTGCGCGCTCCCCTCTGTTGGGGCCAGCGCGTCGACCGCCTCCTTGAAGAAGAGCGGCGTGATCAGAGTCACGACCTTCGCCAGCACAAGCAGACAGAGTGCGACGACAACCCGCGTCTTCACCGCATGGTCCCCCTCCGGCCAAAGATAGGGGATCACTTTGCGCAATACGGAACGTTCGGCATCTTGCGGATCGGGGGTGGCTGTCGTCATGCAATCGGCTCCGCATAGGCGTTAGAGCCACTCAATTAGGCAGTCCGGTCGAAAATGACCAGTCAGGACGACAATTTCATGTTATGGTGGTGCCCCGCACCGCCCTGGGATGAACATAGGACGATGACGGGGCGGAGCAGTCAAAACGCTACGTGACCACCCCAGGCTGTATGACGCGACAGAGGCGCATCCAGTCTGTATCTGAAACTTCCGGGGCGCCGAATGGTTCCCTGGAAGGACAGATAAACGCACTGATTTTTCGAAATAAATTTCGCAATTCAGCTCAATTTACGCCTAGCAACTGAAAAGTAAGGACAAATTGGCGCAGGGCGTCAGCACTTAGATATCGATTTCTTCGATTTGCCCAACGGCCAGGACGTCTCCGGTCGGTGCGCCGGTCGGCGATCCGCCTAATGGTTCGTCAGAAATCGCGAAATAGCCGGCAGCGCCAACCGTACCGGCAAGCGCTGGATCCAGCGGCAGCGCCAGAACCGTCTGCTCGGTGATCAGACCCAGCGATGTCGGGGCCGTGTCGGGATCAGGTGCAAACCACAGCTCCAGCTCGCGACCGGGACGCGCCGCGCCCTCCAACCGTGTCACGCGCAAGACGGCCTGGGTCGGGTCGAGTGTCGCGATGACGTTGAGCCCGTCATCGGGTGCATAGAGCGCGGTGATCAGGCGCGCCTCTGTCACCGGGGCGGGCTGCAATTCCGGGGGCAATGGGATCAGCCCCGGGCGCAAGGCCAGGGCAACGGCTGCGGCCGTGCCGAGAACCGCGACACCCCGCCAAAGGCCCGCAGATTGCCAGAGTGCCGCCAGCCCGTTGCGACGTCGACGGAACAGACGGGCCTCGATCTTGCGTTTGAGCCTTTTCGGAGGGGCAACTGCGACGAAATCCTCATCCATGCCGCTCAGACGGCGCTGCCACGCCGCAACTTCAGCGGCAAAGGCCGGATCGGTTTCAAGTTGCGCCCGCGCCTCGGCCCGCTCCGCCCCTTCCAGCAACCCCATGGCAAGGGCTGCGGCATCGGCGGATTGCTCATCACGCTCAAAGGGATTTTGCTCACTCATAGTCGGCCGCCGTATATCCGTCGCCCAGACAATCGCGCAGTTTCAAAAGCGCGCGGCGCAGCCAGGTGCGCATCGTGTTCAGCGGGACATCGAAATGAGCGGCGAGTTCCGCATAGCTGTACCCGTCGAGATAGGCCGCGCGCACCGCCTGTGAGCGATCTTCCGGCAAGGTGCGCAAGCATCCCTCGATCCGCTGACGCGCGTCCGATGCAAGCATCTGCCGCTCTGGCCCCGGTGTCGGATCGGGCAGCATGATCGCCTCGTCAATCTCGACCGACCGCCCGCCCTTCTTTGCGCGAAGCAAATCAATGCAGTGGTTGCGCGCAACCGCCACAAGCCATGTGATCGGGCTGTAGGTGCCCGGCCGGAACTTCGAGGCGTTGCGCCAGATCTTGATATAAATGTCCTGCAATGCCTCTTCGGCCTCCGTGCTGTTTTTCAAAACACGCAAGCAGGTGCCAAAAAGTTTCGCGCTGGTGCGATCATAGAGGGTTCCAAAGGCCGCTTTGTCCTTCAGACCACATCGCGCGATCAGCGCCTCAATCTCTACAATCTCATCAGATGCAGCCACGGATCACTCCGGCAAGTCGAAGATTTGACCGGGATAGATCAGATCGGGATCGCGGATCTGATCTTCGTTGGCCTCGAAAATCAAGGTGAAGAGCGGGCCTTCACCATAGCGTTCCCGCGCAATGGTCCAAAGGTTGTTCCCCGGCTGGACGGTAATTTGCAGTGCCTCGTCCTCAACCTCGGCAAAGGTTTCTTCGACCAGTTCGGGCTCTTCACGCTGGAAGGGGCTTTCGACGCGGGAGGTGACATCGCCATCCTCTGCGACCTCGTCAACCCGCAATGTATAGATGCCCGCCTCCAATTCGTTGACCACTGCCGTCCAGTTGCCGTCCTGACGGATATCCGCCTGAACGATGGGACGATCATCGGCATAGATGAAGGCTGCCGATCCCGGCTCCCCCCGACCAGTAAGGACGACCTCGCCCTCGGCGGAATAGGTGATCGTGTCCAGAACGATGTTGTCGACGGGCGCGACAGTGGGTTGGATGACCTCTACCGCGCGCGGTGTCGACAGGATCACGGTCGGGGGTTCCGCGCGGGTCGCTTCCTCGGCCGCGTCTGGGACGATCACGATCACGGCCTCATTCGATTCTGCCGTCTCACCGAATTCGGTCACACTTTCGAGGGTGAGAGACTGTGGCCCGGTTGTAGCAGGCGTATCCAGCAGCGCCACGAACTCACCCGAGCTGCCCGCGACGACCGTTCCAATCACCTCACCGTCTGCGATGATCTCAACTTCGGACTGTGGCTCGGCCCGGCCTGCAATGACCGCTGAGCCGTCGCGCTCGACCCGGACCAGATCGAAGGTGGGGGCGTTGTCATTTGTTTGCTCTGGCTCGGCAGCAACGGATTCGGCTTCAGCGTCGGTGACAGTCTCGTTCTCGGCTTCCACAATGGCTGTTGCGTCCTCGACCAGTTCGGCACTGTCATCCGCGTCCGCTTCCGGCGCAATGATCTCAGCTTCAGCCGTCGCACCTGCGTTCGACACATCTTCGTCAGAAGATGTCTCTGCGTCAGCCAAATCACCACTTTCATTGGCGGCGGCTTCGGCAGCCTCATCCTCCGCGGCGGCCTCCGCAACCTCTTCGCCGGCCTCAGCATCAGCCTCAGCGGCCTCATCCCCGGAGGTATCGTCCTCTGCCGGCGCCTCAGCCACCTCAAGCTCGGGCGCGTCATCATCCGTCTGCGCCGCGTCCTCGGCGACGGCTTCGACAGGCTCTGAACTATCGTCCGATTCTTCGGGTGCTACCTCTTCGGTCACTGCATCGGGGTCTGTTGCGTCCGCCTCTGACAGCGCAATCTCACCAATCGTGGGTTCCGAGCTCTCCGCAGTCTCACCCTGTTGCGCCAGCTCAGGCTCCTCAACCACCGGCGCGTCGCCGGGTGCGAGTGTGAAATAGGCGAGAATGGCGGCCGCAATCGCGCCGACCCCTGCAATGCCCCAACCGGTATTTGACATGACGCCCTCGTCCCCATCTCACTTTCACACTAGTGTTCGCCTATCGGTTAACGATAGGCAATTATTCGCCGACCCGCGCGTGTCGGCAGAACTTAAATTGAGGCTTAGAGGTCACATGACTGTCATCCCAACCAGCATTTGCGTGTTCTGCGGCTCCCGCGATGGCGACAACCCCGCCTATATCGAGGATGCAAAGGCGATTGGCGCGGCCATCGCGGCGGAAAACTGGCGCGTTGTCTTCGGTGCGGGCGATGTCGGCATGATGGGTGCGGTCGCGGATGCAGCACAGGCGGGCGGTGCGCCGCTGTTTGGGGTGATCCCCTCTCACCTTGTGGATCGAGAGGTTGGCAAGCAGGACAGTGACACGTTCATCGTCACCGACAATATGCACACCCGAAAGACGGTCATGTTTGCCAATTCAGATGCGATCCTCGTATTGCCGGGTGGGCCTGGGACGCTTGACGAATTGTTCGAAGTGCTGACCTGGCGCCAGCTTGGCGTGCATGACAAGCCCATCGTGCTGCTCAATTCGGATGGCTACTGGGACGGGTTGGTCGCGCTGATTGATCACATGGTTGCGCGCGGCTTTTGCGAACCGTCTTTCCGCGACCTTCTGACCGTGACGACCTCCGCCGATCAGGCCATGGAGGTCTTGCGCGCGGCCCTGTCCTGACGCCAGACGGCGTAAGAGTAGAGCGCAAGCGCACCCCAGATCATCGGGAAGGCGATACCATGCCAGCGGGTAAACGCCTCCCCGAACACAAAGACCGCGACGGAGAATTGCAGCGTCGGGTTTACATATTGCACAAGACCCAGCGTGGCGTAGTTCAGCCGCCGCGCCGCGTAGGCAAAGCCGATCAACGGGCCGCCCGTCAGCACACCTGACGCCATCAGCAGCAGCATGTCCCGCAGATCGTAGGCAAACACGCCCCCGCCCAGATAGATCAGCGCCAGCGGCAAGATCAGGGAGACCTCCAAAAAGGTCGAAGTGACAGGGCCTACGGCGAGCTGCTTCTTGATCAACCCGTAAAAGCCAAACGTGCCTGAGAGGACAAGTGCGATCCACGGCGGCACCCCAAGACCAACGGTCAGGATCAAAACGGCAAGGGCCGCAATGACGATCGCAATGGCCTGCGCACGCCCGAACCGCTCGCCCAACACGACAAAGCCGATGGCGACCGCAACCAGCGGGAAGATGTAATAGCCCAGCGACGCCTCCATCGCCTGCCCGTTCTGAATCGCGAAAATGAATCCAAACCAGTTGGCCGAGATCAGCAATGCCGTGATGAAAAGTAGGGCCATCGTGCGGGGGGAAGCTACGGCCTCCCGCACCTTGTCGACGCGACCGGTCGCAAGGATGACGATGACAAAGAAAGCACAGGACCAGATCGTGCGATGGGCCAGCACCTCAAGCGGGGGAATGTGATTGAGTTCGGCATAGTAGATGCCCGAAAGGCCCCAGGTCACGCAGGTCGCGACCATCGCCAGAACACCCTTGATCGCGTCGCTCATGGCACTCTCCTTCCACAGCAGCCCTACGCGCGGGCGGAGCGACGGGGAAGCCAGAACTTGTATCGGCGCAATCAGCGCCCCGGACGCGCGACCAGCAATCCAGAAATGATCAATGCAAAACCGATGACGAGGGATGGCGTGATGGTCTCCCCCAGAAAGGCCACCCCGACAAAGCCTGCCCAAACCGGGATCAGGTAACTGACGGATGCCATGAACACCGGACCTGCCCGCCTCACGGTCCAAAAGCGTAGCAATTGCGCGGCCCCGGTCTGGATGCACCCCAGCACCACAAGGGCCAGCAAGGCCGGGCCCACGGCAAACTCGGTCGCAAAAGCCGTACCGCCAAAAGGCAGGATGATCAGCGCCGCAGTCAATTGACTGGCAGCTGTGGCTGGGATTGGAGCAACAGGCGGCATCCGTTTGACGAGGACAGATGAAAACGCATAACAGGCCGCCGTGCCCAGACAGGCCAATTGCGCCAGCACATCGCCCCCCAACCCGCTCAGCGCCCCCGGCCCGATCAGGACGACGAGACCGGCAAGGCCGACGACAAAGCCCAGTACCCGGCGCAGCGTCAACGGGGTGCCCAGAATAAGCCGGGCGAAGATCAGCACAAAGAGCGGCCCGCCCGAGATCAGGATCGCCGCCAGCGTGCTGTCAACGGTCAGCTGCGCCCACGTGAGCAATGTGAAGGGCAAGGCCAGCGACGTGATCCCGATCACGCCACACCAAACCCAATGCTCAACCGTGCGCGGCAGACCCTGCTCCGTCAGCAGTGCGGCCAGACATAGAACAAAGGCCGCAAGCCCGGCGCGGGCGGACACCACGGCGAGCGGTCCAAAGCCCGTCAAGGCAACGTCGGTCAGCGCAAACGCCGACCCCCATGTGACGACGAGGGCCCCGACCGCGCCAATCGCCAACCAGTCGGGTGGCGTCTGCTCTGCCTGATCCATTTTCGCGATCTCCCTTCGTGGGTCGGTATGCCACGGGTCTGACCCACATGGTTCGATCCGCGTCGAACGGTATCGCTTTCACTTCCTGAAAATATCCCCGCCGGAGGCCGCGGCCATCTCCCCTAGCCCTGCGGCATCAGGAAATGCACCAGCGCCTCTGCAAAGGGTTTTTCCACATCATCCTGCCAGGTCATCACCCGCAGCGAAGCATAGCGCCGCCCGGCCCGCGTGATCTCTGCCCGCGCATAGGCATCGCGCGGCAGGCCAGAGCGCAGATAATCCACGGTGATGTCGATGGTCTTGGGCCAAGCTGGGAAGTCGCCTGCCTCGATCTTCTGAGCAGCCTCGCCGCCATTTTCCATCAGATCCCAGACCGAATTCCACATCAGGGTCATCTGGGCCGTCGATTCAAGAAAGGCTCCGATGGCCCCGCCGTGGAGGGCCGGCAGCATTGGATTGCCGATCAGGTGCTGGGAAAAGTCGAGAATGCCGGTCAGCTCGTTTCCACGCCGTTCAAAGCGCATGCCCATGAACTGCATATAGGGCACGCTCGTCGTCAGCCTGGCGAGCGCTGCATCACGCCGCTGCTTGACGACCTGAACGGGTTCGGGACGGGGGCGCTTGTTCATGCCGTCTCTCCGATCTTCGTGCCGCGTGGCTCAACCGTGAAGGCGCCGTTGGCCTGCGCAACCGGATCCTCCGGGTCGCCGTCATGGGCATAGGCGCGCACAAAAGCCACATTGCGGGTCAGGCGGTAGCATTCGGCGTGGGCCGTAATGGTCTGGCCGGGCCTGGCCGCGCGCATGTAGTCAATACGCAGGTCAATCGTCGCCGTGCCACCGGGGGCTTTGGGATGGGTCATCACCGCTGTCCCCGCCGTACCGTCAAGCAGTGCCGTGATCACGCCGCCATGCACGACACCCGTGGTCGGATCGCCTACCAGCTTTTCATCGTAAGGCACTGAAATGACCGCGGAACCATGTCCGATCGCCTCTACATGCATGCCCAGGGCAACGGAATGTGGAATTGCGGCTGCCATCCGGCGCGCAAGCTCCAACCGGGCGGTTTCATCCATCTCAACCATGCCGGACCTCTCCATCAGAACTCTTGCACACATATGTCATTGGTCGCCGTCTTGTATAGCGCCGCAGACATGACCCAACGGCAAGGGCATGCCCTTGATTTTCTGTTCGACAATGCAATGATAAAGGAACGAAAACCAAAAAAGTGACGTAGGGGAATTTCGATGAGCGAAGAGAAGCAGACGCTTCAGGAAATGTGTGAAGCCTATGATGTCACACCTCGCACCCTTCGCTATTACGAGTATATCGAATTGCTGTCCCCCGAACGCGATGGGCGCAAGCGGCTTTACGGGCAGAAGGAACGGGCGCGTCTGACACTGATCCTACGCGGACGGCGCTTTGGTTTCAGTCTTGAGGAAATCCGTCAGTGGCTCGAACTCTATGATGTTGAGGATAACCAGACGACGCAGTTCTCCAAATGGATCGAGCTGTCGACCAACCAGATTGATGAGCTTGAAGCGCGCAAGGCCGAATTGGACGAGGCGATTGCCGAGCTCAAGCGCCTGCGAGAGGTGGCGGAACAGGCCCTCGGCGGGAACAGCTGAGCGCTATTCCCAATCCTGCTTCAGCTTTGCCTGACGTGGAGGGCGTTTATAGCCAGGCCGTTCATGAGCCGCGATTGACGCCTCAAGCGCGCGCAGCATCCTGTTGAAATCTCCGAAAATGTCATCACCCTCCAGGAGCGCATCAATCCGGCTGCGCCCCATCACATTGCGCAACCGATTGCCTTGTGCACCGCCGTGATAGTGCAACAGCACGGTCTGAGCATCGGGGCGCTGACCATTTCCAGTGAGGGAATGATTCCACGCCCGATCGAGCGCGATCCGCTTATCCTCTGCCACCAGTCCAGCGATGACACCAAGCGCGATCTGGTCAAGCCACGGTCGCCGGGCGTTCAGGCCCTCGGCATGATCGAGCGCGCGGGCGATTTCCAGCCAAGCTTGCCCAAACATCTGATCCCCTGAACGGCCAAAACAGGGCGCCTGGCGAAACAGAACCGTACCGGCGTTAAAGTATGGATAGGGACCGGAAGCCAGTGGCAGATCGAGCGCCGCGTAAGCCGCGTCCCACATGTCACGGTGATCCGGGCGCCATGGTCCGTCGCGAGCAGGAACCGCACCAAAATCGCCCTGCCCCAGAGCGGTGATCGGATTTGCGCCCTTCAACGCCAGAATGTCGGTGTCGACAAATAAGCCAAACGGCTCTGACCGGGGGGCTGCACAGGCGAGGATTTTGTTCCCGTGGGGATAGGGGCGCGCGAAACCGGGGTGAGCGTCATCCAGCACCTTTGGGATCACGCCATTGGCCCGATGAAAGTCGACGACCCGCGCATCGATCTCTGCTTCGACCGAGGCGGGGATATAGGCGTGGATGGCTAGGGCGCGCCCGAATGCGCGGCGCAAGCTTGCCAGCAGAAGGACCGACTGCCACTCGAACTTCCCCCGGTCAATCACATAGATGATGCCCAGTTGGCCGCTCGCGGGTCCACGCAGGGCGGCGAGCCGGTCAGCCATGCGCAATCGGATGGGCCTGCTCATGACGGCTCCACCTCCAGATCGAGGGCACAGTATGTATCGCTCAACGCGGCTTTGACCCAGCTTTCAAAGGCCCGCAGCTCTGCCCTTGGGCGGCGGGTGTCGCTCAGGATCAGCCAATAGGTCTGATCAGCCTGCAACGTGACCGGGCTGGGGCGGACGAGCTGGCCCCGTGCGATCGCATCCCCGGCCAGGGTTGGCCACGCCATGAACAGGCCCTGCCCGGCAATGGCGGCATCCAGGCCAAGTGCAGCATCCGAATAGGCGGCAATGACTTGTCCCGGCTCTGCCGTCCATCCAGCCGCCGCGCGCCAGTCGGCCCACAAATCCCGCGCGTTCGCGTCGATGACACGGGGTGCGCTCTCGATCCGTGGATGTTGTGCCAGAAAGCCGGGACTACAGACGGGAAACGCATGTTGCGCAGCCAATGGGCGGGCGATCACATCTGTCCACCCGCCCCGACCAAAGCGCACGCCCGCATCTGTTCCGCCGCTGTCAGGGTGGATCAACGCTGCTGTCGCATCAATTCTGAGCCGCAGGCCGGGATGGGCTGCGGTGAAATCAGCCACACGGGAAACAAGCCATTTCGCCGCCAGCACCGGGGGCACGCTGAGCGTGAGGATCTGATGCTCCGGATCGTCGGCCAGCGCGACGGCCCTTTCCAGCGCCCGAAAACCAAGCGACAGCTCCGCGCCCAATTGCTGCCCCAGCGCGGTGGGTGCGAGGGTTCCAGCACTTCGATCAAACAGCGCCTTGCCCAACTGAGCCTCCGTCCGCCGCAGGTGCTGGCTGACGGCACCGGGGGTTACCCCCAGCACTTTCGCAGCCGCGCTTAACGATCCGTGGCGCAAGACAACCTCTGTCGCGCGCAAACCGTTGAGATGAACTGATTTCAGGTCTGCCATTTAGTTTTTCTAAACCGTGGCTGCGCATTTCTCCAGTTTTTTCTGCTCGGCTGCATCGTCATATCTGCAAATATCTAAAGGAGACACATTATGTGGAAACTGTTTCGCAGGGTGCAGAGTCGCCCCCAAGATCCGCACGATCATCCGCAGATCATGGCGATGAGTGAACGGGAGGTGGCTGACTTACCCTCCCCCTTTCGCCGCGTCTGTTGCGGCACAGATGGACAGGCAGGATCGTGACGTTGCGTATGATTGACGTTCGCGTAAGGTTTCGCTGTTGCAATCACCTTACGCGAACGTCAACTTATGGTCATGCAGATGGGGAAACTCACAATGACCGACACTTTGACGACGATCGGGCAGATGTGTGCCGAGTTCGACGTAACACCGCGCACGCTGCGCTTTTATGAGGCGAAAGAACTGCTTTCGCCTGTACGCGAAGGGTCCAAGCGGCTCTTCACACGGCGCGACCGCGCCCGCCTCAAGCTGATCCTGCGCGGGAAGCGCTTTGGTTTCAGCCTTGAGGAAATTCGCCAGCTTCTGGCCCTCTACGACATTGGTGATTGCCAGCGCACCCAGCTTGCCAAGACCTATGAGGTTGCGCAGGACCGGCTGGAAGCGATGCGCCTGCAACGGGATGAGCTGACCGCCGCAATTGGCGATCTGGAACAGCAAATGGACGTTGCGAAAGACATCCTGAAATCACGCGGCGTCAAGGTTGCCGCCTGACGCGTCACCCGCACATTTACGATCAAGATAAAGACGCCGCAACGCGTCCCCGACGGAGAGAAACATGCCCTTTTACGAGCCAACCACCAAAGACCTCGACTTCGTTCTTCATGACGTTCTGAAGGTCAATGATCTCGACATTCCCGGCTTTGACGAAATGGACCGCGACTTTACCGGTGCCGTTCTGGAAGAGGCAGGCAAGATCGCACGCGACGTGCTCGCCCCGCTCAACAAGGTCGGTGACGAAGAAGGCTGTAAGCTGGAAAACGGCGTTGTGCGCGTGCCCACGGGTTTCGAGGATGCCGTCAACGTTCTGCGCGATGGCGGTTGGACCGGTTTTGACTGCGACCCCGAATATGGCGGTCAGGGCATGCCCTATACGCTGTCCATCGCAGTGGGTGAGATGCACTCGTCGGCCAACATGGCGCTTATGATGTATCCGGGTCTGACCCATGGCTGCTACGCCGCGATCCACGCGCACGGCTCTGAGGAGCAGAAGCAGAAATACCTGCCCAACCTCGTCTCCTTCAAATGGGGCGGCACCATGAACCTGACTGAGCCGCAGTGCGGCACCGATCTGGGCCTGATCCGCACGAAGGCAGAGCCGCAGGACGACGGCACCTACAAGATTTCCGGCCAGAAGATCTGGATCTCCGCCGGTGAGCACGAAATGGCCGAGAACATCATCCACCTCGTCCTCGCAAAAATCCCGGGCGGCCCGGAAGGCGTGAAGGGCATCTCGCTGTTCATCGTGCCGAAGTTCCACGTCAATGACGATGGTTCGCTGGGTGAGCGCAATCAGGTGTCCTGTGGTGGTCTGGAGTCCAAGATGGGCATCCACGGCAACGCGACCTGTGTGATGAACTATGACGGTGCGACCGGTTACCTGATCGGCGACATGCACAAAGGTCTGCGCGCGATGTTCACCATGATGAACGAGGCGCGTCTGGGCGTCGGTATGCAGGGCCTCGCCCAAGCCTCCGTCGCGTATCAGAACGCGCTGGCTTTTGCGAAAGACCGTATTCAGGGCCGTGCCGTCACCGGACCGAAAGAGCCGGAGAAGGCTGCAGACAGCATCATCCACTTCCCGGATGTGCGCCGTCAGCTGATGGACCAGAAGAGCTTTGTCGAAGCGGGTCGTGCCTTCATGTTGTGGGCCGCGACGATGATCGACCGCTCCCGCCGCAATGATGATGCGGATGCCGAAGGTCTGGTGTCGCTGCTGATCCCGGTCGTGAAGGGCTTCCTGACCGATAAGGGCCTTGAGGCGACAATCTCCTCTCAGCAGGTCTATGGCGGCTCGGGCTTCACCACCGAATGGGGTGCGGAGCAGTTCGTACGCGATTGCCGGATCGCGCTGATCTATGAAGGCACGAACGGCATTCAGGCGCTTGATCTGGTGGGCCGCAAACTCGCCTCCGACAATGGCAAGCACGTCATGGCGTTCTTCGATCTGGTGAAGACCTTCATCAAGGAGAACAGCGGTGATGAGCGTATGGCCGAGTTCCTCGACCCGCTGAAGGCAGCGTCGAAGGACCTGCAAGCCGCGGGCATGTATTTCATGCAAAACGCGGGTAAGCCGGATGATGCGCTGTCGGGTGCGCATGACTTCATGCACCTATTCGGTCACGTCTGCTTCGGCCTGATGTGGGCGAAGATGGCGAAGGCATCCTATGCCGCGCTTGATGCGGGCACCGGCGATGCGGAGTTCTATGAGAGCAAGCTGGTCACAGGCCGCTACTACGTCACGCGCAAACTGCCTGAGACCGGGCTGCTTCTGCAGCGGATCAACGCGGGCGGCACGAACGTGATGGGCCTGAGCGTCGCGAACTTCTGATCGAGATAGAACGCGCCGCCACCGGGTGGCGCGTTCGAACAGGGGGTGCGGCGGGCTTGGGTTGCTGCCGCACCTCTACCCCACCTGATTTGAAGGCCCGGCAAAGAGGCCATACGCCATGGGAGGCGCGCAATGACATTCCAGAACCTCAAATCCGACTGGATGACCGAAGAGCATGTGATGCTTGAGGATATGACGCGCGAATTCATCGCAGAGAAATGGGCGCCGCGGATGGAGAAATGGCGCCATGACGGAATCATGGAGCGTGAGACATGGCAGGAAGCGGGCGAGCTGGGCCTGCTCGGCTCCTCCATTCCTGAGGAGTTCGGCGGCTCAGGCGGCGATTTCAGCCATGATGCCGTGATCCTGATGGAAGGGTCTCGCGCCAATTTGGCCAGTTGGGGGTTTGGCATTCATACCCCGATCGTGGCGCATTACATCCTCGCCTATGGCACAGAGGAGCAGAAAGCGCGCTGGTTGCCCAAAATGGTTACCGGAGAGCTGGTGGGCGCGCTGGCGATGACCGAGCCATCGACCGGGTCGGACGTGCAGAGCATTCGGACCCGTGCGATCAAGAAGGGCAATGCCTATCGCATGACCGGCTCGAAGATCTTCATCACCAACGGCCAGCACGCGAACCTGATCCTTGTGGCCTGTAAGACTGATCCGACTGAAGGCTCCAAAGGGGTGAGCCTGATGGCATTGGAGACGGACAATGCCGAAGGATTCCGCCGCGGCCGGAACCTCGACAAAGTCGGGCTGAAGGCGGCCGACACGTCCGAACTGTTCTTTGATGATGTGGAAATTCCGCCAGAAAACCTTTTGGGCGGCGTTGAGGGCCAGGGCTTCTACCAGATGATGCAGCAGCTTCCGCAGGAGCGGATGGTCATCGGTGCCGGCGCTGTTGGCGCGATGGAAGGTGCCGTGCAGCGGACAATAGACTACTGCAAAGAGCGGGAGGCGTTTGGCGGCAACCTGCTCCAATTCCAGAACACCCGCTTCAAGCTGGCGGAGTGCAAGACAAACACGGTCGCGGCGCGCGCCTTCCTGGACAGTTGCATCATGATGCACCAGCGGGGTGAGCTGACGGTCGAGACGGCAGCAATGCAGAAATTCTGGCTGTCGGACCTTCAAAACAAAGTGCTCGACGAATGCCTGCAATTGTTCGGTGGGTATGGCTACATGATGGAGTACCCGATTGCCGAAATGTGGGCCGATGCACGGGTGCAAAAGATCTATGGCGGCACCAACGAGATCATGAAGGAGATCGTTGGGCGCGGGCTCTAATGCTGCTGCCAGCACCCCGGCCTCACGCCGGGGCCGCATTGAACAGGCCGGTCCCGGATCACGTCCGGGACGTGGTGAAGGAAAGACCGGCGATCAACAGCCGAGCACCAAGGGAGAAGACAGATGGCGGACTATAAGCTGCATTGCTTTGCCGAAAGCGGGCATTCCTACAAGGCGGCGCTGATGCTGGAACTCAGCGGCGCGAACTGGGAGCCGGTGTTCGCGGACTTTATGAATGGCGCACTGCGCCAGCCCGAATATCTCGAAACCAACGAAATGGCAGAGGCGCCGGTGCTGGAGCATAAGGGCACCAAGCTCAGCCAATCGGGCGTGATCCTCGATTACCTGTCCACGTCGCTGGGCAAGTTTGCCCCCGGTTCTGCCGATGAGCGCCGGGAGGTGCTGCGCTGGATCTTGTGGGACAATCACAAAATGTCATCGCAGGTCGGTCTGACCCGCTTCCTGATGAATTTCTTGCCTGAAGAGAAGCGGCCAGAGCAGGTAATCGGCTTCATGCAGGGCCGTCTGAAGGCAGCCTACACCGTGCTGGATCGGCGGCTGGAGGGCCGCGACTGGGTTGCAGCAGAGCATTGCACGATCGCAGATTTCTCGTGCTGTTCCTATCTCTACTATCCCGAACCATTCGGCTTTGACCGGGCTGACTGGCCAAATATCGCAGCCTGGCTCGATCGGATCGCGGCGATTGACGGCTGGCAGCATCCTTATGATCTGATGCCGGGGCGGACGTGAGCCTGCCAGTGAGACAACGTTTCGAAGCTTCGGCTCAAGGCCGGGACGGGGGGGCACATTGATGCTCTGGTGGATTGCAGCCCTCGCCCTGCCCGCGCTTGCGCTGGTGATACAGCCCGCGCGTGCGGCCCAGCCGGATACGAACGACATGGAGCCGGAGAACCCGCTCGCCCATGCGGCCGCGCAATTCATTGCCGGCCTGGCACTCGCCTCCATCACGTTGCTCCTTCTGGTGCAGCATGGGGTCATCTGGCCGGTCGTGGCGCTGGTCCTGTTCTGGCTGGCCTACAGGGCCGCGCCAAAAACAGCGAAGCTTAAAATTTTCTATAGATGGCAACTCGCCATCGCGGTCGTCGGCACACTGGCCGCCGCCCGTCTGTGGTATTCAACGATTAGCTAGAAGAAAGGCGGTTCAACATGACCGAAGCCTATATCTATGACAGCGTGCGCACCCCGCGCGGCAAGGGCCGCAAGGATGGCAGTCTGCACGAAGTAACGGCGGCCCGGCTGTCGGCGGAAGTGCTCAATGAGCTCAAGCGCCGCAACAACCTTGCCACCGATGAGATCGAGGATGTGATCTGGGGCAACGTCACGCAAGTGGGCGAACAGGGCGGCTGCCTTGCACGGACGGCCGTTCTCTATTCGGACTTTGACGAGCGGGCACCCGGCCTGTCGATCAACCGCTTCTGCGCCTCGGGCATGGAAGCCGTCAACGTCGCGGGCAACCAGGTGCGCGGCGGTGCGGGCCATGCCTATATCGCAGGTGGTGTCGAGATGATGGGCCGTGTTCCCATGGGCTCTGACGGGGCCGCAATTGCGGTTGATCCCTCCGTGGCGATGAAGACCTATTTCGTTCCACAGGGCATCTCTGCCGACATCATTGCAACAGAGTATGGCTTCTCCCGCGATGACACTGACGCTTACGCGATGGAGAGCCAGCGCCGTGCCAAGGTCGCATGGGACGAGGGCCGCTTTGACAAGTCGGTCATGACCGTGCGCGACCAGAACGGCCTGCCGATCCTTGATCGTGACGAGTACATGCGCCCCGGGACCGACATGCAGTCGCTTGGCGGCCTCAAGCCCGCCTTCCAGCAGATGGGCGAGGTCATGCCCGGCTTCGACGCCGTGGCCCTGCTCAAATACCCGCATCTTGAGAAGATCAACCACGTCCACCATGCGGGCAACTCCTCTGGCATCGTGGATGGCTCTGCCGGTCTTCTGATCGGCACCAAAGAGTTTGGTGAGAAGCACGACCTCAAGCCCCGCGCCCGCATCAAGGCAACAGCCAAGATCGGCACCGATCCGACCATCATGCTGACCGGTCCGGTCCCCGTGACCGAGAAGATCCTTGCAGATAGCGGGATGAGCATTTCCGACATCGACCTGTTCGAGGTTAACGAAGCGTTCGCATCCGTGGTGCTACGTTTCATGCAGGCATTTGATGTGGATCATGACAAGGTGAACGTGAACGGTGGTTCAATCGCTATGGGACACCCGCTGGGTGCAACGGGCGCCATGATCATCGGCACCGCACTGGATGAGCTGGAGCGGACTGGAAAAGGCACAGCCCTTGCCACGCTCTGCGTTGCGTCCGGCATGGGTGCGGCAACGATCATCGAAAGGGTGTAATTTATGAACCGAGCGGCTGTAGAGGATCTTCTGGAGCAGTTCCGCGTTGCCTTTCAGAATGGCGACGAGGAAGGCTGGTCCCGCCTCTACGACCGCACGGTTGTGCTGATGCGACCGCATGAAACGAAGATTATGAACGGCCCCGAAGAGATGCGACAGGTTGGTCGCACGGTCTATGAGGCGTACCAGAAACTCGATCTGGCGCGCGTCGTGACGACCATCCGCGATATTCGCGGCTTCGACCCGGGGATCGTCCTGCTCGACGTCACCATCGACTACTACAACTCGAAGGATGAACAGCTCCTCATGTCTGACGTGACATACGGGCTGCGCCGTCGGGCCGGTGGGTACCGCATTGCACTTCATATTCCCCATAACGAGGCGGTGCGCCGCCCGATCTTCCTGGAAACCGATGATCCGGACCTGTTGATCGGTGGGCAAATCTAAGCCGCCTCCTTTCCGACTTCCTCCCGCAAGATGGAGACTTTGAAATGACTATCTTCCACTACGACGTCGATGCAGACGGCATCGCCACGCTGACCTGGGACCTGCCGGGCAAATCCATGAACGTGATGACCCTTGAAGGGCTCGCGGAGCTGAATGACGGCCTGGACAAGGCCTTTGCCGATGAGGCCGTTAAGGGCGTCGTCATCACCTCTGCGAAAAAGGATTTCGCAGGCGGCATGGACCTCAACATCCTTGCCAAGATGCGCGACGATGCGGGCGACGAGCCGGCAAAAGGCCTCTTTGAGGGCACGATGCGCATGCATCATCTGCTGCGCAAGATCGAGCGCAACAACATGGACAAGAAGACCAAAAAAGGCGGCAAGCCTGTGGCCTGGGCCTGCCCCGGCACCGCGGCCGGTATCGGCCTTGAGATTGGTCTGGCCACGCACCGCCGTTTTGTCGCCGACAATCCCAAGGCAAAGATCGGCCTGCCCGAAATCATGGTTGGCATCTTCCCCGGCGCGGGCGGCACCGCGCGCCTTGTGCACATGCTGGGCGTGATGGCAGCCTCCCCGCTGCTGCTCGAAGGCAAGATGCTCGCCCCTGCAAAGGCAAAGGGCGCTGGCATCGTGGACGAGGTCGTTCCGGCTGATGAGCTGCTCGCGACGGCAAAGGCATGGGTGAAGGACGCAACCGACGCGGACATCGTGAAGCCGTGGGATGCCAAAGGCTATAAAATGCCAGGCGGTGCGGCCTATCACCCGGCAGGTTTCCAGACCTTCGTAGGTGCCAACGCAATGATCCACGGCAAGACGCAGGGCGCCTTCCCGGCGGCCAAGGCGTTGCTGTCCGCGGCCTATGAGATGACCATGGTTCCGTTTGACACCGCGCTGAAGATCGAGGCGCGCTGGTTCACCAAGGTCCTGATGAACCCGTCCTCTTCTGCCATGATCCGCTCGCTCTTCCTCAACAAGGAAGCACTGGAGAAGGGCGCGAACCGCCCCGCCGTCGCGGATCAGACCGTCAAGAAGGTTGGCATCATCGGTGCAGGCATGATGGGTGCGGGCATCGCCTATGTCTCTGCCCTCGCCGGAATCGACGTCGTCCTGATCGATCAGAAGCAGGACGCCGCCGACAAGGGCAAATCCTACTCCGAAGGTCTGCTCGACAAGGGCATGTCCCGCAAGAAGGTCACGCAGGAAAAGAAGGACGCTGTCCTCGCTCGCATCAACGCGACGACCGACTATGCCGCACTTTCGGATGTCGACCTGATTGTCGAGGCGGTGTTCGAGGATACCGGCATCAAGGCGACGGTGACCAAGGCCGTGGAAGACGCGATCCCCGCGGACGCGATCTTCGCGACAAACACCTCGACCCTGCCGATCACCGAGCTTGCGACCGCCTCTGCCCGGCCCGAGCAATTCATCGGCATCCACTTCTTCTCCCCCGTGGACAAGATGCTGCTGGTGGAGATCATCAAGGGTGAGAAGACCGGTGACGTTGCCGTGGCCAAGGCGCTCGACTTCGTGCGTCAGATCAAGAAGACGCCGATCGTGGTCAACGATGCGCGCTTCTTCTACGCCAACCGTTGCATCATCCCTTACGTGAACGAGGGTGCGCGGATGGTCTCTGAGGGTGTGGAGCCTGCGCTGATCGAGGGCGCGGCTAAGCAGCTGGGCATGCCGCTCGGCCCGCTTCAGCTGACGGACGAGACGTCTATCGACCTTGGGTACAACATCATGAAGGCGACGAAAGCGGCGATGGGCGATGCTTATCCGCAATCTGGCGCTGACGATGTGATCACCTCGCTCTACGAGGCAGGTCGTCTGGGTCGCAAGGCGAATGCGGGCTTCTACGAGTATGATGAGAAGGGCAAGCGGCAGATGCTGTGGACCGGTCTGCGGGATCAATGGCCGAACGCTGATGAGCAACCGGATCTGACCACCGTGCAGCACCGCCTCGCGATGGCGCAGGTCCTCGAAGCAGTGCGTGCGCTGGAGGAGGATGTGCTCCTCGACATCCGCGAGGGCGACGTGGGCGCGATCCTCGGCTGGGGCTTCATGCCGTGGTCCGGTGGTCCGTTCTCCTGGCTCGACATTCTGGGCGCAGAGAAGGCCGTCGCGATCTGTGACGATCTGACGGAGAAGTTCGGCGAGCGGTTCACCTGCCCGCAAATCCTTCGGGATCTGGCCAAGGACGGCGACAGCTTCTATGGCCGCTTCGGCCCCAAGGCTGAAGCCGCCGCCGCTTGATCCCAAAGGATCGACGATAAATAAAGAGGCCGCGCGAGGGACACTCGCGCGGCCTCTTTTCGTTGTGGAGCTCGTCTTGGCCCTGATCCGTCAAATCGAAGCGGTTGAAACCCATGACTTGCGCGCACGGGTATTGCGGCCGGGCCAGCCAATAGATGCCGCCCGGATTGCCAGCGATGCAGAGGCGTTACATTTCGGAGCCTTTGACGGTGAACGATTGGTCGGCGTGGCCTCGCTCTTTTTCAATGAAGAAGACTGTCGCTTGCGCAAATTCGCCATCGAGGTCGACCAACGCGGAAAAGGGCTGGGGGCCGCAATGCTCACCCATATGGCGGATCATTTGCGCCAAAGCGGCCACAAGCGGCTCTGGTGTGATGCGCGGATTGAGGCACTGGGCGTTTACAGGCGTGCGGGCTTCACCCCGTTCGGTCCGCGCTTTACCAAGAATGATCGACCTTATCAGAAGATGGAGCTTCTTCTTGGTGCAAATATCCCGGGGTGAAGGGGCCAAAGGCCCCGAGGGGCAGCGCCCCTATGCCGCCTCCGCAATCAGGGCGTCGACATCAAGCCGGGAATTGACCATCGCCAGTTCTCCTTTTGCATCCCGCGGCCAATCCGCCTCGGGCCGATCGCGGTAGAGCTCCACGCCATTGCCATCAGGGTCCGAGAGGTAGACCGCCTCGCTCACCCCGTGATCTGCGGCACCTTCCAGTGCGATGCCCGCCTCCAACACCCGCTTGATGACCGCGCCAAGGCTGGCTCGGTCCGGCAACAGGACGGCGACATGGAAGAGGCCAGTGTGCCCTTTGGGTGGGGGCGTGCCGCCCGCACTGTCCCATGTATTCAATCCGATATGATGATGGTAACCGCCAGCCCCAAGAAACGCGGCCTGTGTGCCGTAGCGCTGCATCAGATCAAATCCGATTACATCGCGCCAGAACGTGATGGACCGTTCAAGATCAGCGACCCTCAGATGTGTGTGTCCAATCGTTGTGCCAGATGGCAGAAGAGGTTTTTTCGACATGGGCTCAGCCTCCATTTTGCTTTGGACGACACCTAATCCGCGCAACGCCCGCACACTACCGGCTCAAATGGAAACAAACTGACCTTGAACTAGCCCCAAGGGGGTGGTTCGTCGGCGATCACTTGCCCGAAGACGTGCTCCCGATGCCATTTGAGGTTGTCAGGGTGGGGATGGTTACAGGCCTCACGCGGAAGATAGAGCCTGCCTGACGGGCCCAGAAGCCGGTCCGCGACATCACGGGGCACTTTGTTGTGTGAAATCAGGATGGAGTGATCCTCTGCAACGCCGATCAGACCGCGATCAAACATCCAGTGCACGGTCCCCGACAGCGCAAGTCCGTTGCGGATACTGTCATTGCCGCCCGCGGCGACGGGTCGGATATGCGCGGCCTGCACCTCCGGTCGTCCTCCGCCATTGCGCAGGCGCAATCCCGAAATCGCGCATCGTTCGTCGTAGGCTGTCCGCACGGCCCGCCGAAAGGCGATGTCGCGGTATCGTCGCTTGGTCAATCGCTCGATCACCGGTCTCTCGAACGGAACAACCGGCTCTGCCGCGCCGGGCGGATCGTAGCGATGCTCCTCAAAGGTTTCGAGCGCGGGCGGAAGTCCCAGATCAACAATGCGGTTGAACTCTTCCTCCGGGAGCCTGCGCACGGCCAGTTGCTGTGCCCCGCCCTTCTTTGGAAATCCGTATGGATCTGCCAGGGCGGACTCAAGCGGGGTTCCATTCTGCAATCGCGCGACATACTGCACGAAGGATTGGTAACTTCCCGGTTCGACAAGAGCCATATAGCGGTCAGGCAAGGTGGGATGCCTAATGATATCTTGCAGTTTCGCAGCAGCGAAATAGCCGCGATTGCCCGCCTTGACCGGTTCATAATAGATGACCCGGTCCCCGACGCCCTCCTCCATCGCCTTGAGATACTGACGCGGAAAGTCATAGCGGGTGTCGGGACGATCATCGTAGATCGAGTCTGCCCGGTGCAGCAGAACCAGCTTCATCGAGCCGCTTTATTCATCATAATGCCGGGCAATGGCGCGCATCATGGCGATCTGACCGTCACGCACGCCGGGTTCACGGAAGGCGCGGTTGGCTGAGTTCAGCGCGATGACGACATCGCGTTCGGGATCGATGAAGATATACTGGTCATAGATGCCGACCGCGTATGTTTCGCCCGCTTCCGCCGCTTGCGGGATCCACCATTGCAGACCGTAGCCATGCATCTCTCGCCCGCCCGGCGGCGCTTGTGGCGCTGAGGGCGTGGTACTCTCGCGAATCCAGGCCTCACTCACGATCCGGCGGCCCTCAATGATACCGCCCTGCTCCACCATCAGGCCAAAGCGGGCATAGTCGCGCGTGCGCAGGTTCAAGCCACCAAGGGCGAACGCCACGCCGTATCCGTCGGTCACGAAATAGGGATCCGCTTCAAGGCCGAGCGGTTGCATCACACGCTCTCCCATCAGTTCCGGCAGACTGCGCCCCGTTGCCCCACGGATCACCATCGCCAAAACATGCGTGTCGATAGAGACATATTGCCAGGCCCGCCCGGCGGGCCTGTCGCGCAGGGTGAGATCAGCGGCAAACGCATCCATAGAGCCGCCAAGCGCCAGGACCCGACCCATGCGATTGATATCAGAATTGAAGTCGAGGTAGTCCTCATCAAATGTCACGCCAGAGGCCATATTGGCAACCTGTCGGACCGTGACACCCTCATAGGCAGACCCCGTCAACTCCGGCACATAGAGCTCAACCGGATCGTCGAGGGAAGCGATCTCACCGGCCTCCACGACCGTTCCCAGCAGGACAGAAACGAAGGATTTCGCCACTGACCAGCTGATCCTCAGATCATCTTCACCAGTGTCGCGGAAGTAGTCCTCATGGACCAGTTCACCGTCCTTCAGAACCACGATGGCGGTCGCCGCGTTTTGATCCATCCAATCGGCAAGACCGCGGATCTCGCCGTCATGGGCAAACCGTTCTGGCAGGGGTTGCCGTGTCCCGGTAAGCGGCGTCGCCGCGACATCCCCGCGTGGCATGGTGGTCGTCTCGAACATCGTATCCATCGCAGAAAAATTCGAGACGATCAGTTCTTCGGTGAAAAGCGAGTTCACCCGCAGCAAACGATTGAACCGTTCCCAATTCAGCGCGACAGCAACCATCGCGACGAGAATGATCGCGAGCACAAAAAGTGCGAGCCATTTGAGTAGTTTGCCCATCATATTCCCCGAACGGCGTGTTTTTTCACCTATTCTGCGAGAAAGCGCTGCACCACGTCAACAAAGGCGCGGGGTTGTTCGGCGTGGACCCAATGCCCAGCCCCCCCGATACGCTCGAACCGCGCGGCCGGGAACAGCGACAGGATATCTGCCTCGCTGGACGGAGGCTGATAGTCGGACGCGCCACCTGCAATGAATAGAGCCGGCCCGTTGAACAAGCCCTCAACCTGTGGCCATCCCACGATGGCAGGCATATTTTGATCGAGCGTCGCAAGGGCCAATTTCCAGCGTGGCCCGTCCGCATCAAGGGCAAGAGATTGCAGCAAAAACGCCCGCAGCGCCGGATCGTCGAGATGGACGGCAAGCCGTTTATCCGCCTCGGACCGTCGGGTCACACCGGTCAAGTCCAGCTTGCGCATAACATCAATATGTCCGGCATGGCTGTGGTCATAAGCGACCGGGGCAATGTCCGCGACGATCAGGGAATTGATCAGCTCGGGTTGCGTCAGCGCAAGATACATCGCGGCCTTGCCGCCCATCGAATGTCCCAGCAGATCAATCTTGCCGCCATGTCTCTGGGCAACCTCGGCCAAATCCTGCGCCATCGCCGGATAGTCATGGGGCGCGGCGTGCGGGCTGTCGCCATGGTTGCGCATATCGACGGCGATGACGTCGCGATCATCGGATAGGCGTTTGGCGATCGCACCCCAGTTGCGCGCTGAACCGAATAGACCGTGCGCGATGACCAAGGGGGTTCCCCCTGCGTCACGCGCAGAGGCGGCTTGATTGACGTGGCGTATATCGTTCAAATTAGCCATCTTTGTATCCTATCGCACAGCGTGTTTGCGTGGTTGAGTGGTATCTGGAATTGATGGGCGTTGCCACCCTGCGCCCGGCATCCAAGGGGACAAGAGATGCAAGAGGACGGGGTCGGACATTCGACATCGCGCGTAATCCGACTGATCTATACCACTGACCTGCACATGGCGTTGGGCGGCCAGCGGACCGGGGGCCTGGCAGAGCTTGCCCCGGCCATCGAAGCCGCGCGGGCTGAGCATCCGGGCGCCATTCTGTGCGATGTCGGTGACGCATTGCAGGGCACCCCGTTCGGGGAATGGCTTGCGACGGGTGGCGCGTCGGATTGGGACGTGCATCCCATCTATCAGATGATGAACACCCTCTCGTTTGATGTGGCGACCTTGGGCAATCACGATCTCGATTTCGGGCTGGATCATATGGCGCGGTCCGTATCGGGGCTTCATGCCCAGCTGGTGTGCGCCAATCTGGACAGGTTGGATGGGGTGCCCCCGCCAGATCGCTTTGCCCTTTATCCTGTCGAGACTGGACCAGACGCGCCACTGCTGACGGTGGGGTTCACGGGTGTCATCCCGTCGCGGGTAATGCGCTGGAACCGCCATCATCTTGATGGCCGCGTGGACGTGCGCGACCCGGCGGCAGCAGTGGCAGAGCTTATTCCGCAGATGCGTGCCGCTGGTGCTGACATCATCGTCGTTCTGGCCCATACCGGCATTGTCCCTGATGGGCACGAGGATGAGGACGAGCAAGCCGCCCTTCGCATTGGGCGCATCGACGGTGTGGATGCGCTGCTTTGCGGACACCAACACCTCACCTTTCCCGGACCCGAGCTGGCGCCGGCGCCGGATATCGACCCCTCTGCCGGCACTCTGGCCGGTACACCCGCAATCATGCCGGGCTGGGCAGGCCAATCGCTCGGCATCCTTGATCTGAACTGTGCCCACACCGCGTCCACCGGCTGGACGGTGGCAGATCACAGCGCGGCGTTCAGGAAACCAGATGCGCCGGTGCAGTCTCTGCTCGCACCCAGCGCGGCGCTACGCGCGCGACATGCAGCGTGGGAGAAGGCTGAACTGAGCAGATGTGCGGAGCCGCTGACAACACATTTTGGCAGTGTCATGGATTGTTCTGCTGTCCGTCTGACGCAGTCCGCAATGCTGCACGCATTCGAATGCTCTGACCATTCCACGGATCTACCGCTCGTTGTGGTGGCGGCACCGGGCAAGATGGGCGGGCGCTCTGGCCCATCTGGGTATATCTCGATCTGCGACGGCATCCTGACGCGTCAGGCCGTGGGGGAGCTCTGCCCCTTCCCCAACCGGCTGAGCCTGATCAAGGTGTCTGGTGCGATGATGCGAGAATGGCTTGAACGGTCCTGCGCACATCTCAACGTGCTTGACGCAGGACTGTCAGGACAGTGGCTGACCAATGACGCAATGCCAGGCTATAATTTCGACAGCGCGCTTGGCCTGACCTACGAGATTGACCCAACACAGCCACTCGGGCAGCGGGTGCAGAAGCTGACCCGCGCCGGACGTGCTTTGGATGATGCCGAGGATCTCGCCGTCCTGACCAGCAGCTTCCGGGCCAGCGGTGGCGGTGGTTTCAACATGTTGGACACGGCAGAGGTGTTGTTGTCCGATCTTTGCGGCCTTTCTGACGCCGTAGAGCATTATCTGGAAGACCATGCCGTCGTCAGCCTGCCGCCAGCATCCTGGCAGATGACCTGTGCACGCCCGGTGACAGTGCTGTTGCGCACAGGACCGACACTTACGACAGATCGTCCAACCAACGCGCGGCATCTGGCGACGACCGCCGACGGCTGGGAGGAATGGGAGGTGACGATCGGTCCCCTCTCCCTCGATCAGACGGCGGCGTAAACCTTGATTGCCTCGGCCACGCCTCCGGGATGAAAGGGCGTGTTGGTGGCCAACATCGCAGCCTCGGTGGCGGCCAAGGTTCCCAACAGCGAATGCGCGTTCAGATGACCCATATGTCCGATGCGGAACAGGTTATCCCCGCGCGGAACATTGATATCGAGGCCCAGCCCAACGCCCAGAGTGACGCCCGCCTCTTCCTCGGCCCAACGCCGCAGGGGCACGACGCTGCCTTCGGTCAGACGGAGGGTCGTTACCGCCGTCGAACGGTTCGCCCGGTCCGCGACATTGGGTTGAACGACGCCTTGCTCCGCCCAATGATCAACCGCCGCCCAGACGGCGCGTGCGTTGCGCTCGTGGCGCGCCCAGACCTGTTCGATCCCCTCTTCATGCACAAGCATGTTCAGCGCCTCGCGCAGACCATAGAGGTGGTGGGTTGGCGCGGTGCCACAGAAACGCTGGTAGAACATCTTCGGACGCGCGCGGCTTTCCCAATCCCAATAGCCAGAGCGCAGATCGGCAGTCTCGTGCGCGGCCCACGCGCGTGGGCCATGAAAGACAAACCCCATCCCAGCCGGTGTCATCAGACCCTTCTGACAGCCGGTGATCATGACATCGACCCCCCAGCGATCCATCTCAAACGGTTCGCAGGCCAGTGAGGCGATGCAGTCGACCATGAACAGGGCGGGATGCCCCGTGTCGGAGAGGAGCTGCCCAAGCCCGGCGATGTCATTGCGCACGGATGAGGCGGTGTCCGTGTGACAGCACAGCACCGCTTTGATCTGATGGTCCGTGTCGGCTGCAAGAGCCGCGGCCACCTGCTCTAACTCGACGGCGGCATCTGTGCCAAAATCGATCATCCGGGCCTTCAGATGCAGGCTCTCGCCCATTTCCTTCCACCCTTGGGCAAATCGCCCTGTCGCCAGCACGAGAACCTGATCTCCGCGCGACAGCGTGTTGCTGAGCGCCGCCTCCCACGTGCCGTGCCCATTGCAGATGTAGATCGAAACATCATGCGCTGTCCGGGCGACTGCCTTCAGATCAGCCACAATGCCCGGCATCATATCGACCAGCTCTCCCTCGTAGATGTTGGGGGAGGCACGATGCATGGCGCGCAACACCCGTTCGGGCGCGGTCGAAGGGCCGGGAATAGCGAGCGTTGCGGGGCCGAATTTTTGGGTCATGGACAAGTCTCCTGTCGGCGCGATGAAAAAGGGCGTGCCCCCGGCTGTCCAGTGGCACGCCCATGAAAACTTGTGATGGTCGCAATCACATCAGACCGAATGCGTGCCCCGGACCGGATAGTCATTGGCACGGATGAACCTGATACCACGCGCAAGCGCGCCAAGATCCGGGCGGGAGAATGGCGCGTTCGATATGTCGAGGATCTGGATATTTCCCTCGCCATTGATGATGAACAGACCCGGTTCCGGGAAAGGATGATCCGTCTCCTTGTCTGAGCGCGGATCAGAGATGTAGACGCCCAGCTCCGTCATCTGGGCAATCGTAAGGCCATAGCCGATTGGGAAGGTCGGGGCGACCTCATCGCGTTGCGCGCTCGCCTGCGCCTCGCTGTCGGCGGAAACGGCAACAACGTCCACGCCCTGTGCCTCAAATTCCGGCAAAAGCTCCGTCAGTTCCTTGAGATATTTCGTGCAAAGCGGGCAGTGCTTGCCGCGATAGACCACGACCATCTGCCAGTCATGGTCTCCGGTCGGTGTGCCCAGTGCCAATTCGCCACCGCCCAGCATCGGGACGGTCATCTTCGGAAATGCGCTGCCTGCGTCGAGTTTCTGTGCCATGCGGGCCTCCTGTTTGTTGAACGGAGATATGACGCAGACGGCACGAATGTCGCGCTGTCCTGCTCACATTTTCGAGACGGAGCGTCGGGCCCGCCGCAAAAGGCCCTCTGGCATAAACTCGGCCGGGCCGTCAGGTCGTAAAATAACCGGACAAAATGCGCGTGTAGATCGACTTGAGTTGGTGGATGTGATCCACGGCCACATGCTCATCCACCTGATGCATGGACTGACCGACCAAGCCGAACTCAACCACCGGACAGTGGTTCTTGACGTAGCGCGCATCAGACGTGCCGCCGGTGGTCGATAGCTCAGGGATTTGCCCGGTTTCAGCCGTCACGGCGCGACCAATCAGATCGGATAGCTCGCCGGGAGGGGTGATGAAGCTCTCTCCGCTCACTTTGATCGTCATGGTGATTTCAACACCCGTCTCCGCCTGAACCTTTGCTGCCTCCGATTGCAGCCATTCTGTCAGCGCCGCAGAGCTGTGCGCATCGTTGAAACGGATATTGGCAACCGCGGTCCCCTGACGCGGGATTACATTATTGGCCGGATTGCCGACATCGATGGAGGTGATGGCGAGCGTTGAGGCGTCAAAATGCTCCGTGCCGTCGTCCAGCGTGTGACTGGCCAACGTGTCGAGATAGCGCACCAGTGCAGGAAGGGGATTAAGCGCCCGGTGCGGATAGGCGGAATGGCCCTGCCGCCCGGTTGCGGTGATCCAGGCTGTCATGGAACCGCGGCGCCCGATCTTCATCATCTCGCCCATCGTGTTGGGGCAAGTCGGCTCCCCCACGAGGCAGTGATCCATCCGCTCGCCATTCGCATTCATCCAGTCGAGAATCGCGTCGGTGCCGTCCACGCCGTCCCCTTCCTCATCGCCGGTGATGGCCAGAACGATTGAGCCATCGGGTGGCGTGTCTTTCACGAAATCAATCGCTGCTGCCGCGAAGGCGGCCACGCCGGACTTCATATCGCACGCACCGCGCCCATAGAGGATGCCGCCCACAATCTCTGCCCCGAACGGATCATGGGTCCAGTCATTGCGGTTGCCGATTGGCACGACATCGGTGTGTCCGTTGAACCCGAAGGTACGCCCATTCCGGCCCTGCCCCCAACGCGCGAAAAGATTGGCGATCCCATTGCGATCCGTCCGGGTCGTCACAAATCCAGCCGCGCTCAGCAGATCGTCCAACAGCACGATTGCGCCGCCCTCCGCTGGTGTGACGGAGGCACAGCGGATCAACTCTTGCGTCAAGGCGACGGGATCGGTGGCGGTCTTACTCATCAGCCTCGGTATCCTCTGCAACAATAGTGCTGTCAAAGCGCAGGACGGCCCAGTTTGGGTCACCCTCCAGTATCGCGACATAACCCGTCGCCGTCACATCTGCGGTTCCGGTTGAGATCCAATCAAATACGACACCACCGTCGAGCCTGTTGGGCACGTTGCAATACCATGTCGCGCGCACCGGGTACCTGTTCTCTGGTCGCACAGGCGTCAGGCGCAAAAGCCTTTGGACACCGCCTGTTTCGATCAGCGCCGCGCGGAGTTCATCATCAAGCATGGCATCAACGCCGGGCAGATCGAAGGTCGACTCCGCCTGCCAGAAGCTCGTCAGCGCCTCAAGCGCGCCGTCCCATGGGATTTGCTCACGATCACAGGTGCCGACCACGCTGCGCTCGATCCCTTGGGCTGTAACGGGACCAGCCGCCAGGGCAGCAATCAAGGTGAGGACCTGTTTCATTCTGGCGCTCCTGTTTCGAGACACGCGGATCATCCCAATTCCATTGTCGCAATGCCAAACAAGCGTGTGTGATTGGTCGCAGGCGGCGTACCGCGATACATGCGTGCCGTGCGAAAGGTCTCAACGCCACCAAGACGTGCGGCGAGCGCTGCCGCCGCCGGATTGGCGTCCGGGATGTCAAGAAACACTGGTCCAGTGGCATGGGCAGCGGCCCCGCGCACCAATACCTCGGCATCGTCCAGATTGGATGCGATCAGCGGACCGATCTTGGCCCCCTCACGGCACTGACGCAGTGTGATCAGAGTTTCTCGGCCGAGGCTAAAGCTGCGGCGCGTCGGCGTATCCGTCAGCCAAGCCTTCATAAACGGTTCCCGGTCAGCGCAATTTACCGCCCTATCAAGCGCGATGGCCGCGCCCAGATCAACAACAGGGTCCAGCGCGGCGACAGGCGGTCCTGAAAGGTCCAGCATGTACCGAATGCTTGCCCCAGTACGCTGAAAGCCCGAGCGGGCATAGTTCGCTTCCTGTGCCGGAACGCCATCCAGTCCAATCGTCCGTCCGCCGGCGTGGGCCAGCGCATGGTGCCAGAGTGCATAGCCATGCCCCTGCCCCCGAAATTCCGGCTGGCACAGATAGAGGCCGAGAAAGGCAAGGTCGTCGCCATGATTGACCACGCTGATCGCAGCGATGGGGGCGCCATCCACCTCACGCACAAAGAACCCCCGCGGGTCAGCCTGAGAAAATGCATCCACGTCATCAAGGCCGGGGTTCCACCCCTCGGCTGCCGCCCACTCGAGCATCAGCGCGATTTCCTCGCGGGACGCGATCCGGTTGATCACAGATCAATGCCCATCAGATCGGCGGCGATCTCGATCACATCTTCTGGTGAACCGGCCAGCCCGTCCGCCTCGGCCATGTGCAGCTCTTCCTCATCCGCAAAGCCCCAGAGCGCCCCGATTGTAGGAATATCGTTGTTGCGGGCGCCGTCCATATCGTGGCGCCGGTCTGCGATCACGATACAGCGTGCCGGATCGTGACCTGTCTCACTCAACACATGGGCGAAAAGAGCGGTCTTGTCCGCATTTTCCCCTGAGATTTCCGAACCGAAAATCCGGTCGACATGGACATCGAGGCCCAGCGCCTCTGCCTGCCGCTCCGCCACCGGGGTTGGCAGGACCGAGGTGATGTAGACGGCAGCCTCAAGATCGCGGAACGCCTCGATGATTTCGCCGGCATCATCATGCAGCTCGGCATCTTCAACACCGCCCACCATGTAGGCGGCATAAAAATCAGTAACTGCCTCGCCAATATCTGCGCCCTCGCCCAGGAGCACTTCGAACACTTCCCAGATCGGCGGGCCGATCGTCCAGCCCAACTCGGCACGAGGCGGCACCTCGACATTCTGGGACTTAAGCGCCAGCGTCAGGGCCGCGAACCATCCCTCTGACGGATCAGCGAGCGTGCCATCCAAATCGAGCATTACGGCTTGAAGCGTCATCGCGGAACCTCAGAACGGGAATGGATATTGACGGTGCAGGTCACCGATACCGTCCATCACATCTTGGCTAAGCTCGATCTCACTTGCAGCCAGAACGCTCTCCAGTTGATCGAGCGTCGTCGCCCCGATGATGACAGAGGCGAGGAACGGGCGTGTCAGGCAGAAGGCGATGGCCATCGTTGCTGGATCAAGATCATTGTCCCGTGCCAACGCTGCATAGGCATCAGCTGCTTCCATGCCCTGCGCGGTCGTGCGATCCCCGAGCGTCGGACCAGAGACGTCCATCCGGCTGCCAGACGGCACCGCGCCGCCGGAATACTTTCCGGTCAGCAGACCACAGGCCAGGGACGAATAGGAGATGAGCGAGACCTGCTCATGATGGGCCATCTCGGCGAAATCGAGATCGGCCTGTCGATACATCAGCGAGTATTCATTCTGGACGCAGGCAACGCGCGGCAGATCAAACTCCTTGGCCAGACGCAGCCATTGCAGCGTGCCCCAGGTGGTGTCGTTCGACAGACCGACATAGCGAATGCGACCCGCATCCACCTCTTTGGCCAACGCCTCAAGATTTCGGCGGGTGTCATCGAGGATCGCTTGTGTATCAAGGTCCGACGGGTCGTAGGACCATTGGCGGCGGAAGTGGAAATGCCCCTGATTGGGCCAGTGCATCTGATAGAGGTCCACATAATCGCACCGCAGTCGCTTGAGCGATCCTTCAAGCGCGGTGTGGATGGCCGACGGTGTGATCGGCCCCCCGTCGCGGATCATGCCAAAGCCATTGCCAACAACCTTGGTCGCAATGATCAGGTCTTCACGATCCTGCCGCCCTTCGATCCACGTGCCCATGATCTCTTCGGTGCGGCCGCAGGTTTCCGCCAGCAAGGGGGTCGTCGGATACATCTCTGCAGTGTCGATGAAGTTGACGCCGCGCTCCCGCGCCATGTCCATCTGCGCGTGACCCTCCGCCTCTGTATTCTGGGTGCCCCATGTCATGGAACCAAGACAGATTTCGGAGGCCATAAGGTCACTTTGGCCAAGGCGATTATATTTCATGGAAACGCTTTCGGATCGAACGGGTCAGCCTTCGACATAACGCCGCCAGTCATGTTGTTCAACGAAGCCGAGCATCCGGCGTACCTTCTCATTGGAATAGAGGCCGGTATTGCCGGGCAAGGGCCCCTTTGGGACATTGGGAAAATAGGTACGGGCCAGCTCTTCTGCCGGGCGATTGACGGAATTGGTATCATTGGCGGCGTTAAAAATCTGAAATCCAAGCCCATCCGTCAGGACGCCACGATGAACGATCTGCGCCAGATCGCGGGCGTCGATATAGTTGAAGATGTTCCGCTTCCGCGTTGCGGGATCCGCAAAGAAGTCCGGGAAATGCTCAGCATATTCATGAGGTTCGAACACATTGCCGATGCGAAGCACATAGATGTCGATCCCGGACCGGGCCTGGAACGACCGCGCTGTGACCTCATTGCACAGCTTGGACATTGCATAGCTGTCTTCGGGAACCGTCGCCATATCCTCGGTCAGCGGCAGGCCCGGCGGATCGAGGTCCCCATGCGCGAAGCAGGTGCCGTAAACGGTCTCGGACGAGGCGATGATGATCTTCTTCACGCCCAATTTCACGGCGGCCTCTATGACGTTATACGTGCCCACCGTGTTGACCCGGAAACACTCTGCATCACTGGTCAGCAATACGCGTGCGACAGCAGCGAAATGGACGACTGCGTCATATGGTTTTGCCGGACCATCCGCGAACTCACCCATATTCGCATGCTGGGTCAGGGCCCCAAAGACCTGCCCGCTATCCGTGATATCGATGCTGAGGTCATCGACCCCGTCGCACCCCAAGGGCTTGAGATCGGCGTTGACGACGTGATGACCCTGATCGCGCAACCATGGAACCACGTGACGCCCGGCCTTACCTGTGCCACCGGTGAAGAAAATACGCTTAGTCATAATAGGGCGTCATCTGAGCAATAATGACAGCATTCTCAGCCAACGCACGGTCCATAAGGTTACGCTCGTCCTGCCCGATCTCATGTCCCTCGGCCTCTCGCTCGGCCAAGGTGCCGTAGCCAGTGACATCGAGCGGGGCCAGACCCGCCTGCTTGAGCACGTTCACCGCCTCCCGCACCGCCTCTGCCTCATCCACGCCGGTGGAAAACAGCATCAAGCCGCCACCCGTCGCCTTTGCGGGAAGGTCATCCCCGTCCGAGCGTCCGACCTCGACCACGAGAGTATAGACCTGCTGTCGGCTTCCGGGTTTGGGCATCGGGTCTTCCCTTCCATACGGCGGCACACGGTGTGCCCTTTTGCATTTGGGATCGCATGGCGGAGCGGAACTGTCTATCCCGCAACGCCAGGGCGCACCTCATATCCTGGCTCCTCCGCCTCCCCATCGGTCATCTCTGCCGGAAAGCCCGGTGCCAGGATCGAAAGCCCGGTTGCGTCTTCAAGGCGCCGGATGATGTTGGGAGAGAGTTCACGCTCTCCATATCGCGCGATCCCATTGTCGAATATCCGGCAAATCAGAGGTGAGAGTTCAAGGGGCACGTCCTCGCGCTCTGCTATGCTCTGAAAAAGGCCAACATCCTTTTTAACAAGGTCCATCGTGAACGAAATGTCGCGGGACCCGTTGAGGATCACCTGGCTTTCCGTCTCGTGCGAGAAGCTGTTACCAGAGGAAATGCGGATCGCCTCATAAGCAATGTTGAGGTCCATGCCCGCAGCCTTTGCCGTCGTCAGCGCCTCAGCATTTGCGACGAGGTGAACTGTCGCCAGATAATTGGTCAGCACCTTCAGCATAGACGCGCTGCCCAGATCGCCCGTGTGCAAAATGCGCCGGCCCATCGTTTTGAGCAACGGCAAGATCCGTTCGAAAGTCGCCCGATCGCAGCCAGCAAAGATTGAGATATTGCCAGTATCTGCACGGTGGCATCCGCCCGAAACCGGACAATCCACGGCTGCCCCGCCCGCATCGATCACCAGCCCGCCAAGGCGCTGCGCCTCTGCCTGATCGGTCGTGGACATCTCCATCCAGATTTTGCCGGGGCCGATTTCAGGCAACATTTGCTGGAGCACTGCGTCAGACGCTGCTGGAGAAGGAAGACAGGTGATGACGGCATCACACTCCCGCATCATCTGGGCGGGGCCTGTCGCGGCACGTGCACCCTTCGTCACGGCCTTCGCAACCAGGTCAGAGTTCAGGTCATGGACGGTCAGATCCACCCCATTGCGCAACAGGCTGCCAGAAAGCTTTCCGCCGACATTTCCCAGCCCGATAAATCCAACTCGCATCGCCCCATCCTTTGCACGATATGGGCCGTGGGACATCCAGACGGCCGTGTGAAAGTGTTCGGGGGCGACAAAGCCTCTGTCAAACGCTTCCGCATAAAACCGAAAAACCCGGCGCGAGCATCGCACCGGGTTTTCTTGTCAGCGATGTGAGAGAACGCGGGTCAGTCGCGCAGCAGGTCGTTCACTGAGGTCTTGGAGCGCGTCCTTTCGTCCACACGCTTTACAATGACCGCGCAATAGAGGTGGACACCATTTTTGGACGGCATCGAACCGGACACGACGACGGAATAGGGCGGGACCTCACCATACATCACGTCACCGGTCTCGCGATCCACAATCTTGGTGGACTGGCCGATATAGACTCCCATGCCCAGCACAGACCCTTCGCGCACGATACAGCCTTCCACAACCTCGGAACGGGCACCGATGAAGCAGTTGTCCTCAATGATGGTGGGGCCGGCCTGCATGGGCTCCAGAACGCCACCGATCCCAACGCCCCCAGACAGGTGCACGTTCTTTCCGATCTGCGCGCACGACCCAACCGTGGCCCAGGTGTCGACCATCGTGCCCTCGTCGACATAGGCGCCGAGATTCACGAAGGACGGCATCAGGACAACGTTCTTGCCGATATGGGCTGAACGGCGCACGACGCAGTTGGGAACGGCACGGAAACCGGCCTCGCGCCACTGATTGTCGCCCCAGCCTTCAAATTTAGAGGGCACTTTATCCCACCATGTTGACCCGTTCGGCCCGCCCGGCTGTACCTCCATATCGTTCAGACGGAACGAGAGCAGCACAGCCTTTTTGGCCCACTGGTTGACATGCCATGCGCCGCTTTCAGTCGGCTCGGCCACGCGCAACGCGCCGCTGTCGAGGGCCAGAAGCGTTTCCTCCACAGCCTCGCGCGTCTCACCGGTGGTGGAAGAGGAGATCGTGTCGCGCGCATCCCATGCGGCTTCGATGGCGGATTCGAGTTGTGCGGTCATTGGTGGCGCTCCTCAAGCGAAGGGGTTTGCAGCCCTATACGCGAAGGTGGCCATCAGGTTCAATCAGTCGAGCACAAACTCCGATATCAGGCTGCGCTGAAAGAAGTTGAAGTTGTCATCTGCGATCAGGATCAGGCGCAGGCGCCCATCCCCGTCGCGCCACAGGTCGATCCCTTCGGCGTTGTCTGCCAATCCGAATTGTGCGGGAATAACGAGACGTTCATCGCTCAACCCATTGCCCATCGCAAAGCTTCGGACACGGGTACCAAAGCTGAATCCGGTGAAGTGACGCTCCAGAATATAGAGCCGCCCATCCGGCCCAACCTCTGCTCCGCTGACAAGATAAGGTGGCAGTCGCGGCACGTCGAAGCGGTGGACCCATTCAGTGCCTTCAAGCCGCCAGACCGGAAAGGGCCGCTCCAACGTGCCTGACCGCTCGGGAATGGCGAGCAGGCGGCCCTCTAAATCAACGGCCAGCGCCTCCAGCCCGGAATTGTTCTGAAGGGCGCGAAAAGGATCGCGGTTCAGATGGTTTGGGACCCCATCCAGCCGGTCAAAGAGCATAACGCGATGCGTGCGTTCGAATGAAACGGCAATACGTCCGTCCGGCCGGACAGCTATCCCCTCCGCATCAATGAAACGCAAATTGGTGGGCACGTCGCCCGTAGACGCGCGCAACGCACCCTGCGTGGTGAGTTCGACGTCAAAAATCTCTCCCTGCGCGTCGCGCTGCACGGTGCCCTGCACGTAGGTCCCGCGATCAGAGATCAACGTGATCTGTTGCCCATCCTCGCCAATCGCGATGGCAGAGAACCCGCCCCAACCCTCGACCGGCTCGGACCATGCAAATTGGGACAGCAACTGCGCTTCTGTCCCCGATTGCTGCGCATGGACAGAGCTGAGCGGGACCATGCAGAGCATGGCCCCGAAAAAGGCAGAAAGACGCTGTTTCACTGGCTGTACAGAACGCCGGTGCATTGCTGCGGCAGGTCGGCCATCACGTATTCCTGCCGTGGGGGCGCCGGTGGTGCGTTTGGATCAGGTGGCGGCGGGTTCAAGGCCTCATCGGATGTCCACCATGCCAACGTCTCGTCACAGCCATCACCGGGCGGTGGCGGGGCCTGGTCCTGGCAGTTCGTAGCACCTGCCGGACAGGCCAACCGGACGTGGAAATGATAGTGATGCCCCCACCAGGGTCGGATCGTGCGCAGCCAAGACCGGTCACCGGTTGCGACCTCGCACATATGCTGCTTCACGGCGGCAGTGACAAAGATCCGGGCAACCGCAGGATCAGAGGCCGCAGCGCGCATCACCTCGAAATGAGCCTCGGTCCAATTGCTGTTGATGTCGCGCTGGTCTTCGGACCGGATGGAGATTGACGAGATATTCTCACGCTCTGCCCGCGTCAGGTTCAGGCGGTCGGGCGGCAACATCCAGATGTCCGCGTCCAGACCGATCTGGTGCGAACGATGCCCGGTCAGCATCGGGCCGCCGCGCGGCTGGCTGATATCCCCCACATAAATCCCTGCCCAACCGGCCTGTTGGGCCGCAGCACCCAGGCGCTCGATAAATGAGATCAGTTCCGGCTGCCCGAAATTGCGGCCCCGGCTCAGCCGCATGGCCTGCCAGCTTGGACCGGTCTCAGGCAGTTCCACTGCACCGGCCATGCAGCCGAGTGTGTAGCTTCCAATTGGCTCGGCAGGTTGCTGTGACGGCACGGGGATCGAGCCGAAGAGCTGTCGCGCCTCCGTCTGGGCGAGCGCGGGCAACGCCACTATGCTACTCACGCTTAGGGCAATCAGGGCGGACTTAAGCACGAATGTCTCCTTTGGGTTTCACCCAGTAAAGCAGAACCAGGCCCAGCAAGAAAAGCCCGATCACCGGTGTGACGCCAAGTTGCTGGCTTTGGGTGATGTCGGTCACGATCCCGATCAGGAACAGGCCAAGAAAGGCTGTCGCCTTTCCTGCAAGGCCATAGAGACCAAAGCTCTGCGTCATGACCTCGGGATCGGTTGCCTGACGTACCATCAAGGAGCGCGACGCGGCCTGAAGCGAACCGCCCGCCGCACCGATCACGCCGCCAAGGGCGAAGAAAATGAGTGTTGCGGCATTGCTGCCCTCCGCGAACGAGATGCCCACAAAACTGGTCGCCGTGGTCAGTGTCAGCGTGAGGGAGGCTGCAGCCAGCACGATCACGTTGAACACAACGACCGGTTTTGGCCCTTTCCGGCTGTCCACCTTGCCCCCGATCCATGCGCCGACCGCGCCGGTGATGTTGGCCAAAATGCCGAATATGCCCAGCTCTATGATCCCAATGCCCAAAACACCCGCCGCGTAGATCCCGGCGAAGGAATAAAGAGCAGCCAGGGCATCACGATAGAACATCGAGGACAGCAGGAAATTCATCAGGGATGGGCGATTTGGCAGATCACGGATCATGGCCCAGAGCTGCTGAAGACCCAGACGCGCCGAGACAGCGACCGGCTTTCGCTTCGTGTCAGGGGTGAACAGAAACAGCGGGATGATGAAAACCGCATACCAGATGGCAGAGAATGGGCCCGCAGCCCGGCTGCCCTCCCCTAGCGTTGGATCCAGACCAAGGATGGGGTCGGTGCCCAACATGGTCTTTTCCGTTTCGGGATCTCCGACCATCAGGCCCAGAACAATGATCAAAGAGACCAATCCCCCCAAATAGCCCATTGCCCACGCAGAGCCGGAAATGCGCCCGATCTCGTCCTCGGACCCCAGATCAGGCAGCATCGCGTTCAGGAAGATGAAGGCCAGCTCCGTCCCGATCAGGGCAAGGGCGAATGCGAGAAGGATGATCCACGGATCCTCCATCGCCGGCACGCCCAGCCAGAGGGCCGCGACAGCGATGATGTGCAACGCGGACAGCCCGGCGATCCATGGCTTTCGCGGACCTGATACATCGGCCATTGCGCCCAGGACCGGCGCAAGCAAGGCAATAACCAGGGCGGCTGCGCCGGTCATATAGCCCCATGTCGCCTGCGCCTGAGCGCCACCGCCCAGGCCAAACTCCACAAAATAGGGTGCGAATACGAACGTGATGCACAAGGTGTGAAAGGGCTGCCCGGCCCAATCGGCCAGCATCCAGGCGCGCACGCCTCGTTTATTCACTTGGGTCATGGGCTGTCCTGTCGGGGTCCGGTGTTTTGTCCAATAGGACACCGCCCGCCCCCGTCTTGGCAAGCATCATGACCACAGCAACTGGGTCTCTGACGCAGCGTGGGGATCAGTTTGGTTTCTTATGTGGCGGTTCGGGTGGCCAGATCCGGGCATCTTCGCTCTGCCGCCAATGTTCGACCCATTCGGGAAGCGGTGGTTGTTCGACCGGCTCACCCAGCGCAGCAAAAAACTCCTCGATCGGCACGCGTTTGGCCCCGTCTCGGGCGCATGAGCGATAGAGCACGCTGGCATGACATACACCTTTTCGCCAGATCGTGTGGTGAAGGTAGATGAACCGTCCGTCATGGCCCACAGCGCGGGAGCGCATGGTGTAGCGTTGGAAGGGCAGAATGCGCCGTTGCCATCGTACAGTCGCACCGGCCATGGTGAGCGCCCATTTCTTGCGCCAGATCACGCCGATCAACCCGCCTCGCAGGGCGAGCGGAAAACGTCCCAAATCGGTGAAGGTCAAAACCCGCCCGTTGTTCATTTCTCCGAACATGTCGATGTCCCAAGGCATGCAATAGTGGTGCGAGATATGCGCCTCCCCCATGCCGAGCTTCGACTGGTTGCGCGCCAGAAACATCTGCCAGATCAACCGACCAAACGGATACATGCGCCTCTCCTGATTTCTGTCCCATTGCGCGTAACATCGCGCTGCCAGTGTTACGATGATGACCGCAGGTCAGGTCACCGCACCTTGCGGGCCTTGCACGGGTCGGGCCGGAAGACTACCTCTGGGGCGCAAGACTGATCCGCACCAAAGGGCCTGATATGACTTCGATCCTGATGATACTTCTGCTGGCGATCGACATCGCGTTCTGGATCGTGCTTGCGCACATCATCATGTCCTGGCTGATCAACTTCAACGTACTCAATCTGCAGCAACCGCTGGTCTACCAGATCTGGTCGGGTTTGAACCGGCTGTTGGAGCCGATCTACAGCCGGATCCGGTCTTTCCTGCCCTCTGCAGGCGGGCTCGACTTCGCGCCTCTGGTGCTGATTTTCGGCCTTTATGCGCTTGAAATCATCTTCACGAATATGCTGCGCGGTCAGTTCTAACAGGCCAGCCAGACCTCTCCATTCGCCGTTGATATGCACGCACGCAGATCATCGCGAGCAGGATCGGTCGTGACCAAATCTGCGACGCCCAAATCCTGAAGAGCAGACCCGATCCGGGCTGTTCCAACGCACAGTTCGCGCAGTCTGAGACCATCGTCACGCAGCGCCTTTTCCGGCGTTGTCACACCCTTTCCCCATTCAATATGGACGGGGATCATCCCATCGCCCGGCATGGTGCCGTCCGCCCGCACGGTCAGCTGCCAATGCAGGTCGTCACGGGTCACGCGCAGTGGCCGTCCCAGATCATGATCCGCAGCTGCAACAGCGGCACGAACATCCGCCACCCGCACCTGCCAGGTTACGAACTGGACGCCACGCAAAAGGCGCGCTTGTACCTCTGGTGTGTCCAATCCGAACCATCGTGGATGGGTCGAGCGGGCACCCGGCTTGATCGCGATCACCTCCATGTAGCACGTGCCAAGCGACCAGAGCGCGTTATGCGTGCCCATCAGCGCGTGTTCTCCCCGGGCCGCAGGGTCCACGCCAAGCCGTTCTGTCATCCAGGCCACGCCTTCGTCCAAATCCCGGGCCGCGAATACGAGGTGATCGATCTGCATGAATGCTCCGTCATGGTTCTGTCGCACGGCATGCGCTATGCCCGTACGGAAAGATGCGCATCCGGGAGGCTGACATGATTGCGACGCAAGTTCCAGCAGCTGCGGTTGGGGCGTGACCTCCCTTCGCGCCCTCTTGCCGGTCTATCTGAAGATCGGATTGCTGTCCTTTGGTGGCCCCGCCGGACAGATCGCGCTGATGCAGCAGGAAATCGTCGCGCAAAGACAGCTTATGGAGGATGCGACGTTCCAGCGTGGCTTGAACGTCGCGATGCTGCTGCCGGGACCGGAGGCGCAACAATTGGCAACCTGGCTTGGCTGGCGTTTGCATGGGCTGGCCGGGGGGCTTGCAGCCGGACTGGCCTTTATCCTGCCCGGCACAGCACTGATGATCGCCCTTGCGGCATTGGCAGCCACGCGCGGGGATGAGGGGATTGTCGCCGCGATATTCTATGGGATCCAGCCTGCCGTTCTGGTGATTGTGGGCCGCGCTGTCATCGCGCTGGGTCAAAGGGCGCTCAATGGTGTGCGCCCGTTGCTGATCGCCCTGCTTGCATTCATCGCGCTCACCGTTTTGGGACTTCCTTTCCCGTTGGTGGTAGCAGGTGCTGCGCTGGCGGGCTTCATGCTGCCCAGCGTGCCTGCACCAGATTTGCCACCTCAGCCGATGCGCTGGGGTGGGACACTGAAGATCATTGCTGGGTTCACGGTGCTGGTCTTAGCCGTCTTTTTGGTAGTGCGATGGCTCTTCGGCCCCGAGCCATTTGACGAGGTTGCGGAATTGTTCCTTTCGGCTGCGTTCGTCAGCTTTGGCGGGGCCTATGCCCTGCTCCCCTATGTCGCCGACCGGGCTGTGGAGACCTATGGATGGCTGAGCCCGGAGCAGATGCTGAACGGTCTGGCCATAGCTGAGGCGACGCCCGGTCCGCTGATCCTCGTCAATGTATATGCAGGGTATTTTGCAGGTGCGGGCGGCGGCGCATCGGTCGCGACGGCGCTGCTGGCCTGTTTTTACACCTTCGCGCCCAGTTTCATGCTGATCCTCGCCGCCGCACCCCATGTGGAGGCGATGCAACGCCAGCGCTGGATCAGGCAAGCCTTGGCCGGCGTCAGCGCGGCGGTCGTGGGCGTGGTCTTGAATCTCGCGCTCTATCTGGGTGTTGCTGCCCTGTTGCCCGGTGGAGAGATCGCGTGGCTCAAGGTGGGGCTGCTTGGCCTGTTCGCGATCTGGAGCTGGTGGCGCGCGCCCGGTGTCCTTCCGCTGATTGTGACAGGGATGGGGACCGGAATCGGACTATGGGGACTAGGACTGATCTAGTCTGGCCTGCGCATCTCAGCGGAGCTAGGCTTTACAGATGAACGATGATGCACTCGCCGCCCGCCTGCTCGACGTAATCGAGCATGACATCCTGCCGCTGACCCAAAAGGGTGTCGCCGCAGGCAATAAAGTCTTTGGCGCTGCAATCCTGCGAAAATCCGATCTCAGCCTCGTACTCGCCGAAACGAATAACGAGACGGAGAACCCGCTTTGGCATGGTGAGGTCCATTGCCTCAAACGCTTCCACGAACTGGTGGAGCGACCGCCAACTTCCGAACTGATCTTCTTCAGCACGCATGAACCCTGCACCATGTGCATGAGCGCAATCACATGGGCTGGCTTCGACAATTTCTATTATTTCTTCAGCCATGAAGACAGCCGTGACGCCTTCGCCATCCCCCATGACCTACGCATCCTGAAGGAAGTTTTCGGCCTCGAACCCGGCGGCTATCGACGAAAGAACGCATTCTGGAGTTCTGCCAGTGTTGATGACCTGATCAATAAAGCGACGAAGGACGTGCGGTCCGCCCTCGAAATGCGAAAGGCCGCCATCGCGGCGGCCTATGGCAGTGTTTCGGCGACATATCAGGCGAGCAAATCAGGCAACGACATACCGTTGGCCTGATGCGGATCAGTGCGTCAGCGCACGATCACCCCAGATGCGCTCCACCTGATTGTCCCGCCCGCAACGGGACCGGTAGAAGCGATAGCGCAGCGGGTTTTTCTGGTAGTAATTCTGGTGGTATTCCTCGGCGGGATAGAAGGTTCCGCCGTCCACCAACTCCGTCACGATGTCGCCGTCGATGGTCGGCTCCAGCCGATCGCGAACCTCTGCGGCGATCTCCAACTGTTCGCTGGTCTGCGCATAGACTGCGGTGGAGTAGCTGAACCCCCGGTCACAGAATTGGCCATCAGGGTCGGTGACATCAACGGAGCGATAGAACTTATCGACCAGCTCAGTAAAGCCGATGATGTCGGCATCGTAGGTCACTTCGACAACCTCGCGATGCCCGGTTCCTCCGGCCACAACCTGCCGATAGGTCGGGTTCTCAACCGTGCCGCCCGCATAGCCGGAAATTGTCGACACGACGCCCTCAACGGCATCAAAATCCGATTCCACGCACCAAAAACAGCCGCCTGCAAAAACCGCACGCTGCAAGTCCTCGGCCTGCGCGGCATGGGCCGATCCGAGGGTGAGGGCCGCAAGGGCAAGGGTCTTCAGGCGCATTTGGGTTCTCCGTATGTGATTTGCTTGTCTCCAATCTAACGGGATTGGCCGAGGGCAAAAGATGGCCTGACTGCATTGTGAGGCGCCGTGTGCACGGCGTGCAAACGCGTTGTTAACAGCTTTTCCGGTAGGCCTGCGACAGACAGACTGAGGATGCCACCCGTGCCCGACCACCCGAAATCCCTGATATGGATTGCCGCGCTAAGTTGCGTGGCGGTCATTTGCATCATCTCCCTTCTGATCGGGCCGTGGCAGGTGGCACCTGTCGCAGGTTTGTGCCTCGCACTGATTTGGCCGCTGCGCCCGGTTCAAGAACAATCGCACCACCTGGATCAAACCGTGCAGAGGGCCGAGGATGAAATTGGTGAAGTTCGCCGCCAGATCGCGGAACTTTCTTCTGAATTCAAGATGATAGAGCATTGGATCACGGGCGGTATGCGTGGCACACCGCCAGATATCTTACGCCCCGTGGCCGCGGAGCTGGACCGTCTGCAATCGGCCCCGGAGCTGGCTCAAAGAGCGCTGCTGAAAGAACTGGGCATCGCGCCGGATGAGCGCCCGCCAATAGACCAGATCCTTTCGCATATAGACACCATGCAGCCGACACTTCAGCCATCCCCCCTGCCCGATGATCTGAGACTCTATGTCGATTCGCTGCGCGAACAGGTGGAGGCGGTGAGTGGCAGCGCCCTCAATCAGGCGGCGGCCGTCGAACAGATCTCAACCGCGACCAAGGCATTTTCTGAATCCGTCGAAGACAATCGGAAACGGCTTGAGGCGACTGCAAAAAGTTCGGACGCAATGGCCAAACGTGCCCGTGACGGCCAGAACGTAACGAAGGAAGCGATCGACGCCGTTGCGGAAATTGCGCGCAGCACGGCCCAGATGACCGACATCCTGAAGGTGATCGACTCGATCGCTTTTCAAACCAACCTGCTCGCTTTGAATGCGGCCGTCGAGGCGGCGCGCGCCGGGGAAGCTGGCCGCGGGTTCGCTGTTGTGGCAGCAGAGGTGCGCTCCCTCGCCAGGAAATCCGGCGACGCCGCCCGCGACATCGGTGCTCTGATCGCGGCAAGCCACGATAACACGACGCGCGGGGTGGACATGGTAAAGGAAGCTGGAACGCTGCTATCCGACGTGACCGTTCAGATCGCGAAAGTTGCCGAACAGATCACCGCCGTCGCGCAAAGCGGGGAATCGCAAAGCGCATCCGTTTGCGAGATCGAGCAATCCATCCTTGCGATGAAGGCCAGCGTCACCAAAACAGCAAAACTTGCCGAGGATTCTGCGGAAGCCGTTACTCGCCTCGACACAGCTATGAACACGCCCGCCGCGACATCGCGCGGCATCTTGTCGAAAAGGGTCGATCTGGACGCCAAACACAAAGGCCCCCACGAAACCGTGGAGGCCAAAGCTTTAATGGGCGAATCTGGATCAGCCGCGGCGATCGCGCGCGGCCAATAGCTTCAGGCGCAATGCGTTGATCTTGATGAAGCCTGCGGCATCTTTCTGATCATATGCGCCTGCATCATCCTCAAAGGTCACGTGTTGCTCGGAATAGAGGCTGTCCTCAGACCAACGCCCGACCGTTTGCGCCAACCCTTTATAGAGCTTCAGCCGAACGGTGCCGTTCACACGTGTCTGGGAATGGTCAATTGCAGCCTGAAGCATTTCACGCTCCGGGCTGAACCAATATCCGTTATAGATCAGCTCCGCATAGCGCGGCATCAACTCATCTTTCAGATGCGCCGCACCACGGTCGAGCGTGATACTCTCAATCCCACGATGTGCTTCCAAAAGCAGGGTGCCGCCGGGTGTCTCGTAAATGCCGCGCGACTTCATGCCGACATAGCGCCCTTCGACCAGATCGAGACGCCCAACGCCGTGTTTTCCGCCAAGCTCATTGAGCTTGGTCAGGATCGCAGCGGGCGACATCGCCTCACCATTGATGGCAACCGGATCGCCCTTCGCGAAGGTGATTTCCACAAATTCTGGCGTATCAGGTGCGTCTTCCGGATGCACCGTGCGCTGATAGACATAGTCCGGTGCCGCCTCTGCCGGATCTTCGAGCACCTTACCCTCAGACGAGGTGTGGAGAAGGTTCGCATCGACCGAGAACGGGGCCTCACCGCGCTTATCCTTCGCGATTGGGATCTGATGTTCTTCCGCGAATTGAAGCAGCTTCGTGCGGCTCGACAAATCCCACTCGCGCCACGGTGCAATCACCTGGATTTCAGGGTTCAGCGCATAGGCGCTCAGCTCAAAGCGAACCTGATCGTTGCCCTTGCCAGTGGCCCCATGGGCAACCGCATCGGCACCGGTCTCCTGAGCAATCTCAACCAGGCGCTTCGAGATCAGGGGCCGCGCGATGGAGGTGCCAAGCAGATAAAGCCCCTCATAGACCGCATTCGCGCGGAACATCGGGAAAACGAAATCCCTGACGAATTCTTCGCGCACATCCTCGATGAAGATGTTTTCGGGCTTGATGCCCAAAAGCTCTGCCTTTTTGCGGGCCGGCTCCAGCTCTTCGCCCTGCCCCAGATCGGCGGTAAAGGTCACGACCTCACAACCATATTCCGTCTGAAGCCATTTCAGGATGATCGAGGTATCCAGACCGCCGGAATAGGCCAGGACGACTTTTTTGGGCGCGCTCATCAATGCTCTCCGATGCTCAGGTTGCGCATCGGGTATCGGATCGTACCGGTCAGTTCAAGCGATCCTGCGACCGGGCCGAACGCCTGCAGCGTTCAGAACAGAATTTCACATTGTCCCAATCGCGCTCCCACTTCTTTCGCCATGTGAATGGAAGACCGCACTGTGCACAGATCTTGCGAGGCAATTCAGATTTTCGACGCATTTTCGGCATGTTATTCTCAACTTATAGCTGCAATTCGAACCTTGAGCGTTAACTCGGATCCCTCTGTCAGCAGGCGCGCATAGAATTTGAGACTTTGCACCCGAACACCTCAAAAAGGGGCGCACACAAAGATGCGTGCGCCCCAACGATTTGAAAAATATAATGTAAAACAGATCTTTGACAAAATGCATTGGTATCAATCAATGCGTTCAGCCTCGGCAATATTGGTTAACGAGAGATTGATAGCCGTCCGAAACGTTTACGAACGATTAGTAAAGGTTGACGACAGGTTTTGAATTTCAGCTTCCAGTTGATCCAGTTCACCTTTAGTACCGACCGAAATGCGCACACAGCGGTTTTGCGGTGCTACGAATGGCATGCGGATGAAAATTCCACGGGCGACGAGCGAATCGAGCACGGCTTTCGCCCGCTCAACCTCTGCCCCGCAATCCACCGTGACAAAATTCGTGGCCGAAGGCAGCGCCGTGAAACCGGCCTGAGAGACAATCGCGGCGATACGTTCCCGCCCCCGCTCAACCCGCGCGACGACCTCACCAAGCCACGCCTGATCTTCGAGTGCCGCCAGCGCACCGACCTGCGCGGCACGGTTCATCCCGAAGTGGTTCCTGACCTTGTTAAAGGCCGTCGCAAACCCTTCCTGGGCGAGCGCATAGCCCACGCGGGCCCCCGCCATGCCATAGGCCTTTGAGAAGGTGCGCATCCGGATCACACGCGGATGGCTGACATTCAGCGCAGGCAGCGTCCCCACGGGGGCGAACTCCCCATAAGCTTCGTCCAGGCATAAAACACAGCCGTCCGGCAGGGCATCAATCATGGCCTGCACCCGATCTGCGCTGTGCCAGCTGCCCATCGGATTGTCGGGATTGGCAAAGTAGATCAGCTTTGCATCAACCTCCCGCGCTTTTGCGATCAGGGCATCGGGATCCTCCGCGTCATCGCGGTAGGGTACCGCATGGATCACGCCACCAAAGCCTGCCACATGGTAGTTGAAGGTCGGATAGGCCCCCGCGCTGGTCACGACAGCATCGCCCGGAGCGACCAGAAGCCGCACAAGATAGCCAAGAAGGCCGTCAATCCCTTCACCGACAACGATGTTCTCGGCCGAAATGCCATGATGGGCGGCGAGGGCGTGGCGCAGGTCATAGCTTTCGGGATCGGCGTATTTCCAGATCTCTGTCGCTGCTTTTTCCATCGCGGCGATGGCACGGGGTGACGGGCCAAAGCCGTTTTCGTTGGCCCCCAGTCGCGCCACGAACTCTGCCCCCCGCGCCCGCTCCTGCGTTTCGGGGCCGACAAACGGCACGGTTGCGGGAAGCGAGGCGGCAAGATCGGTAAAGCGCGGGCCAGTGGTCATGGGGTCTCTCCGAAGGACTGTTTGTCCTTCGGCTACCCTGCCACCGGCCTGCGTTCAAGCGGTCCGCGTCAGCCGAGCGATTTGACGCGCTCTTGCGCTGCACGCAGCTTGTCGGCCTCTTCGCCCGCAGCGGCGAGGCGGGTGCGTTGCTCCTCAATCACCTCTGCCGGAGCTTTGGCAAGGAACTTCTCGTTGCCAAGTTTGGAGGTGAGGCCCTTAACCTCCTTCTCCAGTTTGGCGAGCGCTTTTTCGAGGCGTTTGCCCTCAGCGGCTACGTCCACGTGGCCCGCGAGCGGCAGGCAGATCGTGGCCCCTTCGATGGAGAGGGTGACAGCGCCCTGCGGCACCGCATCGGCATAGTCCACCGTTTCGACGCGGGCGAGGCGTTCGACCAGCGCACGGTTGTCCTCGAAGCGTTGGCGGGTGGTGGCGTCCGCGTTCACGAGCACGAGGCCGGTCTTGGCGCCGCCCGCCACGTTCATCTCCGCCCGGACGGAGCGGATTTCCTCGATCAGTTTGCGGATCCAGCCGATTTCGGCGTCGGCCTCTGCGTCGATCAGCTCCGCGCCGTAGGTCGGCCAATCGGTGGTGACGAGCATTTCGGAGCGGTCGGTAATGCCCTTCCACAGCTCTTCAGTAATGAACGGCATGATCGGGTGCAGCAGGATCAGGCATTGGTCGAGCGCCCAGGCCATGGTCGCCTGCGTCTCCGCCTTCAGCGCTTCGTCATCGCCTTGCAACAGGGGCTTTGCGAACTCGACATACCAGTCGCAGACCGTGCCCCAGACATGGGCGTAGAGGCCGTTCGCCGCATCGTTGAAGCGGTAGGCGGCGAGCGCTTCGTCGGTCGCAAGCTTGGCGCGGGCGGTCTCTGCGATGATCCAGCGGTTCACCTTGGCCTTCGCGTCCGGCAGGCCCACGGGCTTGCACTCGTTCATCTCGGCGAAGCGGGTGGCGTTCCACAGCTTCGTGCCGAAATTGCGGTAGCCCTCGATCCGCGGGACGGAAAGTTTCAAGTCCCGCCCCATGGCGGCCATGGAGGTCAGCGTGAAGCGCACCGCGTCCGCACCGAACTGGTCGATCAGTTCGAGCGGGTCGAGCACGTTGCCCTTCGACTTCGACATCTTCTGCCCCTTCTCGTCACGGACGAGCGCGTGGACATAGACGGTGTGGAAGGGCGCGCGGCCTGCCGGGTCCATCTGCTTTTGCATCATCATCATCCGGGCGACCCAGAAGAAGATGATGTCGAAGCCCGTCACGAGGACGGAGGTGGGGTAGTATTTTGCGAGTTCCTCGGTCTCGTCCGGCCAGCCGAGCGTGCCCATCGGCCAGAGGCCAGAGGAGAACCAGGTGTCTAGGACGTCGCCATCTCGATGGATGGTCACGCTATCGACCCTTCCACCGCCACTCTCGGTGGCTGCGCTAATACCATACCAAGAACTCTGCCGACCAAGTGGCTCACCATCGTCAGCCGTCACACGAACGTCGGACCCATAGTGCTTCTGGGCAAGAGCGATAGCTTCAGCTTCCGAAGCAGCACAGAAGTGCTCGAACTCGCTTACATCGTAGTCCGACGATATGACCCCATCCTTTGGAAGCCTCGGCCCATACCAAACCGGAATGCGGTGGCCCCACCAGAGCTGGCGGGAGATGCACCAGGGCTCGATGTTTTCCATCCAGTTGAAATAGACCTTGGCGTCGCGCTCGGGCAGGATTTGGGTCTCGCCGGAGCGGACGGCCTCGATGGCCGGTTTGGCGAGTTCATCAGCCTTCACGAACCACTGATCGGTCAGCATCGGTTCGATCACGACGCCGGAGCGGTCGCCGAAGGGCTGCATGATCGGTTTGTTTTCGACGAGGGGGATGAGAGCGGGCTCTTCCCGGACTTGATCCGGGATCTCGCCATCCTCCAGAGGCCCCGGCGCGGGGGCCGGGGAGGTCACCATCACCGCCAACCCCTCATCGGTGATCGCGGCGACGATCTTCTTGCGCGCGTCGAACCGGTCCAGCCCGCGATATTCGTCGGGCACGAGGTTGATCTGATCGATCTCCGCCTCGCTGAAGGTCTCGCCATCGAGGATCGCCTGCGCCTTGGCCGCACTGTCGGCATAGCTCAGGCCATCGGCGCGCATCGCGGCCTTCAGATCCATCAGGCGGTAGAGCGGGATGTTGTTGCGCTTGGCGACGCCGTAATCGTTGAAGTCGTGGGCACCGGTGATCTTCACCGCACCGGAGCCGAAATTCATGTCCGGGTATTCGTCGGTGATGATCCGGATCAGGCGGCGCGTTTCCTTCGGGCCGACCGGGATTTCGCAGAGCTTGCCAACGATGGGCGCATAGCGGGCGTCATCGGGATGGACCGCGACCGCACCATCGCCCAGCATCGTTTCGGGCCGGGTCGTGGCGATGGAGATGTAGTCGCGCGTCTCGCGCAGGGTGACGTTTCCGTCCTCATCCTTCTCGACATATTCATAGGTCGCACCACCTGCGAGCGGGTATTTGAAGTGCCACATGTGGCCGGGCACTTCGCGGTTCTCGACTTCGAGGTCAGAGATCGCCGTCTCGAAATGCGGGTCCCAATTGGTGAGGCGCTTGCCGCGATAGATCAGGCCATCCTCGTAGAGCTTCACGAAGGTCTTGATGACCGCGTCGTGGAAATTCCCCTCCTCCCCTTCCGGCGCACCCGGCGCGCCGGACATGGTGAAGGCATTGCGCTCCCAATCGCAGGAGGCGCCAAGGCGCTTGAGCTGTTCGATGATGGTGCCGCCGGACTCGGCTTTCCACTCCCAAACCTTCTCAAGAAACTTCTCGCGGCCCAGTTCGCGGCGGCCCGGCTCCCCAGCCTCGGCCAGACGGCGCTCAACAACCATCTGCGTGGCAATGCCCGCATGGTCCTGCCCCGGCTGCCAGAGTGTATCGAAGCCGCGCATCCGGTGCCAACGCACCAGAATATCCTGCAACGTGTTGTTGAAGGCGTGCCCCATATGGAGCGAGCCCGTCACATTGGGTGGCGGGATCATGATGGCGAAGCTCTCGGCCCCATCCTTGGCATTGGCCCCGGCCCGAAACGCCCCTACAGCCTCCCACGCGCGGGCAATCGCAGCTTCGGAGGTGGCAGCGTCGAAGTTCTTTTCCATGGCCATGGCTTTATTCCCTATCCGGTAACGAAAAGGGGTTTAGCGGGCCTTTGGGCGAAGGGAAAGGCTCAGTTCAGGCCGCGATCCTTGAAGGCGCGCTTGATGTCCTTGCGCAGCTGGTCGCGGATCTGCTTGGCATAGGCACGGCCCAACTCTCCATCCAGCTCTTCAACCAGAACATCGCGCACGATTTCCCGCAGGTCGTCCGTGGTCGCGGTCGTCAGCCCCGGTGCGGCAGGGATTGCGGGCTCATTTGCCAGCTCTTCCTGAATAAGCGCACGGATCAGACTAATATCAGCCGGTGGGGATGTCGCCTCAACAAGAGGTTCCGGCTGGGGATCGGGAAGCGTGTAATCCACCGCTTCCGGCTCCTCACCCAAACCATCACTGTTTCCGCCCCAAACATCATAGCCCTGGATCGCGGGATCAACCGGTTCCGCACCCGACCAAACGTCATAGCGCGCAGCGTCGGAAGGGTCCGGCATCGGCAACGGGTCATCCGCGAGTGAAACTTCGGCCAAGTCAGGCTCAGGCTCAGGCTCAGGCTCAGGCTCAGGCTCAGGCTCAGGCTCAGGCTCAGGCATCTCATCTACCCCTGCAAGCAAGGATGTATCGGCCAAGACGTCTTCCCCGGTCTCGCCCGCCTCTTCAGCGGACGCAAAGAGCTGGGTCACTGTCGGTTCCGCAGGCGGTGTCTCAACCTGGCTGAAGGGCGCCTCGGGCACCTCCTCCATCTCAGGGGACGCGTCATCGCGCACCCGCAGCGCCTCCCCAAGTTCGAGCGGTTCTTCCGTTGGCACCCGCATGGACGCACCAAGTTCCAGCGGGGCATCCGTCTCAACACGCAGGTCAGAGGTCAGGTCCAGCGGCTCCTCATCAACGGGCGCCGGCTCGGGATCGACCTGCAAGGGGGCGGGCGCCGGGTCATCCTCAGCGACCCGCATCGAACCGTCGAGTTCGAGCGGCGCTTCCTCGTCTGCCGGAGTGGCGGCAAGCCCCGCCTCCTCCGCCTTTACGCGTGCACGAATGGCGGCCAGAACATCTTCGACGCTGCGTGGATCGTCATTCGGCATCGGTTTTCCCTAGTAGCGGCCGAGAATGCGATTGAGCACTTCCTGCCTGTCGCGGGCGAAAGGCCCATCTTCAACCGCATCGAAATATGCGGCTGGATCATATTGATCCACGGGAAGTCCCAAATGATCAACCGTCAGCAGCCCCATCGCCGAAAGCAATGAATAGGCTGCGACCGCCTCGTCACGCTGCGCGGCGACCAGGCTCGATTGCGCATTCAGCAGTTCCTGTTCCGTGTCCAGGACGTCGAGCGTCGTTCTGGCGCCCAATCGTGCTTCTTCCACAATGCCTTCAAAGGCGACGCGCGCGGCCGTAATCTGCTGACGGCTGGACGTAATCGAGGCCCGCGCGACCCGCAAGTTTGCCCAGGCCAGACCAACCGACTGACGAATCTGCCGCCCGGCATCCTGCAAAGAGGCTTGCGCCTGCTCCTGCTGTGCGACGGCCTGACGGACCGCGCTGCTCAGCGCGCCACCGCGATAGAGCGGCAGGCTGACACTCGCCCCAACCTGCGTCTGACGGGTGGACACCTGGCCCTGCCCCTGACGCGAATCAAACGTGTTGCCCAAGGTCGCCCCGCCGTTCAGGGCAACTGACGGGCGGAACGCAGCCCGTGCACGATCCACAGCATATTCCGCGGCGCGCACCTGTGCCTGACGTGTCGCCAGCAGCGGATGGGTGCTCATCGCCATCGCCTCTGCCGCGGCCTGACTCTCCGGCAATTCCGGCAAAGGCGGTGGAGGTGCAAGATCAGACGGCGCCACGCCGACGGCAGCCAGATAAGCCTCACGCGAGCGATCCAGTGCACCCTGGTTCGCTACGAGGCTGGATCGCGCTGCTGCAAGACGGGCGCGGGCTTGCGCCACGTCGGTCCGTGTCACCTCACCCACTTCGAAGCGATCTTCAGCCGCGTCGAGCTGTCGATTGATCACGCGGACGTTGTTCGCACCCAGCGACACAAAGCGAAGGTCCCGCCGCACGTCGAGATAGGCGGTCACCGCATCGAGCAATACCGTCTGCTCGGATGCGAGCAGCTGAGCCCGCTGCGCATTTACGTTTGCCAGCGCTGCGTTCACCGACGCATCCGTCGCCCCACCGTCAAAAATTGTCCAGCTGCCCGAAATGCCCAACGATTCCTGATCACCAATATCCCGCGATCCGGCAAAAAAACGGTCGTTCGAGGTGGTCAGCGTGGCGGAAGCCGACGCGCTGAGGTTTGGGCGCAACCCCGACCGCGCCTGCGGCACGCCCTCATCAATTGCCCGCAATGCCGCGCGCGCCACGTCGAGCGCCGGGCTGTTGTTATAGGCCATAACCAGCGTATCGGTCAGCGTTTCAGCGGATGCCGCCCCCCCGAGCCCGATCGTCAAAGCAATCGCGGAGAGTGTCGTTTTCAGGTGGCCTTTCAGGGCGCGCATGGGAAGCCTCGATGCAAAGTTTACGTGATCCGCGTTCTCATATAGGAGAGAACCCCATCAATAATCAGAACACAAACGCTTTTTCTTTTGCGAAACCCGGTAAAATCGGTGCCGTTGCATCAAAAATACGCCGCCAGCTGATGCCCGCCGCCCCTTTCGTGCCGATTTTCACGGTCCCGAGGGCGCCGTCCATAAAGATCGCGACGATGCGTCCATCGGCGCGCAACTGACCTCCGATGGTGTCGGGCATCTCTTCGACTGCGCCTTGCACGATGATGCAGTCATATGGCCCGTGGGCCGGCGCACCGTCCGTCATCGTGGCGGTCTCGATCACGGCGTTGTCGACCCCTTGCGCCGCGAGCGTCGCGGAGGCTTCATTGGCCAGCGCCTCATCCTGTTCCAGCCCGATCGCGACTTGTGCAATATCGGCAAGCACGGCCGTCGAGTAGCCAAGGCCTGCCCCGATATCGAGCACCAGATCCGTGGACTGGATCGCCAGCGCGTCAATCATCTTGGCCAAAACCCGTGGGTCAAGGCAGACGCGACCGCGCGCAATCTCCACATGCTCGCCCATATAGGCGACGTCGCGGGCGGATGACGGCAAATATTCCTCACGCGGAATGCTGAGCATCGCTTTGATGATGGGAAAGCGCGTCACGTCCGACGGCCTGATCTGACAATCCACCATCGCAGTGCGGGCAGCGGCGAAATCGGTCATGGTCTACTCCTGGCGCAAGAGGGTGCGCGGGGCACCCTTGTCTTTCGCTGGTATTGCCACAGGGGATTGGGACAGGCAACAGATTGCGAATACGTCTGGACGCCCCCGCCGAGTTTAGGTATCGACACCTCACCACCACCGGCGGCGAGTTGGCGGAGTGGTGACGCAGCGGATTGCAAATCCGTGTACACCGGTTCGATTCCGGTACTCGCCTCCAACCTTCCCAACCAATTCAATCCGAGAAAATGGCATTGTCAGCGCTTCACACGGCGACCTATGAGCGCTGTGACGCTGACGGCTGCGAAGAGGATTGCAGCGACGGATACGATCGTCGGGCCTGTTTGAGTGTCGAGCTCGAATGACAGCGAGAATCCTCCGATGGCGGCGGCGACGCCAAACAGGGCGGCGATAACCATCATGCTTTCCGGTGTTCTGGCAAGTGGGCGCGCTGTTGCTGCGGGGATGATCAACATGGCGCCGATCAAAAGCGCGCCGATGACCTTGATCGCCACGGCGACCGTCACGGCCAGAGCCAGCGTCAGGATCATTTGCTCGCGTCTGGGGTCGACTCCACTCGCATGGGCCAAATCGGGGTTCAGCGTCGACAGTAGCAGCGCATTCCATCGCCACAGCAACAGGAGTGAAACGAGCACTGCTCCGCCCCAGATCCAGCCCAGTTCTCCTTTCGAGACGGCGAGGACATCGCCAAAGAGATATGTGGTCAGATCAAACCGATTGTCCGTCAGTAGCGAGGCTGCGACGAGACCAAGTGCCAGGGCGGAATGTGCAGCAACACCGAGCACTGTATCCACCGCCTGTCCACGCCCCGTCAGGCTTGAGACCGAGAGAGCCATCGCGAGGGAAACGGCAAGCACCCCCGCAAAGATCGACAGGTCAAAGGCAAGGGCGATCGCCACGCCAAGAATGGCAGCATGGGCCGTCGCGTCCGAAAAGTAGGCCATGCGGCGCCAGACCACAAAGCATCCCAACGGCGCCGCGGCCAACGCCACCCCGACAGAGGCCAGCACCGTCCGTACGAGAAAGTCGTCAAGAAAGCTCATTCGGCCGCCTCATGTGCGTGGTCATGTTCGCACTCGTCATCGTGGGCATGGTCATGCTGGTGGCGATAAAGGGCGAGCGCGCCCTGCGTTCCGGTGCCGAAAAGCGCGCGGTAAGCTGGTGCAGAGGCGACATGCTCTGGCGCGCCCTCGCAACACACATGACCGTTGAGGCAGATCACACGGTCAGATGCGGCCATCACAACATGCAGCTCATGGCTGACCATCAACACGCCGCAGCCAAGCTCGGAGCGCACCGTCTCGATCTGTTGATAGAACGCTGCAGAGCCCGGTTGATCGAGCCCTTGCGTCGCCTCATCAAGAATCAACAGCTCAGGCTCATCAAGCAGCGCACGCGCCAAAAGAACCCGTTGCAGCTGCCCGCCCGACAAGTCGGCCATCTGTCGCCTGGCGACCGCTTCGACACCTGCTTGTGCAAGGGCCTGTTCCGCACGGACTGTGGACACCCGTTTGGGAAGGTTCAGAAACCGCATGACAGTCAACGGCAATGTCGGATCGATATGCAGTTTTTGCGGAACATAACCGATGCGCAGCCCCGGCCGCCGAATGATCTGGCCGCGTGTCGACTGAACTGCGCCGATAACAGCACGCACCAAAGTGGACTTACCCGAGCCATTTGGCCCGACCAGCGTCACGATCTCTCCGGGATCGAGGGTCAGGTTGATGTCGTGCAAAATACGGGAATGTCCCAGCGTCACTGACAGATCGCGAACGGAGATCAGGCTCATTCAGTTGTCCCTTCCGTGCAATTCGGACACACGCCCTCTGCCTCTAACACAGCTCGTTCAATCGTGAACCCCGCCTTTCGCGCCACCTCGTCAAGCTCTCCTTGTGCCGGGGTCGTCGTCGCCTCAGCAACAGAGTCGCATTTCCGGCAGATCAGGAAGGCAGGATCGTGGTCGATGCCCGGATGGCTGCAGGCGACAAAGGCGTTCATCTTCTCGATCTTATGCGCCAGCCCATGCGCCACCAGAAACTCGAGCGCACGATAGGCGACGGGGGGTTGGGCGCGTTGGCCCTCTGTCCTCAAGACGTCCAGGATGTCATAGGCGCCCATTGCACGGTGCCCATCCAGCAGGATCTCAAGGACACGACGCCGAATAGGTGTAAAGTTCACACCCTTGCTGGCGCAATGCGCCTCGGCCCGCGCAACGCAATCTGCCCGGCAGTGATGGTGGTCGTGGCTCTCAAATCCGATCATCAGAACTCAACCTCTGTGTCTGAATGTGGGTTGATATGATATTATATAACATCTATCAAGCCGTCCGAACCTAACCCCAAGTATACTTGCCCGATGTTCCGCTATTTGCCCGTCATGACGCTGACTGCCCTGCCCGCTGCTGCCGATGTTCCGAACGTGGTTACGGACATTCTGCCCGTCCACAGCCTCGTATCGCAGGTCATGGAGGGGGTCGGTGCGCCCGCCGTTCTGGTTGATGGGGAAGCCTCTCCACATTCGTTCTCACTGCGTCCGTCGCAGGCGGTGGCGCTGCAGGAAGCCGACTTGGTCCTTTGGATCGGTGAAGGTCTGACACCTTGGCTTGCGGATCCCTTGGAAGCACTGGCGGGCAATGCGCATCATGTCGCGTTACTCGATCTTGCGGGCACCCGTGTGCTTGAAGCGCGGGATCTTGAGGACTTCGCGGAGGCGGGTCACGACGAGACCGAGGAACACGGTCATGACGAGCATGCTCATGATGAGCACGGGCATGATGGGCACGGGCACGACGATCATGAAGAGCATGCCCATGAAGACGATGCGCACGACAATCACGGCCACGATGACCACGACGCGCATGGTCACGACGATCATGATGATCATGACGATGACCATGCAGGTCATGAGGGTCACGACCACGGGCCAAATGATCCGCATGCGTGGCTTGCGCCCGACAATGCGGTTTATTGGCTTGGTGCGATCGCTGCAGAATTGTCAGAGCTCGACCCGGATAATGCCGCGCTCTACCAAGCGAACGCTACTGCTGCGATAACTGAGATTGAGGCCGCAACAGCTTCCATTCGCTCACAAGTGGCCACTGTCAGTGAGCAGGATTATCTCGTGTTCCACGACGCGTACCAGTACTTCGAAGACACGTTTGGCATCAGCGCCCGTGCGGTTCTAGCGATTGGTGATGCGACCCCGCCGGGCCCTGCCCAGATCAACGAAATCCAGAACGTCGTACGCGCCGAAAACATCGTCTGCGCCTTTGCGGAGCCTCAGTTCAGCTCGCGGATGGTTGATACAGTGATTGAAGGCACAGAGGTGCGTACGGCGGTGCTCGATCCAATCGGGTCTGCTCAGGCTGAGGGTGGTGCGCTCTATCTCGGAATGTTGAATGACCTTGCCAACGCTCTGGTCGAGTGCCTCAGCGAAGACGGCTAAATCGCGCCTTCTTCCTTCGCCAACAGCGCGGCCTGTGTGCGGTTGCCACAGTCGAGCTTTGCGAGAATGTTCTTAACGTGAAGCTTGACGGTAACCTCGCGCAGGTCCATCTCCCGCGCGATCTCCTTGTTTGACAAGCCCTGCGCCAGATGCCCCAGCGTTTCCATCTCGCGGGGCGATAGCCCCCTGTAGGATGCGGTTCCGCCCTGCTCTGCCACACGATAGTCATCTGGCAAGAACGTTTCACCGTCTAACATCTGCCGGATCGCGCCAAGCAAGGCGACGGCCCCTGCTGACTTCGGGAAAAAGCCCTGTGCGCCGATCTTGATCGCATCCGAGGCGACTTTCGGAGAGGCCGCACCGGACATTATTGCAAATTTCGTGTCCCGATGCGCACGACAGGCATCACGCAAGCCGTTTAGGCCGTCCATGCCCGGCATATTATAGTCGAGAAGCACCAAATCGATTGAGCCATCCCTGCGCAAATGATCGCTCGCAGCCCCCATGGAGGCAACCGACAGAACCTCGAACCCATCTGTGTTCGCGAGATAGGCAGCCAGTGTATCGCGGACCAGGTCATGGTCGTCGGCGATCAGAATGGTTGGCATGAAGCTCCCCCACGAAGCACGATGCAGATTGGTTAATAGCTTGTCAGTATGCAGGGAAAGCCGATCTGCTCCACCCCTAATTGAGTTGCAATGGAACTGTTACAGCAGGTGGACGTGAGCGTGGACCCCTTAGCCATTGCAGGGAGATGTCCTAAAGTTTCGCTTTCCCCCCTTCCCGGATCAGGCAATGGTGGCAAAGCACCACGCTTCAGGACCGATCCATGACCGACTTTCTATTGCTTGCCTTCATCTTCCTCGTGGCCGGGGTGATCGCAGTTCCCATCGCCACGCGGCTGGGGCTGGGGTCAGTTCTGGGGTATCTGATTGCCGGGATCGTCATCAGCCCTGCCCTGTCATTGTTGGGCGTCGACGTGATCTCGATCCAGCATTTTGCCGAATTTGGCGTGGTAATGATGCTGTTTCTCGTCGGGCTGGAGCTAGAGCCGAAGGTGCTTTGGCAAATGCGCGCGCGGCTGATGGGGTTAGGGGGCGGACAGATCGGCCTGACAACGCTCGCCGTCATGGGTGTGGCAATGATATTTGGCCAACCGTGGACTGTCGCGTTGGCCATTGGACTGGTGCTGGCCATGTCCTCGACTGCCATCGTTTTGCAGACACTCAATGAAAAGGGTCTGATGAAAAGCGATGGGGGGCAGTCGAGCTTTTCGGTGCTTCTGTCACAGGATATCGCCGTCATTCCGATGCTTGCCCTGCTGCCCCTGCTTGCGATGCCGGAACTGGCCGATCTAGCCGGCCATGGCGCGGACGCGGGACATGGCGCCGGAGGTCACGGCGAGGCCGCCCATGGTGATGCCGAGCATCATGATGACGGGCATGGTGGAGGCGACCACGGAAGTGGGATGAGCCTCGTCGCAGGTCTGGCAACCTGGCAGGTGGCGCTTGTGAACGTCTTTGCAATCGCCGCCGTCGTGCTGGGCGGGATCTATCTGACGCGGCCCATGTTCCGCTTCATCGCAGGGGCGCAGCTGCGCGAACTCTTCACTGCTGCGGCCCTTCTGATGGTCATCGGCATCGCACTTTTGATGACACTGGTCGGGCTGTCGCCGGCACTGGGCACGTTCCTGGCCGGGGTCGTCCTGGCCAACAGCGAATATCGCCACGAACTGGAATCGGACATTGATCCGTTCAAGGGGCTGCTGCTTGGATTGTTCTTCATGACAGTTGGCGCAGGCATCAACTTTGCGCTCCTGTTCGAGAACCTCGCGTTGATTGTCGGTCTAACATTGGGGCTGATCGCGCTGAAGGCAGGCGTCCTTTTTGCGCTCTCGATCGTGTTCGGGCCGCGTGGCAGTGATCGCTGGTTGATGGCGTTGGGACTGGCACAGGCTGGTGAATTTGGCTTCGTGCTTTTGTCATTCGCCACCGCCAATGCGGTGTTGCCGACGGAGATCGCAGATCGGCTGTTGCTCGTGGTGGCTCTGTCCATGCTGCTCACACCCGCACTCTTCATCCTCTATGACCGGGTCATTGCGCCCCGGTTCGATCAGGGCGAAGAGCGTGAAGCCGATGAAATGCCCGAAGACAGCAAGATCATCATTGCCGGGATGGGCCGGATCGGCGGCATCGTTGATCGCATGCTGTCTGCCGCGGGATATTCCACAACGGTGATCGATTATTCGTCACGCCAACTCGACAATATGCGGGTCTTTGGGGTGCAGGCCTATTTCGGAGATGCAACCCGTCCGGACCTTCTGCATGCGGCTGGCATCGACAACGCCAAACTGCTGGTGATCGCAATTGATGGGCAGGAGCAGATCACAGAGCTGGTGCGCTATGTCAAAGCAAACCACCCGCATGTTCATGTGATGGCACGTGCCGTGAACCGGCATCACGTCTACGAGCTTTGGGCTGCTGGCTGCCGGGACATTATTCGCGAGACCTACGACAGCTCTGTCCGCATGGGGCGCTCTGCGTTCGAGGCATTGGGCATCGACCCGCATCACGCACAACAGATGGCCGATGCCTTTACCGAGCATGATCGCGAGGTGATGATTTCGGTGGCCGACGTCTATGACCCCGACATTCCGGCCACAGAAAACACAGCCTATGTCGAGCGGGTTCGCGAGGTGCGTGGACCGATCCAGGACCGGTTGAATGCGCGGATGTCGGCGATCCGAGGATTGACCGAGGACAGTTAGAGTTAAGAGGCGAAATACCACGCCGCCCAAAGAACGGCGAGGCCACCAATTGCCGCGCTCACCTTCCAGAGCGGTTTGGACAGTGCTTCAGTCAACCTGTCGCCGAGCAGGCGCGCCAGCAGGGCGAGACCGAAATAGCGCAAGCCGCGTGAGCTCGCGATTGCGGCAATGAATATGAAGAAATTGACCCCAAAGGCCCCGGCTCCGAGTGTTGCGATCTGAAATGGCACGGGCGTGACCGAGACAAGAAACAGCGCCACGAAGGCCCCCCGCTCGCTCAACCGTGCTTCCATACCTGCAAGTGCCTCGGCCAGCCCTAGCCACGTGAGCAGCGGCGCAATGAATGGCTCGTAGAGCAGAGCACCCAGTGCGTAGAACAGGGTTGCTCCGACGAGGCATCCCAGCCAGATGACGACCGCAATAGACCATGCCCGCTTTGGGTTTGCGACCATCAAAGGCGCCACCAAGATTTCCAGCGGGATGGGAACAATCGTGCTTTCGAGGAACGAGGCCAGCGCCAGCTTGCGCCGACCGGTCCCTTCATCGGTGAGATGGCGGGTCCAGTGCAGGGCTTTGGTGGCAATTTCTGACATGAAGCTACAACACGAAAACAGCGGCGAAGTTCCCTTCGCCGCTGTCCTGTCCCTCCATCGTCGTCTGATCTCTTAGTCGGTCAGTGCGCCGATTGCTGCACCGGTTCCACGCACTGCCAGTTTGCCAACACCGACCGCGCCACGCACGGCGGTTTCACCGACGAAAAGCGTACCATCGACCGTGTTGTCCACGACCTGTTCTGCGCTGCAAGCGCCCAGAGCCAAGACAAGTGCGAGTGCGGCACCCTTCATAGAGGCAAATTTGATCATCCTAGCAGTCCTTCACTTTGAACCGCCTCAGCGGCGGAGGCGGAACCGATCCGCCTTTCGATGTGGAGACAGATAGCCGCTTCCTTTAGTCAAGAAAAACAAATAAGAAATATGTTTAAAGCGAGTTTTTCTCATGGATAATGCACTGATCCGCACCTTTCTGGAGGTTGCTGCAACAGGTTCCTTCATTGCCGCGGCAGATCGTCTGTTTGTGACACAATCGGCTGTAAGCCTGCGTGTGCAACGCCTCGAGGCAAGCCTTGGCCAGCCTTTGTTCATCCGCTCTCGGGCTGGGGCGGAGTTGACGCCGGCCGGTCTACGCTTTGAAACCTACGCGCTGTCGTTGACAAAGATCTGGGCGGAAGCGCAGCAACAAATCGGCATTCCCGAAAGCTTCACACAATCCGTGACGCTGGGCGCTCAATACTCGCTCTGGCCACGACTGGGATTTGCCTGGATGGACGCGCTTCGCTCTGATCGCAGCGACCTTATGATCCGGGCGGAACTCGGCATGCCGGACAGGCTGACGCGGTTTCTGATTGAGGGAACGGTGCAAGCGGCCCTGATGTACACTCCACAACTGCGGCCAGGTCTTTCAGTCGAAAAGGTGATAGAGGAAGATCTGGTCATGGTCTCGGACCTCCCGGTCGTCGATATGGGGGAGGTTACGAACTACGTATTGGTCGATTGGGGGGCCGAGTTCGTGCACGCCCATGCACTGCATCTGCCGCGGCTTTCGGGTTCAGGTATCGTTTTGTCCCTCGGCGCGCTTGCGGCGGACTACATTCTTGGACGGGGACTGGCGGCTTATCTTCCCGCGCGCAGTGTCGAGCGGCGTGTTGCAGCGGGCGACTTGCATCTTGTCCCGGATGCACCCGTCTTTCCCTATCCCGTTTGGGCAGTGTTGCGGGACGATATTCCGGCAGATCTCGCCACGCGGCTCAGGCAGAGCCTTGCCCGGATTGCGGAGGGGGCAGAGGATATTCAGGCCAATGTGCGCGCGGCGCTCGACGAAATCAGTGACGACGACATCGCGACGCTTGGAGTTGCGGAGTAATGGCTCCAGCGACGCTATCGCCCCGCATTGATCGCTTGTGCCGCGTCGATGTTCTCTTGCCCGATGTCATCCACGAACTGATCCCAGACCGGCAGCATTGTATCGACCCAAGCTTGACGCTGAGCCGGAGTGAGTTGACGGATCGTCTCGCCTGACGCGAGGATCGCCTGCCGGGCCTCCTCATTGACGGCGAATGCCTCCGCGTTGCGCGTTTCCGTTACCTCTTGGATGATCGTCGCCAACTGCGTGCGCATCTCAGGATCAAGGCCCTGCCACCACTCCTCTGACGTGACCACGAGATAGTCGATGATGCCGTGATTGGTTTCGGTGACGCCATCCTGAAACTGCAGAATGTCCTGCCCGTATATATTGGACCATGTGTTTTCCTGCCCGTCCACGATGCCGGTCTGCAGCGCGCCATAGACTTCTGAAAACGCGGTCGGCTGGGACGTCGCGCCCATCGCATCGATCTGCGCGGTCAACACGTCGGAGGCCTGAATGCGAAATTTCAAACCTTCAGCATCCGCCGGCGTGATCAGAGGGACATTGGCAGACATCTGCTTCATCCCATTGTGCCAGAACGCCAGCCCGCGCAGACCGCGGCCAGTCATTGAGGTCATCATGGCCTGACCAGTCTCTGACATCTGAAAAGCGTCTACGGCGGCTATATCCTCGAACAGAAACGGCAGATCGAAGATGCGAAACACCCGGGTGAATGGCTCGAATTTCGATAGCGACGGGGCCGCGAGCTGGACATCGCCCTGCAACATCGCCTCAAACACCTGATCGTCGGTGTAAAGCGCGCTGGCCGGATAGACCTCCATACAGGCCTGCCCGTCCATCTCGTCATTGACGCGCTGCATCAGCAGATCGGCCGCGATGCCCTTGGGGTGATTGTCCGCATTTGTGACATGGCTGAACTTGATGACCATCTCACCCGGATCACAGTCGGCCAAGGCAGACGATGCGAACAGGACGGTGGGTACAAGCACCAGTGCGTAGCGAAACCCAGTCATCCGATCACAACTCCTATCCATCCCGCGCGAAACGCGCGCGGTCCAGTTCGTATTTCACCATCTTTTCATAGAGCGTCTTGCGGCTGATCCCCAACGCCTCGTAGGTCGCCTTTACATTGCCGCCCTGCCCGGCCAGCTCAGCCGCGATCGCAGCACGCTCGAACCGTTCCACGCGGCGGGGCAGCTCTGTCGCTGGTTGTTCTGTCGCAGGATCCGATGGGGCAAGACCCAGGACGAAACGATCCGCGGCATTTCGCAATTCGCGGACATTGCCCGGCCAATCCCGCCCCGCAAGCTCAGCGAACAGAGCCGTCGGAACCTCCGCAACGGGTCGCCGGTGCCGCAGCGCCGCCTGATTGACGAGATGCTGAAACAGGCGCGGCACATCTTCAATGCGCTCCGCCAAGGGCGGGATGGTCAGGGACACCACGGCCAGTCGGTAGTAGAGATCCGCGCGGAACGTGCCCTCGGCCACCCGTGCGGCAAGATCAGCTTTCGACGCCGCGATAAACCGGACGTCAAGGCGGATCGGATCATTCGAACCGACGCGCACAACCGAACGCTCCTCAATCACGCGCAACAGCTTCGCTTGCAGATCGAGGGGCAGCGCGTCGATCTCATCGAGGAATACCGTGCCGCCACGCGCATGTTCAAACTTGCCAAAGCGTTGCTTGAGCGCACCGGGAAACGCACCCGCCTCATGTCCAAAAAGCTCGCTTTCAATCAGAGACGCGGGAAGTGCTGCCATGTTGATGGCAACAAGCGGGCGATCCCCGCGTTCTGACAGCATATGCAGGCCGCGCGCCGCGATCTCTTTCCCTGTCCCGGTCTGCCCGGTGATCAGCACATCTGCGGGGCTGCCCGCAATCGTCCTGATCTGCTGGCGCAAACTGACAATCGAGGGTGCGCGTCCCACCATCAGGCTTTCGAGCCGGTCACGATTTTCGAGTGTCCTGCGCATTTCGCGGTTTTCCAGCACCAGACGCCGGTGGTGAAGGCCCCGCTCCACGGCCTCGACAAGTCGCGCAGTCTCAAAGGGTTTCTCAACGAAATCGAGCGCCCCTGCCCGCATCGCCTCAACCGCAAGCGGGACGTCCCCGTGACCCGTGATCAGGATCACCGGCAAATCGGGATCACGCTCTTGCAAGCGGGACAGAAACTCCATCCCGTCCATGCGCGGCATGCGGATGTCACTGACAATCACACCTGCAAAATCGGGACCAACAAGTTCCAGAGCACGTGCCGCACCGGCCACCGGCTCTACGCTGAAACCGGCAAGCTCCAGCGATTGCGAAACGGCCTCGCGCACTTCGGCCTCATCATCGACCAGAATCACCCGTTCCGTCATGATGCGCCCTGCTCCTTCATCCTGCGCCACTCACTGCGCGGCAACATCGGCGAGCGGCCGAGCGCGATCAAGAGTGACGACAAACATCGCCCCACCTTCGGGGCCATCATCGACGCGGATCGTGCCCCCGAAATCCGTCACAATGTTGAATGTAATCGAAAGGCCCAGCCCAATCCCACGGCCAACATCTTTCGTGGTGTAAAAGGGATCAAAGACCTGTGCGCGCAATTGCTCGGGCACACCGGGGCCATTGTCGCTTACGCGCAGGATCACCGATTGGGCGGTCTGCTCAACATCGAGCCAGATCCGTGCACCGTCTTGCCCCTCTGTCGCGTCCAGTGCGTTTCCGATCAGGTTCATCAGCACGTGCTGCAATCGAATGTCCCCGGCGCGCGCAACAGCATTTGCAAAATCGCCCCCCAACTCGACCGTGACCCCCGCCCGATCCAGACGCGCTTCGAGAAGACCGAGCGCCTCCTCAACCACCTTCGCGACGCTGGTATCCTCCAACCCTTCGCCGGGTTTGCGCGCGAAATTTGCAAGGCTGCGCGAAAGCTGCGCCATGCGCGCGGTCAGTCGCTGGATCCTGGACAGGTTTTCCCGCGCTTTTACGGGCAGGTCCCGCTCGATAAACGCGTCGGCGTTTTCTGCGTAGGAGCGGATCGCGGTGAGGGGCTGGTTGAACTCATGGCTCAGCGCGGTGCTCATCTGTCCCAAGACTGCCATCTTGCCGACCTGAACCATCTCGGCTTGGGTTCGGCGCAGTTCCGCCTCCGCTGCGGTTCTGTCACGCACCTCCTGTTCCAGCCGTTGATTTGCTGTTTTCAGCGCCGCCGTACGGGCCGATACCTTCTGTTCGAGCAGCCTGCCTTCACGCTCCCGCGCGGTGAGCCTCTGCAGCAAGGTCCGACGCCGCATCAGGATCAGAGCCACGACCAAGCCCAGCACAAGCATCACAAGCACCGCACCGATCATGGCAAGCACAGCTTGTGTGCGGGCGGTTCCAGTCTGGGCCAAAAGATGCAGCCGCCACCCTTCGGTCGCGATGGGCACCGCGACATGCATGAATTCCCGTGGCGCGCTGTCAGAGCGATCTGCCGGCCCGGTCACCAGCTCCCACGCGGATAACGGGCCATCCGAGAGGTTCGCCACCGGTGTCACAGGAAAACGTGCATCGTCCGCGAGGCTGGTCAGGCGCAAGGCGGGCTGCCCGGACAGCACGACCACCCCGTCGCGATCTGTGACGAAGACCTCATCGGGGCTGAGCCGCATCTCCTCTTCCAGGCGATCAATGTCGGCACGCACGACGATGACGCCTGCAACGCCGGTTCCAATACGTACGGGGAAACTGAACTGGTAGGCCCGCTCACCCTGACCGTCAGCATCGCCATAGTCGAACTGACGACCGAGACGCCCCTGTAGCGCCTCCATATGCTGAGGCGTACCACTGACATTGCGGTTGAGAAGAGTATCCCTGTCCGACCAGTCCGACGACGCGATGACCTGCCCGTCGAGATTGACCAAAAAGCTCTCTTGCGCACCCGTCGCAAAGCTCCAACGCTCCAGCAGCAAACTCACCCGGTCGCGCAACTCGAAATCGTCGGGATAACGCAACGCACGGGACAGATCGGGATGGCGTGCGAAAACGGATGGCAACGCACGGAACCGGCCCAGCCAGCCGTTCAGGTTTTCCCGTTGTAGCGCGATGGATGTCTCCGCCCGCTCTGCCAAGCGTTCGAAGAAATAGCGTTCCGCCGCCTTGAACGTCGCGATTGAGAGCACTGCGACAAGGGTGAGCAGCCCAAGTGTCAGGGGAAGATTGCGTTTGAGATGGCGCAAGCGGAACATGTGCTCAGGTTAGGCGCGTGGCAGGTGCAGGTGCAACTGCCGCACTAACGCAGCGATCTCACAAGGCTCAGATCAACCTCTTGGACGCGGTCCAGATGCAAAGGCAGCTCAACCCTCTCCTGTTCTACCACCATCAGGAGCGGGCCTGCCACCTGCTCGGGTGTTCGCGGAGGAAAGCTGATCAGCAATGCGTCCCCCCCCTCAAGCGCGAGTGGGCCCAGCCGTTGGCGCAACGGTGGGGCACTGCCCGCAGGCAATTCGGTCAGGATCACCGGCGCAGCGGTCAGCACCCCCAGCCAGCGGCATAGGATCTGGTCTTCGAGCCTGGCAGATGCGAACCCGCTGCCACCCAAATCCTCCATCGCGATCAGCGCCGTTTCGCATCGCGCAGCTTCGAAGCGATCTTGTGCGAAAGGATCAGCATAGGCGGGTAAACCGCCCGCATATCGAGCGTGAACTGAGGCGAGCGCCATGACACCGGCCAAAAGACACGGACCGATCAATGCCAGCGCGCGCAATGGCGCGGCCTTGGACGTCGACAGTTCACGCGGAATGGAAAGCGCAAGCACCGGTGCGAGCATCAGCACGCATGCCGCGAAGTCTCCGCCGGTCGCGTAGGCGATGCCAGCGCCCAGCACACCGCCGATCATCGCACCTGCCGTCCCCGCGCTGCCAACGGTCAGGACACCCAGCAGCAGCGGGCCGAGGGCCAGTACCCACAACAGTTCAACCGGTGCCGCCATGTCGCCTATAAACAATGCAACAGGGACAAAACCTGTCGCCACCAGCCACAGCACCCAGGGCGTGACTATCAACCCGGCGACCCCAAGGCTGAGCGCGCCTGCCCGCCAGCGTTTGCGCCCAGCGCTCAAGAGAAAGCCCACGATCCCCCCAACCAGTGGCCCAGCGCTCCAGATCGAGGTCATGACAGCAACCGCGCCGAACAGTCCTGAGAGCGCCCAGAAAGACCAGCGTTCAGGATCTTTCTTGCGTTTGGGTGGCTTTGCAGCCTCCAGTCCGATGAGCAAAGCGCCCGTCATTGCCGCCATCCCGGCGATATCGGCGCTGTCACGCAGCAGATGCCACAACACAATCGGTGAACCGATCACGAGAGTGCCCGATATGATTGCAGCGCGTCGCATCTTTACCGGCGCGGAGAAGATCATAGCTGCGAGGATCACGCATGTCGCGATTGGGCCGCAGATGCGCAGCGCGAGCACCGTGTCACCAAAGACGGCCTGCGCACCGCGGGTCGCGAACGTGGCGAGCGGTTCGGTCCAGTAATAGCGATAGAGCTCTGACCGCGCGCTGTCCCATAACAGCGCCTCGTCAACGGAAAGCGGAACCGCCTCCTGCCACAAACCAGCAAACGGCAACAGGATCGCCGCAACGGCAATGATCGCGAGCAGCCCATAGGGCGGCGTCGCCTTGGAAGCGCGTCGCGCCATCGTGTTCTCCAGATCTGGAAGTCGGGTCAGGCCGCGCGGGCAAGCCCATGGGCCGCGCGGGCGAACGCCTCGAACAATGGACGAGACACCGGATCAGCACCGGCATTCCACTCTGGATGCCATTGCACGCCCATGGCGAAACCGGGTGCGTCGGCAATATGGATCGCCTCTGGCGTGCCGTCCGGTGCATATCCCTCGATCACGACACGTGCGCCCGGCTCATCAATCCCCTGTCCGTGCAGGGTATTGGTGCGCACGGTGGTACCGCCAAAAATCTGTGCAAATCGCCCGCCCGGCGTGAGCGTCACATCGTGACGCAGTTCGAATTTCTCTTCCAATGTCCCATCCGGCGGCATGCGATGGTTCATGCGACCCGGAAGGTCACGAATTTCTGGATGCAGGGTTGAGCCAAAGGCCACCGCCAGTTCCTGAAAACCTCGGCACAACCCCAGTACTGGGACGCCGCGCGCAACCGCCTCGCGGATCAGCGGCAGGGCCAAGCCGTCACGAGCACGATCAAAGGCGCCATGCGCTTCGGTCTCATCATGCCCATATTCGCTGGGATGAACATTCGGTCGGGCCCCCGGAAAGATGAATCCGGCACAGGTCTCGAGGGCCTCCGCGACCGAGATCAGAGCCGGATCGGCGGGAAGAATAACTGGAATTGCGTCACAGACGTAGCGCACCGCATCCAGATTGAAGGTGCCGCAGGCCTGCGCGGGATACTCATCGTTGATGAGATAGCTGTTGCCAACAATACCAATCACGGGGCGAGACATGCACGAACTCCGAACTACAGGATGCCGGATAGAGCATAATGCGGTCACCTCTGGGCGTCGAGAGGTGCAGGCGCATCGTTGCGTCAACGATGGCGCGCACGAGCACGCGTCACTCCGATCAATCCTCGCGGATCAGGGCCGTCACCTCGATCTCAATCTTCATCCTTGGATCATAGAGACCGGCCACCATCATTGTCGCGGCGGGGGCTGCCTGTCCGAGCCACTTTCGCAAAGCGGGCCAGCACGGCTCGAAATCCGCCGCATCCGGCAGAATATAGGTCACTCGAATGACATCTCGCATGGATGCGCCGACGGCGCGCAAAGCCTCGTCAATATTGCGCATCGTCTGCTCTGCCTGATCTGCCGGATCCTCACTGATCGACATGGTCGCATAGTCGAACCCCGTTGTGCCCGCGACCATGACCCATCGGCCATCCCGCACAGCGCGGGAATAGCCGATGGTCTTTTCGAACTCAGACCCCTGGCTGTGGAACTGGCGGCTCATGGCTGACCTGCAAGCCCTGCCGCCTCGATCCCTGCCATACCCGCTTCAGCATCATTGTCGGATGTGTCGCCGGTCACGCCAACCGCACCGATGGTGTTGCCGCGCTTGTCCTGCACCAGAATGCCGCCGGGCACCGGAATGACCTTCCCATCGTAGACACCGTTGACTGCATTCATGAAGTAAGCCTGCGCCTCGGCCCGCGCCATCTGCGCCTGCCCGCCCATGCCCAGCATGATCGCGCCATAGGCCTTTGCCCGCGCGATGTCGAAACGACCCGGTGCCGCGCCGTCTTCACGCTCGAACGCCTTAACGTGGCCGCCGCTGTCGAGAACGACGACGGAGAGCGGCTTCAGCTCCATCTCCCGCCCCTTTGCGAGGGTCTTTGCAATGATAGTGCGTGCTTTGCGATGTGAAATTTCAGCCATGTGGTGGGTCCGATCGGTTGTCATGCCTTGCGACCGTAGCGGCCTCCGGCGGGGATATTTACAGGAAGTGAAACGGGGCGGATTGCGCCACCCCGAATTGCCTAGCTGACGGCTTTCAGCTCAAGCCGACGCTTGTGCAGTACGGGCTCTGTGTAGCCTGACGGCTGGGCGGTTCCCTCGTAGACGAGTTCCTGCGCGGCCTTATAAGCGATTGTGTCATAGCCCGGCGCCATCGGGATATACTCTGGATCGTTGGCATTTTGCTCATCCACTTTGATCGCCATGCGCTGCAAGACCTGCTCGACCTGATCACGGGTCACGACGCCGTGGTGCAGCCAGTTGGCCATATGCTGGGAGGAGATGCGACAGGTCGCGCGATCTTCCATCAAGCCCACATCGTGGATGTCAGGAACCTTGGAGCATCCAACGCCCTGATCGACCCAACGCACAACATAGCCAAGGATGCCCTGGGCGTTATTCTCAAGCTCTGCGGTGATCTCTGCGTCTGACCAATTCTCCCCGTTATGGACGGGGATCGTCAGCAGGTCGCCTAACTTGCCGCGAGCACCTCCTGCGGCCAACTCCGCCTGTCGGTCGAGAACGTTGAGTTTGTGATAATGCGTCGCGTGCAAGGTTGCCGCTGTTGGCGAGGGCACCCATGCGCAGGTTGCACCCTGTTCCAGATGCCCGATCTTCTGGTCCAGCATATCGGCCATAAGGTCGGGCATGGCCCACATCCCCTTGCCGATCTGCGCTGTCCCCTTCAGACCACATGCCAGCCCGATATCGACGTTGCGATCCTCGTAGGACTTGATCCAAAGCGTCGACTTCATCGCGCCCTTGCGCAACATTGGCCCCGCCTCCATCGAGGTGTGCATCTCGTCACCGGTCCGGTCAAGGAAGCCGGTATTGATAAAGGCCACACGGTGTTTCGCCGCCCGGATACACTCCATCAGATTGGCCGAGGTCCGCCGCTCTTCATCCATGATGCCGAGCTTCACCGTGTGGCGTGGCAGGCCCAGCGCATCCTCGACGTGATCGAAGATTTCCGAGGCAAAGGCGACCTCATCGGGTCCGTGCATTTTCGGCTTTACGACATAGACTGAACCATGGACCGAGTTGCCACCCTCGCGCTGAAGATCGTGCATCGCGCAGAGCGTGGTGATCATCGCATCGAGCAGGCCTTCACCCGCTTCATTACCATCCCGATCAAGCACGGCCGGGTTTGTCATCAAATGCCCGACATTGCGCACCAACATCAGCGAGCGACCCTTGACCGTCACATCCCCCTGCGGGGCGTTGTAAACCCGATCCGGGTTCATGGCCCGGGTGAAGGTCTTGCCGTTCTTTGTGACACTCTCCTCCAGATCGCCGCGCATCAAGCCCAGCCAGTTAGAGTAAGCGAGCACCTTATCCTCCGCATCCACGGCGGCGACGCTGTCCTCGCAATCCATGATCGTCGAGACCGCACTTTCCAGAACAACATCTGCAACGCCGGCTTTGTCGCTGCTGCCGATCTGGTGATTGCGATCAATGCGCAGTTCGATCTTCAACCCATTGTTCTGCAGAAGGATCGCCGTTGGCGCATCTGCATCCCCCTGCCAACCCAGAAGCTGTGTCGGATCAGCCAGCGCGATGGAATGGGTCGCGATCGGAGCCTCGCCGGACGGCGCCTCGTCCGTGGCCTTTCGCGTCGCATCTGCTGCGCGGAAGTCCTGATCGTTCAGGATCTCAGCTTCGAGGCCACCCTGCACGATACGATACCCAACGACATCGCGGTGCGAGCCAGAGAAAAGCGGCGCCGCTTCGTCAAGGAAACCCTTCGCCCAGTCAATGACGCGCGCGCCACGGGCGGCATCATATTCTCTACCCGCAGGAAGATCGCCCATCGCGTCCGTGCCATAGAGCGCGTCATAAAGACTGCCCCAGCGCGCGTTCACTGCATTGAGCGCATAGCGCGCATTCATCACAGGCACCACCAGTTGGGGGCCGGGTGTCGATGCGATTTCCGGATCGACGTTTTCCGTTTCAATCTCGAAAGGCTCACCTTCCGGCACCAGATAACCGATCTCGCGCAGGAATGCGGTATAGGCGTCCGCATCATGGCTTTGACCGCGATGATCGCGATGCCAGCTGTCAATTTTGGCTTGGATATCTTCGCGAATGGACAGCAGTTCGCGATTGCGCGGACCTTTGCCGTGAATCAGTTCAGCCAGCCCCGACCAGAATGCTTCGGCGGCCACACCGGTGCCCGGCAATGCCTTTTCGGAAATGAAATCATGGAGTTCTGCCGCAACCTTCAGGCCGCTTTGCTCAACATAAGTGGTCATTTCATGCTCTCCCGAAGCTGTTGTTGGTTCCGAGATAGTCGGCAATGCGTCCAGTCGAAACACTTTTGAGATAAGATTCCACTCTATGGAATGACGTTGATGGGGGTGACGCAGCTGTGTTGCTGAGCCATGTAAGGCGCAACACCAAAAGGACGAGCCATGACCGACCCGACCATTCGCTTAGCTGACTACACACGCCCGGCCTGGGAGGTGGACACGGTTCATCTGACGTTTCGCCTTTCTCCGGACGCCACGGAGGTGCGCGCGCGGATCCGTTTCAAACCGGGGCGCGGCGGCGATCTGTGGCTCGACGGCCAAGCGCTCGACCTGTTGGAGGCCGCAATTGACGGCAAGCCGGTTGCACCGGCAGTTGGCAAGCAGGGGCTAAGCGTTCCAGCGGCTGACTTACCTAAGGATGGCTTCGAATGGACCTGCACGACGCGGATTGATCCTGAGGGCAATACCAGCCTTGAGGGGCTCTATCTCAGTCAGGGCATGTATTGCACGCAATGTGAGGCGGAGGGGTTCCGGCGCATCACCTACTTCCCGGACCGCCCTGATGTGATGGCAATCTACACCGTCAGGATCGAAAGCGACCTGCCCGTATTGCTGTCCAACGGAAACAGGATCGGCTCTGGTCCCGGTTGGGCCGAGTGGCATGATCCGTGGCCAAAGCCCGCCTATCTGTTCGCCCTCGTAGCCGGAGATCTGAAGAGTGTCACCGACAGCTTCACCACCCGGTCGGGGCGCAAGGTTGATCTGGCCATATGGGTCCGCGATGGGGATCAGGATCGCTGTGCCTATGCCATGGACAGCCTGAAACGCTCGATGCGCTGGGATGAAGAGGTCTATGGCCGAGAATATGACCTCGATCTCTTCCAGATCGTCGCTGTCGATGATTTCAACGCGGGGGCCATGGAGAATAAGGGCCTCAACATCTTCAACTCCAAATATGTGCTCGCCTCCCCTGAAACGGCGACAGATGGCGATTTCGAAGGGATTGAGAGCGTCATCGCGCATGAGTATTTCCACAATTGGACTGGTAACCGCATCACTTGTCGCGACTGGTTCCAGTTGAGCCTGAAGGAAGGGCTGACCGTCTTTCGGGATCAGTGCTTCACAGCAGACATGCGCTCTGCCCCGGTGAAACGCATCCAAGACGTGCAGGGACTGCGGGCCGCTCAGTTTCGCGAGGATGCAGGCCCCCTTGCTCATCCTGTCCGGCCTGAAGAATATGTCGAGATCAACAACTTCTACACTGCGACGGTTTACGAGAAAGGGGCCGAAGTCATCCGTATGTTGCGGGAGATTGTGGGCGCCGAAGCGTATGAAACGGCACTCAACCTCTATTTCGAGCGCCACGACGGACAGGCTTGTACGATTGAGGATTGGCTACAAGTTTTTGAAGACGCCACGGGACGCGACCTATCGCAATTCAAACTGTGGTACAGGCAAGCAGGTACGCCGCAGCTCGATGTTGAAGAACAATTTGACGGGACGGTTCATCGCCTGACCTTCCGGCAAAACGTGCCCGCGACCCCGGGGCAGCCCAATAAGCAGCCGATGCCGATCCCGGTGCGGTGGGGTGCATTGGATGCGTCGGGTCATGAATTTGCGAACGGTCTGCATATTGCCGATGCCGCGGTCACGACGCTGGACATTCCCTGCAGCGCTCGCCCGGTGATGTCATTGTTGCGCGGCTTTTCCGCGCCTGTTCACCTTAAGCAGGCCGAACAGGTTGGAGATCGCGCCCATCGGCTGGCCCACGACACCGACCCGTTCAATCGCTGGGATGCCGGGCGCGCCCTTGCGATGGAGGCCCTGCTCGACGGTGGCGATACACAGGACTGGTGCGACGGCGTTGGCCGCGTGCTGGAAGATGAAGCGCTGGACCCCGCTTTTCGTGCGATGGTCCTGTCCGTGCCCGGCGAAGGCGAGATCGCCCAAGCCACTGCGCTTGCCGGGCGGGTCGTCGACCCGGATGTGATCCATGCACGTCGCAAGCAGGTGCGCCAGAACCTCGCCCATCATCTTTCTGACAGGCTTGCGCCATTGCGGGACGCCCAGCAGATCGACGGCCCCTATTCCCCAGACGGCAGCGCGCCCGGAAAGCGCGCGCTTGCAAACGGATTGCTCGGGCTGATCGCCTTGCAGAGCGACGGCCTAAACCTCGCACAAGCCGCATTCGACCGGGCTGACAATATGACGGACAGTCTGGCGGCCCTCACCATCCTAACCGCGCATGGTGCCGGGAAAAATGCTCTTGCGCATTTTCATCACAGATGGTCCGGGGTCAGCCTGGTCATCGACAAATGGTTCGGGGTTCAAGCCCGTTTCGGAAGCATTGCGGATATCGAGGCGCTGCTGGATCACACGGAGTTCACGTGGCGCACGCCAAACCGGTTCCGTGCCCTGATCGCCAGCTTTGCTTTCGGAAACCCAACCGAATTCCATCGCAAGGATGGGGCGGGCTATCAATTGCTCGCGGATTGGCTGTTGCGCATGGATGCGCTTAATCCGATGGTCGCGGCCAGAACCAGTACGGCCTTTGACAGTTGGCGCACTGTGACCGAGGACCGGCAAGCCTTGATCGCAACTCAGCTGGAGCGGATTGCAAGCGCGCCAACCCTTTCAAAGGATACAAGTGAAATGATCGGCCGATTGCGCGCAGGCTAATTTCGATTGATCAAACACAGTCCCCGCCCGAGGCGCGTGCTTGAAAGCGAGCGCGCCTCCGGCGGGGATATTTGAGCCAAGAAGAGTTTCGGGATCACCCCACGAAGGCTTTTTCCAGCACGAAATCCGCAGGCGCGCTGTTCGAGCCTTCCTTGAAGCCGCGCTCCTCCAGAATGGCTTTCACATCGGTGTTGAGGCCCATGGATCCACAGATCATGACGCGGTCATGAGCTGGATCCAGCGGGTCGGTGCCCAACGCGTCATAAAGCGCGCCCGAGCGCATCAGATCCGTGATGCGACCGCGATTGACGAAGTCTTCCTGCGTGACCGTCGGGAAGTAGTGCAGCTTTTCTGCCGCCTCCTCGCCCACCAGCGGGTCTTCCGGAATGTGATCCACAAGGTCCTGACCGAAAGCCAGCTCATCCACCGTGCGGCAGGTATGTGTCAGGATCACCTGATCGTAGCGCGCATAGACATCCGGGTCGCGCATCAGCGAGGCGAAGGGTGCGATGCCGGTTCCTGTCGCAATCATCCACAGACGCTTGCCGGGCAAGAGCGCGTCCGTCACCAGCGTGCCGACGGGCTTGGGGCGCACGATCACCTGATCCCCCACTTCGATCTTCTGGAGACGAGAGGTCAGCGGGCCGTCCGGTACCTTGATCGAATAGAATTCCAGCGTCTCATCCCAAGAGGGCGACGCGATGGAATAGGCGCGCAGAAGCGGCTTGCCGTCATCTTTCAGGAGCCCGATCATCACGAATTCCCCCGAGCGAAAGCGCAGGCTCGCGGGCCGCGTCACGCGGAACGAAAACAGCGTGTCGGTCCAGTGTTTGACTTCAGTGACAGTCTGCGCGTCGGGCAGAACAGGTGTTTTGATGGGTTGTTGAACGGTCATCTTGCGAACTTTCGGTCAATTCCGGGCAGTACGCCCCGGCTTCAAGCCGGGGTCTCGCGCTGCAGAGAGAGGCCCCGGGTCAAGCCCGGGGAGCGGCGGGTGTTGAGTGCGCCTCGGCTCAAGGCCAGGGTTTCCGTCACGCCGAACGGCGGAACTTCGACTGGTAGCTGATCTTCTGGACCGGATCCCACTGCGGCTCTGGCTGGCGGGCCGCAAGCTCTTCAGAAATTTCGACCTCGTCAAACCCGGATCCGCGGGCTTTGCGGTACTGATCCGCGATGACATGGCCTTCGGCGCGCAGGCGTCCCTGATAGCCAAGATCCCGCAGACGCGAGGCAATGGAATAACCCCGCCCATCCGCACTCGACGGGAACGGGATGCGGATCGCCGGGGCCGCCTTTACACTGTCCCAGATGGCGACAACATCCGCCGTGTTCGGCAGGTCGATCCCCTGCTCGGCCCGCGCCTCACCAAGAGGCGCAAAACCTGCGTTGAAGCTGTCCGGGCCGAAGCCCGCATCGGTCACGATGACGCTCATGCTGCGTCCTCCTTGTTCAGCGGGCCGCGCACGATCTTGCCGTCCACGAAATGAATGCCGCATTCTTCCTTGTCCTGATCGCGCCAGCGGCCCGACCTTGGATCTTCGCCCTCTGCCACCTTGGTTGTGCAGGGCGCACATCCGATAGAGGGATACCCCTGCGCCACCAAAGGGTGCCGGGGCAGCTTGTTGTTCCACATGTAATCCTGCACATCGGCAGGCGCCCAGTGGGCCAGCGGATTGATCTTGATGCGCCGGTCGCCCTCCGCCTCGAAAAAGTCGAGCTTTGCGCGGGTCCCCGACTGGAACCGTTTGCGCCCGGTGATCCAGGCATCATAAGGCGTCAGCGCTGCTTCCAGAGGTTCGGTCTTGCGAAGGTTGCAGCACGCATCCGTATCACGTTTGTGCAAATCGCTTTTCGGGTCATGAAGTGCGAGTTGCGTGCGGCTGGCCTTGACAACCTGCACATTGGTCAATCCCAATTGGGATGCCACATCGATCTGATATTGCAGGGTTTCAGGGAACAGCATTTCTGTGTCCACAAAGATAACCGGCAGACTGGGCCGATCTACGGAGACCATATGCAGCAGCACAACGCTCTCAGCCCCGAAGGAGGAGACGAGGGCCACGCGTCCCGTCTCCCGCGCATTCAGCGCCTCTTTGAAAACGGCGCGCGCGGCATGGTGGCGGTAGCGGCCGTTCAGGGCCGCGACACGCTCATCCACTGTGGCAAAAGTCGCCTCAGGCCGCATTGGCCTTCTCCGCCTGTTCGGGATAGAGGGCCGCTTTGAACGGGGCCATGCCGACGCGGCGATAGGCCGCCAGGAACTCTTCCTCCGGACTGGTGCGCAGGTCGAGATAGGCGGTGATCAGACGCTGAACCGCTGGCACGATCTCATCATAGGCAAAGCCCGGCCCGGCCCGCTCACCGACCGTCGCCGTCTCAGTGCCGTCGCCGCCAAGGGTGATCTGGTAGTTCTCCACCCCTGCCCGGTCGAGGCCGAGGATGCCGATATGCCCGACATGGTGGTGGCCGCAGGCGTTGATGCAGCCGGAGATCTTGATCTTGAGCGGGCCGATATCGCGCTGCGCATCGAGATCGGCGAAAGCCTCAGATATCTGCTGTGCAACCGGAATTGAGCGGGCTGTGGCGAGCGCGCAGTAATCCATCCCCGGGCATGCGATGATGTCCGAGACGAGGCCAACATTTGCCGTTGCCAGACCCGCATCCTTCAGCGCGGCAAAGACTGCAGGCAGGTCTGCGCGGTGGACATGGGGCAGGATAACGTTCTGCTCATGGCTGATCCGCAACTCATCATGGCCATAGTCGCGCGCAATTTGTGCCATTACGCGCATCTGGTCCGACGTCGCATCCCCCGGCGTCTGGCCGATCGCTTTGATCGAAATCGTGACAATGGCGTAGTCGGGATTCTTATGCGGCTGCGTATTCGTGTCGATGAACGACCGCAATGCGCCGTCGAAAACCGGAGCAATATCAGCGGACTTGTAGGCAGGTTGCTGGAAACCGCTTTCGATATGATCGATCAGGTCCTGCGGCACCTCGAAATCGTCGCGGATGCGCTCGAACACCTCGGCGACACGCGCTTGCATGGTCTCAAGGCTCTCCTCATGGACGAGGATCTTGATGCGGGCCTTGTACTTGTTATCGCGGCGGCCGTGCAGGTTGTAGACCTGCATGACGGCTTCGAGATAAGGCAGCAGATCCGCCTTGGGCAGGAAGTCCTTGAGCACCTTGCCGATCATCGGGGTGCGGCCCAGACCGCCACCGACTATAACCTCATAGCCCGGCTCGCCCGCTTCATTGCGGACCATGCGCAGGCCGATGTCGTGGGCCTTCGTCACGGCGCGGTCATTCGGGGAGCCGGTGACAGCGACCTTGAACTTGCGCGGCAGAAACTGGAATTCCGGGTGATCGGTGGACCACTGGCGGATCAACTCGGCCGTGGGGCGCGGATCCTCGATCTCATCGGCAGCAGCGCCCGCGAAGTGGTCTGCGGTCACGTTGCGGATCGTGTTGCCGGAGGTCTGGATGGCGTGCATCCCGACATCGGCCAGCGCCTCCAGCATCTCGGGCACATCCGCGAGCTTCGGCCAGTTATATTGAATGTTCTGGCGCGTGGTGAAATGGCCATAACCCTTGTCCCACGTGTCCGCGATATAGGCGAGCTGGTCCATCTGACGGCTGTTGAGTGTGCCGTAGGGGATCGCGACGCGCAGCATGTAGGCGTGGAGTTGCAGGTAGAGGCCGTTCATCAGGCGCAGTGGCTTGAACTCGTCCTCCGTCATGGAGCCGTCCACACGGCGTTTGACCTGCTCACGGAACTCCGCGACGCGGCCATAAACGAACTCTCGGTCGAAATCTGTGTAGTCGTACATCTTTTCGGTCCTCTTCCCAGCCTTGCGCCGGGATCTCTCTAGCTGCGGTCGTTGCGCGCTGTGTCTGCGGGGCCCCGGCTCAAGGCCGGGGAGTGGCGTTAAACAGCCGCAGTTTCCTGCTTGCCGTGGTGATAGTTGCTGGGGCCGCGCGTGCGGAATGCCTCACGGAAGTGAACGGGACCGGGACGGCCCGCATCATCGAGCACGGCTTCAGCGAGGTAGGGTCCAACAATCTTCAGTTGCTGGGCCTGCGCCTGGGCCAGAAGCTCATCCGCCTCGTCCTGCGAGGTGGCCACAATCGCGTCGGCGTGGTCGCGCGACCAGCCGCCCTCTGGCGTCAGATAGATGACATCACCCATCATCAGGTCGTTGGCAGTGACGATTTGGGATTTGAACGGCTTGGGCATGTTAAAGAGCCTCCGCTGCTTGCAATTCGGGAAGGGCTGCGACCGCCGCACGTGGTGCGAGGCCGAGCATCAGGATCACGGGGCCGGTCACGTCTTCACGCTCCAGCATGTCGGGCAGATCGATCAATGTCGTTGGCAGGATGCGCTGATCCGCGCGGCTCACATTCTCGATCGCGGTGACGGGCGTGTTATCGAGCGCGCCATGCATCATCAGCCGGCCACGCAGGAAGGTGCTCGCCTTCTTACCCATATAGATTGCGGCTGTGGCGCCGGGCTTTGCCAGATCACGCCAGTCCTGCTCGGCAAAACCGTCTACGTCATGGCCCGTGACCATGCGGAACGACTTGTTGCGACCCCGCTTGGTCAGGCTCTGCCCCAAGGACGCCGCAGCAGCAGACGCGGTGGTGATCCCTGGGACGATCTCCCAAGAAATTCCAGCCTGCTCCAATACTTCAATTTCTTCATCCAAGCGCGCGAAGATCGCCACGTCGCCGCCTTTCAGGCGGGCGACCTTCTGTCCCTCAGCCGCCTTCTCCACAATAAGAGCGTTTATGTCGTCCTGCTTCCAGGATGGGCCGAAACCTATCTTACCAACCTCGATGATCTCAGCCTCACGACGGGCAAGCTCCAACACCCCTGCCCCGACCAGACGGTCCGTAATGACAACATCGGCCTCATGCAGCAGGCGACGTGCCTTGAGGGTCAACAGTTCAGGATCCCCCGGCCCTGCGCCGATCAACGCGACATGGCCTGCCTCAACCTCGGCGCTCAACGTTTCGTTCAGAAGCGTGTCGAGGCTTTCGCGCGCCACGTCTTCCCCCTCAGCCAAGGCGCGGGGACCACGCTCGAAGTAGAATTTCGACCAGAATGCGCGACGGATGCGGCCCATGGGAAGAATATCGGCAACCGGGCGGAAGGCCTGACCGATCCGAGCAAGGGCGCCCAGAGACGTGGGAAGCATCTCTTCAACGCGGCGCTTGATGTCGCGGGCAAGAACCGGGGCCGCCCCTTCCGTGCCGATGGCGATCGTGACCGGATCACGGTCGACGATGGCCGGTGTGATGAACTGGCTGTCCGCAAGATTGTCGACAATATTCGTCATTGCCCCTGCACGACGCCCGATCGCAGCCGCCCGTGCATCTTCGAGGGCATCTTCATTCGCGCCATAAAGCAGAGCGGCACAAATCGCGTCCCCCTCTTCAATAGGGCGCTCGACCAGCGTGATCTTTCCGTCGCGAGCCAACTCGCGCAGTTTCTCATGTGGCTCCGCACCGTAGACCGCGATGTTCGCCTCCGTCTTGAGGATGAGGCGCAGTTTGGCCAGCGCACACTCGCCCGCACCCGAAACCACAACACGCCGACCGGCGAGGTTCACGAAGATCGGAAAATGGCGCATCGCTTGACTCCTGCCCCGTTGCGGGGTCTCAAACACTTGGGTCGTTTAGAACATTATTCCAAGATTTGGGGAATAGACGGCCAAAAATAAGAACGTTATGACTGTGTAGCGCTGCTTGGAACGCCATCGTTCCCGAAAGACGAGGAGAAGCGGAATGAACATCCGTCTTGATGCGATTGACCGGAACATCCTTGCCGAATTGCAGGCCGATGCATCGACATCGCTGGATGAAATTGCCCGTCGGGTCGGCGCGTCGAAAACCCCGGTCTGGAACCGGATCCGCAAAATGCGCGAGGCCGGGATCATCAAAGGTCAGACCACTTTGCTCGACCCGGAAGCACTTGGCCTAGAAGCTTGCTTTTTTGTACTTATTCGCACCAGTGAGCATGATGCAGGATGGCTGGACCGTTTCTTGAATGCGGTGAAAAGTCGTGCCGAAGTGATGGAGGCCCATCGCCTTGCGGGAGACATTGACTATATCCTGAAGGTGCGCGTCGCTTCGGCGCGCGCATATGATGATTTCTACCGCGCACTGATCTCGGAAGTATCGATTTACAACGTAACCTCCACACTTTCGATGGAGGAGATCAAGAACACCACCGCCCTCCCGATTCTGGAGGCTGAATGAGGGGACCCATGCTTTACCTTCTGCCATTTGTCGCACTTGGCCTGCTCTATCTCGTGATAAAACGGCGCGAGGTGCGCATTGGCATCGCAATCGTCGGAGCCTTCGGTCTGGTGGTGTTGATCGCGCTGGCCGGGCGAGACTTACTTTATCCCAGCACGCCGCCACCACTTGAGCCCGGCCAGGTCGAGATTACAGACCTTGAACTGACCCCCGGCGTCCGTACGACGACGTTGACCGGGCGTGCATTCAACCTGTCAGACGATCAAAGCATCTATGAACTTGAGATGGAGCTTACGCTTTCAGATTGCACCGATGCCGGATGTGTCATCATAGGGCAGGAGCGTGGCACGACCGTGCAACGCATCCCGCCAGGTCAGTTGCGCGACGTGCGCTTCACCTACCTTTTCAATGATCTGCCCGCCGTCCAGGGGACATTGGAATGGTCTGCGGACGTCACTGCGCTGCGCGCGAGACGCTGATATTGCGGTGCAGCGCAATTCCTGATATTGTTGCACCGCAACATTATGGGAAGCGTAGAATGTTTCAGACCCTGCCAGAGATGATCCGTCCTCGCGCTGGCGAGGCGATTACCGACTATTGGATGAGTTTTTCCCCGATGGCGCCGTTTTTCGGCGTTGAGTGGCGCTTTGCCTCGCTGATGTCCGGAACGGACGGACATACGCCTGTGATGGCAGAAGCCAGCGCCAAGATGGGCGACGCCATGGAAGATGCAGCCATGTCCGCTGCAAAAACCAGCAAAGCCGCCAGTGAAATCGCTGAACACGTGATCGACGATCTGACGCAGATTAAGGGCGTTGGCCCAAAAATGGCCAATGAGCTCAACGAACTGGGCATCACCACCCTGCGTGAAATTGCCGAGATGGGCGAACGCCAGATTGATGAGCTGAGTGCGCAGTTGTCCGCGTTTCGCGATCGGCCCGTGCGCGACGATTGGGTTGGTCAGGCCAAGGCTCTGATGGGTCTGGCCTGACCCTACTTGTCGGCTATTCGGCGGCAGCGATGATGCCGCCGAAATCGGCCGCCTTCAGCGACGCTCCCCCGACCAGAGCCCCGTTCACGTCGGTCACTGCGAAGATTTCGGCGGCATTCCCGGGCTTAACCGAGCCACCATAAAGGAGGCGCGTCGCGGCAGCGTCTTCCGCGCTCATCAAATCGGCAAGCGCCGTGCGCAGCGCGCTGTGCACTTCATCGATGTCCGCAACGGACGCGACTTTTCCCGTCCCGATGGCCCATACCGGTTCATATGCGATCACCGTGTTTGCAGCAGTCGCCCCCGCCGGAAGTGAGCCTGCAAGCTGGCTGCGCGCCACCTCAAGGGCGCGACCCGCATCACGTTCCGCCTCAGTCTCTCCAATGCAAATGATCGCAATCAGACCAGCCTGATGGGCTGCTGCCGCTTTTGCTGCGATGGCGGCGTCGGTTTCCCCGTGATCCGCGCGACGCTCGCTATGGCCAACGATGACGGCTGTTGCGCCAAGCTCTGCAATCAGTGTTGCAGAGGTATCACCAGTATGCGCCCCGGACACATTCGCGTGGCAATCCTGTGCGCCAACGGCGATCTTCGTGCCACTCGCAGCTTCAACCATGATCGGCAGCAAGGGCGCGGGCGGGCAAAGCATCACGTCGCAGCCCGGCGCCGGGTGGGCTGCCGCCAGCGCGGAAACCTCTGCCATCGCGGCGCGTGAGCCATTCATCTTCCAGTTTCCGGCGATCAGGGGGCGGATATCCGACATGGAGCAGTCCTTCTGGTATGGTGTTTGCGCACACATACCGCACCCTCGTGCATTTCACACCCCCTTGCGCCCGAAGCGTCAGCCCTCGTCGGGAACGACGAATTCGACGCGGCGATTCTGAGCCCGATTTTCCGGCAGGTCCGTTCCATCTTCCGCGCGGTTTGGAACGATTGGGTCGGCTTCGCCAACACCATTCACCGTAATCCCGTCCGCAGAAAGCCCCCCCTCAGAGACGAGCCAATCGCGAACAGCCGCCGCGCGACGCTCTCCCAATGCGACATTGAACGCTTCATCGCCCACGCTGTCCGTATGACCGTTCAGCGTAAACGCCCCAAGTTCTGCGAGGCTCGGCGCGATGGAGGACAAGGTCGCAATCGCTTCCGGCTGCAAGGTCGCATCCCCAAATCCAAACAGAACGTCCGAGAGCATGACCATCGTGTCAGGCTCGCCCTCTTCATCATCACGCATTTCAAGATTGTCGTCGGATGCCGCAATTTCTTCGAGGGTCGGGGCGTCATCCGCCGCCGCCTCAACCTCCTCAACGGCCACTTCGGTCACGTCCGCGACCTCCTCGGCAGCTTCAACGGTTTCGCTGACAACTTCTTCAAAGACTGGATCCGCGGCTGCGTCGGTCGACGCGTCCGTACTTTCCTGAGCATATGCGGGAAGGGCAACGCTGACCATCAGGCCAAGCATCAAAGGGGACAAACTGGTTTTAAAAGAGGTCATGTCGGGCTCCATTCCTAAGATGAGCCGACCCTATGCAAGACCATGAAATGGCGCGAATAACGTTCGCACAGTAGATCGTGAGCGGGCGTTACATTCCCGCGAACTTGATCGACTCTCCACATCCACAGGCTTCGGTCACATTCGGATTCCGGAACTCGAACCCAGACTCGAGAAGGGATGTGACATAGTCAATCTCTGTCCCGAAGAGAAACATCTGTGCCATCGGCGCGATCATGACCCGGGCACCGTCCTGTTCGACGATCTCATCGAGGGGATCGATCTCGCTGACATAGTCCATCGTGTATTCCATGCCGGCGCAGCCGCCCTTTTTCACGCCGATGCGCAGACCAGATTTGTCGCCACTTTCCATCAGGCGGCGAATCTGCGCGGCGGCGCTGTCTGTCATGGTAACGGCCTGTTTGCCGGGGATGGCGAACATCGGACTACTCCTCACAATACCTGAGTGGAAAGATAAGGTGTTGATCTGGGCGGCTCAACCCCCACGCGCCGTCAGATATCCTGCAAGGGCCTCCAACGCGGCTCTGATTGCGGGTTCGTGTCGGGCTTCATGATGGGTGACCAACCATTCCTCGGTCTGCAATTCATCGATTACCGGCCCGATCTGAACCAGATTTTCCTTATCCCGCACGACCGAAAGCGGCAAAACGATGCGACCAAGGCCGGCCTGCGCGAGAGAGAGGCCGAGTTGCGTGTGATTTGCCCGCGTCACAATTTCTGCGCCATGATGTCGCTGAACCCAGGCCGAAGTACGCGTTGCTGCCGCATCCCCAGAACTGCCGATCCACCCCTCGACATCGTGATCGCGGGCAAAGATCGCATAGTTCACCGTGCCGATTTTTCGTGCGGCAAGCCAAGGCTGCTCGGGCCTTCGGTTTCGCACCCCAATATCAACCTCTCTTCGCGCGATATCGAGCTTTTGGTTCGTGTTGATGAATTCAGGCAGCCAGATTGCATCAGGCGACCAGTACCGCCTGAGATTCGCGGCCAGATCGGCGCCGGTCCACATACCAGCGGAAATCCGCACCGGTATTGGTCCCTGCCCGGCCTTTCGCCAGGCCTCAATTTCTGCGGCGGCCCGCTCCATATCAGCCGCCTTAGCGAACAGCGACCGGCCCTCGGCAGTTAATGCGTACCCGGCAGCTCCATGCTGAAACAATCGGCGACCCGTCTTTGCCTCAAATGCGCGAAGTCGCCTGCTGAGGGTTGCGACACTGATCCCTGTCTCAGCCGCCGCTTGAGTAAGGCTTGCATGGCGTCCGACCACGGCAAACAGACCGATATCATCCCAACCAAGATCGCTTTTCATTTTTGCAAACCGCCTCACGTTTCTGGCTGTAGCGAGATTCATGCTCAGCCCTCATATTGCTAAGCAGACCACAATATTACAAGGAGTTGAGCCATGGACGAATATATTCGAAGAAAGACTGGAATTGTGCCGCCGGGTCGAACAGGCATTGAAGAAGAACGGGAGTACTTTGCAAGATTGCAACGCGAGGCGCGCATTCCACTGCTAAAACGTTTGTTTCAGCGACGCTGAAGAGAAGCCCGGACATCAATTTTTTCCGGGCCAATCAAAAAAAATGGCGGGAATGTGTCCATGGGCACTGCAAAAGTATCAAAGCCGTGAGATTGTCCGCCTGTCTAAAACAGTTTGGGGCTGAACATGGCTTACTTCGCTGCACTGCTGACAATGATCTCCTACTGCTTTGCGGGCAGCTTTGTCCTGTGGACCGGTCCCCTCGCTATAGGTCTGCCCTTCGCGTTGTTTTGCGTGGCCGCCGGTGGCTGGTTGATGATGCGCGTGCATCGCCGTCAGGTAAAAGACGCATCTGCCATCTGAGCAGGGCTTGCCCGAATCCGGGGCTTGGCCTATCGCGTGCGCATGACAGACACGCTCCATGCCCGCCTCCTCATCATCGACTTCGGCAGCCAGGTCACTCAGCTGATTGCGCGCCGCCTGCGAGAGCTCGATGTCTATTGCGAAATTCATCCCTTTCAGAATGTGACCTCGGCCTTTCTGCAAGAATTTGCTCCGAAAGCCGTGATCCTGTCGGGCGGCCCGGCCAGCGTCATCGATGAAGGGTCACCGCGCCCTCCGTCAGAGGTGTTCGAGTTAGGGGTTCCCGTTCTGGGCATTTGCTACGGCCAGCAGGTCATGATGCACATGCTGGGTGGCAAGGTGGAGCGTGGCCACGGCACAGCAGAGTTCGGGCGCGCCTACGTCACACCAGAGGAGCAGCGCATCGATCTGCTGAAGGGCTGGTTCCTGGAAGAGCGTGAGCAGGTCTGGATGAGCCATGGCGACCATGTCTCTGCCATCGCGCCGGGTTTTGAGGTCTATGGAACCTCGCCCAACGCACCATTTGCGATCACGGCCGATCTCGACCGGAACTTTTTTGCGGTCCAGTTCCATCCGGAGGTGCATCACACGCCGAATGGCAAGACGCTGTATCAGAACTTTGTTGAGCTGGCGGGCTTCACCGGTGACTGGACAATGGGCGCCTACCGCGAAGAGGCGATCCGCAAGATCCGCGCGCAGGTGGGCGATGCCAAGGTGATCTGCGGCCTTTCAGGCGGTGTCGACAGCTCCGTTGCGGCGGTTCTGATCCATGAAGCAATCGGCGATCAGCTGACCTGCGTCTTCGTCGACCATGGCCTGTTGCGGCAGGGCGAGGCGGAAGAAGTCGTGACCATGTTCCGCGATCACTACAATATGCCGCTGATCCATGCAGATGAGCAGGAATTGTTCCTTGGCGCGCTTGAGGGCGAGAGTGACCCCGAAACGAAGCGTAAAACCATCGGCAAACTCTTCATTGACGTGTTCCAAAAGCATGCGGGCGAGGTTGGCGGGGCGAAATTCCTTGCGCAAGGCACGCTGTACCCTGACGTGATCGAGAGTGTGTCATTCTCCGGCGGCCCGTCCGTCACGATCAAGTCCCACCACAATGTCGGCGGCTTGCCTGAGAAGATGGGCCTGAAACTGGTGGAGCCGCTGCGCGAGCTGTTCAAGGACGAGGTTCGCGCGCTGGGGCGTGAGTTGGGCCTGCCCGACAGTTTCATCGGGCGTCACCCCTTCCCCGGACCCGGCCTCGCCATTCGCTGTCCCGGAGAGATTACCCGCGAAAAGCTCGACATTCTGCGCAAGGCAGACGCAGTTTACATCGACCAGATTCGCCGCCACGGTCTTTACGATGAGATCTGGCAGGCTTTCGTTGCCATCCTGCCGGTCCGCACGGTGGGCGTCATGGGCGACGGGCGCACCTATGATTTCGCCTGCGCGCTGCGCGCGGTAACCAGCGTAGACGGGATGACGGCCGACTACTACCCGTTCAGCCATGACTTCCTCGGGGAGACGGCGACCCGGATCATCAACGAGGTTCCGGGCATCAACCGTGTCACCTATGACATCACGTCCAAACCTCCCGGAACGATTGAGTGGGAGTGACGCCGCTTGGATTGTCTGGCCTGACCGACTAAATCGGTTGGGCTGATAGCGGAGCGCCAATGACCACACCGGATCCATCTCAGACCCCGTCGCTGACGCGCCGCCTGCTTGCCGAGAATGCGCGCGAGTATTGGCGTGGCTACCTGCTGGGTTTCGTGTTGCTGACAATCGCCTCCGCGATGACGGCCGCGTCGGCCTGGGTCATGGAAGATGTGATCAACGAAGTCTTCGTTGATCCGGTTCCGGGCCTCGTATTCACCGTGTCCGCAACAGTTGCGGCCATCTTCTTTGTACGTGGCGTCACAACCTATGCGGCCCAAGTCGTGCTCGCACGGATCGGCAACAGGATCGTCGCCAGCTTGCAAACGCGGATGTTTGCGCAGGTCCAGGCGCAATCGCTCGCATGGATCGACAAGCAGGAGATGGGCGACCTGATGGTCCGCTTCCAGCAGGGGGTGTTGTCTGCGCGAACTGCGCTGCAATTACTGATCATGGCAGCGGGGCGCGATATTCTCTCACTCATCGCGCTCGTCGTGGTGATGTTTCTGCAAGATCCGCTTATGTCGTTCTTCGCGCTTTTCGTGGCCCCGCCCGTTGTCTTGGGCATTATGGCTGTCATGAAGCGCATGACCCGCGTGGCGCAGAGCGAGTTCGAGAGCGTCTCGCACCTCACGGGCCTGGTGAAAGAAAGCTATCTGGGCGCCCGCATCGTGCGATCCTTCAATCTGCAGGACAGCCTTCAGGACCGGGCCGATGAGAGCGTGCGAACGGTCCGGCGGCTCAACGACAAGATCGCGCGCTTGTCCAATATCACTTCGCCGGTGATGGATATGCTGGGTGGCTTCGTTTTCGCTGCCGTAATCCTCTATGGCGGCTACCGCATTTCGAACGGCACGCTGGATGCCGGTTCGCTCTTCTCCTTCCTGACCGCTTTCCTGCTGGCTTATGAACCGGGCAAACGATTGGGCAAGTTCAACGTAGACTACCGCAGGCAGATGGTTGGCGTGGCCATGCTGTATGAAGTGCTCGACCAGATCCCGGATGAAAGCGAGCGGGGCAATGGCGCGCTGCCATTGGGTGAGGGAGCAATCACATTCGACAGCGTTTCATTCTCCTATGGTGAAACGCGGGTCCTGGATACGCTCACCCTTGAGATGCCAGCGCAACGGGTTACGGCCCTGGTTGGTCCGTCCGGTGGTGGAAAATCGACCGTACTTGCCATGATCGACCGTCTGTATCGCCCCGATGAGGGTACGGTTCGAATTGACGGTGCCGACATTTCCACGGTCAGCGCGTCAGAGCTTCGCTCCGAAATCGCGGTCGTCGGGCAGGATGCCTTTCTCTTCGATCTGACCGTCAGCGAAAACATCGCAATGGGGCGAGCGGGAGCGACGCAGGCAGAGATTGAGCAGGCCGCACGTGACGCCAACGCTCACGATTTCATCATGGCCCTGCCCGGCGGCTATGATGCACGGGTGGGTGAAGGCGGCGGGCGACTGTCAGGAGGTCAACGCCAGCGCATCGCAATCGCCCGCGCAATGCTCAGTGATGCACCAATCCTGCTGTTGGATGAGGCGACGTCCGCGCTCGACACCGCCTCGGAGCAAAAGGTGATGGAGGCGATTGACCGCCTGATGCAAGGCAGAACGGTCGTTGTCATTGCGCATCGATTGTCGACCATCCGAAATGCCGATCTGATCCACGTGATCGAAAGCGGCCAGCGGCGCGAAAGTGGCACGCATGAAGAATTGCTGTCGCGCGATGGTCTCTATCGCCAACTTCACGACATTCAATCTGGTGACTGACGCGTGCCGGTATCCGTTCAAGTGTCGGGACATGACATTGAGGGATACCGGGCTTGCGCAGTGGCGCATTAACTTCCCTGACGGGACCGCGCCTATGTTTGCTCGGCGATATCGGCCCGACATGTGCGCCTGGACGCGCGGTATTCTGCGGTCATCAGGGACTTGACCGAAACCGTGCTCCAAGAGGTCGTCCACCAAACGGGGGCTGAGGTAGTGTGGCAGGTGACCTGTCACAATCGGTAAATCTTTAGGTTTTCTATCGCAATCACCCGAACGGGTGATTGTGCGTTTGGCTGCCGAGAAACAGAACGGACCCGGCAACCGCAGAGTGGGAATTCTTTGCTACCGCAGGGAACCGATTGATCGCTAGGGTGGCGAAATGACGACGAAAGACACCACATCCATTTTCACGCGCTGGCAGCTTCTGAGCTTTGGCGTGCTGACCACGCCCCTCGCCCTTGCCGGGTTCACTCTGGTTTTCTATCTGCCCAATTTCTATGCGCTGGAGATGGGACTGGGGCTGACGGCCGTGGGGTTGGTACTGGCCCTTGGGCGGGTCTTTGACGTCATAACAGATCCATTGATTGGACATTTTAGCGACCAGACCCGCGGACGCACCGGCCCTCGCGCACCCTGGATCTTACTGGGTGCACCGATATTCGCGCTGGCAGTCTGGCTGTTCCTTGCACCACCCGAAGGCGCGGGATTGATATACCTCATCGCCGTCTCGGGTCTGTTCTTTTTGACCTACACGATTGTCGATGTCCCCTACTCATCGATTGGATTGGAAATCTCGCCCGATCCACATGAACGCTCGCTGTTGGCCAGCTCTAAATCCCTGTTTCAGATTGCCGGTGCATTGGCGGCATCGCTTATTCCACTGGTGTTGGGAGCAGCAATGGGCCTGTCGCTCAAAGTCATCGCGGCCACCGTCATCGTGTTGCTCGCCGTCGGACTATTCACCCTGTTCCGCTTCGTCCCGGCGATACGAGAACCGAATGCGGAGCCCCGCCTTTCACTTTGGAGCGGTTTGAGATGGCTTTGGACGCGTCCGCAATATCGCAGCCTGATCGGCGCGTTCTTCATGGTTCAATCGGCGAATGCGCTGACCGCCGGGCTGACCGTGCTCTATGTCACACATGTGATTGGCGCGCCTGAACTGATTGGCGCGTTCTTCCTGATCATCTTCACGTCCACGGCCCTATGCCTGCCTGTTTGGTTGTGGATTGCCCGGCGGCAATCGAAGCGCGCCGCATGGATCACGTCCCTCATCGTCTGTAGCGCCGCTTTGGCGGTGGTGCCATTTGTCGGGGCGACCGGCATTGCAGGATTTGCGATGTTTTGCGTGATCCTTGGCGGAGTGTTTGGATGCGATGCCATCATGCCGACGTCTATGCTGGCTGACATCATTGGCAAGACCGACGGCAGCTCACGGACCGGCGCGACAGCCCTGGCCGTCAAAAACGCAGTCTCGAAACTCACCTTCGTGGTCCCAATGGCAATTGCCTTTCCCCTGCTCGATCTGGTCGGTTTCCAGGAAGCTGGCGAAAACACGCCAATGGCGCTGAGCGTTCTAACGATCTTCTTTGCGGGTGTTCCTGTCGCAATCCGACTGCTGACCGCATTTGTCGTTTGGCGGGCACCGCTCAGCACACAGCATCTGACAGGATCGGGTTGAGGTGCTCGACGTCGCCAATCCCTTCGATGATGTCGGTTTGCGTGAAATCCGCGCCGAAGAAGCACGGCTGTTGAAGGCGCGGGCCGGTGGGTCGGCCCGCATGCTGATGGTTGTTGTTCTGCTCGCTGCGCTGTTGTTGCTGTTGAGCGGACGGTTCAGCTTGGCCGTCCTATGGCTCTCCGGAACCAGCGCCATGGTCGGCGTGACACTTCTCTATGCCCGTTTCGTGCAACCCGAAGGCATCACACAGGAAAGTGCAGACCGGTATTTGAATGGTCATGCGCTGGTGACGGCATGCACCGGATTGGTCTGGTCCTCGTTTGCTATTTTCATTGCGATGACCGAAGGCCTATTGGGCGCCTTTATCGCAGGCTTGTTTCTAACGGGCCTCACCACCGGTGGCGCGATGGCGGGAACCGTGTATCGCCCAGCATATCTGGCGCTGCTCTTCTGCTCCATCGGGCCATTTACGATTGCGCTGCTGGTGCAGCCGGACGTCATCACAAAAGTCTATGGCTGCTTCATGCTGGCCTATATTGCATTCTGCTATATCACCAATGAGCAAGCTAGCCGCCGCACGCGGGAGACAATCGTATCAAGCCTGGGCCGAGACGCCGCCGAACAGATCATCGAACAAGCAGCAGAGATTGACCGGCTGAACGAACAGCGCGCCCGATTCATGGCCTCAATCTCTCATGACATGGCGCAGCCGATCATTGCCCAACGACATTTCCTGCGCCAGTTGCGCGACGCGGGGATCGCACCCGAACAGCACATCCTGTTGGAACGGATCGAGACAGTGCAAAGCTCGCAAGAGCGTTTGCTGCAAGACTTGATCGGGTTCAGCCACCTGTCGCAAAAATCCCTGTCCGTCAGCCCGGTCCTATTCGAAATATCAGCGCTGTTCGAACAGGTGGACGCGGAGTTTGCGAGGCCAACCGCACAGGCGCAGCAAAGCCTTACATTCGAGCCGACTGATATTTCGTTGTTCGCGGATCGCCATTTCCTGCATCGCATCCTTCGAAATTTGATCACCAATGCGAATAAATACGCTGGACCAGATGCGGCGATCCGGCTGAGCGCCATTCAGAATGAAGATCAACTTCAGATCGAGGTGAGCGATACCGGTCTTGGAATCGCAGCAGCAGACACCGCGCGAGCCTTTGATGAATATGTTCGATTGTCCAAGGGGGATGAACCCGGCTTGGGTCTTGGCCTCGCCATCAGCCAGCGACTGGCAGACGCGATGGACGGTAGTATCGAGATGAGCAGTACGCCTGGCGACGGCGTAACAATTCGTATTGGCCTTCCGATGCGCGCCGCCCCTTCTGCCATGCCAGGCACGACGCCACTGATACTCATCATTGGACCGGTACATCGTCCGGATATCGGGTCTTGGTCAGAACTGATTTCGGGCTGGATGTGGCAATTTCTTTGCGCCGGGTCGCTTGATGAAGCTCTGGCTCTCGTGGAACAAACGGGCCTCACGCCGGACATTGTCATTCTGGACGAAGACCTGCCGACCGACGCTCGCATTCAAAAATTTAAGGTCCTGCAAATCGGAGACGATGCTGGGCTCCTGCCCCCTTTGAACCCTGAGGCCATCCGACAGACGCTTGTTCGCGCCTTGCGTTAGATCAGCGCCAACTCGCGCGCCCGCTGGACGACCGCGGTTCGGGTGTGGGCGTCAAGCTCCCGAAAGATTGCTTTCAAATGGGTTTTGACGGTGTTCTCACTGATGAAAAGGCGATCAGCGATCTCACGATTGCTCGCACCTTCTGCGAGCAAGGCCAAAACAGATAGCTGTCTTGGACCCAATTGGGGCTGAGCCAGCACCGCATCATCGGGGCGCGATTTCTTGTCGGCCTGCCCTTCAGTCAGATGCAATTGCAAAGCTTCGACCAGCTCAGCCTTGCCAACTGACTTATGAAGGAACCCTACGGCGCCCACGCTTTCTGCATTCGCACGCATTGCGGTATCCGCCGAGGCCGATAAGACCAGCACAGGCACACCAGGCGCCTTTGATCGCAGTGCAGAAATCAAAGCCAAGCCGTTCAGGTCCTTCATCGTCAGATCTGTGACAATCAAGTCAAATGGCGCGCCTTGTGAAAGTGCGGTGAGCAGATCCAGTCCCGAGAGGAAGGGGACGACCTCGCCCAATTCGGGCACATCCTGCAACAGCCCGACGACACCGTCCAAGAACAGCGCGTGATCATCGACAATAGCAATTCTGGCCTGCATCTGCGTGCGGTCCTGATGTCCATCCCTTTGCCCACCTGACCCGAAGATGGGTCCGGTGCCCAGCGGATTCTGAACAACCCTCATGTTTTTCCACGAGGCAAAAGACGAAAGCGCATCGAACGTTCACATATGTCGGCACCTCAACCACGCCATTGATCCCCGTCGGGTGAGCGTGCGAGGTTGCGCCAATCGAGGAGGCTGCGAATGAAACTTGAATTTCACCACATCAATTTCGTTTCCGAGGATGTGGAGCGGTTGCACACCTTCTATACAGGGGTGCTGGGCCTCGAAGACATCCCCATGAGCGAGTTTCCCAGAACGGAGAAGAGCGGCAATTCGGGATATGAGGGCAAGATCCGCTTTGCAACAGACGGTGGAATGCAAATGCATCTTGCAGAGCGCAACCTGACCGTCGCATTCGACAATGGTCAGGTCATCAATCCAGTGGATCGTGGGCATATCGCTTTTCGCACGGATGACATTCAGGCCTTCCTCGCGCTGCTGGACGCCCACTCGATCCCATATTCAGACTATGGAACGGCCTTTGCCAAGAACTGGCATCAAGTGTTCTTTCAAGACCCCGAAGGCAACGTCGTCGAAGTGCATCAAGAGGTGCACACGGACTAACCGCAGATCTCCACCTCGTTGGCGGGGACATTTTGGCAGAGCGCCTCTTGCGTGATCCAGCCTGCGCGCACGACCCGATCGAGGTTGTCGCGCGTGATCGGCACAGGCTCAAGGAACATCGCACTCATCACCGTGCCGGACGGGGACGTCCAGTCATCGGCATAGATGATATTTTCCAAGGAGACCCCATCCGCCAGGATCACCGCGATCTTGGCTGCCGCATCGCCCAGATCCCGGCTGTCCTTCCACACGGACACCGTCTGCGTGCCCAGGGCAACGCGGTTTAGTGCAGCATGGTCCCCATCCTGACCAGAGACCGGCAAGCCGTCCAATCCCTGCGCCGCAAGGGCGGCCACAACGCCACCAGCGGTACCGTCATTTGAGGCGACGACGGCATCCACCGCATTGTCCTCTGCTGTTAGGATCTGCTCCATGTTGCGCTGCGCATTCGCGGGAAGCCAACCATCAGTATAGGCCTCTGCGATTATGTTAACGTCGCCTGAACTGATCGCCTCCTGAAGAACTTCTTGCTGACCGGTCCGCAAGAAGTCAGCGTTCGGATCTGTCGGAGATCCTTTGATCATGACGTAATTGCCCTCAGGCTGGGCTTCCAGTATCGCGCGGGCCTGCATGCGCCCGACCTCGATATTGTCGAACGTTAAATAGAAAGCGCGTGGATCTTCGATCAAACGGTCATATGCGACGACAGGTATCCCCTCATCAACGGCCAGTTGAACGGCAGGTCCAATCGAGGATGCATCTTGTGCAAGAATGATCAGCGCATCAGCACCTTGAGCGATCAGGGATTCCACATCGGAAAGCTGCTTTGACGCTGACGATTGGGCATCTGCCGAGATGTATTGAGCACCGGCGGCCATCAATCCTTCGATGATGGCCGCCTCGTCCGTGCGCCAGCGCTCCTCTTGGAAATTCGACCAGCTCACCCCCACGATGAGCTCCTCCGCTGCGGCGGGAAGGGCGAGACAGAGGGCGGTTGTAACTCCGAAGACAAGTTTTGCTGACACGACGATCTCCCTTTGATCCGCTCTTCGAACGGATCGGAGCGGCTCGCAATGTAAGACATCAATAAGTTTGCGAGTCAAAATTAAAATGACTCTGATTGCACCCAAATCGGTTTGAATATAGCTGTCGGCGCGCCTTATCTCGCTCTGATGCGTATATTTTAGGCGAATCGCGCGCCATTAAATCCAGCGTGTGAATTTATTTTTCGGAAGCTGAAACCAATTCAAAACGAAGTCTAGACGACGTATTCCCGATTGACCTTCAGCCAACCGGATGTGCAAATGAACAATAGATTTCAAGAGGTTCATATCATGCGCGCGCAACCCAGAGGCTCTCACTTCATCAACGGAAACTTTGTGGAGGACGACGCCGGAAATCGCTTTGAGAGCGTTTATCCGGCGACGGGAGAGGCAATCGCCTCTTTGACGGGTGCGACAGTAAAAACCGTGGACCTCGCTGTGCAAGCAGCAAAGGCCGCACAGCCCGCTTGGGCTGCACTGTTGCCGGTGGAACGGGGACGAATTCTGCAGCGGGCCGCTGCACTGATCCGAGAACGAAACAGGGAACTCAGCGAACTGGAGACCCTCGACACCGGCAAACCTCTTCAGGAAACACTGGTTGCGGATGCCGCGTCCGGCGCGGATAGCCTTGAGTATTTCGGTGGTTTGGCTGCCGCTGTGACAGGGCAAATGATCGAATTGGGCGGTTCGTTTGCTTACACGCGTCGCGAACCGCTGGGCGTTTGCGCGGGGATCGGGGCATGGAACTACCCGATTCAAATTGCCTGCTGGAAAGCAGCGCCTGCCCTCGCGACAGGCAATACGATGGTGTTCAAACCCTCGGAAACGACCCCCCTGACAGCACTGAAATTTGCGGAAATTCTGCAGGAAGCAGGATTGCCGGACGGCGTTTTCAACGTGGTGCAAGGGTTCGGGGAGACTGGCGCCGCCTTAACGAACCATGATGATGTCGACAAAGTTTCGCTCACCGGCTCGGTTCCTACAGGCAAGCGCGTGATGGCGACGGCAGCCGAGACGATCAAGCATGTCACGCTCGAGCTTGGCGGAAAGTCGCCGCTCATCGTCTTTGAAGACGCCGACATCGAGAATGCGATCGGGGCTGCGATGGTTGGTAACTTCTATTCGTCTGGTCAGATCTGCTCAAATGGCACGCGGGTCTTTGTGCACTCTTCCATTCAGGATCAGTTCCTCAAGCGCCTCAAAGAGCGGACAGAGGCTATCAAGCTGGGCGACCCACTCGACGAAAACACGCAGATGGGCCCCCTCGTCTCAACGGCTCACGCAGAAAAAGTGTTGGACTATCTGGACATCGCGCGGGCCGAAGGTGCGCATTGCATCACCGGCGGTGCGCGCACAATTGTGGCTGGTTTTAAACACGGCATGTTCGTGGCCCCAACAGTGTTCAGCGGAGTGACCGACGACATGCGCATCGCGCGTGAAGAGATCTTTGGCCCGGTGATGTCTGTTCTAACTTTCGAGACAGAGGACGAGGTCGTGGCAAGAGCAAACGACACCCAATTCGGCTTGGCCGCTGGTGTCTTCACCAAAGATCTTGCCCGAGGGCACCGCGTCGCTGCCGCATTGAAGGCTGGCACATTGTGGATCAACAATTACAACCTAACACCGGTTGAGATGCCGTTTGGAGGTGTGCGTCAGTCTGGTATCGGTCGTGAAAACAGCGCCGCTGCGGTCCAGTTCTACACTCAGGAGAAGGCGATATATGTCGAGATGGGTGATGTGGACGCTCCCTATTGAGCTGTCCGCAACGACCTCGACACCTCCCGCTGATCAGAGATTAGCCCCTGCAACTGCTGGCGCAGCGCTTCGGTCGCGGCAAGCAGGTCCCGCTCCACGGCTGCACCGGAGGAGTTCTGCGTGGTGGGCGCAACAGTGGCCCGTGCTGGTTCTGGTTCAGGCAGAGTGGACGCCTCCACCAGATCGAAGTCGTTCGTTTGATCACGAATTAAGCCGAAGGACGCTGCGCTCTGAAGGAATGCGGCCCTTCGCGGATTATCTGCCAGCGGCTCAACCAACACGATAGCCGGTGTTGGAAGGCCGGCCTGCAACAGGATTTCCGCAACATGGAGCCTGGCATCGGCCCCACTGGCATCCCGGCCGAGTTCGGCTGCGTAGCTCAGCGCAATCGGAACGTAGTCGGGATCGCTCACAATGCCGGTTGTGAGGGTGGCCGCGATGATCTCCCCTCGGTCGGCTTCGACCAGATGACCCTGCTCGAACGCGTCTTCCATGGTTTCAAAGGCCAGCGCAATTCTGCCGCTCTTCGCGAGGGAATGAATGACCAGTCTCAGCAATCGGTTCCCAGCAGCTGATCCTGCCAAAAGCCGCATCGCCGCCTGGGCATCGATCAGCAGTCGATCCTCAGTAACCGCGCCTATCTGCAAAATGACTTCCAGCAAACGGGCAAGTGCATCGGGCATCACAGCGGATCGGCCGGCAGCAAGATCATGCAAGAGCGGGAGCGCCTGATCGACCGCCCCGCGCTGGATAAGCCCCTCAGCAACTAGCAATTTCGCAAGCGGCGCTTGCTGCACGCCTGATCGCTGCAGCTGAGCGGCAACGCGGTCAAATCGCTCAAATTCACGTCGCTCAAGCAACGTCTCAAGCACCCTTGGGCCAATGAGACGTCTGAAGTAGGGATCCGTTTGGCCAAGTGACCCAATTGCCAGATCAACCTCTGTATCGGACAGCATATCTCCAGCCGCGAGGCGCCAGAGGAGTGCGCCGTCGCCGCAAATATTGACCTCAATGTCGCCACGGACTGTCGTGCCATCAAGCACATCAGCGAGATACAATAACTGTTCCGCTCGCTCTCCGAAGCTAGCCAGCAGCAAGCGAACTTCGTCCGTCAGGCCGAGGTAGAGCAGGTCGTACCCAAGCATCACCAAACGCGATGTATCAACGCGATCAAATTCCCTAACGATCTGCGCGAGCCCGGCACGAGCATCTAGAAGTCGGAGATCGGGGGATACCTCTTCAGGGATCGCTACAGGATCGGCACATTCCTGATGCAAATGCAGATCCGTTCGCGGCAAGACGCGTAGCGGCGCATCGTCAAACGTCACATCTGTGCTTGCGGTGGCGGGCTCACGGAGGGTTATCCGCCCAGCACGATCCGCAATTGAGAGTTCACTGAGCAATGCATTTGAGAGATCCGTTCTCTCCTGCAATGTCATCCCATCATTGGCGTTGCCGGGGTCTGCCAATGCCCCAACAGCCTCAGAAAGCTGAGATGGTGGAACAGCCAGAGCAACCCTCGGAGGGGATGTTCCAACGTCAAGGATATCGATCACGACGGCATTCGTTAGATCCGACGTCCAGATCGAACAGTCGCAAGCAACCTGGAAAGTTATTTCCCGCCCAACACTGCGGATTTCCGCCACCCGTCCACCATTGAGACGGCGCACAAGGTTCGCGATGTCAGCTTGCGTCAGATTAACCGGGCTGATCGAAACGACGTCATTGCGTCTTTCGATTTGAAGCGTTCCCGCAGTCTGACCGGTTGCGACCAACCGAGTGAAGCTGTCATGTTCACCTGCCTCCAGCGTGATTTGCGCGGCGGCATCAGACGCGAAACCACATAGCAGCATGAAGATCCATAGGAATTTCATGCCGCTTTGCCAGGCGCATTGCGAAGTGCTTCATCGAGTTCATCGAACAACGGACGCAGATCTCGCGGGGTGTTCTGCCGGCCGATTTCCACGCAGATGTTGGGTGCGTGACCGTGAAGCGCTGCAACAAGCACCTCCTTCACGAGAAGGTAGAGGGAATTTTCCTGCTCCTTCACTGCTCGCACCTTTGCCGCAAACGGACCGACAAATGCGTAGGACAGGAAGACTCCCAGAAATGTCCCGACAAGCGCTCCACCGATCATTTTCCCAAGGACCTCAGGCGGTTGATCAATGGACGACATCGTTTTGATCACGCCCAAGACAGCCGCGACGATTCCGAGGGCGGGAAGCCCGTCCGCCATGACCTGAAGGGCATGCGCACTTTCCAAGGAGTGATGGAGCCGCGCCTCAAGCCGCTTTTCCAGAACTTCTTCCACCTGATGCGGATCATCGTAGTTCAGAGTCTGGGCGCGGAGCGTGTCGCAAATAATTTCGACCAATTCGCCATCTGCCAGCAGGCGGGGATAGGCGTTGAAAATCGAACTCTCCTGCGGTTGCTCGATATGCTCCTCTAGCTCGGCCGGGTTTTTCTTGGCCACCCGCAAAAGAGCAAAGAGCAAGATGAGCAGGTCGGCATAGTCCTCCTCCCGCCAGCGACTGCCACGGAAAACGCGCCCAAGATCACTGAGTGTCTGCTTGATGAGCTGGCTGCTATTGGCAATGATGAACGCGCCAACCGCGGACCCACCGATGATCATCAATTCGTAGTGAAGCGACCCTAGAATTACGCCGAATTTGCCCCCGCTCCACAGGTATCCACCGAATACCATGACAAGCACGACGACAATGCCGATGACGCCTGTCATTGGCCTGCTCCTGCATTGCGGCCCGCCAAGACAACCGAGATCGCGTACGCGCTCTCCGTCGGCAAGGCTGACAAAATATCTGCAGCCGCCTCTGGTTGCATCCGTCCTAAGAAACCAGCTGCGAACCGTGGCTCCATTTGTTCGAACAGCGCCGCACTGGTGTCCGCCTTCATGTTCTCAAAAACGGCTGTCAGCCGGGCAATATCGTCCTCAGCGCCGACGTCAACACGGGCCAATGTCTGCGCAAGCCGCTCCTCAGCTGCCGCGAGTTCTGACAGTCGGGCTTCGAGTTGGGCCTGCGCCGATTCAACCGCCTGCTCCCGCTCGGAGAGAGCCTCCTGCCAACCCGACAGCTCCGTCTGGCGCACGCGGATCGCTTCGAGCAAGGCCGAGCTCTCTTCACCATCCTCCACCACACTGACATTGGCCTGCGCAGGTGCCACCCAGTCGCGTGCCAATGGCAACAGGCTGTTCGCAAGATCGGGGAGACGGGCGCCGGCAGGTACCGCAAGAACAAGTGCGATGAGCAAGAGTGCACGAGACTGTGCCATCACCGCATCGCCTTATAGATGTCTCGCAAGTCCGATCCTGCCTGCGGCCTGGCCGCAACCGGGCGGCTTTCACCCGATTTGCTGTCATGCACAGTGGCCAGAAGCAGTTCCAAGCGGCCTGCCGCACGTTCCGCTCTTGCGGTTTGCGCCACAAGCTCCTCCTGCATCTGCGCGCCAGAGGTTTTTGCTTGGCGCACTGTGTCCTGCAGCGCACCGCATTGTTTGGCCAGGGTCGCGATTGATGCGCCCATGCCGTCATCCAATCGCTGCAAGCGTGACAATTTTCGGGACAAGACACAGCAATAGATTGCAGCAATCGTTGCTGCGAGAACGGTTGCACCATTCAATATAAGCTCCATCAATCTGTACTCCACTATGCGAGGATGAATTCGGTTATCAGCAGGTCGCGTACGCTTTCGGGCCCCAAGATCAGCTCAACCCGGCGCATCATCTGCGCGCGTAAGCGGAACATTGCGGATGGATCTTCAAGGTCGGTCGGCCGCACCGCGCGCAGATAGGTGATCAGCACGTCACTGATGCGCGGCAGCAAATACTCCGCCTCCGCAAGCCGATCTGGATGTATGTCGAGCGTTGCTGCGAACCTTAGATGGGGTTTTGGCGCATCTGGCCCCAGTGACACGACAACCGGCGGAATCGGAAGAAATGCTGCAGTCGTCATCGGAGCGGAAGTATCCGCTTCGGTACTTTCGACATCGGTTTCCACCGGCGATTCTGGCGGGTCAGCCAACAACTCCAACGGGTCGAAGAAGACTGCCGCGAACCCTATGCCCACGCCACCGATGAGCCCAAACAGCAATGGGACCATCGCCCGCATTGGACGCTTTTTGACACCTTGGCCATTCTCAGAATCAGTATCGCTCATACCGATCAGCTAACCGACTGCAGACTAACCAATTGTTAAGTCGGACGATCTATCTCTCGCCTCAGCGCAGAAAAATGTCGCGCAGTTACGCTTAGGAGAATCCCGGTGCAAAGCCTTATCAACTCATTTGCCTCTTTGAACCGGAATCGTCAGATCGCCAGTGGTCTGGCTGCTGTCGCAATTTTTGCACTGATTTTGACGATGCTTCGCGTCGCATCCTCACCGCAGATGGAGCTTTTGTATGCGGGCCTTGACCCAATGGCTGCATCTGGCGTCGTCACTGCGCTAGAGGTCGAGGGCGTACCGTTAGAGGTCCGTGGCAGCGCAATCTATGTTCCAGCATCAGCACGGGATCGTGTGCGCATGAATCTGGCGGGGCAAGGCCTGCCAGCATCGGGAAACGCTGGCTATGAGCTGCTCGATTCGCTCTCGGGATTCGGGACGACATCGCAAATGTTCAATGCAGCTTATGCGCGTGCGCAAGAAGGCGAGCTGGCCCGGACCATCGCGTCATCACCCGACGTGCGGGCGGCAAGGGTGCATATTTCGCAGCTTGCCGAGGGACCGTTTGATCGGGCGGCGACATCTAGCGCCTCCGTTACACTCACCATGGCAAGTGGAAGGGTTACTGGAAGCTATGCGGATGCAGTGCGGCATTTGATTGCCTCCGCGATCGCGGGTGTGGAACCGGAAAACGTGGCTGTCATCGATGCAGAGGCCGGGCAACTTGTCGCCCGGGATGCCGAGGTCGACACCTTTATGGTGGATCATCGTGCATCCGCGATGCGCCAAAATGTCGAGCGCCTTCTTGAGGCGCGCGTTGGCCAGGGACGCGCAATTGTTGAGGTTTCACTAGAGGCCATCACCGAAGCCGAAACAATCACAGAGCGTGTGATTGATCCCGATAGCCGCGTTGCGATTTCGTCAGATATTGAAGAGGATCTCGAAAACAGCGCTGGCGGTGCCGCGGGGGCGGTCACCGTCGCAAGCAACCTTCCCGATGGAGACGCAGCCGGGCAGACTGGCGAGAACAGGCGAGAGCTCACCCGTACCCGCGAACGGACGAGTTACGACGTGTCCGAGGTGCTGCGCGAGCGCGTCCGACCACCGGGGGATATCCGCAGGCTGACAGTTGCGGTCCTCGTCGATGGCGTGCGCGGCATTGGGGCCGACGGCAATTCCGTATGGGAGGCCAGAAGCCCGCAAGAGCTTCAAGTGCTGGCAGATCTTGTGAAATCTGCAATCGGCTTTAGCGAGGAGCGGGGCGATGTCATCACCCTTCAAAGCCTGCAGTTCCCCGAACCGCCTGATGTTGGGACTGAAATCACCAGCCCTGACTACTTGTCGACCCTACCGGTCGCGCTTCTCGCACAGCTTGGCGTGCTGGGTCTGGTGGCCATCGCATTAGGGGTCTTTGTTCTGCGCCCCCTCCTTACGCCGCGCAATGCCGACGTGAATGTTCTCGAAACCCTCGGCCCGAACGTACTTCCGACACCGGAACCGGCGCCAGCATCGCTCTCCACCGAAGATCAACAGGTCGAGCAGCCAACAGATACCCTGAAAAAACAAGTTGCGGAACGGGGCGGTGACGCAACCGCGCTGGTCAAGTCATGGATCGACTCTGACATGATTGCGGAGTTGAAGACATGAACTTGCGCACTCTGCATCTCGTCGACTTTGAAGCCACTGATGACGCGCAAAGGCCCGAACCCAGTCCGAACAAGACGACTGTGGCCGAAAAATCCTATGAGGAGGGTTTTCGCGACGGCGTCGCCCGCGCAACCGAGGGCGCAAATCAGCAATCCCAGCAGATCCTGGCCGGTGTGAGCGAGGCTTTACAGGATCACGCGCTGCTGCTGGCAGCGCAGCGCACCGAAAATATAAACCAGATGCTCGAACTGCTCGAAGCGATGCTGGACACGTTATTTCCTCCTTTGCTGGCCCGTCACTATGGGGAAGTGATCGGCGCCACCACGCAGCAAATTTTGACGCGCTGCCACAACGATTCCATCACCGTCCATGCAAACGCAAAGCAGCTCAAAGGTCTCGCCGCGCATCTGCCTGAAGGGATTGCGGCAACACCCGACAATACACTTGGTCCGGCGGAGGTACGCATCACGGCGGACAAGCGTTGTTTCCAGATCAATACGGATGAACTGATGACCGAATTGCGCAGCGCCGTTCTCGCGCCCGCAGCAACAAATGACAGAATGGCGGCACATATATGACAGCGCTTGACGATACATCCGATCATGTGACGGCATCGACCCCCAACAGGACACCCCGCGCCTTTCAGGGTGTGCCAATCGAAGTCATCGTCAGTGTCGGCAAGGCACGACCGATGATCTCAGATCTCGTAAAGCTGCGCCGGGACGCGGTACTCGCACTAGATGCTGGTCTGAACGATCCCGTCGAGCTCTATATCGGGGACAGGCTCATCGCACGCGGCGAATTGCAAGAGAGCGAGGACGGCACCGGCCGACTGGCAGTGCGCCTTACTGAAGTGGCGGAGATGCGCGATGGCGGTTGACCTGCGGCGGGTCCTTACAGTTTGCGTATGCCTGATGGCAATTTCGATGGCCGCGCCTGCTCACGCGCAGAGCCTTTCACTCGATCTGGGAGAAGGCGGTTCCGTCAGCATGCGGACGATCCAGCTTTTCCTGATCGTGACAGTGCTCAGCCTGGCGCCGGGTCTTGCAATCATGCTCACATGTTTTCCCTTTATGATCATAGTATTGTCTATGCTTCGGCAAGCAATTGGGGTCCAGCAGGCCCCTCCAAATATGTTGCTGGTCAGCTTGGCGTTGTTCCTTACGTGGTTTGTCATGGAACCTGTCTTTGCCAAAGCTTGGGCAAACGGCCTGCAACCCTTCAGCGAAGGTCAGATCGAGATTGATGAGGCGTTCACCGCAACGCTGGATCCGTTCCGTGTTTTCATGTCCGGGCGCGTAGACCCCGGAACACTAAGTATTTTAGCCGACGCTAGGGGAGAGGCCGGGATAGCTGACCTGGCAAATCCGCCGCTCGATCTGCTGGTTCCATCATTCCTGTTGGGCGAGGTGCAGCGAGGGTTCGAGATTGGGTTTCTGATCTTCATCCCGTTTCTGGTGATTGATCTGGTGATTGCCGCGATCCTGATGTCGATGGGCATGATGATGGTCCCCCCTGCAATCGTCTCCATGCCTTTCAAACTCGCCTTCTTTGTCCTGGCGGATGGCTGGGCTTTATTGGCGGGTGCTTTGGTCGGTGGTTATGCAAACTGACCGCCAAATTGCCCCGCCCCCTCAGGAAACCCGGTTGGGAGCACGACCGCCTGCAGTGCAGGCTGAGCTTTCGCGCACGCAAAAAGCATCAATTGTACTGGCCGTTCTGGGCCCGGATGCCGCAGCACCCATTCTGAAGGAACTGACGGCAGCGCAACTGCAGCGGTTTGCCTTGGCCATCACCGGTCTGCGACAGGTGCCCAACGCCGTTCTCGAAGATGTAATCACCGAGTTTCTGGAGGAACTGGCCGGCAAACGCGACCTCACCACCGGTACAGAGATTGCGCGGCAGCTTCTGGGGCAGGTAATGGATGACGCGGAGGTGTCGCGTCTGCTCGATCGTCTGAGCGCGCCGACCGAGCGAATGGTCTGGGACCAACTCGGCGCTATGCCACCGCCCAATCTGGCCCGGATTTTGCAGGTCGAACACCCTCAGACGATTGCAGTTATTCTGAGCGAATTGCGCGCGTCGGAAGCAGCTGCCGTGCTCGAATATATCGAACCTGAAATCGGTCAGCGCGCTGTATTGCGGCTGTCGCGTCCACCACGCCTCTCACCCGACGTGTCGGCAATATTATCGAAAACGCTTGAGGAAAACCTGCTCGCTGACATGCGAGACAAGCTATCCGTGGCCAAACCGGCAGATATGATTGCGGGGATGATGAACAATCTCTCGAGCAATGTCCGCGCCTTGATGCTGGAACGCCTGTCCGATGAGACTCCGGATCTGTCCGCGGAAGTTCAAAAGGTCATGTTTACCTTCGCCGATATCGCCAAACGCGTGGCAGAGCGTGACGTCAGCCAGATTGTGCGCAGTGTGGATGAGGACACGTTGCTAACCGCACTGAAAACATCCGACGACATGCGACTTGCCACGACACCGTTCATCCTGGGCAATATTTCGAAGCGGCTGGCAGAACGGTTTGCAGAACAGATCGAACAGTTGGAGGAGGTGCCTCAAAAGGCCGGCGAACAGGCGCAGGCCATCGTCATCGCCGCGATTCAAAAGCTGGCGCAGGATGGGGAGATCACTTTGATCGACCCCCATGCCTGAACCCTACCGACCTCAGGCGACCGCGCGCGACAGCGCACAATGTGACCACAAATCCGTCAATGCGCGTACCAAATGTTCCAGATCGGCGTCGGTGTGCAATGGGGATGGTGTGATACGCAAACGCTCCGTCCCTTTGGGCACTGTGGGATAGTTTATGGGCTGCACATAGATGCCCCATTCATCCATCAGCATGTCCGAGATCATCTTGCACTTCACCGGGTCCTTCACCATCACCGGGATGATGTGCGAGGGGTTGGGCAGGTGGGGAATGCCAACCGCATCCAGTTGCGCCCGCAGTTGCGCCACGCGACGGGCCTGTTGCGCCCGCTCGAACCGGCTGACCTTCAGATGGCGGATCGACGCTGTGGCACCGGCCGCGACCGCAGGCGGCAGGGCTGTTGTGAAGATAAAGCCCGACGCAAAAGACCGAATGAAATCGCAGAGCGCGGTCGAGCCCGTGATATAGCCGCCCATCACGCCAAACGCCTTGCCCAATGTGCCTTCGATCAGGGTGATACGGTCCATCAACCCCTCCTGCTCCGCCACACCGCCGCCACGCGGACCGTAGAGCCCAACCGCATGGACCTCATCGAGATAAGTCATCGCCCCGAACTCATCCGCGACGTCGCAAATCTCCGCAATCGGTGCGATATCGCCATCCATGGAATAGACGCTCTCAAAGGCGACAATCTTGGGTGCATCCGGATCACATTCCGCCAACTTCCGTCGCAGATCTTCGGGATCATTGTGGGTCCAGATCTTCTTGTTAGCCCGCGAATGCCGCATGCCTTCGATCATGGAGGCGTGGTTCAGCGCATCTGAGAGGATCACCGCGCCTGGCAGGCGCGCACCCAGTGTTGAAAGGGCTGCCCAGTTGGAAACGTAGCCAGAGGTGAAAAGCAACGCATCATCCTTGCCGTGCAAGTCAGCAAGCTCCTGCTCCAGCAACAGATGATGGTGATTTGTGCCGGAGATGTTGCGGGTTCCACCTGCCCCTGCGCCACACTCGCGCAAGGTCTGCTCCATCGCTGATAGGACCTTATCATTCTGCCCCATGCCAAGATAATCGTTCGAGCACCAGACAGTGACGTCCCTCGTCTCTCCCTCATTTCGGTTGGTCGCCCTGGGGAAACTGCCGCAATGGCGTTCGAGGTCGGCGAAGACGCGATAGTTGCCCTCTTGCTTCAACGCATCGAGCTGGTCTTGGAAAAGCGCTTCAAAATCCATGTCGGTCCTCGCTTGGTCGTGTTCTTGTCGTGGGGGCGTCCTGACGCCCGGTTGTTTCCATCAGCGCCAGCATCCAGCGCCAAAGTTTTGCGTCCTGCAGCGGCAGAACCATCGCCCAGTGTTCGAGAGCAGCCAGCGCGGTGAGCGCTGCCAAAAGCGTGAACCCTATCTCATGAGCACCCTCGAGCGCTATCACGCGCTCAATGAAACATCCTGTCGCCAGCGTCATAACTGTGATCGCGACGGGGAAGAGTGCGTTCATCGGAGCCACGCGGAAATGGCTTCCAAGGTGCCGCATTGGCGCGGGCAAAAATTCGAAGTTGATGTTGGGGACTCCCAGATAGACGTTCAGCTTTGCGCTGATCCGGGCGAAAAACAGCACCGCAAACGTCCAAAGCCCAAAACTGTTCGGTTCATTCCAAACCAGAACGCCCAGCAGCAGGAGAGAGCCGAGCAGAGCAATCTCCGAATAAGCGATCGTGCCCCATGCTCGGATAAAACGCTCCCATTCTGGTACGTTTGGAGGGCACGGCCGCATATGTGGTCCGGTGATAATCCCGGTTAAAAAAGCGAGTTCAAACCATCCCCAAACCGCCAACGCGCCAAGGAACCCGGCATAGACGTGCGCAACGCTGGTTCCACCTGAACCCGCGATCAGCGCCCACCACCCACCGGCCAGAAAAGGCAAGCACAACAACGTCGCCCGCAAATGCGCGCGCCCGCCCAGACGGTCGGCCAGCCGCACGAGCACCAAAATCGCGCCGGTGGAAAACCACCACGCGAAAATGGCCACAAGGGCGGCTATGCCGACAGGGCCCAGCATCAATAGGCAGGCTCCAGCCGGGTTTGCACGGGAACCGTGTGTCTTTTGACAGGGATGGTGAACAGTCCGATGAACGCCAGTGCCGCGCGGGCCGAGCCGCCCGCCTTGCCCCAGATACGCGCCAAACCGGTCTTTTTCTCTGCTGCGGCAAGGTCAACATTGGCCCGTTGCAGACGCTCCAACGTTGGCTGCCACCGGGGATGATCAATGTCGAGCGTGATCGGGAAGACCTGCTTTGAGATATCGGAGGTCTTCTTGAACACCTCATAGGCGTACCAATCGGGATCGACGCCAAGCGCTTTGTGGAATTCGGGACGCTGATGATCACGCACATACATCGTGCCGTAGACCGCGGTGAGGAAAAACTTGATCCACCACACATTCCGACCCGATGTCAGCTTTGGATCGGTCTTCATCAACAGCGCAAAGGCCTCACCATGAGAAAACTCGTCATTGCACCATTCCCGGAACCATTTGAAAATCGGGTGGAAGCGGTGCTGCGGATTTTCCTCCAGATGACGGAAGATGGTTATATAGCGTGCATATCCAATCTTTTCCGATAGATAGGTGGCGTAGTAGATGAATTTCGGCCGGAAATAAGTGTACTTCTTCTTCTGGGTCAGAAAGCCCAAATTGACCGAAACCCCGGCCTCGCGCAGCGCATCGTTGATGAAGCCCGCATGCCGTGCCTCGTCCCGCGCCATCAGCTGGAACAGCGTCACGATGTCATCATTTGAACCGCGCCGCTTCATCTCCTTGTAAAGCACACAGCCCGAAAATTCAGCCGTGCAGGAGGAAACCAGGAAGTCGATGAACTCGCGTTTCAGCGCGGGCTCCATACCCTCCCAATCCACGTGGTCCCAGTCTTCGTTCTTTTTGAAGTGGCCCTTGTTCGGATCCGCCTTCATCTGACCGATCAGCTTGTCCCAATCCTCCCGGACGGGGGACACGTCGATGGCATCCATCTCGTCAAAATCGGTGGTGTAAAAGCGCGGCGTCAGCAACGTGTTCTGCATCGCGAGCGCGGTTGCGCCCTCGCTGTCGACCACGGCGCCCTGATTGTCGGCGGCCAGCGCTTCCTCAACCGTGCTGGCATCGGCGGAATGTGTCGTCTGGATGTTCATGTCAGCACCTCGTCAGAGAAGCTGAACTCGCACAGCTCCATGAACTCGAAATCGCCTGTCAGGCGCGTCCAGAGGCGTTCGATTGCACTGGCACGGATTATGACCGCAGTCCGATCCTCGCTTACAACCTCGCCATAGGGCGCCATGATCTCTGGGCCGAGCACCTGAACCTCATCGCCCGGATAGACGACTGCACCGTTGTTGAACCGAACATGTGCCGACAGTTCCTCAAAGCGGTGCGACACCACGACGGTGCAGGGCGCGTCTTCCCTACGTCTGGTGAAAACTCCCATTTTCAGTCTCCTTCCCTAGCCTTGTTCCAATGCCGTTGCCGCACGCAGCAACCGGTCGAAAGCTGCAGTGTTGTCCACACCGAAGCCCAACAGTTCCACGCGCCACCCAGAGAGGTCATCGCGCAGCCCAAGACGCCCATCCGCAAAGCGGACGATGCGCACCGGCGCATCCGAGGCGACGTCGAATTTCAAACGCTCGCGGGCCATCGCACGGGTCACACCGGCAATGAAGCCGCCCTCCTCCGCGCTGAGGTCGGCCACCAATTCGCCGTTCGTGTTGAAGACCCGCGCCGCGCCACTCATCTCTGCGAAGATGCGCACGGTCTGTTCCTCAACCACTTCGATTTCGGGCCATTGAGACACGAGCGGCTGATCGGTGACCCGCGCGTAAACTGCGATGCCAAGACAGGCCGCGAGCAGCAGGCCGACCGCCCGGATCAAAATGCGGGGCACCATTTCCCGGTCTTCGCGCATCTGTTGAGATGTCATTGCCATCGTCTTCACTCCGCCGCGACGAGGGCATTGTCGCCCTGCGGCTGCGTCTGCTGAATCAGCTGTGTCTGAGCCGCATCAGCCAGCAATTCCGCAACCATTTGAGCGTTTGGAATAGATCTCAGCGCTGGCTGTGTTGGCGCGAACCGCCAAGGCCGCACATGGGGCCAGCACACCAGATAGCTCAACCGCGTTTGCCCCATCGTGCTCAACGCGATTGTCCCGGTGCCGTCACGCTTTTGCGACAGATCCGCCGAACCGATCCAGCGGTATGGCAGGTTCAGCGTTACGTTCAGCGCCGCCCCGATCCGCATCGCGACACGCTTATTCGTGATCGTATAGACCGTGGCCCGCGCCTGAACGATGGCGATGACCAGCAAAATGGCGCAGGCGATTGCACCGAGAATGAGAAAGGATGAACCAGAGGCAAGCGCCCCGCCCCATCCCAGCTCTGGCGCGACCACCACGGCGCGCCAAAGGCACAGGACCACAAAATACCCCATAACCCAGTAGAGGTTGAGCGCATCACGGGCCAACGCCCACGCATTCGGTGCGCCCTGCCACAGGATGCGCTCCCCCTCTGGGGGCGTTTCGGGCAGGCCGTTTACCGGCTCGATCTCGAAATCATCATGGGGCATGGGCGCGCCTTTCGGTCAGAGTTGCGGGGCCTGGCGTGCCGGATCAGCGTAGAGCTTGCCGCCACAGTAGTAGGCACAGATCTTCTCTTCCTCGAGCATGGTGACCTGAGCATCCGCTGCCGTGCGCGGGATACCTGCGAACTGAGCACCGTAGAGCGAATGGATGCTGACCCGGTTGGATCGAATGCGTGCCAACGGCATTGGCACCAGCACTTTGCCACCGGTCTCAAGCTCTGCTTCCAGATACCGGACCAGCTGCTCAGGCTCATCAATCCACATATCGGTCACGGTGCCGACGACAGCACCATCTGCGGCCTGCACAGGCAAACCACGCGGATCGCGGCCAAAGGAGATCGAAAACGCCTCGGCCAAGCGCATGGGAATGATCTTGGGGTGACCTTTGCCATCCAGCTCCGGCACATCGCGGCGCGGAGCCCAGCTTGCCGGACCAACACCATCAGCCATCGGATCGCCTGTCGGCTCGAAGGGCATGCCCTCAGCGTGACCGGTGCGGGCCAGAACCTTGTCCATATCATCCCGCTCGGGCTGACGCTCGGGGATGGATTCACCACGCCCATGGGGCAGCTTGAAAGTCTTCTCTGGCAGTGGCGGAAGCAACGCGACAGCCGCGCTTTCTTGCTCATCATCATTGACCAGCGGATAGCCTTCGCGCTGATTTTCGCGCTGAAGATAGATCACGAGACCGGCGAAGAAGATCCAGAACAGGTAGAGAGCAACCTGCGCGAAATCTATGTTTCCAACGATTGTATCAGTCATTGGTCAGTCCTCCCATGAAGGGTTAGCTGGGGAATTCCGCGAGGCCGATGCGGCCACGCTCCCCTGTGGTGGTTGAAAGAGTCGGACGCGCAACCAGCGGCCCGATAGCGATAAGCGTTATGAACAGAAGTCCGATTTCCGCATGATAAACAAAGGAGTACCCAGTCGCGGGCGTGTTGAGTACATCGCCCAGAGCGCCGGCCCTCGCCGCCTGATCAACAATGTCGCGTAAGCCACCACCCAGCGCGATGCCAAGGCCCGCAGCCGTTGCCTGTGCCGCACCCCAGGCGCCAAGTGCCAAGCCGCGACCGGCCAGGCCCTGGACCGGCATGTTCATAGCAGCGGTGAGCGTGGCAACTGCAAACAGGCCCGCACCCAAACCGATGCCCGCAGCACCGGCAAAATAGAGCGCCGCGATCTGCATCGGCTCAGCAAAGATAACCAAAGAGAACGCCGCAATCCCAATCATGACCCCGCGGGCTGCCATCCGTTCGGGCGGCAAACCTGCGGTGAGCCACCGTGCGGCAAGGCCAAAGCCGATCAGCGCGCCAAAGGCCCACATCGCAGTCAAAACTGTTGTCGCGGCAACGCTTAGGCCCAGGATTTCTCCGCCATAAGGCTCCAGCAGCACGTCCTGCATTGAAAAGGCGAGTGTTCCCAAGGCCACGACCGCGAGAAGCCGACCCGCCTGACCACCCGCGGCATAGTCACGCCACGCGTCCGCAAATCCGGGCCGCGGCTGTGCCCGCTCTGCCGCAGTTGTCGGGCGCATCCGCTCCTGCTTCCAAAGGGCCAGAAGGTTGAGAACAATGGTGACAACCGCAGTGCCCTGCACAACCTGGATGAGCCGCAGTTTCGAAAAGTCAGCGAGCAGGCCACCAACGATCAGGGCCGAGACACCCATCCCGACAAGGAACATCACATAGAGCAGTGAAACGACGCGTGCGCGCGTGGCATCATCCGCCTGATCGGCCGCCAGCGCCAATCCGGCGGTTTGTGTCATGTGCAAGCCAAGCCCGGTCATCAAGAAACAAAGCGCGGCCAATGCCTCGCCCGCCCAGGCCGGGCCAAGTGTCTGGTCTCCGGAAAGTACAATCAATGCAAAGGGCATGATCGCAAGTCCGCCAAACTGCCAGAGCGTGCCAAACCAGATAAAGGGCACGCGCCGCCAACCGATTGCGGAGCGGTGGGTATCGGAGCGGAACCCGAGCAACGCGCGGAACGGTGCCACAAGCACTGGCAGCGCCACCATGATCGCGACGAGCCACGCCATGACGCCAAGCTCCACGATCATCACCCGGTTCAATGTGCCAAGCAGCATGACACTCGCCATGCCGACGCTCACCTGAAACAGAGACAGGCGCAGAAGACGCGTCATCGGCAACCCTTCGGATGCCGCATCCGCGAAGGGAAGCAGGTTCATTCCGAATTGGGTCAACGGATGACGCTCTTTGCTCACGCACACACCTCCATCGCCTGAGAGATGTAGAAGCCCGTGTGCACACGGCCGATCTTACGCAACTCGCGCTCTGTGATTTTGGCGAGCTCCAGGCGCAGCCGGTTTTCAGATATCGGGATGATCGCGGGCGACCTGTCGGACCGGGGGAACGCCTTGCCCGCCACATGCATCGCGCTGAGCATCGGTGTCTGCGGTGCAATCGTGAATGCGATTTTCTGCCAGACGCGTGGGGCCAGCTCCCCCAGCATCCGCGCCATGTCGGGTGCGCGGTAGTGGATCACACTGTCCATCGCGATCGCATAGTCAAAGCGGCCATGCACGGGATCCAACATGTCGCCCGCATGAAAACTGATCTTGTCCGCAAACTCGGCAGGCATCCGCTTGCGCGCAACCTCAAGCAGCGATGGGGAGATATCGACGGCCACAACCTCCGCACCCCGTGCGGCCAGCTCAAAACTCATCTGCCCTGCCCCTGCGCCAGCATCGAGCACCCGCGCACCGCTCAGATCGGCGGGCAATGCATCGAGCAGCATCGCGCGCATTTCATCACGCCCGGCGCGCACCGTTGCACGAATCTTGCTAACCGGCGCATCGGAGGTCAGCGCAGCCCAGGTCTGACTTGCGGTCTTGTCGAAATACGTCTCAAGCCGCGCGCGCGTGTCCAGATAGTTGTGGGACGATTGGTCAGACATCAATCAAATCCCAGCAATTCAAAGATATCACGGTCGGGCAGCGGAGACGGCGCCATTGGCTCCGTCCCATCCCAAAGCAGCTTGGCCAGCCGGACATATTCCGCTTGGACAGCGGCGATATCGTCGTCGAGATCCATCTCGAACAGCGTCTTCTTTTTCAGCCGCGACCGACGGATCGCATCGAGATCAGGAAGGTGTGCGAGCCGGTTGAAGCCGACCGTTTCGCAGTAGCGGTCCACCTCATCAGTCTCGCGCGAGCGATTTGCGATGCATCCTGCAAGACGCACGTTGTAGTTCTTCGCCTTTGCCTGAACCGCCGCGATGATACGGTTCATTGCGTAAATGCTGTCGAAGTCATTCGCGGTGACGATGACAGCACGGTCCGCGTGTTGAAGCGGGGCCGCAAATCCGCCGCAAACGACATCGCCCAACACATCGAAGATCACCACGTCGGTGTCATCGAGCAGATGGTGCTGTTTCAGCAGCTTCACCGTCTGGCCGACCACGTAGCCACCGCACCCGGTTCCGGCAGGCGGGCCACCCGCCTCTACACAGCGCACGCCGTTGAACCCCTCGTAAACGTAGTCCTCGGGCCGCAATTCTTCAGGGTGGAAATCCACGTCTTTCAGAATGTCGATGACCGTCGGGACGAGCCTGCCTGTCAGCGTGAACGTGCTGTCATGCTTTGGGTCGCACCCAATTTGCAGAACGCGGTGGCCAAGCTTTGAGAAGGCGACGGAGAGGTTCGAAGATGTGGTGGATTTACCGATCCCGCCCTTGCCGTAAACGGCGAACACCTTTGCGCCCTCAATCTTGGTCGAAGGATCCTGATGGACCTGCACCGACCCCTCACCATCCTGACCGCGCAGGTTCGGAATACCTTTATCAAGCGGGCTCATGGGTCTTTCCTTTCTGAATGCGAAGCTCGATCAAGCGCGCGCGTTCGCGCAGCATTTTCGCGTTTTCGCGTAATCGCATGGCATGGACGCGTTGCGCCTTCACACGCGCTGCAAGTTGCGCATTTCGATGCCAGGCTTCTTCAAATTCACGCATACTCATTGCGCTGCCACTCCTATGCCTTCGAGGTGATCCTCAAGCTCGTCAGCCCCTTGCTGCAAAGCTTCCAGCGTCTCAGCATCGGGCTGCCAGTACTCCCGCTCATGTGCTTCGAGCAGACGATTTGCCATCCGTGCAGAGGCGGCCGGATTGAGATCAGCCAATCGGCGGCGCATCTCCTCATCCAAGACAAATGTTTCGCTCAACCGCGCATAGATGCTCGGATCGACCTGTCCTGTCGTCGCAGACCAACCCAGCGTGTTGGTCACATGCGCCTCAATCTGGCGAACGCCTTCATGCCCATGTTTCAGCAGGCCTTCGTAGAATTTCGGGTTCAACGTGCGGGCGCGGCTTTCCAGAGCAATCTGGTCGGACAACTTGCGCACCTTGCCGTCGCCGCGCGTCTGGTCGCCGATATAGACCTCCGCTTCGGCCCCCTTCGCGCGCTTAACCGCACGCGAAATACCGCCGAGCGTGTCGAAGTAGTGATCAACGGACGTGACGCCCAGTTCGACGCTTTCGAGGTTCTGATAGGCAACGTCCACATCCGTCAGCGCCGTTTTGAGCAATTCAGATTGCCGTGCTGGTTTCCCATCTGTTCCGTAAGCAAAGCACTTCCGCGCCTCATAGGCGTCGGCAAGCTCATCCTCTGCCTCCCACGCACCGGCATCGACCAACTGGTTCACGTTCGAGCCATAAGCCCCTTCCGCATTCGAAAACACGCGAAGGGCCGCTGTCTTTAGATCGACGTCCATCTTCTCAGCGTAGGCCAGCGCATGCGCCCGAATGAAATTCATCTCGAGTGGTTCATCGGCACTTGCAGCGAGCCATGCGGCTTCCGCCAGCAGCTTCGTCTGCAATGGAAGCAGGTCACGAAAAATGCCCGAGAGGGTCATGACCACATCGATGCGCGGGCGGCCCAGTTCAGCGAGCGGGATCAAATCCGCTCCAGCCAGTCGTCCGAAACTGTCAAAGCGCGGTTGCGCCCCCATCAGCGCGAGCGCCTGCGCAATCGGACCACCGTCTGATTTGATGTTGTCCGACCCCCAAAGCACGAGGGCGATGGACCGAGGCAAGACCGGATGCGTGGCCAGCAGCTTTTCCATTTGCCGGGCGCCATCGGCCATCGCAAAGGCCGTTGGCATGCGGAATGGATCAAACGCATGCATGTTTCGCCCTGTAGGCAGAATGTCGGGATTTCGGATCAAGTCACCACCGGCGACAGGTCGAATGAACTGTCCCCGCAACGCGCGCAGCAACGCAGGCGTCTCGCTGTCGTGCTGTAGTTCGAGATCGATCCGCGCCAGCGTGTCGTCATCCTGGTCGGCCACAACGTCCAGATGTGCTGCGCGTTGATCCGTGGTCATCGGTCGTCCGACGACATGCAGACCATCGGTCATCAGTGCGTCTTCGACTTCAAGCAATTGAAGCCACAGGGTTTCTGGCGCGCCGCTCATATCAACGGCCTCGGCCTGAGTTGCGATCAGCTCTTCAAGTTCAACTGCCTCTGCCGCCCCGGGCTCCAGCCCGCGCCACCGGTCCAGGCTCTCCCGTAATTCGAGCAGTCCCTTGTAAAGGCCTGCCTTCGCAAGCGGCGGGGTCAGGTGGCTGACAATGACAGCCCCTGACCGCCGCTTGGCCAATGTCGCCTCGGAGGGGTTGTTGGCGGCATAGAGATATACATTCGGCATGTCGCCGATCAGACGGTCCGGCCAGCAGGCCGCGCCCGTACCGGCCTGTTTGCCCGGCATGAATTCCAACGCGCCGTGCATCCCGAAATGCAGCAAGGTGTCGGCACGATAGCTGTCGCGCAGCCAGCGATAAAAAGTGGAAAACGCGTGGGTGGGTGCGAACCCGCTTTCAAAGAGCAACCGCATCGGATCGCCCTCATATCCAAACGCAGGCTGCACCCCGACAAAGACATTGCCGAGATCCACGCCCAGCACGAAAACCTCGCGCCCATTGCTTTGAATCTTGCCAGGTGCCGGGCCCCACTGCGCCTCAATCTCAGCCAAGTGTGGCTCAGCGCTTACGATGTCGGAGGCTGGCACGCATGCTGCGACATTGGCCTCCTGCCCGTATTGGGCCGAATTGCCAGCAAGGACCGCCGCGCGCAAATCGTCGACAGTGTCTGGCACATTCAGTGTGTAGCCATCCGCCTTCATGGCGAGCAGCACGTTGTGAAGGCTCTCAAACACGCCCAGATAAGCCGCCGTTCCGATCGCACCGGCATTCGGCGGGAACCCGTAAAGCACGATGCCGACCTTGCGCGTCGCCAGTTCCGCCCGACGCCGATGAACCTGCTTTTCAACCTTGCGCGCCAGCAGGTCGATCCGCTCGTGACACGGGGCCATTTCTTTCAGCAGGCCGCGGGCTGTGCAGCGATGGGCACACCCATCGCAGCCCAATTGCCCGTGACGACCACCGAACACAATCGGGTTCGTCGCCCCGTCAATCTCAGGCAGCGCAATCAGCATCGTCGTCTCAACCGGACCGAGGCCGGAGGCGCTTTCGGACCACTGGCGCAGCGTTTGAAACTCAAGCGGATGCGCCGCAATGTAGGGAACATCCAGCGTGGCCAGCGTGTCCTGCGCCGCCGCACTGTCATTATAGGCTGGCCCGCCGACCAGACTGAACCCGGTCAGCGAAACGAGAGTGTCCACCTTGTCCTGATGATAGGCACTGATCGCAGGCCGCCCGTCCAGCCCGGCAGCGAAGGCCGGAATGACGTTCAGCCCCCGTGCCTCAAGGGCCTCGATCACCGCATCATAGTGCGCGGTGTCACCGGCCAGCACATAGGACCGCATCAACAGAAGGCCGACGGTCCCCTTGGTGCCCGTGCGTGGCAACGCAGCCGCATCGGTCACAATGCGCTCTGACAACGCAGGATGGTAGAGACCGGTATCGGGATATTCGACAGGCGCAGGTACCGTACCGCCCCGCCAGTCGTCCGGCGTCGCATAGCGTGAGATCAGAAAGCGAACCAAGGCTTCGACATTGTCGTCCGACCCGCCAAGCCAGTACTGCATGGCCAGGAAATAGGCGCGAAGGTCCTGCGCCTTTCCCGGAATGAACTTCAGGATACGCGGCAGGCGGCGCAACATCGCCATCTGCTTTTCGCCGCTGGCCCCGGATGGCTTCTTTGAGCCGCGCAACCGCTTGAGCAGTGCCATCACACCACTTGCCGGTTGGCTCATGTCGAGCCCACCCAGCTTGGTCAGATTCACAATCTCGCCCGCGGCGATGCACCCAACGACGGCATCTGCATCTTCGCGTCGCGCAGCGATCGCCGGGGCAATCGCCTTCACGTGCTCTTCGAGGAAGAGCAGATTTGCAATCACGATATCAGCTGTGGCGACCGCCTCACGCGCCCGGTCAAGCGCGCCACCGCTTTCACCCCATTCCGCAGCCGCGTGGACAGAAACCGAGACGCCCGGAAAATCCCGCGCCAGCGCGTCCTGCGCCCGCGCAGCTGGGCCCGCCGCATGCGCGTCGAGGGTGATGATCACCACGCGGTACCCCGCATTTATGCCGGTATCATCGCGCAAAATGTGCTTTCGCTTCATAAAGCGTATCGACCGAGATCGAGGCGATCCCCTGCTCGGCCGCAAATTTCTCTGTGTTGCGCCGGGCTTTGCCCCGGACAAAGAAAGGTACTTTGCGCAATTCGCGTTCGGCATCGTCCAGCCAAATCACGTTGTCGCCCGAGCTTTGAGCGACCTCCTTTTGTGCCGCATGCCCTGCATGGTGGCTCGGCCCTGCTGCGTCATTGAACTCGAAATCATCGCGGAACATATGCAGCAGGTGTTCTTCCAGCCCCATGACGAGCGGGTGCACCCACGTGTCGAACAGGACATTGGCCCCCTCCCACCCAACTTGCGGGGAATAGCGCGCGGGGAAATCCTGGACGTGAACAGGGGCTGAGATGACGGCACAGGGGATGCCCAATCGCTTGCCGATATGGCGCTCCATCTGGGTGCCGAGAATCATCTCGGGTTGCGCGGCCTCAATGGCTTTTTCGACCTCAAGATAGTCATCTGTGATCAACGCCTCGACGCCATAGTCGCGAGCAAGGGCGCGGATCGGACGGGCGAATTCGCGATTGAAACACCCCAACCCGACAACCTCGAAGCCCATTTCATCGCGCGCAACGCGCGCAGCGGCGGCGGCATGGGTTGCATCCCCAAAGATGAAGACACGCTTGCCGGTCAGATAGGTGCTGTCGACACTGGCCGCATACCAAGGTGCGCGCAAATTGCTTTCATCAGGTGCGCAGGCAAGGCCAGTGATCTCAGCCAGCTCAGACAGAAAATCGCGGGTGGCGCCAACGCCGATCGGCACCGTTTTCGTGTAGGGCTGGCCATGCTCACGCTCAAGCCAACGCGCAGCTTCCTCACCACATTCGGGGTAGAGCAAGACGTTGAAATGTGCAGCGCCCAGCCGCGCGATGTCCGCAGGGGAGGAGCCCATCGGGGCCACCGCGTTCACGCTGATCCCGATCTCTGCCAGCATCTTTTCAAGCTCTGCGACGTCGTCACGATGGCGAAAACCAAGGCCAGTGGGGCCAAGGATGTTGCACGAAATCTCTGGCGTCCGATCAACCTTTCGCACCAACGCGCGGGCAATCTGGAAGAACGTTTCGGACGTGCCGAAATTTTCCTTGCGCTGATAGCTCGGCAACTCCAACGGGATGACAGGTACGGGCAGACCCATGCTTTCCGACAGGCCGCCAGGATCGTCCTGAATCAGCTCAGCAGTGCAGGAGGCCCCGACGATCAGTGCATCCGGCTTGAACCGCTCATAAGCGTCGCGGCAGGCCGTCTTGAACAACTCGGCCGTATCTTCACCCAAATCCCGGGCCTGGAACGTCGTGTAGGTCACCGGAGGGCGCTGGCCCCTGCGCTCGATCATGGTGAACAGCAGATCGGCATAGGTGTCGCCCTGTGGCGCATGAAGCACGTAGTGAACGTTCTCCATCCCTGTGGCGACACGCATCGCGCCGACATGGGGTGGACCTTCATATGTCCAGATCGTCAGCTTCATACCAGAGCCTCCCGCCGCCTGAGAGGACGCGCAAAGAGGCTCGCAAGATCACCGGCCTGCTCATATCCATGCACCGGGGTGAAGACGAGTTCGATGGCCCATTTCGTGGCAAGCCCTTCTGACTCCAGCGGATTTGCGAGCCCAAGGCCACAAACCGTCAAATCCGGGCGTGCGGCGCGGCACCGGTCGAGTTGTTTATCGACGTCCTGCCCTTCGCTCAGCATCGGACCAGCCGGGATCAAATCAAGATCTGCACCGACGACCCCCTTGTGAATGAAGGGCGCACCGATTTCGATCGCGGTCATGCCGCACTCACGCGTCAGGAACCGGGCCAACGGAATTTCAAGCTGGCTGTCGGGGAAAAAGAAGATCGACTTGTCCTGCAACGTCGCGCGCGCTGCCGCCACGGCCTTCACCGCGCGGGCATGCGGAGCAGCCGTCACCCTCTCAAACAGCTCGTCGGACACGCCATAGGTATCCGCGATGGCACGCAGCCATGCCGTCGTGCCTTCCGCCCCAAATGGGAATGGAGCCTCGATCATCTGTGCCCCACGTCGCGAGAGAGCGGCAGCCGTGTCACCCAGAAACGGCTGGGCCAGCACAAAGCGCGTATTGGGTCCAATGCGCGCCATTTCATCTGCGCGACGTGACGGCAGCACATGAACCGTCTCGATCCCGAGTGCGCGGATCAGATCTGTCAGTTGATCCTCAACGACATCCGGCAAAGCGCCAACGAGGACAAGTTCCGCTGCATCGGTCGCCGGCATGCCCGGCACCATTGCCTCAAGGCACGCGTCTTCGCCTTGCGTGAACGTCGTCTCGATACCAGAGCCGGAGTAGTTCAATACACGCACATGCGGCGCGTGGCGCTTGGTCAAACGTTCCGCCGCCCGGCTGAGATCTAGCTTGATCACCTCGGACGGACAGGAGCCAACCAGAAAGAGCTGCCGGATGTCGGGACGACGCTCCAGCAACTGTGCGACCTGTGCATCAAGCTCATCATGCGCGTCGGCCAGCCCCGCCAGATCCTTTTCCTCAAGGACGGCCGTGCCAAAGCGCGGCTCGGCAAAGATCATCACCCCGGCCGCGGATTGCAGCAGATGGGCACAGGTGCGCGACCCCACCACAAGGAAGAATGCATCCTGCATCTTTCGGTGCAGCCAGATGATTGAGGTTAAGCCACAAAAAACCTCACGCTGACCGCGTTCCTTTAGAATCGGTGTATCGCGACAGGATTGCGCTGGGATTTCCCTTAGAGGGCGGTTCACGCTGGCACCGCCGATCCCAGCCGCGCGGCCCGAAGTTTCAAAACGAACTGCGCCGCGTTGAGCACGTAGAGCGCATAAGCCGCGACGGCCAACCACATCAGAGCAGATGGCGGGAGCAAACCACCCAGCAAAGCCACGATGTAGGCCGTATGCAGCGCAATCACGGCAAAGCTGACCATGTCCTCCCAGAAGAAGGGCTCTGCCAGAAGGTATTGCCCGAACACGACTTTCTCCCAAATCGCGCCGGTGATCATGATGATGTAGAGAAAGCCCGTCTTGATCAGGATCGAGACCGTCGCGATCTGGTACCCCTCCCCGGTCATCAGGTAGCGGCAGACCAAAACAAGTGACACGGCGAAGGCTACAAACTGCAATGGCGCCAGCACACCCTGCACCAGCGTCCAGACCGTTTCATCACGGCGCGCCCGCTGTTCGGGCGTATAAAGCGGTGCGATCTGAGGCGAGCGCGGCTGCGTGGACCGCATAAACTGTCCTTTCACTCAAGCGTTCTGAAACCGTACCCGTCGCCTGACAAATGTGTCAACCTTGACTTACAGTATTGTATTTACGCTGGCGCGCGACCAGGGAATTGGCCCTGGACCCTAATGAATATTGGCCTACATCCGAGATTTCTGTCAGACTTTCAGGACAAAAATTACTGTCAAACTGAACTGACATTGCCGTCAAAAGGACTCACACTCCGCGACGGTATGGTGTAGGATCAACATGCAGGGCGGACCAACCGCCCGAGATTGGGAGACGGCATTGGACGGACCCGGATTTAGCGGCAACGGGGGTTCCCCCGGCGGCAGGCGGCGCGATGTGATCGCGCTCGCCCGTCAGGCGCTGTCCAAAGTCGCCCGGCGTGATGATCTTTCAATCGGGACGACAAAGGCAGAACACGTATCGGCATTTTGCGCTGCGCTGATCTCGCCTGACGAAAGTGCCTACACCCAGATCCTTGCCAAAATCGGTGCCAGCGGTGTTGGACAGCGGGAACTTATGGATGTTTACGTCCCCTTCGCGGCGGAGATGCTGGGCGCGGATTGGGCGGATGACTATCTGGGGTTTGCCGAAGTCAGCGTCGGCTCCTCACGTCTAAACGATATCATTCGTTCAGCAGCGCTCACCGACTATGACTATCGCGGCACCGCGATCCCGCTCGGCCACCGCGCGCTGATGATCGTACCGGCCGAGGAGCAACACAGTCTCGGCGCCTTCATTGCAGCCAATCAATTCCGCAAACATGGCCTTCGGGTCCATATGTCCATCGCCCATTCGGCAGAGGAAGTCTCGGCGCTAATCGACGAAGAACGCTATTCCATGATTGGCATTTCCGCAGGAAGTCACAAACTCGTTGATCCCATCCAAAAACTTGTTGAATTGATGCGAGAATGGAATAGGGACATAGGACCTGTCATACTTGGGGGTGCGATTACGCGCCAGAACCTCGATGTCGCGGACAGTACAGGCGTGGACTTGGTCAGTTCCAATCCGCGGGAAGTTATGAAATTCTGCGGGTTCCGGTCGCAGATGGAACGGAACGATGAACGCGATGTTGGAGAAGCGCCGTGAAGCGGGGACCTGATCTTTGACAGTCACGGAAGAGATGCGTTGGAATGACGGGCGCGGCCCGTCCATCGACCCGAATGCGGTGCAGAGCATTGTCGCCTCTGCCTGCGACATCTGCATGTCGGTGGATCGCGCGGGCAAGATCACGGGGATCGCGGTTGGCCCACATGCACGCTCCCTCGGCCTGCTCGACCATTGGGTTGATCGGAATTTGCGTGAGTTCCTGACACCAGAAAGTATCGACAAGTTTGACCGTCGGATGCCGCAGATCGAAGCTGGCGACCGGCAGGGCTATCGCCCTATCGAACTGAACCACGCCGACAACGCGTCTTGGGAATTCCCGGTTCGCTACGCCATCACCGATAGTGGCGTGAATGATGAGCTATTGCTGCTGGGCCGAGACTTGCGCGCACTGGCCGAAGTGCAACAACAGCTGATCACGGCGCAGATGTCGTTGGAACGTGAGTTCGAGACGTTCCAGCAAACCGAAACTCGCTACCGCGTTCTGCTCGAAATGACTGAACAGGCGGTGATATTCGTCAATCTTGAAACCGGGCGGATCGTAGATCTGAATGGGGCGGCGGCGCACGCGCTGCACACGGATAAGAAGTCACTGCAAAACGCGGCATTCGATCAGGTTTTCAACACGTCGGGTCGCAATGCGCTGCTGGGTCAGCTGCAAAGCCGGTCGGGCGCAAGTGCTCCAGCGGATTGGGTGCGCGCAACCATTCGCCGCGGTTCAGAAGATGTCTTGTTGGGCGCCGTAATGTTCCGTGCAGGATCCGACAGGATGCTGAAAGTCTCGATCCGTGAGATTGCGCCGGAATCCGGGGTGGCCGAACAGCTCGACACCTCGCTGCGGCAATTGTTTACACTTGGTAGCGACGCCGTAATCTTCACCGATCCGCGCGGTGTTATTCGCCTGGCGAATGAGGCCTTCCTCAGCTTGGTGGACGAGACCCAGATCGGTGATGTGCGAGGGCTATTCATTGCGGACTACCTCGCCCGAGGTGGCATTGATCAAAAAGTGCTGCTTGAACACGCCGAACGACAAGGCAAGATGCGCGTCTATACGATGCGTCTTAGCGGTAAGTTTGGCAAGGAAACGCCTGTCGATGTCGCCGCGGTCGCTCTTGAGCGGGGAACGCCGAGCGGCTTTGGCTTCGTGATCCGCCCGACGGCCCGCACGGAAACTCTGCGAGAGGCGCAGCCCTCCCCCGAAGGGGATCGCGGTGTCATGGAGCTTGTCGGGTCATCCCCTCTGCGCGACATCGTGGCGGAAACGACCGATGTGATTGAGCGTCTGTGCATCGAAACGGCGCTGGACCTGACCAACGACAACCGTGTCGCAGCGGCAGAGATGCTGGGCCTCTCGCGTCAGAGCCTTTATGTCAAATTGCGTAAGTTCGATTTACTGAAACGCGCCGACGAGAGCTGAGTTTCAGCTTGTTCCCAATCTACCTGTAAGGCTAGACTGACACCATGAGTGTCACGTCTGAGAGATATGTTCGGCGCTGGCCGGATCCCGCGGCTTTGCTGACCCTGATCAAACCGATCACATGGTTTCCGCCGATGTGGGCATTTTTGTGCGGTGCGGTGTCGTCCGGCGTTGCTTTTTCAGGCCATTGGCCGCAGCTCGTGCTGGGGATCGCCCTGGCAGGGCCCATTGTCTGCGGGATGAGTCAGGCGGCCAATGATTGGTGCGATCGTCACGTTGATGCGATCAACGAGCCGGATCGCCCGATCCCCTCAGGACGCGTTCCCGGCCACTGGGGTCTTTGGGTCGCGCTTGCCATGTCTGCCCTTTCGCTGATCGTGGGATGGTTCCTTGGCACATGGGGTTTCGTCGCGACGATTGTCGCAGTTCTGTGCGCGTGGGCCTATTCGGCGGAGCCGGTTCGGCTAAAGCGGTCCGGGTGGCTTGGCCCAGGATTGGTCGGTTTGTGCTATGAGGGCCTGCCCTGGTTCACAGGGGCAGCGGTATTGAGCGCGACGTTGCCCTCGACACCGATCCTGATCATCGCAGCACTCTACGCCATCGGCGCACATGGCATCATGACCCTGAACGATTTCAAAGCGTTGGAAGGGGACCGCCAGATGGGCGTGAATTCTCTGCCCGTTCGCCTCGGCCCTGAGCGCGCGGCGAGGGTTGCTTGCTGCATCATGGCGGTCCCTCAGGCTGTCGTGCTCGTGCTGCTTTTTGCATGGGGCGCACCGATCTTTGCCGTCGCCATCGCGATCGCGCTGCTTTTGCAACTGCTTGCGATGCGCAGGATGCTGGGCGATCCCAAGGCGTTGGCGCCTTGGTATAATGCAACAGGTGTAAGCCTTTACGTATCCGGCATGATGGTCGCAGCGTTCGCCCTGCGCGGGATGGAGGCGCTCTGATGCTGACCTGGCTGTCCATCATTCGGCTGGGATTGATCCAGATGGCTCTGGGATCAATCGTTGTCCTGACCACCTCCACACTGAATAGGTTGATGGTCGTTGAGTTGGCGTTACCCGCCGTCTTGCCGGGCTTTCTGGTGGCGCTGCATTACGGCATTCAGATCAGCCGCCCGACCATGGGCTTTTTCTCGGACATGGGTGGACGGCGCACCCCGTGGATCATCGGCGGCATCGCCATTCTTGGACTGGGCGCAGCGCTCGCCAGTGCGGCCGTAGCACTTTTCGCAAACAGCTTTGTGCTGGGGCTGGGCATTTCGGTTCTCGCCTATGCCATGATCGGGCTGGGTGTCGGCGCGTCGGGAACGTCTGTTCTTGCCCTTTTGGCGAGTTCCACGGCACCACGACGGCGGGCCGCTGCCGCAATGGTCACCTGGCTGATGATGATCGCCGGCATCGCTGTGACGGCGGGTGTGGTCGGCAGTTTGATCGATCCATATACGCCAATGCGCCTCTTCGTGATCTCCGCAGGTGTCGCGGGTGCTGCGCTTGTCCTGACCGTCCTCGCAATCATGGGAATCGAACGCGGATTGGCAAAGCCTGTCAGCGACAGAGCGGATGTCCCGTTCCGCCAAGGCCTGGCAGAGATTTGGGCCGAACCGCGCGCACGGCGCTTCACCCTTTTCGTTTTTCTGTCGATGACCGCCTATTTCATGCAGGAGCTGATCCTTGAGCCCTATGCCGGGTTGGTCTTTGCATTCACACCCGGCCAATCGACCACCCTTTCTGGCGCACAGAATGGCGGTGTCTTTGTCGGCATGTTGCTGGTTGGGATTGCCGCAAGTGGGCTTCGCATTGGCGCATTGCGCACATGGGTGACAGGGGGCTGCATCGCCTCCGCTGCTGCCCTTCTCGCGATTGCAGCCATCGCGCCCATGGGGCCCGGCGCACCTCTCCTTCCCTTGACGGTCCTTTTGGGCGCTGCCAACGGCGCGTTCGCCGTGGCAGCGATTGGCACGATGATGCAACTCGCCAGTGAGGGCCGCAGCGCGCGGGAAGGTACGCGGATGGGTCTGTGGGGTGCTGCGCAAGCCCTTGCGGCAGGGTTCGGCGGTTTGGCCGGGGCGCTCGCCGTCGACGTGATGCGCGCCCTGTTGCCCGCACCGGGTACAGCCTTTGCGACTGTCTTCATTGTCGAAGCCTTCTTGTTCCTGGCCGCCGCCATCATGGCCTGGCGTGTCATTGATGCCCCAAGCCGACCAACGGCCCCACAACTCGTACCGGGAGAGTGAGCATGCAATATGATGTGATCGTCGTTGGGGGAGGACCGTCCGGGGCCACAGCAGCGTCCCGGCTGGCACGCGAGGGACGCACCGTGGCGCTCTTGGACCGGGACGGCCGCATCAAGCCATGTGGTGGCGCAATTCCACCGCGGCTCGTGCGGGATTTTGACATCCCCGATCACCAGCTGGTCGCACGGATCAATACCGCGCGCATGATTTCACCCACGGCGCGCAAGGTCGATATCGCGATCGAGAACGGATATGTCGGAATGGTGGACCGCGAGCATTTCGATGAATTCCTGCGAGTGCGGGCCGAGACCCATGGCGCGGAGCGTCTGACCGGCACCTATCTTCGAATTGAAAGGGACGCAGCCGGCCCCAGCGTTGTCTATCGTGAAAAGGCCAGCGGTCAGGAAAAGCGGATCAGCGGCAAAATCGTTATCGGCGCAGATGGCGCCCGCTCAAACGTAGCGCGCAGCGAGGTTCCAGGCGGCGACACGATCCCCTACGTGATTGCCTATCATGAAATCATCGCCTCCCCTCAATCCGAAGATTACGATCCGGCCCGATGTGACGTGATCTATGACGGGCAAATCTCACCCGATTTTTATGGCTGGGTTTTTCCCCATGGGCCGCAGGCCAGCGTCGGCATGGGCACTCAGGTGCCCGGCGTCGACTTGAAGGCCGCGACAGCCGATCTGCGTCGCGCCGCCGGGTTAGAAAGCTGTGAGACAATACGTCGCGAGGGCGCGCCGATCCCGCTCAAACCCCTCGACCGATGGGACAATGGGCGCGACGTGGTGCTGGCTGGTGACGCGGCAGGGGTCGTGGCCCCGTCGTCTGGTGAAGGCATTTACTACGCTATGGTTGGCGGCGATTGCGCGGCTGAGGCTGCAATGGCCTGTTTGGCAAGCGAAAATCCCGCGAAACTCGCCATCGCCCGCAAACTGTTCATGCGAGAGCACAAGACAGTGTTCAAAGTGCTCGGCGCAATGCAGGACGCCTATTACAAGTCAGACGAACGGCGCGAACGCTTCGTGTCTCTGTGTCATGACCTGGACGTTCAGCGCCTCACCTTCGAGGCCTATATGAACAAGAAGCTTGTTCGTGCCCGTCCCATGGCGCATCTGAAGATCATGCTCAAGAATATCGGGCATCTGACTGGCATCCTCAGGGCGACATCATGAACACGGAAATTCGGATACCCGCTTGGGAGAATGGCACGCTGGTCGCCCGGGGAAAGCTCGACGTGCACCAACGCGGCCTGCGCCACCCGGCGGTCTCCGTCTTCGTGGTCGCGGACGGACGCATTCTTATGCAACGGCGCGCCCTGCACAAATATCACACGCCCGGACAGTGGGCGAACACCTGTTGTACCCATCCACATTGGGAAGAGGATCCGCTGACCTGCGCGATCCGACGGCTCGATGACGAATTGGGCATCCGGGGGCTGACGCCGGACTATCGTAAGACTGTCGAATACCGCGCAGATGTCGGCGGCGGTCTGACGGAACATGAAGTCGTGGACATTTTCGTGGCCGAGACCGACGCCTCGCTTCCGATGGATTTGAATCCAGACGAAGTTGCAGAGGTGCGCTGGATGACGCTGGACGAGCTGCGGGCCGATATTACGGCGTCTCCGATGAGCTACACACCATGGCTTCGCATTTACCTCGAAGAGCATGTCGCCGGGATCTTTGGCCCGGTCTGATCCCCCTTTGCAATGCGGTAAAGGCTGTCGCTGCGCAATCCAACAGAGCGCACGGGGCACTTGCGTTGCTTAGTGCTGGCACTTCTTCGCCTTCCCCCCTCTCAACCAGCGTTGCCGCCAAAGTGATGCGAAGGAACGCACTCCGGCCGGAGGCGACAAAAAGCGCCGGGCCCGCGGCAGCGGAACCCGGCGCAACGATCTGTCGGTGGAAAAGGGGAGTAGAAAAGACCGACAGACCTACCAGTCCCGCACGCTACAGGACTGGACGAAAAAGGGCCGGAGCGTTTCCGCCCCGGCCCGATCCCTTATTCGTAGACAGGGGCCTCGCTTGACGCGAGCTCTGGCCAGTCGGAGACCATGTCCATCCCACCAAGTGGTTGCTGTTGACCAAGGTGGCATGTCCGACATGCCGCCTTCGGCGCATCGGCGTGAACCGGTCCGAGCCGTTCAGCCGGATACACGTCCGCCAACGGGATGAGATAGTCGAGGTTCAACTCCTGAACCATCGCTATCCCCAGCTGCGCCGTGCCATGCTGCGGCGTCACCTGATCGTAGTCATAGAACGCATTGGTGTTGTGACAGAACGTGCAGTTCACACCCAACGAATTCGAGAAATAGTTCATCAGGCTATAGGTCCGCTCCGTATCCTGAATGGACGCGACCTCGACCCCAGGCGTGCCGGACACGCGCGGCTCCAGATCATGCACGGCGATTACGCCATAGTCTGCGAGGAACACGCTCAAAGCGTCTGAGGGCAGAGAGGTCGAACCACTCAACGACGTTGCGCGGTTCTGGACAGCAGCCCAGCCTTCGACAACCTCATTGATAGGGGTGAGGTCGAACCAGATCCCCTCAGGCACATTCTGTCCACGGTGGCAGGTGTAGCAGTTGACGCCCACCTCTTCCCCGACATGGATGTTCCAGTTCTCGTTAATAGACTGGGTCATCTGGATCATGCGACGGGCAACGACCTTGGGATAGTACTCGTCAGAGGCGAAGTTGCCTTCCTCTCCGTGGCAGTAGGCGCAGCCTTGCTCTGGGCTGACCCACTCGGTCATTGCTGCCATCAGACGGTTGAAGTTGCCGTCCGGCACGTTGCCGAGCACCTGGACATTCTCATAGATATCGCCAGCCAGCGGCTCATCCTCGAATACCTCATAGGGTTCTTCCGAGAAGTAGGCGACCATTTCAGGCGTCGCCTCTCCAGCTTCGATGTCAGAGACAAATTCGACCACGCCCATCCCCGTGCCACGCGGCCCGGTTTGCTGGGTTTCGGTCGGGATCGGATTGCCCCAGGTTACGATCAGGGCGGCCGCAAAGACCCCTGCCCCAACCACACCGATCACAATCGCAGGTCCAAACACGTTGGTCGGATTATCTTCGACCCACTTGTTATACCATTTGAAGTTGAACATCTCAGTTCCCTCCCGCCTGGTAGGCTTCGTAGCCATAGGCACCGTCATAGGCCGGAGCGAAATGGTGCTCGATGGCCCACAGATACCAGTTGTCGACGACGGTTCCTGTCAGAAGGATGCCAATGCCGCCCGTGATCGGGGTGAGCACCGCAAACCACCACGCCCAGCGGTGAATGCCCTCCATCGTGGCGTTGAAGCCCATGGTCCAGCGCCAGAAGAGTGCCGCACGCTCGGTCGCCGTGCCGCGATCGTAGATCTGCTCCAGCTCGCGATCACCGCCGAGGCGCGTGACGGCGAGGATCGTCGCGCCGTGCATGGCAAACAGCAGAACCGATCCATAAAGGAACACGATCGAAAGCGCGTGGAACGGGTTGTAGTAGAGATTACCGTATCGAATGGAGAACGCAGTGGTCCAATCGAGGTGCGGGAAGATGCCATAGGGCACAGCCTCCGCCCAGGAGCCCATCAGGATGGGGCGGAACAGGCCCAGCACAAGAAACAGCCAGATCGCCGCACCAAAAGCCCAGAAGACGTGCTTGCCCATCTTTTGTTTCGCCGCCAGTTCCCACGCCCGGGCCCAGAAAGCCATGACAGAGACGAGCAACAGGAACGAACAGATCAGATAGGCGCCCCCTTCATTGAGCGGCGGCATCACGGTCAGCCCATATTCAGGTCCCGGAGGCTCAAGCGCCAGCCAGAAGCCTTGCCGCAGGAATTCCGGGATCGACCAACCGACCTGCGCCAGCATCGAAAACCCGATAATGTTGATGGCAAGCGTTCCGGTGATCAGCGAGATGATCCCGAACCAGCCCAAATGGATTGGACCGAGCTGTGCGTTGCCAATGGCCCCCAGCAGCCGGGAGAAACCGGTCGGCCCTCCACGCTCGCTGGCGAGTCCTTCGTCATTGTCCATGCCCCATTCGACTGGACCCTGAACCTGGATCTGATTGAAGATATTTTGATACTCAGCCATGGCTCAAAGTCCTCCCTGACCGGGCCAGATCGGCAGCTCAAGCCACCAGTTCCACCACTCGGGCCAGCCCTTGGTCCACACAGGGCCTGAGATGATGATGCAGATTGCCGACCAGAACCCGGCATTGAGCGCGAGCAGCAGCCCCACGCGGTGAATGCCCAAGGTGCCGACGGAGTAGCCGATGTAATCCCGGAAGAATGTATCTTCATGATCCGGCGTCTTGGCTTCCTCACCCTTCTCAGGGTTGGCAGCAGACAGGATCAGCGCTCCATGCAAAGCCAGCGCGAAGGTCGTCGTGAAGAAGAACGTCACAGCGAGCATATGTGCGGGATTGTAGTGGAAGTGCAGATAGGCATACCCCGTGTTCGACACCCAATCGAGGTGACTGAAGATCCCGTATGGGAACGCGTGCCCCCAAGCCCCCAGCAGCATCGGACGGAACACAACAAGCGTCGCATAGGCGAAGATCGCAAAGCTGAAGGCGACAGGGACATGATATCCGATGCCGAGCTTGCGGCTGATCTCAACCTCGCGCAGCGCCCAGCTGATGAAGGCGCCGAGTGCACAGATCGTAATGATCTGCCACAACCCACCTTCGGCCAGCGGCGCGAGACCCAGCCCGTATGAAATATCGGGTGGCGCAATATTGATGAGCCAGGGATTGAACGTTCCCTGCAGGGCAGCGCCCCAGAAAATGAGGATCGTTCCGAGCGCGGCAAAGAATGCCGTCGTTACTCCGAAAAAGCCTACATAAAACGGACCGACCCAGAAATCGAACAGGTCGCCGCCAATCAGCGTCCCGCCCCGGACGCGATATTTCTTTTCGAAACTGAGCATGGCCATAGCGTTTTCTCCACGTTTGACGGCGCGCGCGGCGACGCGAGGCTCGCCGTCATCGTCTTGTTGGATTGCCGCGGGCGGCAGGACTGTTCCTGTCGCCCGCCCGCAGCGGTTCTTTGAAACTGGTAGGAGATCGTGGTCCGGCCCGAAGACCGGGCGCGATCACTCGGCCATCGCGGCGAGTTCGAACCAGTTGTAGTGGTCGGTGCTGAGCAGGACGAGGTGAATCATCGCTGCCAGCAGGAAGAGGAAGACCCCCTGCGCCACGAAAACGCGACGCGGATCAAAGATCAGCCAGATCTTGTAGAACTTGCTCATGCTTCAATCCTCCTCAGAACCACGGACGCCAGATAAACACGGCGAGATGAGCGACGACTGCGATGCCTGAAAACAGGATCAAGCCGCTCATGTACACGTCGTGCAGTTCTTGCGCCTGCTCGTCGGTGAGACCCGTGAAGGACAGGTCAGTTGAATCAGCCATAAACTTTCCTCCGGACAGTTAGACTGTTGCCGTGCGACCCACGGCGGTACCGAATGCGGGCTGAACCCCCGCATCGGGTATCCGACTGTCCGAAGACAGTGCGAATGACGGGTTCCCTGCTCATGCAGAGAAAATTCTGGGCGTGATCTCTGCCGCGGTGCACCAGGCGTGGCGCAGAACGCCCCGCTCTGCGACCAGCGGTGCTGGCCTTACGAGGGCCGATGCCCACTGCAAAAGCGCCACCGGCAGGGCAAGTGCCAGGATCAGCGAAAAGTAGATGGAGTATTCCAGACCGCGCGCTCGGCGGCGGCGGGCAAAGTCCTGCGGGGAACCAGTGCTCTCGATGGTCATGGGGTTTCTCCTTCGGTTGAAACGGCCCCGGCAGGGCGCAGGGCGGCGACGGTCGCGCGATCAACGCGCGCCTCTCCGGCTTCGAGTGCGGCACGCTCGGCAGCGTCACGCAGGCTCTTCGCCGCAGAAATTCGGGTAAGGACGGGGTGCTCAGCCACGATCCGGTCGAGCAGCGCCTGTGCGTCAGCGTCCCAGGGTAGGTCGCGGCGCAATGTGGTGGGGGTCGCCGCAGCGCTGTCCATTTCGGATGCAAGCGGCAGAATGTGGAACAGAGCGTCGAACAGGCCGTTACACACTTCCTGAAGCAGATAGGTCGCCCCCGCATACCCCATGAAGGGCGTGCCCGTGGCGCGCCGGATCGCAGCCCCGGGGAAGCTTGCGGGGATGTAGGTGGGCTGGGGGCCGTGGCCGCCGCCCATCTCGGCCAGATACATCTTTTCGTTTATCGACCCGAGCACGACCAGCGGCCGCTTTGCGTGAATCAAGGACCGCACGGCATCATTGTCGGTCTTCCGACCGGCGACACGTGGTGTGGCGATCGCACAGGGCAGGCCCAGTTCATCTTCGAGATAGGCGCGAATGCCCCGCGTATAGGTCTCGTTCGCAACCACCGCGAAAGACGCCGTCGCAAAGAAGTCCTGCGTGACCGATCGCCAAAGATCCCAGACGGGCTTCAGCGTCGAATGCTTTTCGCGCTCAATGAAGGGCTCAGGATCAAGGTCGAGCAGCGACCCCAAAGTGCGCAGGAACCGCGTAGTGCTGTCCACGCCGATGGGCGCTTGCAGATAGGGCTTGTTCAGCACCTCGCACAGACCACGTCCGAACTCGCGATACATCACGACATTCACATCGGCATTCACCAGGTCGCGCATTTCCGCAACATGGGCGCCCAGCGGCATGACCATGTTGATCTCGGCGCCGATCCCCTCGACCAATCGACGGATCTCTGCAAGATCGGAGGGCATGTTGAACGTGCCATACATGGGCCCGAGGATGTTGACCCGGGGCTTTGCCCCCTCTTCGCGCTTCTTCTCACGCGGCATCCGGCCCTTGGTCATTCCGAATTCGGTGAAGATCCAGGTCATCGCACGGTCAGCGGCTTCCCACTGATCCTCGTCGATTGTCCGGGGCAGGAAGCGCTGGATGTTCGTACCCATCGGCGTGACGCCGCCGCCGATCATTTCTGCAATCGAACCGGTGACGACAACGGCAGGCAACGCCGGATCAAGTGTATCCCAGGCGCGCTTCATCGCACCTTCGGTCCCGTCGCGCCCCAACTCTTCCTCACCCAATCCGGTGACAACGATGGGCAGCTCATGGGGTGGAAGGCCATCAGTGTAATGCAGAACGGACGTGACAGGCAGGTTCTCACAGCCGACCGGACCATCGACAACAACCTGCAGGCCCTTCGCTGCGCAGAACGCGTAGACCGCGCCCCAATATCCGCCTGCGCGATCGTGATCCTGGATCAGCATGGACACACCCCCGCCACTTTGCTCGGAAAATACCTCGCGGGGGTCTGGGGGCGCGAAGCCCCCGGTCGTGAACATGCCCGACCAGGCGTCCGCATATGGCTTGCGCCAGTCGCTTTTCCGCCAAGCGGCGAGATATGAGATCCTGCGATGTTCATATCATCTCGGCGGCCTTTGCCGCCCTCGCCTGTTTGTCGAGTTTCTTTTGATGCGCCGCACGGAAATCGGGGCGCAGGTTTGGAGCGCCTTCCCAGACGCCCGCAGTATCCCCGGTGCCCACGCCCTCGAAGAAAGCCTTCATCGACGCCATGCGGTCCCGATTGCCCATCGCCGCATTGACGACCTGTTGAAGGGAGCCTGCACCAGCCGGCCCCATCAATGGCCGTGCGGAGATGAGGTTGGTAAAATAGAGCGAGGGAACACCCAACTCCTTGGCCTTTTGCACAACCGGTGTTGTGCCGATGGCCAGGTCCGGCTTCACGCCTTCCATCGCCGCGAGATCATCCTCCAGCGACGCACGGAATTTCACCTTCACGCCACGCGCCTCAAGCCACTCCCGATCGGCAGCGGACCAGGGTGACGCGGCACAGGCCGTACCGACATAAGGGACCTGCGCACCACTCTCGATGAGCAAGCGTGCCACGAGAAGCTCCGATCCCTCATAACCCGACAACGTGATCGTCCCCTCAATCCGCGCACCTGCCAGCGCGCCCTTGATCGCTGGCAGAAAGGCGTTTTGTGAGGCGGCAACGGCATCCGCAGACGATGCAAACGCGTCACCGATCGCCGCAAGCCAGTCTGCCGTGCCGTCCAGACCGACAGGCGCCGAACCGATAACGGGTCGTCCGGCGGCCTGAAACTCTCGCACTGCCGCAGTATAGAAAGGATGGATGGCCGCTACCGCGCCACAATCGAGCGCGGAATAGAGTTCGCGCCATTCACGGCACGGAACGACCGGCCCCGCAGCAAGACCCATCGGGGCCAACATCGCGCCGATCATCACCGGATCAGCCGGGAACATCTCACCCAACAAACTGACTGTGGGACGGTCACTCATCCCCGCTTCGGGAGCAGCGACGGGTCCAGCCTCAATCTCCTGCCGTGCATAATTGAGCATGGCACCCGCAAGCACGTCCTTGGCTTCCGCATGGGTCGGAATGCCAAAGCCCGGCACGTCGATGCCGACGATGCGCACACCGTTGATCTCATCGGGCAACAGGCGCAGCGGCACCCCGCTGGCTGTGGGCACGCACAGGTTGGTCACAACGATAGCGTCGTATTTCTCCGGATCCGCCTGCGCGTGCACCGCATCGCGGATATCCTCGAACAGCTTGCCGGTCACAAGCGTCTCAGAGTTGAACGGCACATAGCCGACCGAGCGGCGCGCCCCGTAGAAATGGCTCACGAAGGTCAGGCCATAAACGCAGCACGCCGACCCGCTCAGCACGGTCGCAACACGGCGCATCCGCAAGCCCACGCGCAGGCTGCCAAAGGCCGGGCACATGCTCTGCGGTTTATCATGGGGGCCCGTCGGATAGTCGGCGGCATATTGGTCGAGAAGCTCGGACTGCCCGGCCTCCCGCGCTGCGCGTTCCATCTCTGATGTGGACGCACAGCCCATCCCTTCGGCATCCACTGCCGAAGTGGTCTGTACCTGATCCGGGGTTTCGCGCCCCCGATCCGTATGCCCGTCAGACGTTGTCATAAACGACCTCAAGGCTCTGCTTTGGTGCGGCGTTCTTACCGCGCATGTCTTCATCGGTGGCCGGCACCAACACGACATCGCCGCCGGTATCCTTACTGTCGAAGAGGCCCAGCAGGCCGTCCTGATCGAGCGGCTCCGGGCGCATCGGCGGCGCATCGGCGACCTGCACACCCAACTCGGCGAAGAGCGGGCCCCACTGGCTCTCCATAGAGCCGACGATCTGGTAGTTCGCTGATTTCTTGCGCAGATCGTCATCCTGCGGAATGGCTGCAAGGATCGGAATATCGACCGCTTCGGCAAAAGCTGCAGCCTCGCCCGTACCATCATCTTTGTTGATGACGAGGCCCGCGACGCCCACATTGCCACCCATCTTGCGGAAATACTCCACGGCAGAGCAGACATTGTTGGCCACGTAGAGCGACTGAAGATCGTTTGACGCGACGAGGATCACCTTCTGCGCCATGTCCCGCGCGATTGGCAGGCCGAAGCCACCGCAGACCACGTCGCCCAGAAAATCGAGCAGGACGTAGTCGAAATCCCAGTCGTGGAAGCCGAGTTTTTCCAGCAGCTCGAACCCGTGAATGATCCCGCGCCCGCCACAGCCGCGACCCACTTCAGGGCCACCCAGCTCCATCGCATAGACGCCGCCGCGCTTGAAACAAACGTCGCCGATCTGGACCTCTTCACCGGCAAGCTTCTTGCGGGTCGATGTCTCGATGATCGTCGGGCACGCCTTCCCCCCGAAGAGCAGCGAGGTCGTGTCCGACTTCGGGTCACATCCAATCAGAAGCACGCGCTTTCCCTGCTCGGCCATCATGTGGCTAAGATTGGCGAGCGTGAAAGACTTACCGATGCCACCTTTGCCGTAGATCGCGATGATCTGGGTCTTCGACGTCGGCTCTGCCTGAGGCACTTCCAGCGTCGGCTCCGCCGCTTCCGCGCGAAGGCGGTCGTGGTGCGTTTCCATGGCATCGTCGCGCAGATTTGGAACGTCTAAGGTCATGCGTCGCCTTCCCAGTCGAGGATCATTTTGAGGCACGAAGAATCGTAAAATGCTGTTTCGTAACCTTCTTTCGCCGCATGAGCCGGACGGCGATGCGTAATCAGGCCGGAAAGACTCAGCAGACCGCCCTCAATCAAATTTCGCGTGGCAGCCAGGTCATCAGGTGTCCACTCCGCTGCGATGCGCAGACGTGCTTCCTTCATGAAGGCCAGCGGAAATGCGAAGGAGATCGGCTCGGGATAAAAGCCACACAGCACAAGCTCGCCGCCTTTGGCCAACCGTCCGATCAGGCTTTCGATCAATTTGGCGTCGCCGGTTGCGTCGTAGATGCAGGTGTAGTCGCGACGCGGATCATCTTCCGGGCGCAGAACCTCATAACCCTCTTGGCCGTGCATGCGGCTCGGCTCAATCTCCCAAACCACGGGCTTTGCCCCCGCAGCGATCGCAAGACGTGCGAGCAAACGTCCGACGACACCATGGCCCACAATCAGTTCGGGCAATTCGCAGCGCAATCCGGCCATCGCATGCCGGGCCGTGGCGGCCAGTGCGAGCAAAGCACCCTCGGCGCCCATCCCTGGATCAACGGGAATAAGGCGCTCGGCCTTCGTTGTCAGTGTCGAGGCCGCAGCGCCAAATAGCCCCTTAACGGGACCGTAGCAACTGGCCCCTGGCACAAAGACGGTGTCGCCAACGCGCAGCGAATTCGTACCGCGTAGCTCGACAACCTCTCCGACAGCCTCGTAGCCGGGAACGAGCGGATATCCCATGCCCGGAAATGGCGGCATGTCCCCGCTCCAGAACAACTTTTCGGTTCCGGTTGAAACACCTGAGTGCCGAATCGCAACGACAGCGTCACCTACATCCGGCGCATCCATTGCAATCGACTGAAGGCTGAGATTTCTCGGCCCTTCCAGTACGATAGCATTGGTATGCAGTGTCATATTGATACTTCCCTCAGATTAGGTGTCAGAAATTTCAGACATCAATCACTTGTATGTCAGCTTAGAGTTACATTGATATATGTCAACTTAGATTGACGCCTTGGGGCGACGCGCCGTGATCACGCCTGTGATGAACGGACGCGCGGTGCGCAGTATTTCGATGGATGCGAAACCCGCCTCGGCCAACAGCTCTGAATGTCGCGCTGCGCTGCGCGGACGACCCGTCGTCATGGCGAGCGTGTAAAAGCCGAAGTAGGCGTCACCAGCTTTGTTGGGATGTTCACCGCCCGCCATCGGCTCACTGACCAAGATGCGGCCACCCGGCGGCAACGCGTCATGGCATTGCGCAAGCAGTGCGCGCACCGTGTCATCATCGTGGTCGTATAGAACACGGATCAGGCTGCACGCGTCGTGGCCGCGCGGAAGAGGATCATCCCGAAAGCTCCCCGAATGAACGGTTAGATCAGGATCACCGACAGTTGCCACAACGTGCGGCAGATCAAATAGGTGCCGCTCAACCCCGGGCCAACTCTGACCGACAGCTTTCAGGAAAGCGCCAGTCCCTCCGCCGACATCCAGCAGACGTTGTACACCGGACAAGTCTATCGCGCGCAATGTTTCCTCTGACACCAGCGTCTGGGATGAGGTCATCAGGCCGGAATACGTCTGAGCCACGCTCTGATCCGTCACCCCGGATTGCCCGAAGACGTAGGGCCAAAATTGCGCCAGCTCCGGTGCCGTCTCACCGCGCATCAGCGCGACCGGATCAGCGATATCCCGATAGAACATCGCGTGATGCCGTATCATGTCATCAAGGCCAGGAACGCCACATATCGCCGCCCCAAGCCGCCCCAACCGATAACGGCGAGTGCCTGCCCGCTCCAACAAATCTAGTGCAGCAGCAGCCTGGCAGAGCCGCTCCATTCGTTCGGGTGGAATATCGGTGCTGCGGGCCAGTTGGCCGATCTCAGCCGTTCCCTCCCCTATGCGCGAGAATAGATCCAGCTGCACACAGGCGAGCAAGGTCTGGGAATAGACAAAGCCGGAGACGAGATCATAAACCCGCGCCGCGTCGCGCCTGGCAATCCGGCGCGTCAGCGGGTTAGAGATCGCCCAGCTTTGAAAATCAGCCGACGCAATGGTCCGGTTCCGCCATCGCAAGAACCGCTCCCGCAAGCTCGTTCGCTTGGCAGGTGCGGGATCAGCCAGCGCGTTGGTCAAGGGACACCGGCATGATCATTTGGGCTTGAGCGCGCACCATTTCGCAAAGCTGCGCTTCCCCCGGGCAGGACGGGATCGAAGCAATCGCGCCGCCCAAGATATCATCAAGACGCCGGGTGGCACCCTCGATACCGTATTGCGCGACGGCACTGGGGCGGTCATGCGCCTCGTCCTGGCCAACCGGTTTGCCGAGCTCGTCCTGCGTCATAATCGCGTCGCGCAAATCGTCCGCGACCTGAAATGCCTCGCCAATCCGCGCGCCCAGTTCGATCCACGGCTCCGGATCCTCGCCAGCTGCAATCGCGCCCATGGTCGTTGCCGCCATGAACAGTGCGCCGGTCTTGGCCATGTGATAAGCGTGCAGATCGACTTGAGCCTCACTTTCCCAAGCCTGCCCCGCACATATCCCGTAGGGCATGCCGCTATAACGGGTCAGTGTGCGTGAGAGCTGGATGCCGCGATACGGATCGGAGAGCGATGCTTCGGCCAACGCGTCATAGGCCTGAATGATCAGGGTATCGCCGGTCAGAATGGCAAGCGCCTGCCCGTAAGCCTTGTGAACCGAAGGTTTGCCGCGCCGAATGTCCGCGTCATCAAAAACTGGCAGATCATCGTGGACGAGGCTGGCACAATGCATCAGCTCGATTGCTGCGGCCGCCGCGGTCGAAAGCTCTGGCGCATCGTCGCCACAGGCCCGCGCGACTGACAGACAGATCGTCGGCCGGATCCGCGCACCACCGGGCAGCACGGCATGCTCCAGCGCATCCGCAAGGCGCCCGGGATGCCGACCCCGACGGTGACGCGCAAGCGCTGCAGCTATGGCTGTCTCGATTCTGGCGTGGGTCGGCATACAATCACTCCCCAATTGCTATTGTCCAATATATCAGACAAAATACTGTAAACTACAGTGGACAGATTGCATGCACATGTCAAACGCCCTGCTCGCAAAGGCTCCGCAATGACGCGGCCGCGCGTCCTGATCATTGGGGCAGGCTTGGGCGGATTGGCGGCGGCGTTGCGATTGGCGCACGCAGGATGCGATGTGACGGTTCACGATCGGCATCCGGGACCCGGCGGAAAGATGCGCACGCTTCCCAGCGCGGCCGGGCCAGTGGATGCGGGACCCACCGTGTTTACGCTTCGCACTGTTTTTGAGGAACTGTTCGCATCCGTCGGAGAGCGTCTCGACACCCATCTTGATCTTGTTGCGGATCGCGTTGTGGCGCGGCACTGGTGGCCGGACGGGTCAACACTGGATCTGACCAATGACCTCGCGACGAATGCCCGCGCCATAGACGCTTTTGCTGGGTCACGCGCTGCGCAACAGTTTGAGCGGTTCAGCGCGGAAACTTCCATCCTGTTTGACCGGTTTCGCGCACCCGTCATGGACGCGCCCCGTATTCGTCTCTCCTCTCTCATCTCTCCAGTCCTGAGCGCGCCCAGCGTTATGGCGCGCGCCTTACGACCCGGCGCCACCCTCGCCAGTGCACTCGCGGCACGCTTTGACGATCCAAGGCTGCGCCAACTGTTCGGACGATATGCGACGTACGTCGGAGGCTCTCCTCTGGCCTCGCCCGCCTTGCTCGCCCTGATCTGGCAGGCAGAGGCAGCAGGGGTTTGGGCTATTCGCGGCGGTATGCACAAATTGGCAGTGACGCTCACCCAACTTGCCGAGGCACGCGGCGCGCGGTTCACCTTCGGGTCGCATATCGACGAGTTGTTGTTTGAGGGCGACCGCTGCGTCGGGCTCAAAACACGTGATGGCAGCACGCAACACGCAGATATTGTGGTCTTCAATGGTGATCCTGCCGCGCTGCATCAGGGCGCGTTGGGGCAAAGGGCGCGCGGGGCTGTCCGACGTAACGCAGCTTCACCGCGGGCTCTTTCGGCCCGAGTGTGGAGCTTTGCGGCCCGTGCCAACGGCCTGGAGCTCGCCCATCACAACGTCCTATTCGGGCGCGACCCGCTATCAGAGTTTCGGGATCTTGCCGCTGGGAAGATACCAAGCGACCCAACCCTCTACATCTGTGCGCAAGACAGGCTGGCCGACAGCCCACCCGGCGACCTCGAACGGTTCGAGATCATCGCGAATGCGCCCCCGCTCAGCCAGACCAGACAGGAGTCCCCGCCATGTCCGACAGCGATCTTCCCAACTCTGGCGCGTTTCGGCCTGAGTTTCGATCCGCAACCCGATCTGAACGCAGTCTCGACCCCGGCGGACTTCGCGAAGGCCTTTCCCGCGACCGACGGTTCCCTTTACGGGCGCAGCCCACATGGGACGATGGCCAGCTTCGCCCGAGCGACCGCACGCAGCCGGATCAAGGGGCTTTATCTGGCTGGGGGCGGCGTGCATCCGGGACCGGGGATTCCGATGGCAACCCGTTCCGGCCAGCACGCGGCAGAGGCGATCTTGAGCGACCTTGCTTCGACATCGACGTTCCGCCAGACGGCTATGCATGGTGGTATGTCGACGGCCTGACAGAGGACGGCACCAAGGGCATTTCGATCATCGGATTCATCGGATCGGTCTTTTCGCCTTGGTACCGCTGGAGCGGCAGACGCGACCCAGAAAACAATTGCTGTATCAATGTCGCAACCTATGGCAAGGGCGGACGCTGGACCATGACGGACCGGGGATCGGAGGCATTGCGTCTGTCGCCGGACCGATTGCAGGTCGGCCCGTCGAGCTTCAATTGGGACGGTGACCGCCTCGTCATTGAGATTGACGAGATATCGACACCGCACGCCCAGCGCGTACGTGGCACGGTCACCGTGACGCCAAGCGCTGTCACGTCTGTCGAAGTTCCGCTTGCTGAGGATGGCACGCATATTTGGCGACCATTCGCACCCACCGCGCGGATCGACGTTGCCCTGAACAGGCCCGGCTGGAACTGGACAGGCCATGGCTATTTTGACGCCAATTTCGGCGTGCGGGCACTTGAGGATGATTTCGATTATTGGACCTGGGCGCGACTGCCTTGCCAGAACGGAACAACCGCGTTCTATGACGCGACGCGCAGGGATGGCTCTGAACTGGCAGTCGCCTTGCAGTTTGGCCCGGACGGATCGGTCAACCAAATTGAGGCACCCGCTAAGACGCAGCTGCCAAGATCGCTATGGGCGATGCGTCGCGAGACACGCTGCGATGACGGACATTGCCCGCACCAGGTCAGGCCCATGCTGGACGCCCCATTCTATACCCGCTCGGCGATCGAGACGCATATCGGCGGCACGCGATGCGTCGGAGTTCACGAGGCGCTCGACCTGCGCCGCTTTGCGTCGCCCCTGTTGAAACCAATGCTGGCGGTGCGAGTGCCGCGACGGCGTAGATGGTCTCACAACAGCTAAGCGCTGCCGGACCGCGAGCAGAGACTTCAGGCGGGCTGGTCCCCATTGCGCTGCAACAGCGACGCGTTCAGCGCAGCGGCATAGCTCACCCAAAGTAGGTATGGCACGAAAAGCCAACCGGCCAGCTCATCGACACTGAAAAAGGCCAATGTCGTGGCAAGCACAGCGAGCCAAAGGCAAATGATAGCGATCAAGCCCGCCTTCAGTCGTTTGAGCCCGAAGAAAATTGGAGTCCAGAGGGTATTCAGCGCAATCTGCAATGCCCAGAACGCAAGGGCTTGTGTTGCGCCCTGATAGGCCACCCGCGCCGCGGCAATCGCGATCACGATGTAGAGGATGGTCCACGCGACAGGAAAAGCCCATTTCGGCGGGTTCCACGCAGGTTTGTCGAGGCGATCATACCAATCCCCCGGCTCGAACAGCATTCCAGTGCTGGCCGCCGCACAGCATGCAGCAAAGAAGATTGCGAAGGTCAGAATGTCCATCTTGCCGCGTTCCTTGTCACGTCAGGATAGAGAACCTGTGGCATTCTTCTGATTTTCCAAGGTCGCGAAAATATCCATCAGGCTGGCGGAGCGATCAATGTCTTGGGTCCGACTGGCAGCAGCCTCGACCAGAAATGCGGTCTCAGCCAAAGGTCGGGCATGCAAGACCGACCGCCGGGGCATAATGACACTTGCCCCTGAACGTCCCAGCGCAATGACCAGCAAGCCCAGCTTCGTAGCAGTGCTCGTCCGCGCCCGATAGGTGATATTGTCATATCCCGCGCGCCGCAGATTGGTACCGATCCCCGCATAGATGTGGCGCGCGGCGAATATCCCGGGGCGACACCGAGCCGGCAACACCTGAATTCCCGACGTCGCTCTGCGATAGAGCCGATCCGCCTCGACCAACATGCGCCGGGTGACGCTTGCGATCTCCGTTCCGGGAACTGGATTTGCCAGGAATGCATCGGGGTCGATCCCGGCCTCGGTCATCCAATCGGTCGGCAGATAGAGCCGCCCGGCCCGCGCATCCTCGCCCACGTCACGGGCAATGTTGGTCAGCTGCATCGCGACGCCGAGATCACAGGCTCGGGCCAATGCATCGGCCTCACGCACGCCCATCAAGACACACATCATCGCCCCAACAGCCGAGGCGACACGCGCGGAATAGGCATGGACATCGGCAATCGTCGCATAGCGCCGCTCTTCCGCATCCCAGGCAAAGCCTTCCAGCAGCGCGTCGGGCAACGCGCGCGGAAGATCATGCTCGGCCACCATTGCGGCAAAGGCGCGGTCGGCCGGCGTGTCCCGTGGCGTTCCGGCATAGGCAAGATCCAACCGATCCCGCAGCGCAAGGACCGAGGCCGCCTTCTCATCCGTCAAATCCACCGCATCATCAGCCAGCCTGCAAAAGGCGTAAAGCGCCAACGCAGGGTCCCTCACTTCTCGCGGCAGAAGAAGCGAGGCCGTGTAAAAGGAGCGCGACCCATGACGGATCGCCTCCCGACAATGGTCGAGGTCGGCTGTGTTGATCATCGTGCGACGGCCTCCGGCACCAAACTGCCCAACACCTCGGCCGAAGCGATAACGCCTGGCAGGCCCGCACCGGGATGGGTGCCGGCACCCACGAGATAGAGACCTTCGATTTCTTCGGAGATATTGTGCGGGCGGAACCAGGCGCTCTGCAAAATGCGCGGCTCAATTGAGAACGCGCTGCCAAATGGAGACAGGTAGCGCGTCTCAAAATCCGCGGGGGTCAGAATGTGCTGCGCTGTCAGATGATCGCCAAGACCCGGCAAAAGCTGCTCTTCCAATACGGCCTGCACCTTCTGCCTGTAGCTTTCCGCCTCCTGCGCCCAATTGACCGGGTCCTTATGACCAAGATGCGGCACAGGCGACAAAGCGTAGAAGGTATCGTCGCCATCAGGCGCAACGCTCGGATCAGTCACCGAGGGCCGATGGACATAGAGGCTCATATCATCAGCAAGCTTGCCCTTGATGAAAATGTCATTGAGCAGCCCTTCGTAACGCGGACCGTTCAGGATTGTATGATGGCCCGCACCCGGCCACATATCGGATGTACCCTTCGTGCCGAAATACCATACGAAAAGGCCCATGGACCAGCGTGTCCGCGATTTGAGCCGTCGATCCGTCCAGCGTTTTTTCTTGCATTTCAGTGTTTTGAGATAGGTGTGACCGGCATCCGCATTCGAGACGACCAAACCGGCACGCAACGTGTCGCCATCGGCCAGTCGCACACCGCTCACACGGTCTCCGTCGGTGGTGATTTCACTCACCTCAGTGTCCAGCATCAGCCGTCCGCCCTGCTCTTGGATGACGCGCGCCATGGCCAGGGCGATGGCCCCTGCCCCACCTTGCGCATAATGAACGCCGAACTGTTTCTCGAGATAACTCACCAGAATATACATTGAGGTGACATGCATCGGATCGCCACCGATGAAGAGTGGATGAAAGCTCAGCGCCATCTGCAATCGTTTGTCGCGAACACGGCGTTTCGCATGGCTCAGAACCGAGCGATCCGCGCGCAACATTCCAAATGTCGGCAAGACTTTGATCAAATCCCAAAGCTTGTGCATCGACCGGCGGCCCAGATCCTCAAACCCGAACGCATAGCGCCGCTCACTGTCCTTGAGAAACCTGTCATAGCCCTTCAGATCACCAGGGGAGAGCCGTTCAACCTCGGCACGCATGGCCTCCGTCGAACCGGACGCCGTGAAATGGGAGCCATCAGGCCAGCGGATCTCATAGAACGGGTCGAGTGCGGTCAGATCGACATAGTCGTCAAAGCGGCGGCCCGTCGCCTGCCAAAGTTCCCGAAAGACCTGCGGGACTGTTACAATGGTTGGCCCCAGATCGAACCGATGACCCGCCTTGGTAATCGAACTTGCCCGACCACCAACCATATCGAGGCGATCAATGACCGTGACGCGATAGCCTTTGGCACCAAGCCGCATCGCGGCGGCGAGCCCACCGAACCCTGCGCCAATCACGATCGCCGGAGGGCGGGTGTCAGACCCGGTCTCAAGATCAGTATGTGGATCAACGCGCGTTAGCATGAGGTCTCCCCTAGGTGTCACTCTAAATTTACACCTAAAGCAGAAAATTGACAGGTAAACCTTTCACTGCCTTCAAAAACATTGCCATTGGCGGCTATATTGTCAGGATATGAAGACAGACTGCGCCGTAGGAGCCGTTCCATCGACACCGTAACCCTCACCTTGCACCGCTTTGATAGCCTCGGCGCGCGGCTCTGGGCCTTTGCGCAGATGGGGCTGGCACGCCGTGCGTTACGGCGCGTCGAGGGGATCGGTTTTCATAAATTGCTCGGCTCCGGTAGCGGTGAGGGCTTCACACCTGTGCCAAATACGGCGGTGTACGGCATTTTGGCTGTTTGGCCTGATCGGCAAACCGCCCGGCGCGCCATCGAAACGGCGCCAGTTTTCCGCAGGTTTCGCACGCGCGCGAATGAGCAGTGGACAGTATTCCTCGACCCGACGTCGGTGCGCGGGGAATGGGATGCGCAGCAGCCCTTTCGAGTTGCAGCCAATCCGGCAGGACCGGTCGTGGCCTTGACCCGTGCCACGATAAAACCGTCTGTCCTGCTCAAGTTCTGGCAAAAAGTGCCTGCGATCAGTGCCGTGATCGGCGCCGATCAGAACCGCCTGTTCAAAATCGGCATCGGAGAGGTGCCATGGCTGCACCAGATCACCTTCTCCATCTGGCCAGACACCCAATCCATGGCGGCATTTGCGCGCGTCGATGGCCCCCATGCCGAAGCAATCCGCGCAGTGCGCGCTGGCAATTGGTTTGCCGAAGAGCTCTACGCCCGCTTTCGCATCAGCGGGGAGATCGGCCAATGGTCAGGCCCCTGGCCCGGACCGACGCCGCTGACCCATCTCGACCTGCCGAAAGACCAGACACGATGACACAACCGTTTCCCTTTACCGCCATTGTCGGTCAGGACGAGATGAAACAGGCCTTGGTCCTGACGGCGATTGATCCCGGCATCGGCGGTGTGCTGATTTTTGGTGATCGCGGAACAGGGAAATCAACAGCCGTCCGTGCATTGGCCGCGCTCCTGCCCTCCATAGAGGCTGTTGACGGCTGTCCATACAACTGCGCGACCCTGCCGGGCACCTGCCCTCATTGCGCACAACATCCCGGAAAGTCCCTGAAGTCCCGCCCCGCGCCCGTGATCGATCTGCCATTGGGTGCGACTGAGGACCGGGTGACAGGTGCGCTCGATATCGAACGTGCGCTGACGCAGGGGGAGAAGGCATTTGAACCGGGCCTGCTGGCCCGTGCCAATCGCGGATATCTCTACATCGACGAAGCAAACTTGCTGGAAGATCACATTGTCGACTTGCTGCTGGACGTAGCGCAATCCGGCGTAAATGTTGTGGAGCGTGAGGGGCTATCTATCCGCCATGACGCCCGGTTCGTGCTCGTCGGCTCGGGCAACCCGGAAGAGGGTGAACTGCGCCCACAGCTTCTCGACCGGTTCGGCCTCTCCGTCGATGTCGGATCACCGAGTGACATTGGACAACGTGTGGAAGTCATCAAGCGCCGTGATGCGTACGAGACGGACAAAGCTGCCTTTATGAAACGGTGGCGCGCTCAGGATACCAAGCTGCGCAAGGCAATCCTGGCCGCGCGCGCCACACTTGCCGATATTAAGACACCAGATGACGTGCTTGAGGATTGTGCCCGCCTTTGCGTGGCTCTTGGCTCTGATGGACTGCGCGGAGAGTTGACCCTGTTGCGCACCGCGCGTGCGCTGGCCGCTTTCCAGGGTGATACCGCGCTGAACCGCACCCATATCGCACGGATTGCTCCAGCCGCACTCAGCCACCGCCTGCGCCGCGATCCGCTGGATGATGCGGGGTCAGCCCTGCGTGTTGAACGCGCCGTCGCCGAACTGTTCGGCTAGAGCGATGATCGCCGACGCGCTCAGCCTGTTTGCGCAATCGCCCCAGACCTTTGGTGGGCTCGTCCTGCGCGCAAGGGTGGGGCCCGCGCGCGATAGAGTGCTTCAAACGATCCGGCAGATATTCCCCCACGCGCGCAAGATCACGCCAGCAACCGACGACGCTGCGCTGTTTGGGGCCCTTGATGTTGTTGCGACCCTCGCCGAGGGGCGCGAGGTGCGCCAACCCGGCCTGGTCTCACCTTCGGCAATCCTCATTCTCTCGATGGCCGAACGCGTCGATTCGGCCCTCAGCGCGCGACTCGCCACAGCGCTCGACAAAGGCGAGTTGGGGGCGATCATCGCCTTGGATGAGGGGGAAGATGACGAAACCCTGCACCCTGCCCTTTCTGACAGGCTGGCCTTCCATATCGATCTGGATGGTTCACGCGCAGACACGATTAAGCTGCGCAACAGCACGGTGCCAACGGCCAGTATCTCGGCAGAGCAGCTTGGCGATTTGACGCTACTCGCCGCACGTCTTGGCATCGCAGGCTTGCGCGCACCTCTCCAAGCGGTGAATGCCGCGCGTGGCCTTGCCCGCCTCGTAGGTCAGTCAGAGACCACAGAGGCTGAAATCATCCGCGCAGCCGAGCTGGTCCTCCTGCCGCGCGCCCGGCAAATCCCGGCGATGGAGGAGGAGCAGGAACAGGCACCGCCGCCGCCGGATCCAGACTCCGATGCCGAAGTAGAGCGCCCCCGGACGGCTGACGCCATCCCGGACGATATCCTGCTCGACGCGATCAAGGCGCAACTCCCGCCAGAACTCCTCACACGGCTGACGGCCCGCGCCCATCGCGGTGCCAAAGGAGCAGGCGCAGGCGCGCGCAAGAAAGGCAACCGGCGTGGACGGCCCCTGCCGGCAAGACCGGGCAGGCCCGGTCAAGGGGACAGGCTGGATCTTGTGGCCACGCTAAGGATGGCAGCGCCATGGCAAACGATCCGACGGGAAGCCCAACCGCACGGACCAAAGGTGCTGATCCGGCCGACAGATTTGCGATTGCGCCGGTTCGAGGAGCGTTCCGACCGCCTGTTGATCTTCGGCGTCGATGCCTCCGCCTCCACAGCTATGGCACGCCTGGCAGAGGCGAAAGGTGCTGTCGAGCAATTGTTGGCCGAGGCCTACGCCAGACGTGATCACGTCGCTCTCATTGCCTTCCGCGGAGAAAATGCAGAATTGGTGCTTTCCCCCACACGCGCGCTGGTCGCGGCAAAACGTAGCTTGCAGGGCCTTGCAGGCGGGGGCGGAACACCGCTTGCCTCGGGTCTGATGCTCAGCGCGACCCTCGCTGGGCAAAGTGCAAGCCGGGGAATGAGTCCAACCCTCATTCTGTTAACCGACGGCAAGGGCAACATCTCATTGAGCGGAGAACCGGGACGCGCCACAGCCCGTGAAGACAGCGAGAACGCAGCAAAGGAAATAGCCCGGGCTGGCTGGCCCGCACTTGTCATCGACACAGCGCACCGCCCGCAAGCCTCGGCGCGCGACTTAAGCATCGCGCTTCGCGCAACCTACCTGCCCATGCCGCGCGCTGACGCGGCCCGCTTGACGGAGGCGGTCACAGCTGCACTGAGACCGACATGACCCCGGCAGATTGGCCGCATCGCGCGCACAGCCTGTTCATTGAAAGCGCGCCACACCGCTGGCACATTCAGCGCATGGGCCAAGGCCCGACAGCGCTGTTGTTGCACGGGGCCGGCGCCTCAACCCACAGCTTTGCCCCGTTGATGAGCCGTCTTGCGGATCATTTCGATCTTGTCGCCGTGGATCTTCCCGGTCAGGGCTTCACACAACTGGGCACGCGCGGGCGCTGTGGTCTGAGCGCCATGGCAGAGGACATTGCCGCGCTTTGCGCCTCGCTTGACCTCACCCCGCAATTGATTGTCGGACACTCTGCGGGGGCTGCAATCGCGCTGCGGCTGTCGACCTGCCTGCCGCAGCAGCCGCGCGAGATCGTCGGAATCAACGGTGCCTTTGCAGAGTTCGAAGGTCTGGCAGGCCTCTTTTTTCCGATGATGGCCAAGGCACTGACCCTCAATCCATTCGTCGCCGGTACTTTTTCACGGCTCGCTGGCTCCAAACGCAACGTGCAACGTTTGATCGAGGGCACAGGCAGTACGATCAGCGCAGAGGGCTTGTCCTGCTACCAACATCTCGTGTCCCAACCCGCACATGTGGAGGCAACACTTGCGATGATGGCGCAATGGAACCTCGCCGAACTGCGCGCGATCGTCCAGCAGATCGAAACGCAATGCCGGTTCTTGGTAGGTAATCTGGATAAAGCGGTACCGCCCAGAACGTCAGAGCAACTCGCGCACCGATTAGCGAACGCAGCATGCGAGTACGCTCAAGACGTCGGGCACTTGCTTCATGAAGAGGCGCCAGATCTGGCCGCCAACTTCGTTCGAAGCGGTCAAATAGGCCAGAGATCAAAATAAAAGTGGCGGAGACGAAGGGAAACTTTATCGGATGATTTAAGATCAATTCAAGCCGCTGTAAATACATAATAATATATATTTGAGAGTGGGTATCACCGCACTCAACAACTGTTACCCTCGATAAAATACACAAATTCAACGACCAATGGACGTGCTCAACTGGACGTCGTGTCACTAGGAAAATTACAGTTCACCCCGCCCGCTTTGACGCCAATTTTAGAAATCGCGATGCGATCCTAAGCCGAAATTCGGGCAGAGGGTCTATAGTGCGCGGCGGTTTCCCATGCCCGACATTCGCTTCGGTGCTGTGCATTTGATCGATCAGAGTGAAGCTATGCGGGACGAAGCGGACTTTGAAAAGTTCTGATTGAATTGCTGGTTTCGACCCATCGCTAAATTGGTAGACCTGAAGTGAAGATTCAAAGTCGCAGCGGTCAGCTGCAACGCCGCCAAATGAGCACTCCGTATGTTAGCGCTGCCTGAAAGCACTACTCCTACCGCCCTAGCCCCACACCGTACCTTGGAGTTGAGCACAAATTCGCCTATATCTTGTATCAACTGCGCGAATTGAAGGACTTTATAGTGTCCCGCTGGTCTGACGAATTTGATGAACACCCGATCCACCAGCTACTAAATCAAGCTGACGAATACTTGGCTAGTGAGGTCGACAACACCGACGCTGAATTTGGGGATGAACGGCGGCGGCTTAGGAATGTTCTAGGGACTCTGCGGGCAGTGGTCGCGGGACTAGACCCAGACTTTTATCCCAAGCAATTGCTCGACCAGATTCATCAGCATTTTAACGGGCAAGTGCTGAACCAGCTAAGGGCATACTCAACCCAAAAGGCTGTGAATCAGCTTCGGACGGCGAACGACCACGCAACACAGTACGCACCCCAAATTTTCAGCCTTGCGGGCATGTCACGCCCCCAAGAAGCACAAGAGTCTGTCTCAAACGCTCAGAAGGCGTTCGCATCATTTGCGGCTTCGATGGAATCAACTGCAAACGAGACTAATCAGCGCTTCACGAAACACGAAGCAGAACTTTCCGCAGTCAGAGAAAAGGCGGCGTCATTGGAGCAAACTCTCGACGGCCTAGATACTACAGCGAATGATAAGCTGGCAGAATGGCAGTACGACTTTACCGAAATGCAGACCGCACAAGCGCAACAGCATTCAGACGCACAAATAGAGCGGGATACGAAGTTTGACGAATTTTTGACCGAATGGAAGACCACTGTTGAGTCTCAACAGAACGAGATTGCCACGACGCAGGCGGACAAACTGCAAGACACTCTGGATGCATTCAAGGTGATTGGCGAAGAAACGTTGGCGGACGTGAAGGAAAAACATGCGTCTATACGCGAGATTCATAAGTTGGTAGGTCGCGATAGCGTGGCGGGGGGGTATCAAACGAGCGCAGGTGAAGAAAAAGCTGAGGCTAACCGTTGGCGGTGGATTTCTCTGGCCTGCCTTGCTGCCGCTATCATTTGGCTAGGCGTTAAGTATTGGTCCGGTTTCAGCACGACAACGGCAGGTGGTTTGAATTGGCCCGAAATCATCACAGCTTCATCACTTACAGCGGTGTTCCTTGTGGCAGCGGGTTACACCTCAAGACAATCAAAGCTGCACCGCGACAACGAAAAGCTGTTGCGGTCATACGCGCTCGAAACGAAGGCGTTGGACCCATTTATCGCCAGCCTGGAAAAAGACGAACAACAGGCGATCAAAGCTGAGTTGGTTCGGCGCATGTTTGGACAACAGAACGCCACCGGGCGAAACAAGCAGGTGAAACTAGACGAAGGTTCCATGAAGACAATCGTGGAAAAAGTGTCGGATGGCGTGACAGAGATAGTGGAAAAGGTGGTCAATAAGAGCTGATTTATGAGAGGTGTATTTGGCCTACACCTCTCACTTCTCTAAGGACCAACCCACTGCCCAAATAACGGTTTTGACTGAATTGATTGGAGGTCTGCCATTTGAACGCAAAGGCTGTATCACTCGCAATGCTGACTTCCGTGCGGCTTGCAGCATTTGGTGGGTTTGTGCCCACAGGAGATATTGGCCGCAGAGCGCCATGCTGAAATGACACAGCGCCAAGTCCACGATGGTGACGGCCCATACCGAACATTTGCAACCAACCAACCGACCGAACGTCAGAACCCAGCACCAAATCGGACATGGCCGGTCATCACCCTGGGCGAAAAAAGAAGTTCGTTGCAGGAAAGAGTTCGAAAGTTCCCGCAAAATCAACGATATATTCGAAAATACATAATGAGTTCGGCCACTTACCAAAAACAGATTTTTTACCGCACGCCTAGTACTAACTTCGTCTAGTGATGGTAGTGGTTTCCAAGGTGGAATGGAGCTTAGCGTCCTTCCCACCTTCATTGAAAAGGATCAAACTCGCCAATGATCGCTCGCATTTGCACCAACTACCTGGTCGTAAAGCACAGCTGTCTCGGTTCAGGATGTGGGATGTCTGGTACTTGGTGGCACCGAGCTAATTCATCGACGAATGAAAGATCCACACATTGCTCACTCTCGAAACCTGCAAACGTGCTATGTGCTTCCCAAGCTGAGGGGTAATACTGCTTGGCGATCATCATTGTAAAGGCAAGTGGAGTTAATCTTCTTTCGACAGACCACCGGTTCTCAGTGTGGCGACCGATGTGAAGGTGTGCAGCAGGGTGTAATACAGGTCTGCGTGCTTCGAGATCATATTCATATCTGATACATGGTACAGCGTTTACCAACTCAAACGAGCCAACAATGTCTGCAAAGTCCTCGTAGCTTATATCTCCTGTCTCCACCATTTTTTTGGCCTTTGATTGTTGGCGGATTGCGGATTCAACCCCAGTGATCCAAGGATTTGGAAAGTATGCTAGACGCCATTTTTCCGATGAGGTCCAGCTGAACTGAAACATCGCATCGTCGAACATCATGGAATTGTAGTAGGAGAGAGAAACTGCAGTCTGGTAGATCGAAACGTACGTCGATTCAGGCTCAAGAGCAACTTCGTTAAAGTCACGATTGGGATCTAGTGAGTGGTTTGATATGCACGCCTCCCCAATTCCCAAACGGTCGTATAGAAGTGCCCAAGAGGCGCGAATGCTCTTTTGGAAATCCTGCTTGTTCACGGCCTCTAGTCCCGGTCAATCACAGAGAAAAGATCATCATCAGTGAGGCCGAGTTCGTCTTTCACCTTATCAATTTGAATTTTTGCCTCAAGGAGCTTACTGTCTTTGTCTCTCAAGTCCCTTTGGATCAACTCGATCTGATCAACATCAGGCATCGTAAAAACCATGCGAGGGCAGTTCGCCAAGGCTGTGCCGACTTCTCCCATAAGCCTTTGATAACTGGAAGAGCTTTCGTAGCCCGAAATGCATAGCCAAGCTTTGGAACGTGTAAAGGCAGTGAATAGGCGATTGCGGCCAGTTCGGGATATTAGGTTTACAGCGTCGCACCCCAATACAATCACAACCGCCGCCTCGTTTCCTTTCGCTCGGTGCACTGTGCTCATGGTGACTTTTCCTTCTATCAGGAAGGGCGGTTCGTTGTACTTATCAGCAATGATATTGTTGCTTTGATAGCCAAGCGTGGCCAACGTCGCTGAAAGCTCGTTCAGATACTGGCGTGCTGATCTATCGTCGATGGCGATGACCATAATGTCGTGCGGTTCCAACCCCGCTTTGACAAACGCATCTACTTTTTGAGCACAGGCCGCAACTTCTTCCGAAAGGTTCGCGTAGGCGTCGTACTTGATGAGATCGAAGCCGTTGACGTGTTCCAGGCTTGTTGGGCTGTTTCGACCGGGTCGCTCAACAATAATCTCGTCGTCAGTGGCGAAACCTCCAGAAATTACATCGTATCCCACGTCTTCCCAATGCTCTTTGTTTTGAAGCATCTGGACCGGTTGCCCATATAACCCAAAGCCGATTGCATGAGCGAGAACCAGAACGTTCTTCTGATTTCGATAGCATTTTTGCAAAACAAAATCGTTTGTTTCTGCATACTCTGGTAGTGACCTGGCGAGTGAAATATTTGGTTCTCCGTCGGTGTCGGACCCGAAAAGCGTCTCTGGAGAGCGAACTTCTACGTTAAAGATATTTTGCAACTCATCATAAGCCCAGACGATCTGCTTGTTATCACGTGGACCCTTCGCCAAGTGAAAACACATTTGATAGAAGCCATCTGGAAAATCCTGTCCTTCATCTATCAAAATCAGATCATAGTACTCTTGTATCGACGCAGAACCCATTAGCTCTTTGCAGACATAATCAAACGGGTCGGCCCGCCCCTTTGCGTCCATAAATGAAAGAGGGGTTCTGCCGAGCCTCATAGACAGATCTCGGTATACACCAGGTGTGTCTCGCCTACCCCAACCGTGCCGGACGTCTATTCTGTCCCAATTTGGCTCACCTTCAGCGAAGTGCCGATAAAACCTTGTTATCATTCGGATAACCGTATCTCTTAGGCTTCTAGTGAAGTAAGTAAACAAGATTTGCGCGTCAGGATTTTCAATATGTGCCATCGCAGCCTTCATAGCCAAAATGACCGTTTTCCCTGAGCCTGCTAGCCCTCTGATTCTCTGAGGGCAATTCAGGTTTGTAAGCGCAACGTTCCGTTGCGAAGAGTCAAAACTGGCTATCTCTTCTTCAAGTTTGCTCAGCGCGACACCTAAAGCTTGCTGTTCGGGGTCTTCTATCTTCCGTCGGTTCGGGCGTCCGAGAGCCTTTGCTCCCTCCAATATTGAACGAACTTCAGCCACTTCATCAACCGAAAGCTGGTGGACAGATACAGCCTCTATCCCATCTAAGAGCGCTTCTTCAGTGGACGCTACTTCGGCCTCCATATCACCGTTTGGATCACAGCCCGGAGAGTACAAAATTGGGATGACGTCGAAAACTAGTTTGCGACGTTTTCGCAGAAGCCCACTTTTCAACAACTGCGATTCAGAACTAGCGGCTGCTTGAGAAATGCTGGCGTCGGCTCTAGCGAGATTTTCGAGATCTGGATTGGCAAGGCACCGTATAAGAACCAAACCACACGTGGAGCTGACTAGAGCCAAGTCCACTTGATGCACGGTCGCATCATAGTCTGAGATTTGGGGCCAGCCATAATAAAGGACACCACCATCAGCCCCGAGTTCATCAGCACTATCTCGGAGGAGCCGGATGACGTGATCAATGTGGGGGTGTGCCTCATAGTCTGAACGGACTGGGATAAATTCTAGCGGCATTTGTTTCTAGTCTCGCTTTCTCAAAAAAAGCTCTGATTGCTGGATGCGAACTAGCCCACTTTTAAGCGGTACTAGCTCTTACTAACCCCAAGTACCAACAGCTTACTAGTACCGCGCCGACCAACGTTTTCATATGATTGAACCAAATCTCTCCGATTTCGGGCTGCGCCTCAGCATCCCAATGCCGGACAAACATCTACTTTGAAGCGCCCGATCAAGCTTCAACGTCCGGAACCGGCGCACCTCAGCCCTTAGCGCAGGATGTAGCGAAGGTCCGCTCTCCGCCCAGGAAATGCTAAAACCTTCCCATTTGCAGCGAAGGTCTGCTTGTCCAATTTGTGAATGACCATCTGCTTTGCTCCTGAACAGCAAACCAACTGAGCCAGCCGGGAGCAGGCCCTAGAGACGAGCGCCGTCAGGGGCTTCGCTCAGAACCAGCGACCAGAGCAGCACCTCGGCTCAGCCAAACGCAAGTCGCAAAACGAGCCGCCGGGCTTTGCCGATCAGCGCGCTTTAGCAGCGGTGACAGCCCTGCTTGAGACCTAGCATACAAAATGCGCGACTTATTTCGAAACAACGTTGAATAGGCTGTGCTTTTCACTAGTCGGGCCTTCGATTGTTTCTATCTCGGCTGACAGCGGAAACGGTAACACTGCTAAAAATCGACTTCAGGAAAGGACACTATTGAAAAACCAGATTAGAGTTGAGATGTGCCAAATCAGCAAGAAAGTCGCTATTGGCCGGGCGCTCTTGACACTTTGCACGCCTAAACGGTCTTGATTTCCTTCGGCATAGGATTCCAGTCAAAGCATGCCCGTACGACACCGTGATCACCGGCACCTTCCGCCTTGTCCTCTGATCGACCGACATGATCGTTGAAGACCTCCATTTCACGGAAGCTCCAATGCCGCTTCCTCGAGTGATCGTAGAACTCCTCAGATACCAGGATGTGGTCTAGGCTCTCAAGCTTATTTTTAAATATATACGTGTAGTACACGTGACGCATCGATCTGAGCTGCTGTAGTCGTTCAGCGGAATACAGGCCCTTATTTGAAGATAGCCCAGCCGTACTCTTCTCAATAACCCGGTAGCTGGGCTGGTCAGATATTAACTCATTTGTAATCGACAAAGTTCCGTCATTTAGATCACCCAACACCACGACGGGTGACAAGGCATCCTTATCTTCTGATACCATTACTTCGTCCAATATTGCTCGCAGTGCGCCCGCCTCTATTACACGCCGAACGTGAGACAAAGTGCCCTTAGCAATGTTCGGATAGTCATTCAGAATTTCAGGCCTAGGTTGTGCAAAACTTACGCGCGCTGGCCCCTTTGATTTCAGATGTGCAACATAAACCGTGACGACCGGGGGCTTTGGGCTTCGACCCTCGGCCTGTATCTGCGCCTGCAATACTGGACGAGAAAACTCACTCAATGTGATTGTAACCTCCTCCTGCGCGCCTTCAGTTTCACGAACTTTCTCAAACTTATAGTTCTCGGGAAACTTCGACTGCCACGAAGCTCCAGGCAATAGTTGGCTGTCGCCCTTACGGTCCTTCCGCACGGCCAAGGCTACTTGCGGTCGGCCTCGGCCCGGAGCATCCCGAGCAACAAGATCGTACTGGTCAATAAGCCCTGCCGCCTCAAATGCATCGATTAGCGCTTGTCTCGACCAAAGCTCCTGAAATCCGATAACCTCTGCATCAAGCCGAACAAGTTGTGCAGCAGTCCATTCGATCTTTCGTCGATATTCAGCAAGCCCCGCTTCCGTGTCTGGGATAGTAGGCTTATTGCTGTCATAGGTAATACCCCCCGGCACTTGGAGATTATACAAATTGAACGTTGCGAAGCTGATATCACGCATATTCTCACCCACTCTGGAACCTCCATAAATTTGGTTTTACTAGGAGTGATCGAACTCCCCGTGGAAAATACTAGCAGCATGAATGCGCCTGTAGCCTCAAATCACTCAAATACATATTTAGAAATGATCAAAGTTAAAATTAATTCAAATTTATTCGATTTACTCATATATTCAAATATTTATGATTTTTCAAAAAATATAACCCAAAGTCCCCTCATCCATGAATAGTATTACGTCTTTGCAAAACACTGCGACCCCGCTCGCATTCACAAGCGGGGTCGAATGAGTTTGCTATTCAACTTTTTACACAGCTAGCTGCCGCGTTTGCGAGCAAATCTGCCTCTTCGTTGAGAGGGTCGCCACTATGGCCCTGCACCCATCGCCACTCTACAGAAAGCCCAGAAGCGACGGTCAAAAGCCTCTCCCAATGCGCCTGATTTTTTACAGGCTTTCCTGAGGCAGTGCGCCAATTATTTTTTTGCCATTTCATAAGGCGCTCATTCATGCCAAGCACGAGATACTGGCTATCAGAGAATACAATAACCTTTGATTGTTCGTCTCTCCTGATTTGACTTAGGCCAGATATCGCTGCCATCAGTTCCATTTGGTTGTTCGTCGTGAGGCCAGAAGAACCTTTGACAACTCGCTTCTTGACTTCCACACCACCTTCGCGGCGGCGCACTACTGCAGCATAGCCGCCTCTTCCTGGGTTGCCCTTGCAGCATCCATCCGTGTGGATCGTTATTTCTGTGGTCATGATAGTCTTCTACCTTTCTGCTTGACCTTTATTTTTGGGAAATTTCGAGCCACTCATATCTGAGAGGCATCATCTTGAATGCTGTGGGAACGTACCAGTGATCACCGAGATGATGTTTCGAACACCGAACATATTCTGGAAGAGGGCCACCTTAGCGATTGCCTGAGCGTCCCTTTCAGAGAAGTCGTAGTTACTGTTGAAGGCACCTTGAGCGGCACCCCCAGTTGCGCGGAACACGCCGTCGATCAGGTCTCCCGTGGGGTTCCCGAGCGCTGCGCCGACAGGACCGCCGCCACCGAGCAAACCTGACGAGCGGAAATCGAAGATCGGATCGAGACCAGCACCTTCACGCAGGGTGTCAAACCCAAGCGGCAGGACAGACGAGAACGCTGCACGCTGAAACGCAGCCTCAGCGAGTGCCTGAGGGTTCAAGCGCTGTTCGAGGAACTCCTCACGGTCGTCCCTTCCATACGAGTTGATGGACTGCTGAGCGGCGTAGAAGAGCCCGCCGAAGAACATCGACGTGGCGAAGGCCGAGAAGGTCTCCCAGTCGCGGTTGTGAAGTCCAGCGAGGGTCTGTTTGACGTATGCCGCCATCATGAAGGATCGGAACTGCCCAATGGTCTTACCGAGTTCATAGCTCATGAAGTCCGGCATGTTCCCGATGTCGTTCTCTTGGATGGAGCGTTTAGCCCACCGATCAACACCGTTGATGAACGCGTTCTTAGCGTCGAGGTCGTCCCACTTCTCAATGTTGATACGCTGAACCTTCTTACCGAGAAGGCCGGAGCTTTGGTCAACATGCTTTGCCAGCTGCGCCTGAATACGCGGGTGCATCTCTTCAGAGACCCCCATGACACGGAGCCGGTTAGGGTTGATCCCACGACGACCCGTTGCGTCATCCATGAACCGCTGAACGAGAACTCGAGCGTTGAGACGTTGAAGCACCATATTGACATGGCCCATGCCGGAGCCGACCACAGTGAACCGTTTGGCTCGCTGCAGACCATGGTCCAATCTCTGGAAGCGCGTAGCCTCCTCGACAGCCCCTCCCTCATCGTAGATCGCGGACATGTTCATCCGCTCGAGGTCGGTGCCGAAGCCCCAGATCGCCTCTATCTCATTAAGGAAGTCATCCTTGAAGGTGCCCGTCTTGGCGTTCGCGAATATCTTGCGAAGAGCTGGTAAGTTCTGCATGAGAACCCGAAGGCCACCGTTACCCAAGATGTTACCCACCTCAGCCAACTGAGCGACACCCAACTGTCCACCAATCCGCGAAAAGTTGTAATCCCGCAGCATACGCGCGGCAGTTCGGATGCTCGAAGCACCTTCGATAGCGATGCCGTTGATGAGCTTGTAGGTGTGATCGAGAACGCGGAGTTCTGAGTTCAGCTTTCGGGGGCTTATACCCTTCTCCCCAGCCTCAGCCGCAATGTACCCCTTCACAGTCTCGAAGGACGGAGCGTGCAGCGGTAAGTTCCCCTCAGCGTCCCTTACACGGAACTCTTTCAGGAAATCCTCCATGTGCCCCGCAGCGGTCACCGAACGGACATATTGAGAGAACAGCTGTTCGGCGTCGTTCTCAAGGAAGTCCTCAATCCCGACCTCTCGGGCGTTCCCGCCATTCAGCGGATACATCTTCTCCCGATGTGTCTCGTCGAGGTCCAGCCGCCACTTCGCGTTGCCAATGCGGCCCTGCTCAGCGGTGTCTCTCGTCATGCGAACGCTGTCGGTGATGCGGGTAACCTCAGCGGAGGACAAACCGGCATCGTCCAACATCATCTTCAGGGTCTCCATATCCTGGCCCGCGAGGGCTCGGTTCAGGTTGAACTCCCCGTAGCGCCGAGAACGGATACTCTTGATGTAGCTATCAGCGACCTTGAGGGCGTCCTCATAGTCGATCTCGTCTACCGCCATGGCCCTTCCGGGGTTGGCATTTCGCCACTTTCGGTTCGCCTTACGGATGCTCTCAGCCACCATCTTGGTGACAGCACCTCCTCCGAACTCACCAACGAGATCGTCGAGGCGGTCGATACGGTGGCGACGAACCATGTAGTTGTGGTTGGCCTTGATGTCGTCGAAGCCTCGGATGCCCATCTGCTTCCCGAACTCGAGTAGGTCAGCGAACTCCTGCTTCATCTGTCCGGCAACACGGGCGATGTGCTTATTGGTGGGGGCGTCAATCTCCCGCCGCACCGCTAGGGACACCTGACGATTGAACTCAGCGCGCTCGTTAACGCCATGCTGCCAGAACAGACGCCGTCCTTGATCTTTCAGCCAATCCCGGTAGGCGGAGTTGTAGGTGCGATAGAAGCGGCCCAGTCGAACACGCTCTTCCCGCGCCACGAGTTCCGAAACGGAGAACCGGTTGGTGGAGCGATCTGAATTGCCTACACCGTCTTCGACGAGCCCTGCCCCAAGACGACGCATGACGTCACTCTCAGAGCTCTTTAGGACAGCCGAGCGGTCGATACGAGCACTGGCCATCGCAGCTGTCGGAGCGCCCGCACTCTCAGCGGCCACCGTTTGGGCGGGCGTCAGGGATGCCTCTTGGGGGACCCGAGCTGCGCCTAAGGAGCCATCTACAGTTCCTCCGTTGAAGGCCCGGTTGATGTTGTCACCCTCGGCCCTCTGGAGAGCTGCGGCCATCTCGCGATCCTCAGGAGTGCGACCCCGGAGGCCACCAATGGCACCCCCGATGACGAAACCTGCAGCCGCAGAAACGGCAACATCATCCCAATCCATCGTCTGGTCCTGTGTCGCGAGGTATCCATCAATACCGCCGCTGACCGTGCCTGAGACTATACCAGCCCGGAGCATGCGCCCGATGCGGCTCACCTTAGCCCCGTAGATCACAGGAGCGGCGATGCCCTCGGTTGCCACGGATACGCCGATTGCGACCGGGTCTAGGATTGCTGCACCTAGGCGCAGACCCGTACCACCCCAACCGAGGCCCGCGAGGTCTTCGTCAATCTGTTGCTCCCGGCGGAGCTGGTCAGAGAGCGCCCGGAGGTGCGCCTCAGAAGTCGCTGAGTGAAGACCCTCATGGTACACCTCACCGAGGCCGTCGGTAACCTCCGTCCAGAGTTCTTCAGTGAGCCTGAAGTTGCGGTCTGGGGTGAACTCAGGGCGACCCATCTGCCGCGCCACGTTCGTACCAATCCACTCCTCATTCACCGCCATACGCGAAGCGTCCCACCAAGAAGGCGTCTCGGCCTCCTGTTGAGCTGTGAAGTCCCTCTCTTGGGCGATTGTGACAAAGGAGGCCACAGGGGTGCGCTCAACGGCGTCGATAGCGCGCTCCTCAAGGTTCGACATGGGTGTGATGTCCGAGAGTGCCGCCTCGTACTGAGACGGCTCAGGCTCCCCCGATGGGGATGCATCTCCAAGCTCGAATGTTCCGCCTGTGCGGGCAGCCTCAAGTGCCTGTAGAACGTCCCCTGAGGTGATCGTGGAGGCATTCAAGCCGTCATCGGCATAGAAGCTCTGTCCCTCTGCGGGTCGCCCATTGCGGTCAAACGTAGCGGCAGGTAACGCAGCCCACTCCATCGAAAGGTTCTGATGGAACTGTTGATCGGTGATGTTACCGGAGACCCAGTCGTTGTACCCACGGCGTGCCAAAAGGTGCATCGCCATGCGGTCCTGTAGTTCTTCATCGAAGAGTTCATCACCGGTTAGGTTTAGTTGTTGGACAACTTCATCAAGTGTTCCGCTGATTTGCTGGTAGCCACCGATGGCCGAAGACGGAGACCCCGCCCCGATGGAACGCTCCTGCCACTCCTGAACTTGTCTGATGGTCATTTGAGTGGGCGGGATTGGTGGCTCAATCAAGGAGCCTAGATAATAGTCATCGTAGCCGCGTGATGTTTCGGCAGCACGAATTAGCCCCAGGATGGGGTTAGGGGATGTTGGGATTTCCATGGAGTGTTCCTAAAATTCAGGGGAGTAGGGCGGCAGAAACAGCAAAGCCGCCTACCAATCGATAGACGGCTCGCCAGATTAGCTTTGCCTTGAAGCGGGGTTATGTCGTTGGTTTGATGGGCTTGAACTTGTCCATCACAAGCAGCCCCCTGATGCCGTAAAGAGCCATCAGCGAGAGCACGGTTGCGAGAGAGAGATCATACCCCTCGTGATGGTGGTGGCGTCTGCGAAGGACCGAAATGAAGGCAATTAAATCGGTGCGAATTCGGACAGTTCGAAAAGCCCCATTTTCTCGAGTTACTTCCTCGGAGAGCTTTCCATCACGCTCCACCGCCTCCGTCATCTCATCAAGCGAAATGAGGGAGAGAATTAGATCACGGACCTCATTGGCGGGTCTGGCCCTACGCTCGCGCCGCTTGCCTCTCATTGGGTCGGTCTGCGTTCCATAGAACTCTTGTGCTGTCAGCCACTTCCTTTGGTCGACCATGATGTTTCCTTTCGGTGGGTGCCTCCTCGCTCGTTTGCAAGACTGTTGGGGCAGTGATTGCGGTGGTTGCCGTCGACGTAGACAACACAACGGGCGGATCGAACGGGGTGCGTTGGTTTTTGGGGGTTCATAGGCTTCTGTTTGAGATACCTCTTGTAGGTGCGCATAGAGCGCATCTAACGGTGGTCGCTAGGGGGACTTGAGGTTGTGTTAGGCTGCGGCGTCGATCACAGGGAAGTCGTCGGTGCCCTCAATTGCGCTATTTAGCCAATCCGAAAGGATAGCCTTCATGCGCTTGTCAGGGATGGCCACAGTGATGGACTTTCCGTCACGGACACGGGTTCGCCAGATGAACTGGACCATCTCGCTCAGCGCATATGCGTCAGAAAAGGCCTGCCCTGAGACCCCGAGGAAGTTCTGGACCATTGGGTTCGGGGACATCGCATAAAGGTAGATGACGTGGCTCGCGTGTCTGTAGTCGTTTGTCCCTCGGGTCTTGTTCGGGAGCCAATGCACACCGCCCTTGCCATAATCTCTGCCAAATAACCGGGAGTGTTTCGCCCACTGGCCCGCATAGCGCCCCTTGCGATCTTCGAACCACTTGTCGCGGGCACAGGTGAGTATGATGTCTTGCCTGTTCACACCCCTCCATCGCCGCTCCATCAGTTTCTTAAGGGAGTTGCCGATGGCCTTGCAGTTCTTCTCACCCGAGCGCCGCGTCTGTTTGGAGAACGACAGGCTCACGCTAGTTGGGAGGGACAGGTTTTGGATAGAGACCAGAGAGTGTGCCTGCTTGAGCCACTCAACCGTGCCTTCACGCTGCAACTCGAAATCAGCTTTGGGGTTACCCTTGGAGATCATGCGGAGATAGGCGTGAATGTATGTGCCCTCGCTGAGGAAGGTCATCACAGTCAGGGACTTCCCTGCCAATAGGACTTGGTTCGGGGTCGCCACAGCGAATACACCCTTGTCGTCCACATGAAGCTGGCCCTGAACGGCTGGCTTGTAGATGTCTGGATGCAGCCTGCTTGAGTATGTCGGCTCACCGTCGCTGTCTGTGGTCTCGCGCTGCCACTTACGCCACCTGTCTGTGGGCATGACCTGCTTGGTCTCTGGACAGATGGTCGCATATCCACCTCCCACGATTGCTTCCTCGAATGCTTCGGCGTCGATGGTGTTGATACAAGTGACCGGGTTAGGGGCCTCATCTATGATGATGTGGTAGTCGGCCATGAGGTGGGCCAAGCGGAGCGTCATGAAAAAGAGCTTGTGGGTGATCGCCACGGACTGGCCTTCTTCGAGCATCTTCTCCAACTGGATGAGCTTTGGTCCTTTTCCGTCCGTTGGGGCAGTGATCTCGACACCATTAGGGGCATCGTTCTGGAACCGCTCGATCTCAGTGAGAAGGGGCGTGACTAAGAGATATTTTTTGGTGGGTGTGAGGGAAGCCAACATTTCCGTGGTCTTCCCGGTGCCGCAAGGTCTGTCGATGATGACAGTGTGCTTGGTTCGATCTGGGTAAAGCATAGCAATTCCTTGTGCTTGCTGTGTTAATTGGGCCATGAGGGCCAAGGGAAGTGCGAACCATTTGCCCCAACCCAAAAGTGGCTGGCTCGCAAGTTATTGAAAATAAGTAACTAATTAGCTCCTAAGAGGTCGCCGCCGTAAACCTGTAGTCTGTGAAAGGGACACCTTTAGGGGGTCACCCAAAAGGGAGACCGTAAGGGAGCATGAAGGGTTAGGCTGAAAGTGAAGAACTTCGCCTTGGCTGACTCAGCAGACAGGCAATAGCGATGAACTGTGAAGTTGTTTTTGCTGAATGCACGCAGAGTATCTGGGAGCACGTTATGGAGCCACCAGCAGGTCAGCTTCACATGCAGCGATCACGCTGGGCTTTGCCCTTGGGAAGACCCAAGGAGATGAAGTTACCTCTACGTGTAGCCCAACGTCTTTTTTTGTTGTTGTGCTGCCTACCGAAGCAAATTCGATCTCACCGAGCGGAATTAAAGCGCCATCTTAGTCTGATGGTGGTGCATGGTCTGTTAGAGTTACTCTCATTTGTCAGATTGTCACAGTATGGCAAAAAGCACTGCCTCACCCATCAGGACACTGACGTCGGAATTCACCACTGACCGCTGTAGGCAATGATTTTCATCTCAGACTTAAGATTGTGCTTAAGGATAGCCTCAATCCTCCCTAGTCTGGCCAAATTTCTCGTCCGAAATGGTGGCCAATTCAATACCCGAAGCGTCCTCTATGGGTCATAATGAAGAAAGGATAGACGGAGTAAACATCACACCTGCTCCGGTGCGACCGTCCTGTCGCCGCTTGGCTGCACTGTACGGGCAATCCTTCAGTGCCGGTACGGTGGGCCACTCACGTTTGGCTTACTTATTTCAAGTATGGGGGTTAATCATAAATCTCTGTGCTTGCTCGCTTGGAGCACAAGGTAGGCAGTCCTACTTCACAGAAGTAGAAGTTGTTTGTGTTTTGGCTCTGATAACTCCGTAAGGCTGCCTGGCAACTGGGTGTTCGGTCATTGGCGCAATTGAGCGTTGTGCCTCTGCTCGCTTAGGATGCGGTAGACACTTGACTTCCCGACCCCCAAAGCATCCGCGATATCCAACGGCTTCATTCCGCCGTGGGCTAGTCTTAAGATGTCTTTCGTCTTTGCTCGGGCGGTGGGCTTGCGACCAACATACCGTCCCTCCGCCTTCGCTTTGGCAATGCCCTCGCGCTGCCTCTCAAGCATGATTGACCGCTCGAACTCCGCGACGCTACCCAGAACAGTCAACATCAACTTCCCCGTCGCGGTGCCTGTGTCGATGCCAGTCGATAGAATGCGCAGCGCTGCACCCTTTGCCACAACAGTCTCCAAAACCGCCAGCAGATGCGACACCGAGCGCGCCAATCGGTCAAGCTTCGTCACGACGAGGGTGTCACCCTCTCGCAAGAAGTCCAACGCATCAGCTAGTTGTTTGCGTGCTTTAGCGTCCACGGATGACACCTGCTCACTGAATATCTTTTCACACCCGGCGGCACGTAGGTCCCGGTGTTGCCCCTCTAAACCTGCAAGCTGGTCTAGCGTAGATGTGCGGGCGTATCCGATAATCATGGTCGTTTTCTCCATTTAGTATCTATAGACATTTGGGAATTGCTTACCAAAATATGAAAACCACCCTATTGGGAGGTTATTGGGTAGCCAAACTCACTTCCCACACAGCCTTGGTCTATTTGGAAGGCCTCATTATTCCACAGTAAGCATGATGCAGGCGTGCGGAACGTCGATGATCAAGCCTTCGGGTTCAATGGCGAATACTCGCGAAGGCATGGCGCTAGTCTCTTTCGTAACTAAAAAAGAGAAACGCCCGATGCGAAGGTCTAAGATAATCATGGTCACCACCTTTTGGTTAAGCGCAGCCACAACGACTGCGTCCCAATACCGTTCCCACAACCAAAATTATCAGTCAAGACATTGTTTTTATTGCACTTATGGAGCTTTTCCAAAGGTGGATTTTCTTGGGGCGTAGCCCCCCCCCCCCCCCCCACGGGGGGACTAGCGGTACACTTATATTTATCTTGGCCTCTCAAATTTTTCTGATGAAATAAAATAGGGTTCCAATAGTACGTTTGGGCCGTGTTCTATTAGAAACAGGCAAAGCCTGATTAGCTCGCGTTGAAGTTCGTTTTTTCGTTCAATTGGGAATGCTGCATCAATGTGCAGGACATTAGTGGCTGGTATGCCCAAGATAACTTGCTTTCCGCCCTTACGATAATTCTTCCTCAAGAACAGGCACGTCTCCGCCCCACGGACGCGTGCCCTAATCCGTGGACCGTTGGGGGCGTCAGTTCTCTGAATGCCAATAAATCGAAAGCAGTCTTGTACTGCCAAGAATGGCACCTGGCGGCTCCCGTCCCGCATCCAGCGTACGTATGTGTTTGTGGTGGTGTCTTGGATGACGCCAAACGTCCGGGCTTTAACAAGGGCCACCAGATGCTCCATTCCAGTTATTTTTGAAAGTGTGTTTGATTTGGTCCTTTAGTCAGCACCTCAGTTCGTCCTGAGGCACAATCTCCTCGTTCCGAATACAGGTGTTTGCTTGGGTAATCGTTGCTAGATCTTTCATCGTTTTCCTTTCAAAGCCTCAAGGAGCTCTTCAATCTTCTCTGGGGTATCTCCGTAAGCCACCATAAGGGCGCTTATGAGCATGGACCGGGGGTTGCCCGTTAGGGATGGCGCGACCTTATCCATAACCGCACAGGCCCGGAGGCGGACCGCATGACGAGCAGTTTGACCACCTGAATTACCCATTGCATGCGTACGCGGCTGTGGCTCTACGGGTCCCAACTCAGCTTCGATGTCGTCGAGCTTCCCCTGGATGGCATCTCTCTCAGCGTCGTTAGTTGCTGGGTCGTCCCTCTTGGCCCTCAATTTCTCCACCTTCCGCAGATCGTCGAGGGTGGCCGTTCGCTTTTCTTTATTGGGCTTCGCTCTGATAACCTCGTCCATAGAAAAACACGTTTCGAAATGTACACGGTCATGCACTTTTGCATTAGCGATTTGCATGTATTTAGCAGCGGTCCGGTAACTGAAAGAGCAGTGCCCCCAGTCCTTCCCCTCTCCGACCCACTTCTTGAACTCCCCATGGGCCAACTTCTGTTTCACCTTGATCAGTTCCTCCCCGATCTCGGCAGCGATTTCCTTAGCGGTGCGCCCTAAGCGTAGGACTTCTCGATGTTTGTTGTTGACCGACACGGCAAGCCGCGCGGTCTCCTTAAGAGCCACGTTATGGGTAGGTATCCGCTTCGTTACCGTCGTTTCGGTGAATTTGGATTGATAAGCAGCATCGAGCATTGATGTTCCTTGTACAGCTGATAAAGGAACATGTGAAAAGGTGGCTGTATATTTTCAAGGTCCAGAATTTATTCGATTTTTCGGGAACCAACAGTCAGTGACGTCAGAGTGACGCGATCTCTCCTTAGGTATTGAAATTTAACACTGTGCACATGACACCTAATCCGCTGCTTGTGGGAAAAAATTTTGAAAATACGGCGATAGGTGCCATATTCCTCGAGAACATGATAGATTTGGCATCAAAAAGCTGACAAGTATCCGTCCTCACCCAATCTCTTCGAGATAATTTCTTGCCGTTCCGTTAGGTCCTTTAGGAGTAGGCCATGATCGTACGTGCTCGAACTTGTGCGCTCTCCAGCCCACCCACCAAGGTCGTTGGCATCGCTTGCAGACACGCCTGCCTGCCGCGCTTTTGTAAGCCACGTATGTCTGAGGGAGTGAAACGCTAGTCTCCCGTCCGTTTCAATGCCGAGAACATTTCTCCGCTCACGCGTAAATAGCTGAGAAAGTGATGAGGCTTTGCCCGTTGCTGGCCTGAGAGGAAATTCGTGGAAGATACGTGTTTCTTTACCCTCGTTCGCACGGCGAACACGGGTCAAAAGTAGCTCCCGAGCAATGGCGGGCACGGGTACCGTGCGCTGGGCATTTTCCGTTTTTCCTGCGTTGATCTTGAACCAAGACCCGTCCTCCGCCACATCGTCTACGAGAACTTTCGCGAGCTCATCAGACCGCGCGCCAGTTACAAGAGATAGCCTGAAAACATCACCCAGGCGATCACCGCGAGGGAATGCGGTCATCATCTTTGTGGCTTCAGTCGCTTCAAATATTCCACGTTTTGCCTGCGTATTTCTCGAAACCCGGCGAACGCCTTTCGGATTATCGAACGGATTCCCGATTGCCGCCCCGGTCAGCTTCCTTTCGAAAGCCCAGTTCCAAAGATTACGAAGCAGCCCAATCAGTTTTTCAATCGTAGCCAATGACAGCCCGCTAGGGGCACGGGGCGACGTCTGCTCCGGGAGAAAGTCTCCCCTAAATTCGGCAATCAACTCTGATGTAACATCTTCCAAAAACAAAGTGTCTTGGTCGCCCTTCATAAATGCGCAGAGGTACCTAACGGAAACCTTGAGGTCGTTCGCGGTAGTCTTCTTCAAAGGAGCATACCCATTCCCGTTGCCGGGTCGGCGATCATGTAGGTAACGGGCTACTGCATCCGCTATTGATGGCGTACCCGAGAGGGCTACTCTTTGGAACGTACCTCTGCGTTCTGCAGGTGCGTTTCTGGCTTCTTCCTCAATCAAGTCCTGTACATCTGGTTCATAACGTTCCGGGCCGCCTTGTGCCCGTTGATTGCGAAGAGCCTCCGCCCAGGCGGCAGCACGTTCCACGCTGAACCGATCTCTAATTGCCTCGCCGACCAGTGCATCAGCCTCCATTTCCCGAACTTCCGCCAATCTAACGTCTCTGAGCTTCTTGGCAGTAGGGAGATGGTGTGTACCTCCAAGGCTTCTCTTTATGTAGGCACCAAACTTTTTACCGGTTGAAGGATCAACCGAACCTCTTAGCGCAGAAGGCGTGCGCATATTAAACCGATAGGCGGTACCCGGACCTCGAGGCTGAATGATGTACTTCATGTCTCGCTTCCTCTTCTCAGCAGCGGAGCTGTGGGTAACTGTTACCCCCGCGCCTTTGTGCTCACTGAAGAATTCAGACATGAAATCAGTAACTTCGCCATAGTGGCGGAGACGAAGGGATTCGAACCCTCGATACCGTTCCCGGTATACTCCCTTAGCAGGGGAGCGCCTTCGACCACTCGGCCACGTCTCCGCTGACCCGTCTATCAGTGGGACGGAGTGGGAAACAAGGGCGATTTTCGGTTTTTTTGCCCCCTACTGTCACGCGATGCCGACAGACGGGAATTCGCCAAGATGATCGCAAATATGAGGATAAATGGTGGGCGGTGAGGGGTTCGAACCCCCGACCCATTCGGTGTAAACGAATTGCTCTACCAACTGAGCTAACCGCCCCTATACGAGGGTTTAGGACAGCGCAAAGGTGGCGTCTACCCCGAAAAGCAAAATGGCGCCCCCACTCGGGACGCCATACATTTCCACACCAGACATGAATTTATTCGTCGTCCGTATACATGTCGTCAGGTTGACCATCACCCTCGTCGCTCGCGTCAGCCGGCGATTTCTTTGCCAGCGCAACACGGATTTGTGGCTTAGCGCCTTCACGATCTGGAACCTTGATCTTGATCTTACCCAGCGTCGGATAATGGACGTCGTTTCCGTCATTCAGCGTCTCGCGGATGTAGCCGAGTGCGGCATCCAGCACGCGCCGTACTTCACCCTTGCTCATTCCGGTCAGTTCAGCCGTCTGTTCAACGATCTGCTTCTTGCGGATCATTTCCGGCAGGTCGGCGGGGGCTGTCGCTTCATCCTGTTCGGGTGCTTCCATCTCATCCACCAGTCGCATGTTCCACCTTCTGCCTCAAAAGAATCGAGGCGCGCGATGCATCGCGCGCCCCTGTTTTCTACCTAGGCTGATGCCCAGGTTCAATGCGCACGGGCGGAAGCCTCATCAATCGCGCCTGCTTCACCCGCCGTTCCGGCGACCAGCTCAGCCGCTTCATCCCATTCCGTCGGGACTGGTTTTGACACCAAAGCGACGTCCAGCACCTCGGTCACGTTTGAGACCGGTATGATCTCCATCCCGTTCTTCACGCTATCGGGAATGTCGACCAAATCCTTCGCGTTGTCCTTCGGGATCAGAACGGTTTTGATACCGCCGCGCAGGGCTGCGAGGAGTTTTTCCTTCAGACCACCGATGGGCAGCACGTTGCCGCGCAAAGTCACCTCACCTGTCATCGCCACATCCCGTTTCACCGGGATCTGCGTCAGGACGGAGACGATGGAGGTCACCATACCGATGCCCGCGCTCGGCCCATCTTTCGGGGTCGCACCCTCAGGCACGTGAACGTGGATGTCGAGCTTCTCGAACTCTGGCGGTTTGACGCCAAGGCTGACCGAGCGGGAGCGGACGTAGGAGGAGGCCGCGTCGATCGACTCCTTCATCACGTCGCCCAGCTTACCGGTCGTCTTCATCCGGCCCTTACCCGGAAGGCGCAGCGCCTCGATCTGCAAGAGATCGCCGCCAACTTCCGTCCAGGCAAGACCGGTAACGACACCAACCTGATCATCTTCCTCGGCCAGACCGAACTTGAAGCGCTTGACGCCAAGGAAGTCAGACAGGTTGTCGGGCGTGACCACGACCTTCTCCGTTTCCTTCTTCACCAGTTTGGTGATGGCCTTGCGGCAGAGCTTCGCGATCTCCCGCTCGAGGTTCCGCACGCCCGCCTCGCGGGTGTAGAGGCGGATGACGTCGCGCAGCGCCTCATCCGTGATCTCGAACTCACCCTTCTTGAGGCCGTGGCCCTTCTCCTGCTTGGCGATGAGGTGACGGCGCGCAATCTCGGCCTTCTCCTCTTCGGTGTAGCCAGCGAGGCTAATAATCTCCATCCGGTCCAGAAGCGGGCGCGGCATGTTGTAGGAGTTCGCTGTCGTCAGGAACATCACGTTCGACAGGTCATAGTCCACTTCGAGATAGTGGTCGTTGAACGTGGCGTTCTGTTCGGGATCGAGCACCTCGAGCATGGCGGAGGCTGGATCACCGCGGAAGTCCTGGCCCATCTTGTCGATTTCATCGAGCAGGATCAGCGGGTTGGTGGTCTTGGCCTTCTTCATTGACTGGATGATCTTGCCCGGCATGGAACCGATATAAGTCCGGCGATGGCCACGGATCTCAGACTCATCGCGCACGCCGCCAAGCGAGATGCGGATAAACTCGCGTCCCGTTGCCTTCGCCACGGACTTACCCAGCGAGGTCTTGCCGACACCCGGAGGGCCGACAAGACACAGGATCGGGCCACGCAGCTTCTGGCTGCGCTGTTGCACAGCGAGATATTCGACAATCCGCTCCTTCACCTTCTCCAGACCGTAGTGATCGGCGTCGAGGACGTCCTGCGCGCGCACCAGATCCTTCTTCACGCGGGAACGCTTGCCCCACGGGATCGACAGCATCCAGTCGAGGTAATTGCGCACAACGGTGGCCTCCGCGCTCATCGGGGGCATATTGCGCAGCTTCTTAAGCTCGGCCTCGGACTTTTCCTTAGCTTCAGCGGAGAGCTTGGTGTCAGCGATCTTGGCCTCGTATTCGGCCACAGCATCCTCGTTAGAATCGCCGTCGCCCAATTCCTTCTGGATCGCCTTCATCTGTTCGTTCAGGTAGTACTCGCGCTGGGTCCGCTCCATCTGGGACTTCACGCGGGTCTTGATCTTCTTCTCGACGCGCAGGACGGAGATTTCACCCTGCATCAGGCCGAAAATCTTCTCCATCCGTTCGCCCAGATCCGCGGTGTCGAGCAGATCCTGCTTCACCTCGATCTTGGCGCCAAGATGGCCCGCAACGGTGTCCGCAAGACGGTCAGATTCATCGATCTCACCAACGGCGGCGACGGCTTCATCGGTGATATTTTTGTTGAGCTTTGCATAACGCTCAAAATCCTGCGCAATCGAGCGGCTCAACGCCTCTACCGCGCTGGGATCATTCGCTGTTTCCGCGATCTGTGTGGCGTCAGCCTCAAAATAGGCGCCGGTGTCACGGATCGCGCTCAGACGCTGGCGTGTCTTGCCTTCGACAAGCACCTTCACGGTTCCATCAGGCAGCTTAAGCAGTTGGAGAACGGAAGCCAGAACGCCTGTCGGGTAGATGGAGCCTTCTGTCGGCTCATCCTCTGCTGGGTCCATCTGAGCGGACAGCAGGATTTGCTTGCCACCTGACATCACCGCCTCAAGCGCTTTCACCGAGCGGTCGCGCCCCACGAAAAGCGGCACGACCATGTGCGGGAACACGACAATGTCGCGCAAAGGCAGCACAGGCAATGTAATCTGAGTTGTCTCGGTCATCGAAAAGTCCTTTCTCGCAGGACGCCCGGCCCCGATCATCGGCAGCGCAGACCTCCCCGTCTGGAAGCTATATCTGTATCCCGTTCACGGTGCGTTCAAGGGGCACCCGGTGACTCGGCCTGTCTTATGCTGCGCCGCGCAAAGGGGAAGGACAAGGGCAGCGGTATCATTTCATGCAATGAAGCAGACTGAGATTTGACAAGCGATTAACAAGGAAGAAGGCTCAAAGCCTCTCCAAATCGCCCTGCTCGCGTCGCGCGTGGAACACCGCAACGAATTCATCCAGTGCCCGTTCGGCAATTGCATCTCGCAACCCCTGCATAAGCTCCTGATAATAATGTAAGTTGTGCCAGGTCAGCAGCATTCCGGCGATCATTTCCTGGGCCTTGTGCACATGATGCAGATACGCCCGTGAATATTGCGTGCAGCATGGGCACGTGCATTCGGGATCGAGCGGCCGGGGGTCATCCGCATGTCTGGCGTTGCGCAGGTTCACCTGCCCCATGCGGGTTTGCGCCTGGCCCGTTCGGCCGGATCTGGATGGAAGAACACAGTCGAACATGTCTATGCCGCGCTGCACCGCGCCCACGATGTCATCTGGTTTGCCAACCCCCATCAGATATCGGGGTTTATCCTGCGGCAGTTGTTCAGGCGCGTAGTCAAGGCACGCAAACATCGCCTCCTGGCCCTCGCCCACGGCAAGGCCGCCAACGGCATATCCGTCAAATTCAATAGCACGCAACGCGTCCGCCGACCGGGCCCGCATGTCCTCCTCCAGCCCGCCTTGCTGGATGCCAAACAGAGCATGCCCCGGCCTGTCCCCGAACGCGTCGCGCGAGCGTTGCGCCCAACGCATCGACAGTTCCATGCTCTGCTCGATGCGCTTGCGATCTGCCGGAAGCGCCGGGCACTCGTCAAAGCACATGACAATGTCCGATCCCAGAAGTTTCTGGATCTCCATACTGCGTTCCGGGCTCAGCATATGGCGGGAGCCGTCAATATGGGATTTGAAGGTCACGCCCTCTTCGGTGAGTTTGCGCAACTGCGCGAGGCTCATCACCTGAAAACCGCCACTATCCGTCAGGATCGGCCGGTCCCAGTTCATGAACTTGTGCAAGCCGCCCAGCTTGGCAATCCGTTCCGCCGTCGGACGCAGCATCAGATGATAGGTGTTGCCAAGCAGAATATCGGCGCCGGTGGCGCGGACGTTTTCGGGCAGCATCGCCTTAACCGTGGCCGCCGTACCCACGGGCATGAAAGCTGGAGTGCGTATTTCGCCACGGGGCGTATGAACGGTTCCGGTCCGCGCACGTCCATCTTTGGCGGCAATGGAAAATGAAAATCGCTGGGTCATGGGACCAGCGCATACGCCGTTGGCACAGAAAGGAAAAGGGCAAGCACGGTTTCGCGCTGCCGCGCGAGGATATTTCAGCCAAGAAGAAGACAGGATTGGCCAAAAAATCAGGTCGGCGCGAACTCCGCCGGCGGAGGCATCCGCCCTCACCTTTACGTCCGCCGGCACATTCCCTATATCTTCACTCAGGAAATCGAACCGGAGCCCGCGCGATGAACGCAGAAGCACCGATGGAGGGCGCACCCCTCATCAAGCCGTCCACGACAGATCACCCGCTCTACGACAGTATCGTCGAAGCGTGCCGGACGGTGCATGACCCTGAAATTCCAGTGAACATCTACGATCTGGGCCTTGTCTACACGATCGAAATTGATGACGGCGGCAACGTCTCCGTGCTGATGACCCTGACCGCGCCGGGATGCCCCGTCGCCGGTGAGATGCCCGGTTGGGTTGCCGAGGCGATCGAGCCTTTGCCCGGCGTCCAAACGGTCAGCGTCGAGCTGATTTGGGAGCCGCCCTGGGGCATGGAAATGCTCTCTGATGAAGCCAAACTCGAATTGGGCTTCATGTAAGGCAACAGGGGCGCGTCGTCGGACACGCCCCTTTTCATTTCGTCTATTCGCAGCGCTGCAGGGCGACAGGCCCATCTTCCAACTGCAGCGTGACCGCCCCATCGATCATCTCGATCAACAGGATGCTGTCTTCACCGGTCAATGCTCCGCAATCTGGCAGGCTCAGCTCTGCGCCCGCCACCGGGGAAATCCCATCCAGGCGCAGGCTCGGCTCAATGCTTTCCACTGTGCACTCCGTCTCACCGCGTGAAATTGTCATACCCGATACGCTGACCCTTTCTGCCGCAACATCGCACTGACCCTCCGGCGCCCAGGATCCGACGAATTGCGCCAGCGCGGCATCCTGCGCTGACGGAGCGGCGGTTGAAGAAGCGTCAGCGGAGTCGGATTCGTTTGATGCCACCTCAACTTCAGCCAGGTCCTCCTCTGTCGCGGCTGTGACGTCTTCCGCGATTTCCGCAACCTCTTCGCTTGTCGCTGCGTCTGCCGCAGTGTCGTCAGAAACCGGTGTCGCATCGCCGCTGGACGCGTCGCCAGAAGTGTCGGCGGCGGCCTCGCTTTCGGCGGCTGGGGCTGTGAGATCCTCTTCGGTCGCCTCGATCACGTCATCCGCGACTTGGGCGATCGCGTCGGCCCGAGCGTCTGCGGTCGCCCCATCCGCGAAGGATGCCACTTCGTCAGCGGCATCATCTATCGCGGTTTGCAGATCTGCTTCGGCTTCCTCTGCCGCTTCAGCGATCTCTGCTGCTGCGGCCTCGGCCTCCGCTGCGGCGGCCTCCGCAGCAGCTGTTGCCGCTGCTTCCGCTTCCTCGGCCAACCGCGCTGCCTCTGCTTCCAAGGCGGCTTGCTCGATCGCGAGCTGTTCGGCGGCCGCTTCGGCTTCGGCGATTGCGGCCTCCTCCGCGAGGCGGGCGGCTTCCGCTTCCGCAGCCGCGATGGCTTCGGCCTCTGCCGCCGCTGCGGCTTCTGCTTCCGCCTCAGCAGCGGCGGCTGCCTCGGCTGCAGCATCCGTCTCAGCCTCAGCGGTTGTGGTCACTTCTGTTTCACTGCCACTTTCAGCCGTCTCATCCTCATCTTCCCAACAGCCCGCAAGAACAATGGCTGCGGCAAGAAGGGCGACGGAAACCTTAGCGTTCGAGATCTTCATCAAATGGTCCTCTGGCTTAAATGCGTCAGCTTGGAAAATGGCACGAGATTTTCGGAGGTCAAAAACAAGTTGCTCGCGACAGGGGTGTGTCGCATCCGCGCCAAGGAGGGGCGGGAATGCCGCCGAAGCACCACCGACGGAGCGCTACTGTCATTGGAAAACCTGCATGGCGTGGAGATATCAATGGCGGATGTTCAGGAAGCAGCCCCGCGCGCGGCGCGCGGACGACGCGGCGGGGGCGGCGCAGCCCGACGGGCTGAGCGCACAGCCCCCAAGATCGAAGCAGCGCGTTACATCACCCGTAACATACCCGATTTCGAGGTTCTTACGCCCGAGGCGATCGAAATTATCGAGTACAATGCCGAAACGATTCTTGAGGAAGTCGGCGTCGCATTCGTTGACAACCCCGCCGCGCTCGACCGCTGGCGTGACGCTGGCGCAGACGTACAGGGAGAGCGTGTGCGCATCCCCCGTGGCCTTGCCCGCAAGCTTTGCGCCACAGCACCTTCCCAGTTCACACAGCATGCACGCAACCCCGAGCGGAATGTAGAGATTGGCGGCCGCAATCTTGTCCTTGCCCCGGTCTATGGCCCGCCCTTCGTTCGCGACCTCGACGGCAACCGCCGCTATGCCACGATGGAGGATTTCCGCACCTTCGTGAAACTGGGCTACATGTCGAAATGGGTGCACCATTCCGGCGGCACGGTGTGCGAACCGACAGATGTTGCCGTCAACAAACGTCACCTCGATATGCTCGAAGCGCATATGACGCTCAGCGACAAACCGTTCATGGGCTCCGTGACGGAACCCGAACGGGCCGTCGACAGTGTCGAAATGTGCAAGATCCTGTTCGGAGAGAAGGCGACCGAAGCGCCGCACATGACCTCGCTGATCAACATCAACTCGCCGCTCACATTCGATGCGACGATGATGGGTGCGCTCGAAGTCTATGCCGCGAACATGCAAGCCTGCATCGTCTCCCCCTTCATCGTGGGTGGAGCGATGGCCCCGGTCTCGGTCGCGGGAACGCTGACGCAGGTCCTCGCCGAAGCGCTAGCAGGGATTGCCTATTCTCAGCTGATCCGCCCCGGCGCGCCGGTGATCTTTGGCGCCTTCGTGACCTCAATCGACATGAACTCAGGCGCACCTACATTCGGAACGCCGGAAGCGTCGAAGATTCTCTATGGCGCGGGTCAGCTTGCCCGCAGGCTGAACCTGCCCTTCCGTTCGGGTGGCGGCCTGTGCGGGTCGAAATTGCCGGATGCGCAAGCCGCTTACGAAACCGCAAATACACTGAATGCGGCCCTGTTGGGCGGCGTCAATTTCATGTTGCATTCGTGCGGCTGGCTGGAGGGTGGTCTCGTCGCCTCGTTCGAGAAATTCGTGCTCGACGCAGACCAGCTTGGGATCCTCCATTCCGTTGCGGCGGGCGTGGACATCTCCGAAAACGGGCAGGCAATGGACGCGATCCGGGAAGTTGGTCCGGGTGGGCATTATCTGGGCTGCGCGCACACCCAAGCCAACTTTAAGGACGCGTTCTGGCGCTCTGAAGTGCTCGACTATCGCCCCTACGAAACCTGGGCCGATGAGGGGGCGCCTGACTCGATGGCGCTGGCGCGCGCGCGCGTCAACAAAATGATGAACGAATATATCGCCCCCAAGATCGACCCAGGTATTGCCGAAGAGCTTGCAGGCTACGTCGCACGACGCAAGGCAAGCGAACCAGACGCATTCGGCTGATCTCAGGCTTTGGCCCGGCGCGCGACCAAAAGCCGGGCCAAGACCTCCACATGTTGAACAACATCATAGTCAGCAGCTCGCGCACGGCGTGAGATGTTGAGATGCTCTTCCCGCTCTTCCAGCATATCGAGAGATAGACCCTGTCGGTTCCGCATGCGGGATGCGGCCTCTCGGGCAGCGGCGATCAGCAGTTTCGGGCGGCGCATAGCAAATCCTTTCTGATGTGATTTGCGCCCAGATTGCGCGCCTCCGCGCCGGTGTTGCGCAATTCAGCAGAGCGGCGCGCGCTGCACGTTAACCTTTGTGAAAGATTCGCCCGTTAACCCTAATGAAGCCGCAATTATCGCGGTTTCTTTTTCAACTTTTCAAACCCCATACATTTTTAAGCCTCTGTTTCTATGCAATTTTCAGCCAAATCCACTGGCGTGTCTTTCTGTGCGTCACGTCGGTTCTCGCTCTACCTTGCCCATGTTGGCCTGGGCCTTTCGTTAAGGTTCCTAGCCGCCAAACTGGCCTGTCACGCCTCAACAATCTCGCGTGCAGCCCGACAGGTGGAGGGATTGCGAGACGATCCATTGCTCGACACGGCCCTCGACCGGGCCGCGCGATCACTCGATCGGGCTGATCTCACTGCTGAGACGGGGGGAAAGGATATCCTCGCCATGACCACCGCAGCACTGACGCGCGATACGTTGACCGACAGCCAAGTTGAGCGTGAGGCCCGCCGCATCCTGCGCCGCCTCTCTGAAAAAGGCGCATTCCTCGCCGTCACGCGCGGAATGGAAAAGGCCGTCATCTTTCGCAAGGGTAATGCCGGTCAGCTGACCCGAACTGCGACATGCCCAACAATCGTGGCTGAAGCGTTCTTGCTGCGCGACTGGATCTCGGTCGCAGCAAGTGGGAAAGTAATGCGGTATACGCTCACCACTGCCGGGGCCTCGGCGCTTGCTCGTATCCTCGCAGCGGATCAGGCCGCGAAGCGTGATGAACACGCCTCGACACCCTTTGCTGCTCAACATCAGGTTGAAGGCACGCGGAACGTAATGGGGCAGGACGGACCCCTGCCCATCCGCGTCAACCTCGCTGAAAGCCCACTCGCTGCCCTTGCCCGCAGAAAAGACAAGTCCGGGCGACCGTTCCTCGCACCAGAAGAACTGGAAGCTGGCGAGCGGCTGCGGGAGGAGTTCGAGCGCGCCCAGATGGGACCGAAAGTGGCCCAAAACTGGGAACGGTTTCTTGTTCCCTCCGACCATGGGACAGGCATTGCCGGAGACCGCATGGCCGGGCCACAGGATGCGCGTGACCGTGTTACCAATGCCTTTTCGGCCCTTGGCCCCGGCCTAGCCGACATCGCGATGCGGTGCTGCTGTTTTCTGGAAGGGTTGGAAACGGCCGAGCGGCGTATGGGGTGGTCCGCCCGCTCAGGAAAGGTGGTCCTGAAGATCGCACTTGCCCGGCTGGCAAAGCATTATGGGCTGCGCGCCGCATAGTAGCTGAGGCGACGCCCCGGACGAACACCGGGGCGCCACCCGTCTTTAATCAATCCGAGAAGGGGTCGGTGACAAGGATCGTATCATCCCGCTCTGGCGATGTGGACAAAAGGGCCACCGGGCAGCCAATCAACTCTTCAATCCGCCGAACATATTTGATCGCCTCCGCCGGTAGCTCGGCCCAGGAGCGGGCACCGCCCGTCGACCCCGTCCAGCCCGGCATCGTCTCGTAAATCGGTTCAACCCGTGCCTGTTGAGCTGCTGCCGTCGGCAAATGATCAATCTTCTGCCCGTCGAGCATATAACCAGTACAGATCTTCAGCTCATCGAGGCCGTCGAGAACATCGAGCTTGGTCAGCGCGATCCCGGTCACACCTCCAACGGTGCAGGTCTGACGTACAAGCACGGCATCAAACCAGCCGCAGCGGCGGTCACGTCCGGTGACGGTGCCCTTTTCATGTCCGACCGTTGCCAGGTGATGCCCGATCTCGTCGTCCAATTCACACGGGAAGGGTCCCTCACCCACGCGGGTGGTGTAAGCCTTCACAATCCCCAGAACAAACCCGATCCCGCCCGGCCCCATACCCGTCCCGGTGGAGGCCATACCGGCCATCGTGTTCGACGAGGTCACGTAAGGATAGGTCCCAAAGTCGATGTCGAGCAGCGCACCTTGCGCCCCCTCAAAGAGAATACGTTTGCCCGCCTTTCGCTTCTCCGCCAACACCTTCCAAACAGGGGCCGCGAATTGCAGAATGAAAGGCGCAATTTCCATCAGCTTGGCTTTGAGGGCCGCGCGATCAATGGCCTCAGCCCCCAGCCCGGTCCGCAGCGCATCGTGATGGGCGAGCAGTCGGTCAAGGCGCGCGTCCAACGTCTCTTCATCCGCCAGATCCGCAACACGGACCGTGCGGCGGCCAACCTTGTCCTCATAGGCCGGGCCGATGCCACGACCGGTCGTCCCGATCTTGGCTTTGCCTGCGGCCTCTTCCCGCATTTTGTCGAGGTCCTGATGCACCGGCAGGATCAACGGCGTGTTTTCCGCGATCATCAAGTTGTGCGTGCCGACGGAAACGCCCTGCCCCTCGATCTTTTCAATCTCGCCCTTCAGCGCCCAAGGGTCGAGTACGACGCCATTGCCAATCACACCCAGCTTGCCTTCACGCAAGATGCCCGATGGCAGAAGCGACAGCTTGAAAACGTTGCCGTCAATCACAAGGGTATGCCCAGCATTGTGACCACCCTGGAACCGGGCGATGACATCTGCCCGTTCAGACAGCCAATCGACGATCTTGCCCTTGCCCTCATCACCCCACTGGGCACCCATCACGACGACATTGGCCATAGATCTCTCCTCGATTGGTCCGCAGGCGGTATAGCCGTCTGGTTTCGTGCGCGAAACCTCAAAATCGTCGGGACGCGGGGCAACGTTCACGCTATGGTCCCACCAAAGGAGTATTCCATGGACCAGATCGCGGCGCTGCTTGCCCAATATCCGATTCTGACAGAGTGGTGGGTGATCGCGCTGCTCGCTCTGGCGCTTGGCTGGATGCTGCGTGGGATCGCGACAGTGCGGGCCCTGCGCGCCCAGATCACCCAACTGCATGCCGAATCCGCCGCGCATCGCGACGCCGCAGCGACTGAGGCCGCCGCGAGACAGACCCAGCAGATAGAGTTGGCCCAAATGACAGAGCGCGCCGCGCTTGCAGAGGATTACCGTGACCGGCTCAACGAGCGGGAAGAAGCACTGGCCGACGCACAGCAAACCGTCGCGGCCCTTTCCGCCTCTTTGAAATCCGAGCGGGAAAACCACACCGCAAGGGTAGAGGAGCTGCGCGGCGCACAAAAAATGCTCGAGACTCAATTCGACACACTGGCGCGCAAGGCGCTCGATGGGAATGCCGACCGGTTCTTGAATGCTGTTACCGAGCGCTTTGAAAAGCACAAACAGGCGGCGGATGCGGATCTTGGGAAGCGTCAGGCCGACATTTCCACCTTGCTTCAACCCATCAAGGAAAATCTCGGTAAGTTCGAGGCACAAACCCGCGAACTGGAGAAAGCACGCGAAAACGCCTATGCGACGATCCGACAGCAAGTGACCTCATTGGCAGAGGGACAGGCAAGGCTGACCAGCGAAACCAATCGCCTCGTCACCGCGCTGCGGGCGCCCAAGACGCGGGGCAACTGGGGGGAATTTCAGCTTCGGCAAGTGGTTGAAATGGCAGGCATGGTCGATCATGTCGATTTCCATATGGAACAATCCGTCGCGACGGACAAAGGACGGTTGCGCCCGGATGCGACGGTCAACCTGCCCGGCGGCAAACGCATCGTCATTGATGCAAAGACCCCGCTTGACGCCTTCCTGACCGCGGCTGGACTGGAAGATGGACCGGACAAGGCCGCCTCACTCGCCCATCACGCCCGCCAGCTGCGTGCTCAAATGAAGGGCTTGGCCCAAAAGAGCTATTTCGACGTGGTCGCAGGCTCCCCTGATTTCGTGGTCATGTTCATACCTGGCGAGGCCTTCTATTCCGCAGCGCTCAGCGAGGATCCGACACTGTTTGAGGATGCCATCCGCAGCAAGGTGATTGTCGCGACGCCAACCACCCTGATCGCCCTGCTGAAATCAGTTGCCTATGGCTGGCAGCAGGAACGGATGAGTGAGAACGCACAGGCCGCAACCGATCTTGCACAGGAACTCTATAAGCGGCTCAGCGGACTTGGCGAAAAGCTCGAAAAGCTTGGCAAGTCGATCAGCAACACCGTGCGCGACTATAATGCGACCGTTGCCACGACCGAGGCGCGTGTGCTGCCACAGGCCCGCAAATTTGAAGGCCTGTCCATCGCGCCAAGCGGCGATCAGATCGGCACGCTCGACCCGCTGGATGCCGATGTCCGTCAGCTGACCGCACCGGAGTTGCGGTCCGAGGATTGAGTGCATTTCGCCTTCTTCTTGGCAAAAATATCCCCGCCGGAGGCATCCAACATTTCCAAGACGGACTCCGGCAGCTATCCTCCCATCCTTGGAGAGAGACATCAATTCGGGGGAACGGGCCGATGAGCGACGAGAAGGCCGCACCGGGGGACAAGATCGCCCTGCACTACACCGGCAAGCTGGAGGACGGGAAACAGTTCGACAGTTCTGTCGGTAAGGACCCTGTCAAATTCACCCTGGGCAAGGGGGAGGTCGTGCCCGGCCTCGACAAGCGGCTCGCCGGACGTGCTGTCGGGGACCGCGATACGGTCACACTGACTGCGGAGGAAGGGTTCGGGGAGTTTGACTCAAACAAGATCACAATCGTTGATCGTGACCAACTGCCGGGCGATGGCCCGCTGGAACAGGGTCAGAAGATTCGGGGGCGCAGGCCGAACGGCAAGTTCGTCATTTTCACGGTGCTGAATGACGCCGACGGCAAGGTCGTGCTGGATGGAAATCACCCGCTGGCCGGGAAGAACCTGACCTATGAGTGGGAAATCGTCGACCTCAATAAATCGCAGGAGTGAAACCTTTCACCAGCGCGTGCCGTTGGTATGGCACACCCCTGTGAGCCAAGGGTTTCCCGACGCTGACATTTGAAAGCCACTCCAAGCCGGGGTGGCTTTCTTTTTGCGCAATTCAACATCCGTCTTTCTTGCAGCAGATCCTGCAAATGCAAGACAACGCCTTTTCAAACGTAGCGATAGCTTTGAGAGATCAGTCGACCGTGGCAATCGCTCTCTCGAACCGTTCAACCTCTTTCGCGTGGAGTGTGGGCGTGAATGCGACCAGAATGCCAACATAAAACACTGAAAGCCGCAAAAACGCCCCGGCGGGTGATCCACCGGGGCGTTAAAATTTTCAGACTTATATGGCTTAGTTGAAGCGCAGCGCCTTGGCCTGTGTCACCTGTGGCAGGGCCGCGATCTGGGCAACGGTCTCGTCAGACAACTCAGCATCCACCCCCAGAAGAGCAATTGCCTCACCATCCTTGGCCGCACGGCCGAGCGCAAAGGTCGCGATGTTCACATCGAGATCGCCCAGCTTCATGCCCAGCGCACCAATATATCCCGGCTCATCAGTGTTGGTGGTGTAGAGCATGAAGCGCTGTGGCTCAGCCTCCAGCCCGATCCCCTTGATCTGGATGAAACGCGGCTTGTTGTCCGAGAAGACGGTTCCCGCGACAGAGCGCGTCTGGCTCTCCGTCGTGACGATCAGGCGGATATAGGAGCCATAGGCCCCCTGCTCATCCTTGCGCGTCTCGGTGATCTTCACGCCACGCTCCCGCGCCACGATGGGGGCAGAGACCATGTTGACGCCGCCTTCACCGACCAGCGGCTTCATCAGGCTGGCGGTGAGGGCCGAGACGAGCGGGGTCAGGTTCAGCTTACCGACCTTGCCGACGAACTCGATCTCAATCTCGGTGATCGCACTCTCTGTCACCTGACCCGCGAAACCGCCCAGCATCTCGGACAGCTCGATCCACGGCTTCAGGATCGGTGCTTCCTCCGCCGTGACGGACGGTGCGTTGATCGCGTTAGAGATTGCGCCCTTCATCAGATAGTCGCTCATCTGCTCAGCCACTTGCAGCGCAACATTTTCCTGCGCTTCGGTCGTGGCCGCACCAAGATGCGGCGTGCAGACAACGTTGGGCGCGTCGAAAAGTGGGTTTTCCGTCGCAGGCTCAACCGCGAAGACGTCGAACGCGGCACCGGCCAGATCGCCGGCCTTCAAGGCGTCAGCCACGGCCTGTTCATCGACCAGACCACCGCGTGCGCAGTTCACGAGACGGGCGCCCTTTTTCATCAACTTCACACGTTCAGCGTTCAGCAGATTGGCGGTTTTTTCCGTCTTGGGCAGATGCAACGTCACGAAATCGGCGACGGGCAGCAGCTCTTCAATCGTCTCGACTTTCGTGACACCCAGCTTGGCTGCACGTTCCGTCGACAGGAACGGGTCGAAGGCGACAACCTTCATCTTCAGGCCAAGCGCGCGATCGGCCACGATGGACCCGATATTGCCGCAACCGATCAGACCGAGGGTCTTACGGGTGATTTCCGCACCCATGAACTTCGACTTCTCCCACTTGCCCGCACGGGTGGAGGCGTCGGCTTCCGGGATCTGACGGGCAACCGCGAACATCATCGCGATGGCGTGCTCTGCGGTGGTGATCGAATTTCCGAAGGGCGTGTTCATCACGACGATGCCCTTAGCGGACGCCGCTGGCAAATCGACGTTGTCCACACCGATACCGGCGCGGCCAATGACCTTCAGATTGTCGGCTTTTGCAATCAGGTCCGCCGTGGCTTTCGTAGCCGAACGAATGGCAAGGCCATCATAGTCACCGATGATTTCCGCGAGCTTCGCCGGATCCTTTCCAAGACCGGGCTGGAAATCGACCTCAACGCCGTTTTCCTTGAAAATCTGAACGGCGGCTTCCGAGAGCTTGTCGGAGATAAGAACTTTAGGCATGTTGTTGTCCTTCGGTTTCCCGGCCTACTTCCGGGATCGGTATGATTGGGGCGGCCCCGGATCGACGTCCGGAGCGTGTTTTGGGATGTTCCGGCCTTGAGCCGGGAGCGCTCTGTTCAACGCAGCCCAGGATCACGTCCGGGGCGTGTTGCGCTTAGAGGTCCGCCTTCGCGACGGCGAATGCATGGTCGAGCCAGGGGGTCAGCGCCTCGATATCGGCAGTGTCCACGGTCGCTCCACACCAGATGCGCAAGCCAGCCGGGGCATCGCGGTAGCCGTTGATGTCGTACGCCACATCTTCAGCGTCCAGCAGCTTAACCATCTTCTTCACGAAGGCTTTCTGTGCATCGTCGTCGAGCGCAGCAATCGCAGGGTCCACGATCTTGAGGCAGACAGAGGTGTTTGACCGCTCCGCCGCATTCGGCACCAGGTTCTCGACCCAATCCGTTGCGTCGACCCAACCTTGCAGCGCCGCCGCATTGGCATTTGCACGCTCCATGGCCTTGGCGCTGCCACCAATTTCTTCAATCCAGTTCAGAGCGTCAGCCGCGTCCGCAATCGCCCACATGGACGGCGTGTTGATCGTCGCACCGGTGAAAATACCCTCGATCAACTTGCCGCCTTTGGTCATGCGGAAGATCTTGGGCAACGGGCGATCTGGCGTGTAGCTCTCAAGCCGCTCCACTGCACGCGGAGACAGGATCAGCACGCCATGCGCCCCCTCCCCGCCCAGCACCTTCTGCCAGGAAAACGTGAGCACATCGACCTTGGCCCAGTCGACAGGCTGCGCAAAAACAGCCGAGGTCGCATCAACGAAGGTGAGACCCTCGCGATCCGCGGCGATCCAGTCAAAATTCGGAATGCGCGCGCCAGAGGTCGTGCCATTCTGCGTGAAGCAAATGTCAGCATCCATGCGGACTTGGGTGAAATCAGGCAGCTCACCATAAGCGGCTTCGATCACGTGACAATCATCAAGCTTCAGCTGCTTGGTCGCATCTGTTGCCCAGCCCTTGCCGAAGCTTTCCCACACAAGCATGTCGACCGGGCGCGCACCCAGCATGGACCACATGGCCATCTCATAGGCGCCTGTGTCGGACGCGGGAACGATGCCGACGCGGTAACCCACCGGCACATCCAGCAGATCGGCCATCTTGGTGATCACGTCGGCAATCTGTGCCTTTGGTCCAGCAGCGCGGTGTGAGCGGCCTGCGAAATAGCGGCTCGCGACAGCTTCGGCAGACCAGCCGGGGCGCTTGGGACAGGGACCGGAAGAAAATTCGGGACGCGCAGGCTTCACCTGCGGCGTTTGTGGGAGGCTCATGGACGGCTCCATCGTCGGGGCGAAATTGCTGAGCCTGCCGCCGCTCGCCCTTAACCCGACGACCTGCCCGCAGCCTTGCTATGAGCGCATGCGGGAAGGGTCAACCGGGAAAATGTCGGTTTCGCGCCACCGAGGGTCGCGCGCGCGTTTCCAAACGGAAACTCCGCGAAACCTTGAATGTTTGGACTAGAGACGAAAAAGACCCCGCAGCACGAAAGGCGGCGGGGCAAGTCTAACCATCAATCGGGAAGAGGGATGGTTATCGCTGTTCAAACCAGAAGGGCCGCTGCGCTTCCGTTCGCGCCTCAAAATCGGTCAGACCGATGTCGCGCAGAATATGAGGCTCCAATCGCGCCAGATGACGGCGAGAGCGCGCACGCACAGTCCATGTCTTGAGCAATGCTGCGACGCCCCGCTTGGGGAGATCGGGAAGGGTGAGGGTCAGGGTGATCTGCATCATGTCCTCCGCATTGTATCACTACAAAAACCTATTTGTGCGCCATTGTGTCGCCCTGATAGGCATACAAACACGACATCCGGATTGCCATTGGAGTTTTGTCATGGGCACAAGATTTGACACAAGCTGGGTCCCTCCTCTGGAAGAGCAGCCTGGACCGAAATATCGCGCCCTCGCCGGAGCGATTGATGACGCGATCCGTACCGGGGCGCTCGCACCGGGTGTGAAACTTCCGCCCGTCCGGGAAATGGCCTGGGAAATCGGTGTGACACCGGGAACAGTCGCGCGAGCCTATCGCGAAGCGACGGATGCGGGTGCCCTGCGCGCAAATGTCGGTCAGGGCACTTTCGTGCGGGACCGGCGGGAAACAGGGCGGCTTATCCCCTTGCATCCACTTACTTTTCAGGCCGGGCAGGACGAGATCGACCTTCGCAACTCCCGCTCCCCCATGATCGGACAGGAAGGCATCATTGAGGCTGCCATCCGCCGTGCCATGGAAAGCGGAGCCACAGTGCTCGACGACTACACCCGCGCCGCCAATGATCTGAGCGTTCGCGAAACGATGAGCGATTGGCTGCATTCCGGGGGCGTGCCCGGCGCTGCGGCAGACGTCATTCCGACCTACGGCACGCAACAGGCTGTGTTGATTGCAATGATGGCAAGCCTGTCAGGTCAGCATCCTGTGATGCTTGTATCAGAACTGGTCTATCCCGGCTTCCAACAGGCGGCAAAGCTGGCCGGGGTGGAATTGTACCCGGTTGCGAGTGACAATGATGGATTGAACCCCGTCGCGATTGAGGAGGCCTGCCGCATCGCACGGCCTCAGGCAATCCTCGTCACTGCCAACCTGCACAATCCAACCCTCATCACGATGAGTGAGGCGCGCCGGCAAGCCATCGCAGACATTGCCCGCACCCATGATCTTCAGATCGTCGAAGACGACGTCTATGGCTGGCTGATGGAAGAACGCCCGCCAAGTTTCCCGTCCTTCTGCCCGGAGCGGACATGGTACGCGACCTCGCTGTCAAAATGTGTGGCCGCAGGCCTTCGCTTCGGAGTGCTCGTCACGCCGCCGGGCCGCGGCGCCGTGGGCCAAGGGATTGTGCAGGCGATGAACTATCGCGTTTCATCCCTGATCGGTCAGAGCGTGACGCAGCTCATCCGCTCTGGCGAGGCTGACGACATTCGAAAGAAAGCCAGCGAGCATCTGGACGCCCGCATTGCGATGACCCGCAAGTGGCTGGGGCGCTGGGGCATTCGAACGGCAAAAGGCGCAAATTTCTGTTGGTTGGAGCTGCCCGAAGACTGGCATGTCGCCTCATTCGACAGGGCCTGCCGGGATGAGCATATCCGAATTGCGACAGCCGGAGCCTATGTCCTGCCAGGTCACGACGTTCCGAATAAGGTGCGGATCGCACTGGGTATGGGGTTGAGCGATGCGGTCTATGAGGACTGCTTGCGTCGCATTGACCGCGTTCTGGCGCAGCCTCCGGTGGAGATGCTGACGTGACGGCGCCACAGCCCACGCCACGCGATTGGATCTATCTGGGATTGCTTGGCCTGATCTGGGGCGGCAGCTTTCTGGGGGTCGAGCTTGCGTTGCGCGACCTCGACCCCATTACACTTGCCACTGCGCGGATCACGCTGGCCGCTGTTTTGCTGACGGCAATTGCAATTGGGCGTGGCAGCGGTCTGCCAAAATGGAACGCACCGCATGGCCCGCGGATTTGGGCACATTGTCTTGTCATGGCGCTGTTCACAAACGCGATCCCCTTCGCCCTGCTCAGCTGGGCCCAGCAAAGCGTCAGTTCTGGATTTGCTGGGATCACGATGGCCGCGGTCCCGCTGCTTGTGCTGCCCCTCGCACATCTCATGGTGCCGGGGGAGCGGCTGACAGGGATCAAGGCGACCGGGTTCATGATCGGCTTCATCGGGGTCGTCATCCTGATAGGTGTGCATGAGTTGAATTTCAGTGGAGACGGCCTCGCACGGTTTGCCTGCGTGGCGGCATCAGCCTGTTATGCAATTGGATCGATCAACACGCGCCTGTGCCCGCCGGTTGACCTATTGGGCTATTCGGCGGCGGGTCTTGTTCTGGCGGCCGTGGTGATGCTGCCCACCATGCTTATGGTTGAAGGTGTGCCTGCCCTGCCCGGTCTGATCTCGGGCGGCGCAGTTCTCTATCTAGGGATTCTGCCCACGGCGCTTGCGACGGTCATGCTCGTCTCCGTCACCCGCAGTGCGGGGCCGTCATTCCTGTCCCAAGTCAATTATCAGGTGCCGGTCTGGGCCGTCGTTCTGGGCGTCGTAGTTCTAAACGAGGATCTTCCGGGCCGCTTCATCGTAGCACTCGGGCTGATTGCACTGGGACTGATTGTCAGCCGCTCGCGCCTTCAAAGGCTACGGCCATAAAAAGGGGGGCGCTCTGTGTAGAGCGCCCCGCAAACTCTTATTTCTCTTGCAGATCGGCTTTTGCGGTCTCCAGCCCCTCGCGCGCGGCTGAGGCCACCTGATCACGCTTCTCACGCATTTTATCCATTGCATCATCCCGCATCCGATCACGGTACGGTCCAACCAATTCATCCTCCGCCCGCGTGCGCGGTAGCATTGCGCCCAAGAGCGCACCACCCGCCACGGCAATAGCGGCGGCCGCCAGCGGCTGACGGCGGATACGGTTCGTCAGGCTTTGCGCGTGATCGCGGTCACGGCTGGTCGTTTCACCGGTCGCAATATTGGCAGGGCGCCGCGGTGAAGGCTTCGATGTCGCTTTGACGGCAAAGAAGGCAGCGCCTGCCGCCAAGGCTGCAAGCCCCAGACCATTTTCACGGGCAACCTCACCGCCTTTGCGGGCCACATCACCGGCTGCACGCGCCACGTCGCCTGCTTCCGGGACGCCGGGAAAGGAGGAAGGACGGACCGAGGATTTCAGCTCCATCACCTTACTTTTTAAGGCGGCGCGCTTGCTATCAGCATCACGTTCCAAGTTTTCTTGTTCTGTCTCGGCATATGCCATGTCAAATCTCCAAAAAAATAAAAGTTGTGCTCAATGAAGCCGGTTCATGCATCGTCGCGATAGCGATCAGGCACAAATTGCGCATCCTTGATCCGCTTTTGGCCACCCCAGATCAGCAGGCCGCCGATCAGCAGGAATGCGACGCCCAGGATCAGGCCGGACAATGCCTGTCCGACAACAATGGCCAGCGCGTGAAAAATGCCTTGTGCCAGCAGGATCAGCGCGACGAGTGCGAACCCTGCACCCGCGCCAATCAATCCGCCACCGCTCGACACTTTCGAAACGGCTTGTGAAATCTGTGCGCGCACAACCCGCACCTCGGCTTCAACGACTGCTAATGCCGTTTCGACCGTATCTTGTGCGAGGGTCGGCAGGCTGGGCTTTGGCTCACGATACGCCATTGGACACCCCGGCGGTCATAGGAGCGACCGGACGCGGCCCGGATGCTGTCGCGACCGGAGCAGCGGGCGCGACGTCACTCTCATCGGCGTAGTCGTCCTCTCCAGGTGTCGTGGCGGTCACGAAGCGCCCCAGGAAAAAGCCTGCGACTGCTGCACCGCCAATCAATGCAAGCGGGTTGCGACGCCCGAAAGAGGCAACCGCATCGGCGACATCTTCGACGGATTTGCCATCGAGTTCGCGCGCAACCGCGTCAAGCGATGATGCCGCGCCATTGGCAAGACGTGCGGCCGCGTGCCGATCCCGGGCGGCCAGATCGTCGCCCGCGACGCGTACAGCATCAGCGACGGCTGAGACATCACCGGCACTGCGCTGCATTTCGACTTCCGCCTTGCTTTTCAGATCGCTCTGAACGGTCTCAGCAGCAGAGACGACATGATCTTTCACCGTCTCCTTGGCGTGTTCGGCATTATCTGCCAACTCGTCTTTGACGTTTTCCTGAACGCTCATTTTCAATCTCCTTGCTCAAAATAGCTGTCTCGGCGAAAGGTAGCGCCGTTAGGGAAAGAACGGCGGGCAGTGCAAAACCGTTCCACATTCTTCAAGAAAGCCGCAAAGGGCCCGAAATGGCGCAAGAAAGCCCCATCACGCACCGGCGCGTTCTGTGGATTGCGCTTCCGATCGTCTTGTCGAATGCGACAGTCCCTCTGATGGGCCTCGTCGATACATTTGCGGTCGGTCAGCTGGGCGCGGCCGCGCCAATCGGGGCTGTCGCCGTGGGTGCGGTGATCCTGACAGCAGTCTACTGGATATTTGGCTTTCTGCGGATGGGAACCACCGGAATGGTGGCGCAGGCAGCTGGGTCCGGCGATCTGGATGAGCGCGACGCGCTTTTGTCTCGTGCCTTGCTCATTGCCGGGGTGGCGGGAGTGTCGCTCATCGCGCTGCAGGTGCCCCTGATGATCGGTGCCTTCAAATTGTCACCGGCGAGTGCCGAGGTAGAGGGCCTGGCCCGCACCTATGTCGCCATCCGCATCTGGGGCGCACCTGCGGCCATTGCGATTTATGCGCTCACCGGCTGGCTGATCGCATTGGAGCGGACGCGCGCAGTTCTCGTTCTGCAATTGGCTATGAATGGCGGCAATATCGCACTCACCCTGCTTTTCGTCCTCGGGCTCGATATGGGTGTCGGGGGGGCCGCACTGGCCACACTGATCGCAGAATGGGCGGGCGCAGCGCTCGGGCTCTGGCTGTGCCGGGAGGCGTTTCGATCCGGTGCATGGAGGGATCGAAGCCGTGTTCTGGATCGCGCGCGTATCATTCCGATGATGGCGGCAAACACAGACATCATGATCCGCTCGGTCCTTTTGCAAATCTGCTTTATCTCCGTCACCTTTCAGGCAGCAGCGCTCAGCGATGTCACGCTCGCGGCCAATCAGATCTTGCTTCAATTCCTTTACATCACGGCCAATGCGCTGGACGGGTTTGCCTTTGCGGCAGAGGCTTTGGTCGGCTCTGCATTTGGTGCTGGCAATGTGGCTCGGCTACGCCGCGCGGCCCTTCTGTCCAGCCTGTGGGCGCTTGTCATGGTCGGCGTATTGAGCCTGACCTACGCCTTCGCCGGAGAGGAGATTATCGGCCAGATGACGACGGCAACCGCCGTACAGGAGGCTGCACGCACCTACCTGCCGTGGATGGTCGCCGCCCCCTTGCTGGGCTTGCCCTGCTTCATGTTGGACGGAATTTTCATCGGTGCGGTGCGCACGCGCGACATGCGCAACATGATGCTTCTGTCAGCGCTTTTGTTCGGAGCGAGCCTTCTCGTGCTGATCCCGGCTTATGGCAATCACGGTCTCTGGGCGGCGCTGATGCTGTTCTTCATCATCCGGGCCATCACCTTGGGCGCAAAGTACCCCGCATTGGAACGTGCAGCCTTAGGTCGCTAACGCCTCGATCAATTTTGCGATCCGCTTCGCTCGCGTTTCCGCCCGTTTGGCCGACTGCACGCCATGCAACAGTCCCCGGCGTTTGCCGGGGGACAGGGCCTCCCAATCCTCCAACAGCCCTGCAGCGATCAGGGCGCGGGCAACATCATCAGGAAGATCGACCTGATCGGGATCAGCAAGACGCATGCGCACGTCAATCTGATCACCCGGCGCGATGCCAGCCTGCGCAAGCACATCCTTCCCTGTATAGACGAAGATCTGCTCAATCGGGGGAGCCTTGGTCAGCGCCATGTTGAACGGATGATCGTTCAACTCCACCTCAACCCTTCGGGCATCGGCAAGGGCCGGATCCTCGATGACCTCATCTGGGATCGGCAGCACCGTGTAGGTGCTATTACCCCACTCCATCGCCACAATTTCACCCTCAAATGCGACCCAATCGGACATCTCACCTCCTGATGCGCAAAAGGGCGCCCGGTCGGACGCCCTTCTCGATTTCAGATCAAACTGGCATCACATACGGGATGCGACGTTTTCCCAGTTCACCAGATTGTCGAGGAAGTTGGTGAGGTAGGCCGGACGCTTGTTGCGGAAGTCGATGTAGTAGGAATGCTCCCACACATCACAGCCCAGCAGAGCCGTCTGATCGAAGCAGAGCGGGTTCACGCCGTTTTCGGTCTTCGTGACAGCCAGCGAGCCGTCGGCGTTCTTCACAAGCCACGCCCAGCCGGAGCCGAACTGTCCGGCACCTGCGGCGGAGAACTCATCCTTGAAATTGTCAACGGAGCCGAAATTCTCAACAAGAGCCGCTTCCAGCTCGGACGGCATCGCGCTGTCGCCCGGACCCATCATTTCCCAGAACTGGTTGTGGTTCCACAGCTGGGAGATGTTGTTGAAGATCCCTTTCTGCGCAACTGCACCGGCATTGTAGGTGCCTTTGATGATCTCTTCGAGGGACTTGCCCTCCCACTCGGTGCCTTCAATCGCCTTGTTGCCGTTGGTGACATAGGCGTTGTGGTGCAGGTCGTGGTGGTATTCCAGCGTCTCGGCGCTCATACCCTTAGAGGCGAGTGCATCATGCGCGTAGGGAAGATCGGGAAGTTCGAAGGCCATATCGGCTGCTCCTCATTTGGACAGGTCTAGAGTCGGGCCAAGGCCCGCCTGCCCCGATAGGTAAGTCAAATTAACGGATGGGAAACCCCTCAGATCGTTCCAAGGAACGAAATAATGAAGCAAACCGGCGATAAGAGCACCGCGAGGGCGAGTTTCAGCAACAGCTGCCCCCCCGCCGCGCGCCCACTTCGGATCGCCTGACGGATCAGCACGGCTGGGGCGAGCAAAAACGCCCACAACACCAGTGGCAGGACATACCAGATCGGCTGATCGTCGCCTGACGGCTCAACCAGTCCACCGACGAGAGCGAACCCAACGCTCAGCCCCAACGCACCCAGAACCCAAGGCCAAAACCCGATGGCCTTTGTCGGCACGACATCGTCACGCCGGTCTTGCGGATGGGCCGCGCCGCACGCCTCGCACCGAATGCTGCCGTCAGGGATACGCGACGTGCAGTAGGCGCAGATCATTTTTCGACAACCGCAAACAAGGCCGCACCAATGCGCCGCCCTTCGCCCAGCAAGACGTTATAGGTTCTGCAAGCGGACGGGGAGGACATGACCTCAACCCCCAGACCGGCAGCTTCCATCGCCTCCACCAGCGCTTCCGGCGGATTGTCGATATCTGCCCCCGTCCCCAGAAGGACCACGTCCATCTCTGAAGCTGCCGCGACAAAGACGTCCGGGGAGCCGTCCCACACAACCGGTCCACTCGGCAACAGGGCCACATGGCCGTCCATCACCTTGCCACCAACGCGAAAGAACCCCGGACCGTAACCATCCACGGGTTTAGAGCCATCATAGTGAATCTCGTTGAGCCGCATTGCGCTCTCCCTTCACCTTTCGCCATACAAACCCGGAACGATGGCCGATCAGGCGTCGATATTCGCGAACTGAGTGCCCGCCTTGCCATCGCTGCCCGTCTTTGACCAATCGCGCTTTACATCCAGCATCAGCAGGATCGGAGACGCGATGAAGACCGATGAATATGTTCCAACGATCACGCCCCAGATCATCGCAAAGGTAAATCCACGGATCACCTCACCGCCCAGCACATAGAGCGAAATCAGCGCCAGCAGCGTTGTGACAGAGGTCATGACCGTCCGGCTCAACGTTTCGTTGATCGACAGGTTCAAAACATCTTTCAGCGGCTTCTTCTTGAAGCGTCGCAGGTTTTCGCGCACCCGGTCAAACACAACCACCGTATCGTTGAGCGAGTAGCCCACGATTGTCAGGATGGCTGCGATGATGGCGAGATTGAACTCCAGCCCGATCAAACTGAACACGCCGATGGTCAGCGCCACATCATGAACGAGCGCGGCGACCGCAGCGACGGAAAACTGCCATTCGAACCGCAGCCAGATGTAGAAAAGAACCGCCGCAACAGCGAGCACGACCGCCAGGATACCGGCCTGTACCAGTTCACCGGACACCTTCGCGCCCACGCTTTCGGTCGCGAGCACGATCAATCCGGGGAATGCTGTCTGCAACGCCCCTTGAACGTCCTGCAACACGGCCATCTGCTCCCCGGCCTCATCGCTCACCTGCTCAACCCGGATCATGACGGAGTTGACCGCAGCGCCGGTCAGCTCTGCCGCTGGGTCGGAAATCTCGCTGACGGTGACATCGCCGATATCGAGCGTGCCCAGCACCTCCCGATATTCCGAGGTGGCGACATATTCGGGCGTCTCGGTCATGATCATTGACCCGCCACGGAAATCGATACCGAAGTTCAGACCGACCACGAAGAACAACACGATGGAGCCGATGACGGCCAGGGCCGAGGCCCCAAGCGCAGGCACTCCCAATTTCAGGAAATCGAAGGACGTCGACTGGCGGACAAGTCTCAGACGCATGGCAGCCTCAAACCTCGATTGTCTTCGGGCGACGTGCATCGAACCACAGCACGATCAGAACCCGGGTGATGTAAAGCGCGGCAAAGACCGACGTCATGATCCCGACCCCCAGCGTGACCGCAAAGCCCCGCACCGGGCCAGAGCCGATGGCAAACAGGATTACAGCAGCGAGGAACGTCGTGATGTTGGCGTCCAGAATGGCCGAGAACGCTTTGTCATAACCTTGCGTGATCGCACGACTCGGCCCCTTGGCTGATTTCAGCTCTTCCTTGATCCGCTCAAAGATCAGAACGTTTGCATCGACCGCCATCCCGACCGTCAACACGATCCCGGCAATGCCCGGCAGCGTCAACGTGGCGCCCAGGACCGAAAGTATGGCAAAGATCATCGCGATGTTCAGGATCAGCGCGACATTCGCAAAAATGCCGAACAGGCCGTAGCTGAGCGCCATAAATACGAGGACCCCGGCAAAGGCCACCATCGTCGCGATCTTGCCTGCTTCAATGGAGTCCGCGCCCAGCTCCGGCCCGATCGAGCGTTGTTCGAGCACCACCAGTTCCGCAGGCAACGCACCTGCGCGCAGATTAACGGAAAGGGCCGTTGTTTCCTCTGTCGTGAACTGGCCGGTGATAATGCCGGACCCACCGGGAATATGGCTCTGGATAACCGGCGCGCTCAACACCTCTTCATCCAGGACAATCGCGAAAGGCTGACCGATATTGGCGGCCGTGAAATCCCCGAACGCCCGTGCACCCTGCGCATTGAAGCGGAAGTTCACCGCGGGGCGATTGTTCTGATCAAACGCCGCCTGTGCATCGACAAGCTGCTCACCCGTCACGATGGCCCGACGGGCAAGCACATAGAAGGTGCCCGGCTCGTCCACCGACGGATAGAGCACATTGCCCGACCCAGGGCGCGTTGCCTCATTCGAGGTGACGTTGATAACCTCATGAAAAGAAAGCTTCGCCGTCGTGCCCAGCAGGTCGAGCACCTCCTGCGCTGATCCGACGCCGGGCACCTGGATCAGGATGCGATCCGCACCCTGTCGCTGGATCGTCGGCTCACGCGTGCCACTTTCATCAATCCGGCGGCGCACAATCTCCACCGACTGAGCCATGATGCGATTGTTGATCGTTGTCTTTTCAGGATCAGAGAGGCGGACATTGATCGTATCAGCACCTGACGCCGTCACCTCAATATCTGTGGCCCCAACACCGGTAAGCGTCTGGACCGGCTGGGCGAGTGTCCGCAGCTGTGCCACGGCCGTCTCGATCCCAGCGGGATTGCCGATCCGCAAATCCAGCTCGCCCACCGCGCCGTCAATCTGACGCACGGTGCCGACCTCATCACGCACCTCCCGCAACAGGGTGAGCGATTCTACAAACACGCTCTCCATGCGATCGGCATAAACATCGGACAGCTGCACCTCGACCAGCAGATGCGCACCACCGCGCAGGTCAAGGCCGAGATTAACGAGGGAGGATGGCGCCCATGCGGGCCACTCCGTCGTCTCCTCCCCCGCTATCCGCGCGTCATTCGCCCGCTCAACCTGTCCGTAAAAGAGATTCGGGGCAGAAAAGAAGATCGCCAGAACCGCCACCAGGGCGACAAGGATCTTCTTCCAGGCGGGAAAATCGCGCATGTTGGATCAGTCCTTGACGGGTTCGGTCTTCGAACGGACGTGGGAAATCGTGGATTGCACGACACGCACTTTCTGCCCATCGCCCAGATCAACCTCGATCTCGTTATCTTCTTTGACCTTGGTCACTTTGCCGATCAGGCCACCGGCGGTCACAACCTCATCACCGCGTCGCAGCGCCTCGACCATCATGCGATGCTCTTTCATTTTCTTCTGCTGCGGACGGATCATCAGGAAATACATGATCGCAAAGATCAAGATGATCGGAATGAAGGATGCGAGGCCACCTGCGGCACCGCCTCCGGCTGCCTGAGCATAAGCTGGGGTCACGAACATGAAGTCTCTCCGAGAGCACGAGGATTGCGAAGTCCGGGGATACCTATAGCGTGGTGTGGGGCGGCGCAAGGTGATGCAAGCGCCGGACCGCACGCATCCCGGCAACTCGCATTGCCCTTCGCGTGTCGATCCATCATAACCCGCCTCACTTAATCCCTCAGATGGAGGCCATAGCCATGCATGACATCAAGCTGATCCGCCAGAACCCCGCCGGGTTCGACGCCGCACTTGCGACGCGCGGGGTGTCCTCCATGTCCGAAGGCCTCCTGGCCATTGATGAAAAGCGCCGGGCCGCAATCACGCAGGCCGAGGCTGCTTTGGCAGAGCGCAATCGCGCCTCGAAAGAGGTTGGCGCGGCCAAGGGTCGCGGCGACGAGGCGGAGTTCGAACGCCTTCGCGCCCTCGTGGCCGAGAAAAAGGCTGAAATCGCGCAGTTGGAAGCCGATGCCAAGCAACTTGAAGAAGAGCTGAACGGACAGTTGATGGGCATCCCGAACGTCCCGTACGAGGATGTGCCCGAAGGCGCGGACGAAGCCGACAATGTCGAACTGCATCGCCGCGGCACCCCGCCAAGCTTCGACTTCAAGCCGTTGGAGCATTATGACATCCCCGCCGTGAAACCCGGCCTGGATTTCGAGACGGCTGCGAAGCTGTCGGGCAGCCGGTTCGTCGTCATGTCCGGCGCCGTTGCCCGCGTCCACCGTGCCCTGGCCCAGTTCATGCTCGACACGCATGTCGAACAAAACGGGCTGGCCGAGACGAACACACCTGTTTTGGTGCGCGATGAGGCAATGTTGGGCACCGGCCAATTGCCAAAATTTGCCGAGGACAGCTATCAGACCACCAATGGATGGTGGCTGATCCCGACAGCCGAGGTGACGCTGACCAATATCGTGTCTGACACGATCATCGACGAAAGCTACCTGCCCCGCCGCTATGCTGCGCACACGCTCTGCTTCCGATCCGAAGCGGGTAGTGCAGGCCGCGACACCGCCGGCATGCTGCGCCAGCACCAATTCGAAAAGGTGGAGATGGTCTCTGTCACAAAGCCAGAGGACAGCCGGGCAGAGCTTGATCGGATGACGGCTTGTGCGGAAGGCATCCTCGACCGGCTTGGCCTTGCCTACCGTACGATGGTGCTGTGCACCGGCGATATGGGCTTTGGCGCACGGCGCACGCACGATATCGAGGTCTGGTTGCCCGGCCAGGACACCTATCGCGAAATTTCGTCCTGCTCGGTCTGCGGCGACTTTCAGGCGCGTCGCATGAATGCCCGTTTCCGCCCCGAAGGCGGCGGAAAGCCAGAGTTTGTGCACACGCTCAACGGCTCCGGCCTTGCAGTCGGACGCTGCCTGATCGCCGTTCTTGAAAACGGACAACAGGCCGACGGATCCGTGCTGCTGCCAGAGGCGATCCATCCGTGGCTGCGCGGAAAAACCCGGATCAGCGCTGACGGCGACCTGATCTGAAACGAGCAAAGGGCGCGCCGATCCTTTGGCGCGCCCCGTTTCACTTCCGAAAAATATCCCCGCCGGAGGCAGGCACGATCAGCGTCCGCGTGACTAGCTCAGCAGGCCCATAGCCTCCGCATCTTCCCAAATCTGCTCCCAGGCCTGCGCCGCGCGTCCGCGCTGGCGCACCTCCTTCGCCGCCTCCAGATTTTCCGGCACATCGCCAACTTCGGCACGGCAGACGATCAGACCGACCATGCCCTGCGTCTGGTGCGGGGTGCAGTGATAGCCATAGACACCGGGCACGTTCAATGTGACCTCAATCTCCTCGTTGATGCGGCCATTCCAGGCCTCCGCACCTTCGGGGATCATCCCGTCCGTTGAGGCCGCATTGTGCCCACGGTCAGTTGCCAGCCACTTAATTGTATCTCCCGGCTTCACTTCCAGGATCGTCGGGCCGAATACCATGCGACGGCGTGGATCATCGGGATCGCGGTTGAGCATCGCGACTTCGTGGACTGCTGAATGTCCATCTGCAAATGTCGGGCGCGCCAGCATCAGTGCCGTTGCGGAGCCGATCAGGGTGCGGCGGTTCATGTTCAAAGACATAAGCTTCTCCTCTCTCGCGTCTCGCGCCGAAAACCGGCGCGTTGTGGTTGTTGCCCGCTAGATGGACTGCCTTTGCGACAGGAAAACCGCCCTCGCGTCGGTCTGCCGCGCGACATACTTGCAGAGCGCAGGATCCGGGTCGCGCGCCCGCCGACGCACCGGCAGAATTACGGCATCACAACCAAAGGAGACCGACGATGCCGATCCATTTCACCTCCCTTCCGACAGAAACCGTCCGCGCGCTTCAGGCTGGTGGCCCCGACTTCTGGGGCAACGCACCAGAGCGGCGGGTCGCAGACGGGATCAGCCAACCTTGCCGCCACTGCCTGTCCCCGGTCCCACAGGGACAGGACTATCTGACCATCAGTTACCGCCCCTTCACCTCTGATCAGCCATTTGCGGAGGTCGGGCCGATTTTCCTGTGCGCAGAAGTCTGTGAGGCCCCGAGAACAAAGACGGCGATCCCAGCCTCCCTGAACTCCGAAACCTATCTGATCAAGGGCTACACGGCGGACGAGCGGATCCGGTACGGGACAGGCAGGATCGTCCCGACCCCGACCATCCCGACCGCTGCGCAGGAGATCTTCAAGGACAAGGAAATTGCATTCGTTGACGTTCGCTCCGCATCGAATAATTGCTTTCACACGCGGATCGTGCGGGAACCCTCGCCGGTATGAGGCATTGTTCGCACAGCGCCCCGGCACCGTTGGCCGGGGGAGAGGACCGACAAAATGCAGACGCTAAAAGCCCTTCTTGTCCTTGTGACGTCCATCACCTTCGCGGCTGCGCCGTTCTGGAGCGACTTCAATGGGTTTGATCCCTCGCTCTATCCCAATCCGCAGCAAAACCCGCCCATCCAACCCGCCGGATATGCTTTCGCGATCTGGGGTTTGATCTATCTGGCGCTGATAGCCCATGCCGGGTTTGGGGTGATTGCCCGGCGCGATGATGAGGGCTGGGATCGCGCGCGCTGGCCGCTGATCCTGTCGCTGGGGATCGGGACGTTCTGGCTGATGGTGGCAGAGACCTCTCCGATCTGGGCGACGATCCTGATCTGGGCGATGCTGATCTCGGCCCTCGCCGCGCTTTATCGTGGATCAGCCGCCCTTCCCGGCTGGATCGGATCCGTGCCGCTGGGCCTCTATGCGGGCTGGCTGAGTGCCGCAAGCTGGGTGTCGCTGGGCCTTTTGGGTGCGGGCTACGGCATCGGGTTTGGTGAGGTCGTATGGGGCTATATCATCCTCGCCCTTGCCCTCGCCTTCATTGTCGCCCAGCTGCGTGCGCTCGGCTGGTCGCCCGGCTATGGCGCAGCCGCCATCTGGGCCACGATCGGCATCATGGTCGCAAACTGGGGCACGAGTTGGGGCATGGTGGCTCTGGGCGGTATCGGCGTCGTGATCCTCCTGGCGCAACTCTGGCTTTCGCGACGCGTCTGAGGCGTTCAGGCCACGCCACGCGCTGAAAATCGCAAAGCGGCTGGACGCTACAAGCCACCACGCCTATCCCTTCTGCAACGCGGTTCAGGAGGGGTCCCATGCGCATTCTCATCACCAATGACGATGGCATTACCGCCCCCGGGCTGGAAGTGGCTGAGGAGATCGCAGCCCAGGTTGCTGGACCCGATGGGGAGGTCTGGGTCGTGGCGCCTGCCTTTGAGCAATCCGGCGTCGGTCACTGCATCAGCTATGTCCGGCCCATGCGCGTGGAGCAGATGGGGCCCAGACGCTTCGCGGTCGAAGGCTCCCCTGCGGATTGCGCGATGGCCGGTCTGCTCGACATCATGAAAGAGACACCCCCCGATCTGGTCCTGTCCGGCGTGAACCGCGGCCACAACGTGGCCGAAGACACGCTCTATTCCGGCACAATTGGTGGCTCGATGGAGGCGGCACTGCACAAGTTCCGTACGGTTGCAATGTCGCAATACTACGGCCCCGGCAACAACGCGGAGGCTGATCCGTTCGAAGCCGCCCGCGTCCACGGCCCCGATATCCTGCGAAAACTGATCAATGGCGCAACGTGGGAGGAAGACGGGCGCTATGGCGTCTTTTACAACGTTAACTTCCCCCCCGTGCCCGCAGCAGACGTGAAGGGCGTGAAGGCAACTGCCCAGGGTGAGCGCGGTGGCTCGCCCTTTGGCCTCGAACCCCATGTCGCGCCGAACGGACGACGCTACCTCTGGATCAAACATGGGATGGGCAACGCGACCTGTGCCCCTGGCACAGACGCCCGCGAAGCGTCGGAAGGTCAGATAACCGTAACACCGTTGCGCGCCGATCTGACAGCACGCGACCTGATCTCTGGCCTGGGCGAAGTGCTCGCGAAATGAGCGAGGCTGCGATCCCACAGGAGGAGGCGCGCTGGGCCTTCATCTTCACGCTTCAGCAGGCAGGTGTGCGGGAAAAAGCAGTGCTTGACGCGCTGGAAGCGACCCCGCGGGACCGCTTTGTGGATGGGCTGTTTCGCGCGCGCGCGCTTGAGGATATCGCCCTGCCAATCTCGTGCGGACAGACGATCAGCCAGCCCTCCGTCGTAGGGTTGATGACCCAGGCCCTCGAAGTCACCAACCGGTGCAAAGTGCTCGAAATCGGCGCGGGCTCCGGCTATCAGGCGGGTGTGCTCAGCCACCTTGCCCGCAGGGTCTATACAATTGAACGCCATCGTCCGTTGGCGCGGCAGGCGCGCGCCGCCCTGGCCGACCTCGGCGCATCCAATGTGACGGTGATCAGCGGCGACGGCACTGCCGGGCTGCCCGAACAGGCGCCGTTCGACCGCATCATTGTCACAGCCGCAGCCGAGGATGTGCCCGCCTTCCTGCTCGACCAATTGCGGGACGGTGGGATCATGGTCATCCCCGTAGGACAAAGCGATACGGTGCAACAAATGATAAAGGTGGTGAAAACACCGGAGGGTCTGGAGTATACTGAGTTGGGCGACGTCCGCTTTGTGCCCCTCCTCGAAGGGATCGCAGAGGATCTACCGGACGGATAGACCCACAAGACTGGCAGGCCATACGCAATTGAGCAGACGCAAGGTGAGTGCTTCAAGATGACCGTTTCCCCCCTATCCCGCATCCTTCTGCTGGGCAGCGCCGCCCTGCTGAGCGGTTGCGTGACAACCAGCGACACCTCCGCCCCCGTGGTGTTTCGCGGCTCCAACCCGGATGGCGTGACCGCGGCACCGCAACCGGCGGTCGCCGTAGCAACGCCAGCTGTCAACGCGGCGGGCATTGTGGATCGGGGCGGATATCGCGCAGCCATCGTGCGCGAGGGTGACACGCTCGACACCGTTGCGGCGCGTGTGGGCGTGCCGACGGCAGAGCTTGCCAGCTATAACGGGTTCACCTTCGGGTTCGAGCCTGCGCCGGGCACTGAAATCGTGCTGCCGCCGCGCGCGGACCGCTATGCCAATGTCGGCACCAGCCAGCCCGCAGCATCTGAAACCGGGTTCAGTCTGGAACTGGCCGCCGCAGCGATTGACCGCGCGGCACCGGTCGAAACCGGAACGCTGGCCCCAAGCGCGACCGCGACACCTCTTCCGGCGACACCGCCAGCCGCCACGTCCAGCGCCGCCGCACCGATCCGCCATACCGTGACATCCGGCGAGACGCTCTTCTCGATTGCGCGCCTTTATAATACGCCCGTGACGGTGATCGCGGAGTGGAACAATATCGGGGCCGACTTCACGGTCGTACCCGGTCAGACCCTGCAAATCCCTGTCGGCGTTCAGGCCACGACAGCGGCGCTGGTCGCGCGCCCGACTGTCGTCGATGTCACGCCCCCGGCGGCAGAAATCCCGGCCGTCCCGGGTCAGACACAAGCCATTACACCGCCGCCTTCGGCAGCCGAGCCGCTGCCAGAGGATATCGCAGTGGTTGAAGAAACACCGGCCAGCCCGGCACTCGACCAATTCGGTTCCAACACGGTGGTAAGCGACGCGCGTTTTTCCCGCCCGGTGAACGGCCCCATCGTACGCGGTTATACGCCTGCCAACGGTCCGAACCGCAACGAGGGCATCGACATCGGCGCCTCCGTCGGAACGCCTGTCAGCGCGGCGGGTGATGGTGAGGTCGTGACGGTCTCCCGCTCTATCGGAGAGTTGGGAACGATTGTCATGGTGCGCCACCCGGACAACCTCGTCACGATCTATGGGCGGATCGAGAATGTGTCGGTCTCGCGTGGGGATCGCGTCACGCGCGGTCAATCCCTTGGCACCGTGGCCAGCTGCACCTCGCCTGACTCGGCCAGCTGCTCGACCCCGTCCGTACACTTCCAGGTCCGCCGCGGAATGCAGCACACCGACCCCGAGCAATTCTTGTAAGGCAGATTTCCCTATCTGTTCGGGGTCAGAAACATCTACCCAATCGCCACATCCGGGCGATTGGGGTTTGAACGTGCCCCCCAAACTTAATACATATGGTCTCAACGGATAGGATCGGGGCCCAACCCGGCAGGCTTAGCGTTTTCAGGAGGGCAAAATGCTCAACAATATCGGCCCTATGGGCTTTCTGGTCATCGCCGTTGTGGTGCTCGTACTCTTTGGCCGCGGCAAGATCTCGCAGCTGATGGGCGATGTCGGCAAAGGCATCACGTCCTTCAAGCGCGGCATGGCCGAAGGTGCTGAGGAATCCAAGCAGGAAAACCTGCCGCACGCCGCAGATGAGGTGCGCGCGGATGTGAACGAGACCGCCGAAAACCGCTCGAACGGCTAAGCCCATGTTCGACATTGGCTTCTGGGAGATGGCGATCGTCGGAATCGTCGCGCTGATCGTGGTCGGCCCAAATGACCTGCCCAAAATGTTCCGCGCTGTCGGAAAATATGTCGGGCAGGCCAAGGGCATGGCCCGGCAGTTCCAGAACGCCATGAACCAGGCCGCGCGCGACAGTGAACTGTCCGAAGTGAAGGCTTCGCTGGACGGCGTCAAAACCGGCCTCAAAACGGCTACTGACCCGCTGGGTCAGGCCACGAAATCCGCCCGGAACTATGCCAAGACGGTGATGGAGGATTTCGATCCGATGTCTGAGGAGGCATCGCAGAAACGGGCCGAGACCGTACAGGCCGAACAGGCCGCCGCGGCACAGCGCGCCGCCGCTCAGGCAGAAGTTCCTCATTTCGAGGATAGCGCAGAGCCTGCCGCGGCCGAGGCGTCCCCTGACAGAAAAGACTGACGCAGACCATGAGCACCCCCGAAGACAGCGCGATGCCGCTCATCGAGCATCTCAAGGAACTGCGCACGCGCCTGATCCGATCCGTGCTTGCACTGGTGATTGGCATCGTCGTGACGTTCTATTTTGCCGAAGCGGTGCTCGAATTTCTGTTCGCGCCGATCGCGGACGTTCTGCGTGCACGGGGGGAGGAGCCGCGGCTGATCTTCACCGCTCCGCAGGAAAAGTTCTTCATGCTCTTCCGGATCTCGCTGCTCACAGGTCTTGCCGTGGCGTTCCCGGTGATTGCGCATCAAATGTGGCGCTTCATTGCACCGGGCCTTTACAAGAACGAGCGCGGCGCCTTCCTGCCGTTCATCATAGCGTCTCCTCTGCTCTTCATTGCCGGCGCTGCCTTCGCACATTTCGTCGTCACCCCGCTGGCCATGGCCTTCTTCATCAGTTTCTCCGACATCATTCCGATGATCGGTACGCTGATCGGCATCGCGCCACAGGTCGCCCTCGATGCGCCACTGACCGGCGTTTCAGGTGAAGGCCTGCTGCCGGGCGCACCGGCAGAAAGTGAGATTACGACCGTGTTCCTGGGCTCGGTCCGCGAAACGCTCGACCTTAGCCTCAAGTTCATCTTCGCCTTTGGCATCTGTTTCCAGCTGCCAGTGCTCTTGACCCTTATGGGGATCGCAGGTCTGGTCAGCTCCGAAGGTCTCCGCTCCGTTCGCAAATATGCCGTTGTCGGTATTCTCGTCGTTGCGGCCCTCGTGACCCCTCCAGACGTGATCACGCAGCTCATTCTCTTTACGGTCGTTTACATGCTCTACGAGATTTCGATCTGGCTCGTGATGGGTGTGGAGCGCAAGCGGGCGCGCGAGGAAGCCGAGGCAGGCTATTGAGCGACCCGCTAGAGCGCATTGCCGCAGCATTGGAACGGCTCAGCCCGCCACCTGCCCCTGCCCCGGATTGGAGCGTGGACGCCTATGTCTGGCACACGGAGCCGGATCATCTCGCCCCCGTGGAAAAAGTTGATCGTGTGCCGCTGGAGCTTTTAATCGGCGTTGGGCGTGCCCGTGACACATTGGTCGCCAACACCGCTCAATTCGCAGCAGGACATCCCGCCAACAACGTGCTGCTATGGGGCGCGCGCGGGATGGGGAAATCCAGCCTCGTCAAAGCAGCCCATGCCGAGGCCGGAAGCGGAACGGTCCTTGTGGAGATCCACCGCGAAGATCTGCCCTCCATCGCACGACTGCTGAACCAGCTGCGCGGCTCTGATCGTCGCTTCATCCTCTTTTGCGACGATCTCAGCTTCAGCCATGACGACGCACATTACAAATCGCTCAAGGCCGTGCTGGATGGCGGCATCGAAGGGCGTCCGGAAAACGTCATCTTCTACGCCACCTCGAACCGCCGGCACTTAATGCCACGCGACATGATCGAAAATGAGCGTTCGGCCGCCATCAATCCCGGTGAAGCCGTAGAAGAAAAGGTCAGCCTGTCCGACCGCTTTGGCCTGTGGCTTGGCTTCCACCCCTGCGACCAAGACGACTATCTCGCGATGATCCGCGGCTATTGCGACCGCTATGGCATCTCGATTGATGACGAGACATTGCGCGCCGAAGCGGTGGAATGGCAGGCCACGCGGGGCGCCCGTTCGGGGCGCGTAGCCTGGCAATATGTCACGGACCTCGCCGGACGCCGGGGCGTCGCGCTGGATTGAACGAAGCTGCCTCCGGCGGGGATATTTTAACCAAGAAGAAATCAGTGGCATGCGATGCATGCGCTGCGGTACAGGCGGGGACGCCGATGACCGCCCAAGGAGAAGTCGGCGTCTTGAGGCCCGAACTCAGGACGTCGCACCCTTCTTCTTGGCAAAAATATCCTCGCCGAAGGCGCTATTCCGCCGCTTGATGCAGCCAAGGGTCGTCGACACGGGTTTGAACCGCACAGGGGAAGACATGGCAGATGTCGCGGCGCAGCGACAGAACCAGCGGCGTCCCTTCTGGCGGCATGAACACGCCTGGAATAATCGCCCGCACTATGGACTGGTCCGCCTCCATCTCCAGTTCGACAATGCTCTGATTGCCGACAAACCGAACCCGCGCCACCGTGCCCATGGCGGGAACCCCATGTTCGACAGTTGGTCGGACAGGCGCCCCTTTCCGGGGAAAATCAAGCCGAAGATGCTGGGGCCGGAAGATGATCTCGACATCCGCACCATCGACCAGACCCGGTGTCAAAAACTGCCCGAACGGCGTTTCGGCAGAGCCTGATGCGACAACCCCATGCACGACGTTGATATCGGAGAAGAAGGCCGCGGCCTCCTTGTCAACGGGCTTGGTATAGACACTATAGGGGTTGCCCACCTGTACGATCCGGCCATTGCGCATCAGGGCAATCTTGTCGGCCATGCGCATCGCTTCATCCGGCTCATGGGTTACCAGCAGAACCGCTGTCCCCTCCTCACGCAGAATATCCAGCGTCTCGTCACGGATCCCGTCGCGCAGGCGCTTGTCGAGGCCCGAGAACGGCTCATCCATCAGCATGATCGCAGGGCGCGGTGCCAGCGCACGGGCAAGTGCGACCCGCTGCTGCTCACCACCGGACAGCTGGTGCGGGAACTTGCCCTCGTATCCGGCCAAACCGACTTTTCCGAGCAGTTCGGTCACCCGCGCCATCTGTTCGGCCTTTCCACCGCTCAGGCCAAAGGCGACGTTTCGGGCCACATCCAGATGCGGGAACAGCGCAAAATCCTGAAACATCAGGCCGATTGAGCGGTGTTCCGGCGGCAGATTGCGACGGCCATCCGCCACGACCTCTCCGTCGATCAAAACCTCCCCCCCATCCGGGGAGTCGACGCCGGCTGCCAGTCGCAACGTCGTCGACTTGCCGCAGCCTGACGGGCCGAGCAGGCAGGCAACCTCCCCGGCACGCAATGTCAGGTCGATACCGTCCACAACTGGCTGGCCATCAAAACGGCGAGTGACAGATTTCAATTCAAGGCGCGGCGTCATCGACGTGTAACCTACCAATTCAATCGGGTTTACACTCACCTAGTCTGCCGCGCCCGCTGACGCAAGCATTGCGCGCCGTCTCTGCCCATGAACAGGAACCGGATGGGTGATGACCCGGCCCCCTGTTCCGCGTGTAAAGAACGGCGCGCTTTCGAGAAGGTACGATCAGATGGTGGCGTTCACCCCGCCGCCATCATGCAAAATGTTCTGACCCACGATGAATGCGGCCTGCTGCGAACACAGGAAGGCGCAGGTCGCCCCGAACTCTTCTGAGGTGCCGTAGCGCCGTGCGGGGATCGTCGCCTCGCGGCGGGTCTTGGCCTCTTCCATCGTGATGCCCTCCGCCTTCACGACGCCACTGTCGAGCGCGATCGCCCGGTCTGTCGCGTGGATGCCTGGCAGCAGGTTGTTGATGTTCACGCCATGCTGCGCCACCTGCCGCGCCGTGCCCGCGACATAGCCCGTCAAACCCGCGCGCGCAGAGTTGGAGAGGCCCAGCACCGGAATAGGCGCCTTCACCGATTGCGACGTGATGTTGACGACGCGGCCCCAACCCCGGTCGATCATACCTGGCAGAACCGCCTTCATCAGCATGATGGGGGTCAGCATGTTGGCGTGCAGCGCCGCCTCGAAATCCGCGATCTCCCAGTCCGACCACATGCCCGGAGGTGGACCACCCGCATTCGTGACGAGAATGTCGGGGTTGGGCAGCTTGGCCAGAACCTCTGCCCGTCCCTCTTCAGTCGTGATGTCACAGGCAACATGCTGGACATTCACGCCATAGGTCTCGGCAATTTGCCCGGCAGTCTCCGCAAGCGGCCCCTCGGTGCGGGCGTTCAGCACAAGGTCAACACCCGCCTCGGCCAGTGCCTCTGCACAGCCACGTCCCAGCCCTTTCGAGCTTGCACATACGATTGCGGTCTTGCCGCGCAGTCCCAGATCCATGGTCGGTCTCCCTTATCGTTCACCCGCTACGTAATGCGGGTTAACGAAATGAACAGACCTTGCGGATCACTCTTCGGCGTTTGCTTCCGCGCGGCTCTTGCCCGCAGCGCCCTGCGCCAAAGTGGCGGCCATGAACGCATCCAGATCACCGTCGAGCACGCCTTGACTGTCAGAGGTCTCAACCCCCGTGCGCAAGTCCTTCACCATCTGGTAGGGCTGCAAAACGTAAGAGCGGATCTGGTTGCCCCACCCCGCATCGCCCTTGGCCTCATGCGCCTCGTTGATGGCGGCGTTCCGTTTGTCGAGCTCCATCTGGTAGAGCCGCGATTTCAGCGCCTTCATCGCGATGTCGCGGTTCTGGTGCTGAGATTTCTCGGAAGATGTCACTACGATGCCCGTCGGATTGTGCGTGATCCGCACGGCGGAGTCCGTGGTGTTGACGTGCTGACCGCCCGCGCCGGAGGAGCGATAGGTGTCAATGCGAATATCCGCCGGGTTCACCTCGATCTCGATATCGTCATCCACAACCGGATAGACCCAGACGGAGCTGAAGGACGTGTGCCGTCGCGCCGCGCTGTCATAGGGGGAGATGCGCACGAGCCGGTGCACGCCGCTTTCCGACTTCAGCCAGCCATAGGCGTTCTCACCGCTGATCTTGTAGGAAGCGGACTTGATCCCCGCCTCTTCCCCCGGGCTTTCGGACTGCAGCTCAACCTTGAACCCGCGCTTTTCCGCCCAGCGGATATACATGCGCGCGAGCATCGAGGCCCAGTCACAGCTTTCCGTACCGCCCGCACCGGAATTGATCTCAAGGAACGTGTCGTTGCCGTCCGCCTCGCCATCCAGCAGAGCCTCAAGCTCCTTCGCAGCAGCCGTCTCTTTCAGCGCGCGGATCGAAGCTTCGGCGTCGGCGACGACCTCCGCATCTTCCTCCATCTCCCCCAATTCGATGAGCTCGATATTGTCGGCCAGTTCCTGCTTGAGCGACTTGTGTGTGTCGATCGCATCCGACAGCGTCTGCCGCTCGCGCATCAACTTTTGCGCCTTGGCCGGATCATTCCAGAGGTCCGGGTCCTCGGACATGGCGTTGAGCTCTTCGAGCCGATAGGCCGCCGTCTCCCCCAACCGCTGGTCGAGCAGGTCGAGGCTCTTTTCGATGTCACTGACAATATTTGCAATCTCAGCGCGCATGGCCTGACCCCTAGGTACGTGTTCGAGCGCCTTAGATAAGGGGGATCGCAAGGGAGGTCAAAGGGGTGGTTGGCTGATCTAGGGAGCAACACGCCCCGGACCTGATCCGGGGCCTCGCGATCACGATATCCCAAACCCCAGCACTGGCCCGCGGCGGCCCGTGGGCTGCCGCCACACCATCCAAGCAATGCAATTTATGGCGCAAACCCGAATTCCCTCGGATCGAGGCACCCAGCCCGCAAAAGTGCCAGCCCGCCCGGACGGGCCGCCGCGCGCCCTGCGCCTTCGGCGCGCTCCGGGCGCAACACGCAAACCACGCCCTAGACGCGATCTGGGGCCGCGCTTTCCTAGCCGAAAATAAGCCAAATGGCTTGCCACAGACCATAAGTCGAAAAGCCCGATACGGCCCCGGAATGCGCACGCTTGCCGAACGCAAAAAGCCTTTCAGCAAGAACTTGTATCCCTTGCCGCTTCTGAACTTCTGTCGCCTTCGACCCATCCTGAATGTGGGCAAGCGCGCGATCCCCTTCTTCAGCCGCTTCCTGCGCAAACTTCGACCGAATAGCGGCCCAGTTCTGGGCAAAGGCCGCAACGGCAGATGAGGTGAGTTCGCTCAAGCGAAAGCCGTTGCGGATGTCTCTTCGTTTTTTAACTTCGGGAAAATCAGCCGAGATATCTTCCATACCTCGTGCCAAGGCAGCTTTGAAATCATCAACCGCGCGCAGGAGTTTCTTGGCGTCTTCCTCGGCAAGACGAATTGAATGATCCTCCACGAACCGATCACACAGTGATACAGCCGCCTCGAAATCAGAATAGATGCGCAGCGGACACACAGTCGCGCTGTCGGTGCGGCTGAGTGCAGTCTTGCGGGCCTCATCAATGTCTTCGAAATCGTTGATGCTGTTGCAGGTTGTTGCCGCCAACCGCGCCGCCGTCCTTTCGACGGTTTCTATCGCATTCACCAGAACGCCAGTCTTTGTAACTTGCTGAACCTTTGGCCTCAGCGCGCTTGTAGCTTTTGCCGCAACGACCTCTGGAATGTCAGCAATAGCGCTTTCAAAGCGTTCCAGCTGCAACCGCTCAATCTCCCGCGCGACTTGCTCTGGTCCGTCCTTCGCATCCCAGATGTAAGGGTCGATCAGGGCGATTTGACGCAAAAGGTCCCAGTCCTGCTCGGTGCCGGTGATCAGCACGTCATACCAGGTGAGCCAAAAGGTAAAGCCAGGCCAGTCTTCTAAGGTTTTACGGGCCTCCGGCCAGCCCATCACGTCCTTCCTATCCCGGGGCCAGATTGGCATCGCCAGAAGCCATGCCACAGCTTCTTCCGCGCTTGTGGAGGAAAGTGCAGCGCAGTCGGCGGAGAGGGCGGCGGAGCGGGCGGAGAGGGCGGCGGAGGCGGCGGAGAGGGCGGCGGCGGAGTCGGCGGAGTCGGCGGAGTCGGCGGAGTCGGCGGAGTCGGCGGAGTCGGCAGAGAAGGCGGAGGCGGAGGCGGCGGAGTGGGCGGCGGAGAGGGCGGCGGAGCGGGCGGAGTGGGCGGAGAAGGCGGCGGAGCGGGCGGAGAGGGCGGCGGAGTGGACGGAGTGGGCGGCGGAGTCGGCACAGTGACGTATGATATCATCGGTCGATCCAAGAGCCGCGACCGATGATATTAAGAGGCATCGAAAGGACTGTAATGTCAGTCTTTTTGACCAAGCGTGTTTATCATGGACCAATTCGGGCAGGACGCGCGCCGCAGATCGAAATGCCATCGCAATGGCGAATTCCTGGGGTTTGTCTTGCAACCAGTCTTCGAGTTCATCGGGTGTCATTCACGCCGCTCCACAGCTTTCCGCACAGCGTAAGGATCGCGCGCGTCAGAACAAGTGCACAACCACACCCCTCACCCATACAACGCCCGCGCCCTCGCTTCAAAAGCGCCAACAATCCGCCGCATCGCCTCATTAAACACCGCGCCAATCGCGGCCTGCAAGATACGGCTCTTGAACTCGAAATCGACGTGGAAGTGGACGTTGCAGCCCGTTTCCGTCTCTTCAAACCGCCAGTTGTTGATCAGGTATTTGAACGGCCCGTCGAGGTACTCGACGTCAATCGTGCGCGCCTCGGGCTTCAGCGTCACCCGGCTCAGGAAGCTTTCGCGGAACACTTTGAAGCTGACGATGGTGTCGGCGTCCACGACGCTGCCGCCCTCGATCTCACGCTCCTGCCGGATCCGCATGGCCGCGACCCAGGGGATGAACTCGGGATAGCGCTTCACGTCTGACACCAGTTCGAACATCTGATCGGCCGTGTAGGGCATCGGCTTCACTTCCGAATGTGTCGTCATCGCGTGCGTCCTCTCTAGTCCTTCTGGGCGTTCTGTCTTAAACAAGCTCCGCTGACAACGGAGAGTTCCATGACCGCCCACCCCCCTTATGTGATAGATGAGATGATCTCTGCCAAGTCCATCGCCGCACGGGTGGAGGCGCTTGCCCGAGACATCTCCGACCATTTTGCCGATACCGACAAGCTGGTCGTGGTGGGGCTCTTGCGCGGCTCCTTCGTCTTCATCGCCGATCTGGTGCGGGAACTGGATCTGCCCGTGGAGGTCGATTTCATTGAGGCGTCCTCCTATGGCGACAGCACCGTGTCGAGCCGAGAGGTCCGCATCCTCAAGGATCTACGCTCTGGCATTGAGGGGCGCGACGTTCTGGTGGTGGAGGATATCGTCGATACCGGCTTCACCCTGCACCACGTGATCGGCCTGCTCTCGGCACGCGACCCTGCACGGCTTGAGGTCTGCGCCCTGCTCGACAAGCCCGCGCGGCGGGAAGTGGATATCCGCGCGACCTGGACCGGGTTCGAGATCCCCGATGAATTCGTCGTCGGCTACGGCATCGATTACGGCCAGCGCAACCGCAACCTGCCCCATATCGGCAAGGTTCGTTTCGAATAAATGCCGCTGACAGCTTGCCGCACCCTGCCCCGCGCCCTACCGTCGCTGAGGGGTAGAAAAGTGGATTGCGCGATTGAAGCAGACTGAACAGATCGGTGATCGCCCGGAGCTTCGTCACAAGCCCGCGCCGTTGACCTGCTCGGCCACCGCAACCGTGCGGCAGGCCGTGGCGGCGATGAATGCGCAGAATTTCGGCTGTGTCGTGGTTGTGGATGATGCACAGCGGGTTGAGGGCATCCTGTCCGAGCGTGACGTGATGCGCCGGGTCGTTCATACGGGCCTCGACCCAGAAACGACACGCGTGGCCGATGTGATGACCAGCAATCCACGCTGCGCACGCAACAGCGATCTTGTCCTCGACTGGCTGCGCGTCATGTCGAACGAACGGTTCCGGCGGGTGCCCGTCGTGGATGACGACGGCCGCCTCATGGCCATTTTCACTATGGGCGATTTCGTGGCCTACACCTGGCCCGACCTGATCTATGACCGTCCGGCTAAGGCTGCGGGCGCGACGCTCGACCTGCGCCTTGTGGCCATGATCGGCGGTGGTGTCCTGCTCTATTCCCTCATCATCGCGGCGATCTTCGCGCTCGGCTAGCCCTGCGCGCACGGGTCGCAGCGACCCACTGGACGATGGCTCTACTCTCTTCTCAACACGAGAAGGAGAAGAGCATGGCCAAAGAAAAGCGCGCGATGCGGCTCGCAGATCGCCCGGAATTCGCCACCAAACCGGCGCCATTGACCACGACGGCCGATGTCAGCATTCGCGCCGCAGTCGATATGATGGCAGAGCGCGACTATGGCTCCGTCTTCATCGTGGATGATGAGAATAAGGTCATCGGCGTCTTGACCGAGCGCGACATTATCAAACGCGTCGTCAGCAAAGGGGTCGATACCGACACCACGCCGATCAGCACAGTGATGACCGCAAACCCGCGCGTCGCGACAGAAGATGACGATTTGCTCGACTGGTTGCGCATCATGTCGAATGAACGGTTTCGCCGTTTGCCGGTTGTCGATGCGGATGGGCGCATTAAGGCGGTGTTCACCCAGGGCGATTTTGTCAGCTATACGTGGCCCGATCTCGTATATCAGGCCCAGCAATATGCGCGGGCCCAGATCGCCTCCAACTTCCCGATCCTGCTGATTGGTGGCGGCATTGCCGTCTATACAATCCTGATGGCACTCGTCTTCAGCTCGATGGACTAGGCACTGTGATCTGAAAGACAGCCAAGGGTCGTCGCCGTCAGGCTGCGCCCGGTCTCCTGCAAGGTCAGATGGGTGCGGTCCGCCCCAGCGTCCCCAAGACTCTGCAACTCGTCCGCATGAAAGGCATGGGCGACAATCGGTCCGTCAAAACCCTTCTTGCGCAGCGCCCGTGCGGCAATCAGCTTTGCCTCAATATCATTCATCGCCAGAACGGCCGCATGTATGCCCGATATGTCGACATGCGACCACAGCGAGGCGTCTTCTGCATCTGCAAAGATGACGTTCACGTCCGCTTCCTTCAGCTCCTCCACCCGGTAAGTATCTCCGTCCAGGCCAATTGGCGTGCGGCCAGCCTCAACCATGGCGTCGTAAGCCGCGTGCCCAGTGCGCCCCATCCCCAAAATCAGAATATCCGCCGTCCCAAGATCTGCAGGCTTTTCATCTGGTCGGCGCGTCTTTCTTTCGAACCGGGCCAGTCTCGGCTCCAGCACATCAATCATCCGGTGAGCGTTCCGGTTCAGCGGCGCAGCGATGATGAAAGACAGCGATAATGCAATGGCCAGCGGCACCAAGAATGGCTCCGCGTCGGGGATGCCCGCCGCCACGATCAGTCCAAACTCGCTATAGGCCGTCAGGGACAATGCCGCGAGAAAGGCCGAACGCACCCGCAGGCCAAAGGCAACCAGCAAGGCAAAGAACAACACCCCTTTCAACGGCAGCAGCAGGGCCATGACCGCAGCAAAGATCAGGGCTTCCATATCGGGCAAACCACTCATCCCGATCGACAGGAAGAAACCGACAAGAAACAGCTCTTTCACCGCCCAAAGCGCCTTGCCGACTTCCTCCGCACGGGCGTGGCCCGAGACGATCAATCCCATGACCAACGCCCCGATTTCACCTTTCAGGCCAATCGCTTCAAAGCCGACGCCGCCGACCACAAGGGCGAGCATCACGCTCGTAACAAGCAGCATTTCATCGCGCCCGGCCATGTCGAGAATGCGATAGATCACCGGGCGCAGCAGCGGGGCGGCAAAGATCAACAGCGCCCAGGGCCCCGGCAAGTCACCCGCAAAGACTGCCAGAACCACCAGCGCAATAATGTCCTGCACGATCAGGATACCGATGGCGACGCGCCCATGATAGACGCGCATCTCCCGCTTGGCCTCCAACAGCTTGGCGGACAGCACGGTCGACGAAAAGGCAAGCGCGATCCCGACTAACAAGGCGGTCAGCCAATTTTCTGAGAAAAACCAATAGGCAACCGGGGAAAACAGCGCGACGGACAGGGCAAAATGCAAAAGCGCACCGCCCACAACCGGGGGATTGCCAATCTGACGCAGCTTCAGCTTCAGCCCGACGGTGAACAGCAGCAGCACAACGCCCAGATCTGCAACATAGTCGAGGATCGGCCCCGTCTCAGGCGACATGCCAAGATCGGGTCCAAACATGTTGATCGTGAAGCCCGCGATCAAAAAGCCGATCAGCGGCGGAAGGCCCAGCGGCCGCATGGCCATTCCGAACAGGAAGGCCGCACCGATCACGAACAACTCAAACGCCATCACACCTCCCCATACGCTGCTGCGATGTCCGAGAATGATAAGCCGCCGTCACGCTCAGTCGATACTGTCGGCGCGATCCCGCAAATCCGCCTGAAGGTCTTCTGGTGTGGCAAGGCGGCGAAATGCCCAGTTGGCTATGCCACTGCCCACGATCCACGCCCCGAAAAAGCCAACAAATGGCAGGACCAAACCGTCAATCGCAAGAAATGCCATCAGTGCCGCCCCGCAGGCGAGCACTTGCAGGACCAGCTTTACGATCCGTGCGCGGCTCACGCCTGTCCCAGCTTTTTCAACCGTGCCGCACGCAGACGGGCGAAATCGTCGCCGGCGTGATAGCTTGAGCGGGTCAGCGGCGTTGCGGACACCATCAGAAAGCCCTTGCCATAGGCGGCCTTCTCATAGCTTGCGAACTCGTCCGGGGTCACAAAGCGGTCAACGCGATGGTGCTTCGGCGTCGGCTGAAGGTACTGACCGATGGTCAGGAAATCGATATCGGCGGCACGCATGTCGTCCATGACCTGATGCACGGCCTGCTTGTCCTCGCCCAATCCGACCATGATCCCCGACTTGGTGAACATCGACGGATCAAGCTCTTTCACCCGCTGCAACAGACGCAGGGAGTGGAAATACCGCGCGCCGGGGCGCACTTCCGGATAAAGGCCGGGCACCGTTTCAAGGTTGTGGTTGAACACATCCGGCTTCGCCTCAACCACCACTTCCAGCGATCCGGGCTTTGACTTGATGAAATCGGGCGTCAGGATCTCGATCGTGGTGCCGGGCGCCTGCTTGCGCACCGCGCGGATGGTCTGGGCGAAATGCTCTGCCCCGCCATCCTCAACATCATCACGGTCGACGGAGGTGATGACGACGTGGTTCAGACCCAGCTTTTTCACAGCAGCCGCAACCCGGCCCGGCTCGAACACGTCGAGCGCCTCTGGCGGCTTGCCGGTCGCGATGTTGCAGAACGTGCAGGCGCGTGTGCACACCTCGCCCATGATCATCATGGTCGCATGGCCCTGGCTCCAACACTCGCCCACATTGGGGCAGCCTGCCTCCTCACACACGGTGACGAGCTTGTTTTCACGCATGATCTTGGCCGTCTCGTGATACCCCTTCGACGTCGGGGCCTTCACACGGATCCAATCGGGCTTGCGCGGCTGCGCATTGTCAGGGCGATGGGCCTTTTCAGGATGGCGTTGCTCGGGCAATTTCAGATCGCGCGGTGCCATGGGAACTCCCCTTCCTCTGCTCCATTTGCCCCTACCTAACGCTTTGCGGACGCAATGTCATCTCACCGCACGCCGCACCCCCATGCGTGCGATGCAAGGCTCTTGACTTAAGGTCAAATTCATTGACCTAGTTAGGTCAGGGAGAATGACATAATGAACATCGCATCCAAGACGGGCTACAGCCCGCGCCTTGCCGACCGGATGGAGGGGATGAAAGCCTCCGAAATCCGCGAACTTCTCAAATTGCTGGACCGTCCGGGAATCATCGCCTTTGCCGGTGGCATCCCCGATCCGGTCCTGTTCCCGCAAGACGAGGTCCGCCGCGCATATGATGCAGTCCTCTCAGACTCGGCACAGGCCGCCGCAGCGCTGCAATATTCGGTCAGCGAAGGTGATCCAGAGCTGCGCGATTGGATCTGCGGATACATGGCCGAACGTGGTGTCACCTGCACAAGGGACAACATCCTGATCACCTCTGGCTCGCAACAGGGGCTGGAATTCTTGGGCAAATACCTTCTTTCGCCCGCCGACACCGCCCTTGTCGCGGCACCGACCTATCTGGGCGCGCTTCAGGCTTTTTCTGCCAACCAGCCCACCTACGATCTATTGGGGGGTCCCGGTACGAACCGCACGGCCGCATCTTACGCGGCAGCGGCCACGGCAGCGGGCGGCACGGCCAAATTCGCCTATGTCGTGCCCGACTTTGCGAATCCCAGCGGGGAGACGATGGATGTGGCCGAACGTCGCGCCCTACTGGCTCTGGCCACCGAACTCGACGTCCCGGTGATCGAGGATTCACCCTATGTCACGCTTCGCTATGACGGCGCCCATCAGTCCGCCCTGCAATCGCTCGACGGTGACGACATCAACCAAAGCCGCGTCATCCATTGCGGCAGCTTCTCAAAGGTCTTCACACCCGGTCTGCGCGTCGGTTGGGTCTGCGCCGCGCGACCGGTGATCGAGAAGCTTACGCTGATCAAACAGGCCAGCGACCTCAGCTCCTCAGCCATGAACCAAAAGGTGATGCTCCACCTCGCGCGGACCCGCTACAACCAACAAGTGACTGAAGCAATTGCACATTATCGGCCAAAGCGGGATGCGATGCTCGACGCTTTGCGCACCCACATGCCCGATGGTGTCACCTGGACAGAGCCTGAGGGCGGGTTGTTCGTCTGGGTCACCTTGCCCGACGGCATGGATTGCGCCGCCCTGCTCTCGGAATGTGTCGAGAAGGACGACGTCGCCTTTGTCCCCGGTCACGCCTTCTTTGCCGATGGGACGGGCCGCAACACCCTGCGCCTCAGCTTCAGCCTGCCCCCGCTTGCCGACATCCGACGCGGGATCGCGGCACTGGCAGCGCGCATCAAGGTGGAGATGCTCAAGATCGCGTGAAACGGCTCGCCTCATGCGTGTGTCGCTCCATTTTGAGGGCAGAACGCAGACAGGGAGCACTATGATGATCGATACGAAATTGACGCGACGCGGCGCACTGGCCCTCGGCGGCGCCGCGATTGCATCTCCGGCACTTGCTCAAGTTCCAATGATGGGAACAACGCGCCAGATGTATCGCCGGGTGAAAATCGGTGACTTCGAAGTCACGACCCTGCTCGACGCCGTGCGCGCCGTGCCCGATCCGCACAATATCTTCGGCACCGATCAGGATCCCGCGGATGTCGCGGCTCTGCTTGAGGCCAATAACCTACCCACCGGACAGGCCGAATTCACTTTCTCCCCCACATTGGTCAACACCGGCTCTGAACTGATCCTGTTCGATACCGGCAATGGCCCGCAGGAGGGCGGCACCAGCGGCCTTGTCACGCAAATGGAGGCGGCGGGCTATTCGGCCGATCAGGTCGATACGGTCGTGCTCACCCATATGCATCCCGACCACATTGGCGGCATGACCGATGCCGCTGGGGCGGCGACCTTCTCGAACGCCGCCTACGTCACCGGCGCGACCGAATACAACATGTGGTCACAGGCCGGGAACGACCTGTTCAACGCCAAAGTTGCGCCCTTTGCCGAACAGATGCGCATGATCGAACCGGGTGACAGCGTCGCCTCCGGCGTCGAAGCGGTGGCCGCCTTCGGCCACACCCCCGGTCACATGGCCTATCATATCGAGAGTGCGGGCCAGCGCCTGATGCTGATCGCGGATGCGGCCAACCACTTCGTGTTGTCGATGGAGCGCCCCGATTGGGAAGTGCGCTTCGATCAGGATAAGGCCGCCGCCGCCCAGACCCGCAAGGATCTGCTTGGCATGATCGCCGCAGACGGCATCCCGTTTGTTGGCTATCACATGCCCTTCCCGGCGATCGGCTATCTCGAGGCGGCGGGCGACGGCTTTGAATATACGCCAGAAACCTATCAGCTCGCCTTCTAATCAGAAGGCCAGGGCGCGGGGTGGCCAAGGGCCATCACCCGCGCCCGTTGTATATCAGCAAGGGCGCGCAGGTCAGGTACGGGTCCTGACCCTGCATCCCCGCCATTCTGCCTGCGCAAATCCTCAATGACCTCAGCCTTAGGCGTGATATTGCGCCGGACGCGCCCCCCCGGCAGCGCCGCGATCCATTTGGGAAGTCCCGCAGTGGTAAGGAAGGCAGGCAGGATCGCCGCTTCATAGGGCACCACCCGCACCGGACCGACCTGCTGCCATCGCTCAATCAGCGCGGCATAATCCAGATGCACCTTTGTCATCGGATCATTCACCCAATCAGCCAACGTCCGCGCCTCCCGCACAGTGCGAGAGCGGACCATTTGCGCATGCATCGCTGGCGCCCAGTCCACCGGATTGCGCAGCACCACAACAATCTCTGGCCTGCATCCGGCGAAATGCGCCGCATGACCGGGATGCGGGCCACTCAACCCCTCCGCACTGACCAGCACCGTTCCCCGGTCGGGTAAGGCCCGTAAGAGGTCAGAGACCGGCCCGTGCACGGGATGGGGGATCCCATGATCATTCTGATGGCTCGACGCCTCAAAAAGCGGCGTATGTTTGGGCCAGCGCCCGCCGGTCGCATAATGAAGACCGGTCAGCGCCAAAACTCTGCGATTGCGTGAGAACACATGCTGGATCGCACTCGATCCGGTCTTGTGCATGCCGATATGCAGGATCAGCCGCACAACACGGCTCAGACGAAGTCGAAGCGCACCGACCCCAACCCTTCGACCACCATCTCCGCCGTTTCACCCACTGATACTGGCAACAGTGGCGTATGGGAGCCGCACAGCACGATCATACCCGCGCGAAACTCTGCCCCATGAGGCTGCAAAGTGTTCGCCACATGGGCAAGCGCCTCATAGGGATGCTGCGGCGGTTTGCCCTCTCCGCTCAGATAGCGGGCAGAGCCGACTTTGACCGATGAGCCACCAATCTCGGATCCGGTGCCGGTGCCCAGCACCAGACCGGCATTGAAAACACCAGAGGCGATGATCGAGGGCGCATGCCGCTCTTTCGCCTCGCGCCGGTCGAGCAACTCGAAGGCTGGCACCATCCGCCGCACATAGCGCACAACACTGTCCGCATCGTGAGGGCCCTCGGGCATATCCTCGCCCAAGACGATGGCGATCTCGGGCTCCAGCATCGGCGTGACAAACTCATCTGCGCTGACCTGCGCACCGTCCGGCCGGATCAGCGCCCTGCGCACCCGTGCCGCCGCAGGCGCACTGACGCCATGCGCCGCCATCAAAGCCGGGCTGTTCCATGCGATCTTATAGCCGCCGACCCCGCCTTCGACCCGTGAAAGAGCGCTCTGCACACGGTAGGCCGCTTCCAGATCGGGAAGATCGTTGTAGATGACGAAGGGGGCACCTGACCCGCGATCAGCGGCGATTTCCATCGCCCGCGCCATGGCATCGAAACTCATGCGTCCTCCGCATCCACGCGCAACCGGGTGCGATAGGCCGCAGAGATATGCGCCCGCGTCGCATCATCCGCCGCATCGCCATCCCGCGCCCGGATCGCGTCAACGATCTGGCGATGCTCGGCGAGCGCTTCGGGCGTCCGCCCCTCGGCAGCAAACGAGGTGGAGGTCAACAGCGCCATCGACCGGCGCACGCCCTCCAGCTGCCGGATCAGAAAGCGATTATGCGAGGCGAGGTGGATCTGGCGGTGGAAGCGCTTGTTCGCACGGCTCAACGCGTCGGGATCATCACGATATCCCTCATCCTCGGCCAGCATATCTTCGAGGACCGCGACCTCTTCGGGCGCCGCGTGCTGAGCAGCCAGCCGCGCAGCCAAGCCTTCCAGCTCGGCACGCACCACGTAAAGCTCACCAAGCTGATCATGGTCGAGGGACGCGACGATCAGACTGCGTCCGTCCCGCGCCAGAACCCCTTGCGTCTCAAGACGCTGCAAGGCTTCGCGAATGGGCGTGCGGGACATTCCCAACCGCTCGGCCAATTCGCTTTCGACCAGACGGTTTCCGGGGCGGTATTCCCCCACATCGATCGCCGTAAGGATACGGCCATAGGCGTCGCTCGGGACAGTGTCTGGCATCTGGGTTCTCATAGGTATGCAGCTGTGGACATTAGTGACGGCTTGCACGCCCCGCTGTCAACGATCAGCCAGCGTTTTCCGCCTGATAGACCCAGCCCGCAGCAGGCAGGGCGACGCCAGCCGGGGTAAGATGCTGGGAAAACCGGTCTGCCAGCGCGTCTCGAACCGCATCCCGCACCGCCTTGTCCGTTCCCCGCAGGCGCGCGGCCAGAATGCCGATGCGCATGGTAAAGGCCGTGGCCCGCGTGATCGGATCAGGATCGTCGCCGGTGCTGATGATTGATGTCCGGTCGATGGGCGCAACCCGCACGTTGCGCCAACCGGCCTTCTCCAACATCGCCAGTACCGGCTCCGGGTCGGCCCACCCAAACGGCCCGGCCCCGCCCGCCGGTGGCAGTCGCACAGCCTCGGCCCCCAGAATTGGCTCTGCCGCATCAAGCGGAATACGCGCCCAGCCATTCTCCGCAGCACCCCGCCACACCGCGATGGCGAGCCGCGCATGCGGCACCATCTGGCCGCGCAGATGCGCGTAGGCCGACACCGGATCGTCAAAAAACATCGCACCGCATCGCGAATAGAGCACATCGAAGGGTTCGTCGAAGGCGGCTGTGGCCGCGTCGGCCAATCTCCAGCTGATCTCTGGATCCCGCTGCTTGGCCAGCGCGATCAGATCCGCGCTCACATCAACACCGGTCACCAAACCGCCTGCCGCTTTCAACGCGACAGCCGTATCCCCGGCCCCACAGCCCAGATCCAGCACCCTTTGACCGCTCAAATCGCCAAGGGCCTGCAACGCGCCCTCACCAACAGGACCCAACAGGCCCTCCATCGCATCAGCGCGCGCCGCCCATTCCTGACCGACCCGGCCCTTCCAGTCGTCCAAACCGCTCATCTTGCCCTCGCCATGTTGGCTACTGTGGTCTATCTGCCTTGTATGAAACAGCATTTCGACCATGTGCGCGACTGGGTCTTTGACCTCGACAACACGCTCTATCCACCCTCTGCCCGCCTCTTTGACCAGATGGAGGTGCTGATGACGGACTGGATCGTTCAGAATATCGGTGTCGAGCGGCATGACGCCCACGACATGCGCGACGGTTATCTGCGCGACTACGGCACAACACTGGCGGGATTGCTGCATCACCACGGGATCGAGCCTGATCCCTTTCTCGACCACGCCCACGAACTGGACCTCAGCGCACTTGTCCCCGCACCAGATCTGCATGCGGCAATCGCCGCGCTGCCGGGCCGAAAGATCGTCTACACCAATGGAACCCGCAAACATGCCCACCGCGTGATCGCGGCCCGCGGGCTGCAGGGGCTCTTCGATGCGGTCTACGGGATCGAGGATGCCGACTATCTGTCAAAGCCGTCCAAGGATGCATTTGGGCGCGTCTTTCACATCGGCGACGTGGACACCGCCCATGGCGCAATGTTCGAGGACAGCCTCGAAAATCTGGAGGTGCCCCACGCGCTGGGAATGCGCACGGTCTGGATCGGCCCCACGGCTGAGGACGAACCGGATTTCGTGGACTTCGCCACCAATGATCTCACCGGCTTTTTGATGCGGGTCAATGCGGGACTGGCCGGGGAGTGATGGCCTGCGGCACCACACCGCTTCCAATCCCCGCGAAAGGTCATAGATTCAAACCATGATACAGAAGACTGACATCCTTGTCGCCGGGGGCGGAATTGCCGGGCTGATGGCCGCGATGACATTCGCCCATCGCGGATATGACGTGATCTGTGCAGATCCCGCGCCCCCCATCACGGATCAAGCCGATGCCGGGTCTGATCTGCGCTCCACGGCCTTCCTGCTGCCCGCGGTCGAGATGTTTGACCAGATTGGTCTCTGGTCCCACCTCGCCCCACACGCGGCAGAGTTGAACACAATGCGCCTCTGCGATGCCGGAGGGGTGGAGAACGTGATCCGCGAAACGGCCGATTTTGTCCCGGAGGAGATCGGCCAGCCTCGGTTCGGATACAATCTGCCCAACCTTGCCCTCCGGCGGGAAATGGCAGGCTTTGCACAATCGGCTGACCGGCTCGACCTCCGCTTTGGCACCGGCGTGCGCAACGTGCTAACCCGGACATCGCACGCCTTGGTTACCCTGACAGATGGAACGCAGGTTGAGGCCGAGCTTGTCATTGGCGCCGATGGGCGCAGTTCCCCAGTCCGTGAAAGTGCCGGAATTTCGGTGCGCACGACGCGCTATGGGCAAAAAGCAATCGTCTTTGCGGTCAGCCACGCCCAGCCCCATGATGGCATCTCGACCGAAATTCACCGCACCGGTGGCCCGTTCACCCTTGTCCCACTGCCTGATGCGCCAACTGGCACGCACCGCTCTGCCATCGTGTGGATGGAAACTGGCCCCAAGGCCAGCGCATTGATGGAACTGGATGAAGCGGCCTTTACCGCTGCCGCCACCGAACGCTCCTGCCATGTGCTCGGGCCACTCACGCTCGAAAGCCCGCGGCGCATCTGGCCCATCATCTCGCAAGAGGCGCAAGCCCTCACCGCACGGCGCATTGCCCTGATCGCCGAAGCGGCCCATGTCATGCCGCCTATCGGTGCACAGGGCCTGAACACGTCCTTTGCAGACATCGCAGCACTGCGCGATGCCTCTACCCGTCATGGCCTTGGCACACCCGAAATGCTGGCCGACTATGCCAGCGCGCGCAGCCGGGACATCAGCTTGCGTGAACGGGGTGTCGAATGGCTCAACCGGGCGGCCATGACCGACGTTCAGGCGCTGCGCGACCTGCGGCGCCGGGGCCTAGCCGCCATTTCGGGTCTCGCACCAATCCGCCAGACCGCAATGCGCACCGGCATGGGGCTTTCGCGCCCCGGACAGTAGCAAATATTGACTCAACGCCTCGCGACCATGCACGCTACCCCTCCCAACAGAGGAGACATGCAATGTCGAACAAAGGTCAAAAGCCCGGGTCCACCGGCCAGCAATCCATGCCCGGCAGCGGCACCAAAGGACCAAAGCCTACCGGCCCCGTGACGGACGAGCCGGATAAGAGCTGAGCACTCACCCTCTTTGTGACGCAGGCCCGGCCCGCCGCCGGGCCTGTTTCGTTTCAGACAGAGTGCTCGACCGGCCAGGCCCTGCGTGAAGCGATACAAATCCCCAATTGTGCGCATGGGCAAAGGCCCGCCGGGCGTGCATAAGGGCGTGACGCTATCCTGGACCTCGCCCCATGCTCACCGTTCTGGCCAATCCGATCCTGCCGATCTTCGCGATCCTTGGTATCGGCGTTTTGTGTGGCTGGCGCGGCTGGTTTGACGCGGACTTTGCCCGCACGATCAATCGCTTCGTCTTCTATATCGCGCAACCGGCCCTGATCTTCTTCATCGTGGCACGCGCGCCGTTCGAAGGGTTCGATTACCGCGTCCTGTCGCTCTACTTCATCGCGCAAATGCTGGTCTATGGCGGCACAGCACTTCTGGCGTACCGGGTTTTCGGCCGGGAGGTGAGAGAAGCGCTGTTGCTCGGCATGACCTGCGCCTTCGTCAATCACGTCTTCTACATCCTGCCAATCGCCGAGCAGCTCTATGGCGAGGAAGCCGCCTTCGCCATTGCGGGCATCATCGTGATCGACCTTGCCGTGCTCTACTGTGGGACGATCCTGATCATGGACATCCTCGCTGCTGGCACAGCGCGCCCGGTCAAAGTCGCGGGCATGCTTTTGCGCAATCCGGCCCTGATCGCCATCACCGCAGGCCTGATCGTCTGGGCGACAGAGCCGTTGGCGCCGCAAGGCCTCTTTACCTACGCTGAGTTCGTGGGCCGCGCCGCGCCGCCCGCCTCTCTCTTTGCGCTGGGGATCATCATGGCAGGCGCAATCGCGTGGCCCGACCGGCTGACCTCCGCCATCATCGGGATCAAGGTCTTTGCCCACCCGCTGCTGCTGGCCCTTTTGTTCTTCTTTATCGAGGTCGATGCGGACAAGTCGCAAATCGCGCTGCTCGTCTCAGCCGGGCCATGCGGGGCCATGGCCTTCGTCATTGCCCTGCAATACGGGGTCGAGACGCGCACCCTGGCCCGCGCCATCCTGATGACCTCTGTCCTGACCCTCTTCACACTCGCATGGATGACAGCATGACCCTGACCATTCGCCCCCTCGCACCCGAAGATAGAGATGCGTGGTCAGCTCTTTGGCGCGACTACCTGACGTTCTACAAATCGAGCGTCCCGCAAGAAGTCTATGACAGCTCTTTCGAGCGGATGCTGGGCGATGATCCGCGCGATTTCTCCGGCATGATTGCTTTGAAGGAGGGGGAGGCTGTGGGCCTCGTCCACTATCTTTTCCATCGCCACGGCTGGAAGATTGAGGAGGTTTGCTACCTTCAGGACCTCTACGTCTCGCCCGCCGCCCGCGGCACGGGCGCAGGCCGTAAGCTGATTGAGGTTGTCTATGCGGCGGCCGACGCCCACGGCGCACCCTCCGTCTATTGGTTGACGCAAGATGGCAACGCCACGGCCCGCCAGCTTTATGATCGGATCGCCACGAAAAGCGACTTCATCAAGTACCAGCGCTAGGGGCGCCGCACGCTCACAGACCGGACGAGATCGGCGTCAAAAAGGCGTCTATCGCCTGATCCTGCGCGCGGATCATTTCAGCCAGCGCCTCTACCCCCTCGTCGGTGGCTGGCCACCGAGCCTCAACCAGGATCCTGTCATTGAGCGCCATCGCAGGCAGATGACAGGCGGAAGCCTCGCAATAGGCCACCACGGGGCCTGCCGCGTCGAAAGGCGATGCAATCTGACAGCTCAGTCCATTCGTCTGATCCACGCACAGAATATCCGCCCCACGGAAGATCGCCGCATCATGTCCCGCAACCGCTGCGCGATGAGGCATCGCGGCCTCCTGTGCAAATCGCAAACTGTCTTGGGCAACAAAGACGGACAGAGAGTCAAACACACTGTCGAGACGCGCAACCCTGAAACCGATGCGGCTCACAACCGGCATCGGATTGCCATGGCCATCGCGCGACAACGGTGAAACTGTGACGCACTCAGTTGCAGCAGCCTCTAACAATGTCTCGCCAGCAAAGCCCTCCGCCCGCACCACCGGCCCGCCCCGATGCAACGCGCCCTCGGCGTCGGGCAGGCCAAAGTCGACGAAGCGATAGAAGTCGGGGCACGGCTCTGCCTGTGCCCTCAGGGGCGCCAGGAAAACAGCGATCAACCCAAGCCGTCGAAACATGCGTGCACCCCCTTTCGTCTTTCCGCACCCTAGCCAAAACACCGCCCGCAAAAAACTGACATCTATTTGAAACTTCTCCCGGCGAACGCCGTGGTTAGGGGCATGACGGATCGGAAAAACCGAAACGCCACTGCCTTGAAAGGATATTTTATGACCCGCTTCGCTTCCATCACCTCTGTATTGTTGACCACGGCTGCGGCACCCAGCTTTGCCGACGGCCACGCCGGAACCATGGGCTATGCGCTTGCCAATAACGGCACGACGCTCGTGACCATGGACAGCATTGCAGAGCCCGGCGCGATCAACACGTTCGAGCTTTCGACACCGCTCGCCGGCATCGCCTATCGCCCGGTCACGGGGGCGCTGGTGGGCATCGCAGACGGCGCGGTCTATACAGTGAATGCGATGACGGGTGAGTTGACTGATCTCGGCGCGACCTTCGCGGATGAGGCGACCATCGCATCCGGCGCCATGACGGCCTTTGACTTTAACAACGCGATCGACGCGGTGCGTGCCGTCACCTCTGCCGGGGCAAATCTCGTCTACTTCCCCGTCGGCTTTGGGGATGACGATGACCGCGCGAACAGCGTGCTGCGTTTCACGGACCCGTTTTATGCCGAAGGCGACCTGAACGTGGGCACCACACCGATGATCTTTGCGAATGCGTATACGAATGCGATTGCTGGCAGCACCGCGTCCTCAACGTTCCAATACGCCATCGACGCTGAAACCGACAGCCTGGTCAGCCTTGCAAACAATGCCGGTGAGCTGATGACCGTCGGTTCGATCACAGTGGATGGGGCTGCCGTCGACTTCTCTGGCATGGGTGGGTTTGACATCGTTTCCGCAGCCGAGGGCCAGGACGCGGCCTATGCGATCCTTCAGACCGAAGGCGCGTCGACCGCAGGTCTCTACGCCATCAACCTCGAAACAGCCGAGGCGACATTGCTGGCCGATCTCGGCATGGGCGGTTTTACCGGCTTCGCCGTTTCCATGGGCATGTAATCTCCATTCCGATGCGCCATGGGCGGGCGCCTCCCTCAGGGGGCGCCCAACTCAAATCCTGATCGGCATCGTTTACTTGCCGTCAGGTCGACAGGAACAGAGGGTGCGGCTTGGAGGGCGCATCCTCTGTTCGGTCTCAACTTTCCCCCGCGACGCAACGCCCCCCTTGCCCTTCCGCGCGATGATCCCCAAAAACGAAGGGTGACAGGCAGCGCATGAAGGACAGCCCCATGAACGCACTCATCATCGGCATCATCGGGTTGGTCATCGGCGCATGGCGTGCGCGCAAACGGGGTGGCAAAGCGGCGGATATGGCAACATGGGGTTTGGCCCATGGCTTTGCCTTCACCGTCGTCGCGTTCTTCATTCTCATGTGGTTCGACTTCGGCAACAACTGGTTCTTCTGATCCATGTTCCTGCGCTTCTTTGACAATCTGCGGACCGCAAAGCTCCCCGTCTCCCTGCGCGAGTATCTGACGCTGTTGGAGGCGATGGAGCGGGGCGTGGTCATGTATGATGTCGAGGGGTTCTACTACCTCGCGCGGGCAGCCCTCGTGAAGGATGAGCGCAATATCGACCGCTTCGATCAGGTCTTCGCCCATACCTTCAAGGGGATGGAGGAGATCAGTACAGAGCAGATGCTTGAACAGGTCGACCTGCCCGAGGAATGGCTGCGCAAGCAGATGGAAAAGCATCTCACGCGTGAAGAAATGGCGGAGATTGAGGCCCTCGGCGGATTCGAAAAGCTGATGGAGACGCTGCGCGAACGTCTGGCCGAGCAGGAAAAGCGTCATCAGGGCGGCAACAAATGGATCGGCACCGGCGGCACCTCGCCCTTTGGCGCTTACGGCTACAACCCCGAGGGCGTGCGGATCGGACAGAAAGAATCCCGCCACCAACGCGCGGTCAAGGTCTGGGACAAGCGCGAGTTCAAGGATTTCGACGCCACACGCGAGCTGGGCACCCGCAACATCAAGGTCGCGCTCAAGCGCCTGCGCCGCTGGGCCCGCGATGGCGCGGCAGAGGAACTGGACCTGCCCTCCACCATCCGCTCGACCGCAGAGCACGGCTATATCGACGTCCAAACCCGGCCCGAACGGCGCAATGCCGTGAAAGTGCTGCTGTTCCTCGACGTCGGCGGCTCGATGGACCCGCACGTGAAGTTGGTGGAGGAGCTCTTCTCCGCCGCCAAGTCAGAGTTCAAGCATTTCGAACATTTCTACTTCCACAACTGCCTCTACGAGGGCGTGTGGAAAAACAACGCGCGCCGCTGGACCGAGCAGATCCCGACCCACGAGATCCTGCGCACCTATGGCCCTGACTACCGGTGCATCTTCGTGGGCGATGCCTCCATGAGCCCCTACGAGATCGCCTACGCAGGCGGCGCAAATGAGCATTGGAACCCAGAAGCCGGGCAGGTCTGGCTAAACCGCGCCCGCGACCAGTGGACCTCCAACCTCTGGATCAACCCTGTGCCCGAACAGCACTGGCAATACACCCACTCCATCCGCATGATCCGCGAAATCTTCGCCGACCAGATGGTCCCCATGACGCTTGAGGGCTTAGAGCGCGGCATGAAGGCGCTGGCGCGCTGACACAATTCACCGAAAACTAGATAAATTTTGAGGTTTATCTGTAACTTAAACTACACCCAGCTCATCTGAGAGTTGTCGGCGCGAATCTGACAAGTTGCCCTGATTGAGCGCAAAGCCGAAAATGGTCAATTCGTGGCAAAACGTTGAAAACTAACGATCAAATTGCGGCGCTTACGTAAAATTTAGTCGCGCAAATCGTTTCCGAAAACAACGTCCTGAACAACGATGCCCTCACTCGAAAAGCAACAGAGGGAGGTCAGAATGGCCCTTTTTTCACTATCCGCAGTCGTCAAGTGTAAACACTTCCCCGAATACAGTTTGTATATCTCCGGTGACTCCGCCGGCAAGCCCAGCCCCTATGGCGTCGGCGTAGCTATTTTGCGAACGGATGGTTCTGGCATCGACCCGGTAAATCTCGTGTGCATGCCCGGCCCTGACCCGGACAAGAACGACGTGTATTTCGTTTTCCAAGAGCAGAATAATCAGAAGATTTACCTCCGTGCTGAACCCAATCAGGGTACGTTCAATTGCCAGTACGACGACGACGTTCCCACTGTAGACAGTTGGGAAGCATTCAGGATTGAACCCGTCGCTGACGGGGATGAAGGCGATGTCGTGTTGCTGCCCGTTGTTTGGAACAAATCATCAGATAAGCCGGGCCAGTGCGTCATCGTAAAACAAGGCGGCCCGAATACCTTTCAGCTGTTTGATTACGACCCCGACAATGTCAATCCGGCGGCAGTTTTCACGATCACATCGCCTTAATCGCAATTCTAGGAGCGCAGGCCCGATGATCGGGCCTGCGTCTTGACGGACAGAGGTTCCGTAGGCTGCACCAGATTGAACGCTAAGAACACACCTCGTGATTGTGCCGCTGGCGTGCCCCAAGCCAAACGACCATTCTTTAGCTGTCGAACAACCATCGAAGCATCCTCGCAGTCTGCAATTGGAGGCTTGATTTGCCCCAATTGCGCCATGACGCTTGCATCCTTCCGCCGCTGCGGACCACTCTCACCCCATGACCAAAGACACCTCCACCGAAGAGAGCCAGCACAACGCCGCCAAGCGCCGGGCTAAGGGAGAGTTCGTGCGTGGCGTCAGCGGCTTTCGCCATGCCGTCGGCGACCCGGGCTTTCCGGCGGAACCGGGGCGCTATCATCTCTTCGTTGCGCTCAACTGCCCGTGGTGCCACCGCGTCACCCTCGCGCGCGCCGTGCTGGGCCTGCAAGACAGCATCACGATGGACGTGGCCTTCCCCAACCGCACAACCGAGGACGACCCAGTTGGCCCCAATCTGTGGGAGTTCTCCCCTGCCCGCACCGCCAGCCTGACCGGCACGACGCTCCCCGAATGTACGGCGGAGACGGGCACGGGTGAGGGCCTGCGGCTGGCCAAGCAAATCTACCAGCGCGAGGGATCAGACGAACAATCCGTCCCGATCCTCTACGACAAGATCGCGGGCCGCATCGTGAACAACGAAAGCGCAGAGATCCTGCGCATGCTCGATGCTCATGCAGCAGCGCTCGGCGCCCCGGCAAATCGACCGCGACTCTTGCCCGAAGACCAGGCGACACGCCAACAGATCGAAGAGCTCAACGACCGCATCTATGTCACGATCAACAACGGGGCCTACAAGGCGGGCTTTTCGTCAGACCAACAGGTCTACCAAGCCGCCTACACCGCCTATTTCGAGACACTTGCCTTCCTCAACAACCTGCTGTCTGACGGCCGTTCCTTCCTGACGGGCGATGCGTTCACCGAAGCGGACTTGCGCCTCTTTCCAACGCTCTATCGCCACGACCCGGTCTATTACCTGCGCATGAAGCTGAACGGGGCCAAGATCCTCGACTATCCCCACCTCTGGCGTTGGTTGTGCCGGGTCCATGGGCTCGATGGTGTCGCGGAGGCGGGATCGCTGATCCATTGCAGACAGGGCTATTTCGGACGCTCGTGGAATGGTGTGATCCCGCTGGGCCCCCACGCGCCCATGCCCTACCCGGAGGCCTATGCGCATCCGGAACTTGCCCGCGACTGACCCCGCTACATACCCACGCCGATCAATCCGGCCAGTGCCAGAAAAATCACCCATTGCGGCATCGGTTTGAGGGAGCCAAGGCGGCTCCACCCATACCAAAGGAACAACCCAGCCCATCCGACGCAGATTGCGATCAGCGTCCAAGCCAATCCCGGCTCATCCGCGACGACCAGCCAGGCCGTGGCCCCGGCCATCACGGCAAGAACAACGGTGACCGCGTGCCACAGCACCGCCGACATCGCGCGCAACCCTGTGGACAGCGCGCTGCCCTGAATAGGCCGATGGATCTCCGGCCCGCCCATCCAGACATGTATTCCAAAAGTCAGCGCAGACAGCGCGCTGGCCACAATCATCGCAACGGACATGGCAGGTCTCCTGATTCCATACGGTAGCGTATGGTTTGCACAATCCCTTGTCGCTGTCCATACGCTTCCGTATGGTTTCAATATGCCCAAACAACGCCTCACCAAAACCGACTGGATCCTTGCCGCCTTCCGTGCCCTCGCGACGGGGGGACCAGCCGCGCTGAAGGTCGAACCGATTGCCCGGTCCATCGGCAGCACCAAAGGATCGTTCTATTGGCATTTCGAAGGGCCAACGGCGCTGCGCGATGCGATGCTCTCCTATTGGGAAGCGTCCGCTCTCACGAGGATCATCGACCAGCTCGACCCCCTGCCCCCCGGCGCTGCAAGACTGCGCAAACTGGCCGATCTTCTCGACCTCGCGCTTGCCGAACCGCATGGCGGCGCGCGCGGCGAACCCGCATTGCGCGACTGGGGGCGCTTCGATCCGGTCGTCGCAGCGCGCGTGGCAGCTGTGGATGAACAGCGCATCGCCTATGTCGCCAAATGCCTGACAGAGGCACAGCTGCCGACAGAGCCACATGCAAGGCTGCTCTATGCAGCCAATCTTGGATTGGAGGCGCTCGCCGCAGATGGCGGATCACGCATCAGCCCACCTGTCCATGCGCTGCTCGATCTCTATGGTGTCCCACAAATGCCACCAGGCTATGTGCCATAATATCGGTGCACGGGTTGTGTACGTCCTGTGCACGCTTTGTGCACAGCTTTTTCAGGTCGACTTGCCGCAGCACATGGGATTGTGAAACGCAGCCACAAGCCCCACCTTATCAGCCATGGCAATGCTAGTTCCAATTCTGATCGCCGTAATCTCTGGCCTGGTCATGTGGCAGTTCTCCAGCCGCACAATGGCCCGACGGCTTGATGCGACCTCAACGCCTCTGCGCGATGCTCAGATCATGGCGATTGTGGATCGGATGGCCCGTGCGCTCGATCTGCCACCATTGAAGGTCTACGTACAGGATACACCTGTTATCAATGGGTTGGCGGCCCCCGATGGCCGCGTCTTCATCACGCGCGGCTTCATGGACAAGTATCGCCTCGGCGAGGTCACTGCAGAAGAGATCGCCTCTGTCATCGCCCACGAACTCGGTCACGTGGCCCTTGGCCACTCTCAACGCCGCATGCTCGACTTCTCCGGCCAGAACGCGATCCGGGTCGTGCTGACCATGGTGATCGGACGTTTCATCCCCTTTATCGGACCATGGCTGGCGAGCATGGCGGTGCAAATGCTGGCGGCCAGATTGAGCCGTGATGACGAATACGAAGCTGACGCCTATGCCGCTGCTTTACTTACAAAAATAGGGATCGGGATCAGCCCGCAACGCAGCCTGTTTCAAAAGCTGGAGCGGCTCGCAGGCGGGCCCGCGAACACACCTGCATGGTTCATGAGCCACCCGAAAGCAGAACAGCGGATAGCCTCGATCGAGCACCTGGCACGCAACTGGAACCGGAAGCCGCTACCCCGCTAAAGCCTTGGCCAATCTGGGCAATCCCGCACGTTTGAGCAAAGGGCGCAACGGTTGATCCTCTCCCGAAAGCCGCTCGGCTTCTGCCCGAACAGCCTCTACTTCAACGGCAAGTGAGCGTTCCAAATGCAGTTCGAGCAGAAACGAATCCGCCGATTGCGCCGTGAGTTGATGACCGGCGAGGACGCGCGGCGGAAAGTCCTTAAGGTTGCGGGTTACGATCAGATTTGCCTTGGATTCCAACGCCGTGGCCAAAACATGAATGTCGTCAAGATCGGGCAACCAAAGGTCATCACGCGGCGGCGTCAACTGGTTTGCGGCCGGAAAGCGCGCCTCAACGAGCGCGATTTCCACACGCGCCTGCGCCTCGACAGCCGCTCCTGCACGGGCTGCTGCACGGCGCCATTCCTCCAACAGACGTGCTGACCAGATTGGCTCAAAATCTCCGCGTGCAGCAGCACTGAGAAGGATCTCACGTTGAATCGTGGGATAGAGAACGCAGGCATCCAGTACCGCGCGCATTACGCCAGTCGCACCGCAATCGACTTGAGATAGGCGCTTTCCGCCAACATCGGATGAACCGGATGATCAGGCCCGGCAAAGCCGGTATAGATCAGCTGAGCATCCCGCCCGGCGCGCGATACGCCGCGCAGCGAAACCTCACGAAACTTCGCAATATCAGCAGCATGGGAGCAGGAACACAGCACCAGATAGCCGCCCGGATTGACAAGGGCGCTGGCCATCCGCGCCACACGCTCGTAAGCGCGCAAGCCCTTGTCCAGTACACCCTTGTTGGGCGCAAAGGCAGGCGGATCGCAGATGACGACGTCGAACTGGGCCCGCTCTTTCGTCAGCTGAGCCATAACCTCGAATGCATCGCCCTTACGCGTATCGAACCGATCCAGAACACCTGCAGCCTCGGCACCCGCCTGCGCAAGCTCCAGCGCCGCCGCTGATCCGTCAACCGCGAGCGCCGATGTCGCGCCTTGAGCCAAAGCCGCAAGCCCGAAGCCACCCACATGCGAAAACACGTCGAGCACATCGCCGCCCTTTGCCAGACCAGCCGCAAAGGCATGGTTGGGCCGCTGATCGAAGAAGAGCCCGGTTTTCTGTCCACCGATCAAGTCGGCCATGTATGTCGCGCCATTCATCGGCACGGGCACCGGCGCCGAGATCGCCCCGGTCGTGACTTCAAGCCCTTCGGGCAGCCCCTCCAGAACACGGGCACGCCCGGACATGTTTTTGACGATGACACTTGCACCGGTAACCCTCACCAATGCGCGCTCCAACACATCCCACATCACATCTGCCCAACACGCATTGGGCTGCACGACGAGCGCATCGCCAAACCGGTCAATGATGACGCCGGGCATGCCGTCAGCCTCTGCATGGACGAGCCGGTAAAACGGCGCATCGAAAAGCGCTTCCCGCAGGGTGAGGGCCTGTCGCAGACGCTTCTCCATCCAAGGTTGATCAATCACCGCGGCCGGGTCACGATCCAGAAGGCGCACCGCGATCTTGCTGTCCGTGTTCACGGTGACCGTGCCAATCGGTTCGCGCTTGTCGTCCTGAAGCGTTGCGATCGCGCCCTTTGGGATGTTCTTCGTGCGGCGGTCGAGCACAAGCTCATCCGCATAAACCCACGGAAACCCATAGCGGACAAGGCGGGCGCGGCCCGGGCGAAGGCGGATGATGGGGCGTTCTGTGCTCATGGCGCGGGCTTACAGGTGATGGCCCCAAAACGAAAGAGCCGCCTCAAAGGGCGGCTCATCGGGGGAGGTCAGATTGCCGATCAGGCGTGACGCGCGGAACCTGCGAAAAGGTTACGTACACCGTCGCGCATCGCGCGGAAGAAGTCGCGGGTCGCCTCGGCGCGCAGCATGTGCGCACGCTCGATGATTTCGCGGGTCTGGTCGGTCTGGCCGTGGTTCAGGTCAAGCATGGCTCACTCCTCGTTCAGTCGTGTCTGCAAGGCCCCTGCCTTGCTTGGGTGACACAAAGATAGGAGTGGGGGCGGCATGCTGCATCGCACAAATGAAGCATCCCGATATGCAGAAAACGCATAGCCTGAAATGGAACTTATGCGGCCCTAGCGGGGCGCGAGATGGCGCAAATAGTGACGCTCCAACCCGCGGAAGGCCAACACGCAGGCAAGTGTGATTGCCATATACAGGATCGCCGCCGTCAAAAACCCTTCATAGGCAAGGTAGTAACGGGCATTCAACGTCCGGCCCGCGCCAAGGATATCCTGGATCGTAATGATGGACGCGATGGAGGAGCCATGCAGCATGAACACCACCTCATTGCCGTATTGCGGCAAGGCCCGCCGCAACGCGCTGGGGATTACCACCAACGCATAGACCTGCCATTTCCGCAGACCCAGTGCCATGGCCGCCTCGATCTGTCCCTTTGGGGTCGTGGCAACCGCCCCGCGAATGATTTCGGTGGCATAGGCGCCGGAGTTCAGGCTGAAGGCGAGCAAGGCACACCACCACGGGCTGCGCAGATAAGCCCAGAAGATCGAGTCCCGCACCGCCTCGAATTGCCCCAGACCATAGTAGATCAGGAAGAGCTGGATCAGCAGCGGCGTGCCACGAAAGGCATAGACATAGGTGCGGATCGCCGGTGACAGATAGCGAACATTGCGGGCCCGTGCGATACCGAACGGCAAGGCAATGCAGAAGCCAATGATCAGGGCAAGGCCCGTCAATTGGACTGTCAGCCAGACGCCCTCGACGAACAGGTCGATATTTTCCCAGACGAGATCAACGCGCATTGGCAAAGCCCCGCTCGTATCGACGCTCAACCAAATCAAGAATGCGCTCGCTCACGAAAGTGATGGCGAGGTAGATGAAGAAGGCCGCGAGGTAGAACCAGAACGGCTCTCTCGTCGAGCGTCCAGCATCGGAGGCGATCCCGACAAGGTCGCTGAGGCCGATCACACTGACCACAGCGGTCGATTTCGCAAGCACCATCCACACGTTCGTGTAGCCCGGTAGCGCGAAGCGGATGATTTGCGGCAGGCTGACAAGGCGCAGGGTTTGAAACCGTTTCATACCAAGCGCATAAGCAGCCTCACGCTGGCCGGTGTCGACCGTCAGATAGGCACCGCGAAACGTCTCCGTCAGGTAGGCGCCATAGATGAACCCGATGGTGATCACACCAGACACAAAGGGCGAGACATCAATGCGCTCAAGCCCCATGGAATTGGTAAACAGGTTGATCAGCCGTTGCCCACCGAAAAAGAACAGGAGCAGCATCACAAGGTCGGGCACCCCGCGTACCAGCGACGTGTAGCCCAATACGACGGTGCGCACGACTGGGCCACCGGTCAGCCGCCCCCATGCACCGAGTGTACCCATAGCGGTCGCCAACGCGAGTGCGAGCACCGCCATCGCGATGGTCACGCCCGTCCCCTTCATAAGAAGGGGCAGATATTCAATGACATTTTCCATATGCGAAGGCCGGCAGGGTTCCCCGCCGGCCAAAGCTTACATCATGCGCCGATCAGTCGGAGCCGTAGATGTTGTAGTCGAAGTAGTTCGCGGCAATCGCGTCATACTCGCCCGACGCACGGATCGCAGTGATCGCGGCAGAGAAGTCGTCGCGCAGTTCCGTGTCTTCCTGACGCACGCCAATACCCGCACCGTCACCATGATACTCGGGGATCGCGAAGGCTTCGCCGAACATGGAATAGCCCTCACCCGCCTCGGTGGCGAGGAAGCCGGAGGCCATCGCCTCGCTATCTGCCATCAGCACGTCCACACGGCCAGCGGTCAGGTCGAGATAGGCCTCGTCCTGCGTGCCGTAGAGGCGCAGTTCGACGTCCGGGTACTCACCTTCCATGAAGTCTTGGTGGATGGTGCCACGCTGCACGCCGACGACAGCACCGGAGAGCGTCTCAGCTGCGGAGTCTGCATATGCGCCATCCGCTGCCACGAACACGGCCGGGGTCTGGTAGTACTTCTCGGAGAAGTCGATGACCTGACGACGCTCTTCGGTGATGGACATGGACGCGATGATCGCATCGCACTTGTCTTCCAGCAGCGCTGGGATGATCCCGTCCCAATCTGTCTTCACCATCTCGCAGGACATGCCCATCTCGTTGCAGAGCGCATTTGCGATGTCGATGTCGAAGCCGACGACTTCTCCCGCAGCAGTGGTTTCGGAGAACGGAGGATACGCCCCTTCCACACAGATCTCGAGGTCCTGGGCAACGGCAGCCGTCGCAGTCAGCGAGGCAACGGCGGCAAGCATCAGCTTTTTCATGTTATGTGGGTCCCTGTTGGTTCAAAAACTGACCACACAGTCCAACAGGGGCAGAGAGTCGTCAAGCCGAACCGGTTTGGGGCTCGGGTGACGCAGGGTAAGCCAGAATGCCAGACGATGAGAGTCAGCTATGCGGGTGTGGATTCAATTGATCGCTGCAACACACTTGGCGAACCTCTCTGCCGGGGTTTCGTATTGCAAGGTTTTTCGAGGTCGTTCGTTGAGCTGACGTGCAACTGCGCTGAGTTTGGCCTGGCTGTAGGTCGACATATCGAGGCCCCGCGGGAAGTACTGGCGTAGAAGCCGGTTGGTGTTTTCGTTGCTAGGCTGTGCTGTGCTAGGTGTACGGCGCGGCGCTCACCATTTTGAGGGAAACGGTTAATTTAAATGAATAGTGGATGGAGAAAGCCAGTCGGTTGGCTTTATAGAGTTTCTTTCGAAGATTTCTTTGCCTACGCAGCTTGCATATGCCGCTCACAAAGAGGTGGCCTTCTGGTAAAATGGTTTGAGAAAAATAAAGATATTTGCTTAGATAGTGCACTGCTAACGCCTGAATTTATGCTTACATATTATAATATTAGGATCGATATATCGGAAGGTTTTGCTAGCGAGATCGGCAAAATTCCCTTTTTTTCGCCTTATCATCAAAAACTTAGAATGATGGGGCCTATCAACGCATCGACTGGAAGTCGGAATTGGTACTATTTTGACGGCGAAAATGAATTTCGAATTGATGAACACAATGAAAAACTAAGATACATGTCAACTTTTAGGGCAGTAAATTGGATCGCAATGAAAAATTATTATGAAGATTGTCTTACTCCTGAGCGGGAGTTTGATGGTTTGTAAACAATGTATTTTTGACTTATATTAACGATACACCATCATAAGCAAGGCGTGCCCCTCCTCCCAACCCTTTTCAGCCTGTCGATCCCGCTCACAATTGACCTTCGCTGATAGGATGGTCAGCGCACGTTTGGGCTCTAACCAGACCTCCGTACCCTCCCCCCCCGCAAGGCCTGCGAGTGACGTTTCTGCTTTGGTAGGACTGTGACATTTCAGGATGGTTGCAACATCCTCTGTAGCCGGGTGCATTCTATTTCGTAGAGCGTCAATAGCAGCTGCGGGACGGAGCTGCCGTTGTTAACTTCCATCCAACATCCGATTGGGCGAGTCAGGAAACAAGAAAATGTGTCATCAGTTGCCGCAGTGAACAAGCGGATGCGTCGCCGCCGCCGCTGCTGCCTCGGTGCTCACATCGCCGTTCTCAGCCATTTCCAACAGAAGCGCGTTTCGTCGCTCTAAAAGATCGCCTGCTTGATTGTTCCACGCCCTTGAAGGTGACCGCATATGAATTAGCAAAGTTGCTGCGTCCGAGAGCGTCAATTCCTCAGGTAATTTTGCAAAGCAAAGAGATGCTGCGTCTACCCAACCGAAAATCCCGCGCCCAACATAACCGTGCTCAAGAGCGAACGTCGCCATTTTGTCTCTTCCAGACAGCAGCCTCCCACGAAGATGAGTCAGAAGCGCCTCCGGCTCCGGCATGCCGGGGCCTCTGGCTTCCACGTGATCTGAGATTGCCAATCGTACCGCATAGTTCTCCAGCCGTTCAAACCTCGCTGCCACAAGCAAGTCAGGAGGTACTTTGGCTGTATCGGCATCCGAAAAGACACGCAGCGGAACGCCCGTTGGGGCAAACAGAAGCCCACCAATTACAATCAGCATAAGCGAAAGAAAAAGACGCACGAACCGTTCCACCAATTTAGAACTCAACACTATGGTCAACGTCTCTCTGTTGGAAAGAGCCCAACGATAGAGCGGTCATCCATCACGGTCGCAGCATTTAGTAGATTGGGCTCAAACCAGACCTTCGCCCGGCATGGCCGGGCAGCGCCTGCCCCTCCCAACGAGAGGGCGCTTCGCACCCACCCAGGGTCGGGCGCTGCCCCCTGTTGCGTTGGGGTGCACTGTTGAAGCGGTCTTCACGATTGGGACTGGGTTTGATTGGCGACGCTGCTACCCGTGAAACCCGACCTCACTGCCCGCATGCGCTGTGACCTCAAACCAGTCCATCACGAACCCGGCAACTGACCGGAAGCAGACCAGTTCCACTACGTCGCGTTCGGCGAACCAGAAGGCAACGGCGACCTGACCTAGCCTTGTGCGGCGGATCTCGCCTGCACCCATCCGGGCGGGGTCGAGGTCAACGGGCGCGCCCTTGGCCAGCACGTCCCGCACACCTGCACCGGACAGGCGGAACACCGCGCGGGCGTCAGAGATGACGGCGACCATGTGGTGGGTGCCGGTGAGCTGATCGCTGAGCGCGTCCGCTTTGGACGGTGCTTCGGCATAACTGCAAAAATAGAGAAGCTCGTCCGGGCTCATCCATGCCAGACCACCTGTAGCATCGCCGGAAATCGCACGCGTCTCGGGCACGGCGTGGCCCGTTACCGCAGCTACCGCGTTGCGGAAGGCGGGGGCGTTGAAATCACCCCGGATCGAGATCATGCCGATCAGGCCCGCATCGGTGACGGAGATGTCGCCGGTGAAATGCGCGCCCTTCAGGCCCGTGACTGGATCAGACATTCTGACGCTCCCCGTCCTTGTCGAAGAAGACCGGGTCGACGACCGTGGCCTTGATGGTTTTGTCGGCACTCACCGGGAAGGACAGGGTCTGTCCCATCCGCTGCGATCCACCCTCGATCAGCGCCATCGCGATGGAGCGCTCCAGCGTCGGGCTGAAATAGGTGGAGGTGACATGGCCGATCGTGTGCGGATCGCCGTAGACGTTCTTGCCCTCCACTGCATGCGCGCCATCGGGCAGCACGGTCGCGGGGTCTTCGGTCGCAAGGCCGACCAGCTGTTTGCGGTTGTCGCGGGTCAGGTCCGCCCGCTCCATCGCGCGCTTGCCGATGAAGTCCTCTTTTTTCTTCGACACCGCCCAGCTGAGCGCGAGGTCGTGCGGTGTTACGGTGCCGTCGGTTTCATCCCCGATCATGATGAAGCCTTTTTCGGCGCGCATGACGTGCAACGCCTCGGTGCCGTAGGGCATGATGCCGTGCGGCTCGCCCGCTTTCATCAGCGCATCCCAGAATGCCTGACCGTAGGAGGCGGGCACCGCGATCTCGTAGCTCAACTCGCCTGAGAAGGAGATGCGGTGGATGCGGGCCGGGATGCCGCCAAGCTCCCCATCTATGAAGCCCATGAAGCTGAGCGCCTCTTTGCTGACATCGGTGCCGCCTAGCGCTTCGAGCACGTGGCGCGCCTTGGGGCCGACCACGGCGACCTGCGCGAATTGCTCGGTCACGTTGGCGGTGTAGACCTGCATGTCCCACCACTCGGTCTGGAGCCATTCCTCCATCCACGCATGAACCCCGTCCGAGCCGCCGGAGGTGGTGTGGCAGAGGAACTCATCCTCCCCCGTGCGCACCACCACGCCATCGTCAAAGAGGAAGCCGTTCTCGGTACACATCAGTCCATAGCGACAGCGCCCGACCTTCAGCGTGCTCATCATGTTGGTGTAAATGAGGTCGAGGAATTTGCCCGCATCCGGTCCTTTGACGAGGATCTTGCCGAGGGTTGAGGCGTCGAGCAGGCCGACATTGGTGCGGGTGTTCTTGATTTCTCGCGTGACCGCCTGCTCCACACTCTCGCCACTGCGCAGGAAAGTGTAGGGGCGACGCCAGTCGCTGACCGGCTCCCAATGCGCGCCGTTGGCGTCATGCCAGGCGTCCATCGGCGTTTTGCGCAATGGCTTGAAGATCGCGCCGCGCGCCTCCCCCGCTATGGACCCCATGGAAATCGGGACATATGGCGGGCGGAAAGTGGTTGTGCCCACGGCGGGGATTGGCGCGCCGAGGCTGTCGGCGAGCACGGCGAGGCCGTTGATGTTGGACAGCTTGCCCTGATCCGTCGCCATGCCCAGCGTGGTGTAACGCTTGGTATGCTCAACGCTTTCAAAGCCTTCCTGCGCGGCGAGGTGCACATCCGCGACTTTCACGTCGTTCTGGTAGTCGAGGAACGCCTTGGCGCGCAGTTTCGGCCCAGCGCCTGCGGGCATCATCCAGACCGCTTCGAGCGGCTCTTCATCCTCAACGTTCACCGAAGGGGCCGCGCCCTCGGACGGGGTGAACCCGGCCTCGGCCGCAGCGCGCCGACCTGCGGCCTGCGCATCCTCCATCGCGGCTGCTGCGTTCAAATGGCCCATGGCAGAGCCTGCTGCGATGACGAAGCCCTGCCCGTCGTGCCCGGTCGGCGGGCGGTCCGCGTCTGGGGCGAAATGGGCCATGGCGTCGTCCCAACGCAGCTTGCCGCCGCAATGAGACCAGAGGTGCACGACCGGAGACCAGCCACCGGACATGGCGACCGCGTCACACTCCACGGTTTCGAGGGTAGAGCCCTCGCCTGCCTGTGCGCAGATCTCAACCGCCTTCACACGTTTTCCGCCTTTGACGGACGCGATCCCTTTGCCGACCTCGACCCGGATGCCAAGCTCACGAGCCTGGCGCGGAAGCGCGCCTATCGCTGCCGGGCGTGCGTCCAAGATGACGGGCACCTCAAGACCCGCCTGTTTGAGCGCGATGGCCGTGCGGTAAGCGTCGTCATTGTTGGTCACGATGACCGTGCGGTCGCCGGGGCTGACGCCCCACAACGCCACATAGTCGCGCACGGCGGCGGCCAGCATCACGCCCGGCACGTCATTGCCCGCGAAGGAGAGAGGGCGCTCAATTGCTCCGGTCGCGGTGATGACCCGGTCCGCGCGGATGCGCCAAAGGCGATGACGCGGTGCATCAGGCGCAGCCACGTGGTCGGCCACACGCTCATAAGCGGTGATGTATCCGTGGTCATAGACCCCTGCCCCCATCATCCGCGTGCGGATGGTGACGTTGTCCATCGCAGCGAGGGCTGCACGCTCCGCCTCAAGCCATGCATCAGAAGATTGACCATCGATCTCGACCGGATCGGTCAGCAGGCGACCACCAATATGGGCGGTCTGTTCGATCAGCAATACGCGTGCTCCGGCCTCTGCCGCTTCGCGCGCGGCCTTGAGCCCCGCCATGCCTGCGCCAATCACGAGCACATCCGTGTAGGCGTAGAAATATTCGTAGCGGTCGGCATCCGCGACTTCTGGTGCCTTGCCGAGGCCAGCGGCCTTCCGGATCACAGGCTCAAACAGATGCTTCCAGGCCGCTCGCGGAGCCATGAAGGTCTTGTAGTAGAAGCCGGCCGGGAAAAAACGGCTCATCAACATGTTCACCGCGCCGATATCCGCATCAAGCGTCGGCCAGTGGTTTTGGGACTCGCTGACCAAGCCGTCATAGAGTTCCTGCAATGTGGCGCGCTGGTTCGGCTCGAACCGGTGATCTTTGCCGATGCCCATCAACGCGTTGGGCTCTTCCACACCGCTGGCGACAACGCCGCGCGGCCGGTGGTACTTGAACGACCGCCCCATCAAGACCTGGTCATTGGCGAGCAAAGCGGCGGCGAGGCTGTCGCCCTCATAACCCTGCAGGCGCTTTCCGTTGAACGTGAAGCCGATCTTGCGCGAACGGTCGATCAGGCGACCGCCGGATTTCAAACGGGTGCTCATGCCTCTGGCTCCCAGTCGGGGCGACGGGATTTGATCGCGTCGATGATATTTTGAGGAATTTCGGACGTCTGCGCCGTGTAGGTGCCGAAGACTTCCAGAGTTTGGGTACAGCGCGCGGCGTGGAACCACTTTCCACAACCGTACTGGTGGCGCCAGCGCTCAAAATGCACACCGCGCGGGTTCACTCGTTGGAAAAGGTAGTCGCGAAACTCGTCATCGGAGGAGCCAGGGCCGAACCGCTTCAGATGCGCTTCACCGCCGGGGTGAAACTCTGTCTCTTCCCCGGTCACGCCGCAATTTGGACAGGTGAGTTTAAGCATGGGCCCCTCCCGCGCGTGGGGCGAGGGGCCCCGCTGGATCAATCTGTGGTGACGACGCCGACGTCGTTCGGATCTGGTTCAACACCGGTCGAGACGCCGATAATGACTGCAATGCCAATGAGGCATGCGACGCCCGCGGCAAAAATAGCGAGCATCCGGCCCGATTTGTCGGGCGTTGCATCAGCTTTTGCATTCCGGCCTGCTTCCTTCGTGCCGTAGTCTTCGAATGCGGACATGACAAATCTCCTTCAAACAGTGTCGTTGCCTGAACAACGCATCGTTTGAAGAAACCGTTCAGTTTCAGCACACCCTCTGCGACGAAACGCTCAGCTGTTCGAATTCTCTGATCCAGCAAGATCATGCCCCACACTCCTGCCTGCGCACGCGATCCATGTGAGCCAGACGGGACGCCAGTGATCCCGCGTGAAGCTCCAACCGGTGCCCGTCCGGGTCGAGAAAATAGAAACTTCCGCCCTCTGACCGGTTCTCTTTCCACTGGCGTGCACCATGCGCCATCAGGCGTGCGGTCAAGGCTGGCAAGTCAGCCTCGGCCACGTCGAACGCGACATGGGTGTAGTCGGCGGTCGGCGTGGTCGCCGTGTCCTTGGACAGGCAGAGCCACAGGTCGCCCGCGCTCAGATACGCCCCGCCCTCGAAGACGCGCGCAACCTCAAGACCCATCGCATCCCGATAGAAGGCCAGCGCGCGATCAAGGTCGCGGACAGCAAGCGTTACATGATTGAGACCTCGGATCATCAGTGCGCCACCGCTGCGGCGACGCTCTCGTCGATCATGCGTCCTTCGGTAAACCGGTCGAGCGAAAACGGTGCTGCCAGCGCACGCGGGGCACCATCCGCCACCATTTCCGCTGTCGCCCAGCCGGACCCGGGAATGGCCTTGAACCCGCCCGTACCCCAACCGCAGTTGATGAACACACCCGGAACCGGGGTCGTGCCGATGATCGGAGAGCGATCGCCGGTCATATCCACGATCCCGCCCCACTGCCGCAGCATCTTCAGCCGTGAAATCATCGGGAAAGTCTCGATCAGAGCGCGCACCGTTTCTTCGATATGCTGGAACGAGCCGCGCTGGGTATAATTGTTGAACCCATCCGCGCCGCCGCCGATCACCATCTCGCCCTTGTCGGACTGGCTCATATACCCGTGAACGGTATTGGCCATCACCACGCAATCCATGCAGGGCTTGATCGGTTCAGAGACGAGCGCCTGCAGGGCAACCGACTCTACCGGAAGGCGGAAGCCCGCCATGTCAGCCAAGACACCAGAATTGCCCGCCACAACGATGCAGAGCTTTTTCGTGCGGATCGCACCCTTCGTGGTTTGAATTCCGGTAACACCATCCGCATCCCGGTCCACGCCTGTGACCTCACATTGCTGGATGATATCGACGCCCATCGCACTTGCCGCGCGGGCATAGCCCCAGGCAACCGCATCGTGTCGCGCCGTACCGCCGCGCGGCTGCCACAGCCCGCCGAGCACGGGGTAACGCGGGCCACCGGTTTCGATGATCGGCACGATCTCTTTGATGCGCTCGGGCGTGACGAGTTCGCTTTCGATCCCCGCGATGCGGTTGGCGTGCCAGGTCCGCTCCCACGCGCGCTTCTCATGCTCTGTCTGGGCGAGCATCAGCACGCCGCGTGGGCTGAACATGATGTTGTAGTTGAGTTGCTGCGACAGGTCCTCGTAGAGGCTGCGCGATTTCTCGAACACGGCCATGGACGAAGGCTGGAGGTAGTTAGAGCGAATGATTGTGGTGTTGCGCCCGGTATTGCCGCCACCCAGCCAGCCCTTCTCGACCACAGCGACATTGGTGATGCCGTGGTTTTTCGCCAGATAGTAGGCCGTCGCCAAACCATGACCGCCCGCGCCGACGATGATTGCGTCATATTCCGCCTTTGGCTGAGGCGAACGCCACGCCCGCTCCCACCCGGTATGATAGCGGGCCGCTTCTCGCGCGATTGCAAATGCTGAATAGCGTCTCATGCCCATGGCCATGCCCCTTATTCCGGTTGCTTCCCTGATGCCAAGAAGCCCCCCAGTACGGCTTTCGATTAGCGCCGCCTCGTGTCTCAATCCCGACACGCCGCCAACGCATCCGTGACCGGCGCGTCCATAATCGCGCATTGCCCCCTCTGGGGCAGCGGGATATGGAGGTTGGCGTGAGTTGACTGCTGGAGAAGGGGCTCGTCAATGGCGTTCTGGGCGCTCGCTCTTGCAATCTCTATCGTAACGTTGGCGGCTATGTTGGTGCCGATGCTGCGACGCAGTCAGGATTTGCGCGCACGCGCTGCCTATGACCTTGATGTCTATAAAGATCAGCTTGCGGCACTCGACAGCGATCTGGAACGCGGCGTGATCACCGCTGAGGAAGCCGACCAAACCCGCATCGAATTGTCGCGCCGCGTTCTGGCCGCAGATGCTGCCCTTGCGAGCAGCGAGCAATCGGGGATGGCGCCCCGGGCGGCGACGAGTTTCGCGCTGGCCGGTGCTTTTGGTGCAATCCTCGCGTCATTGGGCCTCTATTTCTACCTCGGCTCCCCCGATCTTGAGGATGCGCCGTTGGCGCCGCGGCTCGAAGAGGCGCGCGCCATGGCCGAAGCCAATCGGCCAACGCAGGATTTCGCAGAAGCGATGACCGCCACCCGCATGCCCGCGCCGGAAATTGATCCGCAGGACGCGGCATTGCTCGGCCAGCTCGAGTCGGTTCTGGCCAGCCGCCCGGACGATGTTCAGGGGCAACGTTTGCTCGCGCGCAGCTATATGCAGGTGGGTCGCCATATCGAGGGGCGTCAGATCCAGCAGCGGCTGGTGGGTCAACTTGGCCCAGAGGTGACGGCCGCAGACTTGTCTGCCCTGGCCGAATATATGGTCGTCGCGGCGGGTGGATATGTGTCGCCTGATGCGGAAGATGTGCTTGACCGTGTGCTCCAGCGCGATCCAGCCGATTGGTTTGCCCGCTACTACAAATCGCGTGCGTTTGTGCAGAACGGTCAGACCGATGTCGCCGTCGAACTGCTGAACGGTCTTGCGGCAGATGCCTCAACGCCGCCCGCGCTCGCAGCTGCGGTGCGCGAAGATCTCGCCACGCTTCGCCCCGGTTTTGGCCCCACCGCCGATGATATCGCGGCAGCCGAAGCGATGAGCGCGGAGGATCGTGCCGCAATGATTGCAAGCATGGTCGATGGGCTGGATGCCCGCCTTGCCGAAGAGGGCGGAGATGCAGAAGGGTGGATCAGATTGATCCGCGCGCGATTGCAATTGGGCGAGGCCACGCAAGCGCAAGCCGCGTTGGCGCGTGCGCGCGCGGCTTTGGTCGACGCACCCGCAGCCCTTGACGCAGTGGAACAGTTTGCCGCCGAGGTGGGGCTGTGACGCCGCATGAAACGGCTGAGGCCTTTCTGACAGAGCTGCCGGGCGTCGGGGCTCTCATGGGGCTCGACCCAGGTACGAAGACGATCGGGGTCGCCATCAGCGACCCACTGCGTCAGGTTGCCAGCCCGCTTGAAACGATACGGCGCAAGAAGTTCAGTCAGGATGCCTTGCGCTTGGACGAAATCATCGCGAATCGGTCGATTTGCGGCGTGGTGATCGGGCTACCACTCAATATGGACGGTTCAGAAGGGCCGCGCGCGCAGTCCGTGCGCGCCTTTGCCCGCAACCTGGCCCAGCGCGCCCCATTGCCGATCTTGTTTCAGGACGAACGCTTGTCGAGTGTCGCGGCTGAGCGGGCCTTGCTGGAAGCCGATACCAGCCGGGCGAAACGATCTCAGGTGATCGACAACATTGCCGCGTCCTATATCCTTCAAGGCGCTTTGGATCGTATAAATTTCATTGGAAAGCAATCAGATGACGAATGATGTGTGGTCCCGTGAAGAGCCGCAGAGCCCGTGCGTGAACATCTGCGTCGTGGACCGTGACAGCCGGCTTTGCATCGGTTGCTTTCGCCATATCTCCGAGATTGCTGGATGGGGATCGCGCCCCGCTGAAGAGCGTGCACGCATCCTTGAAGAGCTTCCTGCACGGGCCAAGGCCTTCAAGCCAAAGCGAAAGGGCGGACGCGCAGCGCGTTCGAATGATCTGGACAAGCGCTAGGGTTATGACCCTAAACTGATGCTTAAGGGGGACTGTGGTTTGATGTTCTGGCCGGTGACACTTGTGTTGGCGATCGTTTTGAGTGCGCTGGTTGTATCCGGCGCAGCTGATCGCGTGTCGCCAGAAGCACAATTCACCCTTGCTTTCTGCATATGTGTGTTGGCGGCCTCAATCTCTGTCGCGCGCGGATATGCTCGCTCCGGTCGGTTTCAGATTGGCCCTGTGATCTGGTCGGTCACAGCGCTGGCGCTGTCCACAGGATATGCCTATCGCGAACATGGCAGGTTGTTTGCGTTGTCCATGCTGGAACAACCGTTGACCGAATCGACCCGCCCCGCGACGCTTGCCACGGAAGTGATGTTGATGCGCGCATGGGATGGCCATTTCCGTGCCGTTGCCGATGTGAACTCGACCCCGGTCGGTCTGCTTATCGACACAGGGGCCTCGCTGGTTCTGCTCCGCCATGATGACGCCATGCGCATTGGCATCCGTGAACATCAGCTCGATTATACCATGGCAGTGACGACAGCGAATGGACGCTCTTTCGTTGCTCCGTTCTATTTTGAAGAGATCAGGATCGGTGGAATCATTGTGCGCGACGTGCAGGGCGCTGTGGCGCAGGAGGGGCAGTTGCATACCTCCCTTTTGGGCATGTCCTTCATCGAGCAGCTGGATGAGGCAGCCATCCGCAGCGACCGCATCATCCTGAGGAACTGACCGGCGCGAGTCGCTGAGCGGAGCTGGTCGAAGGGCAAGCGTTTGGCCCACGCGGGACAACCAACGGTCATTGTACGATGAACTCTGCATGCAGGGCACCGGCAGCTTTGATTGCGCTCAATATGTCGATCATGTCCTGCGGCGACACCCCCAGTGCATTAAGGCCGGCCACCACATCCGGCAGGGTGACAGCGTCCGGCAGCACTGCGAGCCCAATCCCGGGCTCCTCCTCGATACCGACAGTGCTGCGGGGCACGACGACAGTTTCACCCGGCGCGAAGGGGTTGGGCTGTGAGACGACCGGGGCCTCCTGCACGCGCAATGTCAGATTTCCCTGACTGATCGCGACGCTGGAAATGCGTACATCAGACCCGAGAACGATCGTACCAGAGCGCTGATCAATCACGACCCGTGCGCGCTGATCGGGGGCAATCTCGATATTTTCAAGCGCGCTGATCAGACGGGCTGGCGTCAACCCGGAAGACAGCACGCTTATCTCAACTGTGCCGGCATCAAGCATGCGCGCGGTGCCACCACCGACCTGTCGATTGATCGCAGCCTCAATCCGGGCCGCAGTCGTGAAATCCGGATCGCGTAACGCAAGATTGAGGGTCTGCATCAAATCGAATGAGAACGGCAATTCCCGCTCGATCCGCGCGCCAGCCGGGATCAGCCCCGCCGTTGGTACACCCTGAGTGATGCTCGCCGCGTCCCCTTCGGCCCGGACACCGCCCGCAATGACCGAGCCCTGGGCGACGGCGTAAATTTCACCATCGGCTGCATTCAGCGGTGTCATGATCAGAGTGCCCCCCATCAGACTTCGCGCATCGCCGATGGTCGACACGGTCACATCCATTAACCCTCCACTACGGGCAAAAGGTGGCAGCTGGCCGGTCACGAGCACTGCCGCAACGTTCCTGGGGCGGAACTGCTCGCCAGCCACATTGATGCCGAGCCGTTCCAGCAGATTGGCCATAGCCTCTTCCGTGAAGGGCGTGTTGCGCAGGGTATCGCCCGTGCCGTCAAGCCCCACGACCAGGCCGTATCCAACCAGATCATTTCCGCGAACCCCTTCAAACTCGACAAGATCCTTGATCCGGGCGGTATCGGCGACGGCAGGCGAAGCGAGCAGGATGAGGGTCAGAACAAGACGCAAGATCATAGCATACGCGCCAGGCTGAGATCGTTGGTGCGCCGGATCAGGATATAGAGCGTTTCCAGCTGCGCCTCGTATGCCTGAACTTTCGTTGCAGCCTCCGCAGGATCAACGCCGATCAACGCTTCCCGCTCCAGATCCAATCCAAGCCGTTCGGATGTTAACCGGGTCTGATCCGTTTCCAAGCGCTGTTGAGCACGGCCGATGTCGGCTTGCAGCTCTCGCATCTGTGTTGCAGCGTCAGGCGCACTCGTTCCCGCGCTGATCGCCGCCGCGGTGCGTTGTTGAGGCGAAATCGTATCATCAAAAGCCAGGGCAAGGCTTATTGCGGTTTTGAGACTGTCCCGAATTGCGTCGGTTTGAAGGCCTGCTGCAAAGGGCTCGCCAGCAAGATCAGTATTTGTCAGAGGAGCAGCCTCTGCAAAGGTCTGCTCGAATGGCCCGCCTGTTGCGAAGGTTTGCGCGATACCAGTGTCGAAATCCGGCGCGGCAGCAATCGTCGCCTTCGCCGTGGCGAGAAGGGCCTCGGCGGATAGCGGGGTATTCGCGGTCGACGCGCCCGATGCGACGGGGCGTCCACCAGCAGTTGTGTTCAGAAGATCGACCAAGCTTGCGAGGATATCCAGAGCTTGCGACGCTGAGCCACTGGGCGGGAGTGTGTTCGGCTGGGCATATTCGGCGAGGCGGGACATGCGAGAAACCTGATCCGAGATACCTGACAGCTGCAACGCCTGCTGGCCCAGCCGGGCAGCGTGCCGCGTCAAAACGGCCTGATCCGCGTCGTTGCGCAAACGTTGGGCGGTCAGATGCTCTAGCTCAGCGAGAGATGATGCGGCGGAGATATCGCGCGCGGTGCGTTCACCAGTGACGAGCTGTGAGCGTGCGTCCTGCAATTGAGTCGTAAGTTCCGCCTGCTTTCGCTGGAAGGAGGCGAGGCGCAGGCCGTCAGGTAGTTTATTAATTTGCATTTCAGATCTCCAAGAGCCGGCGCAACATCTCATCCACGGCGGCGATTACTCTTGCATTGGCTGCATAGGCTGTTTCATAGGCCAGCAAGGTTTGAAGCTCAGCATCGGTGTTCACCGAGGTTGCGGTCTGTTCCGCTTCGAGAGCAGCCAGACCGACAGCTTGCGCGGCGGCGAGCGACTGATTGGAGCGGTCTGCCGTGCTGATTGCCGCAACCGACACATCCACCGCACGAGACTGAAGACCATCAACGCCCGGGTCCAGCGCGGCCGCCATCGCCAGATGGCGCGCCCCATCCGTCGCTGGCGCTAAGGTGCCGCGCAGATTGGTCGCGTCGCCACCCTTCGCGGGGTCGTATTGCGGCGCAAGCGACAATTCCAAAGGAAGCTGATCACCACCCGGTGCGGCCAAAACGGCATCGTTGACCGCAAACAGGCCGGGGTTGGTGCCGCGATCTGGATCCGCGTCTTGGAAGCGGATCACGAGGGCGGACGTAAAGCCGTTCAAGTCCTGCGTCATTTGCGGCAAGAAGACATCTCGCAGGTCAAGATTGGCGCCAAGGGCACCGCCAGAAAGCAGTCGCGCGGTATCCGTGCGGCCATCGATTGAGACAGCTGTGGTCAGGTTTTGCGCAAATCCGATTCCACGGGTCTGATCAAAGGCCAGTATAGCGCGGTCGCCGTCCAGTAGGGCCGCGCCGCGTGTGGAAAACAATGCGATCTCGCCGGTTTCGCGCTCCACGCGACGCAGCGGAAGGATGTCTGATAACCGGTCGATGACGCCGTCACGTTGATCCTGAAGACTGGCCGTCGGGCTGCCTTGTGCGCGGGCGATGACGATGGACTGATTGAGGCCCTCGACTTCGGCTAGGCCGGTATTCAGGCGATCAACGGCCTTGGCCACAGCGGTGTCGGCACGTTGACGCTCCCCCATCAGCGTTGCCGCGATATCATTGATACGCCCCGAGAGACGCGACGCCGCATCTGTCACATCAATCAATGTCTGTCGATTTTCCGGGGTAAGGGCGGCTGCATCCAGCGCACCACCGAGTTTGGCGAGCATCGCAGAGAGTGTGTGCTCTGTTCCGGGGATGCCGAAGGCGGTCGCGACACGATCAAGTGCCGTCGCCTTGGCTTGGGCACTGCCGATTGAGGCATCCGCCTGCCGACGTTCGGCGCTTAGGCGCTGCGCATCCTGACGCAGGTCAGCTCCGATCGCCACACCCCCACCGGCCCGGCTTGCGACATCGGGACTGCGGCGCACATAGCCGGGCGTCAACGCATTGGCGACATTGTCCGAAACGGTTTGCATGCCACGCGCCGCCGCGTTGAGGCCGCTGGCAGAGTTGGAAAGGGCGCTACTGAGGCTCATGACCTACCTCGCTCAACGTTTGATATTGGTGGTTTCCTGCAACATCTCATCGACTGTCTGGATGACCTTTGCATTCGATGAATAGGCGCGCTGTGTCTGGATAAGCGACGTGAGCTCTGCCGCGATGTCTGTTGTCGATTCTTCCTGAGCAAAGCCGAGTGTGGTGCCGGTCGGGCCATCACCCGCATCCCACAAATAGAACGAACCGCTCGTGTCGCTCAGCGCGAAGGCCTGATTGTCGAGAGAGGTCAGACCGTTCATGTTTGGCACATCGGCAAGCGGCACCTGATAGAGAGTGCGAATGAAGCCTGTGTCATAGACTGCGGACAGCATGCCGCGCTCATTGATATCCAGACCGGCCAGGTTACCCGCAGGTGCGCCATCCTTGGTGATTGCGATGGGCGCAAAATCAGATGCGAGCTGCGTCAGCTGCGAGTCCTGGCCGAGACGGCCAATTTGAATCGAGAGCGGCCCACCACCAACCGCAATCTCCAATGTGCCGGTTGTTCCATCATAGGTTTCAGTACCGATTGCACCTCCGCCCGGAAGGCGGACATCTTGCAGAACACCGCCTCCTGAACGGCTGTCATCAAACTCAATCTCGAAATTTGCGATCGTGCCGCCGCCGCTGGCGCTGTCAGACAGTTCGAGCAGCCAAGTGTTTGATTGACCCGCTCCTGGAATCTGCGGGGTGAACCGTGCCGTCAGAGTCTCTGACGTGCCCAGATTTCCGAAATATTCGACGCCGATGTCGAGCGGTGTTGCAGGCTCGCCAGCCCGGGTCGCAGCGGCGGGCAGGTTTGCACCAAAGCCGATATTCTCTGTCGCCTCGCTTGCAATCGCCCCGCCCGAAATTCGGACCGGTTCAAGCCCTGCCGCGCTGTCGCGCGGTTGCGCGGCAACGGAGCCTTGCGCATCCGCAGGCCAGCCCAACAGGGCCAAGCCGCCGGGTGTGCGCAGATATCCACCCGCATCAGGCTGGAAGGATCCGGTTGTGACCAGCATCAATTCGGGGGTTCCGGCCGCCTCGACCCCAGCGATTGGAGTTACAGGCAGCAGGCCGCGCCCGCGCACGGCAATGTCCGTCGCATTGGAGGTGGTGACGACAGTCCCCTGCTCCTGAATATTTCGAAAGCTGGTCGTTGTGACACCACCCGCGGTGTATTTCCCCCCGGTCTCACCCAACGCGATAGAGGCAAAATCGGTGATCGCGCGCTTGTAGCCGTTGGTCGAACTGTTGGCGATGTTGTCAGAGATCGTCGCAAGCCGACTGGTGTTGGCGTTCAATCCCGAAACGCCTGCGTTCATCGCGGAGGAAATACTCATGATGTGATCCTTCATCTTGCGCTGCCCTACTGGCCCGCTTTCCGGATCTCTCTCACATCATCACTTAAGCATTCCCTAATCCCGCCCGACTTATTCGCGAGGCGAACTGATAAAGGTGATCCGGATCTTCTGTTCCGATGGGTCGGAAACCGGTGTTGAACCGCCTGTCACACGCTCGATCCGTTCCAGTGGCAGACCCGTCCGCCCCAGCTCTTCGGCCACGATTTGCGCACGCTCCACGGTCAGCCAGCGGGCGCTGTCCACAGCCTCATCCGTGGGCAGAACCTGCACGGCAATATTGTTTGTCACGACATCCCCCATACTTGCGACGATCGCGAGGATTTCTCCTGCAAGTCGGGTCAACTCAGATTCTCCGGCGACGAACAGGGGCCGACCGTCCTGCGAAAACAGTTCGATGATCAGGCCCTCATCGCTGAGCCGAACGCCCATATGCTCGATCATTTCAGCGGCGGTCGCTGCATCGGAAACGTTTTCTGCGATCAGCGCTTCAAGCACCGCTCTTGCTTCCAGTGTGCCATCGGTGATGGCTGGATCATCGACACCGCCGCCCGTGCCCTCTTGAGGCATGATGTCCTGCGTGAAGATCGAGCTGCCCATCAGCACATCATCACCACCGCCGGATGTCTGGCTGACGCTGATTGTCGGCGTGAAATAGGTCGCAAGGGCCATACGCTGATCTTCAGTCGTGGCATTCAGCAGCCACATCAAAAGGAAAAAGGCCATCATCGCCGTAACAAAGTCGGCATAGGCAACTTTCCATGCCCCACCGTGATGACCGCCACCGGCAGTTTTCTTGACTCGTTTGATGATGATTGGCGCTTGTGCTGATTTCTGACCCATGTTCCCGCCCTCCCACAGTGCGACTGTTGGCTCAACACCGCCGGCGACCAATTGGTCCCAAATGAAATACGGACGATTTTCGGCGTATTCGACCAAGCTGCGGATCGAAGGGTTTTGTTAACCTTCGGCGCCTAGGGGTGAGATCGCAGCAAGGATGAGGATACGGCTCTATGGCGACTGGGGAGATGCATCGTGCGGTACTCAAGCGAAAGCTGACCAATCCCCAGGTCGGACGCGCGCCCCTGCCAAAGATTGACGAAGTCGCGCAAGGGTTCTGTGCCCAGTTGGAGAAGAGCGGAAGGGCGTTTTTCCGCTGTGACGTGGGTGCGATGCTGACGAGATGCGTCGTGCAAAAGCTGGACGCGACGCTGGAGACGATCCATCTGCCCGCGATGCTGGGGCTTGCCCATCTGGAGGGCATTCAGGATCAGGCCCTCGTCAATCTGACCTCAGACCTTGTCTATCACATCGTCGATTTGCGATTGGGGGGCGATCCAAACGCCTCTCCGGCCATCATTGCACGCAGCTTCACCCCGATTGATGCGGCTCTGGCGACCGGATTTGTGGAAATCGTGGTTCAGGAATTCGCAATCTCCGTAGAGCGTGTGCTGGGCCTTGCCTTGAGTGAGCGTATGTCCTTCGACCGGATGGAGGACAATGTCACCCAGCTCAACCTCGCCAATCGTGCGGCGGATGTCCTCGTCATCGAGGTCAATCTCGACATCGGGGAAGCCGCCAGGAATGCCGATGTTCAGGTCGTGATTCCGCTTTCCATGCTCGATGGAATAAAGGCGGCCTCCCCCCGCGAAGTGGCCGAAACGGATAAGTCCCGCGATCTTTGGAACGACCAGTTGCAACGGGCAGCACAGCGCATGCAGGTCGATCTCGACACGGTGATCGCCCGAAAGCAACTGGCGCTCGGCGATCTTGCCGATCTGGAGGTTGGAACCATCATCGACCTGCCCCGCGCCTCCATCGACACGGTCGAACTTGTCATCGGCAACGGAGCAAGCGGGACCTTCGCGGCGCTTGGAACGCTGGGTCAACGCGCGGGGCAAAAGGTTCTTCGGCTGAACGAAGATCTGACACCAGAGCTAAAGGCCCATCTGATGGCGCTGCGCGATTGACGGTCAGGCTGCTGCCTGGACTGACGCGCGCGCGACCATCCACTCGTCGAGCGCGGCAATCTGATCAGCGCTCATGCGCAGACCCTGTTTGGAGCGGCGCCAAACGACATCCTCGGCACGCCGGGCGTATTCCTTCTCCATCAAGAAGATAACCTCTCGCTCGGTCAGATCGGCGCCGAAGTCACGGCCCAACTCTTCCTTGGCGCGGGCGCCATCGAGCATGACGCTGGCATCCGTGCCGTAAGCCCGGATCAGACGACGCGCCCATTTGGCCGAAAGGAACGAATAGGTCGTTTGCAATCCGTCGATCAGGCGCTGCACGTCCTCGACTGCAAAGTTGCCGCCGGGCAAAGCCGCGCCAGCCGTCCATTGACGATCCTCGACGTCCAGCGGTGCGCTCAGCTTGGTCATCGCGGCCTCGGCCAGTTTGCGATAGGTCGTGATCTTCCCGCCAAAGACGTTCAGCAACGGTGCCTGCCCGCCGACCGCATCGAGCGTCAAGACGTAATCCCGTGTAGCTGCGGTGGCAGATTTCGCGCCATCGTCATAAAGCGGCCGGACGCCGGAATAGGTCCACACGATGTCTTCCGGCGCAATATCGACCTTGAAGTAGTCGGCCACGAAATTGCGCATATAATCAGCCTCTTCCGGCGTGCAGACAGCGGTGCCGGGCGCGCCGTCATGATCATGGTCGGTCGTCCCGATCAGGGTGAAGTCCTCCTGATAGGGGATAGCAAACATGATCCGTCCGTCCGTGCCTTGCAGGAAGTAAGCCTTGTCATGGTCAAACAATTTCTTGACGACGATGTGCGATCCCCGCACGAGCCGGACCCCTTCGCTGGAATTGATGCGGATCGTGTTGCGGATCAGATCCTCTACCCAAGGACCACCCGCATTGACGATGGAGCGGGCTTTTCGGGTCATTCGCTCCCCAGTGCGGACGTCTTCAAGCTCAATATCCCAGTGATCGGCATGCCGTTGCGCCCCGATGCATTTGGTCCGTACCAGAACTTCCGCGCCGCGTTCGGCCGCATCACGGGCGTTTAGAACAACGAGCCGGGCATCCTCTACCCAGCAGTCCGAATATTCGAACGCCTTCACAAATTTATCGTCCAAAACCTGACCGGCTGGATCGCGGCGCAAGTCCAGGGTCTTCGTGCCCGGAAGGATCTCACGCCCACCCAGATTATCATAAGCAAAGAGCCCCAAACGGACGAGCCAGGATGGACGGCGGCCCTTCATCCAAGGCATCACCGTGTTGAGCATTTTCGAAACAGGCGTCTCGCCCTCGAAACGCATATCCTGATGAAAGGGCAGAACGAAGCGCATCGGCCAGGAGATATGCGGCATCGCTTTGAGCAGGGTTTCCCGCTCGATCAATGCTTTGCGCACGAGATTGACTTCGAGATATTCGAGGTAGCGCAGCCCGCCATGAAACAGTTTCGTTGACGCCGAAGAGGTTGCATTCGCCAGATCATCCATCTCGCACAGACCGACCTTCAGACCACGCCCTGCCGCATCCCTGGCAATGCCGACGCCGTTGATACCGCCACCGATGACGTAGATGTCGAAAATCTGATCTGACTGCTCACTCATGCTCAACTCCCGCCGGTTTGGGCCTGTTCACTTTGGTTCGGTTATGTTCATTTGCGCTCATACGTCAACGATTCGAGCGGAGTATCGTTCCAAGATGAACCAGACCCTGAGACAGGCGACGATCCTTGCCCGAGCGCGCGATCAGGGTCATGTCACCGTTGAGGATTTGGCGCGTGAGATGGCCGTTGCGACACAGACAGTGCGGCGCGATCTGAACATGCTGTGCGAACAGGGTGCGCTGATGCGTGTCCATGGCGGGGCGGTCTTACCGTCTGGTGTGGCCAATCTGGCCTATGAAACCCGGCGCGCGATGGCGTCGGACGCCAAGGCCGCCATCGGGCGAGAATGTGCTTCCCTCATTCCTGACGGAAGCACGCTGTTTATCAATATCGGAACGACAACGGAGGCCGTTGCCCGCGCCCTGGCCCAGCACAGGCGGCTGCGGGTCATGACCAACAATCTGAACGTCGCCTCGATCCTCGCCTCGCACGCTGATTGCGCGGTGACAGTGCTGGGCGGTGATCTGCGCAGCACAGATAACGGTCTTGTGGGCCCCCTGACGCAAGAAGCGGTTCTTCAATACAAAGCTGATTTTGCTATAATCGGCGCCTCGGCCATCGACCGCGATGGGGAGTTGCTGGATTTCGACTCCTCCGAAATAGGCATAAGCCGCACGATGTTGAGCCGCGCCCGAACGACCATTGCCGTCGCCGATGCGGAAAAGTTCACCCGCACGGCGCCAGTTCGGATTTGCTCGCTCAACCAGCTTGATCACTTCGTGACAGACAGTACGCCACCGGATGAAGTGGTATGCCAGCTTGAGTCGTCAGCAACGAAGCTGACCTGCACGATGCTTTGAGAGAATTGCTTTCGTTTTTTCTACAAAACGAAAGTCAGCGCGGCTAAACTGACCGCGAATCGTTTCAAGGCTCTCATGACCCTCACACAGCGACAGCGTGATCTGCTCTCACTCCTGAATTCACAGGGGCGCGTCCTCGTCGCGGATATGGTGCAGCGGTTCGAGACAACGCCGCAGACGATCCGCAAAGACCTGCGCCAGCTTGAGCAAATGGGGCGTGCCGTCCGGTTTCATGGTGGCGCCGTGCGTGCACCGGGGCAAGACTATATCCGCTATGAACATCGCAAGCTGGTCGCCGCCCGGCAGAAGGCCCGGATCGGCGCAACAATCGCGCAGCTGATCCCGGACAATGCAACAGTGTTCATCAATGTCGGCACCACCACCGAAGAAGCTGCTATGGCGCTTGGCCAACATTCGGGACTACGCGTCATTTGTGATAACGTAAATGTTGCCAACAACTTACGGGCCATGGCAGGCGTTCAGGTTTTGATTGCGGGCGGCGGCGTTCGCGACAGTGACGGCGCCATTGTGGGTGAACAGGCCGTGAGCTTCATCCGGCAGTTTCGCGTGGATTATGCCCTGATCGGCGCCGCTGCAATTGCCCCGAATGGCGACCTTCTCGACCATGATTTGCGCGAAGCACAAGTTGCGGCAGCGATCATGGAGACGGCGCGCCATGTTATTCTGGGGGTCGATCAGACGAAGTTCGGGCAGAGCGCGCCAGTCTTCGTCGGACGCGTCTCACAGGTACACACTCTCGTCTCGGACGGGACTCCACCTGATGCGATCCGCGCGATTTGCGAGGACAGCGACGTCGCGATCAAACTGGCCTGAACGGACAGTTTTCCTTGACAGGTGGTTTCGCTTCGCCAACGATTTGAAACCAAACCGCGCCAAAAGAGTGCGGAGACCGTTTGGCCCTCGGGCCGGGGAGAAACATCTTGAACACTCTGCTGGCGCCGTTGCGCATACTGATGACCGTCAACAGTGCGATCTTAAGCGTCGGCCGTGCCCTCGCCTGGATGGCGTTGGGGCTGATGGTTCTGATCATCCTCTATCAGGTTATCATGCGCTACGTGTTCAACTCTGCGCCGAATTGGTCGGAAGAAGCCGCGCGTTTCCTGATGCTATGGATGACCGCGTTCATTGCCCCATCGGCTTATCGCTGGGGCGGGTTTGTCAGCATTGATATGCTACTGCGCATGCTGCCAAAGGTGCTGGCCTCGATTGGATTGCTGATCCTGCTGGTAATCAGCACCATCGTGTTGTGGACAGCTGTCACACTTGGCTACGACCACGTGTTCAGTTTTGTTGGGCGCGGCAATTCTGCCTCTCTTCGTATCCCGCTCGATCTGTTTGGCGGGGAGCGGATCCGCTTTCAGAACAACTGGATGTTTTCCAGCCTCTTTGTCTGCGTGATCATGCTGTTCGTGATCAATGTCGAGCTGGTCCTGCGCACACTCGTCGCGATGACGATGCCCGACGCGAAACTGCCTCATGACGGGGCCGAAATGCCAGTGGGAGCTGAATAATGCTGGTCTGGTTTCTCCCACTCTTTCTGATCCTTCTGCTGGTTGGCTTGCCGGTCTTTTTCGCGCTGCTGTTCGCACCGGGCTTTCTGCTCTGGCTCAACGGGCAGGAGCGGGACATCGCGCTGCTCTACCGCAACGTTTACCAAGGCATGAACTCCTTCCCGCTGATGGCGATCCCGTTCTTCATGTTGGCGGGCGAGATGATGAACCGCGGTGGCATTACGCTGCGCCTGGTCGAGTTCAGTCAGGCCCTGATGGGCCACCTGCGCGGCGGGCTGGCACATGTGAACATTCTATCTTCGATCCTGTTTGCGGGCCTGTCCGGCTCTGCCGTCGCGGACACCTCAGCCCTTGGCTCGATGCTGATCCCGGCGATGGAAAAGAACGGCTATAGCCGCAAATTCGCAGCGGCCGTAACCGCCGCATCCTCCGTCATCGGGCCAATCATTCCGCCGTCAGGGATCATGATCATCTATGCCTACGTCATGGGTGAGAGCGTCGCCGCCTTGTTCCTGGCAGGCATTGTGCCCGGTATTTTGATCGGTGCGGGTCTGATGTTGGTCGTGCGCCTGATGGCGGACAAATATGACTTGCCCAAGGCAGAGCGCATTGTGAAGGCCGACCGCACGATCGGCCCTGTGGAAAACCTGATCGCCCGTGTGCTGGCCCGTATCAACATGGCTGGCGTACTCTACATTATTTGGGCGCTGATCGGATTTGCAGTGACCCTGCCCGCGATCAACGGTTGGGTCCTGTTTGTTGTCTTCCTGCTGTTGAGCGAGGGTATCTTCTTCCGCGCCCGCAAATCGATGAGCGAGGAAGCCCGCACGGTCTACAAGCGCGCAGTTGTGCCATTGCAGACGCCGATCATCATCCTTGGCGGCATTCTGGGCGGAGTGTTTACGCCGACAGAAGCAGGCGCGATTGCGGTCGCTTACGCAGCGGTGATTTCGCTGATGCTGCTGAAATCCATGACCATTCGGGACCTGCCCGATGTTCTGCGCCGCGCGGCCATGACCTCGGCTGTCGTGCTGTTGCTGGTTGGCGCGGCAATGGCCTTCAAGACGGTGGTGAGCCTTTCCCACACGCCAGAGACTCTGGCCGCCTTCATGCTGGGCCTGTCCGACAACCCGCTGACGCTGTTGTTCCTGATCAACCTGCTTTTGTTCATCGTCGGCATGTTCCTGGATGCAGGGCCCGCGATCATCATTCTCGGCCCGATCCTGGGCCCGATCTTCACTGATCTGGGCGTCGACAGCATCCACTTCGCAATCATCATGTCGGTGAACCTGACCGTGGGCCTCGCGACACCGCCCATGGGACTGGTGCTCTTCGTTGCGAGTTCGGTCTCAGGCGAGAGGGTCGAGACAATCTCGAAGGCGATCCTGCCCTTCCTGGCGGTGGAGATCGCTGTGATCTTCCTGATCACCTATGTCCCTGCGATTTCAATGACCATTCCGCGTCTCACCGGCTTTGCCAACTGACGCAAGACATTCATAAAACCGGCCCACAACAAAAATCCGGGTCTCAACAAGGAGGAACCCCTCAATGAAAACCATGATGAAGGCGGCAATGCTGGCGACGATGCTGGCAGGCACCGCGATTTCGGCCACAGCGCAGGAATTCACGATCCGCGCGACGGCCAACTCCAACGAGAATGACGAAGACTATGACGGTCTGATCGTCTTCAAGGATTACGTTGAAGCGGCCTCCAACGGTGCCATCGAAGTTGAACTGTTCATCGGCACGCAGCTCTGCTCCACCGGGGACGAGTGTCTTCAGGGCGTCGCAGACGGCTCCATCGACGTCTATATCTCCACGTCGGGCGGCGCGGCGTCGCTGTTCCCCTACGTGCAGGTGCTCGATCTGCCCTACCTGATGCGCGATGACCGCGTGGCGGAGCATGTGATGCAGGGCGACTTCGTACGCACCATGCGCGATATGGCGCTGGCGGACAGCGACAACACCATCCGTCTGATGACCATCGGCAACACCGGTGGCTGGCGCAACTTCGCCAACACCCAGCGCCGCATTCAGAACCCCGAGGACATGGAAGGCCTGAAGATCCGCACCGTTGTGGCGGAACTGCCGCAGGAGCTGGTGACGGCCCTTGGCGCGTCCCCGACCCCGATTCCGTGGCCTGAGCTGTTCACCTCCTTCCAGACTGGCGTTGTCGAAGGGTCCAAGAACGGCATCACCGACATCATGGGCATGCGCTTCCCCGATGCGGGTCTGCAATATGTGACGCTGGATCGCCACGCCTATATGGGTGCGCTGTGGTTCATGTCGAACGAGACCTTCATGTCCATGCCCGAAGACATGCGCCGCGTTGTCGTCGACGGCTTCTATGCGCTGCAGCAGGCAACCTTCGCCTCACCGAAGCGTAAATCCATCGACGCCTATGCTGAGTTTGTTGAAGGTGGCGGCGATCTCTACGTCCCGACACCGGAAGAAGCAGCGGCCTTCGCTGAAGCAGCACAGCCCGTCTACACCTGGTTCGAAGAGAACGTGGAAGGCGGCCCGGAAATCCTCGGCGCGCTGCGTGAGGCCGTAGCCGAAGCAGAGGCGGATATCGACGCGTCTTACGAGGCTGACCTCAACTGATCCGAGGGATGAAACCGGGCCGTTCGGCGGCCCGGATGATCCATCTGCGGGGCGGCCTTCGGGTCGCCCCGTTTACCGAAACGGGTAGAGCCACGCCCGATAGTCTTCGACCATTACCAAGGCCTGATCGATTTGTTCCCGCGTCATTTTCTTCACAACTTCTTCCAGAGAGATCGCCGCGTCCGGATCACCGCCAATGGCGCTGAGAACGTACCACATATAGGCGCGCACAAGATCGGGTTCGGGCATGCCGCGACCGATCTCGTAGTACCAGCCGACGCCGGATTGGGCACCGGGGTGCCCCTTCATGGCGCTGCGCAGATACCAATCGAAGGCGCGCACATCGTCACGCTCCACACCCAGACCCATCGCATACATGATGCCGATCCACTCTTCGGCATCGGCGTTGCCGGATCGGGCCGCCGGCAGAAATTCCGCCATCGCCTCCTCGAACCGACCTTCCTCCATCAGGTCGCGCGCGTGCTCGACATCCGCTTGGGCCGCCGGGGTGAAGAGCATGGCGCCCGCCAGCGTAAGGCTCAAAATTCTCATCGTGGTCTCCAATATCTGTTGCCTGCAGCCTGCCGTGTGCGTCGCGTGGTCTCAACACTGATCTTGAGCACCGGAGCTGCTTTTGCGCAGGAGGCGATTGATCCAACCGACTATGTCCCCTTTGATGAGGCGCAGGCGGAAATTGGGCGGCTCTTATTTTATGATCCGATCCTGTCGGGCAACCGCAATATCTCCTGCGGAACATGCCACCATCACGATCTTGCCGGGGGCGATGGCCTGCCATTGGGGATTGGCGAGGGCGGCGAGGGGCTGGGGGCTGATCGCGTTGCCAGCCTCGACACACCCATCGAGAAGCGGGTGCCGCGGAACGCACCTGCGCTCTTCAACCTCGGCCACACCTCAATCGAGCTGCTGTTCCACGATGGCCGGCTGTCGGTGTCCGACCTCTATCAGAACGGCTTCAACTCTCCGGCTGAGGAATGGCTGCCACTCGGCCTCGACAACATTGTCGCCGCACAGGCGCTGTTTCCCATCGTCTCCGAAGTGGAGATGGCGGGCAGTCCTGAAGAGAACGAGATCGCAGGCCGCGCCTATGAGCGCATTGACTACCCCTGGCCCATCATCGCCTTCAACGTGCGCACGATCCCGGAATATGGAGAGATGTTTGTGGCCGCATTTGAAGAGGTCGACACGGCCGATGATGTGACCATCGTGGAGGTTGCAAACGCCATTGCTGCATTCATCACGTCTGAATGGCGCAGCCATGACAGCGCTTATGACCGCTTCCTTGCCGGGGACACGACCGCGCTGACCGCCCAGCAACAATCAGGCATGGAGCTGTTCTTTGGCGAAGCGGGTTGTTCTGACTGCCACAAGGGTCCGCTGCTGTCCGACCAAGAATTCCACGCGCTCGCCCTGCCCCATTTCGGACCGGGTCGCACGCGGCGCTTCGATCCATATTCCCGCGATCTGGGCCGCATGGCGGAAACGGACGTACTGGAGGACGCCTACCGCTTCCGAACGCCACAGCTGCGCAACGTCGCCCTCACCGGCCCTTATGGGCACAATGGCGCCTACGACACAATTGAGGGGATCGTACGCCACCACCTGTCTCCGGTTGAAAGCTTTGAGGCTTGGCAGCCAGCGGATGTGGCCTTGCCGGAGGTCGAATGGCTTGCAGAGATTGATTTTGTCAGTTTCCAGGACCGGCGCGAACGGGCGCGGCTTTCACGCGCGATCGACATCGAGGAACGCAGCCTCACCGATGCACAAGTGGCCGATGTGGTCGCGTTTCTGCAAGGCCTGACGGGCGACACCGCATTGACGGGCCGTCTGGGGCGCCCCGAGACGGTGCCGTCGGGCTTGCCCGTCGAGGTGCGCAATGACTGATATCCTGATCGCTGGATCGGCTACGGTCGATTTCCTGTTCGAGGTCGATGAATTGCCCTCACGCATGGACAAATACCGCGCGCGCAACGCGCAAATCGTTGGCGGCGGCTGCGCAGCAAACGCTGCGGTCGCCATCTCCCGTCTGGGCGCGCGGGCGCGGATCGCGGCCAGGCTTGCCGATGATCCGGTTGGGCAAATGATCGTGGCGGGACTGCAACTGGAAAAAGTCGCGACCGGGTTGATCAATATGACGACCCAGGGCCGCTCGGCCTATTCGTCCATCTATGTTCTGCCAAATGGGGAGCGTCAGATCGTCAGTTTCCGCGGCGAAAATCTGGCCCAATTGCCCGATTGGCCGGAAGCGCCGTTTGACGCGGCCCTTGCCGATACAAGGTGGCCCGAAGCCGCTGTTGAGGCGATGATCCGCGCGCGCGCGCTCGGCGTGCCGGGGGTGATGGACGCAGAGGCCCCGATTGTGCCCGAAGCGCTCACCTACGCATCCCATATCGCGTTTTCCCGACAGGGTCTCGACGACTACATGCCCGGGCTGGAGACTGAGGCCGCTTTGGCCGAGGTCGCCCGCCGCCACGGGGGGTGGGTCTGTGTAACCGATGGCGCGCACGGTGTGACCTGGTGCCATGAAGGAGAGATCGGACATGTCCCGGCCTTTGAGGTCGACGTGGTCGACACACTGGGCGCAGGCGATGTCTGGCACGGCGCGTTCACGCTGGGCCTTGCCGAAATGATGTCTGTGGATGGCGCCATCCGATTTGCCAATGCCGCAGCAGCCTTGAAATGCACGCGACCCGGCGGGCGCTTAGGCGCCCCCGATCGCGACGAAACCGAAGATTTTCTCAAGGAGAGAAACCAATGAACCTTACCCCCGGCAAGCTGTGGGGGATGCGCCGCATGGCGGATGCATCCGGTCTGTTCAAGATGACAGCCGTGGATCAGCGCCCGCCGATCAAGGGCCCGATTGCCAAACACCATGGCACCGCCGAGGCCCCGTGGGAGGATGTGGCCCGCTTCAAAACGTTGCTGATCGAGACGTTGCAGGGCGAGAGCTCTGCCATGCTGCTCGATCCACACTATGCCATTCCGATGGGTCTGGATCACTATGATCCGGCAAAGGGGCTGATCGTGACGCTTGAGAATAGCTTGTTCGAGGAAACTCCGGGCGGCCGTCTCTCATCGCAGATCGACGATTGGAGCGTCGGCAAGATCCGCCGCATGGGTGGCGACGCGGTCAAGGTGCTTGCCTGGTATCGCCCCGATGCAAGCGATAACGTGAACCGCGCCCAGCAGGACTTCACCAAGCGTATCGGTGAGGCCTGCGCGAAATACGACATTCCGTTCCTGTTCGAACTTCTGGTTTATCCCCTCGCCGCCGATGCGCATCAGACGACGGACTATATCGAGATGCAGGGCAAGAAGGCCGACGATGTTCTGAAGTCGGTCGAGGAATTCGCAAAGCCTGACTACGGCGTCGACGTCTTCAAGCTGGAAAGCCCGGTCAATGCAGGCGATGTGCCCGAAGGTGAGGACGCCGAGGTGCAGGCGATCTTCAACGAGATGGGCCGCCTCGCAGGCCGTCCTTGGGTTATGCTGAGCGCAGGTGCCGGAAAGCCAGAATTCCGTAATGTGCTCGCCCACGCCTATCGTGCCGGAGCATCGGGTTTTCTGGCAGGCCGCGCCATCTGGCTGGATGCGTTCGGGCACTACCCGGACTGGGACAAGATGCGTGCTGATCTGAATGGCGAAGCTGTGGCCTATATGCGCGATCTGAACGCCCTGACAGAAGCACAGGCGACGCCCTGGCATGCACATCCTTGCTTTGCGACCGGCGGCAACAGCTTTGCCCCCGCAGATGCATCCTTCCGCCATGATTACGGGGATATCTGATGCGCGTCGGAATATTGCCGCTGGGGCGACCAACCTTTGATGTCCCCTTTGCGGAAGAAAAGTTGGAGGCAATGCTGGCCAGCCTCGATGCCGGTCCGAACGAGGTTGTTGGGCCTCGCGGTCTGTTGTTCGATGCAAACGCGACCAGGGACGCGATGTCCGAGCTTGCATCCGCAGACATCGACCATCTCCTGCTGTTGCAGGTGACCTTCACCGACGCATCGATGACTGTTGCCGCAGCAAATGCCTTTCCCGATACGCCACTTTCGATATGGGCTGTACCGGAGCCGCGCCTTGGCGGGCGACTGCGTCTCAACGCGTTTTGCGGTCTCAACCTGGCGAGCCATGCGCTCGGCCTGAACACACGCTCCTTCGGCTGGCTCTATGCCGACGCGGCCACCGTCACGACCGAATTGGATGACCTGCTGGCCGGGCGGCGCATGTCGGGCAAGCTTGACGCAACCCCGGCACCACAGACCGCCCCGTCCGACGTCGCCGCCGCCCTGCGCGGCAAACGCATCGGCCGGATCGGTGCGCGCCCGGATGGATTTGACACCTGCAGATATGACGCCGACACATTGGAAAGCCTGACCGGTGTGCAGGTCGAAGCGCTGGAACTCGACACCTTGTTCGACGCGGCCCGAGACGCTGACGCTGATGCGGCTGCGGCCTTGAAAGTTGAGGCTGAGGACACTCTGACCGGGCTCGATGACGTCAATCAGGACGAATTGGATAAATCCCTTCGCCTAAAGCTCGCCCTCGATAAGATCCGCGCGGATCGCAAGTTCGACGCCTTCGCTATTCGCTGCTGGCCCGAGACCTTCACCGAATATGGCGGCGCGGTCTGTGGTCCCGTCTCCATGCTGGGCGAGGCTCGCGTGCCCTGCGCCTGCGAGGCCGATGTCTATGGCGCGGTCACGCAGATGATGTTGCAGGAAGTGTCGGGCGAGGCGGTTTTCCTCGTCGATCTCGTTGACATGGATTTGTCCGACAATACCGGGGTCGTCTGGCATTGCGGGCAGGCCCCAATCTCCATGGCAGAGGGTCAGGCCGACGCGACGATCCACACGAACCGCAAGATGCCGCTGCTCTACGAGTTTGCGCTGAAGCCCGGTGAAGTCACCTTTGTGCGTCTGAGCCAGGCTCATGGTCAAACCAAGATGATCCTGAGCCATGGCGAAATGCTCAAGCGTCCGATGGCCTATACCGGAACCTCTGGTGTGGTGCGTTTTGATGACGATGCGGGCGCTGTACTCGACCGCGTGATCGCCTCAGGCCTCGAACATCATATGGCGCTGGCCTATGGCGATCACCGGCCCGCCCTTCGACAACTGGCAGCGACACTCGACCTGCCCCTTCTGGAAATCTGAAGATGATACTCCGTTACGGCATTATCGGCTCTGGCATGATGGGCCATGAGCATATCCGCAACATTCAATTGCTTGATGATGCGAAGGTCGTGGCCCTTGCCGACCCAGATCGCGACATGCTGATGAGTGCAGCGCGCCAGGCGGGCGGCAACATCCGCACCTACTTTACCCATCAGGAGATGTTGGCGGACGGGGAGCTCGACGCGCTTGTCATCGTGGCGCCCAATCACCTCCATCATCCGATCATGATGGACTGCCTTAAGACTGACCTGCCGATCTTGTGTGAAAAACCGCTGGGCGTCACGCAGGCCGAGTGTGAGGAGATCGCAGCCGCCGCCCTGCCCCGCAAGGCCCCGGTTTGGGTCGCGATGGAATATCGCTACATGCCCCCCGTCGCCCGGCTGATTGAAGAGGTCAGCGATGGCCGGGCGGGTCAATTGCGCATGCTCTCCATCCGCGAACACCGCTTCCCGTTCCTTGACAAGGTCAAACACTGGAACCGTTTCAATGCGCAAACCGGCGGAACCCTGGTCGAGAAATGCTGTCACTTCTTCGACCTGATGCGCCTGATCCTGAAGGACGAACCGGTCCGCGTCTACGCGTCGGGCGCGGGTGGCGTGAACCATGCCGATGAGGTTGTTGATGGAAAGACGCCGGACATTCTCGATTTCGCCTATGTTTTGGTCGAATTCGCCGGGGGTGCGCGTGCAATGCTGGACCTGTGCATGTTCGCCGAAGGGTCCTATTGGCAGGAAGTGATCTCAGCCACCGGCAATCTTGCCAGGCTGGACGCAAAAATCCCAGGCCCCGCCCGTTTTGCACCGGGCGGTAAGGAGCGTGCCTCTCAGTTCGTGATCGCCAACCGCGGAACGAAGCAGGAGGAGATCCACGAAATCCATGTGGATGAGAGCATTCTGGCCGCGGGCGACCACCACGGTTCGACTTTCTTCCAGCACCAGAAATTCGCTGACATGATCCGCAATGGGGGCCAACCTGAAGTGTCGGTTCGCGATGGACTGATTGCCGTGGCGGTTGGTGCAGCAGCCGAGGAGTCCGTGCGCACCGGCATGCCTGTTGAACTCAATCTCACCCACCTGCAGGGAGCCGCGTGATGGCCGATATCGTCATTTCCGAATTCATGGACGATGCTGCGGTGGACAGCCTGCGCGCGGAGTTTGATGTCCACTATGATCCAACACTTGCGGATCGGCAGGAAGAGATTCCCGCGCTTCTCACCGGCGCCCGCGCCCTGATCGTGCGCAACCGAACACAAGTACGCGGCGCCCTTCTTGAGGCTGGCACCGCGCTCAACTGCATCGGACGGCTGGGCGTCGGCCTCGACAATATTGATGTGGACGCATGCTCTGCACGGGACATTGCCGTGTTCCCGGCAACGGGCGCAAATGATGCAAGTGTCGCAGAATACGTGATCGGCACTGCAATGGTCCTATTGCGCGGGGCCTATTACGGGTCTGATCAGGTGGCCGCCGGAAGCTGGCCGCGTCAGGCAATGATCGGGCGAGAGATTGGCGGTCTGACCCTTGGCCTCATCGGTTATGGCGCAATCGCAAAGGAAACCGCGAGCCGCGCCCGCGCGCTCGGTATGCATATCATCGCATATGATCCCTTTGTCGAAACTGCGACCGATGCCGAAATACTGCCGCTCGAAGATGTGCTGAGCCGTGCGGATGTCGTCTCTCTTCACGTACCATTGACGGACGGCACCCGAAATCTGCTGAACACCGCAAATCTCACCCTGATGAAGCCGGACGCGGTGCTGATCAATGCTGCGCGCGGTGGGGTTCTCGACGAGGCGGCTGTGGCCGACGCACTGCGCCACGGCCGCTTGGGCGGAGCTGCGCTGGACGTGTTCGACAAGGAACCGCTGGGCGCGCAAAATCCCTTCTCCGATGTGCCGAAGCTGATCCTCACCGCGCATATTGCCGGGGTAACAGAACAGAGCAACGTCCGCGTCTCGGCCCTCACGGCGGAAACAGTCGCCAAACATTTGCGCGGATAGGCGCAACGTTCCGTTAAGCCTTCGCGGCTAGTCCTGTTCGGGTTCCGTTCCCGAGCAGGAGAATCCGCTCATGGTCCCACGCGTCCTAATGGCCCTTGTGATGTCGGCGCTGCCAGCACTGGCATCCGATATTTGCCTGCGTGCAGCAGATCTGGCCGCGCAGCGTCACGATATTCCGCGTGACGTGATGCGCGCCATCACCCTGACCGAAACAGGACGGCGAGCAGACGGTCAATTTTCACCTTGGCCCTGGACCGTGAATATGGAGGGCGCGGGCCATTGGTTTGATGACCTTGGCGCAGCACTGGCCTTCATCGCACCGCACCATGCTCGCGGCGCGCGCAGCTACGACGTTGGCTGTTTCCAGCTGAACTGGCGCTGGCACGGGGAAAACTTCCCCGATCTCGAAACGATGTTCGACCCGGATCGCAATGCCGACTATGCCGCACGCTATCTACGTGGGCATTACGAGGCCTTTGGGGACTGGACCCGCGCAGCAGGTCGATATCACTCCGGCACTCCCGAATACGCCACCCGATATGCCGCGCGGTTTGCCGAAATACGCGCCTCTCTGGGCCCGTTGGCCGAAGTTGAAATGATGGAGCCCCCCCGCGTTTTCGGCCTGCGACAGGCCCGCGGCCCACTTTTGACGCGCGCACGTGGCCCTCTGTTTGGTGGAGGGACGTGATGGCTGGTTTCGACCTCAAGCGGCTCTATCACCCAACGGCCCTGCTCACGCTGGCACTGATGGCGATCATCGTAATGATGATCCTGCCGATGCCCGCAATCATCCTCGACCTCGGCCTTGCGGCCAGTTTCGCACTCGCCATCCTGATCTTTACCAACACGCTGTTCATCAATCGGCCGCTCGATTTCTCTGCCTTTCCAACGATCCTACTGGCCAGTCTGATGCTGCGCTTGTCGCTGAACGTCTCGTCAACCAAGCTCATCATCGGTGAGGGGCACACAGGCACCGATGCAGCCGGCGGCGTCATTGAAGGCTTCGCCATGTTCGTGATGGGCGGATCGGTCTTTCTGGGTCTCGTCGTGTTCGGCGTGCTGTTGATCGTGAATTTCATCGTCATCACCAAGGGCGCAGGACGCATGGCGGAAGTTGGCGCCCGCTTCGCACTCGACGGCATGCCGGGCAGGCAGCTCGCCATCGACGCCGACATGGCCGCAGGCGCCCTCAGTCATCAGGAGGCGACAGCCCGGCGCAAGCTGGAACTGGAAGAAACGACGTTCTTCGGATCGCTTGATGGCGTATCAAAGTTCGTGAAGGGCGATGCGATTGCTGGGCTTCTGATCACCCTGCTCAACCTTGTGATGGGGCTTTGCATCGGCCTGTTTGTTCACGGCATGCCTGCGGGCGAAGCGTTTGAGACCTATGCTATTCTCACTGTCGGCGATGGTCTGGTCAGCCAGATCCCGGCTGTCATCATCTCGATCGCGACCGCGCTGCTCCTGTCCAAGGGCGGACAGGCCGGATCGGCGGACAAGGCACTTCTGTCGCAACTGGGTGGCTTTCCAGTTGCGCTTGGCACGGTGGCCGCACTTATGGCGCTCTTCGCACTGGTGCCGGGGTTGCCCTTCATCCCCTTTGTTCTGGGGGCCGCTCTGCTGGGCACTGCGGCCTGGTTCGCCCACAGGGATGCGTTGAATACACCGGCAAAGGATGCGTCGCCAGTTGACCCTGAACCGACAACACCGAACCTTGGCGACATTCTCGACCTTGATGAAATTCATGTCGAGGTGGCGCCAGACCTTGTCAGCGTTGTTCTCGATGCGACCTCTGGTCTGGACGCCCGCATTTCCAACATGCGCAACCATATCGCAGAGACGTTTGGCCTGATCCTGCCAGAGATCCGACTGACAGACAGCGCGGCCTTGCCCTCGGGGCAATATGCAATCCGCATTCAAGGTGTCCAGACAGGCAGTTGGACCCTGAAACATCATCACGTCCTGGTCCTGAAAGGAGCGTCAGACGCGGCCCTGCCACCCGGCGAAGATGTGGAGGAGCCTGTCTACGGGGCCCCTGCCCGCTGGATCGACCGCGCACATGAAGCGGAGGCCATGCTGGGATCGCACACTGTTGTGGCCCCGGCAGAGGTCATTGCCACCCATCTAATGGAGACCATCAAAGAGTCTTTCGGTCGCCTGTTCACCCGCCGCGCCCTACGCAAGGTGCTCGACGCGTTCGTGGAGCCGTCTGATCCGGTCCGGGCTGCCGCAAATCGCCGTATGCTCGATGATTATGTGCCGGATCGGGTTTCGATGGAGGTGTTGCAGACGGTCCTGCGCCTGTTGCTGGAAGAACGGGTGTCGATCCGCAACCTGCCGCTGATCCTCGAAGCGCTGACCGAGGCTGGCCCCGCCACTACACCGCCGGACATTCTCGCCGAACACGTGCGCCACCGGCTGGGCTTTCAACTCGTCGCCGAAGTCAAGGAAGAGGATGGCACATTACCCTTCATCCAACTAGGTGCAGCGTGGGAGGCGTTGTTTGCCGAACACCAGATTGCAGGTGACGGTGGCATTGGCGATGTTGCCCTACCGCCGGAGGAGTTCAATCGCCTTGCGGCCAGCATCCGAACCCAGATCAACAAGGCGGCTGAGGCTGGCCGCTCTCCAGCCATCGTCACACCAACACGGCGACGGCGATTCATCCAGACCGTCATGCGCGCGAAAGGCATACCCAACCCGGTCCTGTCCTATGATGAGATCGGAAGCGCCCGCCAGCCCGCCCTGCTCGGCACGGCGTGACCTGTGGAAACCGCGGTCATCACCTTCGCCGCGCTGCAAGATGGGCTGGCGCTTGGCATCCTGGTCTTTGCGCGCGTCGCAGCGATCGCAGCGCTATTGCCCGGATTTGGCGGTCAGGGCATCCCGGCCCGCGTGCGCATCGCCGTAGCCCTTTCATTCACCATGATCACTGCGCCACTGATCCCAATGCCGCAGCTGAGTATTTCGCTTGCTGTGTTGGGGGCCGAGATCGCCGTTGGTGTTCTCATCGGCCTCGGCCTGCGTCTGCTGGTTATGGCCTTGCAATTCGCTGGCTCAATCGCGGCGCAAAGCACATCTATCGCCCAGATCCTCGGCGCGGGCGCGACACCGGATCCACTGCCTGCGATGGGCAACATCCTGGTACTGGCAGGCATAACCCTGGCGCTGGCGGCGGGTCTGCACCTGCGCGTGGTGGAAGCGATCGTCCTCAGCTATCGGTTTGTACCTGCGGGTATCATGCCCGGCGGCGACGCGGTTGCGGAATGGGGCCTGTCGCATGTCGCACGCGCCTTTCAGCTGGGCTTCACACTTTCCGCGCCATTTCTTGTAGCTGGCCTCGCCTATAACCTGGCCTTGGGGGCGATCAATCGCGCTATGCCACAGCTGATGGTTGCCTTCGTCGGCGCGCCTGCCATTACCGGCGGTGGCATCGCCCTACTGATGCTCAGCGCACCGGCGCTGCTGACCGCGTGGCACGAGGTGCTGCAGGACCAGCTTACCGCGCCGCTGGGCCTTGCGCCATGAGCGGTGGGGAGCAGGAAAGTTCGGGTGAAAAATCCCATGACCCAACGGATCGTCGCCTGCAAACGGCGCGGGACGAAGGCAATATCGAACGCAGCCCGGATGTGGATGCGTTCCTCGCCTATCTTGGCCTGACCCTGACACTTGCCCTGTTCGGGGACAGTCTCGTTGACGGTTTCGGCATCGCTCTGCGGGCCTTTATATCTTCTCCCGACCAAATGATGGAGCTTGCGCATGCTGGATCCGCGCTCGGCGTCGGATTGAGTGCGCTGACGCCGTTTTTCGCTGTACCCGCGCTTATTGTGCTGGCCGGTCTCGTGGCCCGAAGGGGCATCGCAATCTCCGCGAAAGCGATCCTGCCGAAACTGTCTCGCATTGATCCGGTTCAGGGTGCCGGTCAGAAATTCGGAGCAACAGGACTGTTCAATTTTGCAAAAAGCACGGTGAAGCTGATCGTCGTCTCTGTCGCGGTCAGCGTTTACCTGATTGGGCAAATTGATCTGATCGCGGGTCTCGCCCGGGCCGAGCGGTCGGCGGTTGTCGTCGTGCTGGGGCAAATCATTGTCGATATTCTCATTATTGTGACCGCCATATCCTTCGCCATCGCGGTACTCGACTACCTTTGGCAGCGCTTTGACCACCGGCGCAAACTGCGGATGACCCATCAGGAATTGCGCGACGAAACCAAAGAGGGCGAGGGCGACCCGCACATAAAAGGGCAGCGCCGCCAGCGCGCACAGGATATCGCCGGAAACCAGATGTTGACCGACATGCAGGATGCGGATGTCGTGATGGTCAATCCCACAGATTTCGCCGTTGCCCTGAAATGGGATCGGGACGGTGGCGGCGCACCGGTCTGCGTGGCCAAAGGCCAGGGTGAAATGGCAGCCCGGATCAGAGACATCGCGGCCGAGCATGGTATTCCCCTGCATCGGGATGTTCCTGCGACGCGCGCGCTCTTTGCCAGCACCAAGTTGGGGGAGGAAGTCCCCGAAGACCTCTACCGCGCGGTGGCAGCCGCCATCCGTTTCGCTGATACCATCCGCGCCGTGAGCCGCTCCTCATGACGGATCACAAGATGGTCGCCGACCTTCACCGAAACCGGTACGAAGCTGCCGCTGCGGCATTGGCGCCGAAGCGCGCAATGATTGATGCACTCAACGACAAGATTGCACAGTGCGAGGTCAGCGTCGCGGACGGCGATGTTGTCGCGCGTGCGCAATGGGATCGTTGGCGCCTCGCTCGGAAGGCCCATTTGCTGCGAGAGCTTGCCGATGCAAAGGCCGATCTGGCAGATGGGCAGGACAGACTTGTTGCCTTGCACAGAAAATCCGTCGCGGCCGAACGGCGGGCTGCGCGGCAGGCTGCCATTGCGGCGGACGAACAGCGCCGCACGCTACTGCGGCAAATCCCCTAGCTTTGTTGGGTTTCAGTAGTCCTGCCGCGCCAGGCTGGTGATGAGAACGCGTTCGGCGATATCGGACAGGCGGTCCTGTGTCACCCGGTCGAGCGCGGTGCGCAGGTCGGCCATAGCCTGGCTCGTCGCAAAGTCGCCATCAAAGCCACCAGAGGCCCCGTGGCGGAACAGAACCTCAAGATAGACATCGCGCAAGCGGGGCTCCATCACTTCAAACTCTTCCTCTTTGCCGGGTTTCAGCTGCACGGCCAAGCTGACAGCAACTACACCGGTCAACGTGCCGCCTCGTGTCAACGGCACCACGAATTGTGAGCCGAGATCTGCGAAGGCGGCATCTGACTCATCCTGCGGTCCGGCCGCGACGACAGGGGACGTCCGCGTTAGAAAATAGGCACCAGCCCCCCCCGCCCCCAGACCGATCACAAGGCAAACAAGAAAAAGCAGAAAGCGCATCAGCACACTCCATCATCAAAATGGCAGGATCTGATCTAGGATCTGTTGGCCATAGCGGGGCTGTTGCAGATCGGTAATCTGACCGCGACCGCCATATACAATGCGCGCACCAGCGATCTTGTCATATGTGATCTCGTTGCGGCGGGAGATATCCTCAGGCCGCACAATCCCTGCCACCTGCAAATCGCGCAGTTCGAAATTCACCCGCACCTCTTGGGATCCCATCACAACGAGGTGCCCATTTGGCAAAACATCAACGATGGTGGCGGCAATCCGCAAGGTGATGCGCTCGTTGCGCCGGGTCGTTCCGCTGCCCGCTGAGCCGGAATTTGAACTTGTCGACAGCAAGGGGGCTGTCGGGATGTTGCCGTCCTCCAAATCCCGCTCAAAGCCGAACAGACTGGGCAGGCTGACGCCCTGATCCCCGGTCCGGCTCCGATCCGTCGCGTTGCGGATTTCCGCCTCTTCATCGATTTCGATCACAACGGTCAGGATGTCACCCAGCGCCTGCGCCCGCCTGTCACCGAACAGAGAGTCAGGACCAGACCGCCAGAGAGATGGTTCACGCAATAGAGCAACCGGATCGGGACGGGTCTCAGCCTCCGCGATGGCCAACCTCTCGGGCGAGATATCGGTCACCACCTCAAGGACGGGCGCGTCGACCGGGGTGACCGGCGGCGGCTGACCGATCGGACTGCTGGCGCAACCTGCGGCAATCATGGGCAAAAGACAGAGCGCCCTCATCGACCGACCTCAACGACGCCATGCTCCGTCACGACACCCCAAACGGTGTTGCGCGATTGCAGGTTCATGACCTGAATGCGCTCGCCAGGACGGGCCCGTGAGAGGACACGGCCCTCTGCCGCGATGCTCAGCCCGCCTGCCAGATACCGCATCGCGACGACTTGATTGCGCTCAACAACTGCCGGCTCCGCCAGATCGCCGGGCGCGATGGGGCGACCGGGGTAAAGAGTCGTCCTGGCCTCGCGCCCAATGACGTCCTCCAACCGCGCGACCGCACCGGGCACACGCACATCGTCCAATCCGACATCGCCCGGGCCAATCGAGCTCTCGGCCCGGATCGCCCGCAATGGAACAACTGTCTGTGCCAAGACACCCTCCGCAAAGAGGCAAAGGATCAAAAACGTACGGATCATCGGATTTGTGTCGTTGCGCCAAGCATTTGGTCGGCTGCCGTAATCACCTTGGCATTCAACTCATACCCGCGCTGCGCCTCGATCAACTGCGTCATCTGCCGCACAGGATCGACGGAGCTTTCCTCCAGATACCCCTGCCGGAACGTGCCGCGCCCATCCTCACCCGGCTCGCCGACATTCGGTGCGCCAGACGCCTCGGTCTCTGCAAACAGGTTTCCGCCCAGCGCCTCAAGTCCCATCTCGTTGGGGAAATCGGCAAGTGTGATTTGCCCCATTAACTGCGGTTCGACCTGATCCGCAAAATAGACCCAGACCTCGCCTTGTGCGTTGATCGAAATCGCCCGCGCCTCCTCTGGGATTGTGATGTCAGGCACCACCGGATAGCCGTCGGACGTGACGATTTGCCCTTCACCTGATCGCTTGAGCGCGCCATCGCGGGTATAGCCCGCAGCCCCCCCCGGCAGCTCAACTTCGATAAAGCCCTGCCCCTCGATCGCCAGGTCAAGATCGCCACCGGTCTGTGCCAGAGAACCCTGCTCGATCTCCATCGTGATGGACGACGCCCTGACGCCAAGCCCCAGCTGAACGCCGGTCGGAAGCAGGCTGCCATCAGCTGCACTGATCGTGCCTGCGCGCTGTATCTGCTGGTAGTGCAAATCCGCAAATTCTGCCCGGCGCGCGTTGTAGGCAGTCGTGCTCATATTCGCGAGGTTGTTTGAAATGACCTCAACCCGCATCTGCTGGGCGTCCATACCGGTGGCCGCGATGGAAAGTGCTCTCATATCAAAAACTCCTCAAGATGTGGCCTGGCCAAGTGTCCGGATGACGTTGCGAATGCGGTCATCCTCCCGGTCGAGCAGGGACTGGTTGAATTCATAGGCTCGCTGCACCTCAATCATGCGCGTCATCTCCCACACTGGAGACACGTTCGAACCCTCAACAAATCCCTGCGCCACCTCACCGTCTGGCACGGCGATGAAGGGTTGGTCCGACTGGAACGCAACGCCATCGGTGCGGATGAATTCAGCCCCCGGAGCGGGCGCATAGAGCCCAATGCGGGCAAAAGGCTCCCCTCCTGCCGTCAGGGTGCCGTCATTGGCGATGTGGATGTCACCCGCACCGGGCGGGACAACAACTGCGATCCCGGCCTCGTCGAGAAGACGGCCACCCGAGGGGCTGACAACCTGCCCCGTCGCATCAAGCATGAAAGCGCCCGCACGGGTCAGATACCGCCCATTGCCCGTCTCAAGCTGAAAATAGCCCTCACCCCGCACCGCAAGATCCAGCGCGCCGCCGGTCGGTGTGAGTTGACCGGGCAAATCGTCCTGAAACCGGGCACGCGCATGACCGAAAGACACCGATGGTCCATCCTCTGACCCTCGGACATGTTCTGAAAAAACAATGCCTTCACGCCGGTAACCAGAGGTCGCCATATTCGCGATGTTGTTGGCAATCGTATCCAGCTCACGCGAAAGACCCTGCTGACGTGACAGCGTTACGTGGGATGTGACGTCCATGACAATCTCCTCAATGCGATCGGATCAGGGGCAGGATCGTGCCGTCCCACAACTCGATCAGCGTGCGCGCCGAGAAGCCCATCGTCGCCCAGAACACGACGAGGATCGCCGCCAGCTTCGGTACGAATGTCAGCGTCATCTCTTGGATCGAGGTCAGTGCCTGGAACAGGCCGATCACCAAGCCAGAGATCAATGCAGCAGCCAGAATGGGCAGCGAAAGAACGAGAGCGGCCCAAAGTCCGGCGCGCACGACGTCAAGGACCGTCCCCTCACTCATACCGGCATCCGCAGGATTTCCTGATAGGCCTCGACCACGCGATCTCGCAAGGTCACGGCGGTCTCGACTGCAAGCTCTGTCGCTGCAAGCGCCTCGACCATGGCATGGGCATCGACGCCGCCGGTCATCGCGCCGATGGCCGCCTGTTCACCGGCCTGGATTGTGGCGACGGTTTCCCGTGCGAGGGCGCCAAAGCCGCCCTCTGCCTGTGCGACGGAAGGCGTCGCATCCGGCGTCGCGGCATAGGCACGACTGGCAAGTGTGGATTGAAGTTCCATGTGATCCTCCTTCTAAGGATGGTTAGCGGCGCAGCAGGCCGATCAGGGACGATGCCATCTGGCGCGCTTGATCAAACATCCGCAGATTGGCTTCATATGAGCGTTGCGCTTCCCGTGCGTTGGCGATTTCGGTGGCCAGATTGACGTTGGAACCAACGAAATAGCCCTCCGCATCGGCCATCGGATGCCCAGGTTGGTAGGTCCGTTCCCCGTCGAGCGAACTCAACTCGACCCGGCCGGGCAGAACCCTCAGCGCACCATCCGCACCCGTTTGAAGCTGGAATTGCATCTGTTTGGCGCGATATCCCGGTGTGTCGGCATTTGCGATATTCTCAGCACTCAGCCTGAGCCGAGAGGTTTGGGCCACCATGCCACTGGCAGAGCTTGCCATAGATGCGTTGAAATCACTCATGATCGTGCTCCTTACCGAGTGCGGCCAAGACCGAGGCGCAGCAGGTCAATTGATTTGCGAAAGAGTGTCGTTCCCAGATCATGAGCGCGTCGCGTATCAGCTGACCGGATCATCTGATCTTCGAGAGTTACGGAATTGCCATCCGGGCTTGCGATCCCGCTGATGAACAGCGTTTCTGCTGCAGCCCGTGGGCCTAGCGTCGGCCGCTGTGCGACACTCTCCAGCGTGAAGGCACTCACATCCCGAGCGCGGAATCCGGGCGTGTCTGCATTCGCGATATTTTGCGCAAGGATTGACTGGCGCAGTGCGGAATGCCGCACCAGCGCGCTCGACACACCGAGCATTGAAGTCTCATGGCTCATTGGGGGCTTCTCCCTCCTGATCTCAACGGAGGCTTAACCCGGCACATGTGAACAAAACGTAATCGTCCGCCATGGGAGCCGATTCAAATGTCGTCCATCGAAAGCCGTCTTGCGGCCGTCAGGCAGCTGTCACTTCTCACCCCGATCGGTCGCATCAGCGGGGCAACCTCTAACGAGATTTCGGTCACCGGCCTTGGCCTTGCCGTGCCCCCCGGCGCGCTGCTCAAACTTGCCGGTGGGGGGTTTGCCGAGGTCATTTCAATCACTGACGAGGAACTGAAATGCGTTCCCTATCAGGATGTTACAGAAGAGATGCTGGCCGGGGATGTGCGCTTGTCAGCCCTGGATAATGTAAGGCCTGACGCATCCTGGCTGGGCAAACGGTTCGATGGGATTGGGCGAGAAACGGCGGCTTCGTCACCAGATTGGGCCGCGCCAACGCGTCCATCGAAATGCAAGGTCAAAGCCGACACACCGGCTGCTAATGTCGCTCGATTTACAACGGGAATACCGATGATCGACACGATGTTGCCGCTGACCGTAGGGCAACGAATCGGCCTTTTTGCCGGCCCCGGCGTCGGCAAGACCACTCTGCTCCAACATATCGCACAGCGCTCAGAGGCCGATGCGGTCGTGATCGCTCTGATTGGAGAGCGTGCGCACGAGGCCGATCAGATGTTGGCCCAACTCCCCGACGATATCCGCGCCCGTTCCATTTGTGTGGTGAGCACGTCCCAGGATGCGCCTGCGTTGCGGCGCCGGGCGCTGCATGTGGCGCTGAGAGCTGCGGAAACGCTTCGAAACACGGGCAGAAGCGTTCTTCTACTGGCAGACTCGCTCTCCCGCTACGCGGATGCCTGCCGAGATACGGATCTCGCAGCCGGCGCACCGATGGGCGCCGGGGGCTACACTGCAACTTTGTCGAGCGACATCGCCCGTATTGTGGAGCGATGCAGGCCCGCAAACGAAGGCTCCATCACCGCAATTTTCACGGTCCTCGCAACCAATGGCGACTTACAGGGGATGGTTCCAGATGCCGCTCGCGCAACTTTGGATGGCCATATCATCTTGGACCCGGCACTCGCACAACAGGGCAAGTTCCCCGCAATCGACCTGCAACACTCTGTCAGCCGCGCGCTGCCTGACGCGGTCGATCCGGCATGGATGGATACGATCACAAAAATTCGCAATATGCAGCTGCGGGCTCGGGCGCATTCAGACCTTATCTCGGCGGGTCTATCGGAGGTTGGCGCTAACCCAACGGAGGACGCAATCATAGCTGTCGTCGAAAGAGTAGAGCGCATTCTGCACTCTACCGACAACCGCAGTGCAGAAGCGCTCATGCGCGAGCTCACCTCCTGTCTGGGCGACTGACCCTAGTGGCATCACCCAAGCCGCGAGAGCAACAGGCTCTGCGCGACACTCTGACTGGCTTGACCAGCCTGCAGAATTTGCAGTGCGGGCGACGTCACGCCGGAACTGCTCTGCCCCTGAGGGCTCAGCAGAAAGAAGCGCGAGAGCATTCGCTCACTCACAGCTGGATCAGCCAAGGATCTAAGTGACGCGTCGCCAGCGAATTTCTGAAACTGGGCCGCAAAAATATCTGCCTGCCTGTCAATCTCGAGCGCACCAACAGCTACCGGGACGTTCAAAGCCGTCGCAAAAACGTCCCGCAACGAGACGGAGCCGAGAATACGAAACCAGAGGGTGCGTTCGGAGCTGTCCGTCTCCAACAATGCCGCAACATCCGCGTCAAATTGCAATGCCAGGCTTTGTTGCGGAGAGACTTCCGCGACAGACTCCACGAATGCGGCCTCCGCATATTGGTCGGCAAGCCGAGCCAGTCTCTCTGGTTCCACAACAGGAAACCCACCATTGGAGTCCGCGAAAAATTGCGCAAAAGCGATCAAACGCGGATCACCGATGCGCCGGGCAAGGGCATCTTCTCCCGGTCCTTGCTCAAGCACCTGGCGCAACAGTGCACGTTGATCGAGCCGATCGCCCATCCCAAATGCCGTCAACACCGAGGCAAGGGCCTCCCGGTCACCAATCAGATCCGCCGCTGAACCAATCTGCGGCATTTGCGTCTTGAGCAACTCAAGATCCCGTCTGATCTGCGGATTTTCCAGAGTTGCTGTTTTTTGATCGACAATTGTTCGTTGTAGGTAGCGATAACCCGCCAGGCCATCGAACGGTATGATCGGGGTGAACATATCTCACGCACGCATCAGTCTGTCTTCCAGCGGCAGCAGAGTTCGAAGCTCCCGAAGCACCTGATAGATCTGATCCGACTTCAGATACTCGGCCGCCTCGGACAGCGTGCGTGAAGACTCTGGATCGGTCAGAACCGACTGGAGCTGCGAGATGCTTCGCACGAGATCACCGCGGGCGGCATCTTCGCCCACCTCACCCGCCAGCAAAAGCTGCGCGATATAACAGGCCCGTTTGACCGGCGTGTTGGCGTCAGCAGGGTGAACTGCGTCGCGAAGGCGTAGAACATTGGCACCAGGGCTAATAATATTCAGGCGGCAACGACGATCGCCGTTCTCAATCACAGCACCGTTGATCAATAGCCGCTCTGATGGTCTCAATTTCAAGATCAGGCCCGCCATTATGCGACCTCCTGCATTGCGGGGCGCAAGCCGGCGATGATGGCATCGTTAATCGCGATCAACTCGCCGACGCCTGCTCCCCCCCGCAATATCCTGTCGGTCTCAACGAAGACCATATCCGCCAGACCCAGCAGCCTTTGCTTGAGATCAATTGGCAATCCGTTGCCAGTAGAATTCAGATCACTGTGAAAATGCCGCCAAATCTTTGCGTTCTTGTCGAGAAGAACACACAGGTCAGGATGTTTCATTTTACCGTCAAGGGCTTGTCGCAAGTCGGCATTGATGGAGGAAAGGATCGCGGCCTCGACATCGCGCGGCGAAGCGGTGGTCGCCTTGGTCGCATGATAGGCCTGTCGCGCACTTCTGCTCGTAATCATGTGTCACGTCTCAATCATTCTATGTGAAAGCTTGCAGAGCGCCCCTCAGGGCGCTCTGCACAATGATTAGCGGAACAGCGCCAGAATGTTCTGCGGGGCCTGGTTGGCGATCGAGAGGGACTGAATGCCAAGCTGCTGTTGGACCTGAAGCGCCTGCAGGCGCGCTGAGGTTTCTTCCATATTGGCATCGACAAGCGCTGCCCGGCCCGTTGTAAGCGAGTCCTTCAGCGATCCGATGAAATCGGACTGCGTCTCGATCCGTCCCTGCACGGAACCGAAGCTTGCCGCCGCATCGATTGCGGTTGTCAAAAGCGCTTCAACATCGCTGAGCGCCTGAACTGCCCCATCGGTCGTCGTCACATCCATCGAACCAAGCTCCGTCAGGCCACCAGCCCGGACACCGCCCGAAAATGCGTCCAGATCGACGAGCAGGTTGTCTGTGCCCTGACCGCCACCAAGTGCAATCGTCAACTCGCCCGTTGTCGCGTCCTGAGAGGTGGACAGCAACGTCAGTGAGTTGTCGGAGATATAGGTGTCGATTTGTGACTTGAGGGCGTTGGAGACGTCCAGACGCGTATCCGTATCGCTTGCAATGTAAGTGAACGTTTGAAGGCCGCCGGTATCAGCGCCCGCGGCACCTGAACCAGTGATTTGCACCTCATAAGTGGCCCCGGCGGTAACACCCGCATCAACGAATGCAATCGCAGCCTCTGGCGTGCCAGCATTGCCAGCGAAGGTCGAACCAGTGCCAGTGCCCGTCATGAGGTCAGAGGTTGTAATATCGGTCGTCCCCGCAGTTTCGACTGTCGGCGCGAGGTCAACACGGTTCACGGTAATCCGGGACGGCGTCACATCACCCGAAGCGTCACGATCAAGCGAAGACAAAACCGTGATGGCTTCCGTGCCCTTCAGAAGGTTCACACCATTGAACTGAGCAGCATTCACAATGGATTCTACCTGATCGCGCAGCGCATTGATCTCTGTCTGGATCTTGGCCTTGTCATTCCCGCTTTCCTGCGCCGCAAGGACCTGTTTTTTCACTTCGCCCATAAGTTCGACGACGGATTCAGCCGCCTCCCGCGCGACGGAGACAGTCGAATTGCCCAGCATCAGGTTGTCCTGAATGGCCGAAAACCCGTCAATATCGGTCTGCATCGCTTGGGAGATCGACCAAACAGCGGCGTTATCCTTGGCGGAGGAAACCTTAAGCCCGGTCGAAATCTGGCTTTGGGTCTCCGACAGCGAACGGTTGATACCGCGCAACGTATCAAGGGCGACCATGGCGCTGGTGTTGGTAAGAATACTCGACATTACATACTTCCTTTGGCGTTCCGGTGCATTCGACACCGGGTACTGAGTTCAAATCCTGCGCAGGACGCAGGGACGAACGCCTTTCTGACGCCTAGGGCAAAACCCACCTCGTTCTGAGTAGCCTTACACTGCGTGTTTTGGACTTAAGGAAAGGTGAAAAAATCAGACGATCAACATGAACGGCCGATTAACCTCAATCAGCGCTTTAAGGCCAGTTTGCCGCGCGCTGTCGACGTGACGACGCCGCCATCGGCAGTGTAGGCAAGCTTGTCTGACCCGCCCATGGCGCGCGCGCGCCTCAAGCCGGAGATAGCAGCGGCCAAGAGCGTTTCGCTCCGCTTCAAATGGCCACGTGCGGCTACGATCTGTTCACGCGAAAAGTCACCCACTTCAAGTGCGTTAAGGGTATCCGGGTTCGGCAGTGATGTGCCATTCAGCAACGCCTCGACCAACTCTTGCTGATGATGTTCGAATTCCGTGAATGTCATGACATCAAACCTCCCGCTTGAGCGCTTCAAATATGGCTTCGGCCAGGCCAATTCCGCCCGCACGGGCGAAGTGGTCGGCCTGCTCGCGCGCGAGCATCGAAGAAAACGCATCCTCCCCCGCGCCGCCACCCAACTCAGCTCTCGGCCTGTCGGCCCCACCATGACGCAGCATTTCGGCAAGAAACGCTCCCTCCATCCGTATCGCCGTTTCACGAAGTCTTTGAATTTGCGGTGTATCTTGCACCACGCTGGTCGGGGAAACCTGCATCTCTCTTCTCCTTCTCTGCCTCGCTTTTGCCCGGTGATCCGTAAAGAAATCGTAAGGGAATCGCTGTTAAGCCAATTGCGAACGAAGTGGAGAATGCCGTGCAGTTACCTGCCACCCCCCCGACGGAGTCGCCGCGTCTCCAGATGCAAGCTGGGGACGCGTCGGCGTCTGGGACTGTCCCCGAGTTGGCCACTTTTTTGTTGGAGCTTGCGGACAATCCGCCGCCAGAACACACGCCAATAGCCACGCAACGCTTAGCAATTGCAGTCATTCCGTCGACAATCGGGTCGATGCAAAATTCGGATGATGCGCAGGCTGACAATCGCCAAGAAGCTGGGTCACAGGGCGAAACACGCACAGCGCAACCCGCTTTCACGACAAATTTGGATGTTCCAACTCCCCCACAGCCCGTGCCGGAACACCAAGCGGTTGCGGACACTACTGACGCCGACACCTCCTCCAATCCGAAAGATGCCATGAACATATCACACGCACCGGCGCCGTTTCAGATGGACGATGGGGTGAACCCTCAGATAGGCATATCCACTGTGCGGCAGCCGCCACCTGGTTTTGTGCCCCTATCTTCGGAGGGACCGCAATCGCACCTTCCGCCTCAGCAGCAACCTCAGCCCTCTGTTCCGCTGGGTACTGGGGACGGCGGCACACAGGCGCACCAGCCCGCAGGCCTTCAAGCGAAACTAGCGATGTCGGAAGCACCTCTAGATCCGGTGTCGGACATACGCCCGTCGCCCGCGACGCCGCACGCGGTTGAGGCGGCGCCACGCACCGCACCCCCTCCATCGCTACCCCCACAGGCGGCAGCACAGATTGCCCAAACGGTCGGAGAATTGGTTGTGCAGGGCAAATCCGGCGCTGCCGAGATCCGCCTTGATCCACCAGAGCTGGGTCGCGTGAGCATCCATGTCAGCGTTGAAGGTGACGCAATCACAGCAGTTTTGATGGGTGAGCGGGCTGAAACAGTCGATCTGATGCGCCGTTGGGGCGATCACCTGATCCGCCTTCTGTCGGATGCGGGCTTTGCCGGAACACAGTTGAGCTTTTCCGATAATCGGCCATCTGACAGCCCCGAGGGCGCGTCGCAAGAGGCCGACACCAACCCCCAGCAACCTACAGAAACCAGACGTCCGGTCGGCCTTACCACTGGTCTGGACCTAAGATTATGAGGAGAAGTTGATGGAGATTTCGCCAACACTGACGCCGTCCTCCACCCCGGGTCAGACGACCAGTACCGCATCGGCCGTGACAGCCGATTTTCAGACATTCCTGCAATTGCTGACCTCTCAGCTGCGCAATCAGGATCCGCTCAAACCAATGGAGTCGACGCAGTTTGTCGCGCAGTTGGCGACCTTCTCAAGCGTTGAACAGCAGGTGCTGTCAAACCAGAAACTCGATACGCTGGCCGCGTCCCTGCGGGCCAGCGACACCGCTGCCCTGTCCGGCTGGATAGACCGCACCGTTGAGACGCGCAGCGCCGCGCGCTTTGACGGAACGCCATTGGAGTTTTCGCTCGATCATACGCCCAATGCCGGCGATCGGCTGGTCGTCACCAACGCCATGGGAGAGGTGGTCAGCGACCAACCCTTTACCAGCCATAGCTGGGATGGTCGGATCAGCGGCGGTCTGCGCGCCCCGGACGGGGACTACACGCTGTCCCTCCGTTCCTCTCAGGCCAGCGGGGACCAATTGCTCGAACAGGCCCGCACCGCGGGCACCGTGGTCGAGGCGCGCCTACAGCCCGAGGGCGTGGATCTGATCCTCGCCTCAGGTCAATCCGTCCCGCTCGCTGACGTTGCAGCGTTGCGTTAGGCGGTCGCACCGACCGCCAACCCGGTGGCGGCGAGCAAGCCCGCATTTCCACCCGATGCGGTCAGATCAACGCAGACATGGCGCTCCTGCCGCAGACGCCACGCCTCGCCCGGACCAAACAGGATCGGAATGCGCGCCCCCGCCCGATTGGCCAGCCCCTTTCGCACAACCGTCGCGATTGACGGATCGGCACAAACCGCCGCGAGGGGCTGCATCGTTGCAAGCGCCTGTTCGAGCGTTTCACTCGCTGCCAGCGCGACAGCCTCGCACCCCATCGCACGGGCAGCCGCAGACTGCCGAGCGATCATCTCGTCACCCGGCCCGACACACAGCACACGACCACGCGCGGTTGTCATCAGGCGATTGCTCTCTCCCGTCGGGCCCGGCAGATCCGCCTTAAGTGTCAGCGCGGGTTCGACCTCGTCCCGGTGACCGGGTTCAGACAAAGGCGCCTCTGCCCAGCCAGACGTCTGACCGAATGCATCCAGATAATCTGGACCACCCGCTTTCGGTCCCGTTCCCGAGAGCCCTTCGCCACCGAAGGGTTGCGAGCCGACGACAGCACCGATTTGGTTGCGATTCACATAGATATTGCCGCAGGCAACGCGGTCGATGATGTGCTGAACCCGGTCATCAATACGGGTGTGCAGTCCAAAGGTCAGGCCATACCCGCTCGCGTTGATTGCATCGATCACCTGGTCGAGCTCTTCGGCGCGGAACGTCGCGACATGCAGCACCGGACCAAACACTTCTTCATCCAACACACCGATCCCATCGATCCGCAGCAGGGTTGGTGCAACCGAAAGCGCACCGCCCCGCTCAGCCACACGATGCAGCACCTCGTGACCGGCGATGTGGGCTTCAATTCGATCGCGGGCAGCCCCGTCAATCACACTGCCCAGATCTGATGACAGCGCCCAGGTGTCCGCGACATTCAACTCATCCATCGCGCCCTTCAGCATTGTCAGAACGGTGTCTGCCGTGTCCTCCTGCACATAGAGGACCCGCGCGGCAGAGCAGCGCTGGCCCGCCGACTGGAAGGCTGAGGCAACAACATCGCGCACGGCCTGCTCTGGCAGAGCGGTCGAGTCGACGATCATCGCATTCAGCCCGCCAGTCTCCGCAATCAATGGAGCCGCAGCATTTCCACTCTCAGCCATCGCGCGATCAATTCGGATGGCTGTGGCCGTAGAGCCGGTGAAGCACACACCCGCAACTCTTGCATCCGCCACGAGGGCAGCGCCGACATGGGCACCAGATCCCGGCAGCAGCTGAAGTACAGCGCGCGGGACGCCGGCACGGTGCAACAGGCGCACCGCAGCGGCCGCCATCAACGGCGTCTGATCTGCCGGCTTCGCAATCACCGCATTGCCCATCGCCAGGGCTGCCGCCACCTGTCCCGTGAAAATGGCAAGCGGGAAATTCCAGGGCGAGATGCAGACAAACGTGCCGCGCGCAACGCCATCGCGGCGCTCGGCCTCATCAGCATAATACCTCAGGAAGTCCACAGCTTCACGCAGCTCCGCTACGCAATCCGGAAGGGTCTTGCCCGCTTCGCGTGTGGCCAGCGCAAACAATTCGGGCCATGCCTCTTCATATAAATCTGCCGCACGGCGCAGGACAGCAGCGCGGGTGCCCACCGTTTCTGTCCAGATCCCGGCATCCGACAAAGCGGCCTCAATGTCCAAGTCACTCGCAGCGCTGACAGTGCCAACGACATCCCCCGGATCATTGGGGGAGCTGACCTGCTCCTGCGAACTCGACCTAGCCGTGCCCGCGATGATCGGCTCGGCACGCCATTGAGCAGTCCGCCAACGGGCACGCTCTGCCTCGATCTGTGAAACGGTCACCGGGTCATCCAGGTCAAAGCCCATGGCATCCCGGCGCGGCGCAAAAACCGTGTTGGGCGCACCGATCCTGACCTCTTCCAACTTAAGTTCAGCAAACGGGTCCCCGGCCACTTGCTCCGGCCTCAGACTTTCATCTGCCATCCGGTTGACGAACGAGCTGTTGGCCCCGTTTTCCAGCAGGCGCCGCACCAGATAGGCGAGCAGGTCTTTATGGGCGCCAACAGGTGCATAGATTCGGCAGCGGGTGCCAACCTGCGCACGCATCGCTTCGTGCAGACCCTGCCCCATGCCATGCAACCGCTGAAATTCATATCCATCCGTGTCGCCCGCCATGTCGAACACCGCGGCGACCGTGTGCGCATTGTGAGTCGCAAATTGCGGATAGAGCACCTCGCGCAAATCGAGCAATTTGCGCGCGCAGGCCAGATACGAGATGTCCGTGGCCGATTTTCGCGTGAACACAGGATACCCCGTTAGCCCCTGCTCCTGGGCGTGCTTGATCTCCGTGTCCCAATAGGCGCCCTTCACCAAGCGCACCATCATTCTACGGCCAGACTGACGGGCAAGGGCTGCGATCCAGTCGATCACGGGTCCCGCGCGCAGACCATAAGCCTGAACCACGACGCCCAGACCGTCCCATTTGCCCAGTTCAGGGTCGCGTGCGACCGCCTCGATCACATCAAGCGAGAGGTCGAGGCGCGCGGCCTCCTCCGCGTCAATGTTCAGCCCGATATTCAGCGCCGCCGCCTGCCGCGCCAGATCGCGGACGATCGGCACCAGTTCGGCCATCACCCGGTCGCGTTGCGCGAATTCATATCGTGGATGCAAGGCAGAGAGTTTTATGGAAATGCCCGGATTCACCGCCACCGTTCCCGCATGCGCAACCGCCCCAATCGCACGCATCGCATTGGTGTAGGAGGCTCGATACCGTCCGGCATCCGCGGCGGTCATCGCAGCTTCGCCCAACATGTCATAGGAATAGGTGTAGCCCTCATCCTCCCGCTTGCGGGCGCGGACAAGACCCGCCTCAATGCTTTCCCCCAAAACGAATTGCCGCCCCATCTCGCGCATGGCACGGGCCACGGCGGCGCGGATCACCGGCTCCCCCAGCCGCCGCACGACCCGGCGCAATGTTCCGGTCAACGGGGCGGCATCCTCGGCCAGCACCCGCCCCGTCAACATCAACGCCCAGGTCGATGCATTGACGAGCGGGGAGGTGGAATGCCCAGCATGGGACGCCCAGTCAGAGCCTCCAATCTTATCATCGATCAGTGCATCAATCGTCGCGGCATCCGGCACACGCAATAAAGCCTCGGCCAGGCACATCAGCGCAATGCCCTCATCATTTGTCAGGCCATATTCAGCAAGAAAAACGTCCATCAGCGATGGTGATCCCTGCGCACGCACCCGGCGCACCAGATCCGCACCGCTGGCCGCGATCCGCTGCTGATCCGCCGTCGAAAGGCCACTTTGCGCGGCCAACGCCTCAACAAGCGCTTGCTCATCCGCCCGCAACCCCGCGCGCACGATCTGTCGCTTTTCACCCAGCAAATCCATGAAGGCACCTCCCCTGACTGATCTCCTTTCTAGGTCATGTCGAGAAAACGTTTTTGCTGAAATATCGTTGCTCGTGTGTTATTTTGTCCAAATAAGTCGTCTTGAGCAGAGGGTGTGGCGATGGATTTGCCCGAAGGAAGTCAATTTGACCAAGTGGATGCGCGCATCCTGACGGTTCTGGCCCAACACGGCCGGATCACCGTGACGGACCTGTCCGAAAAGGTTGGCCTGTCAAAGACCCCGTGTCTGGTGCGCATGCGCCGGATGGAGGAACAGGGTCTGATCCGCGGCTACCGCGCTGTCCTTGATATGGAAATGTTAGAGCGGGCGCATATCGCATTCGTGCAGGTGACGCTCAGCGACTCGACCACCCACGCGCTCGATCGTTTCAACGCCGCCGTGCGCAAGGTCGCTGAGATCGAGCAATGCCATATGATCGCGTCCAGCTTTGACTACCTGCTCAAGGTGCGCACGCGCGATATCGCCGAATATCGACGTCTGTTGGGAGAGACGATCGCCGCCCTCCCCCATGTCATCCAGACCTCGACTTTCGTGGCCATGGAGACGGTGAAGGACGATCCGCTCTAGCGGGCGACCCGTGCGGCCACCGCCTCCACCGCGAGCCGGTAACCATCGGCTCCAAAGCCCGCGATGACCGCGTCCGCCGCAAGCGCAACATACGATTTATGGCGAAACGCCTCGCGTCGATGCGGGCTGCTCAGATGCAGTTCAACGATGAACAACCCATCACAGGCGCTCAACGCGTCCAAGACCGCCACGGATGTGTGGGTATAAGCTCCGGCATTGATGATAATCGCGGCCTTCTGCGCCCGCGCGGCCTGTATCAGATCGACAAGCCCGCCTTCGGAATTTGTCTGAGCAAAGGTCAGCTCCATTCCCAATGCGTCACATTGCGCCTGCGCCCGCGCCTCAATATCGGCAAGCGTATCGTGGCCATAGATCTCTGGCTGGCGTTCGCCCAGCAAGTTCAGGTTTGGGCCATTGAGAATATGGATCTTGGTCGTCACGCGCACACCTCGGCTACTGGATCAGGACAGGCCCAGCCAGGTCCGCACCATGGCACTGTCCACCTCTGCAAGATCATCTATCACATCAAAATGGTGGCGTCCCGGCTCGATATGCGACGCCGTGGCTGCGCCGCAACCGCGCCAGATGCTGGCCAATAGTTCAGACTGACGCAGAAATTCCGGTCGCTCCTGCGCCCCAACCCAGCACAGAACTTCGGTGCCGACGGCTGGCATACGCAGAGCTGGGCTCAATGCCTTGGCCGTTTCATGGTCCAGGCGCAGATCGAGGTTCATCTGCGTGCGCAGCAACGGGCGCAGGTCGTGGACACCGCTGATGCTCAACACGCGCCCAGCCCGAACCCGCTCAGCCACATGTCGCGGCAACGGCGTTTCGCTGCAAACCAACCGCGTCACCAAATGGCCGCCAGCCGAGTGGCCCGACAGAAAGATCGGCCCTTGCGTCAACGCAGCGGCCCGCGCAACGGCGCGGGCCATCTGGTTCAGGATGTCACCCATGCCGACAGTCGGGCAAAGATCATAGCTCGGGATCGCGACGTGATATCCGGCGTCCAGCGCCCCAGCCGCAAGGTGTGACCAGCTCTGCCCATCAAAGGCCCGCCAATACCCGCCATGTATGAAGACGGCGAGGCCACGACTCTCATCCTCCGGCTGGAACAAGTCGAACACGTGACGGTCGCCTTCACCATAGGACACAGCCAACCTTGCGCGTCCCGCGGCGGAAACCTGATCCCGAAACTGAGCAGCCGCATCGGCCCAGCGCGGCGGAAACGCATCTGCACCGGCGATATGAGCACCGTTCGCATAGGCGTCATCCCAATCCTCAATCGCAATCGGCATGCAAGCTCCCAAATCGGCAGATAAGACAAAGCATCAATATCGCAGCTCAGCAGTCTAACTGCCTTGATATCGAGCCGAAATGACCCAATTTCGCCCAATTGAGCAACTTACGGTTGTTCCTCAAAACGGCAATATCGTTAAGGCTGACTATGCTTGATTTCGTGGGCTGTCTAGCATGATAGTGCCGACTAAATACATCCGGGCGATGGACGCCCGGCTCTTGAGTCGGTCGCGACGGGGCACTCCTGATGGCAAATCTTTCGACACATACCGCGTATCTTTGGAGCGACATTTTCACGGCGAATGGCGGCAACGTGGATGTCGACACCACGGGCGCGTCAACGTTCGGGATTCACATCGTTGACACTGGCGCGACGAGCACCTCGCTGGACCCAGACCAGGCGACCGATGATCAGACCGCTTCTATCTTTAGCGGCGGCGCATATACGTCCAGCAACCAGAACACATTCCTTTTCGCAACCTTTCCGTATGACGGCGGAACCAAAACTGGCTACTTGCTGAGCATCAACGGAACGCTATACGCGATCCTGGAAGAAGGCTCTCCTGCGACTTTTTCGGTTCCCAACACCGACTTCAACACGTCACCCAGTGCTGTTTCCTATGACGTCTTGCCGTCTGGGGATGAAACCGTTCCAGCCAGCGGCGGCCCTGATCTGGGCAACCCGGATGTCATCAACGCCCATGAAGGGGATGACAGCATCGACGGGCGTGGCGGTGCCGACACAATCGATGGCGGCACCGGTGAAGATACGATCTTCGGCGGAAGCGGAGCGGATGTCATCACCGGTGGTGACGACAATGACAGCGTATCCGGCGGCCTGAACGGGGATACGATCAGCGGCGATGCGGGCAACGACACGCTGCTCGGCGGCAATGGCAATGACAGCATCTCCGGCGGGATCGGCAACGACTCGATCCTGGGTGAGGGCAATGATGACACCATCGATGGTGGGACAGGCGACGACACCATCTTTGGTGACAGCGCGGTCATCATTGATCCCGACGGCGACGTCGAACTGTTCGGCTTCGACCGGACTGATGTGGATACGACCGGCTCGAGCGCACCAGGCGGCGTCGGCAACGAACAGGTCGGCGACTACATCATCTACAACAGCGTCGCGCGCACTGCAGAGGGCATCGTTGTCGATGCCCGCCTTATCTACGTCAGCAATACGGATACCGATAGCGGTACGAACGAGATCGGCGTTGATCTCAATAATGACGACACCATTAGCGACCCGGGTGGTCCCCTCGACGGCCAACTCGATCCTAACCTCGTCCTCATCAACACGGACGAAGACGCTGCAGGCAACGCTGCAAGCGGATTGGTAAGATTTCAAAACAACGCAGTTCAAGTCGTTATCCGCGTCGAATTTTACGAGGCTGGCACCTTTAATCACGCCACTCTCACGGGCAACGTCGTCACACTGAACGGGACGTTCTCCTTCCAGGATCTGGACAGAACGTCGGGGACAAACTTCGAAGAAGTCCGGGTCAACACGACAGAATTCGATTCTTATGAGGTCACAGATCCCGCTGATCCGGTCGGCACCGGCTTGCAAGTTACTGATGGCGGATCGTTTTTCACTTTCGCGGGTTCGCAAAACAATACGTCGCAAGATGACCCGGATGCTCAGGTTAACCTTGGGTTCACAAATCAGGACGATTTCACTGTCACGCTACGGTCCCGTGTTACAGAATCTGGTTACACCTTCGACACGCAGAACTTCTCGGTTCCAACCGACACAGTTATCCTCAACGGCGACGGTGCGGACAGCATCGACGGCGGCGACGGCTCGGACCAGATCTACGGTGGGGCTGCGAATGACACCATTGATGGCGGCAATGACGCCGATACCATCTTCGGCGACGGTGGCGATGACCAGCTTTCAGGTGGTGACGGCGCCGACTCTATCGAAGGCTCGACAGGTGCTGACACCATCACCGGCGGTTTGGACGGCAGCCAAGATACGCTTGGCGGCGGCAACGATAATGACGTCATCCGCTGGACGGCGAATGAGATCATCGACGGCGGGTTCGGCAACGACACGTTCTCGTTCCTTGAAGACACCATCCCCGGCACAGGTAACGTCACGATCACCGGTGGTGAGGATGACGATGGCAACGATATCGACGTCCTCGACTTCACCGGCTCCGGCGCCGGCATTGGCGGGGTTGTTTACTATACAGATGCCGGGCTCACCACCCTGTCGCCCGGAAATGCCCCGACTGAAAACGGGATCTACACGACCGAAGATGGCACCGTCGTCCGCTTCCGCGAGATTGAGAGCGTCATCTGTTTTGCCCGCGGCACGCTGATCTCCACACCGATCGGGCCACGCCCGATTGAGAGCCTTGAGAAAGGCGATCTGATCATCACGCGCGACCACGGATTGCAGCCCATCCGCTGGATCGGAAAGCGCCTCATGCCCGCCATCGGACGCTTCGCACCGATTCGCTTCGAACCCGGCGTGTTGGGCAATACAACCGCGCTGGAAGTTTCGCCTCAGCACCGAATGCTGGTTCACAATTCGGATTATCGACTTTTGCATGGCACCAATGAAGTGCTTGCCGCCGCCGCTCACCTGGTCAACGGCACCACTGTCAAACGGCGTGAGACGGGCATGATCGAGTATTATCACATCCTGTGCGACCAGCATGAGCTTGTCTTCGCAAACGGCGTGCCGTCTGAGAGCTTCCACCCCGGTGAAATGGGGCTACGCTCGATCAACGATGCGGCCCGGCACGAACTCTTCTCCATCTTCCCCGAACTCGCTGTTTTCGGGGCAAATTCCTATGGTCCCTCCGCCCGCGAAACCCTGAAACGGTTCGAGGTCGCTGCATTGGCTGGATAAGGCTGGTTCAGGCTGCCCCGATTTCAATGGGTTGCATCTTTTTTTGATTTGATGGTCAAATCCCTCCCAGTCAAAAACAGGGAGACGATAAATGACATATCGCACCGCAGCCCTCACGGCTGTTCTGCTGGCGGGCACCGCCGCTGGCGCCTATGCAGACGCGCATGGCGACACCACGATCCGTTGGGCGCGTACCGCCGACACCCTCACCCTCGACCCTCATGCCCAGAACGAAGGCCCGACCTCGACCTTCGCGCATCAGGTCATGGAAACCCTCGTGGACCGCGACCCGACGGGCGCAATGATCCCCAGCCTCGCGACAGAGTGGGGACCGTCCGAAGACAACCCCAATGTCTGGGTCTTCCAACTGCGTGAGGGCGTAACCTATCACGGTGGTGAGACCTTCGATTCCGAAGATGTGGTCTTCTCGCTCAACCGCGCGATGTCCGAAAATTCCGACTACAAGGAATTGCTGTCCTCGGTGGTCGAAGTTCGCGCAACAGGCCCCTACACCGTCGAGATCGAGACGGACGGCCCGAACCCGATCCTGCCCAACAACCTGACCAACATGTTCATGATGGATAAGGGCTGGGCCGAGGCGAACAACGCCACCGAAGTACAGGACTACGAAGGCGGCGAAGACACGTTCTCTGCCCGCAACATGAACGGCACTGGCGCTTATATGATCGAAAGCCGCGAGCCGGATGTGCGCACCGTTCTGACAGCAAACCCGGATTACTGGGGCATCGGCACCTTCCCGCTGGAAGCCACGCAGATCATCTACACCCCGATCCAGAACCCGGCGACGCGTGTCGCGGCTCTGCTTTCGGGTGAGGTCGACTTCATTCAGGATGTGCCCGTGCAGGATCTTCAGCGCGTCGACAGCGCCGATGGTCTGAACGTGCGCACCGCGCCGCAGAACCGCGTGATCTTCTTCGGGATGGATGTCGCCTCTGACGATATCGAGAACGACAATGTCGACGGCGCGAACCCGTTTGCGGACATGCGCGTGCGCGAGGCAATGAACATCGCCATCAACCGCGAAGCCATCCAGCAGGTCGTTATGCGCGGCCAGTCACAGCCCGCAGGGGTCATCATGCCTCCGTTCGTGAACGGCTGGACCGAAGATCTCGACCAGTACCCGGCCTTCGACCTTGCCGCAGCGAATGCGCTGATGGATGAGGCAGGCTATGGCGACGGCTTCACGGTTCAGTTGGACTGCCCGAATGACCGCTACATCAATGATGAAGCGATCTGTCAGGCGACCGTCGGCATGCTTGCGCAGATCGGCATCACCGTGAACCTCGACGCCAAGCCGCGCTCCCAGCACTTCCCGCTCATCGCCAATGATGAAACGGATTTCTACATGCTGGGCTGGGGTGTCCCGACCTACGACTCCGAGTACATCTTCAACTTCCTGGTCCACACCCGCGGTGAAAACTTCGGAAGCTGGAACGGCACGGGCTACTCCAACCCCGATCTCGACGGCATGATCCAGTCTCTCGCCTCCGAAACCGATCTGGAGGCGCGCAACGCCACCATTGGCGAGATCTGGGAGACTGTTCAGTCCGAGACGATCTACCTGCCGGTTCACCACCAGGTGCTCAACTGGGGCATGGCCGACCGCGTGGTGACCACGGTGGATCCTGAAGACACCGTCCGCTTCAAGTATTTCACCTTCGCTGAGTGATCTTGAACGAACACAACCTGAGAGGCCCCGCCATCGCGCGGGGCCTTTTGCGTTTTGGGACGGATGCCCTACGCTTTGGGAAAACGAGGAGGACGGCTGATGACTGACAAACCCGTAATCGCGATGGCTGAAGATGGGCCACTGATCGTCTCTAACCCACCGGATCTGACGTCCCCTGTTTCAGGATCAATAGAGACGGGCGCCAAGGCGTTTCTCTGCCGATGCGGCAAGTCCGCTAACAAACCCTTCTGCGATGGCTCCCACAAAGCAGCGGGCTTCAGCAGCGCGAATGATGGACCGCCCAAGCGGAACAAGGCACTCACCTATACCGGCACGACACAAGGCGTGAGCGTCACCATTAGTTACACCCCTGTCCTCTGCACACATGCCGCCGAATGCGTCACCCGGGCGGGCGGCGCGTTCGATCCTGAGAAGAAGCCGTGGTGTCAGCCTGAAAACGAAACCTTTGACAAGATGATGGACGCAGTCGCCGCGTGCCCCTCTGGCGCGCTGCGCATGACGACAGGAGAGGTCACACCTCACCACCTGACCACCGGTGAAGTCTCCATCACAATTGCCGAGAACGGCCCCCTTCATGTCAAGAACATCCCACTCGATGCCGAATTCAACGGGGCCGAGGCAAGCCATGCAAAATATTCGCTCTGCCGCTGTGGGCGGTCATCAAACAAACCCTTTTGCGACGGCTCCCACCGCGATGCTGGCTGGAGTGACGAGGACTGACACTCCTCTTCCTCCAAATGGATCGGAACGCGAATTTCAACCTTCCTTAACAATCGTGATTTGCCGCGACGCCCTGCCGCACTAGGTGCGCGAAGAAGACCAACAGGAGATAGAGAATGCGCCATATCCTACTTGCAACGACCATGGGGGTGGCGCTTGCCTCTCCAGCCCTTGCGGAAGAGTTCCGCTGGGCCTCCACCACCGACCCGCAGACGATGGACCCGCATGCGGTCAACTCCGCGCCCGTGCTGGGCTTTCTGAACAACGTCTATGAAGGTCTCGTCCGCCGTGGTCAGGACATGAGCGTCGAGCCCGCACTCGCCACGTCGTGGGAGCCGATCGGCGACGGCGAAGGCTGGCGTTTCAACCTGCGTGAGGGCGTGACCTTCCATGACGGGGCCGAGTTCAACGCCGATGACGTGATCTTCTCCTACCAGCGCGCATCGGGCGAAGCAGCAGATACGTCGAGCTGGTTCGCGCCCGTGTCTGAGGTCGTCAAGGTTGATGATTTCACCGTCGATATCATGACCAGCGCCCCGAACCCGATCTTCCCGGATTCCATCGCGAACTGGATGATCATGGATCAGGGCTGGGCCGAGGCAAACGGCGTGACCGAGCCGATTGGCGAGGGGGAAAACTACGCCACCCTCAACGCCAACGGAACAGCGGCCTTCATGCTCGAAAGCCGCCAGCCCGGTCTTGAGACGGTTCTCGTGCCTTATGACGGATGGTGGGGCGACGCCCAGCACAACATCACCCGTGCGACCTTCACTCCGATCCAGAATCCGGCCACGGCTGTCGCGGCGCTGCTCTCTGGCGATGTGGACATGATCAACCCGGTGCCCATTCAGGATGCCGCGCGCCTGTCCCAATCCGATGGCGTGGACGTGGTGCAGGGCATTGAAGCCCGCGTCATCATGCTGGGCTTCCCGCATCAGGCCGAAACCCTGAAATACGGCGCGAACGAGGGCGACGCGAACCCGTTCCTTGACGTGCGTGTCCGTCAGGCCGTCGCCCAGGCAGTCAACGTTCCGGCGATCCTGCAGACCATCATGCGCGGCAATGCCGAAGAGGCGAGCCAGCTCGTCAGCCCGGCCATGCGCGGTTATTCCGAGGATCTGGCCGTCCGCCCTGCCTATGATGTCGAGGCGGCCCGCGCCCTACTTGCCGAGGCTGGCTATGCCGATGGTTTCACCTTCGGTCTGAAATGCCCGAATGACCGCTATCTGAATGATGAGGCTGTCTGTCAGGCCGTTGTCTCGATGCTGGCACAGGTCGGCATCACCGCGGAACTCGACGCGATGCCGGTTCGCAACTACTGGCCGGAGCTGCGTGAGGACAATTTCGACATGTACCTCCTGGGCTGGTCCCCGGGCACCTTTGATGCCGAGCACCCGATCCGCTTCCTTGCCGCGACCCCGAATGAGGAAGCGCGTCTGGGCAGCTGGAACTTCGGCGGCTTCTCCAACGCCCGCGTCGATGAGCTTCTGCCGATGATCCAGTCCGAAATCGACGACACCGCCCGTCAGGCGATGCTCGATGAGACGACACAGATCCTCCAGGACGAGGTGGCCTATGTGCCCATGTACGTCCAGCCGCTTGTCTGGGGCGTGCGCGACAACGTCTCCCTCGTTCAGCGCCCGGATAACTTCTTCATCCTGCGCTGGGTGACGGTGGAGTAAGTCCGACACCCAACGAATTGAAAGGCGGCCTGGCAAAACCGGGCCGCCTTTTTTGTGGGCAACCTCCAACCACCGGCAATACGGCGGAAACCTTTGAAAACACGAAGTGCCCAAAGCTTGGGCACTCCGCTCTCAGACAGTGCAGATGCCGGGAAAACAAACCCAGCGCCGATATGTACAAATGGAATCATTTGCGGACGGGCGAGTGATGAATACGCTTTCATCCGAACGAACTTGAGGAGACTGACATGATGCTTCGCAGCCTTTGCGCCGCGGCGGTTCTCGGCCTTGCCGCCCCCGCTTTTGCGCAGACCGCAATGCCCTTTGCGCTCGACTGGAAATTCGAAGGCCCGTCCGCGCCCTATTTCGTGGCCATCGACAACGGCTACTTCTCTGAAGAAGGGCTCGACGTCACCATCGAGGAAGGCGCAGGTTCGCTTGCCGCAATCCCGAAAGTGGCCACCGGTGCTTTCCCAGTGGGCTTTGCTGACATCAACTCGGTGATCCGCTTCCTCGATCAGAACCCCGGCGCGCCGGTCGCTGCGATCATGATGGTCTATGACAAGCCACCCTTCGCCGTTGTGGGCCGCGCAAGCCAAGGCATCACCACGCCTGCCGACCTCGAAGGGCGCATCCTCGGCGCGCCGCCGCCAGATGGCGCATGGGCTCAGTTCCCGATCTTCGCTGCTGAAAACGATCTCGACGTCAGCGCAATCACGGTGGAGCCGGTCGGCTTCCCGACACGTGAGCCGATGCTCGCACAGGGTGAGGTTGACGCCGTGACCGGCTTCTCCTTCTCCTCGACGCTCAACCTGATCCGTCTTGGCGTGGAAGAAGAAGACCTCTCCGTCCTGCTGATGGCCGATTACGGGGTGGAGCTTTACGGCAACGCAATCATCGTCAACACCGACTATGCCTCTGAGAACCCAGAGGAAATCACTGGCTTCCTCACCGGTGTCGCGCGGGGCTGGCAGTCGGCCATCGATGATCCGGCAGCAGCCATCGTCAGCTTGTTGGAGCGGAACCCGGCAGCCGATCCCGATCTGGAAGAGCGCCGCCTGCAACTTGCGATCAACGACAACGTCCTCACCGGCTATGTCGCCGCAAACGGCATGGGCGGCATTGATGCCGACCGCTTCGCCGCAGCGCTTGAGCAGACCGCAACGGTCTACGAGTTCGCGTCTGAGCCGGATGCGAGCGTCATCTTCGACGGCAGCTACCTGCCCGAAGGTGATGTTCTGATGCTCTCGGCCGAGTAAGCCGATCAGATGGGCGCGCCGGATGACGGCGCGCCCTTTTTTGTTTCATGTCCGGAATGCCCATGGCCCAGGTTGAAATACGCGACGTCCGTCACGCCTACTCCACAAAGGCCGGGCCACTGCCCGTGCTCGATGGATTGGAACTCTCGGTGCCAGAGGGTGATTTCTGCGCCGTTGTCGGTCCCTCAGGCTGCGGGAAAAGCACGCTGACCCGCCTGGTTGCGGGTTTGATGAAACCGGATGAGGGGGAGGTCTGGCTCCACGGCGAGTTGGTCAAAGGCCCGCGCAAAACGGTAGGCATGGCCTTTCAAAACCCCGTCCTGCTCGAATGGCGCACCATCCTCGACAATGTGATCCTGCCCCTCGAAATCGTGGCTCCGTCGATGCCGCGCAAGGATCGCGTTGCACGGGCCATGGAATTGCTGGACATGGTTGGCCTCTCGGGGTTCGAGAACAAGCGCCCGTCCGAGTTGTCGGGCGGCATGCGCCAGCGGGCAAGCCTGTGCCGCGCGATTGTTCATAAGCCTGATGTGCTGATCATGGATGAACCGTTCGGCGCGCTTGACGCTTTCACGCGCGAGGATCTCTGGCAGACCATGCGCGCGCTCAGACAGGCAGAACCTTTCACCGCACTGCTGATCACCCATGATCTGCGCGAAAGCGTCTATCTGGGCGATCAGGTCGTCGTCCTGTCCGGTCGCCCGGCCCGCACGCAATACGTCCTCGACGTCACCTTGCCCGCGGATCGTCCCCTCGACATTCTCTACACACAAGAGGTGGGCGAAATGCTTCACGTTTTGCGCGATCAGATCAAGATTGCCCAGGGCCGTCCGGTGGAGGGCGCAGCATGAGCGAGCGCGTAAGACAGATCATCGTCCCTATTCTGGCCATTCTTATCTTTCTGGCCGGATGGGAAGCGCTCGTCTGGATCAACGGCTGGCCAAACTACGTCATGGCCTCCCCCTCCGACCTTCCGGCGGCCTATTCCCGCTTTGCCGATCTGTTTCTGATCGGCGCATGGCAAACGCTCTGGCGCACTGTTCTGGGCTTGCTGATCGCTGTCTTTGCGGGACTGGCCCTGGGCATGTTGATGGGCTTTTCGCGCACCATGCGCGACGCGCTCTACCCATTGCTCGTCGGCTTCAATGCCATTCCGAAGGCGACGCTTGTTCCCGTCCTCGCCCTGCTCTTCATCGGGCAGCACGATTTCAACACCGTTATGATGGCGTTCCTGATTTCCTTCTTCCCGATTGCGGTGTCGATCAGCGTCGGCCTCTCGACGCTTGAGCCGGAATATCGCGACATCCTGCGCGCGCTCGGCGCCAGCCGGATGACGATCTTCATGAAGATCGCATTGCCCAAGACCTTGCCGGAATTTTTCGGAGCCCTGAAAGTCTCGGTCACGCTCGCCTTTATCGGCACAAATCTGGTGGAGATCGTCAGTCCCCATGGCCGCGGCCTCGGCGCGTTGTTCCTGTCGGGTCAAACCAACTCAAACTATCCGCTGATGTTTGCCGTTTTGATCGCGCTGGCCCTGTTGGGCATCGTGCTCTACTACGCGGTGGTCGCGCTTGAAAAGATCTTTGCGGGCTGGGCCGAACGTCAGGAAAGCTGATATCGCCCCCGTTTCGTGCAGAAAAACGGTGCACGCGTGGTGTACGCTTTGTGCACGCCTTGTGCACACCGTTTTTCGCGCTAGTTGGTCCGGGGCAAATGCTTGACCTTCCGGTCAAAGTTCAAGACAGTCGGGGCCTCGTTCCCGCAGGAGGTCCGCGTTGCTCGCCTACATCATCCGTCGCGTCCTGCAGTCCCTTCTGGTGCTGCTCGTCGTCGGTCTAGTCGCGTTTTCCATGTTCCGCTTTGTCGGCGATCCCATCGACAACATGCTTGGACAGGAGCGAACCGTTGCCGATATTGAGCGCCTGCGCGACCAGCTCGGGCTCGACGATCCCTTCGTCGTTCAATACTGGAATTTCCTTGAAGGAGCCGTGCAGGGCAATTTCGGCATCTCCTACCGACAGGGCCGTCCGGTCGCTGAAATCATCGCTGACCGCGCGCCTGCAACGCTCGAACTGGCAGCCGTCTCAGGCATCCTGGCACTCGGCTTCGGAATAGGACTTGGCATCTTCACTGCCATCCGACGAAACGGATTTTCTGCAAATCTTATCATGACGTTATCGCTGGTGGGGGTCAGCCTTCCCACCTTCCTCATTGGCATATTGCTGATCTACATCTTCTCCGTTGAGCTTGGCTGGCTGCCAAGTTTCGGGCGCGGGGAAACCACACAGATCGGGGGCTGGTCCACCTCGTTCCTGACCGAAAGCGGGCTGAAGGCGCTGATCCTGCCGGCCATTACGCTGGGCCTCTATCAGATGACGCTGATCATGCGGCTCGTCCGATCAGAAATGCTGGAGGTTTTGCGCCAGGACTATATCCGCTTCGCCCGCGCACGTGGCCTGCGCGAGAAATCGGTGAATTTCCGGCACGCCCTGAAGAACACGCTGGTGCCCGTGATTACAGTAACGGGCTTGCAACTCGGCTCGATCATCGCCTTCGCCATCATCACCGAAACCGTGTTCCAATGGCCCGGCGTCGGCCTTTTGTTCATCAACGCGATCCAGTTTGTCGATATCCCGGTTATGGCCGCATATTTGATGCTGATCTCTGTGATGTTTGTCGGCATCAACCTGATCGTGGACCTGCTCTATTTCGCCATCGACCCGCGCCTGCGCATCGACGGAAGGCATTGATATGACTGATCTTCCCCAAAGCCCTGACACGCCCATTGCCGTGAAGAAACCAAGCCGCCTGCAAGAAATCTGGGCCTCGGATTTCCTGTGGCAGTTCCGACGTTCGCCTGTCGCGATGGTGTCCTTCGCGGTCGTGATGCTGCTTGTGTTGAGCGCTGTTTTCGCCCCCCTGATCGCCCCGCATGATCCGTTCAATCCGGCCACCCTGAACCTGATGAACGGTTTCACGCCGCCCGGTGAGGCGAACATGTTCACCCAGGACACTTTTTTTCTGGGCACTGACGATCAGGGTCGCGATGTGTTCTCCACTATCCTCTACGGCATGCGTATCTCTCTCTTTGTCGGGTTCGCCGCCGTCCTGCTTGCCATGGTCATCGGCATCACACTGGGCCTGATCGCAGGCTATGTCGGCGGTTGGACCGAGACGATCATCATGCGCGTAGCAGATGTTCAGCTGACCTTTCCCGCGATCCTCGTCGCCATGCTGATCTTCGGCATCGCGAAAGGGTTCACGCCCCCGGAATATCGCGATCAGATGGCGATCTGGGTCCTGATCCTCGCCATCGGCCTCAGCGATTGGGTGCAGTTTGCCCGTGTTGTGCGTGGCGCCACACTGGTCGAGAAATCAAAGGAATATGTCCAGGCGGCCAAACTGATTGGACGTACGCCCTTCGCAATCATGCTGCGCCATATCCTGCCCAACGTGCTTTCGCCGGTCCTTGTCATCGCGACGATCTCACTGGCCCTTGCGATCATTGCGGAGGCGACGCTCAGCTTTCTCGGCGTCGGCGCACCGCCCACGCAGCCGAGCCTGGGCACGCTGATCCGCATCGGGCAAGGCTTCCTGTTCTCGGGCGAGTGGTGGATCCTGCTCTTCCCGTCGATCACGCTGCTTGCACTCGCGCTCTCGGTCAACCTGCTGGGCGACTGGTTGCGGGACGCACTGAACCCGAAGCTGCGCTGATGATCGTTCTTCTTGGTCAAAATATCCCGGGGGACCGGGGGCTGGCCCCCGGCCTCGCCATATCTGGAAAGGCTTCGACATGAGTGCCGAACCCGTCCTCTCTGTCCGCGATCTCGTCGTGGAAATCCCAACCCGCGGCGGTCTTCTGCGGCCCGTGGATCGGGTCAGCTATGACATTGGCGCCGGTGAAATCCTGGGGGTCGTGGGGGAGTCCGGCGCTGGCAAATCCATGACCGGCAATGCCGTGATCGGCCTGCTCGACCGTCCGGCGCGCATCACGTCGGGCGAGATCTGGCTGAATGGTGAACGGATCGACCAGCTATCCATGCGTGAGTTGCGCAAGCGGCGCGGCAAGCAGATCGGCATGGTCTTCCAGGACCCGCTGACCTCCCTCAATCCGCTGATCCCCATCGGACAGCAGCTGACCGAAACCATTCGGGAGCATCTGCCCGTGACAGCTGCCGAGGCGCGGCAGCGCGCGATCCGCAGTCTTGAGGAAGTTGGCATCCCCGCGGCGGCCGAGCGGATCGACAGCTATCCGTTCGAATTTTCCGGCGGCATGCGTCAGCGCGTCGTGATTGCCCTTGCACTCTGCGCAGAGCCGAGCCTCGTGATTGCGGATGAACCGACAACCGCGCTGGATGTGTCGGTGCAGGCGCAGATCATTGCATTGTTGAAGCGGCTCTGCCGTGAACGTGGGACCGCTGTGATGCTCGTAACCCATGATATGGGCGTAATCGCAGAGACGGCGGACCGCGTGGCCGTGATGTATGCGGGTCGACTGGCGGAACTCGGCCCCGTGCGCGAGGTTCTGACGGAGCCGCACCATCCCTACACGTCTGGGCTGATGGGGTCGACGCCGCTCGCCTCAAAAGGTCAGCCGCGCCTGCATCAGATCCCCGGCTCCATGCCGCGTCTGGGCGCCCTGCCCGATGGGTGCGCGTTCAATCCGCGCTGCCCGAAAGCGCAGGACAAGTGCCGTCAGAACCCTGAGCCACGCATCGGCCCCGCCGACCCGCGCGCCGCCTGCTGGTTCCCGCTGGGAGAAACCGCATGAGCCTTGTTTCCATCCAGAACCTCACGCGTGTCTTCGACGTATCAAAGCCCTGGCTGAACCGCGTGATTGAGCGTCTGCCAAAGCGCTACCTGACCGCGGTATCGGATGTCAGCTTCGACATCCCGGCCAAAACGACCTATGCGCTCGTCGGCGAGTCCGGGTCTGGCAAATCGACCATCGGCAAAATGGTCGTGGGCCTGCTGCCGCCATCTGAAGGCGGCGTGACGATCAACGGCATTGATCTTGCGATCGAGACCGATGACGACAAGATCGAAAGCGTCCGTTCAGACATTCAGATGATCTTTCAGGATCCCTATGCCTCGCTCAATCCGCGCTGGCGTGTGAGAGACATCATTCAGGAGCCTGTCGTGGCACGTGGTGGCAAGGCCACGGGATTGGCCGAGCGATTGCTGGAGCAGGTCGGGTTAACGGCGTCAGATGCAGACAAGTTCCCGCACGAGTTTTCTGGTGGTCAGCGGCAGCGCATCTGCGTGGCGCGCGCCCTTGCCTCTGAGCCAAAGCTGATCGTCTGTGATGAACCAACCTCCGCCCTTGATGTGTCTGTGCAGGCGCAGGTGCTCAACCTGATGAGCGATCTGAAGGATGAATTCGGTCTGACCTACCTTTTCATCAGTCACGACCTCACGGTCGTTCAGCATATGGCCGACCGGATTGGCGTGCTCTATCTGGGTCGACTGGTTGAAGAGGCATCGCCTGACGCGTTGTTCGATGCACCCCAACACCCCTACACGCAAATGCTGTTGGAAGCCGCACCACGGATGGATGGGTTTGGGCGGGAAGTTGAGCCACCTAAAGGGGAGATCCCAGACCCGATCGATCCCCCATCTGGTTGTGCGTTCCACCCCCGCTGCCCGATGGCAGTCGCGAAATGCTCTGCCGAACGACCGGCACTCAAAACAGTTGGGGAGAGCAGGGTCGCCTGCTGGGTCGCACAGGGCGACACCTAAAATAGTTGCGCGACCCGGCCCCACAACCGGATCGCGCAGTCCCCCTCCGTCAAGCGTCGTGGACGTAGTAAGGAGCGGGCGTATCGGCGGCTTCGACGAGCATTTCAAACTCGATCATGGAGCCGGCCATTTCGATCTTAAAGTCATTCCATTCAGAGCGTTGATATCCGCCACGCTCCTCCCATACGGCGAGTTGATCATCGCTCAACGTATGGAACTGCACCCCCGCCTTGGTCAGCTCTGACATCGCGTAGTTGCGCGCGCCGGGAACCTTTGCGAGGTTTTGCTGCATCGTAACCTCAGAGGCAAAGTCGATACCGTTCCGCACATCAAAGGGCAGGTCGACAAACCAGTCGAGATTGCAGGAATAGACCTGAGAATCCGGCACCGCGCGCGTGAAGGTCACGTGGCTGAGCATATCCTTGAAGCCAAAGACGTAGAGCGCGCCGACCGATGGATCGAGCGCATCTGCAACGCCCTGCTGGATCGCGGAAGGTGTCTCCCCCCACGCAACGGGCGTCGGGTTCGCGCCAACCATGCGGTAGTACTGCTGAAGCATCTGAGACCCGGGGACACGGAACTTCACGCCTTCCAGATCCTCCGGCGTGATCACAGGGCCAAGCCCCCCTGCCCTGACCGCCACGACACGTGGATCAATCACCACGTAGAAGAGCGGCTTGAACCCGCGCTGTGCAACGCGGGGATGCACAATATCCTTCCAACGGTTTGAACTGACGAGGTTGGTAAAGCGCTGATTTGACCCGCACAGATAGGGCAGATTGATCAGGTCAATCACCGGAGCGAACGGCGCGAAATTTGACAGGGAGTGCTGTGCCGCCTGAATGGTGTTCGACTGCACCGCTGCGGCCAGCGTACTGCCCGCGCCCAGCTGCCCGGCCGGGGCAAGTTGAACATAGACCTTGCCGTTGGTCATGTTTTGCACGTTCTCTTTGAAATCGAGCTGCATGATCGGGTAGGAGCGGCTCGCGCCAAGAACATACGCCGTTGCCACGACCATGACGTGATCTGCTGCGTTCTTGAGCTCTTCTTCCTCCTGAGCGGTCTGTGCAACCGCGGCGTCCGACCACAGCATCCCACTAGCCCCCAGCATGACGGCTGCAGTGAACGCACCAGAGCCGGCCAGCTTCAGGAAGTTCCGACGCGTTGCCGACGCTTTGGTATCCACTTGCCAATCACCTGCAATGATGTGGGGTCCGGGTAATGGCTGTCTTGGCTGTGTCATCGCTTCCCTCCATTCGCGCATGCAACAAGGGTCCGCTGACGTCACAGCAGGCTACCTTCCCTGGAATCAATGTAAGCGCTTACACGTCAATAAAGCAAGGGAATTGAGGCGCACGCATGCAACCGAAGGGTGCAAGCCATTCCAAAATAGCGATAAAATCGTCTCTATTTGAGACGGGGATTGTCGGTGTCGTGGCGCATCATCACGAGGATCATCCAGCCCAGCATCAGCCCGTTCAACCCGTGCCACAGCCAGTGGGTGCCGAGGGGTATGGCGCTGCACACAAGCTCATCCACCGTTCGGAAGGTCAGAGAGACAAACAGAATGCCCGCTCCGATCAGCAGTCCGCGCGACGTCATCGGCTTTCTGTTGCGCAAGATGACCCCGTAAATTGCGATCAGGATCACGACTGGCGCGTAGCCTTCAGAGCCGTTCAAGCCGCCGGTCAGCGCCCCAATCGCCGCCCCCGTCGCAGCTGCATAGGGAAAGAAAAGGAGGACGGCCAACGCGCCGGCCCAGATCGGCAGATCAAGCATTCGGGTCGTCGCCAGGTAGATGTAGATCAGGATGTAAAACAGAATTGGCAGCACATCGAGCGCACCGGCCCAGCCGGTCGCATGGGTGTGAAACAGGAACGATCCGATCCCGATCGCCGTCAACACCAGCATCAGCGCGGCAATCCCCGGTTCCATCCGGCCCGAACGCCTGGCGATCTGCCATATCACGAAGGCCGCGATCAGAAAGGCGATGTTGGTCACGGCGTTGATCGGCTCGGACCAATAGGTGAAGTCAGTCCGCTCGCAATAGTTATCAACCTGATCCGTCCAGTTCATTGCAAGGGTCCTCTGAGCTGTTGCGCCGCCGCGCCCGGTGGTGTTCCCTTTGCTTAGCGCAGCGCAAAGGAGATGTCTGATGAAATTGACCTGGTTGGGACATTCGGGCTTTCGCATGGAGATCGAGGATCAGGTGCTGCTGATCGACCCATGGCTGACCGGCAATCCCAGCTTCGCCGAGGCCGAGCGCGACCGGGCCATCGCGGGAGCAACGGCAATTTTGCTGAGCCACTCCCATGGGGATCATTCCGCGGATGCCCTTTCAATCGCCAAAGAGCTGAATATTCCCATCGTGGGCATCTACGATCTGATGAGCTTTTGGGAAGAGAGCGAGGGCGTATCGACCATCGGCTTCAACAAGGGCGGGACCATTTCACTGGGCCCGGTCAAGGTTACGATGGTGCATGCAACACATTCCTCATCCCTTTCGGGTCCGAATGGCCCGGTCTATGGCGGCGGAGAGGCGGGTTTCATGATCGCAGGCGAGGGCCATGTCATCTATGTTTCAGGCGACACGGATGTGATGGCCGACATGGAAGTGTTCGAGGCACTCCACCAGCCCGATATCGGCATTCTCGCCGCAGGTGGTCATTTCACCATGGACATGACCAGAGCCGCGTTCGCCGCAAAATACTTCTTCAACTTCAAGACCCTGATCCCATGCCACTACCAGACTTTCCCAATTCTTGAGCAATCTGCCGAGACATTGGTCCGGGATCTGCCCGACGTGAATGTGATTGAGCCAGAGGTTATGCGCGCCATCACGCTATAACGCAAAAAGGCGGTGCATCGCGATTGCACCGCCTCTTTCACTTTTGGCCAGAATCTCGTGTTGCGACGCCTGCTATCAGGCGTTCACGTCTACAACGACACGGCCCTTGACCTGACCGGCGAGAATATCCGCGCCCAGCTTCGGCAGATCAGATAGGGTCGCAGGCTGCACCATTGCTTCCAGCTTATCCATCGGCAGATCACGTGCGATCCGCTGCCATGCGCGCACGCGGTTGTCATAGGGCTGCATCACGCTGTCGATCCCCAAAAGGTTCACACCACGCAGCAGGAACGGAATGACTGTGGCAGGCAATCCTGCACCACCCGCCAGACCAACGGCCGCGACCGAGGCCCCGTATTTCATCTGGCCCAGAACCCGCGCGAGCATTGCACCACCGACCGCGTCGACGCAGCCGGACCAGTTCTCGGATTCCAGCGGTCGTTTTGTCGTTTCGTTCAGTTCTTCACGCGCAACAATCTGCGTGGCACCCAAGCTGGTGAGGTAATCCGCCGTTTCAGGCCGTCCCGTCACGCCCGCAACCTCGTGCCCCAAATGGGCGAGGATTGCAGTTGCCACAGATCCGACACCGCCGGCTGCGCCGGTCACCAGAACAGGACCACTGCCGGTTTTGAGCCCGTGATCTTCGAGCGCCATAACGGCAAGCATTGCGGTGAAGCCTGCCGTTCCGACGGCCATGGCCTGCCGCGCATCCAACCCCTCGGGCAGTGGGACCAACCAGTCAGCCTTGACCCGTGCCTTCTGCGCGTAGCCGCCCCAGTGCGCCTCACCCACGCGCCAGCCTGTCAGAACGACCTTATCGCCCGGCTTATAGCGATCATCATCGGACGCTTCGACTGTGCCTGCGAAGTCAATGCCCGGCACATGGGGGTAGTTGCGCACCAGGCCGCCGCCGGGTCCGATGCACAGGCCGTCCTTATAGTTTACGGTCGAGTACTCGACCGCCACGGTCACATCGCCCGCTGGCAGGTCATCCAGACCGATCTGCTGCACCGATGCGGCGGTCTTCTTTTCCTCGTCGCGTGTCACGACCAATGCGTTGAACATGGTATCCTCCTGAAAACGTATCTCTCTAACTAGGCCCAGAATTTCTCTCGGACCACCGCGGCGCGCGGGCCTTCGGGTGTTTCGACCATCACCTCGTCGCCATCGTCCCAATGGCTGAGCTTGACCATGCCGACGGCAACGTTGACCTCATGGTCCCACGACCAGGCGGCAGAACTGATCCGACCCACGGTCTTTTTGCCTGCCTTGATGGGCCACCAGCGATCACAGACGGGAAGCGGCCCACCCTCGATCTCCACAGCGCGGATTTGCTGGATCGGGCCTTCCTTGGCCACGCGCAGCAAGGCGTCACGCCCGATGCAGCCGATCGCGGTCTGCGTGTCACAGAACTTACCAAGCCCACATTCGTGGGGGGTATTGTCGTCTGTCATGTCCGAGCCGTAGCTGAGCAGACCGCCTTCGATCCGCTCTGCCCCATTGGGGCAGCCGGCGCGGACATCCCATTTCTTGCCCGCCTCCATCAGCGCATTCCACAGCGGCATGCCAATGTCGGATCCTTCGACATAGATCTCGAATCCGCCCTGCTTTGAATAACCGGAACGGGCGATCAGCAGGCTGCGGCCTTGAAAATCAAAATACCCATAGCGGAAGAACCTGACATCGCGGATCGCGTCGCCGAAAACCTCTGCCATCAGGTCGTCCGCATGCGGGCCCTGAATGGCCAGAGGAGAGACGTCTGGCTCATCCACCAGCACGTCCAGACGCCACCCATTGGCAAGCCCCTTCACCCAGTAGAGCAGATCACTGTCCGCGATCGAGATCCACCACCGGTCATCGCTGATCTTGACCGCGACAGGATCGTTGAGCATGCCGCCGGTCTCATCCACGATGGGGACGTAATAGCACTGTCCGGGCAGCATTCCACGCAGGTCCCGCGGGGTGAGCATCTGCATCAGGCGACCCGCATCCGGGCCGCGCAGCTCCACCTGCCGTTCTACGGCGACATCCCAGACCTGAACCGCCGATTTGAGATGGCGGTAATCCTCCTCAGGTGAGCGGAAGAGCGTTGGCAAAAGCATGTGGTTGTAAACGGTGTAAGCCTTCACGCCTGCAGCCTCGACCCCGTCAGAGAAGGGCGTGCGTCGGATGCGGCGGGTTGGCGTCAGTAACGCGGTCATGGGGTCGCTCCCTTCTGCCCCCGCTGCGGGTTTGTCCCGCAGTCGTCATGAGGGTCTTTGTCGTCTTTTCGCTGAGTATTTGATGCGGGCGCGGCCAGTGCGCCCGCATCGCGTCGGAACGCTTACTTTGGGCCGTGCCAGTCGATCTGACAGATTTCAGCGGAACGGCCATCGAAGTCCCAGACCCGGCCAAAGGCACGGACGCGGCCCTTGGTTGCGGTAGCGACAGTGATGTCCGGACCCATCCAGTATTCGGTATTGGTCACGACCTGATCCGCGCCATTCTTGCCCGGAACCGGGACAACCTCGCCCTGGATCTTCTTGCCGACCATCAGGCGGCGGGCGTTGCCCTCGGTCTCGAAAACGACCGGCGCGCGCTCAGCACCGAGGAACTCGCTGACGAGGACGGCGAACAGGCCCGTCGTGCCGCGAGCAGCGCCCGAGAAGATCTTGACGAGACCGTCATAGGCCGCCTCACTTGCACGCTCATCGATATAGGCGGCGGCCTTCCAGTTGCCGCGCGCCATAAGGCCCGGAATTTCGAGCATCAGACCGACGTTCAGGCCGGAAATGTCCTCATCCCCATAATGACCTTCATCGATGCGGATGCCGCTCCACGCCTGGCAGTAGCCTTCGGTCGGCGCATGCTTGCCCAGTGAGACAACGCATGGACAAAAGACCGTGCAGTTGCAGTTCAGGATCAGCTCGCCCTTGATGGCCCAGGGGACCAGTTCCGTTCCGTCGAGTGCCATGGTGTTTCTCCCTTATATGTCAGACCGCCTGCGCCAGCATCCAACCGCCCCACGCCAACAGGGCAAAGCCCAGCGGTTTGGTCAGATACCGGCCCAGATCGGGCAGTTTTTCGATAATCATCAGAAGTGTCGCGAGGCCCATGAAGGCGAGGTTCATCACCCCACCGACAAAGGCCAGCAGCATCAATGCCCAGCAGCAACCAAGGCAGACAGCGCCAAGCCGCAGCCCATTGCGCAGCGGCCCCTCGGCCCAGTGCTGCATGAAGAAGGATAGGGGCGCGCGACATTTGACCAGGCACGCTTCCTTGAGGTTGCTGAACTGATATATCCCCGCCCCGATCAGAAGAGCACCAGACAGGATGGCTGAGCGGCTGTCACCATAGGCGGAGACCAAATCGAGCCGGAACAGCACCATTTGCAGCGCCCCGGCCAATACCGCAAAACCGATCCAAACCGCCATATATCCTGCCACCAACAGGCCAAAGCGTGTTTGCCCGGTGTGGGACAGCTCGTCATAGGTGGCAAAGGCGGGCAGCGCCGTCGGCGCCATCATCGCGCCTGACATCAGCGTCCACATGAAGATGACCTTCACCATACCCGCCGCGTCCGGGGTGACGATGCACAGGCTGCGCAGGAAATCAGCGCCATAGATCTGGCCCGCACGCCGCAGCTCCTCTGGCAGCGCCATGGCATAGAGCAGCGCCCACGCGCACAGCACAACGCCGAACAGCACCAGCCAGTGCGTTCCGGTCATCGTTCTGATACGGGCTGATACCATGTCCCAATCCTTCGACTCAGGTCTTGCGCCAAAAATGTCAGACGTTTAATTGTATGACAAATGAAAATTGATCCGAAAAGCAGCGCCGACCTTTCGGCACAGATCGCCAAGGCCATTCGCGATGCGATTATCGCTGGTGATCTGATCGTGGATGAGCGGTTGCCATCCGAGGCGGAATTGGCCGAACAGTTCGACGTCTCACGCCCAACGGTGCGCGAAGCGTTAAAACGGCTGGCCGCGCAGAGCCTGATCCGCACCCAGCGTGGGGCCTTTGGCGGCGCCTTCGTCAATCGGCTTCGCTATGAAGAGGCTTATGGCCAGCAGGTCACGACCTCGACCCTTCTGCTCAGCATGAACGAAGTCAGCTTCGACGTGGCCTGCGAGGCGCGCTATGCGTTGGAGCGGGCTTGCACGCCGTTGTCAGCGCAGCGGCGCAGCCCTGATCACCTTGCAACCATGCGGGCCGAGATACACCGGCAGGGCCAACCGGGCCTGAGTGACGAGAGCTTCTGTGCCTCTGACGTTGCCTTTCATCGTGCCCTTGTCGATGGCGCAGGCAACCCGGTGATGAGCTATCAGCTTGCCGGTGCGGTCGAGGCCATGCAGCCCCTTATGAACATGATCACTTTCACCGCCCGATCGCGCGAGGCGATTGTGGGCCTGCACACCCGGATCGCAGATGCGTTGGAAGCCTCGGACGGTGCAGCAGCGGAGAGCGCCCTGCACGAGCTTGAGGCCTATACGAAAACGCTGGCCCGCGACGTGATGGCCGCGCGGACCCGTGGATAGCCTCCCACCGCTTGCCGCCTGGGGCCTCGATGGGCCCTCACCAGAGGAATTGACAGGCGGCAGCCGGAATACCGTGCTGCGCGTCGGGGACGTGGTGTTGAAAACCACCCGCCGATCAGAGGCGGCGTTACGCTGGCTTCTTCCGGTTCAAGAGGCAGCGCGCCGGGCAGGCCTGCTCGTCCCGCGGTTACTGGAATCAACCTCAGGCACTCTGTCTGCTGACGGTTGGACTTGCGAAGAGCGGTTGGACGGGACCGCACCGGTTGCTGTTCCGGCGTCGCTTCGCCCCATGATCAAACATGCCCATGACGCCACATACAGGATCGCACAGCGGCCCGGATTTGCGTCTGTTACGGACATGCCCGCACGCGGACGGCATGGCGATGTTGATATGGATGCGATCCCTGCGCAGATTGCCAACACACTGAGGCGGGTTTGGGCCGACATGGTCGTCGAGCGCGAATGCGCCATCCATGCCGACATCTACCCCGAGAATCTGCTTATTGTGCCAGATGGCCGGCTGGCCCTGATCGACTGGGACGAAGCGCGCCGCGACCGGCCGGTCTTCGATCTCGCCGCCTTTGAAGAGCATCGTCCGGCTGCAAGCGTTGCGTGGGAGGTCGCATGCTCTTGGACACTTGAGCCTGACTATGCACAGCGTATGCTTGCGCGACTGTTTTCATCCTTCCCCGAATACGCATGATCCACGTCGCCTGCACATGCTGACCTTTGACAACATCATCTCCGACCGTGGCTCGAAATACGCCGTCTCCGGTGCTGCTGCCGCAACCGAGCAGGAGGTGAAGGCGCTGCTGAAAGAACTCAAGCGCACAAAGAGATTTGCGAAGGCCACGCACAACACCTGGGGCATTCTGCTGCGAGATACTCCGGTCAAGAATGATGACGGGGAAAGTGGTGCTGGCATGGTCATCTTGCGCATGTTGGAGCGGGCAGAGCTGCGCAACCACCTGATCGTCGTCACACGATGGTATGGCGGGAAGCATCTGGGTGGCGATCGGTTTCGGCATGTGCAGGATGCAGTGCGCCACTATCTAGATGCAACGCAGATTGGGAAAGCAAAACGATGACCCTGCCAGAAATCCTTGTCCTCCTGTGCGCCGGACTTCTGCTTGTCGTCGGTGCGGTTCATTCGATTTTCGGGGAGCGACTGCTGCTCAAACCGATGTTTCACCGGCGCGGGAACAAGGTGCTCGACAACGGCCTCGCGCGGATGGTGCTGCGCTTTGCATGGCACCTGACCACCGTGCTGTGGCTTCTGTTGGCCTATATCATCTGCACAGTCGTGTTCACGCCGGAGCGCGCCGTCCCACTGACACTCTGGTCCGTCGGGCTTACATTTCTGGCGGTAGGAGTATTCGATCTGATTGTCTCGAAAGGGCGGCACATCGGCTGGCCGATCCTGACGGCCATTGGGGCGACGGCGCTTGCCGCCGCCCTGACGCTCTAACGTTCACCCACAAACCGCCCAGCGCCCTGAGGACGCGGCATATCGCGATGCGCCTGCCAGTAGTTCTCGATGTGGTTTGCGACAGCGCCATCCGGGGCAACGCTGCGGCGCGCTTCGAGATCCATGTGTAGCAACAAGGTCTCAACCGTTGCTGCGATCCCGTTCGGACCATGGATACTATGGAACAAATGCAGCTTCTTGCCCTCGGCACCTGTCACCTGCGTCGTCACCGAAACCGCGTCACCTGCATCCAATTCACCCAGATGGCGGATATGCGTCTCTACCGTGAAATAGCTCAGGCCGCCGGCGATGTAGTCGGCATCCGCTCCAATCAGCTCCATGAACCGGTCTGAGGCCTGCGCACCCACTTCCAGATAGTGGGTCTCATTCATGTGCCCGTTGTAGTCTGTCCAGCTTTGCGGGATGGACCGCTCCACCGTGATGGGAAGATCGCCAGGTTCCGGTTCGGGCAGGCCCGCTTCATGCGCCGCAATCACAGCACCGGCGGCTTTGCCATTCTTGCGCAGCGCGCGCAGGATGCCGACAAGGTTGTCGTCCCGCTCGCGCTCAAGCTCCCGAATGGTCCGGTCGCCCGATTGCGCATCCGATTGTCCGGCGATCAGATCAACCAGCTCTGGCGTGAACTCCGGCACGTCCATCAGCTTGGTCCAGGGCCATTCGAGCGCGGGGCCGAACTGTGCCATGAAGTGCTTCATGCCCGCCTCGCCCCCCGCGACGCGGTAGGTCTCAAACAAGCCCATCTGTGCCCAGCGCAGGCCAAAGCCCATGCGGATGGCTTCATCCACCTCCTCGGTCGTGGCAATGCCGTCAGAGACAAGCCAAAGCGCCTCCCGCCACACCGCCTCAAGAAAGCGATCCGCGATATGGGCGTCGATTTCCTTGCGCACATGCAGCGGAAACAGACCAACGCCGCGCAGAATGTCTGAGGCGCGACTAATGGTGGCCGCATCGCCGACCAACTCGATCAGCGGCAGCAGATAGACGGGGTTGAACGGATGCGCGACGATGACATTTGCGCCCTCTGAATTCAGTTCTGACGGTTTGAACCCAGACGTGGACGAGCCGACAATTGCGCCGCCTGCATTTTCTGAAATTGCAGCATGCACCTTGTGCTTGAGGTCGAGGCGCTCGGGCACGCTCTCCTGTACCCAATCGGCACCGCTGACCGCGTCGGCGAGGTCGGCATGAAAGGTCAACTGTCCCTCGGCGGGCAGCGCACGATCATATAGCGAGGGCAGCGAACGGCGAGCATTGGCCAGCACTTCGCCGATCTTGCGTTCTGCTTCGGGGTCAGGGTCAAAGACCGCGACGTCCCAACCGTTTAACAGGAAGCGCGCGGCCCAGCCGCCGCCAATGACGCCGCCCCCAACGATCGCCGCCCTCATTTGGACACCGGCGCGCGCTTGGTCAGGCCCAGCCGCTCTCTCACCGCATCAGGGCCGATCACACGCGCGCCCATATTTTCAACGATGGTCACGGCCCGCTCGACCAGCTGCGCGTTGGTGGCGAGCACGCCTTTGTCGAGGAACAGATTGTCCTCCAGACCGACCCGCACATTGCCCCCCGCCAGCACGGCGGCCGCGACATAGGGCATCTGATCGCGGCCAAGGCTGAAGGCAGACCAGTCCCAGTCGGCAGGCACGTTGTTGACCATCGCCATGAAGGTGTTCAGGTCATTGGGCGCGCCCCACGGCACACCCATGCAGAGCTGGACCAAAGCGGGCGAGGTCAACACACCCTCCTTCACGAGCTGGGTCGCAAACCACAGATGACCGGTGTCAAACGCCTCAATCTCCGGCTTCACGCCCAGATCCGTCATCATCTGACCCATGGCGCGCAACATGCCGGGCGTGTTGGTCATCACATAGTCGGCTTCTGCAAAATTCATTGTGCCGCAATCGAGCGTGCAGATTTCCGGCAGGCACTCTGCAACGTGGGCCATCCGCTCTGTCGCACCTACCATATCGGTGCCGTTCGGATTGATGGGCAACGGCGCTTCGGTGGAGCCGAACACCATGTCGCCGCCCATGCCTGCGGTGAGGTTTAGGACAACATCCACGTCGGCTGCGCGAATACGGTCCGTGACCTCGCGATAGAGCGCAAGATTGCGAGAGGGCGCGCCGCTTTCTGGATCGCGCACATGGCAGTGCACAATAGCCGCACCCGCCTTCGCCGCATCAATCGCCGCGTCCGCGATCTGCTTTGGGGACCGCGGCACATGGGGGGAGCGGTCCTGCGTTCCGCCTGATCCAGTGATCGCTGCTGTGATGAAAACGTCCCGGTTCATTTGCAATGGCATGTTGTCCTCCCGCGCTGTTGCTCAACACTGGCGCGGATGGGCATGGCATGCTTATCTCATCCCGCCAAAAACAGTTCTGATCCCGCCAATGCAGCCAACCGCAGTCACCTTTCTACTCGTCGACGGTTTCTCCGGCATGGTGCTCTCGTGCCTTCTCGAGCCGCTCAGGGCTGCGCGGGATTTGGGAGGAGCGCCCGTGACCTGGCGGATTGAGACGGCATCGGGGGCCGAGGCGCGATCCTCCAGCGGGCTGACGATTTCAGCAGACACGGGGCCACCTGCAACCAACGCCGAACTTCTGATCTTGCTGGCTGGCTATGGCGTCGCAGAGCAGATGACACCGCCACTGCTCACGCGGATCGACCATCTCGCCCGACGCCATGAACGGATCATCGGGGCGGATGCTGCTGGGTGGTTCCTGGCCGAACTTGGGCTGCTCGACGGGCACGAGGCGGTGGTGCATTGGCAGGACTTGCACCGTTTCGCCGAAGCCTATCCGAACGTCAGCGTGGCGACGCGTCCCCGCGTGGCGTCTGGTCGGGTGATGACCTGTGGCGGTGCCTCCAGTGCGCTTGATCTTATGCTGGAATGGCTTGGAACACGGTTCGGCCGCACCGTCTCGACCGAGGTGTCAAAACTGTTTCTCTATGATGTGGAGCGGGACCACGCCGTCGCCGCCCTGCCCGAACGGGCACCGGTGAAGCTGCAAAGGGCGATGGACGCCATGCACGCGAATATCGAGGAACCGCTGACGCTTGACGCCGTTGCGAAACGAGCTGGAACCTCTGCCCGCACGCTGGACAGGTTGTTCCAGGGTCATGTTCAGCTGTCCCCCGCCCGCTACTACACGCTGCACCGTCTGAAGCGGGCGCAGGACCTGCTCACCGCGACACGGCTGACGCAGGCGGAAATAGCGGCGCGCTGTGGCTATGCCTCAGCCGCAGCGCTTGCGCGGGCGTACCGTTCCGCATTTGGAGAGGCACCCGGTGCGACGCGGCGCAGCGCTCAGCCTTGAGCGGTTTCCGTGGGTGCGACGGGCGGTCCTTTGCGGCCACAGGCACTGACCGCAAGCGCAGCAATCAAAAGAACGGTTACGATCCGCATCATCCCAACACCTCTTTCCAGCGGGCGATCTGTTCGCGCACCCGCTCAGGCGATGTTCCCCCATAAGAGCGGCGCGAGGCAACAGAGGCTTCCACTGTCAGCACGCTATAGACGTCATCAGTGATGTCTTCGTGCACTGACTGCATATCCGCCAGCGTGAGGTCGGGCAGATCGCAGTCCTTATCCTCGGCCATTTTGACAAGCGCCCCGGTGACGTGGTGCGCCTCACGGAAGGGCATGCCTGCTTCGCGTACCAGCCAGTCGGCCAAATCGGTGGCGGTTGAGAATCCAGCCGCGGCGGCAGCGCGCAATGGTTCGGGGTTGGGCCGCAAATCGGCGACCATGCCGGTCATGGCAGCAAGGCTCAGCATCATCGAGTCTGCCGCGTCGAAGACCTGCTCCTTATCTTCCTGCATATCCTTCGAATAGGTCAGCGGCAGGCCCTTCATCACCATCAGCAAGGACATCAGCGCCCCGGTGATCCGCCCGATCTTCGCCCGCAGCAGCTCGGCCGCATCCGGGTTCTTCTTCTGCGGCATGATGGATGAGCCGGTCGAGAACCGGTCGCTGATCGTGACGAAGCGGAACTGCGCTGAGGACCAGATCACCAGTTCCTCGGCAAAGCGGCTGAGATGCATGGCGCAGATCGAACAGCAGCTCAGGAATTCCAACGCAAAGTCCCGGTCGGCCACTGCGTCGAGCGAGTTGGCAGCCGGGCGATCAAAGCCGAGCGCATCAGCGGTCATGTCCCTGTCAATCGGGAAGCCGGTGCCTGCGAGGGCCGCCGCGCCCAGCGGGCTTTCATTCATCCGGGCCCGCGCGTCGCGCACCCGGCTGAGGTCACGGCCCAGCATCTCAACATAGGCCAGCATGTGATGGCCCCACGTGACGGGCTGCGCGGTTTGCAAATGTGTGAAGCCCGGCATGACCATGTCCGGCCCCGCCTCTGCCTGAGCCACAAACACCTTCATCAGCGCCGTGATGCCGGCATCCATTGCATCCAGCTGATCACGTACCCACAGACGGAAATCCGTGGCGACCTGATCATTGCGGGAGCGACCAGTGTGCAGACGGCCCGCAGGCTCTCCCACCAGTTCTTTCAGCCGCGCCTCAACATTCATGTGAATGTCCTCAAGCGCTGTCGAAAAGGCGAATGTCCCGCCCTCGATTTCTGACAACACCGTGAGGAGGCCTTCCCGGATCACCTCCGCATCACTATCCGTCAGAATACCGGTGGCAGCCAGCATGGCGGCGTGGGCGCGGGATCCTTCGATGTCCTGTCGGGCCATGCGCTGGTCGAAACCGATGGAGGCATTGATCGCTTCCATGATTGCATCGGGGCCGTCTGCAAAGCGGCCGCCCCACATGGCGTTGGATGATTTGGTCTCGGACATCGTTCGGGCCTTCGGACTGGGAGTACAGCGGATGAGCGCTTGGATCAGTGGTATGGTGACCAAAGCAGTCACCTTGGCGGTGTTCTACGCAGGCAGCGCCGCCTTGGCAAACGCGCAAGACCTGCAATCGGTCATGGCGGGCCTGCAAGAGGGCGATATGCGCAAGCTTGTCATCCACTCCGAACCACAGGCCCTGCCCGACCGCCCCTTCACCGACCCGGATGGAAACGAATTCACGCTGGCCGACTATGAAGGGCAGATCGTGCTTTTGAACTTCTGGGCCACGTGGTGCGCGCCCTGCCGGGAGGAGATGCCGGATCTTGAAGCGCTCCAGCGCGACTATGGTGGAGAGGACTTTGCTGTTGTGCCTGTTGCCACGGGACGCAACTCCCTGCCCGGCATCCGCGCTTTCTTTGGTGAGATCGGGGTGAGCGAGCTGCCCATCCTGCTCGACCCGCAAGGCCAACTTGCCCGCCGCTCCGGCGTCTTGGGCCTGCCCGTCACTGTGCTGATGGATCGCGAGGGCAATGAAATTGCGCGCCTGCAAGGTGGCGCACATTGGGCAGATGCCGATGCCCGCGCGCTGATCGAGGCGGTGATTGCGCAGACCGGTAGCTAGGCAAAACTCATTTGGCTTTGTGGCGACACGCAATACCTTTGATCTGACCGATTGAAGGAGTACTGCCCATGCGGCCAGAGGAAAATGCGATTGAGGCCGCCCGCGGTGACGTGGATTCCGCTGATCCTTACGAGCGGCAGCAGCAGACCTTTCCAATCCTGACCGACGAACAGGTTTCCAGGCTTCGCACTTATGGGACCGAGGAGACGCGGCCGAAAGGTAGCGTATTGTTCAGTCGCGGTGACCGCGGTGTTGATTTCTTTCTCGTCCTCTCCGGCTCGATTGAGATTATTGAGCACGCCCCCAAAGAGGCGGATCGCGTTGTCACCACTCACGCCCATCACCAATTCACCGGCGAGTTGGATCTGTTCAACCGTCGCGCCATCCTCGTGGACGGGCGCACCGGGGAGGACAGTCGCCTCGTTCGCCTGACACGCGACCAATTTCGCCGCATGTCGAGCACCGAGCAGGATATTGGCGAAATCATCATGCGGGCCTTCATTTTGAGGCGCACCGCATTTATCGTACACAAGGAAGCGGGCGTACTCCTGATCGGCGCGCGCACAGATCGCGATGTCATCCGAATGAACCGGTTCCTGTCGCGCAACGGCTATCCGGTCCGACAGATCGACCCAAGCACCGAAGAGGCGGCGCGGCTGTTGTGCGATCAGCGCGACGACCTTCCGGTCATCTGCACACCTGATGGCGAGATTTGGGTAAACCCGACCACACCAGACTTGGCAGATCGTCTGGGGCTGACTGAGGAACTGCCAGAAGATCACCTGTTTGACCTCGCCGTGATTGGCGGCGGACCTGCGGGGCTTTCAGCCTGCGTTTACGGTGCATCCGAGGCGCTGGACACGATCGTGATCGAATCAGAAGCGCCCGGCGGCCAGGCTGGCACCAGCTCCAAGATCGAAAACTATCTGGGCTTTCCGACCGGCATATCCGGGCAAGCCCTTGCCGGTCGGGCATGGATCCAAGGCCAAAAATTCGGCGCGACCTTCGCGATTGCCCGGCCGGCCAACGGCATTCACCGCGACGAAGGCAAGTTCCACCTCACCTTGTCCGGCGGTCAAACGGTTCATGCCCGCAGCGTGATCCTGGCATGCGGCGCCACCTACCGGACACTTGATCTTGAGAACTATGCAGCGTTTGAGGGTCAGGGCATCCATTATGCCGCAACGGCACTGGAAGCGCAGTTCTGCTCCGGCGCTGATGTTGCGGTCGTGGGCGGGGGCAATTCTGCCGGACAGGCGGCTGTCTTTCTCTCGCGTCATGCAAATCATGTGCATGTGCTCGTTCGCGGTGACGGCCTGGCCGACAGCATGTCGGACTATCTGGTCAGTCGCATTGAACAGTCTTCGCGCATCACGCTGCACACACATACCGAGATTTCCGGGCTTCACGGTGATCGCGCACTTGAAGAGGTCACATTCCGCAACCGGCAAACTGGTGAGGCGCAGATCCATGCCATTCCGAACGTCTTCGTGATGATCGGCGCAACCCCGAACACGGGTTGGATGGGTGATTGCGTGAAGCTGGATGCGAACGGCTTCGTTTTGACGGGACGGGACGGCGCGACGCCCTTCGAGACGTCGGCGCGGGGAATTTTCGCAGTAGGCGACGTGCGGTCCGGCTCCGTCAAGCGTGTCGCATCAGGTGTCGGCGAAGGCTCGGTCTGTATCAGTCATGTCCACGCCTATCTCGCCGCGGAAGGGACGGGATAGCCCTTCTACTTCGCCCGCCAGCAGCCCTGCACATGATCGTCGACCATGCCGACGGCCTGCATGAAGGCATAGACGATGGTGGGTCCACAGAACTTGAAACCCTCTTTCTTGAGGTCTTTTGAGATATGTTTGCTCAGCGGCGTCTCGGCAGGCACCTCTGCCATCGTGGCGAAGCGGTTCACGATGGGTTTGCCGCCGACATAATTCCACAGGAAGGTGTCAAATCCCTCCCGCTCTTCAATCCGCAGATAGGCCTGAGCATTGCCGATGGTCGCCTCGATCTTTCCGCGATGGCGCACGATGCCCGGATTGCCGAGCAGACGCTCCACATCCGCTTCGGTGTAAAGCGCGACACGGGCGGGATCGAACCCGTCAAAGGCCTCTCGAAAGGCGTCCCGCTTCTTGAGGATCGTGATCCAGCTCAGCCCCGCCTGAAAGCCATCGAGGATCAATTTCTCCCACAAAGCGCGGCTGTCATATTCGGGCACGCCCCATTCGGTGTCGTGATAGTCCTGATAGATCGGGTCAGACCCGCACCAGCCACAGCGCTCTACCATTTCCCCGCTCCTCTTCACGATTCGTTTAGAACAATTCGCGAACAATATGAGCGATAGTCGAATTTGGCGAGGGCACGGTATGGCGATGAGCGATTGGCACGACGATCAGACCGGCCTTACAGGCACACCCGACTTGGTCGCGGATGCCCAGCTTGTCCTGGCCTATCAACCAATTGTCGTCGCGGGGTCTGGCCTATGCGCGTTTCAGGAGGGGCTGGCCCGTTTGCGCAATTCGTCTGGGGAACTCCTCACCCCCGATCGCTTTCTGCCTGCCCTGGAACGGGATGGGACCATTGCCCAACTTGATCGGCTTGTCCTGCGGCGTGTCGCCCAGCGGATGATGAAAGCACCTGATGAGCGTTTCTCGATCAATATCAGTGGTCGAACGCTGGGGGACGAAGAATGGCTCGCCACGCTGCGCTCCCTCGCCCGATGCCGTCAGGACGTGGCGGATCGCCTGATCATCGAAGTAACCGAATCGGCGCTTTACGATTGTGTCGTGGCGAAGGATTTTCTGCTGGAGATCCGGCGCCTCGGCCCCGCAATCCTGCTCGACGATTTCGGTGCGGGTCACACGGCCATTCTGAAGATCCGGGACTTGCCGCTGGATGGTCTAAAACTGGATGGTGGGTTCAGCCGCAGGATCGATTTCGATCCCGACCTTCAGGTTCTGGTCCGCGCGATGACGACCATCGCGGACCATTTCGACCTGCTGACTGTCGCGGAATTTGTGGAAACAGCAGGAGAGGCTGCCTGCCTGACCGATCTGGGTGTTCAGGCCTTGCAGGGCCATCATTTCGGGCGGGCCGAAGTTCCAGCCCTCATTCCCTTTCCCAACCGCGCGCAGACGGGCTGAGCTCAGCCTTTGCGCACCAGTTCGGACAATTGCTCTTGCATCTGGGCAAGCTGATCTTTCAGCGCATCAAGCTCCCCATCCTTGTCCTCATCATTTGTCGCCGGCTCCGGTGGCGGGGTTTGTGACGCGGCGAAGGGCGTGAACATGCGCATGGTATTCTCGAACCACTCCATGTTGGAGCGTGTCATCGCCTCAAAATTCGCGATGGCCGGATTTGCATCAAAGGCAGATCTGACCTGATCGCGCATCTTTTCCTGATTGCGGGCGAACGTGTCCATCGATGCATCAAGATAGCCCGGCACGAACCCTTGCAACGTGTCGCCGTAAAGCCGGATCAACTGTCGCAGAAAGTTCGTAGGCAGCATGTTCTGCCCTTTCGCTTCTTCCTCGAAAATGATCTGTGTCAGGACCGAGCGGGTGATGTCATCGCCGGTCTTTGCATCATTGACGACGAAATCCTCACCCTCACGCACCATTTGCGCCAGATGGTCGAGCGTCACATAGCTCGACTTCGCGGTGTTGTAGAGCCTGCGATTGGCGTATTTCTTGATGATGATCGGTTGTTCCGGATCGACTTTCCGTGCCGCCATGATGTCACTCCCCAACGGTCTTGCGCTGACCTTGAGGAAATCCTACCGCGCTGCACATATCTGCCGCAATGCAAAATCGCAGGTGACGTTCCGTGCAGCCGTGCTATTGCAAAAACATGGAAGACAAGGACACGCCTCAGAAGGATGCGAAGACGTGGCTGGCCCAGTGGCTGGCGCGGGCGTCCGAGCTTGCGCGCTCCGGCCCACCAAAGCCTGATCGATGAGTGGGTTGGTGTCATCTCACAGGTCTGGGCCCAGTCCGCTGCCGCTTCATCTCGCTCAGGCGGCAGCGCTGGTTCAGCAGGCAATTACCTGCGCGCCTGCCGATCCAACTGCCCCGGATCCGGCCCTGATTGCAGCCGCCGGGGCCGAGCAGCTGGCCGCCATGCTCAAGGGGATAGAGATCTGGCGCGCTCACCCCTATCAAAGAGAGGATGGCGCCGCCCCGGTCCTGTGGTCCGATGGATCAACCCGATTGCTCGATTTTGGCGAGCACGGCGCGCCGGTTGTGCTGGTGCTGCCCTCTCTCATCAATCGGGCGGACATCCTGGACTTGATGCCGGAATGCTCTTTTCTGAAACAATTGGCGGATCAGGGGGTTCGGCCCCTTTTGCTCGATTGGGGAATTCCGGGCACTGCAGAGCAGCCGTTCGGCCTGTCGGATTATGCCGATTTGCGGTTGCGGCCCGCGCTAGCGATAGCCCGCGTTCTCAACGGTGGTCCGATCCCGGTGCTGGGCTATTGCATGGGAGGGGCCTTTGCCGTGGCCGCCGCAACGCGCTTGAGCCACGATATCTGCGCGTTGGTCACGATGGGCACGCCGTGGAATTGCCAAAACAACATCTGGGTCGCCCAGACCGCCGCCTCGGTCCTGAGCCAGAACACCGCATTGCTGCGGCAGGGCCTGAGGGGAATCACGCAAACGCTGGGCTCTGTTCCGCACGAACTGCTTCAGGCGGCCTTTGTCAGCCTCGATCCCGGTCTTGCACTACGCAAGTTTTCGGCGTTCTCGACGCTCGACCCGGAGAGCCTTGAGGCCAAACGCTTCGTCGCGGTGGAGGATTGGCTGAACGCGCCCGTCAATCTTCCGGGCCCCGTCGCAGAGGCGTTATTGATCGATTGGCAATTGTCCAACACGCTGGCCAGTGCGGAGTGGGAAGTTCTGGGCGGCCCCGTCGATCCAACCCGGATCACCTGCCCAACCCTTTCAATCTGCGCGACTGACGACCGGATTGCCCCCAGCGCAAATGCCGAGGCCCTGCCAAAGCAGATCAGCGGGGCAGAGGTTGTGAGGCCCCAAACCGGCCATGTCGGAATGATCATCGGCCGGAACAGTCACCGTGACGTCATCCGCCCGATTGCTCGCTTTTTGCATGCACATGCTACATAGGCGGTATGCAATCGGACGCAGCGGTGGATTTTTCAGATTGAGCCGTCTATGTTGCGCCGCAACAAAACTGGATATGGGAGAGATACCATGACGAATGTTGTTATCGCATCTGCAGGCCGCACTGCGGTCGGGTCATTCAACGGATCCTTTGCAAACACGCCTGCGCATGATCTTGGTGCTGCTGTGATCAAGGGCGTGCTTGAGCGTGCAGGCGTCGCCCCGGAAGACGTCAGCGAGACGATCCTCGGTCAGGTTCTCACCGCCGCACAGGGCCAGAACCCTGCGCGCCAGGCCCACATCAATGCCGGCCTGCCCAAGGAAGCCTCTGCGTGGGGCATCAATCAGGTATGCGGGTCCGGCCTGCGCGCCGTGGCCCTTGGCGCACAGCACATCCAGCTGGGTGACGCAGATGTTGTGATCGCCGGTGGACAGGAAAGCATGAGCCTTTCGCCCCACGCTTCCCACATGCGTGCGGGCACCAAAATGGGCGACACGAAGTTCATCGACACGATGATCAAGGACGGCCTGTGGGACGCGTTCAACGGCTACCACATGGGCCAGACGGCAGAGAATGTCGCGAACCAATGGCAGATCACCCGCGATGAGCAGGACGCCTTCGCCGTCGCGTCTCAGAACAAGGCGGAAGCAGCCCAGAAAGCTGGCAAATTCGCGGATGAGATCATCCCCTTCACCGTGAAGACCCGCAAGGGCGAGACGGTCGTGGATGCCGACGAGTATATCCGTCACGGCGCGACCATTGAGGCAATGCAAAAGCTGCGCCCCGCCTTCACCAAAGATGGCTCGGTCACGGCAGCCAACGCATCTGGTCTCAATGACGGCGCAGCCGCGGTTCTGCTGATGAGCAAGGAAAATGCCGAGGCTCGGGGCATCAAGCCGCTCGCGCGCATCGCGTCCTACGCGACCGCTGGCCTTGACCCCTCCATCATGGGTGTCGGCCCGGTCTATGCGTCCAAAAAGGCGCTAGATAAGGCAGGTTGGTCCGCCTCCGACCTCGATCTGGTGGAAGCCAACGAAGCCTTTGCCGCACAAGCCTGTGCCGTGAACAAGGAAATGGGTTGGGATCCTGAGATCGTGAACGTGAACGGTGGCGCGATTGCAATCGGCCACCCGATCGGTGCGTCCGGCTGCCGCGTGCTGAACACGCTGCTGTTCGAAATGCAGCGCCGTGACGCGAAAAAGGGTCTGGCCACCCTGTGCATCGGCGGCGGCATGGGCGTTGCCATGTGCATCGAGCGCGACTGATCTGAACTGAGGGGCAGGTCGCCCGGCCTGCTCCCCCTTCCCCCACACAAATTCAAGAAACGAAGAGGAAACAAAATGGCACGTGTTGCACTGGTCACCGGCGGCTCCCGCGGTATTGGCGAAGCAATTTCAAAGGCCCTGCAGGCCGAAGGCTACACCGTTGCGGCAACTTACGCCGGCAATGATGAGAAGGCCGCCGCCTTCACCGAAGCCACCGGCATCAAGACCTACAAGTGGAATGTCGCAGATTATGCCGCGTCCAAGGCTGGTATCGAGCAGGTCGAGGCTGACCTTGGCCCCATCGACGTGGTTGTCGCCAATGCGGGCATCACCCGCGATGCGCCGTTCCACAAGATGACGCCTGAGCAGTGGAACGAAGTTGTCGACACCAACCTGACCGGCGTGTTCAACACCGTACACCCCGTCTGGCCCGGCATGCGTGAGCGTAAATTCGGCCGCGTGATCGTCATCTCCTCCATCAACGGTCAGAAGGGCCAGTTCGCGCAGGTGAACTATGCTGCGACGAAAGCGGGCGATCTGGGCATCGTGAAATCCCTCGCGCAGGAAGGCGCGCGCGCAGGCATCACCGCCAACGCGATCTGCCCGGGCTACATCGCGACCGAGATGGTCATGGCAATCCCCGAGAAAGTGCGTGACAGCATCGTCGCCGGCATCCCTGCTGGCCGTCTGGGCGAGCCAGAAGAGATCGCCCGCGCCGTCGTGTTCCTCGCTTCCGACGATGCTGGCTTCATCAACGGCTCCACAATCTCCGCGAACGGTGCGCAGTTCTTCGTCTGATACGACAGGGCTTGGCCCGAGAGTGACTAGAGAAAGGCCCGGCAATGCGCCGGGCCTTTTTGCTTGCCAGAACGTCTTTGGCGGCTATGGTCCCGGCCCATGCAGAGCGTAGTGAATAGCGAGGGCGCAGACTTGTGTCTGCGTTTTACGATCCCGGCCTGAAAGGGCCGGTTTGATCACCCTTTTTTCACAGCTGCATAGGGCGCGAAGCGCCCGTCAGGACGATCCACATGACATCCCCGACCCTTCACCTCGTCTGCGGCAAGGTCGCCGCAGGCAAATCGACATTGACAAGTCAGCTCGCGGACGCCCCGGCAACGGTGCTGCTGTCCGAGGACCATTGGCTTTCTACCCTTTACGGACCAGAGATGACGGACCTGCAAGACTATGTCCGGTTCTCGGGTCGGCTTGCGCAAGTCATTGGCCCGCATGTCGCGGCCCTTCTGCGTGCGGGCGTATCCGTGGTTATGGATTTCCCCGCAAATACCGTTGCGCAGCGTCGCGCGCTGGTCGCGATGGCTGCAAAAGCTGATGCACCGCATATCGTGCATCACCTGGATGTCACCGACGAGGTCTGCCTCGCCCGATTGATGGAGCGCAATGCGCTCGGCACCCATCCGTTTACCGTGACCGAAGATCAGTTCCGGCGCATCACCGCACATTTTGCGCCGCCCGATCCTGCCGAGGGGTTGAGCATCCGCCGCTACACTCCGTGACGGCACAGGCTGCGGCGCACGGCGAGCGCGAAGGCGGCGAACACCAGCACACTCAGCCCATATTTCGACACCGGCTCCATCGTCCCAAGTATCAGAACTGCGTGGACGATGGTGCCCACCACGATAACCGAGGCAAAAACCAGATGGGCGCGCCGCCATGCCCTCCAGCGTAGCAAAGTCCGCGATCGTAGAACGGCGATCAAAGCCGATCCGAGGACAGCCCACATCGCGACAACGCCCCATGGCGCAAAGGGCGTTGGAGATTTGAAAGTCAGCGCATCGATCACGTCAGGCGGACTGGTCAGCCACAAGCCACCGACATGCACCACGACCAACGCGCACAATGACATGCCCCCGAAACGATGCACACGGCGTGCGCGTGCCTGATCGAGGGGAAGCAGGCCGGTCATGGCGACGGCTTGCAACAATATCGAAGACATGGCGATCACCCCCGCCAATGCGGAGATAATGTAAATCATGTCTCGCCATTGCAGCAGCGGACTGGTCAACGACAACGCAATCGGAACAGCGAGGCACACCAATAGGACCGACCACTTCGCCCCGGCGGACATGGTCAGATTATGCCTCAACCAATACGAAGTCGGCCGAAAGACTCGTCTGAGTGGGGCTCGCCATCAGCGGCCGCAAAAAGACGGTCTGATAGTCGCCACTGTCATAGGCCAGATGGCCGTGCGCCTGCCCGAAGGCGGGGACGATCTGGGGCATCTCCATCCGATAGACGCCTTGGGCATCCGTAAGCGTGGCACCATGACTGTGGGCATCCCGCTCATGCCCCTCTGTCGTATGGGCCCAGATCTGGATGCGCTGGCCCGCAAGGGGCGCGCCGTCGCTTGCGCGCCGCACTGTCCCTGTCATCCAGAAGCCTCCGCCGCCGATGCGTTCCACGATCGGGGCGCCGGGACGATAATTGTTAGACCCTCCGCGCATAGTGGTCGTAGGCGTCAGAGCCTGTGCCGCCGCGCCACTGCCAAGCGACAGGAACGGGGCAGACAAAGACAAAATCGCACCTTTGCGCAGCACTGTGCGTCGGGTCGTGTGCATCTTACTCATTGCGACACTCCTTAAATTCCAAACTTGATACGCATGGACGTCCGTATTCCGTCACAGTTTAGCGCAGAATTTTGCGTCGGGCAGTGGCGCAGCCGACCAAAAAAAAGGCCCGGTGAATTTTCACCGGGCCTCGATGGTTCTGCGGGGTGCCGGCGGGTTGACCTGCGGCACCGCGTCGGAACAAACCTATTCAGCGGCGACCAACCAGCGCGCGGCGCAGGGCGCGCAGCATGCTATGTGCAGTCTCGGACCGTGCGATATGTGCGCGGGCCTCAATCTCTGCCATCGTGAGGGCGCGGCGGGTTGCGGTCGGGCGGATATGCGCAGTGTCATACATTTGCTTAACTCCAATTTCGGGGCCCTGTCGGGCGTCTGTCTGTTTCTGGAGTTGAATATGTGGGCAATACGCGCATTCTACAAACGAGACTTTCTATCACTTCAGATAAGCTGTATTTAACTGAATATGTCTGATCGCCTTCCCCCGCTGACCGCCCTGCGTGCCTTTGAGGCCGCCTCCCGCCATATGTCCTTTCGCGATGCAGCCGATGAATTGGCCGTGACGCCCGCAGCACTGAGCTATCAAATCAAAAGCCTTGAAGAGCATCTGGGCGTTCCACTGTTTCGCCGCCTCAACCGCGCGGTCGAACTGACAGAAGAGGGTCGCGTTCTGGCCCCCGGCACCCGCGACGCCTTCGATCAATTGCGCGCGAGCTGGCGGGCCACGCAACGGCTGGCCGAAGACACCACGCTGACCATCACGGCTGGCCCCGGCTTTACCGCGAAATGGCTGGCCCCGCGCATGTTCGATTTCGCGCAGATGAACCCCGAGATCGACATGCGCGTCTCCGCATCGCTCAAGATCATGGACTTCATGCGCGATGAGATTGACGTGGCCATTCGGTTCGGCACCAGTTCCGACGAGGGGCTGCACTCCGTTCACCTGCTGGACGAATGGCTCAGCCCTGTGATGACGCCGTCCCTGGCCGAACAGATCAATGAGCCGCGCGACCTGCTGGATCTGATGTTGATCCACGATGAAAGCCTGAATTTCCTCAGCGCCCCTCCAGGCTGGCGGGCATGGTTCAAACATGCAGGCGTCGAGGTACCTGAGACCCTGCACGGGCACAGATTCTCGCAAGCCGACCACGCCATCGACATGGCCCTTGAAGGAACAGGTGTCGTGCTGGGCCGGTCGTCGCTGTGCGACCGCTATTTGCTGAGCGGGCGGCTCGTCACACCGTTCCGGCTGGCACTTACGATCCCCGCGCACTACCGGTTGATCTGTCCTTTGGGGCAGCAAGGTCGCCCTGCCATTGCCACCTTTACCGAGTGGATAAAGGCAGAGATCGCGCAAACCGCACAGCTGGCGGAAGATCGTGATCTTGTTCCAGTATAATTCAGCCCTTTTCCTGGACCGGGACGAAAGCTAGCGTCGGCGCGAAACAAGGGAGGGTGCCATGCATATCGGAATTCTGGAGACGGGCGAGGTCACGCAGGATTTGCAGGACCTGGGCCATGGCGCCTACCCCCCGCTTTTCGAGGCACTGATCGGGCAATCCGCCGAGGGCTTCACCTTTGAGACGATCAGCGTTGTTGGTGGGGCTTTTCCAACCAGCCCCACTCAATGCGAGGGATGGATCGTCACCGGTTCACGCCACGGGGTCTATGACGGGCTTCCGTGGATCGAGCCTCTGATGCAGTTCTTACGCGACTGTATGGCCGCCCGCGCGCCGCTCGCCGGGATCTGTTTTGGCCACCAGATCATTGCAGAGGCGATGGGCGGAAAGGTCGTCAAATCGGATCGCGGCTGGGGTGTTGGCGTTCACGCATATGAGGTGAAGGCACAGCCAAGCTGGATGACAGGATTGGGGCAGATGTTTGCCGGTCGGGCCGTGCATCAGGATCAGGTCATCGAACGGCCCGAGAATGCGACGGTGCTCGCCTCCTCAGCCTTTTGCGAATACGCCGCCTTGGTCTATGGCGATGTCGAGGCTCCAGCCGCGATCACCGTGCAACCCCATCCGGAATTCTCGGCGGAGTTTGTCGCGGACATCGTACGCACCCGTATGCCCGACGTCATCCCGGAGGATCGTGGGCAGGCCGCGCTCGCCACGCTGTCGCAACCCGTCCACAATGCCGAGTGGGGCACGTGGCTCGCGCGGTTCTTCCTTGACGCAAAGGACCGTGTCTGATGCCAACCCTGATCGGGTGCGGTGCAGTTCTGTTGTGGGCGACGCTCGCACTTTTCACTGTAATGACGGGCGACATCCCGCCACTGCAACTCAACGCGATGTGCTTTGCCGTTGGCGGTGCTTTGGGCCTTGTCTGGACGATAGCGACCGGCGGGTTGGACCGGCTGCGCGGCGTGCGCCCTGCGGTCTGGGTTCTCGGCGTTGGTGGATTGTTTGGGTATCACTTCTTCTATTTCACAGCGCTCAAAAACGCACCGCCTGCCGAGGCGGGCTTGATTGCCTATCTCTGGCCATTGCTGATCGTCTTGTTCTCCGGCCTCCTGCCGGGCGAACAGCTTCGCCGGGGACACATTATCGGCGCCGTCGTCGCCTTCAGCGGGGCGGCCGCGATCCTGTTGCAGGCCGATCTCAGCTTTTCTGGCGAACACGCCCTTGGATATGGCGCCGCGATCCTCTGCGCCCTTTTGTGGTCGAGCTATTCGGTGCTGTCCCGGCGCGTGGGCGACGTCCCGACGGAGGTGGTCGCCTTGTTCTGCCTTGCCACAGCGGCCCTGTCGGCCTTAGCCCATCTGGGCCTGGAGCAAACGGTCTGGCCTGCCACCACAGAGACATGGCTGGGCGTGATCCTGCTGGGATTGGGGCCGGTCGGGCTGGCCTTCTATCTGTGGGATATCGGGGTGAAAAAGGGAAATATCCAGCTTCTCGGCACGGCATCTTATGCGGCGCCACTGCTTTCAACCCTGCTATTGGTGGCAACAGGGCGCGCGCCCTTCACAGCCACGCTTGCCCTAAGCGCCCTTCTGGTCACCGGCGGGGCGATCATTGCCGCCCGCGCCGGACGCCGCGCTCAATCGTGATCGAGGCGGTGAATCTCTTCTTTTAGTCGGAGCTTCTGACGTTTCAGCTCCGTCAGGTGGAGCGGATCAGAGGCGGGGCTGCGCGCTTCCATCTCGATCGTCTGGGAGAGGTGTTCGTGCTTCTTTCTCAGTTCGGCAACATGCGAATGAACGCTCATTCAGTATCCTCCAGTCTGATTTTCTCACAACACGGCTATTCAGCCACGAATCACCGCGCGCTGTCAGGACTGGTAATTCGAATAGTTTTACCTACACTTCCCAGCGAAGCGCTTCCCCGCGGCGCAAGATCCCCTCAGCCAAACTGGAAAAATCTGGCCGGTCGGCCAAATGCTCTGCCCCGTCGTGCACCACGGCAGGTGCAAGCAGACGCAGCGGTGCGCGGCCGGTCTTTATGGCACGGACGAGAACACGGTCCGCCATGCGCCCTGCCCGCGCGGCCAAGGGACGCACCTGAACAGAGCCCGCGCGGCCCTGAAGTTCGGTCAGGATTCGATCGAGATTCTCGGTCCGGTGAATGATGGTTAACGTCCCCTTAGGGCGCAGCCTGCGCAGCGCTGTATCCATCCAAACGGCAAGTGGCGTCGCCTCACGATGAGCAACATCGCGCCCTTCATCATCTGCCGCCACACTTGTGGGTGCAAAGTATGGAGGATTGAAAATCACATGGTCAAAGCTGCGAGCGCGCAGATGCGGCGGCAGTTGCCCCACATCGCCCTCTACGACCTCACCAACGACACCATTGGCCGCAATATTGCGCCGGGCCAGTGCAGCATAGGCAGATTGCACCTCAACGCCGGTTACTTTCGCACGGGTCCTGTGCGCAAGACAGACCATCGCGGTGCCAGCGCCACAGCCAAGCTCCAGCACCGCCTCCCCCGCCCCTGCTGTACAAGACGCTGCCAGCCAAACTGGATCGGTTGCAGCACGATACCCGGATCGAGGCTGGGAAATGGTCACCGCTCCGCCGAGAAATCCGTCATGGGTCAGCGCATCTTCGGCGAATTGGCTCATGCCTTTCGGGTCACTTCCAAACCGTTATCGGTCAGGATCGAACGGGCCAAAAAGGCGTCTTCGCGCGCGACCATCATCCGGCGCGGCAGGATTCCAATCGAGCCTTCCAGCGCACTCATATGGACGTCCAGAACGAAGCAGTCTATTTCTTCCCCGCGCAGCAAGGCCTGCGCAAAACTCAGGGCTGTCGGGTCGTTGGTGCGCAAGATTTCTTCCATGCCATCGGTCTAGCCCGCACCAATGGGTGCGTCCAGTGCGCCCCACCGACCGAATGAAGTGGGAGCCGCCCCCCGTGACCAACCCAATCGAGACACTGCAAAGCCTGCTTGGCGACAAGCTGGACGGAGTGAACCATCTCATCGCGACCCGCATGGCCAGCGAGAATGCACCGCGCATTCCGGAAGTGACCGCACATCTGATCAACGCGGGCGGTAAACGCGTGCGTCCCATGCTCACGCTGGCGGCTGCAGATATCTGCGGCTATGAGGGCGACAACGATGTGAAGCTGGCCGCGACGGTTGAGTTCATTCATACGGCGACCCTGCTGCACGATGATGTGGTCGATGAAAGCGAGCAGCGCCGCGGGCGCCCAACTGCAAATCTGCTCTGGGACAACCAATCGAGTGTTCTGGTCGGTGACTATCTTTTTGCCCGGTCGTTCCAATTGATGGTTGAGACGGATTCGATCCGCGTACTCGATATCTTGGCAAACGCCGCCGCAGTGATCGCAGAGGGCGAGGTCCTGCAACTCTCTGTCGCGCGCAATCTCTCGACCACTGCCGACACTTATATTCGGGTTGTTCGGGGTAAGACGGCGGCGCTCTTCTCTGCCGCGACGCAAGTCGGCGGTGTGATCGCTGGCACATCACCGGAACGGGAAAAGGCACTCTACGATTACGGTGACGCGCTTGGGATTGCATTCCAGATCGCAGATGATTTGCTGGACCTGACCGGTGATGAGGCCAGCATCGGCAAGCGTACCGGTGACGATCTGCGTGAGGGCAAGCTGACCCTTCCCGTCATCCTGTCTGTCGCGCAAGCCGATGATGCAGAGCGCGCCTTCTGGCAACGTGTCATCGGCAAGGGCCGGGTTGAAGAAGGCGACGTGCCCCGCGCCGTGGAAATCATGCGCGCCCGTGGCGCACTTGAGGAGACACGGGCCCGCGCGCTCAACTGGTCGGCGGCGGCACGCCAATCGCTAGATATCCTGCCCGGCGGACCAGCACAGGACGCCCTGCACGATCTTGCCGGTTTCGTCGTATCGCGGATCGCCTAATCGCGTATCGGTGCGGCAGCCACCCACCAGGTTGGGTGGCTCTCGCGCACGAGGTCAGCGAGCCCCAAGGCCGCTTGCTGATCGGGCACGAGCGCAAAGCAAGTCGCACCTGAACCCGACATCCGCGCCAATGGCGCAGATGAAAGCGCCCATAGAACGTCTTCAATAACAGGCGCTTGCCTGATCGCCGCCGCCTGCATATCGTTGCGTTGGGCCTGTAGCCAGTCAATGAATCCCCCAAAGCCACCAAATCGGTCCGGCAGGTTCATAGCGGGATTATGAACGGATTCCAGCGACTTGAAGATCTGTGGTGTTGAGACCGCGACACCGGGATTTACCAAAACCAACCATGCAGGCGGTAGTGTCGGAACGGCCTCCAGTCGATCCCCGATCCCTCGCATCCGACGCGTGCGGGACATCATGCACACAGGTACATCCGCCCCAAGAGCGGCGACACCATCCGCCTCGGGGAGCGGCACGTCCCAGTGGCGGGCCAGCGCGCGCAAGGCCCCCGCCGCATCCGCGGACCCGCCTCCGATGCCAGAGGCAACGGGCAGGTTCTTTTGTAAATGAATCGCGGCCGTACCGCCTGCCCGCAACTTACGCGCCGTGCGCAGGACGAGGTTGTCCTCATCCGCTGCCAGGCCCAGGGCAAAAGGGCCATCGAGCGTCAGCGACAGTGTTGAGGATGGCTCAACCTCAATCCGATCCCCGATCTCCGCAAACACGACCAGACTGTCGAGCATATGGTACCCGTCCGGACGCCGCCCGGTGACGTGCAGCGACAGGTTGACCTTCGCGCGCGCAAGCTCGCTGATCGGCTTCATTCCGTGACAGATGCCTCGGACTGCTCGGCGGGTTCAGCGTCCTGCTCCGCTTCGAGGGCAAGGACTTCATCAAGGCCAATGTCGAGCTTCAGACGAATCCGCTCCGCCACATCGTCCTCGGGCTCGAAGGAGAGGGCGCGGTGCCACTGAAATTCCGCCTCGCGGTAGCGGCCCACCGTCCAATAGATATCACCCAGATGGTCGTTGAGCGTCGGGTCAACAGGCGCGAGTTCAAGCGCACGCTCCATCGGCTCCACGGCTTCCTCGAAGCGGCCCATCCGGTACAAGACCCAGGCGAGTGAGTCTGTGATATAGCCGTCAAAGGGCCGCGCCTCGACCGCGCGCTCAATCATCTCCAGTGCCTCGTCCAAATCGCCACCACGCTCAACCAGCGAATAGCCCAGATAGTTCAGGATCAGTGCGTTCTCGGGATCGAGGGCGAGGGCCGCGCGCAGATCTTCCTCCGCCGCAGGCCAGTTGTCTGAATGGTCGTACGAGATGCCCCGCTGATACCATACGAGCCAATGACGCTGCTCTGGCGCATCAATCAACGCCACGGCCTGATCAAGTGTAGCAATCGCTTCTTCAGGCCGTTCCGCTCGCCTGAGGGCACGCCCCAACAGGTAGTGCGGACGCAGCATTTCGGGATGCGAGCGGGTCAAACCGGACAACACGCCGATGGCCTCTTCCTCATTGCCGGCCGCGTCAAGCGCATCCGCGCGCCCGATTTCGGCCTCGACAAATTGAGGTGCGGTCGCACCGACCGCATCAAACACCTCTGATGCCAGCCCGTGCTGATCCTGACGCGACAACAGATCACCGGTCAGCAGAAGTCCCTCCGCCATATCGGGATCGAGATGATTGGACAGACGGGAATAGATCAGCGCGACATCGCCCGTATCCTCATTGAGGACCGAGGCGAGATCAAAGAACACCTCAGCAATACCCTCTTGAGCGGACGAAATGATTGTGAAGTCAAGCTGCTCACCCGCCTGCAAGCGCCGCTGGATTGTCTCAAACTGCCGGTCGCCAAACCCAGTGGACAGCACCTGTTCCACCAGTTCAAGCGCAGCATCCTGTTGGCCGGTGATTGAAAGCAGTTGCACCCGTGTCAGCGTGGATCGGCGGTTCAGTCGGATCGCGCCAGTCTCGGAATTTTCCAGAAGGTCAGACGCCGCCGCATAGTCCCCGCGCAATGCGAGTGCCAGCGCCTCATGATATCGACCAAACATTTCCAGCGTCTGCGATCCACCGATGGAGGCAAAGGTCTCAAACGCTTGATCATCCGCGCCCAGTTCAAGCTCTACCCACGCCCGCAACAGGTCGCTGAGCAACGGCGTCATCCCCTCGGCGCCCATATCGAGCCGGGCGAGCGCCTGTGCCGCCTGATCCTTCGTCAGATCATCCACCATGGCGACGAGCGTCGCGAACTGATTTCCGGTGTTCAGCGCCAACAGGCGATCCGCAATTGCAGCCGCGACCGCTACATCACCAGCGGCAACATGGGCCTGCATCGCATGCCGCAGGATCAGCCCGTTCGCCGGATCAAATCCCAGCGCCTGCGTGTAGTAATAGGCGGCCTCCGCATGATCGGAGCGGGCCTGCGCCTGTTGCGCGGCAAGGTAGGAACCGGAAAGGGAACGGGCCTCGGCAACGGGCGATAGGCAAACTGCCATTCCAACAGCGAGCAGTAGGGACCGGGTGATACGCAAACGCTTGTCCTCTGTAACAACTTTCAATTGATCAGGTGGTGCTGACCAGCCGCGAAAAGGCTAGGCCGCAGGCGACAGTAACGCAACGGCAAAGCCCGCAATTTGCCGATGTGGCAAAGCGTCCGGTGATCACATTCGGTCCAGTTGTTGCCTTTCGATATGAAAAGAGCCCGGCGCGGATGCGGCGGGCTCTCTTGCGGGATCACATATTCGGGTAGTTTGGTCCGTCACCGCCCTGCGGCACACACCAGGTGATGTTCTGGCTGGGGTCCTTGATGTCACAGGTCTTGCAGTGAACACAGTTCTGACCGTTGATCTGGAACCGCTGGGCGCCGTCATCCCCTTCGACAAATTCGTAGACACCCGCCGGGCAGTAGCGCTGCGATGGGCCCGCATATTTCGGCAAGTTGATGTGGGTCGGAACGTCGGTGTCCTTCAGCTTCAGGTGCGTCGGCTGATCCTCACCATGGTTCGTGCCGGAAAATGACACGTTAGTCAGGCGGTCAAAGCTAAGCTTGCCATCGGCCTTGGGGTACTTGATTTCCTTGTGGCGACGCGCGGGCTCCGTGCTTTCTGCATCGGTCTTGCCATGCTTGATCGTGCCCAGGATGGGACGGCCAAGGATGGACGCGGCCCACATGTCGATACCGCCCAACACCAACGACGCGACAAGGCCGTATTTGGACCAGAGCGGCTTGACGTTGCGCACCTTTTTGAGGTCCGCGCCCACGGGGCCGTCGCGCAGCTCCTTGTCGTAGTCGGGCAGCTCATCACCGGACCGGCCTGCCTCAATCGCTTCATAAGCAGCTTCCGCCGCGGCCTTGCCTGACAGCATCGCGTTGTGGTTGCCCTTGATGCGCGGCACATTGACGAGACCGGCAGAGCAGCCGAGCAGCGCACCGCCCGGGAAGGTCGTCTTGGGGATCGACTGGAAGCCACCCTCGGTAATCGCACGCGCGCCGTAAGCCACCCGCTTGCCACCTTCGAAGATCGGGGCGATGTCGGGGTGATGCTTGAAGCGCTGGAACTCCTGATAGGGGCTCAGATAGGGATTCTTATAGTTAAGGTGCGTCACGAAACCGACGAAGACCTGATTGTTTTCCGCGTGATAGAGGAACGAACCACCACCGGCATTTCCGCCCAGCGGCCAACCCATCGTATGGGTGACAGAGCCTTCGTTGTGGTTTTCGGGCTTGATGTCCCAGACTTCCTTGATGCCGATACCGTATTTCTGCACATCGCTGTCGGCATCGAGGCCATAGCGCGCAATCGCGATCTTGCTCAGCGAGCCACGCACACCTTCGGCAAGGAACACATATTTGCCGTGCAGCTCCATGCCCGGCTCATAGCCTGCACCCTTGGTGCCGTCCTTCTCGATACCGAACTCACCAGCGACGACACCTTTGACTTCGCCATTCTCGCCATAGACCAGCTCAGAACATGCCATGCCGGGGAATATCTCGACCTCCATCGCCTCAGCCTGCTCAGCCAGCCAGCGGCAGACATTGCCCATGGAGACGATGTAGTTACCGTGATTGTTGAGGAGCGGCGGCATCGGCCAGTTCGGGATGCGCAACTTGCCCTGCGGACCAAGGACGAGGAAGTTGTCTTCTTTCACCTCGGTTTTGACGGGCGCGCCACGCTCTTTCCAGTCTGGGATCAGCGCGTCCAGGCCGGAAGGATCCAGCACAGCACCGGACAGGATGTGCGCCCCAACTTCAGAGCCTTTCTCCAGTACAACGACCGACAGATCGGCATTCAATTGCTTCAGGCGGATCGCCGCAGACAGACCAGCAGGCCCTGCCCCAACGATCACGACATCATATTCCATCGATTCGCGTTCAACAGCGTCCATCATCATCCACTCCCGGTTTTCCGTGCTGCTCGACTGAGCATGTGCAACATTTGCATGAATTGGTATTGGCCCTGCGCAATGTTTTCAATCGTCCAAAGCGACGCGACGCGGCGGAAATGACCAAACGTAAGATGAAATGCAGAAAGTCTGTTTCAGATGAGCGCCGTTTGCCCGCGTACCCTTGCAACCGGCACAACTGCTCCATATCGTCATAACAAACGGGGCCGTGCGAACGCAGCGCGGCCTTTTTTCGTAACTGTTGCCCAGATCAAAAAGCGGGGGAGAGACTGTGGAAAAGGTGCCTCTGACCGAAGCCGGCTTCAAGCGGCTCGACGCGGAACTGAAAAATCTGAAACTCGTGGAGCGTCCCGCCGTCATCACGGCGATTGCCGAGGCGCGAGAGCATGGCGATCTGTCCGAAAACGCGGAATATCACGCTGCCCGCGAAAAACAGTCCTTTATCGAAGGCCGCATCAAAGAGCTTGAGGGCGTCATTTCCCGCGCGCAGGTCATCAAGACCGCGGGCATGTCAGGCTCGATCAAGTTCGGTGCCACCGTCACCATTGCTGACGAGGACACTGACGAGGAAAAGGTCTATCAAATTGTGGGTGAACAGGAGGCCAATATCGAAGAGGGCCGCCTGAACCTGAAATCGCCCATCGCCCGTGCCCTGATCGGCAAGGAAGAGGGCGACAGCGTCGAGGTGAAAACCCCCGGCGGCACGAAAAGCTACGAAGTGGTCTCGGTCGAGTTCAAATAGGGGGCCTGCCCATGGCACGCCTGAAGGGAAGATGGGGTCTGGCGCTGCTGGCCGCGCTGGCTTGGACTGTGCTTGCCATCCTCGTGGCGCGTAGCGAAGGTCTAAGCCTGCTTGTCACCCTTGTCGCGATCCTTGTCCCCGTTCTGCTGATCGCCATGCTCGGCAAACTGGCGCAGGACATCGAGACTTTCCGCGAGGACAGTGCTGATCTGGTGGACCTCCTCGATGAAATGCAGGAGCGCAAGTCTGGCGCGCCGAAAGTGACTGCCGATAGCGCCAGTCCGGCTTTCCAGGAGACGCTCAACAAGCTGATCGAGCGGCAGAACCTGACGGACCGGGCACTCAAGGCCCTTCTGGAAGGGCGGGAGGCTGATCGCACAACGCTGCAAGAGGTCGCCCAGAACACGGCGCGCGCAACAACTCCGCGCCCGACGGTCAAACCAGCCGCCAGCGGCGTGCCCGGCCAACCGACCCTGCCCCTAGAGGCGCCCGCCGCGGACGAGAGTGCGGCCGCTCCCGGCATGCCCGACATCCTGCGCGCCCTCAACTTTCCAGCCGATGCGGACGACACCGCCGGTTTTCGCGCCATGCGTCGCGCCATGGCGGATCGCCCGGTCGCGCAGTTGCTGCGGGCCGCTGAGGACGTTCTGAACCTGTTGGCGCAGGATGGGATCTACACGGACGATATTGAGCCTTCGCCCACCGACGTCGCCCTGTGGCGCCGCTTTGCCCATGGCGAACGTGGGGAGGAGATGGCAGCACTGGCGGGCATGACAGACACATCCGCCCTCGCCCTCACCCGCGCCCGCATGCGCCAGGACGAGGTGATGCGCGATGCGGCGCTGCACTTCATGCGTCGGTTTGATCTGATGTTGCGTGACCGGGCCGATGACATGACGGATGGAGAGGTTGAGCGCGCCATCGACAGCCGTTCGGGTCGAGCCTTCATGCTGATCGCGGCCGTCACCGGCACATTTGAGTAGGGACCGCCTCCGCCCAGAGGTCTTTCCGGATCGCTGAAAGCCCGCCCTAGCGCCGCCACACCTTATGCAACACCCCCGCTAGGATCAGCCCGCCACAAGACATGGCAAAGGCGATCCAATAGGTCCCCCCTCCCGCAACGGGATAGACCACCGCCGCCCCCGCCATGGCCAGCGCCACCAGAATGCCGCCGATGGCCGAGCTGAACATACCTTGCGCAGAGGCTGCCAATCGCTCCGGCACAGCAGCCGCGATGAACGCGATCCCCCCCAGATGCCCTGCGGCAAAGGTGAAGGCATGCAGGGCCTGGAGTAACCACAGTGACGCGCCCGAAGGGTCAAACGCCATGGCCCCCCATCGGACGATCCCCGCAACCGCGCTCAGCGCGATGGCTCCAACCGGACCCAGAATGCGGATCAGCGCGGCCCCAAAGACCAGCATCAACACGACCTCGACCGCTACAGCAAAGGCCCAGAGACCGCCGATAACCTCTTCACTGACGCCAAGCGCCGCCCAATGCAGCGAGCCGTAGGCGTAAAGCACCGCATGGCTCGATTGCGCGAGGCCAATCGCACCGATGAAGGCCATGAACTCCCGTCGGATCAGCATGCGCCCGACATCCGCCAATCGGGCCGGTTCGGCATCCCGCACCTTTCCGCCCCCCGGATGGACAATGGCGAGCCAGACTGTCAGCGCCAGGCAGATGACGATCCACCACTGCGCAACAACAACCCCCATCTGCCCGATCAACCAGCCGCAGGCCAGATTGGTTAAAACGAAGGCGAGTGACCCCATCGACCGAACCTGCGCGTAGGCAAAGCCCCCCTCCCGCGCCGCAGCCGTGCCCAGCGCATCTGCAATCGGAATAAGGCCCGCAAAGACAACTCCGGTCCCAAGGGTGGCGATCAAAAGGACGGCGCGGTCGGCCAGAAGGCCATGCACGGCAAAAGCAACCACGCCAAACCCTGCAACCCCGGCAAGGACCAGTCGCCGCTGCCCCAGCTTGTCGGCAAGCGCAGGCACGCCAAGCCCTGCCAACACCCGCACGATCATTCCGGCGGCGGTGAACGTACCAATCTCCGTCGCTGTGAGCCCCCATTTTTCCAACCAAAGCGGCCAGAACGGCAAGTGCGCGCCGAGTGCAGCAAACAGGGCCGCGTAGGTCGCAGCAGTCAGAATTCCAGCTTGGCTGAGGGCGGCAGGGCGCGGCATGGTTCGGCTCCGATCCGTTGAAACGCCTCCTACCACGACAAAATGCGACTGCCCATACGATCGATTGTGTCGCTACAGCCCCAAGGCGCTGAACGGCACATACTCCACCATCGTGCCCGGTGCGATGTCTTGCGCGACGTCGGGCAAAAGGCAAAACCCTTCGGCCCAGCTGAGCCCGGCAATGCGGCCGGACCCTTCCGAGGCGTAGACCTCCACCGCGCCGTTGCGCAGGCGGGCGCGCAACACCTCGCGCCGTCCGGGCTTCTTGCGTTTGGTGAACGCCGCAGGGTGGGATTGGACCGGCAGATCGGGCCAAGCAGCGCCTGCCATCACCTGCAGCGTCGGGCGGGCGAAAAGGGCCGCACAGGTAAATGCCGCGACCGGATTCCCGGGCAATCCAAAGACCGGCACGTCGCGCCACTGTGCCAGCGCAAGGGGACGACCCGGTTTGATGGCGATGCGCCACGTATGCAACGCCCCCGCCTCTCCCAACAGGGCCGACATGTGGTCCTCATCCCCAGCCGAGGCGCCGCCCGTCGACAGGATTGCATCGGCACCAGCCGCGCCCGCATCCAGCGCCGCGCGCACCGCGGCACGGTCATCAGGCGCGATGCCAAGGTCGACCGGCTCCATCCCCCAGCGCCGCACCATGTCGAGCAACATGGGCCTGTTAGCGTCCCGCATCTGACCATGTCCAAGCGGGCCGTCCGTGATCTCATCACCCGTCGACAGCACCGCCACGCGCAGTTTAGCGCGCACCGCAACGCTCGCGTGACCGGTCGCAGATAGCAGCGCCAGATCGGCGACAGTCAGACGACGTCCCGCTGGCAGAACCGGTGCCCCCGCCGCCACGTCCTCTCCAGCTTTGCGGATATTGGCGCCTGGGCGCGGATGCCCCTCAAGCCGGATGGTCTGACCTTCGCGCTGGACGTCCTCTTGCAAAATGACCGTATCCACACCGTCTGGGATTGCGGCCCCGGTCAGGATACGCAAAGCACGCCCCTTGGGCACGCAACCAGTATAAGGTGCGCCCGCCGCAGATCGTCCGTCCACCAAATCAATCGGCTTTCCCGGCAGCAAAGCCTCCGCCGCACCGCCATAGCCATCAACGGCCGAGTTGGGGAGTGGAGGGTGCGAAACCAACGCCACCACCTCACCTGCCAATATCCGACCGCCAGCAGCACTCACCGGAATCGTTTGGGCGGCAGTAACGGGACGCGCCGCAGCCCGCAGGCGGTCGAGCGCCACATCAACGGGTGTCCAGTCGACACCGGGCGGCAGCGCGAAGCAATCATCGCGCAGGCGGCTGCGCGTCTCGATCCGCGCGCCCTGCCCGTCCACGCCGAGGATCCATCCTTCCTGCAAAGCGGCCGCAGGCAAAACGTCCTGATCGAGCACTGTGTCCAGAACCCCCTCGACGCTCCAGCGAGAGAATTGTGCCGCGCATGTTTCAACCTCAATCCGGTCCCTCACGGTCCCCTCAGGCTCGGCTGCCAATCGTTGACGCACATCGTCCCGAAACAGCGAGGGGTAAATCTCTGCAAATACAACGCGTGCATCGGTCACCGGCTCAAATGGCCAGACCCGCACCTTATCACCCAGTGCGCGGCGCAGACGGTCAAGCGCGGCGATCCCCGTCAGGGACTGCGACCCGACTGACCCGGTATAGGCGATCTGCCAAACAGACTTGGCCTGTGGCACATGCTCTTCAATCAGCCGCCGTTCGGCCAATCCTTCGGGCACCGCGGAACGGGTCGGCAGCAATCCCGGATGGTTCTGTCCTTTTGGATGCCCCCAAAACGGACCATCTCCTGCAAAGTGCCCGTTCAGCTGCGCTGCCAACTCGAACCGGGTGTTCGAATTGTCCTCACGATCCTCCAAGCGGTCAGCGATGTAGGTCCACAATGCCAGTGGGTCGGAGTCGACCCCCAAGCCAACTGCAAATCCGGCCGGATAGCCAAAGGCGAAGTCAAATCCGACAAGAACACGACGCCCCGCCGCATGTTCCGCAGCAAGCAGTTCGGCGAGCGACGCCATAAGTGCGGACCGCGTGCGAAAGTACTGACCGCGCAGTGCGACACCGTCCCGGGCCACCGCCATCCAAAGCGCGTTCGCACTCTCCCGCTTTGGTGTGGGCGTGCTCGCCGCCGACCAGTCGATTGCGATGCAAGTGTCAAAGCTCATGCAAGCCCGACCTCTCCCAATATGAAATCCGCAACAACCCGCGCGTCACTCAGCGGCAGCAGCGGGCGGTCGAGCCCTTCGATCTTCGTATCACTGGCGACCGCGCGAATGGTGTCGTCACCCGGCGCGATCAGCTTCTGCCCGGTCTCCGCCCGATGCGCCTCGATCTTGGGGTGACGGTCGCGTTTGTACCCCTCGACCAACACCAGATCGACGGGCGAAAGTCGGACCAATAGGTCAGAAAGCTGAGGTTCCTCCGCTTGCCGCAATTCATGCATCAAGGCCCAGCGATTGCGGGAGGCGAGCAAAACCTCCTGCGCCCCGGCAACCCTGTGCCGATAGCTGTCCTTTCCCGGATGATCGACGTCAAAACTGTGATGGGCATGCTTGACGGTCGAGACGGTGAACCCACGCGCCGTGATGTCAGCGACGAGCCGTTCCATCAGCGTGGTCTTGCCCGAATTCTTCCAGCCGGTAACACCGTAGATCCTCATCGCGCGCGGGCCTTCTCCAAATCATCCGGCGTATTCACGTTGAAAAACGGATCATCCTCGCCGTCAAAGCTGACGCGGGCACATCCGTGCGGATCGGTCCACGCCACGACCTTGCGCGTACCAGCCGCGAGGGCCGCACGCAAATCGTCGCGCAGCCCGACTTGCCACAATCCAAAGGTCGGGTGGCGGTCAAAGCGATCTGATCCCGGACGCGGGGTCTCGGCCCGGGCCAGCGGTGTCCCTTCGGAAACGGCTGCAAAGCGCAGCGCCTGCACCAGATGAGTCGGGAAAAAGGGGGTGTCGCCCGCGACGGTTACAATTTGGGCAAAACCCTCGGACGCGGCCCAATCCATTCCGGCCAACACACCGGCCAAGGGCCCGTCGCGCGCATCATCCGCGTCAGGCACGACGGGCAGGCCAAAGCGCGCAAACCGTGCCGGATCGCCATTTGCATTCAGCGCAAGCGCCGCCACCTGCGGAGAAAGTCGTGCAATGATCTCCTCCAACAGGGGCTTGCCGCCAATCTCCAACAGGCACTTGTCACCGCCCCCCATCCGGGTGGCACGCCCCCCGGCCAGAATGACGCCCGCTATCGCGCGATCACTCCGCATCGCGACCTCCCTTACGGCCCGCGCGTTTTGGCTCGTCGCGGATTGCACGCGGATCGACATCGCGCACAAGGCGCTCTTCCCCCGCAAGGCACATGAACCGCTGGCCACGCATACGGCCAATCAGGGTCAGTCCCACATCGCGGGCGATCTCGACCCCCCAAGCTGTGAAGCCAGAGCGTGACGCGAGCACCGGAATGCCCATCAATGCCGTCTTGATCACCATTTCCGAGGTCAGTCGGCCCGTGGTGTAGAGCATCTTGCCCTGGGCGCTGACCCGCTCCATCCGCATCCAACCTGCGATTTTGTCGACGGCGTTGTGGCGGCCCACATCCTCCATGTAGACGAGAGGGCGGTCACCTTCACACAGGACGGTTCCATGGATCGCGCCCGCCTCCAGATAGAGGCTGGGCGTCGTGTTGATCTTGTGGGCGAGGGCGTAAAGATCGCTGGTACGCACTTCCGCATGGGGCAGTTGGACCTCTGCAACCCCCTCCATCACATCGCCAAAAACGGTCCCGACCGCACAGCCGGAGGTGCGTGTCTTACGTGCCAGTTTCTCCTCGTAGTCCGTCTCGCGCGCTGTGCGGACGACGACGGTCTCTAGTTCCTCATCGAAATCGACGCCCGTGATCTCATCACTGGGCAAGACCATCCCCTGATTGATCAGATAACCAACAGCCAGCCAGCGGGGATGGTCCCCGATTGTCATCGCCGTCACAATCTCCTGCCCGTTCAGCCAGATCGTCAACGGGCGCTCCTCAACCACGTTGATCTCGACCTCGGCCCCGGTGTGGTCTCGGCCCGTGATCGCACGGGTCAAGCCCGCGCCCGCCGGGCTTGGCGCAATCAGATAATCACTCATGCCGCCACCTCGTCCCGCCGGAACCGTCCGTCGCGCAGGAAATGGGCAACCTGCTCTGCCGCATGGCTCGACAAGGGCAGAACGCCATGCAGTGTCGTGGTCAAAAGCGCATCCGCATGATCAATTCCCAGGGCCGATTCCAAGGGCACCATTCCGTCGCTGGGCCCCTCGATGCCCCAGTAAGGACTGATCCGCTCCATCGGCGCGGCAGAGCCTGCGATAATGCCCAGATCGCGGGCGATATTGGGTGGCAATGCGTCCAGACCCAGATCAGCGGCCGCCAACCGCTCCATCACCGGGCCCATGATCTGGGGGACCATCGGCATATCCTTGAAGAACGCGGCCATCGGCGACCCTTTGTTGGGTGAGCCGAGCTGCACCACGCGCCCGAACCGTTCTGGCTCAGCCGCCTTGATGCGAAGCCCCAGAACTCCGCCAAGGGAATGACCGACGATGTGGCACCCGTCAGGTGCCTTCACCGCGATCTGTGCCAGCAGCTTTGCCTGCGCCTCGGCCATCGTGTCAGAGCGGGACGCATACCCCGCCGTGAAGGTCGTGAACCCTTCCCGCTCCAACCTCAAACCCATCAACGACATAGATCCCGGTCCCCGGCCAAGACCGTGAATCAGGCAGATCTTTTCCCCATTTCGATCGCGCATGCCGCCACCATTCGTTGCTCAGCCAGAGTAAACGCGCGCCATATGCAAATTGTCCACCGCCTGGCCGCGATTACAGACATGTTTCGAGGGATTCGAGATTGCCATCAACCGCAGCGCTCAGGTAAGTACCCAGCCAGTATTGGAAAGCCCCTCCGCAATGTCACAAAAATCGCCAAGTACCGCATTCACCGACGGTGTGAAGGAGGCGCTTCCATTCGTCTTTCTGGTTGTCCCCTTCGCCCTGCTTTTCGGGGTCGTGGCGACAGAAGCCGGCCTCAATCTTGTTGAGACGATGGGCATGACCGTTCTGGTCATCGCCGGGGCGGCACAGTTCACGGCGGTCGCACTTTGGGTCGAGAATGCGCCAACTCTCATCGTGATCCTGACCGCGCTTGCCGTAAACCTGCGCATGGCGCTCTATTCCGCTGCGATGGCAGTGCATTACGGTAAGGCGCCGATCTGGAAGCGTGCGTTGATCGCCTATCTATTGGTGGACCAGTCTTATGCGGCGGCAGCGCTGAAATTCGAGCGGGAACCCAATCTGACGTTGAGTGCCAAGCTCGCCTATTTCGCCGGCGTCATCACACCTATAGCGCCGCTTTGGTACCTGTTTTCCTATATCGGCGCGGTTGCGGGTTCGGCCATCCCGCCTGAATACGCCCTCGACTTCGCAGTTCCGATTACATTTATCGCGATGACGGCCCCGATGCTCCGCTCGCTCCCCCACCTGATTGCCGCGATTACCTCAGTGGTGTTCGCCCTGGCATTTGCCTGGGTGCCCTACTCGCTCGGCTTGATGATCGCTGCCGCAGTCGCGATGGGCGCGGGCGCCTTGACCGAGATCGTCTTGGAACGGCGCGGGAGGGTCATCCATGAGTAACGGACCCGAAATCTGGATCATCATCTGTGCATTGGGTGCCGGAACATTCCTGATCCGCTTCTCGTTTCTCGGGCTTATGCAGGGACGGACCTTCCCCGACTGGGCCATGCGTCTGTTGCGCTATGTGCCGGTTGCAGTATTGCCCGGCCTTGTCGCACCGCTGGTTGTCTGGCCGGACGCCACTGGGGGTGAGATGGATCCGGCGCGCATGGGGGCGGCCCTCGCAGCACTTCTACTGGGCGCTTTAACCCGCAACGTGCTTGGCGCGATGGCGGGCGGTATGATCGCACTCTACGTTTTGCTTTGGGCACTCTGACTAGCCGAGCGGCACCACATTCCCGTCTGCGACCGTCCTCAACGCAAAGCTCGAATGCATCTGCGCGACACCGGGCAGGCGAGACAGGTGCTGTCGGTGGATGCGCGCAAAATCGTCCGAATTCTCAGCGAGGATCTTGAGCAAGTAATCCGCGCTACCCGCCATCAGATGGCATTCCACCACGTCAGGAATGCGCGCGACACCAGCCTCAAACTGATCAAGCAGGTCCTGCGATTGCGCCTGCAACGTGATCTCGACAAAGACGATGGTGCCGCGCCCAACCGCGCGGGCATTCAACCGAACACCATAGCCCGAAATGACGCCCGCCATCTCCAGCTGACGCAGCCTTCGGTGGCATGCAGACGCGGACAAATGCGCCCGTTCCGCCAATGCCGCATTCGACATGCGACCATCCTCCTGCAAGGCACGCAGCAAACGGATATCTGTCGCATCAAGCTTCATATCGCATCAACCTTCGGAAATTTTGTTTGATCTTCGAATATTCTTCTAAAGAGAAGGCGAAACGGGGTGAACTTTGCAAGCACATTTCAAACCACCTCCCCCACGCTGATCCCAGTCAATAGGGAGGACCAGGGCCATGATCATCGGATGCCCGACAGAAATCAAAACTCGTGAATATCGCGTCGGCCTTACCCCGGCGGCTGTCACAGCGCTCTGCGACAGTGGTCACACGGTCAGGATCCAGCAGGGCGCAGGTCTCGGCGCTGGCTTCGCGGATGAGGATTACATCGCCGCCGGTGCATCGATCACCGACGTCGACAGTGTATTTGAGGCCGACATGATCGTGAAGGTCAAAGAGCCTCAGGCCGTTGAGCGCGCGCGCCTGCGCGAGGGGCAGCTTTTGTTCACCTATCTGCACCTTGCGCCGGATCCAGCCCAGACCGACGACCTGCTGGCGTCAGGCTGCACCGCCATCGCCTATGAAACCGTGACAGACCGGACAGGCGGCCTGCCCCTTCTCGCCCCGATGTCAGAGGTCGCAGGCCGTCTTGCCCCCCAGGTCGGCGCTTGGAGCCTGCAAAAAGCAAATGGAGGCCGCGGCGTCCTGATGGGCGGCGTGCCCGGCGTTGGCCCTGCTGAAGTGACCGTCATTGGCGGCGGCGTGGTGGGCACCCACGCGGCCCGCATCGCCGCCGGGATGGGCGCGCAGGTGACTGTCCTTGACCTCTCCCTGCCGCGCCTGCGCCAGTTGGATGACCAGTTCTCAAGCCAGTTCCGCACGCGCTATGCCAGCAAGGCCAATATTGCCGAGTTGATCGCAACCTCTGACATGGTCATCGGGGCCGTGCTGATCCCGGGTGCAGCCGCGCCCAAACTGGTGAGCCGTGCAGACCTTGCCACGATGAAGCCTGGCGCTGTGCTCGTCGACGTTGCGATCGATCAGGGCGGCTGCTTCGAAACGTCGAAGGCCACGACCCATGACGATCCAATCTATGAAGTGGACGGGATCGTGCATTACTGCGTGGCCAATATGCCTGGTGCGGTGGCCCGCACATCGACCATCGCATTGGGCAACGCAACGATGCCATTCGTACAGAAGCTGGCGAATCTGGGATGGCAGGCCGCGTGCCGCGCGGATGCCCATTTGGCCGAAGGGTTGAACATCCACGCCGGTCAGATCACCAATGAACCGGTTGCCCGCGCCCTGGGTCGTGACTGGGTCGCCCCGGCCGATTTGCTCGGCTAGGACACACTCTATCTGGAAAAGGTCCCGCCGGAGGCGTCTTCCGGCGGGAGCCTGGCTTACTTGGCCAGCAAGTCCCGAATTTGAACCAAAAGCTCTTCCTGGGTTGGGCCTGCCGGTGCTGCGGGCATGGCCTCCTCTTCCTTCTTGGCGGTCGCGTCCTTGATGCGGTTGACCTGACGGACCAGCATGAAGACGACGAAGGCGATGATCAGGAAGTTGATGCAGGCATTCAGGAACGAACCGTAGGCAAAGGCAGCAGCCCCCGCTTCCTGTGCCTCGGTCAGAGAGGCGTATTCTCCCTCACCAATGATGAAAAACAGATTGGTGAAATCGATCCCGCCCGTGAAGATGCCGACAATCGGATTGATCAGATCATTCACCATGGATTGAACAATCGCGGTGAAAGCGGCACCGATGATGATCCCCACCGCCATATCCATCACATTGCCCTTGGCAATGAACGTCTTGAATTCATTTAGCATGTTGCCCCCCGTTTCCCTCGGTTTATGCGTGCAAGTTGCGCGGTGAGACTGCGCCAGCGTTGCTGCATGCGTCAACAAAAACGGCCCGAGATCGATACAATCCTCCAATTTGGGAACAATCCGTTGCCGCGATCAGGCTGGAACGCGGATGGCTCAGCCCCTACCTGCATGACAACCGATGATAGGAGAGCCGTAATGTCCGCGCTGACAGACCACCCGATCAATACGCTGCGCCCGGCGCAGAACCCCGACCAGATCCAGCTTTACTCGTTTCCGACGCCAAACGGCATCAAGGTCGGCGCCATGCTGGAAGAGACGGGCCTGCCCTATGAGGCGCACACGATTTCGATCATGCGTGATGATCAGTTGACGCCGGAATATCTGGCCCTGAACCCCAATAACAAGATCCCCGCCCTGATCGACCCCAACGGTCCGAATGGCGAAATGGTTGAGATTTTCGAGTCCGGCGCGATCCTGATTTATCTTGCCGAAAAGTCCGGGAAGTTCCTTCCCGCAGACGGCGCTGCACGGGCCGAGGTTCTGACCTGGCTTATGTGGCAGATGGGCGGCCTCGGCCCGATGCTGGGCCAGTTCGGCCACTTCTACAAATTCGCGGCCGACAAGACATCCGACACCTATGCCAAGGACCGCTATACAGGTGAGGCCAGACGCCTTCTGGGCGTGCTGGACAAGCACCTTGTGGGCAAAGATTTCGTGGCAGCGGGCGAATACACGATTGCTGATTTGGCAATCTGGCCCTGGCTGAAAGTTATCGATTTCTATGGTGGTGAAGAGGTTCTGGGCCTTGGTGATTTTGCTGAAGTGCAGCGTTATCTCGCCCTGCACCTCAGCCGACCGGCCAGCCAGAAAGCGCTCAACATCCCCGATCGCAACGGATAACAGGATCGGCGCGGGTGGCAATCCAACCCGCGCCGATCATCCACCCTCAGGCGCGCATCTCGGCCGCAATCTTTTCCGCCATCATGATCGTGGGCGCATTGGTGTTGCCGCCGATCAGTGTCGGCATCAAAGACGCATCCACGACACGTAATCCGCCCACCCCGCGCACCCGACCGTGCGGATCGCAGGGCGCCGCGGAATCGGTGCCCATGCGGACCGTTCCAACCGGGTGATAGACCGTATCCCCACGATCCCGAATATGCTGCTCCAGCTCCGCATCACTGGTCACGCCCTCGGTATAGACCTCCTTGGTCTGGAAGCGTGAAATCGGCTCAGCCTCCATGATCCGGCGGGTCAGTTTGGTGCCGGCCAGCAATGTCGCCATGTCGTCTTCGTGGCTCAGAAAGCCCGGATCAATCGCCGGTGCTGCATGTGGATCTGCTGTCATCAGGTTGACGCTGCCCCGCGATTTGGGACGCAAAACGCACACATGGCAGGAATAGCCGTAACCCAGATGGAGCTTGCGCGCGTGATCATCCACAACGGATGGAACGAAGTGCAATTGCACATCGGGCCGCTCCAGATCCGCTCGCGTCTTGAGAAATGCGCCAGCCTCCGATCCCGGGCTCGCGATCAGCGATTTGCCATCCTTGCGCCATCGGAGCATGTCGCGCAGCACGATCTGAGTGCCCTTCATCCCCAGCCCAAGGCCGGTCGCGTCCGCCTGATCGGTTTTGTAGGCGAGGATGAAGTCGATATGGTCCTGAAGGTTCTGGCCGACCTCGGGCGCGTCATGCACGACCTCGATCCCCAGCCGCTGCAAATCCTTACCACGACCAATGCCAGAGAGCTGCAAAAGCTGGGGGCTGCCGAAGGCGCCTGCGCTCAAAATGACTTCCCGCCGGGCGCGGACCGTCTGGCTCTGCCGTTTGCGGCGATACTGAACACCGCGTGCAACACCCTGCTCCAGAATGATTTTTTCCGCCGCAGCGCCAGTAATGACTTTCAGGTTGGGGCGCGAGATGTTGGGATGCACATAAGCCGCCGCCGCAGAACACCGCTCCCCATTTCTGGCAGGATCGCGGAATTGCGTCACCTGCCACAGGCCCACCCCTTCCTGTTCGGCCCCATTGAAATCCGGGTTTGCCCGGTGCTGCAGGCTTTGCGCCGCAGCGACAAAGGCATGTGTGACCGCGCGCGGTTCCTGCTGTTCGCTGACCGCAAGCGGACCCTCCGCACCGTGCAGCGCGTCAGCGCCCCGAACATTGTTTTCGGCCTTTCGAAAATAGGGCAGAACATCGTCCCACCCCCAGCCTGCGGCCCCCTGATCCACCCAGTCATCATAGTCGCGTTGATGGCCGCGGATGTAGATCATCGCGTTGATCGCCGAAGAGCCACCAAGCGTTTTACCCCGAGGCTGATAACCCCGCCGTCCGTTCAAGCCGGGCTGTGGCACGGTTTCGTAAGCCCAGTTGTTGATCCGGCCATAGCCCGGAAGCATGGCGATCACCCCCGCGGGGGCACGCACAAGGATGCCGCGCCCGTCATTGCCAGCTTCCAGCAGGCAGACGGTGACGCCTGGATCCTCACTCAAGCGCGCGGCCATAACCGAACCGGCGGATCCTCCGCCGACAATCACATAGTCAAATTCCATCGTCCCTTCCCCTTTTTGGGAGGAAGGGTAAACGGGGCGTCAGCTCTCGGGCAATGCGCCGGTCATCAGATATTGCAGCATCTGCGCCGCCTGACGTGGCGTTTCACAGGTTGCATTGGCCGCCGCATCCACTTCTTTCAGTGCATGGGCATGTTCAGCATTGTGCATGACAATCAGCGGCTTACCCAACGCATGGGCATATCCCGCATCAAATGCGGCATTCCACTGCCGATATTTCTCACCAAAACGCACCACGACCAGATCGGCGGCCTCGATCGCGTTGCGGGTGCGGATCGCATTGAGCTTAGCCCCTTTGTGATCATGCCAGAACTTGTTGGGTTCTTCGCCCAGGATCGCAACGCCGCAATCGTCGGAGGCCGCGTGATCGGTCACAGGCGCGGTGAAGCTGACGGGGAGGCCCTCACAAGCCGCCGCAATCTCGTCACGCCAGTTGGTGTGAATCTCGCCTGAAAGGTAGACGGTCCAATGCATGGGTTAACTCCAGAATAGCTGTGCACAACCCGTACACAGGGCGTGCACCAGACGTGCACCGATCCGTCAGACGCACCAATTGGTTAACGTCTTCTTCTTGGGAGAAATATCCCCGCCGGAGGCGCAGGCAAGCCCAAGGCGGGGATTTGGGTATTTAGACCAATCCGAAGATCAGCCGCGCAGCACGCCCCCGGTCGCTTTCTCGACAGCCTTGATGATCTTGGCGGCGACGGCCTCGATCTGGTCATCGGTCAAGGTTGCGTCCTTGGGCTGCAGGCGCGCGGCGATGGCGAGGGATTTCTTACCCTCCTCCACTCTAGGGCCCTGATAGACATCGAAGAGCGAGACCGCTTCGATCAACTGTTTGTCGGCGCCCTTGGCCGCGCGCAGCAGCTTATCCGCCTCGACATCTGCATCGACGACGAAGGCGAAATCCCGCTCGACCGATTGCAGGTCGGACAGGGCCAATGGGGCGCGCGTCGCCGTTTTTGCCTTGGGGAACGGAATATTTGCAGGGAAGACCGTGAAGCCAACAACCGGACCTTTGAGATCGAGCGCCTCAACCACTTTTGGGTGAAGCTCCCCGAAAACGGCGAGCGGGTTCTTTGGACCCAGCCCGAGCACACCGGAGCGGCCCGGATGGAACCATGCAGGGGCAGTGCGCAGGGGCATCAAGCGCTCTACCGGCGCGCCAAGCGTGCTGAGCAGCGCCTCGGCATCCGCCTTCGCATCATAGAGATCGACCGGACGACGCGTGCCATGGGCGTTGCGCGGTGCAGTGTGGCCGACACGCAAACCCGTTGCGTGCAACGCGTCCTCTTCCGGCTCCCCACCCTCAAACGCCATGCCGACTTCGAAGAGGCCAAGATCCGCGATGCCGCGGGCCTGATTGCGGGTCGCGGCCTCCATCAAGCCGGGCAGCAGATCGGGGCGCATATGGCTCATCTCGGAACTGATCGGATTGGCCACTTCGGTTGCATCGCTGCCGCCACCGAAGAGGGCGGCACTTGATTGCTGGATGAAGCTGTAGGTCACGCATTCATTCAGGCCGAGCGCGGCCAGACTGCGCCGCGCGGTGGCTGTGCGCACCTGCATGGGGCTGAGCACCGGCTCTCCGATGCCAGCCTCTCGCGGCATCGGTTTGCCCTCAAGCTTGGTCAGAGAGGCGACCCGCGCCACCTCTTCCACCAGATCCGCCTCCCCGTGGACGTCGGGCCGCCAGGACGGAATGCCGACGGAAATCACGCCGCTCTCTGCAACCGGGGCCGTGCCTGCGACGGCGGCAAGGGTCGAAGTCACAATACCAGGCTGGGCACAGTCAAAGCCCAGTGCTTCCAGAATGCGAACTTGCTCGGTGCGCGGGATGTCCATGCCGACGAGGCTGATCACCCGTGCCGGGTCGAGGTCATAGCGCCGCGCGGTGTCCGGCACCTCGCCCGCTTTGGTCACCTCCGACGGCTCCCCCCCGCACAGGTCGAGCACCAGGCGGGTCGCAAGCTCAACACCGTCCGGCGTGAAGGCCGGATCAACTCCACGCTCGAAACGGTAGCGCGCATCCGAGTTGATCTTAAGCGCGCGACCGGTATGGGCGGTGCGCACCGGATCGAAATAGGCCGCCTCGATATAGACATTCACCGTCTCATCCGTGCAGCCGGACGCGGCCCCACCCATGATGCCGCCGATGGACTCCACGCCCTGTTCATCGGCGATGATCGTCATCTCTGGCGTCAGGGTGTATTCCTTGTCATCGAGGGCGGTGATCGTCTCACCTTCCTTGGCGAAGCGCACTGTCAGATCGCCGTGAACCTTGTCCGCATCGAAGACGTGGAGCGGACGTCCGCGGTCATAGGTGACGTAGTTGGTGATATCCACAAGGGTGGAGATCGGGCGCAGACCAATAGCGATCAAGCGCTGCTGCATCCATTTTGGGGACGGGCCGTTCTTCACGCCCCGCACATGACGACCGAAGAAGACCGGGCACGCCTTGTCCGCGACGTCAGCGGCCAGATGCGTCGTGATCGGGTTTGCGTACGCGCCCTCGACCAGCGGCACATCGCCAGATTTCAGGGTGCCCAGACCGCGTGCGGCCAGGTCGCGGGCAATGCCGCGCACACCCAGCGCATCAGGGCGGTTTGGTGTGATCGCGATCTCGATCATCGGATCGTTCAGCTCAGCAAAGTCGATATAGCGCTGACCGACCTCTGCCGCCTCGGGCAATTCGATGATGCCATCATGTTCATCCGACAGCTCAAGCTCCCGCTCGGAGGCCATCATGCCGTGGCTTTCAACACCGCGGATTTCGCCAACCTGAATGGTGGTGTCGATGCCGGGCACATAATCGCCGGGCTGAGCGACCACGACCTTGATGCCCGCGCGCGCGTTCGGTGCACCGCAAATGATCTGCTGCATGCCAGCGGCGGTTTCGACCATGCAGACGCGCAGACGATCGGCATTCGGGTGCTGCTCTGCCGATTTGACATAGCCGATGCGGAAGGTGCCCAGACGGTCGGCGGGGTTCACGACCTCCTCTACCTCAAGGCCGAGATCGGTCAGTGCCTCGACGATTTCATCGAGCGTTGCCTCAGTCTCCAGATGGTCTTTGAGCCAGTTCAGCGTGAATTTCATAGCGCCCGTGTCCCTTGCCGTTCGGACCTTCGTTTAGCGCAAGGGCGGGAGGTGTGAAAGGGTCAGCGGGCGAAATCCTCGACGACCTCGAACCGCTCCCATATCAGCTGCATTTCGGGGTGAAAGATCCCCTGCCGCTCGTAGTAGCGGCGATGGCCCGCGCGCCAGCTGTCGAGGCTGTCATCCTCCCCTTCGGCCAGCGCCATCTCTGCCGTCATGTCGCAGAAGCGAAGCTCGCGCAGTTCGGCGGTGCGGGTGACGACGGCAGGTGTTCCATCGGGGGCCATGCAGATATCGCACCGGCCCAGCATGGGCAGCGCCTCCCGCCCCTCTTCCACATCGATCATGGCGGTGCATGTGGCCCGCTTCACCCCGGCGCGTACGAGGGCCAGCAATTCAGCCGTGAGCGCATCATTGTCACCCATGCGATAGGGTTGGGCACCGGGATATTTTTTTTGCAGCGCTTCAACGTTCATCGGCAGCCCTTTTCGCCCGCTTTCGCATCCAGAAATAGAGCGCCGGAAGCGCGATCAGACCCCAGATGGAGGCATTAACGAGGGTAAGGCGCAACGCCGTCTCAAACGGCATCCGGTCGGAGGTCAGCATCGCGATATGCGCCCCGACAACAAGCAGGGCGAGCGCGACGAAATAGAGGCGGCGTTTCGACATGATCAAAATCTAGGGCAATTGGCCAGATCTGAACATGGGGCATGCGGTCCCGGCGTGCGGGCCGGGTTTTCGGCTTGATCAGACGCCAGCAGATACGCTGGGCGGGGTCAGGGCGGAGAAGCCGTAGTGACGCAGCCAGCGCAGGTCGCTGTCGAAAAAGGCGCGCAAGTCGGGGATGCCGTATTTCAGCATCGCCATGCGATCGATGCCCATGCCGAAGGCAAAGCCCTGATATTGCGTCGGGTCGATCTTGCCAGCTTCCAGCACTTTCGGATGGACCATGCCTGAGCCGAGCACTTCGAGCCAATCGTTGCCCTCTCCGACTTTCACCTGACCATTTTCCCAGCTGCACTGGATATCGACTTCCGCCGACGGCTCTGTGAAGGGGAAGTGTGAGGCGCGGAAGCGGGTCTTCACATCCTTGCCAAAGAAGGCGGAGAAGAAGGTCTCAAGCGTCCATTTGAGGTTGGCCATGGAGATGTCGCGGCCCAGGGCCAGCCCCTCAACCTGATGGAACATCGGAGTATGGGTCTGGTCGTAATCCGCCCGGTAAACCCGGCCCGGTGCAATGATGCGGCAGGGCGCGCCATGGGCCTGCATGTGCCGGATCTGCACGGGGGAGGTGTGGGTGCGCAGGACGTGAGGTGGGCGGTTATCACCTTCGGCACGCTTCATATAGAACGTGTCCATCTCGGCGCGGGCCGGGTGATGCGACGGGATGTTAAGCGCATCGAAGTTCAGCCAATCGCTTTCGATCTGCGGCCCTTCCGCGACGGAGTAACCAAGATCGGCAAAGAGGGCGATGACCTCTTCCGTGACCTGACTGACCGGGTGGATTGTCCCTTGCTGCCCTGGGCGGGAGGGGGCGGATATGTCCATCCATTCGGTGCGCAGACGCTCTTCAAGTGCGGCATCGGCCAAGGCGGTCTTGCGGGCGACAAGGGCGGAGTTCAGCTCGTTCTTCAGGGCATTCAGCGCTGGACCGGCGACCTGACGCTCTTCGGGCGTCATCTTGCCCAGTTCACGCATTTTCAGGCTGACCTCGCCCTTCTTTCCGAGGGCTGCGACCCGTGCGTCCTCAAGCGTGGACTCATCCTTGGCATCCGCAATCCGGGTGAGCCAGGTGCTGCGCAGGTTGTCGATGTCACTCATGGGTTGCCCTCATCCGCTGTTGGGCAAGGCATTACCACACGGGGTGGCGTGTGCAAGCAATCAGGCGGCTGTTGCACGTGCCAGACCGTCAATCACAGCTGTGAACGCATTGGCACGGTGCTGGATGGCGCGGGGGCAAATGCTGGCGCAGACCTCCTCAACCAGTGTCATCAGGCTGGACCCACCGACGAGGACGACGCTGTCTATCGTTTCGCCCTCCACCCCGGCGAGGGTCAATGTGTGGGACATCGCGGCCGCCAGTTCGGTGCGGTTGGTGTGGAGCACCGCATCAAGCTCTGCCCGGGAGAGGGGGGCGGCAAGACCCAGTTCGATGAAATTCATACGAATGGCGCCCTGCCCTTCGGGCGCGTTGGCGTCAATCTTTCCGCGCTCAACCGCAAAGGCCAGTTCGTGGCCGAGCTCATGTTCCAGAACCTCGGCAAAGCGGGTGATGCGCTCTGGCTGTTCGGCCACTTTCAGCATGTCGGCCACCATGCGCCGCATTTCGGGCGTGTAGAGAAAAGGGATCTTGGGCCAGGTCGCCAGATCCACGAACGGCGCGTGCGGCACGGGCAGCAGTCCCTGCCCCATCACGCGGCGCAACTGCCCACCCAAGCCCAGAAGCGGCATCGCATGGGCGATGGAGACAGCACGGTCGAAATCCGTACCACCCAATCGGATACCGTGGCTGGCGAGGATTTCTGGACCGTCCGCCTGAGTTCGAAAGATCGAAAAATCAGATGTACCGCCACCGATATCCACGATGATCCCCAACGCGCCGGGGGCAGACATGCCATGCGCGGCAAGTACGGCGGCCTCTGGCTCTGGCAAGAAATCCACATGGTCAAACCCCGCCGCGTGATAGCAGCCCCGCAGATCCGCTTCGGCCTGTGCGTCCTTGGCCGGATCGGATGTGTGGAAATGGACCGGACGCCCCGAAAGCGCACGGGTGAACGTCTGACCGGTTTCAGCCTCCGCCCTGCGCCGCATCTGGATGAGAAAGGCGGTGATGACATCTGCAAGGGTCTGACGCCTGCCGCCCAGCATCCGGCTTTCGTGCAGAAGCGGCAGGCCGAGAACGCTTTTGAGCGCACGCATGTATCGCCCCTCCTCCCCATCGATCAGCGCGGTGGAGGCGGCAGCGCCGATGCGCATCGGCTGACCGGTCGGAAAGAAAACTGCGGTGGGCAACGTCTCCGCATCGCCCTCGATGGGCAGATAGCGAACACGACCTCCATCAAAAATCGCCGCCGCAGAGTTTGAGGTTCCAAAGTCGATGGCAAGGGTTTGAGATGGCATCGGAACCTCCTTTAATGGCGAAGGTCGGAGCGTTTATGGGAGAACGGCAGATAGGGCAAGGCCCGTCTGTGCCGCCTTCACGAAAGACGCAAGACTGCCGAGATTGGGAGAGTTTGAAATGATCACAACCGACTATTGCCGCGTGATGGCCCGCTACACCTGTTGGCAAAACCGCTCCCTTGTCAGTGCAGCGGACAGTCTAGACCATTCAGCGAGATGGGCTGAACGGGGGGCGTTTTTCGGCTCCATCGCGCGAACGTTCAACCACCTGCTTTGGGACGATGCACTATGGCTTGCGCGGTTCGCGGGGGATGAACGGCCCGAAGACCATATTGAACCTCTGCTCGACGCCCCGCGCGATTGGGAGACGTTCAAAGCAGTGCGTCACGCGCGCGACCGGGAGATTGAGACTTGGGCCGTCAATCTGAATGAGGGCGATCTGACGGGCGAGGTCGGCTGGTATCCCGCAGGTGGAGTGGAACGGATCGCAAAGGACCGCGCACTTTGCATCGTGCATTTCTTCAACCATCAGACCCATCATCGCGGGCAGATCCACGCAATGCTGACGGCAGCAGGTGCCGTGCCCGATGTGACAGACCTGCCGATGCTGGAACGGGCTGGCTGAAACGCAAAAAGCCCCGTCAATCAGACGGGGCCTTTGAATTCAAATGCGATCCGGCTCAAGCGGCCAAAGCCGCTTTCGCGGAAGGCTCACGCGGCCAAAGCCGCTTTCGCTTGATCAACGATGGCGTTGAATGCGGCAGGCTCGTTCACGGCAAGATCGGCGAGAACCTTACGGTCCACTTCGATGCCAGCCAGGTTCAGGCCGTTGATGAAGCGGCTATAGGTCAGCGCCTCGTCATGGGCACGGACGCCTGCGTTGATCCGCTGGATCCAGAGCGCGCGGAAATTCCGCTTGCGCGCCTTACGGTCGCGGGTCGCGTATTGCTGCGCCTTGTCGACGGCCTGCGTTGCCGTGCGGAAGAGCTTGCGGCGTGCGCCGTAATAGCCTTTCGCCTGATCAAGGACTTTCTTGTGACGACGGTGTGTGACGGTGCCGGTCTTTACGCGAGACATATCAAGGTCCTCCGATCAGCGGTTGTAGGGCATGTAGGTCTTGACGATATTCTCGTCAGCCTTGCACAGGATCGTCGTCCCGCGCGCGTCGCGGATGAACTTGCGCGTACGCTTGATCATACCGTGGCGCTTGCCTGCCTGACCGGCCTTGATGCGACCGGATGCGGTCACCTTGAAGCGCTTCTTGGCGCTCGACTTCGTCTTCATCTTGGGCATTTCGATCTCCTCAAACTTGAGTGGTCGTAATCGCGCGACTCGGCAGCCCTTTCGCCGGACACGCGGGGATTAGAGCGCGCCTTGTAGGCCGGACCTTCAGGGAAGGCAAGAGGGAGAGGACGGTCTGTGGAGGGGTATTTGCATATAGACAAAGCATCAGGTCGAACGACCCTGCACCCACCCTAAAAGACCCGCGCCCAAACTTCGATGAAGCGGATCATGACATTGGAAAAGGTTGCGGCAAGCGGGGTCGCAAACTCAATCCAGAGGCCCATGCCGAGGGCGGTGGCGCACCAAAACGCGGCGCGCCACACTCTCATACGATTGGCTGCACTTTGCAGGGCCCGGCCAACGGCGATGATGCTGGCCAGCCCATATGTTGCGATGAGCCAATCGAGTCCTGTCACCCTTGTTCGCCTTCGTAGATGAGTTTTTCCTGGCAGGGGGCGACGCGGAGGATGTTGGTGGTGCCTGGTGTGTTGAAGGGGACGCCTGCGGTGACGATGATTTTGTCGTCCTCGGTGGCAAAGCCCTCGCCCA
>NZ_OMKW01000003.1 GCF_900302495.1 Pontivivens insulae | reverse complement strand
CAACCAATCGCTGCGTCGGTCGAGCGGCAATGTGAAATGATCCTTCGAGCGCTCGCTAATAGCGGTTAAAGCAACTCCGCAAAACCGACATTCGCCGCCTTGCAGAATTACGGTAGGTTTTGGGCTCGTTCGGGACATTGGCTGCAGGGCAGCAACTGTCTGGCGGGTCTGAGCCACCAATCAGTCGCGGCCCATACCCGTCGATCGGGTGGTGGCCTGAATACAGTCGAGCGTGCTTTGGATCTGCCATTCGCGGCAGTGCCGTTCGATGCATCGAAAGATGAAGCTCTGCCTGTAGAGCCCATAGGTTTCAACATGAGCGCAACCGCTACTTCTTCCCGATAGCTACCGCCCATCGCTACGCGGCTTACTGCAGCTCTTTAATGTGAGCGAGTATTGCCTCCGACTGTGGGCCTTCGGGTCATCGAGCTGCGAACCTATATCACTTGCCTTGCGGTCTCGCGCCAACCCGTGGATGAGCGCGGGTGCCATCGGACAGCGCGATGCACAAGACAAGCTCATCCGCGCGGGGGGCGTCGGCAACACTGAGTGTCATGGTGTCTATGAAGTTAAACGACCAAGGATCGTCCTTGTGACCGAGCGGCAGATCGATCCGGTCGCCCATCGTTCCGACCTTATGGTTAGAGGGCATCAACGCCGCGCCACCCCCGATCGCGGCGCGGACGGGTGCGCCAAGTTTGGGGTGCAGGACGGCCGCGCCATGCTCCATTGCGCCTGCCATGCCAACAAGAGCGGCCTTGCCGTAACTCACGGCAGGACCTGACAACATGGAGACGAGCTCTGCTGACAGCACAGGGCCGAGGTTAACCGCGATCTCAAAGAGCTCTGAGAGATCGTCCTGATCTGTGTCTGCGAAGGGATTCTGAACGACTGCCAATGCGGCCACCCGCGTGATCGGCGCACAGGGTTGTCCCCTTTCATCGGAACTGATGATCTCTTTCGTGAACAGGGTTTTGCGGACGATCATGCTTTTTGCTCCGTTTGGCGCGCGGAAGTCGCGCGTGTTTTGAAGAAGGTAAAGGCCAGCGCGAGGGGAACAACACTTGCGAAAAGGACCATCGCAAGCAGGATCGCGCCCTCAGGTTGCCCCGTCGCGTCCTGGATCGCACCGACCGCCGGGGGTGTCAGGAACATTATCGCGTAATAGTTGGTGAAGAAGACGCCCATGCCGAAGGCGCGAGACTGTGGCCTCAGCGCCAATCCAGCAAGAGACATGATCACGCCTGCTGGCGCCATGCCCACGAGACCAAAGAGCAGACTGGCCAGTACTCCCGCGCCCTGGAGGCTGAGCATCCAGAGCGACAGGACCGCACCGCTCATGCAGAGCGCCAGCACCACGTCGCGGCGTCCGAAGCGGTCGACGATTTGGCCGCACAGCGTGCCGGAGGCGATCATCAGCCAACTGCCGATGCTGATGACCCCTGCAGCAGCCACAGCCGATGTTCCGCTCGCCTCGAGCACCTTTGGCCCGAACGTCAGATAGGTGACATAGGCCGCATTGAAGACGCCCCAGGCAGCCGCTGCACAAAGCACCAATCGCCATTCCAGACCGGCCAATCGGGCCGAGGTCGAAAAACCAGCGTTGCGATGACTTTGCGGTGGGCGGTAGAGGGCGAACACGCCCATAGCCGCCATCATGCAATAAGCCGATGCGATCAGGAAGGGCGCACGCCAGTCGAAGGCAAGCTCCAGCCACGCATGGCCGACTTGCCCCATCGCGATCCCGAACGGCCAGGACATCACCAAGACGCTCATCGCGGTTGCGATCTCGCGCCCCTCGAACCAGTCGGCGACCATCTTCGTGAGGTAGAGCGTCGTGAAGAGGAAGCCTGCGCCAGAGATCACACGGCCGATACCCACGCCAACGCTGCTCTCAGCCATTGAGGAGAGAAGTCCTCCGAGCGCAAGTGCCGCGAACCCAAATGTCACCATCTCTCGGTCGGCAATCAGGCGTCCCAGATATCCAGCTGGCAGCGCCAATATCAAACCGGGTGCCATGAATAGGCCCACCAACAACCCTACGCTTGCATAATCGAGACCGAAGGCCACGACCAATCCGTCACTCACTGAGCCAAGGGTCTGAAACTGGAAGCCCAAGCCAATCCGGGCAAAGAACAGGAGCGCCAAAATCTTCCAGCGCATCATGCCCAGCCCAATTGACGCAGAGCTATGGCGTCATTCCAGATCTTGGTCATGTGGGAGATTTTGTCCCCGTCAAACCGCAAGACATAGGCGTAGTCAGACACCACCGTTCTACCGGTTGGTGGAACGGGTCCTCCCTTACCTGTCTGTCTGCCATAGAACTTCGCAGTTGCGACGGCTGCCTGGCGCGCTTCGTCCCAAGCAAAAGCGGTCAGTTTGTATTGGCCATCTGGGATCGGGGTAAGTAGCCCCTGCATCCAGGCGCAGTAGTTTGCGAGCGTTTTGGTCTCCGCCAACGCATCCGCCTGGCAGGAAAAGCTGGCTTCCTCGTGGCACCACATTTTGCAAGCATTCCAGCCCTTGCCGGTCTCGCAAGCGTCAAAGAAGGCTTTTGCCGTTTCGAGTTGTGTCATGATCATTTCCTCACGCACTGTTCTGTCCCGGGCACGCTACTTTGAGGGTGAGGACCAACCTATCGGGCAGTTGCAGTAAATCGCGGCTCAAGCGTGCTGTATTTGACTACTGCATCTGCAGGATTGTTCGGCTCCGCGCAGGCTGCTTAGCTTGGTGCAGAACGGGAAATGGAAATTGACGCATGCTCGACAGCAGAGACCTCAGCCCTCGGGAAAACCAGATCGCAGAGAGTTACGCCGCGGGTTGTAGCTATCAGGAGATCGCGTCCGATCTGCATATAGCCCCGTCGACCGTCCGCACGCATCTCGCGACGATTTACCGAAAGCTCGAGGTCTCCTCCAAGGTCGAACTCGCCGCACGGCTTGGCGGATCGGCAGCGGCTCGCAGCACGGACGTGGACCATGCCGCGATCATATCCGAACTCGCACTCAGCCTCGAAGAGGCGCTGAGCCGGGAGAAGGCACTGACCGAGGTCCTGCGCATCATCGGGGCATCGCAAGGGGATTTGAGCCAGGTGATGCCGGCGATCCTCGGCTATGCCCTCGATTTATGCGACGCGGAGTTCGGCATCCTCTTCGAGTATCGGCAGAACAAGCGATACCTTGCCAGCTTCACGCTGGGGATCCCCCCGGCCTTCAAGGCGTGGCTGGACGATAACGGGACATTCGTGGTCGGTGATCAGACCGGTTTGGGCCGCCTGACGACCCGCCAAAACGTCATCCACATCATCGACGTTAAATCCGAGGCGATCTATCGCACCGACGATCCACTGCGCTTTGCCACCGCTGATCTTGGCGGCGCGCGGTCGTTCGTGGCGATCCCGATGGTAGCTGCGGGTCGCCTCGTCGGCGCCTTCACGATCTATCGGCAATCCGTGCGTCCGTTCTCAGACGAAGCGCTGCGGCTCGCCCAGATCTTTGCCGCGCAAAGCGTCATCGCGCTAGAGAACGCGCGTTTGCTGGGCGGAGCCAAACCGGGATCGAACTCTTGATCGGGTGCGAAGGTCCGGCCCATAGCTGCCGTTCATCCCGCGCGACGGTACCGCAGCGCAACATACAATTGCCGGACATTCGTGCAGTGGTTTAAGCGGAGCCATCCAGTTTCCAGCAGCCATCGCTTGTTTCAGCGTCAGTAACTTGGTCGGACAACCATTAAGCTCTGCGGGGAACCGCGGAATTCGCAGGCTTGAATGCGACGGCTATTCCCTCCCGATCCAATGCCGCAGATAGTGCAGTCCGAGACATCACTCACCGCGATGCGACGCGCGGAGCGCCAAGGGGCATTCGATGCGGTGCTGCTCGGGCTTGTGCTCCTGTCCGGAAAGGACCGATACGCAAAGCTGGCCCATTTCGCGGTGTGGTAGAACCACCGTGGACAGAGGTGGAGAGAGGTGCTGCGCAATTTCCTGATCGTCATAGCCCATGACGGCTACTGATCCGCCAGGGCGCAATCCCAGCTCTTTCAAACCTTCGTAGCACCCGATGGCGGTCAGGTCGTTCGCACAGAAAATCGCATCCGGCGGAGCGTCCATCGCCATCAGGCGCAGGGTCGCGTCACGCCCGCCGGACGGCATAAAGTTGCCTTCGACGATCAGCGACGGATCGACGGGAATGCGGGCTGCGCGCAAGGCCCGCTCATAGCCCTCCATCCGCTGATCCGATGCCTCCATCCAGGGCTCGCCAGAGATGAAAGCGATGCGCCGGTAGCCCTCGTCAATGAGCGCCTTCGTGGCAAGTTCCCCGCCGCGACGTTCGGCGGGGACCACGGATGTCACCTCCCCAGCCTGATCATAGCAATTGAGCAGCACCGCCCTGTGCCTGCGCAGGAGATCAGGTAGAGCGACCTCCCGCGTCAGGATCGAGCTGTAGATTACCCCCAGCGCATTTTCCTCCGACCATCGGCGAAGGAGTTCGGCCTCGTATTGCTTGTCCCCGCGGGTCATAGCGACTTCGACAAGGATGCCGTTCTTCCAGGCCTCCTCCTGCACGCCTTCGATCGAAATCGCGGCAAAGGGGCTCGTCGCGATCTCGTCGAGGATCATGCCGATCATGCGGTAGCCGTTCGACTTGCGCGGGCGTCCCGCGCCGCGTGCCCTATAGCCCAGTTCCTGGACGGCTCTCATGACCCTGCGCCGCGTTTCTTCGCTGATGCGCATGTCCTCCATTCCGTTGAGGACGAAGGAGACGGTCGACTGCGAGACGCCCGCGCGCAGGGCAACATCCTTCATCGTCACGCGGGCTGTTGGTTTATCAGGCGTTTTGCGGGTCACGAGATAGTCCTTGCTTGCCGCTAATAAATATTGCTAATAATTTTATCACAAGCGGAATCGCACAAGACATGGGAGGCAGGAGATGCGTGGAGGTGGCGGTAAGACGCTTAGTCAAGGCCAGGCCGCCTTCCTGCTCTTGCTGCCGTTCCTGTCCGCCTATGCGCTCTTTCTCGTCTACCCCTTCTTCAAGGGCGTTTGGATCAGCCTTCACGACTGGAACCTTCTGGCCGTGGCATTCAACCCGGATGCAAAGGAATATGTCGGCCTGCGCAATTACGAGCGCGTGATGTGGGGCCGTGAGATCGAATGGAGCCTTATGGCCGCTCCGTTCTGGCAGGGACTGGGCCTTATGGGTCTGGTGCTATCGTTCGCCTTTTACCGGATGGACCGTTTGAGCCTGTTCAATGCCATTGCTCTCGGGCTGGCATCTGCGCTCCTGGTGTTCCTCCCGGGGTTTCATCCGGGCGAGGGCGGACGATGGTATGACCGGCGGTTCTGGCCGACGGTCGGGAACACTCTGCTCTTCGTAGGCCTCGCGGTTCCGGGAGTCACCATCACCGCATTAATCCTAGCAGCGATGCTCAGTGGACAGACTCGGGCCATGTCCATCCTGCGAACGCTGTTCTTTCTCAGCCAGGTGCTCTCGGTCACCGTGGTGACGCTGATCTGGCAGATCATGTTTTCCCCGCGACAGGGCCTGATCGCGAATATCACCGGGACTTTTGGCGGAACCCCGATCAACTGGCTGACCGACCAGCAATTTGCGATGGCCGCCATCGTGATCGCGACCGTGTGGTGGTCGCTGGGGATTGCCATGATCCTGTTTCTCGCGGGTCTTCAGGACATCTCGCGCGATATCTACGAGGCCGCGGCGCTCGACAACGCAACCGGCGTGAAGGCGTTCTATTACATCACCCTTCCGAATCTGAAGCGGACGATCACCCTTGTTGTAATCCTGCAGATCATCTTGCACTTTCAGGTCTTCGGCCAATCACACCTGATGACGCAGGGCGGTCCCAACGACACGACACAAGTCCTCGTCCGCTACATCTACCAGACCGGATTTCGCGATAGTGAGTTGGGCCGGGCGTCTGCGATGGCCGTCTTCCTCTTCGTCATTATGGGCGCTTTCTCTGCGATCCAGTTTATCGTGGGGAGGGAGAAGCAATGATGCCGCGCTCCTATTACTGGCTGGTGATCGGCCTCTCTATACCCGCGTTCCTTTGGCTCATTCCGACACTCTGGATGGTCTCGCTGTCGTTCCAGCCGAACGAGATTCTGGCGCGCACCACGTCGAGCACCTTCTTTGGTCTGATCCCGCTTCCGTTCACGCTGGACAACTATGCGGCGCTGTTTTCCTTCGGGCAGACACCTTACTGGTTTCTGAATTCGCTGATCGTCTCGCTGGGAATGACGCTCGCCGTGCTGTTTGTATCGACGACAGCAGGCTATGCGCTTGCCCGCCTCGACTTCCCATTCAAGCGCACGATCACCGTGATCTGTCTGCTGGGACTGATGGTGCCTGAGCAGGCCGTTTTCATCCCGCTCTACACGATGTTCGCCGATTTCGGCTGGCATAACAGCTATCATGCCCTGATTTTGCCACGGGTCGCGGTCCCTATCGGCGTCTTTCTGATGCTCCAATTCTTCAAGGCTATCCCAAAGGATATCGAGGAGGCTGCGCGGATCGACGGCGTCGGATGGCTGCAAATCTTCTGGTACGTGATGTTGCCGCTGGCACGTCCTGCGATGATGACGCTGGCCATCCTGACGTTCCTTTATGCTTGGAACGACTACCTCTGGCCGCTCGTGAGCGCGCAGCAGCGTGAGTATTTCACGATCACGCTCGGCCTAGCTTCCATCCAGTCGAACTTCGCGCAGTCCGAAGGGCTGGGCCGGGTCATGGCTTCGGGCGTAATCGCCTCGCTGCCGGTGGTCCTCTTGTTCCTCATCTTCCAGCGATACGTCGTCCAAGCGATGACAGCAGGTGGATCGAAGGGCTGACACATCAAAAACAAACTAGGGAGACGATCCATGAAACATCTCATTCTGGCCACGACGGCCGCAACTCTGCTGGCAACTAGCCTGCCCGCTCAGGAGGTCACCCTCGGCCGCTTCTTCGGCGCTTGCGAGGATGCGGGCACGGACACGACCACCTCGACCGGAGAGGCGTGCATCATCCAGTCGATCATCAACGCAGCGGATGCCGAACTCGACGGCGTCAGCATCACGACGCTGCCGACGGATTGGGGCAACTATTACGATCAGATCAAGGCGGCCTATGCCGGTGGGACGCCGCCGGACGTGCACGTCATGCACCGCCACCGCGTGCCGGAATTCGCGGGGCTCGGCGCCATCGCAGACATTTCCGCAGATCTCGAAGCAGCCGGGATCGATAGTTCGGACTGGGCGCCAGCGGCGCTCGACGCGGTCAGCTTCGACGGCGGCATTTACGGCGTGCCGATGGATTTCCACGCCAACCTCTGGCACGTCAACATGGACCTGATGGAAGCTGCCGGTCTGGTTGAGAACGGCGCGCCCGTGCTGCCGACCTCGCCCGAAGAACTGCTCGAGCATGCGCAGATGGTTAAGGACGCGACGGGGCAGGATTATCTCGCAGCTGACTTCGCACAGTTTCCGATCGGTGTGCGTCTGGTTCTGGCGTTGATGTGGCAGCAGGACGCAAATATCTTCGGCGAGGATGGTACGGCCACGATTGATACCGAAGCGGGCCGGAACGCCGTAACGGCGATCACGCAGCTCTTTGATGCGGAACTGGCCAATCCGCAGCTCAACTACGCAGACAGCCAGCAGGCCTTTCTGAATGGTGAGGCCGCGATCCTCGTCAACGGCACCTGGGTGGTGGATTTCTACACCGCCGAGGCTGCGAAGGAGGAGACCGGGCTCGACAGCTACTATGTCGCCGACTTCCCGACGCTGTTCGAGACCGGTGCTACTTGGGCCGATAGCCACATGTGGGCCATTCCGTCCTCTCTTGAGGGCGAGGAGCGCGCCGCAGCCCTTCGCGTGCTCGCCTTCATCAACGATCACAATATTGATTGGGCGCGCACCGGCCACATGGCCGTGCGCACCTCGGTGATCGAAAGCGACGCCTACACTTCGCTGCCCCATCGCGATGAGTATGCCGGCACCGCATCCATTGCGCGCGACACCCCTCCGTCCGAGCGCTATGGCGCGATCCAGGATGTCCTGAACCGCGAGCTTCAGGCGATCTGGCTGACGGACAAGGACGTTCAGGCCGCGCTCTCCGACGCGGAGCTTGAGGTCCAAGACCTGCTTGATCGCTAAGAGCTGTGCCTCGCCGTGCGAGCTACGGCGGGGCATTTCCCGACCAAATGAAGGTGCAACCCGAGATGGCACGCTGGTCCGAAGATGATGCAAAGGCGTGGTGGGCGCGTCAGCCCTGGATTTGCGGGTTCAACTTCCTGCCGTCCAGCGCCGTGAACTTCATCGAGATGTGGCATCCCCCGACCTTCGATCGTGCCGGCATTGAGCGTGAGTTAGGCTGGGCGGCGGATATTGGCTTCAACGCAATGCGGTTCAATCTGCCCTTCGTTGGCTGGCAGGAGGATCGTGAGGGACTCTTGAACCGTGTGGACGCAGTGCTCGAAATCGGCCACCGCCTCGGCATCCGTTCCGTTCCTTGCCTCTTCGACGATTGCGAATTTGGCGGGTCCGTCCCTGTTTGGGGACCGCAGCAAGAGCCGATCGCGGGTGTTCACAACTCTCGCGCGGTCGCCTCGCCGGGTCGCATCTTGCTGCAAGACACGAGCCTTTTCGACGATTTCGAACGCTATGTGCAGGACGTAATCACACGCTATGGCAACGATCCGCGTGTGCTGTTCTGGGATCTCTATAACGAACCGGGAAACCGGATGGAGTTCGATGCGACTGGATATTCCAGAAGCGCTATCGGAGATCCGGCGGTGTCGCTTGAACTCATGGAGCGCAGCTTTCTTTGGGCGCGCGCGCTCAACCCGACCGCACCACTGACCGTGGCGGCTTGGACCACGCCGCTTCCCGACGAAGACGCGCACCCTTATCAGACCGAGATCGACCGGGTCGCACTGCTTCAATCCGACATCGTGACGTTCCATGCATACTGGAACCGTGCCAAGGTCGAAGAGTTCATTGCCTATCTCGAAGTGCTTGACCGTCCGATGCTGTGCACTGAATGGATGGCTCGTGCAATCGACAGCCGAATAGAAGATCAACTCGGCCTGTTCCGCGAAAGAGGGATCGGTTGCTTTCAATGGGGCATGGTCAAAGGGCGTAGCCAAACAGAGCTTCCCTGGCCGCGTGAGCTTGTTGCGGCGCATGGCGGCAATATCACCAAGCACGAGTGGTTCCACGACCTGCTGCACCGGGACGGAACACCGTATTTGCCCACCGAGATCGCAACCATACGTTCTGAAATCTCACAGGCGAGATAACTTCAGCGCGCGGTGAGCGAACGCGTGAAGGGATATACAGGAAGGGGTGCACCGCCCCGGTTCTCCGAAAGCGACGTCGATTGCCAGAAAGTTGCACTGGCTCTCGCAGTGCTCCGGGCTAACTCGGCCCGGTTTCGACAAGTGGTCTGTATGCCCTCTGCTGCCGCAATCAACATGACGCGATTGTCGCAAAAAACTGCATAGGGCGCCCGCGTTAGAGCAGTGGAGAGCAAAACGCGGTAGGAGTGCCCCACCCAATACTTCGCAGAAAACAGAATAATTCTCCGATCCATGGTACCACCACAGTCTGCGGGATTTCTCAATCTTCGGCATGCTCAGAATGCGTCGGCATATGCTCCGGTGTTTTAGAAGGAACTGCGTCGGCCACACCAAGCGACAGCATCAACGGAAAGAGCAGCTCCCAGCCGTCCTGCAAAATTCCTTTGACAAATAGGAACGTTCCAAATATCGAATATGGAACGTTCCAAACAAGGGAGTGGCGGGCGTGAAATGGGCTCTTATCGGCGCGAGCACGATTGCGCGCGACTATGTCATGAATGCCATCCGGGCGCAGGCCGGGCATGAAGTCCACTCGGTCCTGTCCGGCTCACCTGCGCGCGGGGCAGAGTATGCAAAGGCTGAGGGCATTCCGCACACGGCTGCCGATCTTGCCGCTGCCCTCTCCGACCCGGAGGTTGGCGCCGTCTACATCTCCACCACCAACGAGAAGCATCATGCGCAAGCAATGGCCGCCATTGGGGCGGGCAAGCACGTGCTGTGCGAAAAGCCATTGGCGATGACGGTGGGAGAGGCTGCGGAAATGGTGCACGCGGCGCAGAGGGCAGGGATCGTCTTCGGCACGAACCACCACCTACGGTGTTCGGGCAGCCACCGGGCCATCCGGGATCTGATCGCGGACGGGCGCATCGGGCGGGTGCTGTCGATGCGCGTCTTTCACGCTGTGCACCTGCCGCAGCATTTGCAGGGCTGGCGGATCAACGACGCCTCTGCCGGGGGCGGGGTGATTCCGGATATCACTGTGCACGATGCGGACGTCGCCCGCTTCATCCTGGGCGAAGACCCTGTGCGCGTGACAGCGCAGATGGCTGCGTCAGGCATGGGCGAAGGGGTTGAGGACAGCGCGATGTCGGTCTGGACCATGCCGTCCGGTGCGATGGTCATGGCACATGAGAGCTTCACACATCCGTTCGCAGGCTCAGGGCTGGAGGTGCATGGCACCGAAGGCTCGATTTTTGCACGCGGTGTCATGACCCAGCGCCCCGTTGGCGATGTCGAGCTTGTAACGCGGGAGGGGCGCGAGGTGGTGCCCTTCTCGGACCATGATCTGTACACGCAGGGGCTTGCCGATTTCGCGGCGGCGATCCGGGGTGAGGGCACACCTGCGGCAACCGGTTGGGACGGGGTGAAGTCGCTCGCAGTGGCTCATGCGGTGCGAGCCGCGGCGGCTCAGGGCCGGGCGCTTAACGTCGATTACGGTGGCGCGCAATGAGCAAGGTTGTCTCAGCAGACGCGGCGGCGGCCCGTATCCCGGATGGGGCGGTTCTTACCATCTCCTCTTCCTCCGCGCTTGGCTGCCCGGATGGGGTGCTCGCCGCCATCGGTGCGCGCTTTGCGCAGGAGGGCCATCCGCGTGACCTAACGACGTTGCATCCCATTGCGGCGGGCGACATGTACGGCGTCAAGGGTATGGAGCATCTGGCGCAGGACGCGTTGCTGACCCGGGTGCTTGCAGGCTCCTATCCCTCCGGACCGTCGAGCCTGCCAATGCCTGGGATCTGGCAGATGATCGTGGAGGACCGGGTCGCGGCCTACAACGTGCCGTCGGGCATCATGTTCGACATGACGCGGGACGCTGCCGCGCGCCGCCCCGGTGTGCTCACAAAAATCGGCCTCGACACATTTGTTGATCCGCAGCGCGAAGGCTGCGCGATGAATGCGCGCGCCGAAGCCGCGCCCATCGTGAGCCGCGTCGAGTTCGGCGGGGAGGACTGGCTGCATTTCCCCAACATCATACCCAATGTCTGCATCCTGCGCGCGACCACAGCGGATGAGCATGGCAGCCTCACCTACGAACATGAGGGCGCTTATCTGGGTGGGCTGGAGCAGGCGATCTGCGTGCGCAATCATGGGGGTCTTGTCATCGCGCAGGTCAAGCGGGTGACGCGGCGTGGATCGCTCAATCCTCAGGACGTGCGGGTGCCGGGGCATCTGGTCGATTTGATCGTGGTGGAGCCTGAGCAGATGCAGACCACCGGAACGGTCTATGACCCTGCGATCTCTGGGGAGATTCAACGGCCGTGGGATAGTTTCTCACTTCCTGAATATGGGGTGGAAAAAGTCATCGCGCGGCGAGCCGCGATGGAACTGAAGCGCGGCATGACCGCCAATCTGGGCTTTGGCATCTCTGCCATCGTGCCACGCATCCTGTTGGAGGCCGGGGAGCCGGAGGCGGTGACCTGGGCCATCGAACAGGGTGCCGTGGGGGGCATGCCGCTGACTGATTTCGCCTTTGGCTGTGCGTCGAATGCGGACGGCTTCGTGCCGTCGCCTCAGCAGTTCATCTATTTCCAAGGGGCCGGGTTCGACATGTCGTTCCTCTCCTTCCTTGAGGTCGATGTGGAGGGGAACGTCAACGTCTCCAAGCTCGGCAAGAAGCCCTACCTCACCGCCGGAGCAGGCGGTTTCGTCGATATCACCAGCCAGGCGCGCAAGATCGTCTTCTCCGGCTGGTTCGAGGCGGGCGCACAGGTCGAGCTTGATGAGGAGGGTGTGCGTATCGCGGCGCCGGGCAAGTTCACCAAGATGGTCGACCGGGTGGAGCATGTGACCTTCTCCGGCAACCGGGCGCGGGAGTTGGGGCAGGATGTGCTCTACATCACCGAGCGCTGCGTGATGCGGCTGGGCGAAAACGGGCTGGTCGCGACCGAGATCATGCCGGGCATCGACGTGGATCGTGACATCATCGCGGCCTCCCACGGACGGGTGACCGTTGCGGAGAATGCGACGCGGATGCCGCTGTCGCTGCTGACACGCGGTGTGATGGAGTGGGCAGGATGAGCGGCGTGGTGCGGGAGGATCGCGGCGGTGTAACCGTCCTGCGACTGGACAATGCCGCCAAGCTCAACGCGTTCACGGTTGCTATGCTCGACGATCTGGAGCGGCATCTGCGCGCGGTGGAGCGGGATGCTTCTTGCCGCGCAGTGGTGCTGACCGGCACGGGCGAAAAGGCGTTCTGTGCAGGCGCCGATATCGGAGCCTGGGGCGACCTCAGCCCGGCGGAGTTCGCGCGGCACTGGGTGCGCGATGGTCATCGGCTGTTCGACCGGCTGGCCGCGCTGTCGCGGCCAACGGTGGCAGCGCTCAACGGCCATGCCTTTGGTGGCGGGCTGGAACTAGCGGCGGCCTGCGACATTCGGGTGATGACACCGCGTGCGACGCTTGCACTTCCCGAGGCGCGGGTGGGGATCGTCCCCGGCTGGTCCGGGACGCAGCGCCTCGCACGGCTGATGCCGGAGGCGATGGTCAAGGAAATGGCGCTGTTCGGCACGAGGATCCCGGCGGAGCGCGCGGTCAACGCAGGCTTCGCCACAGAGGTGGTGGATGATGCGCTGACGCGGGCCTTGGAGCTTGCGGGTGGGGTCGCGGACCTTTCTCCGCGCGCAGTCGAGATCGCAAAGGCGATGATCCATGCGGCGGTTGGCGAGGATCGCGGAGCCGCGGTTGAGGCGCTTGGCTCCGCGGCTATCGCCGCGACAGAGGATCGGGCGGAGGGCGTCAGCGCCTTCCATGAAAAGCGCAAACCCGAGTTCGGGGGACATTGAATGCTGGATATGAAGATCATAATCGAGGGCGAGATCGCGGTTCCGGTGGAGCCGGTCACCCTGCGCCATTTCATCGACGGAGGATGGTGCGACAGCGTGGATGGTGCGGTGAGCGAGCGGGTCTCCCCCTCCCACGGCGTCGTGGTGAGCCGTGCTGCAAAGGGGGGCAAGGCAGAGGCCGAGGCTGCCATCGCCGCCGCGCGCCGCGCATTTGATGATGGGCGGTGGAGCCGTATCTCGGGCAGGGAGCGGGCAAAAGTCCTTCTGAAAGTCGCTGACCTGATCGAGCGGGAAACAGAGCGCCTTGCCATTCTTGAAACGATGGAGAGCGGCAAGCCAATAGGCCAATCGCGCGGGGAGGTCGGCGGGTCGGCGGACCTCTGGCGCTATGCCGCCTCGCTCGCGCGCACAGTTCATGGCGATAGTCACGACACGCTGGGCGAAGACATGCTGGCGATGGTGCTGAAAGAACCGATTGGCGTTGTCTCCATCATCACGCCCTGGAACTTCCCGTTCTGGATTCTGGGCCAGAAACTGCCCTTCGCTCTGGCTGCGGGCTGCACCTGCGTGGTCAAGCCGTCGGAGATGACGCCAGCCACCACGGCGCTTTTGGCTGAACTGCTTGTCGAGGCGGGCCTGCCTGCGGGTGTGTGCAACATCGTGCTGGGCTATGGCGCGCCAGTCGGGGCGGTGATGAGCGAGCATCCGCTTGTCGATATGGTCTCGTTCACCGGATCAACGGCTGTCGGCAAGATGATCTCCGCCACGGCGTCCGGTACGCTGAAGAAGGTAGCGCTGGAGCTTGGTGGCAAGAACGCGCAGGTGATCTTTCCCGATGCTGATCTGGAAGACGCGGCGGATGCCGTGACCTTCGGCGTGCATTTCAATGTCGGGCAGTGCTGCAACTCCTCCAGCCGGGTGATCGTGCACGACGATATTGCAGAGGCGTTTACGGCGCGGGTCGTGGAGCTGTCGCGGCATGTGGCCTTCGGCAATCCGCTCAATCCCGCCACGCAGGTCGGTGCCATTGTGACGCCTGAGCATCAGCGCAAGATTGACTCCTATGTCCAGGAGGCCGCCGCTGCCGGGGCGCAGGTCGAACTGGGGGGCAATCCGCTCGATGTGGAGGGGCTCGGGCCGCAATTCTACCAGCCCACAATCGTCACCAACCTGACGCCGGACATGGCAATCGCGCGGGAGGAAGTGTTCGGCCCCGTATTGTCGGTGCTCACCTTCCGCACGATGGAAGAAGCCCTCGCGCTGGTGAATGACAGCGCTTACGGCCTGTCGGCAGGCGTATGGAGCCGTGACGTCCATACCTGTCTTGCCTTCGCGCGCGGGGCCGGGGCTGGAACGGTCTGGACCAACACCTGGATGGACGGATTCCCGGAGGTCGCCTTTGGCGGCATGAGGCAATCCGGGCAGGGGCGCGAGAACGGGCGCTACGGGTTCGAAGAATTCCTTGAGGTCAAATCAGTCGTGATGCGTGTCGGTCGCACACGGGCACCTTGGGTGAATGCCCCCTGAAAGCAGCGGGGAACACGAAAAGAAGAGAAGTCGAAAACGCAAAATTTCAGGGAGGAAAGACATGCGTATCACGAAAATGACGGGCGCGGTTGCCGTGCTCATGGCGAGCACCACGATGGCGCAGGCACAGGGTGTGGAAGTTCTGCACTGGTGGACTTCGGGCGGTGAGGCCGCAGCGCTCAACGTTCTGAAGGGCGATCTGGAAGCGCAGGGCATCGGCTGGACCGACATGCCCGTTGCGGGCGGTGGCGGCTCAGACGCCATGACCGTGCTACGCGCGCGCGTCACCGCAGGCGATCCGCCGACCGCCGTGCAAATGCTGGGCTTTGCGATCCAGGACTGGGCCGCCGAAGGCGCGCTTGCCGATCTCAATGACCTCGCCGCTGAGCAGAGCTGGGACGACGTGGTGCCAGAGGCACTGCAGGCCTTCTCTAAATATGACGGCTCCTGGGTCTCCGCACCGGTGAACGTACATTCGACCAACTGGGTCTGGGCCAACTCTGCGATCATGGCAGAACTTGAACTGGAGCAGCCTAGTTCTTGGGACGAGTTCGTCGCGGCGATGGAAGCGGCTCAGGCCGCAGGCTATGTCGCGCTGGCGCATGGCGGTCAGGCCTGGCAGGATGCCACGGTCTTTGACAGTATCGCGATGGGTGTCGGCGGGCCGGAATTCTATCAGGCGGCCTTTGTTGAGCTCGATGCCGACGCGCTCGGCGGTGAGCAGATGGTCGAGGCGTTCGAGCGCATGGCGACCCTGCGCGGCTTCGTCGATGACAACTTCTCTGGCCGTGACTGGAACCTCGCCTCCGCGATGGTCGCGAATGGCGAGGCGTTGTTCCAGATCATGGGTGACTGGGCGAAGGGTGAGTTCGTCAATGCGGGCCAGACTGCTGGTGAGGAATTCCAGTGCTTCCGCGTGCCCGGCTCCGAAGGCACGGTAACCTTCAACTCCGACCAGTTCGCGATGTTCAACGTCACCGACGAGACCGCCATGGCCTCCCAGCTTACGATGGCGTCCGCAGTAATGAGCCCGGAGTTCCAGGTTGCGTTCAACACGGTGAAAGGCTCGGTCCCGGCGCGCACCGACATCTCTGATGCGGAGTTCGATGCCTGCGGTCAGCTAGGCATGGCGCAACTGGCTGAGGCTGCGTCCTCGGGCGGTCTGTTCGGGTCGATGGCACATGGTCACGCGAACCCACCTGCCGTGCAGAACGCGATGTATGACGTGATCACGGCCCATTTCAACGGTGAGTACGACGCCGAGACAGCCGCCGCCGAGATGGTGACAGCAGTCGAACTGGCTCAGTAACACGCCCCCGGCGCGCGCCCCAAGTCGCGCGCGCCGTACCACCGCTTCATTCACCCATCCGGACAGGGAGGACGGTCGTGAACCGCGCCAATTCCGTCGACATCCGCACGCGCCTGCAGGAATTCCTGCCCAAGCTGGTCCTAGCGCCGTCATTCGCGCTCGTGCTGCTGTTCGTATACGGCTTCATCCTCTTCACCATCTATCTCAGCTTCACCGACAGCCGGATGCTGCCGAGCTATGGCTGGGAGGGATGGGAAAACTATTCCAAGCTCTTCCGCATCCGCGAGTGGGATACGGCGATCACGAACCTCGCCATCTTCGCTTCGCTTTACATCGTGATCTGCACGGTGATCGGATTGATGCTGGCGATCTTTCTCGACCAGAAAATCCGGGGGGAGGGGCTTTTGCGGCCGATATTCCTCTATCCCATGGCGCTCAGCTTCATCGTGACGGGCACTGCGTGGAAATGGTTTCTCGATCCGGGCATCGGCATCGAGAACACGATGCACCTCTGGGGGTGGGAGAGTTTCGAGTTTGGTTGGATCAAGGATCGCGATATGGCGATCTATACGATCGTGATCGCCGCCGTCTGGCAAAGCTCTGGCTTCGTCATGGCGATGTTCCTTGCTGGCCTGCGCGGGATCGACAACGAGATCCTGAAAGCCGCGCAGATGGACGGCGCTACGAACTTCCAGCTTTACCGCAGGATCATCATTCCGCTTCTGCGGCCTGCGTTCCTGTCGGCCTTCGTCATCCTCAGCCACCTGGCGATCAAGTCCTATGACCTTGTCATAGCGCTGACGGGCGGGGGGCCGGGCAATGCGACGGCGGTGCCTGCGACCTTCATGTATTCCTACACCTTCACGCGCAATCAGATGGGGATCGGCGCGGCCTCTGCCGTGATCATGCTGATGACCATCGCCGCGATCATGGTGCCCTACCTCTACGCCGAACTGCGGGAGAAGAAGTGATGGCCATCGCAACTCAGGACAACGCCGCCTCCGTCGGCCGGATCGGGCGCACCTTCGTCTATCTGGTGCTGCTGCTCTTCGCACTTTTCTACCTTATCCCCTTCGCGATCATGCTGATCAACTCGGTCAAACCACTGGGGGAGATCACGGGCGGCAACATGATCGCGCTGCCACAGGACTGGACCATCGCGCCCTGGCTTTCCGCGTGGTCCACCGCACAGATCGGGGTCGAGCCGACGGGGTTGAAGCCCTATTTCTGGAACTCGATCCGCATGGTCGTGCCAGCGGTCGTCATCTGCACGATCATCGGTGCGCTCAACGGCTATATCCTCACGAAATGGCGCTTTCGCGGTGACACCATCGTTTTCGGGCTGATGCTGTTTTCCTGCTTCATCCCGTTTCAGATCGTGCTGATCCCGATGGCGCGCGTGCTTGGCATCCTCGGTATCAGCGGGACGAGCGCAGGTCTGGTGCTGGTTCATGTCGTCTACGGGATCGGCTTTGCCACGCTTTATTACCGCAATTACTACGCGGCGTTCCCAACCGAACTGGTGCGCGCGGCGCAAATCGACGGGGCGGGGTTCTTCCAGATCTTCTACCGTATCCTGCTTCCGTCCTCGGGGCCCATAACGGTGGTCTGCGTCATCTGGCTGTTCACCAACATCTGGAATGACTTCCTGTTTGGAGCCTCCTTCGCCAGCGGCGATGCAGCCCCGATGACGGTGGCGCTTAACAACCTCGTCAACTCCTCGACCGGGGTGCGCGAATACAACGTTCACTTTGCAGGCGCGATCCTTGCCGCCCTGCCGACCCTGCTGGTCTACATCGTCGCCGGACGCTTCTTCGTTCGCGGGCTGATGGCCGGTTCCGTGAAAGGATAAAGCAACTGTGGCCGGAGGCGGGTGCGACCGCCCCCGGCCGTGTCGAGACCAACCAATACCGGACTGGTAAGCCGTTCCCAACGTGAAAGGAAAATCACAAATGCCCAGACTTGTTAAGGCATCCGCCATCACTTTTCTTTTGACATCAACCGCCGCGGTCGCGGAAAGCCGGGTCGAGGTCATGCATTTCTGGACCTCCGGTGGGGAGGCCGCCGCACTGGGCGTCATTCGTGACCGTGTGCTGGAAGAAGGCGTCGCGTGGGATGACGCGCCCGTCGCCGGGGGAGGTGGCGATCAGGCCAAGACCGTGCTTCAGGCGCGTGTCGCCTCGGGCAATCCGCCCGCCGCGATGCTGATGCTGGGTCAGAACATCATTGACTGGGCCAATGAGGGCATTCTGGGCGACGTGAACGCGGTTGCCGAGCGCGAGAGCTGGGATGAGGTGTTGCCGCAAGCGGTGCAGGACTTCAACAAAGTGAATGGCAACTATGTCGCCGCACCGACCAATGTGCACCGCACCGACATGATCTGGGCGTCCACGGCGGCCTTCGATGCGATCGGCGCTGACTATCCAACGACCTGGGAGGAGTTCAACGCGCTCGCCCCACGCTTTGTTGAAGCAGGGATCGTTCCGGTCGCCCATGGCGGGCAGGCCTGGCAGGAAGCCTACATGTTCGAGGCGCTCGTGCTGGGCGTCGGCGGGTCCGACTTCTATCGGGATGCGCTGGTGGACTTGAACCCTGATGCGCTTCAATCCGACACGATGCAGGCGGTCTTCGCCCAAATGGGCAACATTCGTGGCATGGTGGATGAGGACTTCTCCGGTCGCGACTGGAACCTCGCCACGGCGATGGTGATCAACGGGGACGCCGCGATGCAGATCATGGGTGACTGGGCCAAGGGCGAGTTCACCAATGCGGGCCAGACCCCGGGTGAGGATTTCGTCTGTATCCCCGTGCCCACAGCCGTGGATGAAGGTTTCGTGTACCTCGTCAATTCCCTCAGCTTCTTTGCACAGCCAGATGCGGATGCAGCAAACGCGCAGGCGGTGCTGGCCAGCGCCATCATGGACCCTGAGGTGCAGGTCGCGTTCAATCAGGCAAAAGGCGCGATCCCCGCACGGACGGATGTGGACATGTCCGCGCTTGATGCCTGCGCGCAGGAAACAGCCGCCGATTTTGCCGCGACCGATGCGGCTGGCACCGCTGTTCCGACATTCGCCGGGACCCACGCGGCGCAGGCCAGCGTGGTCGGTGCTGCAACGGATGTGATCACTGAATTCTTCAACACAGACATGACCCCGGACGAAGCAGCGACGCTGCTCGCCGAGGCGATTGAGCTGGCGCAATAAAAGCTACGGGGTGCGCAGATCAGGCGCACCCCGACCAACGAATGGAGCAGTGGAAATGGGTTTCCTGGATATCGACAACACGACCAAATCCTATGGCGCGGTCGAAGTTCTACACAAAGTCGACATCTCTGTCGTGGAGGGAGAGTTCCTCGTTCTCGTCGGCCCCTCGGGTTGCGGCAAGTCCACATTGCTTAACATGATTGCCGGACTTGAAGAGATTACGAGCGGTGAAATCCGCATCAAGGACCGGGTGATGAACGGGGTGCATCCGTCCAAGCGCAATATCGCGATGGTGTTCCAGAGCTATGCGCTCTATCCCAACATGTCAGTTGCCCAGAACATCACCTTCGGGCTTGAAATGCACGGTACGCCGAAGGCGGAGCGGGATAAGGCGCTCAAGGAGGTTGCGGCCCTCTTGCAGATCGACCACCTGCTTGACCGTAAACCGGGTCAGCTTTCGGGCGGGCAGCGCCAGCGCGTCGCAATGGGCCGCGCATTGGTGCGCAACCCGGACGTTTTCCTGTTCGACGAACCGCTGTCGAACCTCGATGCCAAGCTGCGTGTGGACATGCGCACCGAGATCAAGAAACTGCATCAGACGCTCAAGACCACTGTGGTCTATGTCACCCATGACCAGATCGAGGCCATGACGCTCTCAACCCGGATCGCAGTGATGTTTGACGGCTATGTCCAACAGCTCGGCACGCCCAAGGAAATCTACGACACGCCTGAAAACGTCTTTGTGGCGACCTTTATGGGCAGCCCTGCGATGAACGTGATCCCCGTGCGTGTCGCGGTTGAGGGCGGCGTGCCGCAGGCGATCATCACCGACAGCGAGGGGCAGGAAGTGTCGCTCGCCATCCCGCAGCCCAACCTGGCAGCCTGGGACGGGCGCAATATCCTTCTGGGCATCCGGCCCGAGGCGCTGACTGACCCCAAGGGGGCTGATACGGATTCCCGCCATATTGTTGCCATGCACAACCGCGTCGGTGTGACCGAGCCTGCGGGCGCGGACACCTTCGTCACCATGACGCTGGGTGGGAAAGACGTGATCGCGCGGATGCGGGCGGATGCCCATGTCGCAGCGGGGGAGATGTTCGAGTTTGCGGTGAACATGGAAAAGGCCGTGGCCTTTGACCCCAAGACCGAGGCGCGTATCAAGCCGTGACCCAGGCCGACATCATCATCATCGGATCCGGAATGGGCGGCGCGATGATCGCGTCCTCCCTCGCGCCGTCCGGAGCCCGCATTCTGATCCTCGAACGGGGAGAGCGTCTTGCGCCCTCGCCGCAGGATCGGGATGCCGACGCAATCTTTCGAACCGGGCATTTCCGCGATCAGGAGCAGTGGCATGACGGTGCTGATAAGCCGTTCAGCCCCGGCAACTACTACATGGTCGGGGGCAATTCGAAGTTCTATGGCGCGGCCTTGATTCGCTACCGCGCGGAGGATTTCAGGCCGATTGCCCATCTGGGCGGCACGACGCCGGGCTGGCCGATCTCCTATGATACACTTGAACCATATTACGCTCAGGCCGAGACGTTGTTTGAGGTGCGTGGGCGTACTGGGGAGGACCCGACGGAGCCTTGGCGTAGCGCGCCCTATCCCCAACCGGCCATTGCGGACGAGCCTGACATCGCGCGGTTCCGCCAGGCACTTGCGGCGCAGGGTCTAAACCCCAGCGCGATCCCGCTGGCCGTCGATCTGGACCGCTGGGCCGAGGGCGGCAAGACCACGTGGGACGGCCATCCAGGCACGAATGGCGGCAAGCGCGACGGGGAGCACGCCCTCGACACCGCGCTTGCCCATCTGAATGTGGAGCTGCGCACAGGCACCCGCGTCACGCGGCTGCGCGCCGGGGCTGACGGGACGGTCAACGTAGTGGAGGCGATCGGGCGGGACGGGCCGGTCCGGCTGACGGCGAGAATAGTGATCCTTGCCGCCGGGGCTGTGCAGAGCGCCGCGCTGTTGCTGCGCTCGGCGGATGAGGCGCGGCCTACCGGGCTTGCCAACCGCTCCGATCAGGTAGGACGGAACTTCATGAACCACAATTGCTCTGCCGTGTTGGGGTTGCATCCGTTCCGGCGGAACCGCGCGATTTATCAGAAGACGCTGATGCTGAACGATTTCTATCTCGAAGGCGGGCCACAAAACGCACCACTCGGGAATGTGCAGATGCTGGGCAAGATCACCGGGCCGATCCTTGCGGCGACGAGCGGGCTGCCCCGGCCGCTGGCGTACTGGATCGCGGCACGCTCACTGGATGTCTATGTCATGTCGGAGGATCTGCCCAATCCTGAGAGCCGCGTGACCCTGCGCGGCGATGGCATACGGCTCAACTGGCAACGCTCAAACATGCGCGCACATGCGGCCCTTGTTGCGAAGGTGCGCACGGTGTTGCGGCGCGCGGGCTGCCCCATCACGCTGGCCAAGGCCTTCGATCGGCGCACGCCCTCCCATCAATGCGGCACGGCGCGGATGGGCGATGATCCTGCGACAAGCGTGACCGATCCTCTGGGCCGCTGCCACGATCACCCCAATCTCTTCATCGCGGACGCTTCCCTCTTGCCGACCTCGGCGGCGGTGAACCCGGCGCTGACCGTGGCGGCGCTTGCGTTGCGCTCGGGCCAGCACATCCGCGACACCATTCTGCGCGACGCCTCCGTCGTCGCCCCGGCTTGAGGACGACACCCATGCGGGACAGTTATGATTTCATCGTGATCGGCGGCGGGTCCGCAGGCTCGGTCGTCGCAGCGCGGCTGAGCGAGGATCGCAACTGCAGCGTCCTTTTGATCGAGGCGGGCGGACGCGACCGCCATCCGTTCTACCACCTGCCCGCGGGCTTCGCGAAGATGACCAAGGGCATCGGCTCCTGGGGCTGGGATACGGTCCCTCAGCGGCATATGCAGGACAAGGTGTTCCGCTATACTCAGGCCAAGGTGATCGGCGGTGGCTCGGCCATCAATGCGCAGATCTATACGCGCGGCAATGCCCTGGATTACGATGAGTGGCGGCAGATGGGATGCGAGGGCTGGAGCTATGCCGACGTACTGCCCTATTACCGCCGGGCCGAGGATAACGATACTTACGACAATGAGTTTCACGGGCAGGGGGGGCCGCTTGGGGTCAGCCAGCCCTCCGCCCCGCTGCCGGTCTGCGAAGCGTTCTTTGAGGCCGCAGCAGCCATCGGCATTCCACGCAACCAAGACGTCAACGGGCAGGTGCAGGACGGGGTCTGCTTCTATCAGCTCAGCCAGCGCAATGCGCGCCGCTCTTCTGCGGCGATGGCCTATCTCGCGCCGAATGAAGGCCGCCCAAACCTTACCGTCTGCACGGGGTTGCAGGTCGCGCGGATCCTCGTGGAGAGGGGCCGCGCCGTGGGTGTTCAAACGGCAGACGGCAAACAAATTACGGTGCGGGGAGAGGTGATCCTGTCTTCAGGTGCCGTCGGCTCCCCGCGTCTGTTGCAGCTTTCCGGCATCGGGCCTGCGGACGGGCTGTCCGAGCTTGGCATCACACCTGTTTTCGATGCGCCGGAGGTGGGGGAGAACCTGCAGGATCATCTCGATCTGTACTGCATTTCCGAGCTTTCGGGACCTTACAGTTATGACCGTTATGCGAAGCCCTTCTGGGCAGCGGTGGCAGGTTTGCAATATGTGCTGACGCGCAAGGGGCCGGTCGCCTCCTCCCTCTTCGAGACAGGGGGCTTCTGGTATGCCGACCCCGATGCGCGCAGCCCGGACATCCAGTTCCATCTGGGCCTCGGCACTGGGATCGAGCACGGGGTGGCGGCAATGCCCGACGGGGGCGTGACGCTCAATTCGTGCTATTTGCGGCCCCGTTCTCGCGGCAAGGTGCGGCTTGCCTCCGCCGATCCGGCGAAGGCCCCACTGATCGATCCGAACTACCTCGCCGACCCGCGCGACCGGGAGATGTCGATCCGTGGCCTGAAGATCACGCAGGAGATCATGGCCCAGGCACCCTTTGGTGACTTCGTGAAAGCCGAGCGGTTGCCCGGCCCAGACGTAAAGACGGATGCGGAATATTTCGACTTCGTCTGCAAGCACTCCAAAACCTCGCATCACTGCGCAGGCACCTGCCGGATGGGCGTCGATGACCGCGCGGTTGTGGACATCCGCCTACGTTTCAACGGGATTGAGGGACTGCGTGTTGTGGACAATTCGATCATGCCCACCGTAATTTCATCCAACACCAATGCTGCGGCCATCATGATCGGTGAAAAAGCCGCCGACATGATCCGCGAGGACCACGCAATGGGAGCTGCCTCATGATCCGCCATATTGTTCTTATCCGTTTCCGCGAAGATATTGCGGAGGCGACTATCGCCGAGATCTTTGATGAGATCGGCGCCATCCGCGACCGCGTGCCGGGCTTCATCGACATGCGCGGCGGGCGCAGCGAAAGCCCCGAGGGGATCGAGCGGGGCTACATGCACGGCTTCACGGTCGATTTTGAAAGCTGGGAGGCTCTGGCCGCCTATCAGGAGCATCCAGACCATAAGGCCGCAGGCGGGAAACTCGTGGCCAATGCGGTGGGCGGGACCGACGGCATCCTCGTCCTCGATCTGGACGTCTGAGCGCAGGCATGGAACGCCGCCCCACCATCATCGACGTCGCCCGACACTCGGGCGTATCCAAGTCCACCGTGAGCCTAGTCCTGCAAAACAGCCCTGCAGTCAAGGCAGAGACCCGCGCGCAGGTGTGCCGCTCAATGGAGGAGATCGGCTATGTTTACAACCGTGCGGCGGCGACGCTGCGCAGTTCGACAACCGGGCTGGTCGGCCTCGTCATCAATGATCTGCGCAACCCGTTCTTTGCGGAGTTTGCGACCTCCCTCCAGATGGCCCTGTCGGAGCGGGGGTTGGCTGCGGTTGTGGCCAACACAGATGAGAATATCGGGACGCAGGAGCAGATGATCGGTGCGATGATCGAACATGGCGTGGCCGCCGTGATTGTCTCTCCGGCTTACGGTGAGGGCCATGGCGGCTTCGACGCGCTGGAGCGTGCGGGTATTCCGACCATGCAGGTGCTTCGTCGCGGCGATGCCCGGACCGACCTCTTCCCCTTCGCCTCTCCCGACTATCAGGAAGGCGGGCGTCGCGCGACCGAGCACCTGATCGAGATGGGCGCGCGCCGAATTGCCTTCGCAGGCGGGTTGCCCGAGCGTGCGGTCACGCTGCGCCGGATGCAGGGGTATCGGGAGGTGCTGGCCGATGCCGGATTGCCCGAGCTGATCCTGACCGGGCGCTCCACCCGTGCCTTTGGCCGTGAGCTGGGTGCGCGGTTGCCGCAGGACCACCCCGAGGTGGACGGTGTGGTCTGCTTCAACGATCTTGTTGCCCTCGGCATGCTGTCAGGCTGTCACGAGGTGGGACGCAGGATCGGGCCGGAGGGTCTGCGCGTTGTGGGCTTCGATGATATCGAGGAATGCGCGCAGGTCTGGCCACCGCTGAGCTCGGTGCGCTGTGACATTGCGCAGTTCGGGGAGAAGATCGCTCACGTGGTGCTCGATCGGATCGGTGCGGGCGTCTGGCCCTATTCCGAGTGGTTCAGCCCTGTCTCCCTTCGCCTGCGCGCCTCGTCCACCTCTTCCTAATGCGAACCGGAGCGCCTGACCTGTGCTGACCCAGATCCCGCAACCAATCCTTGATGCATTGACCGATGTGGCCATGCCAAAACTGCCCGAGCCGCCGTTGCCCGGTGCGGTGCTTGAACTTGATGGCCACCGCGTGCCGGTGGTGGAGGCCGCATGCGCTGTGATCGGCAGCGGCGCTGCGGGCCTACGCGCAGCGGTAGAGGCGCAGCGGCGCGGGGTGGACGTGGTCATCCTGTCGCAGTCGGCCTGGGGCGGGACCTCGGCCTGTTCCGGCTCAGACAAGCAGACACTTCACACCGCCAACACCGCAGACCGGGGCGACGATTTCCGCGACATGGCCGGGGCCATCGGCGCAGGCGGCGCGATGGATCAGGACACTGCCTATATCGAGGCCGTAGGTTCGGTGCGTGCGATGGCGAGCCTGCAATATCTCGGCCTGCCGCTTCCACAAGACCCGCTGGGTGGCACCTTGCGCTATCAGACCGACCACGACGAGGTCGGCCGCGCGACCAGCTGCGGGCCGCGCACCTCCCGGCTGATGGTTCGCGTGCTGGCAGATGAGGCGTTGCGGCTGGGCATTCCCTTCTACAACCTGACCACCGCCGTGCGGATCGTGCGCGATGAAGGCGGCGCAATCTGCGGCGTGCTGGCGATGCGCAACCGCGATCGAGGCGAGAAAAACCCGCTTGGCCTGATCTATTTCCGTGCACCCACACTGGTATTGGCCGCAGGCGGACCGGGGGAGCTTTACCGCGACAGCGTGTTCCCCAATGGCTGTTTCGGCTCACTCGGTCTCGCGCTGGAGGCGGGGGTGGCGCTTGTGAACCTGACCGAAAGCCAGTTCGGGATCGGCACGCGGCGCGAAGGTTTCCCCTGGAACCTCTCCGGCACCTACGTGCAGGCGATGCCGCATATCTATTCGGTTGATGCCGAGGGGCAGGAATATCATTTCCTCGCTGATTACTACCGCACGACGCAGGAGCTTGCCTCCAACATTTTCCGCAAGGGCTATCAGTGGCCGTTCCATGCGAGCCGGATGCTGAATTTCGGCTCCAGCCTCGTGGATCTCGCCATAGTGCGGGAATCCGCGCAGGGGCGGCGGGTGTACATGGATTTTAACCGCAACCCGTTGATGGTGCCGGGGGACAAGCCCTTTTCGCTCGACCGGCTGGACGACGATGTGGCGCACTATCTCGGTACGGCGGGGGCGTCGCAGGACCTGCCGATCGACCGGCTCCGCCACATGAACCCGCTAGCGATTGAGCTCTACCGCCGCTACAAGATTGACGTCGCAACCGAACCCCTCGAATTCGCGGTGAACAACCAGCACATGAATGGCGGGATCGCGGTGGATATCTGGGGGCAATCCTCCGTCCCCGGCATCTATGCCGTGGGGGAGGCTGCGGGCACCCATGGCGTCACGCGGCCCGGCGGCTCCGCGCTCAATGCGGGGCAGGTGTTCGGTACAAGAGCAGCGGAGCATCTGGCGAAGCGGTCCCACACGAGTCAACGCGTTGATCGCAACGCCGTCGGGCGGGAGGTCGCAGCCCTTGCCGGTCTGTTCCGGGAGCGCAGCGCGCACAGCGTTGAAGCCTTGCAGGCAACAATTCAGGCCCGGATGAGTGACAATGCCGGACCGTTCTGCGTGCCAGAGGATGTGGAGGCGGCCCGCCGCGCGGCCAGCGACCTGAATGCAGCCATCGCGGTGGAGGGTCTGGCACTGCCGCGTCCAAACCAGCTGTCCCGGGCGCTGCAATGGCGGCATATGGCGCTCGCCTCCGAGGCTGTGCTGACTGCGCTCGATCACTATATCGCGAATGGTGGGGGCAGCCGGGGCGCGCGTGCGATATGCGATCCGCAAGGCACCGCCGTTCCAGAGACCCGCACCGGAACCGTGGAAGCAATGCGCTTTCGCGAGGAGCGGTCAGCGGATACCGCCGAGCAGATCACGGTGCACCTGACCCCCACCGGGTTCGAAATTGGAATCCGCCCGAACCGCCGTCGGGACGAGGCCCCCACCTTTTTCGAGCGGGATTGGCCCGCATGGCTGACAGGCAGGATCTATGACGGGGTCGTCACATGACCCGTGTGCTTTGCGTCGGCGAGGCAATGGTTGAGCTGGCCCCGGTCGAAGGCGGGCTCTATCGTCGCGGTTTTGCCGGCGACACGTTCAACACCGCCTGGCATATGGCGCACCTTCTGGGTCCCTATGCCCCGGTCGGGATGCTGACGCAGGTCGGGCGCGATGCGCTATCTGATCAGTTCGTGGCGGAGATGGCGCAGGACGGCCTCGATGTTCGTGCGGTCTCAAGGTCCGGGGATCGGACCATGGGCCTTTACATGATCGCACTGGACGGGGTGGAACGTTCCTTTCACTACTGGCGCGGGCAGTCGGCGGCGAAGGCGCTGGCCGATGATCCCGCACGACTTGCGGCGGACCTTAATGGCGCGGACCTGATCCACCTGTCTGGCATTACGGTCGCAATCCTTTCGGTCGAGGCACGCGAACGGATGCTTGCCGCGCTGCGCACAGCGCAGGCGCGGGGCGCGCGCCTCTCCTTCGATCCCAATGTCAGGCCTGCCCTCTGGTCCGGGCCGGAGGCAACACGCGCTGCGCTGCTGCCCTTCCTCGCAGCGGCGGACATCCTGTTACCGAGCTTCGATGACGAGGCCGCTCTGTGGTCGGATGCCAATCCGGCGACGACCGTGCGGCGGCTTGCTGGTCGGGACGGGGGGGAGATAGTGGTGAAGGATGGTGCGTCAGCGGTCCATCTGGACGACGGCACCGCGTGCCACGTCCTCGAAACCCCCCCTGTCGCAGGCATCCGGGATACGACCGGCGCGGGCGATGCATTCAACGCGGGCTATCTGGCCGCGAGGGTCGCGGGTCGGCCGTGTGTGGAGGCTGTGCGTATTGGCCAACGGGTCGCGGCGATCGTGCTCACCACAGCCGGCGCGCTCGCCGCGCGCGACAGCATCGGGCTGGATATCTTGCAGGACTAAGCATAGATAGTCTGTCGGTTGTGACCTTGGAACAGCCACAGTTCGCAAGCCCCTAACGGGCGTTCCGGTGCGCCAACACGCGGCAAGTCCGCACTCAAAACAACATGGGTCAAGCTTTCTCTCGGTGAGGTCTCATCGACCAGACCGTCTCGCGGTATCCTTATTGCTGAAACCTACCTTCTGATATTTTGGGGTCTGTAGGCTCCGAAGCTTTGCTCCGTCCCACCTGCGAGTGACGTTCCTGCTTTGCTGAGACAGTGACATTTCAGAGTGATTGAAACACTTGATGATATCTGTGGCAATAACTTGTGGGATGCCTTTGTTACTTGCAATCCACGGATATGATCGGCCTTCTGCGATCGCCTGCAGCAACTTTGAGGCGAACTTGTCCCTGGCTGTAATATCGGCCTAGCTTTTTTGCTCTGCGCGTGGGCAGCAACCAAACCGGATTTCAAACACTGGCAGAGTAGGTAGGCCTTAGAATGCCATCTTAGATTCGCCCTCTGAAATCTAAGAACTCAGCCGGTCAACGATGCTGACTGTGAAAGAGAAGCACCTTCAGAAATCTTTTTTAGAGACAACATCGGATTCCCGTATTGTCAAATTTGGAACGTTCCACTATTGTTGTGGAACGTTCCAAATAGATTCTTGATGGTATCCTTAGTGCAATTTTAACAGCATCGCCGATCACAGACGCTTCTGAGTTGGCGTGCAATGACATAGCTGACGAAGCGTTCGACAGTCTTGTGGGAGACTACGTCGAAACTTTTGATCGCGAAGGCGTGCTCCGATCAGCTAGTCACCCATCGTCCTTCCCGGATGGGTGGCATCACCCCTAGCGCTTAGGGCCAGCTTGAGCGCTAGGGGCCTTTTCTGTGATCCGATCTAATCCTGTGCGTCGCTAAATTTGGCTATGGTGTCGGATATTGCAATCAGCATAACAACGAACAGTTCTTCTATTGAATGTGCGCCGCCGTGAATTTTGGTTTAACGGTGGCATACTCAGTTCTGTCGAAGGTTTAACTGGGTTTCATCAGCAAGGGCACCGTAAATCACGAGCCAAAATAGTTCCGCAAATGGGTTTTCTATCACCGCAATGATTGATGGCGAAAGAACCGCACCCACAAGGCCCCATTCGGCTAGCCGACTAAACCCTACGTGATTGATGCATTGTGGGCTTAATTCAGGCGCCACGCCTGAACGCGAAGTAGTCCAGCAGGATCATATCGAGGCGCAATCTGATACTATGTGCTAAATACTTAGCTAGTTTCCAATAAAATTGTCCGACTGTCACATAGTGACAGCCGAAAATATTTACTTAGTGGCCAAAGCTTGAACCGCCAAGCATCAGTTAGGCCTGCTTCATGTAACGATTACCAGCCGCGCAAGGGGCACGTTCACTCAGATTTGTCCTAAGGCAAGTTCGACTGCCTCAGCAAGCTGCCCGGTTGCGTCTTCCGGGGACATATCGCTGTTAAAGAAATCGGTGATCACTTCTGATGCCGCGGCGACCACATTGGCTTGTGCTGCGTGGGTGCCCGCGAAGGTCGGTACGGCTGTTCCGGCGATTTCACTCGCCGAGAAAGCCGCAGCGTTCGCTTGACCACATTCATCCAAGCTCGAAACGTCTGAGTCTGTGCGCGCTGGAATGGCACCCTTAGCCTGACTGAATGCGACCTGAACCTCCGGGTCCATTATCACTGTAGCCAGGATCGCTTGTGTGTCTGCAGCATCTGCGTCCGGCTGGGCAAAGAAGCTGAGCGAGTTCACGGTGTAGATAAATCCTTCATCTCCAGCAGTGGGGATGGGAATGCAGGCGTAATGTTGGCCAGGCCGTTGACCCGCGTTTGTGAATTCACCTTTGGCCCAATCACCCATGATCTGCATTGCGGCTTCGCCGTTGATGACCATTGAGGTGGCGACGTCCCAGTCGCGGCCAGCGAAGTCGTCATCGACCATGCCGCGTATTTCAGCCATCTGTGCAAAGACGGATTGCATGGTTTCCGAGCTCAGCGCATCGGGGTTCAACTCGACTAGCGCGTCACGGTAAAAGTCCGGACCACCGACGCCGAGCACCAGGGCTTCGAACATATAGGCTTCTTGCCAAGCCTGTCCGCCGTGGGCGATCGGCACGATACCCGCCTCGATGAAGCGCGGTGCCAGGGCGTTAAACTCCTCCCATGTGGTGGGGTAATTCGCCCCAATCGCGTCAAAGGCTTCACGCGACGCCCAGATCATATCGGTGCGATGCACGTTGGTCGGAGCAGCGACATAATTTCCGTTGATTTTACTGAAGTCCATAACGGCTTGAGAGAGCACAGCGTCCCATCCTTCCGTTTCAGCGACGGCATTTACCTCACCCAGTAATCCTTCATCAGCCCAATTGATAATGTTTTGGCCTAGCATCAGCATTGCAGACGGTGGGTTGCCCTCCGCAATTCGCGCTTGCAACGCGGTTCTGGCCTGATCCCCGCCGCCGCCGACGATCGGAGTGTCTTCCCAGAAAATCCCGGCGACAACCACCCTGTCCCGGATGACGCTAAGCGCTGCGGCTTCACCGCCGGACGTCCAGAAATGCATGACTTCGACATCATTTTCCGCATGTGCCTGAGCAGCAGAGAAACAAATCGCGAGTGTCGCGATGTTGGCAATTGTCTTCATTTGTGATTTTCCTCTCACGTTGGGATCGGCTCTGGAAACCGATGGTTTTTCCATCTCAACATGGCCGGGAGCGGTTGCCGCCGCATCCCGGCCAACCCTGGGTTAGTCTTTGAATGATCCCTCCACGAGGCCGCCCGCGAAGTAGCGGTTTGCGGCAATGTAAGCGCACAAGTTTGGCCGAACGGCAGCGAGTACTCTGGGTTTATGTAATAATTTCCTTAACCTGGATGAGTTCGTATGCAGCAGCTTCACTGACAGGCTCGACACTACTTTACCCTGCGATGACGTAATCACCGCAATTTGCCGCAATTAATTTATCGGCATGGCGGTGAGCTAACGAACCAAGACACTCTGTAACTTTTGTCCGCCACCAAAAGCCTGGCCACAAATGACTTTCGGCGCACTCCAACATCATCAAGAGCGAAAATTTGCCCACTCAGGTCTATGCCTCATGTCACTCTCTTTCTCCGGTTGCCCCAATTGCATTAGAGGAATTGGAACGTTCCATAATTTGTATTGGAACGTTCCATACGAGGCAATACTAAATTCTGCAGATGAGATATTTTTTGACGCGCTTTCGGGAGACTGCCTTACCTCCAATGCGGAGTTTGAGCCTTCAGGTACAAGTACGGGCGACCTTTGAGCCAAAACGCGCCAAAGTAGCCCGAACAGAAAATTTGTATGAATAATCGCGTCTTACATTAACCTAGTAATTAGACTAAGCCAATATTGTCGGCAATATTGCAAGTTCGTATCCACCGTGAATTATTACAGGACTAGCTAAGATATTATCAAGCCTGGCCCAACGTGCTGCGTAAATCAAAGCTGGTGGCACCAAGCTTCAGCTACATCGCTTTATTTCTCAACACATGCCGGCCCATACCCGACATTCGTCTCGGTCATCGACGCTGCATTGCAGCTTCACCAAAGCAGACTTTGACTGACAAGCTTTGAAGCGGAAAAACTAGTCAAGCTTCGAAAAACCGTCAAACTACAATTGCAGCTTGCGGCGCCACTTTCTGTTGGACTTCAGCATATAGATCCACTTCCGCCTCGTCGGCATTAATCTCAACTACCAATGAGAACCGCGCGACGCACCGCTCGGGGGCCACTTTGCGGTTCTCTTTCCACCAGCCTCCAACGGGGTAGACAGCAATGACACCCCGTTGGGCCAAGTCACTTGCCGCGATGGTCAGTGTATCAATGTGCATCGATCCGACGCTGCGACGATTGTAGCCGAAATCCCATTCGCCGCTGTCCGGCCCATTGTCGTCCTGGAGGTCATCAACGGCGGTTCGTCCAACGCGACGGGTGAACGCTTCGACATCCTCATCCGCACCCTTCAACGAGAAGCGCAGCCCATGTGAGGCGTATCTGTTCTTTCGGCCACGGGCGACCTCTGACGGATTTGGTTCGATGAACGTGCTGAGCGCGATGCGCAAGGTCACGTTCTGCCCCACCATTCCACGCAAAACATCTGTCGGCCACGGCAACTCAAACAGACGCATCTCATTCAGCTTCCGCCCAGAGCCCTTGTTCTCGTATGGTCTAATTTGGTCCTCAGCGATCAGCGTCACTGCACTGCTTGCACTCCTGAGTGCACGTTCTAGGTCAGGCTGGCCGTAGCCATATCGGGTGAACATGACATCATATGCACCCTTCCTGTTCCGGTCGGCGATGGCGACATGGGACCACATTTGATCTGTCCATCTTGCCGATCCGACATACAGGGCTCGGATCGTTTCCGGCCAAAGATCAGGATAGGCGGAACGCAGAATAGCTATTTCACGGGCTGCCAAGGCGGTGGCGGCACTTGTATCGGCAATGTGCGTGAACGAGCGGACTGGGTAGTTCCGGCTGGTTGTTACCAGCATCAGATCAGAGTGCTGGTTCGGCGTAGTGGAATATCCGTCGTTGAACCAGTTGCCGCCTTCCAGAACGATGTCGGGTTTAATTGGCCAAGTCTTGGTCCAGCTCGCCGTGCGCGACATCGGAGCCAAGTCTCCAAGAGCCGCCAGAGTGGATCCCTGCGTGGGTCCGCCAACGCCATTCCTTTCTGTCATCGCACCGACTGCAATCGTGTTCCATGCCTGAGCGGGAGACTCGAGCTCCGCCTCGTCATCGTCGTCACACTTTGAAAGATAATCGTTGGTTCCGTCGTGCTGAGGGGAGAGATTTCCCGCCGAGACGACAATGAGTCTTTGCTGTTTGACGATGCCCGAACGACCTGCAGAAAGCTGATCCAATTCTGTTGACCACGACGTGGGCGCACCACTGTGCGGCGTGTCAGCATCTGTTGTTGTAGCCAATGCGAACGTCCTGAGCCGATCCGGTTCAACTTCAACAGCGTTGATTGCTTTCTGCGTTCGATCGCCCAGAAGATGGTGCGGGTTTTGCCCCGCGTCTGGGATCACCTTCGCAGACTCAAGTCGATGCGGCACATTGATACCTGAGGTGCTTTGCAAGTGCGATCTCAGATCGCCATAGAGCGCCACCCCCGCCATCCTGGAACCATGTCCATCAAGGTCTTCCAGGTCCCAGCCTGGAACAGCGGCATGACGATCAGCGGCAACCAATGCTGGCTGAATTAGGGGATGGGCGAGAGTGATGCCTGTGTCCAATAGCGTGACATAGGTCGCCGTTTGCTGATCGTTTGGACCATAGTGGGTACGCCCAAGGACATCTTGAACCCACTCAGCCTGTTCTTCGGCTTCCAGCCCCTCGACGAAATCAATTGGCACCCCTGGTGGGGATACGGCACGGACAGAGCCAGTTCCAACAGTGGTTGTGGCCAATTGATCCGTGGTTCCTTCCACCAGCACAACTGTGTCTTCAGGAAACTCAAGACGGTCAGGATATACAGTCATACCTTCTTGAACAGCCGTGGCCACGAAATCATCGACCTCAGAGGGTTCCAACCACACTTCCCATGCGATTGGATTAGCCGCTTGTGGAAAGGGCTTCGTGGGATGTCGCCATAAATCCCGAAGTTCGATCTCAGCAAACAGGTTCACACTGTTTGCCAGATCGGCATTGTAGGGATTCCTTACCCCTTTCCTGTTTGGTGGCCGAAGCTCCCCGGCGAACTGGTTTAGCTTACCTTTGAGATTGCTGATCCCGCCATTGGCACGATTTGCTTTAACTATAGCACGTCCAGCAATCTGCTGGTCGATGTCGGCATCCTGCGTGGAAAGTAGTGACAATCCGCTTACGTTGAATTTTTCTGCGATCAGGGGTTCGCCAGAACGGCCTTCGACAGCGATGTAGGTGGATTTGGCAGTTTCAACGACCGGAATGGTGTCCAGTGCCATCACTAGGCGTTGGGCGTGGGCTTGGCGATTTTGGACTGGGGATGGTCTAGGATTTCCACCCCCGCTCCGACCTTTGAACTCTTTAACTGAAGAGACACCGTTAAGAACGATGTGAGGAAGAACTCGATCCGCCATTATTTACACCCAACGCCTGTAAGTCGCGTCGGCGGCCAATTGAAAGTAGAAGGTCGTCCGACGATATGCTCATTTTCGAGCCTAATACGGCTCGTCGGGCTGCATCCATAGCGGCCTGAATAACATCAGAGGATGAAAGACCCTGAGCCCGCTCAACCACATCGTCCCAGATTACTTCTGATAAATCAAACCCGATCAAACGTCGGGACATGGCCTTTTGCATAGCGTCTGCTGTTGGCAGATCATACTTCAGCACTAGGTCGAACCTACGCAGGATTGCCTTATCTAAAATGCGTGGCAGGTTCGTGGTCGCAATGATCAAAGAGGGGCCGGTATCTTCCTCCATAAACTGGAGGAATGAGTTCAACGTGCGTCGGGCTTCACCAACATCGTTGTCACTATCTCTAGCAGCGGCCAGGGCATCGATTTCATCAAACAGGTAGACACCACGCTGCGTCCTGACGGCTTCAAAGATCGCGTTTAGTTTGGATGCAGTCTCGCCCATGAACTTGGAAATCAAACCATGAAGCAGAACCGAATACAGTGGCAGCTTCAACTCACCTGCCAGGGCAGAAGCACTCATCGTCTTTCCGGTGCCAGGAGGGCCTGCCAAGAGAACACGCTGCCGAGGTGACAGCCCGTGCTTTTCAAGCATATCCCGTTTGCGGAACTCTGTGACCAGTTGTTCTAGCTCGGACGCGACAGCATCTGGCAGGATCAGATCGTTTAGCCTTGTTTCTGGGTATGCGGTGCCAATGATCGCACCGAGTTCACCACGAGGCTTTGCGATAGGTGTGGGAGAAGTTGATTTCGGCTGGGGCTGCTGTCCGGCCTCCACCCACTGGCGCAGCTGCTCGGCCAGCCTGGTGTGACCCTTCTGCTCTTCCGCAGAGGCAAGCTGAAGCGCGAGATCGAAGAATCGTTCTTCGTTCCCCTCAACGTGACTCTTCAAGAGTCCTATGAGTTGCTTTGCGGTTGCCACGACTGTCTTCCCCCATTCGTAAACACCTTAGCCTGATTATCCAAAAATGCGAACGCGACGTGACGCCGTCAGTTCTGTTTTTGGGAACTGTTGCAACAGACGCATTCAACGGCTTGTGAAGATACTTGGATTATCCTTGTAACGTCCGCTTTTGGCCAAGGGTAGGACAGAAATGCACGTGCAGCGAATGTCTCCTTCCCGCCCACCGGTTCCAGGTTCCGAACCCCGACGCACTGCGAACTGAGCTCGCCGTCTGCGGCGAGCATTCCTCCTTCTTCATGAAGAGCTAGGGGACGTCGTCCCCACGCGCGCGCAACGCGATTAGACAGGGCCGTGTCCTCGCCCAAGGGCTGCGCGCCGCACCAAGTCCCTGTGGAATAGTGTTGCACTTGGTACCCCCAACCCTCGCCAGGAGAAGGCTTTAGAGACGAGCGCCCCAAGGGGCTTCGCTCAAAACCAGCGACCAGAGGGGTGCCTCATGACCGTCAGATACAAGTTGCCGAATGAGCCTCCGGGCTTGGCCGATCAGTGCGTTTCAGCAGCTGCGACAGCGCTGTTTGAGGCCTCGGGAATAAGACGCGCGGAGAGGGTAGAGCCGTCGAGAATGGTAGTTCGAGCACCACAAAGGAAGGTTTGCTCGACTCTCGACAAGGGGCACGTGGCGGACCGAGGAGGATTCGAACCCCCGACCCCCTGATTCGTAGTCAGGTACTCTATCCAGCTGAGCTATCGGTCCGCAGTGGGGGCTAAGTATCGCCCGGCGTCGGGGTTTGCAAGGGCGAAACGCATGGATTTGGGATGAATTTCTAGGCGGTGCGGGTTGGTGTCGTTGCTGGCTCGATCGCGCCGGTTTTCAGCCAATCCCGACGCTCATTTGGCAGTGTGATGCTGAAGATCGTGCCCTCGGGCGATGTGTCCACCAAATCGAGCCTTCCACCATGGTTTCGGATCAATTCCGCCGAAATCGCGAGCCCGAGACCGGTGCCACCCCGGCGCTGACTGCCCTGAAACGGCTTGAACAGATGCTCGACAGCCTTGAGGGGCAGGCCAGGGCCAGTATCGGTGACGCGGATCGTCGTCTCTGCCGTGTCCGGTGGCAGGCTGATGGTGATGTGGCCAGGATCGGCCCGGGTCTCCATAGCCTGACGTGCGTTGCGGACCAGATTGAGCAGCACGCGGTAGAGCTGCTCTGGATCCGCCTCGATCATCGCCTCTTCTGGAACGTCGTTGACGAATTTAACGGGACAGTCGGGATTTGAGAGTGACTCTGCCTCGAACACGTCCGCGACGAGACTGTGCGCATCGACAAATCGTTTCTCCGGCTGCGGCTCTTCCACACGTCCATATGCCAGAGTGCTTTCGCAAAGATTAACGGCACGGTTCAGGGAGCCGAGCAGCTTGGGTGCGGTGCGGCGCACAGCGGGGTCTTCGCTGCGCTCGATCCGATCCGCGAGCAGGCTGGCCGTCGTGAGCATATTGCGCAGATCATGGCTGATCTTTGCGACGGCCTGACCGAGAGCGGCCAGACGGTCTTTCTGGCGCAAGGCACTGATCAGCTTTGTCTGCATTTCGGACATCGCCTCTTCGGCCGCGCGGAATTCGCGGAGCGTGGATTCAGGGCGGATAATCCGTTCGGGATTCTCGAAATCTTCCCTGAATTCCATCATGTTACCGATGACGCGCTTGATCGGCCGCCCGATGAAGCGATTGACGGCGATCAGTAGAAGCGCTGCGGTGATTACGGAAATCAACAGCGACAGAGCCAGGATCCGCAGACCGTAGAGGATCAGCGCATCGCGCATGGGCGCTTCGGGCAGAGTGATCTCGATCGCGACGCCGCCGCCCTGCACCGGTTCGCCAATCGCTCGGACCATACCCTGTGTGGGCGACGCCAGCAGCATGAGCGCATCGCCGATCAGTTCAAAGGGCCCGGCATCGCGCAAATCATACGTTGCGCCAATGGGTTGCGGCATCGGGGAGGCCAAGACCAGCTCGCGCATGGAATCGCGGCGTAACACGATATTGGACACGCCGGCATTGGCCAGAAGCTCTGCCTCCAAGGCGGGAGCGACCATGTCATTCGGGGTGGCGAGCAGTGCGAGCGAGGCGATCTGTGCCCGCTCCAACCGTTCCTGCATATAGTCGGCGCGAAAGCGTGCAACGGTTGGAACGAAGATCAAAACTTCCGCAATCATCACGAAGATGATCGTCAGGGCAATGACCCGACCTGCGAGAGAATTGAACATATTCCGACCTCGAACGGAGCGTCTGTTAACCGAAACTAGGCCGTACACAGCCCGTACACAACCTGTGCACAACCCGTACACCGTTTGTGTGAACCGCAGAATGCGGCGCAAAGTGTTAACAAGGCTCTTTGACGCGCAAGAAATTGCCGATCAGGTCAGGTCCACATCTAAGTCAAAGTGCTGGGAACCGGCGCAGGTGGACGTCTTCGTCCCCCATGATCTGGGCTGTCATGGTCAGCCGCTTGGCCGCATGGGCGAGGTCATATTCCCAGGTCATGGCGATCCCACCATGTAATTGAATGGCCTCTTCCGAGATCATACGCCCGGTCGCGGCGGCCGTGTACTTGGCGGCGGCGGCGTATTTGGATGCGCCAGGTCCGCCTAGGTGATGGGCCGCATTGATGACAGCGGACCGGGTTTGCTCGATTTCCGTGACCATATCGACGGCCCGGTGTTGCAGGGCCTGAAATTTGGAAAGGGGAATGCCGAACTGGCGACGGGTTTTCAGGTAGTCGACAGTTGTGTCCTTGCAGCGCTCCATGATGCCGAGCGCTTCGGCGGAGAGCGCGAGAAGCGCACGGTTGAGCACAGTGTCGAGTGGCGCGGACAACCGCGTTGCGGGCGCGTCATCGAATGTAACATCGGCGCCGCGTCCGCCGTCGAAAAGCGGGTAGGCGGTTAGGTTTGCATGTTCGGCATTTACCATGAAGAGCGCAGGGCCGTCGGAGTCTTGCGCTGACACGATGAAGATATGCGCCGCTTCTGCCTGTGCGACGGCGACCTTGGTTCCTGAAAGCTTGCCGTCCGTCACGGTTGTCCGCAGACGGTCTTGGGCGAAGCTTGTTCCGGGTTCGGAATGGGCGAATGCGGGGATCAATGCTCCCGCAATGACCTCTTCACGCTGATCGGCGGGAAGGGCGCGTGCGGCGAGGGCGCCGTGAAACGGCTCTACAACGAGGGCGCGTCCCAGCCCTTCGAAGATCAGCGCAATGTCAAAGCCGTGGCCTCCAAATCCACCCTCATCTTCCGCGAAAAGCGCGCCGATCAGGCCAAGTTCCGCCATTTCGGCCCATAACTCGGCGGACCACCCGATCTCGGACCCTGCGATTTTCATGCGGGTGTCATGGTCATACCGATCAGTCAGAAACCGATTCAGTGTGTCGGCCAGCATCCGGCGGTCATCGGTGGGCGTGAAATCCATGGTGGTGCTCCTGTCGCGGCGCGGTCTTTGTCTTGGCATTTCCCGGATCAGGTCCGGGATCGGTTTTGCAGCGCGGCCCCGGATCACGTCCGGGGCAGGGCGTGTGGCTACATGCCCAGCATCGCCTTGCTGACGATATTCTTCTGGATCTCGTTCGAACCGCCAAAGATCGAGAGCTTGCGATTGTTGAAGTAATCCTTTGCGGCATAGGCCGCGCCATCAGGGCCGGTTTCGGGCCCGTTGAACCCGTCCTCAAGCGCCTCGGAGATGAAGGGCTGCGCTTGCGGACCCATCGCGCGCAGGAAGAGCGCGTTGATCTCTTGTCGGATTTCGGTGCCCTTGACCTTTAGGATCGAGCTTTCCGCCCCCGGCGCGCCGCCACCTGCTGCGGCGGCGAGCACGCGCAGGTTCGTCGTCTTCATGTTTTCCAGCGCAATGTCGACTTTGGCGACCCGGGCCGCGAAGAGCGGATCATCGGCCTTCTCGGTCTGGGCGACGACGCGCTTCAGCTCTGCAAGAGCTGCGGTGGAGAAGCCGACACCCGCGATCCCGGTCCGTTCGTAAGTGAGCAGGTATTTCGCGATGGTCCAGCCCATATTTTCAGTGCCGACAAGGTTTTCGGCCGGAACCTTCACGTCCGTGAACCAGACCTCATTCACCTCATGATCGCCATCGAGCAGGTAGATCGGGCGAACCTCGATGCCGGCGGTGTTCATGTCGATCAGCAGGAAAGAAATCCCCTCCTGCGGCTTGCCCTCTTTCGAGGTGCGCACCAGGCAGAAGATCCAGTCGGCATGCTGGCCCAGCGTGGTCCACGTCTTTTGGCCATTCACAACATAATGGTCGCCCTCGCGGACAGCCGCCGTTTTGAGGCTGGCAAGGTCGGAGCCTGCGCCCGGCTCTGAATAGCCCTGACACCACCAGTCGGTGCCGTCGAGGATGCGGGGCAGGTAATGCGCCTTCTGCTCATCTGTCCCGTATTTCAGCAGCACGGGGCCGAGCATATTCACGCCAAAGGGCACGACGCGTGGGGCGTGGGCCAGCGCGCATTCATGCTCGAAAATGAACCGTTGCACCGGGTCCCAACCGGGGCCGCCATGCTCGACGGGCCAATGGTTGGCGAGCCAGCCTTTAGCGTTCAGCTTTGCATGCCATTCTTCCATGTCCTGCTTGGTCAGATGCTTGGAGGTGCGCACCTTGTCCGCCAGGCGGGCGGACAGGTTGTCGGCCAGCCATTCCTGCACCTCGGCGCGGAAAGCCTCTTGTTCGGGGGTGAAGTTCAGGTTCATGCCCGGCTCCCTCAGTGAATCTCGATCAGGCCCGCGGCACCCTGGCCGCCGCCGATGCACATGGTCACGACGCCCCATTTTGCGCCGCGTCGTTTGCCCTCGCGAATGATGTGGCCGACCTGACGCGCGCCGGTCATGCCGAACGGGTGGCCGATGGCGATGGAGCCGCCGTTCACGTTCAGCTTGTCATAGTCGATCCCAAGCGTGTCGGCGGAGTAGAGCACCTGGCTGGCGAAGGCCTCGTTCAATTCCCACAGGTCGATATCGTCAACAGTCATCCCTGCGCGCTCCAGCAGTTTGGGCACGGCATAGATCGGGCCGATGCCCATTTCGTTGGGTTCGCAGCCCGCGACCGCAAAACCACGGAAGGTGGCGAGTGCCTCGATCCCGTCCGCTTTTGCGGCCTCCGCCTCCATCAACATGACGCCAGCGGCGCCGTCAGAGAGTTGCGAGGCGTTTCCGGCGGTGATGAAGTTGCCCTCGCCGCGCACAGGCTGGAGCGCGGCGAGCCCGTCCAGTGTGGTTTGCGGCCGGTTGCATGTATCACGATCAACGGTGACCGCGTGCATGCTGATTTCCTTTGTTTCGCGATCCTGCACCATCATTTCTGTGTTGATGGACATGATCTCTTCATCGAACTTCCCGGCCTCGACCGCTGCGGCGTAAAGCTGCTGGGAGCGCAGGCCGTATTCGTCTTGCCGTTCGCGACTGACGCCATAGCGCTGGGCCACAATATCTGCGGTGTCGATCATGGGCAGGAAGATCTCTGGCTTATGCTCCAGCAACCATGGGTCCTGATCCAGCTTGCCGGCGCGCGCGTTCCCGATTTGGGAGACCATCTCGATCCCGCCCGCGACAACGGCCTCGCACCCTTCGTTCACGATGGAGTTTGCGGCCATGGCAACGGTCTGCAAACCCGAAGAGCAGAAGCGGTTGACCGTCGCCCCGGCGATGCTGACGGGTAGACCCGCCCGGATCACAATCTGACGTGCGATGTTGCCGCCCGTTGTGCCCTGCGGGTAGGCGCAGCCGATCAGGCAGTCCTCGATCCGGGCGGGGTCAATGCCGGACCGGCTGACCGTTTCGGCAATCACATGCCCACCAAGCGTTGCGCCGGTCGTGTTGTTGAACTCTCCGCGTCCGGCCTTTGTCAGGCCAGAGCGCGCGCTGGAGACGATGACGGCTTCGCGCATGTTGATCCCTCCCAGAATCGCTTTTCGTTAAGGGTAGCGCGGAAGACCCCCCGTCGTCTGCTGACGTCACGTCGCGTTGTGTCACTTGTGCCGGGGCGCAAGGCTCCCCATATTTATTGAGTGGCCGCCGGTTGCGGGGCTACGCCTTTTGTCGCTTGTGAACCGAGGACATGACACGATGACACGCCATTCTTTTGGCTCTCATCCCTTCCTACTGGGATTTGAAGAGCTGGACCGGCTGGTAGAGCGGACTGCGAAGGCAGGCTCTGACAGCTACCCCCCTTACAATATCGAGCAGCTCGATGAGCATGCCTATCGCATTACCCTGGCCGTGGCCGGTTTTGCCGAGGATGATCTGGCGATCACGCTGGAAGATCGGCAACTGATGATCCGGGGACGACGGAACGAAACCAATGAGGGGCGCGTATTCCTCCATAGAGGTATTGCGACGCGGCAATTCAGCCGTTCCTTCGTTCTCGCAGATGGGGTCGAGGTGCGCGGTGCACGATTGGAACATGGTCTTCTGGATATCGAACTGGCGCGCGAGGTGCCGGAGCGGGTTGTCCAGACGATTGCGATCAGAAAGGACGGCGGAAAATGACAGAACATCCCACTTATCAAAAGCCCGGCGCTGCGCCTGAGAGCAATATCGTCTACGTACGTTCCGTCGCGGCAGCGGACCTGCCGCAGGACGTGCGCGACCAGACCGATGCTGAGACGCTCTACGCGATCCACAATGCAGAGGGCCAAAGGCTGGCTCTGGTCGGTGATCGCCGCCTCGCCTTCACGGTCGCGCGCCAAAACGAGATGGCACCGGTAAGCGTTCACTGAGAGCGTAAAACAGTGCAGACATGAAAAAGCCCCGGTCGTTGCCGGGGCTTTCTTTTTTTGGGTGAGTGGACCGGATCAGGCCGCGATCAGGCCGAGGCTCTCCAGTTTGAGGATGACCTGCTGAGCGCAGTAGTCGACATCGGTGCCTTCGGTGTCGAGGACCAGTTCGGCCTGTGTCGGGGCTTCGTAGGGATCGGAGATGCCGGTGAACTCCTTGATCTTCCCTTCACGCGCCAGTTTGTAGAGGCCCTTGCGGTCGCGCCGCTCGCACTCTTCCAGTGAGGTTGCGACATGCACTTCGATGAAGGCGCCGAACGCTTCGATGTCTTCGCGGACGGCGCGGCGGGTCGCGGTGTAGGGCGCGATGGGCGCGCAAATTGCGATGCCGCCGTTCTTGGTGATTTCGGATGCGACATAGCCGATACGGCGGATGTTGAGATCCCGGTGCTCCTTTGAGAAGCCAAGCTCGGAAGAGAGGTTTTTGCGCACCAGATCGCCGTCGAGCAACGTCACCGGGCGGCCGCCCATCTCCATCAACTTGACCATGACGGCGTTCGCGATGGTGGATTTGCCCGACCCAGAGAGGCCCGTCAGGAACAGGGTGAAGCCCTGCTTGGAGCGCGGAGGCTTGGTGCGGCGCAGTTCCTCGACCACTTCAGGGAACGAGAACCATTCGGGGATATCCAGCCCCTCCTGAAGGCGGCGGCGAAGTTCGGTGCCGGAGATGTTGAGGACGGTCGCGCCCTCTGGCACCTCATTGACCGGCATGTACTCGGCCCGCTCCTGAACCCAGACCATGTGTTTGAAATCGACCATTTCGATGCCGATTTCCTCCTGATGCGCCTTGAAGAGGTCTTGCGCGTCATAGGGGCCGTAGAAATCTTCACCGGCGGAGTTCTTGCCCGGCCCCGCGTGATCGCGGCCGACAATAAAGTGGGTGCAGCCGTGGTTCTTGCGGATGATGCCGTGCCACACAGCCTCACGCGGGCCAGCCATGCGCATGGCGAGGTTGAGCAGGCTCAGGTTCGTGGTGGAGGCCGGGTATTTGTCCAGCACCGCCTCGTAGCAGCGGACACGGGTGAAGTGGTCGATGTCGCCCGGCTTGGTCATGCCCACGATCGGGTGGATCAGGAGGTTCGCCTGCGCTTCCTTCGCGGCGCGGAAGGTCAGTTCCTGATGCGCGCGGTGCAGCGGGTTGCGGGTCTGGAAGGCCACAATGCGCTGCCAGCCCATCTTGCGGAAGAAGGCGCGCAGCTCATTGGGCGTATCGCGACGGGCGCGGTAGTCATAGTGCACCGGCTGCTGAATGCCGGTGATCGGGCCGCCCAGATAGATCGCACCGGCGTGGTTGTGCAGATAGTTCACCGCCGGATGCGCGACGTCATCCGCGCCAAAGACCTTTTCGGCTTCGCGCGACTTGTTCGGGGCCCACTTGTCGGTGACAGAGAGGATGGCGAGGATCACACCCTCTGGGTCGCGCAGGGCGATATCCTGGCCTTCCTCGATGCTGCCTGCGAATTTTTCGGACACGTCCAGCGTGATCGGCATGGGCCAGAGCGAACCATCCGCGAGGCGCATATTCTCGACCACGCTGTCATAGTCTTGTTCACTCAGGAACCCCTTCAGCGGATTGAAGCCGCCATTCATTAAGAGCTCCAGATCGCAAACCTGGCGCGGTGTCAGATCCCATGAGGGCAGCCCTGCGGCCTCCTGCTTGAGTTTCTGAGCACTATCATAGCTGACGAAGAGCTCGGGGATTGGGGCGTGGGATTGCGGTTGCATCGGACATCTGCCTTTGAAGTTCGGAACGCTTGCCGGTTGATGACGCGTTGTGTGCGAAAACTCAACATGTCCTGAGAGAAAAGGATGCAGTGATCATCTGATATGCAGAGTAGGAATGGCAGTGGTGCAAAGGATGAAATGGCAGCGTTGTTGATCCATAAACGGCTGAATGCTTGGAGGATCATCCCGCGATTGTCGCGGCACTCTGGCTTGTCTAGGGTGCGCTCACTGTAGCGGAGCAGGCGACGATGACACGACTTCCCTTGTCGATCTTCATTATCACCAAGAATGAGGAGGCCCGCCTGCCGCGCACGCTGGCTGCGATTGAAGGTTGGGTCGACGATCTGGTGATCGTGGACTCTGGTAGCACGGACCGCACGCTGGAGATCGCGCGCGACGCTGGCGCGCGCGTGTTGCACCGTGACTGGACCGGATTTGGAGAGCAGAAGCGGCATGGTGAAGAGGCGTGCCGCAACCGCTGGGTTCTGAACCTCGATGCAGATGATCTGGTCACGCCGGAATTGCGGGAGGAGATCTCCGCCTTGTTTGCGGAGGGTGCACCGGAACCGGCGAGTTACAAGACACGGCAATATCTGGTTTATCCCGGTGATGAGGCGCCGCGCGGGCAGGTGCTCGACTACAATGTGATCCGGCTATATCATTTGGATGCCGCACGGTTTTCCGACCATCCGCTATTCGACCGGGTTCATGCCGAGCCGGGGACCAATGTGCACCAGCTCAACGCGCCGATGTGGCATTTTTCGATCCTGACATATGGAGACTTCGCCGAGAAGGTCGTGCGATCAGCGGCGTTTCAGGCGGAGGCCGCGAAGCGAAAGCCGCGTTGGCAATTGCTGATCCGGCTTTGGCTGGAATTTCCACTTCAGGTTCTGAAGATCTGGCTGACACGCGGGCACTGGCGTGCCGGATGGCGCGGATTTGCAGTTGCCGTCATTGCGGCCTTCGGGCGCTGGTTGAGGGTGCTGCGTTTGTTGGAGCGGGGCTGACGCCTCCGGCGGGGATATTTGGGGGATAAAGAAAGGGGAGCGCGCGGGCTCCCCTTTTTCGGATCAGGCGACCTCTGCGCCATAGCCGAGGGGTTTGGAGACGTCGTCGCCCTCTTGCTCGGCCAGGAATTTCTCCGCCTCAAGTGCTGCCATGCAGCCCATACCTGCGCTGGTCACGGCCTGACGGTAGATGTGGTCGGTCAGGTCGCCCGCTGCGAACACGCCGGGGATCGAGGTGGCTGTGCTGTCAGGTGCAGTCTTCACGTAGCCGCCATTGTGGGTTTCGAGCACGTCCTTGACCAGTTCCGAGGCCGGGGCATGGCCGATAGCGACGAAGACACCGGCGCACGGGATCTCTGTGATCGAGCCGTCGATAGTGCTCTTTGCCTTGATACCGGTGACCCCCAGCGGCATGTCGTCGCCCAGCACTTCTTCAAGCTGGTGGTTCCAGAGCATCTCGATCTTTTCGTTCTTCTCCAGACGGTGTTGCAGGATCTTCTCTGCCCGCAACTCATCCCGGCGGTGGATCAGTGTGACCTTCGAGGCGAAATTCGTCAGGAAGAGCGCCTCTTCCACGGCCGTGTTGCCGCCGCCGATCACGACGATTTCCTTGCCGCGATAGAAGAAGCCATCGCAGGTTGCACAGGCTGAAACGCCAAAGCCCTTGAACTTCTCTTCGCTCTCAAGTCCCAGCCATTTCGCCTGCGCCCCGGTGGCGAGGACCAGCGCGTCGGTTGTGTAGGTGAGGCCGCTATCTGCAAAGGCCTTGAAGGGGCGTTGGGAGAGATCGAGGGAAGTGATGTAGTCTGAGACGATATCCGCGCCCATCGCCTTGGCATGGGCTTCCATGTTGACCATTAGGTCGGGGCCCTGAATTTCGGTATTGCCCGGCCAGTTTTCCACCTCAGTCGTGGTGGTCAGCTGACCGCCCGGCTGAATGCCCTGAATCAGAACAGGCTCCAACATGGCGCGCGCGCCATAAACCGCTGCGGTATAGCCTGCGGGACCGGATCCGATGATGAGAAGGCGGGTGTGACGGGTCTCTGACATGGAACGCTCCTGATACGGGCCTGTTTCTGGCTGGCGTTGAGATATAGGGGAGCGGATCGCCTTGATAAAGGGGCAGAAGGCGCGTGCCCCCCGAGGTTCTATCGCGTATGCACAAGGCGACTGGCAGGAGCGAGACCATGGCAGAGCGACAACGTATCTGGATACTGACCGATGGCAAGATCGGGGATCTTGTTCAATGTCGTGGCGTGGCGCGACGGTTGGACGGTGAGGTCACGGAGCGGGTGGTCAGTCCCGGCAAGCCCTGGGTCTGGCTTGCGCCGCGCGGACCGGTGCCGCCCGCCGAGCGGATCGGACAGCCAGACAGCCCCATCGCCCCGCCCTTTCCCGATGTGCTGATCGCCAGCGGGCGGCGCACCGTGCCCTATATTCGGGCGGTCAAGCGGGCGTCGCCGGGGACATTCACCGTTTTCTTGAAGGACCCGCGCATCCAACCTGTCGAGCTCGATATGATCTGGGCGCCCGTTCATGACGGGTTGAGCGGGGCGCGGGTGATGAGCACCGATACTGGGCCACATCCCTTCACACCGGATGTCCTGGCCGAAGCCCGCGCACGTGGGCAGGACCGATTTGGCGCACTACCGCGCCCGCTGACAGGTGTCATATTGGGCGGCCGCACCGGCACCGTGAAATATGAAAGCGCCGAGAGCCTGCGCGCAGCCGAGGCGATCTGCGCGGCGATTGGGGCAGGTACTGCGGTTGTTGTGCCGTCACGGAGAACACCTGACGCATTGCGCGAGGCTGTTGCCTCGGCCCTGCCGGGCCAGTGGCACTGGGATGGCAGTGGGGAGAATCCGTATCTCGATATCCTGACAAATGCCGACCGCCTGATCGTAACCGGCGACAGTCATAACATGGTATCAGAAGCCTCGATGTTTGGTGTGCCGCTGCATGTGTTCCGGCCGAAGGGTCTGTCCCGCAAGCTCGACCGGTTTCTGGACCGGATGGCAGAGCGGGGCGCTTTGCGGGATTTGCGCGATGGAGGCGAAGACTTTCAGGCATCCGCAGTAGACGCCTCTGCCGAGATTGCAGAGGAGATCAGGCGCCGGATCGCGGCGCACTGATACAGTCTTGGTGAAGGCGTCAGGCCGCGGTCTTGACGAATTCGCCAGGGAAGGCGAGCTGTTCGACCGCGCGCCAGTCTTTCGTCACGTAGTTGACGATCAGCGACTTTCGCACGCCCTTGATCTCACGCGGTTCAAAGCCATGCCATGTGTTGTCGGCAGGCACAAAGATCATGGCCGCATTCCGCGCGAAAGGAGAGGCCCCAACGTGAGTGTCGGCATCCGCGTAGATATCCGTTCCCAGTTTCTCATGCCCTTCGCCCTCTGACAGGTAGAGCAGGAAGGTGAATTTCTTCACGCCGATATCGGTATGTGGCTGCAGCCAGAACCCCTGCGTGTCCTGAGCATATTCGATGCGCAAATATGTGTCGGTCAGGTCGGTTTCGAAAATGTCTTCAACCGCAGCAATCATCTCTGGCGATTGCAGGGCCGTGGCGACATCTGCGGCGACGTCATATTTCGCGATGCTGTCCGCGTCGAAGTACTTGCGGGTCTTGTTGTTGGCCTCACGCGTGCCGCCCTCAATCTCTAGCGCGGGGGCTTCATAGGGCAGTTCCGCGACTTCGGCCGCGACATCCGCTGGCAGCACATTGTCGATCAGCCAGTGACGGTAGGGCGCTTCGCGCTGCTCACCTGCGCGGAAGGATGCAATTATGGAGTTGCGAATTTCCTCTGCACGCGACATATGCGGCCCCTTATTCCTGACTCGTTTACTTTGCAGCTTCCCCTCAATGTCGTGTCTCGCAACGAGGTGTCAAGCAAGCGGTCGATAATTGCCGAGGCGCGAAAAAATCGGTCCGAGTCTTGAAATATTCTTGCTCAAACCTTAGAGACTCCCCTAACTTTCGAAAAAGGACCTTAGAGCCAGATGCCGAGCACAAAGCTTGATCCGATCGACCGCAAGATCCTCGCCGAATTGCAGGCCGATGGGCGCATGACCAATGTTGAATTGTCGCGCCGCGTTGGCATTTCCGCCCCGCCCTGCCTGCGCCGTGTCCGCGCACTGGAAGAGACCGGCTTCATCACAGACTACCATGCGCGGGTGAATGCGCGGGAGCTGGGCTTTGAGGTGCAGGTCTTTGCCATGGTGTCTTTGCGCAGCCAGGCTGAGAAAGATCTGAGCGCTTTCGAGGCGGCCTGCAACTCCTGGCCACTGGTGCGGGAGTGTCACATGTTGAACGGTGAGATTGACTTCATCCTGAAATGCGTGGCGCCGGATCTGTCCAGCTTCCAGGCCTTTCTGACTGAAGAGCTGACGGCGGCCGAGAATGTGGCGAGCGTTAAGACGTCGCTGGTGATCCGCAATGCGAAAAATGAGCCGGGCGTGCCGTTTGACGTGCTGGAAGCGCGGGTTGCGGATGGTGAAGACTGACCGCATGTGCGTGGGGGGATCTGGCGCATGAGCGGTTTTCGCATCGAGCTTTGCGAGACCTTGCCGCCCCGTGTGGATCTCGACGACATTCTAAAACAGTATTACGAAACGATCGTCACACGTATGCGTGGAATGGGGCTGGCGATCAGTGATGAAGCGCCAGAGAGCGCGCTTGCCGAGTTCTGGGAAAATGCGGATGGCTATCTGCCGCCCAATGGCTGCCTGCTGCTGGCCCGCGATCTGTCTGGTGCTGTGATCGGCTGCGGTATGCTCAAGCAACTCGCGCCGGGTACGGGTGAGTTGAAACGTGTCTTTGTCACAGATGCGGCACGTGGCACCGGGGCGGGGCGCGCCCTCATCCAAGAGCGCGAGGCCGTCGCCCGCAGGATGGGGCTGACGCGGCTGGTGGCGGATACGCTGACGCCCAATGTGGAGATGCGGGATCTTTACCCAAAGCTTGGCTTTCGGGAGGTCGAGGGACCGATCGAGACCACGACCTATCTGGATCAGCCGCAACTTCGCCCGCATTTGCACTATTTCGTCAAAGATCTCGTCTAGCTGCGGCGCGCCAGTACGATGGCGCGTACGGCCTCGTCACGTGTTAGGCGATCTGCCACGAACCAGGCGAGACCCTGGGCATCGCGCTCTGAGATGCCCGACGACATCGGGTCCTGCGGTACGATGCCAACGCGGAAGAGCGTGACCTGGGTTCCGCCGGGTTCTCTCACATCCCAATCCATGATGTAGATCAGGCGGCCATCCTCGGCCCTCTGGCGGTCAAAGCGGCCGTTCATCAGCAGGATCAGCCCGGCGCGTCCTATTTCGCGGATTGCCGTCGGCGGACCCAGCAGGGTGGCCACATCATCTGCCACCTGATCGGCAACCGTCGGGAACTGGCTGGGATCGATGCGGATCTGCACCGTCACATCATCGGCGACGAGGGCCAGGCGCGGACCCGCCGCAATTTGCGGCAGGGTCGTATTGTTCTGTTCGCATGCTGAAAGGGTCAGGGTCAGCAGACCCGCGATCAGCCAACGCATGGCAACTCGAGTGACAGGCGGGAGAGCGGCTCTGCCCCATTTGCCGTGATCAGGGATGTGCGGCCCAAAGTCATTGCTGTGCCGGATTCACTATCCATCAGGATCATGTGCAGGAAAAAGGTCATACCCGCTTCCATCTCTGTCATCGCGCCGGCGTGGAACATGTGTGTGTCCATCCAGCAGGGCGCGTAGCTCGCCCCCATCGAATAGCCGCAGGCATTCAGGCGATGCGCGTCGAGGTCGTGATCTGCCATGACACGGACATGGGCATCGTAGACGTCGCGCATGATGTTGCCGGGCCGCATCGCGTCCTCGCAGGCCAACAGCGCCTCGTGGGCTGCGGCGTGCATTTTGACGTGGTGCGCGGTGGGTTCCCCGATCACGACGGTTTTCATCAACGCCCCATGATATTGCGCCTCTACCCCCGCCCATTCCAAGGTCAGTTGGTCCTGTGCCTGCAACGTTCGGCGTCCGGTCGTGTAGCGGCAGAGCAGGGCGCGTTCGCCAGAGCCGATGATAAAGGGATTGCCGGGATAGTCGCCGCCATTGGCAAAAACGGCACCCTGCATCGCATCGAGGATGACACCCTCGCTGTTTCCCGGGCGGATCAGGGGCAGGGCCGTCTCGTAAGCGATGTCACCCAGTTCGGTCGCGCGTCGCACGGCGGCGATTTCGGCCTCAGATTTGGTCAGGCGCAACCGATCGACGAGGCCGTTGCATTCCACCAGACCGGGCAGGGCGGCATCGACCTCCCGCCCGCGCATCGCGGTGAGGCCGGCAGTGTCCGTTTCATAGCCGATCCGCTTGCCTGTAAGGCCCAATTCGGCAACCCAATCGGCAAGTTTCGCGGCTGGTGCGTCGATGCCATCGACCCAAACGCGGATCTCGCCAACGTTCGATGTCAGTTGTGCCTGTCGCATATCGGCGGATCGGGTGAGCAGATAGGTCCGACCGTCGGTGTAAATCAGACATTGAAAAAAGCAGAACCCGAACGTGTCATAGCCGGTCAGCCAATACTGGCTTTCCGGCGCGAAGAGCAGCAGCGCGTCGAGGCCCTCTGCTTCCATCTTTGCGCTCAGACGGTTGCGGCGGGTCGTGTACTCATCCGGTGTGAAGTAGCTCATAGAGAGATGCTCGCGATCAGGCGGCCGTAATCGGCCTCTTTCAAGTGCGTTGTGCGGCGATAGGAATAGAAGCGGTCCGGTTCTGCATATGTGCAATGGCCGGTCCATTCCGGTGCTTCGATGCCCGCGTTGCGCAATCGGGACAATACAAATCCGGGCAGGTCGAACTGTGCGTGATCGGCTGAGCGACCACCTGCGAAAAAGCGGGCATAATCTGGTGTGTCATCGACAAAACGCTCCACGAAATCTTGCCCGACCTCGTAATTGCGCTGGCTGATACAGGGACCGATCGTTGCTGCGATGGCATCGCGACGCGCGCCCAGCCCCTCCATGGCCGTAATTGTCGCGTCGATGACGCCGCCAATGGCACCTTTCCAACCGGCATGGGCCGCGCCGATCACACCGGCTTCGGCATCCGCAAACAGCACAGGCGCGCAGTCCGCGGTGAGAATGCCCAGCGCAATGCCGGGTGTTGCCGTCACCATTGCGTCTGCTTTCGGCTTTTCGCTGAACGGCGCGGTCACATGAACCACATCCGCTGAGTGGACCTGATGCAGTGAAATAAGGTGATCAGGTTCGACCGACATCGCCCCTGCCACGCGGGCGCGGTTTATGCGCACCGCCTCCGCCTGATCAGAGGATCCCGCACCGCAATTGAGCCCCTTGAAGATGCCCGAGGACGCGCCGCCACGCCGGGTGAAGAACCCGTGGCGGATCGGCGCGAGTGCGTCGGATGTCAGGATTTCCAGCGTCATGGGGCAGGGTCCTTTGGTGGCCGTGCTGCGACCGTCGCGCGCCCTGCGGCTCAGGTCAATGGGGTGAAACCCGGCAATGGGGCAGGGCCTGTGCTCAGACCGAGAACCTTGAAGAGCCCGCCCATCTCATCAGGGTGGACAAGCCGGCGGTGCGCGACGGCCATGCCCTTATCCCGTGCGGCCAATTGTTGTGCCCGTGCCGTTATCCCCAATCGTTCCAGGAAGACGCCCTGCGTCTCAAACCCGGCGTGGAGCGCTGGAGCGGCTGCGGCGAGGTGGCTGAAGTTCACATGCGCGGTCAGATCGGCATCGCCGGAGTGCATGAGCGGGTCGACGGGCTGTTGCGCCTTTAGGGCCTGCAGCGTGTCCCCCGTCCCGTCCCATGCGCCATAGTCGATCAGCAACGCGGCCCCGCCCTGCCCGGTGATGCGGGTTTGAAGGTCTTGCAGGATGGGTTCGGCGGCGGGGCACCATTCGACCAACGCGCCGTCCTGTGGCGCGGGAAACAAGTCATCGAGGACGGCCATCGTGACGGGTGGGGCAAGGCCGAAAGTAAGCTGTCCATCCTGCGCGCCTACAACGCGCTCTGCCCAGCGGTTCCCGGTTCGAATGAACTGCCGGATGGGCAGAGCGTCGATGAATTCATTCGCAACGAAGAGCAGTGGGCGGTCATCGGGCAGATCGGCGATCGTGTCGAACCAGCTCACATCCCCCGATGGAAAAGTTTTGCGCTGCACGTCGCGCAGGGTCGGGGAGGTTTCGATCAGGGCTATGCGCCGGGCCTGGGCGAAACCGGGAACGCGGTCGGCAACTCGCAGGATATCCGCCATCAGCGTGCCCCGTCCGGGCCCCGCCTCTGCAAGCGTGACGGGCCCTTGGATGCGTTCCATCCAGACACTGGCGAGCCAGAGGCCGATCATCTCTCCGAAGATCTGATGGATTTCCGGCGCGGTGATGAAGTCCCCGGCGGCACCGAATGGATCGCGGGTCGTGTAGTAGCCATGTTCCGGGTGCTGGAGGCACAGCGTCATGTACTCGGCGACGTTCATCGGACCGCGCTGGGCGATCTGACGCAGGATCAGGGTATTGAGTGCGGTCATGCCGGACGGGATCGCCGAATGGCCCAGATCATCAGCGCGATGCCGATCAGGATCATCGGGGTCGACAGAATCTGACCCATGCTGAGGCCAGCCCAGGGGCTGTCTCCAAAGCGGAGCACCTGCCCGAATGGGTTGCCCTCGGACACGTATTGCGCGTCGCCTTGACGGAAAAACTCCACGATGAAGCGACCGATACCGTAGCCTGCAAAGAACATGCCTGCGACAAAGCCGGGGCGTTTGAGCATGTGCCAGCCCCAGACCGCTGCGGCCATCACAAGGCCGAGAAGAATGCCCTCCAACCCGGCCTCGTAAAGTTGCGATGGATGCCGCGCGCAGGTCTCCGTCCAGAAATCCGGGCAGGTCTGGGCGCTCACGCCGGGAAACTCAACACCCCATGGAGCCGTGGTGGGGCGTCCCCAAAGCTCTGCGTTCACAAAATTTGCGATGCGTCCAAAGAAGATGCCAATGGGCACGACCAGTGCCACCATGTCGGAGACCTTCATCAACTCAAGTCCATGGCGGCGGGAAAACAGGATGATGGCCGCACAGACGCCCAGGAACCCGCCATGGAAGCTCATCCCGCCATCCCAGATGCGGATGATCTCGCCCGGATTTTCAGCGAAATAGGCTGGCTGATAGAATAGCACATAGCCCAGCCTGCCGCCCGCAATGATGCCGACGACGATCCATGTCAAGAAATCCTCCGTCAGCTTCGGTGTCATCGCAGGGCCGCGACTGTCCCACAGACGCTCAACCTTCAGAACACGTACTGCATAGAGCCAGCCCAGCAGGATCCCCGCGATATAGGCAAGCGCATACCAGCGTATGGCCAACGTGAAGCCAAAGATCGTGAATTCCAGCGCGATCGGGTCAATTTCGGGAAAGGGCATGGGCGGCTCCGGCCGTGAGGGTCGCCTGTTACATTTCCCTCCATGCCTGCGACGTCAAGGCTTTGGCTTGCTTCGTCCGCTCACGCACCCCATATCAGAAGTCACAAAAGGGTTAGTAACCGGAGTTTTTTGACATGCAGACGCGCAACCGCATCCTTGACGATATGAGCCAGCTGATGACCAACGCGATGGGCGTGGCACAAGGGGCGCGGACCGAAGCCGAGAATGCGATGAAGAGCATGATGGACCGCTGGCTGGCCGATCGTGACTTTGTCACACGTGAGGAGTTCGACGCAGTGCGCGCCATGGCGCAGAAAGCCCGCGAAGAGAATGCCGCGCTGGAAGCCCGTATTGCGGCACTCGAAGCCAAACATGATGAGGCGTGACCTCATGCCTTCGTGAGGCGGGCTTGATCGAGCGCAGCTTCGCGCCACCGTATCCTTCCGAAATGATTTTTTCGGAAGGATTTTTTTATGGGCGATCAATTGAGTGCAGCGCGTGACCGGCTGTTTGACGCCGCGCGCAAGACGGGCGTTGAATGTGAATTGCTGGAGACGTTGAAATATCCGCAGGAAACACTCGCGGCCTCTATCCCTGTGCGGATGGATGACGGGGCGCTGAAGATGGTGAAGGCGTGGCGCTGCCGCTATTCCGATCTGCTGGGACCGACCAAGGGTGGTCTGCGCTTTCATCCCTCAACCAATGCGGACGAGGTTCAGACCTTGGCCTTCTGGATGACGGTCAAATGCGCGCTGATGCAACTGCCCTATGGGGGCGGCAAGGGCGGGATCAGCGTGGACTACAAAAGCCTAAGCCAGTCAGAGCGCGAGCGGCTGACCCGCGCCTTTGCCGAGCGGTTCGCCCATATCTTTGGTCCCGCGCGGGACATTCCGGCCCCCGATGTGGGGACAGGGCCGATGGAAATGGCCTGGATTGCCGACACGATCGGGCAGGTGCGGCACGAACATGTGCCAGGTCTGATCACGGGGAAGCCGCCTATTGCCGGCGGGCTGGAAGGCCGTGCGCCAGCGACCGGGCAGGGCGCGTTTCTGGTGCTCGATACGTTGGCAGAGGCGCTGGGCGTGGCGGATGGCGACAAGACGATCGCATTGCAGGGCTATGGTTCCGGCGGGCGCCACTTTGCACGATTTGCCGCCGATGCCGGGTGGAAGATCATTGCGGTGGCCGATAGCGGCGGAACAGCGTTCGACGCCGAGGGGCTGGACCTTGATGTACTCGACAAGGTGAAAGCGGATGGCGGGTCGGTTGTCGATGCTGAAGGTGTCGAGAGCCGCAAAAGCGACGCGATTTTGAGTGTGGAGGCGGATGTGTTGGTGCCTGCCGCCATGGGCGGTCAGATCACGTCCGACACTGTTGGTGCGTTGAGCTGCAAGGCGATTGTTGAGATTGCGAATGGCCCCGTACTGCCAGAGGCGGACGCCGCTTTGCGTGACGCCGGGATCAAGGTTGCACCAGATATCCTTGCCAATGCGGGTGGGGTCTTCGTCAGTTGGCTTGAATGGGTTGTGAACCGTTCAGGTGTGCCGATGTCAAATGATGAAGTGACCAAACGGCTGACGGATCGGATTACGGCCCGCGCGAAGGCTGTGGCCCAGAAGGCAGAGGAACTGGACAGCGACATGCGGACGGCCGCTTACGCCGTGGCCGCCGAACAGTTGGACAAGGCCCTTGTCGCACGTGGGGCGGGGTCGTACTGACCCAGCCTCAGGCGCACCAGAGGGCGGCGTAAGGTGGGATGAAAATTGCGCCGTCACGCTCCTCCAACGCGGCGCCGCCCAGCACATCCTGAAATTCCATGACGCCGACATCATGGAACCATTGGACGGGCAGGTGACGCGGTTCTTCGGAGAAGTTGAACACACAGATCAGTGCGCCCACCTCATCCCGCCTGCGGAAGGCAAAGAGGGCGCTCTGATGTGTTTCCAGAATTTCGCGCGGCACGGCGCCATGGATCAGCGGCGTCCGGGCGCGGGCCTTGATGATCTTCTGAATGCCGGTGAACAGGCGTTGCTCGGTCGTGCCGGGCTTCGTGCGCCGCGCGGCTTTGGTCCAGTCCATAAACGGGCGATGCATCCAGCGGCTGTCATCCTCGCCATGACTGTTGGCGGCCCAGTCCATGTCGTTCAGCAGGCCGATCTCATCGCCCATGTAGAGCAGCGGTATCCCGCCGAAACTTGCAATCAGCGCATGGCCCATAAGGATGCGGGCGATGGCGTCGTCTCTCTCTCCATCACTTGTCGCGGCCTCAAGTCCTGCCAGTGAGGCAAGCGCGCCGTTTGAACGTTTGTCATTAGTGGCCGGGTTGTATTGGAACAGACCGCCGCGTGCGAAGCTGCCCTCGAAATTGCCACGATAGAACTCGGCCAGGAAATCGCGATGGCCTGCGCCGGAAAAGCCCAGTGCGCCCGCATCCTCATCTGTGATGGCCCAGCCGATATCGTCGTGGCATCGCAAATAGGTGGCCCATGTCGCGTTGCGATGTCCAACGGGGAAGTGATCCGTCAGCACCCGCGTCATCAGTGTTGTGTCGCGGGCGGCGAGCGACGACCAGAACTGCACCATGAGCGAGTTATGGTAGGCCAGATTGCCAACCTTGCCCGTGTGTCGCCCCGCGCCCAGATACGGGATCAGGTTGATGGGAGAGACGATGGCCTCTGCCTTATGAATGATGCCGGCGGCGGCGATGCGGCAGGCGGCCCGCAGGATTTGCAGGATGTCATGCACCTCCGGCTGGTTCTGACAATCGGTGCCAAGCCGTTTCCACATGAAGGCCACGGCGTCGAGGCGCAGAACCTCTGCCCCGCGATTGGCGAGGTGCAGCATGATGTCCACGATCTCGATCAGAACGTCCGGGTTTTCCCAGTTAAGATCCCATTGATGGGTGTTGAAGGTCGTCCAGACCCACTTTCCCATCGCGTCATCCCAGGTGAAATTGCCGGGAGCCTGATCGGGGAAGATCTCAAGCAATGTCTCTTCAAAGCGGTCCGGTGTCTCGCGATCATCAAATAGGCGGTAATAGGCCTGATAGTGTGGATCGCCTGCGCGCGCTTTCTCGGCCCATTCATGTTCGCGTGCCGTGTGGTTGAGCACCATGTCAATGCAGGTGGAAATGCCGCGCGCGCGCAGGGCCGTGGTGACCTCCTCGAAATCATCCATTGTTCCATAGGCTGGGTTGATCGCGCGGTAGTCTTGCACGGAGTAGCCGCCATCATTGTCCCCATCACGGGGCTTCAGCAGCGGCATGATGTGCAGATAGGTGATGCCCAGTTCTTCGAGGTAGTCGAGATGATCGAGCACATCACGCAAGCGGCCCGCGAACCGGTCCACATAGAAGACATAACCCATACGGTCGGGGCGCAGGAACCAGTCGGGGTTCAGATCCCGCTCCAGATCCATTGCTTTCAGAGCATCAGGCCGCGCGGCCCAGTTGGCGGCAAGGGTATCGAGCAGCCGCGCTCGCGCAGCGTCCGCTGTCGGCAAATGACCATAGAGCCGGTCGAACGGCTCAAGCAAATCGGTGCGAGAGCGTTCGAGGCGTATATCGAACAGATGCGCGTCCTGCGCGCTGAGAGCAGTTGAGCCGGATGTCATCTTAGGTTCGCACGTCCGGGCCATCGCGGCCCGTGGTCGCCTTCAGCCCCGCCAGGGTTTCGGCCGCTGCGATGATTGGAGCAAGCGCGGATTGCGGATCTTCGTGCAGGCCGTCGGGGCCGGGAACGTAGCGCTCAAGGTAGACGCGGATCGTTGCCCCTTCGGTGCCGGTGCCAGACAGCCGGATCACGAGGCGGGAGCCGCCCTCGAACAGGATACGCAAACCCTGACCTGTCGAGGTGGAGCCGTCGACTGGGTCGCTATACGCGAAGTCGTCGGCACCTTCGATGGTCAGGCCAGCCACCTGCGAGCCGGGCAATCCGGCCAGCCTGTCACGCAGATCGGCTACCATGGCATTTGCGGCTGCGGCATCGACGCCTTCATAGTCATGACGGGAATAATAGTGGCGCCCAAAGCTCGCCCAATGGGCCGCGAGGATGTCTGCGACGCTCTCCTTTCGGACCGCAAGAATGTTCAGCCAGAGCAGCACAGCCCAAAGACCGTCTTTTTCGCGGACGTGATCGGAGCCGGTCCCGGCGCTTTCCTCCCCACAAAGTGTTGCCTTGCCCGCGTCGAGAAGATTGCCGAAAAACTTCCATCCTGTTGGTGTCTCGAAGGCCGGGATGCCCATGCGATCCGCCACGACATCGGCTGCTCGGCTGGTCGGCATGGAGCGGGCGACGCCTGACAGGCCTTTGGCGTAGCCGGGAGCAAGATGCGCATTGGCTGCAAGCAGAGCCAGGCTGTCAGATGGTGTGACATAGGCGTTGCGGCCCAAAATCATATTCCTGTCGCCATCGCCGTCGGAGGCCGCACCGAAATCGGGGCCAGCGTCCGACATCATCTCGTCAAACAGGGTCTTCGCCCAGACCGGGTTGGGGTCGGGGTGACCACCGCCAAAATCGGTTGAGGGCGTTCCATTCACGACCGTCCCTTTTGGCGCACCAAGCATCCCTTCCAGAATGGCCGTGGCGTACGGCCCGGTCACGGCATGCATGGCATCGAAGCGCATGGTGAAACCCGAGGCGAAGAGGCCGCGGATCGCGTCGAAATCGAAGAGGGACTGCATCAGTTCCGCATAGGCTGCGACCGGGTCGACAACCTCCACCGACATGTTGGCCAGCGAGGTTTCGCCCGGATGTCCCAGATCAACGTCCTGCGCCTCGACGATCCGGTATTCGCTGATTTCTTCGGTACGGGCGTGGATGGCTGCCGTGATCGCTTCGGGCGCCGGGCCGCCATTGGCGATGTTGTACTTGATCCCAAAATCCTCGTCCGGGCCCCCGGGGTTGTGTGAGGCGGACAAGATGAGCCCGCCATCCGCACCGCGTTGACGAATGAGGTTGGATGCGGCCGGGGTCGACAACAATCCATCAGTGCCAGTGATCACGCGGGCGGCGCCATTGGCGGCTGCCATACGCAAGATCACCTGAATGGCCTCCGCATTGAAGTAGCGTCCGTCGCCGCCCACGATGAGCGTCTTGCCCGCGACACCATCGACGGCATCAAAGGTGGACTGGACGAAATTCTCCACAAAATGCGGTTGCATGAACACGCGGGTCTTTTTGCGCAGGCCGGAGGTGCCCGGTTTCTGTCCCGAGATCGGTTGAGTTTGAACGGTGGTTGTCTGCATCGTTTCTCTCCCTTTCATGTGTCGTTGACCGGACCCTGCGATACCTGAGCGGCAAGGGCAAGCGGTGGCTCCAACGCGGTTTGAAACTGCGGCATTCGGCTGGCAAAGCAAGGCCGAGACACCAATCGAAGAGGCATCAAGGGCTGCAACGCTTGAAGCCTCCTCGCTTCCCCGCTATGCCCGAGTTATCCTGTCGGGAAAGCGGAGCATATGGGCGGGCGTATCCTCAATGTGATGGCCTTGGTGATGGCTGCGCTGTGCGTGGCCCCGATGATTGCGGCGGTGTTTGCCGCCCTCGCCGGGGATCTGGCGACGTGGAACATGCTCTCTGCCACCGTGCTACCACGCTATATTGGCACAACGCTGTTGCTGGTGGTGTTGGTTGCCATGGGGACGGCCGTGGTCGGGACGGGGGCGGCCTGGCTCGTCACGCTCTATCGGTTCCCGGGTGTGCGCTGGCTCGAAATCGCGCTCGCGCTGCCGCTGGCCTTCCCCGCTTATGTTCTGGCTTACGCTTATACCGACTTCCTGGACTTTCCCGGGCCTGTGCAGACTTTGCTGCGTGAGACCTTTGATTGGGGGCGGCGCGATTACTGGTTCCCCGAGGTGCGTTCGACAGGCGGCGCTGCCGTAATGCTGATCGTGTGTCTTTACCCTTATGTGTATTTGCTGGCGCGCGCGGCCTTTCGCCAACAGTCGGTCAGTGCCTATCTGGCCGCACGTACGCTGGGGCGCGGGCCGATCCGGGCCTTTCTGACCGTCTCTCTGCCGATTGCGCGCCCCGCGATTGCGGGCGGTGTCGCACTGACGGTGATGGAAACCATCTCCGACTACGGCACGGTCAGCTATTTCGGTGTGCAAACATTCTCGACCGGGATTTATCAGGCCTGGTTCTCGATGGGTGATCGCGCAGCCGCGGCGCAACTGGCGCTGTGTCTGCTGAGCTTTGCGTTGTTGCTCGCTGCAATCGAGCGTATTCAACGCGGGCAGGCGCAGGCCCATATGCGCGGCGGCAATCGTGGCTTTGCTGGTATGGAAAGCGAGCATCTGCGCGGTGTTTGGGGGTGGGTCGCCGCAGGTTTTTGCCTGCTTCCCGTACTGATCGGATTTATCCTGCCTATCATTCTTTTGACGGAAATGGCGATTGGATCGGGGCAGAGCCTGTTGGCGCCGCGCTACCGGGCCTTCATGGCAAACTCGATCACGCTTGCAACCATTGCAGCGCTTGTCACCACGTTTGGCGCGTTGATGATTGCCTTTCGTGCGCGACTGCATCCGGGACGCCGTTCCGATACGATCAAGCTGATCGCGACATTGGGCTACGCGGTTCCGGGCGGAGTGATTGCTGTCGGATTGTTGGTGCCATTTGCTGTGCTCGACAACCGGATCGACGCTTTCATGGAGGGGCGGTTCGGCATTGATACGGGCCTTTTGTTCACTGGCTCCATCTGGTTGCTGGTGCTGGCTTACGCCGCGCGCTTCATGGCGGCCGCGCTTTCAGCCGTTGATAGCGGGATGGTGCAGGTGCCGCCAAATGTGGATGCAGTGACCCGCACCTTGGGGCGGGGTCCGCTGCGGCTGTTGGCGCAGGTGCACTTGCCGATTTTGCGAGGGTCCGTTCTGACCGCACTTCTGATCGTGTTTGTCGATGTGATGAAGGAATTGCCGGCGACCCTGATCATGCGCCCCTTCAACTTTGACACACTTGCGGTGCAGGCGCATCGCCTGGCGTCGGATGAGCGGTTGTCACAGGCCGCTGTTCCCAGCCTCGTGATTGTGGCGTGCGGATTGTTGCCGGTGATCCTGGTCTGCCATTCGATTGATCGGTCAAGTCGCGCGCGGGCTGCAGCACGCCCGGATGCGGCGCTGGCTGCGAAGTAGCGCCCGTCCCCACTCACCCATGATCCACGCACAAAAAAGCGCGGCACCCGGGGAGGAGTGCCGCGCCCGTTCAGGCTGGGGAAGCGGGGGAGCGCTTATTCCCAACCGGTCTCGTTGTAGATCTGCTGGGCAAGTGCGACATTTTCGGCCACGGCGGAGAGGCTGACCGTATCTGCCTCGAAGTCGCCAAGCTCTGCCACGGATGCGCTGAGCGGGGTGCCCTCTACGACAGGATACTCATCATTGCCGTTGGCGAAGTATTGCTGCGCCTGTGGGCTGGCCAGATACTCCAAGAAGGCAATCGCGTTCTCGCGGTTCGGCGCATGTGCGGCCACACCGCCTGCGGAGATGTTCACGTGTGCGCCGGTGCCGCCCTGGTTCGGGAAGACCCATGCGACATCCTCGATATTGCCGGAGACGCCGTCGACATCCTTACGGATCGCGCGGGCAAAGTAGTAAGTGTTCGAGATTGCGATGTCGCACTCGCCGGAGACAACGCCGCGGATCTGGTCGGTGTCACCGCCCTGTGGGTCACGGGCGAGGTTGTTGAGAAGGCCAGTCGCCCATTCACGGGCCGCTTCCTCACCCTCATTCTCGATAATCGAGGCGAGCAGGGTCTGGGAATAGACGTTGGTGGCAGAGCGCATGCAGATCATGTCTTCATATGCGGGGTCTGCCAGATCTGCGTAGGTTTGTGGCGGTGTTTCGACGCGATCAGGGGCGTAGAAGAACACGCGCGCGCGGGTCGAGAATCCGAACCACTGATTGTCAGCATGCTGCAGTTCAGCAGGGATTGCCGCTTCGAGAACGTCGCTGTCGATGGATTGAAGTACGCCAGCCGCCTGGGCACGTGCGATGCGGGAGGCATCGACTGTCAGCAGAACGTCAGCCGGGGAGTTGGCGCCCTCAGCCACCATCCGCTCAACCAGCTCGTCCGCGTTTCCGTCGATGCGGTTGATTGCGATGCCAGTCGCCTCGGTAAAGTCGGAGTAGAGACGCTCATCCGTATCGTAGTGGCGAGAGGAATAGAGGTTCAATTCCTGCGCAAATGCAGGGGCCGCGAGCGCGACGAGGGCGGTTGACAGAATCAGGTTACGCATTGGTTGCTCCGTTATCCGACTGAATTAGTCAGACACCGGATCGCAAATCAGACGAAATTGGTCAAGAGTTATTTCCGACTTTTTCGCTCGGAATGAGTTTGCGGGTTGTCCGGGGCGCAGGTTCAGGCTTCTACGCTTGATTGGGTGTCGCCCTCCTGCGGAGGTGGACGAGTAAACGTAAAGAGGGCGCACATACCTCACAATATGTGCGCCCCGATAAATCGGTCGAATGCTGGATCACTTGGGACCGACGAAGAACCAGATGATGAAGCCGATGATCGGGAAGATGATCACGCCAAGGGCCCAGAGAATTTTCGCGCCGGTCGATGCGCCGGACCCAAAGATTTTCAGCAGGGCCCAGATGATGAGGACCAGATGAAGAATGCCGACAATGAACTCCATGTTCATAACTCCTTACGTGCTTAAATTCAGAGAGAGAACGACCCGATATCTCAAATCGTTCCGCATTTTCTGAATCAGCCCGGTCGGAGGGATCAGCGGATGCGCTGTTCTGTCTTGGCGTCGAAGACCATGCATTTCGTCGCATCAAAGGACACGCCGACATTGGATCCGCGGCTTTGGCGATTGTTCTCGCGTGCTTCCACGACCAGCCGTTCACCGGACGGGGCGTCGAGGTAGATGTAGGACACACCGCCCAGATGCTCGGCCAGATCAACGCTCAGATTACCGCCATCCACGACCATCATGTCCTGCGGGCGGACGCCCAGGGTGACTTGCGTGCCGTTGGACGGGCGGTCGGTCAGCGTGACCGGAACCGTCTGGCTGAGTGCCGGAACTTCCACGCCTGCATCGGTCATGGTGCCGGTCACGAAGTTCATGGCCGGTGAACCAATGAAGCCCGCGACGAATTTGTTGTCTGGATCATCGTAGAGGTGCAGGGGGGAGCCGACTTGCTCGATATGACCCTTGCGCAGTACGACGATCTTGTCGGCGAGGGTCATTGCCTCAACCTGATCGTGGGTCACGTAGATCATTGTCGCGCCGATCTCTTTGTGGAGGTGAGCGATCTCCACGCGCATCTCGACCCGCAATTCGGCATCGAGGTTCGAAAGCGGTTCATCAAAGAGGAAGACGTCTGGGTCGCGAACAATGGCGCGGCCGATTGCCACGCGTTGCCGCTGCCCGCCTGACAGAGCCTTGGGCTTGCGGTTGAGATACTCGTCCAGTTTCAGGATGCGGCTGGCTTCCTTCACCTTCGCGTCAATCTCTGCCTTCGGGTGGCCGTTCATTTTTAGGCCGAAGCCCATATTCTCACCCACCGTCATATGCGGATAGAGCGCGTAGGTCTGGAACACCATCGCGACACCGCGCTGCGACGGGTCTTCATGGGTGACATCATTGTCGGCAATGTTGATGATCCCTGAGGTGGTTTCCTCCAGCCCTGCGATCATGCGCAGAAGCGTGGACTTGCCGCAGCCCGAGGGGCCGACGAAGACGCAGAACTCACCCTCGTTGATTTCGAGATCCACGCCATGGATGACTTGGGTCTCTCCATATTTCTTGATCACGTCTTTGAGCGTAACGCCTGGCATTTCAGTCTCCTTCAGGTCAGGTGGTCTCGGAGGGCATGAGCAGCCCCGAGGCGTCCTGTGCGATTTCAGTTGCAGCTTCGGTGAGGGCCGGGGCGAGCCCCGCAAGATCGTCCAGACTGTGTCTCAACGTCGATGAGGTGACAGAGATTGCGCCGAGCGGGTGGTCTGTCTTGTCCAATATGGGCACGGCGACGCAGATGATCGTCGGTTCATGTTCTTCGCGATCGAAGGATAGGCGGTTCTGACGGATTTCAGCCAGTTCCCCTTCGAGCGATTCGGCGTTCCGATGGGTCGCGTCAGTGTGGGGGTAGTAGGATTGCTGTTGCAGAAGGCGCGCACGCTTTTCATCAGGCAGAAACGCGAGCATCGCTTTGCCAACGCCGGTGCAATAGCCCGGCCCGATCTTTCCAGCATCTGAAAACATCGCAATCGGTCGTGTCGCGTTGCGCTTGTCGAGATACAGAACCTGGGCACCGTCCAGCTGGGCGAGGTGCACCGTCTGGCCCAGTTGTGCGGACAAACGGTCCAGATGAGGCCGTGCAATCGGTGCGAGGGACGCTTGCTGCCAAGCAGCATGGGCCAGTCGCATCAGCCGCGTTCCGGGCTGATAGGTGTGGTTTTGCGCATCAAAGCCCAGCATATGCTGGTTGGTCAGGGTCTGGATCAAACGGTAGAGCGTGGCCTTGGGCAGGTCGCTTGCGGCCTGCACTTCAGCAAAGCGCACAGGGCGACCAAACGATGCGACGACATCGAGGACGGCAAGCGCTTTGCCAACTGTTCCATCTGAATGAGAGACGCCCATGGCGGTCTCCTCCCGAATATGCGCGCCGATGCGAAGCCGGTGCGTCGAATTGTTGACAAGCCTACGAGGCCTCGTCATAGTTTTCAATAATCAAAACCAAGTTTCACTATTTGAGACAAAACGGGAGGAACCGAATGTCCATATTGAAGAAGTCCATGCTTGCGCTGACGGCCAGCACGATGCTCGCCGGCACCGCATTTGCTGATGGGCACAGCAACCTCGAAGGCACGCTCCGAATCATTTCGGACATGTCCAACCCTGCGCCCCGCGCTGCCATGGAAGGCCTTGCTGCCGACTTTGACGAGATGCATCCGAACCTGACGGTGGAGCTGGAAATCGTCGATCGTGAGGCGTGGAAGTCTCAGATCCGTAACGCGCTCTCCGCGAACCCGCCCGATGTCATCAACTGGTATGCGGCAAACCGCATGCGTCCTTATGTCGACGCTGGCCTGTTCATGGACATTTCCGACATGTACGCCAATGGCGACCTGCCGGGCCTTGAAGCTGTTCAGGGCGCAATGACCCTCGACGGCGCACAGTGGGGCGTTCCCTACACCTACTACCAGTGGGGCATCTACTACCGCGAAGACATCTTCAACGAGCTTGGCCTGGAAGAGCCCGAGACATTTGAGCAGGAAATCGCGAACTGCCAGGTCATCGTCGACTCCGGTCGTGCGTGCTATGCCATCGGCTCCAAGTTCCTTTGGACTGCTGGCGGCTGGTTCGACTATCTGAACATGCGCACAAATGGCTTCGACTTCCACATGGAACTGGCGACGGGTCAGGCATCCTGGATGGACGACCGCGTGCGTGAGACGTTTGCGAACTGGCGCACCTTGATCGACATGGGCGCGTTCATCGAGGATCACCAGACCTACTCCTGGCAGGAAGCGCTGCCCTTCGTGGTCAATGGTGAAGCAACTGCGTACCTGATTGGTAACTTTGCCGTTCCGCACCTGCGTGAAGCGGGCCTGACCGACGATCAGATCGACTTCTACCAGTTCCCGATGATCGCGGATGTGCCGATGGGCGAAGACGCGCCGACCGACACGTTCCACATCGCTTCCGGTGCACAGAACGTCGACGCGGCACGCGCATTCCTGCAGTACGTGACCTCTGCGGAAGTTCAGACCGAAATCAACGGTCCGGACGCGCTGGGTCAGCTGCCGGTCAACGCGAACTCTTCGGTTGCCGATGACGAGTTCCTGCAGCAGGGCTTTGAGATGCTGTCCCAGAACGCATCCGGCGGTATCGCACAGTTCTTCGATCGCGACTTCCCGGCCGAAATGGCATCTGCCGGCATGGAAGGTCTGCAGGAGTTCATGGTGTTCCCGGACAACCTGGACGACATCCTGGAGCGTCTCGAAGCAACGCGTGAGCGTGTGTACGAGTAAGGCTTATCGCGCGCAGATCCATTCGTGACCTGCGCGTGACGACCAAAGGATTGGATGCGCCCACCACTGCGTGGGCGCATCTCCTGACCCGGCAGGCAATTTGCGCCTGCATCCGTCGCATTCCATGCCGAAGGTTCGACCATGACAGACGTGACCGCCCCAGCCGTAGCCACCCCGCGCTCTCAGCGCCCCAAGGGTTGGTATAAGCGCAACGAAATCGCGGTGACGCCGTGGCTGTTCCTGATCCCGGGGATCCTGTTTTTCTCGGTCTACGTCATCATCCCGATCTTCCAGAGCTTCTACGTCTCGCTATTTGAGTGGAATGGGCTTGGCGACATTGCCGAGCAGGGCGAGTTCGTGGGCATGCAGAACTATGCCGAGCTGGTCGGTGACCGTAACTTTGAGATTTCCCTTTGGAACAACCTGAAATGGCTGCTGCTCTATCTGCTGGCCATCCCGGCAGGATTGTTCATTGCGCTGTTCCTGAACCAGACGGTAGTCGGCATCCGGCTCTATAAGTCTTTGTTCTTCTTCCCATTCGTGATTTCGCAGGTCGTTGTTGGCCTCGTCTTTTCGTGGTTCTACCTGCCAAATGTCGGCTTGCTGAACGTCATCTTGCAGTTCTTCGGATTTGAGAGCGTCAACTTCCTGGGCGATCCCGATGTCGCGACCTATGCGATCATCGCAGCGGGTTTGTGGCCGCAAACGGCGTATGCCATGATCCTCTACCTCACCGGTCTGAACGCAGTTGATCCCGAGCAGATCGAGGCAGCGCGGCTCGATGGGGCCAAGGGTCATAAGATGTTGTGGTATGTGATCCTGCCGCAGCTTCGCCCCGCGACTTTCATCGCATTTGTTGTGACGATCATTGGCGCGCTGCGGTCTTTCGATCTGATTTCCATCATGACCAATGGCGGTCCGTTCGGTTCGACCCGCGTCCTGAGCTTCTACATGTTCGAAAAGGCGCTCTCCGAGTACGGGTTCCGCATGGGTTACGGCTCTGCGATCGCGGTGGTCCTCTTCCTCATCATGTTGGTCTTCATTGGCTACTTCCTCTACTCCATGTGGCGCGATGAGCGCGAAGCACGGCACTAAGGCAAAGGATACGAGACATGTTCCCGACCCCTATCGAGAAACGCCCGCGCTCCGCGCAGATCACCTATCAGACGCTGCTGCCCATCGCGCTGTTGATGTGGCTGCTGCCACTGATCGCCGTGATGATGTTTTCCATGCGTCCGCTGACGGATTTCACGCAAGGCAACTATTGGGGGCTGCCGTCCTCGTTTGAGATGTTCACGAATTACGGGAAGGTCTTCTTTGAGAGTGATATGCCCCGCTACATGTGGAACTCGATCCTGATCACGGTTCCAACCGTCATCGGTGCCGTGGCGCTAAGCTGTATGACGGGCTTTGCCCTTGGCATCTATCGCTTCAATGGCAACCTGCTGATCTTCTTCATGTTCATTGCGGGTAACTTCGTTCCATTCCAGATCCTGATGGTGCCCGTGCGCGACCTGACGGTGAGTGCAGGTCTCTACGACACGAAGCTGGGGCTGGTGTTGTTCCACATCGCCTTCCAGACGGGGTTCTGTACGCTCTTCATGCGCAACTTCATCCGCGCGCTGCCCAAAGAACTGATCGAAGCGGCCCGTGTCGAAGGGGTCGCGGAGTGGCGGATCTTCTGGTTCGTGGTTCTGCCCCTGATGCGTCCTGCGATTGCCGCGCTGTCTGTTCTGATCTTCACATTCATCTGGAACGACTATTTCTGGGCGATCGTGCTGACCCAGGGGCCTGATGCGCAGCCGGTTACGGCGGGCATTACCTCCTTCAACTCGCAGTTTGTGGCGCAGTATCACCTTATGAGTGCGGGCTCGATTGTCGCGGCCCTTCCACCGGTGCTGATGTTCTTCCTGATGCAGAAGCACTTCATCGCAGGCCTCACGCTCGGAGCCGTGAAGTAAATGATCGAATGCTGGCGGCTGGATAGTCCAGCCACGTCCTTGGTGCTGGTCAGCCACAATGGCCGGCTGCCAGAGGTGTTGCACTTTGGTGCGCGCCTTGCAGATGGCGAAAACCTCGTCGCGCTCTACCGTGCAGCGATCAGCGATGTGACGGGCGGGATGATTGACGCGCGACCGCTGATGTCCGTCTGCCCGCTCCGGGAGGATGTCTTCCCCGGGGCGCAGGGCACGGACGCGGATTTTCAGCCGCGCTTTGTGTCGGCAGAGGAAGAGCCGAATTCGTTGAGCCTGACCTTCGCTGACGGCCAGGCGCAGTACCGTCTGGATGTGACCCTGGACGCAGAGACAGACGTGTGGTCACTGACCGCGCATCTGAGTGGTGTGGAGGCCAACTGGCTTACCGCGCCAGCGTTTCCCGTTCCCTCAGACAGCGATCATTTCGTTACCTATTCGGGCAAGTGGATCGGGGAATTTCAGGAAAATCGTGTGGATTGGGTGACCGGCGCCCATGTGCGGGAGGTGCGCGATGGGCGCACGTCGCATGAAGCGTTCCCCGGTGTCCTGATCCCATGCGATGACGGGTTCATCGCCGCTCATCTTGGGATGAGTTGTGGTCACCGCTTCGTCGCTGAGCAGTTGCCCGACGGCCGCCGTCAGGTGCAGTTCGGCCCTATGCTGGGGCGCACCGAGACGGAAATCACCGCGGGGCCGCTCTATCTGACGCGGGCACAAAATCGCAACGGTGTCACAGCCAACCTGCATGCCCATTTCCGTCGTCATATCCGTGCACTTGCGGATCCAGAGCGTCCCCGTCCGGTTCACTATAATTGTTGGGAAGCGGTCTATTTCGATCATGATGAGGTGTTGCTGCGCGATATTGCGATCCGTGCCGCAGCCCTAGGTGCAGAGCGGTTTGTTCTCGACGATGGTTGGTTCGGTCTGCGCGACGATGATACGACCTCGCTAGGGGATTGGCAGATCGATCCGCGCAAGTGGCCTGACGGGTTCAGCGCCTTTATTGAGCACGTCAACACCTTGGGCATGACGTTCGGAATCTGGTTTGAGCCAGAGATGATCAATCCCGTCAGCAAGCTTTATGAAACCCATCCCGATTGGATTTTGGGGGAAGCTGATCAACCACTTGGACGCCAACAGCTTGTGCTGGATATGACCAAGCCGGAGGTGATCGAGTATCTGTTCGAGCAGATAGACGCTGTGCTTTCGAACTATAAGATTGACTATATCAAATGGGATCATAATCGCGTACTCCCCTTCCCGGATCACCGTCAGGTCCGCGCGACCTACGCGTTGATGGACCGCATTCGCGCCGCGCATCCGGGCGTGGAGATCGAGACCTGCGCATCGGGTGGAGGCCGGATCGACTGGGGCATGTTGAGCCGCACGTCGCGGGTCTGGCTGTCCGATAGCAATGATGCGCTGGAACGCATGCGAATTCAGGCGATGGCCGCACCCTGGCTTCCGCCCGAGATCACCGGCTCTCATGTCGGACCGCGCCAGTGTCATACCTCCCACCGCATCCTTCCGATGGAGTTGCGGGCTTGGGTGGCCGCACAGCGCTCCTTCGGGTTCGAGATGAACCTGCTTGAGCTGTCACCGGAAGAGAGTGACACGCTGTCACGCGTAAGCACATGGTGGAAAGCCAACCGAGACTGGATGCACAGCGGGTCTCACCACAAGCTGTCGACCCGTGATCCCGAGCAGTTCGCGGAGATGATCGTCAGCGCTGACAAGACCCGATTTGCCGTCTGGCTTGGCCAACGTGGCGCCCCGGCCGACATTCTGCCGGATCGGCTGCGCTTCGACGGATTGGAAAACCGCCCATATCGGGTGCGCCGCATCTCTCATTTTGACGGTGGATGGCTTTCGCGCGGGGACAACGCCTTGAAAGACGAAAACGGGGTGCAACTTTACGGGCAGAGCCTGATGTCATTCGGCCTTCAACCGCCCGTACTGACACCCGCATCTATTCTGGTTCTCGAAGGAGAGGCCGCATGACCGAGAAAAAACGCCGTTCGCAACACTGGTATGGAAAGCTCGATAAGGATGGGTTCATTCACCGCTCATGGATGAAGAACCAGGGCTTTCCGGATCACGCCTTTGATGGGCGCCCGATCATCGGCATCTGCAACACGTGGTCGGAACTGACGCCGTGCAACAGCGGCCTGCGCGTACTGGCCGAAGCGGTGAAGCGTGGTGTGTGGGAGGCTGGCGGCTTCCCGGTTGAGTTCCCGGTGATGAGCCTGGGCGAGACACAGATGAAGCCAACGGCGATGCTGTTCCGCAACCTGCTGGCCATGGACGTGGAGGAGAGCATCCGCGCCTATGGCATCGACGGTGTTGTGTTGCTGGGTGGCTGTGACAAGACCACGCCGGGGCAGCTGATGGGTGCAGCTTCGGTCGATCTGCCGACCATCGTGGTCAGCTCCGGCCCGATGCTGAACGGCAAATGGCAGGGTAAGGATATCGGCTCCGGCACAGACGTGTGGAAGTTCTCGGAAGAGGTGCGTGCGGGCGAGATGACGCTGGCCGATTTCATGGCGGCGGAGAGCGGGATGTCTCGCTCCGCCGGTGTCTGCATGACGATGGGCACAGCTTCCACCATGGCAAGCCTGACAGAGGCAATGGGGATGTGCCTGCCGACCAACGCGGCCCTTCCGGCGGTAGATGCACGGCGGACGGCGCTCGCACACCTGACCGGTAAGCGGATCGTTGAGATGGTGGACGAAGACCTCACCATGTCCAAGGTCATGACGAAGGCGAATTTCGAGAATGCGATCCTTGCAAACGCCGCAGTCGGCGGGTCGACTAATGCGGTGGTCCACCTTCTGGCGATTGCTGGTCGGATGGAAATTGACCTTACCCTTGAGGACTTTGAGATCGGCGGGGACATCCCACTGCTCGTGAATTGCATGCCGTCGGGCAAGTACCTGATGGAGGATTTCTGTTACGCAGGCGGGATGCCCGTTGTGCTGAAGGAGCTGGGCGACATCGTGCGGCCAGCAAATACCGTGCTGAACAAGGATATCAGCGTCTATTCGGACGGAGCAGAATGCTTCAACCGTGACGTGATTTACCCCTTCGATGCACCACTGAAACCGGCGGCAGGCCTGCGGGTGCTCAAGGGCAATCTTGCGCCAGACGGGGCGATCATCAAGCCGTCTGCGGCGTCTGATCACCTGTTGCAGCATGAGGGCGTGGCCCATGTCTTTGAGACCATCGAGGATCTTAAGGCGACGATCGACGATCCCGACCTGCCGGTGACGGCAGACACGATGCTGGTACTGAAAGGCGCGGGGCCCAAGGGCTATCCGGGCATGCCGGAGGTGGGCAACATGCCGATCCCGGGCAAGCTGGTAAAGGAAGGTGTGCGGGACATGATCCGCATCTCTGACGGGCGGATGAGCGGCACGGCCTTTGGCACCGTCGTGCTCCATGTCAGTCCTGAGAGTACGGCCGGCGGCACGCTTGCGCTTGTCGAGACCGGGGATCGCATCCGCCTAGATGCCAAGGCCGGCGTGTTGGAGCTGTTGGTCGATGACGCTGTATTGGCGGAACGCAGGGCCGCTCGGACGGAGCCGGATCCGCACTATACGCGCGGTTATGCCAAGCTCTATATCGACCATGTCCTACAGGCCAATAAAGGCGCTGATCTTGATTTTCTGGTGGGTCGCGACACCCGCCTCGTCACGCGGGAGTCCCACTGATGACGCAATACGCCACGTTTCACGATCTCAAGGATCAATCCGTTTACATCACCGGCGGCGGCTCTGGCATCGGCGCGAGCCTGACCGAGGGCTTCATGGCCGCTGGCGCAAAAGTCGCCTTCGTCCAACGCTCTGACAGCACAGAGTTCTGCGATCAAATGGAACAGAAGTTCGGCACACGTCCGCTTTTCATGAAGTGCGACATCACCGATGTGGCGCGGCTGGAAGAGACGCTTGATGAAGCGGCCGCTGTGCATGGCCCGGTAACGGTTCTTGTGAACAATGCCGCCAATGATGTGCGCCACAAAACCGCTGAGATGAGCGTCGACGATTGGGATTGGAACCATGCGGTGAACTTGCGCCCGCATTTTTTCACGACCAAGCACGTTGTTGCGGGCATGAAGGCTGCAGGTGGCGGCGCGATCATTAATTTCTCATCGGCCAGCTACGGCATGGGCAATGCGGGCTACCCGGCCTATGTCGCGGCCAAGGCCGGGATCATCGGCTTGACCCGCACCCATGCGCGGGAGTTTGGGCCGGACAATATTCGTGTGAACGCGCTGGTGCCCGGATGGGTACTGACCGAGCGGCAGATGGAGCTTTGGGCCACCGAAGAGGGGCTGAAAGAGCACCTTGCAGGCCAGTGCCTCAAAGAGCACCTCGTGCCGCAGGATGTGGTTGACGCCACCCTGTTCCTGGCGTCGAAAGCCAGCCGTATGATGACCGCGCAAGCGATGGTCGTGGATGGCGGAGTGGTGTTCACCGGATGACGGATCAAGACTGGATAGCAGTCGATTGGGGCACCTCCAACCTTCGGGCGTGGAGGATGCAGGGCAGCAATGCTGTGGCGGAGGCCAGTTCCGACCAAGGCATGGGGGCGGTGGCACCCGGGCGGTTTGAGGCCGCCTTGCTTGCCCTGATAGAAGGCTGGCTGGAAGACCGGCCCATGACCGTTGTGGCCTGCGGTATGGTCGGTTCACGGCAGGGCTGGCATGAGGCGCCGTACCGGGCCGTGCCTTGTGTGTCGGGGGGCGCAATGGTGCGGGTTCCCCAGACCGATGAACGGATCGCGATGCATATCCTGTCTGGCGTCTCACAAGCCAAGCCTGCCGATGTGATGCGCGGAGAAGAAACCCAGATCGCAGGTTTGATTGCGCTGGAGCCTGATTTTGATGGTGTTGCCTGCCTGCCGGGAACGCACACGAAATGGGCCAAAATCAGCGCCGGGGAATTGTGCCACTTCCGTACGGCAATGACCGGCGAGATGTTCCACCTGTTGAGCACGGGCTCCGTGCTGCGCCATTCGATGGGCGAAGGGTGGGATGCAGAAGCCTTTATGGATGCGATTGGCGAAACGCTCAGCCGGCCAGAGCGTCTTGCGACTGCGCTCTTCAATCTGCGCGCAGACGGATTGCTGCACGGGGCCAGCGGTGATGTCGCCCGCGCCCGCCTGTCGGGCCTGTTGCTGGGCGCAGAGCTGGCCGCGTTGAAACCCTATTGGTTGGGAGAGCGTGTCGATCTGATCGGTACTCCGGGCCTGAACGCCGCCTATATGGCCGCCCTCTCGCAAGTCGGGATCGAGGCAAAGGCCCATGACGGCACGGAACTTGTCCTGGCGGGGCTGACCGCCGCATGGAAGGCAATGACATGAGACATCTGATCGCAATCCTGCGTGGCGTTGAACCGGCAGAGGCCGCCGATATGGCGCGCGGTATCGTTGATGCGGGCATCAGCATGATTGAGGTTCCGCTCAACTCGCCGGAGCCGTTGAAATCCATCGCCAGCATGGTTGAGGCGGTTGGGGATCGTGCGCAATTGGGTGCGGGCACAGTGCTGACGACCAAAGAAGTTGGTGAGGTTCAGGCGGCGGGCGGGACGTTCATTGTATCGCCCAACTGCGACACGCAGGTGATCCGGTGCACCAAGACACTCGGCATGGGGTCCTATCCCGGTGTCCTCACGCCGACGGAGTGTTTCGAAGCACTGAAAGCCGGTGCAGATGCGCTGAAGCTGTTCCCTGCCGGCATGGCCGGGACAGGCGGTATGAAGGCAATGCGGGCGATCCTGCCCGCTGGAACGTTGCTCTACGCCGTCGGTGGGGCGGAGCCGTCCAACTTTGCCCAATGGAAAGATGCAAGCGCAGACGGCTTCGGCCTTGGCTCCTCTCTCTTCAAACCCGGGATGAGCGTTGCGGACGTTACGGCGAACGCCAAAGCCTCGGTCGAAGCCTATGACGAGGTCTATGGTGGCTGACATCTATGATGAGCGGCTCTGCCGCCTCGGTGAAGGCCCGTTCTGGCATTCAGAGCGGGCTGAATTGTTCTGGTTCGATATTTTGAGCCGCAAGCTGCACACAAAAGACCAGGAATGGCGTTTTGAGGACGCTCACTCCGCCGCCGCGTTGACGACGGATGGCGATTTGCTCGTTGCGTCTGAAACAGGGCTATATCTCTTCGACCTAGAAACAAGCGGGCGCAAGCCCGTCATCGCGATTGAGGCCGACAACCCCGTGACCCGATCCAATGATGGGCGCGTCGATCCACAGGGTGGATTCTGGATTGGGACGATGGGTTGGAACGCCGAAGCGGGTGCGGGCGCCATTTACCGCTTCTACAAGGGCGAGGTACGATGTCTCTTTCCGGGCATCACAATCTCGAATTCCATCTGCTTTGCCCCCGACGGCCGCCGCGCGTATTTTTCTGACACTCCCACCGCACAAATCATGTCCGTCTCGCTCGATCCCGATGGCTGGCCTGTCGGAGCACCTGAGGTTTTTGTTGCCGATGCGCCGGGATGCGATGGTGCCATCTGCGACGGTGAAGGCTTTGTGTGGTCCGCGCGCTGGGGTGACAGCTGCATCATTCGCCATGCGCCGGACGGTGGCATTGATCATATCGAGACGCTTCCCGCACCGCAGGTGACGTGCCCCGCGCTGAGCCCTGACGGTGTACTCTATGCGACGACGGCCTATGAAGGTCTCGACGTGCAGTCGCGCGCGGGCGCGCCCTATTCTGGTGCGACCTTTGAAGTCTGTCGCGGTGTCCCGCCGCGCATCGAATCCAGGGTGATCTTGTGAAACCACAACTTGGCGTCTGTTATTACCCCGAACACTGGCCCGAGGCACAATGGCCCGACGATGCAGCTCGTATGGTCGAAACCGGGCTGGAATGGGTGCGAATCGGAGAATTCGCCTGGTCCCGTCTTGAACCCAATGAGGGCGATCTGCGTTGGGAGTGGCTTGACCGTGCGGTGGAGGTGCTGGGCGCAGCGGGATTAAAGGTTGTCATGGGCACGCCCACAGCGACGCCGCCCCGCTGGGTTTGCGAAAAGCACCCCGACATGTTCGCCCTCGATGCAAATGGTCATGTGCGCGGGTTTGGATCACGCAGGCACTATTGCTTCAGCCATGAAGGCTACTGCGCAGAGGCTGTCCGCATCACACGACTGACGGCCGAACGCTATGGACGCAATCCGCACATCGCCGCGTGGCAAACCGACAACGAATATGGCTGCCACGACACGGTGATCAGCTATTCCGATGCGGCGTGCACTGCCTTCCGCATTTGGCTGGAGCAACGCTATGGCAATATCGGGGCCCTAAACGACGCTTGGGGCAACGTGTTCTGGTCGATGGAATATCGCCATTTTGGCGAGGTTTTCCTTCCGAACCTGACCGTGACAGAACCGAACCCCAGCCATGTGCTGGATTTCCAGCGCTTTTCTTCCGATCAGGTGGTGCAGTTCAATCGCGCGCAGGCAGAGGTCTTACGCGAACTGACCGATGCGCCGCTGATCCACAATTATATGGGGCGAACCCTGGAATTCGATCACTTCAAGGTTGGCGACGATCTCGATGTGGCCAGCTGGGACAGTTATCCGCTGGGCTTTCTGGAGGATCGTTCGGACCAGCCCGAAGCCTTCAAGCAGCAGTTTGCGCGGCAGGGTGATCCAGACTTTCAGGCCTTTCACCACGACATCTATCGCGCCGTGGGCAAGGGGCGTTGGTGGGTCATGGAACAACAGCCCGGCCCGGTGAACTGGGCGCCGCACAATCCCGATCCGTTGCCCGGCATGGCCCGCCTTTGGGCGTGGGAGGCATTCGCACATGGGGCAGAGGCAGTGCTCTATTTCCGCTGGCGACAAGCCCCCATGGCGCAAGAGCAGATGCATTCGGGCCTGCTCCGGCCCGACAGCGTTGCCGCGCCCGCATTGGGCGAGGCCGCGCAGGTCGCGGCAGAGGCGGCGCATCTTGATCTTGCAGACACGGGCGCACCTGTCGCGCTGGTCTTCGACTATGAAAGCGCATGGGCGTGGAACGCGCAGCCGCAGGGCGCTGAGTTCGACTATTTCCGACTGGTGTTCGATTTCTACAAGGCTCTGCGCAAGCTTGGGCTGAGCATCGACATCGTTCCGCCGAGTTGTACGGATCTGTCGCCATGGCAAATGGTCGTGATTCCAGGTCTGTTGCATTGGGGTGCGCTGAAGTCCGCGCTTGAGGCTTATGAAGGTGTTGTCGTGGCTGGCCCCCGCACGGCGTCGAAGACGGCGGATATGCAGATCCCGATCCCCATGGGGCCAAATATGCCCGGCGTCGATGCGACCGTTGCCCGTGTTGAAAGCTTGCGTCCTGACATGCCGATCATGCTGGATCAGGGCGGGACGTTCCAGTTCTGGCGGGAAGTGGTCGAGGGGCGCTCCCTGGAAGATGCGCGGGATGGTCATCCGGCCCGTGTGGGCACCGCCCGTCGCCAATACCTTGCCGGTTGGCCGGATGAACGGGCGCTCCACCGCATTCTGGCCGATGCCTGCGATGAAGCCTCTCTGCCGACACTTGATTTGCCTGAAGGGCTGCGCGTGCGCGACATCGGCGCCTGGCGATTTGCGATCAACTATGCCAATCGCGCCTGGAAACTCTCGAAGCATATCGAGGGTGCCCCGTCAGGCCGCATTGCGCCTGCTGACGTCAGCTGGTGGCTCAAATAGTCCAAAATAAAAAGCCCGGCATCTCGCCGGGCTGATAATTCCTGTCTATCCACGCTCGCGCAGCGGGATCAGGCCCAGGGCCTCGACAATATGAGGCGGTATGTCCCCCATTGGAATGCCTGCGCGGGCGATGACATCTAGCAATTCGCGAGAGTCCAGCCCGCGAAGGTTCCGCTCCGCATGTCCAGTGGCCTGCGCTATTTCACGCAAGACCGGATCAGAGCCGATCATGAAATCCCGAAAGATACTCGACAGATGCGCAAACATTGATTCCCACCCTCTCTTAATCCTTAATTTGGTGCGCAATCGGTGGGGTGACAAGGGCAAGCGATGCCCCTGCGTCAAACTAGATCCTTCGGAATGACGAAATGTGTGAATGCGCAGCTCTTATATTCAATCTCCGCGGCCTTCTTCACATCCGCTTCCAAAACCGCGACACCGCCTGTCGGATAATGGGTCAAGGCCCGTGCCACGCTGGTCGACATCTTGCCGTCTGACAATTTCCGCGCCATCGCACTCATGCCGGGTTGGTGGCCTATGATGGCAATGGTTTCGGCCTTGCCGCTGGCCCGCAAGATGCTCAGCATCGTGTTGGGATCCGCCATGTAGAGGGCCTTGTGAACCTCTCCCTCGGGGCCGCCGCTGACTGCGCGCATACGTGTCCATGTCTGAACGGTGCGCTCAGCGGGTGAAAGCCAGACCGCATCTGGCACAAGATCCATTTCGTCGAGCCATGCCCCCATCAGGCTGGCTGCCAACCGTCCGCGTTTGTTGAGCGGACGACCCACATCCTCTGCCTCCGGATCTGACCAGGAGGACTTCGCATGCCGGATGAGTACGATTCTTTTCATATCGAATTAGCGCTTCTTTTGTCTGTCACAATCAAGGCTTAAGGCCGCGAAACGAGGCCATGTGATGCATCGCCTGCTCGTGAGGCAATGTGAATTCGCGACCGACCGGGCAGGCCTTGCGCGCAAGACATCCGGTCAGGCACTCAGCGCCGTGCGGAGACCCGATATGAGCGCGGCACGCCTCGAAATCGTATGTCCCGGCAGCGAATGCATCCACCGGGCAGGCCGAACGGCAGGGCTGCGCACAGGTGGGGCAAGGATGCGCTGCGGGAGCTGGAAAACTGTGCCGACCCGGCAGTCGCAAAGCGCCCCGGAACGAGACCCACAACCCCATGTCAGCACTCACCAGTGGACCAATGGGAGATTGAAAGACACGACCTGACTGCTGCGCCCATGCCAGAAACGGATGGTAGGGTGGCCCGCCGAAAGGAAAGATGGCTTGCGCACCATAGCTCTCTGCGATTGAGCCCAAGACGCGGGTTGACCACCGATCCACGCGGTCTGGCGCGCCGTCCCTCCCCTCAGGACTGGCCGTCAGGTGAGACCAGAAGCGTCGCGTGTCCGGAGCGATCAGCAAGAGCGTACTGTCGGCTTCCGCAACGCCTCCCAATACCAGCAGCGCCTCCGCCGCCAGAGCCTCTTCCAATGTCATGGAATAATCAGCGTACCGGCGCCGTGCTCGGTAAAGAGCTCCAGCAAGCAGGCATGCGGCGCGCGACCATCCAGGATGACGACGGCGCCGACACCTGCAGTGATGGCATCAAGGGCGGTTTCGGTTTTGGGGATCATCCCACCGCCGATCACACCCTCGTCCGTCAGCCTGCGCACATGTTCGGGGGACAGCTGCGTGACGACATCGCCATCTGCGTCCTTCACACCAGCGACATCGGTCAGCAACAAAAGCCGATCTGCCTTCATCGCGCCTGCAATCGCACCAGCGGCGGTGTCGCCGTTGATATTATAGGTCTCTCCCTTGCGTCCCATGCCGATGGGGGCCACTACGGGAATGAAATCGGATGCGACGAAGGTATGCAGCACCTCCGGGTTCACCTCGACCGGTTGACCCACGAAGCCGAGATCAAGGACCTGTTCGATATTGCTGTCGGGGTCACGCTTCGTCTTGGTCGCTTTCTCACACACGATCAGCTTTGCATCCTTGCCGGACAATCCAACCGCACGGCCGCCCTGATCGTTGATGGCTTGTACGATCTGCTTGTTGATCTTGCCAGCCAGAACCATCTCGACCACTTCGACCGTCGCCTTGTCGGTGACGCGCTTGCCGTCGATGAAGTCCGACTTGATCGCCAGACGGTCCAGCATCTGATTGATCTGTGGGCCGCCGCCATGAACGACAACCGGGTGGACGTTGCACTGCTTCATCAACACGATGTCGCGTGCGAACCGCTCCATTGCTGCGTCGTCTGACATCGCGTGGCCACCAAACTTCACAACGACCGTCGCACCGTCATAGCGCTGAAGATAGGGCAGGGCTTCGCTCAGCGTGCGGGCCGTGGCCAGCCAGTCCCGCTTCATGGCTGCGGATTTTTCCATGTCGTCCCCCGTAAGATCTGAAAGCTTCATAGCCCGGCAATGACCCCGCGCAAAGTCTCGACACCTTCACCCTTGGCCGAGGATGTCAGCACGATGGCGGGATAGGCGGTTGGATGTTTTGCAAGCACCTTACGGGTCTTCTCAAGTGAAGTTTCAATATCGCTTTTCTTCAATTTATCGAGCTTGGTGAGCACCGTCTGAAATGGCACCGCCGCACGGTCGAGCAGGGCCATGATCTCCTCATCCACGGCCTTGGCCCCGTGCCGTCCGTCGATCAGCAGGAAGACGCGGCGCAACGTGACACGACCTTGCAGGTAGTTCTTGAGAAGGCGCTGCCATTTCTCGACGACCGCCACAGGGGCCTCAGCATAACCATAGCCGGGCAGATCGACCATGTAATGCGTCTCGCCCAGTTCAAAGAAGTTGATCTCCTGTGTCCGACCGGGTGTGTTTGAGGTCCGCGCGAGCGCCTTGCGCCCTGTCAGCGCATTGATCAGGCTCGACTTGCCAACATTCGAGCGCCCGGCAAAACAGAACTCTACCCGGTCCGCAGGCGGAAGGCCGTCCATGGCCACAACGCCTTTCAAGAAGTCGCAAGGCCCAAGAAACAGGGAACGCCCTTTGCGGATCGCGTCCTCATCAAGAGGCTCAACGATGGGAAATTGAGGTGTCATGGGCTTTCACTTTCTCAAAATATCCCCGCCGGAGGCACGGTGTGCAGGCCGCTTGCGCCTCCGGCGGGGATACTTGAAGAAAGTGAAAAGGGCCAGATCAATCCGCCGATTTCAAGGCGTCGAGATCGGCTCCGCGGATTGCATTGAGGTTGCGGGAGATCTTCTCAACAGGCCAATGCCACCACGCGATGTCCAGCAGCGCTTCGATGGTCGGCTGATCGAAGCGGCGCTTGACCTCGCGGGCTGGGTTGCCGGCCACGACCGCATAGGGCGCCACATCGCGGGTAACTACGGAATGCGCGGCGATGATTGCGCCAGCGCCGATCGTGACGCCGGGCATCAGTTTGGCTTCGGTGCCAATCCAGACATCGGCCCCGATGACGGTGTCGCCCTTGTGCACGGCCTGCCAGGTTGCCGGGTCGAACCCGGTCTCCCACCCATTTGCAAAGATGTTGAAGGGAAATGTCGAAAACCCATCCATCGCATGGGTGCCGCCGTTCATATGGATCTGAACACCATAGGCGAGCGCGCAAAACGGGCCGATGTGCAGGCGATCACCAATGAAGTCGAAATGGTGCAGGACGTTGCGATCAAAGAAATCCTCTGTCTCGTCGCGGTCATCGTAATAGGTAAACGCCCCCACTTCGACATTCGTGCGTCCCTCCGCCAGCGGTCGCAGAAATGTTGTGCCCTTGTACTGCGGCATTGGATGAAGCGTATCGGGGTTCGGTCCGTTGCTCACAGGACGGTCACCACGTCGCCGACGGCAATCTCGCCACCCTGGACACAGACAGCGTAAACGCCAAAATCGCGATGATCCCAGCCTTGTTCGAGCACAGAGAGCACGTTGACGTCGTCCTTGCCTGTCATTGGGTCCGCGTGGGTGGCACGGCAACGCGTGTTCCGCTCGCGCACCTCCAGGACGGCTCCGCCGATCCGAAGGTTTTTGCCGATCCACTCCCATTCCTGCCAGGGGTCCATCCCGTCGAGCCAGATGTTCCCACGGAACCGCCGTTGGTCGAGCGGACGGCCCGCACGTTGCGACAGGATCGTCCGAGAGGTGTTGGATAGGATCGAGATTGAGGGGAACGGCGCATCCGTCATGCCCTGCTCCGTCGCCGTCACGACGCGAACAGGCGCAGGGCGGTTTTCAGGATAAAGCGGCGCGATCCAATCGATCAGCGCCTGCCCATCTGCGGGCAATTGAACGGTCAGCGCGGGGCGATCAGGATGCGTGAATGTCAGGCTTTCACCCGCGCTCTGCGCCTCGATCGCCATCAGTGTTCCGGCCTTCGCACCGCGCACGAAATTCATACACGGCGCCCACTCGCCATTTGTGGTTGCGCCGTCTTGTGCGATGGCAAAAGCGCGATCACCGGGCAGGCATTGCCCCTCGCGCAAGACAACACTGCCCAGCGGTTCGGTCCCAACCCCTTTGACGGGGTACCGCCAGAGGTTGGAAACCGTGATCATTCCGCGGTCTTCCCATCCTTGCGCTTGAAGGTCGACTTGATGTTCCCAAGGAAATCAACCTCGACCCCCTGACTGCGCATGATCAGGTACTGCTGGATGAACGTGATCGTGTTGTTGGCAACCCAGTAGATGACAAGGCCCGCAGCGAAACCGCCCAGCATGAACATGAACACGATGGGCAACCATGCAAAGATCATGGCCTGCGTTGGGTCGGTGGGCGCGGGGTTCAGCTTTTGCTGAAGCCACATCGTGATCCCCATCAGGATCGGCCAGACACCAATCGACAGGATCGCAAACAGCGATGCCGGATCGGGAGAGCCCCACGGCAACAGGCCGAACAGGTTCATCCACGAGGTCGGATCAGGTGCGGAGAGATCCTGAATCCAGCCAAAGAAAGGTGCCTGACGCATTTCGATGGCAACGAACAGCACCTTGTAGAGCGAGAAGAAGATCGGGATCTGCGCCAGGATCGGAAGGCAGCCGGCAGCCGGGTTCACCTTCTCCTTGCGATAAAGCTCCATCATCTGCTTTTGCATCGCCTCGCGGTCGTCACCGACCTTTTCCTTGATGGCCTCCATCTGCGGCTGCAGCTTCTTCATCTTCGACATCGAGACGTAGGATTTGTAGGCCAGCGGGAACAGCAGCGCCTTGATGAACAAGGTCAGCATGATGATGGACACGCCGAAATTGCCGATGACGCCATTAAACACGGCCAAAAGCCAGTGGATCGGCTTCGTGAGGAACCAGAACCAGCCCCAGTCAATGGAGTCGACAAAGCGCTCGATCTGCAATTCTTCTTCATAGCGGGTTAGAAGCTCTCGCTCCTTCGCACCGGCAAACAGGCGCGTGGTGCTGTCGGCCGTGGCGCCAGCCTCGACCGACACAACAGGCATGCGCACTTCTGTCTGATAGGCTTGGCGTGTATCCGAGTATTTGGCGACGGTGGTGAAGCCGCCTTCCTCCGGGATCAGTGTGGTCATCCAGTATTTGTCGGTGAACCCGATCCAACCGGCGTTTTCCACGTCAACATATTCGACATTGCCACGTTCGAGCGCGACAAAGTCGAAATCGGTCATATCGTCATAGTCGATCTCTGCGATCTCACCGTCATTCTCACGTACGACGCCCTCATGCAGGATGTAAAAGCCGATGGTTTCCGGCTCTCCCAAGCGGGTGATGATGCCATAGGGGTACATCGAGACGGCTGCATCGGTGGTGTTTTCAACCTCCTGCTCGACCACGAACATGTAGTCCTCATCGACTGAGAATGTCTTCCGGAAGATCAAGCCAGCGCCATTGTCCCAAACCAGCGTGACGGGGCTCTCGGGCGTCAGAACGTCACCGCTTTCCACCTGCCACTGTGTTGCCGCACCCGGAACCTGCTCTGCCGGAAGTCCGCCTGCCGGTGCCCAGCCGTGTTGTGCGAAATAGGCCTGCTCGGCGCCACGAGGATTGAGCAGGATGACGGTGTCACTCTCAGGATCCAGTGTCTCGCGGTAGTCAGTCAGATGCAGGTCATCCAGACGGCCACCGGTCAGCGACAGCGAACCCGTCAAGCGGGGCGTCGCAATCTCAATCCGGTCAAACTGTGCCAGCGCGTCATCCCGCATCAATGGGGCGGCCGGAGCGGCTTCTGTCGCGGCGACGGGCGGTGTGCCGTCGGTCACGTCGCCCAGCAATTCCTGTTGCGTTTCCAACTGCTCTGTCGTCTGCGGCGTCGGCGCCGGGAACAGAACGAACCAAACGATCAGAACCAGAAAACTGAGCGCGGAGGCGAGAAGCAAATTGCGATTGTCGTCGTTCATGCGGAATAAGGCCCTTCAAGCGGCTCGGATGGTCGGACGGTTTGCGGTTTTCAATATGGCAGTGGCCCAAAGGTCAAGGGGATTCCCCCTGCGCCGTGGCCATTAGCCCGGCAAAGTCGAACAGTTTCGGGTCAGCAAGGTGGCTGGGACGGGCGTGCATCAGCGCCCGAAAGATGACGCCACGCCGACCGGGGGAGTTCTTCTCCCACTCGTCCAGCATCCGTTTGACCTGCTGGCGTTGCAGGCCGTCCTGGCTGCCGCACAGATCACAAGGGATGATTGGATAGTTCATTGCGGTTGCAAATGCCTCGCAATCGGCCTCTGCAACCAAGGCAAGCGGGCGGCACAACGTCAGATCGCCTTCATCGTTCAACAGGCGCGGCGGCATGGTGGCCAGCCGCCCTCCATGAAACAGGTTCATGAAGAACGTCTCCAGCAGGTCGTCGCGGTGATGTCCCAGGACGACGGTGGAACATCCCTCTTCCCGCGCAATGCGATAGAGGTTGCCGCGCCTCAGACGAGAGCACATCGCGCACATCGTCCGGCCTGGCGCCACCTTGTCGATGACGATGGAATAGGTGTCCTGATACTCGATGCGGTGCTCGACGCCCATCCGCTCCAGAAACTCCGGCAGGACGGTTGCCGGAAAATTCGGCTGGCCCTGATCCAGATTGCAGGCCAGCAGATCGACATTCAGCAACCCACGCCATTTCAGCTCATGCAGAATGGCGAGCAGCGTATAGCTGTCCTTGCCGCCGGAAAGGCAGACCAACCAGCGTTCGCCAGGAGCGCCCACCATGCCATATTGCTCAATCGCCTCCCGCGTTTCGCGCACCAGACGCTTGCGCAGTTTGCGAAACGAGACGGTGTCGGGCGCACCGTGGAAGAGCGGGTGAATTTCATCCTGATCGAGCATGGAAGCGACTTAACCATTCCGACGCTGCGGGGGAAGATTTTTCGGTGGGAAAATTCCTGACGTCAGCTTTCCGTTTGCAGAATGCGCCCGGCCAGATAGAGCGATCCGCAGATAAGGATGCGGCAATCCTGAGGTGTTGCCGCAATCGCGGCGGCGACATCGGCGGCCTCGGAAGCCTTCAGGCCCACATCCTGTGCTGCGGCCGCTGTCTCTGCGGCGCTCAGCGTATTCGCCTCCCCGGGAATTGAGACAGCGTGCAGGTGTTCGGCACGGGCCGCGAGCGGTGTCAAATAGCCTCGCACGTCTTTCGTGTTCAGCATGCCGCAGATCAAGTGCAACGGGCGATCAGGCAAGCGCCCAAGCGCTTCGGCGAGGGCATGTCCGGCGGCTGCATTGTGCCCGCCATCCAGCCAAAGGTCCCGGTCCGCTGCGGCGTCGACCAGAGGCCCCATGCGCAGGCGCTGCATCCGCGCAGGCCATTCCGCCTTACTGACGGCGGCGACGCAGGCAGCTTCATCAAAGCCCAGCACGCGCAATGCGGCCACGGCCGTGCCTGCATTCTGTACCTGATGTGCTCCGATCAGATTGGGCAGAGGCAGGTCGAACAGGCCGTTTTCGTCAAAGAAGACCATGCGCCCGTGATCTTCATGCGCGTCCCAATCCTGTCCGGCAATGGTCAACGGCGCGCCAACAATCTCGGCCCGCGCCTCGATCACGTCGCGTGCCTCGTCCACCTGGCGGGCAATAACCCCGGTCACGCCTGATTTGAGAATGCCCGCCTTCTCTCCCGCAATCGCGCCGACCGTGTTGCCCAGAAATTGCTCATGGTCCTTTGAGACCGGTGTGATCGCTGTCAACGCGGGCTTAGCAATCACATTCGTGGCGTCGAGCCGCCCACCAAGCCCCACTTCCAGCAGCAGATAGTCCGCCTGATCGCGTGAAAAGGCGAGCAGGGCGGCAACGGTCGTGATCTCGAAATAGGTAATCGGCGCGCCTCCATTCGCGGCCTCACACTCTTCAAGCACCGACAAAAGCGCCTCTTCAGAGATCAAGCCGTCGGCCAATCGAATGCGTTCATTGAACCGCGCCAGATGCGGTGAGGTATAGGCGCAGACCCGTTTGCCAGCGGCTTCCAATCCGGCACGGATCATCGCTTGCGTCGAGCCTTTGCCGTTCGTCCCCGCAATGTGAATCACCGGCGGCAGTTTGTCCTGCGGGTTTCCAAGCGCTTCAAGCAGCCGCCAGACACGGTCCAGCGTCAGGTCGATCACCTTCGGGTGGAGCGTCATCAACCGCTCCAGCACGACATCCGATTGCATGTGGCTCAAGCCTTGGGTTGATCTTGCATAGCTGGCAGGGCGTCCGGGCTAACCCCCGCGCCCTCCAATACCGCATCGGCTTCGTCCGCTGGGGAGGGCAGGTCCGCGACGCTTCGGGCCTCCTTGTTGAGCAGAAGCCGCAGGATCGTTGCGAGCTCATCGCGCATTTCGGTTCGATGGACGACGCGGTCGAGCATGCCGTGATCCAGCAGGTATTCAGCGCGCTGAAACCCTTCGGGCAACTTCTCACGAATGGTTTGTTCGATCACACGCGGACCCGCAAAACAGATCAGCGCATTCGGTTCGGCAATCTGGATATCCCCCAGCATTGCATAGCTGGCTGTCACACCACCCGTTGTCGGATGGGTGAGCACGACGATGTAGGGAAGACCCGCTTCCTTGACCATATTCACAGCGACCGTCGTGCGGGGCATCTGCATCAGGCTCAGAATACCTTCCTGCATCCGTGCGCCCCCCGCCGCGGAGAACAGGATGAACGGAGCCTTCAGTTCAACCGCACGTTTGGCCGCTGCGATGATCGCATTGCCGACATACATGCCCATGGACCCTGCCATGAACGAGAAATCCTGGACCGCGACAACCGTTTTGACTTTGCCGATGTCACCTTCGGCCACCACCATTGCCTCATTCCGACCGGTCGTCTTGCGCGCATCGGTCATACGTTTGGTATAGGGCTTTTGATCCTTGAAATTCAGAGGATCCGCGATCGGTTCAGGCACCGGAACGTCCACAAACAAACCGCCGTCAAACAGGCTTTCAAGCCGTGCGCGCGGCGCGATGAACATGTGGTGGTTGCAGTTCGGGCAGGTTTCTAGCGCGTCGGACAGTTCCCTGTGGAACAGCATCGTTCCGCAATTGTCGCACTTCTTCCACAGGTTTTCCGGCACCTCGCGGCGGGAAAAAAGGGAATTGATCATCGGTCTGGTGAAGTTGGAAATCCAGCTCATGAACCGCCTGCCTTTGCGTTACCTCTGGCCATGGGAGTTAAAGCGCCCGCCCGCCGATTGCAACGGCACTTGCATCTGCGTAAGGTCAATCAAGCTGACATAAATGAGCGGCGACAGGGAGGTCAAAATGGCAATCGGAACGGCGATCAAGACGTGGTTTGACGGCGCGTGGCATGACGGAAATACACCGATTTTGGGCGCCGCTGATCATGCCACATGGCTTGGCACGCTCGTCTTTGATGGGGCGCGGAGCTTCAACGGTGTGGTCCCGGATCTCGATCTGCACTGCGCGCGGGTTGCGGCCTCTGCCCGCGCGATGGGCATGTCCCCTCCCCTTGAAGGGCCGCAAATCGAAACGCTCGCGCGGGAAGGTGTCGCAATGTTTCCCGCAGACACTTCCCTCTACATTCGTCCTATGATGTGGAGCCGCGAAGGCGGCCCTGGGATTATTGCGGCTAAGGCGGAAAGCTGCGCCTTTGCGCTTTGTCTGGAGGATATGCCGATGCCCGAATTGCGCGGTTTGCGACTGACGCTGTCCCCGTTTCGGCGTCCACGTCCCGACATGGCATTGACCGAGGCAAAGGCGGCCTGCCTTTATCCCAACAACGGGCGCATGCTGGCAGATGCGCAGGCGCGCGGCTTTGACAATTGCATCAGCCTCGATCCCGACGGCAACGTGGCCGAAACGGCGACTACCAATATCTTCATGGTCAAGGACGGGGCGGTCAAAACTCCGGCGGCCAATGGCACCTTCCTGGCCGGCATCACCCGCAAGCGCGTCATGACGTTGCTCTCCGAAGACGGATATCAGGTCGAGGAGGCGACCCTGAGCGTTGAAGATCTAGCCGCCGCTGACGAGATGTTCATGACCGGCAATGCCAGCAAGATCACGGGCGTGACCGGGTTCGAAGGGCGCGCGTTGCAGATCGGTCCGGTAACGCGCCGCGCGCGTGACCTTTATTGGGCGTGGTCGGGGGCGAGCTGACATTTGGCAGCGGGTATTCCTAGACAGGCTCGAAGTGCTGCTCAGCTGAGGTAGTAGACCAGCAGGGCGGACCCATAGGCGAAGTCCACGACAGCACAGCCCAGCGTATACCAGCTGAAAAACGGCACCCCTGCGCCGCGATGTTTGGCAATGTCCCAAAAACCATGGGCAAAGATTGCCGCGATCACGAAGGGCGGGGTGATCACCGCGCCGACAATCGAGGCGCCGATCAATACGGTTGCGATTGCCGTTTCCAACCTCGCGAATTGAGCATTGTGCCAGGCGGTCGCCACATATGGCACGTTCATAATAACGGAGAATACGCCAGCGATGGCCCAGACATGCGCCTCTGGCAACTGCCAATGTGACAGCAATAGCAGCACGACATAGGCGGTGCCTGCGATCAACAGCCAGCGGGGCTGAAAGTGATTGATGATCCGTAGCAGCATCGCGGTGTCCTACAAAAAAGCCCCCCGCGCCGGTTCAGCGCGAAGGGCCTTTTCAATCTGACGTCTCAGGTCAGTGGTTCGGGTAGAGCGGGAATCGGTCGCACAGTTCTTTGACCTTGGCGCGCACGGCTGCCTCAACCTCGGCATTTCCGTCTTCGCCATTTGCCGCCAGTCCGTCGACGACTTCCACGATCAGCTCACCGATTGTGTGGAATTCATCCTCGCCGAAGCCACGGGTCGTGCCTGCAGGGGTGCCAAGCCGGACGCCGGACGTGACCATCGGCTTTTCGGGGTCAAACGGGATGCCGTTCTTGTTGCAGGTGATGTGCGCGCGACCCAGCGCCTTTTCAGTCGCGTTGCCCTTCACGCCCTTGGGGCGCAGGTCGACGAGCATCACGTGGCTGTCTGTGCCGCCGGTGACGATGTCGAGACCACCTTTCATCAGGCTGTCGGCGAGCGCCTGCGCGTTGCGGATCACTTGACCCTGATAGGTCTTGAACTCGGGACGCAGCGCCTCACCAAAGGCAACGGCCTTCGCCGCGATCACGTGCATCAGCGGCCCACCCTGAATGCCCGGGAAGATCGCGGAGTTACACTTCTTCGCAATAGCCTCATCATTGGTCAGGATCATTCCGCCACGCGGCCCGCGCAGCGTCTTGTGGGTCGTGGTGGTCGCAACATGCGCATGCGGGAACGGGGACGGGTAATGACCCGCGGCCACCAGACCTGCGAAATGCGCCATATCCACCAGCAGATACGCACCTACGCTGTCGGCAATCTCACGCATCCGCTTGAAATCAATGACGCGCGGAATGGCCGAGCCGCCAGCGATGATCATCTTCGGCTGATGCTCGGTCGCAAGCTCCTGCACCTGATCATAGTCGAGCAGGCTGTCTTGCTTGCGCACGCCGTATTGCACGGCGTTGAACCATTTGCCCGACTGGTTGGGTTTCGCACCGTGTGTCAGGTGACCACCCGCATCGAGGCTCATGCCCAGGATCGTATCGCCGGGCTGCAACAGCGCCTGGAATACGCCCTGATTGGCCTGAGAGCCAGAGTTCGGCTGAACATTCGCGAACTCACAATCGAACAGCTGCTTGGCGCGGTCGATGGCGAGGTTTTCTGCCACGTCCACATACTCGCAACCGCCGTAGTAGCGGCGGCCCGGATAGCCCTCGGCGTATTTGTTGGTCATGACGGAGCCTTGCGCCTCCATGACGGCGGCGGACACGATGTTCTCCGACGCGATCAACTCAATCTCGTCCCGCTGGCGACCAAGCTCCTTGCGGATAGAGCCGAACAGCTCTGGATCGCGGGTTTCGAGGCTTTCGGTGAAGAAGCCTGCATCGGTCACGTTTTTCAGCATTGTCGCTCTCCTGTCATAGGGACGGGCCAAAGTGTTGCCGCGTCTGTAACGGGTCAGACCCGACATGAAAACCGCACAAACGACCGCAGGAGATGCGTTCGCGGCGAAACAATGCGCTCAATCGGAAATATCTCGGCTCAGTCTGCGGCGTGTTCCATGATCCGAACCCACAGCGCCATCGCCAACCCTGCCAATATCAACGCGAGCATCAGGCCCATCAATGCTGTCGGAGAACTGAAGCGCGCCAAGATGACCCCGGCGATCGAAGTGAACAAGGCCCCGCCCGCCACTTGCAGTGAGCCAGACATGCCTGCGGCACTGCCTGCAAGCTCCGGTTTGACGGAAAGCGCCCCGGCATTGCCGGCCGGCAGGGTCAGCCCATTGCCCAGGCCCACGCTCATGACGCAGGGAATGAACAACCACAGGCTTTCTATGCCAATTGCAAATCCGATTATCCCCACGGTCATGCCGCCTGTCGCGACGAGCCGTCCAGCGATCATCATGGTGCTCAGCCGGTAGCGGGTCGCGTATCGGCTCGACAGGAAATTGCCGAATGCAAATCCCCCTGTGATAGATCCCAGCACCGCACCGATCCCAGCCGATCCAAGGCCAAAGACCGGCTGCACGACGAGGGGGGCGCCGCTCAGGAAAACAAAAAACGCACCGACCGCAAAGGTCAGGCACAGCGAATGCGCCCAGAACAGGGGGGCGCCCAGCAGCGCGGGGTAGGTGCGGAACTGGGCCAGGAACGTCGGTGCCCGTTTGGTGTGGGTTTCCCCCAGATCAAACCAGCACAATAAAAGGGTGCCGATCCCCATAATGGCAAAAGCGGCAAAACTCGCCCGCCATCCGAAGACCGCATCCAGCACGCCGCCAAATAGCGGGCCCAGCATCGGGGCCAGCGCCATGACCATCCCAATCTGGCCAAGCGTGCCCGCGGCCTCTTGCGGAGGATAAAGATCGCGCACGACGGCGCGCGAGATGACGGAACCGACGATCACCGCCCCTTGTACAAGCCGCGCCGCGAGCAAAACGGCCAGATGATCGGCAAAGGTCGCGATGCATGACGCGATGGTGAACAGGATGAGGCCGATCAGAAGGATGGGGCGACGCCCGAACCGATCTGATAGCGGCCCGATGATCAATTGAAGGACCGCCGTGACGATGAAAAAGCCGGATACGGTCACGTTGATGACCGCATAACTGACGTCAAACGCCTCCGCCATCGCGGGAAGCGAGGGCAGGAACATGTTCAGCGACAGAATGGAAAGCGCTGAAATCAGGATCAATGTGGCTGTGCTGGGCGCTGTCTGGGGCATCGTCCGCTCTCTCGTTGCCGGACGACGCAAAGATCTCTGTCACCGGTGCCTTGGGTCTAAGCGTGACTGTGGAGTTGGTAAAGCGAGCACCGGTATCGGGGCCTAACCGGCCTAGATCAATCGCACCAAACCGGCGACCGACAGCACGCACAGCAAGAAAAGGCAAAAGCGCCGATAGAAGGGCACGAGGCTCGGACGGAACAGCAGGGTGCCAAGCAGGACACCCAACAGAACGACCGGCGCAAGAACCAGCCCACGCCGCAGCGACTCGCCATCCAGCAGGCCGTAGAGAGTGAGCGTAACGCCAGTGGTGAACATCCCCCCGAACAGGAACATCACCAGTGACCCGCGCATGCGCGCAGCGTCATCCTGACGCGACAGCACGTAAAGCGCGACCACCATTCCGCCAACGGATGCAAGACCGGTCGCAATCCCCGCGCCGAGCCCTGTTGCGTAAAGCCCCGGACGGGATCCGATTGCGCGCGGAACCATCTTGAACAGCTGTGCAAGCGTCAGCATCAGGATCAGGCAAAGTGCGGCAAGCTGCGATCCCTCCACTGAGATTGAAGTCGTCGCGAGCAGTCCAAGTGGCACGCCGATGGCCGAACCAATGACCAAGACCCAGACTACCCCCAAATCTGCATCACGCCACCCACCCCGGAACATGGCGATGCTGGCCACCCCTTCCATCAGGAAGCAAACCGGGATTAGCTCAACCGGCGGGATCACCACAGCTGCACTGGCCATGATAATGGCAGAAAGCGCAAAGCCCGCAAAACCACGCACCAGCCCGGCGATGAAGCCCGCGGCCAGCAGAAAGGCAAGCGCACCGGGCGTCAGTGCGGTGAAGGTGGCAAGGGTCTCGAACATTGCAGCGGTTCCGATCTGTCTGTCTTATAGGACCATGCCCGTGCAAATTTGCCCTGCCAACACGCGTCTTTTCCAAATACAACTGCAAAAATGCAGCAACTGGATTGGTCCGACCTGAAATTTCTGCTGGCCGTGCGCCGGGCCCGCAGCCTCGCCGGGGCGGCTGTGATGCTGCGGGTGGACGCGACCACCGTGTCCCGCCGGTTGCGTCGGCTGGAGCGGCAGCTTGCCGCTCCACTTGTGGAGCGCACCCGCGACGGCAATTTGCACCTGACGTCTCTGGGGGAGGATGCGGCGGATCGCGCCGAGGCATTCGAACAGCAAATTGATCGGCTCAGCACGTTGGGACAGGGCCCGCAGACAGGGGTCAGCGGAGTCGTGCGTCTGACCGCTGCGCCAATGCTGATCAACCGGGTGCTGATCCCGCAAGCGGGCCAGTTGATCGCGCGCCACCCTTCCCTCGAATTGCAGCTCGAGCCCGACATCCGCAACCTCAGCCTCATCCGGCGCGAGGCGGACATCGCCATCCGCCTTGGCAGGCCACAAGATGGTGGCCTGAAGGTTCAGGCGCGCAAGCTGGGGGCGTTTGAACATGCGGTCTATTGCGCACGGGAGGGCAGTGCAGATGCATGGATCGGCTACCGCGACGGCATGCGCGAACTGCCACAATCCGACTGGATGGAGCGTCACGTCCGCCAGTCCGGACAGGCGTTCTGCCCGATGCGCGTGGGTGAGATTGAGGGCGCGGTTGAGGCGATAGCTGCTGGATTGGGACGCTCATTATTGCCCTGCCTGATCGGTGACGCCGATCCGCGCTTGATGCGGGTGCAGGGCGCATGGGCCGCACAGGAGGTGTTGCGGGAAGTCTGGATGCTGGTCCACCGCGACATCGCGCAACTGGCCCGCACGACGGCCGTGCGGGACTGGATTCAGGCGGTGCTCGACCTTCGACAAAGGCCCGATGCGGAAAAATCCATGCCCCGACAGGAATGATGCGTTTTCCCGCTTGCACCCCCCGGACGATTCCCCTAATTACCCCCTCACAGCGCGGCGAGGCTGACCACTCGCCAACGGATGCGCCCTTCGTCTAGTGGTCTAGGACGCCGCCCTTTCACGGCGGAAACACGGGTTCGAGTCCCGTAGGGCGTACCACTCTCCTTCTGATCTCTGTCGGACTAAGCGGTGCTCGCACGTTGGCCATTATCGATTTGGCCGTTATCGCTTTCGCAATGCCGGGAAAGAGACGACCACAGGTTAAGTGTGATGGGGCAACCGAACTGTCGCCCCCCTCCCGACACATATGACATTGCCCGAGACACGGGCTGACGCGCTTCACCCCGCAGGGTTAAGCACGGGCGAGATGTCGCGCTGGGCACCATCCAATCGGTCGACTATATCAATGGCGATACGCTGGAGGGCCCGATGCTTGTCGCGAAATCCGTAGAGAAGAGTTTTCAAACCTCCAACGGCCCGCTCCCGGTGCTGCGCGGCGTCGATCTGTCCCTCAAGTCAGGAGAAACACTCGCCCTGACGGGAGAATCGGGAAGCGGTAAATCCACCTTTCTGCATCTTGCCGCGGGCCTCGATACTATCGATGCCGGTACAATCACCATCTCCGGTACCGATGTCGGTACGCTCAGCGATGCTGGCCGTGCAGAGCTGCGGCGCAGTCGCCTCGGCCTTGTCTTCCAGCAATTCAATCTGATTCCCTCCTTGAGCGTGGCGGACAATCTCGCCTTTCAGGCCCGTCTCGCCGGTCGGCTGGACCCTGCCTGGCAGGTCGAGATAACAGAGCGGCTCGGCCTCGCTGATCTGGGGGCCCGGTGGCCAGAGCAACTGTCCGGCGGTCAGCAACAGCGCGTGGCCGTAGGGCGCACGCTTGCCGCACGCCCCGATCTGATTCTCGCCGATGAGCCGACGGGAAATCTGGATGAGGCGACGGGCGATCAGGTTCTCGATCTGATGTTATCGCTGGTCGCGCAAAGTGGGGCCGCCCTTTTGATGGTTACGCATTCCGACCGCCTTGCCGCTCGGCTCGACCGTCGGGTGCATCTGCGGCTGGGGCAATTGGCGTGACAGCGCTCGTCTTCCGCACGCTGCTCAGCCATTGGCGCCGTCGCCCCTTCCAGATTGTCACGCTGCTGCTGGGGCTGACCGTGGCGACGGCCCTGTGGTCGGCGGTGCAGGCTGTGAATGCGGAGGCGCGCGCCAGCTACGCGGCGGCGGCAAGCCGGCTGGGCGGCGACCAACTCGACAGCTTTACGGTGCAGGGCGCGAACAGCTTTGATCAATCCGCCTATATCGCCCTGCGCCGCGCCGGGTGGGAAGTGTCCCCCATGGTCGAAGGGCGCATCAGGCGCGCTGATACGACCCTGCGGATCATCGGCTTCGACCCTCTAACGGCCCCGCCGCAAATGGGGACGGGGGCAACGCTGGACGCGGATGAGCTGGGCGGTTTCTTCGGGCCGGGCGGGGTCGCATTTGCCGAGCCCGATCTGATCGCGCGGCTGGATGGTGTCGACCTTCCTGAACTGCGCGCCGTCGACGGGACGCCGCCGCGCACCCTTTTGATGGACATTGGTGCGGCGCAACGCCTTCTGGACCTGGACGGTCAACTCACACGTCTGGTGAGCGTGCCGACAGCCACCGGCCCTGATCCGAGCGATGTGACCGGCTTGGCCTTCACCCGGACCCCACCGGAGCAAGGCAACGATATCAACGCGCTCACCGACAGTTTCCACCTCAATCTGACGGCCTTTGGTGTGCTAAGCTTTGTGGTCGGGCTTTTCATCGTCTACTCGGCGATCGGATTGGCCTTTGAGCAACGCAAACCGATGCTGCGCACCTTGCGCGCCTGTGGTGTGCCCTTGGCTCGCCTGCTCTGGGTGATGCTGGCGGAGCTTGCAGCACTGGCCCTGATCGCAGGTCTGGCCGGGGTTGCGCTGGGCTATTTTGTGGCCGCGGCATTGCTGCCAGATGTGGCTGCGACGCTTGACGGCCTCTATGGCGCGAATGTCGATGGGACACTTGCTTTCCGACCGGGCTGGTGGGCCGCCGGGCTGGCCATTTCAATGCTGGGTGCACTCATCGCGGCGGCGGACACCTTGTGGCGGACGGTCCATCTGCCGCTGCTCGCACCTGCTCAGCCGAATGCCTGGTTGGGGGCACAACGCCGGGCGATGCGCTGGCAGATCATGGCCGCGTCCCTCTTCATTGCGCTCGCCATTCTTGGTGCGGCCCTTGCGAACTCCCTGATCGCGGGATTCGCCCTGATTGCTGCACTTATGCTGGGGGCCGCGCTTGCGCTGCCGACGCTTCTGTCTTTTGCTCTACGGGTCGGGGCCGCGCGTGCCCGTGGGCCGGTCTCACAATGGGTTTGGGCCGATGGCCGCCTGCAATTGTCCCGCCTGTCGCTCGCCTTGATGGCCCTGCTTGTGGCGCTGTCGGCCAATATCGGCGTCGGGACCATGGTTTCCAGCTTTCGCGAGACGTTCACAGGCTGGCTGGATCAACGCCTCGCATCTGAAATCTACCTGACCGCGCGGGACGAGGCGCAGGCTGACGCGATCCTGACCTATGTTGCGCCCCGAACCACAGCCCAATTGCCGATCTTTTCGACAGACCTGCGCTGGCAGGGCCAACAGGTTGAACTGTTTGGCGTGGCGGATCACGCGACCTATCGGGACAATTGGCCGCTCATCGCGCAAGGGCCCGCCCCCTGGGACCAACTGCGTGCGCGGACGGGCGTTTTGGTCAATGAACAACTCGCGCTGCGCGAAGGCATCTCTCCGGGCGACCGTCTGTCACTGCCCACACCGTCCGGCCTTTGGGCGCTTGAGGTGGCTGCGATTTACTCCGACTACGGCAACCCCAGGGGCCAGCTCATGGTAAATGTCGCCGGTTTGACCGAGCGGTTCCCGGATGTGGATCGCTTGCGCTATGCGCTGCGCCTGCCCCCCGGTCAGGCGCCCGACCTGATTGCCGACCTGACAGAACGGTTTGATCTGGGGCCGCAGCAGATCATCGATCAGCAGGCCATCAAGTCGTTATCGCTTTCGATATTCGAACGCACCTTCACCGTGACCGCTGCACTGAATGTACTGACCCTTGGCGTGGCGGCCCTCGCGCTGTTTACCGCCATGCTGACGTTACAGTTGATGCGTCTGCCCGCTGTCGCACCGCTTTGGGCGATGGGCCTGACGCGCGCGCAACTGGCGCGGATCGAAATGGGGCGCACGGTGTTGCTGGCATTGCTGACCGGGGTTCTGGCCATTCCCGTCGGACTGGCGCTGGCATGGGTGCTGATGACCATCATCAATGTGCAGGCCTTTGGCTGGCGATTGCCGATATTCCTTTATCCGCTCGACTGGTTGCGCCTTGTTTTGCTTGCGCTGGTGGCGGCGGCGCTTGCCGCAGCCCTTCCCGCGCTCCGCTTGGCGCGCACGCCACCCGGTGCCTTGCTCAGGGTCTTTGCCGATGAACGCTGAACGCTTTTTCCCGCTGCTTTTCGCGATGCTGCTGTTGCCGGTGGCTGGCTTGGGGCAAGGCTTTGCCGGTTTGGGGACCGACGCGGGGGAGGGGTTTGCCGTGCCAGATCCCCAGACCCGCTTCTCATTTCCCGACGATCACGGCCCGCATCCCGACTATCGCATCGAGTGGTGGTATCTAACCGCCAACCTGCAAGATGAGGCCGGGCGAGACTATGGCATTCAGTGGACACTCTTCCGCTCTGCCCTCGCTCCGGGCGAGGCGGAGGCATGGTCCAGCCCTCAGGTCTGGATGGGTCATGCCGGGTTGACGACGCCAGAGGCGCATTTCGTGGGCGAGCGTCTGGCGCGCGGCGGCATCGGGCAGGCTGGCGTTGTCGCAGACCCGTTTGCGGCGTGGATCGACGATTGGTCCTTCGAGGGCGCGACCCCCGCGAATGCCAGCCTGGGCGCCAGCGGTGACGGCTTTGCCTATGCGCTCGAGTTGTCGAGCGACGCCCCCTTCGTGCCGCAAGGGGAGGATGGCTACAGCGTCAAGTCTGCCGAAGGGCAGGCCAGCTACTACTATTCCCAACCGTTTTACACCGCTGAAGGTACTCTGACCGTTGGCGATCAGCAGATCGCGGTTACCGGTACGGCATGGCTTGACCGGGAATGGTCCTCGCAACCCTTGTCAGACAATCAGACGGGGTGGGACTGGTTCTCCCTTTCGCTTGAGGACGGGCATCGCGTCATGGCGTTTCGCCTGCGACAAACGGACGGCACCGCCTACCATTCGGGCACATGGATCACCCCTGAGGGAACGCCGCAGCCGCTCGCCCCCGACGCGCTCAGGTTCACGCCGCTCGCGACCACGCGGGTTGAGCGTTCTGGCGCAACGCTTCCGACGCGCTGGCGGATCGAGATCCCGCAGCATGCGCTCGACATCACGGTCGACGCGCTGCAACCACAGTCCTGGATGGAGACGCTCTTCCCCTACTGGGAGGGGCCAATCGCAATCACCGGCAGCCACACCGGTCGCGGCTATCTGGAGATGACAGGCTATGATGAGGACACCCAATGACCCCGCCCGCATCTCTTGAGAGTTTCCTCAACGCGGCGTGGTCGCGCCTGTCGCGCGGTGTTGCTGATCCCAAATCGGCCTGCAACCGCCCGACATTGGCCACCACCGGGCCAGAGATGCGCACCGTCGTACTTCGTGCAGCCAATCGCGACGCCGGGACGCTCGACATCCATTCCCACGCTCAGGCCGGAAAAATCACGCAGATCGCGGCCGATCCGGCCGTCGCGCTCCACGTGTGGGATGCGCGCGCCAATCTGCAAATCCGGCTGCGCGGGCGGGCCGAGCTGCATATCGGCACGCCTCTGGCCAAGGACGTGGAGTCTCGCCTGCCAGCGCGGACCCACGAGATTTACAGGATTTCCCAAACCCCCGGCGCGATCATCCCCTCCCCTGAGGTGACGCGCTTCGATGGTCCCCCAGCTTTCGCGCTGATCCGCGTCACGCTCGATCAGATTGAGTTGCTGCACCTCGACCGCAGCCGCCACAGCCGCGCGCTGTTCTGTCGTGAGGATGGATGGACGGGCAGCTGGCGTGCGCCCTAGCCGCGCAGCGCGCAGAGCTTGATCAACTGGGTGAAATCGATCAGCCGCTGGGTCTGCCCGCGCGCCTCGGCACTTTGCCCGATCAATCCTTCGCTGATCCCAACCCCTTCCAGCTGACCCGTGGCCAAAAGCGTGCGCGCCAGCGTCTCGCCCTGAGCAACAAGGCCCAACAACCGCTCGGTCGCGGCAAGTTCCTGACAATCCATCGCCAGGATCCGCTCGACAACAGCCTGTGCCACATCCGGGGTGGCGGGCTGGGTCGGCGCTGTCTCGGCGGCGCATCCGGCCAAACCGACCAGGGCGGCCATCGCAGTTGCTCTTACCATTTCAAGGCCTTTCTCAAGGTGTTCAGATGGTCCATCGGCAGGATCAGCAAAGCGGTCCCCTCCGTTATCTCAAGCTCAACCGGGCCCAGCGTCACGTTGGAAGTCCCGATCAGACCCAGCGGGTCCAGCGTCACGTCCTGCAACGCCCAGTGCAGCCCGCTCGAATGCCCCCGCACTCGCGTCATGGGGTAGAGCGAAAATCGGACACCCTCTGGCAGATCGAGTGCGATGCGTGCGGGGCAATGTACGATCAGATCTGGCCCCCCCAGCACAATCACGCGCCCCGCGGGGAACCGTGCCAGCACGGACATCGTCGCCAATGTGTGATCTGACCGCCCGCCCAGAAACCCGGTGGCGAGCACACCAGGCGCCTCAACGCGGGCAAGGCACTTCTCAAAATCCGTCGTGTCCTGCTCGGCGACGTGATGCAGGGGCACGCCGAGGGCCCGCAATTGCTCGGGGTCGCGCACCGAATCCAGATCGCCAATCACGGCATCCGGCCTGTATTCGCGCTGCAACAGCACATCCGCGCCACCATCTGCTGCAATCAGCGGAAGCCCCATGCCGCACAGCCTGTCGATCAGCGCCATTTCGGGCGGAGCACCCCCGATCATCACGACCGGAGAGGAGTAGGCGAGCGCTGCATCTGTCATGCTTCTGAATGTAACGTGATGTGCAGGCCGTCAACCGCTTGCCATGAGCGGCGCGCAGGGCAATATTCCGGCCATGCCCTTACCCACCCGATGAGACTGCCAATGTCCGACGACCTTCCCCGGATTTCCCTCAGCTTCGGCGCCTTCGCTTGTGAGATCGAAGGAATCGATGATCCCTTGCCGCTGCTTCAGCGCCTGATCGCCCTGTGTGAAGAAGTCGAGAAGCGCAATCCCGATTTCGGGCGTCGGGTCATTCCGCTGGACGAACTGAACGTGGCGCTCCAAACCGAAGGTCCGATCACGGCCCGGGTCGAAGATGACACCCTGATCCTCAGCTCTGATGGCCAGAGCGCCACGGCGCCGGCCCGCAGTACATTCGCTTTTTCCCGAACCCCAGATACCGGCCCTGCACAAACGGATGAGATTGCGCCAGCCCCTCTGGAGGGAGAGATCAGCTCTCTCAAAGAGATCGAGGAAAAGGCGCAGGAGCTTCCGCAGGATCAGCTTGCCTCCGCACTCGATCGTGCAATGACGGCCGGGCCGGCAGCGGCCGCAGCCAAGCCGCGGGCATCACGCCCCGTTCTTGGTGTCGCTGACTATGCAAGTCCCCGCATGCCGCGCAACGCGCTGCATGCCATCGAGATCGCGGCGGCGTGGCGTCACCATATTCAGGATCAGTCAGAGTTTGATCGTAGCACGCTTCTCTCTGATGCGGCCCTGATTAAGACGCGGCAGCCACAGGATGAGGCCACGCGGGCCGAGGCATTCGACACGCTGATCGCTCAGGCTGTTCTGCGTGCGGTCGATGGATCAGACCGCTTCACCCTTTCGCCCGCCGTCGTAGACCGCTACGCCCGTTAACCCTCGTCCCAGGGGCGGATCACCACCGCGGAAATGGAGTTTTGCGGGCTGCCTTCAATCAGGCGGTCAGAATAGGTGAGGTAGACGAACGTGTTGCGCGCTTCATCGAAGAAGCGAACGACCTGCACACGTTTGAACAGGATGGATGCGCGTTCCGAAAACACCTCGTCACCCTCTTCCAACTCATCGGGGTCATAGGAAATCGGCCCGACCTGGCGGCAGGCGATGGACGCGTCCGACGTGTCCTCCGCCAGTCCTAGCGATCCGCTGATCCCACCGGTGCGCGCCCGCGAGACAAAGCAGGACACTCCGTTCACCACCGGGTCGTCGAATGCCTCGACAACGATGCGGTGGTTCGCACCCAAAAGGCGCCAAGCGGTTGTGACTTCACCGATCTCATCGGCAAAGGCTGTGGCGGGCATCAGGATCGCAAGGGAGCTTAAAAGCGCGGCGCGCAACATGGCGGTTCCTTTCGGGATTGCATTGCCCTGAAAGCTAGGCGCGCCGCCCGCGAATTTCCATGTTCCGGCTGTAAATGCCTAGACGAACTGTTCGCGGATCAGCCGCTCTTCCAGACCGTGCCCCGGATCGAACAGCAGTCGATGGGCCACCTTTGGTTCCGACCTGATCGTCACACTGACCACGTCACGCACTTCTGTACTGTCCGCTGTCGCGGCCACAGCGCGCTTTTCCTGCTCCAGAACATCGAACCTCACCACGGCACTGCTGGGCAAGAGTGCACCCCGCCACCGGCGCGGCCGATAGGCGGAGATTGCAGTCAGCGCCAGAATGTCAGCGCCAATCGGCAGGATCGGTCCATGGGCCGAGTAGTTGTAGGCAGTGGATCCCGCAGGCGTGGAGACCAGCGCACCGTCGCACACCAGCTCGGCCATCCGCTCACGCCCATCGATAGAGATTGCCAGATTCGCGGCCTGCGGTCCCATGCGCAGCATCGAAACTTCATTGATGGCCAATGCGCTGTGGGTGGCGCCCGCACGATCGGTGGCTTCCATCCGCAAGGGATTGATCACAGCTTCCTCTGCCTCGGCGATGCGCTCGTAAAGGTCATCGGGCGCATAGGCGTTCATCAAAAATCCAACGGTCCCCCGATTCATGCCATAGACTGGCGCGGGCAGGTGTTGTGTTTCATGCAATGTGGACAGCATGAACCCGTCCCCGCCCAATGCGACGATGATATCGGCGTCCGCCTCATCGTGCTGACCATAGCGGCCTTTCAAAAGCGCGGCCGCTTCCATCGCCAACGTGCTGTGCGATGCCATGAAGCAGAGCCTTGGCCTTTCGGTCATCGCGCTGTAATCCTCTTGATCTCAGGGAAGCTGAGCATGGCGGGCCACCCAGCATCAATCAACCCACGTCCTCTCCCTTCCGTGACGTATGTAAGACCGGAGGTGTTGGAATGGATCACGATATCAGACGGATCGGGCCGGGGGATGTCGCCGGAATGCGGGCCATAAACGCGCTCTTTGCCGTGGCATTCGAGGATCAGGCGAGCTACGCAGATGCTCCGCCCCCTGATGCTCATCTCGAAGATTTGCTCGACAATCCCGGGTTCATCGCGATTGCCGCGTTTGATGGAGATCGGATGAGCGGTGCTCTTGTCGCTTACGAGCTGGTGAAGTTCGAGCAGGCCCGACGTGAGATCTACATCTATGATCTGGCAGTGGCAGAACCTGCCCGGCGCCGTGGCGTTGCGACCGCATTGATTGGATATGTGCAGTCCATCGCGCGTGAGATCGGCGCCTATGTCGTGTTCGTGCAGGCCGATTACGACGATCCGCCCGCCATCGCGCTATACGAGTCGCTCGGCATCCGTGAGGAGGTGCTGCATTTCGACATTCCGCCAACGGCGACGTGATCAGGCCACGGGGGCTGCGTCCTCAAGACGAAGCTTGGCCTTGCGCCGACCGCCCCATTCGTCGATTTCGAGCCGCCCGGCGACGTGGAACTTTGCCCCGCCGTGGTTCTCCAGCGCCGGTCCCAGTGGGCCATCAAATGCCCGGAAACAGATCGCATCCAGCCGCCCGCCACTGTCATCGGCAAAGGTAAGTCGCAGGTGGTTCTCTCCCGCGCGCTTGGCAAAGCTGATCCGCTGGGCGGCCAGCGCGTGACGTGGGGCAGGGGCACCCGCCCCGAAGGGACCCGCCTGATCCAGCGCCTCGACCAGATCGGGCTGGGCAGCCCGCGTCGTCAACAACCCGTCCAGCCGCAGGTCCTTGGGGCCAATCGCTGCCGCCCCCTGCTTGGCGAGCAGCTCAGACAGACGCTCCATTGCAGCGTCGATCTTCTCTTCATCCACCGTCAGGCCCGCGGCCATCGCGTGACCACCGCCCTTGGTGAGCAATCCTTCCCGCGTGCACGCCGCCACGGCAGCGCCCAGGTCCACCCCGGTGACCGAGCGGGCCGAACCTTTGCCAACACCTGCCTCCAATCCGATGACGACGGCGGGGCGGTTGGTGGCTTCCTTCAGACGTGCCGCGACAATGCCAACAACACCGGGGTGCCAACCCTGGCCCGCGGCCCAGACCAGCGCGCCATCCGTGCCGCGCGCCTCCGCCTGCTCCATCGCTTGCGCCAGAACCTGTGCCTCGATTTCGCGCCGCTCCTTGTTGAGCGCATCCAGCCGCTCAGCCATCGCGGCGGCTTCATGCGGATCACGGGTGGCGAGCAGGCGCGCGCCCAGATCCGCCGCCCCGATCCGACCCCCTGCGTTCACCCTCGGTCCAAGCATAAAGCCCAGATGATAGGCCGTGGGCCGCGCACTCAACCCTGCAACATCGCCCAACGCGACCAGCCCGGCACGCTCGCGACGCGCCATCACGGACAGCCCCTGCCGCACCAGCGCGCGATTGAACCCGATCAGCGGGGCGACATCTGCGACCGTGGCCAGCGCCACAAGGTCAAGCATCGCCATCAGATCTGGCACCGAACGTTCGGCCCGCAGCGCCCGATTGGCCCCCGCCAGCATCAGGAACACGACACCGGCCGCACACAGATAGCCAAGGCCGCAGTCCTCATCCTGCCGGTTGGGGTTAACCACCGCACCGGCATCGGGCAGAATTTCCCCGCCTTGGTGGTGGTCCAGCACGATCACCTGCGCCCCGGCGGCCCGCGCGGCTGCAATGGGCTCATGGGACAGCGTCCCGCAATCGACGCAGATGATCAGATCATGGCCTCGGGCCAATTGCTCCATTGCGGGCACATTCGGCCCATACCCTTCGTCAATACGGTCAGGAATATAGAGCGTCGCCGAAAGCCCCTGCTGACCCAGCCAATCCAGCAGCAGCGCCGCCGAGGACCCGCCGTCCACATCATAATCCGCAAAGACGGCGATCCGCCCCTGGGCACGCACCACGTCGCAAAACAGGGCAATCGCGGTGTCCATGTCCTTTAGCACCGACGGGTCCGGCATCAGTTCGCGCAGGGTCGGGGCCAGAAATGCCGTCGCATCTTCCGCTTCGATCCCCCGACGCGCCAGCACGGCTGCGACAGAGGCTTCCAGCCCGGCAACCTGTGAAATCCGGCTCGCCGCCCGTGCCTCATCCGCCCCCGGCCCAACCCACCGGCGCCCGCTCAGCGAGGCTTCGACGTCAAGAAAGGCAGGTGTCAGATCACGCGGCATGGCAACACATCATGTTGAGGGTGGCAGTCTCAGCTCACACCATATCCCGTGGAGCGGCCGGCGCAAACCGGAACGAAGCAAGAAACCGGGTTCCGACTGTCCTGATCCGCCCTCTGATGCACGACAACGTGATCGCACAGCCGCCGCGCGCCTATCTGGTTGCCCGCGCCCGCGCCTTCCCCTATCCCTCTGGCTCGTATGACAGCTCAAAGGAAGTTTCCCATGTCTCACCCCCTTCGCATCGCGATCGCAGGTCTTGGAACCGTCGGCGCAGGTATCGTGCGAATGATGGCGACACATGGAACGACGATGGCAATGCGGGCCGGGCGTCCGCTGGAAATTACCGCTGTCTCCGCCCGGTCGCGGGGCAAGGATCGCGGTGTCGATCTCAGCGCCTTCGCGTGGGAGGATGATCCGGTCGCCCTCGCCCGCCGCGATGATGTCGATCTGGTGATCGAGGTGATGGGCGGCGAAGACGGCCCGGCCAAGGCGCTGACCGAGGCGGCGCTGGCCGCAGGCAAACACGTCGTCACCGCTAACAAGGCGATGCTTGCCCATCATGGCCAGGCGCTCGCGACACTGGCAGAAAAAAACGACGCGATGCTGCGCTATGAAGCCGCCGTTGCGGGTGGCATCCCCGTCATGAAAGCCCTGACCGAAGGGCTGGCCGCAAATGGCATCACCCGCGTGATGGGTGTGCTTAACGGCACCTGCAACTACATCCTCACGCAAATGGAGGAGCACGGCTACGACTATGAAAGCGTGCTCAGCGCCGCTCAGGAAAAGGGCTATGCCGAGGCTGATCCCTCCTTCGATGTCGGCGGCATTGACGCCGCGCACAAGCTGGCACTGTTGGCCGCGACGGCCTTCGGCACGCGCGTCGATTTTGACGGTGTTCAAACCGAAGGGATTGAACAGATCAGCCTCGCTGACATTCTGATGGCCCGTGATCTTGGCTATCGCATCAAACTCTTGGGTGTTGCGCAGATGACCTCTGAGGGGTTGGAGCAGCGCATGCAGCCTTGCCTTGTCCCGGCGCAAAGTGCGCTGGGCGGCCTGCAAAGCGTGACCAACATGGTGGTGATCGAGGGTGATTTCGTCGGTCAGACCGTGTTTCAGGGGCCGGGTGCGGGCGAAGGCCCGACGGCGTCTGCGATCTTGGGCGATGTGATCGATATCGCCCGTGGTCTGCGCGTTCCGGCCTTCGGCATTCCGGCAGACCGCCTGACGGCACCGAACCGCTCGGCCGATGGAGCCGCGGCGGCGTACTACCTGCGCCTGACGCTGGATGACACGCCGGGCGCTTTGGCAACAGTCGCCGGTGCGTTGGCAGCCGAGGGGATCTCTATTGATCAGATGCGACAGTCCGAACCGGATGAAAATGGCGCGCTGGTCCTGATTGTGACCCATGAAACCGGGCGCGCCGCGCTTGATCGTGCCCTCAACGTCATCACGCAGAGCCCGGTCAGCCTGAAAGCTCCGGTCGCCCTGCGCATCGAAAACGTCTGATCCCTCGGATCTTATCGGGGCGCTGGTCAGACCAGCGCCAACAACCCGACCACGCACAAGCCGATATTCGTCAGCAAACCGCCGACATAGACGAGTGTGCGTGGTCCACCGGCCGCCGGTCCAAGCCCCGCATAGTAAATCCCCCAGAATGCCAACCGGCAGGCCAGATGCCCTATCGCAAGGGCGTTGACCCAGCCAGGTGCGCCTTGGGCGACAATGGCGACGGCAACGGCGATGCCAAAGGCAGGCAGGTTCTCGACCGTGTTGGAATAGGTTCGTAACACCCGAAAACTCAGACGCGAATGATCGTGTCGCAATGGCATTCCGGGCACCTGCTCACGGCGGATAAATGCAAATGGCGCGCTCAGAAATGACTGAACGGGCGCGATCAGCGCGGCCAGCGCAAGGGCAATCAGGGCGGGTTGATAGGCGGTGATCAGGGTTAGGCTCTCGGCCATGGAACGGCTCCTTCGTCGTTGGTGAAGCTCCGGTTCTTGCACCTCTCAAAAAATGTTAAAGAACATATTTTGAGAGGTGCCATAGTGACCGCGACAGGAGGACCAGATGCCCTATTCGAAAGATCACAAGCCCCGCACCCGTGCGCGGATCGTCGAAGCCGCCCGGGTGCTGTTCAACCGACATGGGTTCGAGGGCGTCACCATCGACATGATCATGCAAGAGGCCGGATTGACCCGCGGCGGCTTCTACAACCACTTCTCAAGCAAGGATGAGCTGTTCTCTGCGGCGGTTGAGAGCTTTCTGATGGGACGGGGCGCTAAGTGGCGCGATGATGCAGGCATTGACCCGACCAACCTCAATCCCGACATGGCCCGGCAAATGCTGGCCAGCTATCTTTCCGAGGAGCACCTGAACACGCTCGATGGCCAGTGCCCGATGATCGCGCTTCCCTCGGACATCGCGCGTGGCAGCGAGGCGGCACAAGAGTCCTATCAAACACTGTTGCAAGCGATGGTCTGGTTGTTCGAGCGCAGCCTGTCGGGCCATCGTGAGGATCCCCGCTCCGACGCTCTCGCCCTGGCCGCGCTCAGCGTGGGTGGAATGGTTCTGGCACGTACACTGCCTGCGTCCCCGCTCGCACGCGAGGTGCGACAGGCGGCCCATGGCGCGGCGGTCAACCTGATGTCGGCTGATCCGCGTTAGTCTTCCGCCAGATGTGTTTCCCCCCGCGCAGCGGCAAGGTCGATCTGCTTTTGCCGCTGGCGAAAACGCGCACGGTCCGCCTCGCTGCGCTCCCCGATGCAATGGTGGCAGCTCACACCGCGTTCGAAATCGGGATGGTCCAGATCTTCGGGGGCGAGCGGGCGCCGACAGCCGCCGCACAGCACATGCGGCCCAGGCTCGACGCCGTGCCCTACACTCACCCGTTCATCGAAAACAAAACACGATCCATTCCAATGGCTCTGCTCTTCGGGGACCTGCTCAAGATAGGCAAGAATCCCTCCTTGAAGATGACAGACATCCTCAACTCCTTGCGACAACAGCCAGCTCGTCGATTTTTCGCATCGGATGCCGCCCGTACAGAACATCGCGACCTTCTTTCCCTCGAAGGCGTCAGCATTCTTCGCCCACCATGCCGGGAAGTCCCTAAACGAGGGGGTCTTGGGATCAATTGCCCCCTCGAAGGACCCGATGGCGACTTCATAGTCGTTCCGCGTATCGATCACGACTGTATCAGGATCCGTGATGACGGCGCTCCAATCCTCCGGGCGCACATAACGACCGACCGAGGCGTTCGGGTCCACGTCGCCCGCACCAAGCGTCACAATCTCCTTCTTCAGCCGAACCCGCAACTTGCGGAAAGGGGCCTCCTCGGTATGTGAAATCTTGGCCTGCAAATCGGCGCAACCGGGCAGGGCGCGCAGGTAGGCGAGCACGGCGTCGATCCCCTCGGGCGTCCCAGCCAGCGTGCCGTTCAGCCCCTCCCGCGCGATCAGCAGGATCCCGCGCACACCCTCGGCACGCAACCGCCGATCAACGGTTTCGACGAGCTGTTCCGGCGCAGCGATTCGCACGAATTTGTAGAGCGCAGCCACTTTGAATGCGGCAACATTATGGTCAGTGACGGTGGCAGTCATGACGCACAACCTCTGGTTTAATTGAGTATTTTGGAGCGCTCACGGCGCGGTGAAACACGACACTCACATCGCTTCAATCAGAATGATTGCGTTTGCAACCGCTTTTCGGCATATTCTTGCTCATAGCTCGCATTCCATCTGCGAGCACGGATACATCGGGCGTCGTGGGGGCGATAAACCGTGTATTCGTTGGGAGACAGAGTGGGGGATGTGAGCCATGCCAACGAAGCTGATGCGAATCGTTAAACGCTTTCTGAAAGCGGAAGACGCCGTCGTCGCGATGCAAGTCACCGTCTTTTCGGTGATGTTGCTGACCTCCGCCGGTCTCGTAATCGATTTTGGTCGGGCCTATTCGGCTCACACGTCGATGCAGGGCTTTGTCGATAAAGCCGCTCTTGCCGCCGCTGCTGAATTGAATGGTGAAGCTGACGCCATTCAGCGCGCACAAGCCGCCGCACAGGCAGTGTCCCAGGCGAGCGCATTCGTGGATGGTGAGGCGCAGTTCACCGTTGCCGTTCCCCTGACCTTCTTTGCGCGGAACCCCTCCGAAGCGCCGGGCGGCTTGGATGCGTCGAATCCCGGCGGAAACATGATGGTCACGACCGACCCCGCGCTTGCTCAATATGTTTTTGTGCAGGCAGAGGCCCGGACAATCGAATTGACGCTTATGTCTGTCGGCCTGAACTCCGAAGGCACGAACGATGTCACCGCTGCAGCCCGTCAGCGCATCATCAACGAAGGCACTGTGTTCCTTCAGGGTGCAGATCTGACAATCAATGATGCGGCCCCAGCAGGTTCCGTCGCCTATGGTGACTTCGGCGCATATGTCGATAGTGAGGGTACGGTCAGCATCTCTCGGTCCGATTTCGTGGATGCGGCAATCGATCTCGCAGAAAAGGAAGGCATTGTCGCTGATAACGGCGACGGCACCTTTACCGTCTATGCAACCGATCCAACGACCGGAACCACTGAAACAGGCCAGATGACGGAACAGGAACTGCGCGCCTTCGCGGCGGCTGTTGTTCAGTCCGATATTGATGACGGCGTTATTCAGACGAATGATCGCGGTGATATCGTGTTCGAAGGGGATGAAACTGTGGGTGGCGACGTCCTTGCCGAGGGCAACAATTCGCCCGCTGGCGCCGACTCGATGTTTGAGTATGCCGCGGCGTCCACTGGTTACAGTGACGATTTCCGCGCGCAGCTTGCAGCAGCGACAAATGATGACGGCACCATTGACCGGACAACGTCCATCTCGCTCAACGCATTTGCAGTTGCGCGTCTTGAGACGTCTTATTGTGGTCCGCTTTCCACGCTGGTGATGTGTAACCCGTTCGAAGATGATGCGCAGGGCCGCAGCTTTGCTGACATCATGGAGGGCCAGGAAGGCACCCGTATGCTGCTGACGGCAGAAGTTCACGCTGCGAATGGTGGCGCGATGCCGCTCGACACGCCCGGTTCCGAAATCCGCCTCGGCCTGCTTGCCAACCCGTGGGATGAGATCGGTGGCGACCCCACCGGTGTCTGTGCGGAGGAGAACCTCTCCGCATTCAACGGCTCTGCCTACGAGCCAAACACACTTGGCACCGAGAGTGATCCGCGCCTGAACAGCCCGGTCACCACTGATATGCTGCGGGACATGTGCTACCTCGCAACCATTGACGCGGGCCTGCAGTGCATCGGCAACGAAGTGCTGGTTGAGGCAGCCCATCCAGAGACGGTGACGACCGCACTCAACACCATCTTCGATATCTGGGATGCGCCGCTTGACCGTGTGCTCAATCAAGCGGTCACGACGGACCGTGACTTTGCACCTGACTATGTTGCGGTTCACGGCATGATGACCCGCGAAGAGCTCATCGAAAACTACGTCACCATGCGTGATGAGGCCGAGACCGAGTACTACGCCATGCAGGCGGACATGGATGATGCCGCGACCCGTTATTACGCAGCTCAGGCTGCGGGCGACAACACCGCGCTTCAGGAAGCCTATTCCGACTATCAGCAGGCCGCCTACCAGCAGAACAGCGCCAACTCTCGCTACAGCTTCGCCGTGGCCGAGATTGCAAGCGCGACGGAGACTTATCCGCCCATCATTCGGAACACGGCAAGCCGCCGGAACCACGTTGCGGGTGATGGTTATGGCAACCACTGGGGACCGATGCTTCTGGGAGACAGCTGCCTCGACACCCGCAATGGTGATCCGGCGCAGTGTACCGACGCACCTTACATGGACTTCCCGCGCACCGATGCTGACGCGTTGGAAAACGGCAGCTACAACGAAGTGAGCGCACCCTATCCGGCGGATGAGGTTGAGTATCCCGTGATTGAAGTTGTCGAAACGGCTGATGAGACCAGCGGCAACAATGGCGGCGGCAACGGCCTCGGCAACAGCCGCGGCGGCCCGCAGGGCAACAACGGTTGGGGCAATGGCGATCAGTGTGCGCCCGGTGGTTCTGGCGGAAACAACAACGCCGAAAACAGCGACACGGTTCACCACATTCACGGCGCGGGCAATCCCGATGATTGTGAGGAGGTTGCAACCGAAGAAAGCACGACCAACACCTCGACAGAACTTTCGGGCGACAATCTGGAGTACAACGCTGAAACGCTGACCTACAGCGTGTTCAACATCGGCACCGGCTCCGATGGCGGCCGCGACGTTGCAGGCTGGACCGTGGTCAACAACTCCTCCGAGGATGAGTCGATCCACTTCTCCTTCCGCGACACCGATGGTGAGACGGCACCGTCCGTGGGCCTCGTTCTCAACGTGCCCGCCGGTCATGCAATCGACTTCCAGACCACCTTTGTCTACGACGTCCGCGTCGCTTGGGAGAATGGCGCGATCAACATGGTTGCCCTTGAGGAATCGCTGACCTTCAACGGTCTCGAAGGCTCGACCGATATCGCGGTGGGTCTCGTCCCGACCTTCAGCTCCTACTTCGCGGTCTACTACTCGCCCTACGAGAACGACAACGGCCTGTCGCTGAACAATCCCGACTCAACGATTGAGTGGGACATCGCCGGTGCGTCCTCCATGTATGACGGCTACACGACAGTCGAGCGCGCCTATTCCGGCCTGCTGGATGCGAGCGCGTCGTCCGGTGGTGAGCAGATCCAGACCCTGCCACGTCACTACCAGTTCGCCACCACCCCCTCGGTGGAGCAGACGTCCGAGCGTCGCCTGCAGCGCGTCACGCTGGTCAATTGCGGTGCACTGGTGAATCCGGTTTCGGTCGAGGGCTATGCCGCCAACCCCGATCACAACGGTGCATATCTCGCACCGGTCGAGGGGGTCGTTGACCTCTTCCTCACCCGCGATGTTCAGGTTGCAAACTGCCCGGGCATGGCGAATGAGAGCGATCACATCGGTGCCATGAACTGCTGGAACAATCAGATCAGCCGCGCCTATGTCCATGCTGAATTCGCTGGCATCCAGGCCCCAGCGGCAGAGGATCCGGGCGACTACCTATCTTACGCCGTACTTGTGCAGTAATCCGCACATACAGCACAGCCATAGGGGCCCTCGCATCAATGCGGGGGCCTTTTCATATACGGCGCCACTTCGCTTGACGACTCTGCCCTGATCCTCTAATCCGCACGGAATTGCTCCGGAAGCCTTACGACTTCCGGTCCCACGATCCATATGTCGGGGATCGCCACCGGTCAGCGCGTTGCGCCCACCGGTGCGTTCGTCGTTTGGCATTTGGAATGAGGAGAACGGACATGTTCGAGAATCTGTCAGACCGCCTATCAGGCGTCCTCGACAAGTTGACGCGCCAGGGCGCGCTCAGCGACGCGGATGTGTCCACCGCTCTGCGCGAAGTCCGCGTCGCACTTCTGGAGGCTGATGTCTCCCTGCCCGTCGCACGCGATTTCGTAAAGAAGGTCCAGGAACAGGCGACCGGACAGGCCGTGACCAAATCGGTTACGCCCGGCCAGCAGGTCATCAAGATTGTCCATGATGCGTTGGTCACGACCCTTGCGGGCGACGACATAAATGCCGGCGAATTGAAGATCGACAGCCCACCCGCGCCGATCCTCATGGTGGGTTTGCAAGGCTCGGGTAAGACCACGACAACCGGTAAGCTTGCAAAGCGCATGACCGACAAAATGGGCAAGCGCGTCCTCATGGCCTCGCTCGACACCCGCCGCCCTGCCGCGATGGAGCAGCTCGCCGTGCTGGGTATGCAGATCGGCGTCGACACGCTCCCGATCGTTCCCGGCCAGACCCCTGTGCAGATCGCAAAGCGGGCGAAGCAGCAGGCGACGCTGGGCGGATATGACGTCTACATGCTCGACACGGCTGGCCGTCTTTCCATCGATGATGAGCTGATGGAAGAGGTCGCTGCCGTCCGGGACGAGGCAAAACCCCACGAAACGCTGCTCGTGGTCGATGGCCTGACCGGTCAGGATGCCGTCAACACCGCAGAGAATTTCGACAGTCGCATTGGAATTTCCGGCGTCGTGCTGACGCGGATGGACGGTGACGGACGCGGTGGCGCGGCCCTTTCGATGCGCGCCGTGACCGGCAAACCGATCAAATTCGTCGGCCTTGGCGAAAAGATGGACGCGATTGAGGAGTTCCATCCCGAACGTGTCGCGGGCCGTATCCTTGGGATGGGCGACATCGTCTCGCTCGTTGAAAAAGCGCAAGAGCAGATCGAGGCCGAGCAGGCCGAGAAGATGATGAAGCGGTTCCAGAAGGGTCAGTTCAACATGAACGACCTGAAAGGGCAGCTCGAACAGATGATGAAGATGGGCGGCATGCAGGGCGTCATGGGCATGATGCCGGGCATGGGCAAACTGTCCAAGCAAATGGATGAGGCAGGGCTCGACGACAAGGTGCTCAAGCGCCAGATCGCCCTGATCGACTCCATGACCAAAAAGGAACGCCGCAATCCGCAGATCCTTCAGGCCAGCCGTAAGAAGCGCATTGCCGCCGGTGCCGGGATGGAGGTGGCCGATCTGAACAAGCTTCTCAAGATGCACCGCCAGATGGCGGACATGATGAAGAAGATGGGGAAGATGGGCAAAAAGGGCATGATGCGCGGCGGCTTGGGTGCCCTGATGGGCAAAGGCGGCGGAATGCCTGCTGGCATGACCCCACCCGCGGGGCAGATGCCAGCCCAACCCGGCGGCATGCCGGGACTTGGCGGCGCAAGCCTTCCCCCCGGTCTCAGCGGCTTTGGCAAGAAGAAGTGAGCCTGACCGCGACCATACCCACGCTCACGACCGAGCGTCTGACGCTGCGCGCGCCACGTCGGGAGGATTTCCCGACGCTCGCCGCGTTCTATGCGTCTGATCGTTCGCGCCATATTGGTGGCCCAAAAGATGAAGCGGCCTCGTGGACGATCCTGATGGCAGATATCGGGACATGGGTGACCCATGGCTTTGGGTTCTTTGCGGTGGAACATGACAGTCAGCATGTCGGCATGGTCGGTCTGCACCATCCGCCCCATCATGCAGATCTTGAATTGGGTTGGACGATCTTCGCAGACGCCGAGGGAAAGGGCATCGCGCAAGAGGCTGCTATCGCAGCACGGGATTGGGCACGTGCCACGCTTCCGGCGCAGCGTCTTGTCTCCTATATCGACCGGAACAACACCCGATCCATCGCACTGGCCGAACGGCTTGGTGCGCGTGAGATCGGCACCCCGGACCATGATTCCCTTTGTGGTACATGGCTGCATCCGGAGGGCACGGCATGATTGCTCCGATCCTTCAGACCGACCGCCTGACCTTGCGTCCGCACACCTCCGACGACTTCGCACCTTATGCAGCTTTCTTTGCCAGCAAACGTGCGACGACGGTTGGCGGACCGCTCTCGGCCAAGCAGGCTTGGTTCTTCTTTTGCAATGACATCGCTCAGTGGAGCTTGCACGGCTTTGGCGCATGGGGTGTCGAGCGGACTGAGGATGGCGTGTTTCTCGGCCAGGTCGCGATCCAGCATCCCCCCTTCTTTCCTGAGCGGGAATTGGGCTGGGTCCTTCTCGACGGTTTCGAGGGGCACGGATATGCAACCGAGGCAGCGGGTGCGGCGCGGGATTGGGCCTTCGCAAATCTCGATGAAGCGCGACTGGTCAGCTACATCTCGCCCGACAACGTGACCTCGATCTCAGTGGCAGAGCGTCTGGGCGCAGAGCGCGACCTGATTGCCGAAGCGCCTTCTGACGAGGATCTCGTCTATCGGCACAGGGTGGCGGCATGACGGGGCGATCTGACATTTTGGTGCACGGGTTGTGCACGCATTGTGCACGGGTTGTGCACACGGTTTTGGAGGCGACATGACCGATCCCGTGACAAAGGCACGCGAGGTGCTGGCAGAGCACCGCGCCTCCATCGACAATATGGACGCCATCCTCGTCTACACCTTGGCCGAGCGTTTTAAGCGCACGCAGGCCGTGGGTCGTCTCAAGGCGGAATATGACTTGCCCCCGTCCGATCCGACGCGGGAGGGCGAACAGATTGCCCGGCTCGAAAGTCTGAGCCGGGATGCAGGGTTAGACCCTGAATTCACACGGAAATTCCTGAATTTCATCATTCAGGAAGTCATCCGGCATCACGAACAATACCAGGAAAACACCTGAGGGAACTCAGGTTCACGAACGACCAGATCAAGGAGTTAATCACATGGCCGTCTCTATTCGTCTCGCACGCGGGGGTTCCAAAAAACGCCCGTTCTACCGCATCGTCGCTGCTGACAGCCGCATGGCCCGCGATGGCCGCTATATCGAGCGTCTGGGCACCTACAACCCGCTGCTCCCCAAGGATTCCGAAGAGCGCGTAAAAATGGACGTCGAGAAAATCCAGGAATGGATTTCCAAGGGCGCAAAGCCGACAGACCGCGTGTCCCGCTTCCTCGAAGCTGCTGGTGTGGTTGAGAAAAAAGAGCGCGCCAACATGAAGAAAGCCCAGCCGGGCAAGAAAGCAGCTGAGCGCGCGGAAGAGAAAGCCGCCAAGGCTGCAGAGGCAGCTGAAGCTGCGGCGGCCGCTGCCGAAGCACCTGCTGAGGACGCGGCGGCGGAGTGATCCTTTGCCGGGCGGGCGCTGAGTGTGCGCCCGCCACACCCAACCGGGATCTGGTCTGATGCACCGCTTCAGTGACGATTTTGCCGCGGAATTGACCGAATTGCTGCGCTGGCGGCGCGATGTGCGCCGTTTTCGCACTGATCCGGTCCCAGAAGCGCTGATCGACACGTGCCTGGAAGCGGTGCGTCTCGCCCCCTCGGTCGGGTTGAGCGCTCCGTGGCGCTTTATCCGTGTGACGAGTGTGAAGGCGCGCGATGCGGCCTGCTCGAATTTCGAGGCGGCCAATGCCGAAGCCCTGCAAGGCTATTCCGGTGAGAAAGCGGCGCGCTATGCCTCGCTAAAGCTGACGGGCATGCGCGAGGCGCCCGTCCAGTTCGCGGTCTTCTGTGATGATAGCACGGAGAAGGGCGCCGGCCTTGGCGCGGGCACGATGCCCGAGGCCCGGGCTTATTCTGTGGTGGGCGCGATCATGTATATGTGGCTGACGGCGCGCGCGCATGGTCTGGGTCTCGGCTGGGTCTCGATCCTGGATCCTGAGCGGCTGACCCGCGATCTTGAAGTTCGGCAAGGCTGGACGCTGGTGGCCTATCTCTGCATGGGATGGCCGGAAGAGGACAACCTGACGCCCGAACTGATCAAGGCCGGTTGGGAGACCGCAGCACCATTGCCGGAGGTTCAAGTCAGATGAGTGACAAGATCTGTGTCGGAGCGATTGCCGGTGCATTCGGCGTGCGCGGCGAGGTGAGGCTGAAGAGTTTCACCTCTGATCCAGTGGCAATTGCGGACTATGCGCCGCTGACCACCGAGGATGGCAAACTCAGCTTCGATGTCGCAATTTCCCGCATGATCAAGAACGGCCTTGCCGCCACCTTGAGCGGGATTGCCACCAAGGAAGAAGCAGATGCGCTGAAAGGCACGCGGCTCTATGCAGAGCGGGATCGCATGCCCAACCTTCCTGATGACGAGTTTTACCATGCCGATCTGATCGGTCTGACGGTTCTCGATACAGGTGGAGCTGAATTGGGAAAGGTCCGCGCAGTACATGATCATGGGGCGGGCGATATACTTGAGGTGCTGGGCCCGTCGGGGGAGATCCTGATCCCCTTCACCCGGGCCGCTGTGCCAACTGTTGATCTGTCAGCCAAACGGATCATTGCGGATCTGAGCGACACGTGATGCTTCGGATTGGTGCAAATACCCCCGCCGGAGGCGTCTGACATGGCAATCCGGTCCCACGGGCGCAAGTCCATCGCCGTCAGCGCAAAACCGCGCGACCTGATGGGAGAGAGCGAGCTGATCGGCGTGTGGACGGCCCGAATACTGACGCTCTACCCGGACATGTTTCCAGGCATCCTCGGCCATTCGTTGACCGGTCGGGCCTTGCGGGAAGGCAAGTGGCAACTGGACACGACCAATATCCGTGATTTTGGTTTGGGAAAGCATCGCGCCGTAGATGACACACCGACCGGCGGCGGGGCGGGCATGGTCCTGCGTGCCGATGTGCTGGATGAGGCGATCCGCGCGCGACCGGTCACCGGACCGCTGATCTATCTGTCCCCACGCGGCCGCCGTTTCGATCAGGCAATGGCGCGCCATTTCGCAGCCGGTCCCGGCGTAACGCTGCTTTGCGGGCGGTTCGAAGGTGTGGATCAGCGTGTATTGGACGCCCACAACATCTTTGAGGTGAGCCTGGGCGATTTCGTTCTGACCGGGGGGGAGATTGCGGCCCAGGCCATCATCGACGCGACGGTCCGTCTGCTGCCCGGCGTGCTGGGCAATGCCGCCTCGACTGAGGAGGAGTCGCATTCGGCTGGCCTGCTGGAGCATCCCCAATATACCCAACCGCGAGCGTGGCAGGGGCGATCTGTTCCCGATGTTCTGCTTTCGGGCAATCATGGTGAGATCGAGAAATGGCGCCGCGCACAGGCCGAAGCGCTGACGCAGGAGCGTCGGCCAGACATGTGGGCCGCCCATCAGGCGGCGCAGTCAGACAAGACGTGAACCACCCCCCGGGCCCGATCTGGGGGCCCTTGAGCATCCGTATCACGCATCGGGCGGAGAGGTCCCGGATCACGTTCGGGACAAGGGGCCATAGGCAACCAACCGCCCTTGAACCTTTTCCTGATTCCCGCTATGCGACCACATCGCCAAGGCTGGTCAGACACTCGCGCTGCCCGTCATCGGAACCAGCCCCGGCACTAAGGAACGTCGTCCCGACCTCTGGCGGGCCTCATGAGCAGGCCCCGGCAGCGACCAAAGCTCTCGGACGCGAAAACATTCGCTGAAAACAGCGGTCAGATAGGACGACTGAAATGAACCTGCTTCAGACCCTCGAAGCCGAGCAGATTGCAGAGCTTGGCAAAGATATCCCTGATTTCGCATCCGGCGACACCGTGCGCGTCGGCTACAAAGTGACCGAGGGCACCCGCTCCCGCGTCCAGAACTACGAAGGCGTCGTGATTGCGCGCAACAACGGTAAGGGCATCGGTGCCTCTTTCACCGTTCGCAAGATCTCCTTCGGTGAAGGTGTTGAGCGTGTGTTCCCGCTCCACTCCCCGAACATCGACAGCATCACGGTTGTACGCCGTGGTAAGGTGCGTCGTGCGAAGCTTTACTACCTTCGCTCCCGCCGTGGTAAGTCCGCGCGTATCGCAGAAAAGACCAACTATCGCGCCCCCAAGGCGTAAGATCGGTCAAACCGGATTTGAAACAGGCGTCCTGCGGGGCGCCTGTTTTGCTTTAAGCCCCCGCCAACTGACGTTATCCTGTCGCTCAGGAAATAGGGGGCCTCATGTTCGACTTGCTGCTCAACAGCATCATGCTGATGCCAAAGGTATTCTTGCGGACCTTTCCCGTCGCGCTGCTGGTTGGGTCGCTCTATTTCGGGCTTATCTTCAACACGAGCAATCCGCTGTGGCAGGCCTTTTTTGTGGCGACGCTGACGACGCCCTATATCGCAATCATGCGCCTGTCGGCGATGCGGGCCAGCCTGATGGCTATCGGACGGACCCGTCCCGCGACCTTGAGCAATCTGAGCCGTTCGCAACTGCGCATGGCTTACGGGAACCTGTTGCCCATCAACCTGGTGCAGTTGATGGTCTTCTCGCTGTTCTACCTGATCCTTGTCGACCAGTTCAGCTCGATGTCTTACGAGGCGATGTTTGAGATGGCGCAAGCTGGCCGCTATCTGCCATCCGAAGAGATGATCAGCGACATCAACCTGTTCACAAATATTGTCGGCGGGTTCTCGGCCCTGATCGCGGCCCTCGGCTTTGGCCTGATGGGCACACCGATGGCGGTGACGGCGGCCAATGCCGCAGAAAAGAGTCCACGCCATGACATTACGTTTGGATTTGCACACAACTTCTTTGGGCTTTTCGTGCTCTACATCGTGGCGCAGGTGCTCAACGGGATCTTTGTGGTGACCATCGCGCTCTTTGCCATGGCGATGTTCCCGTTCATTGCCACGGAATACCTGATCTATGGGTTGGTGGCGGCAGTCGTGGTCTACATATCGCTCTATTTTGCCACCACGGCGGCCGGTGCGGCGCTGTCCTATGGTCAGTTGCTGGATCAGCAGAAGCTGGTGCGCGAGTATATTCAGGAAAATCTCGCCGGGCCGCAGACCTCCCCGGACGAATTGCGTGCCATGCGTCGGGCGCGCCAGTCTGGCATGAACTGAGCGCTTGCACCCCGGCGCGTTCCGGTCTAAGCGACGGGTTCCAGTTAGACCCTGCCGGGCGACGGGATGTGGCCTGCCCCACCTGCTTCAGTCCGGCGCATAGGAGCCTTGAGACCATGAAAAAAGATATCCACCCGGATTACCACGTGATCGACGTCAAGATGACCGACGGCACGATCGTTCAGATGCGTTCGACCTACCAGTCCGAGGGTGCGCAGCTGAACCTCGACATTGATCCGTCCACGCACCCGGCATGGACCGGCGGCACGTCCCGCCTGATGGATACCGGTGGCCGCGTGTCCAAGTTCAAGAACAAGTACGAAGGTCTCGGCTTCTGATCTTTTCCCTGCCCAGCAGGATTGCTATCACGTCAAAGCGCGCCACACCCGGCGCGCTTTTTCTATGAGTGGAGGCGGCATTGGCGCATATCATCGTGCTGGGCAATGAGAAGGGCGGATCGGGCAAGTCCACGACCTCCATGCATCTGTTCGCCGCCATCGCCCGATGCGGTCATACGGTCGGGACCATCGACCTCGACCTGCGTCAGAAGAGCTTCTTTCGCTATCTGGAAAACCGGGAGGCGTTTATCGAGCGCACGGGCAATAAGCTGCCCATGCCGGTGCGGGAGGTGCTGGACTATTCCGCGAAAGACAGCGTCAGTGAGGCGCAGGCCGAAGAAGAGGAAATGTTCGCCGCTGCCCTCGACCGGCTGGATCAGAAGTGTTCGTTCATCCTGATCGATTGTCCCGGATCGCACACCCGCTATGCTCAGATGGCGCATGCGGCGGCGGATACTCTGGTCACGCCGATGAATGACAGTCTGATCGACTTTGATCTCTTGGCGCGGCTTGATCCGCAGACGGGCAAGGTGCTGGGTCCGTCGGTCTATTCGGAGATGGTGTGGAAAGCGCGTCAGCTGCGCGCCAGTGCGGGCCTGAAGCCCGCGGACTGGGTCGTACTGCGCAACCGCATCTCGACGTTGAATGCGCGCAACAAGCGGCGTGTGGGCTCTGCGTTGGGTGAGTTGTCCAAGCGCATCGGGTTCCGCGTCATTCCCGGTTTCGGCGAGCGGGTGATCTTTCGCGAGATGTTTCTGAGCGGGCTGACGCTGCTTGACCTGCGCGATACCGGTGAGATGAAGTTGAACATCTCAAACCTCGCCGCGCGGCAAGAGGTGCGAGAGGTGGTGAAATCTCTCAACCTTCCAGGCGTCGACGTTTCCTTTTGAAATGTGAAAAGGGCGCGCCGGTTGGCACGCCCTTCAAACATCAACTCTCTCTTCGAGATCAGCCGCTTGGTGGTACAAGTCGGCAAATCTGATCGCGCTGCTGCAATTGTGAGCACGCGCCATTGGCCTGCGCCTCACTCAATCCCATGAACATTGCCGCGTGCAGGGGAACCCCCTCAATCACCGTTGCCTCAACATCAGGACGGGCGCCGGTCAGCGGATCAATGCGAGAGACCATTGCCGTTGTCAGTACGGCCTCTGCGTGATCGGGATCGCGATATGCCCCCAGTTGCACGGCCCATGCGCCCCCCGGACGCGCGCGCGGCAGCATGGAATCGCGCGGAGCGGTGCCGGTATTCGCGGCATTCACAAGTGGCACGGTCGAACCGGTGGCGATCAGCCGTTCGGTTGTGGCGGGCAGGGTGGCCGCCGAGGCGCTGGACACGAATGCACTGCCCACAAGGTCGGCCGCCGCGACAAGTTGCGTCACTTCGCTGGTGCCGCGTGGCAGCGGAACCATGGATGTCAGCACGGCGCCGGTGTCGACGCGCGAGGGACGCACGACGGTACGATGCGTCGGGGCGCGCTCAAAACCCATGTCGAGCAGTTCGACCATGCGGCGATAACGCCAGTCAGATGACTGTCCGCCAAAGATAACAGCGATAATCCGTTCATTCCCACGCTCGGCCGAAGCAGCGAGGTTGTAGCCAGCTGCGCGGGTGTAGCCCGTCTTGATACCATCCGCCCCGCGATAGGAGTTCAGCAAGCGGCGGTTGGTGTTGCGCACAGTGGCAACGCCGGCATGCGTGCTCGTCCGTCCAAAGATGTTGTAATATTGGGGGAAGTCGTAAAACAGGTGGCGGCTCAACTCTGCCATGTCACGGGCGGTAGACATATGACCCGATGCCGTCAGGCCGTGTGCGTTTCGAAACGTCGTCTGGGTCATGCCAAGGCTGCGCGCGGTCTCTGTCATACGCGCGGCAAAGGCGCTTTCAGAGCCAGAAATCGCCTCACCCAGTGCGGTAGCAGCATCATTTGCCGAACGGATCGCGGCAGCGCGGATCAGGTAACGCACGGAGAGGCGCTGCCCGGCGCGCAAACCAAGGCGGGAGGGTGGCTCGCTCGCCGCATTGCGGCTGATGCGAATCTGCTGATCCAGCGACAGCGCACCGCTCTCAACCGCCTCAAAGGCAAGGTAGAGCGTCATCATCTTGGTCAGCGACGCCGGATGAAGGCGGGTATCGGCATTTCTGGAATGAAGTACGGTCCCGTCGCGCGCGTCGATGACCATCGCCGCGTAGGGGGCCGCGTTTGCTCCTGTAGATAGCAGGAGGGCGGCAGCCAGCATGGCTGCCCGATAAACATACTTAAACATGGATCGCTCCAGTGAACTGCCCAAAGTGCCCTCGCTTTGCGCGAGTGTAGGTATTGTTTTAACAATGCCTTGTACGGCCTTGAAGAGCAACGGTTATTTTACGCACGACTCGCGTCGCGGAGCAGACACTATACCTAGTGGTTTTAGAATTCCTTAAACCAAGATAAACCCATTTTGTGCGCCGCAACATAAACCTCTTGACGCAGTGCAGCATAATCCCTATCTCTCATTGCAGACGAGGGCTGGTCCGCCCCCCACATAGAACGTAGGAGTACATATCATGGCTACGAAGACTGCCGCCAAAGACGCAACCGCACAGATGGAAGCATTTGCTGCAGATGCACAGAAAACGATGACCGACACGGTCGAGAAGATGACGAAGGGTTTTGAGGAAGTCTCCTCCTTCGGTCAGGAAAACCTCGACGCGGTCATGAAATCCACCGAGATCGCCGCGAAAGCTGCTGAAGGTTTCGGTCAGGAAGTTCAGTCCTACACCAAGAAGAGCTTCGAAGAGTCCGTCGCCGCGGCGAAAGATATGGCTGCTGCAAAAACCATGACCGAGCTGTTCGAAAAGCAGTCCGCGTTCGCTCAGTCCATGTTTGACGGCTGGATGAAGCAATCCTCCAAGATGGGCGAAATGATGATGGCGTCCGCAAAAGACGTGACCGCACCTGTTGGTGATCGCGTGAACGCCGCGACCGCACAAATGAAGTCGATGACGGCCTGATTGACGTCACATTGACGCAGAATTTGGGAAAGGGGGCTTCGGCCCCCTTTTCTGTTTGCCCCTGACGGATATATAGAAGCGTCAGAAACCGGACGGATGGCCGACGTGACCGATCAGATCCTGACAATGATGAATGACGAGCCTGAGGATGGCGAGGGCGACACCAGTGTCGTCACCAAGACGCGTCCGAAAACGGCAAAGCCGCCGCTCTACAAGGTTCTGCTGCTGAACGACGACTACACTCCGATGGAGTTCGTGGTTCACGTTCTGCAGCGATTTTTCGGTATTGATCATGACCAGGCCATGCAGATCATGCTGACCGTTCATCGTAAGGGGGTTGCGGTCGTTGCTGTATTCTCTCGCGAGATTGCGGAAACGAAAGTCACTCAGGTGATGGACTACGCCCAACGCAACCAACATCCGCTGCAATGCACGATGGAAAAGGAATGAGGCGCATCCTGTGAGCGATGCCGCCCGTCTGAACTATGCCCTCGGTCAAGGCTTGCTCTTGCCAGAGGGGCCGATGCTCGCCATTCGACCAACAGCCTCTCCCGAATGGCGCGAACACGTTGAACGGCTGGAATGCCTGCAAAGCTTCAAGCCAGATCACGACGCCTTAGCCTCCCTTGGGTTGCGGATGGTTCAGGAGGTGGGCGCAACCGCAAGTGCGCTGGTCTGTCTGACCCGCTCGCGCGAAGAATCCTTGGCAAATATTGCCGCGGCCTGGTCAGCGCTGCCCGAGCGTGGATTGCTGCTGATCAGCGGTGAGAAGAAACAAGGTGCAGACGCAATCTTCAAGAGCGTCCGAAAGGTGGCTGAGGTTGATGGCTCCACCTCCAAGGCGCATGGGCGTCTTTTCTGGATCACCGTCGGCGCCACGCGGCCGGACGTGCTTGCAGATTGGCACGCGGCGGGGCAGATGCGCCGCAATGGCGCGGGCTACCTGACCGCTCCCGGCATGTTCAGCCCGGACAAGGTCGATGCAGGCTCGCAATTGCTCGCGGACGCGTTTGCGGGGGAGTTGAAGGGCGATGTCGCCGATCTGGGTGCTGGGTGGGGCTGGTTGAGTGCTGCTGCTCTCACAAGCTCTGATAAAATTGACAGCATCAAATTAATCGAGGCGGAGAAGCTTTCGCTCAATGCCGCTCAGCAAAATATAGACGATGCGCGCGCAAGTTTTGAGTGGGGCGATGCGACAGCCCTGCCTGCGCGGCGGGTATTTGACACAGTCATTTCAAATCCGCCTTTTCATAAAACCCGGGCAGCGGATCCTGAGTTGGGCCGCGCGTTCATTGCATCGGCAGCGCGCGTTCTAAAGAGTTCGGGCACATTTTGGATGGTTGCCAACCGGCAGCTTCCCTATGAGAGCGCCTTGGAAACGCATTTCCAGCGTTGGGAGGAACTGCCGGGCAACGGCGCATTCAAACTGTTTCGCGCCCGGCGCCCCCGCAGCTAGAGCGCGGCGGCTTTCCCGCGCAATTCGAATTTCTGCACCTTGCCGGTCGAAGTCTTCGGGAGTTCACCGAAAACCACGTGGCGCGGGGCTTTGAAGTGCGCAAGCTCTGCCCGACAATGGGCGATAATGTCTTCTACTGTCACGTCGGACGAGCCTTTCAGCTCGACAAAGGCACACGGCGTTTCACCCCATTTGTCATCGGGTTTTGCAACGACCGCGCATATCGCAACGGCCGGATGGCGGTAGAGTGCTTCTTCGACCTCAATCGAGGAAATATTCTCACCGCCAGAGATAATGACGTCTTTGGCGCGGTCGCGCAGTTGGATGTAGCCGTCAGGATGTTTGACGCCTAGGTCTCCGGTCCGAAACCAGCCGCCAGCGAAGGCTTTGGCCGTAGCCTCGGGATTGCGGAAATAGCCTTTCATGATGACATTGCCGCGCATCACGACCTCTCCCATCGTTTGGCCATCGGCGGGCACGGGCACATCGCCGTCCCCCAACACATCCAGGCTTTCGAGAGCGGCATAGCGCACGCCTTGGCGCGCTTTCAGTCGCGCCTGCTCTGGCGCTGAAAGCTCTGCCCAGTCAGTATGCCACTCATTGATGACAGCCGGACCGTAGCATTCCGTCAGGCCATAAAGGTGCGTAACATCAAATCCGGCTTCACCCATCGCGGCGAGTGTGCTTTCCGGTGGAGGGGCCGCAGCAGTGAAGAAGCTGACCCGATGGGGCAATGCGCGCCGCTGATCGTCTGGGGCATCCAGAAGCGTGCTCATCACGATAGGCGCCCCACACATATGGGTCACGCCATGATCGGCAATAGCGTCGAACATCGCGCCAGCGCGCACTTGGCGAAGGCACACATGGGTGCCTGCAACGGCGCTTAGCGTCCAGGGAAAGCACCACCCGTTGCAGTGGAACATGGGCAATGTCCAAAGATAGACAGGATGCTTGCCAAGCCCTGCGCTGACAACATTGCCTGTCGCCAGCAGCATGGCCCCTCGGTGATGGTAAACCACGCCCTTTGGATCACCCGTCGTACCGGACGTGTAGTTGAGCGAGATGGCATCCCACTCATCTTGCGGCATGTCCCACGGTTCCGAAGCATCGCCCGCGTCCAGGAATGCCTCATATTCGCAGCGCTGATCGCTGATGGTTGGATCAGAGTAAGTTATGACCCGCGGCGCGTGATCAAGTGTGGCAATCGCCGCGTCGGCAAGTGGGCGCAATTCTGCATCCACAATCAGCAGCTTGGTCTCCGCATGGCGCAGGATAAAGGCGATCCCTGCGGCATCGAGACGAGTGTTCAGCGCATTCAGGACGGCACCACACATCGGCACGCCATAATGCGCCTCGATCATCGGAGGCGTGTTGAGCAGCAGTGCAGAGACGGTATCCCCACGTTTGATCCCGGCACGCCGCAGGGCGCTGGCCAGCGCGCGGCTGCGCTCGAACAATGTGGCGTAGGAGACCTGCTGTGAGCCGTGGATCACGGCGACTTGTTCAGGGAAAACCTGCGCCGCACGCTCAAGCAATGTCAGCGGAGTCAGCGGCTGATGGTTCGCGGCACAGCGGGGCAAATTAGCATTGTAATCCTGTTCCGTCACGGCGACCTCCAGCGCAAGTATCTTTCGTGAATTAGCCGATTGCCTGAGGGGTCGCAAGACAGCCCACGATGATCTATATCGGTGATCTGGCTGCGCACGAGCGGTCGTTGTGGATGGGGTGCCCTATGGGCTCAGTGGCAGGAAAGTCGGTTATCGTAACCGGCGCAGCCAGCGGCGTTGGTTTGGCCATCGCGCGCAAGTTTGTTTCTGAGGGCGCGCGCGTAATGCTCGCCGATATTGATGATCACAAGCTTGATGCCGAAGTGAAGGCACTGCGCAAGGATGAGGATCGTGTTCAGCAATTCTCATGCGATTTGCGCGAAAAGCTGTCGATTGCGAATCTGATGGCCTCGACCATCGACCATTTTGACCGGGTCGACATTCTGGTGAATGCGGCGCGCCAGGTGATTTCCTCCGACCCGCTTGATCCCAGTTCCGACGTGTTTGATCAACTGATGCAGCAGAATGTGAAGAACTCCCTGCGCCTCAGCCAGATGGTGGCCAAAAAGATGATCGCCCAGGCGGAAGAGACGGGCGAGACGCGCAATGTCGGTGCGATTGTGAACGTCACATCGATCGCCGCGCAGCGCACCTTGCCCGAGCTTCTGGCCTATTCCGTAAGTTGTGCCGCGCTGGACCAAATGACGCGCAGCCTTGCCGTCGCCCTTGCCAAGGACGGCGTGCGGGTGAACGGCATTGCGCTTGGCGGTGTGATGACCGGCCATCTGAAGGATGCGCTGAAAGAGCGGGAAGAACTGCGCGAGGAGTTGACCGCCGTCACTCCGCTAGGCCGGATCGGCGATGCAGAAGAGGCGGCAGAGGCTGCGCTCTTCCTGGCTTCTGACAAGGCGAGCTTCATCACCGGGCAAATCCTGAGTGTGGATGGTGGGCGTACCAATCTCGACCCGCTCGACAGCCCGAGCAGCTAAAGAAAAAGGCGCCCCGGTTGCGGAGCGCCTTTCGCAAATTCAATCTCAACACCGCTGCGATCAGTCGTCGTCTTCGTCCTTGTCGTCCGATGCAGGCAGGTTGAAGAAACTCTCCGCATCCGGCACGGCTTCCTCTGCCTCTGGTTTGTCGGCAGCGGTTTCGGAGAAGGTGAAGTTCTCCAGCCCTTCCATGGCGGTGGGCATCTTCGGTTCTGCGGCAAGGCTTTCTTCCGTCGACATCAGGCGCAGCTTCTCTTCCTCAGTCAGCGCAGCACCATCCTTGGCTTTCTTGGCCACGGCCTTCGCCACGGCAGCGTCCAATTCGGTCTGACGGCACATGCCCAGGGCGACCGGATCAACCGGGGAAATGTTCGAGATATTCCAATGGGTCCGTTCGCGGATCGACTGGATCGTGGGCTTCGTCGTGCCGACAAGTTTCGAGATCTGGCCGTCGCTCAGTTCGGGGTGGAACTTGACCAGCCACGCGATGGCCGCGGGACGATCCTGACGCTTGGACAGCGGCGTGTAGCGCGGGCCCTTCCGCTTTTGCTCACCTTCCGCGGCGGGGTTGTGCTTGAGCTGAAGCTTGGCCTTCGGATTGTCCTCGGCGCGCTTGATTTCTTCGCTGGTCAGTTGGTTGTTGGCAATCGGGTCGAACCCTTTGACGCCAACGGCCACCTCACCATCTGCGATACCGTTCACTTCCAGCTCATGCAGCCCGGTGAAGTCGGAGATTTGCTTGAAGCTGAGGGTCGTATTGTCGACGAGCCAGACCGCCGTGGCTTTCGGCATAAGGGGCAGGGCCATGAGATCCTCCGGGAACCTGAGTACAAACTTTCCCCGTGCCGAGAAATCGGTTGGCCGGGGCCGCTTGCCGTTTCCGTAAGGGGGATTGCGAGGTATATAGGCGCAAATCCGGTGGGGATAAAGAGGTTTCGCAATGCGGGTGATATTGGCTTTTCTGATGATGGTTCTGCCTGCCAAGGCGCAGGATGTTGCGGGAGAGTTCGACTACTACGTCATGGCGCTTAGCTGGTCGCCCTCGTGGTGCGCGCTGGAAGGCGACGCCCGTGGGGCCGAGCAATGCGAGCGGTCTGTCGGGTTCATACTGCATGGGCTCTGGCCGCAATATGAAAGCGGGTGGCCCGATTGGTGCCGCACGGTGGAGCGTGATCCCTCCCGTCGTGAGACCAGCGATATGGCGGATCTGATGGGCTCCGGCGGCTCTGCTTGGCACCAATGGCAAAAGCATGGGCGCTGCTCAGGACTGTCTTCCCAAGACTATTTTGCCTTGGCGCGCGAAGCTTATGCGCGGGTGGAACGCCCTTCGATCCTGCGGCAGGTGGAGGAGACCTTGCGCCTCGATCCGGCGGTGATCGAAGCCGCATTTCTGGAGGTGAACCCGGGTTTGGAGGCGGATGGCGTGACCGTGACATGCCGCGACCGCCGCATTCAGGAAGTGCGCATCTGCCTGACCCGTGACCTTGAACCACGGCTGTGCGGGCAGGATGTGCGTCGCGATTGCAGCGCGACCGCATCATTTCCGCCGATGCGGTAAGCTGTCTCCAACAGTCGTTATCCACCTCTGACCTGAACATTTATGCATAAGCGCCGCCCCATAGGGGCGGACCGGCACCCGTTGCGCGGGTGCCTTGATGGATGCTGGGTTATTCGTGAAGCGAATGCGGTAGTGGAGCCTCTAAGGAACCAACACGATCTTTCCGATATGACCAGACGCTTCCATGCGCCGATGCGCTTCCGCCGCTTCGGCCAGGGGGAAGCTCGAATCCATCACCGGACCGATCCGCCCGGCAGAGATCAGCGGCCACACTTCGCGCTCCAGCGTTGCGGCCACACTGGCTTTGAAGGCGTCAGAGCGCGGGCGCAGCGTTGAGCCGGTGACGGTCAGGCGCTTGGCCATGACCTGCGCGAAGTTAACCTCTGCCTTCATGCCGCCCAGAAACGCGATCATCGAGAGCCGCCCATCGGGGGCGAGGGCACGGATGTTTCGGGGGATGTAGTCGCCACCCACCATGTCGAGGATCACGTCCACGCCACGTTTGCCCGTGGCGGCCCGGACCTCCTCAACGAAATCGGCCTCGCGATAATTGATGGCCTTCTCTGCCCCTAGGGCCTCGCAAGCGGCGCATTTGTCTGCACTGCCAGCGGTGGTGAACACCCGCGCACCACGTGCCGCGGCAAGCTGGATCGCCGTTGTACCAATGCCCGACGAACCGCCATGCACCAAAAGACTCTCCCCGGCCTGAAGCGCGGCACGTTCAAAGACATTCACCCACACCGTGAAGAACGTCTCGCAGAGAGCGGCCGCCTGTTCCCAATTCAAACCATCTGGCACGGGCAGGGCATGTTCGGCGCGGGTGAGCGCATATTCCGCATAGCCCCCTCCGGGCAGCAGCGCCGTCACCGCATCACCTACTGACCAGCGCGAAACGTTGGGGCCGATTGCGGCAACCTCTCCCGCAGCCTCCAGCCCCGGCAGGTCGGAGGCATCTGCGGGCGGATCGTAAAGGCCCGCCCGTTGCAGCGCGTCAGGGCGGTTCACGCCAGCAGCCTTGATACGGATCAGAATTTCGCCCGCACCCGGTGTCGGTACGTCACGGCGCGTGGGCACCAGAACCTCCGGCCCGCCCGCCTTGGTGATTTCGACGCAATTCATCTGATCCATGATCGGCTCCCCTGAGTGTTGAGGGGATTACCGCATGGCGCGCCCCCATGCTCAAGGGGCACGCAGGGTCAGATGCGCATTATCGCTTCTTACGAAAACTCTTGGACGGATCGGCCGAGCGGGAGACGGGGCGTCGCGCGGGCTTCGTGCTCTTCTTTACCGCTTCGCCTTCGGATCGCAGGCCCAGCTGATCGCGCAGCACCTTCGCCTTGATCTCATCCACACCGCCCGTGGGCAGGTCGCCCAGCTGGAACGGGCCGTAGCTGATACGGATCAGGCGGTTCACGTCCAGGCCCACCTCGGCAAAGGCACGACGAATCTCTCGGTTCTTTCCTTCACGCAGGCCCACAGTCAGCCACGCATTCGCGCCCTGCTGGCGGTCGAGCGTGACGGACATCGGGCGAAACCGCTCGCCCTCAATCGTGATGCCCCTTAGCAGCGGCGCTATCGTCGGTTCCGTCGGTGTGCCCTTGGCGCGCACGCGATATTTGCGCACCCATCCGGTCGAGGGCAGTTCCAGCTTGCGCTTCAGCTCCCCGTCATTGGTGAGCAACAGCAACCCTTCGGAGTTGAGATCCAGGCGTCCGATGCTCATCACACGCGGCATCTCAGGCGGCAGGCGGTCAAAGACGGTGGCGCGGCCCTTCTCGTCCCGGGCGGAGGTCACAAGGCCCGCAGGCTTGTGATAGCGCCAGATACGGGCGACGTCGGCTTCTGCCAGCAGTTGACCATCGACCTCGATCCGGTCCCGCTCTGTCACGTTGAGTGCAGGGCTGTCGATCACCTTGCCATTCACGCGCACACGTCCGTCACCGATCAAACGTTCGGCTTCCCGGCGCGAGGCGCGGCCGGCACGGGCAATGCGTTTGGCGATGCGCTCGCCGGGCGGAGTGTTCTGGGTCATGGCCTGCTCCTACGCCGCGTCGGGTGCGGGCGCAATGTCTGTCACCCTACAACATACGCGCAAATGCTGCTTGGCCCGGCGGGCTGCGCGGGTGTAAGGGCGGGGCATGACTGATGCGACCCTTCCCAATCACACCATTGCGGATCACATCCGCCGCACATTGACACTGGCCTGGCCGGTGATGCTGTCGCGCTTGGGTCTTGTCGGATTTGCAACGGCTGACGTGATCGTTCTGGGGCGCGCCGGTGCGCAGGAGCTGGCCGATTATGCCCTTGGCCTCGCCATCTATGACAGCCTGATGGCGGCAATGGCGGGTCTCTTGTTGGGCGTCGGCGTTCTGACCGCCCGCGAGACCGGTGCCGCCCGTGATGGTGCGGCAGGGACGATCCTGCGGCGTGGCATCCTCTACGGCCTACTCGTCGGGGTCGGAATGGGGCTGTTGCTGCAATTTGCCGAAAGCGGTTTTCTGTTGCTGCAACAAGAGCCGGGGCAGGCGGCCTCGGCTGCGGCGGTGACTCGGATGGTCGCCTTTGCCCTGCCATTCTTCGCCGTCTTCTTTTGCTGTGCAAGCTGGTTGGAGGCTCTTCATCATCCCAAAGTGGGCATGTGGGCCGTGGCCTTGGCCAACATCTCGAACCTGGCCTTCAACATCCTGTTTGTCTTTGTTTTCGACATGGGGGCCGTCGGGGCCGCTCTGGCAACCGTGCTCAACAGCCTGCTTCTGGCGGCGGGGTTGTGGCTCTACATCCACCGCATCTTCCCTCAGCGCAACCGGTATGGCGTGGGGGAGCGGAACGATGCGCCACCCGCGATTGAGCAGTACCGCATCGGGTTTGGGGGCGGGCTGAGCTTCACGTTCGAGGCGGGGGCCTTCGTGATGATGACCCTGTTTGTCGGCTGGCTGGGCACATTGGCGCTGGCCACCCATGCGGTGCTGTTCCAGTTGCTCGCAACCGTATTTATGGCCGCGTTCGGCATTGCGAGTGCGGTTCAGGTGCGCGTTGGCAATGCCTGGGGCCGGGGCGACGCGCGGGGCATGGCGCTGGCGGGTTGGACGGGTCTGGGGATGTGTACGGCGATGCTGCTCGTCGCAATGGTCGCCTTCCTGTTGCTGCCGTTGCCTGCATTGCGGCTGTTCACCACCGATCCCGCCGTATTGGCCGCTGCTGCTCCAGTGATGATCTGGATGACCTTGGCGCTGCTCTGTGATGGAAACCAGACGATCATGTCTCATGCCTGCCGGGGACGGGGTGATACATGGGTGCCGACGGCCCTTCACCTTGTCAGCTATTGGGTTGTCATGGTGCCTGCGGGCTATCTGTTCGCCATCCGGTGGGAGCATGGGGTTGCCGGCATCTATCAGGGGATCCTCGTGGCCAGCATCGTTTCGGTCACGCTGATGAGCCTGCGGTTCAGGGTGCTGACAAAGCGCGGCGTTTAGCCGTTACTCTAAGCATGTACCCTCGAACGCCGTGACGGGCCCGATGAACACTTCCATCGTGGTCGGTGTGTGCACCTGAAACGTGCGCCGCACGTCGAGGGCTTCCCAATCTTCCCCGCTTGGCATACCGAAATCCTTCAGCACGCCCGGACGCCCAAATAGGGTCAGCAACATCGGATCAACATAACGGCTCTCCCCACCCAGATCGCCCGCTGCATCGGTCGCATCGAAAGACACATAGTCCGCCGTCCAAGGCGTGCGGATCACATGCACTGTTGTGACATCCGCCGTGACAGAGGAGCCATCGGGTGCCGTCACCGTCATGCTGCCTTCCGAGTAGTAGGAGGTCGTCGTGTCACGCTCCTGCCAGACGCCGGTGATGGTGTAGGTCGCCTCGCCCTGCAGCGGCGTGCCCGGAAGGATCGTGCCGATGGCGTTGCCAGCCTCCATCTCAAAGCTCAGGGAGCAGTCTTGCGCATGTGCCGCCCCCGCGGCGAGCAAAAGGATAGGAAGGTATTTCATTGGGCATGGCTCAGGATGAAGGTGAAGTTTGCGTCCCGACCATCGGCGGTCAGGGCTGTCGAATGGCACCCCAGACAGCTTGCATCCAACTGGTCCTGAAAGAAGGTCTCCATCGTGATGTTGGAGGAATAGCGCGGCACCTCCCCCTGTCCGGCGAGTGGACTGGGCAGTGTTCCACGCCACTGAGCGTTGATCAGCATGTAGTTGGCCCAGATCGTGCCGGCCAAAGCCTCCTGAAAATGGGCGTTCACCACTTGCGTGCCCGCAAAGCGATCCCAACAGCGCACGACTTGGGGGGGCGTGACCGGTGCCCCGGATTGATCGCGGGCCAGTGGCGTTGCAGCCGCCCATAGGGCCGCGCGGGCCGGTTCATTCGCCTCCGGACTGCGCTCTGGATCGAAAAAGGCAAATCCCTCCGCCTGCTCTGGCGCCATGCACCCGCCGGGGAACAGTTCGGGCGCATAGATCGAATTGGGCGAGCGCGCATTCGCAGCAGTCGGGGCGTTGCGCACATGCTCGAATGTCGTCCAGATCCAGTCATCACCATTGCCAGAGGAGGTGCGCGTCACGATGTGAAATCCTGACAAGGCGACGGCGACATCGAGGCACATCGCCTCGCCATTCAATGTATCGCGTGCCGGGACGAAGACGGTCGCATCCCGCATCAGTGCGCTTGCATCGGGCTCTGCCACGATGCGCCAGGCGAGCTTCAACAGGATCGAGGGATGCTGACCGCCAACCTCCCCCATCGGGAAGGACACATCGCCTGCAAAGGCCATTTGCCCGGCCAGCGTATCGAGTGCGTTTGCTCGGATATAATCCGCCACGACCCAGTTCACGCGGGTGTCGTAGACCACAAAATTGCCCTCACGGTCGATCAGCTGGTGCCCATCTGCCTGCCGTGTCCCGTCAATGAGCAAGCGCCCCTCTGGCGCACCACATGCGGCGCGCGCTGCGTCCGCACCAAACAGCTCTGCGCGGCGCGGAAAGCTGTCCCAGGCGCGGGCGGCCTCGGGCGCGTCGCCGGGACGGGCACCGCCCTCTGGCCAGTTGAGGGCCAAGAACGCCTGCCATGCGAACAGATCGAACGGTTCCTGCACGGTCGGGCTCATCAGCATGTAGTCATGCGTGCGCACAAAGGCCGTCTGATCGGCGGGGTAGTGCGGACAAAACTGATCGTGAGGTTCAACAGCGCAGAGCGCGCGTTCCTCAGCGGCAAGCGAACTTGCGATCAACAAAAACAGGACTGCAAAAACGCGCATGGCGACCTCCGGTCAGGATGGTCGCCATGCTAACGCAGCTGAACGCGTTCTCAAAATCAGAGCTGTTCCATGATCTCGTCAGAGATCTCGAAGTTGGCAGTGACGGTCTGGACGTCGTCGTCATCTTCCAGCGCTTCAATCAGCTTCATCAGCTTTTGCGCGCCCTCCAGATCGAGTTCCGTAGTCGTCTGCGGCTTCCAGATCAGCTTTGTGCTCTCACTCTCGCCCAGTTCGGCTTCGAGCGCGTTGGACACCTCGTTCAGATCCGTGCCCTCGGTATAGATCGTGTGGCCTTCCTCGGTGCTCTCAACATCCTCCGCCCCGGCCTCGATTGCGGCCATCATCACGGTATCCGCATCACCTGCCTCGGCGGTGTAGGTGATCTCTCCCTTGCGGTCGAACATGAACCCGACAGAGCCGGTCTCGCCCAAATTGCCGCCGTTCTTGGAGAAGGTGGAGCGCACGTTGGAGGCGGTGCGGTTCTTGTTGTCGGTCATCGCCTCAACGATCACCGCGACACCGTTAGGTCCGTACCCTTCGTACCGGATTTCGTCGTAGTTCTCTGCATCACCACCCTGCGACTTCTTGATCGCGCGTTCGATCACGTCCTTGGGCACGGAGTTCGACTTTGCTTCCTTCACCGCAAGGCGCAGGCGCGGGTTTTTCTCAGGGTCCGGGTCGCCCATCTTGGCGGCGACGGTGATTTCCTTGGACAGCTTGGAAAACAGCTTCGAGCGCGCGGCATCCTGCCGGCCCTTGCGGTGCTGAATATTGGCCCATTTTGAGTGGCCGGCCATGGGGCGCCTCCGTTGATCAGTCGAATTGTTTGGCAGGTGTATAACGCCGCGCATGGGCGGGGTTCAAGCGATGCGCGGGCTCTTCTTCTTGGCTCAAATATCCGCGCCAAAGGCGCTGGCCGCTCAAAGCGGCCAGATGAACGGGATCACAAAGGCCGAAACGACGCCCAGCAGCAGGTTGAGCGGTGTTCCAACCTTTATGAAATCCGTGAATCGATACCCGCCCGGACCATAGACCAGCGTGTTGGTCTGATATCCGATTGGGGTCGCAAAGCTCGCCGACGCAGCAACCATGACCGCCACCACCAATGGGCGCGGATCGACACCCAGCGCCGCGGCAAGTCCCACAGCAATGGGCGTCACGACGACGGCAACGGCGTTATTCGAGACCAGCTCGGTCAGCACCGAGGTCAGCAAATAGATCGCCCAGACCAGCAACGGTGGCGGCAGGCTGGCCAGCGCAGGGGACAGCGCGTTGGCGATCAACGCGACAGAGCCCGATTCCTGCAGGCCCGCCCCGATGACCAGCATGGAAAAGATCAGCAACAGCAACCGACCATCGACAAAGCCAATCGCCTCGTCACTGTCGATAGAGCGTGTGACCAGAACGAAAGCCACCGCGATCACACCCAGAATATGGATCGGGGCGACCTGAAAGGCCGCGAGCACGACCAATCCAACCAGCGTCGCGATAACCCATGGCGCATGTTTCCGGCGATAGGCCCGCTCAACTGGCTGCGCGATGTTGACAAGGTCCACATCGCGGGCCAGCCGCTGGATATCCTCTGGGTCACCCTCGATCAGCAACGTGTCCCCGACACGCACAACCACCTCATCCAGTTGCCGGCCGAGGTTCTGGTTCCGCCGGTGGATCGCGATTGGATAGACACCATACCGCCGTCGCAGCCGCAGCCCGCCGAGTGTCCGACCCACCAGACGGCAACCTGGTGAGATCAGCGCCTCCACAGTGACCATGCGGCGGCCATCGGCCTCATCGACCATGACGACATCAGGGCTCTCCTTCAGGCCCAGCAGTTCGTTTACAGCCGTGCGCAGCACCACGCGGTCACCGGCGTGAAGCTCAACCTCGCCCAGATCCCGACGCAGCGATGCATCACCGCGCAGCACGTCGATTACCCGCATGCCCTGCCTGCGGAACAAGTCGATCTGTGTCACCTTCTGGTCGATCAGGCGAGAGTCCTGTGGGATCGCGACTTCGCAAAAGAATTTCTGCGCTTTCCGGTCGGTCAGAAAGTCGGCCATGCTTTCCCTGTCCGGCAATAGCCGCGTGCCCACCACCCGCAAATAGAGCAGACCCACCACGGCGAGGATCAGCCCCAGCGGTGTGACTTCGAACAGGGTGAACGGCTCCAGCCCTAGATCGCGCGCGACACCGTCAACCAGCAGGTTTGTGGAGGTGCCGATCAGCGTGCAGATGCCGCCAAGTATAGCGGTGTAGCTCAACGGGATCAGCAGACGGGACGCGGCCACCCCCATTGTCTTTGCAAGCCCGACAACAATGGGGATCAGCATCACGACCACGGGCGTGTTGTTCATGAAGGCAGACGCGGCCAGCGTGAACACCGCCAGACCAGCCAGCACCGCGACAGGTCGCTTGCCAGCCCGGGCCGTGATTCCGGCAGACAGGGCTGAAAGCGCGCCTGTGCGCACCAACGCGCCGGTCAGAACGAACATTGCGGCAATGGTCCAGGGCGCTGGGTTGGACAACACGTCCAGCACCGCCGCCTCAGCCACAACGCCCAGGATCAACATCGCGGTTGCTGCTGCCATGGCCACCACTTCAACGGGATAGCGCTCGGTAATGAAGGTCGCGAACATCGCCGCGACGATGACAAGGCCGACGATATCCATGGGCAAATCGAGGGAGAGCTGAGCCAGCAAATGACGCTCCTGCGCGTTCAAACCGTCAAAAGATGACCGAAAGTCGCGGTCTACTCAAGGGCTTGCGTCGATTGTTCGGTGCGACGGGGCTGCACCAGTGCAATGCCCGCCATCATGAGCGCCAGTGCAACCCAGACCCAGGCCGCATATCGCTCATCCAGTAGCAGCATCGACCAGATCACGCCCGATCCTGTCACAATATAGGCAACTTGTGCCGCAAAGACGGATCCTGCCTGACCGACAAGCCAGATATAGCCCGAATAGGCGGCCATATGGGTCAAACCGATTCCCAGAATGGCCCACTCGGCCGGTCCCCAGACCCGAACAGGATTGATCCACGTCCCCGTGGCGAGGGTTACGGGCACGATCACAACCGTTCCCAGCAGTGAGGCCCCGAACAACACGGCAATCGGATCCAGTCCCCGGGTGCCGAATTTCGCAAGGCCATTGCCTTCGATCGCATAAGACAGCGGCGCGATCAGCGCGATCAGGATCCATCCCGCCTTTGAGGGGTCCGGCAGGCTCGTTTCGGGCAGGGCGATCAACGTGATCGCCACCGCGCCCATGGCAATGCCCAACAGGCGCTTGGGGCCGGGACGCTCCAGCCCCAGGGCCCAGGCGACTGGCACCGCGAAGATCGGGACAATTGCGATGACGATGGCCATGATCCCGGCAGGTAACTCTGCCGCGGCGCGATAGGAAAAGCTGTTTGGAAGCAGGGTGCCGATGACCGCCACGAACACCATGATCGGCCATCCGTGACCCAAGCGCGGCAGGGCGCGCCCGGTCCCCTTCAACATCAGCGCAGTACAGATCGTGGCGATGATCAGTTGCCAGGCGATCAGTCCCCAGGGGCTGTGACCTGCGGTGACAGCGATCCGGGTCAGCGGAATGCTCAGCCCCCATGTGGTTCCGATCAGTGTCAGAAAGAGAAAGGCGCGCGCCGGGCTCATTCAGGAAGGGATTGTGCAAGACGGCCGCCCAGCCGGATCATCTGACAGGATGTCGCTTTGCCGGTCTTGTCATCGGTCACGACAAAAACACCCGCCAGTGTGGCTTCTCCCTCAGCCGGGGTGAAGCGGCCCTTTGGCATTCCGGTGATGAAGCGGCGCATCGGCTCGGCCTTTTCCATGCCGATCACGCTGTCATAATCGCCGCACATGCCGGCATCAGTCAGATAGGCGGTGCCTTTGCCGAGGATCTGCGCGTCCCCGGTGGGCACGTGGGTATGGGTGCCGACCACGAGGCTGGCCCGACCATCGCACCAATGGCCCATCGCCATCTTCTCCGACGTTGCCTCGGCGTGGAAGTCGACAAGGATCGCGTCCGCGCGCGCGCCCAGCGGCACACGCTTCAACTCCGCCTCTACCGCACTGAACGGATCGGCAAAGGGGCGCTTCATGAAGGTTTGTCCCAGTGCCTGAAGCACCATGATCCGGCGGCCGCGTCCTGCATCAAAGACGTTCACACCGCGTCCGGGGGCATCCTTCGCGTAGTTGAGAGGGCGGATGATCCGCGCGTCCTGCGCGATATGGGTCATCATGTCCTTCTGGTCGAAAGCGTGGTCACCCAGTGTTACGCAATCTGCCCCTGCCTCGAACAAGGCGGCGGCATGGTTGGCGTTCAGCCCCATGCCGTTCGATGCGTTTTCCCCATTTATGACAACGAAATCCGCACGCAGGCGCGTGCGCAGATCCGGCAGATGCTCTGCCACTGCATTGCGGCCTGCACGGCCCATGACGTCGCCAAGAAAAAGAATACGCATCCCGTTGCCTTAGCGCGGGGCGGGGGCGGGCACAACCACACCCGCCTCGGTCACGATCGCATCCAGTGGCTGGTCGGTCGGCTCTGGTGTCAGTTCCAGCTCCTGCGCGGCAAAGGCAAAGCCGATGGCTGGCGTCGTTCGTTTCGCGCGGAGTTTTTCCAGAGTGCGGTCATAAAACCCGCCGCCATAGCCAAGCCGATTGCCTGCGCGGTCGAAGGCGACCAGAGGCGCGATCAATAGTTCGGGCTCCACAGTTGCACCATCACGCGGCACTTGTGCGCCGAATGGCCCCGGTTCCAGCACGCAATCAGGGGTCCAGACGCGGAAGGTCAATGGTTGGCCCGCAGCGACGATCACGGGAACACAGATCGTCTTTCCGGCGCGATGCAATGCGTCCATGGCAGGAAGCGGATCGATTTCCGTGCGGATCGGCATGTAGCCAGAGATGATCTGCACATCATGTCCAGCAACGGTTGAGAGCAGGTGTTTGGTGGCGTCCCCCTGACCGCCAGCATGGGCGGTCTTACGGGCGGCAAAGGCGCGGGTGCGCAAATCGGTCTTCAAATCTGTCATAGCATCGCGATAGCGCGCCAATCGTCGGCTGTCGCGTCAAAAACGGCATCTGAGGTGGCGGGCCCGTAGCAACCGTGTCGGTCGGTATTCTCGGGACCTGGAAAACCAGGTGGGCGCCAGGTGCGATAGGCCAGGGCCAGTCGCAGAGCCAGCTCCCTCGAGAAAACGTAAGGCCTCGTGAATATTGGACGTCATACGAGAGGAACAGAACCCGCCGGAGGACACAGATAGCGTCGCGCCGCCACGACGCAACCCCGCGCACCTCCATTTGTGCCGAAATACGCTTCGCAGAGGCACGTTGTCGCTGCGGCCGGCGTATATTCCTGAAGGACGGAGCAGGACGAGACTTGATGGACGTTCATTATTTGTTCATGGTGTGGCATGACCGAATTTTCCGCCCCTGGCTTTGAGATCGCGCGCGGCGTGTGGCGCCACTTTGCCGCGCACGACATCACTGCGATCCCCGAATTCGTGCCCGCACGCGGGCTGCGGGTCGATCTGGCTTGTCTGACCGCGAAGGGAGAGGTTTGGATTGTTGAGGTGAAGTCGAGCCTCGCCGATTTTCGCGCCGATCAGAAATGGCAGAACTATCTCGAATGGTGCGACCGCTTCTTTTGGGCGGTGCCCGCGGACTTCCCGCAGGAGGTTCTGCCCGACGAAGGGTGCGGACTGATCGTGGCCGACCGGTTCGATGCAGCGATCTTGCGTGATGCGCCAGAGGATAAGTTGCCCGCCGCGCGCCGCAAGGCGATGACGTTGAAACTTGCCCGCACCGCAATGCGGCGACAGCTGCAATGGCTGGAACCTGATCTGGGCGATCTCTAGCCGCCCGCAGCCTCCGCAATCGCGGGGCGGATGCGGTTTTCGAGCGCGCTTTGCGTCACCGGGCCGGGAAAGCGCAGGATGATCTGACCATCCGCATCAAGGACAAAGGTTTCGGGCACGCCGTAAATCCCCCAGTCGATGCCCGTGCGGCCTGAATTGTCCGCACCCACACTTGTGTACGGATTGCCAAGCTCTGCTAGGAAGCCTTGCGCATTGGCCGGATCGTCCTTGTAGTTGATACCGACAATGGCAAGCCCCTCATCCGCCAGGTCCATCAGAACCGGGTGTTCAACACGGCACGGCCCGCACCAGCTGGCCCAGAAATTCACAAGCGTCACCTGTCCGGTCAGCTCCGGTTCTGGCATCCCCTCAAATGGGTCGATGGTCAACGTTGGTGCAGGCCGCCCTGTCAGGACAGAATCAAGCTCATCGGGGTTTTCCCGCAGCATACCCCACAGAAACACACCCATAATGCTGAGCGCGACGACCGGTACTATGGCGATCGGTGAGAGCTTCACTTGCGGCCCTCCAATTGGTCCAGCGTGCGGCGCGCTGCCCGGGCCCGCGCCATCGAGCGCCAGATCAGGCCGCCCAACAGGGCGAGGCTCACGCCATAGGCGGACAGCACATAAACCGCATAGGGATCTTCCATCACGACCTTTCCCGCGCCATCAAGGCTCTAGCGCGTCGGACCTGGATTTCGGTGCGCGTGCGCAGCAGAACAAGTGCGACGAAGAGCAGCACGAAGCCCGCGATCACGACAAGGCTGGGATACCAGAACACGTCGGCGACATTCTCCTCACTGTCGAGCGAGAGGGACGCACCCTGATGCAGGCCCTGATTCCAGATCAGAACGGCGTATCGCGACAGCAACGCGAAGACACTGCCGACCAGACATAGGACCGATGTCAGATCGGCTGCGGTGTCGGGATCCTCAACGGCCTCCCACAATGCGATATAGCCCAGATAGAACACGAACAGCACAAGGAACGAGGTCAGCCGCGGATCCCACTCCCACCACGTCCCCCACATTGGTTGACCCCAGATTGCCCCGGTCAGCAGACCGATCAGCGTCATAACCGCCCCGATGGGTGCCGCCGCGCGCGCGGCAAGGGCAGAGACGTGGTGCCGTCGCACCAGCCAGATCAGCGAACAGATCGCCATCATCAGCCAGACCTGAATCGCCATCAGCGCGGCAGGGACGTGTAGATAGAAAATCTTGACGGTTGAGCCTTGCCGGAAATCATCCGGGGTGAAGAAATAACCCCAGATCAATCCGCCGCCCAACAGAATGGCGGCAAGGACAGAGACCCAAGGCAGGACCTTGTCGGTCAGTCGGGTGAAGCGGGCCGGATTTGCGAATTCCCAAAAGCTCATGGCCCACACCTAAACGCCGCCTATCAGGCGCGCAAGCGTTGCTCAGCGATGATCGGCACCAACCGCCTCGACAACGCTCACAAAGCCGTCAGCGGCGAGCAAGCGCTCCAACTCATCAAGAATTGTCCCGACGAGAGAGAGCCCGTGATAGCCCAAAGCCGTATAGAGCTGCACGGCCGACGCCCCTGCGCGGATCTTGGCATGGGCCTGCTTGCCGGAGGCGATGCCGCCCACACCCATCAGGGGGACCGTGCCCCCTGTCAGCGTCCACAAGTCCCGCAAAACCTGGGTGGAACGCTCGAAAACCGGCGCACCGGACAGCCCGCCCGCCTCTTGCGCATGCTGATTTTGCAAGCCTGCGCGGGACAGCGTTGTGTTGGTCGCCACGATGCCGTCAATGCCCGTGTCCTGCGCGACCTTGGCAATGTCGGCCAATTCGGCCTCGGTCAGATCGGGCGCGATTTTCAGGAAGATGCGCGTGTTGCCCTGCCGCGCCTCCATAACCCCGTTAAGCAAGGCCGAAAGGGCTTCCGCACCTTGCAGGTCCCGCAATTTTTCCGTGTTGGGAGACGAGACATTCACCGTCGCAAAATCGACGTGCGGTCCGGCCCGGCGCAAAACAGCGGCAAAATCAGCTGCCTTGTCATCGCTGTCTTTGTTGGCTCCCAGATTGAGGCCCACAACACCGCTGCCTTTGCGCGCGGCCAGACGACCGGCGATTGCATCAACCCCGTCATTATTGAAGCCGAACCGGTTGATCACCGCGCCATCCTCAGGCAGGCGGAACATCCTTGGTCTGGGGTTGCCGGGCTGAGGTTGCGGTGTCGCTGCACCGACCTCAATGAACCCGAAACCTGCCGCGCTCAACGCATCGACGGCGACAGCGTTCTTGTCAAAGCCAGCGGCGAGGCCCAGCGGATTTGGAAGGCTCAGCCCCGCAAAGCTGCATTCCAGCCGGGGTGAGGTGATCGGGCCGGGTTTTGGGCCAAAACCCATTTGAAGCGCGCGCAAGGCCAGACCATGGGCACGCTCTGGATCCATCCGATGCAGAAGGGAGAGGCCCGCGCGTTCCAGCATCAGGCAACCTCCTCGGGAAAGGAATGGCCTTCGCCATCGAGGGGCAATGGCATATGATCTGCAACGTCGCTCATGCGCAGCGCGCGATAGAGGTGAGGGAACTCCACACCGCCACGGGACACTTCCCAACGCAGATCCTGACCCAGCCCGTCGGCCTCGACCAGCACAAGGACCAATCCATCGATGCCGGCAAAATATTTCGACGCGGTTTCCCGCACGGTTTCGGCTGTTGAGAAGTGAATATACCCGTCTGTCAGGTCTATGGGCGCGCCAAGCGTCTGACCCTCAGCGACGAGCTGTTCCCACTCTTCCGCCCGGAAAATCTTATAGATCAACATGTTCAAATACTCTCTGTGCGGTCTGGTCACCGACGAAGGCCTATTCCTCGCCCTCAGTCTCTTCCGTCGAATAGCGGTTCAGGATCGGAAATTGCGTCGCGAGAAAGGCGAAAGTCAGGATCAGCTGGCCCCACGCGTCAAGGAACACCCAGACGCCTTCTGACATGAAACGCCAGACGATCTCGTTCAGCACGGCCATGAAGGTGAAGAAGAAGACCCAATTTCGCGTGAAGATCCACCAGCCTTCCTCGCTCAGCGGCATGAACTCACCGATCAGATAACGCAGGTAGGATCGGCCCTGCACCCAAAGCCCGATCCCCAAAACGCTGGCAAATATCCCATAGACGATCGTGGGCCGCATCTTGGTGAACGTATCGTCGTTCAGCCAGACCGTCAGCCCGCCAAAGACAACCACGATGACCGCTGTGAAGATCGACATGCGCGGTAAGGTGCGAGTCAAAACCCAGCTCACAATGAGTGAGGCCAACAGCAGCGGTACGAAGATGATGGTGGCCGCGACAACCCCCTCATAGGCTGTCCCGGCAAGAACCAGCGGCTCTTCCGCGAAGCGCTGATACCCAAAGAAATAGGCGGCGACGGGGCCGATCTCCAACACCAGTTTGAGGATCGGATTGATGGATTTCGGCTCGGCCATTCAGCCCCCCATTTCGACCAGCACCGCGCCCAGCGCGATGGCGGCCATCAGGGCCGCGCGCAACGGTCCTACGGCCTCTCGCAGGAAAATCCAACCGATAGCTGCGGCAAAGACGGTGGATGTTTCGCGCAGGACCGCGGCCTCCCCCACTTTGTCGAGGCGGGTGGCCAGCATCGCGGAGCCAAAGCTGACAAACCCCAGCATACCCCCGATCCAGCCGCGCAGCAGCAAGGGACCGACGGCGGGGCGCGCCTCCATCCGGCGCCAGCGGGCAAGCGCGATCCATGGAAACAGAAACAGGCCGTCGACCACGAAAAACCACGCGAGAAAGGTGAAGGGATCCGCAGCAAGGCGGATGCCATAGGCGTCATAGACGGTGTAGAGTGAGGTCAGAAACCCGGTGAAAATCGCAAGCCCGATGGCCTGCTTGAGCATGTCCCGCCCCAGCGTGACACCTTTGAGATTTACCATTGCCAAGGCAATGATCGCCAGAGAGACCAGTATGGTGCCAACCCACTGCAAAGGCTGGAAATACTCCCCAAAAACCAGCCCCGCGCCCAACACGGTGACAATCGGCGCAGTGCCGCGCACGATGGGATAGACGACCGTGTAAGCGCCGCGGGAATAGGCCATCGCCATGCAGAATTTATAGGCCGCATGAATGACGAAAACGCCCACGAGGATCAGCCAGAGTTGCGGCGTGGGCCACGGCACGAGGTAGAGCGCGATCGGCAGCGCCATTAATCCGTAAGAGATGTCGATGGCCCCGCGCACGAGCCATGGATCACAGCGACCCTTTTGCAGCGCGCCGAAGATTGCGTGGGCCAAAGCGGAGTTGAGCGCGAGCACCATGGCCGCAAAATGCCCCGCTTCCGTCCCCTCGATTGCATAGACCCAATCCGTCATGCCCCCGGTGGACCACGCCAGATCAAATGGCGCAAGCGCGGGATGTGGACCATCCCCGGATCGACCAAATTCAGCCGTACACAAGACGTGCACAAAGCGTACACAACCCGTGCACCGACGAGGCAGACGCCGAGACGGGGCGGGGACGTTGAAGATTTGTTAGGCAGTGTGTGGCTTAGAGATTCGCAGATATGGACGAATGTCGGATCGGAGCCCATAACAACAGATGCCGCACCTGGCGCAATTGGCCGCTTTCATCTGTGTCGTCTAACTGTTTGGCGCCCTCTGCAAGTCATTTGTCGCTTTGTGCGGCTGGAGAAGTGATCCCTTCACCTTAAACTTGCCTCACCATCTTTGCTGGGAGCCCAACTTTGCCAAATCCACAAGACCTTCGCGTGCATGTCGGAAAGGCTGCGCGTATTCTGATGTCTGAGCTTGGCCTTGATCCTGTAATCGTATTGCAGCGCGCAGCTCTGCCGTCAGGATTACTCGAGGGTGATGGTAGGAAGATCCTGCTCGGTGAGTACTATCGCCTTATCTCATCCGTAACGGACGAGGCCGCGGACCCGCTGCTTGCTTTGAAATTGGGCGATGCCGCAGGGATCGACTATTTCGATCCAGCCTTCTTTGCTGCGATGTGTTCGCCAAATATGAACGTGGCCGCAGTTCGACTAGCCGATTACAAACGGCTCGTTAGCCCATTCATGCTTGATGTTGAGATCGGCTCGGGTGCCACCCAAATCGCGTTCGTTTGTAAATCCGATGCACCCATCCATCCCACAATGGCTCTGACGGAAATAGTGTTCCTCGTTAACTTTGCCCGCCGTGCGACGCGCCACCAGATTATTCCACAATCGGTTTCTATGCCTTTTCATCCACCAGATGCCGTTGCCTATGAAGCGCATTTTGGATGTCCGATCGTGCAAGATGTGCATAGGTCTGTAACCTTCACGGCGGTTGATGCCAGACGCCCATTTGTCACCCATGATGATGAGATTTGGGCCCTGTTTGAGCCAGGTTTGCGGCGTAAGATTGAGGACGGAGGCAGTGATCCGACGACACGAACCAAAGTGGCGCATTGCCTGAACGAACTTTTGCCCAGCGGGCGTGCGACTGTTGAGGATGTTGCGCGTGAATTGGCGATGAGTAAGCGCACATTACAACGCCGCCTTGCGGACGAGGGAACGAACTGGCTCGAAGTCCTGAGTGACGCCCGCGAGGCCTTGGCAAAACACTATCTGGCGACAACGGAATACGGGACGGCGGAAGTCAGTTTTCTACTAGGCTATGAGGACCCGAATTCCTTCTTCAGGGCTTTCAAGCGGTGGGAAAACACGTCACCAGAGATGTGGCGGGTTCAGCACAGAGACCAATCAGTACTGCACTGATGATTGGCGCTTACGGCAAGCGGATTGGCATCTCCTGCGAGTGCTGAATGCAGATGACCGGCTTAGGTTTGATCAAACTCGATTTGCTTAAGGAGTGCCTACAATGGCCCGTATCACCCGTTCCATGTATCACAAAGACCTCCAGTCGGGCTATCTCGCAGGCCGGATCGTCACGTGGATGTCGCACCGAGATTGGGCGTTGCGGGTGATGCAGCGTTTCATGTTGCAGCCATCCGTCGGTCAGCAGATCGAAGGTTTGATCAATGACGAAATATATATCCCAAGTCAGGCCTCGCCCGGTCACAAGATCCGCACCCGCGTTTACAAACCGGTTGGCGCTAAAGGGCCTTTACCCGCGATGCTCTATGCTCACGGCGGTGGCTACCAAGTAGGTGTGCCAGAGCAAGCGCATTCGTTCTATGACGACATCATCAAGCGCCGAGATGTCGCGATTATTGCCCCTGCCTATCGTCTTTCGCTTCAAGGTCATCCTTATCCCGCTGGGCATGATGATTGTTTTGATACGCTTCGCTACATGAGGGATAATGCTGCTGCACTTGGCATTCGCAGCGATAAATTCATCATCGCCGGCCATAGTGGGGGCGGCGGCATGGCAGCGGCTGTCACGCTGAAGGCAGTTGACACTAAAGTCGCCGAGATCGCGTTCCAGATGCCTGTTTATCCGATGCTAGATCACAGAAACCAAACGACATCTGCACGCGAGATGCAGGGGTCATTGATTTGGGACGGCCAGTCAAATGTACGCGCGTGGGCGAAATATGTAGGCCATCTAAAAGGCGAAGTTCCAGACTACGCCTCACCGGCCTTGCGCAAAGTTCTGTCTGGCCTGCCGCCGACAATCAGCTGGGTCGGCGACATGGAACCGTTCAAGGACGAAACAATCCAATATATCGAGGCATTGGAACGCGCAGGCGTGCCAACCAAATTCAAACTCTATGAGGGCGGCTATCACGCGTTTGAGTTGCTTGTGCCAAATGCAACGATTTCCAAGGATGCGAATGAATTCCAAGTCAGCGCATTTGCTGAGTATTACGATAAATACCTTTAAGCAGACCTCTAATTCGACACCAAGAACGTCCGCTTCGTCCCGCACAGCCGACAGGGCGTGACTGCATCGGTTTGGTTTGGCATTCGCCAGTGGGCGGGATCTTACCCCTCGGCCCCGGTCAGCGCTCTTGCGAACTCTTCGGGGTCGAAGGGGGCGAGGTCGTCTATGCTTTCGCCTACGCCCACGGCGTGGATGGGCAGGCCGAAGCGGTCGGCCAGGCTGACGAGGACGCCACCTTTGGCAGTGCCGTCGAGTTTGGTCATTACGAGGCCTGAGACATCGGCGATCTTCTGGAAAATCTCCACCTGACTGACCGCGTTCTGGCCGGTCGTGGCGTCCAGCACCAGCAAGGTGTTGTGGGGTGCGTCGGGGTCTTTCTTACGGATCACGCGGACAATCTTGGCCAGTTCTTCCATCAGGTCAGAGCGGTTTTGCAACCGGCCCGCGGTGTCGATCATGAGGAGGTCGGCGCCGTCCGCCTCTGCCTTTGCCATCGCCTCATATGCCAGTGAGGCGGGGTCGGAGCCTTGCGGCGCGGTCAGAACGGGGACGCCTGCACGCTCTCCCCAGACCTGCAATTGCTCCACCGCCGCCGCGCGGAAGGTGTCGCCCGCCGCGATCACCACGGATTTGCCCGCAGCGCGGAACTGGGAGGCGAGCTTGCCAATGGTCGTGGTCTTGCCCGAGCCGTTGACGCCCACGACCAGCACGACCTGCGGTTTTTTGGGGTAGAGCGGCATGGGGCGGGCGACTGGCTCGATGATATTGGCGACCTCGGCGGCGAGGGCGGTCTGGATCTCGGCTGTCGAGAGCTTTTTGCCAAAGCGCCCTTCGGCCAGGTTGGCAGCGACCTTCAGCGAGGTCTCGATACCCATATCGGATTGGATCAGCAACTCTTCTAGGCTTTCGAGCATCGCGTCGTCCAGCACGCGGCGTGGCGCGGTGTCGGTGCGTCCAAGGGCACGGGCGAGGAAGCCGGGCTTCGCTTCGGCCTTTGGTTCGGGCGCTGGGGTGGGGTCTGCCACTGGCATCGGGGCAACCTGTGCCGGCGCGGGCGGTGCGGTCAGCGGTGCCTCGGGCGGATCAGCGGGAGCCTCCTCAGGAGCGGGGGCCTCGTCAATGATTGCCTCAAGCCCCTCTTCCAGCTTTGACGACGATTTGGTCAGGCGCTGGCGCAGTTTGGAAAAGAAGGACATCGGCAAGGCTTCCCTGATAGCTCTGCCCCCTACCTATAGCGCCCACGGGGCGGCGAAAAGGGGCGATGACGTCAGCGCCAGCGGGACAGGATGGGCTCTGCCCCCTGTTCGAGCGCGTCGGCGACATCCTGCCCTGTCAGCGCGCCGAATTTGAAGCCGTGGCCGCTGTCGGCGCTAAGCCAGAGGGTCCGGCATTCCTCTATCAGCTGAAAGTCCTCATTGGGAGCCATGAGGTAGAAATTGGCCACCGTGCGCACGGGGCGGTAGGCGTCGATGTCGCGGAAAGCGCCGCGATAGGCCCCCATGATCTGGGCCGTGTCCTCAGCTGTCGCGGTGCGTTCGGTGGCCGGATCCCCGGGGCGGGTGTGCAGGCCGTATCCAAGTTTGAGTGGGAGCCCCGCGACAGGGGGAATGCCCCAGAGGTCGGTGTCGCCGCCCATATCGACCCAGGCAGGTCCATCGGTCCAGGCCGCTTGCCATTGGGATGGAACCTCCGCATAGACCACGGTGGAGCGGCGGGGGTGACAACGTTGGGCAAAATGATCGGACAGGGCGGGCAGGCCGACGCCTGCGGCGACGATCAGGCGGTCGGCCTGTAGCTGGCCCAACGGCGTCTCGACAATTGCACGCTCGGCATCAATGGAGCGGGCGGGGCAGTGCGCGTGGAGCGTCGCGCCGTTGGCCTCAAGCCAGGCCAGAAGCCCCTCGACGATTTTGTCCGAGAGAAGCGCGCCACCGGTCTGTGTGAGCAAGCCAAAGCGTAGGCCGTCTGTTTCGAGCATCGGATAGCGTTGCGCGATCTCCGGTGGGGAAAGTGTGATGTAGTCTTGCGCGGTCTCGTCGAATGCGATGCGGGACCGATCGGTCCAGTCGCCGGGGGCGCGGCTGAGCGATAATACGCCGCGCTGTGTGTAGGAGTGACTGCCGATATCGGCAAAAAGGGCGTCCCACGCAGCGTAAGCCTCACCAATGCGGGCGGCAAGCTTTGGCTTTCCGGCATAGTGGCCGCGGATCAGGCGATGATGGTCCCAGCTTGCGGCCTCTGGATTGGGCAGGGGGCCTGCCTCGATCAGTGTGACGGACCAGCCTCGCAGCAACAGGGCGCGGGCGGTGGACAATCCATTTATCCCGGCACCGACGATCAGAGCGGTTGGCATATGCGGTCCCTTTCACTGCGAGGCTGCCCGATGGGCAGGATGCAGGCTGCGGGGCGGACGAACAAGCGGGTTTGCCTATCCGTCCGCACGATAGTCTAGCAGGGTCCAGATATGGGTCACGACATCTTTGGGCCACTCCTGCATCAAGGCTTCTGCCCCGCGCAAATCGTTGGCGTAGAGCTTGCGGCTCGCCTCTTCAAAGCCGGGAAGATCGCCTGCCATTGACGTCATGAACTGCCAGGCCGCGTCGATGCGTTGGCGGGGCAGGCTGTCGCCACGTGCCTCGGCCTTGCGCGCCTCATCGACCAGACGGCGCAGGGCTGCGGAGGCCCCGCCACGCTGGCTGGCCAGCCAGTCCCAGTGTCGGGGCAGAAGCGTGACTTCGCGCGGTGTGACACCGAGCTTGGGTCGTCCGCGCCCGCGGGAGGGCGGAGCGTAGCGCGCGCGAATGTCGGCTTCGCTGCCGCGCAAGTCGAGGTCCATCTCGTGCCCCGTACTGTCACGCCAGATAAGGATCGGGGCGTCCCCGCCATACCGGGACAGGGCGATGGCAACTTCTGCCGCAGGTCCGCTGGCGAGACGTCGCGTGCCTGCGAAGGCGGTTAAAGTGCCGGAAATAGGGGTGGTCATCGGAGAGCTCCTTTCGCACGGCATTAAATACCCGGGTAAAAATGATTCCACAATATACCCGGGTAAAATAATTCACGTGGCGTTCGCCTTCCGCCGCGCAAGGTGGCGTGCTAGCAGGCGTCACCCGACCAGAAGGGATGCGCCATGTTTGAAGATCGCGTGACATTTGCAGGCACTGAGCTGGACCGTGCGGCCCATGTGCGAGAGACGCAGGCGGCGCTGGATGCAGCCTGGACCCATCCTCAAGCGCGTGTGGCCGCATTCTGGCGCGGCAAACCGCTTTTGACCGAGGGTGAGGCCCCGCGCACGGTTTGGCTGGACGTCTCGCATCCTGTTCTGAGCCACGCGACGAAAGCCCCGCTGTTTCTGGGAGAAACGGCCGAGGGCGCGCCGCGCTTTGCCCATGATCTTTCGAGCTGGGATGAGCCTGTCGCCGATCCTGAGGAGCTGGCGCAATTCCTGGACCCGTCGCGCAATTATGCGCCGGGACTGCCCGACGGTACCTCATTCGGTGATATGCGGGCCAATATCGGCCAGCTGGACCGGGCCGATGCCGGCACGGCGGCCACCGCGCGTGGTATGCTCGAATGGCACCGGACCCATGGGTTCTGTGCGCGCTGCGGACATGAGACAGAGATCGACAAGGGGGGCTGGGCGCGGCGGTGCCCGTCCTGTTCGGCCTCTCACTTTCCGCGCACCGATCCGGTGGTCATCATGTTGATCACCCATGGTAACGACGTGCTGCTGGGCCGTTCGCCGGGGTGGCCGCCGCGCATGTATTCGCTGTTGGCAGGCTTCATGGAGCCGGGCGAAACGCTGGAGGCGGCCGTGCGGCGCGAAGTGCGTGAGGAAGCGGCGATCGAAGTCGGCGAGGTGCGCTATATCGCGTCGCAGCCCTGGCCCTTCCCGGCCTCACTGATGCTGGGTTGTGGCGGTGTTGCGACCAGTCGCGAGATCACCATCGACCCGGTTGAAATGGATGATGTGATCTGGGTGAGCCGGGAGCGGTGTGCCGCCGCTATGGCCGGAGATGATCCAGAGATCGTTCCCGCGCGCAAAGGGGCCATTGCCCATACGTTGATAGACCTTTGGCTGCGCGATCTTGCGTGAGCCTGCCTGCTCGAAGGACCTTAGATGAAACTGACAAGTTCGACCCGTGTGGCTGCTGCCGCAGATACCGTGCGCGCCACATTCGCGAACCCTGAGGAGCTGCTGGACGGCGTGAATGCCATCGCTTTGACACCAACCGGTCCGCATGAGTGGGAGATGCAGGTCGAGATGGGTGGCCGCTCGGAAAGCGGGACGCTGCGCTATGTCGAAACGGTGGGCGATACTGTCCAGCATGAGGCGCTTTCGGCCGGGCTTCAGGTGCTGATCGCCGGGCATTGCGTCGCGGCCGGAGACGAAACCGATTTGACGGTGGATGTCGAAATGAAGGCGAAGTCGATGAAGGCGAAGATGTTCCTGCCCGCGCTTTCGATGATGCAGGGGCAGATCGAGAAGGGTCTGGACAAGGCGCTGGGCAAGCTGGCCCGGCGCATGGCAGAGGATGGCGCGTCCGCGGAGTAAGCGCCGGTTGCACGCTCTGGGCCAATCGGCGGGTCGCTGATCTGCGGCGACGTAACCAAACGTCGTGTCGTGCTTGGCGGGCTGGACAGGGATTGGCGCAGGGCTACCCTGCCTGAGAAGACGTCCAAAGACCCGGAGCCCAACATGCAGAAATTCGTTGCCTTTGCTGCCAGCCTCGTTCTGGCTGGGTGCTCTCCGGCTGCTGTCTTGAATGCTGTGTCTGGCTCTTCGGATGTCGTTGAGACGCGGGATCTGGCCTATGGCCCGCTGCCGCGCCACCAATATGATCTCTACATGCCGGTGGGGGATGATGGCTCTACCCCGCTGGTCGTCTTCATTCATGGCGGAAGCTGGAAGGAAGGGGACAAGGGGATCTATCGGTTCCTGGGCACTGCGCTGGGTGAGCGGGGCTATGCCGTTGCCGTGCCGAATTACCGTTTGTTTCCAGAGGTTCTGTTCCCCGATTTCGTTGAGGATGCCGCACTTGCCACCGCGCACCTGATGGAGGAAGGACGCCCCGTTGTTCTGATGGGGCACTCGGCGGGGGCGCATATCGCGGGGCTGTTGGCCTGGGACGGGCGTTACCTCGCGGCACAGGGACAGGATGCCTGTGCGCTGTCCGGTGTGATCGGGGTGTCGGGACCTTACGAATTCCTGCCGCCCGGCCCGACGATCCGGGATATTTTCCCGGAGGAGCGCCTTGCCGACAGCCAGCCCATTAATTTCGCGGAAGGCCCGGCCGTGCCCACGCTGTTGTTGCATGGTATTGCCGACGAGACCGTCCATGTCGAGGACACGGAGTTGATGGCAGATGCGCTGGAGGCGGCAGGCAATCCGGTGGAGGCGCGTCTCTATGACGGGGTCGGGCATATCGAGATTATCGGCGCGATGTCGCCGCTGCTCACCAGTCGGGCGCCGACGCTGGCGGATGTGACGGACTGGTTGAACGCACAGCGCGCGGCAGGCTGGCCGGGCTGCGGTGGCTGAGGCCGGGGGCGCTGCCCCCGGACCCCTGAGGTATTTTCAGAGCAAAGTGGCCGGGGTCAGTCCGGCTGGACAACGCGCAGATGCAATTCACGCAGTTGCTCATTCGTCGGCTCGGATGGACCGCCGAGCAGCAGATCCTCGGCGCGCTGGTTCATCGGGAACATGATGACTTCGCGGATGTTGGCCTCGTCCGCCAGCAGCATGACGATCCGGTCAATGCCCGCAGCACAGCCACCGTGGGGCGGTGCGCCATATTTGAAGGCGTTGACCATGCCGCCGAAGCGTTTGTCGACCTCGCTGGCCGGGTAGCCTGCAATCTCGAACGCCTTGTACATGATCTCAGGCTTGTGGTTCCGGATCGCGCCCGAGATCAGCTCGTAGCCGTTGCACGCAAGGTCGTATTGATAGCCGAGCACGTCGAGCGGGTCGCCGTTCAGCGCGTCCATCCCACCCTGTGGCATGGAGAACGGGTTGTGAGAGAAGTCGAGCTTGCCCTCGTCATCCTTCTCATACATCGGGAAATCAACGATCCAGGCGAAGCGGAAGGTGTCGGTTTCGGAGAGGTTCAGTTCGTCGCCGATCACATTGCGCGCGCGGCCCGCGACGCCCTCGAACGCCTCTGGCTTGCCGCCGAGGAAGAAGGCTGCGTCGCCCACGTCGAGGCCGAGTTGCTGGCGGATCGCCTCCGTGCGCTCTGGCCCGATGTTCTTAGCGAGGGGACCGGCGGCTTCCATGCCGTCACCCTGATCACGCCAGAAGATGTAGCCCATGCCCGGCAGGCCCTGTTCCTGTGCGAATTTGTTCATCCGGTCGCAGAACTTGCGGCTGCCGCCCGTTGGTGCCGGGATCGCGCGGACCTCGTTGCCGTCCTGCTCCAGCAGTTTGGCGAAGATCGCGAAGCCGGAGCCGCGGAAATGTTCGGACACGTCCTGCATCTCGATCGGGTTGCGCAGGTCGGGCTTGTCGGAGCCGTATTTCTTGAGCGCCTCGGCGTATGGGATGCGGGGCCAGTCGGTGTCGACCTTGCGGCCCTTGCCGAACTCCTCGAACAGGCCCTGAATGACGGGCTGGATCGTGGCGAACACGTCCTCCTGCTCGACAAAGCTCATTTCGAGGTCGAGCTGGTAGAAATCGGTGGGCGAGCGGTCGGCGCGCGGGTCCTCGTCGCGGAAACAGGGCGCGATCTGGAAATACTTGTCGAAGCCGCCAACCATGATCAGCTGCTTGAACTGCTGGGGGGCCTGCGGCAGCGCGTAGAACTTGCCCGGATGCAGACGGGAAGGCACGAGGAAGTCGCGCGCGCCCTCAGGCGATGACGCCGTGATGATCGGCGTCTGGAATTCGTTGAAATCCGCATCCCACATCCGCTTGCGGATCGACTTCACCACATTGGAGCGCAGGATGATGTTGTCGTGCAGGCTTTCGCGGCGCAGGTCGAGGAAGCGGTATTTGAGGCGCGTTTCTTCCGGGTAGTCCTGATCGCCGAAGACGGGCAGGGGCAGCTCATCTGCTTTGCCCAACACTTCCATGTCGCGGATATAGACCTCAACCTCACCGGTGGGGATGTTGGGGTTCACAAGCTCAGGATCGCGGGCTTTAACACTGCCGTCGATGCGGATCACCCATTCAGAGCGGACCTTCTCAAGCTCGGAGAAGACCGGGCTGTCGCCATCGGCCAGAACCTGCGTCATGCCGTAATGATCACGCAGGTCGATGAACAGAACGCCGCCATGATCGCGCACGCGATGCACCCATCCGGCAAGGCGGATCGTGTCGCCGACATTGTCAGCGCGCAGGTCGGCGCAGGTGTGGGTGCGATAGGCGTGCATTTGACGTCTCCCGAAGGGGTGTTGCGGACCCGCTGGATACACCGCGCCGGGCGGGTGAAGTCAAGGGCAGGGGAGCTTATCCCGGCTCTTAGCGTTGTTCTTCGCGGCGCGCGGCAAAAAAGGCGCGCATCAGGGCGGCGCTCTCCCTCTCGGCGATGCCGGAAATGACCTCCGGGTGGTGATGGGTCTGACTGTGGGAAAAGACCCTTGGCCCCCGTTCCACGCCGCCGGATTTCGGGTCGCTGGCGCCGTAGATCACCCGCGCGATTCGTGCGGCGGCGATTGCCGCAGCGCACATTGGGCAGGGTTCGAGGGTGACGTAGAGTGTCGTTCCGGGCAGGCGGTCCGAGCCTGTATCGGCGCAGGCGGCCCGGATCACCAGCATTTCGGCATGAGCGGTCGGATCGCTCAATTCGCGCATGCGGTTGCCCGCGCGGGCAAGCTCGACACCGCCGCGCAAAAGGACCGCGCCCACCGGCACTTCGCCGCGCGCGGCGGCGGCGCGGGCTTCTCGTAGGGCGATGTCCATATGGGAAGTGAACACGGGCGGTCAGACCACCGGCATGAAGGGCAGGTCGGTGTCATCTGGCTTTGCGCCCGCGGCGGTGAGCATCGCGTGGACCTGCCCCCGGTGGTGCGTGCCGTGATTGAACAGATGAATGATGGCGATGTCGCGCGGGGTCACGAAGGCGCGGTTCATCGCAAAGGAATGCCAGTGCACGTCGCCCGACGTGTCCTCATCCGTCAGCGCCTCTGCCCAGGTTGTGAGATCAGCGTCACAGGTGGCCCGCGCAGATTTGTAGCTGTCCCACTCCAGTATTTCGGTGGCGGAGGCGGTCAGCGAGCCGACATTGGGCATATCGGCGCCGGTTAAGCGACATAGCCACAGCCGGTCCCCCCACAGCAGGTGGTTGAGCGTGGCGGCAATCGAGCCGAAGAAGGCGCCCCGATCCTGACGGCGCGCCTGATCCGTCAGCCCATCCGCAGCCGTCAGCAGGCTGGTGTTCTGCCACCGCGTGTAGCGGGTCATCTGCCTTGCATATTCGGCCGTGATCAAGAGTTGCCCTCGACCTGATCCTTGAAATTCTCGAAGAACGCGTCTGCCATCTTCTTTGCGAAACCGTCGATCAGGCGGGATCCGAGCTGTGCGATCTTTCCGCCGACCTTGGCGTCTACCGCGTAGGAGAGTTCGGTGCCGCCTTCGACCTCTGCCAGAGAGACATCGGCGCCGCCCTTGGCAAAGCCCGCCGCGCCGCCCTTGCCCTCTCCCGAGATGCGATAGCTCTCAGGCGCGTTGACGTCGGACAAGTGGACCTGTCCTTTGAACTTTGCCTTCACGGGGCCGACCTTTTGTACGACGACGGCCTCGAACCCGTCTTCGGCAGAGCCGGTGAGTTCTTCACATCCGGGAATGCTGGCCTTGAGCACTTCGGGATTGTTGAGCGCGGTCCAGACCGTCTCACGGTCGGCGGCGATAAGGCGGGTGCCTGTGAGTTCCATGCGGTGTCCTCCCTTTGATCCGGACGCTAGCGCGGGGCGGTGCGGGCTGCAATCACCCCAATGCGTAGGGCAGCGTTCCGCGCAGGTTTGGGTCGATGCGCACCGGTGCCTCAAGCGGCGGCAGGGCACGTTGATGGCAATCGGGGCGTGGGCAGGTGCGGCACGAAACTCCAATCGGTTCTGGCTGCGCGCCGGGGCCGACATCCATGTCGTCGGCATAGATCAGTGCATCGGCATGCTGTAATTCGCAGCCAAGGCCGATGGCGTGGCGCGGCACACGAGCCTGATAGCTGCGCGCAGGCTTGGTAACTTCGCGGGCAAGGCAGAAATAGCGCACGCCGTCGGGTGTTTCGGCAACCTGACGCAGAAAGCGGCCAGGTGTCTCAAAGGCCTGATGCACGTTCCAAAGGGGGCAAGCGCCACCAAAGCGCGCGAATTGCAGGCGGGTGGCGGAGTGGCGCTTTGTGATCGTGCCGGCCGGATCGACACGTACAAAGAAGAATGGCACGCCCTTTGCACCCTGCCGCTGCAGGGTCGAGAGGCGGTGCGCCACCTGTTCCAGTGAGGCGCCGAAGGTCAGCGCCAGATGCTCTAGGTCATGGCGTGTTGCCTGTGCGGTTTCTGCAAATCTGGTGTAGGGCATCATCGCCGCGCCGGCGAAGTAGTTGGCAAGGCCGATCCCCGCAATGTCGCGGGCGCTGTCAGAGGAAAAGCGCGCGAAATCGAGCGTTGCGCCGATCAGGTCTGCATAGGCGATGCGGGCCACCTGATGGAGCACTTGAAACCGTTGCGTGGCCGGATCGGTCTGGCGGGACAGGTGCAGGGTTATGCCATCAAAATGGCGCGCGGCAGATGTATCGGAAAAGGCGAGTGCGAGCCCGTGATCGTCAAACCACCCGGCCAGATCGTTCAGCGGTTCGCGCCCGACCAGCACCGTGGCCGCAAAGTGTTCGGCGGCGCGGTCGATGCTGTCGATGTAGTTGTCGCAATAGTGAAAGAAGTCTCGGACCTCCTCCCAGGGCTGAGGGATATGCGCGGTTTCCCGCATCCGGTCATCGAGGGTTCCCATCCGCTCTGCCACGTCGCGCTGCTGGCGGTGCAGGGTCAGAAACGCGCGGGCCAGCGCGGGGGCATTGCTGGCGACAAGGCTGAGGTCGGCCAATGGCACCTCGCCCAGACCGGGATCGGCCAGCGCCTCTCGCATATCCGCGACAAGACGCTCCGCCTCTCCGGCATCGAGCGAGGTGATGTCGAAGCCAAATTCCCGGGCAAGGCCGAGCAATACGGCTGACGCGACGGGGCGGTGATTGTTCTCCATCTGATTGAGGTAGGAGAGCGAGACGCCCAGGCGGGCGGCAAATTCCTTTTGCGTCAGACCCTCGCTGCGGCGCAAATCGCGCAGTTTCGCGCCAGCGTAGATTTTGGTTTGCGCCATCTCAGCCTCGAACAAATACGGGGTTTGCAAAGCCATTTGTGCGCTTTGCAAACCCCTGACGCAAGCCCGCCCCGACCAGACCGCCAACTGGCGGGGGCAGATCCCTGCGTTACGCAGCTTTCTCTGAGACGAACTCCGAAAGCAGCTTATCATCGCGCGCGGCCTCAAGCTGCCGGATGCGGTCGGCTTTCGCACGATCATCAATGCGGTATTTCACGAGATTCACGAGGCTGAGCGTCAGCAGAAAAACGCCCATGCCCCAAAATCCTTTCGTCGAGAGCGGCACATCGCTGAGCCAGATCGACAAGCCGAGCATGACATAGGCCGTGGCGACGCCTGCGAGGTTGAACAGGGTGTAGATGCTGTTGCTTTCATCGGTGTTGTGCATTGGTCTTCTCCGTGTTGGTGGTTGATTTGGGAGTGGTATCGGGATGTCAGGAAGAGGCTCTTAGGCGGGCCAAGACGTCTTCGGTCCGTGTGCGGGACGGTGCGCCGAACCCAGCATCGCCCATCCGGTCCGCAACGCCGGAATGATCAAGGGCCGCGTCGATTTCGCTGAGGATCTCGGCCTGTTCGAACGGGTCGTCCTGGCCCATGACGCGCGCGATCAGTTCCTCTGCTTCCGCGATATGCGGGGTTTGGGCGATGCGACCGTTCAGTCCGGCCTGCGCGCGACGTTCCCGTTCGACGGCACGGGCGCCAATCGCGCCTTGCTTCAGGTCGATGATGCGCCGGTTGGCCTTGTCGAGAGAATGGCGCAGCCGGGTGATCTTGGCCTCAAGCCTGTCGAGGGTTTGCTGACGAACCGCCTTTTCGTTTTCAAGATCCGCGATTGCAGCTGCGGCCTCATTCGCAAGATCATCGCGACCTGCGTTGAGCGCCTGACCGGCCCGCTCCATCAGATCGGCAATGCGGGTATCCAGATCATCCATCGCACGGACTTCGACCCGCTGGCGCTGCATCAGCGTGGCGAGTGTGGTCTTGGCGCTGCGAAAGCTTGCCTGCGCCTCACGAATTTTCTGTTCGATCAATTCGATCGCATAGGCGTCGGTGACGCGTTCTTCGGCCCGCGCCCTTGCGCCCTTGAGCAGTGTATCCATCAATCTGAGCATCTTCATCCTCGCTTGAACGTTGTTCATGACAAGGAAATGGGAAGGCCTGAACGATGTTCAAGAAAGAAATTGAACGATGTTCATTTTGACGTGGCGTCACATCCTGCACGAATAATGAAGGCAATTGCGTCCGGCAGTTGCGCGCGCGGCACGGCCGACACGCGGTTCTCCACACCGAGCAGGACCATGCCGTGAATGGAGGAGAAAAGACCGCGTGTCAGCATCTCGATCCGATCCGCATCCGCTTCTGGCGCAAGTTCGCGCAGCGGGCCGGAGATCAGACTGAAGAGTTGTGCGAGCGCACTGGCATAGGCCGGTGGTATGTCGCTGTCTCGGCTCATCTCTACCTCAAACAGGGCTTTCCAACGCAGGGGATTGCGTGTGGCGTACTCGAGATAGGCGTGCGCCATTGCGATCATGCGCTCGGCGGGCGGGGCCGTTTCAGCGGTGCGCACCTTTGCCAGAATCTCACCGCCCATCGTCGAAAAGGTCCGCATGTTTACGGCCAGGGCGATTGCCTGAAGGTCTTCGAACACCGTGTAGATGGCGCCGACGGAACAGCCCGCGACCTTTGCCAGATCCCGTGCCCGCAGGCTGGCGAGCCCGTCGGTTGCGATCTGAGCCTCTGCCGCGTCGGTCAGGCGGTTGCGCAGTGCTGCGCGGCGATCTTGCGTGGACATGGATAAGCCTCCTGAACCTTGTTCATAGCGCGTTGCGAAAGGCGGGTCGATAGTTCGCAAATTTGCAAATCGCAGAGATGGATTTGCAATGAATTTGCAAACTTGCTGATAAGGCGTGGTTCCTGCTGCAGTGCAACGCTATGGTTTGGCAAAATCATTCCGGGAGGGCCGCGCCATGAAAGATATTCTCGATCAGCTGGAGGAACGTCGCGATCAGGCGCGTCTGGGTGGCGGTCAGGCGCGGATCGACCGGCAGCACAAAAACGGCAAGCTTACAGCGCGCGAACGTCTGGACGTGCTGCTCGACCCGGATTCCTTCGAAGAATACGATATGTTCGTGGCCCACCGTTCCGTTGATTTCGGAATGGAAAAGCAGAAGTTTCCTGGCGATGGTGTCGTCACTGGTTGGGGCACGATCAACGGGCGGCAGGTCTATGTCTTTGCACAGGATTTCACTGTGCTGGGCGGTTCGGTGTCGGAAACCCACGGTCAGAAGATCTGCAAGATCATGGATATGGCGATGCAAAACGGCGCGCCGGTGATCGGGCTAAACGACTCCGGCGGTGCGCGCATTCAGGAGGGAGTCGACTCCCTCGCAGCCTATGGTGAGGTCTTCCAGCGCAATATCGAGGCGTCGGGCGTGATCCCGCAGATCAGCGTCATCATGGGGCCGTGCGCAGGTGGGGCGGTTTACTCCCCCGCTATGACGGATTTTATCTTCATGGTTCGCGACAGCTCTTACATGTTTGTCACTGGCCCTGATGTGGTGAAGACCGTGACGAATGAGACGGTGACGGCGGAGGAGCTGGGCGGCGCGTCCACGCACACGGCGAAATCCTCTGTCGCCGATGCTGCGTTCGAGAATGATGTGGAAGCGCTGGCCGAGGTGCGTCGTCTGGTCGATCTGCTGCCGCTCAACAATCGGGAAAAGCCGCCGGTTCGCCCATCCTTCGATGCCCATGACCGGATCGACAACAGCCTTGATACTCTGATCCCGGACAACCCGAACACGCCCTATGACATGAAGGAACTGATCACGAAGCTCGCCGATGAGGGTGATTTCTTCGAGATGCAGGAAGCCTATGCCAAGAACATCCTGACCGGGTTCATCCGGCTGGAAGGGCGCACGGTCGGGGTCGTGGCGAACCAGCCGATGGTGCTGGCGGGCTGTATCGACATTGCGGCGTCGCGCAAGGCGGCGCGCTTCGTGCGGTTCTGCGATGCGTTCGAGATCCCGCTTTTGACGCTTGTGGACGTGCCGGGCTTCCTGCCGGGAACCTCGCAGGAATGGAACGGTGTGATCAAGCACGGCGCGAAGCTGCTTTATGCTTATGGTGAGGCGACGGTGCCCAAGGTCACCGTTATTACGCGCAAGGCCTATGGCGGAGCCTATGACGTCATGGCGTCCAAGCACATACGATCCGACATCAACTATGCCTGGCCAACGGCAGAGATTGCGGTGATGGGGGCAAAGGGCGCGGTCGAGATCATCTTCCGCAACGAGATCGGCGATGCGGAGGCGATTGCCGCGCGCACCGCGGATTATGAGGAGAAGTTCGCAACCCCGTTCAAGGCCGCGGAGAAGGGCTTCATCGACGAGGTGATCATGCCGCATTCCACCCGGCGCCGCATCACGCGCGCCTTCGCCTCCCTGCGCGGCAAGCAGCAGAAGATGCCGTGGAAAAAGCACAACAATATTCCGCTGTGATGCGCTTCGTCTCAATCTGCCTAGTTGCGGTAACGCTGCTTGCTGCCTGTTCGCAGCGTCCTCTTGGTGTGCTTCGCCATGACGGTGCGGAGTTCACGATCCAACAGATTCAGTTGCAACTCGTGGAAGGTGGCACTGTCTTCCGATTGGTTGTGACATCCGATGACGTTGAAAACGATGTGCTTACGGCATCTTACGCGCAAGCGTTTTGCGAGGCCTTCTGGGCGTCGGAGTTTGCACGAAGCGCATCGCTAGAGGCCGAGAACTATCGAGTGCTCCAAATTCGACTTCGGTCCGGTTGGTCTGTAGGGTTCGTTCACGCCTACACGTTCGCTCAGTATGGCGTCCCAATCGACAACGGAGAGTGTCTGAACCTCGATCTGCTTGGTGGAGAGGCGGACGATGCCTGACTTCCACCTCTTCTCCAACGGCCCCCGGCCCGTCGCGCCTTTCTCCCACGCGGTGGAGAGTGACGGTTGGGTGATGTTGACGGGGCAGATGCCGACGGACCCGGCGGCTCCTGATGCGCCCCTGCCCGCGGGGATTGAGGCGCAGACGGTGCGGGTGATGCGCAATCTGGAGCTGATCCTGGGCGAGTTGGGCCTCGATCTGACCCATGTCGTGCAATGCCGGTGCTATCTGACCGAGTTCGAGCGGGACTATGCCGCGTTCAATGAAACCTATCAGAGCTTCTTCGCCGAAGATCGCCGTCCTGCGCGCACCACGATTGGGGTGACGGCGCTGGCCGTGGGCGCTCTGGTCGAAATCGACATGGTCGCGCGGCGGCCATGATCTAAGGCCGGGCGGACCCGTCCGGTGCAACCTGTCGCGCCCGATCTTGATGGGGCGGTCGCGCGGGGCGCAATGAGAGAGAGCTGAGCATGAAATATGCGATTGCCTTTTTGATGATGACGACTGCGCCGGTTGCGGCGCAGACCTTTGAGTTGCGTAACAACCTTTCGGTCGATTTTGTCCGCATGGAGTCGATGGAGTGGGCGGCAGAGAACCGTGCCTGGGTGCGGATGTCTTTCACACCCAATTTTGAGCCTGAACCCTTTGGCCCGCGTCCGCCCACCGATGTGATCGGGATCATGCAGGAGCTTTGCGAGCGTCTGGCCCCGAACCAATCGGTGCGTGACTTCCTGGCGGGGATCGACGGTGACCAACTGGAACTGCGTTGGGACTGGACACCGGAAGAGCAGGAGGGGCCGTTCACGATCTCCCGCTTTCACAACAATCTCTTTCAGGTCGATGGTGATACATGTCTGCCCATCGAGCCGTTCGGACGCACCAACCCACGCCCACCCAGCGGTGTAGAGCCGCGCTGGCGCCGGAGCGAGACGACACGCGACCGCTCGCAAGACGGATTGGGGTTGCAGGTGACCTATACGCTGCCGCAGCCGCTCGACAGCTATGATCCCGACCTGCTCGACCAAACGGCGTCTGAGCTTTGTATCTCGCAGGCGACCGCGATCATCGCCCGGCGCGAGGAGGCGTATGAAAACGTCGACTACACTTTCGCAAAGATCCAGTTCGAGGAATATCCCGAGCCGAACTTCACGAATGCACAGGGATTTGTCTGGCCATTGGCTGAGGACGGGACCTGTACCGCCTTTCTGCCTGAGGCTGAGGTGCTCCAAATTCGGGAGGCGATGGAATGAGCGACGATCACGGCAAGTCAATCAAAGACGACGACACGTATGAGGCGCTGCGCGAAAAGGGCTATTCCAAGTCGAAAGCAGCGGCGATTGCGAATGCGGGCGATGAAGCCTCTCGGAAGGGGGGGGCGCAGCCGCCCTATGAGGAGTGGACCAAGGAGGAGCTCTATGCCCGTGCGCAAGAGCTCGACATTGATGGTCGATCCGAGATGGATAAGGCCGAATTGATCGAGGCACTGCGCGGGTGAGCCGTGTGCGCTGGCATATGGTGCGCGATGGCGCGGCGCTGACCCTGGCCCGACCGGGACGGGCGCGGCTGGATGTGGCGGCGCGTATCTCGCTGCCGCTGGCCGCACGGGGCAGGTTGGCGCACCAGATCCGGCAAGACCTCTGGCGGGAGTTGCGGGCGCTGCGCGGTTTTTCCCCTGTCGTGCGGATCACCCGCAGCAATCGGGGGCTCGACGTCTTGGCGGGCGGCCAGTGGGACCGTGCGGTTCCCGGCATCGCTGCACGTATCGAGGCTGTCCTGAACGATCCCTTGAGGCAACAACGCTGGCTGGCACATGCGCGGGTGCGATCATGATGATCTCAGCCATTTTCCGCCGTCGAATTGACGCGTTCCCGGTTGGGTCCACCCGGTCTGCTGACATTGGCGTGAGCGGGCAGCGACGGGATTTGCGGAACCAATCAGCCCACGTGACGTTTCCTTCACCTGAAACAAAAGTGAAGGAAATTTCATCATGTCTATTCTTCGTATCGCCGTCCTGTCCGCTGTTGTCCTTGGCACGGCTGCCTGCACGGCCAACCAGCAGCGTGGCGCGACCAATGGCGCGATCGTTGGCGCAGGCGTCGGCGCAGTGGGCGCGGCAATCGCGGATCAGGATGATGTCAGCGTGCTGGAAGGTGCTGCTGCCGGTGCTGCGATCGGTGGTGCCGCAGGCGCTGCAACCAACCAGTAATTACGCGCTAAGCGTTCCAGAAATTTTGGAAACCGTCCGGTGGGGAGCTCCCCTGCCGGGCGGTTTTGTCGTGTTTGAAAGGCAGTCTTCATGCTGAAACACCGTGGCTTTCCCGGTCGGCTCAAGGGCACCGACTATCAATTCGTGATCCGGCGGGCCAATCCCTCTGGCGCGACACCTTTGAAAGCGCGCGAACGGTTTCGCGACCGGCGCAAGGAAGATCGTGAGGCGGATGAGGGGTTCCTGGCTGCATTGATCGAGCATTTCGGAGAGGAGCCATTTGAGCGGGGAAACCTCGATGCGGGGCGGTTGAACTGGTTGTTCGGGCGGGAAGTCGTGGCGGCGGAGGATCCCTTTGATCCGGCGGATTATGAGGCACTGCTGAAGATCGATATGCGTGCCGTCGCCGCCAACTTTCCGGGGTTGGCGCAATGAGGGATGCCGTCACGCGCACAGACGTGTTAACGTTAAGGTCTCAACTGCTTTGGGGGCAGATATGCGACTTCTCTTCATTCTTGGCGCCTGTGGGGCGCTGGCCGCGTGCGGCAGCTCAACCGGCGATCGGGGGCTTTCAGGCGGCGCAATCGGTCTGGGTGCGGGGGCGGTGCTGGGCGTGGCTGCGGCACCTGCCATCGTGGTCGGTGCAGCGACCGGTGCGCTTACCGGCCCGAGCGATGTCAACCTCGGCGATCCCGTCTGGGACTGACCGGGCCACACTCAAAATAACAGTAAAACAAGATCCGATGGGTCTGGCCCGCTTGCGCGGCGCCGGACCTTTCGTGCTGACATAAGGGACGACGCCATGTTCAAGAAAATCCTGATCGCAAACCGGGGTGAGATCGCCTGCCGCGTTATCAAGACGGCGCGCAAGATGGGCATTCAGACGGTCGCCGTCTATTCGGATGCGGACCGCGACGCGTTGCATGTCAGCATGGCTGATGAGGCGGTGCATATCGGCCCGCCGCCCGCCAACCAGTCCTATATTGTGATCGATAAGATCATGGACGCGATCCGCCAGACTGGTGCGGAAGCGGTACATCCGGGCTATGGCTTCCTGTCCGAGCGGGCAGAGTTTGCCGCCGCGCTTGCGGCAGAGGGCGTGGCCTTTATCGGGCCGCCTGAGGGCGCCATTGAAGCGATGGGCGACAAGATCACGTCGAAGAAGCTGGCGGCAGAAGCAGGTGTCTCCACCGTTCCCGGCTATATGGGGCTGATTGACGATGCTGAGCACGCGGTGAAGATCGCGACCGAGATCGGTTATCCGGTGATGATCAAGGCCAGCGCCGGTGGTGGCGGCAAGGGCATGCGGATCGCATGGAATGATGATGAGGCGCGGGAGGGCTTCGCGCTCTCTAAGTCGGAGGCGGCCAATTCCTTCGGCGACGACCGGATCTTCATCGAGAAGTTTGTGACCCAGCCGCGCCATATCGAAATTCAGGTGCTCGGCGATAAGCACGGCAACTGCATCTATCTGGGCGAGCGGGAATGCTCGATCCAGCGCCGGAACCAGAAGGTGATTGAGGAGGCGCCCTCGCCCTTCCTCGATGAGGCCACGCGCAAGGCGATGGGCGAGCAGTCCGTCGCCCTCGCGAGGGCCGTCGACTATTGCTCTGCGGGCACGGTCGAATTCATCGTGGACGGTGAGCGCAACTTCTATTTCCTTGAGATGAACACCCGTTTGCAGGTGGAGCATCCGGTGACGGAGCTGATTACCGGCGTTGATCTGGTAGAGCAGATGATCCGCGTCGCGTACGGGGAGCATCTCAGCCTCAAGCAGGATGATATCAAGCTGAACGGCTGGGCGATGGAAAGCCGCCTTTATGCCGAGGATCCGTTCCGCAATTTCCTGCCCTCCATCGGGCGGCTGACCCGCTATCGCCCGCCGCAGGAGGTCGAACAGTGCGTGCGCAACGATACCGGCGTCTATGAGGGCGGCGAGATCAGCATGTATTACGATCCGATGATCGCGAAGCTCTGCTCGTGGGGGCCGGATCGGGGTGCGGCGATTGAGGAGATGCGCGGCGCGCTTGACCGGTTCGAGGTGGACGGGATCGGCCACAACCTGCCATTCCTGAGCGCGGTGATGGATCACCCGCGCTTCGTTTCGGGCAACATCACGACAGCCTTTATTGAAGAGGAATATCCCGAAGGGTTCGAAGGGGCTGCCCTGTCCGATGCCGATGCGGTGCGGCTGAGCGCTGTCGCAACCGCCTGTCATCTGGTGCGGCAGCGTCGGGGCGCGCAGGTCTCGGGCGCGCTGGAAGGACGTGAATATGAGCCCGGTTCTGACTGGGTTGTGCAAATGGGCAAGGAAAGCCGCGCGGCTTCCGTGGTCGATGCAGGTGATTGGCTGTTCGACGTGACGGTCGAGGGGCAGGCTCTGAAGGTTGATCTGGCCAATTGGCGGCCCGGTGACGTGCTGATTGATGCCGTCGTCGACGGCGTCGCTATGCCACTCAAGGCGGCGCGGATCACCAATGGCTATCAGATGAGCTGGCGCGGGGCTGCGCGCAAGGTCTTCGTACGGACGCCGCGCGTGGCCGAACTGGCCGCACTGATGCCAGAGAAGCTGCCGCCCGACACGTCCAAGCTGCTGCTCTGCCCAATGCCGGGTCTTCTGGTCTCGCTCAATGTTGAGGCCGGTGATGAGGTGCAGGAGGGTCAGGCGCTCTGCACTGTCGAAGCCATGAAGATGGAGAACGTCCTGCGGGCCGAGAAGAAGGGCCTGATCGCCAAGATCAACGCAGCCCCCGGTGACAGCCTCGCCGTGGACGAAACCATCATGGAGTTCGAGTGATGCCGAACGCGCAGGACCGCGGATAAGCCATGTTCGCTTGGGATGCAGATAGGATCGGTATGACCGGGCGCAGCGGACTGCGCCCTCTCCTCACCTGTCTTGCATCAACAGTTCTGTCGGACGGCCAGACGGAATGGTCGCGAATTTGGCGGCCGGTCGTCCAGTTCCGTTCCGGCGCGAACCATGGCCGGGCATCCGGCGATGTCCTGCGCGGCCTGCAACGCCGCGCGGGTAAAGCGCGCGTTCCACGCCGCATTGTTGCTGTTGATCGCGTCGAGCTCCGCGTACCGCAAATCGCCGGCCTGATAGAGCCGCGCATTTATGCTGTCGATCCGCGTGGATCCCAGCAACTCCGCCCCCGCGCGGCTGTTCATCACAGTCAGGTTCGGGTTCGTCACCCGAGTGTCCGTCACTTCGTCACATCCGCCCAACGCGCAAAACGTTGCGACGGCCATCCATCCCATTCGCCCCATAGCCAAGTCTCTTTAGTGCTGTCCCTAGGCCAAGCTAGTGCCACGAGTGATATGTTCAGTGCAACGGACTCGCGCACGTTCTCTTTTTGTCCTATGCTTTTGACCCTTCAGGGTTGCATGGATTCGGATGATGAAACCGCAGGTCAGCACATTGTTCTTCGACATGAACAGTTTCTTCGCCTCGGTCTGGCAGGCCGAAGAATCACAGTTGCGCGGCAAGCCGGTCGGTGTTGTGACGGTAGATGCGCCCGGTGCGGCGTTGATCGCGGCCAGCGCAGAGGCGAAGCGTGCGGGGTTGAAGAATTTCATGCGCGTCGGCGAGGCACGCCAGCGATGCCCCGACCTGATCATTCGCGAAGCATTGCACGACATGTTCGTGGACTATCACCATCGCATTCATGCGGCCGTCGAGACCGTCTTGCCGATCGATCGCACGCATTCGGTGGACGAGTTTTCATGCAGACTGACCGGCTCGCAGCAAGCGTTGGACCGGGCCTTGGCGCTGGGCCGCGCAGTTCAGGAGGCGATACACCAACAGGTCAGCCCCGCGCTGCATTGCTCTGTCGGGGTGGCGCCGAACAAGTTGCTCGCCAAGATTGCGGCCGGGCTGAAAAAGCCAGCGGTCGATTGGCTGCATCCCGACGTGCTTCCGGGCAAGATCGCGCATCTGACATTGGACGATCTGCCGGGCGTGTCACGGGGGATTTTGCCGCGGTTGGAGCGTGCGGGCATTCGCAACGTGACCGACTTACATGCGCTCGACCCGAAAGCAGCCCGGCATCTGTGGCGGAATGTGGAGGGGGAGCGGTTTTTGCGCCAGTTGCAGGGCGAGGCGGTCGTCTATCCCGAGACAAAGCGCCATTCGCTGGGCCACGGTCAGCAGCTTACCCCGCAAAACCGAACGCCCGAGGGCGCGCGTCTGGTGGCGCGGCGTCTGTTGGTCAAGGCCGCATCGCGATTGCGGCGCGAGAGATTATTCGCACGGTCGTTGCATGTCAGTGCGCGCTGCGCGGAACGCGGCCGGGCGTCAACCGACGGTCAGATCAGCGCGACACAGGACAGTTTTTCGCTGCTCGAGACATTCGACCGCTACTGGGCGCGCCTTCGGATCGATGCGCCGACTTCCGTCAGTGTGATGCTGGGGGGCTTGATCGAAACGGAACGGCAGGAGGGCGACCTGTTTTCCGCCCGACCGGCGGGGGCGCAGACCGGGCGGGAGGGGCTGTGCTCTGCCATCGACGCGCTCAACGCGAAGTTTGGTCAGGATACGGTGCAGTTCGGGGAGCTGCCGCCTCACAAGGTCGCCTATACCGGGGCAAAGATCGCGTTTGGACGCATACCGGACGTTGCCGAGTTCAACGAATAGTCAAGCGTCGCACGTATTGTGCGGTGCGGATTTGGGAAACAGGTGAGGGGCCTCAGTTGCGCCCCATCTCCTGGCGTCTGAGCGGCATCCGGTCGATGACGCGCACCAGCTCCCGCACGGGAACCGGGTCAGGGCGGCGATACTGGACCTGCCCATCCTTGCCGATCAGCAGGAACTGGAAGTCTTGCGGGCGGAATTCGGTGCGCAGATCGCTCTCATCGTCAGTGTCCACGATGATGACGACATCACGCTCTTCCAGGTCGCGCTCTGCCTGGGTCAGCATGTCGAGTTGCTGGACCAGCCGTGGATCATTCGGACTGTTGGCAAACAGAACGATTGGTCGGGCCTGCCAGAGATATTCGTCCAGAACCTCCTGCGCCGTGGCGGGCAGGGCGGTTGCGGCGATCAGGGCAATCAGTGTGGCACGCAGCATTGGGTCTCCTCTTTGCACAATAGATAAGCACGGGACTCGCAAGTTCGAGGGGGGACCATGTCGGATTTGATCCTGTTGACGCGTGAAACTCAGATTGCCGACCGCAAGGTTGGTCGGCTCGCCTATGGCTGCTGGCGGTTTGCGGGTTCGGACCTTGCCGCCGCGCAGGCGAAGGTCGAGGCGGCGCTGTCCATCGGGGCCAATGTCCTCGACACGGCAGCGATCTACGGATTTGGGGCTGAGGGGTTCGGCGACGCGGAGGCGCGGCTGGGCGATCTGTTCGCGTCCCAGCCGGGCCTGCGTGATCAGGTCGCGGTGGTGACCAAGGGCGGGATCGTCCCGCCAGAGCCCTATGACAGCCGTGCGGCATCGTTGATCGAGAGTGCTGAAAATTCCCTGCGGCGATTGCGCAGCGAGCAGGTCGAGCTGTTTCTGATCCACCGGCCTGACAATCTGGCTCATCCTGCGGAGATGGCTGAGGCCCTGACAGAACTGCGCGACAGCGGCAAGATCGCGGAGGCAGGAGTTTCGAATTTCTCACCCGCGCAGCTGAGCGCCTTGCAGGCCCATCTCGATTTTCCGCTGGCCGCAACACAACCTGAAATCTCGTTGAGCAGGACTGAACCCCTGTTTGACGGGGTACTAGATCAAGCCATGGAATTGGGTGTCCTGCCGATGGCGTGGAGCCCGCTTGGAGGCGGTGCACTAATGACCGGTAGCGGACCCATCTGCACAGCGCTGGACCGGATTGCAGGTGAGAATGGCGCTGATCGCGGGGCTGTCGCCTTGGCATGGCTCCTCGCCCATCCCGCCGGGATCATGCCGATCATCGGCTCGCAAAACCCAGACCGCATTCGCGCGGCAGGTGCCGCATTCGACCTCAAGATGACACGCCGGGATTGGTACGCGCTTTTGGAAGCGTCCCTCGGCCACAAGATGCCCTGAAGGAGAACCCGAGATGAGTGATTGGAAAAAGCTGGCCGAGAAGGAATTGCGTGGCCGCCCGCTTGACGATCTGACCTGGAACACGCCCGAGGGGATCGCGGTCAAACCACTCTATACCGAGGCTGATCTGGAGGGCGTGGATCATCTGGGCAGCACACCGGGCTATGCGCCCTTCACCCGTGGTCCGCGCGCGACGATGTATACGGGCCGTCCCTGGACCATCCGTCAATATGCGGGGTTTTCGACGGCGGAGGAGTCGAACGCCTTTTATCGCAAGGCGCTGGAGGCTGGGCAGCAGGGCGTTTCGGTTGCGTTCGATCTGGCGACACACCGGGGCTATGACAGTGACCACCCCCGCGTCGTGGGCGATGTGGGTAAGGCCGGTGTTGCCATCGACTCTGTCGAGGATATGAAAATCCTCTTCGACGGTATTCCTTTGAAAGACATCTCGGTCTCCATGACCATGAATGGCGCTGTGATCCCGGTTCTGGCGAGCTTCATTGTGGCAGGTGAGGAGCAAGGCTGCTCGATCTCTGACCTGTCAGGCACGATCCAGAACGACATCCTTAAAGAGTTTATGGTTCGCAACACCTACATCTATCCGCCCGAGCCAAGCATGCGGATCGTGTCGGATATCATCGGCTACACCTCGACGGAGATGCCGCGCTTCAACTCTATCTCCATCTCTGGCTATCATATGCAGGAGGCGGGCGCGAACTTGGTGCAAGAGCTGGCCTTCACGCTGGCGGATGGGCGCGAATATGTGCGCGCCGCGATTGCAAGCGGCATGGACGTGGACAAGTTCGCAGGCCGACTGAGTTTCTTTTTTGCCATTGGCATGAATTTCTTCATGGAGGCGGCGAAACTGCGCGCCGCCCGCCTGCTCTGGACCCGCATCATGGAGGAGTTCGAGCCGAAGAAACCGGGCTCCCTGATGTTGCGCACCCACTGCCAGACCTCCGGTGTCAGCTTGCAGGAGCAGGACCCATACAACAACGTGGTGCGCACAGCCTATGAAGCGCTCGCCGCGGTGTTGGGCGGGACGCAATCGCTGCATACCAACAGCTTTGACGAGGCAATTGGCCTGCCCACCGCCCATTCCAGCCGGATCGCGCGGAACACCCAGCTGATCCTGCAGGAAGAAACGGGCATCACCAATGTGGTCGATCCGCTTGCGGGCTCCTACTACGTCGAGAAGCTGACGGCCGATCTGGCGGACGCCGCGTGGAAGATCATCGAAGAGGTGGAGGAGATGGGCGGCATGACCAAGGCCGTCGCCTCTGGCATGCCGAAGCTTCGGATCGAGGAGGCCGCTGCCCAAAAGCAGGCCCGCATCGACCGCGGTGAAGAAGTAATCGTTGGCGTGAACAAGTATCGCCGTGAGACCGAGGAGGAGATCGACGTCCTCGACATCGACAATGTCGCCGTGCGCGAGGCGCAGGTCGCACGGCTCGAACAGATCCGTGCCAACCGGGATCAGGCAAAATGTGATGCAGCATTGGCCGCACTGGAAGAAGCGGCACGCGGCGATGGCAACCTGTTGGCAGCGGCGGTCGAGGCCGCGCGGGCACGGGCAACTGTAGGGGAGATTTCGGACGCCATGGAAAAGGTATTCGGCCGTCATCGGGCGGAGGTGAAGACACTGGCCGGCGTTTATGGTGCGGCCTATGAGGGCGATGAAGGCTTCGCGCAAATTCAACGAGACGTTGAAGGGTTTGCCGAAGAGGAAGGCCGACGCCCGCGCATGCTGGTTGTGAAAATGGGCCAGGATGGTCACGATCGCGGTGCGAAGGTCATCGCGACCGCCTTTGCCGATATCGGCTTTGATGTTGATGTCGGCCCTCTGTTCCAGACCCCGGAAGAAGCCGCACAGGATGCTGTCGACAATGATGTGCATGTTGTCGGCATTTCGTCGCAGGCTGCCGGACACAAAACGCTGGCACCCAAGCTGATCGAGGCGCTGCGGGCACAAGGTGCGGGTGAGATCATCGTGGTCTGCGGCGGTGTGATCCCCCAGCAGGACTATGCCTTCCTGCGGGATGCGGGGGTTGCGGCAATCTTTGGCCCCGGCACGAATATCCCTGAGGCGGCGGCAGGCATTCTGAAACTGATCAGGGACGCGCGCAGCTAAAGGCGTGAATGCCTCCGGCGGGGATATTTGTGGGATAAAGAAAAGGAGACCGACATGAAGGTTCTTGCCTGCGACCCCGCGACGCCGGAGGCTATCTCCATTCTTGAGCAGAGCTGGGCGTTCCTGGATGCCCGCTTTCCGCCGGAGGAACGGTTCCGGCTGGATCTTGAAAACCTGCGAGCCTCCAACGTCACCTTCTTTCTGTGCACCGAGGCTGGCATGGCCGTTGGGTGTGCAGCCTTTGCACAGCAGGGGGAGGATTGGGGGTGAGCTAAAGTCCATGTTTGTGGCCGCGGCCGCCCGTGGCAGCCGGGCGGCGTCACTGCTGTTGCGTGCGGTGGAAAGCGCAGCTTTGACAGCCGGGTGCGGGTTGGTCCGGCTTGAAACCGGGGTCGGTCTGGATGCGGCCCATCGGTTTTATGAGAAGAATGGGTTCCACCGGATTGGCCCGTTCGGCACATACCCGGACATTCCGGCCTCAATTTTCATGGAAAAGATTATTGCGCCGGATTTGCTTGGCGATCAGACCAAGGAGACGTTAGGTCACGCTCCACCAAAGAATGACGAAAAAGGGCAGGACGATGACTGAACAAAACCGCGCAAACCGGCAAGCCGCACTCGACTATCACGAGTTTCCGCGTCCCGGTAAGCTGGAGATCCGCGCAACCAAGCCGCTGGCCAACCAGCGGGATCTGGCGCGTGCATATTCTCCGGGCGTGGCGGAGGCCTGCATCGACATCAAGGAGAATCCTGCAGAGGCTGCGCGCTATACCGCGCGGCAAAATCTCGTTGCGGTCGTCACCAACGGGTCCGCCGTCCTGGGTCTGGGCAATATCGGGGCGCTCGCCTCTAAGCCGGTGATGGAGGGCAAGGCGGTGCTCTTCAAGAAATTCGCCAATATCGACTGTTTCGATATCGAGGTGGATGAAAAAGATCCTGAGAAGCTGGCGGATATCGTGACAGCGCTGGAGCCGACATTCGGCGCAATCAATCTTGAAGATATCAAGGCGCCCGATTGCTTCATCGTCGAAAAGCTCTGTCGCGAGCGGATGAACATACCGGTTTTCCATGATGATCAGCACGGGACGGCGATTGTGGTGGGTGCCGCAGCGCTGAACGCGATCCACCTGACCGACCGGAAATTTGAGGACATCAAGGTCGTTTCAACCGGTGGTGGTGCGGCCGGTATTGCCTGCCTGAACATGTTGCTCAAGCTGGGTGTAAAGCGGGAGAACGTGTTCCTGTGTGACCTGGCTGGGCTGGTGCATGAGGGCCGGGAAGAGGACATGACCCCGCAAAAAGCGGACTATGCCCAGCCCGGTGGCCCCCGCACATTGAACGATGTCATCGAAGGGGCGGACCTGTTTCTGGGGCTGTCCGGGCCGAATGTGTTGAAGCCCGAAATGGTCGCGAAGATGGCGGATGCACCGATCATTCTGGCGCTGGCCAACCCGAACCCTGAGATTGATCCGGCCGCAGCCCGCGAGGTGAAGCCCGATGCGCTGATCGCCACGGGCCGGTCTGACTATCCCAATCAGGTCAATAACGTCCTGTGTTTCCCGTTTATTTTCCGCGGCGCATTGGATGTCGGCGCGACCGAGATCAATGACGCGATGAAGATCGCTTGTGTCGAGGGCATCGCAGAACTGGCGCGGGCGGCCTCAAGCGCTGAGGCGGCAGCGGCCTATCATGGCGAGCGCCTTGTTTTCGGACCGGAATATCTCATCCCGAAGCCCTTTGATCCAAGGCTTTTGGCCGTTGTCGCGGGATCTGTTGCAAAAGCCGCGATGGAAAGCGGTGTGGCGACCCGACCTGTTGAAGACTTCGATGCTTACATGGAGGGGCTTGAGCGCTCGGTCTATAAATCCGGGCTGATCATGAAGCCGGTGTTCGAAGCCTCTCGCAGTGCGGCCCGTCGCATCGTCTTTGCCGAGGGTGAGGATGAGCGCGTGATCCGTGCGGCGCATGCGATGTTGGAGGAGACACCTGATGCGCCGATCCTGATCGGACGTCCTGACGTGATCGCCAATCGTGCCCAGCGCTTCGGCATTCCGATCCGCGAGGGGGACTTCGAGATCGTGAACCCTGAAAACGATCCGCGCTATCGCGACTATTGGGAGACATATCATCGGATCATGGCCCGGCAGGGCGTGACCCCGGACCTGGCCCGCGCGATCATGCGCACCAATACAACCGCCATTGGCGCGGTGATGGTCCAGCGGGGGGAGGCGGACAGCCTGATCTGCGGGGCGTTCGGTCAGTATCTCTGGCACCTCAACTATATCGAGCAGGTGCTAGGGGGGCAGGGCCTGTCGCCCGTCGGTGCCCTGAGCGTCATGATCCTAGAGAGTGGCGCATTGTTCATTGCCGACACCCATGTGCATCCTGAGCCTACGGCGGCCGAGATCGCGACCATCGCCATCGGGGCTGCACGCCATGTCCGGCGCTTTGGGCTGGACCCGAAAGTTGCGCTTTGCTCCCACTCTCAATTCGGCAACCTGAACACTGAGAGCGGCAAGCGGATGCGCGAAGCCCTTGCGATCCTTGATGGGAAGTCCTGCGGGTTCGAGTATGAGGGTGAGATGCATTCCGATGCAGCCCTCGACCCTGAATTGCGCGAACGCATCTTCCCCGGTGGCCGCCTCAATGGTGAGGCCAATGTGTTGGTCTTTGCAAATGCCGATGCGGCCTCCGGCGTGCGCAACATTCTGAAGATGAAAGCAGGCGGGCTGGAGGTTGGTCCGATCCTTATGGGCATGGGCAACCGCGCCCATATCGTGACCCCATCGATCACCGCACGTGGTTTGCTCAACATCGCGGCGCTGGCTGGCACACCGGTGGCGAATTATGCGTAACCTTTCCGTGCCTCCGGCGGGGATATTTCCCCCAAGAAGAAGGGGGCCGGTTTGGCGCTGATCCATATGATCTTTGCCATCGTGCTGACCGCGTTGACCCAGGTGGGCGGCGCGGTTTGGCTGTTGGCCTTGATCTTGCGGGGAACGGGACCTGCCCGCGTGCTGCGCCACGGATTTTTGCTGATCTCGCTGTACACGGCGTTTTCTGTTGGTGCGTGGGCGCTGTCGCCTGTGTTTGGTCGGGTCGCTTTGCCGTGTTTCGGGACGGATGTTGCAGGCTTGCGGGCCGAGCGCCTCGCCTTCTGCGTGATGAACCGCAGCTATGTCGTGCCGGAACTTGCAGACGAGTTGGTGTTGGTCGGGCAAGCGCTCGCCACGGAGGGCTATGAGCTAAGGACGCTTGATGCGGGGTTCCCGATCCCGATGCCTATGGTGCCCCATTTGACTCATGCGGCGGGGCGTGCGGTCGATATTGCGCTACCGCTCGACGGGATGCGGGCGCCTTTTGGTTATTTTGCCTTTGTCCAACCGCAGGAGGGGGATCCCCAGCCCTGCGACGGGCAGATCGCGGGGTTGCGCTGGGATTTGCCCGGCCTGCAACCGGCGACGGTGACGCTTGATGAGGGTGCGCTGCGGGCGCAGCTGACTGCAATTCTTGATCGACCTCGCCTGGAGGTGCTGATCGAACCGCATCTGGAGGCGCGGCTGGGCTTTGACAGTCCGCGTCTTCGGTTTCAGGGTTGCCATGCAGCCCGCCACGATGACCACATACATATAAGACTGAACTAGGAGACTGGACATGGGATATCGCGAGACGTACGAGGCCAGCTTGCGCGACCCGGAGGCATTCTGGTTGGAGCAGGCCAAGGCCATTGATTGGGATCAGGCGCCGACCCGCGCGCTCGACGAGTCCAAGGCACCGCTCTACGAGTGGTATCCCGATGCGATGGGCAATACCTGCTATAACTGCGTCGATCGCCATGTCGCAGCCGGTCGCGGCGATCAGGCCGCGATCATCCATGACAGCCCTGTCACCAACTCTAAGACAACGATCACCTACTCCGAATTGCTTGATCAGGTCTCTCGCCTTGCTGGCGTCCTGCGGGGGCATGGTGTGCTTAAAGGCGACCGGGTCGTTATCTACATGCCGATGGTGCCGGAAGCCCTCGTCGCCATGCTGGCCTGCGCGCGGATCGGTGCGGTGCATTCAGTGGTGTTCGGCGGATTTGCTGCGAAAGAGCTTGCCGTGCGCCTTGATGATTGTGCGCCAAAGGCGGTGATCGCGGGATCCTGCGGGATCGAGCCGGGCCGGGTCGTCGAATATAAACCTCTGCTGGATGAAGCAATCGAGCTTGCGGAGGCCAAGCCCGACATCTGTCTGATCCTGCAACGCGAGGCGGCACTGGCCAGCCTGATGCCGGGCCGTGATTTCGACCTGCATGATGAGATGGGGCGGGCGGACCCTGCGGAGTGTGTTCCGATTGCTGCGACCGATCCGCTCTATATCCTCTACACATCCGGTACGACGGGTCAGCCAAAGGGTGTCGTTCGCCCCTCTGGCGGGCACATGGTCGCGCTGCACTGGACGATGAAAAACCTCTACAACGTCGAGGCGGGTGACGTGTATTGGGCCGCCTCGGATGTGGGTTGGGTCGTAGGGCATTCCTATATCTGCTATGGGCCGCTGCTGGCTGGATGTACGACCATTGTGTTTGAGGGCAAACCGGTTGGGACGCCCGACGCAGGCACGTTCTGGCGTGTCATTGCCGAGCACAAAGTGCGCACCTTCTTCACAGCGCCGACCGCATTTCGCGCGATCAAGCGGGAGGACCCAAAAGGTGAATTTGTCGGCAAGTACGACATGTCGAGCCTTCAGGCGTTGTATTTTGCCGGTGAACGGGCGGACCCCGATACGGTGAATTGGGCAGGTGAGATGCTGGGCGTTCCGGTCATCGACCACTGGTGGCAGACTGAAACCGGCTACGCCATTGTGGCAAACCCTCTGGGATTGGAGCCGCAACCGATCAAGGTCGGCTCTCCGACTGTGCCGATGCCGGGCTATGATGTGCAGATCCTGAGCCCGGAAGGGGAGCAGATGGGCGCAGGTGAGCTGGGCGCCGTCGCCATCAAGCTGCCCCTGCCACCGGGCACATTGCCGACCTTGTGGAATGCGCAGGAGCGTTACCTGAAATCCTATCTCACCACTTTCCCCGGTTACTATGAGACCGGTGATGCGGGGATGCTGGACGAAGATGGGTATCTCTACATCATGGCGCGCACGGATGATGTCATCAACGTCGCCGGGCATCGTCTGAGCACGGGCGCGATGGAGGAGGCACTGGCCGGGCATCCCGACGTTGCCGAATGTGCCGTCATCGGCGCGGCGGACACGCTGAAAGGACAGGTGCCGGTCGGTTTTCTGTGCTTGAGCAAAGGTGTGAACCGTCCCGAGGCCGAAATTGTCGCTGAATGCGTTGCCAAGGTTCGGGAAGAGATCGGACCGGTTGCGGCCTTCAAATCCGCGGTGGTTGTGGATCGCCTGCCCAAGACGCGCTCTGGCAAGATCCTGCGAGGTGTGATGGTCAAGATTGCCGATGGAACCGAGTGGAAGATGCCGGCCACAATCGATGATCCAGCCATTCTCGATGAGATTGGTGATGCGTTGCAGCGGATCGGGTTTGCCAAGGGATGAGACCAGAGCTTCCAGATCTGTCCGGGCTCAAAGTGCTTGTCGCGGAAGACAATGCGACGAGCCTAGAGGTCGTCTGCACCATGCTTGCGACCATGGGCGCGCGGACAATCGGGGCACGGGATGGTCTGGATGCACTTGAAAAGGTCAGGGCAAATCGCCCTGACCTGATCCTGCTGGATCTGGAGATGCCCGAGATGTCGGGATTGGACGTTTTGCAAGTCTTGGCGGGTGATGCCGATGCGCCCCCGGTGCTCTGCCTGACGGGCCATACGGCCCCTGAATATGTGGAGCGTGTCACCAATCTCGGCGCGGCAGGATTGTTGGGCAAACCCATCCGAAAGCTCGATGCGCTGGGTGAGCGGGTTTTGCACGCCGTTGGGCAGCGCGCCAAGGTTGCGGATGTGGCTCACCTGCCAAATCCGCAGCGTGAAGCGCTCGACCTCGAGGTCTTCCGCCCGTTGGCGGAGATGATGGGACCGGAGATGATCCGCAAGGTTCTTGCCCAGATGGAAACCGATATCGGTCGGACGATTGGCGATCTTGAGACCGCCAGTCGCGAAGGCGATTTCGGCAAAGCCCGCAGCGCCGCCCATGTCATGGTCAGCGTGTCCGGTTCGGTCGGTGCGAGGCAGCTTATGCACCGCGCCCGGCAGATTTCGGCCGCGGCACAGAAAATGGACCTGGACCGCCTACAGGCGTTGGCGAGCGGGTTGCGGAAATTGCTCGATGATCTGATCTGCGCCATCTCAGCAGAGGTCGATCGGCCCTAATTCTCATTTTGCAAAAGACTCCTGTGGTGCGAATCTCAATTCGCGGTAAGCTGTAGGCTATGCAGATGAATATCCTCCTGGTTGAAGACACGCCGTCCCTGTCGATGGTGTACGAGGCTGCGCTGACCCGGGGAGGACATCGGGTGACGAGCGTGTTTACCGCGCGGGATGCACGCGCCACCTTCAACGCCGACCTGCACAATGTTGTTTTGCTCGACATGATGCTGCCCGATGGCAATGGGCGTGATGTTCTGGCTGAGATCAAGCAGATCGCGCCCTGGACCGAAGTGATCGTGATCACCTCGAACACGTCGATTGACGTTGCCGTTGATGCCATGCGCCTTGGTGCTTCGGACTTTCTGGTAAAGCCGTTTGATGAGCATCGTCTGCTCTCAGCGGTCGGGGCGGCCCGTAAGCCGCAGACGCCAAGCGCCCCGGCAGGTGAGGGTGGGACGACAGAAATCCCGAATGGCTTCATTGGCGATAGCGCGGCGATGAAAGCGGTCTATCAGACGGTCCATGTCGTGGCGCGGTCGAGTGCCTCGGTCTTCATCACAGGCGAAAGCGGAACCGGGAAGGAAGTCTGTGCACAGGCGCTTCACGCCCATTCGAATCGGGCGGAGAAGCCGTTCGTGCCTCTCAATTGTGGGGCCATACCGGCCCATCTGCTGGAATCAGAGGTGTTCGGGCACCTCAAGGGCAGCTTCACCGGTGCGATTGCCGATAAGGAGGGGGCTGCAACCGCCGCTGATGGCGGGACGCTTTTTCTTGACGAAATCTGCGAGATGGATCTGGCGCTGCAAACGAAGTTGCTGCGGTTCATTCAAAGCTCCACGGTTCAGCCGGTTGGCGCGACGCGCGCGCGCCGGGTAGATGTGCGGATCGTTTGTGCGACGAATCGAGATCCGGCGGCCGAGGTGGCGGCCGGGCGGTTCCGCGAAGACCTCTATTATCGCCTGCACGTCGTGCCCATCCATATGCCGCCATTGCGGGACCGGGGGGAGGACGTGAACCAAATTGCAGAGCACATGTTGCGTGTCTTTTCGGCCGAGGAAGGGCGGGAGTTTTCTGGATTGGCTGAGGATGTGAAGGCGTTATTTCGCGCCGCGCCGTGGCGCGGGAACGTTCGCGAACTGCTCAACGTGTTGCGATCTGCTGTCGTGCTGAACGAGGGTCCGGTGTTGACGGGCGCGATGCTCCCGCCTGCTTTGCGGGCGTCCAATGCCCCTTATGATGGCGGCGCGTCACGGTCAGGGGTTGGAGCAGGCGTGTCTTCCACCGACCCGTTTGTAAGCCTCGTCGGCCGTGCTTTGGGTGATGTGGAGCGTAGCTTTATCGAAGCCACAATTGACCATTGTGGCGGGTCGATTCCACGCGCGGCGCGCATGCTGGAAATCTCTCCGTCCACGCTCTATCGCAAGCGCGATTCGTGGCTGAAAGAGGCTGCGTCGTGACGTGGTGGCAGGTGTGCCAGCGCTGTTTTGCGCTTGAAACACCCCGGCGAATAGGTTGCACTGCCGCAGTTCCCCTGCGCAGGGGAGACGCATTTCAAGCTGGCGGCAGGCCAGCGACACACACGAAAAGAGGTATCTGATGAAGAAGACTTTGATCGCAGCCGCCGTGGCCTCGATGGCTGCATTCGGCGCGCAGGCCGACGGCCACTCCGAAATCCAGCCCGCGGTCGTCTATGACCTTGGCGGCAAGTTCGACCAGTCCTTCAACCAGGCCGCCTATACCGGCGCGGAGCGGTTCCTTGCTGAAACCGGCATCGAGTATCGCGATTTTGAAATCCAGAACGACGCGCAGCGTGAGCAGGCGCTGCGCCGCTTCGCATCCCAGGGTTACAACCCGATCATCGCCATCGGTTTCTCCCACGGTGCAGCTGTTGAGAAAGTTGCGGCAGAGTTCCCTGATGTCGACTTTGCAATCGTCGATATGGTCGTCGATCAGCCCAACGTGCGTTCCATCGTGTTCCGTGAGCACGAAGGCTCCTACCTCGCAGGTGTCGCGGCAGCGCTGGCATCCGAGTCCAACGCAGTTGGCTTCGTCGGCGGCATGGACATCCCACTGATCCGCCGTTTTGAGTGTGGTTATATCGGTGGCGCGCGCTCCGTTTCCGCGGATATCGAGGTGTTCGGCAACATGACCGGCACTGACGGTTCCGCATGGAACAACCCGACGCGCGGTGCGGAGCTTGCACGCTCTCAGTTCGAGCGCGGCGCGGACGTGGTTTATCACGCGGCAGGCGGCACGGGCGTGGGCGTCCTGCAGGCAGCAGCGGACGAGGGCATGCTGGGTATCGGCGTCGATTCCAACCAGAACGGCATGCACCCGGGTTCCGTCCTGACCTCCATGCTCAAGCGTGTGGACAATGCTGTCTTCGACACGTTCTCGGACGCGATGAATGGTGAGTTCTCCTACGGCTTCAACGTGAACGGCCTAGCCGAGCGCGGTGTCGGCCTTGCCTTTGACGAGAACAACGCAGAGCTGATGACCCCGGCCATCCGCGCCGCTGTCTACGAAGCGGCGTATGATATCGCGACCGGTGCGGTGATGGTTCATGACTACACTTCTGACGGTGCTTGCCCCTACTGATCGGCAACCATCATCGACTTTTGGAAGGGCACGCCAGCTTGGCGTGCCCTTTCGCGTTTTGGCGAATGCGGTTCTGGAACGTAGCGTCGCGAACGTTCAATTCGTTGAGAATCGATATTGAACCAGTTGGTCAAAAATGACATGGAGCGATCTTCGCTACGAGGATCCCACATGAAACGCCTTGCCTTCGCTTCCGCTTTTGTCGCCCTTTCCATCACATTCCCGGCCCACGCCGATGGCCCAGTGCTGTTCTATGATGGTGGGGAGAAGTTCGACGCCTCCTTCAACGAAAGCGCCTATAACGGCGCGGTTCTGTATCAGCAGACCGAAGGTGGCAGTTTCTCGGAAGTGATCCTGCCCGACAGCGCTGATCGGATCGAATTGATGCGTGATTATGCACGGCAGGGCTTTGAGCCGATCGTCGCGATCGGATTCCTCTATGGTGAGGCCGTGGACACGGTCGCGGCAGAGTTCCCGAACACTGATTTTGCAATTGTGGACATGGTCGTGGATCAGCCCAACGTACGCTCCGTTGTGTTTCGGGAGCATGAGGGCTCTTACCTGATGGGAATGATGGCTGCCATGGCCTCTGAATCCGGTACGGTCGGATTTGTTGGTGGGATGGACATTCCTGTCATCCATAAGTTTGCCTGCGGGTATGTTGGTGGCGTGCGTGCCGTGAACCCGGCGGCCGAAGTGTTGGTTGAAATGACCGGCACCACGCCGGCGGCGTTCAACAACCCGGCACGCGGCGAAGAAATTGCCGAAGGTCAGATCGCAGCGGGGGCCGATGTCATCTATCACGCTTCCGGCGGAACCGGCGTGGGCGTGCTCGATGCCGCTGCTGACGCGGGAATCCTCGGGATTGGCGTGGACATGAACCAGAACGGGCTCGAGCCTGGCTCCGTCCTGACATCCATGCTGAAGCAGGTCGACTATGCGGTCTATTTTGCGCTGAAAGATTCTGCCGACGGCAACTTCACCTATGGTGTGCAGAGCCTCGGGCTTGAAGATCGCGGGGTCGGTTACGCAGTTGATCAGCATAACCAGTTTCTTGTCGATCGTGGTATGGTCGCCCAGGTTGAAACGGCGTCGTTCGGGATCATATCCGGAGATATTGCCGTCCACGACTACATGTCTGACAATGCGTGTCCGTACTGAGCAAGATTTTGCTTGCTAATCTTTGACCGCATGGTCAAATTTCCGAATGGATATTCAGCAACAAGCCAAGCCAGACTTTCGCATCGGCGGATTGGGAGAAATCGCAATCCGCTGCAGTGACATGGACGCGATGTGCGCCTTCTATGAGGGCGTCATAGGTCTGGAGCCACTCGCTCGCCGTTCGGGCAGCATCCAATTCTACAAACTGGGCGAGGGTGTCGCCGGTCACACGCAAGTGCTTGCTCTGTTCGGTCCGGATGCGCAGGTGCGCCCGGGCTTGCACGCGACGGGCGGAGCGATTGGCGGCTCTGAGTCCTCTCTGCACCATTTGGCGCTGGGGATCACACCGGAAGAGCAGGACAAGGCCATCGCGTGGTATCAGGCGCACGACATCGCCTACCGGATCGAGAATTTTGACTGGATCGGATGGCGTGGCCTCTTCACGACAGACCCGGAAGGCAATACCGTCGAGCTTGTCGCAAAGGTGAAGGAGCCAGCCGCATGAGCGCACCTGCCATCGAGTTGAAGGGCATTTCCAAGAGTTTCGGCGCGGTTCATGCCAATCGCGATATCGACCTGACGGTTGAGAAGGGCACGATCCACGGCATCATCGGGGAGAACGGCGCCGGCAAATCCACGCTGATGTCGATCCTCTACGGTTTCTATCAAGCCGACAAAGGCACGATCGCGGTCGATGGGGCACGGGTCACGATCAAGGACTCCGATGCGGCTATCTCCCTGGGTATCGGCATGGTCCATCAGCACTTCATGCTGGTCGAGCCCTTTACCGTTCTTGAAAACGTGATGCTGGGGGCAGAAGGCGGCGCTCTGCTGAACCGCGGCCGGGCAGAGGCTCGGAAGGAACTGGAGCGGCTTGAGAAAGAATACGAACTGAATGTCGATCCCGATGCAATCGTCGGCGACTTGCCGGTGGGCATCCAGCAGCGGGTGGAGATCCTCAAGGCGCTCTATCGCGGGGCGGAGATCCTGATCCTCGATGAGCCGACGGGCGTTCTCACCCCCGACGAGGCGGATCATCTGTTCCGCATCCTTGGACAGCTGCGCGCGCAGGGAAAGACGGTTCTGCTGATCACACACAAGCTGCGGGAGATCATGGCGATCACCGATGATGTGAGTGTGATGCGCCAGGGCCAGATGGTCGCCTCCCGCCATACGGCGGAGACGAGTGTCGAGGAACTGGCCGAATTGATGGTGGGTCGTCGCGTTCTTCTGCGTGTCGAAAAAGGGGAGGCCAATCCGGGCAAGGTGAAGCTGGAGGTCAGCGGGCTGAACGTCGTTGACGAGCTGGGCGTCGCCCGCGTCAAAGAGGCCAGCTTGCAAGTTCGCGCCGGAGAGATTGTCGGAATCGCCGGGGTGTCTGGCAATGGCCAGTCCGAGTTGCTCGAAGCGATTGCCGGGATCGGCCCGATCACGACAGGCAGCGTCGAATTGTTCGACATCGCCGGTGAGCCGACGCCCTGGCGTCCCCGCCATGGGCTGGGTCACGTGCCCGAGGATCGTCACAAGATGGGGCTGGTCACAAAGTTTCTGGCCAAGGAGAACGCCGTGCTGGGCTATCAGCGCGAAGACGAGTTCGGATCTGGCGTGATGATGGACAAGGGTGCGGTGCTTGAAACCTGCAAGCGCCACATGGAGGCGTTTGATGTGCGCCCGCCGGATCCCAACCTGAAGGCTGCGAATTTCTCGGGCGGCAACCAGCAGAAAATCGTGCTGGCGCGCGAGATTGAGAATGATCCCGACGTCCTGATCGTCGGCCAGCCCACGCGCGGCGTTGATGTCGGCGCAATCGAGGCGATCCACCGCCGCCTGATCGAGTTGCGCGACGCGGGCAAGGCGATCCTGCTCGTGTCCGTCGAACTGGATGAAATCCGGGCGTTGTCGGACCGGATCATCGTGATGTTCGCCGGCGAAATCATGGGCGAAGTTGGCCCCGAGGCAACAGAACGGGAGATCGGCCTGCTGATGTCCGGTGTGCGCGACGGAGCAGCGGCATGATGCAAAACCATTACGCCTCCGGCGGGGATATTTGGACCAAGAAGAAGGGCAGAGGGCGCATCCTATGAACAAGGAACTTCCCGGCTGGGTTGACTATGGGCTGCTGCCGCTCCTCAACCTAATGACGGCCTTCATCGTGGCAGGGCTTGTGGTGCTCGCTATTGGTGAGAACCCGCTAGAGGCCGTTGGGCACATCGCTTACGGCGCGTTTGGGTATGGCAATGGTGTTGGGTACACGCTGTTCTACACCACGAATTTTATCTTCACCGGCCTCGCTGTTGCTGTCGCTTTTCATGCCAGTCAGTTCAATATCGGCGGAGAGGGACAGGCATATCTTGGCGGGTTGGGCGTCGGTTTGGCGTGTTTGGGGCTGGATCATGTTCTGCCGTGGTGGGGGATTTTGCCCTTCGCCATCGCGATGGGGGCCTTGTTCGGCGCGATTTGGGCCGCAATCCCCGGTTATCTCTTTGCCAAGCGTGGCGCGCATGTCGTGATCACGACGATCATGTTCAACTTCATCAGCTATTCGCTGATGAACTACCTGATCAACAACTTCCTGAAGGTTCCCGGAAACGCCTCTGTTCAGTCGCGGACATTCGAGCAGACGGCCTGGATGCCAAAGCTTGAATGGCTCTCTGGTATGTTCCCGGGAATTCAGACCAGCCCGGCAAACCTGTCTTTCGTGCTGGCCCTGGTGGCATGTGTCTTTGTCTATATCCTGATCTGGCGCACCAAGTTTGGTTACGAGGTGCGTGTCTATGGGGCGAACCCGACTGCGGCACGCTATGCGGGGATCTCCACTACGCGGATCGTCGTGTTGACCATGGCGATTTCCGGCGCGCTTGCCGGGTTGATGGGGATGAACCCGGTGATGGGGGACCAGAACCGCATCTTCCTGGACATTCCGCAGCAAGCGGGTTTCGTCGGGATCGCCGTCGCATTGATGGGACGCTCCCACCCGCTTTGGATCGTCTTCGCGGCTTTGCTGTTCGGAATGCTCTATCAAGGTGGAGCGGAACTGGCATTTGAGATGCCCAGCATTACGCGGGACATGGTGGTCGTCATTCAGGGCCTCGTCATTCTGTTTGCCGGTGCGATGGAATTCATGTTCCGCCCCTGGATTGCCGGATTGTTCACGATGATGGAGAAGTCCGATGCTTGAGCTGCTGCAGGTTTCAAACCTCGACTCCACCATTCGTTTGGCAACGCCATTGTTGCTGGCCTGTTTGGCCGGTCTTTATTCCGAGCGGTCAGGCGTGTTCGATATCGGGCTTGAGGGCAAGATCCTGATTGCGGCCTTTGCAGGGGCGGCGGTCGGCGTCACGATGGGCAATGCGTGGATTGCGCTTGGCGCGGCCATCCTGACCTCCGTCGCCTTCGCACTGATCCACGGCGTCGCGTGCATAACCTTCCGGGGCAATCAGATCGTGTCTGGGGTGGCGATCAACTTCCTTGCGCTGGGACTTGCTGCCGTGATCGGCAATGCGATGTTCCAGATGGGCGGACGATCCCCACAACTGCCGAATGAGGCGCGGCTTCAGGGTGGGGATCGGGCGTTATTCTCGTGGATGGAAGATCTTGGCCCGGTCGGCGAGGCCGTGCACAATCTCTTCTTTGACCAGTCGATATTTGTCTATCTGGCCTTTGCGGCAGTTCCCTTCACGTGGTGGGTTCTGTTCCGCACGCGGTTCGGCATGCGTCTGCGCGCTGTAGGAGAGAATCCGGCTGCGGTAGATACTGCAGGGATTTCGGTCACAGGCCTGCGCTATCGCGCGGTCATCTGTGCGGGGATCTTGTGTGGTCTGTCCGGTGCGACCCTCTCCATGGCGCTGAACTCCGGCTATATCAACAATATGAGCGCCGGGCGCGGGTTCATCGCACTTGCCGCGCTGATCTTTGCAAAATGGCGCCCGGTTCAGGCGATGATGGCGTGTCTGCTTTTCGCATTTCTTGAAGCGTCCGAGAGCCGTTTGCAGGGCAAAGAAGTGCTCGGCTTTGAAATCCCGGTTCAGCTGGTTCAGGCCCTACCCTACATCTTGGTGGTCGTCCTGCTTGCGGGCTTCATCGGGCAGGCGCGGGCCCCCAAGGCCGGCGGCGTGCCTTACGTGAAGGAGCGGTGATGGAAGACCTGTTCGAGGCGGCGCGCATTGCCCGCGAAAACGCTCACGCGCCCTATTCGAAATTCAAGGTGGGCGCAGCCTTGCGGACGCCCTCCGGCATCTTCGCGGGCTGCAATGTGGAAAATATCGCCTATCCCGAAGGCACCTGTGCCGAGGCGGGCGCGATCGCCGCGATGTGTGCGGCGGGAGAGCGCAAGATCACCGAAGTGCTTGTCATCGCCGACAGCCCTGTGCCGATCACACCATGTGGCGGGTGTCGGCAAAAGCTGGCTGAGTTTGCAGACTGTGACGTGACGCTGATCCTGGCCGGGCTAGATGGCGAAGCAGGCCGCATGAAGGTGGGCGACCTGCTGCCCGGTACCTTCACCTCTGAACATCTGGAGTGACCATGTCTGATACTCTGCGCGCGCGGATCGGTGAGGAGCCGATCACGCTTGGTTTGATCCTCGGCTCTGGTCTTGGCGCAATGGCCGATGAGATGGAGGACGCAGTGCGCGTTCCCTTTGACGAGATCGAGGACTTCCCCGTCTCCACCGTCGGTGGACACAAGGGCGAACTGGTCGTGGGTCTGCTTGAGGGCGTGCGCTGCGCGATTCTGTCGGGACGCGTCCACTACTATGAGGCCGGAAATGCGGCTGTGATGCAGCCTGCGCTGGAACTTCTAAAGGACCTGGGCGCAGACAGCCTGCTGCTCACCAACTCCGCCGGATCGACACGCCCGGAAATGCCGCCCGGTTCTCTCATGGCGATCAGCGATCACATCAATTATTCCGGTCTGAACCCGCTGATGCAGTGGAAAACGAAAGACGGGCAGCCTGAGAAGGATCCGTTTGTCGGGATGGTGAACGCCTATGATCCGGGCCTGCGCGACCGCATGGTCGCTGCCGCCGAAAGTGTCGGGCAAAACATCTATCATGGGGTTTATGCCTGGTTTTCGGGCCCGTCTTTCGAGACGCCGGCGGAAATCCGTATGATCCGCATGATGGGCGCGGATGCCGTTGGAATGTCCACCGCACCAGAAACGATCATGGCCCGCAAGCTGGGCCTGAAGGTTGCCGCGGTATCCTGCATTACGAATTTCGGGGCGGGCATGACCGAAGGCGACAACAGCCACGAAGAAACACTCGACGAGTCGAAAAAGGCTCGCGCCAAATTCATTCGCCTCGTCCGCGCCTATATCGGGAGCTTCGCATGAGCGATCTCAAAGCCGCAGCCAAGCTGGCAATCAGCTGCCTCGACCTGACCAATCTCAACGATGATTGCACTGAAGAGGATGTGCGTGAGCTATGCGCGCGCGCACGCACCCCTCATGGCAACACGGCTGCTGTATGTCTTTGGCCCCGCTTCGTCCCGGTCGCGAAAGAGGCGCTCGCGGGGAGCGGCATTCGCATTGCCACCGTCGTGAACTTCCCAGGCGGCATGGACGAGGTTGACGATGTGCTCGACCTGACCGAGCAGGCCGTGCGCGACGGTGCTGACGAAATCGATATGGTGATCCCCTATCCCAAGCTGATCGAAGGTCATGCGGGCGATGTTTCCTCGCTTGTCCGCCGTATTCGCAAGGCGGGGGATGGGGCGCTTGTGAAATCCATTCTGGAAACGGGCATGCTCGCCAATGCGGACACGGTCCGCGCAGCCTGCAAGGCAGCCCTCGATGGTGGCGCACATTTCCTGAAGACCTCCACAGGTAAGGTGCCGGTCAATGCCACGCCTACAAGCGCGCGCCTGTTGTTGGAGGCGATCCGCGACAATGGCGACCCGTCCATCGGCTTCAAGCCCGCAGGCGGTGTGAAGACGACTGAGGACGCACGGGACTACATCAACCTCGCAAACGAGATCATGGGGGACGGCTGGGCCACGCCCCAGACCTTCCGTCTTGGCGCGTCCGGCGTTCTGACAGCCTTGCTGGCGACACTCAACGATGCCGATGCACCGAACGCGGCGGAGGGCTACTGATGCTGCCGCAAGAGGTTATCGCGAAAAAACGGGACGGCGATGCGCTCTCAACCGAAGAGGTGCGGTTCTTCGTGAAGGGCCTGCATGATGAAAGCATCACCGAAGGACAGGTCGGCGCGATGGCGATGGCGGTCCTGCTCAACGGGATGAGCATGGAGGAACGCGTCGCCCTGACCCTTGCCATGCGGGATAGCGGCACCGTGATCCCCTGGGACCTCGACGGCCCGGTGATTGACAAGCATTCGACGGGCGGCGTGGGGGACAACGTTTCACTGATGCTGGCACCGGCGCTCGCGGCATGTGGGGCCTATGTGCCGATGATTTCGGGTCGCGGTCTGGGCCATACCGGCGGAACGCTCGACAAATTTGACGCCATTCCGGGCTACCGCACGCAACCTGATCTCGACGAACTCAAGCGCGTGACCCGACAGGTCGGGTGCGCCATTATCGGTCAGACGCCGGATATTGCGCCCGCTGACAAGCGGTTTTACGGCATTCGGGATGTGACCGGAACGGTCGAGAGCATCGATCTGATCACGGCGTCAATCCTGTCGAAGAAACTGGCCGCCGGGCTGGATGCACTGGTGCTCGACGTCAAAGTCGGCTCTGGCGCATTCATGGCCACGGCTGAGGACGCGGACGGGTTGGCCCGATCCCTTGTGGAAGTGGCCAACGGGGCAGGCTGCAAAACCTCGGCCATCATTACGGACATGAACGAGCCATTGGCGACCGCTGCTGGAAATGCACTCGAAATGCTGAACGCTGTTCGCTTCTTGAAGATGGAGGAGATCGACAGCCGCCTTTGGGATGTGACCGTCGCATTGGGCGGGCAGGCGCTCTATCTTGCAAAGATCGCGACTTCGGCTGCTGCGGGTGAAGAGAAGATGCGCACGGCTTTCGAAAGTGGACAGGCGGCGGAGAAGTTCGGGCAGATGGTCACAGCCCTTGGCGGACCGTCCGACTTTATGGACCGTCCCGAGGCCCATCTTGCCCATGCCGCCGTCGTGCGGGAGGTGATTGCCGACAAGCCTGGCTTCGTGTCTCGCATCAACACCAAGGCGGTCGGCCTCGCTGTCGTGGAACTGGGCGGTGGCCGTGTGCGCGCAGCTGATCCAATTGACTACGCCGTAGGTCTCGACATGTTGGCCGGGCGGGGCATGCGCGTCGACGCGGAACAGCCAATCGCTCGCATTCACGCCGCCAGTGAGCAGGACGCTGATCGCGCAGAGGCGCGTTTGCGCACCGCGTATCAGGTCAGCGAAACGCCATCTCAGGATCTCCCATTGGAAAAGGGACGGATCGGCTGATGGCGCGTGCGTTCCTTATGGTGATGGACTCGGTCGGCTGCGGCGGTGCACCGGACGCCGCCCAATTTGGCGATGAGGGTTCAAACACATTGGGACATATTGCGCAGGCCTGTGCGGAAGGTCGCGCCGAAGAGGGGCGAACCGGCCCTTTGCATATGCCGAACCTGGACAGGCTTGGCCTTGGCGCGGCCATCCGACTGGCGTCTGGCCTACAGGCGCCCGGTCTCGATGCTGTTCCGCAGGCCGCATGGGGGGCTGCGACCGAGCTTAGCCAGGGCAAGGACACGCCGTCCGGTCACTGGGAACTGGCTGGTGTCCCTGTTCCCTTTGATTGGCACTATTTCCCGAATGCGAACCCGGCCTTTCCCAAAGAGCTGACGGATCACTTGATCGCGAACGCAAAGCTGCCCGGCATTTTGGGCAACAAACATGCGTCGGGCATGCCGATCATCCGCGAATTGGCCGAGCAACATATCTCAACAGGTGCCCCGATCTGCTACACATCGGCCGACAGTGTGTTCCAGATCGCAGCGCATGAAGACCATTTTGGCCTCGACCGGCTGTATGAAGTCTGTGAGGAGGCTGCAAAGCTGGTTCACCCGATGATGGTGGGCCGTGTCATCGCCCGTCCTTTCGTTGGAGAGCCTGGCAACTTCACACGGACCGCCAACAGGCGAGACTACGCGATTGAGCCGCCAGAGCCTACCTTGTGCGACCGAGCCGTGGCTGGCGGCGGACGCACGATTGCAGTTGGTAAGATTGGCGACATCTTTGCCCATCGCGGGATTTCTGAGTTGCACAAGGCCAAGGATGACATGGGCCTGTTCGACCATTGCGTTCGTCTGATGGAGGATGCGGCCGACGGCGATTTCGTTTTCGCCAATTTCGTGGAATTCGACAGTCTATACGGTCATCCGCGCGATGTATCGGGCTATGCGCGCGCTTTGGAAGCCTTTGACGCGCGCGTGCCCGAACTGCTCGGGCGATTGCGGCCAGACGATCTGATGATCTTCACCGCCGATCATGGCAACGATCCGACCTGGTCAGGAACGGAGCACACGCGGGAGCGGGTGCCGGTGCTGGCCGTTGGTCTGGGTCAACGCGCATTGGGGCTGCACGGGTTTGCAGATGTCGGTGAGACAGTCGCCGCTCATCTGGGCCTCGCGCCCGGCAATCACGGAAAGAGTTTGATTTGACCGAAACGACAGCGGTGGTGGACCTGCCGAAAACCGAACTTCACTTGCATCTGGAAGGGGCGGCCCCCCCGGCCTTCATCGCGCGGCTTGCGCAGGAAAAGGGTCTGGATCTGTCTGCGGTGATTGAAGGCGACACATATATCTACACCGATTTCCCGGCTTTTCTTGCAGCCTATGAAGCTGTGTCAGCCTGCCTGCAAACGCCGGATGACTACCGACGCCTCACCCGCGCCGTGTTGGAACAGTCGCGCGACGAGGGCGTGATCTATACGGAACTGTTTGTCGCACCGTCGATTACGGGATCCTCGATGGCGGATTGGGCCGAGTATCTCGCCGGCATGGAAGCAGGAGCCGATGATGTGCCAGAGGTGGAGTGCCGCTTCATCTCCACCGCTGTGCGCCACATGGGGGCTGAGGTCGCGCGCCAGACGGCAGAAGTCACGGTCGCACATCTTTCCCCGCGCCTCACGGGGTGGGGCATGGGCGGCAATGAAAGCACCTTCGCCCCGCGCGACTTCGCCGTGGCCTTCGATATTGCACGGGAGGCCGGGCTCGGCATCACCACCCACGCAGGAGAGATCGAGGGGCCAGAGAGCGTGCGCGACAGTCTGGATGCCCTGCGGCCCTCGCGCATTGGGCATGGCGTGCGGGCGTGGGAAGACCCTGAACTGGTCGCGCGTCTGGTGGCCGAGGATATCACGCTTGAAGTGAATCCGGGCTCGAATATTCGCTTGGGCGTCTATCCTGCGATCGAGCAGCACACGATCCAGAAACTACGCTCCGCCGGTGTGAAGGTGACCGTCTCCACAGATGATCCGCCCTATTTCCACACCACCATGCGTAAGGAATATGCCGAGCTGAACCGTGTCTTCGGCTGGACCCGTTCCGATTTCGATGCAATCAACCGAACCGCAATGGATGCAGCATTTTGCGATGCCGCGACACGCGCCCGCCTGCGCGCCAACTTCGAAGGAGACCGAGCATGAGCGATCACCTGACGGTCGTTGACCACCCCCTCGTTCAACACAAACTGACGCTCATGCGTGAAAAACACACGTCCACAGCCGTGTTTCGTCAGCTGCTGCGCGAAATTTCGCACCTCATCGCCTATGAGGTGACCCGTGATCTTCCGATGACGACAAAGAATATCGATACACCGCTTGTCGAAATGGATGCCCCCACGTTGAAGGGAAAGAAGCTGGCGCTGATCTCGATTCTGCGCGCGGGCAACGGCCTTCTCGATGGAGTGTTGGAGCTGATCCCGTCCGCACGGGTCGGCTTTGTTGGCCTCTATCGCGACGAGGAAACGCTCCAGCCGGTCCAGTATTACTATAAGGTGCCCGCAGAGATGGATCAGCGCGTTGTCATCGCGGTGGATCCCATGCTCGCAACCGGCAACTCCTCGGCCGCCGCGATCGACCTACTCAAGGAGTCCGGTGCGAAGGATATTCGTTTCCTGTGCTTGCTCGCCGCCCCTGAAGGCGTCGCGCGCATGAAAGAGCGCCATCCGGATGTGCCGATCATCACCGGCGCTCTCGATGAACGGCTCAATGATAAGGGCTATATCCTGCCCGGGCTTGGCGATGCCGGCGATCGGATGTTCGGGACGAAGTGACTTTCACGTCCTTCAAATATCCCCGCCGGAGGCACATGACAGTGATCGTGGCTGCCTCCGGCGGGGATATTTTTGCCAAGAAGATGTCTAGCGGACGTTGCCAGCGTTACGGCGCATAACCTTGCCGTCATCGGCTTGCGAAAAGCACGGGCTGGCACGTTGCCAGCTGCCCTCCGCCACGCAATCGACCATGAACCGGGCAAGATCGGCGCGGCGGGTCAGCCAGTGTCCCTCGGGCGGGCGCTCTGCATATGCGGCCGGTGGCGCGCTTTCGATAGGGTCATCCTGAAGATAGCCCGCGCGGACACAGGTGAACTGCAGTTTCTCGTGGGCTGCGAGTTCACGCTCCATCATGCGCATCTGACTGTAGACGCGCGTCAGCGCCATGACCGGCCCGGCACGAAACCAGAGCGGGCCAAAGTCATTGGCACGCGACCAGAGCGCAGAGATGCACACGAGCCTTTCGACTCCGATCTTTTCCATTGCGGCGACAACATTGGCGTGACCATCGGTGTAGAGCGGCGGCGGGCTTGCCAGCGTCTTTGGGTCATTGTCCACGCCAAGGGCGGAGATCACGGCCGTGCATCCTTCGACCGCTGCACTGATCCCGGATGGCTTCAGCACGTCAACCTCAACCTTGGTCAACTGGTCTGCGCTGTGTTCGAGTTTTTCGGGATTGCGCATTCCCGCAGTGACCCTCCAGCCACGTGAGAGTGCTTCATCAAGAATGAGGCGACCGGTTGCCCCGGTCGCCCCCAAAAGTAAAATGTGCTGGGTCATCCAAAATTGCCTTCGTCAAAATCCATGATGAGGAAGGTAGTCCGGATCAGGCTCAGTTCACGGCGGGGATCATGCCCTGTTCTGCGGCAAGTTCCCGCATCCGCTTTTGCAGCTTTTCGAATGCACGAACTTCAATCTGGCGAATACGCTCGCGGCTGACACCGTATTCCTGGCTCAACTCTTCCAGTGTCTTCGGCTCATCTTGCAGTTTGCGCTCTGTCAGGATGTGGCGCTCACGCTCGTTGAGGTCTTCCATCGATTGCATCAGCAATGTGCGGCGGCTGTCGAGCTCGTCCTGCTCGGCATATTCCTCGGCCTGATCGACATCGTCGGCCAGCCAGTCCTGCCATTCAGATGCACCCTCACCATCGCTTTTGAGCGGAGCATTCAGAGAGGCGTCACCCCCTGAAAGCCGCCGGTTCATCGAGGTCACTTCCTCTTCCGTCACCCCCAGATCATTCGCGATCTTGGCGACGTTTTCGGGTCGCAGATCCCCGTCTTCGAGCGCGCCGATCTTGTTCTTGGCCTTGCGTAGGTTGAAGAACAGTTTCTTTTGCGCAGCGGTCGTGCCCATTTTCACGAGCGACCAGGAGCGCAGGATATATTCCTGGATCGAGGCGCGGATCCACCACATTGCATAGGTCGCAAGGCGGAAACCCTTTTCGGGATCGAACCGTTTTACGGCCTGCATCAGGCCGACATTTGCCTCTGACACAACTTCAGCCGTGGGCAGGCCATAACCGCGATAGCCCATCGCGATCTTGGCGGCGAGCCGCAAGTGTGAGGTGACGAGCTGATGGGCGCTGTCCTTGTCCTGATGATCAACCCAGGCCTTGGCCAGCATGTATTCCTGTTCCGGCTCCAGCATCGGGAACTTACGGATTTCCTGCATATAGCGGGACAGCCCCTGCTCTGGGGACGGGGCGGGAAGGGAGGTGTAGTTTGCCATCGGAATACCTCGCGTGCGTCTGCATCTTGTTGAAGATCGTATTTAGAAACAGTTACGCGCTTTACAAGAACTGAGTTCACTTATTTCAACGTTTCACGGCGCCGTGAGATTTCGCAGCGCTGACAAGAGCTCCTGCATGTCGTCAGGCAGCGGGCTTTCGAAACTCAACTGCGCCCCAGTGATTGGATGTTCGAACCCCAAGATCGCGGCGTGAAGCGCCTGCCGGGGGAATGTCTTAAGCACCCGTGCGGCCTCAGGTACGGCGCGGCCCGCGCCATAGACCTGATCGCCGATCAGCGCATGTCCTGCATGGGTCATGTGGACACGGATCTGGTGCGTCCGCCCGGTTTCCAACCGGCATTCGATCAGCGCGGCGAGGGGACGGGCGAGATCGAATTTTTCCAGCACGGTCGCGCGCGTCACGGCTTGGCGACCTTGCGGACGCACCGCCATCTTCTTGCGATCCGCCGGATGCCGGTCGAGATGGGTGGCAATGCGCAGCACACCACCCGGTTCGAGCGTCACCCCGGGCGTGCCGCGCAGACGCGGATCGCCCGCATCCGGCACACCATGGCAAAGCGCACGGTAGCGTCGTTCAATGTCATGGGCAGCGAATTTACGCGACAGCGCCTGATGGGTGGCATCGTCCTTGGCTATGACAAGAAGCCCCGACGTGTCTTTGTCGATACGGTGTACGATGCCGGGGCGTCGTTCTCCGCCAATACCGGACAGGCTGTCAGCACAATGGTGTAGCAAGGCGTTGACCAGTGTTCCGCGTTCCGCGCCGGGGGCCGGGTGCACGACCATCCCGGCCGGTTTGTCCACGACGATCAGATGTGCATCTTCAAATACGATGCTGAGGGGAATGTCCTCGGGCTGGGGCGTTGGGTCCGCAGGGGGCGGTGGTGTCACCGTAAAGCGTTCGCCCAGGGCGACCTTGCGCCGAATATCAGTCTCTACGCCCGCTTGGCCCGTCACCGCGCCAGCCTCGATCAACTGCTGCAGACGCGACCGGCTGAGCGCGGCCCCCTCTGGCGCTGCGTCGGCAAGCACCTTATCAAGACGGCCAGCGCTGGCCGCGACCAGTTCAAGAGGATCGGACATGGAACCTTCTCCGCCACAGGACCTGCCGGAACCGCCAAAGCTCGCATTCCTGCGGCGGCTGGTCACGACACTCACCATTGTGATGATCCTTGCGGTGATAACGGTGGTCGGCCTGCTTGTCATCCGCCTGAGTGCGACGGCCCCTGCGCGCCCCACATTGCCTGATGAAATAGAGGTGCCAGCCGGAGAGGTGATCTCTGCCGTTACATTCGGTCAGGGCTGGTATGCTGTCGTGACGATGCTTGAGGACGGTGATCAGGTCTTGCGGCTCCACAGGGCCGACGGCACGACCTTTGATGAAGTGCTGATCCCAGCCGACTAACGCAGCTGGAAACGCTTCGCGCTCGCGATGAAAAAGAAGATCGTTACCATCACCAGAATGGGGAAGAGCTGCGTTTCCAACACCGGCAGGAAAACCCATTCCCACAGGCGCGGGCTGATATAGCGCTCGATGGCCGGTTGCAGACCCAAAAGGCTGTTGCGATCAAAGGTCGCCCAGACCTCTCCCGCCAGCTTCATCCGAAAATCGCGCCCCGCCCCGATTGAGGACGAAAAATCGCCATAGAGACGCCAAGCGGCCAAGCCGGTGAAAATCCATGCCAGCAGCCGGAAGACCTTTTTCATATTGCCTGCCCTTCGAACAATGCCATGTTGTGCACGCTAGTGGGTTTGCGACGGCTGCACAATTTTAATGCAGGTCTCATTCCGCCCACGACCGATCACGTTCCGTCAATGGAGTCCCCATGTTTCAGTCCTTTGCCGCCACGACCACTCCGACGACGGGTGCTGCGCGCCTTCAGGCCCTGCGCGCCGAATTGCAGGCCCGCAACCTCGCGGGGTTTCTGGTCCCGCGTGCGGATGCCCATCAGGGTGAGACGGTGGCCGACTGCGATCAGCGCCTTGCGTGGCTGACAGGCTTTACCGGATCGGCCGGGCATTGCGCTGTTCTGGCGGACGCGGCGGCAGTTTTTGTGGACGGCCGCTATACGCTTCAGGTGCGCAAGCAGGTCGATATAGAGGCATTCACGCCAATCGACTGGCCCGCGACAACGGTCGCAGCCTGGTTGGCGGACCATCTTGAGGCAGGTCGCCTCGCCTATGATCCCTGGCTGCACACCCCGCGGGAGATGCGGGCGATCCGCAAGGCGCTGCCGGCGGAGGTGGCTTTGGTCGAATGCGACAACCTGATTGATCAAATCTGGGCAGACCGCCCCGCCCCGCCAGCGGATCCGATCATTATCCACGATATCTCTCTGGCCGGTGAGACGCATCAGGACAAGCGGGCCCGACTGGCTGACGACTTGCAACAGCGTGGTGCCTCTGCTGCCGTGCTCAGCCTGCCTGCGTCCATCGCGTGGCTGCTGAACATTCGCGGGTCCGATGTTCCCAACACGCCCGTGCCGCGGGTCTTTGCGATCCTGCATTCGGATCATTCGGTGGACCTCTTCAACGCAGCTGACCGCTTGACCGACGAATTGCGCGCGCATTTGGGAGAGGGGGTGCGGGTCCATTCTCTCGACGCTCTTGAGGATCATGTGGCAGCGTTGACGGGCAAGGTTGCCATCGACATGGCAAGCATTCCCGTGAAGGTCGCCAACCTTCTGGATGGTTGCGACGTGCTGGACCATGAGCCTTGCGCCCTGCCAAAGGCGCGCAAGACAGAGGCCGAGATTGCAGGCGCACGCGCTGCGCATCTGCGCGATGGAGCCGCAATGGCCAACTTCCTTTGCTGGCTTGATGCGCACGGTCCTTCGGGCACCCTGACGGAAATTGATATCGTCACACAGCTTGAGGGCTTTCGCCGTGCCACCAATCAGTTACGTGACATTTCGTTTGAGACGATCTCCGGCGCCGGTCCGAACGGCGCGATTGTCCACTACCGCGTAACCGATGACAGCAACCGAACGCTTGCACCGGGGGAGTTGATGCTGGTTGATTCTGGCGGTCAGTACCCCGATGGCACCACGGATGTGACACGGACCGTTGCCGTCGGACCGGTGGACGAGGCCGCGGCTCGCGCCTTCACGCTGGTTCTAAAGGGCATGATCGCAATCAGCACCCTACGCTGGCCCGAAGGTCTTGGCGGGGCCCATATCGATGCGCTTGCCCGTGCGCCGCTTTGGTCGGCTGGCATGGACTATATGCATGGCACGGGTCACGGGGTCGGCGCGTATCTGGGGGTGCATGAAGGGCCAATCAATCTCTCGCGCCGCTCCTCCGTGCCGTTCGAGCCGGGGATGATCCTCAGCAATGAACCCGGATATTACCGGGAAGGGGCATTTGGCATTCGGATCGAGAACCTGATCGTGGTTGAACCGCCCCGTGTTCCCGATGGTGGTGACCTGCCGATGTTGTCTTTCGAAACACTGACACTGGCCCCCATTGACCGCAGGCTGATCCGGCCCCATCTTCTGACCACATCAGAACTGGACTGGCTCAACGCCTACCACGCGCGCGTGGCAGCGGAAGTCGGACCACTCGTCCCAGAAGAGGTACGCACTTGGCTGGAGAGAGCCTGCGCACCGCTTTCCGCTGATTGAGGCACGAAACTGTCACGGCCCACGGGCCATAAGACGCTGTCTCGCTGCTGGAACTTCGCAAAGAAGGAGGCCGCCCCAATGGTCGAACGTTATATTTCCATCACCCGTGCCGAAGGTACGTGGAGCGTCCGCGCAGGCGGCGCCGTTCTCGCCGAAAGCGCCAACGCGCTCGAATTGGCCGAGGGGGACTATCCCCCCGTGATCTATTTCCCTCGGGAAGACATCGCCATGATGTTTCTCGATCCGTCCGATCGGACATCCGAATGTCCGCATAAGGGCACGGCCAATTACTTTTCCGTCGCCGCCAAGTCCGGCAAGATCTCGGATGTTGCGTGGAGCTATGAGGCCCCGAAGGACGCGGTCGCACGGATCAAGGATCACATCGCCTTCTATCCGGACAGGGTGACGGTCGAGCAACTCTGACGCTTTGCCTATTTGACTGATTTCAGGGCCGCATCCCCGTCATCTGGCGGGACGCGGCCCTTCTTTTGTCGGGGTGCAGGCACATTTGCTTGAGGCCTCCTCTCTTCCCTTTCGTGGTCTCGCTTGCGGTGCTAGGACGATGGGGAAGGAACCCCAAGATGTACGAACTCCTCGCCCAAGCCTATCAAAGCCGTCTGCGCCGCTACCGCGCAGCGCTCTTGCGGGTGCGACGCGAAGGGCCGGGGCAGATCCAGTTTTGGGTGATCGCTCTTCTTATCGGTATTTGTGCAGGCGTCGTGGCAATCGCATTTCGCGAAGGCATCGCACTCTTGCAAACGACGGTCTACGGCGAAACAGACGAGCAGTTGCACTCTCACCTTTCGACCCTGCCTTGGTATTGGGTCCTGGGCATCCCTGTTCTGGGCGGGTTGGCGGTTGGACTGATACTATGGCGCTTTACCCCCGATGGCAGGGGACGCTCCGTCGCTCATGTGATCGAGGGCGCGGCGCTCGGCCATGGACGTGTTGAAAAGGAGGCGGGCCTCGCCTCTGCCGCGGCTTCATTGATTACGCTTTCGACCGGCGGCAGTACGGGGCGTGAGGGCCCGGTGGTCCACATGGCCGCCCTGATTGCCACGAAAGTCTCGGATTGGCTGCGCTCGTCCGACATGACAGCTCGCGACCTGATGGGATGTGCGGTGGCGGGTGCGGTCTCGGCCAGCTTCAATGCCCCGATTGCAGGCGCGCTATTCGCGCTCGAGGTGGTGCTGCGCCATTTCGCAATCCACGCCTTCGCGCCGATCGTTGTCGCCTCTGTCGCCGGAACAGTGGTCAGCCGGTTGTGGTCTGGTGACCTGCCGGAGTTCACGCTGCCGACCAAGGAACTCGCCTTTTATATCGAGCTGCCTGCCTTCATGGTGCTGGGTCTCGTCTGTGGTCTTGTGGCTGTGGTGATGATGAAGGCGATCTTCTGGGCTGAGGATATTGGCGACTACATACAGGATCGCTTGCGCTTGCCGATCCCGCTGCGCCCGGCGCTGGCGGGCGTACTGCTGGGGCTGATTGCGATCCAGTTTCCCCATATCATCGGGGTCGGCTACGAGACGACAAACCGCGCGCTCGCTGGAAATCTGGCGTTCTGGACAGCTGTCAGCTTTGCAGTGGTAAAGGCCGCCGCCGTCGCGATCACCATGGCAGGCCGAATGGGCGGCGGTGTCTTCTCTCCCTCGCTGATGCTGGGTGCGTTGACAGGGCTGGCCTTCGGGTCTGTCGCCACAGCGATTTTCCCAGATATCAGCGGGACAGAGGCGATTTATGCGCTGGCGGGCATGGGGGCGGTCGCTGCTGCTGTTCTGGGTGCACCGATCTCGACCACCTTGATCGTATTCGAAATGACCGGGGACTGGCAGGCCGGGATTGCCGTGTTGGTCGCGATTTCGCTGTCGTCTGCCGTTGCTGTGAACATGGTGGATAAGTCCTTTTTCCTCACCCAATTGGAACGTGCAGGGCGCCATGTTGCAGCCGGGCCGCAGGACTACGTGCTCTGCACGATTGCAGCCGGGGAGTTAATGCGACCACGCGGTGCGGAAAACGGGGCCTCGGACACGCAAAGCTGGTCTTTGGTTGAGCAGGGAGCCTTTCTGACGCGCAGCGACACGCTGGAGGCGGCATTGCCCATGTTTGAGCAGATTGGCGGCACCATGATCCCGGTCGTGGAAGAGCAGGAAAACGGCCCGCCCGAATTGTTGGGCGCGCTGTTCCAGGTCGACGCGCTAAAGGCCTATAACCGTGCGCTCGCGGAAGTCGCGCGAGAGGAGCATTCATGACGCAATCTATCGTTCGCTGGGGTATTCTGGGTCTCGCAAAAATCGCTCTCGATCAGGTCATTCCTGCAATCCATCTCAGCCAACGCGGCACGGTCGCGGCGGTGGCGTCGCTGTCGGGCAAGCGGTTGAGCGGCTATGGCGATGTGCGCCATCACGACAGCTACGAGGCGCTTTTGGCGGATGCAGAGGTCGACGCGATCTACATCCCGCTCCCCAACAACATGCATGTCGAATGGACAGAGAAGGCGCTGCGGGCGGGCAAGCATGTGCTGTGTGAAAAGCCACTGGCCTGGAACGTTGCCGGAATTGACCGCTTGATCGCGGCGGAGGCAGAGACGGGAAAGCTTGCAGCGGAGGCTTTCATGGTCGCTCACCACCCGCAATGGGATCATGTCGCAGGGCTGATCGCGCAGGGCGCCATCGGCCAGCTGGCGCATATCGAGGGCGTATTCACCTATTTCAACGACGATGCTGGCAACATCCGCAATCAAGCCGCGCTAGAGGGTGGGGCGCTCGGGGATATCGGCGTCTACCCGGTGATCACGGCACGTCTCGCGACAGGGCAGGAACCATTGCGCGCGTCGGCCCGGGCTGTGATGCAGGATGGTGTTGACCTGACCACCCATGCCCTGCTGGACTTCGACGGTTTCACGATGAGCTTCTATTGTTCCATGCGCATGATCCGCCATCAGTTCATGCGATTTCATGGGACCGACGGTGTGATCGAAGTGCCAACGCCGTTCAACCCGCCAGATTACGACGCTGCGCGTGTGATCCTGCGGCGCCGGGATGAAAGCATCGAGCAGCGTTTTCCAACTGCTATGCAATACGTGGCACAGGCGGATGCCTTCCACGCCAGCGTGCTCGACAATGCGCCTTATCCGTTCCCGCTGTCCGCATCGCGGGCCAACCAGTCTGTGCTCGACATGATCCGTGAAAGCGCTGCTGGCTAAAGCACCAGATCGTTGTCCGCTTCTTCTTCGCGACTTTCGTCGTGGGAGGCGATGGCGATACCAAATGTCAAAATCCCCACGCGGCCTGCCGTCATCAAAAGGATGACAATCAGCTTGCCCAGCTCTGTCAGCTCTCCGGTCAGGCCCATGCTCAACCCGACGGTGCCCATGGCAGAGATCACCTCGAACATCACCAGTTCGAAGGCGGCGCCGGTTTCAGTCAAAAACAAGCCAAACATCGCGATACCGGCCAGCGTGAAATAGAAGGCGAGCGATGCGGTTGCCAATTGCAGGCGGTCCTGCGGCACGACACGCTTGAGATAGCGCACCCTGTCCCGGCCCTTCAGTGTCGAGCGGACAAGCCCCACCAGTGCAGCAAAGCTCGTCGTCTTCAATCCGCCGCCCGTGCCTGCGGGCGATGCGCCGATGATCATCAGAAAGAACAGGACCATCAATGTTGCAAGCCCCAGAGGCCCAATGGGCATCGTGTTGAACCCCACGGTCGTGGTTGCAGTCATCGTTTGAAAAAACGCGGCCAACAATCGCTCTGTTGGGGGCAGCAGACGGATCGACGGTTCCGCAATGAACAGCGCGAGCGTGCCAAGTGCCAGGAAAAGACCCGTCATACGCACGATGATTTTTGAGGAGAACCCCAGCCAGCGCGCCTGCCCGGTCAAAGTGCGCCAGCCATCCACGACAATCAGAAAGCCCATTGCGCCCAGGATCGAAAGAAGTGCGATCGTCAAGTTGATCCCAACATGACCTGTATAGCCCTCGAAGGAATTGGCAAAGAGGCTGAAACCCGCGGTGCAGAAGGCGGAAACCGAGTGGAATATGCCGAGCCATAGCGGGTTCTGCTCCCCTGCCGAGGCAAACATCCACCACAAGACCAGTGCGCCAATCACCTCCACCGTCAGTGTGAAGATCACAACCGAGACGACAAATTGCTTGGGTTTCACATTGCTGGGCAGATTGAACGCATGTTTAGCCGCGCGCGCGCGCATACCCGGCAGCTTGCCCATGATCGCCAGCGTCGCGAACGAGCCGATTGTCATATAGCCAAGGCCACCGGCCTGGATCAGCAAAAGGATCACGATCTCGCCGAACAGGGTGAATGAGGTTCCGGGATCGACACTGACCAGCCCGGTTGTCGACACGGCAGAGGTGGCGATGAACAGCGTATCTATCGCTGCAACGGCCTGTTCCTGTGCGAAGGGAAGGGACAGCAGCACCCAACCGATCAGCATGTAGCTGACATAGCCAAACAACAGCAGCTTGGCCGGCGGCATGTTGATCAGCGCGATGCGAAAGCGCGCCATCGCCTTCAGATGTGTCGGAGATTCGCTCAATTCGCGCCCCTTCATTGCGTCAGGGCAGGACGTGGTGCGATTGGGCGCGCCGTCAATTGGCTGGCAAATTCTCTCGCAGGAAGCGGATCATGTTACCGCCCATCACCTTTGCGATGTCTTCTTCAGAAAGACCCGCCTCCAGCAGCGCGTGGGTGACGGCAGCCATTTGCGAGGCGTCAAAACGTGTCGTGACTGCGCCGTCAAAATCCGATCCGAGCGAGACGTGGTCAATACCGACGACATTAATCCCGGCAAGGATTGCGCCTGCGATGCCGCCCGGCGATGCATCGCAAGTGACATCTGCCCAGAATCCGATCCCGATCAACCCACCGCCCGCGGCGATCCGCTGCATCAGCTCATCGGGAAAGTTGCGCACGGTTTCGCAGTGAGAATAGATGCCCGTGTGGCTGACGATGGTGGGGCGATCGGTCAGGGACAGCACCTCCTCGGCCATAACGGGGGACGCATGGGCGAGGTCGATAATCATCTCACGGGCATCAAGCTCGGCAACTACCTCTCGCCCGAATTCTGTCAGCCCCAGCGTGCGATCTCCGTGCAATGAACCACCCAGCTCATTGTCAAAGAAATGGGTCAGGCCGATGACGCGAAATCCCGCCGCTTCGATCACGTCGAGATTGGCGATGTCGCCTTCCAGCAAATGGGCGCCCTCAGTGCCCAAAAGCCCCACAACGGGCTGCGCGCCATCACCACGTGCGGACAGGGCTGCATCCAGCTCTGACGCAGAGGTCACGAATGTCAGCAATTCGGGATGGTTATGTGCGGTTTCAGCCAGCCGCTCCGCCTGATCTAGCCCGCGCGCCAGCAAGCTGCCCCACGTCTCAACCGGGCGCAGCTGGCCGACGACGAGCATCGTGATGTTGTCGCGCGCATCGGTGGAGTTGTTCTCGTAGTTCTGCTGTGCGGGGCTCTTTGTGACGGTGGTGAAAACCTGCACTGCGACATTGCCCTCAATCATGCGCGGCAGGTCGAGGTGCCCCCGCTGGACCCGGCGGCTTAAGTCACGATCCCAAAGCAGACTGTCGGCGTGCCAATCTGCGACCAACAGCCGGTCATGCAGGGCCTGTGCCTCAGCCGAGACTGGCCACGGCCCCGCGTCCTCGATCCGGTTTTGCCCTTGCTCTGCGATCCCAGGGGCAAAAATGAAAAACCCCGCCAGTCCCAAAATCAACAGGACGGGCAGGGTGTATAGGATTTTGCGAAGCATGTGACGGGTTCCCGTGGTTTTGGCCCAACGTGTCGGCCCAACCCACGGGAGGTCAATATTGACGGGGCGTCAGTCCTCCATCGCTTCCAGCTCATCAATCAGGCTTTCGATCACGCTCAACCCTTTGTCCCAGAAGGATGGGTCGGATGCGTCGAGGCCGAAGGGCGCGAGCAGATCCTTGTGGTGCTTCGATCCGCCCGCTTCGAGCATTGCGAAATACTTGTCCTGGAAGTCCGCATCACCCTCTTCATAGACGGCATAAAGCGCGTTCACGAGTCCGTCGCCAAAGGCATAGGCGTAGACGTAGAACGGGGAATGGATGAAGTGCGGAATATAGGTCCAGAACACCTCATAGCCGTCCACGAACTCGAAGACCGGGCCAAGGCTTTCGGCCTGCACGCTCATCCAGATTGCATTGATGTCATCAGGCGTCAGCTCTCCCTGACGGCGCGCATCGTGCAGCTTGCACTCGAAATCGTAAAAGGCGATCTGGCGCACGACCGTGTTGATCATGTCCTCAACCTTCGAGGCGATCAGCGCCTTGCGCTTCGCCGGATCGGTCGTCTGTTCGAGCAGCTTCTTGAAGGTGAGCATCTCACCAAAGACACTCGCCGTTTCAGCCAGTGTAAGCGGCGTCGACGACAGAAGCTCACCCTGCTTTGCGGCAAGGCGCTGGTGAACCCCATGTCCCAACTCATGGGCCAGCGTCATGACATCGCGCTGCTTGCCCAGATAGTTGAGCATCACGAAAGGATGCGCCGTCGTTACCGTTGGATGCGCAAAGGCACCCGGCGCCTTGCCCGGTTTGACCGGTGCATCAATCCATCCTTCCGTGAAGAACGGAGCGGCCAGGTCGGACATCCGCGGGTCAAATCCGGCATAAGCGTCCATGACCGTGTCTTTCGCCTCGTCCCAGCCGATGATCCTGTCCTCGGCCGTGGGCAGCGGCGCGTTCCGATCCCAGACCTGCATCGCATCAAGGCCCAGCCACTTGGCTTTCAGCGCATAGTAGCGATGGGACAGGCGGGGATAGGCGGCGACAACCGCATTGCGCAGCGCCTCCACCACCTCCGGCTCCACATGGTTGGCAAGGTGGCGGCCCGCCTGAGGCGTCGGCAGCTTGCGCCAGCGATCCTCGATCTCTTTTTCCTTGGCAAGCGTGTTGGTGATGCGGGCGAAGAGTGGAAGATTTTCGCGAAACACCGCGATCAAAGCATGGGTGGCAACCTCGCGCTTTTGCCGGTCGGTATCGGTCAAAAGGTTGAGTGTCGCCTCAAGCGGCAGTTCCTCACCATTCACATCAAATGTCAGACCGGCCATCGTTTCATCGAACAGGCGGTTCCATGCACTGGCGCCGACGACCCCCTGATCGTGCAAAAACGCCTCCAGCTCATCAGACAGCTGGTGGGGCTTCATGGCCCGCATCCGATCAAGAACCGGGCGGTAGCGGGCAAGGTCCTGATCCTCACCGAGCAGCAGATCAAAGCGCTCATCCGCGATCCGGTTCATCTCCAACGTGAAGAAGACAAGGTTCGCCGATTGCCCTGTAATGCGTTCTTGCATGTCGGACATGAATTTCGCGCGATCGGCGTCTGTCGTGTTCTGGTAATAGCGCAAACCGGCATAGGACATGATGCGTCCCATGACGGTTTGGATATTTTCATAGCGCTTTACACAGGCGGCGAGGGCTGTCGCAGACTTGTCGCCCAGCTGTCCCTCATAGTCCGTCTTGAATTTCGCGGTCTCATCATCCAGCCAGCTTAGATCCTTCGCCAACTTCGGATCATCCTCACCTGCGTAAAGGGCAGAGAAATCCCACTCAGGCAAACCATCAAGTGGTGCAGCACCACCCTCGGCGGCTTGCAGGTGGGTCGGGGTGGGCAGGTCAAATGGCGTCACGGGTCATCTCTCCGGTCAAAACGGCTTTGACAGGTAACCTAATGGGCGCAGGGGGGACTGCAATGGGGGCGGCTTGCGTTGGTCACATGAAAAAGCCGCCCTCCCAAGCGGGAGAGCGGCTTTGATCAGAAATGCTGAGACGTGCTTAGTTCAGCGTGATCTCGACGCGGCGGTTGCGCGGTTCGCGAACGTTGTCAGCAGTTGCAACCGCCAGTTCCGTCTCAGACCGTCCCGCACTCGTGATGATCGCGGGGTTTACGCCTTCACCGACCAGTGCTGTGGAAACAGTTGCGGCACGGCGCTCGGACAGCCCTTGATTATAGTCCACCGATCCGACCGTGTCGGTATGACCGATAACGGAGATGGAAGAGGATGCCGTGGTCATTGCCGCTGCAGCAGCGGTTCCAACCGTTTCAGCACCAAGTTCGGTCAAAGCGGCAGAGTCAAAGCCGAAATAGACGGTGTACTGCGTCGCCGGGGCGGCAACGACCGGCTCTTCAATCAAGACAATCTCTTCCTGTTGCGCGCAAGCGGCCAGGATACCAACGGCAGCAAAGGCTGCGAAGGATACGGGTTTCATCCATTTCTCCATGCATGGATGTGAGCGGCGGCACGATGCCTTTCGCTATCCCTTGGGACATCCGCACAGATCGTGCGCTTAGACCGAATTGTAAGAGGATGGTTTGTGAATTTTTTCGGTGATGCACGGCTGCATCACATGGCCGATCCGGCCATGAAAAAGGGCCGCTCTCCGTAGCTGAGAGCGGCCCTTCTTAGATCAATCGACCCGAACTTAGTTCAGGGAGATTTCGACGCGGCGGTTGCGCGGCTCGCGAACACCGTCAGCCGTTGCAACGGCCAGGTCGTTCTCGGAGCGGCCAGCAGCCGTGATGATCGCCGGGTTCACGCCGTTGGAAACCATTGCGCCGGAAACGGTTGCAGCGCGTGCCTCGGAGAGGCCCTGGTTGTAAGCAACGGAACCGACAGTGTCGGTGTGGCCGACGACGGAAACGGAGGACATGCCTGCTGCTGCTGCGGAAGCGGCTGCAACAGTCTCAGCACCGAGATCGGAGAGAGCTGCGGAGTCGAAACCGAAGTACACGGTGTACTCGGTAGCAACAGCCTCAACCATCGGCTCTTCAACAACCATAACTTCTTCTTGCTGTGCGCAAGCTGCGAGTGCCAGAGCTGCGCCGGCCATCACGAAGGAAACTTTTTTCATCCCTCACTCCATTCCTTAGTCATCACGACGGTATTCCGCCTGAATTGGGTTGAGACCCGACATTGTCGAGCCTTGCGCAACTTTGCGCTGTCTTCCGCCAGATTCCAACCGGAAATCTAAACGCGACACTCAGAACTTAGCATCTGAGTTGAACGAATAACACTGGAATGATCACATTGGTTCCAAACAGTGTGATATTTTTTTATGACACTGTTCCGAAGAGCGGACTAAGCCGCCGCTCTCTCCGTTAATATTTCGTCCCAGGCGTTATTTATAGCAGTTAAACGCTTGGTGGCGAGCTTCACGGCCTCTTCAGGAACACCGCGCGCGATCATCCTGTCGGGATGGGTTTCGCGCACCAAAAGGCGCCAACGCTTGCGCATCTCGTCGATTTCCATCTCGGGTGTGACCCCAAGGACATCATAGGGGTCGGGGCGCGCATCTGGCACATGGCGCGTCCGAATCGCTTTGAAACACCGTTCTCCTACGCCGAACAGCTCTGCCGTGTGCTCTAAAAAGCGATCCTCATTCGGGTGATAGACACCGTCAGCGACTGCGATATGGAACAACCCGTCCAGCAGATCTTCCAGAACGTTGCGATCGTCACCAAACATGCCGGCAACGCGCTGGGCGTAGGCCTCATACCCGGCGCTGTCCTGCCGGGCCAGATTGAACACCCGCGCGGCTTTCGCCTCATCGGCAGGGGCGATATGGAAGACCTCGCGAAACGCCGTCACCTCGTCACGTGTGACGACGCCGTCGGCCTTCGCCATCTTCGCGCCCAGCGCGATAACGGCAATCGTGAACGCCACCGACCGTTCGGGCGGTGTGTTCAGCCGTTGAAAAACCGCACTCAACCCTTCCCCCTGACGGAGTGCGGACAAGGCATCGGTTATGCGCGACCAGATTGACATGGCAAAACATTAGCAAAGCAGCCCCGCCGCTGCCAGACCTCAGCGCAGGACCCGGACAGTGCCGCTGACCTGGACCCCACTCCCGATACCGGGAAGGGGCGCGACATGTATCCTGCTGGGCGCGCCCATATCGTCGCCCTGATGAATATCGAAAGCTCCCTGACGCAACGCCGCATCGCGAAACCATCCGCCCAAAGCGGCCGAGGCGGCCCCGGTTGCCGGATCCTCGTACACACCGCCCGAGGCAAACGTATTGCGCGTATGCACCACGCCATCGGGCGCCTCATACATCAGCAGGATGGTCACAAGCCCATGGTCGCGCATCAGCGCCTGCCCCGCCTCGAATTGATAGGACATTTCGGCGAGTGTGGCACGGCTCGGCAGGCCCAACACCAGATGACGTGCGCCCGCCTCGGCGATGACCGGTGGGCGGGTGAAGTCCTCCTTGGACCATCCGAACAACGCGGCGGCCTTACTCACCAGAGCGTCCGAGGCGACCTCCTGCCGCGTCGGGGCAGAGGTCAGGGTGGCCCGAATGCCGCCCTGCGTTGAGGCTTCGACGGATATGGCCCCGGCTGCCGTGCGCAACGCATAGGTGGCTGAGCCGTATTTTCCGGCCAATGCCGCGCCGAGCGCGATGGTCGCATGGCCGCAAAACGGAACCTCGCTGTCCGGCGCGAAATAGCGCACGTGCCAGTCCTTCCCTGCACCTTCGGCAAAGGCGGTCTCGGAATGGCCCAGCCGGGCCGCGATTTCGCGCATCTCCGCCTCGGGCGGATGGCTTTCCCCGATTACAACCCCAGCTGGGTTGCCCCCGGCCTCACCGGTGCTGAACGCGGCATATTCCTCAATCTTCATTGGAAGTCCTTTCCCGGGCTGGGTGTGTCGCGGCAAGCCAACACCAATGCGGATCGCTTATGAAGTCTATTCCAGATGCTTCTGCATGAGGACAAGACCGATCCGCCGACCTGATTTGCGTCCCATATCAGGCATTCGCCCGGTCTCGATAAAGCCATGGCGAGCGTGAAAGGCGTGAGCGCGCAGGTTCTCGGCGCTGATCGCGGCCACGAAAACCGCGATCCCCCGGCGCTGCGCCGCCAGCTCCAAGGCTGACAACAGATCCGGCCCAAGGCCACGACCGGTGAGGTCTGTGGCGACATAAATGGAATGCTCAGCAACATGCGCATATCCCTCGCCGGATCGAAACGGACCGCACGTTGCAAAGCCCGCAACCTGCCCATCCACCTCAGAAACAAGAACCGGCCAGCGACCGGCCTGCCGTTCTTTGAGCCACTGTTCCAAATCCTCTGCGCTCTTCTCGGCCACGGTGAAGGTCGCGGTTGTCTGAGTGATCACCCGGTTCCAGATCGCGCCGATTGCATCGAGATCGCGGTAATCTGCCGCCCGGATCAGTTGCGCCATCGTCTTGCCCTCAGCCTTTTGACGGTCCAAGACTAGCCCGCGCGACGAGAGAGGGCGAGACGTATGAGCGGTGTGTGGGATTTCTGGATTGATCGTGGTGGCACCTTCACGGATGTCGTCGCCCGTGATCCTGACGGGGCGTTGCACACGGCCAAGCTGCTGTCCGAGAATCCTGAGCAATATAAGGACGCGGCCCTTGCTGCGATCCGCCGCTTTTTGGGTCTCGATGCAGATGCGCTGATCCCGCTTTCCCGCATCGGCGCGGTGAAGATGGGCACGACAGTTGCGACCAATGCGTTGCTTGAACGCAAAGGCGACCGCACCGGGCTGGTGATCACGCAAGGTCTCGCCGATCAGCTGCGGCTTGCCTATCAGCACCGCCCCCGCCTCTTCGACCGCCACATCGTTCTGCCCGAAATGCTTTATGACGCAGTTGTCGAGGCCGAGGAACGGGTGCGGGCGGATGGAACGGTGGAGCGTCCTCTGGATGCTGACAAGCTCAAGACGGATCTGAACCGATTGCGGGCGGATGGGATCGACGCCCTCGCCATCGTATTTGCGCACGGATACCGGCATACCGGGCATGAGGCCGAGGCGGCGCGGATTGCGCGTGAGCTTGGGTTCTCTCAAGTCAGCGTCAGCCACGAAGTGTCCCCGCTGATGAAGATGGTCAGCCGCGGCGACACGACCGTGGTTGATGCATATCTCTCCCCCATTTTGCGGCGCTACGTGGACCGGGTTGCAGACGCCTTTGATGGCGATCCGGCAGGTCGTTTGATGTTCATGCAGTCTTCCGGTGGTCTGACGGACGCAAGGCTTTTCCAGGGCAAGGACGCGATCCTCTCCGGTCCGGCAGGCGGCGTCGTCGGGGCGGTCCGTACATCGCAGATTGCGGGCTTTGACCGGATCATCGGCTTCGACATGGGGGGCACCTCCACCGACGTTTGCCACTTTGCGGGCGAATATGAACGGGTGCTCAACACCGAAGTCGCCGGTGTGCGCATCACCGCGCCCATGATGAACATCCACACCGTGGCTGCCGGGGGCGGCAGCCTTCTGACATTTGACGGACAGCGCATGCGGGTCGGGCCCGAAAGCGCCGGTGCCGATCCTGGCCCAGCCTGCTATGGCCGAGGCGGGCCGCTCGCCGTCACGGATGCCAATGTTCTGACCGGTAAATTGCGCCCAGAGTTCTTCCCCGCGATTTTCGGCCCCAATGCGGATCAACCGCTGGATGTCGATGCGACGCGCACCGCATTTGGGAAATTGGCTGACGAAGCGGGCCTGCCCGTTGAAGAGCTGGCGGATGGATTCCTGCGCATCGCGGTTGAAAACATGGCCAACGCGATCAAGAAAATCAGCGTTCAGCGCGGCTATGAAGTTTCGAAATATTGCCTGACCGTCTTTGGCGGGGCTGGCGCACAACATGCGTGCGCAATTGCGGATACGCTGGGGATGGAAACCTGCCTGATCCACCCATTTGCCTCGCTGCTTTCCGCCTATGGCATGGGGCTTGCGGACATTCGGGCCAGTCGCCAGCAGGCGATGGAGGCTGAACTGGCCGATGCCTCGCGGCTCGAAGCGGCCAATATCGTTGAAAGCCTCATGGCGCGGACGGCGGATGAGGTGATGGGGCAGGGCGTGACCGAGGCCGCGATCCGTTTCGATACGGTTCTCAACATCAAGGTGAAAGGCACGGACACCGCATTGCCGATCCCCTTTTCGGATCTTGCCACATTGAAAGACCAGTTCGCCGAAGCGCACCTGCAACGGTTCGGCTTTGCCCCGGGCGACGCCGCGCTGATCATCGAAAGCGTGGCGGTCGAGGCCATTGGTGAAGCGGGTGATCTGGCTGAGGCCACCCACCCCACGGAAGCGCGTGCGGAGATGTACGAAGCCGCCCTCGAAGCACCGATCTATTCGGGCGGATGGCACGATGCCCGCTTTGTGCGTCGGGACGTATTGCGCCCGGGCGATACCGTGACGGGCCCGGCTGTTCTGGTGGAAGAGCATACGTCGATTGTGATCGAACCGGGTTGGCAGGCGCGCATCACCGCCCACGACCATGTTACGCTGCACCGGATCGAAGCTCGCGCGGATGCCCACGCTGTCGGGACCGAAGCCGATCCAGTGATGCTCGAGGTTTTCAACAACCTTTACATGAGCATAGCCGAGCAGATGGGCGCGGTGTTGGAGAACACCGCCGCCTCAGTCACGATCAAGGAACGTCTCGACTTTTCCTGCGCGATCTTCGACGCCGCTGGCGACCTGATCGCCAATGCGCCGCATATGCCAGTGCATCTTGGCTCGATGGGGGCCAGCGTGAAGGCCATCATTGCTCAGAACCCCGATATGGGACCGGGCGACGCCTATGTGCTGAACGCGCCCTACAATGGCGGCACCCATTTGCCCGACATCACCCTCGTCCAACCGGTCTTTTCGGATGAGGGCGAGTTGCTGTTTTTCACGTCTGCCCGCGGTCATCACACCGATGTGGGTGGTTTGACGCCGGGGTCCATGCCGCCGGACAGTCGGACAATCCACGATGAAGGGGCGTTGATCGACAATTGGAAACTGGTCGACAATGGGTATTTCCGCCAATCCGAAACCGAGGCCCTGCTGCTCGGCGCGCAATATCCCGTCCGCGCGGTCGAGACGAATATCGCGGACCTCAAGGCGCAGGTGGCAAGCTGTGCGAAGGGTGCGGCGGAGCTGCACAAGATGGTGGCCCTCTTCGGTCTTGATGTCGTGCAGGCCTATATGCGGCATGTTCAGGACAATGCGGAAGAATGTGTTCGCCGCGCCATCGAAACGCTGCATGATGCTGAATATATTTACAAAATGGACCCTGACTTCGATGGGCAAGAGCGTGAAGTTCGGGTGCGGATCACCGTGGATCGGGACAGCCGATCCGCAACCGTGGATTTCACCGGAACGACTGGGCAACTGGCGACGAATTACAATGCGCCGGAGCCGGTGACGCGGGCGGCGGTTCTTTATGTCTTCCGCCTTTTGGTCGATGACGACATCCCGATGAATGAAGGTGTCATGAAGCCGTTGGAGGTGATCCTGCCCAAGGGCACGATGCTTTCGCCGGAATATCCAGCCGCGGTTATCGCTGGAAATGTTGAGACTTCTCAGGCTGTTACAAGTGCTCTTTTGTTGGCGTTGGGCGTGCAGGCGGCAGCGCAATCCACGATGAATAACACCACATGGGGCAACGCCGACCATCAGTATTACGAGACGATCTGCGGTGGGACCGGCGCGGGGCGGCTGGTGAACGGCGCGGGGCATCCTGGCACAGGCGGCGTGCACTCTCATATGACCAACTCGCGGCTGACCGATCCCGAGGTGCTGGAATGGCGGTTCCCGGTTGTTCTCGACGAATTTTCGCTTCGCCAAGGCTCTGGCGGTAAAGGAGAATTTCCAGGTGGCGACGGGACACGACGCAAGACGCGTTTCCTCGAAGGCATGACATTGGCGATCCTGACCGGCCACCGTCTGGTGCCGCCACCAGGCCTTGAAGGGGGCGAGGCCGGAGCGCTGGGCGTCAGTCGTGTGGTGCGCGCCGATGGGCGTGTCGAGACACTGAAATCTGCGGATCGTACAGAGCTGAAAGCAGGGGATGTCTACTGGCTCGACACCCCGACCGGGGGCGGCTTCACGCCGTCCTGATGCTGTCTGATCTGCTGTGCACAAAGCGTACACCACGCGTGCACAACCCGTGCACCGTGTGTGCAAACGCATGTCGACATATCTACGACGGGCGTGGCATCAGATCATTCACGCTTTACGCTCGCATGTCTGGAGAGAAAACGTGTCCACATCCGGGAAGAGATATCTGCTGCTGCGCGTACCAAGTTCAGGACCGAAGGCTCTAGCAGGCGCACCCAATGATTTTCCGACGAGGGAAGATGCTGAGAGGCGTTTGGCGCAGATCATCTCTTCGCAGCTCAAGGTCCATCACACTTATTTGGAGATCGTCGCCTATCGAGGCGATAAAGCGACATTTCTTGAGGCGGAAGGTATCCTGGCTTAAGCACATCATGACGGCAGCTCTAGCGATCACAAGCAGAGGTACCAATTCGCACTTGAGCTTCCTGACGCCGGGCGCCCATTTTGACGTTCAGGGACTGCTTTGTCGTATTTTTGGGGAGTGGCTTTCGTGGCGTATCTGCGGGACTTGAAGCGGCAACTTGAGATGCCGCGGGAAAAGCGGCCCATCGGCAGTGGTTGGTTGTCGGGCGTTCTGGCGCTGTTGGCCGCGATCACCGGATTCCTGATGGTCGTGCTGCGGTGGTATCCCGAAACATTCTCATACCCCGAGATCGCGTTTGTGCATTCGGGGGGATATACGACCGTTTTCCTGCGGTTCGTCCTGTTGGCTGGATATGCGCTGTCACTGCTGAGCCTGATTCTGAACCGAAACAAGACGCTTGGATGGACCGCGCTTGCGATTTCCGTGATCGCATCCCTTATGGCGACGGCACAGCCTGAACGGGGGGAAGCGGCGCAGAGCCTCTATTTCGGGCTGGATTATTTCATCGTCAACGTGCTGGTCGTGGGCTTTTTGTTTGTCCCGCTGGAACGGTTCTTTCCTGCCCGCACCGAGCAGACGGTCTTCCGTGCAGAGTGGCAGGAGGACATGTTTTATTACCTCGTCAGTTCGATGCTGGTGCAAGTTTTGGGTTTCCTGACACTTGCGCCTGCGAATTACGTCAATGCGCAAGCGGATCTGGGTGCCGTGCGCGGATATATCGTTGACCTGCCGTTTTGGGCCCAGGTCATCATCATCATGCTGGCCACAGATTTCGTGCAATACTGGGTGCACCGGGCCTTTCACACATTTCCAGTGCTGTGGAGATTCCACGCCATCCACCATTCGACCAAGAAGATGGATTGGTTGGCGGGCGCGCGCATGCATTTCATCGAGATCGCCGTGCTGCGTGGCTTCACCGCGGTGCCGATGTTCACTCTTGGCTTTCAGCCTGAGGCGATCCAAGCCTATCTGCTGATCGTTTATTTCTATTCCAGCTTCATTCACGCGAATATCGGATGGAAGTTCGGGTTTGTTGAGCGGTTCCTCGTCACCCCACGTTTTCACCATTGGCATCACGGCAGTGACCGGGCGGCGATCGATATCAACTATGCCTCGCATTTTCCGATCTATGATTGGCTGTTCGGCACGCATCACCTGCCCGAGGAGGAGTGGCCGGAGAATTACGGGGTCGTTGGCAACACGGTCCCGCGCGGGTACTGGCGGCAGTTTGTCTATCCCTTCACCAAGCCAAAGCCGGGCGACCCTCCCCAGATGCCGGGAGAGTGACGTCTAAAGCGTGCGGCGGAAGCCGAAATGGGATTGGGTAAATCCAAGCTCACGGTAGAAATAGTGAGCCCTGTCGCGATCCTGATGCACGAAAAGTTCGACAAGGCCGCATCCCTGTGCCGTCGCGAAATTGCACAGATGCTCAAGCAGACGTCTGCCGTGGCCCTGCCCCCGTTCATCCTCTCTTACACGCACATCTTCGATCAGTCCGCGCGTAGTGCCGGAATAGGAAAGACCCGCGAGGATGTTGATTTGCGCGCACCCAATAACCTCTTCAGCCCGCGTCATGACGAAGAGATGTGCGTTCGGATCGGCTTTGATGGCATCAAAAGCGGCCTGATACTTCGCTCTCCCCGTTGCGGTGCAGTCCTCCCGCAATCTGCCCTGTGGATCAGCCCAGAGCATTTCGATCAGCGCTGGCAAATCGGCAGGACGGGCAGGGCGAATCTTCACATCAAACCCGGTAGCTGGACTTGGGATAGACGCCGAGGATGCGCAATTCGGAGCAGAAGTAGTCGAGCTCTTCCAGCGCGCGTGCAACCGCCGGATCGTCGGGGTGGCCGTCGACCTCTGCGAAGAACTGGGTCGCGGTAAAACTGGCGTCGAGCATATAGCTTTCCAGCTTCGTCATGTTCACGCCATTCGTCGCGAATCCCCCCATCGCCTTGTAGAGCGCGGCGGGGATGTTGCGGACACGGAACAGGAAGCTGGTCATCATCGGGCGAGACGATGCCTCTGGCATCACACCATCGGGGGCCATGACGAGGAAGCGCGTCGTATTGGTTTTGTTTTCCTCGATATGCTGGGCGAGCAGGTCGAGTCCATAAATCTCTCCGGCAAGATCGGAGGCGAGGGCGGCGCGGGCCGGGTTTCCACCCTCTGCCACTTCGCGCGCGGAACCGGCGGTGTCAGCCCCGACAATCGGTTTGATCCCGTGCTCTTGCAGGAAGGGACGGCACTGCCCCAGAAGAACAGTGTGGCTCATCGCCTCTCGCACGTCCGAGATTTTCGCGCCGGGCGCCCCCCACAAGTTGATGTTAACGCGGACGAAATGCTCCCCCACGATGTGCAGGCCGGAGCCGGGCAACAGTTGGTGGACATCCGCGACCCGGCCATAGGTGGAGTTTTCAACCGCGATCATGCCCAGATCGGCACGCCGTTCGCGCACGGCTGCGATCGCCTCTTCAAAAGTGCGGCAGGGCAGCGGCTCCATATGCGGAAACATCTCCCGGCACGCCTGGTGGGAATATGCGCCAAGCTCACCCTGGAAAGAGATCGTGCCGGTTCTGTCCATTTTTTGCGTCCTCGGGGAATGAAGCACTGTGTCGCGCTTTCTATACCTTGAATTGCGCTATATGGAACGGCTAGTAACACGCGCGAGACATCACCCCACCGGCGCAGGACTGTGAATCAGGTGGGAACAGAGGAAGGCACGCAACGTATGGATACGCTCGAAATCAACAAGATCCTCTCAGGGGTGCTTGGTGCGGCACTGGTTCTGATGCTGCTGAACTGGGTTTCTTCCGAAATCTACGGCACGGCCGATCATGGCGACCATCACCATGACCATCTGGCATTCGAAATCGAACTGCCTGAAACTGGTGAAGAGGAAATGGTTGTCGCTGATGCGGGCCCGACCATTCATGAGGCCCTGCAAGAGTTTGTTGGCGTTGAGATTGGCGACAATGTGTTCCGCGCATGTTCTGCCTGTCACAAGCTGGAAGACGGTGCGAACGGCACTGGACCTTACCTTTATAATGTCGTTGGCCGCGATATTGCGTCTGCCGAGGGCTACAGCTTCTCCTCCGCGCTGATGGAGATTGAGGGCGCTTGGACTGCTGACGCGCTGGACGGCTTCCTGGAAAGCCCGCGCAACTGGGCGCCGGGCACCGCGATGGCCTATAACGGCATGCGGGACGTGGAAGACCGTGCAGAGATGATTGCCTATCTTGCCCAGGTTTCTGGTCAGAACATCGAAGATTTCATCATGGTGACTGAGGCTTCTGCTGAGGTGCCTGCCGAAGACGCGATGGCTGAAGAGACGATGGCTGAGGGTGAGGAGCTGCCCGCCGCCGGTGATGAGCGTGAGACAGTCTCTGCCGCTGATCCGGACATGACCGAGAACACGGCCGCTGGGACCGATGACGTCGTTATCACCGAAGAGCCTGTCACGACTGCGCCGGAAGCCGCACCTGAGGCGGAAGATGCAAACACCGTCGACGAAGAAGCGTCCGAGCTGATCGAAGAGACCAATGCGGAAGCCGCTGCGGCGGAAGAAGCTGCTGCCGCGGAAGCCGCCGCTGCTGAGGAAGCTGCCGCTGCTGCTGCGGCGGAAGAAGCTGCCGCCGCCGAGGCCGCCGCTGCCGAAGCTGCTGCCGCTGAGGAGGCTGCCGCCGCCGCTGCCGCTGAGGAAGCTGCCGCCGCTGCTGCTGAGGAAGCTGCTGCAGCCGAATCCGAAGCGGCATCGCTGCTCGCGGATGCAGGCGACGCTGTTGAATCGGCCGTTGAAGAGGTGACCGAGGCGGCTGGTGAAGCCGTGGAAGCCGTCGAAGAGGCGGTAACCGGCGCTGGTGTTCCGGCCTTCATGGAGACGGCGGATGCCTCGAATGGTGAAGGCCTGTTCCGTGCCTGCCGCGCCTGTCACGTTCTGGACGAGGGCGTGAACCGCACCGGCCCGTCGCTCTACAATATTGTCGGTCGTGAGATCGGCGCGATCGAGGGCTTCCGGTACTCTTCGGCGATGGCTGAGAAGGGTGGCGTTTGGGACTATGAAAGCCTCGACGGCTTCCTTGCCGCGCCTCGCGATTGGCTGCCGGGCACGCGCATGGGCTATGCCGGGATGCGTGATCAGCAGGACCGTGCCGACCTGATCGCCTATCTGGAATCGGCGGGCCAGTAAGCCTTCTGATAGCCACTGAATTGGGCCGTCCTTTGGGGCGGCCTTTTTCGTTTGAAAGGGGCCACTCCGCATCCTGGATGACCCACAGTTGGTCACAAAGCCGCGAAAACGCATATTTCGCTGTGTTGTCGCGCCGCAGGTGGCACTTCGCGCCTTGAAAGGCACCCCTCAGCGCTCTACCGATTCATATGTGACATTTTTTACGTGGAGACGTGCATGACCCCGACCCGGACCAGCCGCCGCCCTGTTGCCACCACGCTGACTGCGCCTTTGCGCGATCAGGTGAAGGTTATTGGCCTTGCAGCCCTTCTTGCGCTTGGAGGTGCGGTTGAAACGCTCCGCGCGCAAGAGACGTCCGATACGGCAGAAATGGCCGAACAGGAGATCATCACCGCGCATGGTATCTCCAGCTTTGGCGATCTGAAATACGGGCCGGACTTCACCCATTTCGACTATGTGAACCCGGATGCCCCGAAAGGTGGGTTCTTCACGACCTGGGGGTTCGGCAGCTTTGACTCGATGCGGCCCTATATTCTGAATGGCAATGGCGCACGCTCTGTCGGGATTCTCTACGACACGATGCTGACCGGTTCGGCGGACGAGCCTGATGCGCTCTATGGTTTGCTGGCCGAGAGCATCGAATATCCCGAGGATCGTTCCTGGATCATCTTCAACATCCGGCCTGAGGCGCGGTTCCACGATGGCAGCCCAGTGACCGCTGCGGATGCTGAGGCGTCGTATTGGGCGCTCTACAATGATGGGCGTCCGGTGTACCGGCTGGGGATCTTCCGCGATGTGGCCGGGGTCGAGGTATTGGATGAGCGACGGATCAAGTTCTCGTTCACGGAAGGTGCGCCGGTGCGCGACATGCCGGGCACGGTTGGCGGATTGCCGATCTTCCCTGCCGCGTGGCTTGCCGAGAATGATTTTGCGGAAGCGTCGATGGAGCCGGTACCCGGCTCAGGCCCTTATGTGCTGAGCGATTTGGATGAGGGGCGCTCGATCACCTATTCCCGTGTCGAGGACTATTGGGGCGCCGACCTGCCGGTGAACCGGGGCTCGAACAATTTCGATGAGCAGCGCGTGGAGTATTTTGCGGATTCCACCGCCGCGTTTGAGGGATTCAAGGCAGGGGCTTACACGTTCCGTTCTGAAAACTCCTCGCGTCAGTGGGCGACGGGTTACGACTTCCCTGCGATCGAGGCGGGTCATGTCGTGACCGAGACGCTGATCGACGGAACCCCGACGGGAACGCAGGGCTGGTGGTTTAACCTGCGCCGCCCGCAATTTCAGGATCCGCGCGTGCGCGAAGCGATCGGGATGATGTTCAATTTCGAATGGTCCAACCGCGCGCTGTTCTACGACCTCTACAACCGGACCGACAGCTTCTGGGAAAACTCCTATCTGCAGGCGGAAGGCATGCCGACAGAGGAAGAGCTGGCGATCCTTGAGCCGCTGCGCGAGCACTTCCCTGAAGAGGTGTTCACGGAGGAAGCATTCTCCCCCGTTGTGTCGTCGGCTGAGCGGCTGGATCGTCGGACCTTGCGGCGCGCGACGGCCCTGATGCGCGAAGCGGGGTACACCATCGTGGATGGCAAGCTGGTGGACGCAGATGGTGAGCAGTTCCGACTTGAGATCCTGAATGACAGCCCCGCGTTCGAGCGCATTATCAACCCTTTCATCCAGAATCTGGAGCGGTTGGGGATCGAGGTTGTTGCGCCGCTGATCGACAATGCGCAGGCGCAGGAGCGCGAGAAGAACTACGACTTCGACATGACGACGCGCCGCTATGCGATGAGCCTGACGCCGGGCACAGAGCTGGTTGGCATTTTCGGATCCTCCTCGGCCAACGAACTGGATACGGCCAACGTGATGGGTCTGGCCAATGAGGGTGTCGATGCGCTGATCGAACTGATCGCCCAGGCTGAAAACCGGGATGAGTTGAACGTGCGTGTACGGGCGCTGGACCGTGTGCTGCGCTCCATGCATCTGTGGGTGCCGCAATTCTATTCGGGTCAGCACTTCATAGCCTATCGCGATGTCTATGAGCGCCCTGAGACCAAGCCTCCATTTGCGCTTGGCACCGGCACATGGTGGTGGAACGAGGAGCGGGCGGAAGAGCTGCGCGCGGCCGGGGCACTGTAAGGCACCATGGCAGCTTATATCCTGCGTCGGCTCCTTCTGGTGGTGCCGACGCTCTTTTTCATCATGCTCATCAACTTCGCGCTGGTGCAATTCGTGCCGGGCGGGCCCATTGAACAGGTGCTTGCCGAGATCGAGGGCGAAGGCAATGTGACCGACCGGATCACCGGTGGGGGCGGCGGTGATTTTGGCGGGTCCGGTGAGACCGGCCAAACCGGCGACGTCGAGTATCAGGGCGCGCGGGGCCTGCCGCAGGATTTCATTGAAGAGCTTGAGCGGCAATACGGGTTGGATAAGCCGCCGGTCGAACGGTTCTTTCTGATGTTGTGGAATTATATCCGCTTCGATTTTGGAGAGAGCTATCAGCGTTCGATCACGGTGATTGATCTGGTGCTTGAGAAGATGCCGGTGTCGATCAGCCTGGGGCTTTGGTCCACGCTGTTGGCCTATCTGATCTCGATCCCGTTGGGCATTCGCAAGGCGATGCAGGATGGCTCCCGTTTCGACAATTGGACGTCTGGCGTCATTATCGCGGCCTATGCCATTCCGGGCTTTCTGTTCGGAATTTTGCTGCTGGTGCTGTTTGCAGGTGGTTCCTATTTCCAGATTTTCCCGGCGCGCGGGCTGACCTCTACTGATTGGGAGACGTTGAGCTGGCCGATGAAGATTGTGGACTATTTCTGGCATATCGCGCTGCCGGTGACGGCGATGACGATTTCCAGTTTTGCGACGCTGACACTGCTCACCAAGAACAGCTTTCTGGACGAGATCCGCAAGCAATATGTGATGACGGCGCGGGCCAAGGGCCTGACCGAACGGCGTGTGCTGTATGGTCATGTGTTCCGCAACGCGATGTTGATCATTATCGCGGGCTTTCCGGGGGTCTTCATTTCCGTCTTCTTCACCGGATCGATCATTATCGAGGTGATCTTCTCGCTCGACGGGCTGGGGCGGCTTGGGTTTGAGGCCGCCCTGGGACGGGACTATCCGGTCGTGTTCGGCACGCTCTACATTTTCAGCCTGATGGGTCTGGTCGTCGGTATCATCTCTGACCTGATGTATGTCTGGGTCGATCCGCGCATTGATTTTGAAAGCCGCGAGACATGAGCCTTTCCCCGCTACAGCAACGGCGCATTGCCGCTTTCAAGGCCAATACGCGGGCCTATTGGTCCTTCTGGATTTTTGCGGTTCTGTTCGTGATCACTTTGTTTGCCGAGGTGGTGGCGAACGACAAGCCGCTTTTGGTCAGCTATCAGGGTGAGCTGCGCTCTCCCTTCCTGTTCTCTTACACCGAGACGGATTTTGGGGGGGAGTTCGAGACGGAAGCGGATTATCCCGCGCCCGAAGTGCAGTGTTTAATCATTACCGGCGGGCTTGAGGACTGTTTCTGGGAAGATCCTAACGAGATCATCGCGGATGCACAGGATGGCGTCGTGGCCGGGGCGGAGATCGAGAAGGGTTGGATCCTTTGGCCACTGATCCCCTATTCCTACAATACGATCAATTACGAGGTGGAGCGTGCGCCCTCGGCCCCCGACGGAGATCACTGGCTGGGCACGGATGATCAGTCGCGCGATCTGCTGGCGCGGGTGATCTATGGTTTCCGCACAGCGGTGCTGTTCGCCTTTACGGTTACGATCATTTCCAGTGTGGTCGGTATCGCGGCGGGGGCGGCACAGGGCTATTTTGGCGGCTGGCTGGACCTGTTGTTCCAGCGCTTCATCGAGATCTGGTCGAGTACGCCGCAGCTTTACGTGATCATCATCGTTGCGGCCTTGTTCACGATGAATATCTGGCTGCTTATCGGGTTGATCTGCCTGTTTGGCTGGACGGCGCTGACAGGTGTTGTGCGGGCGGAGTTCCTGCGGGCACGTAATTTCGAGTATGTCCGCGCGGCCCGTGCAATGGGTGTTTCAGACGCGACGATCATCTGGCGCCATGTGCTTCCCAACGCGATGGTTGCCACCGTCACGCTGATGCCGTTCCTGATCACGGGCGCGATCTCGACACTGGCAACGCTCGACTTCCTGGGCTTCGGCTTGCCGGTCTCGGCCCCCTCGCTGGGGGAGATGACGCTGCAGGCCAAGGAAAACCTGCAGGCGCCCTGGATCGGGTTCACGGCCTTTTTCACCTACGCGATCATGCTGTCGCTGTTGGTCTTCATCTTCGAGGGTGTGCGTGATGCGTTCGATCCGCGCAAGGTGATGAAATGAGTGTTCTTGAGGTCGAAAATCTCGCGATCCGCTTTGGCGCGTTTGAGGCCGTGAAGGGGGTCAGCTTCACCGTTGAGGCGGGTGATACAGTTGCGTTGGTGGGCGAGTCCGGCTCAGGCAAGTCGCTGACCGCCTTGTCCACCGTCGATCTGCTACCGGACAGCGCCGAGGTGACGGGCTCCGTTCGCTATGAGGGTGAGGAAATCCGCGGCGCTGACAACGCCGCGCTGCGCCGAATCCGGGGCAACGACATCAGCTTCATCTTTCAGGAGCCGATGACCTCTCTCAATCCGCTACACACGATTGAAAAGCAGTTGGGCGAAAGCCTGCTGATCCATCAGGGTCTTGATGGGGCGAAAGCGCGGGCGCGGATCATCGAACTGCTCGATAAGGTTGGCATCCGGGATGCGGAGAGCCGGTTGGGCTCTTATCCTCATCAGCTTTCAGGCGGGCAGCGCCAGCGTGTGATGATTGCAATGGCGCTGGCAAACGGGCCGAAGCTGTTGATTGCGGATGAGCCGACGACCGCGCTCGACGTGACGATCCAGGCACAAATACTCGAATTGTTGCGGGAGTTGCAGCAATCCGAGGGCATGGCGATGCTGTTCATCACCCATGATCTGACCATCGTGCGCCGGATCGCCAACAAAGTGTGCGTGATGAAGGATGGTGAGATTGTTGAGGCCGGTCCGACGCAGGACCTCTTTACCAATCCGCAGCACGGCTACACCAAGAAGCTTTTGGGGGCGGAACCATCGGGCGCACCTGCCCCTGTGCCTGATGGAGCGCAGACATTGGTGGAGACGGATGACCTGCGCATCTGGTTCCCGATCAAGACTGGCTTCTTGCGCCGGGTCACGGGCCACGTGAAGGCGGTGAATGCGGCCTCTATCACGGTTCGCGCTGGTGAGACGCTGGGCATTGTGGGGGAGAGCGGCTCTGGCAAGACCACATTGGCACTTGCAGTGATGCGGCTGATCTCCTCCGAAGGACCGATCGTGTTCATGGGGCGCGATATTCAGGGCCTCAAGAACAAGGAACTGCGGCCCATACGTGGCGACATCCAGATGGTGTTCCAGGATCCCTATGGCTCTCTTTCGCCCCGGATGAGCGTGGCGGAGATCGTGGCCGAAGGGTTGAGCATCCATGACACTGGCGAAACGGCGCCAGTGCGCGAGCAGGTCGCACGAATACTGGAAGAAGTGGGGATCGATCCGGCGGCGATGGACCGGTATCCGCACGAATTCTCCGGCGGTCAACGCCAACGGATCGCGATTGCGCGGGCGATGATCCTGCGCCCGAAAGTCGTGGTGCTTGATGAGCCGACCTCTGCGCTGGATATGACAGTGCAGGTGCAGATCGTTGAATTGCTGCGGGAGCTTCAGGCGAAATACGGCTTGGCCTATATCTTCATCTCTCACGATCTGAAGGTCGTGCGCGCGTTGAGCCATAAGGTGATGGTCATGAAGCTGGGCGATGTCGTTGAGGCTGGTCCCACCGAGCAGATCTTTGATGCACCGCAGGATCCGTATACACAGCGCCTGATGCTGGCGGCCCTTGAAGGTGCAACCTGAGCGATACGCTTGGCAACTGCACGCCTGTTCAGTTACGTTGCTCTGAACGGAAAGAGAGGCCGGAATGGCGCGCAAGTCTGGATCGAGCGGGGAAAAGACACGTGTGGCCGTGCAGGAAGCTGCGGTCACGCTTTTTGCCAAGCATGGTTTCGCTGCCGTCTCTATGCGGCAGATCGCCAGCGCCGTGGGCGTGCAGGCCGGGGCGCTCTACCTCTACACGCCCGACAAGCAGACGCTGCTCTACGAAATTCTGAAGAACCATATGGAGCATCTTCTGGCCGCGTGGGCGGCTGAGAATGTTTCTGCGGAAGCCTCTCCCGAACTGCGGCTGGAGCAGTTCGTGCGCTTCCACATTGCTTATCACATCGAACGGCCCGAGCGTGTGTTCATCTCGTATATGGAATTGCGCAATCTTGACCCTGACAACTTCTCGCGGATCGAGGTGTTGCGTCGGGAATATGAGCAGATCATCGAAGGTATTTTGGTTGAGGGTCAGGCGCACGGTTGTTTCGTGATTGACGATGCCCGCCTTACGACCATGGCGATGATTGCGATGCTGACCGGCGTCAGTACATGGTATCGGGAGGGGGGCCGGCTGGCGCCGGCGGACATCGCCCAGCACTATGTCGACATGGCCTTTCGTCTGGGAGGAGGGGCGCGTCTGGCCCACGCGGCAGAATGAGTGCGCCCTATCAGTTGATCGGGCTGACCGCCTCACCCTATTCGATGAAAATGCGGGCGCTGATGCGCTATCGCCAGATCCCGTTTGAGTGGATCGTGGAGATGCCGCAACTGACCGGCCGCGAGGTTAAGGTCGCGCCGATCATCCTGCCGGTTCTGCGACATCCGATGGGCCGCGACATGATCGACAGCACAAAGATGGCAGAGGTGCTGGAGGTTGAGATCGTGAACCGCCGCGGTGTGATCCCCCCCGGGGATGCGGCCTTCCTCGCGGCCTTGATCGAGGATCTGGCGGATGAATGGCTGACCAAGGCGATGTTCTGGTATCGCTGGTCGGACCCCGAAAGCATTGCCTTTGCGACCGGATGGCTGACCGCCGATATCGGAGCGACCCTGCCAGAGGCGATGCGCGATGCCTTGCCGCGCAACTTGCGCGACCGTCAGATGCAGCGCATGGCGATGATTGGCGCGACGCAGGAAAATGCGCCCGTTGTCGAGCAGGGCTATCTCGATGTGCTCGACGCGCTGGAGCCGTTGGCAAAGCGGGGGCGGTATCTTTTCGGCACACGACCGGGCATCGCGGATTTCGCTCTGTTCGGTCAGCTCAGCCAACTGGCCGAGGATCCCGGACCCGGGTCGATCCTGCGGGAACGTGCGCCCAGCGTGGCGCATTGGCTGAGGCGACTCGATGACCTTTCTGGCCTCGAACTGGGCACTTGGTCAGATGAGGTTGATCCGGCGGTCATTGCCCTTCTGCGCCTTGCCGGCTCGCATTATCTGCCGTTCCTGCATGCCAATGAGGCTGTGGCCGAGGCGGATGGGGATCGGGTTGAGATCGATTTGCCGTCGGGCAAACTTATCCAGCCGCCGTTCCGCTGGCAGGTGCGCTGCCTGAACCGGCTGCGCAAGCGGTTCGCGGAGGCGGAGCTTTCTGAAACCACGCGCACCCTGCTGGACGACACGGGCTGCCTGACGCAACTGAAGTAGGGGTATTTTTGCCAATCCGAAACGGGATGCTCTGCTTCGGATTGGTTCAAATACCCAAAAGGCAGTGATCAAGGGCGCTTAGGACGCTTTGCGACGCGCCGCCTTGTCCCGCAGGCGCGGGTCGCTTTCGAAGAGCGCTGCCAGCTGTTCAGTCATCGCACCGGCCAGTTGTTCCACATCCGTGATCGTAACCGCGCGCTGGTAATAGCGCGTCACGTCGTGGCCGATACCGATGGCGAGCAGTTCCACCTGTTTGCGCTTTTCGATCATCGCAATCACGTCGCGCAGGTGCTTTTCGAGATAGTTCGGCGGATTGGCACTGAGCGTCGAGTCGTCCACCGGAGCACCGTCGGAGATCACCATCATGATCCGCCGCGCCTCTGGCCGACCGGTCAGGCGCTTGTGGGCCCATTCGAGAGCTTCGCCGTCGATGTTTTCCTTGAGCAGCCCTTCTTTCATCATCAGGCCCAGATTGGGGCGCACGCGGCGCCATGGGGCGTCGGCGCGCTTGTAGATGATGTGGCGCAGGTCGTTGAGGCGGCCCGGGTTCGCCTCGCGCCCGGCTTTCAGCCATTCCTCGCGCGCCTGTCCACCCTTCCATGCGCGGGTGGTAAAGCCCAGAATTTCGACCTTCACCTGACAGCGTTCCAGCGTCTGGGAGAGCACATCGGCGCAGATCGCGGCGATGGAGATCGGGCGTCCGCGCATCGAGCCGGAATTGTCGAGCAGCAAAGTCACGACGGTGTCGCGGAACTCTGTATCCTGCTCCACCTTAAAGCTAAGCGGAGTTGTCGGGTTGGCGATCACACGAGCGAGGCGGCCTGCGTCGAGCACGCCTTCTTCCTGATCGAAATCCCAGGAGCGGTTCTGCTGGGCCTGAAGGCGGCGTTGCAGGCGGTTTGCCAGGCGGCTGACCGCGCCTTTGAGCGGTTCGAGTTGCTGGTCGAGATATTTGCGCAGCCGCTCCAACTCATCGGGGCTGGCAAGATCCTCTGCCGCGATTTCCTCGTCATGGGCGTCGGAAAAGACGCGGTAATCTGGATCGGCTTCGGAAACCGGTGGCGGTGGCAGGTCGGCGGGGGGCTCTCCCTCCATCTGCTCCGCATTCTCCGACATCTCCTGATCTTCGGCATCTTCCTGAGCGACCTGCGCCTCGGCGGCGTCTGGATCGGCCTCGGAAGTTTCCTCGGACGTTTCGTCGGAACTGTCGCTGTCCTGGTTCTCATCCCCGTCGGGCTGATCCTCTTCGGCGGCCTCTTCCTCTTCTACGGCGTCCTCGCCTTCCTGATCGTCCGCCTCATCCGGGTCGTCGCCAAGCTGTTCGCCATAGCCCAGATCGTCGATCACCTGACGGGCGAATTTGGCAAAGGCTTGCTGATCGGCGAGCACGTCGTCGACATTCTCGAACGCATCGCCCGCCTGACCTTCGAGGAAACCGCGCCATAGGTTCATCACATTGGCCGCATCTGGCGGCAGGTCGCGGCCTGTTGCCAAATGGCGCAGCAGATAGCCTGCGGCCTCGGCCAGGGGGGCCTGTCCGGCTTCTGTGATTTCGCCAAAGCCCTGTCGCTTGGCGTCGGCTGCAATCTTTGCGTCAATGTTACCGGCGCATCCGGGCATGGCGCGGGTGCCGACAGCCTCGCACCGTGCGGTTTCAAGAGCGTTGTAGATGTCGCGAGCCATTTCGCCCTGTGGCTCATAGCGGGCGTGCATCTGCGCGTTGTGGAACCGGGTTCGCAGCGCATAGGCATCCGCCACACCGCGTGCCAGCATCACCTCGTCCCGGGTCATCCGGCGGGTGACCTGTGGCAGGCGGGCGCTGTCATTGCTCAATCCGGGCGGATCGACTGAGTAGGTAACCTTCATTTCAGGCTCGTTGGCCAGTGTGCGGGTCGCCTCTGCCAGCGCCTTCTTGAACGGATCGGCGGGGTTGTCGTTGGTATTGTTCATCTCAATTCCGCCTTCCACGCGGGCTGCCTGCCATGCGGCCCGGTCTCAATTGTCCTGCCCGAACGTGCCAACGGCACCGGTTTCGAGCTGTTGGGTGATGGTGGCGCGGGGTTCGTGCGCGACGCCGCCATCTTCGAGCGTTTGACAGGCCGTATGGTCGGCCCGCCGCAGCTCACTGTCGAAATAAGATCCGGTGCGTCTGCGCGTCGTGCGCCAGATCTCGATATAGATTTGCGCCAACGGCACGACCGCGCTGTGGGCGGCATCCTCGGCAACTGGGCGTGTCAGCCCGGCTTCTATCCGCGCATCAATGGCGGCTCGCAGGTGGCGGGCAAATTGTGCCCGAAACCGGGTGCGCGCGGTGCCTGCCATCTGCTCCCGCGCGGTGACGGTGTAGAGGCTGGACGCATAGGCCGCGCATCGGTCCCGCAGATCAATCTCGGACGCGCCACCCTCAGCCAAATCAATGATCGGCAGGATGGGGTAGTTCGGTTGGTCTGCTGTGTTGTCATCAGCCAGCGGAGTGTCCGCATCGTCATCTACCGAGATGAAATAGCCATCCGCCTGGTTGAGTTGATCGGAGACCAGGGTCGAGAAGCCGTCATCGGAGGCCGCGTCGCCGTTCCCGACATCGATGAAGAGCGGGTCTGCCGCGTCACTGTTCTGCGCCCCGGCGGGCACAGCAACCAGTGCACAGAGCAAAACCGCCCTGCCGATCATCCCAGGCTCACGCTGGCTGCGCTTTCGGGCAGTTCCTCGTCAAAACAACGCTGATAGAACTCGGCAACTGTCTGGCGCTCCAGCTCATCGCATTTGTTGAGGAAAGTCAGGCGGAAGGCGAAGCCGACATCGTTGAAGATGCGCGCATTCTCTGCCCAGGCGATCACGGTCCGCGGGGACATCACGGTGGAGATGTCGCCATTCATGAACGCTGTCCGGGTCAGGTCGGCAACGGTCACCATCTGGGCAATCGTCTTGCGGCCTGCATCGTCGGAATAGGTCGGGTTCTTGGCCACGACAATCTCCGTCTCTGCCGCGTGGGGCAGGTAGTTGAGCGTGGCAACAAGGCTCCACCGGTCCATCTGGCCCTGGTTGATCTGCTGCGTGCCGTGATAGAGGCCGGTCGTGTCGCCAAGGCCAACGGTGTTTGCCGTGGCGAAGAGGCGGAAATAGGGGTTCGGCGTGATGACGTCGTTCTGATCGAGCAATGTCAGCTTGCCGTCCTTTTCCAACACGCGCTGGATGACGAACATCACATCGGGGCGGCCTGCGTCATATTCGTCAAAGACGATGGCGACGGGATTGCGCAGCGCCCAGGGCAGGATGCCTTCCTGAAACTCGGTGACTTGCTTGCCGTCCTTGAGCTTGATCGCATCCTTGCCGATCAGGTCGATCCGGGAGATGTGGCTGTCGAGGTTCACACGTACGCAGGGCCAGTTCAGGCGCGCTGCGACCTGTTCAATGTGGGTCGACTTACCTGTACCGTGATAGCCTTGGATCATCACACGGCGGTTGTGAGCGTAGCCTGCGAGGATCGCGAGGGTGATGTCGCGGTCGAATTTGTAGGTGCTATCGAAATCGGGCACGCGGTCGGAGCCGTTCTCGAACCCTTTGACGGTCATGTCGCTGTCGATGCCGAACGCCTCGCGCACCGAGATGTCCTTGGTCGGGGTGTCGGTGATCATGGGGGCTCCGTCAGCCATGGCTCGTCCTTTCGCGCGTCAAATCGCGTCTTTCATGGGATAATCGGCCAAATCGCGCAAGGGCGCCGATTGTGTCCGTTACAGTCAGTTGGGGTCCGCATCGGGATCGGCTTTGCCCACCCCTTTGAAAACGTTTTTGAAGGGCAGGGCCCACGCGAGGCCGAAGAAGACGTAAAGCGCCAGCTCCAGCAGGATCGGGGGGCGCGGAATCAGGCTGAGAATGAACCACACAACGCCGATATAGACCGGCAGGCCGACCAGAAGAATCACGAGGGACCATCGGCGGCGGGATTTGTACGACATGCTCATGGGGTGGCAGATAGCGTGAAACCCCTGTTTTGAACAGGGGGGCGGTCCGTGACGTGGTGGCGCAGATCTCAGTTTCTATAAGGCCAGCGGGCAAATGGCCGACACCTGAAACCCGATTGACACAAGCCCGGTTCGGCGCGGACAGTTGCGCTATGCCCGCCAGTGACTTCTCCCCAGCTGAATATGCGACCCGGTTGGCCCGTGTTCGGGCCCGGATGGATCGTGCCGGTATCGCCACGCTGATCGTAACCGACCCGTCCAATATGGCTTGGATCACCGGCTATGACGGGTGGTCGTTCTATGTTGATCAGGCCGTGATTGTTTCTGCGAAGGGCGAGCCGATCTGGTGGGGGCGCACGCAGGACAAGGCCGGGGCGGCGCAGACGACCTGGCTGGCCCCTGACAATTTGACCGATTGGCCGGAGGCGTGGGTGCAGCATCCCGATCATCACCCCTACGATCATATGGTGGAGCTGCTGCAGGACCGCGAGCTGGACGGGCCGATCGGGGTCGAAATGGACAATTACTATTTCTCTGCGCGCTGCTTGGAGCAGCTGCGCGCGGGGCTGCCACGGGCGGAGTTCTTGGATGCCACAGGCCTTGTGAACTGGTGCCGGGCGGTGAAGTCGGATGCTGAGCTGGGCTTGATGCGTCAGGCCGCGCGGCTGAGCGAGCATATGCATCAGGTTCTCCGCGAAAATGCGCGGATCGAGGGCAGTAAGGCGGCATTGGTTGCTGAGGTTCAGGCTGCCGGTGTACGCGGTGTGGACGGGATCACGGGCGATTATCCCGCGATTGCCCCTATTGCGCCAAGTGGGGTGGAGGCGTCGGCCTCTCACATCACGTGGGTCGAGCGGCCGCTTGCGCAGGGGGAAGCCACCTATTTCGAGATTTCCGGTTGTAAGAGCCGCTATCATTGCCCGACCTCTCGGACACTGTTCGCCGGGAAGGTGCCCGCGGACATCGCGCGGGCCGAGGCGGTGGTGATTGAGGCGAGCGCGGAAGCGATCGCGGCGGCAAAACCCGGAGCGACCTGTGAAGAGGTGGCCGAGCATGTCTATGCCGCGTTTCGCCGGGCCGGCATCGAGAAAGGCAACCGGACAGGCTATCCCGTGGGTCTGTCCTATCCGCCCGACTGGGGTGAGCGCACGATGAGCCTGCGCCCCGGCGACACGACACCGCTGGAAGTGGGCATGACGTTCCACCTGATGCCCGGCCTCTGGACACCGGATTGGGGCATCGCGATCACTGACACGTTCGTGGTCACGGACCTGGGCGGGGAGCGTCTGGCGAATGTCCCGCAAGAGATTCACCAGTTTGGGTGAAAGTCTCGGCCCAATCTTCTGAGTAATGGCCGAGCGGGCGGAGCAGGGCCAGAAGCTGGGCCCCTGATGGGCTGAGCAGGTAGCCCTGATCATTTCTGACAACGAAGCCGCTGGCCGTCAGCTCTTTTAGCCGCTTGTTCAAAACTGTGGGGGACACACCTTCGCACGCGGTTTGCAGTTGGCGAAAAGTGAGCGCCCTGTCCGAGAGCTGCCAGATCACGCCGAGGGCCCAACTGCGCCCGAGCAGGTCGAACAGCGCCATGATCGGCTTTCCGGTGCTGGAACCGCGCACAGGCTGTCCGGGTGTGGGGATGTCGATGGGCATGAGATCTCCATGTTGCTACACTTTCGATAGCGGTGTATTGCTACGCATAGTGTAGCGAATCTGGAGGTCGCGTCCATGCTCTTACTTGCACCTGTTGCTGCTCTGCTGGCGTCTGCCGGCTGGGCGACGGGCATTGTTTTGGCGCAAAGGCCAGCCCGTGCGCTGGGCGCCTTTGAATTCACGCGGGTTCAATTGGTGTCCTGTTTTGGCATTTTGGCGGTCATCTGCACGGTCCTGGGATTGTGGCAGAGTGTAGATTGGGGGTTTTGGCCGGCTTTTGTTGTCAGCACCGCGATAGGTATTTTCGCGGGCAACCTTGCCATGATCGCGTGTCTGCGACGGGGGGGACCGAGGCGTACGGAACTGATGCTGGCTCTGAAGGCCCCCATCATTGGTGCAATGGCATTCGTTTGGCTGGGCGAAATCCCGCATCTGAGTGATCTCTTAGGTGCTGCAGTGGCACTGGCGGGTATCGCGTTGGCCATTTTGTTCGGAACAGATGCGCGCTCTAAGCGGGATACGCTGGAGGGCAGCTTGCTGGTTGTGATCATGTTAGGTCTGCTGGCCACGGGCTGCATGGCGCTGGGGTTTCTGGTGCTGAAACCGGCGCTGCAAGCGGGCCTGGACCCGTTGGCCGCCTCTGCTGTTCGGCTTGGTGGAGCGGCCCTGATCATCTCTGTCATCGGATTGTGGCCCTCCGCCATCTTCCGAAGCGAGGCGGAGATGACGCCGAGCCTGCTGGCGCAGACGATCCTGCCCGGTTTCATCGGTTATGTGTTGTCATCCTCGCTGCTTCTATTCGCGCTTGCCCATTTTGACGCGGGCATTGCGACGGTGCTGGCATCGCTCTCCCCCATCCTCGTGATTGCAATTGTCGGGCTGCGGGATCGGCTGATTCCGCCGTGGCCTGCGATTGTGGGGGCTGCGTTGGCGGTCCTAGGCTCCGCCATCATTGTCTTGGCCTGAGTGTAGTTGGCGATTGTGCCGTCGCCGGTCTAGGCTCATCCCGAGGGGGCTGGATCGGCACGCGAGGAGAGCCATGATCGACCATATCACAATCGGCACCGCAAATTTTGGGGTGTCGGCCGCGTTCTATGCCAAGGCTCTGGAGCCACTTGGCATCCGGCGGCTGTTCGATGTCCCGATGGAGCATACGGGTGGTGTTCCTGTTTGCGGGTTCGGGCGGGAGCGGCCGCAGTTCTGGTTGAGCGGGGATGCGCCAACCTCCGGTCCTTTGCATGTGGCCTTCAGCGCAGCGGACCGGGCGGCGGTGGATGCATTTCATGCAGCGGCCCTGGCCGCCGGGGGGCGCGACAATGGTGCGCCGGGGCAGAGGCCGCATTATCACGCCCATTACTACGGGGCCTTTGTGTTCGATCCTGACGGACACAATATCGAGGCCGTTTGTCATGATGCGGTTGATTGACCGCGTGGCCCTTTCCTCTGCCCGCCTGCGACCATAAGTTTGCCTCCAACAAAGGAGCCAGCCCATGCAGACCGATCTTCTCAAACGCTTGTGTGAAACACCCGGTGTCCCGGGGCGGGAGCATCGCATCCGCGATTTGATTGCGCGTGAGATCGAAGGTCTGGCCGATGAGGTGCGGGTGGATCCGTTGGGCAACCTTTTGGCCATGCGCAAAGGGTCGGGCCCGCGTGTTATGTTGCTGTGCCATATGGATGAGATCGGGTTCCTCGTCTCACATGTCAGCGATGAGGGCTGGATCCATGTCAATCCGGTCGGTGGATTTGACAACCGGAACCTCTTCTCCCGCAGGGTGCTGGTCTGCACGGGCGACGGAGATCTGAAGGGCGTCATGAACCCGGGTGGGAAGCCGGTGCACATCGCCTCTCCCGAAGATCGCAAGAAGGTGCCTGAGATCGCCGATTTCTTCGTGGATATCGGCATGGGAAAGGCTGCCAAGGATCACGTTCAGATAGGTGACTATGTGGTCATGGATGAGCCCTTCGTTGAAATGGGCAACAAGGTCGTCTCAAAGGCGCTCGACAACCGCATCGCGTGCTGGCTGGGGATCGAGGCGCTGCGGGCAGCCAAGGAAAGTGGCCATGATTGCGAGTTGCACGTGGCCTTCACCGTGCAGGAAGAAGTTGGCCTGCGCGGCGCGCGCACCGCGTCTCATGCCATCAAGCCGGATATCGGATTTGGCATCGATGTCACATTGTCCTGCGATACGCCCGGCGTGCCCAAGCCGCAGGCCGTGACAGAGCAGGGCAAGGGCTTTGGCTTGCACATCAAAGACGGCTCATTCATCGCTGATATTGAGTTGGTCGAGGAGGTTGAGGCGCTGGCCAAGGCCAAGGGCATTCCGTTCCAGCGCACCATTCTCGCCTCTGGCGGTCAGGATGGTGCCGCAGCACAGCAGGCCGCGGCAGGTGCGCGGGCCATCGGGATCGTCGTGGGTACCCGCTATATCCACACGGTGACGGAGATGATCGAGACCTCTGATCTGGAAGCCGCGCGCGATATTCTGGCGGCGTGGATTGCGGCGCACTGAGCCACGCCTCCGGCGGGGATATTTGAGCCAAGAAGAAGGAACGCCCCCGTGGAGATCATCGAGCGGCCTTCGCCGAATTTTGGGGAGCGGCGCGGCTGTGAGGCGCCCTCCCATATCGTGATCCATTACACCGCAATGGAGAGCGCTGAGGCCGCGATTGAGCGCCTCTGTTCGGCGGAGTTTCAGGTGTCGGCGCATTATGTGATTGCCGCTGATGGCACGGTGAGCCGTCTGGTCGCCGAGGCCGATCGCGCCTGGCATGCGGGTGCGGGGTCCTGGCAGGGGCATGAGGACATGAACTCCCGTTCCATCGGGATCGAACTGGACTATCCGGGGACCGGTCCGTTTGAAGCGGCGCAAATGCGCGCATTGCTTGCCTTGTTGCGCGGTATAATGGGGCGCTGGTCGATCCCGAAAGAGAATGTCATCGGCCATTCGGATCTGGCGCCGGGTCGCAAGAGTGATCCCGGTGTGGCCTTCGATTGGGCGCTGCTGGAGCGGGCCGGAATGGCGATCTCGGTGCCGGAGGGTGTTGACGGAGTGGTTGATGCGTCCCGGTTCAAAATGCTGGCGGGTCAGGCCGGCTGGACGTCGGATGTTGCATTTGAGGTGCTTTTGCGCGCGGTGCGACTGCGGCATCGGCAGGATGGCCTCGATCTGCCTTTGGATGGGCGTGATATGTTCATCGCCCGGTGGCTGTCTGATCGGGCGGAGCGGCGCGGGCCTGAGGATATTGCGGGCACCTATGAGCGGCAGGCCGTCACCTTCGACGAACGCCGCATGCGGGGAGGGTTCGAAACCCGCTGGCTCTCACGTTTTGAGGCCATGATGCCGGAGGGGAGCGTTCTTGACCTTGGCTGCGGGGCCGGGGAGCCGATTGCGCGTTGGTTTGTCGAGGCCGGTCGGTCGGTGCATGGTGTTGATATTGCAGCCGCGATGCTGGCAATCGCAAAAACGCGGATGCCGGATCAGCTTTGGACGCAAGGCGATATGCGCAGGCTGGATTTGCAGACACGTTTTGCCGGCGTGATTGCGTGGAACAGTTTCTTTCACCTGACACCGCAGGCGCAGGCCGAGATGTTCCCTGTCTTTGCGGCCCATGCCAGACCCGGCGCGCCGTTGATGTTCACCAGCGGTCCGCGCGCGGGTGAGGTTTGGGGGCGGGTCGGCCCCGAAGAGGTTTATCACGCCAGTCTCGACCCGGATCATGTGAAGGCCGTGCTGGACGAAAACGGGTTCGATTTGATCGACTTCCGGCCCGAAGACCCGCAGAGCGATATGCACACAATCTACCTCGCGCAGCGTCGGATCGACTGAGCGCGCACAAGACTGGATGCGCAATGCGTTTCACGCTACTGTGAGGTGAGCACACCTGCCGGATAACAGGCGGGGTGCAGAGGCAGACCATAGGCAAGGGCAGGGCAAGCTCATGACCGACATGACGTTCGGGGCCGACACGGCGCCGGAACAGGAACCGATTCTGACACGGTGGTGGCAGAGCGTGGACCGCTGGACACTGGCTGCGATCCTGACGCTGTTTCTGGTCGGGATCCTGCTGGGCCTCGCGGCCTCCCCGCCGCTGGCGCTCGACAACGGGCAAGAGCCGTTCTTCTACGTCAAACGGCAGTTGTTCTTTGGCGGGATTGGCCTCACGGCGATGCTGATCGTGTCGATGCTCTCGCCCAAGGCGATCCGGCGCTGGGCGACGCTGGGGTGTGTTATCGGCTTGATTGCGCTGCTTGCGCTGCCGGTCTTCGGCACGGATTTCGGCAAGGGCGCGATCCGTTGGTTTTCACTGGGGTTCTTCAGCGTCCAGCCTTCCGAATTCATGAAGCCGGTCTTTGTTGTCGTGGCCGCCTGGCTGATGACCGGGTCGATGGCGCGGCATGGGCCTCCGGGGATGTTGTTGAGCCTTGCGCTGGCCGTCGCTGTTGCAGGCATTCTCGTGCGTCAGCCAGATTATGGGCAGGCGAGCCTGATCCTCGCGTCGTGGGGCCTGATGTATTTCGTGGCGGGTGCCCCGGTCTGGTTGCTGTGCGGCATGGCCTCATCCGTGATGGCATTCGGTGTCTTTGCCTATCAGAACTCAGAACATGTGGCCCGGCGCATTGACGGCTATCTCAATCCTGATGTCGATCCGCGTACGCAGCTTGGCTATGCCGAGGCGGCCATTCGCGAAGGCGGCTTTCTGGGTGTTGGAGCGGGGGAGGGCTTGGTCAAGGAACGGCTGCCAGATGCCCATACCGACTTCATCATCGCTGTGGCGGCAGAGGAATATGGGTTGGTGCTCGTCTTGCTGATCATCGCTGTTTTCCTGTTCATCGTGGTGCGCGCGTTGACCCGGCTGGCGCAGGAGCGGGATGTCTTCGTACGCCTTTCGGGCACGGGGCTTGCGGCGCTGTTCGGCATGCAGGCGATCATCAACATGGGCGTTGCCGTGCGGTTGTTGCCGGCCAAGGGAATGACCCTACCTTTCGTGAGCTATGGCGGCTCGTCCTTGCTGGCTGCGGGGCTGGCGTTGGGCATGTTGCTGGCCTTCACGCGAAAATGTGACGAAGACGAGTGAGGTCCGCCCGACGTACGGGGCGTATTAGGGGAAAGAGGAAACATGGCGCGCAGCACGACGCCGAGACTGATTATCGCCGCGGGCGGTACGGGTGGGCATATGTTCCCGGCACAGGCCTTGGCGGAGGAAATGTTGCGCCGGGGCTGGCGGGTTGATCTGTCCACCGATCAGCGTGGCGCGCGATATTCCGATGGCTTCCCCGATGCCGTAAACCGCCGCATCGTCCGCGCCTCGACCCCGGCACGGGGCGGCGTTGTCGGCAAGTTGGGGGCGCCCTTCCTCATTGCAGGCGGTGTCTGGGATGCGCTGGGTGACATGCGGCGGGATCGCCCGGCCGCGGTGGCCGGATTTGGCGGTTACCCGGCCTTTCCGGCGATGGCGGCGGCGCAGCTGTGCCGGGTGCCCTGCATCATTCACGAGCAAAACGGTGTGCTGGGCCGGGTGAACAAGCTGTTCGCCAAACGCGTGGCGGCTGTTGCCTGCTCGGTCTGGCCAACGGAGTTACCTGTCGGAACCAACGCCGTCCATATCGGGAACCCGGTGCGAGAGGCGGTCAAGGACCTGGCAGAAGCGCCTTATCAGATTGGGCCGGGTGACCCGCTCAACCTCGTAGTGATTGGGGGATCGCAAGGTGCCGCGGTGTTGAGCCGGGTTGTCCCCGATGCGTTGTCCCGACTGCCGGGCGCGTTGCGTGAGCGTTTGAGTGTGACCCATCAGGCCCGTGCGGAAGACGCTGAGCATGTGCGCGCGGCCTATGCCGAGGCAGAGATCGCGGCAGAGATTTCTCCTTTCTTTGCGGATGTTCCCGCGCGTCTCGCGGCGGCTCAATTGGTGATCTCACGCTCCGGGGCGTCGAGTGTCGCTGATATCTCTGTCATCGGGCGACCCTCTATCCTGATACCCTATCCCCATGCCACGGCAGATCATCAGGCGGCCAATGCCCGTGGTCTGGTTGAAGCCGGTGCAGCGGTTATGGTGCGCGAGCATGAGGCCGACGCGGACCGCATCATGGCCGAGGTTCAGACGATCCTCGACCGGCCCAATCAGGCCCGCACGATGGCTGAGGCCGCAGCCAGCATTTCTCGGCCAGGTGCGCAGACCGCGCTTGCCGATCTGATCGAGACGATTTCAAAAGGACAAACGCCATGAGCGATACCCGCCCGACCCGTCTGCCGCAGGATATCGGCCCGATTCACTTCGTGGGTCTGGGCGGTATCGGGATGTCCGGCATTGCGGAGGTGATGCTTAAGCATGGTTACACCGTTCAGGGTTCGGATCTGAAAGACGGCCCCATCCTTGAGCGTCTGCGCGCTCAGGGGGCGGAAACCTTCATCGGGCAGTCCGAGGATAATCTGGACAAAGCCGAAGTGGTCGTCATCTCTACCGCGATCAAAAAGGGCAATCCTGAGCTGGATGGAGCGCGGCGGCGCGGTCTGCCGATTGTGCGGCGTGCGGAGATGCTGGCCGAGTTGATGCGGTTGAAATCGAACATCGCCGTGGCGGGAACGCACGGGAAGACGACGACAACGTCGCTTGTGGCTGCGATCATGGATGCGGGCGGCACCGATCCAACCGTGATCAATGGCGGGATCATCCATGCCTATGGTTCCAATGCGCGTATGGGCGATGGCGATTGGATGGTGGTCGAGGCGGATGAGAGCGACGGCACCTTCCTGAAATTGCCCGCAACCATCGGGATCATCACCAATATCGATCCTGAGCACATGGATCACTATGGTGATTTTGATGGGATCCGTGCCGCCTTCGACAGTTTTGTGTCCAATATTCCATTCTATGGCGCAGCGGTCATTTGTATTGATCATCCTGAATGTCAGGCGCTTAAGGGGCGTGTCTCGGACAAGCGGATCATCACTTATGGGTTCAGTCTTCAGGCCGATATTTGCGCAGTGAACCTGCGCTATGACGGGCCCGTCGCCTGTTTCGATGTCATTGCGCGTCATCGCCATGGTGAGCGGCGGATTGAGAATCTTCGACTGCCGATGCCAGGAGAACACAATGTGCAGAACGCGCTTGCCGCTGTGGCAGTCGCACTCGATCTGCGCATCCCCGATGAGGCCATTCGCAAGGGTCTGGGCGGTTTTGGCGGGGTGAACCGGCGGTTCACTCATGTGGCCGAAGTTGGTGGTGTAACCATCATTGACGATTACGGCCATCATCCGGTCGAAATCGCGGCTGTGCTGAAAGCTGCGCGGAATGCGACGAAGGGCAAGGTCATCGCGATCCACCAGCCCCACCGTTACACGCGGCTTGAAAGCCTGTTCGACGATTTCTGTACCTGCTTCAATGAGGCGGATGTTGTTGCGATCTCGTCAATCTATGCGGCCGGTGAGGACCCGATTGACGGGGCAGGGCAACAGGATCTCGTGGACGGCATTGCCGCCCACGGACATCGCAATGTGCGGGCGGTGGATGCGCCCAAGGAACTGCCCGAATTTGTCCGTGAAGTGGCAGAGGCAGGGGATATGGTGGTGTTTCTGGGCGCTGGTACGATCACGCAATGGGCGCATGGTCTACCGCGGAGCCTGACGTGAGTGACATGCCCATGACGGCTTTGCGCGCGATGCATGAGGTCGCAACATGACCCTTCTCGACCGGCTTCCGAAAGTGCGTGGTCGTTACCTCGAAGACCGCGATATGGCGTCAATGAGCTGGCTTCGAACAGGAGGTCCGGCAGACGTCGTTTTCACGCCTGCCGATCACGATGACCTTGCCGTGTTTCTTGCGGAGTGTCCGCACGATGTGCCGATCCTGCCGGTGGGCGTCTGTTCGAATATGATTGTCCGCGACGGCGGCATTCGCGGGGTCGTGATCCGCATGGGCCGCGGTTTCAACGGTTTGGACGTTGATGGCACGCGGGTGACCGCTGGATGTGCCATGCTCGATGCGATGGTGGCGAAGCGTGCCGCTGCCGAAGGGCTGGACCTGACATTCCTGCGCACGATCCCTGGAGCGATCGGCGGAGCGGTGAAGATGAATGCAGGCTGCTATGGCAGCTATATGGCTGATGTCGTGGTGGAGGCGCGCGGCTTTGACCGGCAGGGCGCGCCGATAAGGCTGGAGCATGACGCGCTGGGGTTTGGGTATAGATCATCCACCTTGGCCGAAGGCGCTGTGATCACCGAGGTCGTGATGGAGGCGCCGACCGGTGATCCGGATGCGCTGAACGCCAGGATGGACGAGCAATTGGCCAAACGCGCGGCCTCGCAACCCGTTGACGACCTCTCGTGTGGGTCCACATTCCGCAATCCGGCAGGTTTTTCATCGACCGGCAGGGCCGATGACAGCCATGAGCTGAAGGCGTGGAAAGTGATCGACGACGCAGGATGTCGTGGTCTGCGCCTTGGCGGGGCCCAGATGAGCGAAAAGCACCCCAATTTCCTGATTAATGCAGACAATGCGACCTCTGCCGATCTGGAAGATCTGGGCGAGGAGGTCCGAAAAAGGGTTCGCGAACACGCTGGAATTGAGCTAGTTTGGGAAATCATGCGAGTGGGTGAACGGCAAAGCCGCGCCTGATCGCAACCAAAACAGCCCTGAACATACGGGGCGCACACCAGTGAGGCGGGCATGTCGAGCAGTGGACAGCCCCGAATCGCGGTTTTACTTGGCGGCCCGTCAGCGGAACGAGAGGTTTCGCTGGTGTCCGGTCGGCTATGTGCAGCCGCGCTGCGGGATGAAGGATTCGAAGTGACGGAGATCGACGCAGGCGAAAGCCTTGTTGATGATCTGCGTGCAGCAAACCCCGATGTCGTGTTCAATGCACTCCATGGCCGATGGGGTGAAGATGGGTGCGTTCAGGGGCTGCTCGAATGGATGCGCATCCCCTACACCCATTCGGGTGTGCTTGCCTCATCGCTTGCCATGGACAAGTTGCGGACCAAGGCTGCCTACCGGACGGCGGGCTTGCCGGTCGTTCCCGATTTGCGTGCTACAAAGGCCGAAGTCAGTGCCGCGCATCCGATGGAGCCACCTTATGTGGTGAAACCCTACAACGAGGGTTCATCCGTTGGCATCTACATCGTACAGGAGCGTGCCAACGGGCCTGCTCAGGTATCCGATGACATGCCGGATGCGCTGATGGTTGAAGAATATGTGCCCGGGCGGGAACTGACCGTCTCTGTGCTCGACCGTGGTGCGGGGCCACGGGCCCTCTATGTGACCGACATTGTCAGCAATACCGGATGGTATGATTACGAGGCCAAATATGGCGATGGCGGCTCCAGCCATGTCGTGCCCGCTGACCTGCCTGAAGAGATCACGGCTCTCTGCCTCGACTACGCAGAGCGTGCGCATGCGGTCTTGGGGTGCCGTGGATTATCGCGCACGGATTTGCGTTGGGATGAGACGCGCGGGCGCGATGGCCTGTTCCTGTTGGAGACGAATACGCAGCCGGGCATGACGCCTACATCGCTGACGCCCGAACAGGCAGAGCATGCCGGGATCAGCTTTGGAGCGTTGTGCCGTTTGTTGGTTGAGGATGCATCATGCGACCGGTAAGGCGCGAATACGCGCCCTCCAAGCATAATTACACGTTGCAGCGCCTCTGGCTGACGCGCGGCGTGCGCATCGGGGTGACACGTGTGCTGCCGATGTTGATCCTGATTGGCGGCCTGATCGGGGCGGTGCTCTATCCGCCACATCTGGCCTGGATCAAGGCGCAAGCCGGTGCGGCCCGTACCGCCGTCGTCGAATTGCCCGAGCTGATGATCAATGACGTCGAAATCACGGGGCTGACGGATGCGCAGCTGCGCGATGCCGTTCATGTACTGGCTTTGAGCTGGCCTGTTTCTTCCGTCGAGGTCGACTTGCGCGCCGCGCGCGACCGGGTGGAGGCATTGGCGCCCGTTGCCTCGGCAGAGTTGACTGTCGGATCTGATCGCGTGCTGCGTGTGGATGTCACCCCACGTCAGGCGGTGGCTGTCTGGCGCAGCGAGGACGGGCTGTTCCTGATTGATGCGCTCGGCGTAAAGATCGGGCGCCTCGACCAGCGGCTCGCACGGGCGGATCTGCCATTTTTGCTGGATGCAGGCGCAGATGATCACGTGGTTGAGGCCGTCGCATTGGCCGAGGCCGCGGGTCCGTTGACAGAGCGGATCGTCGCGCTTGTCCGTGTGGGTGAGCGACGCTGGGACATCATGCTCGATCGTGGTCAACGTATCCGGCTTCCGGAAGAGCGGCCCGTTGATGCATTGCTCCATGTGCTGGCTCTGCAATTGAGCGAGGATGTGTTGGAGCGGGACGTGGTCGATATGGACATGCGGGATCGAGACCGGCCGACGGTGAGGATCAGCGAGAACGCTGTGCGCGAGATGCGCCGCCTGCGGCAGTTGATGCGCGGTGAGGATGCGTAAGGGAGCGATGGGTATGCAGGGCAATCTCTATCTGGGCCAGCGAGCCATGCGTGAGCGCCGGGAAGCCGCGCTCAAAAAGGGCATTGTTGCGATCGTCGATCTGGGGACGGACAAGATCAACTGTATGATCGTAGCGACCGATGCGACCCTGATGCGCGCGCCGCGCGTTGACGGGATTGGGCGGCTCGATGGCCACGCGGGGATGAAGGTGATCGGTGCGGCCAACACGATGTCACGCGGCATCGAGTATGGTGAAATCGTCGAAATGGATGAGGTGGAACGCGGCCTGCGGACCGTCGTGCAGACGGCGCAGAAAATGGCTGATGTGCGCGTTGACCATGTGATTGCCTGTTTCTCTGGCGGGCGTCCGCGCTCGTACGGGCTGCTGGGCGAGGCGAAAGTCACCCATGGTGAGGTGACCGAAGCGGATGTGGGGGAGGCCTTGGATCAGGCAGAAGTCCCCCCCTACGGCGCAGGGCGCGAGGTCATTCATGCGTTGCCAGTGAACTATACCCTCGATGCGCGTACGGGCCTGTCCGATCCACGTGGTCTGACCGGCAATGCGTTGAGTGTCGACATGCATATGATGACGGTCAGCACCGCGACGGTGCAGAACCTGATGACGGTGTGCCGTCGCTGCTCGCTTGAACTGTCGGGTGTTGTGCATTCCAGCTATGCCGCCGGCCTTTCGGCCATGACCGAAGATGAACTGGAACTGGGAGGGGCGTGCATTGACATGGGCGCAGGCTCGACCGGGATTTCCGTTTTCATGAAACGGCAGATGATCTTTGCGGATTCCATTCCCTTTGGTGGCGCGCAGGTCACGAATGACATTTGTCAGGGGCTCATCGTGTCGACCGCGCATGCGGAGCGGATCAAGACGTTCCATGGTGGACTGGTGGCCACATCAGCGGATGATCGCGACCTGTTGGAAATTCCGCGAGACCCCAATGACGACGATGCCGGTCGGCGCACGGTGAGCCGGGCGGAGTTGATCGGCATTATGCGTCCGCGATTGGAAGAAACGCTGGAGGCCGTCCGCGACAGTCTGGATGCGGCTAGCTTTGATCACATGCCCGGACGGCGCATCGTGCTGACGGGTGGTGCCTCTCTGGTGCCGGGGATGGAAGAGGTCGCAGGGCGCATCCTGGGGCGGCAGGTGCGTCTTGGTCGTCCGTTGCGCATTCCGGGGCTACCGGGGGCGCAGACGGTGGCCCAGTTTTCCGCCTCTGTCGGCATGGGGCTTTACCTCGCCCGTCCACAGGATGAATGCTGGGACTACGAGGTTCCGGCGGATCGTTCTGGTGCGCAACGTTTCCGCAAGGCGCTGCGCTGGTTTCGCGAAAGCTGGTGACATTCACAGCTCGGCGGCTTCCCGCCGAGCGACGTGAAAAGAACCAATTCCGACCCATAAATTGCCACAAAGCGCAAGAGTTAACCAATTCTTCCGTGACCGACTCTCCCCTTTGCGTTACCTTAACGAATCAGTAGGGAGCTCCGGTCAACGAGGGCCCCGCTGTTGGTAGAGCGGATAAAAAAGCACAGGCGGAACACACCATGAGTCTGAATCTTCGGATGCCCGAACAGACCGAGTTGAAGCCCCGCATCCTCGTCTTCGGGGTTGGCGGCGCAGGCGGCAACGCGGTCAACAACATGATCGACAAAGAGCTGGAAGGCGCGGAATTCGTTGTTGCGAATACCGACGCGCAGGCGTTGAGCCAGACCAATGCGGGTCGCGCGATCCAGATGGGATCGAAGGTCACCGAAGGTCTTGGCGCCGGGGCGAAGCCTCAGGTGGGTGCGGCCGCAGCTGAGGAGAGCATTGAGGAGATCGTCGATCACCTTGCAGGCTCCCACATGTGCTTCATTACCGCAGGTATGGGCGGCGGCACCGGTACGGGCGGAGCGCCCAAGATTGCGGAAGCCGCGCGCGAAATGGGAATTCTGACAGTTGGTGTGGTGACCAAGCCATTCACCTTCGAAGGCTCCAAGCGCATGAAGCAGGCTGAGGCGGGAATTGCCGAGCTGCAAAAGCACGTGGATACTCTGATCATCATCCCGAACCAGAACCTGTTCCGGCTCGCCAATGAGAAGACGACCTTCACCGAGGCGTTCATGATGGCAGATGATGTTCTGTATCAGGGCGTGAAAGGCGTGACCGACCTGATGGTTCGGCCGGGTCTGATCAACCTCGACTTTGCAGATGTCCGCTCCGTCATGGACGAAATGGGCAAGGCGATGATGGGGACCGGTGAGGCTGAGGGCGAGACCCGCGCGATTGACGCGGCAGAGCGTGCGATTGCCAATCCGCTGCTCGACGAAATCAGCTTGAAGGGCGCGCGCGGCGTTCTGATCAATGTCACCGGCGGTCATGACATGACGTTGTTTGAGCTGGATGAGGCTGCGGGCCGCATCCGCAAAGAAGTTGACGATGACGCCAACATCATTGTGGGCTCCACCATGGATCCGACAATGGAGGGCGTCTTGCGTGTGTCCGTTGTGGCCACGGGCATCGACGTGTCTGATGCCCAAAAGGCGCCAGCGCCGCGCCCGGCGGTTCCAGAGGCTGTTGCTGAAACGCCAGCTGCCCCTGTTGCAGCGCCAGTGACTGAAGCGGCCGAAGAGCCTGCGGCCTTCGTGCCTGCACCCGTTGCAGATGAGGCCAAAGTCGCGCCGACCACCGTTTCTGACTTGCTGTCGCCCGCGCCGGCGCGGGAGCCTGGTGTGCCATCGCCCGATACGATGCAGCGCCTGCAGGCTGCCGTGTCCAAAGTGCCGACCGAAGCGCCCGCGCGTCCCGCGGCCCCGACACCTGCCGCCGAGGCAGAGCCGGAGCGTCGTTCCGGTTTCGGGATCAACAATCTGATTGGCCGCATGACGGGCCAGTCCGAGGCGGCGGCTCCTGCCGCTCCGGCTGAACCCAAGGCTGAACCGGCACCTGCTCCGCGTGCGGAAGCCCCGCGGATGGCACCACGCGTTGTTCCGACCGCGCCACGTACAGCGCCAGAGGGTGATGATCGCCAGAAGATGGAGATACCGGCGTTCTTGCGTCGTCAGGCCAACTGACCTCACCGCCACATTCGTTTACCGACTTTGCGCCCTGTGATCCGTCACAGGGCGTTTTTTGTGCGTGATACCCACCCATCTCACTCTTTGTCATGTGCTGACGATGTAAGCACTGGGTGGTCAAAAGGTGTGCAAATTAACCTGAACGCCTCGTTTTGCGACAGTTTTGTGACGCCAATTCATCTTCAATCTTGAAAAGCTGCCCGGCACCGGGACATTGCGCCGCGTACCAATCGCGTGAAGGGGCCGCAGAGCGCCGTGCACGCCTAGATCAATAAGGGGAATAACCATGAACGGTGCGGATACCGCGTGGATTCTAACTGCAACAGCACTCGTCCTGATGATGACTTTGCCGGGCCTTGCGCTGTTTTATGGCGGCCTTGTCCGCTCTCGTAACGTCTTGAGTGTATTAATGCATTGCATCGCTATCGCGTGCCTCATGTCGGTGCTTTGGCTTGTCGCGGGCTACTCAATTGCCTTTGGCGACGGAAATGCGATCTGGGGTGGGCTGGGCAAAGCGTTCCTGTTGGGCGTTGGTCCTGATGCGCTTTCCGGCACCATTCCCGAAGTTGCGTTCTTTGCCTTCCAGATGACATTCGCAATCATCACGCCCGCACTGATTGTGGGCGCGTATGTCGAACGGATCGGGTTCGGCTTCGTGCTTACCTTTTCGGCACTCTGGATGCTGATCGTTTATGCACCTGTGGCCCATTGGGTCTGGGGTGGCGGCTGGCTGGCGGAGCTGGGTGTCATGGATTTCGCTGGTGGAATCGTCGTCCACGAGACTGCCGGGATTGCCGCACTCGTCCTTGCGGCCATGTTGGGCAGCCGCTCTGCCTTTGGCACACGTGATCTGAAACCGCCGCACCAGCCGGGGATGGTCATGATCGGTGCGTCCCTTCTGTGGGTCGGTTGGTTCGGCTTCAATGGTGGATCGCAGCTGGCGGCTGATGGCGGCGCGGCAATGGCCATCGTCGTGACGCACATCTCTGCGGCTGCCGCGTCCTTGAGCTGGGCCGCCTATGAACGCATCCGCCATGGTAAGGCGAGCATGGTCGGTCTTGTGACCGGGACGATTGCGGGCCTTGCTTCCATCACGCCTGCGTCCGGCTTTGTCGGCCCTATCGGTGCGCTGATCATCGGCCTGGTCGCGGGCGTACTGTGTCAGATTGCGTGTGGTTGGGTGAAGGATCTGTTCAAGATCGACGACACGCTGGATGTGTTCGCTGTCCATGGCCTTGGCGGCATTTTCGGCACGATCATGGCGCCGATCCTCGCGGCGGAAGCCTTGGGTGGCGGCGGCCTTTCCGAGGGGCAGGGCGTCGTGACCCAGCTGATCGGACTGGTATCGGTCGGTGTCTTTACTGTCGTGATGACTGTTGTGCTGATCATGTTGGTCAAGCTCGTCTTCCCGCTGCGGGTCAGCGCCGATGACGAGGTTGAAGGGCTCGATTATGTCCATCACGGTGAGCGGGCCTACGATTTGACAAGCTGATCGGCGGAAATCCGCCGCTCGTGGGCTCCTGCTTTGTTGCAAGCAGGGGCCCTTTTTGTTGAAGTTGTCGATCGAGATCACGAATTTACAAGCGTTAATAGTCGCTTAGGCCAGTGTTTCACTTTGTCACATAAGGACACACAGCTTGATTTGTGCCGGGGCAACGCACCGCGTTATCAAGCGTTAATAGTCAAAGGGCGCAATGTATCTGTGCTCGACTAACGATTTTGAGGTGAACACGTGCAATCCATCTACCAGACGACGCTTAGACGTCCTGTCCGCTTGTCGGGCATTGGTTTGCACATGGGGCGCCCGGCGCGGATTGTCATCAATCCGGCTGGTGCAAATCACGGTATCTGGTTTCGCCGCACCGACTTGAGCGTGCGCGACGCGATGGTTCCTGCGGCGTGGGATGCTGTCAGCGACACCACTATGAACACATGTATCTCGAATGTGGACGGTGTCACGGTTTCCACCATCGAACACCTGATGGCGGCGCTGCAGGGATGCGGTGTGACCAACGCACTTATCGATATCGATGGTCCCGAAGTTCCGATCATGGACGGGTCCTCGGCGCCTTTCGTGAATGCTATTCTGGCAAACGGAATTGTTGAGCAGAACGAAAAGCGGATGGTGCTTCGCATTCTGAAAGAGGTCTCGATCAACGAGGGGGAGGTTCAGGCGAGCCTCGTGCCCTCCGACTTTTTCGAGGTCGACTTTACGATTGAGTTCGATGCGGTCGCCATCGGTCTGCAGACCAAGCGTCTGGCCGTTGTGAACGGTGCGTTTGTCGATGAGATCATGGACAGCCGTACCTTCGTGCGGAATGCAGATGTTGCGGCACTTCGCGAGAACGGGCTCGCCCTTGGTGGTTCGCTGGACAACGCGGTCGTAGTGGATGGTGAGCTTATCCTGAATCCCGAAGGGTTCCGGCATGCTGATGAATGTGTGCGCCACAAGATCCTCGACGCTGTGGGCGATCTTGCCTTGGCGGGCGCCCCGATCATGGGGCGCTATACCGGACAACGGGCCGGACATGGCGTGACCAATCGTTTGTTGCGCAAGCTGTTCAGCACCCCCGGTGCCGTCCGGCTTGAGACATGCACCCCAGCTGATGTTGCTGGTCTGCCGGGTGTGGCGCGTCAGCCAGAGGTCATGCGCCGCTCTGCGTGACGAAACGTTCGCACAAACGGTCATCGTGACGCTTTATCCTGCAAATCGTTATGTGCTATCGCTTGTGCCAGCACGCTGCGGCCGCGCCGCGCAATGATCTAGACAGGACTTTCGGACATGATGCGCCTGACGCGACTTCCCCTCATTCTCGCCACGACAGCGATGCTGTCCGGCTGCGGTTGGTTCAGCAGCGAGGAAGAGGTCGATCCGATCCTGAGTATGTCCGCTCAGCAGATCTTTGAGACGGCGCAAACCCAGCTCGACGAAGGGTCGGAGCGGACGGCCGCGCGCACATTTGCGGAGGTGGAGCGTCTTCATCCCTACTCGCAATGGGCCAAGCGCGCGCTGATCATGTCTGCTTTCGCCTATTATGAAGCGACCGATTTTGAAGAGGCCCGTTCCTCGGCGCAGCGTTTCATCGACTTCTATCCTGCCGATGATGAGGCGGCCTATGCGGCCTATATTATCGCGCTCACATGGTATGATCAGATCAATGATGTTGGTCGGGATCAGGGCAATACGATTGAGGCGCTGCAAGCGCTGCAAACTGTGATGTCCCGCTATCCGGGCAGTGAATATGCCCGCGACGCGGATCTGAAATTTGATCTGGCCCTCGATCACCTCGCCGGAAAAGAGATGGAGATCGGGCGTTACTATCTGGCCCGCGGCCACTACACCGCAGCCATTTCACGCTTCAAGGTCGTGGTTGATGATTTCGACACGACCTCGCACACACCCGAGGCGCTGCACCGCTTGGTGGAATCCTACATGGCGTTGGGTCTGGATGATGAAGCTCTGAAATCCGCATCGGTGCTGGGATATAACTTCCCTGGCTCGGACTGGTACGAGGACAGCTATGCGCTGATCACGTCGGGTGGTCTGGTCAACGCGTCTGAGGCGGAGTCTCTTCTGGACCGGATTTACCGCCAGGTGATCCTGGGCGAGCAGCTTTGATCCATGCTGCTGAGCCTCGCGGTTCGCGACATCATTCTGATTGATCAGCTCGATCTCGATTTCCACTCGGGCCTCAATGTACTGACCGGCGAAACCGGGGCAGGCAAGTCGATCCTGCTTGATGCACTCGGCTTTGCGCTTGGGCACCGGGGTCGTGCCGATCTGGTGCGAACTGGCGCTGCACAGGGTGAGGTGGTCGCGGAATTTGCCCTGACCGAGGACAGTCCGATCCATGAGATTCTGGAGCAGGCCGGTCTCCCCGATGAAGGTGACAGCCTTATCCTGCGGCGCGTGAACTCAAGCGAAGGCCGCAAGACGGCCTATGTGAACGACCGGCGTTGTTCAGGGGAGATCCTGCGCCAGCTCTCCGCCCATCTGGTTGAGATCCATGGGCAGCACGATGACCGGGGCCTTCTCGACCCCAAGGGGCACCGAGCGCTGCTCGACAGCTATGCCGGGGCGGATGTGGAACGCACGGGTGCAGCATGGACCGCGCTGACCCAGGCCCGTCGGGCCCTTAAGGCCGAGCAGGCCCGCATTGAGGCTCTGGCCTCCGATGAGGATTTCATGCGCCATGCCATCGGCGAACTTGATGCTCTGTCTCCTGAGCAGGGGGAGGATGAGGCCCTAGACATTCGACGTCGGCAGATGCAGGCCGCCGAGCGCGTGCGCGAGGATGTCGCAAAGGCGGAGCAAGCCTTGGGCGGGCAGGGGGCCGAGGGGCCTCTGACGGACGCATTGCGCTGGCTCGAAGCGGCTGCGGCACATCTGGAAACGGCCGCCGACGCCCCGGTCGCGGCGATTGAGCGGGCGTTGACGGAGCTGTCAGACGCCCAGAGTGGTGTTGCCGCACTGATAGACAGTCTCGATGCTGATCCGCTTGAGCTGGAACGTGTTGAAGAGCGGCTCTTTGCCATTCGTGCTTTGGCCCGCAAGCATGACGTCTTGCCCGATGCCCTGCCTGAACTGGCCGATCAGTTCCGCTCGAAACTACAGACCATCGACAATGGTGCGGGCCGAATTGCAGAGCTTGAGCAGGCGGTGAATGCGGCGCAGAAATCCTATGATGAGGCGGCCAGTGATTTGCGCGAAGCGCGCATGGCCGCCGCACGAACGCTTGATAAGGCCATGGCGGACGAGCTTGCGCCGCTGAAGATGGAGCGGGCAGTTTTCACCACGCAGTTCGAGGATGCACCCGATGGGCCGGATGGCCGAGATACAGTGACATTCACCGTGGCGACCAATCCCGGCGCCCCGTCTGGGCCGATCAACAAGATCGCAAGTGGCGGCGAGTTGTCCCGTTTCCTTCTCGCGCTGAAGGTCTGTCTGACCACGCGCGCCGATGGTCTGACGATGATCTTTGACGAGATCGATCGTGGCGTGGGTGGCGCAACAGCCGATGCGGTCGGCAGACGGTTGGAGAAGGTGGCCGCCCAGGCGCAGGTCCTCGTCGTGACCCATTCGCCGCAAGTCGCGGCACGCGGCGCACATCACTGGCGCATCGCTAAATCTGTCGAAGCCGGTGTGACCACCACGCGTGTGACACCTTTGGGCGATGATGATCGCACAGAGGAGGTCGCTCGCATGCTGTCAGGGGACACGGTGACGCCAGAGGCACGATCCGCTGCTGAAGCACTTCTGAAAGGCTGAGCGTTCTGCTTAAGCATTTCCTGAATGTGCGGCGCTATTGAGCGCTGCGAAACCGGATCAGGGCTCCATGAAGCCCCAACCGTCAGGCTCGTAGCCGCGCTCGATCGCGATCTTTGTCGCGCGTTCTTCAGCCGTCCAAACGCCGTCCAGTGTCAGCGGTACATCGTCGAGAGAGGCGGCAATCATGCCGTCCTCATGCACCTCAACTTCATAGCCGAACATCTTCAACGCTTTGGCACAGGCCTCTGCATCGGCCCCTGCTACGGGCAGGAATTCCAGATCAAGCGTCACGTTTTGGCCCATGGCCAGATCGCCGCCCGCCTCGATCTCTTTCAACGTGACATCCGTGACGGCCTTTTGATGCTCGAAGTCCCAGCTCATCCGTTACGCTCCCTGATAGTCGGCGAGGATGCGATCGGCGTCGTCCATCACCTTTCTTATGTTGCGCGCAGCCTGTCGGATGCGCTGCTCGTTTTCAACCAGCCCCAGACGGATGTAACCCTCACCATATTCGCCGAAACCGACACCGGGAGATACGGCCACCTCCGCCTCACGCAACAGGATCTTGGAAAACTCCATCGAGCCAAGATGACGGAACTTTTCAGGGACGGGCGCCCAGGCGAACATTGTGGCGGGTGGGGGTGGAACGTCGAGACCCGCGCGACCAAAGCTTTCCACCAATGTGTCCCGGCGGGATCGGTAGATGCCCCGGATTTCGTCAATACAGTCATCGGGGCCGTTCAACGCGGCCGCGGCAGCGACCTGCACGGGGGTGAAAGCGCCGTAGTCGAGATAGGATTTGATCCGCGTCAACGCGCCGATTAGACGCTCATTTCCAACGGCAAAGCCCATGCGCCAGCCGGGCATTGCATAGGTCTTGGACAGCGAGGTGAACTCAACCGAAATGTCCTTTGCGCCCTCAACCTGCAGAAGGGACGGCGGCGGGTTCCCGTCAAAGTAGATCTCGGAATAGGCAAGGTCGGAAAGCAGCCAGAGGTGGTGCTTCTTCGCGAACTTCACAAGATCGCGGTAGAAGTCGAGATCCGTAACCTGCGCCGTTGGGTTGGACGGGAAACTGATGACGACCGCGACAGGTTTGGGTACCGAGTGGGTGACGGCCTGTTCAAGCTGGCGGATATATGCTTCAGGCTCGAACTTTCCATCGACGAGTGTCTGGATATGGCGCAGCGTGCCACCTGCAATCATGAAGCCATAGGGATGGATCGGATAGCTGGGGTTGGGCACCAGCATCACATCACCGGGCGCGGTGATGGCCATTGCGAGGTTGGCGAGCCCTTCCTTCGAACCAAGTGTCGCGATGACCTCGGTCTCCGGGTCAAGTTTCACACCAAAGCGGCGCTCGTAATATCCGGCTTGAGCCTTACGCAGGCCGGGAATGCCCTTCGATGCGGAATAGCGATGAGTGCGCGGCTTGCGTACGGTCTCCACCAGCTTTTCAACAATGTGGGAGGGCGTATCCATGTCTGGGTTGCCCATCCCGAAGTCGATGATGTCCATCCCGTTCGCGCGATACTCTGCCTTCAGTCGGTTCACTTCCGCGAACACGTAAGGTGGCAGGCGCTTGATGCGGTAGAACTCTTCGGACATCGGTTAGGTCTCCCATCGGGATAAAAACGGTGGGTGCGGTTATGCGGTGTGATGCGGCGGGGGGCAATCACAGAAATGACCCCTCCGCCCGCCGAACATGTTGGACCGGCTCAGGCGCTGCCAGAGGCCGCTTTGCGTTTCGCCTTGCGGCGGCGTGCCAGCAGGTTCAGCCCCTCGATCAAAGCGGCGAAGGCCATCGCGGAATAGATGTAGCCTTTGGGGATCTTCACGTGGAAGCCTTCGGCCAACAATGTGGTGCCGATCACCAGCAAGAACCCAAGGGCGAGCATCACGACAGTCGGGTTCGCGTTGACGAAGGTCGAAAGGGGCCCGGCCGCGATCAGCATACAGGTCACGGCGAACACGACGGCAACCACCATGATCTCGATATGCTCCGTCATACCGACGGCGGTGATGATTGAGTCAACCGAGAAGACCAGATCGAGCAACAGGATCTGACTGACGGCCGCGCCCATCGTCATGGTCACGGCCTTGCCGGTCAGCACATCCCCTTCGGGATCAGGATCGACATGGTGGTGAATTTCCTTGGTCGCCTTCCAGATCAGGAAGGTTCCGCCAGCGATCAGGATCAGATCCTTCCAAGAGAAGGTGATGTCAAAGGCGGTGAACACAGGGGCTGTCAGTCCGATGATCCAGGCGATCGCGAAGAGCAGCCCAAGCCGCATGATCAGCGCCATGCCAATTCCGATATTTCGCGCGCGGGCGCGCTGATGTTCGGGCAACTTGTTCGTGATGATTGAGATGAAGAGCAGGTTGTCGATGCCCAGTACCACCTCCATCACGATGAGCGTCAGCAGTGCTGCCCAGTTCGCCGGGTCGGTGAATATCGCAACAATGGCGTCCATCGCGCGGTCCTCCATCTGATATATCTTTGGCGCAACCTAGTTGCGGCTGGCGGATGATCCAGTCGGTGCGCTCAAAGCCCGGCGCGGACGCGCGAAGCCTCGGCGCGCGCAGCAAGGGCTTGGCCTGCCGCGGTCAACGTCTCACCTGTCGCGATCTCGGGCGCGTCCAGCGCATCTGCGGCGGCGCGCTGCGCGTTCGCCCGCGCTGTCAATTCAGCCAGCGCCACGGTCGCCTCGGCCGTATCGATTGGCGTGACCGCAAGCTGGCTCTCGGGGATCAGTGTCGGATATGTGCCGTCGCCGGTGCTTTGCGCGGTTTCTGGCAGATCATAGAGCCCCGCCACCTCTCCGAAGGAACACCCGCCAACTATGACCAACAGGATTAACGGGTATGCACGCATCGATTTCACCAATGGCTGATTTCGGGCTATATAAGCCCTAACGGATCGCGGGAAGCGGGTCGAGGGTGGAAAAGGAGCAGATCGTGAGTGAAGAGACCAATACCGATGTTCAGGACATGATGCGCGAGAGCCAGGAATTCGCGCAGAACATGGCGGCGGTCAGCGAAACCAGTGCGGAAATCTGGAAAAAGATGTTTGAGGCGCAGGCGGCTAAAGCCGACCACGTCGCCCGCCCAGACCCGCTCAACACTCTTCCCACCTTCACCCATTTCGCGCAGGTGCTGGCAAATCATCCACAGGAACTGGCAACCGCGACGATCGCATGGTGGCAGGCGCAATCCGAACTGTGGCAATCGGCCGTCAGCCGCTGGATGGGGGAGCCGACTGAACCACTGGTCGAACCTGGACGCGGGGATAAGCGGTTCAAGCATGAGCAATGGTCGGAAAACGTGCTGTTCGACTATCTCAAGCAATCTTATCTGCTGACCTCCAGCTACATGCAGGGTGCTGCGCATGACATCGGCGATCTAGACCCGCAGGAGCGCAAGAAGGTGGAGTTCTACACACGCACCTTTGTTGAGGCGATGAGCCCGTCCAACTTCTTCGCCCTCAATCCCGAAGTGCTGGAGGCAACAGTTTCGCAAAAGGGTGAAAACCTGGTGCGCGGCCTCAAGATGATGCTCGCGGATCTTGAGCGGGGCAAAGGCGATCTACTGATCCGTCAGACGGACATGGATGCCTTCGAAGTGGGCCGCGACATGGCGGTGACGCCCGGCGCGGTGATCTTTGAAAACAACGTGCTTCAGTTGATCCAATATGCCCCCAAGACCGAGCAGGTCTATGCCAAGCCGCTGCTCTTCATTCCGCCATGGATCAACAAGTACTACGTGCTCGATCTAAATGAGAAGAAAAGCATGATGAAATGGTTGGTGGAGCAGGGCTACACCGTCTTCATCATTTCGTGGGTCAACCCCGATGAGCGGCAGGCCGGTGAGACCTGGGAAAGCTATATGGGTGCAATCTCCGACGCGATTGATGTCGCGTTGAAGGAAACGGGCCAAAAGAAGATCAACCTGGCCTCCTATTGTATTGGCGGCACAATGGTCGGCTCCTTCCTCGCCCATGCGGGCAAGACGGGTGACACACGGATCGCGTCCGCCACACTCTTCACCGCGCAGCTTGATTTCGCGGATGCGGGCGAATTGCAGGTCTTTGTGGATGATCACACCATCGATGCCGTCGATGACGAGATGGAGAAGGGCTATCTGCCTGCGCAGAAGATGGCGTCTGCCTTCAACATGCTCCGCTCTGCCGATCTGATCTGGGGCTACATCATCAACAACTACATGCTGGGCAAGGATCCATTCCCGTTCGATCTGCTCTATTGGAATGCGGACAGCACGGCGATGCCCGCGCGGGTTCATCACTTCTATCTGGAGACGTTCTATCGCGACAACGCTTTCGTAAAAGGCGCGCTGCCGATCCATGGCAACATGCTGGGCCTTGGTGACATCAAGGCGCCTGTTTACCACGTCGCGACCAAGGAAGATCACATCGCACCGGCGCATTCGGTCTATCGCGGAGCGCGGATGATGGAGAATGCCGATGTCCGCTTTGTCGTCGGTGGCTCGGGTCATATTGCGGGCGTCGTCAATCCGCCGGCAGCGGGCAAGTATCAGTATTGGGTGAACGAGGATCTGACCCCCGAAACCCTGCCGGAGTGGATGGAAAAAACCGAAGAAAAGCCGGGAAGCTGGTGGGTCGACTGGGATCAATGGTTGGCAGGGCACTCAGGCCGCAAGGTGAAGCCACGGGTCCCCGGCGCCAAAGCGGGTGTTCTGGAAGACGCACCGGGCAGCTTTGTAAAACTGCGTTTTGATAAGCGCTGATCGGGCTCGAACGGCCAACTTCGTATTCGCTGACTTATGAACGCCGCGGTTGCGTCAATTTGAACGCGCCCGGCGCGGCACCTATCTTACCGTCCAAGCGTTAGACACGCGACCGTCACACAGATGCGATATCTGCACAGCACGGGAGGGTCGGATGAAACACGAGTTGGACACGCTGATCAGGGAGCGGGCCCCGTGGATGTATGGCGGCGGGCCGGTCACCAATGGTGTGCGCGCAGTGCTCCACCGCGTGCTTAGCTATGATCGTGCCCTTGGACTAGGGGAACAACTGCAAGATTTGCCTGCCCCGGCGATCATGGACCGCATCGCAGATCTGATCGCGCGTGACGTGTTCGTCGAGGGTTTGGATGCGATCCCTCAGGACGGACCGGCGATGGTGGTCTGCAATCACCCCACTGGAATTGCAGATGGGATCGTCCTATGGAAACTGCTCGCACGAAAGCGGCCCGATCTGTTTTTCTTTGCTAACGGGGACATTCTGCGTCTTTTGCCGCAATTTGAAACCATGATTGCGCCCGTTGAGTGGCGCGAGGGATTGCGCACGCATGCGAAAAACCGTCAGACGCTGACCTACGCCAAACAGGCCTTCGCCGAAGACCGTTTGGCCGTGATTTTTCCGTCTGGTCGACTGGCCAAGCGAAAGGGGCTCCGTCTGCACGAACGCCCCTGGATGCCATCAGCCGCAATGCTGGCCCGGAAATATGACCTTCCCGTCATCCCACTTAGGATCACCGCCCGAAACTCGGCGCTGTTCTATCTTTTCGATAAAGTGCATCCCACTTTGCGCGATATCACGCTCTTTCATGAGGTGCTCAACAAGGATCGGTTTCGCTTCCATGTCAAAGGCGCGCGTCAAATTGCGGGCAGCGCTCTTCCACCAGATGGAGAGCAGGCCACGCGCGTGTTGTTCAATGCGGTGGCCCGGCTGGCTGACGACAGTGCGGAGCGTGCCATATTCACAGGTGGATCGCTTCAGGCGGCACTGCGCAAGCGCCGCCCGAATTTCGGTTGAACCTTAGGCGGCGACTTTCACCAGCCCGTCAATTTGATCCTTGGCCGCAGCGACTGCGGCCTCTCCGACGACCATCTGGCGATCGGCGGTAATGATCTCGACATCTGCTATGCCGAGAAATCCCAAGACATGACGCAAATGCGGGGTGGCGAAATCAATCGCGCTCAATGCCTCGGTCCCACCTGAAGCAACGACGATATAGGCCTTCTTACCGGTAAGAAGGCCGCGCGGACCCTCTGGGGTATATTCGAATGTGACCCGTGCCCGTGCCACCAGATCGATCCACGCCTTCAGTGCCGCGGGCATGCCGAAATTGTAGACGGGCAAGCCAATCACCAGAGTATCCGCGGCCTGCAATTCTGCGACGAGAGCGTCGGATTGTGCGAGGATCGCCTTTTGCACCTCACTCCGTTCCTCAGCGGGTGTGAAGTTCGCGCCCACCCAGCTCTCATCAATCTGCGGCAAAGCCTCGGCGAGATCGCGCACCGTGATTTCGCCGCCCAGCTTCTCGGCCAAATCGGTTGAGAGGTCGCGGGTGACAGAGCCGTCGCGCCGCGCGCTTGCCTGAATAACAAGGGTATGTGTCATGTCGGTATCCTCGGTTTCGATGAATGACAGTTGGGTCGGCACTGCGCGGGGCACTAGCCGCCAAGCGTGGCGCAAACTGTTTCCAAACTGGAACTTTGGACCACCTGCCGGGATGCCCGGCAAAAAGGGCTTGGCAGATCGCCCTTCGCGCATGACACTGAAATCAACGAGATGGGCCAGCCGGGCCTGTCCGCACGAAACAGCATTTCGGGGAGGATTTGCAAAATGACCAAAGTCTCGATGACCGTGAACGGGAAAGCCGTCAGCGGTGAAGCCGAGGGACGCACCCTTCTGGTGGAGTTCCTGCGCGAAGGGCAGGGCCTGACCGGAACCCATGTCGGATGCGACACATCCCAATGCGGGGCCTGCACCGTTCACGTCAACGGCGAAGCGGTCAAAAGCTGCACCATGTTTGCGGCCGATGCCGAAGGCGCAGAAGTGACGACGATTGAGGGCATGGCCAATGCCGATGGTTCTCTGGGCACGATCCAGCAGGCCTTCCAGGACTATCACGGGCTTCAGTGTGGTTTCTGTACACCCGGTATGGTGATGATCGCGGCCGACCTTCTGAAAAACAATCCGAACCCGACCGAGCATGAGATCCGCGACTATCTCGAAGGCAACATCTGCCGCTGCACCGGCTACCATAATATCGTGAAGGCCATTCAGGCCGCCGCTGGACAATCCGTGCCAGCCGTCGCTGCGGAGTAGTTCCGAAAGACTGAACAAATGCGCGGCTATGGTGCCGCATCGGGGTAGAGCATCGCGTCAGACGGGCCACCCCATCCAATTGGGAGGAATGACAACATGCCGAAGGATAGTGGCATCGGCGCCAGCTCGAAGCGGCGCGAGGACGTCCGGTTTCTGACCGGAAACGGGAAATATACCGACGACATTAACGTGGCTGGCCAGTCTTATGCGCATTTCGTGCGTTCAGACGTGGCGCATGGCCGGATCAACTCCATCGACGTCAGCGCGGCTGAAGCTGCACCTGGCGTGCTCAAGGTTTTTACCGCAGCAGATTTTGCTGAAGTGGGCGGCGTGCCGTGCGGATGGTGTGTGACCGACCGACACGGCAACCCGATGCAGGAACCCAAACATCCGGTTCTGGCCGAGGGCAAGGTGCGCCATGTCGGCGATCCCTATGCGGTTGTCGTGGCCGAAAGCCTGAGCGCGGCCCGCGATGCGGCCGAATTGATCGAAGCGGATATTGAAGAGCTTGAGGCCGTCATCGACATGAAGGCCGCCGTCGCCGATGGCGCGACCAAGGTGCATGACGATCTGACCTCGAACCTCTGCTACGACTGGGGTTTCGTTGAGGAGAACCGCGAGGCGGTGGATGAGGCCATCAAGGGCGCTCATCACGTCACGACGCTGGAGCTGACCAACAATCGCCTCGTCGCCAACCCAATGGAGCCGCGTGTGGCCGTGGGGGAATACGACCCGTGGAAGGACGAGCACACGCTCTACACCACCTCCCAGAATCCGCACGTGATCCGCTTGCTGATGGGCGCATTCGTCCTCGGCATCCCCGAGCACAAGCTGCGCGTCATCGCACCCGATGTGGGTGGCGGCTTCGGCACAAAGATCTTCCATTATGCTGAAGAGGCGTTCTGCACCTTCGCGGCCAAGGCACTCAAGCGCCCGGTCAAGTGGACGTCCAGCCGGTCGGAGGCCTTCATTTCTGACGCGCATGGCCGCGATCACGTGACGAAGATCGAGCTGGCGATGGACGAGGAGGGCAAGTTCCTTGCCCTGCGCACGGACACTTACGCCAATATGGGCGCCTATCTCTCGACCTTTGCCCCGTCTGTGCCCACCTGGCTGCACGGTACGCTGATGGCGGGTAACTACATCACGCCGCTGATCTATGTGAACGTGAAGGCCGTCTTTACCAACACCGTGCCGGTCGATGCCTATCGAGGCGCGGGCCGGCCCGAGGCGACGTTCCAGTTGGAGCGTGTGGTGGACAAGGCCGCGCGCGAGATGGGTATTGATCCGGTGGAGCTGCGCCGCCGCAACTTCATCGACAAGTCGCAATTCCCCTACGCCACGCCTGTCGCGGTGGAATACGACACCGGGGACTACCACGCCACCATGGACAAGCTGTTGGAGATTTCCGACCGCGACGGCTTCGAGGCGCGGAAGGCCGAGAGTGCCGCGCGCGGCAAGCTGCGTGGTTTCGGAGTCGCCCACTACATCGAGGCTTGCGGCATTGCGCCGTCGAACCTCGTGGGTCAACTCGGTGCCCGTGCCGGTCTCTATGAGAGTGCGACGGTCCGCGTGAACGCGACCGGCTCGATTTCCGTCATGACCGGCTCACATTCCCACGGGCAGGGGCATGAAACGTCCTTCGCGCAGGTGGTGGCCGACATGCTGGGCATCGACGAGGCCCAGGTGGATATCGTTCATGGCGATACCGCACGCACCCCGATGGGCATGGGCACCTATGGCTCCCGCTCAATCGCAGTCGGCGGCTCTGCCATGGTCCGCGCGACGGAGAAGATCATCGCAAAGGCCAAGAAGGTCGCCTCCCATCTCATGGAAGCGTCCGAGAGCGATGTGGAGTTCGCCAACGGCCAGTTCACCGTTGCAGGCACCGACAAGTCGGTCGCTTGGGGCGATGTCTGCCTCGCGGCCTATGTGCCCCACAACTACCCGCTCGAAGATATCGAGCCGGGGTTGGAGGAGACGGCCTTCTACGATCCGGCCAACTTCACCTATCCCTCCGGCGGCTATGCCTGTGAAGTGGAGGTGGACCCAGAGACCGGACAGGTCGAAGTGCTCGCCTTCTCGGCGGCCGACGATTTCGGCAACGTCATCAATCCGATGATCGTCGAGGGTCAGGTACATGGCGGCGTGGCGCAGGGTATCGGGCAGGCTCTGCTTGAGAACTGCGTCTATGATGAGAACGGTCAGCTTCTGACCGGGTCCTACATGGATTACGCCATGCCGCGGGCCTATGACGTGCCAATGTTCACGGTCGACCACTCCTGCCAAACTCCCTGCACGCACAATCCGTTGGGTGTGAAAGGCTGTGGTGAGGCTGGGGCCATCGGCTCCCCCCCTGCGATCGTGAACGCTGTCATCGACGCGCTTTCGGGCCACGGTGTCGAGCATATCGACATGCCGCTGTCGCCCCAGCGCGTCTGGGCGGCGATGCACGGCAAGGGCTGAGGCCATGTTCCTCCCCCGTTGCCCGGGGGAGGGAATAAAGATGAGAGGTCTCGCAAGAGGCCAACCGACAGGAGACATGAAATGTATGCATTCGATCTTGTGAAGCCGGGCACTGTGGCAGAGGCCGCCTCGGCTCTCGCTGGTGGAGAGGCTCAGGCGCTGGGCGGGGGGCAGACGCTGATCCCCACGCTTAAACAGCGCCTCGCTGATCCGGGCACGCTTGTGAGCCTCAGCCATATCGATGAGATGAAATATGTCCGTGAGAGTGGCGGCACCGTCGAAATCGGCGGTGGCACCACCCACGCGATGGTCGCGAAAGCTGTGGCCGACATCTATCCGGGTCTCGCCGACCTGGCAGGACGGATCGGGGATCCCTCTGTGCGCAATCGGGGCACAATCGGCGGCAGCCTTGCCAATAATGATCCGTCCGCGTGCTATCCCGCAGGCGCGCTCGGGTCCGGGGCGACCATCATCACCGACAAGCGCGAGATTGCGGCGGATGATTACTTCCAGGGCATGTTCACCACGGCCCTCGATGAAGGCGAGATCGTCACCGGCGTGCGCTTCCCCATCCCGGAGAAGGCGCATTATTCGAAGATGCCCCAACCCGCATCCCGCTTCCCGTTGGTCGCGGTCTATGTTGCGAAATTCGCCGATGGCGTCCGTGTCGCGGTGACCGGCGCGTCCGAGGACGGCGTGTTCCGTTGGACCGAGGCGGAAGAGGCACTGGGCGCCAACTTCTCTACCGATGCGCTTGGTGGTTTGTCCGCGTCCGAAGATGGCATGATCGCCGATATTCATGGGACGGCGGCCTATCGCGCCCATTTGATCGGTGTGATGACAAAGCGGGCTGTCGCGGAAATGAGCTGATCTGTCTTCGCCTCCGGCGGGGATATTTTGACCAAGAAGAAGCGGGGCGCCGGTCACTTCCGGCGCCCCGCTTTCGTTCGTCTGGGCCGGCTTGCCCTATTGCAGATTGTCTAGGGTCTGAACGGTTCGCATCAACTGCACAAACTCGGACCGTGCCCCCATCAAATCCTCGCCGCGCGTCGCGTTGGCAAGGGCGATCGCATCGTCATAGGTCCAGTCGCCCGTCCAGCTCTGGCCGCTGAGCAAGGCACCTGAACCGGCAACCGCCGCGGCAAAGGCAACCTCGCCCTCAAGACCAGCATCGGCACCCGGCAGGACGGGCGTTGAGATCAGGCGGCTCTCCGCCTCGCCGGGCAGCTTGTAGCGTAATTGGACAAAGGCCAGTTCGTCAGATGTCGATACAGGCCCAGCACCATCGCCATAGCGCAGCGGACCAGTCAGCCGGGCTGCGCTGTCCGCTGGGGTGATTTCATAAAGCGCTGTCACCGCATGCCCTGCACCGATCTCTCCGGCATCCACACGGTCATTGTTGAAATCCTCCCGCGCAAGGGCCCGGGTTTCGTACCCGATCAGGCGGTATTCCGCGACCGTGGCCGGATTGAATTCCACCTGCACTTTGACGTCCTGCGCGATGGTGATCAGCGCACCCGCCGCCCGGTCGACAAGCACCCGTCGCGCCTCTGCCACACTGTCGATATAGGCGGCAATGCCGTTGCCGTTCTGTGCCAGTGTTTGCATCAGCGCATCGTTGTAATTTCCCTGCCCGAAGCCGAGCACTGAGAGGTCCGTCCCACCTTCCCGCGCACGGGCAATATAGTCTTCCAGCGCATCCGTCCCGCTGATCCCGACATTGAAATCACCGTCGGTGGCGAGGATCACCCGCGCGCCCTCACCATCCCCCCGCATCTGATCGGCTAATTTGTACGCTTCGGTCAGCCCGGCATGACCGGCGGTCGATCCACCCGCACGCAGGCGGGTCAGCGCCGCTTCAATGCTGGCCAGATCGGTGACGGAGGTGGGGTTCAGCGCGATCCCGGCTGATCCTGCATAGGTCACGATTGCGACCTCATCCTCTGGCTCCAATGTGTCCAGCAACAGGCGGAACGACTGGATCAACAATGGCAGTTTATCCGCCTCTTGCATGGAGCCGGACGTATCGATCAGGAAGACGAGGTTCAGCGGTGCACGCTCCTGCACGGCAGGCACGGCGCCCTGCAACGCGATATGCAAAAGCCTGGTGTCGGAATTCCAAGGTGTCGGTGCGACGGAGATATGAGTGGCGAAGGGCTCATCCCCTGTTGGTCCGGGATAGGCATAGTCAAAATAGTTCACCAGTTCTTCGATCCGAACCGATGCCGGATCGGGCAAACGCCCATTCATCAGGGATTGACGCATCCAACTATAGGAGGCCGTATCCACATCGACAGAGAAGGTCGAAACGGGGTTCTCGCTGACAATCTGAAGCCCGCCGCGTTCAAACGAAGCGAACTGATCGCGCCCTGTTTCCGATAGAGATTGGGGAATGGGTGCGATCTGTGCCCGCTCGCTGATCGCACCCGTCATCGCACGCGACATCGGTGCCGGTGCCAATTCGACCATCGGCTCCTCCATCAGCAGATCCGGCGCGATCGCGGCGTCGCTCTCAAATTCCAACCGTTCTTGCGGCACCGGCGGGCTCACCTGTCGTGTGAGGCTGGGTTGCAACGGATCATTTGGCAGCAGGATCAGTGCCATGGCAGTTGCGCACAAGCCTCCGGTGGCGATCATGGCGGGACGGGTGGTCAATCGATCAATCATTGCTTTCGCTCCTTGGATCAGATCGAAGCGTGACGTGCTTCTGATCATAGGACGCGGCGCAGACGGTGTTTCTTGGCCAGCTTGCGAGAATTCTTCGTCAAACCGGGTCAAAGCCGCCGCATGAGCTGACGCCAAAGCATCCGCCGACGGGGCAGGTGCCTGGGACTGGAGCTCTTCCAGAACTGTGTCGAGCGGATCGGTCATGTCTCTTCCTCAGTCCTGTGAATGTCGCGCAGAAGGGTGCGTGCGCGGTTCATGCGCCAGCTCACCGTGCCCTCGCTGATATCAAGCACCTTTGCGGCCTCTGCGTGGCTGACCCCCTCAGTGATCAAAGCGAGTGTTTCGCGTAAATCATCTGGCAACTGGCGCATGGCAGCTGTCAGCCAAGCCGCCCGATCGGCTTGGGTCGCCTGTTCGCCTGCTGCGGCCCGAACGGCCTCTCCCCAGCCGACAGCGGCCTTGGCATAAGTGGCTTCGCGGCGCAGATGATCGCGTGCTGCGTTCACGGCGAGCATGTGCAGCCACGTTGTGAATTTGCCTTCGCCGCGCCAGGTTTGCAGCTTGGCCGGCAGTCCCACACAAACGTCCTGCGCGATATCCTCTGCCGCAGCGGTCGTGCCGGTGATGCGCCAGGCCAGGCGAAACACCATTGGGTGATGTCGCGAAATCAGCGCCGAAAAGGCCGCACGGTCCCCCGAGGCGGCGGCAAGCGCCAAGGCTTTATCATCTGCATCCATTCTCATCCTGACCATGAGACGCAAGTGCGTCGCCATTCCTTGGCAGCGTGTCAGAAAAATGTGGATGCGGCGAGCTTAGCCAATCATCGCCTTGAGGCTTTCAAGCGTCGCGGCCTCTTCAATGGGTTTGTCCCAGCGGATGCGCTTGATGCGCGGAAACCGCATCGCGACACCCGATTTGTGGCGCTTGCTCTCCTGAATCGCATCAAATGCAATTTCCAGAACCAAGGCCGGTTTCACGGCGCGCACGGGTCCGAACCGTTGGGTGAAATTGTTCCGCACAAATCTGTCCAGCTCGGTCAGCTCCTGATCCGTGAACCCTGAATATGCCTTGCCCACAGGGGTCAATACGGGCCCGTCCGGCCCATCGGTCCAGGCGCCGAATGTGTAGTCGGAATAATAGGAAGACCTTTTGCCATGTCCGCGTTGGGCATACATCATCACACAATCCGCCTCCAACGGATCGCGTTTCCATTTCCACCATTGCCCGACCGGGCGACCGGCAACGTAAGCACTGTCGCGGCGTTTGAGCATCAGCCCCTCCAACGCCTCACCCCGCGCGCCGTCCCGCAGCGCCTCCAGCGCGTCCCACTGATCGAACGGGATCAAGGGGGAGAGGTCGAAACGCTCGGGCAAATCCATGCGATCCAACCGCGCCCGCCGCTCGGACCAGGGCAGATCGCGCAGGTCGATACCGTCGATGTCGAGCAGGTCATAGGCGCGGACATGCGCTGGATAATCCGCGAGCGTCTTCTTGCCCACACGTTTGCGGCCCAATCGTTTCTGAAGGTCGGCAAAGGGCGCGACCTCTCCGTCGCGCACGACGAGCAGTTCTCCGTCCAGACAGCCGTGATAGTCCATCTGTGCCAGAATGTCGGGAAAGCTCTTGGAAATATCGTCACCCGTCCGGGTGTAAAGCCGCCGCCCCCGCGGGGTCGCCACCGCTTGAACCCGAATGCCATCCCATTTCCATTCGGCAACATGCTCTGCCGGGCTGAGGGTAGAAACCCGGTCCTCCACTGGATGGGCCAACATCATCGGGCGATAGGCAAGGCTGAGGTCAACATCCGGCATCGCGCCACCGTCGAGCCAAGCGAACAGTTCCGTGTAGGGCGGATCAATCGCGAACCACAGCCGCTCGATCGTCTCAAGGGGATGGTTCGTGTCGGCGAGTGCGGTTTGCGCCAGTCGCGTCGACACGCCCACCCGCATTCCGCCCGTGCAAAGCTTGATCAAGGCCAGCCGCGCGCTCGCCCCGCACCGATCCAACAGCCGGGCAAGAACCGCCGGTCTGTCAGAGCGGGAGGCCGCAAGCAGGCTCGTCACCACCTCATCCAGACTTGGCGGATTTGCCCGATCCGGTTCGGGCCAAAGCAGGCTTACCGTTTCGGCCAGATCCCCGACATAAGCACGGGAGAGCGCGAACAGATGCGGGTCCATCGCCTCTTCCATCAAGCCCTTGATGACCGAAGAGGTGACATGCGGCAGGTCCAGCGTTCCGGCAAGCGCAGCCAGCGCCCAGCCGCGATCCGGGTCCGGCGTGGTCGCAAAATACTGCCGCAGCAGTGTCAGCTTGCCATTGCGGCCGGGCGTGAAGGCAAGACGTTCCAGAAGATCGGCAAAAGGCGTCATTCTCCAAACGTAGCAGCCCCGCGCTTGCTGACCAGATGCGCACGCGCCGCATGACAATTCGAAATTATCCAATCCCCTCGCCAGTCCTGCGCGCAAGGGTTGGAAGGGGTCGTATTCGGGATGCAACCTGCGCCACGCTTCGCTAGAAGAGGCCAGAACTGGAAGGGATGCGGGCCATGTTTCTGAGCGTATTCGATATCTTCAAGGTCGGCGTCGGCCCGTCATCGTCCCACACAATGGGCCCGATGGTTGCGGCCGGGCGCTTTCTGGAGGCTTTGCGCAGCGGCGAAGATCGCGTTCCGGGTGCGGGCGACCTGGCGGCCATTCGTTGCTCGCTGCACGGATCGCTGGCGTGGACGGGCAAAGGGCACGCTACAGATCGTGCGGTTCATCTGGGGCTTCTGGGCTTCGCGCCTGAGACATTCGATGCAGAAGCCGGGGATGCGGCCCTGGCCGATCTTGCGGCCAACCACATCTTGCGTCCCGAAGGGTTGCCTGAATTGCGCTACGACCCTGCGACGGATCTGGTTTTCGATTTCGAACGCAATCTGCCCGGCCACGCCAACGCCATGATCCTCGAAGCAGGCGATGCCAATGGCGCGCTTTGGTTACGCGAGACCTATTACTCAGTCGGTGGCGGCTTCGTGCTGACCGAGCGGGAATTGGAGCGCCAGAAGGAAAGCACGGAAGATGCGCTGACCAACGCGCCCTATCCTTTCCACAATGCGGCTGAGATGCTGCGCATGGCCCGTGAGAGCGGCAAGTCCATCGCACAGATGAAGCAGGCCAATGAATATGCCGAAGGCCACCGCGAAAGCCTGTCGACGGGCATGAAGAAAATCTGGTCGGTGATGGAAAATTGCATCGACCGTGGGATGAGCGAGGAGGGCATCCTCCCCGGAGGCCTGCATCTCCAACGCCGCGCCCGCAACATCCACCGCCAACTGCTGGAGGAACGTGGCAACAATCTCTCCGCGCCGCACACAGTGAACGACTGGCTTTCGGTCTACGCCATGGCGGTGAATGAGGAGAATGCCGCCGGTGGTCAGGTCGTGACCGCGCCGACAAATGGTGCGGCTGGTGTCGTCCCCGCGACAATCCGCTACTGGCTCGATCATGTGCCCGGCGCATCGCGCGATCGGATTGATGAATTTCTGCTGACCGCCGCGGCCATCGGCGGGATCATCAAAACCAATGCCTCTATCTCCGGCGCTGAAGTCGGCTGTCAGGGGGAGGTTGGCTCTGCCGCTGCCATGGCTGCTGCTGGGCTTTGCGCCGTGATGGGCGGCACGCCGGAACAAGTGGAAAATGCAGCCGAGATTGCCCTGGAACACCACCTCGGCATGACCTGCGATCCAATCAAAGGTCTGGTGCAGGCCCCGTGCATTGAACGCAATGGCCTCGGCGCGATCAAGGCGGTGAGTGCGGCATCCCTTTCGTTGCGCGGCAATGGCCGTCATCTTGTCAGCCTCGATGCCTGTGTGGAGACGATGCGCCAGACCGGCCGGGATATGAGTGAGAAATATAAGGAAACATCGTTGGGTGGGCTTGCCGTCAACGTGCCTGAGTGCTGATCACGCACCGGTAACGATCCCGCAATGATAATACCGCGTGTACTTGTCATTCTGCGGGCCGCACACCATTCTCCGGCCTCAACGCTGCGATATCTGCGAGGCACTTCATGTCCAATTCGGCCCGGCCCTTTTCCGCTTTCGAGTGGCTGATTGCGTGGCGCTACCTGCGCGCGCGGCGCAAGGAGGGCGGCGTCTCGGTTATGACGTGGATCAGCCTGATCGGCATTGCGCTCGCCGTTTTTGCCCTGATCGCGACTTTGGCGGTTCGATCCGGCTTCAGAACCGAATTCGTGGCGACCATTCTGGGCGCGAACGCCCATGTCACCGTGTTGCAGCAACCTTATCGCAATGAGTTTGGGCAGGTCGTTCGCACCATTGAAACCTTTGATGAGACCGCGGAGCGTGTCCTGATGGTTGAGGGGGTCACCCGTGCCGCCCCCACCATTCGCGGGCAGGTTCTCGCCGCAGCCAATGGAAGCAATGCGGGTGTTGAGGTGGTGGGCCAGCGTCTGTCGGATGTTCAGACGCTGCCACTTCTGGCAGAGCCGGAAATCTCGCTCGGCGATCTCACCCGTCTGGAGGAAGGGATCGCAATCGGGTCAGGTGTCGCGCAGACATTGGGCGTCGGGGTTGGCGACATGGTGCAACTGATTTCGCCCAATGGCGTGCAGGGACCATTCGGCACCAGCCCGCGCACCTCGACCTATGAGGTGGTCAACATCTTTCAGGTTGGCCGTTTCGACATCGACAGGGTCCGCGTCTACATGCCCTTTGCCGAGGCGCAGAGTTATTTCAACCGCGACGGCGTGGTGGACGAGCTTGAAGTGCTGGTCGAGGATCCAGAGCGCATCGATGCCTATCTGGATGATATTCTCGCCGCAGCTGGTCCGAACATGCTTAGTTGGACCTGGCAGCAAAGTGCGGGGGGGTTCCTTCGGGCGCTTGAGATGGAGGACAACATCATGTTTGTCATCCTTTCGATCCTCGTGCTGATCGCTACGCTCAACATCACCTCGGGCCTAATCATGCTGGTCAAGAACAAAGGCCGCGACGTGGGCATCCTGCGGACCATGGGTCTGGGCCAGGGCTCGATCCTGCGGGTCTTTTTCATCTGTGGGGCCAGCATCGGCATCGTCGGCACGGCGGTCGGCGTGGTTCTTGGCTGCCTCTTTGCGATCTATATCGATCCGATTTTCAACGCCGTGAACTGGCTGCTCGGCGGCGGGGTCTGGGATCCATCGGTACGTTTCATCAGCCAGCTTCCGGCCGAACTGCAGCTGGGCGATGTGCTGAGCGCGGTGGCGCTGTCGCTCGGCCTTTCCTTTGTTGTTACCATCTTTCCCGCGCGCCGCGCCGCGCGCATGAACCCGGTAGAGGCGCTGCGCTATGAGTAAGACTGCCCTGAACCTGTCCGGTGTCACCAAGACCTACAATGCAGGCACACCCGCTGAGATCCGCGTGTTGCGCGGCTTGAACCTCAACGTTGCGGCAGGTGAGGTCGTTGCCATGGTCGCGCCGTCCGGTTCCGGCAAATCGACGCTGCTCCACATCGCGGGTCTGCTCGACACGCTGGATGAAGGTAAGGTTGAGATTGCAGGGACCGACGCCACGGGCATGAAGGATAAGGCGCGGACCTTGCTGCGCCGGTCTACTGTCGGTTTCGTCTACCAGTTTCACCACCTGTTGCCGGAGTTTTCGGCGTCCGAAAACATCGAATTGCCCCAGCGCGCTGCAGGCGTCAGTGCATCTGCCGCGCGCGCACGGGCCGAGGAATTGCTGGCCACCGTTGGCCTGTCTTCCCGCGCGGATCATCGCCCGGGGGAGCTGTCCGGCGGCGAACAACAGCGCGTTGCGTTCTGCCGTGCGCTGGCGAATGGACCGGCGCTGCTTCTGGCTGATGAGCCTACTGGAAACCTTGATCCGACCACATCCGATCAAGTGTTCGAGGCACTAATGACCCTGGTGCGCAAAACCGGCATGTCCGCTCTGATCGCGACCCACAATCTGGAGCTTGCCGCCCGGATGGATCGGATGGTGCGGCTTGAAGATGGTGTGATTGTCGAGCTTTGAGGATCAGCGGGCCGGGCAGCGGCTGCGCAGGCCCAGCCAGGTCTGATCGTTCAGCGCAGGCGTGAAGGGTTCTGCCCCGATCACATCCCCATCCGCCAACGCTTCAAGCCGCTCAATGGGCAACCCGCGCCCGGCCAGGATCAGCGCCAGCGGTTTGCTGGGCAAGGCCGCCGTTTCCAGCAGGCGCAGCGCTTCGGCATCCGCGGGGCGTTCCCACTCTGGCAATTGTGCCAACGCCGCTGCCGCGACGGCTACCGTATCTTCAGACAGATACCCGCGCGTCACCAGACCAATCAGCCCCCCCATACCGATGGCGGAGGCGATCCGGTTGCGCGGTTGTTCCCGGTCCTGCCGTGCGAGGCCCAGGGCCATCAATCCTGCCAGCGCCTCGGGCTGGGCGGCACTGCGCATCGCGTCCGCATCCAGAAGGACGCGATGGTCTGGCAGCGCAATGATGGGTGAGACGTCCTGCCGAGCGGTAAACAGCACGGGTTCCATTCGCGCTTGTGTCGCGCCCAGCCGGGTCTGGATCTCCATCAAGGCGGGGTCCGCGCGCCCGGCGCGCTGGCAAAGGTAAAGCCCGCTTTGCTCCGATTGCGCCGTCACAATCTCTCGTGACACGCTGCGCCAGACCTCCTCTGGCACTTGTGCAAGCAGCGTATCCTGCGCCCAAGGTCTGGCAAGGATGGCTCCGATGACCAGCGCGATACTTACGAATGCTAGGATGACATAGCGAAACACCCGGTTGCCCGATGGGGCCGCGTCAACCGCCTCAGCCTCTTCCTCGATCCAGACAGCGGCTATGGCCGCCTTAAGGTCGACGTCATCAAACCAGAGGCATTCCGCCCCTTCCGGATCAGGTGTCAGACCCACCGCATCCGGGCGTCCTGCCGGATCCGCCTCCTCGCTATAGCGCAACGCGGCCAGCGACCACTGGGTGATCGGGGCTTCGCTCATATCCATCAAGGTCAGGCGCGAATTGCCGAATGTCGCGATGACTTCCCGCGGGGAGGAGGTCGCGTCGGCGCGCCAAAGCGCGAGCGCTTCGAGACGCTGGTATTGGTCAAGGGCGGTCATCGGCAGGCGATCTGTCCGGGTGGCTGAGGGGCTGACCCTTACCTAGCCCGGACAGCGCCCAGCGGCAATCAACCTGGCAGAGTATATCCCCGCGCCTTCAGCTGGTCGCGCAAGGTCAGTTTGGAAATCTTGCCAGTCGCCGTATGCGGCAACTCTTCAACGAAGACCACATCGTCGGGCACCTGCCATTTCGCAAATTTCGCGGCGACGAGTGACAGGATGTCCTCTTTGGCGGGCGATGTTCCAGGCACAGGCACGACCACGAGGATTGGCCGCTCATCCCATTTTGGATGCGGAATGCCAACAGCGGCGGCTTCGGCGACATCGGCGTGACCGACGGCGGCGTTTTCCAGGTCGATGGAACTGATCCACTCACCGCCCGACTTGATAACGTCCTTGGACCGGTCCGTGATCCGCACATATCCGTGGCGGTCGATTGTCGCCACATCACCTGTGTCAAACCATCCGTCGGCGTCTGTCGCGCTTTCACCAGAGTGCAGATAGCTGCCAACGATAGCAGGCCCACGGCACCACAGTTTTCCCTGTTCCTCACCGTCTTCTGGCAGGGTTACTCCGTCATCATCGGTGATCTTCAGCTCAACGGTGAAGGGGGGATGGCCGACGGTCTCCTGCGCATCGAGCCGTCCTGCCTCATCCAGAGCAGAGATTTCTGGCTTGAACGAGCAAACGGTGCCCAGCGGGCTCATCTCTGTCATACCCCAGGCATGCAGAACCTGCACGCCATAGACATTCTGGAAGGTCTCGATCACCGCCCGCGGGCAAGACGATCCTCCGATCACAACCCGGTCCAGCGTGCTGAAGCGCTTGTCCGAATTGTCGCGGAGCCATCCCAGCAGGCCCAGCCAGATCGTCGGCACGGCCGCGGTGATCGTCACCCCATGTTCCAGCATTTCGTATACGGCAGGCGGCGTCATGTCGCGGCCTGGCATCACGACGCGGCTGCCAGCCATGGGCGCGGTGTATCCGATGGACCAGCCGTTGGCGTGAAAGAGCGGCACAACCGGCATCACCGTATCGGCAGAGCCAAGCCCCAGCATGTCAGGGCTTTGGGCGGCAAGGGCGTGCAGCACGTTTGAGCGGTGGGTGTAGACGACCCCTTTCGGGTTGCCGGTGGTGCCCGATGTATAGCAAATGCCACACGCATCCGTTTCCGGCCCCATATGCCAATCAGCCTGCCCGTCTTCCTCGGCCAGCAGTTCTTCATAGCAAAGCACGTCAAGGTTGGTTTCGGGCATATGCGTCCGATCAGTCATGACGATGATCGTCTCCACCTTTGGCAGGCGATCAATGATACCCTCGATCAGCGGCAGCAAATCCAAATCGACCATCAGGACCTTATCGCCTGCATGATCAATGACATAGCTCATCTGATCGGCGAAAAGACGCGGGTTCAGTGTATGCAACACGGCCCCGGCGCCGGGGACGCCATACCAGACTTCCAGGTGGCGCGCGGTGTTCCACGCCATGACGCCAACCACATCGCCGGGCGCCACACCCAGCTTGCGCAGGGCCTGTGCACATTTCTTGGCTTGCAGGTGGATACCGGACCAAGTTGTCTTTGTGATCGGTCCTTCGACCGAGCGGGAGATGATTTCCCGGTCCGCGTGATAATGCGCGGCGTGATCGAGAATGGCGCTGACGCGCAGCGGCCAGTCTTGCATCAGATTGTGCATGGGGTTCTCCTCCCTGAATCTCCGTGGACGGCCGCTCTCTGCCGGGTCTCATCCATTTGTCAGACAATTAAACAGACCCAACCTCAATGCAAGTGGGTCGCACCGTCTGAACCACATCCTGCACTCCTGCGTTGGTCTTAAGGAAAAGGAGGGACGTTGCGGCATGACCGACCGTGAAAAGTGCAAGCGGAACAAGATCAGAGATGTAAAAAGGTCCCACACCGCCCGCCGCGTGGGGGTCGAGCGGCTGCCTGACTTCATACAGTTTGGAAACGGGGAATTTCACTGCGTCGATTGCGGCGCACATGCTGAGGAGCTTGTTGCCCTGCGCCATGAACAAGGGTGTCCCCACGCCCCCGACCGGTCCTAAGATGCTCTAGCCGGTCAGGACAGCTTCGCGCAGTTGGCTCATATCGAGCTTTCGCATCGTCATCATCGCAGCGTAGCCGCGTGCAAGTGCCTCGGTCGGGGCGCTGCGCCGCATCTCTTCAAACTCGGCGGGAACGATCTGCCACCGCACGCCCCACCGATCCTTGATCCAACCACACATGATCTCTTCACCGCCGGCCGCGAGAATGGCGCCCCACAAACGGTCCACCTCGTCCTGATCGGTCGCGGAAATTGTCAATGATGCCGCATCCGTATGCGGGCGGTCTGGGCCACCATTCAGTGCCTGAAGGCGCATTCCTGCCATTTCGAATTCAACGAGCACGACGTCGCCTGCCGCGCCACCGGGCCAATCGATCGGCGATCGGTTGCGGCTGATGACATGCCCGTCCTCAAAGAGAGCCATATAGAAGTCCGCGACCTCTTCTGCCTGCCCATCGAACCACAGACACAGGCCAGCTTTGCCAGATGTGTTCATGCCACCCTCTCCCTATCTGTCGCAGGAAGAGGGTAGCACAGTTGTGCCGTGTCAGAGGCGTTCAATCGCGATTGCGATGCCCTGACCGCCGCCGATGCACATGGTGATCAGACCAAAGCGTCCACCGATCCGCTCCAGTTCATAGAGCGCTTTAACCGTCACAATCGCACCTGTGGCCCCGACTGGATGGCCCAGCGCAATTGCTCCGCCATTCGGGTTCACCTTCGCAGGGTCGAGCTCCAAACCCCGGTTGACCGCGATGGCCTGCGCCGCGAACGCTTCGTTCGACTCGATGACGTCAAAGTCAGTGGCCTTCATGCCAGTGCGTTCGAGCAGGTTCTCGACCGCCGGGATCGGCCCGATCCCCATAACCTCCGGGCGAACGCCCGCATGGGCATAGCCCACGATCCGGGCGCGCGGCGTCAAACCCGCTGCCTGCGCCGCACCGGCCTCTGCCAACACCAGTGCGGCTGCCCCGTCATTGATGCCCGAGGCATTGCCCGCTGTCACACGCCCATCCTTACGGAACACAGCGCGCAAACCGCCAAGCGCATCGAGGCTCGTCGCCTTTGGATGCTCATCGGTGTCGAATGCGACGATCTCACGACGTTTCTTCACCTCAACGGGCACGATCTGGTCTGCGAAATAGCCTGCTTCAATGGCGGCTGCAGCGCGCTCTTGCGATTGCATCGCGAAGGCATCCATATCCTCGCGGCTCACCCCATGCTCATCGGCCACATTCTCTGCCGTGACGCCCATGTGACCGGTGCCGAACGGACAGTTCAGTGCGCCCAGCATCATATCCATCGTCCGCACGTCGCCCATCTTCTGGCCCCAACGCGCATCAGGCATGATATAGGGGGAGCGGCTCATGCTCTCCGCACCGCCTGCAACCGCGAAATCCGCGTCCCCCAGCATCAGCGACTGAACTGCGCTCACAATGGCCTGGGCCCCGGACCCGCACAGCCGGTTCACGTTCATCGCCGGTGTCGTGTCGGGAATGCCCGCTTCCATCGCGGCAACGCGGCTCAGATACATGTCGCGCGGTTCGGTATTGATGACATGTCCGAACACGACATTGCCGATCTGCTCGCCCGCCACACCGGCGCGGTCGAGCGCGGCCTTGGTCACCGTTGCGCCAAGCTGGATCGGAGGGATGGCGGCCAGACTGCCGCCGAAGGTGCCGATGGCCGTACGCGCGCCGCTGAGGATAACGATCTCTCGTGACATGGGGTTCTCCTGTTCTGCTGCGCGCATTGGGCGTCGGCCTGCCGCGAACGTCAACCGCGACCGCACGTCCAAAGCATCACGCCAGGCTGCGAAGCCAGTCCAGCGTCACGAAACCGTCTGGCAGGTCGGCGCCCTCCACGTGATTTTCCGGATCACCCAGATGCGCGACCACCGCAGCTGCCTTTGCGAAATCGTCATCAGCATGCGCGGCACCGGGTGTGACCAAACAGGTCAGTCCCGCGGCAACCGCCGCTTCCATCGAAGGGGCGCTGTCCTCGATTGCGACCGCCTGCGTCAGGTTCAGCCGCTCGATGGCCAGCGTGTAGATGTCGGGGGCAGGTTTGCCGTTGTCGACCATCCCAGCCGTTGTGATCAGATCAAACATATCCGCTTCGATGGTTTCACCCAGCGCCGCCAACATCGCATCAATATTGGCTTGAGAGGTCGTTGTTACAAAGGCCGTCGCAAGGCCCGCCGCGCGGGCTTCGCGCAACAGGCGTTGAATGCCGGGACGGGGGCGCAGCCCTTCTTCGACCATCGTCTCGTCAAAGAGCTTCGTCTTGCTCAAATGCAACTCGGTCACCTGATCCTCGGTCAGCTTGTCCCTGCGCGCATCGGCATAGCTGCGGATTCGGTTCGCGCCGCCTGACTGCTTGAGCATGCGGTTGTATTCCTCTTCCTCCCAGCGCCAATCCAGACCGGCTTTGGCGAACGCCTCGTTGAAGGCGGCCCGCTGAAGGTGGGAGGTCTCGGCGATAACGCCGACCGAACCGAAAAGGATGCCGTCCATGAATGTGCTCCTGAAAACAGATGTCAGAACCGGGACATAGGCGGACGGCCGAGCATGGCGAGGGCGTGGTTCCACATCACCACCAATTTGAGGCTGCGGCAAATTGGGTGAGACATGATTCCCGACGCAAATTGCCGTTAAGTGGCGATGGACAGCCGCAGTGCGGGTGCTAGTGTCCGCAGGTAAGGCCCGGTAAAGGAGAGCTCCCATGGCGAAATTCGGTGTCAGCCAGTCCGTAAGACGCAAGGAAGATGATCGCTTTCTCACCGGGCAGGGCCGCTATGTCGATGACATTGCGCCTGCCGGATCGGCCATCGCCACCTTCGTGCGTGCGCCGGTCGCTCATGCCCGCATCGAGAGCATCGACATCACGGACGCGCTTGAGGTTGAGGGCGTTCTTGCAGTCTACACCGCCGCCGATCTCGACGGAAAACTCGTCAACACGATGGACGCTTCGGTCGTAAAGAACCGTGACGGCTCGAAAGGGGCCGCTCCCATGCGTCCTATTCTGGCTGCCGATCGCGTCTGCCACGCCGGTGAGGCCGTTGCCATGGTGGTCGCTGAAACACGGCAAGCCGGGCTCGACGCGGCAGAGCTTGTGATGGTCGATTACGACGATTTGCCCGTGCATCTTGATACCGCAATCGGTGGTGACGCGATCCATGCCGAGGCGCCCGACAACATCGCCTATGACTGGGCGCATGGTGACGAGGCGCGGGTCGCCGCGATCTTCGACGGCGCGGCCCATACCGTCTCACTCGATCTGATCGACAACCGCGTCTTTGCCAATCCATTGGAGCCGCGCGGTTGCTATGCGGAGGTTGAGGGGGACCGCCTTCATCTGGCACTCAACGGTCAGGGGGTCTGGGGCACACGTGACGCACTGGCCAAAAAGCTGGGCCTCGACAAGTCGCAGGTCCGCGTCACCAACCCGGATGTCGGCGGCGGTTTCGGGATGAAGTCTTTCGACTATCCTGAACATTTCATGACAGCCTTTGCTGCCCGCGAATTGCAGCGGCCCGTACGCTGGATGGCAGATCGGGGGGAGGGGCACCTGACCGACGCGGGCGGGCGTGACCTGGTGACGACAGCCGAAGCGGCCTTCGACGCGGACCATAAGCTGATCGCCCTGCGCTTTCACACGCTCAGCAATCTGGGCGGGTACAATTCCGGTTACGGCCAGTTCATCCAGTCTGAACTGGCGCTGAAGGTCATGCCCGGCACCTATGATGTGCAGGACACTTTCTTCCACGTGCAGGGCATCTACACAAACACCACACCGATCGACGCCTATCGCGGCGCCGGACGGCCCGAGGCGATCTATGCCATAGAGCGCTTGATGGATCAGTGCGCACGGGAACTGGGCGTCAACCCGCAGGAATTGCGCCGCAAGAACTTCATCCCGAAAGATGCATTCCCCTATACCTCAGCCGCCGGCGAGCTCTACGACGTTGGTGATTTCCATCGCGTGCTCGACCGTGCCGAGGTTGAGGCCGATCTGGCTGGGTTCGAGGCGCGCCGGGCCGCGTCAGCGGCCGAAGGCAAATATCGCGGCCTCGGTTTGTGCTACTACATCGAGTCGATCCTCGGCTCGCAGGACGAGACGACCAAGATCGAGTTTGTCGAAGATGGCAGCGTCAATCTCTATGTCGGCACCCAGTCAAACGGGCAGGGGCACGAAACAGTCTTTGCCCAGATCCTCCACGAACGGGCGGGCATTCCGTTCGAGGCGATCAACTTCGTTCAGGGTGACAGCGACCGCATAGCCAAGGGCGGCGGCACGGGCGGCTCACGCTCCGTGACCATGCAGGGCAACTCGATCAATGCCACCGCGGATGAAATGATCCGCAAATATCGTCCCCTCGCCGAGGAAGAGCTTGAGGTCGCGAGCGCGGACATCGAATTCGATTCCGGTCAGTTCAAGGTCGTCGGCACCGATAAGGGCGTCAGCCTGATGGACCTGGCCGCAAAGGCACGTGAGAAAGCGATGGCAGAGCTTCTGGTAACAGAGCTTGAAAACACCGTCGCCGCCCGATCCTTCCCGAATGGCGCGCATTTTGCTGAGGTTGAGGTCGACCCCGACACCGGCAAGACGCAAGTGGTCAAATACACCGTCGTCGATGACTTTGGTGTCCTGATGAACCCGATGCTGGCAGAGGGTCAGGTCCATGGCGGTGTCGCCCAGGGCATTGGTCAGGCCATCACCGAACAGGTCGTCTATGATGAGGACGGCCAATTGATGTCCGGCTCGTTCATGGATTACGCCATGCCCCGCGCCTACGACGTGCCGTGGATGCATTTTCACACGGAGCTTGTCCCATCCACCGCGAACGAGATCGGGATGAAGGGCTGTGGGGAGGCTGGCACCGTGGGTGCACTCGCCGCCGTCACGAACGCAGCCCTCGACGCGGTGTGGGAGGCCGGCGTGCGCCATATCGACATGCCGCTGACGCCGGTGCGCATGTGGACCTGGTTGAACGAGGCCAACCGCCACGCTGCCGAATAGCGTCCTGAAAAAAGTAAGGGCCGGAGGCGATCCAAGCCCCCGACCCCTCGCGATGAGCCCGATCCCTATGGGGTTCGTCATCGCTGTCCTCGACCGAACCTTCTCAGGAAGGGATCGGGACAGTCAATCAACGCACGAACCCGTCTCTGGTTCGGTGCCGTGTTAAGAAATCCTAACTTCTGTCCAGCGCGACCCGCATGGCCAACCCACCAAAGCTCAGTGCGAAGGCGCGCCGAATCCACGTCATGACACGCGTGCTCTCCAACACTTTGCGGCGGGCGACACTGGCAAAGAACGCGTAGATCAGAAACACAGCAGCCGTCATCGCTGAGAAAACACCGCCCAGCAGCAGCATCTGCGCCGTCACATTGCCCGCCTCCGCCACGACGAATTGCGGCAGAAAGGCAAGGAAAAACAGCGACAGTTTGGGGTTGAGGACATTGATCAGGGCCCCGCGCACGGCGATTTGCACCGCATCCCGCTCCGACACCTCCGCCTCACCCAACGGGCTGCGATCCGTCCAGGTCTTATAGGCCATCCACAGCAGGAACAGCACGCCTGCATATTTCACGACCTGAAAGGCCAGCGCGCTGGCGTGCAACACAGCAGCAAGGCCAAAGACGGCGGCCAGCAAATGCGGCAGAATTCCCGCTGTACACCCGATCACCGCGGCAATCGCGGCGCGAAACCCGCGCGTCAATGCGACGGAGAGCGTGTACATCACCCCGGTTCCGGGCGCGAGTACCACGATCAGGGCCGTTACCAGAAATCCGACGCTGATCATCCCAAATCCTCCGTCCGAAGGGGGAGGTGCAGGCTCACGCGACCCTCTCGCGCAACACGCGCGGCACCTTGAATTCCACCCGCTCCTGCGCCGTCTCCACAATCTCGACAGTCACGTCATAGCGGGCGCGAAAGGCGTCGATCACTTCTTCGATCAGAACCTCCGGTGCGCTTGCACCGGCTGTGATCCCAAGCGTCTTGATCCCGTCCAGGGCGCGCCAGTCAATGTCGACCGCGCGCTGAACCAACTGCGAATAAGAGCACCCGGCGCGCGAGCCAACTTCAACCAAACGTTTCGAGTTCGAGGAGTTCGGCGCACCGATCACCAGCAACGCATCCACCTTTGGCGCGACGGCCTTCACGGCCTCCTGCCGGTTCGTGGTCGCGTAGCAGATATCCTCTTTATGCGGCCCGACGATATTGGGGAAACGTGCCTTGAGGGCGGCCACGATATCGGCGGTGTCATCAACGCTCAACGTGGTCTGCGTGATGAAGGCCAGCTTTTCAGGGTCGCGCGGTTCAAGCGTTTCCACATCATCCGCGGTCTCGACCAGCAGAACCTCACCATCAGGCAACTGACCCATCGTGCCGATCGTCTCGGGATGCCCGTCATGCCCGATCATGACCATTTGCAGGCCGTTGGCATGATGGCGCTCGGCCTCGATATGAACCTTGCTGACAAGGGGGCAGGTCGCATCGACGTAGAGCATCTGCCGTGCTTCTGCCGCAGCCGGGACCGATTTGGCCACACCATGCGCCGAAAAGATCACCGGGCGATCGGTCGGGCACTCATCCAGTTCTTCGACAAAGACCGCGCCCTTATCGCGCAGATCATCGACAACGTATTTGTTGTGCACGATTTCGTGGCGCACATAGACGGGTGCGCCCCATTTTTCGAGGGCCATTTCGACGATCTTAATGGCGCGGTCAACGCCTGCGCAAAAGCCGCGCGGCGCGGCGAGATAGAGGGTCAGGGGCGGCATCGGCATCTCCACTTGTTGAGCAGAGTATAGGGTGCCGGTCTTTAATGCGAAATACTGCCGCCGCGCTTTTTGCGTCAGCCCCCGGATCGCTCCACGGTCTTTGTGTAAAGATGCCAGGTCGCATGGCCCAGGATTGGCAGTGCAATCGCCAACCCAAGGAAGGCTGGCAGCATCGCAATGAATAGGCAGATCGCCACAAACACAGCCCAGCTCAACATCGGCCGGGGTGAAGCGAGGACGGAGCGGACACTCGCAATCATGGCTGTTACAATGTCCCGATCCTGATCAAGCAACAGCGGAATGGCTGTTACGGTCAGCGAGAATAGCACCAGTGCCAGCAATCCGCCGACAATTGTGCCGTTGATCAGGAACCCGATCCCAGCCGGTGTCGTAAAGGCGACGCTTGCGAAACTCGCCGGATCGCTGAACGCGGCAAAGCCCAACCATAAGGCCAGCAGCAGGCGGACCTGATAGATCCAGATCCAGAAGACAAACAGGACCACCATCGCCATCCAGACCAGCTCTCGGTTTCGCTGCGCAAGCATCAGTCGCAAGACGTCACCCCATGTGGGCGCGCGTCCCTCGGCGCGCGCGCGACTGATCTCGTAAAAGGCGACAGCGACAAAGGGACCAACCAGCGGGAAGCCCAGCATCAATGGAATGATCGCCCAGATCGGGGCCGCTCCGCCAATTCCCGCCATCATTGCGATGCCTGCCAGCGCGTAGATCAGCCCAATCACAATGCCGAACTTTGGCTCCGCCTTGAAATCGTCGACCCCCGCTCGCAGCGCGGCGCGCACATCTTCCAGATCAATGGCGCGGATGCGCGGGGGGATAGGGGGCACATAGGGCGTTTTGGGCATTGGAGGTCTCCCTTTGCCCCACCATGTCGAATTTGCGCAGTGAATGGTTTGATCGAGGTCAAAGCCCGCGCAATTCCTCTTGCGCGGCACTGACCACCGATCCCATCTGCCCCGACAGGGACTGCACCTCCTGTGCGATGACCGCAAACCCTGCGCCCGCCGGGCCGGTTCGCGCGGCTTCGATTGCCGCGTTGATTGCGATCAGCTCGATACTCGTGCCCATGTTGCTCAATTGGTTGAGCAGATCGCCAATCGTGGATTCATTGATCCGCGCCCGCTGCTGAGAGGTGGTGACGACACGCAACTGCATTTCGGCAAGGTACTGACCGAATGTTTCACTGATCTCGCCCACCAGAAGGGCGGTGTCCACGCCCCGATCATGCAGATGTTGTGCGAGTTGATCATCGGAGATGCTGTCGGGCATCTGATCGAGCAATCGCTCCAGCAGCCGCACGGAGGCGCCGCGCATGTCTCGCAGATTTTTCGGGGCATCCGGGTCGAGTTCGGCGACCCTGCGCGGCACATGCTCAACCAGCATTGTATGGGCATCGCGCAAATCAGTCCGTGCCGCCCCAATTGTGTCGCGGTTTAACGTCACACTGCCTGCGCGAAGCTGCTGGATCGCAAGGGCCAGCATTGAAGCAGCATATTGCGCCTTTGAGACGGCGGCATAGATCTCCATCGCCAAAACCCGCAGCGCCGTCGCAACCGTCAATCCCGCCTCCATCCTTTGCCAAACATGGCCGATGGTGGCGTGAGAAGACTAACAAGTGGTTGAGATCAGTCCTCTGCCGGGCGCTCGCGCATCGGGCGGCCGATCACGTCGCGCAGCTCATCCAGCTCGATGAAATTGTCCGTTTGGCGGCGCAGATCATCCGCGATCATCGGCGGGTTTGAACGGATCGTGCTCACGACCGACACCCGAACACCCTGCCGCTGGATGCCCGCGACGAGTGGGCGAAAATCCCCATCGCCCGAGAACAGCACCATATGATCAATATGCGGGGCCATCTCCATCGCATCGACGGCCAGCTCAATATCCATATTGCCCTTCACCTTCCGCCGCCCGGCGGCATCCGTGAACTCCTTCGCGGGCTTTGTGACCATGGTGAAACCGTTATAGTTCAGCCAGTCGACCAGTGGCCGGATCGGAGAATATTCCTCATTCTCCAGCAGGGCGGTGTAGTAAAACGCGCGCAGCAGCTTGCCACGGCGCATGAATTCCGAACGCAAAAGCTTATAGTCAATGTCAAACCCAAGCGCCTTCGCGGCCGCGTAGAGGTTCGATCCGTCAATGAACAGCGCCAGGCGCTCATCCCGATAAAACACGACCTTCTCCAATACATTCAAAAATTCAAAGCTGTCCGCAAAACGCTCGGACCCGTAATACAATGTCTCACGTTAGAAAAATCGGCGGCAGTTGCAAAGTAGGATTGTGACGTAAACATGCATTACCTGATCGCGCTCGGCGCAAATCTGGCTGGATCACCATTGGAAAGGGCGGCTGTTCTCGATGCCGCTCTTGCCGCGCTCAGCTGCGATCATGTCCGTGTTGAGGCTGTCAGCGCCTACTACACAACGCCTGCCTTTCCCCCCGGATCCGGCCCTGATTTCGTCAACGCCGCGGCCTGCCTGATCAGCTCCGATACCCCGCAGGCAATGCTGACGCGCTTGCATGAGGTGGAGGCCGGGGCGGGGCGGACGCGCGATGTGCGCTGGGGTCCGCGCACTCTCGACCTCGATCTGCTGGGGGCGGGGCAGCAGATCCTCCCGGATATTTCGACTGTCCGTGCGTGGATGGCACAACGCTATGACGGGGCGCCGCCGCCACCGCCGGAGGAGCTGATCCTGCCCCATCCGCGCCTGCACGAGCGGGGATTCGTCCTCGTCCCGCTGGCAGATATTGCCCCAGATTGGACCCATCCCGTGACGGAGCGGACCGTTTCGCAGATGCTTGCAGACCTCGCACCGGCAGAACGCGCTGAAATCATTCAACTTGCGCGCTGAGGCTGCGCCCTTGCATCCCGCCGCACGGCAAGTTATCTGATACCTTTCACCGAGACTGGATGAGAGTGGAGGCCACACATGGCTCGCGTCACTGTTGAAGATTGCGTCGATAAAGTTCCCAACCGCTTCGAGTTGGTCATGCTTGCGGCTCATCGCGCGCGTGAGTTGAGCTCGGGCGCCCCGCTCACTGTTGAGCGTGACAACGACAAGAACCCTGTCGTGGCCCTGCGCGAAATCGCGGATGAGACGCTGACCGCATCCCAGCTGAAGGAAGCGGCCATCGAATCCAACCAGCGCCAGATCGAGGTGGATGAGCCGGAAGAGGATCAGATGGCTCTGCTCATGGGCGACAATGGCGGCGACGCCCCGTCCGAGGACGACATGTCCGAAGAATCCCTTCTGCGTGCCCTGATGGACGCGCAAGGCGAACGCTGACACCATGGCGGACGGGTCACCTGAACCTGTCCTTTTCAGCCCACGCGCGCCGGACCTTGCGGCGCGCGTCCGAGCCTACAATCCCAAATCCGATAGTGCACTGATCGAGGCAGCCTATGCCTATGCGCAACATGCGCATGGTGAACAAAGGCGGCATTCGGGTGAACCCTATTTTACACACCCGCTCGCCGTTGCGGGTATGGTCGTGAACGATCAGCTGGATGATGCCACGATCGTCACCGCCCTCCTGCACGACACGGTTGAGGATACCGGTTCGACGCTGCCTGAAATCCGCCGCCTGTTTGGCGCGGAAGTGGCCGATCTGGTCAACGGTGTCACCAAGCTGACGAACCTGCAGCTCTCTTCGAAAGAGACCAAGCAGGCCGAGAATTTCCACAAGCTCATCCTCGCCATGGCAGAGGATTTGCGCGTCGTTCTGGTCAAGCTGAACGACCGCCTGCACAACATGCGCACCATCAAGCACATGCGCCCTGAAAAGCAGGTTCAAAAGGCGCAAGAGACGATGGACATCTACGCGCCGCTCGCGGGCCGGATGGGCATGCAGTCCATGCGAGAAGAGCTTGAGGATCTGTGCTTTCGTATCCTGAACCCGGAAGGGCGGTCGTCCGTCATCCGGCGCTTCATCACGCTCAAGAACGAAACCGGCGATGTGATCGACCGCACCGTTGAAGACATCGAAAACCTGCTCACTGCCGCAGGCATCGACGCCCTCGTCACCGGGAGAGAGAAAAAGCCCTTCTCAATCTGGCGCAAACTCGATGAGAAGGATGGAGAGTTCAATCGCCTCTCCGACATCTTCGCGTTCCGCATCATCACCAAGTCCGAAGAGGACTGCTACGCCGCACTCGGTCTGGTGCATCGCCGCTGGAATGCCGTTCCCGGACGATTCAAGGACTATATCAGCCAGCCGAAATCCAACGGGTACCGCTCGATCCACACCACCGTGTCGGGCCGCAAGGCACGCCGGGTTGAGATCCAGATCCGCACTGAAGAGATGCATGAGGTGAATGAAACCGGTGTCGCGGCCCACTGGTCCTATCGGGACGGCATCCGGTTCGAAAACCCATTCGCCGCAGATCCTGCAAACTGGCTGCAATCCCTGCGCGAAGACCTCGACACGGCAGAGAACCCGTCCGAGGTTCTTGAGCATGTGAAGCTGGAAATGTTCTCCGATCAGGTGTTCTGCTTCACGCCGAAGGGTCGCGTCGTGAAACTGCCGCGCGGGGCCACACCGCTCGACTTTGCCTATGCGATTCATACGAATCTGGGCAATTCCTGCGTTGGGGCCAAGGTAGACGGCCAGCGCCGCCCGCTTTTCACGCGGCTGCGCAACGGGCAATCGGTTGAAATCATTTCCGCCCCCGGACAGACGCCGCAGGCCAGTTGGGCCGATCTTGTCGTCACCGGACGGGCGAAGACCGCCATCCGCCGTTTCGCACGTCTGGAAGAACGGGCCAGCCAGATCCGGCTTGGCCGCGAATTTGCCCGCGCAGCACTCGACAAGGTTGATAAGTCGTTGTCAGACCGTGCCATGGCCACAGCGGCAGAGCGGCTGAATTTCTCCGATGCTGATGATCTGCTGCGCGCGCTTGGCGCGGCAGAGGTGACGGGCAACCAGATCGTTCAGGCCCTCTACCCCGAGCTTTTATCGCTTGAGGAACTGGGCCCCAACACCACCCGCAAGGACGGGGTGATCGGCCTGACACAAGGGCAATCCGCACAGGCGGCGCCCTGCTGCAAGCCGTTGCCGGGCGAACGGATCATCGGCATCACGTGGCGCGGTCGCGGCGTGCAGGTGCATGCGATTGATTGCCCTGAACTGGTCGCCTTCGACGAATCGCCCGACCGTTGGGTGGATCTGCGCTGGGGGGCGGGCGAAAGCCTTGGCAATCATACTGCCGACCTCGTGACGACGATGGCCAATGATGCCGGCGTTCTGGGCCGGCTGTGCTCCCTGATTGGAGAGCATCACGCGAATATCAGCGACATTTGCATTGAAGACCCGAAACCCGATTTCTACGTGGTGCGTTTGAGTGTTGATGTGCGGGACGTCACCCACCTTTCTCGCATCATGACCGCCATCGAAGCGGATTCGGCGGTGACAGAGGTGGTGCGGGAGCGTAGGTCAGAGACGCGTTCCTAAGGCGCGGATTGAAACCAACGGCCACTGACGGGGATTATGGTCTTTAAGCGACGCAAACCGCTGGGTTGGCTCGAATGGGCCCGCAATGGCCTTTGGCCCCGAGGGGGCTGGGCACGTGCGGTGGAATATATCGGGCACCGCCTGCGTCGCATTCCCGACAGTCCGCATAAGGTTTCTCTGGGTCTGGCCCTCGGCGTTTTCGTTACCTTCACGCCCTTCTTCGGATTTCACATCGTCGTCGCGATGCTGCTGGCGGTCCTGCTGCGCGGCAATGTGCTGGCCTCTGTGATTGGGACGTTCTTTGGCAATCCGCTGACCTTTCCGGCAATCGGCTATGTCTCTTTGTGGTTCGGCAGCATCGTCGCCAACGGACCGGCGCCGGGGAACTATGTCGAGGTGACCCACCGCTTCGCCGGGGCCTTTGTCGGGCTGTGGCGGTCGGTCAAGTCTTTGTTTGGATACAAAACTTCTTCATGGGATCTGCTATCAGACTTCTTTTTTGGCCTGTTCGTGCCCTATCTTATCGGTGGACTGATCCCCGGTCTGATCGCGGGTGTGACATCGTATTACGTGGCGCGCCCCATCGTCCGGGCCTATCAGCGCAGGCGACGCGAACGGCGCATGGCAAAGTTCGCGCGACGCGCAAAGGCCGCGCAGGCGGCACTGGCAAAGGAGTTGGAGCATGAGCGTGAATAAATTGCGTCTGGGCGTGAACATCGACCACGTCGCCACCGTCCGCAATGCCCGTGGCGGGGCGACACCCGACCCTGTGCGCGCGGCCAAACTGGCAGAGCGTGCGGGCGCCGATGGCATCACCGCCCATCTGCGCGAGGATCGCCGCCATATCGGTGATGCGGATATCGACGCGCTGATGGAGGCCCTGACCGTCCCGCTCAACTTCGAAATGGCCGCCACGGATGAGATGCAGGCCATCGCTCTGCGCCACAAACCCCATGCCGTCTGCATCGTTCCCGAAAAGCGGGAGGAGCGCACGACCGAAGGCGGGCTTGAGGTTGCACAGGATGAAAACCGCCTGGCCCATTTCATCGCCCCGCTGGTTGAGGCTGGTTCGCGCGTGTCCATCTTCATTGCCGCCGATCAGCGCCAGATCGAGGCGGCCAACCGCATCGGCGCGCAGGTGATCGAATTGCACACCGGCGCCTATTGCGACGCCCATGCCGAAGGCCGGTTTGAGGAACGGGACGCAGAGCTTGCCCGCCTCACCGAAATGGCCGCCTTCGCCCACGATCTGGGGTTGGAGGTTCACGCAGGCCACGGCCTCAGTTACGAGACGGTGCAGCCCATCGCAGCCCTTCCTCAGGTCATGGAGCTCAATATCGGCCACTTCCTGATTGGCGAGGCGATCTTTTCCGGTCTCGACGGGGCCATTGCCCATATGCGCCGCTTGATGGACACTGCCCGCTGATCCTTATCAGGCGAGAGGGGCGCTATGACTGTTTTGAGAAGCCTATTCGCGGCCATGCTGCTGGCCGCACCCGCGGCGGCCCAACATGCGGGGGACTGCGACACGTGGCAGGCCAACGCCCGCAATCTTGCCTGGCCGGGGGAGGAGGCGACCCGCGTGTTCGAAGATGGGGCGGTTCGCCTGATCGCGCTCGACACCGGTGAGCCTGCGGTCGCGTGGGCGCACCTGATGGTGACATGGGCCCCGATTGCCGGACCGGGTTCATTTTGCAGCCTGATCTCACTCAATGAACGCGGCCTCGGCTTTGCGGGAATGGTGTTGCCGGAGGTGTCGGTCGAGCGTCTCTCAGACACCCAATCCCAATTCACATTGCCCATCCAACGCCACAATCCCGACAGTGGGCTAAGCGATGACGCCGTGCTGCGCTTCACGCTCGATCGCGACCTGAACGAGATCGCAATCAACTGACAGGCCTAGCGCGGCGGGCAATTTTCCCGCGTGATAACCTGAACCGGTGACATCAGATCCTCTGGCTGACCTGCGACAAGGCGGTGATGGTGCAGGAACGCGCGAAAGACATTCTGCATGTCCGCTCGCAAATCGTGATGCAGGATTATGTCGATCGCACCCGATGCGATCAGGGCGCGATTGGCGCGGTCCAGATCGTGTGCGACAAACAGGCTCGCGTTCAGGTGGGCGGCGTCCATCGCGTCCAAAATCGCACGGTTCGCACCGCCCATAGAATAGACCCCGTGAACCGCGCCCACCTTGGCCAGTGTTGCGCTCAGCAGGCGTGCGGTTCTTTCATACACGCCACCACCCCCGGAAAAATCCAGCACCTCCACACCGGGCGCATAATGCGCGAGGGCGTCGCGGAAGGCCGTCAGCCGTTCTTCCTCGCCAGAGAACTCGGCCCCACTGCGCGTTGCCAGAACCCGTGCGCCTTGCGTCAACTTCAGCCCCATCAGCAAGGCGGCCGTGCGCCCGGCACTGGCATTATCGACCCCGACATAGGCCACGCGCCCGGTGACATCGGTGACCAGTGCGACCGTCGGAATGCCAACCTCGGCAAGCCGGGCAACAGCGGCGCGGATCGGCGCACTGTCCCGCGCCTTCAGACACAGCCCATGGCTGCCACGGCGTGCGATCCGGTTCAGCGTGGCGACCACCTCCTCATCACTCATCGTCTCCGCCAGTCGAAATCGCGCGCGGCACACGGCGGCGCTGATCTCCGGGGTGACCGTCTCGACGGCTGTCTTCACCTCTCGGCTGAACCTGTCCGGGGCCTCCATGACAAAATCGAAGAACATGCGCCGACCCCGCGCTGCCAACAGCGATTCCTGCGCTTCGAGTTCTGTGATGGCTGCGGTCACCCTCGCCTTGGTCTGGGCGCTGACATGGGCACGCCCATTCAGCACCCTGTCTACTGTGGCCGGGCCAACACCGGCCTGCCGGGCAATCTCTTTGATCGGGAAGCGGTGGGTCATTGATGTGTTTTTGATGCGTTTTGCCGATCTTCGCAAGCGTTCCAGCCGCTAGGCTTCTCTCAACAGCACGACAGTGGATGAGGATAGCGCGATGCTCGACGATCAAACCCCCAAAACCGGCTATTTCGACGCAGAGGCCTGCGACCTGTCAGAGTTTGAAGCACTCCTCGCTCAGACCACCGCCACTGACAGCGTTCCACATGCCACGGACGTCCAAGAAAACGTGCCGATCTACGATATGGGTGCGCTGCGCGACCATTTGAGCGACCTTTCTGCCCGTAGAACCCTCATGGCCGAATGGGCACAGGTCCTGCGATACGGTGCGGGGGCGCTCGTTCTTAAAACGGCCTATTCGGACACTTCACCGATTGATGCAGCGACGGTCGCTTACGACGCTATCATCGCGGCAGAAAAATCCGGTGACGGCGGCGGGGCCGATCACTTCGCTGCCTCGGGCGCAAATGATCGCATCTGGAACAGTCTGCAAAAGCTCTGCGAATATGATCCCGAGACGTTCCTGCACTACTTCGCGAACACCTCCATCGATGCTGTGTGTGAGGCGTGGTTAGGGCCAAACTATCAGATGACGGCCCAGATCAACCTGGTTCATCCCGGCGGTGCGGCCCAGCAGGCTCATCGCGATTATCACCTTGGCTTTCAGACGGCAGAGGTTAGCGGGGCCTACCCCGCCCATGTCCATGACCTGTCGCCTGTAATGACGCTGCAAGGCGGCATTGCCCATTGCGACATTCCGATTGAGAGTGGTCCGACAAAACTGCTTCCGTTCTCGCAACTCTACCGGCCGGGATATGCAGCATGGCGCCGCGCCGATTTCCGGGCGGTGTTCGAAGAGCGATGCATCCAGCTGCCGCTGTCAAAGGGGGATGCCGTGTTCTTCAGTCCCGCGCTCTTTCACGCCGCAGGCTCGAATTCGAGCGCCGACATCCACCGCATGGTGAATCTGCTACAGGTGTCGTCGGCCTTCGGACGCGCGATGGAGGTCGTGGACCGCACCGGTATGTGCAAGCTGCTCTACCCCCATGCGCTGGCCGCCCTTCGGTCTGGCACGCTGGCCCGCGCGGAACTGGATGCTGCAATATCGGCTACGGCGGAGGGCTATTCCTTTCCGACCAATCTCGACCGCGATCCGCCCACAAACGGATTGGCACCTCAGACCCAGCAGGCCGCTTTCCGCTCGGCCCTGAATGAAGGGCTAGAGGCCGATGCTTTTGCCGCTCGGCTCGACGAAATGGATGCGCGGCGCCGACCCTGATGTCTGCAAAACCGGTGTACAGGTTGTGCACGCTTTGTGTACGGGTTGTGCACACCGTTTTTGGGAGCTTTTCGTGATCATCGGCATCGGAAATGACCTTGCGAATATCGAGCGGATCGGCCGCACGCTCGACCGGTTTGGCGACCGGTTCCGCGACCGCGTCTTCACAGAACTAGAGCAACGCCGCTCCGAAAATCGTGCCAATACGGTCGAAAGTTATGCCAAGCGCTGGGCCGCGAAAGAAGCCTGTTCCAAGGCGCTTGGAACAGGGCTGCGCATGGGCATCGCATGGCGCGATATGTCCGTGCGAAACCTGCGCACCGGCCAGCCCGTGATGGAGGTGACCGGCTGGGCGAAAGAGCGTTTGGACAGTCTAACCCCCGAAAATCACGAGGCAATTATCCATGTCAGCCTGACGGATGACCATCCTTGGGCCTCCGCCATCGTTGTGATCGAGGCGCGCCCGATCCCGGATTGACATTGCGCGCCCCGAAAGGGACAAGACCCTTGTATTTCTGGGCTCAAGGATCGTTGGCACATGGCGAAAGAAGCGGAAGGCGGGTTTCTCGACACCCTCAAGACCATATTCTGGGCGCTGCTGATCGCGGGCGTCTTGCGCACGCTGTTGTTCCAGCCGTTCTACATTCCGTCCGGATCCATGAAGCCGACCCTGCTGATCGGTGACTTCCTGTTCGTCAACAAATTCGCCTACGGCTACTCCGCGCATTCCTGCCCAACGTCGCGTATGTGCCCGTTTTCAGGGCGTATTTTCGGGTCGGAGCCTGAGCGTGGTGACATTGTCGTCTTCGCGCATCCAGAGACGAATGTGGACTATATCAAACGCGTGATCGGTCTTCCGGGCGACACGATCAGCATGTCGAACGGTCAGATCATCCTGAACGGAGAGCCGCTCTCGCAAACGCCTGATGGCGTGTTCACGGAGCTGCGGATCGCGCAGCGCGGAGGCCAGCCGCCCTCTTGCTCAAACGGGGTCGTCGCCCTTGGTGCGGAGTGTGAAAAAGCTCAGTTTGTTGAAACCATTCCCGAAGGACCGGACCATCTGATCCTCGATACCGGGCCAAGAGGGTTTGACAATACAGGCACTTACACAGTGCCTGAGGGCCATTTCTTTTTCATGGGCGACAACCGCGACAATTCTGTGGACAGCCGCTTCTTCAGCCGCTCGCAGTTCAACGAGTTCCGCGCAAATCTTGATGGTGAGATCGAGAGCGCGCCGGGCGGTGTAGGTTTCGTGCCATTTGAAAACCTGATCGGACGCGCCAATTTCGTTCTGTTTTCATCTGGCGGGTCCAGCATGTTTGCATTCTGGACGTGGCGCGCGGATCGTTTCTTCGAGTGGGTTGAGTGACACTGAAACCGGAACGTGAGGCGCTGCAAAAGGCGCTGGGATATCGCTTTCGCGATGGGGCGCTGCTGGACCGCGCCCTGACCCACGCAAGCTTGTCCAACGCCGCACGTCCTGACAATCAACGCCTTGAATTCCTTGGTGATCGGGTCCTGGGGCTGATCATCGCAGAAGCTTTGTTGCAGGAAGACAAGTCCGCGGATGAAGGCACGATTGCCCCGCGGTTCAACGCGCTCGTCCGAAAGGAAACCTGCGCCGCCGTTGCTGAAAAGATCGGCTTGGGTCCGGCACTTGCGATGGGCCGGTCCGAGGCGCAGAGCGGCGGTCGGCGCAAGACGGCCCTTTTGGGCGACGGGATGGAGGCGTTGATCGCAGCCATCTATCGCGATGCGGATTTCGCGACGGCGCGGGATATCGTTCTGAAACTATGGGCAGAGAAGATCGCCTCTGCCGATGAGGATGCACGCGACGCGAAGACCACGCTGCAGGAATGGGCGCAGGCGCAGGGCCAGCGCCCACCACGTTATCAGGTTGTGGAGCGCTCGGGCCCCGATCACCGCCCTACTTTTACGATTAGCGCGACGCTCGACAGTGGGCAATCCGCGCAGGGTAAGGCACATGCCAAGCGTGAGGCAGAACAGATTGCAGCCAAAGCGCTGCTAAAGGAGGTCACGCAATGACCGATACATCTACAGACAGCACGCGCGCCGGATTTGTTGCACTGATTGGCGAGCCGAATGCCGGCAAGTCGACGCTGACCAATGCGATGGTGGGCGCCAAGGTTTCCATCGTTACGCACAAGGTTCAGACGACGCGGGCGCGTATCCGTGGTGTCGCGATGGAAGGCGACAGTCAGATCGTATTCGTAGACACGCCGGGTCTTTTCCGCCCGCGGCGTCACCTGGATCGGGCGATGGTTGCGGCGGCGTGGTCTGGTGCTGCGGATGCCGATATCATCGTATTGCTGGTGGAGGCGCATCGCGGTCTGACCGATGGTGTGCAGGCCATTCTGGACGCGCTGCGCGAGCGTGAGGTCGATCCTTCGCGTGTCGCCCTTGCTATCAATAAGATCGACCGTGTGCCGCGTGACAAGCTTCTGGGCCTGACGGCGAAGATGACGGAGGCATTCGAGTTCAGTCAGGTTTTTATGATCTCGGCTGAGAAGGGATATGGCGTCGATGACTTGCGGGTCTGGTTGGCAGAGCGCCTGCCCAAGGGGCCGTGGCTCTACCCCGAGGATCAGATTGCGGATCTGCCCATGCGCATGATTGCGGCTGAGATCACGCGAGAGAAGCTGACCCTGCGCCTGCATCAGGAATTGCCCTATCAACTGACAGTCGAGACCGAAAACTGGGAAGAGCGTAAGGATGGTTCGGTCAAGATTGACCAGGTCATCTATGTTGCTCGGGATGGTCATAAGGGGATCGCGCTTGGGCCGCGTGGTGAGACGATCAAGCAAATCTCCATGGCTGCGCGCGAGGAGCTGGCTGAATTTGTCGGGCGCAAGGTGCATCTTTTCCTGCAAGTGAAAGTGCGCCCGGGTTGGTTGGAAGAGCGTGAGCGCTATTCCGAAATCGGCCTCGACTACAACGATGGGTGAGCGGCGCCTCGGAAACGCTCCAGTGGAGCGTTTCAGCCGCGAACGCGCTGTCGGCTTGGTCAATCCTTCTCCAGCCCCCTTACGGGCAGCAGCGTGACTCCCCGTGTGACATCGGAATTCTGGGTGTCGGCTTATCTGGCGCGCCTGCGCCTGTTCGATATTCCGGCCTTTGTTGTTGCCAAGGGAGACCCTACGGCGGGGGCCGTGATTGTGAAACTGTCGACGCTCGACGGATCGGCAAAGGCCTTTCATCGAACCTATGACCTCGACTTCAACCGCATCTGGGCCGAGTTGGCCAATGGTGCGGATCAAGAGGTTGAGGCGGCTTTGGCTGCCCAGCGGGCCACCGACCCGGACCTCTGGGTGATCGAGGTTGAGGACCGTGCCGGACGGCATTTGCTTGACGAAGAGGGGCTGGGTTGAGGCACAGTTGTCTCATGACCAAGTGCCCGTTCCCTGACGAGACTAGCATCCATGATTGAATGGCGGGCAGACGGGCTGCTTCTCTCCGTGCGGCCCCATGGCGAGGCGAGTGCGATCATCAACGTGCTAACGCGCGAAAGGGGGCGTCATGCAGGTGTTGTGCGCGGTGGCCAATCGCGCAAACGTGCCCCTCTGTTGCAACCGGGCGCCCAGTTGGATGTAACGTGGAAAGCGCGGATTGAGGATCATCTGGGCAGTTTCACGTTCGAGCCGCTGCGCTCCCGCGCGGCAATGTTGCTTGAGGATCGGGCGGCGCTGGCGACGCTCAGCGCGGTCTGTGCGCTCGCTGGCGCATGTTTGCCGGAACGCGCACCGATGCCGGATGTCTATGACCGCACTGTGGCGCTGTGCGATGCGCTGTGCACCGGGCAGGATTGGCCTGCGCGGTATGCGCTTTGGGAGTTTGCACTGCTTGGCGATCTTGGCTTTGGTCTATCGCTGGACCAATGCGCGGTGACTGGCGCGAGACAGGGCCTGCCATATGTCTCTCCCCGCACGGGTCGTGCGGTGAGTGCAGAAGGGGCAGGGGAATGGGCGGATCGGCTGCTGCCCTTGCCGGGCTTTCTGCGGGGAGATGATCACGCCAGTGCACAGGACGTGAAAGATGCGCTGCGTCTGACGGGACATTTCCTGCGACAGCGCGTCGTGCCCACGCTCAGAAGCTCTGGCCCGATTGATGCACGTGATGGGGCTGAGCGTGCGATCGTGCGCCTGCTGAGCAATTAGGTGGCAGGCGCTGCCTCCTCTACCACCGGTTCTGGGTCCGGGGTGACGTCGATGGCGATGAATTCCAGCAGAACGCGGCCCTGAAGGTCGCGCATCAGCAAGGTGCCGTCCTCGATGCGGGCAGAGCGGGTCAGCAGCATCGCGTCTGCAATCTCGGTCTGGATCGCCCGGCGTTCGCAGGTTGGCATATTGGGCACGATGAAGGTCTCAAGCACGAAGATGTCACCGGTGCCCAGATAGTTGCCGCGCATGCTTTGGCAGGGGCCATCGCCGCTCAACACTCCACCACCCAGATTGACCTCCATCACCCGGCCCACGAGCCTGCCGTTCAGAACGGCGAGGGACCAATCCACCTCCCCAATCGTGCGGGGGGCGAGGGGACGGGCCGCGAGTACCGGTGCCGGTTCGGCCTCGGACGGTGTGATGTTGAGGAACGGATCGACACGCTCGATTTCGGGCGAGGCGCAGGCCGCAAGGCCAGCGATAAGGCAGAGGGGAAGGATCGGGCGCATGTCAGGTTCCAGTCTTGATTGGAATGACAGCTAGCCCAACCGCTTCCCCCCGTCCAGCATTCAGCCCTTGGCTGCGATGTCGAGCAGGCGGCGCGCAACGACATGCGCCTGAATTTCGGCTGCACCCTCAAAGATGTTGAGGATACGCGCGTCGCACAGGACACGGCTAATGGGATACTCCATAGCAAAGCCGTTGCCGCCGTGGATCTGCACGCCGTTATCCGCGCAGGCCCAAGCGACGCGGGCGCCCAAGAGCTTGGCCATGCCTGCTTCAAGATCGCAGCGGCGGTCGGCATCCTTCTCACGTGCGGAGAAATAGGTGAGCTGACGCGCGATCATGATCTCAACAGCCATCATTGCGAGCTTGGACTGAACGCGCGGCTTTGTGGCCAGCGGCGCGCCGAAGGCCGTGCGGTCGAGTGCGTAGCGCAGGGACAGGTCGAGCGCATTCTGCGCCACACCGATCGCGCGTGCAGCGGTTTGGATGCGCGCGCTTTCGAAGGTCTGCATCAGTTGGCGGAAGCCTTTACCCTCTTCCCCACCCAGCAGCGCCTCGCCACCCACTCGGTGATCGTCGAGCGCGAGGGTATATTCCTTCATCCCGCGATAGCCGAGCACCTCGATCTCACCGCCGTCGATTGTCGCGTCCGGGAAGGGCTGTTCATCCGTCCCCCGCGTCTTGGGCGCGAGGAACATGGAGAGGCCCGCGTAGTTGTCCGTGCCCTCAACCGTGCGGGCCAGGACTGTCATCAGGTCGGTGCGGCCGCCATGGGTGATCCACGTCTTGTTTCCGCGCAGGATCCAGTCATCACCATCCTTGATACCGCGCGTTTTCAGCGCGCCAAGGTCCGAGCCGGTATTGGGTTCGGTGAAGACAGCCGTGGGCAGCGTTTCGCCGCTAGCAAGTTTCGGCAGCCATTCCGCCTTCTGCTCGACCGTACCGCCGCACAGGATCAGTTCTGCCGCAATCTCGGACCGCGTGCCCAGCGAGCCGACGCCGATATAGCCGCGGCTCAGCTCTTCAGAGACCACGCACATTGCGGTCTTGCCAAAGCCGAAGCCGCCGTGCTCCTCAGGGATGGTCAGACCGAACACGCCAAGCTCGCTCATCTCCTCGATGATGCTCATCGGGATGAGCTCATCTTTCAGGTGCCATTCGTGGGCGTGGGGGATGACCCTATCATTTGCGAAGCGTCGGAACTGGTCGCGGATCATCTCAAATTCTTCGTCGAGGCCCGTCGCGCCGTAGGACGCAATACCCTCGCGCTCGGTCATCAAGTCCGTCAGGCGGGCGCGCGCGCTTGCCGTGTTGCCTCTGGCAAGATTTGCGACGGATGCCGGTGTTTCGAGACCCAACTCGCTGATGCGGAAGATTTCCCCTTGGCTCATCGGGATGCCACCGGCCAGCTGGGCTGCATATTCACCGAAGGCAATTTGCAGCAGCAGCGCTTCCATTTCGCCAAACAGGTCGTCAGAGCCCAAACGCTGGGCCCAGTCCGCCATCTGGGTCAGCGCCTCAACATAAGTCGCGACCCAGGCGACGCCGTGGGCTGCGTATTGTTCGGCATCCACCGAGCTTTCTGCCACGCGCGCAGCCAGTGCCGCCACGGCATCGGATTTGAGGGTTGCGAGCGCGTCTACCGCCGCAGTCACATCGGCGAGCAGTCGGGCGGTGTCGTTGCCTGGAACCATATCTTTCATCGCATCCTCACATCACAAATGTCGCAGCGCGGAATCATGCTGCATTTGCGAGGGACACTAGGGCCGGCATGGCAGAGCGTCAATGCTGGCGGCGCAACAATCATGCGCATTGGTTCAAAATGTAGCACCTTTATTAGCGTTGCGTTACGTCAGTTCTGGGCGCATTGAGTGGGTATGAGTTTCTTTGCCCCCGTTTTTGCTGAATTTGATCCGCTGAGCCTGATCTTTGCGGCTGCTGCGATGTTTGTTGCAGGTATCATCAAGGGGGCGGTTGGCTTTGCTCTGCCAACGGTGGCGATCAGCGGGATCGCGTCGATCATGCCTGCAACCGTGGCCATTGCCGGCATCATGCTTCCAGCGCTTTTGACCAACTTTTGGCAAGGATTGCGCAATGGTCCGCGCGCGGCGGTGGCCAGCATTGTGAAGTTTGGGTGGTTCATTTTGGGCATTGTCGGAATCATGGTGCTCGTCGCGCCCCTGGTCGCGATCCTGCCCGCAGATGCGCTGTTTCTGGTCCTGGGGTTCGGGATTACCGTCTTTGCCGTGATCCAGCTGGCTGGCTGGAGACCATCCGAGCAATTTGCAGCACGCCCGCGTGCCGCTGTCGCAGCGGCAGTGACAGCCGGAGTATTTGGTGGCCTGGCAGGTGCAACGGGTCCGGCGGTTGTTTTCTATCTTCTGGCGCGGGGCCTAAAAAAGGTTGAACAGGTCCGCGTGCAGGGGCTGATCTTTTCCCTAGGGCTTGCTGCAATCTCACTCGTGCACGGGGCGACGGGCGTGCTTGACCGGCTCACGCTGCCGCTGTCGGTTCTTCTGGTTGTCCCTGCGATCGCCGGCATGACGGTGGGGCTGTTCATACAGGATCGGCTGGATCAGGAGACGTTTCGGCGGGCGACGTTGATCGTGCTGGTCGTGGCGGGATTGAATCTGCTGCGGCGCGGCCTGATCGGTTAGGAGCGGGAGAGCGCTGTGCCCTCTCGCCGCGGGTCGGCGGCGGCCTCGACCTGGCGGCCGGTGCGGTCGCGGCGCACCGCGTGGACGCCGCCGAAATACATGCTGGGCTCTTTCCAGTGGAGCATCTCTGGCCATGCATTGCGCAGGGCCACCAGTTCACCTTCAGGCAGCGGGGCCTCGGCGTCGAGGTGGGATGGTATCCCATCGACATGTAGGCGTGGCGCCTCTATGGCCTGTTCCAGACGCATGCCGTGATCCAAGAGGTTCAGCGCGACATGGGTGAGCGCGCTGCGAATACGGTTGGAGCCGCCGGACCCCAGCAGCGAAACTCCACCATCAGCACGGCGCAGCGCGGTAGGACACATTGCGGATGTCAGCCGGGTGTTGGGTTGCCATCCCTCGATCCCGCCGGGCACGACATCCTCCTCCCCCAGCATGTTATTCGGCATGATCCCGGTTCCTGGAACCAGAAGACCTGCGCCCGTTCCGTTGGACAATGTCAGCGCTGCCCCGTCGCCCTTCTGGTCGATGACAGAAATATGGGTCGTGCCCGTTTGCCGGATGCCACCCCGGCTCAACGTTCTGCGCAGCTCACCCAGCACGGCAGAAGACGTGTCGATTTCCCCCTGGCTCCTGAGTTCATGGATTGCGGCGAGGCAAGCCGCCCGCTCGACCGGGTTGGCGCGATGCGGACACAGCATGAGGGCCAGGGCGATCTGCGTACCGCCGATAGACGGGGCGGGGTTGAGCAGGATCTCTGCATCGCCCCGCTGAACGTTGAGAGGCGTGCGATACTGTGCCGTGTAGCGCCGCAGATCATTCAGGGTCAGATGGCTTCCGTCCATCTGGCAGAGCGCCTGGCCGACCTCTCCATCCACAAAGATGCGGTGACCTTCGATTGCAGATACTTCGAGCACGTCAGCCAGCGCGGCATTGTGCATTTGTGTGCCGGCGGGACGGAGTTTCCCATCCTCGGCATAGAGGGCTGAGATTCCTGTACTTGCGGTGAGGATCGGGGCGACGATGCTGTTCAGCCGGGCCTGAAAAGGTGTGAGGGTGAGGCCGTCGCGGGCGGCTTTCACCGCGGGGGCGGCAAGTTCGGTCATGGGAATGCGACCTCTGGCGGCATGCGCGTCGAAAAGCGCTGGCATCAGGCCAGACGCCGCGACTGTGCCCGCGCCGATATGAAAGGTCTGCGTGCTGGTACCGAAATCCGCCTCAATGGCCCGGATGTCTTGATCGGAGCGGGCGCGCATGGGTGTCTGGACAAACGCATCGAGCATCCGCGCCTGCCCGTCCCGCGGCACATGCAACAGGAAGCCACCGCCCAAAGGTCCGGCCAGCACCGGTTCTGCGACGAAGGCCATCAGTGCTGCTGCGATGCAGGCGTCGATTGCCGTTCCTCCAGCCTCCAGCACATCGAACGCCGCTTGCGAGGTTTTGGCATGTCCTGTGGCAACAGCGATCATAGGGGCCGGTCCTGCAAAAAAGTGTTTGTGCCGGAGGTGGCAGAGCCGTGCGGCCGCGTCAATCGGGTCGGCGGGCCGCCACGGTCAGTTGGTCGCCGCTGCTGGACCAGGCCAGATGCCAGCCAATGCGTTCAGCTGCGATATGTGCGAAGGCGAAGTGGACCTGTCCCGGGGCTGGCAGGTGCGATGGGCCGTCCGCGTCCAGCCAAGCCCATACATCCGCGTCAATCCGGGGACGTTCAGTGACGGCTTTCAGGGTGATCCCTTCAGCATCGTGCCGCACCTCCAACGTGCCACCGCGCGCCATCGCGCTTTCCGCGCACATCACCAGCAGCAAGAGCAACTGCCCCTCCGGCTGAGGCAGCGCGGTCTGATCAAGGTGCCAGTCGAGGGACAGTCGGGGTCGGGACAGGGCCGTCTTGCAGCATTCGTGCAAGTGCGCGGCGTCGATGGCCGCCCCTTTATGCGGGCCGAATGCGACACGGAACATCCGCATGCGCAACGTGGCGGTCCGGGCGCTTTCAGCGATCATTGCAAGATCTGCGGGCTGCGGGGCCGCGCCCAGCGAGCTGATCAGTTCCACACCGTTGTCGACCGCGCCGACCGAGCTGACCAGATCGTGGCAAATGCGCGCTGTCACAAGCGCTGCGAGGTCGGATTGTTGCGGCTCTGAAACGGACATGGCATCCAGTGCGTTGATGGGTGAGACACGAACAGTAGCAAGGGCGACAGACATGAACGAGTTCCTCGAACCAGGTGCATTGGTGCGCCACCCGGATCAGCCGGATTGGGGCGTCGGTCAGGTCCAGTCGGTCATCGGCGATCGGATCACCGTCAATTTCGAACATGCAGGCAAGCTGATGATCGACGGCTCGAAGGTGATTCTCCGCCAGGTTCACGACTTGTAAACCATACCGCTTTCTGGCCCCAAATGAGTTAACAAAGCGTAACTGCCGGCATTTCATTGCCATTTGCGGCACGGACCCATAGATTTGCGTTCGCTCCGCCACCCGGCACATTCTTTGCCTGTACTGGATTTCATGCAGATCACCGCTTCGTCTTTCATCGTCCGCCTGGCCCAGACCGATGACGATATCCGTGCTGCCCAACGTCTGCGCTATGAGGTGTTTGTTGAGGAGATGGGGGCGACGGTCCCGGACGAGGATGCAAAGCTTCGTCTGGAACGTGACAGGTTCGATCCCTATTTCGACCACTTGCTGTTGATTGATCCTGACAGGGCCGGGGACGACTTGCGCGGTGTCGTAGGCGTCTATCGTCTGATGCGAAATGATGCGGCGCGGGCCGGGATCGGTTTTTATGGGCAGTCCGAATATGATCTGTCCCCGCTGTTGGGGCCCGATCGGAAGACATTGGAGTTGGGACGGTCTTGCGTGCACGCCGACTATCGCGGAGGCATGGCCATGCATCTTCTGTGGTCGGGTCTCGGGGACTATGTGGTCGAGCACGGGATAGAGGTTCTCTTCGGTGTTGCGAGCTTTCCGGGAACTGATCTGGACGCTTTGGCTGCGCCCCTTTCATTCCTGCATCACAATCACCTTGCCCCGGCTGATCTGCGCGTGCGTGCGCAACCGGACCATTTTGCACCGATGGATCGTGTGCCCGTTGGTGAAATTGATCGGCTGGCCGCTCTGCGGGCCATACCGCCACTCATCAAATCGTATTTGCGCCTCGGCGGTTTTGTGGGCGAGGGGGCCTATGTCGATCACGGCTTTAACACCGTTGATGTCTGCCTGTTGATGGATACAGCCCGGATGACGGCGAAGGCGCGCGAAGTCTACTCTCGTGGCGCGAAGTCATGAGCGTGGAGATTTTTGAGGGCGAGCCACCACCACCGCGTCCGCGGCCTCCGTTGGGGCCGTTTGGCTATGGCCTGGCGGTTCTTCGGCTCGTGCTGGGCCTGCTGTGGTTGCTGATCATGGTGTTGATCTATGCGCTGCTTAAGGGCGTTGAGCCTGTGTTGGGCGGGGCGAAACCTCGCTATGCGGTCATGCGCCTCTGGGCGCGGGGCTGCCTTTGGCTGTTTGGAATTCGACGCGTCCTGCATGGAACACCTCTAAAGCGCGGTGGGGCCTTCGTCGCCAATCACGCAAGCTGGCTCGATATCGTCGCTTTGTGCTCAATCGGGCAGGTCGCGTTCCTGCCCAAGGCAGAGGTCGCACGTTGGCCTGTCATCGGATGGTGTGCAAAGCTGATGGACGCTCTCTTCGTCGAGCGGAAGTCAACTGCGGCACGGCGTCAGCAACAGGATATGGCCGAGCGGATCGCAAAAGGTCAGCAACTGCTTTTCTTCCCGGAAGGTACGAGCACGGACGGGCAGCGGGTTCTGCCGTTCAAATCATCTCTTTTCGCGGTCTTCTTTAGCCCAGACTTTGCCGACACCGTACCGGTACAACCCATCGCACTGGCGTGGAACCCGGCAGAGAGGCTTCCCGCCTCTCTCTACGGATGGTGGGGGGACATGGAATTGGGCCCGCACATTTGGGAGATCCTGACGCTGTCATACGGGGGGCAGGTTCATCTCACGTTTTCAGAACCTTTGCGGGCCACGGATTTCGCGGATCGCAAGGCCCTCGCATTAGAGGCGTGGCGCGAGGTTGATGCAGGCTGGTCCGCGCATAAGCGACAGGCTTAAGGCGCTATGCGATCAGGTCCGCCAGTGCGGTAGCAGGATCGTCTGACGCCCAGATTTCGCGCCCAACCGCCCAGAAATCCGTGTGATCGCGCAAGGAAACAATGGTTTCGCGGGTGAGGCCGCCTTCGGCAACCACCGGCACTTCGATCATTTGCGACCACCATTGGAACAATTCTGCGTCTGCGACCTCGCCTTTGCCCAACAGGGGATCCGGCGTCATCGGTCCAAATGCGACATAGTCTGCACCGGCCTCCCCAGCATTCATGCCGGCATGGCGCGAGTTCTCGCAATAGCAGCCGACAATGGCATCGGAACCCAGGTCAGCGCGTGCGTCGCGAAGCGAGCGGGTCCCATCCGTCAGGTGAACGCCATCCAGCCCGTGATGGCGCACAAGCCGCCAATGGTCTGTGATCACGAGCGCCACATCGCGGGCATGGCACATATCTCTCAAGCCGTCGGCGGCCCTTCCAATTTCTGCCGCGTCAGTGCTGGCCAACGCCAAGCGCACGCACGCGACATCATGCGCCGCCAGAACCGCTTCAAGCTGTGTTTTAAAGGTGGAAAGCTCGAAACGGTCGGGCGTCACCAGATAGAGCTGCGGCTGTTCCGTTTCGGCCATGTTCCATTCCTTCGCTGACGTGCTGCACAGATAGACCTAAGGCCGCAGCGCCTCAATCCCTCAGTTATGCCCCCGCCCTACGCGGTGTCGGTCTCCAGTCAGGTGGCGCAAGCTCGAATCCGTCAAACTCGAACCCCGGACTGACAGTGCAGCCGACAAGTGACCATGCGCCGACAGAGGCTGCGGATTGCCAATGTCCCGCAGGCACCACGCATTGAGGGCGTTGGTTTTGGGTAAGGTTGGGGCCAAGCATATGCGCCTCGGCGTCATGCCCATCCGCTGAGATCGACAGGACAAGTGGCGCGCCACCATGCCAGTGCCAGATTTCGGCCGCATCGACCCTGTGCCAGTGGCTGTATTGATCAGCCTCCAAAAGAAAGTAGATCGCCGTGCCCCGTGATCTGCCATCTGCTGTTACGGCTGGATCACGCCACGTCTCGACATACCACCCGCCCTCTGGATGAGGCTGCATGCCCAATGTCTTGATGATGTCTGCGGCGGTCTGCTCAGCCATGGGTTCCTACTCCAATTCCAGATCGTGACCCGTGTCAGCGATGAAGGTGTTGAGAGCGTGCGAGAAGCGATCCTGTGCGTCCAGTAGGGGAAGATGTCCAGCACCGCGCAGAACCTGAAATTGGGCGCCTGGAATCGTGTCGATCAATTCGCGCAACAGATCCGGTGGGGTTACCCGGTCACGCGCACCAGCAAGCCCCAGGACAGGCAGCCGCAACCGTGCTGTTGAGGCCCGAAGGTCTGTTTCTGCGATGGCCAGCGCAAGGCGCTGATAGGCAATGGGTGAAAACGCGTTGTCGCAGACTTCCCCCAGTCGCCTGCGCTCGGTATCAAGCCATGACGGGGAGCCCGCGGCAAGCGCACGTTGCTGCCACGTGTCGGGGGCGTCGAGCTTTCCACCTGTGTTGGTCAGCGCGAGCGCCCGGACAAGGGCGGGGTGTTCCGCGGCCAATCCCTGGGCAAGCAAACCGCCAACGCCGCAGCCCACCAACAAAGTGTCGCGTAGACCAGCTCCACTCAGCGCCTGTGCCGCGCGGGTGACCGCGTGTCCAAAATGCTCACCAGCGCCGAGCGGTTCGCTGTCACCAGCGCCGGGTAGGGTCAGGGCAACGTGCCGCAGCGGGCTGCGCGATGCGAGTGCGAGGGTTGCGAACCGTTTAGGCGATTCCAGAATTTCCGGCAGGTACACCACTGCTGGGGCGTCGCGTGGTCCCTCATCCAGACAGATCAGTGAGGCGGCGGCATCATTTGGGATCAGCAAGGCGACCTCCTGCGACGACTTGTCTATTTCGTTGGGGGGTTTTGCGCTTAATGTCGCCCCATGACAACCGCGACAAGCATGGGGACGCCGGACGTCTCGGAAAAGGCAGGACAGGTGCGCGCTGTGGTGCGCGCCCTTTCCTTGCTGCGCGAGATTGCGGCGAGTGAAATTGGACTGAGCCTGACAGCCGCTGCGGAGAAGACCGGGTTGCCCGCCTCCACAACCCATCGTCTGCTGACGACGATGGAGGCTGAACGGTTCGTCAGGTTCGACGCGGTGACAGGTCTTTGGCATATTGGCGTTGCATCCTTCACCACGGGAGCAGCGTTTTCGCGGACCCGTGACTTAGGGGCGCTGGCAAAGCCCTATCTGCGCCGCCTTGTTGATCAAACAGGCGAGACAGCAAACCTCTTCATTGAGGCGGGCGGGTATGTTGTGTGCCTCGACCAGGCTGAAAGCCGCCATACGATGCGTGCGATCACGGCGATCGGTGGGCGGATGCCCATGCATGCGTCCGGTGCAGGCAAGGCAATGCTGAGCCGCATGCCAGCGGATCGGCGTGACGCAATCCTGACACGCCTGCCGCTCACCGCATTGACGCCCAAGACGCTGACTTCGGCGCAAGACTTGCAGGCCGCCCTTGAGGCTGCGCGCCAGTCCGGGGTAGCCCACGACGATGAAGAGCATGCCGAAGGTTTGCGCTGCGTTTCTGCGGCCGTTCTGAACGAAGACTCCCGTCCGGTTGCGGCAGTTTCGGTATCGGGACCGGTGGCCCGGATCACCCCGGAACGACTGGAAGAACTGGCCGATCATGTGCGCGCCGTGGCTGCCGACATCACCCGTGAATTCGGTGGACGCCCGGTCTGAAAAAAATTCGTCGAAAACCGCTTGCGGCCCCCGGTCGCCTTTGTTAGATCACCGCCAGTCTCATCGAGACCCGGTTCCGGCGTAGCTCAGCGGTAGAGCAGTTGACTGTTAATCAATTGGTCGTAGGTTCGATCCCTACCGCCGGAGCCAAAATTCTCTCATATCTCAATTGACTGCCACAACCTTGCCAGGGTTGAGGATGTTTTGTGGGTCCAGGGCCTGTTTCAGGGTGGCCATCACCTGCCAGGCGTCGCCGTGCTCCTGGGTCATGTATTTCATTTTCCCGACGCCGACGCCGTGTTCTCCCGTCACGGTTCCGCCAAGGCGCAGGGCACGCTCGGCCATCTGATGGGCCAGGCGCTTGGCTTCCGCAAGCTCGCCGCTATTTCCGGGCTCGATCAAAAGTGCGGCGTGAAAATTGCCGTCGCCGACATGCCCCAGAATCGGGCCAAGCAGGGGAGAGGCTTCGATATCGGCGGTGGTCTCCGTCACCGCTTCAGCCAGGCGGCTGATGGGAACACAGACATCCGTCGTTACGGCCTGACATCCCGCGCGCAGGGCCTTTACCGAGTAGTAGGCGTTGTGGCGGGCGTGCCAAAGCCGGGCCCTTTCGGCATGATCAGTGGACCAATCAAAGGCGCTGCCGCCAAACTCCGCCGTGATCTCTCTCACTGACTCGGCCTGTTCGGCGACGGCAGCCTCTGACCCGTGAAACTCCATGAAAAGATGGGGTGTCTCTGGCAAAGCTCTATTGTCTGCACGGTTTACGGCACGAATGCAGGCCGCATCGAGAAATTCGATGCGGGCCATCGGTACGCCCATCTGCATCGTCGTCTGGACCGCGCCCACGGCACTTTCGATGTCAGGGAAGGCGCAAATCGCCGAGGCGGCGGCTTCTGGCTGTCCATGCAGGCGCAGCGTCAGTTCCGTGATGATGCCGAGCGTCCCCTCGGACCCGATCATCAACTTTGTCAAATCGTAGCCCGCTGACGACTTGCGGGCGCGACTGCCGGTGCGAATAATCCGGCCGTCAGCGAGGACAACCTCCAGCGCCATTACGTTCTCGCGCATCGTGCCATAGCGGACGGCGGTTGTGCCCGACGCCCGTGTCGCCGCCATGCCGCCAAGCGTTGCATTCGCGCCGGGATCGACGGGGAAAAACAGGCCCGTCGCGCGCAGCTCGGTATTCAGGGCCTCTCTCGTACAGCCAGGCTGGACGCGAACATCCATATCCTCGGCATTGATCTCGATCACTTTTGTCATCTCGCCCATATCGAGGCTGATGCCACCGCTCAGCGCCAGTGCGTGCCCTTCAAGCGAGGTGCCCACGCCCCACGGAATGATTGGACAGCCATGTTCGGCGCAGATCCGTACGATCCTGCTGACCTCCTCTGTTGAACGGGGGGCGAGAACGGCATCGGGCAGGACTTCATCGAAATAGCTCTCGTTGCCGCCATGCAGAACGCGCGCGCTGTGTCCTGTCTGGACACGGTCACCAAATTGCTTGGCAAGGGCTTCGAGTGCGGTCTCTATGGTCATGGTTGGCCTCCTGTTGCCCGGAAAGTGGCGGAGTGTGCTGGCCAAGTAAAGGAATGCTGCCATGACACATGCACCCTCCGGTCACGACGGGCCCTACGACGCGCCAGTTGAAAGTCCGTCACGCGAGGTGCCCGCCGAATGGATCGACTATAACGGGCACGTGAACGTGGCCTATTACACGATGGCGATCGATTGGGGGGCCGATCACCTGTTCGATGATCATCTCGGTCTTGGTGAGGCCCATGCGAAGGTTAACGGACAGGGGCCGATGGTCGTGCAGTTGCATGTCCACTACCTTGGCGAAATCCTGAAGGGAGAGCGCTTCACGGTGCGGGGACTCTTGCTCGACTGGGACCAAAAGCGCATCCACTGGTGTGCCCAGATCTGCGTTGATGGGCAGGTCCGCTGCGTTGCCGAGCAGATGACCGTGAATGTCGATCTGACGGCGCGGCGCACAGTGCCCTATCCCGATTGGGCACAGGCACGGTTGGCCAGAATGCTTGAGGATCATGCTGACATTCCCCGACCGGCCCAAATCGGCCGGGGGCTTGAGATCAGGCGATCCTAGGCAGGCAGCGCATCGAGGCGTTTCTCGCGGATCGGCAGGTGGACAAGGGCGGAGAATGCTCCGACACCGACACCAATCCACCACACCGCGTCGTAGGTTCCGAACCGGTCATAAAGCGCCCCACCTAGCCACACGCCAAGGAAGCTGCCCAACTGGTGAGAGAAAAAGACGATGCCGTAGAGCGTGCCCATATAGCGCAAGCCATAGATATGGGCGATCAGGCCCGAGGTCAGCGGCACTGTGGCCAGCCAGAGCGATCCCATCGTGATGGAAAAGACGATCACGGTCAGTGGCGTCATCGGCATCAGGATGAACAATGCGGCCACGATTGTCCGTCCCGTATAGATCCCGGCAAGCAGGTATTTCCGACTGTATTGAGCGCCCAGTCGACCTGCAAGGATCGTGCCTGCGATGTTGGCGATGCCAATCAGGGCGATGGACCACGCGCCCAGGGTTCTGGTGTCTGAGATGCCCATGCCGTCCAGAAATCCGCCCGGTGCGATTGGGCCGCAAACCTCTGCGACAAAAGCGGGGAAATGCGCAGTGACAAAGGCGAGCTGATAGCCGCAAGAAAAGAAGCCAACGAAGATGAGTGTATAACTCGGATCGCGAAAGGCCCGCCGCAGCATCTGCCCCATCGTCTCCTCCATGGCGGATTGGGAGGCAGGGGCAGGCACCTTCATCAAAGGCAGGAATGCCAGCGCTGCCAGGATCAGCGCAGCAAAGATCAGGAAAACCTCTGCCCAGGTCATATAGGCCAAGAGGGCTGCCGCGACCGGCGGCCCGATCACTTGCCCTGCGGACCCGGCCGCCGTCGCGATTCCCAGCGCCATAGAGCGATGTTCGTCCGCCGTTGCCCGCCCGACGACGGCCAGAATGACGCCGAAGCCTGTTCCGGCGATGCCAAAACCGACGAGGATTTCAAGAAGCTGCATCTGGCCGGGTGTCACGGCATAGGCTGAAAGAGCCAATCCGACGGCATAGGTCAGCGCGCCCAGAATGATGGCCTTTCGGTCGCTGAACCGTTCACCGATCGCCGCAAAAATTGGCTGACCGATCCCCCATGCCAGATTCTGGATCGCGATGGCGAGAGAGAACTCGGCCCGTAACCAGCCGAAATCTTCAGCGATTGGTATCTGGAACACCCCGAAGCTGGCGCGAATGCCAAAGCCGATCAGCATGATCAGCGAGCCACCGATCAAAACGGGGGTAATAAGGCGCGATTGGGTCATCTCATTCTCCTGCGCCATTGACGCTAAAGTGCTGAGTTGGGCACGTGCAATCATCGAATTGTACCCTGATAGACTGAAGCGAGGGGACTGGCTCTCGCCAGAATTGCTCTGTATCGAAGTGGCATGACCGAAGGACCGCTTCCCCGCTATCGCGCCATGATCACAAATGAGGTGCTCGAACCGGACGCCGACCAGCGACTGGCTGTTGAAAAGTTGCAGCTGCTTCATGCCCGCCTGACGGATTACGATCCGAAGGCAGGGAAGAAGGTGCGTTTGGGACTGTTTGGCTGGGGTCGGGAGCGGACGAGGGAAGCCTCGGTGCCCGGTCTGTACCTCTATGGGGGCGTGGGGCGGGGCAAGTCGATGCTGATGGACCTGTTCTTTGAGACGGCACCAGTCGCAGCAAAACGCCGCGTGCATTTCCATGCGTTCATGCAGGACATCCATGATCGTATCGCCCAGGCGCGATCCGAAGGGGGCGCCGACCCGGTTGGACCAGTTGCACGTCAGGTCGCGGACGAGGCCACTTTGCTGTGTTTTGATGAAATGCAGATCACCGATATCACCGATGCGATGTTGGTGGGCCGTCTGTTCGAAAAGCTTTTTGAAGCTGGGACAATCATCGTCGCAACCTCCAATCGTCATCCCGACGCGCTGTACAAGGACGGACTGAACAGACAGCTTTTTCTGCCGTTCATCGACCTTATCAAGGACCGAATGGAGGTCCATGAACTCGCTGGCGCAGAGGATCACCGCACGGGACGCCTCGCGGGTCAGGAAACCTATTTCACCGGGCAAGACTGTGACCACCGGTTCAATGCGCTGTGGGATGAGATGTCAGCAGGACCGGCAGAGCCGCTTGTCCTGCGACGCAAAGGGCGAGATGTCACAATCCCAGCGGTTCGCAATGGCGTTGGGCGCGGAACTTTTGCGCAGTTCTGTGGGCAGCCGCTGGGGCCGGGTGATTATCTGGCTATTGCGGAGGCGGTGCGTGTGCTGTTCGTTGAGGACGTTCCGCTACTGGGCAAAACACAACCCAACGAGGCCAAGCGCTTTGTCACGTTGATTGATGCGCTCTATGAGGCACGAACCGGACTGATCGTGTCGGCTGCGGCGGAGCCGGACGCGCTCTACCCAGAGGGGACAGGAGCGTTTGAATTTCAGCGCACGGCAAGTCGTCTGCACGAGATGCGGTCGGCGGGCTGGTTGACGGACAACTGACCGGGAACAGTCATCTTACCTAACGTTAGCTCTCGCACTTGTTGGTCGCCGGGCATGGACGCGCGGGATAGCGTGAGTCCATGAATACGACAGATGATGGATACCCGGACTATAGCTCCGGAGAGAAAGTGGCCGATGGCATTGTTCATCTGCTCGGTGTGATTGCAGCCATCGTGGGGGCAACGGCCCTGATCATATGGGCCGCCATCGGTGCGACAGGTGGAGAGATCGCCGCCGTCTCGATCTATGGCACCGGCCTGATCCTCACATTTGTCGCCTCGGCGCTCTATCACATGACGCCTTGGGAACGTCTGCGGCCCATTTTCCGGCGTGTCGACCATGCGGCCATCTTTGTCATGATTGCGGGAACATACACGCCATTCGTCGTGATGCTTGGCACGACATCTTCCTACATCGTTCTGGCCGCGATCTGGAGCATTGCGGCCATTGGTGTGGTGCGCAAACTGTTCTTTTGGCAAGTCCAGGGGTGGGGCGGCGTCTTGCTCTATCTCGCGATGGGTTGGATGGGGATCGGTGTGATCTGGACTCTGTTTGGCCTGCTGCCCGTCCTCGCGTCGGCTATGATCGTTGCAGGTGGTTTGCTGTACACGGTTGGGGTGGTTTTCTACCGATGGGAAGCGCTCAAATTCTCTAACGCGATCTGGCACGGCTTCGTTCTGGCGGCATCGGCTTGCTTTTACATCGCGATCACACTGGGCGTCGGCCAGGTCGCCGTCTGATTCAAGGAACACGTTTGCGCGAGCGGGGGCTGCGTCGTTGGCTGGTGGCCTCTAGCCTGCGGGTGACCTGATCGGAGGAGATCACGGATGCATCGCCCTTTTCTTACCGCCCTAGCGGCCCTGCTAATCTTTGCCGGACCCATTCAGGCCCATGTGATTGGTGGTGCCATCGTTCGGCAAAGCGGGAATGGCAGTTTCCAAATCCTTGATACGTCTCAGCCGTTTTCGGTGGGCCAGGACACGTTCAATACGGATCATCTGTATGCGTTTGACGAGGATCAGGACATCGTGCTGGTTGAACCCGTCCGCGTTGATATCGGCATTGGGCAGAACTTCATCCGTGCCGGAACGCGTGTTGCGAGCCACTATGTGTTCTTTGACAGTCTCTCGGGTGTTCACATCGGCTATGTCGATTTTGATGCAACGATACTGGGGATTGCCGCTCAGCAGGATACGATGGCTGCGACCGACTATCTCTCGAACAATGCGGTCGACTATATCAGCACGCATATGCGCGGGCTGGAGGCAGGCGATCAGGTGTGGATCGACCCGGAAGACCCCCGACGTCTTTGGGTCTATTGGGCAGGGTCTTCGCCGGGAGATTACATCCGCGTCTTTACCTCGGCCGGCGAGGCCGACATGCTGATGTGATCGGGGGGAGACCTTTCATGCGCATCGCAGCACTCACTGTCACGTTGCTTATCGCAGCGCTTCATTTCTATATCGCGTGGTTTGAAATCTTTGCGTGGGAGACGCGTGGACCCGAAGTGTTTGCCAGCTTCCCCGATGACCTCTTTGCGCAGACCACAACCCTCGCCGCGAACCAGGGCCTATACAACGCATTTCTGGCCGCGGGATTGTTGTGGGTTGTTGTGATCCAGAACAGATCCTGGCAGCAAAATGTTGCGACATTCTTTTTGGGCTGTGTCTTTGTCGCTGGTGTCTTCGGGGCTGCAACCGCGTCGTTCTCGATCCTCTACGTTCAGACCGTGCCCGCAACGATCGGGCTTGCGCTGTGGTGGCTGCGCGGACGGGCCTGAAACGACAAAGGCCCCGATTTCCACCGGGGCCTTCGCATAAGCTGTCGGGGGAGCTCAAACCCGCCGTTCGATCATCATCTTCTTGATTTCGGCGATGGATTTCGCCGGATTCAGACCTTTCGGGCAAGTCTTCGTACAATTCATGATCGTGTGGCACCGATAGAGCTTGAACGGGTCTTCAAGCTGGTCAAGCCGCTCACCCGTAGCCTCGTCCCGGCTGTCGATGATCCAGCGATAGGCGTGCAACAGCGCTGCCGGGCCAAGATAGCGATCGCCGTTCCACCAGTAGGAGGGGCAAGAGGTGGAACAGCTTGCGCACATCACACACTCATAAAGACCGTCGAGCTTCTTGCGATCCTCGATGGACTGACGCCATTCCTTTGCGGGGCGGTTCGTCTTCGTTTCAAGCCATGGCATGATAGACGCATGTTGGGCGTAGAAGTGGGTGAGATCGGGGATCAGATCCTTGACCACCGGCATGTGCGGCAGCGGATAGATCGCAACATCGCCTTTCACCTCATCAAGGCCATAGATACAGGCCAGCGTGTTAATCCCGCCGATATTCATCGCGCACGAGCCACAGATCCCTTCGCGACAGGAGCGCCGGAAGGTAAGCGTCGGATCAATCTCGTTCTTGATCTTGATCAGAGCGTCCAGAACCATCGGTCCGCATTCGTCCATATTCACGAAATACGTGTCGAGCCGTGGGTTCTCACCCGTATCGGGATCCCAGCGGTAGATCTTGAACGTCCGCACATTCGTTGCATTGAGCGGGCGCGGCCATGTCTTGCCAGTCGTGATGCGGGAGTTCTTCGGGAGGGCTAGTTCAACCATCTGTTCGTCTCCTCAATACACGCGCGCCTTGGGGGCGATCTTCTTCAGGTCAATGCCGCCCTCGTCCTGCTTTGTCAGCGGATCAAGGTGGACCGGGCGGGTGGTCAGCGTGGTCTTTGCACCATCGACGACCGCCAGCGAGTGAACGCGCCAGTTCTCGTCATCGCGATCTGGATAATCCTCATGGGCATGCGCGCCACGGCTCTCTTTCCGCGCCTCTGCTGCAACCACGGTGGCAAGAGCGTTCGGCATCAGGTTGGCAAGCTCAAGGCTCTCCATCAGGTCGGAGTTCCAGATCAGCGAGCGGTCGGTCACCTTGATGTCGTCCATGCGGTTTGCGATGGCTTCCATCTTCTCAACGCCCTCGGCGAGGGTTTTGTCGGTGCGGAAGACCGCCGCATCAGCCTGCATGGCCTTTTGCATGTCGAGGCGCAGCTCGGCGGTTGGCGTGCCGCCATCCGCATTGCGCATCGCATCGAACCGATCCATCGCCATTTCGACGGAGGCCGCGTTCATATCCGGGTTCGCAGCGTTTGGATCGACAACCGTGCCCGCCTTGATCGCTGCTGCACGACCGAAGACCACAAGGTCGATGAGCGAGTTGGAGCCGAGGCGGTTTGCGCCATGCACACTGGCACAGCCTGCTTCACCAACAGCCATCAAGCCCGGTACAATCCGATCAGGGTCATCGGCGGTCGGATTCAGCACCTCACCCCAATAGTTCGTGGGAATGCCGCCCATGTTGTAATGCACCGTCGGCAGAACCGGGATCGGCTCTTTCGTTACGTCCACACCGGCGAAGATGCGGGCGCTCTCAGAAATACCTGGCAGGCGTTCGGCCAGAGCATCGGCCGGCAGGTGATCGAGATGCAGGTGAATATGGTCGCCGTCCTTGCCGACGCCGCGACCCTCGCGGATCTCCATCGTCATGCAGCGGGAAACGACATCGCGAGACGCAAGGTCCTTGTAGGTCGGCGCGTAGCGCTCCATGAAGCGCTCACCCTCAGAGTTGGTGAGGTATCCGCCTTCGCCGCGTGCGCCCTCTGTGATCAGGCAGCCTGCGCCGTAGATGCCGGTGGGGTGGAACTGCACGAACTCCATATCCTGGAGGGGCAGGCCCTGACGGGCCACCATGCCGCCGCCATCGCCGGTGCAGGTATGCGCGGAGGTGGCGGAGAAATAAGCGCGTCCGTAGCCGCCGGTGGCCAGAACGACTGTCTTGGCAGAGAAGCGATGCATCGTGCCATCGTCGAGTTTCCACGCGATCACACCCTGGCACTGCCCGTCCTCGGACATGATCAGGTCGGTCGCAAAATACTCGATATAGAACTCGGCCTGCTGTTTCAGCGACTGGCCGTAGAGCGTGTGCAAGATGGCGTGGCCGGTCCGGTCAGCGGCCGCACAGGTGCGCTGCACAGGAGGGCCCTCACCGAACTCGGTGGTGTGACCGCCGAAGGGGCGTTGGTAGATTTTGCCTTCTTCGGTGCGGGAGAATGGAACACCATAATGCTCCAACTCATAGACCGCCTTGGGCGCTTCGCGCGCGAGATATTCCATCGCGTCGGTGTCGCCCAGCCAGTCGGACCCTTTGACGGTGTCATACATATGCCACTGCCAGTTGTCGGGGCCCATGTTCGACAGCGACGCAGCGATCCCGCCTTGTGCGGCAACAGTGTGGGAGCGAGTCGGAAAGACCTTGGAGATACAGGCCGTACGCAGGCCCTGCTCGGCCATGCCAAGCGTGGCGCGCAGACCGGCACCACCTGCGCCGACGACTACGACGTCATAGACGTGATCGGTAAATTCGTAAGCAGACATTCAGGAAATCCTCTCAGAGCGCGAGACGCACAATGGCGTAGAGCGAGGCGGCGACCATCGCATAGCTCAGGCAGGTCATCGCGACGATCAGCCCGGTGCGGGTCAGCCCGTGGGTGTAATCCTCGATCAGGACCTGCACGCCGTCTTTGAAATGCAGCCAGCCGACTGTCAGTGTCAGTGCCGCGACCAACGCCGGGAAGGGGCTGGAATAGTAGGTGAGTACATCTTCATAGCTGCCGCCATAGGCAGCGCCAAACGTGAAGATGAACAGGGGAACGAGAATGGTCAGCCCTATGGAGGACAGTTTCATGCGCCATGCATGTTCTGTTCCGTCCTTGGCCGATCCCAGCCCGTCTACCCGTTTGCGATCTGTAATGAAGCTCATGATCCGGTTCCTTCACAGTGCGAGTGCGGAGAGGACGGTCAGGACAAGTGAGCCCGCGACAACGGCTTTGCCCAGCTTCTCGGCGGTCTCGATCTCAAGCCCACGACCTGTGTCCCAATAGAGATGACGCAAACCGGCCAGCAGGTGATACCAGATCGCCCAGAGCGACAGGAACATGACCAGATCGCCAAACCAGGATGTGATGAAGCCGTTTGCAGTTGCGAAAGCCTCAGGGCCGCTGGCCAATGCGACAAACCACCAGACGATCATCAAGCCCGCAACGATCAGGGCATTGCCGGTGATCCGCGTTACAATCGACGTCATCGAGGTCCATTGCGGCTTGTAGATCGTCAGATGCGGCGAAAGCGGTCGGTTTCCCCGGTTCACGTCGGCCATGCGAACTCCTTCCAGATTGTCAGACGCAGCTACTCCCCAGCTGCGTTTCGCGGTAACTTAGAGGAAACAGCCCATCCGCCAAAGCGTTCAATGCCGCAGTGCAGGGTAAAATTCGCGAGAAGTTGACGCAGGACTGAAATTTGTGATCACAGCGTATTTCGTGTGATCACATTGCTGCCATTGCTGAATTCAGCGGCAGCGCAACAGGAAAGTCGCAGATTCTTCACGCTGTAGGGATGCCAGGGCAAGTGTGCAGCCTTGAGGAAGCGCCTCGGGATGGGCGTTCACATCGCCTACGCGCATTGTGATATACTCACCATTCAGGTTTCCACCAAACAAGCTGGCCTGCGAGCGATTGAAGCTGATAAGGCTGGGTTCGGCATCTGGTGGACCTATCAAGACAGAGCCTTCGTAGGGGACGGTGAAAACGCCCCCATAGACCCGCGTGATGTATTGATCGTCGCCAGGAGTATTCCCGATCAGCGTGGCAAATGCGCTTTCACGGATCGTGTCGAGCTGCCCCTGCAATGCGTCGAGCGCCACACTATCTTCCACGATGATTTCGCCATTCGTGATGCGCGGCGCGATGCTCGCTAGCATGGCAAGCGGGTCCTGCAGGGTTTGAGGAGTGGTCACCTCAACGACACGCGGACGCTCAATCGTGCTGATGATGCCCAGCATCAGCCCTGCGCCGACAATCATGAAGCTGGAGGCCCGGGTCATCCGGTGTAGCGTTCGGCGCCACCCGGTGCGTCGCACGGGACGGGGCAGCATCTGCTCGGCCGTCAGCTGTTCAGTGGCGACGTCCCGATCGAGCTCGTCCTGAGCCACCACGATAGATGGCGACTCGACAAATTCGGCGGGGATGCGCGATTGAGCCGAGTAAATGTTTCCGCTGCCGTAGGCTGCCGCATATTTCGCGTCAGCCTCCGCCATGGTGGCTTCAATCCAACTTTTCGTAACACGCGACTCAGTCATAGGGTAATACTACCCTAAGTTGAGAGATGTGTCATCTGTCACACTTAGGTGGGCATCAGCGCCCAGTAATCGAGGTCCAGGAGCACGTCTGACCGGTATTTTCCGTCCTCGGCGCGCAGTGGGAAATCTGAGGACGGACCGCTCGTCGCCACAAGTCGCAGACGGATCGCCCCGACGCCGGGTGCAGTGGTTTCTGCCTTGTCGAGAACCTCGGACCATGCGCGGACGGTCTTTCCGGCAAAGCACGGATTTGCATGTGCGCCGCCGTTGATTGCAACGATTATGACTGCATTGGCCAGGCCGTTGAAGCTCAGCGCGCGCGCCATGCTGATCACGTGGCCACCATAGATCAGCCGCTTGCCATCCTCGCGGTTGGTGGCGTCGAAGTGGACCTTTGCCGTATTCTGCCAGAGCCGGGTCGCCATCATATGTTCGGCTTCCTCGATTGTGACGCCGTCCACGTGGTCGATCTTTTCGCCGATGGTGTAATCGCCCCAGCGATGCGGCTCTCCGGCCAAAGTCGTGTTGTATGCAGTGAAGTCGAGCCCTTCGGGAACGACCAGCGTGTCTGCCGCGACCGCTGCGGGAAGTTCTGGGATCACCGTCGCTGGGGGTGGGGCATCGACATCGCGCTTGCGCACCATGACCCAACGTACATAGTCCAAAACGATTTCATCACGCTGGTTCAGACCCGTTGTCCGCACCCAGACAACACCGGATTTTCCGTTCGAGTTCTGCTTTAGCCCGATCACCTCAGACACGGAGCGCAAGGTGTCTCCGGCGCGCACGGGCTGATGGAAGCGCCCATCGGCATATCCGAGATTTGCGACTGCGTTCAAAGAGATGTCGGGGACGGACTTCCCGAAGACCGTGTGAAATGCGATCAACTCGTCGAGCGGCGCTTCCTCCCCCAATCCACAAGAGGCGGCAAAGCTGTCGGCGCTCGTCAGCGCAAAGCGAGCCGGGTAAAGCGCGTGGTAGAGCGCGCGCTCCCCCGCGCCGACCGTGCGCGGTACCGCGTGCTCGATGACTTGGCCGAGTGTGTAGTCCTCAAAGAAATTGCCGGAGGTCGTCTTCATAGCTGGCCCAACTTTTGTTCTGGATCATAGTCACCGGGCACGTCTTTCGTGACGGCCTGCGCGCACATCATGACGCCTTTGCCAGCGTCATAGGCGTAGGTCGGATCGCCGTAGAGCGTCCAGCCCTTAGAGAGTGCTTCGGTCACCTTGTGACAAAATGCAGAGGAATCTTCGTGGGTTAGCAGACGATAGGCGATCATGGATTACCCCGGAAATGGCCAAATGAATATTGAGTGTATGCCGGTGATGATGGCGAAGAGGACCAAGGTGATCACGACGAGCTTGGCGTCGCCACCGATGGCCCCCGGCTCTGGGCGATGCCATTCTGGCGTTGCGCGATTGATGGCGAAGATCTGTACGACGGACCATAATCCAAGCCCCCCAAACAAGATGACGGAGCTGAGATCGCCGTTTACCAGAAGGTGGGCCGCTGTCCAAATCAGAAAGCCCGTGAGCATTGGGTGACGCAGCAAAGTGCGCGCCCGCCCCTTTGAGCTGCCCGCCCCGAACAGGAAGATTGAGACCAGCATGGCCAGGTTGTTGATATGAACACCCCAACTTGGCGGCGTGTAAAGCGGTACAAAATCCGACCCACGATAACCGATGATCATCAACAGGACGGACAGACCCAGAAGCCCTGCGATCATACCGCGCGCACCCGGCCCAAAGCGGACCTCAAGCCCGGCCCGGGCAGCCGGTGCCCAGCGTTTGAGAAGGTGCGCACCCCACCAAAGGGTAACGCCGAGCAGCAGGAGAGCCAGATACATTATGTGTCCTCACCAATTGGGCAGCTTTGATGCGGCTTACGCCGCTTGCTGTTCCAACTTGGCTATTGCGGCAGCTTCCGCCAACAGGCGTCGGGCATTCTCTACGTGAAGGTTCTCGACAATACGTCCGTTGACGACGGCCACGGCCTCCCCTTTGGCGGTTGCTTCTTCGAAGGCTGTGACCTGCGCCTCTGCTTCTTCCAATGCAGCTGCGGAGGGTGCAAAGACCTCGTTCGTGATCGCGAGCTGAAGTGGATGGATCAGTGTCTTGCCATCAAATCCCATGTCGCGCCCCTGAAGGCATGACGCGCGCAGCCCCTCATCATCCTTGAAAGCGTTGTAGACGCCGTCGACGATGGCCAGGCCATGTGCACGGGCTGCCAGAAGGCACTGACCGAGCGACGTGATCAATGGAAGACGATCGGGTGTGTGCGCAGCGTGCAGGTCTTTGACCAGATCATTGGTGCCCATAACCATGCAGGTCAGGCCGGGCGCGGCGGCAATCTGTGCGGCGTTCAAGATGCCGAGTGGTGTTTCCATCATGGCCCAGATCGCAATATCTCCGGCCACGCTGCGCGCGGCGGCGATGTCTTCTGGGGAATTGACTTTGGGGATCAGGATGGCATCCGGGGCCGCTGCGGCGGCGGCCAAGAGGTCATCTGCACCCCATTCCGTATCGCTGCCATTTACGCGAATGATAACCTCGCGCGCACCAAACGGACGGCCTTTCACGGTTTCACAGACGAGGTCGCGAGCCGCAACTTTCTCCGCCGGGGCCACGGCATCCTCCAGATCCAGGATCAGGGCGTCGGCGGGCAAAGTCGCTGCTTTTTCGAGGGCCCGCTGTTTTGAGCCTGGCATATAGAGAACAGAACGGCGCGGGCGGGATTCGGTCATTGCAACACTCCATAGGATATTGCGCCGCAACATACCGACCTCACGGTGGTTGGCAAGGTGGCTGCGCAACAAAATGTCGCCCATAGTTGTGCGCGCGCCTCTTTCTGTCGTTTACCTTGCGTTAACGCTGCTGCGCGAGCATTGGGCGGGGCCCTACTGCGTGCGCCACTTTCTCCAAAGAGCTTTTTTCAATGCGGGCCGCACGGCTCGTCCTTCAAGGAATTTGTCATGAATTTATTTCAGAAAACCTGCGGCAGTCTTACGCTTCTGACCGTAGGCGCACTGCTTGCTGATGCGAGCGCGGCACAGGATGGCCCACCCTGTGGTGCTCGCGACAGTGTCGTTTCTCATTTGACCGAGACATATGGTGAGAGCCGTCAGGCCATTGCCCTCGATGCGCGCGGGATCATTGAAATCTGGGTAAATGAAAATACCGGAACCTTCACCGTAACGATCACGACGGTCGAGGGTGTTACCTGCCTGCTCAGCGCAGGCGAGCACTGGACAGATCCCGCCCCCCTGGCCACTGGCCCGGCCGTCTAACGTCAGACGATAGCATCCCAAATCAGCTTCGCGCCTGTCGCGGTCAGCATCACATAGGTGATCGTGAAGAAGGCCCGTTCGCTGACGATGCGGTTGAGGTAAACGCCCCAGAATGCTCCTGCAATCGCAAAAGGCGCGATCACCGCGGCGGCCAGAAACCCCTGAGCTGAAAACATGCCCAACAGTGCATAGGGGCCGAATTTGAGCACATTTACCCACCAGAAAACGAGAACGGTTGTGGCCTGATATTCGAGTTTCGACAGGCCACGACCCAGCAGATACATGGATGCCGGTGGCCCGCCCGCATGGCTCACAAAGGATGTAAATCCCGCAGCGGCCCCCCAAATGGCTGCAACAAGCGCAGAGAAGGGTCGCGGCGGAACCGTGATCCAGCCCTGCGCCTTTGCCAATTGAAACAGCACAAAGCCGATTGCCACAGCGCCAATCATCAGTCGCAGCGCATCGTCATTCACAAAACCGAAGACGAGGGCCGCGGCGGCAACACCGGGCACCATGCCGACCATCATGCCGCGCCCCTCACGCCAATTCCACTTTTTCCAATAAGGCTTGAGCGTTGCCGCATCGATGGCCATCAGCACTGGCAACATCACGCCAATCGCCTCGCGCGGTGGCAGGATCAGCGCCAGAACGATTGCCGAGGCAAAAGACGGGCCTGACCCGAACCCGCCCTTGGACACCCCGGCGAAGATCGCCGCAGGGATTGCGATGAGGTAGAAGGTCAGATCGTAGGGCAATTGAACTATTGCTCGTTGCGTTCCTGACAATTTACTCGATTTCGTTGCCACTGCCCCTGGCAACAATGGGACAGCCGGCCATCTGCAGTCACCGACAGCTCTGCACCGTCAGAGTAGAATTCATCGGCAAATTCACAGTACTGCAACTCTCGTTGCCGAATTATCCCCCAGCTAAGACCGGTCTGACCGTTGACAACTCGACAATTCAAAGTCAGCCCACCCTGCCGGATAACTGCACCCAGTGAAAATGCGCTGCCTTGGAAATAACATACTGCAGGTCCAGTTTGCGCATGCGTTTGCGTTGAGTTGAGTGCTATTATCACTGCGATTACGGTCGAGAGCTTTTGCATTTTTCCACTTTCCCAAAATTGGTATCAGTACTTCGAGCACGTTCATGGATTGTCGGCAATGCCTCGGCGCTGTTTTTGGGTGTCCCGTGGTATACAATATTGCAGTGCGGCGCGAATGGCGCTAGGGACTGCCCAACTCAATAGCATCCGACAAACGGGAGAACGGATATGGCTAGAGCGAAGATTGCGCTGATCGGTGCGGGACAGATCGGGGGCACGCTGGCACACCTCGCGGCTCTGAAAGAACTCGGCGACGTGGTTCTGTTCGACATTGCCGAAGGTATCCCGCAGGGCAAGGCCCTCGACATTGCAGAATCGGCACCCGTTGATGGGTTCGATGCTGACATGTCCGGCGCGAACGACTATTCCGCTATTGCTGGTGCAGATGTCTGCATCGTCACGGCCGGTGTCGCGCGCAAGCCCGGGATGTCCCGCGATGATCTGCTCGGCATCAACCTGAAAGTGATGAAGTCGGTGGGTGAGGGCATCCGCGACAATGCGCCGGACGCGTTTGTGATCTGCATCACCAACCCGCTCGACGCGATGGTCTGGGCGCTTCAGCAATTCTCCGGCCTGCCGACTGAAAAGGTTGTGGGCATGGCGGGTGTTCTTGATTCCGCGCGCTTCCGTCACTTCCTCGCTGATGAGTTCGACGTGTCCGTCAAGGACGTGACCGCGTTCGTGCTCGGCGGTCATGGCGACACGATGGTGCCGCTGACCCGTTATTCCACTGTTGCAGGCATCCCGCTGCCCGATCTGGTGGACATGGGCTGGACGACTCAGGACAAGCTCGACGCCATCGTGCAACGCACTCGCGACGGTGGCGCGGAGATTGTCGGCCTGCTCAAGACCGGCTCCGCCTTCTACGCGCCTGCTGCCTCCGCGATCCAGATGGCCGAAGCCTATCTCAAAGATCAAAAGCGCGTCCTGCCGGCTGCAGTTTACGTGGACGGCGCCTATGGCCTCGATGGCATGTATGTTGGCGTGCCAACGGTGATCGGCGCTGGCGGTACTGAAAAAGTTGTGAACATCTCGCTCAACGAAGATGAGCAAGCGATGCTCGACAAGTCCATCGACGCGGTGAAGGGCCTTGTTGCGGCTTGTAAGGAGATCGACGGTACGCTCGCCTGATCTCCAATGCCTTGAAATGCAAAAGCCCCGGCCATTGGGTCGGGGCCTTCTTATGTGGACTACTGTCAAGTGGACCGGTCGATGCTACGATTACTCAACCTGCCTCTCAAATGGCAGCATTGAGCCCAGTTTGATGGATACTGCAAATGCAATGAATGTCTGCCAGTGTCGATGCAGCTACCAAGAGACTCTTAGAGAATTTATTGCGCCGGAGGCGAAAATGTTGAAAGAGGAGCTCTACAGGAGCGAATTGTTCCGTAGGAATGCATTTGGACGACTTATCTCAGCAGATTTAATTGTGCTCTATGCCGAGGGTCTCCACTCGAACAGAGAAGTGGTTGCAGACATTAAATTTGCGCATGAGGCAAACTCCGAAGATTACTCTGATGACGATTTCGCATCACTTGGTGGCAAAGTGTCCAAATATATGCATGACGTAATCGAGAGCACGGGTCAAAGCCCATATCACGGCCGCCTGTCTGGAAATTTTGACGTGTTCGTAGATTTCAATGGGTGGTATTTAGAACGGGTTGTCTATGGTGGCCACCAGTTTAAGACATCCTTACAAGAGTACATTCAAATATCGCCCTATATTCAAGTGAGCGGCAGCAAGGTGTAGCTCTGACATTTGTCCGACGGCTTGGCCAAAACGAATTGACGCCCAACAAGCGGACCCTTCAACTGGCCGGACCGACGTCCGCGTCGTCCGGCAACAGAGACATCGTGCATTGGCCGCAGTAAAGCTCACCGTGCCCGCCCAAAGCTCAGAGTTCGAAGGCCGAACAACACTGTTCACCGAGCTGCGTAAGCCTTTTCTTATTCGTGCCTGACATGAGGATGTAAGGTCACCAAGTACCTCTTTCGGTACGCGCCGGTCGATGGGGATGCCGCCCTCTTTTTTTGTCGGTTATCCCGATCGAGCCCCGCGCGCAGCATCCCCCATTGGCGTGGGCTGTGTCTCCACCGCCAAACGCCAAAGCTTGATTGCGAGCTTGGGGGCAACGGCGACGATTGCCTTCTGCCCGATCCCATGCCTCACAAAATGTCGATTGTTGAGTTCCTTGGCTTCTGGGTCGCGCCAGATCCATTGCCATGCAGCTTCGATGAGAATACCGGGCAAGCGTTTCTGGCCCACCGGTCTGATCCTGGCGCGGGCTGCAGTGCCTCCGCTCTGACTGACCACCGGGGCCAGACCAAGATATGAGGTTACTTCCTCTGGCCGATTGAATCTCTCTGGCGAGAACAGTTCGGCCAGAAAGTTGGATGCGGCTGTCTCTCCGCCCCCGACGATGGACGTCAGCCGTTCGAAGGTTTGAGCGTGCATGCGCTTGGTTGCGGTTCGGATCTCCGCACGCAACATCTTGTCTTCTGACAGCAGAAACAGGTACTCGCGCACCATCGAGGCAAGAGCCATGTGGTGTTGTGGTGGCACGTCCAGCGCTGTCAGGTCTGAAGATGCTGCAAGTGGCCACTTTTGGAGGCTGTGTGGTTCATCAATGCCAGGCGCTACCTAGAAGCCTTTGATCTTATGTTTGATCTTGCCCCGGCTCTCCGCGATCCGTTTCCGAGGACGCACCAACGCTCGGTAGCCCTCTTGTTCGACTGACGGTATCGCAATGGGACGCAATAGCCCTCTCGCATAGTATGTCGCCAGCTTCAGCGCATCCAGTCGGTCGTTCTTGGCTGCCGCAGCATATCCGCGCGGAATGCGTGACGCAGAAATGACCGATACGTCGAAACCGGCAGCTGTCAAAACTCGTGACAGCGCGAAGCCTGTTGGACCTGATTCATAGACGATATGTTCAATGTTGATGGCCAGTTCCGCTAGTTGATGCGCGAGCGCAGCCTCGCCTGCTGGACAAGTGTGGCTCTCCACCAACCCGTCCTCTTTCGAAAACAACGCAACCGAACAGGTCTTCTTGTGAACATCAAGGCCAACGACGATAGGCTGGTCTTCAACCGCTGCCACAAACCGCGAAACGCGTGTCGCTTTCTTTACCATGCTGGCAACTCCTATCGTTGGAGTGTTCCGCCATCGCAACAGTCAGCTGCGCCGCCGTCCAGCATGGTATTTTTTGTATCTGTCGGATGCCTCCGGAGGGGATATTTGGGGACAGATGAAGGCGGCTTCTTCTTGGTTCAAATATCCACCCCGAAAGGGCCGGATTGCTCAGAGCACAACTACGTCGAGCGGAGGGAAGCCGTTGAACCCGACGCTGGAGTAGCTCGACGTGTAGGCGCCGCAGTTGCGGATCGTCACGCGATCGCCCGAGCGCAGCGCGAGCGGCAGGTTCACGGGGCGCTTTTCGTACAGCACGTCCGCGCTGTCGCACGACGGACCCGCCAGAATGCATGGACCGGTCTGACCGCCATCATGCGGCGTGATGAACTGATAGCGGATCGCCTCATCAATAGTTTCAGCAAGGCCAGAAAACTTGCCGATGTCCAGATAGACCCAACGGTGCATGTCATCATCTGACTTGCGGCTAACCAAAAGTACCTCGGCCGCAATTGCCCCGGCATCGGCGACGAGACCGCGACCCGGTTCTGCCATGATGTGGGGCACGTGGCCGAAACGGGCATGGACCTCACGCATGACAGCCTGCGCATAGGCCGTGGGGTGTTCGACTTCTTCCCCATAAAATGCGGGGAAACCGCCGCCGATGTTCAGAAGGGTCAGCATGTGACCCGCGCGGCGCGCGGCGTGCCAAATATCTGCAATCTGATCGAGCGTCGTGCGCCACATCGCAGCCTTGCGGGTCTGTGAGCCGACATGGAACGAAAAACCAACCGGATCGAGGCCAAGCACTGCTGCAAGATCGAGCAGTTCCAACGCCTTATCACGGGAGCAGCCGAATTTTCGGCTGAGGGGCCAGTCGGCTTCGGACGCATCAACGATCAGGCGGATGTAGACACGTGCACCGGGGGCGAAACGGGCAATCTTGGCCAATTCGTCTTCTGCATCTGCAGCGAAGAGTGTGATCCCCGCGCCATGGGCCCAGGCAATATCGGAGGAACGTTTGATCGTATTGCCGAATGAGATGTCGTGCGGGCGCGCGCCTTGCGACAGGCAAAGCTCGATCTCCCCGCGGGACGCCGCATCAAATGCGGAGCCAAGCTCAACGAGGCGCGCAATGATCTGTGCCGCTGGATTGGCCTTCACGGCGTAGTGGATGCGTGCAGCCCCCAGACCTGCATTAAGGGCGCGGTAGTTCTGCGCCACGACATCCGTGTCGAGCACAAGGGTCGGCTTATCGAACTGGTTTGCAGCGATGAAGCTCTCAACGCGGGAAGGTTGTGCAAAAGGAACAACAGCACGACCCGACAGGTCGGTTACGATAGCGTTCATGGTCATCTCCAATAGACCCGGCCATATATGACCGCTCACTTCCAAGGGAGACGTTACCGTCGCTACATAACCGTGCGGATGCGCATCGTTGATGCGCCGGATGCCGTGCCAGAGGCGCGTGCGTTGGCGTCTATGGGGCGGGACTTAAGCCGAGATTCGCGATCTGAGAAGATAGAAAATCAAGTCATCTGCATTTTTTCACGGTCGTCCGTTTTCGTGTTCTGAGTGCAACAATGCTGCGTGTGCGGACTGACCCATTGCGTTTGCGCACAGAACCGTTAAGACGCTGCGATGCATTGCCAGCGGGCGATGCCCTGACCGTGCCGGCGGCTTCCTGCTTTCACGGCTTGTACACTGTTAATTCGGAGCGCTTTCATGACCCGCCAGAACTATCAATTCACATCCGAGTCCGTGTCCGAAGGGCACCCAGACAAGGTCTGTGACCGCATCTCGGATGCAATCCTCGATGCATTCCTGTCCGAAGAACCGTTTGCGCGGGTTGCTTGTGAGACCTTTGCCACCACCAACCGTGTCGTCATCGGAGGTGAGGTGCGCGGCCCGGAGAGCGTGATGCGCCGGGTCGAGGATATCGCACGGGCCTGCGTGAAGGATATCGGTTACGAACAGGACGGTTTCCACTGGGAGACCATGGAAGTCACCAACCTGTTGCACGAGCAGTCGTCCCACATTGCGCAGGGTGTCGATACCGATGGTGCGGGCGATCAGGGAATCATGTTTGGTTACGCGTGCCGCGAAACCGAAGAACTGATGCCCGCGCCAATCCAGTATTCCCACGCGATCCTTCAGCGTCTGGCGGAAGTGCGCAAGTCCGGTGAAGCCGCTGTTCTGGGTCCGGATGCCAAGTCGCAGCTTTCCGTTGTTTATGAGCATGGAAAGCCGGTTGGGGTCTCTTCCATCGTTTTGTCCACGCAGCACCTCGATGACAGCCTGGACAGTGCTGCGGTTCAGGCGATCGTTGAGCCTTATATCCGGGAAGTTCTGCCCTCGGGCTGGATCTCCGATAAGACGGTTTGGCATGTGAACCCGACGGGCAAGTTCGTGATTGGTGGTCCTGACGGGGATGCCGGTCTGACTGGACGCAAGATCATTGTGGACACCTATGGCGGTGCTGCCCCGCACGGTGGCGGCGCATTCTCGGGCAAGGATCCGACCAAGGTCGACCGGTCCGCTGCCTATGCTGCGCGCTATCTTGCCAAAAACGTCGTTGCTGCGGGTCTGGCGGATCGCTGCACGATCCAGTTGTCCTACGCCATTGGCGTGCCAGCGCCGTTGTCGATCTATTGCGACACCTACGGCACGGGCAAAGTTGAGGAGAGCGTGATTGAGGCAGCTGTTGCCGACGTCATGGATCTGACCCCCAAGGGCATCCGCACCAAGCTCGGCCTGAACAAGCCGATCTACGAGCGGACGGCGGCCTATGGGCACTTCGGCCGCGCGGCGGAGGCTGATGGCGGCTTCTCTTGGGAGCAGACCGATCTGGTTGACGCACTCAAGCGCGACATCTGATCCACGCTCACGCAATCGTTCATGGTCCGCGCCCAGGTGCGGACCTAGCCTCTCTCCCATAACCGGGAGGGAGGCTTTTTCATGATACGCGCCATTCTACTTACCATGGGACTCACAGCGGGCTTGCCAGCCCTTGCTCAGGACAACAACCAACTGGAAGTGCCGCAGGTCGAGGCCCCGATGTCCCTGCCGCGCCTGATGGACATCCTGCTTGCCGTTGATCCTGAGCTGCGCACCAACGGAACCGCCTTTGAAATGACGGTTGCCGATCTGCCGGTCACCGTCATTACCGATCCGATTGCCGACCGGATGCGGGCCCTTATCCCGATCCGATCCGCTGACGGGATGAGCCGGGAAGAGCTGGAACGGGTGATGCAGGCCAATTTCGACACGACGCTCGACGCACGCTATGCGGTCGCGCAGGGGCGGCTTTGGGCGGTCTATATTCATCCGCTCGCCGCGTTGGAGCGGGATCAGCTGCTCTCTGCGTTGGGGCAACTGGTCAATTCAGCACATACGTATGGTACTGACTATTCCGGTGGGTTATTCACCTTTGGTGGGGGTGACAGCGCCCGGATGCAGCGTGAACGGATCGAGGATTTGCTGCGCCGAGGCGAAGATATCTAAGCGGAGTGGACGGCCCGCGCCACGTGGTGTAACCGCTCGGCCATGACCGACACAGAGCTTACGTTTCGCGCCTATACGCCGACCGATCGCGACCTGCTTTTGCAGATCCACACAGCCGCAATCGCGGCACTCCCCGATGCCTATTATGACAGCGCTGACCGAGGGGCATGGTGCGCAAACCGCACTGCCGCTCAATATGATGCCGCGGTTGCCGATGGCGCGGTCATTATTGTCGCGGTTGAGAGGGATGTGCCCGTCGGTTTCGTCACCTATGTGCCCGGCCCGAAGGGTGAGGTCACGATGCTCTACGTTCAGCCCGAACGGCACGGCGCACGCATCGGGCAGGCGCTGTTGCAGCAGGCCGAGACCGCCCTGTTCGAACAAGGTGCGACAGTGATCGGCCTTATAGCGAGCCTCAATGCGCGGGGCTTTTATGCGGCGCAAGGGTATCTTGAGGGTGCCGGGTTAAGTATCGAGACGGATGCTGGCCATGCGCTCGACATGGTTCGCATGGAAAAACACCGCACCGCCCTGCGCCCGGATGGCACGCCATGGCGGAATTTCTACGGGCGCCGCCACGGAAAGAAACTCAGGCCTGCCCAACAGCGCGATATGGATGGGGCGCTGGTGGAAATTCAGCCCAAAGGGATTACCCGCGCTGACAATCCAACCCGCACACCCCTGGATCTGCATGAGCTCTTTGGCCGTGAGGCGCCGACATGGTTGGAGATCGGCTTCGGGGCAGGGGAGCACATGTTCCATCAGGCCGGGCTGAACCCGGATGTCGGCATCATAGGGTGCGAGCCTTATATCAACGGGGTCGCGCAGTTCATGTCCAAGATGCGCGACGCCGGTCTCAGCAATGTCCGGGTCCATCCCGGTGATGCGCGTGATCTGCTGGAGGTTCTGCCCGAAGCGTCGCTCGACAAGGTGTTCCTGCTCTATCCCGATCCCTGGCCGAAAACGCGCCACCATCGCCGCCGTTTCGTCGTGCCCGAAAACCTCGTGGCCGTGGCCCGCGCGCTCACACCCGGCGGCATCTTCCGGGTCGCAACAGACATTCCCGACTATGTACGCCAGACCCTTGAGGTGACGCAGCCCATGCCTGAGTTTGAATGGCACGCCGAAGCGCCCGCCGACTGGCGTGACCCATGGTCCGACTGGACCCGCACCCGGTATGAGGCCAAGGCCATCCGGGAGGATCGCACCCCCCACTACCTGACATTCCGCCGGGTCTAGCGCGAGGTAATCTCCCGCCTACAATCCCTTCGTTAGTCTTCCGATGAAGATTTTGCCTTCCCCTGCGCGCCCCGCTATGACCTCTCCCAGCCAAGGAGTATCCCGCATGTCCCATTCCGCCGATCCCCGCCCGATGTCCGCCGTTCCGGGTGCAACGTTGACGGGCGTGGCAAATGTGCCGGGGGACAAGTCGGTCTCACATCGCTCGCTTTTATTCGGTGCCATGGCCGTGGGGGAGACGAAGATCACGGGCCTTCTCGAAGGGCAGGACGTGCTCGACACCGGCAAGGCGATGCAGGCGCTGGGGGCCGAGGTCATTCAGCACGGTCCGGGCGAATGGTCGGTTCATGGTGTCGGCGTTGGCGGTTTCTCCGAACCTGTGGACGTGATCGACTGTGGCAATTCCGGCACCGGCGTCCGCCTGATCATGGGAACGGTCGCGACCCACGGTTTCTCAACAACCTTCACCGGGGACGCCAGCTTGCGCTCCCGCCCGATGGGCCGCGTGACCGATCCGCTGGCCATGTTCGGTACGCAATCCTATGGCCGCGCGCAGGGGCGCCTGCCGCTGACGCTCGTTGGCGCCTCAAACCCGGTGCCCGTCCGCTATGTCTCTCCTGTCCCGTCGGCGCAGGTGAAATCCGCTGTTCTTCTGGCCGGTCTGAACACGCCCGGCGAAACCGTCCTGATCGAGGCGGAGGCGACCCGCGACCATACCGAGCGGATGCTCAACGGGTTCGGCGCTCAGGTCACGACCGAGATCACGGATGAAGGTCGCGTCATCACCTTGAAAGGCCAGCCAGAGCTGCGCCCACAAACCATTGTCGTCCCGCGCGATCCATCCTCTGCCGCCTTCCCGGTCTGCGCAGCACTGATCTGCGAAGGGTCCGACGTGCTGGTGCCTGGCATCGGCCTGAACCCGACGCGGGCCGGGCTCTACACCACGCTGCGCGAAATGGGCGCGGATCTCACATATGAAAACGAGCGTGAGGAAGGTGGTGAGCCTGTGGCTGACCTGCGCGCGCGCTGCGGTCCGATCAAGGGTATTGAGGTGCCGCCAGAGCGGGCCGCCTCCATGATCGACGAATATCCGATCCTCAGCGTTGTCGCCGCAATGGCCGAGGGCACCACGGTGATGCACGGCGTCAAAGAATTGCGCGTGAAGGAAAGCGACCGCATCGACGCGATGGCCCGCGGGCTTGAGGCCTGCGGCGTGCGTGTTGAAGAGACGGAGGACAGTTTCACCGTTCACGGCACGGGCGGTGCCATCCCAGGTGGTGCAACCGTCGGCACGCGCCTCGATCACCGCATCGCTATGAGCTTCTTCTGCCTCGGCATGGCCGCGCAAAAGCCGGTAACGGTCGATGATGCGACGGTGGTGGAGACGTCCTTCCCGAATTTCCTTCCTTTGATGGAGCAGCTTGGCAGCCGCTTCGAGAGGGAGACATCATGACAGAACGCCACCACGGATCGTGCCTGTGCGGCGCGGTGAAATATCAGGTCAACGGCTCTTTGCGTCCGGTTATTGCCTGTCACTGCGTGCAATGTCGCAAGACGTCCGGCCATTATGGTGCCGCCACCTCGGCGGCGCGCGGAGATCTGCGTATCGCGGGCGATGTGAAATGGTATGCCAGTTCCGACAGCGCAAAACGCGGCTTCTGCCCCGATTGCGGGTCTTCGATGTTCTGGGACGGTGGGGGAGAGAACGTCTCCATATGGGCGGGTACGCTCGAAGGGCAGGTGGACGTGCGCCTGGCAGGCCATATCTTCATCGCTGACAAGGGCGCATATTACGAGATCAATGACGATCTGCCGATGGCGGATCAGGATGATCCGGCGCTGACCACGAAGTAAGGGGCATCATGGCCTTCACGATTGCAATCGACGGGCCAGCGGCAGCCGGCAAGGGGACGATCGCCAAGGCCGTTGCCGCGCATTTCGGCTTTGCCCACCTCGATACGGGGCTCCTTTACCGTGCGACCGGCGCGCGTGCTCTTGATCTGGGTGGATTGGATGAAGATACGGCGGTGCGGGCGGCGGAAACGCTGACCGAAGACGATCTGGCCCGTGATGATCTGCGCACCAGTGATGCTGGGCAGGCGGCCAGCGTCGTTGCGGCCATCCCCGCCGTACGAGAGGCGTTACTCAATTGGCAACAGGCCTTTGCGCGGCGCGACGGTGGCGCGGTTCTGGATGGTCGCGACATCGGCACTGTTGTCGCGCCAGACGCGGAAGTGAAGCTCTATGTCACGGCATCAGACGCCGAACGCGCCCGGCGCCGCCACGCCGAACTCGTTAAGGCACGACCAGATCTAACATTAGACGAGGTTCTTGACGATCTGAAAGCGCGCGACCGCCGCGACGCCTCGCGCGACACAGCCCCGATGAAGCCTGCCGATGACGCCCATGTGTTCGACACGACAAGCATGAGCATCGACGCCGCCGTGGCCGAGGCCGTGCGGCTGGTGGATGCGGCGCGGTAATTCCCCTCTTTTTTCTTTATCCCTGAAATATCCCCGCCGGAGGCGTGGCAAACCGTATGATTGCCTTCGGCGAGGATATTTTGACCAAGAAGAAGGCCGCGATCAGCGCTTCATCCCCTCCAGCTTGCGAAACTCCTGTTGAACACGTATAGACGCGCGCGACGTTCCGGCACCCGCCTGCGCGTCGAATCGCCTTTGCGCGAAACCAACTGCAAAGACCGGTGGACCCAACCACTTGGCCCGTGAAATCGACCTTTTAGGAGAAACCAGCCTTATGGCAACGCAAGCAACTATGGACGATTTCGAAGCCCTTTTGAATGAGAGCTTCGAATTGGCGACCCCCGAAGAGGGCACGGTCGTCAAAGGCACTGTCATCGCAATCGAAGCGGGTCAGGCCATCATCGACATCGGCTACAAGATGGAAGGCCGCGTCGAACTCAAAGAATTCGCGAAACCCGGCGAAGAAGCCGAAATCGCAGCCGGCGATGAAGTCGAGGTTTACCTTGAGCGTGTTGAGAACGCGCGCGGTGAAGCCGTCATCTCCCGCGACAAGGCCCGCCGTGAAGAGGCATGGGACCGTCTGGAAAAAGCCTATGCCAAGGAAGAGCGTGTCGAAGGCGCTATCTTTGGCCGCGTCAAGGGCGGCTTCACTGTCGACCTCGGCGGTGCTGTGGCCTTCCTGCCCGGCTCTCAGGTCGATGTGCGCCCCGTGCGCGACGCTGGCCCGTTGATGGGCCTCGCCCAGCCGTTCCAGATCCTCAAGATGGATCGCCGTCGCGGCAACATCGTCGTTTCCCGCCGTGCGGTCCTCGAAGAGTCTCGTGCCGAGCAGCGCGCCGAAATCGTTGGCAAGCTGACCGAAGGTGACACTGTTGAGGGTGTCGTCAAAAACATCACCGAATACGGCGCATTCGTCGATCTGGGCGGTGTTGACGGTCTTCTGCACGTCACCGACATGGCATGGCGCCGTGTGAACCACCCGACCGAGATCCTTCAGATCGGTGAGACGGTGAATGTTCAGGTCGTCAAGATCAACAAGGACACGCAGCGTATTTCGCTCGGCATGAAGCAGCTTCAGGCCGATCCGTGGGATGAGGTTGCTGGCAAGTTCCCGCTGGGCTCCAAGCACACCGGTCGCGTCACCAACATCACCGACTACGGTGCATTTGTTGAGCTGGAGCCGGGTGTCGAGGGCCTCGTGCACGTCTCCGAGATGTCCTGGACCAAGAAGAACGTCCACCCGGGCAAGATCGTCTCCACCTCTCAGGAAGTGGAAGTCATGGTGCTGGAGATCGACGCCGCCAAGCGCCGCGTCTCCCTCGGCCTCAAGCAGACCCAGGGCAACCCTTGGGAAAACTTCGAAGCTGCATTCCCTCCGGGCACCGAGGTCGAAGGCGAAGTCAAGAACATCACCGAATTCGGTCTGTTCATTGGCCTCGAAGGCGACATCGACGGCATGGTGCACCTGTCCGATCTGGACTGGGATCGCCGTGGCGAGGAAGCGATCGAGGACTACAACAAGGGCGATGTCGTCCGTGCGAAAGTCACCGAGATCGATCCGGAGCGTGAGCGTATCTCCCTCTCCATCAAGGCGCTGGACGGCGATCCGTTCGTTGACGCGACCGATGGCGTCAAGCGTGGTCAGGTTGTCACGGTCAACGTCACCTCCATCGAAGATGGCGGGATCGAAGTTGAGTATGACGGCATGAAAGCCTTCATCCGCCGTTCCGACCTCTCCCGTGACCGGGCCGAGCAGCGCCCTGAGCGGTTCTCCGTCGGTGATAAGGTCGATGCACGCATCACCCAGATCGACAAGGGTGCACGCCGCCTCGGCCTGTCCATCAAGGCCCGTGAGATCGCGGAAGAGAAGGAAGCGGTTGAGCAGTACGGCTCCTCCGATTCCGGTGCATCCCTCGGCGATATCCTCGGCGCTGCGCTGAAAGGCCGCGACGACGAGTGATCCTGACGGACCTCGAATGAGACTGAACGGCGCTCCCCAACAGGGGGGCGCCGTTTTCTTTTGCGACCGGCGAATCACTTCATATCATGGTCCTGCGCAATGCACGTCAGGGGTGAGTATGTGCACGCCAAAGGATGATCAGGCCGTTTTAGCGGCCAAATCAGGACGAATTATCCATTGGTATAGAGCAGCTTGCGTTGACCGGTCGCCGTTTCGTGTGCCATTTTCGCCATTACACGAAGTGCAGGAGCGTTGCCGGTGATCAAGTCAGAGCTGATCCAGAAGATCGCAGATGAGAATCCACATCTTTATCAGCGTGACGTCGAACGGATCGTCGGAACGATCTTTGACGAGATCATCAACGCCATGGCAAATGGCAACCGTGTTGAACTGCGTGGCTTTGGCGCATTCTCCGTGAAACAGCGTGACGCACGTGTCGGTCGGAACCCAAGAACGGGTGAATCGGTTGACGTTGCAGAAAAACACGTACCTTTCTTCAAGACAGGCAAATTGCTGCGGGATCGTTTGAACGGTATGTAGTCCCGCATTGAGGGAGATTTCATATGCGCGTTCTTAAGATCTGTTTGCTGGCCGTTCTGGCTTTGATCATGATCCTGATTGCAATCGCCAACCGAGAGCCGGTGGTTGTTGAGCTTTTGCCCTCGCAGCTTGGTTTTGTGACCAGCTGGCAACGTGAGATCCCGTTGTTCCTGGTTATGTTTGGAATGGCGATTGGTGGTTTCGTATTGGGCTGGTCATGGGAATGGCTGCGTGAAACGAAGACGGCCATGATTGCCCGCCGCCGCCGCAAAGAGATTGAGCGCCTTGAAGGCGAGCTTGCACAGCTTCGTCAGGATTCGGGCACGCAAGAAGACGACGTTCTCGCGCTGCTGAAATAAATATGTCGGTAAGTGTTAAGATTTGCGGGCTGTCGCGGCTTGAAGATGTCGTGGCTGCACATGCAGCGCGGGCCAATTATGTTGGTTTCGTTTTCTTTCCCAAGAGCCTGCGTAATGTCTCGATAGAGCAGGCTGCGGCCTTGGCGGTCGACGTGCCCGTGGGCGTGTGCAAGGTCGCGCTGGTCGTCAATGCAGACAATGCAGCACTGGATGCCATCACGGATGCGGTGCCACTCGATATGCTGCAACTGCATGGGAGCGAAAGTGCGGATCGCGTGGCAGAGGTGCGCGCGCGCTATGGTCTGCCAGTGATGAAAGCCGTCGGCATTGCCGAGCAATCAGATCTGCTGAAGTTGGACGACTATCTGGCGGTGGCGGATCAAATCCTTGTCGACGCCAAGCCTCCTAAAGATGGCTCGTTGCCCGGCGGAAATGGCCTCGCCTTTGATTGGACACTCCTCAGCGGTCGCCGTTGGCCCAAGCCATGGATGCTGGCCGGTGGTTTGACGCCCTCGAACGTGCAACGGGCACTCAACCTGACTGGCGCACAACAGGTGGATGTCTCTTCTGGCGTCGAATCGGCGCCAGGGGTGAAAGATCCGGCACTGATGGCTGAGTTCGTTGCCGCCGCAAAGGGCGCGCCGAAAGCCCTATAGAAGCTTTCGGCGCAAGCGGAGACCTGTTCCCCCACGGACAGGCTCCTCGCGCATGGCAACTCGGCCCCCACTGCCGAATGCGATGCGTGTTCGTTCGCCTCAAGTGGCGACAAAAAGCTGTGGACGCAATGAATTTTTGACCAAACGGTCAGTGACGTCGCGACAGCTTCTACCCTTGCTGCATTACCAACGGCCTCAGGTCGAGTTCAGTTGCTGATGGGAACGAATTTTAATCATTCATATTTTACAGAACGGATAAAAAAGTGCCGCCACATCCCTCGGGATGGGCGGCACAGGATCATGTGATCTACACACGCGGCCTGACGCACCACCATCAAGCCTATCGAACATCGCGAACCTCTCAGGGACAGAGTGAGGTGTTCGGGAACATGTTCGATACAGTATATACGCCGCGTGTCTGAAATTGGTTGCGATCGGACGAAAAAAAGTTGCGCGACCATCTGTCCATTGGGCAAGGAACGCTATCGACGCGCCGATTGCACGCCTGTAGAACCCTTTGAAACAGGTCTTTCAGGGGATAGTGCGATGAACACTCACGCCGCAAATTCGTTCAGTTCCGGCCCCGATGAGCGTGGTCGCTTTGGCCAATTTGGCGGTCGCTTCGTATCCGAGACGTTGATGCCTCTGATCCTCGACCTCGAAGCGGAGTACGAGAAGGCAAAGACGGACCCGACCTTCTGGGCCGAGATGGATGATCTTTGGAAGCACTATGTCGGCCGCCCGTCGCCGCTTTATCATGCTGAACGGCTGACCGAAAAATTCGGGGGCGCGAAAATCTATCTCAAGCGAGATGAGCTGAACCACACCGGCGCCCACAAGATCAACAACGTGCTGGGACAGATCCTGCTGGCGCGCCGCATGGGCAAGAAGCGGATCATCGCGGAAACCGGCGCTGGTCAGCACGGTGTCGCCACCGCGACAGTCTGCGCGCGCTTTGGTCTGGAATGCATCGTTTTCATGGGCGCAACGGATGTGGAACGTCAGAAACCGAATGTCTTCCGCATGAACCTGCTGGGCGCAAAGGTCGTCCCCGTAACCTCGGGTCGTGGCACGCTGAAGGACGCGATGAATGAAGCTTTGCGCGATTGGGTGACCAACGTGGATGAGACCTTCTATTGCATCGGCACGGTCGCTGGTCCGCATCCCTATCCGGCGATGGTCCGGGATTTTCAGTCGATCATCGGCAAAGAGGTCAAAGAGCAGATGCTGGAGCGTGAAGGCCGTCTGCCCGATAGCTTGATCGCCTGCATCGGTGGGGGCTCCAACGCGATGGGTCTGTTCCACCCGTTCCTTGATGATGAAAGCGTGCGGATCATCGGGGTAGAGGCCGGTGGCCACGGCGTTGACGAAAAGATGGAGCACGCGGCCTCTCTGACCGGTGGTCGCCCAGGCGTCCTGCATGGCAACCGAACCTATCTGCTTCAGGATGAGGACGGACAGATCATTGAAGGCCACTCGATTTCCGCCGGCCTCGACTATCCCGGCATCGGTCCAGAGCACGCATGGCTCAACGACATTGGCCGCGTTGAATATGTCAGCGTGACAGACCGCGAGGCGCTCGACGCGTTCCAAATGTGTTGCACGACCGAGGGGATCATCCCCGCGCTTGAGCCATCCCATGCGCTCGCCCATGTCCAGAAGATCGCGGGCGACCTGCCCTCGGATCACCTTCTGGTCATGAACATGTGCGGACGGGGCGATAAGGACATCTTCACAGTGGCAGAGGCGTTGGGCGTCGAAATCTGACCCTAAACCCAGGTTTATTGGCGTTTAGACAGGGTTTATGGCTGCCAAAATAATCCTCCGGTGAATGGAGCGACGTGCCGCGTCCGGGTGATGAGGGTCTGGCCAAAAGCTGGCACAGACCCAAACACACCAGGAGACACGCTATGTTGCGCACCCTTACCCTCATCACTGCTTTCAGCCTCGCAGGTATTGCCAATGCACAGGACGCAGAAGGCCGCCCACCGGTCGACGAGCGTCCGACCACGCTTGAGGAGTTTCAGGACGCGTTCTCTGACGGTTCGGTCGTCGATGATGGTGTTTTGACCGCCTACACCGGCACGACCGAAGATGGCCGCACAGTGCGGGCGCTGTTTGACAGCGAGACAGGGGCGCTGCTTGAGGTGAATGGCCGCCCTGCCGGCGGTGAGGGTGAGGGCGAACGCCCGGCACGTGACGACCGACCGGCGCCAGATGGTGCGGGTGAGCGGCCCGCGCCACGCGGCGAAGCACCGGAGGGTGAACGCCCAGAGGGCCCGGACGGTGAGGCACCTGCCGAGCGTCCCGAGCGTGAAGAGGCCCCAGACGCTCCTGAAGCAGAGGATCGCCCCGCACCAGAAGATCGTCCCGAAGCACCTGAAAGCGGCGACCGGCCTGACCGCGAAGAGGGCGGAGACCGCCGTGCACGCTAAGGCGAAATACGGCGTGTTGACGGCTCGGCCTTTCGCAAGACTGGCCGAGCCCCAATTTTTTTGATTGAAAGGAAGCACCATGTGCGATCCTGACGCGAAAAAGAACAGAACCCAGTGGCATCGCTTTGGTGCTACATCCCATGTGTTGCAGGGGGTCGCGCTTGCAGTGATGTTCTCGACCCCACTGATGGCAGAGGATCTTGCAGATCAGGCGGCGTTACAGTTGGAGCAGCAAGGGTACACGGTCATAGAATCCCACCGTACCTTGCTGGGTCGCTTGCGCATTGTCGCAGAAAGTGAGCAGGGAACGCGGGAATTGGTCATCGATCGCACCAGCGGCGCGATCCTGCGCGATTATTTCGAGCCGAATGAGGCGATTGCCAACGGCACACCCCGGGTGGCCATTCCGGGTGCCCCACCGCCCAGTGGCGCGCAGCCCCCAACCGGTCGCACCCGTGATGCTGAGAGTTCAACGACTGAGCCAAGGCCCGCCCCGCCATCAGGCGATAGCCCAGATCGCCCGCCAGACGGCGACCGCCCGGATCGCGAAGATCGTGGAGGTGGGGGCCGCCCATGAGCCCTGAGGCCACATCTGGATTGCATACCACGGGCAAGTCGCACCTGACGCGAGCCGTTCCGCTCGTCCTGTTGGTTGGATTGCAACTGATCTGCGCGCTGATTTTGGGCTATGATCTGGCGCGCTCGGTTTTTGGCATAACAGCGCAGCCCATCAGCTGGCGTGTCCGGGAACTGTTAGAGATTGCGGCGGTTCTGGGCATGCTCGCCGGTGCATTGACCGCCGCGCTGTTGATTTCGCGTTTCCGGCGTCGCGCGACAGATGCCGAGCAGCGCCTCGCCAACGTCTCGGCCGCTTTTGTGGAGCTTGTCGAAAGCAGATTTGCGGGTTGGGGTTTGACGAAAGCAGAGACCGATGTGGCTTGGTTTGCGCTGAAGGGGGTGCCGATTGCCCAGATTGCCGCGCTCCGCAACACGTCAGAGGGGACCGTCAAGGCACAGTCCAACGCTATCTATCGCAAGGCAGGCGTCAGTTCGCGCGCAGAACTGATGAGCCTTTTTCTGGATGACATGCTCAGCGCGCATGACAGCCAGACGCCCTGAAAACCAGATAAGACTTGAAGCGCACGCCGATCCGGCGCATTTGCAGCATCTGTCCGGGGGACATGCCCCCGGCGATATAGGATTTGGAAAATGGCTGACTTCAATATTGGCGATATCGTCGTTCTCACCGCAGGTTCGATGCGCATGGCTGTTGAGGGCGTGGATGGGGACATGGTCTCCACCGTCTGGTGCAATGAGGGCGTGATCGGCCGCGACACGTTCGCCTCGGTTCTGCTGAAAAAGTGGGAACATCGCGAAAATGATCGTGGTGGTGACCGCGGTGGCTTCAAGGGCGGTGATCGCGGCGGCAAGGGCGGCGGTTTCAATAAGGGCGGCGACCGTGGCGGCTTCAAGGGTCGTGACGACCGCGATGATCGCCCCCGCGGCAAGCCCGGCTGGGACGGAAAGCCACGTGAAAACAAGTTCTTCCGCAAGGACTGAACTGATTGCGGAACGGGGCACGGTTTGACCGCGTTGATTGCTTGAAACAGTAAGTGTGCAGGAGTTTCACCGTGTCCAAGTTTCTTGCCTATGCCTCGACAGCCGCCCTTATTGCGCTTGCGCAACCCGCACTGGCGGATCCCAGTCACTGCCCTCCCGGTCACGCGATGAAGGGATGGTGTAGCGCTGGTGAGCCTAGCAACATGGGCCGGGCACAGGGCGATACGGATGTCGAGATCGACAGTGACCTGATTATTATCCGGGATCTGGATCGTTTCCGTCTTCCACCACTCGCCGAGGGGGAGCGCTATGCGATCGTCGGCGATCGCGTTGTGCGCGTGTCCGCCGAGGAATACGCGACGATCGCAGTTGTGGGTGCGTTGTCCGAGCTTCTGGTGGAATAACCGGATCCACACATTATAGGCAGGGGCCATCCAACAGGGTGGCCCTTTCTCTTTGCGCGCATGCAGTCGGTTCTGGTCAACCTAAGCCGGTTTCGATATGCCTTTTCCAAATCGGACAGGCAGAGTTTCCCCATGACCCGCATCGACGCAAAATTCGCCGAATTGGCAAAGCAGAACCGCACGGCCTTCGTCTCGTTTATCATGGCGGGCGATCCGAACCCCGAGCTGAGCGCTGAGGTGTTGGCCGGCTTGCCTGCCGCAGGTGTGGACGTCATCGAAATCGGCATGCCGTTCACGGATCCGATGGCCGATGGTCCGGCAATTCAGCTGGCTGGGCAGCGTGCGCTGGAAGCGGGCATGACGCTCGACAAGACGTTGTCCATGGTGCGTGAGTTCCGCAAAGGGGATGACAGTACGCCAATCGTCCTGATGGGCTATTACAACCCGATCTGGTCCAAGGGCGTCGACACCTTTCTCGCCGAGGCCGCAGACGCAGGCATTGACGGTCTGATCGTCGTTGACCTTCCGCCCGAAGAGGATGAAGAGCTTTGCCTGCCCGCGCAGGAGGCGGGGCTGAACTTCATCCGTCTCGCCACCCCGACAACCGATGATCGGCGCTTGCCAAAAGTGCTCCAGAACACGTCGGGCTTTGTCTACTACGTGTCGATCACCGGCATCACCGGTTCGGCGGAAGCGAATGCCGGAAAGGTTGGGCCAGAGATTGCTCGCATCAAAGCGGCGACCGATCTGCCGGTCTGTGTCGGCTTTGGCATCAAATCGGCCGAGGCCGCCGCCGAGATGGCAAAGGTCGCAGACGGTGTGGTCGTTGGCTCTGCCATCGTCGACCGGCTCGGGCGGGGTGACAGCGCCGCTGATGTGCTGGCCTTCGTCAGGGAATTGGCCGACGGCGCCCACGGTTGATGGGATCAGCCCTGCGCAGTTGTCCTGATCAGGTCGGTCAGGCGTGCGAGACATTTCTGCAATTCGAACCGTTCCAGCACGCGCTCACGCGCGGCCACGCGCATCCCGGCGTAGCGTCCCGGATTTTGCAGCACGTCGCTCAACTTTGATGACAGTGCCTCAGGATCGAAGAAATCCGTGAGCACGCCTTGCGCGCCATCGTCGATGACTTCTTGGACCGGTGCGGTGTTCGAGCCGACGATTACACATCCCGCGGCCATCGCCTCCAAACACGACCAGCTCAGCACGAACGGATAGGTCAGGTAGGGGTGGACGGCGGACACCTGCAACAGTTTGAGGTAATTGCCGTAGGGCACCCGATCCTCAAAATGAACGCGGTCCTGGGGCAGGGGTCCAATTTCGGCCAATATGCGTTGTTTCCAGGTCTGGTTCTCAGCCGGTTTTCGCCCGTAGCCGCCGGTCTCGGCTCCGACCAGCACGACATGGGCGTCCGGGTTATCGGCCAGCGTGCGCGGCAGGGCGCGCATGAATTGGTGAAATCCGCGATAGGGCTCCAGATAACGGGACACATAGGTGATCACCGGATCACCGACCTTGAACGTCCGGCCAGAGCGGGTGGTGTATTGCGCGTCCGGGTCGGGCCGGACAAGCGCGCAATTAATGCCGTCATGGATGCGATGGATCAGCGGCTGATACGGTGCGGGAAATTGCCGCGCCTGCCAGTCTGTCGGAGCATAAAGGGCATCCGCCGCTTCCAGTGCCAGCAGGTGCTGGGCATTTTTCGTTCTGTTGGCAAAGACCGCATCGACCTGATCGGGAAACTCTTTGTCAAAGCCGAAATCCGACCCGCGTGAGCGATAGTAGAACTCGCAATAACTGATCAGTTTGGCATTCGGCCAGATATCCTTGAGGTAAAGCGTCTCTCCCCAACCTGGGTGGCCAATCATCACGTCAGGGTTAAACCCTTGCGAACGTAGGTCAAATGCCTTTCGCGCGACGGCCTGACCATAGAGCACCGCCTCCTCCGTTCGGCGCAGATAGTGATGCGTTTCCTTGCCCGCACTGCGGTGCAACTTGTATCGAACTGGGGCGACCCCGGCGGGAACGGGCTTATTCTCAAGCGTGATGTAGACAACCCTGTTGCCCGGATCCTGTGCGAGTTGCGGCGCGATGTATCGGAACTGGGCGGGTGCGTTCTGATGAACGAAAAGGTAATTCAAGCTTGGTCCTCCGCATTGGTGGCACGCTATTGCCTCGCCGCGCTGTTGCAAAGTCTGGTTGCCAGATTTCCCCAATTGCGTATTCTGCCGCCTGCCTCGGGGGGGCCGTCATCGGCCTGAGATGTATGCATGCATGCGGACCCGTTGAACCTGAACCGGATTATGCCGGCGGAGGGAAGGCGGATGTGCCGCGCCATCGCCCACATCCACCCTCTTTACCCGTTTTGGCAAAGGAGGACCCTGAATGAACCGTTTCCCGCTTACTTTGGCCCTGACGCTCGCCCCGCTTGCTGTTGCCGCGCAGGACACGCCGGAACTGATCGTCTACACCTATGACAGCTTTGTCTCCGACTGGGGCCCGGGCCCGCAGATCGAGGCGAATTTCGAGGCGATCTGCGATTGTGATCTGACTTTTGTAGGCACCGGTGACGGTGCTGCCATGGTTGCCCGGCTGCAACTCGAAGGAACGACCACGGACGCGGACATCGTCCTTGGCCTCGACACGAACCTCACCGCACAGGCCGCGGCAACCGGATTGTTTGCAGATGCACCTGCCGATGTCGCCGCGCCGCAACTGCCTGTGGAGTGGGATGATCCGATCTTCGTGCCGTTTGACTACTCCCCATTCGCATTCGTCTACGACACCACAATCGTCGAGACTCCGCCCACCTCGTTTGAGGAACTGGCCGCAAGCGACCTGAAGATCGTTATTCAGGATCCGCGCAGCTCTACGCCGGGCTTGGGCCTCTTGATGTGGGTCGATACGCTGAAGGGCGATGACGCTGGCGCGCTGTGGGAGGCTCTGTCCGACAACATCGTCACCGTGACGTCTGGGTGGTCCGAGGCCTATGGACTGTTTCTGGAAGGAGAGGCGGACATGGCGCTCAGCTATGTCACATCGCCCGCCTACCACATCATCGCAGAAGAGGATGAGACAAAGGCGGCTGCGATCTTTGAAGAAGGTCACTACCTGCAGGTCGAAGTCGCAGGCGCGCTGGCAGGTTCTGATCAGCCCGAACTGGCGGCCGAGTTCCTGCGGTTCATCGCAACCGACGGCTTTCAGGGCGTGATCCCAGAGGCGCAGTGGATGTTCCCGGCCTATCCAATCGATCTGCCCGAAGGGTACGCCGCGCTCAACCAGCCGGAAACGTCGCTTCTGCTCAGTGCCGAGGACGCGCAGGCGCGCCGTGCGGATGCACTTGCGATCTGGCGGGACGCGCTGAGCCAATGATCCTGCGTCGGGCGGCCCTGCTGCCCGGCTTTGCGGTGCTGGCGCTGTGCGCTGGCACCGTGCTTGTCCTGCTGATGACAGCAGATGGCTCTGATGGGCTGTCACGTGCGGATTGGGCGACGCTGCGCTTCACGATATGGCAGGCAATCTTGTCCGCACTGTTTTCCGGTATTGTCGGCGTGACGTTTGCCCGGGCGCTCTATCGTACAGCCTTTCCGGGGCGCGGGTTTCTGATCACCGTATTGGGCGCACCGTTCCTGCTTCCGGCCATTGTCGCGGTCTTGGGTCTATTGGCGATCTGGGGACGCGGCGGGGTCGTATCGGCGGGTCTTGCGCCCTTCGGCTATGGACCCATCGATATCTATGGCGCCCATGGGGTGATCGTCGCACATGTGTTCTTCAACGCGCCGCTCGTGGCCCGATTGGTCCTGCAAGGATGGGCGCGCATACCGGGTGAACAGTTTCGCCTCGCTGATCATCTGGGGCTGACAGGTTGGTACCGGTTCCGTCACCTCGAATGGCCGATGCTGCGCACGGTTCTGCCCGGAGCGCTGCTGATCGTCTTCCTGCTGTGCATCACCACTTTCGCAATTGCCCTGACCCTGGGCGGCGGTCCGCGCGCGACCACGCTGGAAGTCGCCATTTATCAGGCGATCCGGCTGGAGTTTGATCTGGGCCGCGCCGGGTTCCTCGCCGCGATTCAGACCGGGCTTTGTCTGGTCATTGCAGTTGCCGTGCTGGGCCTGGCTGCGCCGTCTGACACCATGCGGGGCATCGCTTTGCGTCCGACATCTACCATCCGCGCCAAAGGTGCCGCGCGCTTTGACAAGGGCCTGATCGCCCTGCTGACATTGTTTCTCGCCTCACCCCTTGTCGCGGTGCTGATCCGGGGCATCGGTGGGCTCGCTGAGCTGCCCGCCGGGCTGTGGGAGACGTCGGTGCGCTCAATCATTCTGGCACTCTCTTCTGCGATTCTCGTCAGCCTGCTGGCCGTGCCGATTGCATGGGGGCTTGCGGGGCTGCGCCGGTTCGCGGCAGTGGCCGAGGGGGCGATGATGGTCACACTTGCCATTTCGCCCTTCGTGCTGGCAGCAGGCCTGTTTCTGATGATCCGCGACCATGTCAGCCCCTTCGCCGTCGCGTTGCCGATGGTGGTGCTCGTGAACGCGCTTGCCGCCTTGCCCTTTGCACTGCGCGCCCTCGTATCCGCCTTCGTGAATGCAGAGCGGGTGGAGGGGCGGCTTGCGCAATCGCTGGGGCTGCGCGGCTGGGGGCTGTGGCGCATCGTGTTCTGGCCGCATGTTCGCCCTGCGTTGGGGCTGTCAGCGGGCCTGGCAGCAGCGGTATCCATGGGGGACCTCGGCGTCATCGCGCTCTTCGGCTCCACGGCCACGCAGACGCTTCCCTTTGCCATGCTCAGCCTGATGGGTGCTTATCAGATGGAGGCAGCCGCAGGCGTCGCACTGCTGCTCGTCAGCCTCTCCTTCGCGCTGTTCGCGCTCTTTGATCGATGGGGGCGTGCATGATCGCATTCAACTCTGCCAAGCTGGCCAATGGTGGCTTCACCCTTAACGCTGATTTGAGCGTTTTGGGCGGAACCTGCACGGCAGTGATCGGGGCATCCGGGGCGGGGAAGTCCACACTGCTGATGGCGCTGGCGGGGTTTGTGCCGGTTGCACGCGGCAGCATCCACGTGGCTGAGAAGCGAATCGACGACCTGCCGCCTGCGGATCGCCCGGTCAGCATCTTGTTTCAGGACCACAATCTGTTCGGTCATCTCACCGTCCGCGACAATGTCGCGCTCGGCCTCCGACCGAACCTATCGCTCAGCACGAAGGACCGCGAAAGAGTTGATGAGGCATTGGCACAAGTGGACCTGCACGACCTGGCAGATCGCAGGCCAGCGGCGCTGTCAGGGGGCCAACAACAACGCGTTGCACTTGCCCGAACGTTGCTGAGGGACCGTCCCGTCCTTTTGCTGGATGAACCTTTTGCGGCCCTCGGCCCCGGATTACGGCTCGAAATGCTCGCGCTTGTAGCGCGCCTGACAGAGGAGAGGGCCCTCACCACCTTGATGGTAACGCACAATCCTGAGGATGCCGCGCGGATCTGCCCGCAGGCGATCGTGGTCACGAATGGGCATGCGGTCCCGCCGCAACCGACACAGACCTTGCTCGCGGACCCGCCAGAGGATTTGGCGAGGTATCTCGGCCGCACAACCCCTCAATGAAAAAGGGCCGCCCAATGCCGGGCGGCCCTTTGCAACTCATATGCTCTGAGGCGATCAGGCCTTGGGATGCTTTACGTCATACCAGAGCTTTTTGTTGGTGAAGTACAGCAGACCCGCCATGATCGACAGCAGGATCACTGCCGTCAAACCGAACGCCTTGCGCTGGTTCAGCTTCGGCTCTGCCGCCCACATCAGGAAGGCTGCGACGTCCTGCGCCTCGCTCTCCAGATCGTTGGGCGCGCCATCCGCGTGCTCGATATCCTCACCCCAAAGTGGAGGCGCCATCGCGATCCAGCCGCCCGGGAAGGCGGTGTTCTCGTAGAAGATGGTGCCGCCCTCTTCCTTTTCCTCACCCGTATAGCCGGTCAGGACAGAGGCGATGTATTCCGCACCACCCATGCCGCGGAACAGCTGGGACATACCCGTGCCGTAGGGGCCGTGGAAGCCCGCACGTGCCTTGGCGAGCAGGGACATATCCGGTGCGTTCGACAGGGCAGAGCCCGGGAACTGGTCCGACAGACCCGCAGGACGCTCATCACCGGGCTGTGCTTCCAGACCATCATCAGGGATGAAATAATTGGAGGCCAGTTCCGTGATCATGTCTTCCGGCATATCCGGGCCGGTCTGCTCCGTGAGGTTGCGGAAGTAGACCAGCTCAAGACCGTGACAGGACGAGCAGATGTTGTGGTAGATCGCCAGGCCGCGCTGCAACTGCATCGTATCATAGGTGCCGAACGGCCCCTCGAACGAGAAGTCATAGTCGACGGTCTTGCCATCGCCCCCGGCAGCATGCGCGCTGCCGAAGGTCAGGGTGAGCGCGGCCAGCGAGGCTGCAATCAGTTTGATCGGTTTCATGTTATCCAATCCCTTCACGCTCATTCAGCCGGCTGGGCCGAGGCAGAACCTTCAGCGTCAGCAGGATGATTGTTTGCGAAGTCTTCTTCGATGGTTGCAGGCTGCTCGAGCGGTTCCTCAAAGAGACCCAGAAGCGGCAGCACGACAAGGAAATAGCCGAACCAGTAGACCGTCCCGATCAGGGAGATCACGGGCACCAGACCCTCTGCCGGCATCGCACCCGCCCACATCAGGACGAAGAAGTCGACGACCAGCAGGGCGAACCACCACTTGAACATTGGACGGTAACGGCCGGAGCGGACACGCGAGGTGTCGAGCCACGGAACCGCTGCCATCACAGCGAGCGAGCCGAACATCACCAGGACGCCAAAGAATTTCGCGTCGATGATCTCGATGCCGGTGAACGGGATCGCGATCGGGAAGGTGATGGCGCGCAGCATCGCGTAGAACGGCAGCAGGTACCATTCAGGAACGATGTGTGCCGGTGTCGCCAGCGGGTTGGCCGGAATGTAGTTGTCCGGGTGACCCAGATAGTTCGGCATGAAGCCCACGATTGCGACGAAGATCACGAGGATCACGGCAAGCGCATAGAGGTCCTTGATCACGAAATACGGCCAGAACGGCAGCGTGTCTTTCGCGGCTTCTTCCTTGGACGTGCGGCGCACTTCAACACCGGTCGGGTTGTTGTTGCCCGTTGTGTGGAAGGCCCAGACGTGCACGATCGTCAGGCCGAGCAGCAGGAACGGCATCAGATAGTGGAGGGAGAAGAACCGGTTCAGCGTCGCATTGTCGACCGAAGGTCCGCCCAGCAGCCAGACCTGCAGAGGCTCACCCACGAACGGGATCGCGCCAAACAGGCCGGTGATCACGGTCGCACCCCAGAAGGACATCTGACCCCAGGGCAGGACATAGCCCATGAAGACGGTGGCCATCATCAGGATCAGCATCAGCATACCGATGATCCATGTCACCTCACGCGGCGCCTTGTAGGAGCCGTAGTAAAGCGAACGGAAGATGTGCAGGTAGACGGCAACGAAGAACAGCGACGCGCCATTTGCGTGCATGTAACGAATGGCCCAGCCACCGTTCACGTTCCGCATGATGTGCTCAACGCTTTCAAATGCCAGATCGACATGCGGGGTGTAGTGCATGACGAGCACGACGCCCGTGATGATCTGCAATACCAGCGTGAAGACCAGAACGATGCCCCAGATCCACATCCAGTTCAGGTTCTTGGGCGTGGGGATCATCAATGTGTCATAGGCAAGACCGAGGATCGGCAGGCGGCGCTGAAGCCACTTTTCGCCGCCAGACTTCGGCTCGTAGTGATCGTGGGGAATACCACCCATATCTCTACTCCCTTATCCGAGTTGAATGACGGTGTCGGAGGTGAACTCCGCGACCGGAACGTGAAGGTTTTCAGGCGCGGGACCGCGACGAATCCGGCCTGCAGTGTCATAGTGTGAGCCGTGGCACGGGCAGAACCAGCCGCCGAAATCACCAGCACCGTCACCCAGCGGCACGCAGCCAAGGTGGGTGCACACGCCGTTCATGACGAGCCATTCGCCAGCTTCGTCGATCGTGCGGTTCTCATCCGTGGCAGGGCTTGTAGAGCCATCGGGTGAGTTGGGGTTGCGGCTCTCACCGTCGATCAGCTCGGACATGTCGACCGCGCGGGCTGCGTCGATCTCTTCCTGCGTGCGGCGACGGATGAAGACCGGCTTGCCAAGGAACAGAACCGTCAACTGCGAGCCGGGCTGAAGATCACCCACCGGCACGGGGATCGAGGACAGCGCCTGAACATCTGCGGAAGGGTTCATCTGGTTGACGAGCGGCCAGACGGCTGCGCCGGTTACGACCGCACCTGCGCCGCCGGTTGCGACATACAGAAAGTCGCGGCGATTTGGTTCATCTTCTGCGTGGGACACCGATTGCATCTCCCCTTGTTTTCGAGCGACCCGGCCATGGCGGGTCCGTACACCAGCAAAACGCGACCGGTTGCCCGATCACGGCTTGGCGCTTGACTACACCCCAAAGCACGATTGGTCTAGCCGACACTGCGCCGCAGCTTTATGGATCGACCCCTAAACTGTGATGATCTGAGGTTCTGTCCATGCGACTGGTGGCCTATCAGCCCGATATGGCCCCGAATCTGGGCTCTATGATTCGCATTTCTGCGTGTTTTGGCGTGCCGCTGGACGTCATCGAGCCGTGCGGTTTTCCGCTATCTGCCCGCGATCTCAGGCGGGCCGCGATGGATTACGGCACCGCCTCTGATGCGGTCCGGCATGACAGCTTCGATGCATGGTGCACAGCCCACCGCCCGGCCTCGCGCCTGATCCTGCTGACCACGAAAGCCGCTCAACCCCTTCACGAATTCGCCTTTGAAAAAACCGATGCACTCATGGTCGGGCGCGAGAGCGCGGGCGTACCGGATGAGGTGGCGGAGGTTGCTGATGCGCGGGTGCGCATCTCGATGCCGGGGCAGGGCCGCTCGCTCAATGTCGCCGTTGCAGCGGGGCTGGCGTTGCATGAGGCATTGCGGCGCACCGGCGCGCTCTGACATCTGATCACAGGCGCGTGGGTTGGGATGGCAATTTACCGGTTGCGCGGCATTTTAGGGCCAAGCAACAGGAGAGCCCTCATGCATCGTCGCACTTTTCTCGCAAGCGCCAGCGCTGCCGTTCTCGTCGCCTCGGCGGCTGCTGCAAAGCCCGCGCGTCTGATTGCAGGGCCCTGGTCCCAATTCGGCGGTCAGGCTAGCCTCGACGACAGCATCTGGGCCGGTATCCTGCGGGATCATCTGCGCATGGGGTCTGATGGGGTTGCGCGCTTTGACTATGCGGGTGTGAGCCGTGAACGCCTTGGCCAATACCTGCGCAGCCTTGCCGCAACAGATCCGACCGCGCTGACACGCGATGCGGCCTTTGCCTATTGGTCCAACCTTTACAATGCTTTGACAGTGGATGTCGTCGCGGCGAACTGGCCCGTCGCGTCAATCCGCGACATTGGCGGCAGTCTGTTTTCACCCGGACCCTGGGGCGAGAAACGGATCGTCGTCGCCGGACAACAACTGTCGCTTGATGATGTGGAGCACGGAATTCTGCGCCCCGTATTTCGCGATCCGCGCGTCCACTATGCCGTCAACTGCGCCTCGATCGGATGCCCGAACCTCGCCGCAACACCGTGGCGCGCCGCCGGGCTGAGCGCGGCTCTTGATGCGGCGGCGCGCGCATATGTCACGCATCCACGCGGGGCTGAGGTGACGTCGCGCGGACTGATCGTGTCATCGATCTATGACTGGTTCGAGGAGGATTTTGGCGGCAATGACGCGGGTGTCATTGCGCATCTCTCGCGTCACGGTGCAGCCGTTGAAGGGCAGAGCCGCGTCGCCTCTGATCGCTATGACTGGAGCGTCAATGCCTGACCCGCATCTGTTAACGATTGGGAAAACGGGGCTGAAATCCGTGTGCACAACCCGTGCACAAAGTGTGCACCACCCGTGCACCGACATTCCGACAGTTGCCTGTTAAGGTTTCGGGCGTGTGGGCGGCAGGATACGCCGCCGCCCAGCCGGATCAGAAGACCATGCCTGAGTTGTAGAGGTTCCGGCAATCGGTCGCGTCGCGCCGGATATTGGCCGAAGTCAGTGAACCTGCGACAGCCATGCCCGGACCCGAGAAGCGCGGATCATCACATTCGCCATCGAAGGCCCACTGGCTGGTGTCATTCCCGAAATTGATGCCTCCGCCGGTGCTGACACCCGAAATACCGCTCGCGCTGAAGAACTGGATCTGTCCTGAATTGTAGAGGTTCCGGCAATCGGTCGCGTCGCGCATGATGTTGGAGTTGGTCAGGCTTCCCGTGACCGCCATACCGATCCCTTGGAACCTGGGATCATCACATTCACCGTCAAAGGCCCATTGGCTTGTATCATTCCCAAAGGAAAAGCCCGGACCGCTGGGTGCCACGGGGCGCGTTGGCGCTGTGGCGATGCCGCCGGAATTGAAGAACTGGATCTGACCTGCATTGAAGAGCGCCCGACAGTCTGTCGCGTCGCGCCGGATGTTCGCATTGGTCAGGCTGCTCGTGACCGCCATGCCAATGCCCTGGAACCGGGGATCATCACATTCACCGTCAAAGGCCCATGTGCTGGTGTCATTGCCAAAGTCGATGGTGCTGGTCACAGGGCCAGTGGTCGGGCTACCGGTCGTCGTCGTCTCACAACCTGCGAGGACCGTGAGAATGGATAGGAGGGTGAGGGAACGCTTCATCATGTCGGGGGCTTTCTGTTTGGGTGCCCAATCCTACACAAAAATAGCTAAAGCGCACCAATCCTATTTGATCTGAAGGCGGCGTTGAGCGTTGCAATGGCATCGTACGATCTCGACAAACAAGCTCCATCAACCCTCTGTAAAGAAGTTCTCGTCGATCTCCTGCAGAACGACCGTGCGCGTCGGCACCACCCCTACGCCATACCGGATCATCAGCGCAGCTATGCTGGGACCGTCGAGCCATGTGACAGTCAGCGCGACCCCGTTTGACCTTATCCGCTTGCCGCTCCGAGTTCTGCGACGCCGAGGGCGCTCATGACCTGGGCCACGATCTGTGGGGCGTTCATTGCGGCAGTGTCGTACATGGCTTTGGGGCTAGCCTGATCGATGAAGATATCGGGCAGCACCATCGGGCGGACTTTCAGGCCGTGTTCGAGCGCGCCCTCGTGGGCCAGCAAGTGCAGTACGTGGGAAGAGAAACCGCCGACGGCGCCTTCTTCGAGCGTGATCAGCACTTCATGCTCACGCGCGAGGCGCAGGATCAGGTCGCGGTCGAGCGGTTTGGCGAAGCGGGCATCTGCAAGCGTGGTGGAGATGCCTTTGGCCTCAAGCTCTTCATGGGCGATCAATGCTTCGGCCATGCGCGCGCCGAAGTTGAGGATCGCGACCTTGGTGCCTTCTTTGACGATGCGACCCTTGCCGATCTCAATGGGTTGGCCACGTTCGGGCATCTCTACGCCCATGCCCTCACCCCGTGGAAAGCGGAAGGCGGAGGGGCGGTCGTCGATCTGGTTGGCGGTTGCGACCATGTGGACCAGTTCGGCCTCATCAGCGGCGGCCATCACGACAAAATCGGGCAGGTTGGCGAGATAGGCGATGTCGAACGTCCCGGCATGGGTGGCCCCATCCGCGCCGACCAGCCCCGCGCGGTCAATCGCGAAGCGGACGGGCAGGCGCTGGATCGCCACATCGTGCACGACCTGATCATAGCCACGTTGCAGGAAGGTCGAATAGATCGCGCAATAGGGCTTCATCCCCCCGGCGGCGAGGCCAGCGGCAAAGGTCACGGCGTGCTGTTCGGCAATGCCCACATCGAAGCAGCGCTTGGGGAAGCGTTCGGCAAAGAGGTTGAGGCCGGTGCCGTCGGGCATGGCGGCGGTGATGGCGCAGACCTGTTCGTCCTGCTCTGCCTCCGCGACGAGAGCCTGGGCGAAGACTTTCGTGTAGCTGGGCGCGTTGGACTTGGCTTTTTTCTGTTCGCCCGTGATCACGTCGAATTTGGCGCGGGCGTGGCCTTTATCCGCGCTGCCTTCCGCGGGGGCGTAGCCTTTGCCCTTGGTCGTAATGGCGTGGATCAGGACAGGCCCATCGGCGCGCACCTTAACGGTGCGCAGCACGGCGAGAAGCTGTTCCATGTCGTGACCGTCCACCGGACCGACATAGGAAAAGCCGAGCTCTTCGAACAAGGTGCCGCCGACGGCCATGCCCTTGAGCATTTCCTTGGCTCGTTTCGCGCCTTCGCGGAAAGGTGGGGGCATCAGGCTGACCGCGCCTTTGGCGGCGGCCTTCAGTTCCTGAAACGGACCTTCGGTGTAGAGGCGGTTGAGATAGGTCGACATGGCACCGGTTGGCGGCGCGATGCTCATCTCATTATCGTTGAGGATGACGATCATGCGCTTGCCCAGATGGCCCGCATTGTTCATCGCCTCATAGGCCATGCCGGCGCTGATCGAGCCGTCGCCGATCACTGCAATGGCGTCGCCCAGCCCCTCGGGGCAGCGGCCATTCAGCTCGCGCGCCATGGTAAAGCCGACCGCCGCGGATATCGAGGTGGAGGAATGCGCCGCCCCGAACGGGTCGTAAATGCTTTCCTTGCGTTTGGTGAAGCCCGACAGGCCGTCGCCCTGACGCAAAGTGCGCATGCGGTCGCGACGCCCGGTGAGAATCTTATGCGGGTAGCACTGGTGGCCGACATCCCAGATGATCTTATCGCGTGGCGCGTCGAACACGCGGTGGAGCGCCACCGTCAGCTCGACCACACCTAGGCCCGCGCCCAGATGCCCGCCGGTCTCTGACACGACGGAGATCGTCTCTGCCCGCAATTCGTCGGCCACCTGTTTGAGTTCGCGGTCGCTGAACTGGTCCAGGTCGGACGGAAAATTGACGCGGTCAAGCAGTGGCGTATCAGGGCGGTTGGCCATGACGGGCTCCTCAGGTCTGGCGGGTCAGGGCGAAGCGGGCGGCTTGCTCTAACATAGGGGAGGATAGACTCTGTCTACTCAAGTTGACAATCGCTGTGTCAATCAAGTCCGCGGCCTTCTGCCGCGCCTGCTCGATGCCCAGCAGGGAAACGAAGGTCGCTTTGCCGGCGGCGGCGTCCTTGTTCAGGGCCTTGCCTGCCGCGTCTTCATCCCCTTCCACATCGAGCAAATCATCGCGGATCTGGAAGGCGAGACCGAGCGCGTCAGCATAGGCGGCCAGATGCGGGCGCGCATCGGCATTGCCACCGAGAATGGCCCCCGCCTCGCAGGAAAAGCGGATCAGGGCGCCGGTCTTGAGCGACTGGAGCAGCGAGATTTCGTCAAGGTTGAGCGGCGATCCGGCCGTCTCTGCCGCGATGTCCATCGCCTGGCCACCTACCATGCCGGCCTGACCGGAGGCTTTGGCCAGCGCCATCACCAGCCCGATCCGGGCCTGCGCGTTGGAATGGGTATCGGGGCGCGCCAGAATTTCAAAGGCGATGGTCTGCAGCGCGTCCCCGGCCAGAACGCCTGTGGCCTCATCCCATTTGCGATGCACGGTCGGGCGGCCCCGGCGCAGGTCGTCATCATCCATGCACGGCAGGTCATCATGCACAAGGCTGTACGCATGAAGGCATTCCACGGCAGCGGCAGTGTTCAGCGCTGTCACCTCACTAACGCCGAAAAGTGCTGCGGTCTCTACCACCAAGAACCCGCGCAGGCGCTTGCCGCCGCCAAGCACGCCGTGGCGCATTGCGTCCGAGATCAGGTCGCCATGGGGCAGAAGCGCGTCGAGCCGTTGTTCGATCGCGTCGGCCACGTCGCGCAGTCGCGCGGCAAAGGCATCGCTTGTCATTCGAACTCTGCGGCCTTTGCGCCGGTGGCATTGCCCTGACCGTCGGTCGTGATCTGGGCGATCTTTTCCTCGGCCCCGCGCAGTTTCTGTTCGCAATGCGCTTTCAAGGCCGCGCCGCGCTCATAAAGTGAGATCGATTCGTCCAAGGGGACTTCGCCACGTTCCAACTGGTTCACGACGCGCTCAAGCTCTGCCATGGCCTGCTCGAATGTCAGATCACTGACCGGTGTTGGTGCGCTCATGCCGTGTCCCTTTTCATCAAGACCGCGACATGGGCCGCGACCGAACTTGCCAGTGCGTCGAGGTCGTATCCGCCTTCGAGGCAGCTGACCAGACGTCCGGCGCAATGTGTATCGGCGATATCGCAAAGCCGCTCAGTGATCCAGATAAAGTCCTCTTCCACCCAGTTCAGCCCGGCGAGCGGATCTGCCGCATGGGCGTCAAAACCCGCAGAGACCAGAAGCAGTTCGGGCTTATAGGCTTCGAGGGCTGGGAAGACCTCAGCTTCGTAGGCCGCGCGCATTTCTGTGCCGTCCGAGCCGCCATCGAGTGGCAGGTTCAGAATATTGCCGGATGCCCCGGTCTCGGAGGCGTAACCGCTGCCCGGGTAAAGCGGCATCTGGTGAGAGGACACGAAAAGCACGCGGTCCTCATGCCACAGCAGATCCTGCGTGCCGTTCCCGTGATGCACGTCGAAATCGACAACCGCGACGCGGGACAGACCATGGTGGTCGAGCGCATGGCGCGCGGCAGCGGCCACGCTTCCAAACAGGCAAAAACCCATCGGCGTCGTTTTTTCAGCGTGATGTCCGGGGGGACGCATCGCGCAGAACGCGTTGCCGCCCGTCGCCATGACATGATCAACAGCGTCGGCTGCCGCGCCAGCGGCCCTGCGTGCAGCCTCGTGAGAGCCGGGCGACAACCACGTGTCAGCGTCCAGTTGAGCCATGCCATCCGCGGGCGAGGCCGCTGCGATGCGGTCGAGATGAGATTGAGGATGTACGCGCAAGAGAATGTCATCGGAGACTAGAGGCGCCGCGACGCGATCAAGGGCGTCGAAGGCCGGATCAGCCAAAGCATTCTCGATCGCCACGATGCGCGCCACCTGTTCTGGATGACCCTGGGGCGTGACGTGGTTGCGGGAGGCGGGATGGGTGTAGAGCCGTGTCATGCAGCGAAACTAGCAGCGGCATCGTCGAACGTCATCCGCGGGGATACAGTTTTTCTCAGCCGCGCGCCTTCACGGCATCGACCAGTTCAGGCCCGCTATATTGTCGGCGCCCGCCATTCTCGGCCAGTTTCACCAGTTTCAGGATCGCGGCGTTAACCGGGGCCTTCACCCCTTTCTCATGGGCGAGACGTACGATTTCCCCGTTCAGATCATCGATCTCAGTCAAGCGGCCCGCCGCGAAATCATCGGCCATGGAGGATCGGGCATGCGCGTCCATTTTCTGGATGCGCAGCGCAATATTCGTGAACAGGAAATCAGGAAGGCGCAAAAGGCGGACGGCGGCCTGAGGGGTCGTCGCACCGACACGCATGGGCAGGATTGCTGCATATTCCATGATGTCGAGTGCCTCGCCAATCGAGGCGGCGAGCACACGTCGATAGGTACGTTGTGAAAGCTGTTCGCGCAAGGTCAGACCGGAAAGGGCATTTACCGCGTTGTTCAGGTTGAGCAGCAATTTGCCCCATTGGACCGGGACCATGTCCTTGACCAATTCCAGCTCTGCCGGGCCGCCCTCTGCCGCTTCGGCCAGCTGTCGCAAGATCGGATGCTCGTTTGCGAAGACTCCGCCGCGTGATCCTTTGTGCCATTGATTTTTGCCTTGGCGACTGACGTTAAACGTCACTGTCCCGGTCAGGACCTCACGGTCGGGCATGGATTGTTTGAGCAGGCGTGCGGGCTCCAACCCGTTCTGCAAGGTCAAGACTGGGACGTCTGCCGGAGCGTGCGCCTCAATCTGGGCAATCGCAGCCTGTGTTGCGGGCCCCTTTACCGTCAGGACAATCAGAGTGGCAGACCGCAGCGCCTCGGGCGTTGTCTCGATCTGGGGGGCGTATTTGCGATCCAGACCGTCATAGTCTGTCAGCCGCATGCCGCCCGCCAGATCCTGTGCCAGATGGGGACGTGCGATCAGTGTGAACCTCCAATCCGGGGCGGCAATGGCCCAGGTCGCGCCGACAAAGCAGCCGACGGCGCCAGCGCCAAGGATCACGATATGTTCGGGGGAATGGATCACGATGGAGGGGGTGCTCGTTTCCAGTTGCAGCAGGGGGTGTGGTGTTGCGTCAGTCGGGGACCAGCATGTAGCCCGCACCGCGCACGGTTTGCAGATAGCGTGGACTCTTAGGGTCTTCCTCGATCTTGCGCCTTAGGCGGGTGATCTGAACGTCGATGGCCCGCTCCTGCGCCTGTCCGCTGTCGCGGCCCAACTCTCCGATCAGGGCCTGACGGCTGACCGGTTCATGCGGTTTGGCAGAGAAGATGCGCATCAGCGCCTGTTCGGTGGAGGTCAGGCGGATCTGTTCCTGATCCTGCCAGAGCTCCCCCCGGTTCAGATCGTAGCGGATCGGCCCCAGATGCAGATTGCGTGGCGCCTCGCTTTTCGGTTGGGGCTTTGGGACGCGACGCAGGATCGCGTTGATGCGCAGGATCAGCTCTCGCGGTTCAAATGGCTTGGGCAGATAGTCGTCGGCCCCTGCCTCAAGCCCGTTGATCCGATCCTCGGCCTCCGCACGGGCGGTGAGCAGCAGGATCGGGGTGTTCAGGGTTTCTCGCAGGGATTTCGTGAGGGTCAGCCCATCCTCACCCGGCATCATGACGTCAATCACCAGAAGATCGAAGGCCAGCCCGTCTAGCAGGCGGCGCGCATGGGCGGCATCACGCGCAGCCGAGACGAGAAAGCCCTGACGGGCGAGGAATTTCTTGAGCAGGGTGCGGATACGCTCATCATCATCGACGATCAGGACGTGGGCTGCCTCATCCATTTGAGCCATCCTCCTGCATCAGGCTCAACACGCGGGAGCGCATCTCGGGGTCGATCATCTGTTCGAGGACGGTGCGAAAGCCGTGGACGGCCTCGGGCCCGGCGGCCATGTAGGCCTTGCGCATGCGGGCGCGCTGCGCCTCGCTCAACGCTTTTTCCAGCGCCCGCCCGGATTCGGTGAGGTAGAGGTTGCGCTGCCGGCGGTCGACCTCGCCCACACGGCTTTCGATCAGCCCGTCATTGACCAACTGGCGCAGGACACGGTTCAGGCTCTGCTTGGTGACGCCCAGAATGTCGAGCAGGGCATTGACGGTGAGGCCGGGCTGTCTGTTGACGAAATGCAAGGCGCGGTGGTGGGCGCGGCCGTAATCATATTCCTCCAACATCCGGTCAGGATCGGCGGTGAACCCGCGATAGGCAAAGAACATCAGTTCGATCCCTGAGCGCAGCTGTTCATCTGTCAGGAACAGCAGTTGCTCACTGCGTGCGGCGGCATTTGCGAAGCTGCGGGTCATGTTGTGGTGTTTGTCCCGATCATGGTGTTGTCACATTTTATGTCAGTCTTGTTGACTATCCAAGGGGGCAATGTTAGCGCCAATCACGTTTTGCGACACTTCGTGACGCAACAAAATGATTCCGCGCAACAAATGTAAAGGTTGCGCTTTTGGCAGAAGGGGAAACGACCATGGCTGGCAGCTACGACGATCGCGACGGTCAGATCTGGATGGACGGAAAAATGGTACCGTGGCGCGATGCCAACGTGCACATCCTGACCCATGCCATGCACTATGCCTCTGCCGTGTTTGAAGGCGAGCGGGCCTATGGCGGCAAAATCTTCAAGAGCCGGGAACATTCCGAGCGGCTGCTGCGCTCTGGCGAGCTGATCGACGCGCCAATCCCCTATTCCGTGGATGAGATCGAAGCGGCAAAGGATGCCGTGATGAACGCGTCCGGTCTGGAAGATGCCTATGTCCGCGTCATCGCCTGGCGCGGTTCGGGTGAGGACATGGGTGTTGCTTCCGCGCGCAACCCGGTGCGCATGGCAGTCGCAGCCTGGGAGTGGGGTGCCTATTACGGTGATGCCAAGATGCAGGGCGCAAAGCTCGACATTTCCAAGTGGAAGCGCCCGAGCCCCGAGACGATCCCGTCCACCGCAAAGGCGGCCGGACTCTACATGATCTGCACCATGTCCAAGCACGCTGCCGAGGCGAAAGGCTGTTCAGACGCGCTGATGATGGATTATCGCGGCTATGTGGCTGAGGCGACGGGGGCCAACATCTTCTTCGTCAAGGATGGCAAGGTTCATACGCCGATGCCTGATTGTTTCCTCAACGGGATCACCCGCCAAACCGTGATCGGGATGCTGCGGGATCGCGGGATCGAGGTTGTTGAGCGCCACATCATGCCCGAGGAACTGGATGGGTTTGAGCAGTGCTGGTTGACGGGCACAGCGGCGGAAGTGACCCCGGTTGGGCAGATCGGTGAGCACACGTTCGAGGTCGGCGCCTTGGCTCGCCTGATCGCGGAAGATTATGAAAAGCTGGTGCGCGGTCAGCTCTGACCCGAACCCATCACCTGCGTGAGAACACGTCCGCTGGAGCGTTGCGACATTTCTTGTCGATGGCCCCGGCGGACGTAACTTTTTGCGAAAGATGAGGTCTAGCGCGTGGCGTTCGGGGTGAACAACTGCGTCTCCCCCAGCCGGTAGGACGCAATGGCCGATTGCCCGGTATCCCCTGTGATCCAGTCTGCAAAGCGCTGGGCGTCCTCCAGTTTCACGGATGGGCAGGCTTGCGGTGAGATCACGATCACGCCGTACTGGTTGAATAGGGCCGGGTCGCCTTCGTGAAGGATCGTCATGCCGTCTGTATTGGCAAAGGTCAGCCAGGTTGCGCGGTCTGTCAGGCTGTAGGCTTGCAGGGCTGCGGCGATGTTGAGGGTCGCGCCCATGCCTTGCCCGGTTTCAAGATAGGTGGTTCCGCTCGCCGGTGGTCCATCGGGCCAGAGCGAGACTTCCCGCCGGTGCGTGCCGCTGTCGTCGCCACGGGACGCAAAGGGCGCATCGCTGGCGGCCACGGCAACCAAGGCTTCCGCGATGGAGTTTTGGTCCGCGACGTTCGCAGGGTCGTCCACCGGTCCGATCAGCACGAAGTCATTATACATCACATCCTGTCGGGTGAGGCCGAACCCATCGGTGACAAATGCCTCTTCAGCCTCTTTCGCATGGACGAGCAGAACATCGCCGTCGCAGCTGCGCGCATTGCGCAGGGCCTGGCCGGTGCCAACGGCGACGACGCGGACATCTATGCCGGTTTCAGCCTCGAAGATCGGCAGGATCGCGTCATAAAGCCCGCTGTTCTGGGTCGAGGTCGTGGATTGCACGGTGATGAAAGTGTCTGCCTGGGCAGCGCCTGCGAGCAGTGCTGCGGCAATCATTGGGGCTTTCACAGCAAGAGATCTCCATTCAGATAAGCGCGGGCCTGCGGGCTTTGCGCAACATCGAAGAAACGGTCGGAGGGCGTGTCCTCGGTCACGCGCCCCGCGTGTAGGAAGACGACCCGGTTGGCAAGGCGACGTGCCTGGCCGCGGTCATGGGTGATCAGCAGCACCCGGACACCATCGTGGATGGCCTGACGGATCAGCCGCTCCAGCGCTGCCGTCGCCCTTGGGTCGAGGCTGGCGGACGGCTCATCCAGTAAGAGCAGGTCGGGCGCCTGACCGAGCGCGCGGACGAGGGCGAGGCGCTGTTGCTCCCCGCCCGACAGGGCGCGGGCCGGTGTCTTCGCTGCGTGAGCCAGATCGGCCCGTTCGAGCAGGGCCATGGCCTGATCCGTGCGCGCGGCGCGGGGCACGCCGAATTGGCGCAGGGCGTGGACCAGATTGGCCAGCGCGGTGCGGCGCAGTAAGACAGGGCGCTGGAACACCAGGGCGACGCGGCGTTTCTCGGGCGTGGGCGGCCAGGCGAAGGTGATCGTGCCGCCTTGGGGTTTTTCAAGACCTGCAATCGTGCGCAGAAGAAGGCTCTTGCCCGCGCCGTTCGGCCCCATGATCGCGGTACAGCCGGGCGTGCCGAGATCGGCCGATATACCGTCGATCACCTTGCGCCAACGGCGGGTGAGACGCAGGTCTTCGATCCGCACCGCGGGGCGATCTGGCATCACTGGCGCTGCGGCCGGGGGGCGGAACGGAAGGGGATCAGCCATGGGCGAGCCTCATCCCCATATTGCGCAGACCCATGACGCCCGCGTTGATCGCCAGCGAGAGCACCAGCAGGATCAGGCCGAGCCCAAGCGCCAGTGCCAGTTCTCCGCGGGATGTTTCGAGTGCAATGGTCGTTGTCATCACCCGCGTGACATGGTCGATATTGCCGCCAACGATCATCACCGCCCCTACCTCAGCAAAGGCGCGACCGGTGCCGGCAAGGGCTGCGGTTGTTAATGCGAAGCGACCATCCCAAAGCAGCGTCGCGGCCTGCTGGACCTGACCCATGCCCATCGTCGCGAAGAGGTCGCGATATTCGCGGTGCATTTCTTCGGTCACTTGCGCTGTCAGGGCGGCTACGATGGGCGTGACCAGAACGGTCTGCGCGATGACCATGGCCGTCGGCGTATAGAGCAGGCCGAACACGCCCAAGGGCCCTGCGCGGCTGAGCAGCAGGTAAAGACCCAGTCCGACGACCACCGGGGGCAGGCCCATGAGGGCGTTGATTGCGACGAGACTGGCACTGCGGCCCGCAAAGCGTCCGACCCCCAGAATTGCGCCGAGCGGAAACCCGATCAGGCAGGAGACAAGTACAGCCAGCCCAGTGACCTGAAATGACAGCGCAAGTACGCCCATCAGATCGGCATCCGCGGTCCAGATCAGGTGCCAGGCATTGGCAAAGGCTGTTGTGAATGGTTCCATAGCGTCTTTATTGACCATCGCGCCCGTGCATTCAGCCCCTTATGCGGCATCGTGCGGCGTTCCGCGACAGGGCAGGAGGACGGCGTGACGCTGATTGGCGCAATTGGTTTCCTGTGCGGGATCGCATGTGCCGTGGCGTTGATCTTGGCACGGCACATGCCGGCGCGGGGCGGTATCCTGATCCGACGGCTCCGCCGGGTGATGGTGTCGCTGCATCTTGCGTTGGGCCTTGCGACGATTGCGGCTCTGATCTTGCTGCCCATGGGTGCTGGATTGCACCGGGCGGCGGGGATTGCCGCCCTTGCCGGGCTCAGCCTGACACTCGGCCTGCGCTGGCGGGCGCTTTTGAACCGAGGGCGCGAGATGCGTTGGACTTGGGTCATGCGGCTGTGGGTTGCGGCGCTTGTCGTCAGTCTTTGGGCGCATGCCGTGCTGGGCTGGTCTGGCTGGCTGGCGGTCGGGCTGGTCACCGCTCATATTGTCGCGCTTTGGCCCGCGCGCCGGGTTATTGCCGACGGGATGGCTCCGCGCCCTGTTGTGGAGCGGTTCTGGCCCGGATGGCTGGCCGCGGTGCGGGCGGAGGCGGGCGGGCGGCGTATTCGGCGGTTTGGTGCGCGCTGGCGGGTACCGCCGTTCTGAATGACCGCACGTCAGCAGGGCGGACCGGGCGGTTGATCGGTTGCGAGAGCTGCGTAGGGTGGCGCTATGACAGTTCAGCCCGCTCGACTCGAAAGCCTGCGCCATATCCCCGGACGCAAGGGATTGCCGTTTCTGGGCAATGCGCTCGACTTCATTCGTGATCCCTATGCGGCCTCAATGCGCAATTATGAGGAATATGGCCCAGTCTTCCGCCAGTACATGCTGGGGGAGTGGTCGGTGTCACTCGCCGGGGCGGATGCCGTCGAATACGTATTGACCGATCCGGACAAGAACTTCTCGTCCAAGAACGGGTGGTGGCTGCTCAAGGAGATTTTCCCCGGCGGTCTGATGTTGCGGGATTTCGACGATCATCGGGCGCATCGTCGGGTGATGCAGCCCGCATTTCGCGCGGCTGCGATGGAAGACTACCTGCTGCGCATGAATGGCGGCATCGCCCAGCTGATCCGAGCTTGGGAGGCGGATGAGCGGTTGGAGTTCTACCCCGCGATCAAGGCCTTGACCCTTAAGCTGGGCGCGGCGGTGTTTATGGGGCTGCCCTTGGGTAATGCGGAGGCGGATGCGCTGAACAAGGCGTTTCAGGATGAGGTGGCAGCCTCGCTCGCGTTGATCCGCGCGCCTTTGCCGGGCACGACCTACAAAAAGGGGCTCGATGGGCGGGCCTATTTGACCCGCCGATTTGCCGAGATGATCCCAGAGCGGCGGGCAGATCCGGGCGCGGATTTTTTCAGCCAGATGGCCTCTGCCACGGATGAGGATGGCAAGAGCTGGACCGAGCAGGAAATCATTGACCACCTCAATTTCCTGATGATGGCCGCGCATGACACTACGACCTCTGCGCTGACGACGATGGTGTGGGCCATGGCAAAGTGGCCGCAGTGGCAGGATGCCGTGCATGAAGAGGTTTTGGCCCTGCCGCATGGCGATCTGACCATGAAGGACCTGCCACAACTCGAGGTCACCGAGCGTGTGTTCAAAGAAGCGTTGCGGTTTATGCCTCCGGTGCCCTTTATTCCGCGACAGGCGGTTCGCGCTTTCGAGTGGCAGGGTGTGAAGATTCCGGCTGGTGCGAATATCGGCATCTCCCCCGGTATGACGATGATGCAAGAGGAATACTGGACCGACCCGGAGATGTTCGATCCTGATCGCTTCACGTCGAACCGGGCCGAAGATCGCAATCATCGGTTTGCTTGGGCGCCGTTCGGGGGCGGCACGCATAAGTGTATCGGCCTGCATTTTGCGATGATGCAGGTGAAGGCATTCACGGCGCAATTCGTGCGCAAGTACCGGGTCAGCCTTGTAGATGGGGCGGGGGAGAAGTGGCATCGGGTGCCGATCCCAAAGCCGGCAGACGGGCTTCCGCTGCATATTGTGCGTCGATAGGGCAACAGCGTCGTCGCGTCGCAATTTGGCCTATGGCTTGACAGCGGGCGCGTCGCTTGAGAATGGGGCGCTCCTTTGCTATCTTTTGTAAGCGTATTGGGCCGCTTCGGCCTGTCAGTTGGAGGACTTCGTTCTGTCTGAACGTGTTTTTGCGGTGGCTGAAACCGCGTCCGGTGCAAGTGCACCGTCACCTGTGCAAGCCGACCTTGATCCTCAGGGCTTGCTCGACCTGATCCTGACCTCACTGGATGAGGACAAGGCCGAGGATGTTCTGCCCATCGCCTTGAAGGGCAAATCCGAGATTGCAGATCATATGGTTGTCGCCAGCGGGCGTTCGTCGCGGCAGGTAGCGGCTATGGCCGAGCATCTGGTGGACAAGATCAAGGCGACCACAGGGCAATCCCCGCGCATCGAAGGCAAGGATACCGGCGACTGGGTGCTACTGGATGCAGGTGACGTGATCGTTCACCTGTTCCGCCCGGAAGTGCGGGAGTTCTATCAGCTTGAGAAGATGTGGGCCAATCCCGCATCCAATCCTGCCGACCTGTAATGCGGGTTTCCATCACGGCTGTGGGCCGCCTGCGGGCAGGCCCCGAGCAGGTGTTGATCGATGACTACCTCAAACGATTTGACAAGGCCGCACGCCCGCGTGGCCTGGGCCCTGCGACCGTGCGCGAGGTCGAAGATCGAAAAGGGGGCGGCATGGCTGCCGAAGGGGCGTTGCTGGACGCAGCCATCCCGGATGGTGCCTTTCGTGTGATGCTGGATGAGCGGGGCAGGCAGATGTCCTCTCCAGATTTTGCCAAGCGGATGATGCACGTGGCCGAACAGGGGCGGCGTGACATGGTGTTCGTGATTGGCGGGGCTGACGGTTTGGACCCTGCCTTGCGCGATACCGCGGATCTGAAGCTGAGTTTTGGGCCGATGGTCTGGCCGCATATGCTGGTCCGCGTGATGGTGGCCGAACAGCTCTATCGCGCGGCCTCGATCCTTGGCGGAAGTCCCTACCACCGGACTTGACCTGCTCACAATTTGGTGAGAATGGTCGCCTATGAGGACGCAAATCGCTTCCCTTTTCCAAAAATCAGTCGAATGGCCCACCTTCATCGCAATCGGGGGCTGTTATGCTGTCTGGCTGTCAGCGACTTGGTTCCAGTTTCCTGGCTGGTGGCTTGCCGCGATTTTGGCGACCGGCTTTTTCGCCTCTCTTCAGCACGAGGTGCTGCATGGCCACCCCACACGCAGTCGTTGGATCAATGAAGCGTTGGTGTTTCCGGCGCTCGCCCCGCTCTATCCGTTCCGGCGGTTTCGGGACATGCATCTCAAGCACCATAACAATCCCAAGCTGACGGACCCCTATGATGATCCTGAGAGCCTTTATGTCGCGGAACATGATTGGGAGAAGGCCAATCCGCTGACGCGTGCCGTGCTGCGCATCTGCCGACCGCTTTTGGGGCGGATGATCGTTGGGCCATGGGCCGGGTTTTGGGTGTTTCTGCGGCACGACATCGCGCAAATCCGCGCGGGAAATCGCAAGATCGCGCGTCAGTGGCTGCCCCATTTTCCGGCCGTGGCACTGGTAATGGCGTGGCTGATTGCGGTGGATGTTGGCCTGTTGTTCTGGGGGCTGTGCATCGTCTGGCCAGCAGCCGCATTGATGAGTGTGCGCACCTATATTGAGCATCGTGCGGCAGAGGCACCGGAGCATCGGTCGGCCATAATCGAGGATCGCGGTTTTTTCGCGTTGTTGTTCCTGAACAATAACTTGCATGCACTCCATCACGAGCAACCGGCGTTGCCTTGGTATCGGTTGCCAGCACTTTATCGAAATGATCCTGTCCTTTGGCAAAGGCGCAACGGGGGCTATGTTCTTTCAGGGTACGGCGCAGTATTCCGGCGCCATCTTCTGCGCGGTCGGGAACCGATCGTGCATCCCTTGATGCGAAAGAAGTAATATGCGCGCCTCCCTGCCGATGTATGATTTTCCCGAATTCCGGGCCGAGACGGATGCGTTCTGGGCTGCGGTGCGAGCGGCCCATGGCCCGGATGCACCGGAGCTGTTGGAGCGGGACAATCCGTGGATCTGGGATGCGGAGGATCTGTTTCTCTCTCAAACCTGTGGTTGGCCATGGATCAACGGGCTAGCGGGCTCGTCTCAGATCGTGGCGCGGCCGGTGCTGACCTGCGAGGGGGGCGGGATCGGCACCTATCGCTCTGCCATGATCGTACGCACCGAACAGGCCGAGCAGCCCTCGAACGCGCGGTTTGTGGCAAATAGTGCTGGCAGTCTGTCGGGATGGATCGGGCCGCGCCGCTGGATGTCGGGCCAGAATATGGATGTGCGTGATGCGCCGGATTTGCTGTCCGGCGGGCATCGCGAGTCGGTGCAGATGGTGCGCGATGGCAAGGCCGATATGGCGGGGATCGACGCGGTGAGCTGGCATATGATCCAGCAGGTCGATCCGGTTGACGGCCTGTCGGTCATTGGTTGGAGTGATGAGGCACCGGCACTGCCCTATATCGCCTCCCCAAACCTATCACCTGGCCAGATTGCCAACCTGCAGACTGCCCTACGCACTGCCATCGCAGCACCTGAGGTTGCGGGGTACAGGGCCGCAACGAGCATCGAGGATATGGTGGATGCAACCGCCGAGGATTACGCGGTTCTGCACAGCTGGTGATCAGTCGATCTTGCGAGCCACATCGACGAGCATGACGGGCACGCCTGCCTGAATGGGATAGGCGAGCCCGGCATTGCGTGAGATCAGCTCACCCTTCTCACGGTCGAGAACCAGCACACCGCGTGTCACGGGGCAGACCAGCGTTTCAAGGAATTTCCGGTCAATGGGATCTGCGTCGGGCCCGCTCATTGTAATGGGGTCTCGTTGTCGCCGCTTTGGGCGCGCAGCGCGAATTCCATCAGCATGACAAGTGTTTCGCGGCGGGTCGCAAGCGAGGGCGCTTCGAGCAGCGCCTGCTTTTCCTCCGCCTCGAACGGGCAAAGCATGGAGAGCGAATTGATCAGCAATTCCGGTTCAGCTTCTTTCAGGCTGTCCCAATCGCTTGAGAGTTGGGCGCTGTCAAAAAACCGGCCAAGCAGGGTCAGGAATGCCTCTCGATCAAAGCTCGGATCGTCTTCTTCCTTGCCAAGATCACGCTCGAAACTGCTCCAATCCACCTTAGCCCGGCGGTAGGGGGTGAAGCCCTCGACCTCCTCGACCAGACGAAAGCGGGACACGCCGCCAAGGGTGATGATGTAGCGACCGTCATCGGTTTCGGTGAAGCTGGTGACGCGGCCTGCACAACCGATTGTGTGCAGGCGTTTTTCAGAGCCGGCCGGTCCTTCGACCGGCTGGACCATAGCGATCATGCGGTCGCGCGTTTTCAGCACATCGTCGAACATGGCGAGATACCGCGGCTCAAACAGGTTGAGTGGCAAACGCGCCCGGGGCAGCAGCAATGCGCCGGGCAGCGGGAAAATCGGAATGATCTCGGGCAGCTCGCCCGCTGTGATGCGGTACATCGCCGGGTCCTATGCGAAGATCATGGAGGACAGCCTGCGGCGACCGGACTGAGCGGCCGGGTCTTTCGGGCCAAGAGCATCGAACAGCTTGAACAATTGTTCCTTGGCCGCGCCGTCATTCCATTCGCGGTCGCGCTTGAAGATTTCCAGCAAGCTGTCGACTGCGGCGGCATTCTCGCCCTCGCCGATTTCGGCCATCGCCAGATCATAGCGGGCCTGAAGGTCATCGGGGTTCGCGTCAACCGCTGCGCGCAGGCCGTCTAGCTCTCCCGCATCTGCGCTGGCGGCGCTCAACTCAACCTGAGCCCGAACAGCCGTAATCTCTGCCGAGGAGGCCAGTGGTTCCTGAACCGTGGCCAGCAATTGCGTCGCGCGCTCGACCTCACCGGCGGCCATATAGGTCTTAATCAGACCGGCGACGGCGCGGGCATTGTCCGGATCCTCTTCCATAATGGCGGCATAGGTCTGTGCGGCGTCGGGCAGTTCGCCGTTGGCCAGCATCTCATCCGCTGCATCAAGCGCGTCGTCGAGACCACCGGACGCATCGCCGCCACTGGCCTCAACCACCTTTTCGATGAAGGCCTTGATTTGTGACTGGGGCAGTGCGCCCTGGAAGCCATCAATAGGCTGACCTTTATAGAAAGCGTAAACCGTTGGGATCGACTGCACGCGCATCTGGCCTGCGATCATCTGGTTTTCGTCCACGTTGATCTTGGCCAGTTTGACCGCACCTTTTGCGGCCAGCACCTCTGCCTCGATGGCGGGGGTAAGCTGTTTGCAAGGTCCGCACCATGGTGCCCAGAAATCAACGATGACCGGCACCTCTTGCGAGGTTTCGACCACGTCAGCCATGAATGTCGCCTCGGTCGTGTCGCGGATCAGATCCTCGGCGGGCGGTGCGGTGTTCAGTTCCAGCATGTCTCTCTCAATTCAATCATTCGTGCGGGTAAAATGGGGCAATGGCCCTATCCCGCAAGCGCCTCTAGCGCATCAAAGTCCAGTTCCATGGGCTGATGCCCGGTCAGGGCGAAGAACCGCCTGACGTCAGAGGTAGACATGGCAACAGTCGCCTCATTGTGCAACGGGTGACAGTTCAGCACCTCCGCTGCCATCAACTGTGCATCGAGCACAACCCGTACCGTTTTCGTCGTATCATTGATCGCAGCCAGCGGGGTTACGGCACCGGGGGTGACGCCAAGATGCTCCATCAGGGCCTCTGGCTTGGCGAAGCTCATCTTTCGCAGGCCGATCTGCTTTTCGAGATCGCGAATGCGGATGCGGCGGCTTTCCTCACAGGTCACAAGGACGAAGGTGCCGTCCTTGGCTTTCAGAAACATGTTCTTGCAATGGGCACCGGGCAGTTCACCCCGCAGGGCCTGACTGTCCTCTACCGTGAACAGCGGCGGATGCCGGTGCACTGTGACCGGAATCTCATGCTGTGACAGAAAGGCGAGCAGCTCTTGTTCGGTCATGGGCATGTGGTCGCTCCGCGCAATGGCTTCGGCGGGAGATTACCGTGACGTGGTCGAGTTGCAAGCCAGCCCGTGCGCGGCATTTGGCGCCATCGCACTTTGGTTCTAGGGTTGCTGGGTTCGACGAAGGGGACTGCACGATGACGCTTCATGATGGATACGGCAATGCGCTCTCAACCCAGAGCGGTGCGGCGCGCGATCATTACGATCAGGGTGTTCGACTGTTTCTGGGTGCCGACTATGGGGCGGGAAGCTGCTTTGAGGCCGCAGTGGCCGCTGATCCCGGTTTTGCTTTGGGCCATGCGGCTCATGCCCGTGCATTGATGATGGAGGGGCGTGGGGCGGATGCGAAGGCAGCGCTTAGCCGCGCACAGGCGACGGCCAACCCCGATGACGCAAGGGAGGCAAGCCATATCGCGGCTTTCGCGGCGCTGCTCTCGGGTCAGCCGGGACAGGCCCGCACCATCGTTGCCCAGCATGTGCGTCAGTTTCCGCGCGACGCCTTGGCCGCGCAGTTATGTACGAACGTGTTCGGGCTGATCGGTTTCTCAGGCGAAGTGGGCCGCGAGGCTGAATTGTTGGCTTATACGGAGGCGTTGCTGCCCCATTACGGCGATGACTGGTGGATGATGTCGATGCACGCATTGTCGTTGTGCGAGACCGGTCAGATCGCGGCGTCCCAGCGGTTGATGGAGCGCTCACTGGCGCTTAACCCGCGCAACGCAAATGCCGCTCATTTCAAGGCGCATGCCGAATATGAGGCAGGGGAGCAGTCCGCAGGGCGGGGCTATCTGCGCGACTGGATGCAGGGTTACGACCCGCGCGGCGTGCTTCATGGGCATCTGTGTTGGCACGGCGCGCTTTGGGCGCTGCATGATGGCGACATTGAGGAGATGTGGGCCGTGGTCGATTCCGGCGTGAAGCCGGGTGCCATGCAGGGACTGCCCATCAACGCGCTGACCGATACGGCGGCAATTTACTATCGGGCCCAGCTGGCAGGTGTGGACGTAGCGCCAGAGCGGTGGGCGGCGTTGAGCGATTTTGCCGCTCAGTATTTCCCCGATCCCGGCCAGAGTTTCGCCGACATTCATGCCGCACTCAGCCATGCGATGGCCGGTAAGGGCGACCGGCTGGCCGTACTGGCCGAGGCGAAGACGGGGTTTGCGGGCGATTTGGTCGGACCAGTTTCGCGCAGCTGGTCGGCCATTGCGCGGGGGAATTGGAGCGACGCTCTCGGCGCGTTGACCACGGTCATGGAGACGACAGAACGCTTGGGTGGAAGCCGGGCGCAGCGGGATTTGCTGGAATTGGCCTATGTCAACGTCCTGATGAAGCTCGGCCACAAGGACGAGGCGCTGCGGACCCTGCGCCTGCGCCGCCCGGTGCTGAGCGAAAGAACGCCAGTGGCGGGGATGGCCTGACAGGGCGCCCCGTATGCAAGAGCGCGCCCCCACTGTCTGAAAGCACTCGACCAAAACGAGAGGACACAATGCCCGTCAACCGACTGGATTATTTTGCCATAAACCCGGAGGCCGTTCGTGCCATGCTGGCGCTCAAGCCCCTGACGCCCGGCATTGATCCCGGTTTGCGGGCTTTGGTGGAACTTCGCATCTCTCAGATCAATGGTTGCGCTTATTGCATCGATCTGCACGGACGGGAGGCGCTTGCCAACGGGGAGACAGAGGAACGGCTTTCCATGCTGGCCAGATGGCAGAGGGCCGACTGTTTTACCGCCGCTGAGCAGGCGGCCTTTACATGGGCCGAAACCTTGACGCGGGTCTCTCAGTCCGGTGCACCGGACAGTGCTTACGAAGACGTCCGGGCGCATTTCGGCGATCAGCAAGTTGTGGACTTAACCCTCATCATCGCGCAGATGAACGCATGGAACCGCATCGCGATCGGCTTTTCGCACGAGCCGTAGGCATGGGTCAGCCCAGTTGGCAGACCCTGCTTTTTCTGGTCTGTCTGTCCCGGCAGACCCCGCCCCGAATTTGAGCAGAGCAGCGTAAATTTCCCCCTTGCAGGCCCCGTTCGAATCCTTATACATCGCCCTCACCCAAGACATGCGGGCGTAGCTCAGGGGTAGAGCGCAACCTTGCCAAGGTTGAAGTCGTGAGTTCGAATCTCATCGCCCGCTCCATTTGGTCTTTCCAGATGGATGTCACCGGATGCGGGCGTAGCTCAGGGGTAGAGCGCAACCTTGCCAAGGTTGAAGTCGTGAGTTCGAATCTCATCGCCCGCTCCAAATTCTCACACTGGAACACTGCTTTGCGCCGGATGTCTGTTCAGTGTATCTGGCGATGATGAATTTTGATCTGACCGACCTGACCCAGCTTTCCGATTTGCCTTTTGACGAGGTGATCGACGTGCGTGCACCTGCCGAATATGCCGAGGATCATTTGCCCGGTGCGATCAGTCTGCCGGTCCTGTCAGATGCAGAGCGGGCCACAGTCGGCACCATCTATGTGCAGGAAAGCCGGTTGGAGGCGCGCAAGATCGGAGCTGCTTTGGTGGCGCGCAATGTGGCCAACCATATCGACGCTCATTTCGCGGCAAAGCCGTCGGGTTACCGTCCGCTTGTCTACTGTTGGCGGGGTGGGCAGCGCTCGAACTCTATGGCCACGATCCTGCGCCAGATCGGCTGGCGGGTTGAGGTTCTGGACGGCGGCTATCGCACCTATCGTCGCCTGGTGAATGCGCAGCTTTATGATGCGGAATTCCCTTGGTCGCTGCGGGTGCTGGAGGGCAATACCGGCTGCGCCAAGACAGAGTTACTGGCCGGGATGACGCAGGCCGGTGTGCAGGTCGTCGATCTTGAGGGGCTGGCGCGGCATCGCGGCTCTGTCTTTGGTGGTTTTGCAGGCGATCCGCAACCGCATCAGAAAGCGTTTGAGAGCGCGCTGAGCAGCGCCTTTGGCAAGCTTGACCCTGCGCGACCCGTCGTGGTCGAGGGCGAGAGCTCGAAAATCGGGCAGCTTTTGGTGCCGCCCAAGCTGTGGCACGCCATGTGCGCGGCCCCCCGGATCGAGGTTACGGCCAGTCTGGAGGAGCGGGCGCGCTATCTGACGCGCGCCTATGCGGATATTGTCGGCGACAGCGCCCGCCTTCACGCTTTGATCGATCGGCTGAAAGGTCTGCACGGCGCGGAGCGGATAGCGGAGTGGCATCTATTGGCTGATGAAGGCGCGCATGTCGCGCTTGCCACAGGTCTGATGGCTCATCACTACGACCCGGCCTATCGCAAACATCGCGCTCGCCAGCCTGAAGCGGATCATATCGTCCCGCTCCACGACTTGAGTGCAGAAGGCGTCGCCGCGCATGCAAGGCAATTGGCCGAAATGCTTTAGGATGGGGGCAGGTCGATGCCCAGCGAACCCTCTTCCACCATTCCGATGATACGGGCGTGCTGGCCAAGTTTCGCCAGAATCTGCTCTGCCTGATCACCGGGTACAGCCGCCAGAAGGCCGCCTGCGGTCTGCGGATCGAACATCAGATCGCGCACGGGCCCGACTGGTCCTGTGACCAGATCCCTGCGCACGCTGTTTTGGGGAAAGAGGGAAGAGCGATGGCCTGCCGCGCTCAACGCCTCGGCGCCATCGAGCAGGGGCACTTCGCTCAGTTTCGCGCGCAATCCCGCTCCCTCCAGCATTGAAAGCAGGTGCCCGGCAAGGCCAAAGCCAGTGATGTCGGTCATCGCGTGCGCAAACGGGGCCAGTTGAACGGCCGCGGGGCCAGAGCTTTGCGCCATGCTGTCGAGCGCGACTTTCACAACAGCGCCCGGAGCTTGGTACTGCATATCTGCGGCCAGAATCGTTCCCGTCCCAATCGGCTTGGTCAGGATCAGCGCATCGCCCGCTTGCGCGCCATCGACCCCAATCGGGTGCTCCACGAGGCCCGTTACCGTAAAGCCGACCGTCAGTTCCGCGCCGAGGGAGCTGTGCCCCCCAACCAGATCGGCGCCTGCATCAGCGAAGGTCTGGCTGGCGGCCTGCGTGATTTCTGACAGCAGGCGGGCCTGTGGCGCATCCGCCATACGCGGCAGGATCAATTGCGAGAGGGCAGCTTGCGGGGTTCCGCCCATGGCCCAGACATCCCCCATCGCGTGGAGCGCGGCGATCCGGGTCAACAGATAGGGGTCTTCGATGAAGGCCCGGAAATGATCTGTGGATAGCGCTTGAAACCGCCCATCGGCGCGCAGAAGTGCCGCATCATCGCCCGCACCGCGCAGAACGTCCGGGCGCGTCGGCGCAGGGAGCAGGGCGAGCGTTTCACGCAAGGTGCCCGCCCCGACCTTTGCGCCACATCCCCCGCAGAGCGGTTGCGCCTGCACCATCTGACGCACACCGCTGGCTGCCTCGCGCGGCAGATCATCGGTGCGTGTCATCGGCGGAAGGTCCGAGAACTGTTGCATGAAATCGCGGTCGATCTTGTCCTTCCACGTCCACAACCGGGACCCTGACGGGGCGAAACCCTTCCAGTCCGCCACGGCCTCCCGCGCGCCGAGTGAGATCAGCTTGAGGTAATCCTTCTGGGGTTTGTATGGGCGCAGCGAACGCCCCATCGCGGCTGCTCGAAGGTTGTCGAACAGGATCGGTGCCTGACGCACGGCAAACACCCCGGCCTTAACGCGGGGGGAGGCGGTCATGTGCACGCAATCCCCTGCGGAAAAGATATTTTGCGCCCCCGTAGAGCGCAGGAAGCGGTCCACGCTGATGAACCCGTCTGCCAGCGGCAATCCAAGCCTCTGGAGGGCGTCGGGCGGGCATGCTCCGGCGACAGTGACCGTAAAGTCAGATGGCAAAATGTCGTCGCAGGTCTCAACCGCGTCCCGCAGCGGTTTGGCCTGTCCACATTGCTCTCGCAAAGTGACGCCAAGCTGGGTCAGCGCGCGGCGCACCGCACGGCCTGTGCGGGCGGAGGTGTCGCTCAACGCGCTCGCGGCTTCCACCACCGTGACAGAGGCTGCGGGCAGGCGATGTTTCATGGCCATCGCCAATTCGGTCCCGCCGACCCCGCCACCGATCACGACGATGGATTTGCCATCCCCATTCCCGGCGTCGGTGCAAAATGCTGCCCATCGGTCTGCAAAGGGGCCAAGGGGCTTTGCCGGGACCGCATGCTCCATCTCAACGGGTGTGCCGGGGAGCTGAGATGTGATCCCGATATTGATCGAGGCGACATCGAATTCGATATCGGGCCGCCCGGCCACGCGAACACGTCCAGCCGCAGGATCGAGCCCTGTCATCGGGGCCAGGATGATGCGCGCGCCTGCAAACCGCGCCAGCCGCATCAGGTCAATGTCCAGCAATTCGCGCGGATAATGGCCGGCCACGTGCCCGGGCAACATGCCCGTATAGGGGGCCGTCGGCTCTGGCGTGATGAGGGTCAGCCGGGCCCCCGGCAGGGGGGTCATACCCCATTTGCGCAGCACCAGCGCGTGGGTGTGGCCCCCGCCGATCAGGGCAATATCTCGGGTGACGGGAGCGCTTGATTTCATCACGGGGGGCTTTCTGGCTTCTTCTTGGTTCAAATATCCCCGCCGGAGGCGTCCGTCATCTATCTATCGTGCGAATGTCGGATCCGTGCGCAAATGTGAACGCTGCATCCACCCTGTCAGCCAGCTTGTCGTGTGTAGACCAGTGCCATCGAATCGTGCAGGGACAGCGGGCCGCCCACAAACTCTGACCCGATTGGCGGGGTGCGCAGGGCGACATGCCAGCCAAAGCCTTCCAATCCCTCTATGGGCAGGCGCAGCGGATCGAAATCCGGGGTCGGCCCCCCTTCCATATGAGCGACCATGAAAACCTGCTCCCCATCTGGCCCATGGCGCAGTGAGGTGAACAGCACCGTGCCATCCACCGGGCGGCGATAGTCGAAACGGTCACGTGGGCCCAGATTGTCGCGCAACCAGGGCCGCGCGCGCCTGAACTCGCGAAGCTGATGGTTGAAGCGGGTCTGGGCCGGGCTGAGTTGCGTGTGGTGGCGCGCGACATTGCAATATTCGTGCATGTCATCCATCCAGGCCCGTGCAATCTCCTTCAGCACGCCGACCGTGACGGGGCGAGGGCCGTCGAGGACGGGATCAACCTCGTTGAGCAGGCTCGCGATGACGTTCAGATCGTAGTCGGTGACCTCGACCAATGCGGGCAGAAACTCCATGAACCTCGCCAGACTTTCGCGGGTCTCGAATCCCATGGATTTCAGGCGTGGGAAGCTTTGCGGTTGGGAATAGCTGTACTCATCCACCTGCCATTTCAGGCTGATCGCCTCCTCCGCCACGACTTTCACGCCATATTTGTCATCCTGATTGCGGATGAACCCCCAGCTTGCGCGGGCCGAGGCGTTCAGAAAATCCATCGGCACGCCGGGGAAGGCGGCATAGGTGAGCGTCTGGATGGCGGGGTTATCATAGGCCTTGTCGAGGATCTCCATCCGCGTGCCGCCCAACCGTGTGTTCACATTCAGCTTGGTATCCACCTGCGTGCCGCGCCGCAAAGTATCGTGGTTTGCACAGCCTGATATCCAATTGGAGCCGTGGTTCAGGATCTCGCGGATGCGCCACCATTTCGACAGCCAGAAGCCGTAGAGGAATGGCGTGTTGTGGGCGAAGGTCAGCGGCCCCCACTGAAATACGTCGTCGTCATGCTGGTTCTCGATCACCGCGCGGTAGGTGGAGGATAGCTCCCAATCCTCCTGCGGCCAAGGGCGGCCATCCTCAAACACGAACCAGGGGCGGTATTTCACCCCGGCCACTTCTTGCACGATGTCGGACATGGATTGCAGATATTCGTCGTCGTGGCGCAGGGTCTCGGCTTCCGCGTCCCACCACTTGAAGTCCTGGGCGCCGTCCACGCGCACGCCATCGGCCCCAAAATTCACCTTGCGCCGCTGCATCTCCAGCATCAGGGCTCGCACCGTGGGATGCCGGTAATTCATGTTCTGCCCGTACATATTGGGGCCCGCGAACCAGTAGGAGTTGAGGACCCCTGTTCCCTGATTGTCGGAATGGCCGAAGACCACGTCGAGGATGAGCTTTTTCGGGCGGGGAAAATTGTGGAGCGCTGCGGCGAAATCCACAAGTTCATCCGGACGCCCCGTTTCCAGAAGCACCGGATTGACACCCGCCATCCCTGCGATCACCACGTCATAGCCCCAGTTCGTGGTGTCCGGTCGGATCAGGTTTGCCACGATACCATGCTCGGTCGTTTCTTCCTGCCAAAATGCGGGCCCAGCCTCGTAAACGGTTGTCGGCTCAACCGGCAGCAGCTGCACGGCGTCATATCCGGCGAACAGACGTTCGGAGGGTTCCAGATCCGCCCCCCGCCGCACCCGCTCTGCCAACCGTTCATAGGTGGCTGTCAGGGCGGCGAGTGTGCCGCCTGCGGTGGCCGTCGGCACGTGGACCTGCTGAATCGAGACGGGCGGGCCAAGCTTGATCACCGCCTCTTTGTCACTTTGAGCCAACCCCGTCCAATACGCCGCGTCACCGCGGGCGGCGAGCATGCCGTCCACATCATAAAGCTCTGCCGGGGCGAAGGCTCCGAAGGGCAGGGAGGCTGCCATTGGATCGAGGATATGATGCCACGCCCCGGCACTGTCGCGCCAGGCCAGTCGATAGAAACTGCCAATCCGATCGCGATTGCCTGGGGTGACGCCGGTGACACTGACCACGCTGAATGCCTCGCACCGCTCCATGGGAATGCGTGTAGCTGTAAATGTCAGCTCTTGATGTGCGGTGCGCAGGTCGAGCGGGCCGTCGGGGGTGAGCACTTCGAGAAAGACATCACCTTCAGGAACGCGGCTTTCCAATAGTTCTGGGGTCCAGAATGCGAAATCGGCACTCTCTGCGCCGGTCACATGGGCGCCGATACGCCGGGCGATTGCGACCTGCGCCTCGAATGTTGACGCAGCTGAGGCAAGATGGGCTTCAATCCAATTCCCAAAGTCTTTGCTTGCGGCATCATCTTTGCGGATCGTCTGCATACTCTACACCACCGTTTTCTTTTCAGACTGTCTTCGGCCCTAGAGGTGGCGCGTCTGCTCTCAAACGTCAAATCGCGTGTGATGTGCTTGATACATCTTTTCAAACCGGTTTGAGAAATGACGCAGCGCAGCGAAACGCCACTTGCAACCGCCTCGGGATGGTGCATATCGTGCGCCGGATTTCCCGCTGGGCGAGGGCTTCGCCCAGCGACGATGAGGACGAGAAGATGAGTGCTTTGCTGAGAGGTCAGATGGATACCACCGATATGAACTTGCCATCGCCAACGCCCAAAAGCTCTGACCCTGCGCGGCTTGCTGCGGATATTGTGGATCGCCTGACGTATCGCATCGGTAAGGATGCGACAGTGGCAACCCCGGATGATTGGCTGACCGCAGCTGTTCTCGTCGTGCGTGACCGTGTGGTCGAGCGCTGGATGGAAAGCACGCGGGAGACCTATCGTCGTGAGGGCAAGCGGGTTTATTACCTGTCGATGGAGTTCCTGATCGGGCGTCTGATGCGCGACGCTGTCACCAATCTTGAACTGGTGGGCGAGATGCAGGAGGCGCTGGGCGAGTTGGGTGTCGAGCTCGACCTGATCCGGGAGTTGGAACCCGACGCCGCACTTGGCAATGGCGGTCTGGGACGTCTTGCCGCCTGTTTCATGGAGAGCATGGCGAGCGTCGATATCCCCGCCTATGGCTATGGCATCCGCTATCAGAACGGCATGTTCCGCCAGGAATTGAGCGATGGCTGGCAGGTCGAACTGCCGGAGACATGGCTGGAACATGGCAACCCATGGGAATTCGAGCGCCGCGAAAGCCGCTATGAGATCGGATTCGGTGGTCATATCGAACGTGACGATGCGGATAACTGCACCTGGAAACCGGCAGAGCGGTTCTGGGCGGAAGCCTTCGACACCCCCATCGTGGGCTGGAAAGCCAAACGGGTGAACACCCTGCGCCTGTGGCGGGCAGAACCGATTGATCCGCTGGAGCTGGAAGCCTTCAACCGGGGCGACCATATGGGCGCGTTGCAGGATTCGATGAAAGCAGAGGCGCTGAGCCGCGTGCTCTATCCCGCGGACGCCACTCCCGCGGGGCAGGCACTGCGTCTGCGGCAGGAGTTCTTCTTCTCGTCTGCGTCCTTGCAGGACATCCTGCGACGGCACATGGCGCAATTCGGGCGGATCACATCGCTGCCCGAGAAGGCCGCCATCCAGTTGAACGACACGCACCCGGCTGTCAGCGTGGCCGAGTTGATGCGCCTGTTGATCGATGTCCATAATCTCGACTTTGACACGGCATGGGACATCACCAAGCGCACCATTGCCTACACGAACCACACTTTGCTGCCTGAGGCGCTGGAAAGCTGGCCGGTGCCGCTGTTTGAGCAGCTTTTGCCGCGGCACATGCAGCTGATCTACAAGATCAACGCACGTGTTCTGCGCGAGGCGCGGGCCACGGGAACCTTCGATGACGCGCAGGTTGCGGGCATGTCCCTGATTGATGAGCATGGGGAGCGTCGTGTGCGTATGGGCAATCTTGCCTTTGTCGGAGCGCACTCGATCAATGGTGTTTCCGGGCTCCACACCGAATTGATGAAAGAGACCGTCTTCAAGGATCTCCACAAGCTTTATCCGCTGCGCATCAACAACAAGACCAACGGCATAACTCCGCGTCGTTGGCTGATGCAGTGCAACCCGGGCCTCTACAATCTGTCGCGTGAGGTTACGGGCGACAGCATCATGTCCGACCTTGATGCGATGAAAGCGCTTGATACGGTTGCAGAGGACGCGGCGTTTCAGGAGCGGTTTGCCGCCATCAAGCGAGCAAACAAGGACCGACTGGCAGGGGTCATCGAAAAGCGGATCGGCCTGAAAGTCGACCCGTCCGCCATGTTCGATATCCAGATCAAGCGGATTCACGAATACAAGCGTCAGCTGATGAACATTGTGGAGACGGTCGCGCTCTACGATCAGATCCGCTCCCACCCTGAGCGGGCCTGGGCGCCGCGCGTGAAACTGTTCGCGGGCAAGGCCGCGTCGAGCTATCATAACGCGAAACTTATCATCAAACTCGCCAATGACGTGGCGCGTGTGGTCAACGCAGATCCCGCAACGCGTGATGTGCTGAAGGTGGCCTTCCTTCCGAACTACAATGTCAGCCTTGCTGAGGTCATGGTGCCCGCAGCGGACCTGTCAGAGCAGATTTCGACCGCCGGAATGGAGGCCTCCGGCACCGGCAACATGAAATTTGCTCTGAACGGCGCGCTGACCATCGGCACGCTGGACGGCGCGAATGTCGAGATGCGCGAGCATATCGGTGCAGAGAATATCATCATCTTTGGCCTGACTGCCGCCGAAGTCGCCGAGAAACGCGCCAACGGCTATTCGCCGGAAGAGGTCATCGCGGCATCGCCGGAGTTGAGCCAGGCCCTGAAAGCGATCGAAAGTGGCGTTTTCTCACCCGAGGATCGCAACCGCTACGCTGATCTGGTCGCTGGGCTGCGGATGTCCGATTGGTTCATGGTGGCTGCTGATTTTGACAGCTACGCCGCGGCGCAGCGTGACGTTGACGGGATCTGGGCCGAACAGCCGCGCTGGCAGGCCATGGCCATCCGGAACGCGGCCCGTATGGGATATTTCAGCTCTGATCGCACGATCCGGCAATATGGCCGCGAAATCTGGAACGTCATTAACTGATCCTCTCGAGCCGCATGATGCGAAGGCCGCTCTCCTGAGGAGGGCGGCCTTTTCGTTTTCGAAAAAAACGCCACTTCAGAGCGTTTTTTGCGGAACTGACGTGGGGGCGAGACGTTGAAGGGTTTAATGGGCCGTACGATTACGCCTTGCGAAAGGGTAAATTGTCAGCGAGCCTCAAAGCGATTTGAAGGAGGAAAGTCTGCATGGCAAAACGACCCCTGACCGAGCCAGGAGCCATTGCCGCAATCCTTTCTGGAACCCATTCCGACCCCTTTGGCCTTCTGGGCCTGCACCAGACCAGCAGTGGGTATATCGCCCGCGCCTTCGTTCCGGGTGCGCAGAGTGTCGAGATCGAAACGCTTGAAGGTAAGGCGCTTGGCGCGCTGACCTGCCGCGACCCACAGGGATTTTTTGACGGAGAGATCGCCGCTAGCAAGCGGCAACCTGTCCGCCTGCGCGCGTCTAATGCGGATGCCAAATGGTCGGTGATGGACCCTTACAGCTTTTCCCCGGTGCTCGGCGATATGGATGACTACCTCTACAATGAGGGGTCTCATAGCCGCCTGTTTGATCGCATGGGGGCGCAGGTCATCACCCATGAGGGGGTCGAGGGCACGAATTTCGCTGTCTGGGCCCCAAATGCGCGACGTGTATCGGTAGTCGGACCGTTTAACAATTGGGACGGGCGGCGGCATGCGATGCGATTGCGCATGTCCACCGGCGTTTGGGAGATTTTCGTCCCCGGCGTCACGGCGGGAGAGGCCTATAAGTTCGAGCTGATCGATGCAAATGGGGGCTTGTTGCCACTCAAGGCTGATCCCTTCGCTTTCGCTGCCGAGATGCGTCCCGACACGGCCAGCATCGTGCACAAGCACGGCAATCATGACTGGCAGGACAAGGGCCATGTCGATCACTGGAAGGGAGCGGACAAGCGCCGCACGCCGGTTTCGATCTACGAGGTGCATCCGGGCAGTTGGCAGCGCGACGATGATGGCGGGTTCCTAAGCTGGGACGCGATGGCCGACCGACTGATCCCCTACTGCGTTAAGATGGGATTTACCCATATCGAGTTTTTGCCGATTTCCGAACATCCCTATGATCCAAGCTGGGGGTACCAGACCACCGGCCTCTATGCGCCAAGTGCGCGCTTTGGGGAGCCGGACGGATTTGCCCGGTTCATGGAAGGGGCACATGGCGCAGGACTGGGCGTCATCCTCGACTGGGTGCCCGCCCATTTCCCGACGGACGCGCATGGCTTGGGTAAGTTCGATGGCACCGCGCTTTATGAACATGCGGACCCGCGGCAGGGGTATCACCCTGACTGGAACACGCTGATCTACAATTTTGGGCGGCGCGAGGTGGAAAACTACCTCGTCAACAATGCGCTGTTCTGGGCGGAAAAGTATCACGTCGACGGCCTCCGCGTGGATGCTGTCGCGTCGATGCTCTACCTCGATTATTCCCGTGAAGAGGGGCAATGGGTCCCGAATGATGAGGGCGGCAACGTCAACAAAGAGGCGGTCGCCTTCCTCATGCGGATGAATGAGGCGGTCTATGGCGCCCATCCCAACATCATGACCATCGCAGAGGAATCCACGGCGTTCCCCGGCGTTTCCCAGCCCACGGATGCGGGCGGTCTTGGCTTCGGCTTCAAGTGGAACATGGGCTGGATGCACGACACGCTGGAATACATGTCGAAGGATCCGATCTACCGGAAGCATCACCATGGCGAGATGATGTTCACTTTCCACTACGCGATGAGCGAGAATTTCGTCCTGCCGCTCAGCCATGACGAGGTGGTCCACGGCAAGGGCAGCCTGCTCGCCAAGATGCCCGGCGACACTTGGCAAAAGCACGCGAACCTGCGGGCCTATTACGGCTTCATGTGGGGCTATCCGGGCAAAAAGCTGCTCTTCATGGGGCAGGAATTTGCACAGGAGGAGGAGTGGTCAGAAAGCCGTGGCCTCGACTGGCATTTGCTCGACGATCCGCTGAAACGCGGGATGAAGGACCTCGTCCGTGACCTGAACGCCGCCTACAAACAGTTGCCTGCCCTGCACGGGCGCGACAATGAGGGCGATGGCGTTGAGGTGGTCGTGGGTGACGATGCCGACAATTCCGTCTTCGCCTGGCTGCGCCACGCGCCAGGGGGCAATCCGGTTCTGGTGGTTTCGAACATGACGCCGGCCGTGCGCGAGGGATACCGCGTTCCATTGCCGGAACGACTTAGCGGGCGCTGGGCCGAGGTGCTGAACACCGATGCGACAGTGTATGGTGGCTCGGGCGTCGGAAATATGGGCGGTGTTGAGGCAAGTGATGGTTCGATCACGCTAACACTGCCACCGCTGTCTACAATGTTCTTCGTGTTTGAAGGGTAGAGCATGGATCATCCGCTCATCGATCTGATCGACCAGATCGTCAACAAGGCCCAAAAAGAAGGGGCTTTCGACAATCTGCCGGGACAGGGACAGCCGATCGCCCGGGTCAATAATCCGCAGAACGCGGTCACTGACCGCATTATGAAGGAAAGCGGGACGAAACCTCTGATCGTTGAGCTGCAACAACGCATTGCGATGGAGACAAAAGCGCTGGCCGCCCTGCGCGATGAAGAGGCACGGAAGGCTCAGATGAGAAAAATTGCTGACCTGCAGACCCGGCTGGGGATCGAGATGGACGCCGTCAGGCGCTTTGGGTGAGCGGGATGATTTCTGCCTTGCTCCGCCTTGTCGGTCGAAAGCCGCGCGCGCCGCGCAAAGCGCCCAACGCGCTCGTCCTTCAGCGGATGATTGCGGATCTTGAGGGGCGATTGCCGCAGATGGAGGAGGGGCCTCAAAAAGATGAGGCGCTCGCCAAACTGGCGGAACTGCAAGCCCGTCTGCAGCGCGAAACGGACGCCCTGCGCACCTGGGCATAGCAAACAGGGCCCTTGTTTTGGGCCGATTGAAACACGCCGCAGCGCCCGGTCAAGAGGCGCTCGGACAGAATGAGAAGGGAGATGCCGATGACACATCAAGGACCACTCAGCCGGGACGCCATGGCCTATGTACTTGCAGGCGGGCGCGGCTCAAGGCTTAAGGAACTGACCGATATTCGTGCAAAACCGGCGGTCTATTTTGGCGGCAAGACCCGGATCATCGACTTTGCGCTGTCCAATGCGCTGAATTCCGGCATTCGCCGCATGGGCGTTGCCACGCAGTACAAGGCCCACTCCCTGATCCGGCACCTCAACCGCGGCTGGAACTTCCTGCGCACAGAACGGAATGAGAGCTTCGATATCCTGCCTGCCTCCCAGCGCATGTCTGACGCATGGTACGAGGGAACGGCGGATGCCGTCTTTCAGAACATCGACATCATCGAGGATTATGACCCGCAATACATGGTGATCCTGGCGGGCGACCATATCTACAAAATGGATTACGAGATCATGCTGCAACAGCATGTGAACTCTGGCGCGGATGTCACCATCGGCTGCCTTACCGTCCCACGGATGGAGGCAACGGGCTTTGGCGTGATGCATGTCGACAAGACGGACCGCATCACAGACTTTGTTGAAAAACCAGCCGATCCACCGGGCATTCCGGGGGATGAGGGCAATGCGCTCGCCTCGATGGGAATTTATGTGTTCAACACCGCGTTCCTGATGGAGGAATTGCGCCGGGATGCGGAGACGCCCGGTTCAAAGCGCGATTTCGGCGGCGATATCATCCCCTATATCGTGAAGCATGGTCACGCGCAGGCCCACCGCTTCGACAGCTCCTGCGTCAAATCCGACAGCGAAAGCATCGCCTATTGGAAGGATGTCGGGACCGTCGACGCCTATTGGCAGGCAAATGTGGATCTGACCTCTACGGTGCCAGAGCTTGATCTCTATGACCGCGATTGGCCGATCTGGACCCATGCAGAGACGCTGCCGCCTGCGAAATTCGTGCATAACGAGGAAGGCCGCCGGGGCTTTGCCGTGCAATCGCTGGTTTCAGGCGATTGCATCATTTCGGGAACCGAGATGTCGAACTCGCTCTGCTTTTCCGGCGTGCGCACCAATTCGTATTCTCAGCTCGACAAGGCCGTGATCCTGCCGGGCTGTGAGATCGGACGACATGCACGGCTAAAGAATGTTGTGCTCGACCGCGGTGTGACGATCCCTGAAGGAATGGTTGTAGGTGAAGATCCCGAACTGGATGCCCGCCGGTTCCGCCGAACGGAAAATGGGATTGTGCTGATCACGCAGAAGATGATCGACGCGATCGACGGTTGACGATCCGGGCTGGCGCACCGATCACGCGGCAGCCCACTTGCAAGGAAGTCCGCAATGAAAGTCCTCTCTGTTGCTTCGGAAGTCTATCCGCTGATCAAGACCGGGGGGCTGGCTGATGTGGCTGGCGCATTGCCGTCAGCTCTCGCCCCGCAAGGTGTTGAGATGCGCACGCTCGTGCCTGGCTATCCGAAGGTGATGGACGCCCTTGATCAGATCGGGGCGGAGGTGGCGTTTGAGGGTGGACGGATTCTCACCGCAAAGGGTGGGGGGCTGGATCTCTTCGTACTGGACTGGCCGTCGCTCTTTAAGCGGGAGGGCGGACCCTATTCTGGCACGGATGGAAATGATTTTGGCGATAACCCGGCGCGGTTCGCGGCGTTGAGCAGGGCTGCCATCGCCATCGCGAGGGGCGCGGTGACTTGGCAACCGGACCTGATCCACGCCCATGACTGGCAGGCCGCATTGGTGCCGGTCTATGCGCGCTATCAGGCGGATATTCCGACTGTTTTGACCATCCACAACATCGCGTTTCAGGGCCGCTATTCCGGTGATATTTTCAGCGATCTCGGCTTGCCGGAGGCCGCCTATGGTATGGACGGTCTCGAATATTATGGCGATGTCAGCTTTCTGAAGGGGGGGCTCGCCACGGCGAATGCGATCACGACCGTCAGCCCGACTTATGCGCGCGAAATTCTTGGGCCTGCCTATGGCATGGGAATGGAGGGCGTGATTGGTTCACGCGCAAAGGATCTGCATGGGATCGTAAACGGTATTGATACCGATGTGTGGGACCCGGCCACTGATCCAACACTGACGGCGAACTATTCCGCGCGCGGGCTGGGTCGGCGAAAGGCGAACAAGGCGGCCGTTGCCGCCCGATTTGGTCTGGAGGGCGACGGCCCAATCTTCGCGGTCGTCTCGCGCCTGACCGCTCAAAAGGGTCTCGACATTCTGGCGGATCGCGTTGGCGCTTTGGTTGGCATGGGCGCGCGGCTCGCAGTACTCGGGTCCGGTGACCCGACGCTTGAGCGCGCCTTTACCGATGCGGCTGAACGCCATCCGGGAAAGGTCGGCACGCTGATCGGATATGATGAGGGCCTCAGCCATCTGATGCAGGGGGGAGCCGACGCCTTTCTGATCCCATCCCGCTTCGAGCCATGTGGCCTGACACAGCTCTACGCCCTGCGCTATGGCTGCATCCCGGTGGTCGCGCGCACCGGTGGGCTGGCCGACACGGTCATTGATGCGAACATGGCCGCGATCCGCGCTGGCACGGCAACCGGTGTGATCCATGATGTTGACAATGGTGACGCGTTGGAGGCGGCACTGCGCCGCACCGTGGCGCTCTACGAGCAACCCAAGCTATGGGGCGCGATGCAGCGGGCCGGCATGAAAACCGATGTCGGCTGGGGGCGGTCGGCGGGGGAGTATGCAGCGCTTTACCGTGATCTCTTGCAGTCCTGACCTGTTCAGTTCCTTTTCCACGGACGATCGCACTCGCCACCTTCCGGGCATCACGCTATGTCCATTCAAAACGCTTTGAGGATTCTTTATGCAGGCTCCCTATCCGCCCGGTGCCCATCTGACGGCTGACGGTTGCCGCGTGACCGTCTATGCGCCCGAAGCAGCATCTGTTTGGGTCGAGGGACCGCGGGGCACAACACCGCTAGAGCAGGCAGACGGTTGGTGGACGGGCCTGTGCGATTTGGCGGAGGGGGAGGGCTATCACCTGCGGGCAGACGGCCAATACGATCCCGATGCGGCGCAGTGGTTCGACCCCGACAAACGCCTCGTCGATCCCTATGCGACCGAGATTTCGGCCCCCTACACCTATGATCCCGTACTTGGTGCCTACGGGCTCGATACCCGGAATGCGGTGCCACTTGCCGTTGTGCGCGCCCCGCTTCCCGATCTGACGGACGCGCCTGTGTTCACGCCGGGCGGTTTGATTTACGAGGTCAATGTCCGTGGCTTCACCCTCAAACACCCGGACGTGCCCGAGGCGCAGCGGGGCACGGTTGCAGCACTCGCGCATCCGGCCATTATCGCGCATCTGAAATCCTTGCATGTCGCAGCGGTCGAATTGATGCCGATCACCGCGACCCTGGACGAACGGCATTTGCCGCCGCTCGGACTGCGCAATTTCTGGGGGTACAACCCGGTCACGTTCATGGCGCTCGACCCGCGCCTGTGTCCCGGCGGCATGTCGGAGCTGCGCGATACTGTGGCAGCGCTGCGGGACGCGGGCATCGGCGTGCTGCTCGATCTTGTTTTCAACCACACCGCCGAAAGCGACTCCGGGGGTCCCACCGTCAGTTTCCGTGGATTGGCGAACCGTGACTATTACCGCCACACAGGGCAAAGGCTGGTGAACGACACGGGGTGCGGCAATACGGTCGCCTGCGATCACCCTGTGATGCGAGAGATGATCCGCGACACGCTGTGTCATTTCCGGCTGCAAGCCGGTGTGGATGGATTTCGATTTGACCTTGGGCCCGTCCTCGGTCGCACGGCAGATGGCTTCTCTGCCGAGGCGGAGACGCTTGCCATGCTCCGCGATGATCCAGTGATCGGTGCCGGCCATCTGATCATGGAGCCGTGGGACATCGGGCCGGGCGGCTATCAGCTGGGGCAATTTGGTGCTCCATTCCTCGAATGGAACGACCGTTATCGGGACGACATCCGGCGGATCTGGCGGGGCGATGCGCATAGGATTGGCGATCTGGCAACCCGGCTCGCCGGTTCCTTTGACACTTTCGCTGTCCAAACCCGCAGCGTGAACTTCATTGCGGCCCATGACGGGTTCACACTGGCCGACATGGTCGCCCATGCCGAAAAGCACAATCAGGCCAATGGCGAAGGGAACCGCGACGGGCACAACGAGAATCTCAGCTGGAACAATGGGGTCGAAGGACCAACGGACGATCCTGCGATCCGGCATGCCCGGCGGGCTGATGTGGCCGGGCTCTTAGGGACACTCTTTGCGTCACGTGGGACCATCATGCTGACGGCCGGTGACGAATTCGGGCGCTCGCAGCAGGGCAATAACAACGCTTATTGCCAGGACAGTGAGATCGGCTGGATCGACTGGGAGGGGCGCGACCGCGTGTTGGAGGGGATCGCCCAGCTCTACGCGACAGCGCGCGCCGCTGTTCCGGCCCTTGCCGGGCTTCATGAGTGGTCCGGGCAAGACGTGGAATGGTTGACCCTGGAGGGGGCGCCAATGGAACATTGGTGGGATGCGGATGCGTTGATGATGCGCATCGACGGCGCGGTCATCGCGATCAATCCGACGCATCACGCCCGCCAGGTGCAATTGCCCGAAGGGGAGTGGATCGCGGTCCGCGATTTCGGCGTGGCGCTGCCCGCACGCAGTGTCGAATTCTGGTTGGAGAGAGTGGCATGACAAATCCGGACTGGTGGCGCGGCGCCACATTCTATCAGATCTATCCCCGCTCATATCAGGACAGTACCGGCGACGGGATCGGTGACTTCAAGGGGATCACCCGGCGGCTCGATCACATCGCGTCTCTCGGCGTCGACGCGATCTGGATTAGCCCATTCAACAAATCCCCGATGAAGGATTTCGGCTATGATGTCAGCGACTATAGCGACGTCGATCCGATGTTCGGCACGATGGATGATTTTGATGCGTTGATCGCGCGGGCCCATGAACTGGGGCTCAAAGTGACGATGGACATGGTGATGTCCCATTGCTCGGACCAACATGAGTGGTTCAAGGAAAGCCGTCAGAGCCGAGATAATGCAAAGGCTGATTGGTTCGTCTGGGCGGACGCAAAGGAAGATGGCTCTGCCCCTACAAACTGGCTCAGCGTCTTTGGCGGACCAAGTTGGGAATGGGACAGTGTGCGGCGGCAATACTACCTGCACAATTTCCTCGCCAGCCAGCCGGACCTCAACTACCACAACCCGGATGTGCAGGACGCGATGCTGGGTGAGGTCCGCTTCTGGCTCGACCGGGGCATTGACGGGTTCCGCTTTGATGCGTGCAACTACCATTTCCACGATCAGCAGTTGCGCGACAATCCGCCCGCGGCCCGGTCCACCGGGTCAAGCTTCATCGAAGCATCCAACCCTTACAGCTTTCAGCAGCATGATTTTGACAAGTCACGGCCCGAAAACCTTGGGTTTCTGAAGCGCGTTCGCGACCTGCTCAACGAATATGAGGGGCGCACCAGCGTGGGGGAAGTCGGGGATGAGGCCCGGTCTTACGACACGGTCGCCGCCTACACGCGGGGCGGTGAGCGGCTGCACATGGCGTATACATTCGATCTGCTCGCCGATCAGTTCTCCGCCGATTTCATCCGCAAAACGGTAGAGCGGATCGAGGATAAGGTCAGTGAAGGCTGGGTCTGCCACTCCTTCTCGAACCATGACGTCACACGTCATGTCACCCGCTGGGCCGACAATGGGGCGAGAGAGCCGCTGGCCAAGTTCTGTATCACTTTATTGACGGCGCTGCGCGGCACGATCTGCCTCTATCAGGGGGAGGAGCTGGCGCTGCCGGAAGCCGATATCGCCTACGAAGACCTGACCGACCCTTATGGGATCCGCTTTTGGCCCGGTTTCAAAGGGCGCGACGGGTGCCGCACACCCATGGTCTGGGAGGGGGATGAGCCGTTTGGCGGCTTTTCCAACACCAATGCCGCGAAGCCGTGGCTCCCGGTCCCGTCAGAGCATTTGGCCCTTGCCGTCGATCAACAGGGCGAGGGTAGCGTGCTCGACCACTATCGTGCGGCGATCACCCATCGCCAGACGGACCCGGTCGCGCTCAAGGGCAGTATAGCCTTTCAGGACGCGCCGGATGGCGTGCTGACGTTTGTGCGGGCGCACGAGGGGCAGTCACAGCTCTACGTGTTCAACTTCACGCAAGTGGAGCAAGAGATCACCGTCACGCCAGGACAGGTGGTTCCCTTCCCGACAGCTTGCGGGCAGGTCGGAACCCTCGACGGAAACCGCCTGTCACTGCCACCGCTTGGTTTCGCCTATATTCGCCCATGATTGCGGCTCAACCGCCCACTGCGCCGGAATAAAACAGGCGGCCCAGGCCACTGGTAAAGATGATGCACCCCGCTACCGCGTGCATCGCACAGGCCAGCGGGAACGAGCCGCGCACGTGATAGGCCCAGGCAAAGGCGACGCCGCCTGCGAACGTCATGCTCAATACGATGGGATCGCGATACATCAGATGGGCCAATGAAAAGAGCGCGGCATTGATCCAGAGCGCGGAGCCCGCTGGCAACAAATCACCGTATCGGCGAAAGAAGAGCGGTCGAAAGACGAGCTCCTGCGGGATTGCGCTGACTAGAGGGTAGGCGATCATGATGCCGAGCCACACCTGCGGCACCGCACGCGGCAAGACAAGCAGTTGTTCGGGCATCCAGATCATCACCGCGGCAAAAGACGCAGCCGCCGTGACAAGCGTGAAGGCGAGAAAGGCGATCCAGTCAAATCGCCCCGTCAGAAGCGTCGTCCACTCAAAGCCCGGCGTGTAATGCAGCAGAACCACACCAGCAAAAGTCGCGGCCGCCAACACGTTCCACATCATCGTGGGGGGCAGCGCGAAGGCGAGCACCAATGGCACACCCACGAACAGAACCAGAAATTCTACCCAGAGACGGGTCCGGGGCAGGGTAAGGGCAGCGCGCATCTGGAACTCCGCTTATGAACGCTGCCCAAAGATGGGGCGCGCGGGCCCCTAGGGCAATGTCAGCCGCGCCCGGCCCAGTCAAAATCCTCGACCGTGATCAGGCCGCTGATGATGACGGTGCAGATGATTGTCGTGATGATCAGCGCAGCAACGGTCGTAATCATGGCCTTGCGCTTCATCTGGGCGTTGGCGGGCGCACCGGCCGGGGTGCCCGGCACGATCTCGCCTGCATCTTCCTGGCTGCGCTGCCCGATGGGAAGGACCACAAACAGCGTCAGGAACCAGGTGACGGCGAAGATGACGAAAATCGCTGTGATGCTCATGCCTGCTCCAACTCGACAAGCGTTCCGGTGAAGTCTTTGGGGTGCAGGAAGAGGACGGGTTTGCCATGGGCGCCGATCTTCGGCTCTCCAGTGCCCAGCACACGGGCACCGCTGGCCTTCAGCCGGTCCCGCGCTTCCAGAATGTCATCAACCTCATAGCAGATATGGTGAATTCCGCCTGAGGGGTTCTTGTCGAGGAACCCCTGAATCGGGCTGTTCTCTCCCAACGGGTACAGCAACTCTATCTTCGTGTTCGGCAGCGTGATGAAAATCACTGTCACACCATGATCGGGTTCGTCTTGCGGCGCGCCAACCTCTGCCCCCAGCGTCTCACGATATTGCGCGGCGGCAGCCTCAAGGTCTGGCACCGCGATAGCGACATGGTTCAAGCGTCCGATCATCGGGAAATCTCCAGTTGTTTGGCGCTGTAGTAACGCAACAATCGTAGGGACGAAAGCGAGACGAGGCGTCGCGGCAATCTGTGCTAATCTGTCGTGGACACATACGAAACAGGAGGTACGTACCCATGGAGCTGAACCAATATCTCTTCTTCAAGGATGAGTGTGAGGAGGCGATGTCCCTCTACATTGATACGCTGGGCGGCGAGGTGCTGCACATCATGCGCAACAGCGATGCTCCATCCCAGGAAGACCGGATGCCCGGTGGCGATCACATCGTGATGAACATGGTTGCCAAGATTGCCGGGCGGCTTGTCATGGCGTCGGACAATTCCTCGGACATGTACCAGACCCCGCAGGGTTTCCGTCTGCAAGTAGAGGTCGAGAGCCGGGCAGAATTTGATCGCGTCCACGACGCTCTTTCCAAAGACGCCCGTTCTGTTGACATGCCTGCCGGGGAAACCTTCTGGGCCGAGCGGTTTGCCATGTTCACCGACCGCTTTGGCACGCCTTGGATGCTGAACCTGACAGGGGACAAGATGGGTTGAGGGTCAGTCCTCCTCCTCCCCCAGCCCTGCGATGGAAAGCGGTGCGGCGGTCATGCCTTGTTGCTGACACCAATGCACCAGCGCCTCTTCCGCGCCGTGGGTGACCCAAACTGTCTCCGCTTGCACTTCTTTGATTGTTGCGCAAAGCGCGTCCCAATCGCAGTGATCGGACACGATCAACGGTAGCTCGACCCGGCGCTGTCGCGCTCTGGCGCGCACCTGCATCCAGCCAGACGCGCCGACAGGCAGCGGATCGGGCAAGCGTCTGGCCCAGCGATCCTGCAATGCGCTGGGCGGCGCAATCACGATCTCTCCGGCCAGATCCTTCTTGTCGCTGGCCATGACCTGACGGATTTCACCCATCTCTACCCCCAAGTCCTGATAGAGCGTCGTCAGCTTGACGAGCGCCCCATGCAACCAAATCGGCCGGTCATAGCCCCGTGCGCGCAACTCCGCGATCATCCGCTGAGCTTTTCCCAACGCATAGGCGCCAATGACATGGCAACGGTCCGGGAATGCGGCGAGCGACGCCATCAGCCGGTCGAGTTCCTCCTGAATCGGCGGATGTCGGAAGACAGGCAATCCGAAGGTCGCCTCTGTCACGAACAGATCACAGGGCACAGGCTCGAAGGGCAGGCAGGTCGGATCAGAGGCGCGCTTGTAGTCACCTGAGACGATGACCCTCTGCCCCGCCTGCTCCACGATGATCTGGGCTGATCCGCGCACGTGGCCCGCAGGCACGAAGCGGACATCAACCTCTCCGATCCGCATTTGCTCGCCGAGCTTTGCATGCTCCACCCGCCCGAACGCCTCCGCGCCGTACCGGGTTTGCGCGATGGCGCAGGTGTCGGCGGTGGCCAGAAGGGCGCGTGAGCCAGGGCGGCAATGATCCCCGTGACCGTGGGTGACGAGCGTACGGTCCACCGGTTGCTGCGGATCAATGAAGAAGCCACCGCCCGGACAAAAAAGACCTTCCGGCCTTAACTCAAGAATCTCTGTCGCGCGCATCGTCGCCTCCTGCCCCAAGGCACCTAGCGCGCGGGCGTCAGGGTTCTAGAGGCGGCTGCGCAGGCGCTGGCGCAGCACGCTCTTGATCAGGTCCAATTCAGCGCGCAACATTGCGACCTCCCCAGGCAGGCTCTCGGTCAGCGCGTCGCCGACGAAGAAGGGCAACGTTGCCAGAGGCTCTGCCTCGCCCACCCGGCGCAAGGCCAGCACGCCAAACCCGTCCGAGAACGTGTCCGCAGGCAGGTCTGCCTCAAAGATCAGGCTCTTATCCTGCTCAGGAGCGGGGCGCGGGACCGGTGAACACAGCACCCGCTCCCCCAAAACCACTTCAATCGGGGTGAAGCCCGTTTCGTGCAGAATGCCGCGCAGCACCCCTTTGTCGAGCCAGATCCGATGGGCGGTTTGGGTCATTCGGCGGTTCCTACAGGGACAGTCGCGCACGGCGCGAGATGATCAGATCATGCACGACGATGCGGTTCAGCGGCAATGTGTTGAAGATCAGATCAATCCAGATTTCCCGCGTTCGCGTCGGATCGAATTGTGTGAAATGGACGTCGAACTCCAGCCAGTCATGACCGGGGCGCAGCTCTACCGCGCGCACCACCTGTTCGGTGTTGGGGCCGTGGGCCAGGTTGAGCCGGGCGAAGACTTCGCAGCTCTGCTCCATCTCCAGCTGATAGGACAGGCGGATCAGATCATCCCGTGTCACCGAATGGGCCTCCGCCTCTGGCAACGCCAGCGACAGGGACACGAAACTGCCGGTCCCGCGCCAAACCTCGATGATGAGGGGATACTGCCCATCCGTGCCGCGATCCTGCCGCACGATGATCTCGGCCGGGCTGATGTCATGGTGAAGTGCAACGCCGGCAGACAACTCCGTCCCCGTCATTGGAAAGACGTGGCCCGTCGGCGTTTGCGGAAAACTGAGAACCGCCGGGCGGAAGCTGAAACTGGCGTCAGCAGGTGCCTGCAATCCGACGCCATCCTGACCACTCGCATCAATGCGCCGCGCGGCTGCCTGCTCCACATTGCGCACCAGTCGCCCCACCGTTTCAGCCTGCCGGCGCCAGCGGCGCAGCGTCAGGACCGGTACATCGTCCAGCACCCGCGTGCGCCGCGTCCAGAGCCAGCCGGACAGGCGGGTGACCAGAAATCCAGCTATGCGGTTGATCCGCTCCAAGGCTCAGCGCCTGCGGTTGACTTGACGCGTGGCGGTGCGAAACGCGCGCAGGCTGTCCAGCAACGCCTGCGTTCCAGCCGTATCCTGCCGCAAGGTGCGCGCGGTCAGAACGATCATGTGCCCGCGTTCTTGTGTAATTGCACGCCACATCAGCGGTGAAGCCCCCTGAAAGGCGACTTCCGAACCGGTGTCGACGAGGGCATAGATCGTGTCCTCGTCCAACCGGGTTTCCACAAGGTCGGCGTTCCCGCTCTGCTCACCCAGCAGACTGTCGGCAAGACCGCCATGTAGCATTTCCTCGATCAGCGCGACGCGCTCTGCCGGTGTGCCATCACCGGGTAGGGGATCTGCGCTTACGGTTGCGCTCAACAGCGCATTTGGGCCGGTACGCCGGGGCGGGTCGAGTACGACAGCACGGCAATCGCCCGCGATCACTGCACCAATATCGCCACGAACGCTGACCGATTGCGGTGCGATGCAGGTGCCGCGCGGCACGCCGATGCGTACCTCGCTTCCACCCAGTTCGACCACCGCACTGCGCAATGCGTCTGGATCACGGGCCAAACGCTCCACGCCACTGCCACTGCTGGCAGAGCCCTGTGGGGCCTCACATGCGGCCAATGCAAGAAAGGCACTGGCCGCAATGAGCTTTGCAAGCAGACCTTTAGAGGTCGGCATAGACGTGCTTTTCCATCTTCGCGCCCGGATGGGTCACAGCGCCAAGACGTGTCGAGCCGACGAGCTGGGCATATTTGTAAAGCGCACCGGACGAATAGATCGTCTCCTTCGGACCTTTCCAGTTCGCCTTGCGCTCAGCCAACTGGTCCTCGGTCAGATCGACGGAGATCGTTCCTTCGCGTGCATTCAGCGTGATGCTGTCGCCATTCTCGATCAAGGCAATTGGACCGCCATGGGCCGCTTCCGGGCCGACATGACCAACGCAGAACCCGCGCGTCGCGCCGGAGAAACGACCATCGGTGATCAACGCCACCTTCTTGCCCATGCCCTGACCGGACAGGGCCGCGGTGGTCGCCAGCATCTCCCGCATGCCCGGCCCGCCGGACGGGCCTTCGTTGCGGATGACAATAACTTCACCTTCTTCATATTCGCGCTTTTGCACAGCGGCGAAGGCGTCTTCCTCACACTCGAACACGCGCGCCGGGCCGGTGAAGGTCAGTTGATCTTCCGTCATGCCCGCGATTTTCACGATGGCACCTTCTGGGGCGAGGTTGCCCTTCAGGCCCACGACACCGCCAGTGGTCGAGATCGGCGTGTCGATCGGATAGATCACCTTGCCGTCCGCTTCACGGCTGACGCGGTCGATTTCCTCACCGATAGAGTAACCCGTTGCGGTCATGCAGTCGCGGTCGATCAGGCCTGCCTTGTCCAGCTCCTTGAGCACGACCGGCACGCCGCCCGCCTCGTAGAGATCTTTGGCCACATACTGCCCGCCGGGCTTGAGATCGACGAAATACGGTGTCTCGCGGAAGATGTCGCAAACATCATCCAGATCGAAATCGATCCCGGCTTCATGCGCGATGGCGGGCAGGTGCAAACCGGCATTGGTTGAGCCGCCGGTGCAGGCCACAACACGGGCCGCGTTGATCATGGACGCGCGGGTGACGATGTCGCGCGCCCGGATGTTCTTCTCAATCAGGTTCATGACTGCCTGACCGGACGCCTCACCATACTGGTCGCGGCTCTCATAAGGTGCAGGCGCACCGGAAGAGTTTGGCAGGGCAAGGCCAATCGCCTCGGACACACAGGCCATCGTGTTCGCGGTGAACTGACCACCACACGCGCCGGCGGACGGGCAGGCGACCCGCTCAAGAATATCCAGCGCAGCTTCGCTCAGCGTACCCGCCTGCTGACGGCCAACGGCCTCGAACATGTCCTGCACGGTCAGGTCGCGGTCCTTGAAATCTTGCGGGACCTCGTCGACCAGCGGTGCGCGTCCCGGAAGGATCGAACCGCCATAGACAAAGACGGAGGGCACATTGAGGCGTACCATCGCCATCATCATGCCCGGCAAAGACTTGTCACATCCCGCAAGACCCACAAGCGCATCATAGGCATGGCCGCGCATCGTCAGCTCAACCGTGTCGGCAATCGCCTCACGCGATGCAAGGGAGGAGCGCATGCCCTCATGGCCCATCGCGATCCCGTCTGTCACGGTGATGGTGGTGAACTCACGCGGGGTGCCGCGCGCGACCTTCACGCCTTGCTTCACGGCCTGCGCCTGGCGGTTGAGCGCGATGTTACACGGGGCTGCCTCGTTCCAGCAGGTTGCGACACCGACGAGGGGCTGGTGAATCTCCTCTTCGCTCAACCCCATCGCATAGAGATAGGACCGATGCGGCGCGCGTGCGGGGCCTTCGGTCACATGGCGGGAGGGCAGGCGGGACTTGTCGATGGTCATTGGCGTTTCCCCGGAGGTGTTGAGCAGCTATTTCCTTGGTCTCAATCTGATATTGGGCCATGCCCGCCTACGCAAGGGGCAGGGCATCCTCCGATGCGTGAGCCATCCAGCAAAACAGGCCGCGCGGATGACCGCGCGGCCCGACAGATCAGTCCGTCATTTCACATCGTTGGGCTTAGCCTTGATAGGGCTCCAGATCGCGCAGAACTGTTTCAGTCGTCCCAAGGAAGGCACGATACGCGGTGCCGGGCTCTTCTTCCGGCGTCAGGATGGTGAAGGCTCCGACAGGCAGAAGCACTTGATGATCGAGCAAGCCCGCAAACCGCGGCAATGAGACTATGATCTCGTCCCCTTGTACGGTTTCGATCTCACCCATCACGCCCAAATTTTCCCAAGCCTGCGGATAGACGTCCACCCCTTCAAGATCCGTCGAAGGAAGATCGGCAAGGTCGATTGCGGTCCAGCCGGGCATGGCAATACCGGGCGGTGAAAGCTCAAGCGGCGCCCCCTCTTCAAGATAGGTATCACTCAATTCACCATTCCGCACCACGCGGCTGGCGACGGGAAAGTCATTGGTGAAGGTGTGGTTTCCCGCGGGCATGTCACGCGCCTCGGAAAATTCGGGCCCCTCCAGTTCGGGTGGCAGGCTGGCGTGTTGGCCATCCGTCATCTGTGCAAAGGCAGGCGCACCCATCAACAGGAAGGCGAGAACGGTCATCCGTTGGAACATGCTGAAATCTCCTCAAATCTGTTGAGAGATCAACGCGGATGGGCAATCGCCGTTGCCCACCCGCGACCTTTTGTTCCGCCTGCAACGGAAAGCGGTGCCAAAACGCAAAAGGCCCCGGTCGATGCCGGGGCCTTTCAATGTTCTTTGGCAGGGATCAGTTAGGAACGGTGCCCTCGATCCCCTCGACATAACGGTTCATGCCCAGAAGCGTGCCGTCATCCGCCGTTTCGCCTTCTTCCAGCCAGACCTCACCGTTCTGCCAGTTGATCGGCCCGGTGAAGGAATGGCGCGTGCCGCCGGAAATCTGGATCGCCGCATCCATGGCTTCCTTGCGCACATCCGCAGGAATGTTCGCATTGAATGCCCCGATGGAGGTCATGCCTTCATCCAGGCCGTGCCACGCATCTTCACTCTCCCAGGTGCCGTCAAGGGCCGCCTGAACACGCTCGATATAGTACGGAGCCCAGTCGTCGATGATCGAGGACAGGCGCGCCGTCGGGCCGAACTCCATCATGTCAGAGGCTTGGCCGAACGCATAAACGCCGGTCTCACCCTCGGCCAGACCTTCCCACGTCGCTTCCGCGATGGTCATCGGAGCGGTGGAGTCGGTGTGCTGCATGATCACGTCCGCACCCTGCTCGATCAGGGTGTTCGCGGCATCCGCTTCCTTGCCCGGATCAAACCAGGTGGAAACCCAGACGATGCGGAACTCCACATCCGGGTTCACTTCCTTCGCCGCGAGATAAGCCGCGTTGATACCGCGAATAACCTCGGGGATCGGGAAGGATGCGATGTAACCGATGATGTTGCTCTCGGTCATGTGGCCCGCAAGGATACCTTGCACGGTGCGGCCCTCATAAAAACGACCCGAATAGGTCGAGACGTTGTCGGCACGCTGATAGCCCGTTGCATGCTCGAAATACGTGTCGGGGAACTGGGCTGCGACACGGTTTGTCGGCGTCATGTAGCCGAAGGATGTGGTGAAGATCAGATCAGCGCCTTCCTGAGCCATGCGGCGGATCACACGCTCACTGTCGCCTTCGGGCACGGACTCGACAAAAGAGGTTTCGACGGCATCACCGAAATGCTCTTCGACGGCGAGGCGACCCTGATCGTGCTGGTAAGACCAGCCATAGTCGCCCACCGGGCCGACATAGATGAAGCCGACGCTCAGCGGGTCGTGGCCATCAGCGGAAACAACGGCGGCACTCATGCTCAGCGCGGCGGCCAGGCCAAGGGATTTGAATAGGGTCATTGGTCTCTCCATGTTGTGGGTCTCATAGGTTCCCCGTCCCACCCCGGTCGTTTTATGCCGAGGCGTGGAACACCCGGCCAAGCGAGGCCGGGGCATTCAGTGCGCGCCGGGTCTTGTCCCCTGAAAGGGCGACCAGCACGATTATTGTCGTCAGATACGGTGTCATCGACAGATACGCAGAGTCGAGCCTGAAATCGGGCCAGCTCAGCGCAAGAACTAGGGCCAGCAGTGCAAAGGAAAAGACCATAACGATCTGGATGACCTTGTGGCGTGTCAGGCTGCGGATTTGCACCAGAAGCATGACCACGGCAACGCCAGCCAGTGCGAGGGCGAGAATTCCGAGAATGTTCAGGTTTGCGGCCTGAATATTGAGCTGCAGGATCGTCACGCCCCCAAACAGCCAGGCGCCCAGAATGACGCGCCCCGGCTTCCAGCTGGCGAAGACCACAATGGCAAGCGCGATCCAGCCGATCCCTGCGGTCATGCCTTCCGACCATTGCGGCACGCGCACAAGGCTCAGATACGCACCGCCCATTCCGGCCAAGGCCCCGCCAAACGCAATCGCTGCCATGCGGATGGCCACGACCCGGTACCCCAGTGCATGGGCCGCATCATGACCTTCCCCGACCGCGCGCAGGATCAGCCCACCGCGGGTTTTGTTCAGGAACCACCATACGGCACCGACCATGATCAACGCGAAATAGACCACCCAGTCATAGGAAAAGAGAAGTGGTCCGATGACCGGCACAGTGCTCAACGCCTCTGGAAACACATCGCCAGTCGAGGGGGGGCGGATCCCGGTATAACTCTGCCCCAGCAACGCTGCGAGGCCCAGTCCAAACAGCGTCAGGGCAAGGCCCGTCGCAACCTGATTGGACAGAAGAACCTGCGTCAGAAACCCGAAGATCAGGGCCAGCGCGGCAGAGGCGAGCGCTGCTCCTGCAAATCCCAGCACAGGGTTCCCAATCTCAACCGAGACAATGAACCCGATCACCGCACCCATGATCATCATGCCTTCGACGCCGAGGTTCAGCACCCCTGACTTCTCCACCACCAACTCTCCTGTCGCGGCAAGCACCAGCGGCGTGGCGGCGATGATCAGCGAAACAATCAACGCGAGCGGGTCGAGGGCAGAAAAATCCATCACGCAACCTCCCGCCGCTTGGGCGCAATCCGGTAGCGCACAAAGATGTCGAGCCCCAGCAGGAAGAACAGCAGCATGCCCTGAAACACGCTGATCGCCGCCTTTGGCAGGCCAAGGGCGAGCTGCGCGTTCTCACCGCCAATATAGGTCAGCGCCATGACGAAGCCCGCCGCGATGATGCCCAGCGGGTTGAGGCGGCCCAGAAACGCCACGATGATCGCAGTAAAGCCATAGCCCTGCGGCAGCGTCGGCGTCAGCTGACCCATCGGTCCCGCAGCCTCGAACAGGCCCGCAAGCCCGGCCAGCGCGCCAGACAGGCCAAGGCAGAAAATCACCATGCGCGGCGGCTTCACGCCTGAAAACATCGCCGCCCGCGGGGCCGAGCCCATTAGGCGGACATTGTAGCCAATGATATGGCGGGACAGGATCAGCGCCGCGATCAGCGCGATAATCACGGCGATCGCGACGCCCAGATGAACCCTCGTCCCATCAAACAGGATCGGCAACTGCGCACTGTCGTGAAACAGGCGGCTTTCAGGGAAGTTAAACCCCTGCGGATTGCGCAATGGTCCATTCACCATCGCGCGCAGGAACTGATCGGCCACATAGACGAGCATCAGGCTGACCAGAATCTCATTGGTGCCGAACTTCACCCGCAACAGGGCGGGGATCATCGCCCAAAGGTAACCAGCCACAATTCCGGCGAGCGCCATCAGCGGCAAGAGCCAAACGCCCGCCGTGCCGTAAAAGGCTAGCCCCACCGCAGCACCGGCAATCGCGCCCATGATGAACTGACCTTCGGCGCCGATATTCCAGATCCCGGCCCGGAACCCATAGCTCAGCCCGATGGCAATCAAGATCAGCGGTGCAGCTTTGACGAAGATTTCGGGCAGGGAATAGGGATCAAGCAGCGGATCGACGAAAATCGTGTAGATCGCATCGACCGGATCCTTGCCCAACGCCATGAACAGGCCACCGCCAGCGATCATCGTGGCAAGGACAGCCAGAATGGGCGTCAGCCACACCATGGCCTGACTGGGAGAGCGTCGCGGCTCAAGTCGCAGCATGGGCTGTCCCTCCCTCACGCGCGGTGGATGTGTCGCCACCCATCAGGCGTCCGATTTCCTCGATAGAGATGGTTCCGGCCGCACGCGGTGCGCTGAGCCGTCCACCTGCGATGACAGCGAACTGGTCCGACATCTCCATCAACTCGTCGAGGTCTTGGCTGATGACCAATACCGCAGCCCCGCCTTCGGCCAGCGCGCGCAGCGCATCGCGAATGGCGGCAGCGGCGGCGGCATCCACACCCCATGTCGGCTGATTGACGATCAGAACGCGCGGCTTTTGCAGCACTTCACGTCCGATAACGAATTTTTGCAGGTTCCCGCCCGACAGTGCCTTGGCCTGTGTCGCGACACCGGGTGTGCGCACGTCGAACTGGCTGATCACGGCGCGGGCGAAATTCGCTGTCGCCTCCCACTTCAGGAAACCCGAATTGTCGAGCCGCTGGCGCACCCGACCGGTCAACATCGTGTTCTCGGTCAGCGTCATCTCGGGCGCGGCGGCATGGCCAAGCCGCTCTTCAGGTGCCGCCTGCAAGCCGAGCGCCCGCCGCGCATTCGGTCCTTTGTCCCCGATCGGCGCGTCGTCGAGCATCAGCATCCCTGGCGCGACCTTCGCCTCACCGGACAGAACCGACAGCAACTCGTCCTGGCCGTTCCCGGCCACGCCCGCAATCCCTGTCACTTCGCCGGCATGCAGCTCCAGATGGATGTCGCGCAGGCTCACCCCGAACGGATCGTCGGAGGTCATGCTCAGCCCATTGAGCCGAAGCAGCGTGCGGCCGGGCACCGAAAGCTTGGCTTTCGGTTCACGCAGCGCTTCACCGATCATCATCTCAGCCATAGAGCGCGGCGTCTCGTCACGCGGAATGCACGTGCCCACGACCTTGCCACCGCGCAGGATGGTCGCGCGGTCACACAGAACGCGAATTTCATCCAGTTTGTGAGAGATATAGAGGATCGCAACCCCGCGACTGGCCAGCAGGCGCAAGGTATTGAACAGGATCTCAACCTCTTGCGGCGTCAAAACGCTCGTCGGCTCATCCATGATCAGCAGACGCGGGTCTTGCAACAGGCAGCGCACGATCTCAACACGCTGCCGTTCACCGACGCTCAAGTCACCGATCAGACGATCGGGGTCGAGCGGCAGGCCATATTCCCGGCTCACATCGCGGATGCGCTGCGACAGCTCCCGCGGCTTTGTTGCCTCATCCAGACCGAGCGCGATGTTTTCACGCACGCTCAACGCATCAAACAGGCTGAAATGCTGGAAGACCATCGATACGCCAGCTGCCCGCGCATCCTTGGGGGAGCCTGGCGCATAATAGGCACCATGCAACCGCATCTCACCGCTATCCGGGCGGACAAGGCCGTAGATCATCTTGACGAGTGTTGACTTACCCGCGCCATTCTCACCCAGCAGGGCGTGAATCTCTCCGGCTGCGATGTCGAAGCCGACATCGTCATTGGCGATAACGCCCGGATAGGCCTTGGTCAGGCCCGAAAGGTCCAACAGAACGCTCATGCGCTTTTTTGCGTAAGCCCCCCTGTCATTTTTCGCAACTGCAAAAGCTCAGCGGCCAGCCCGATGGCAATAGAGCCGGGCTCTTTTCCCAATGACCGATCCCCGATAGGGCAGTTGAGCCGTGCGATTGTGGCAGGGTCATGGCCCAGGGCGGCAAGGCGGGTGCGGAATCGCGCGGCCTTCGTGTCTGATCCGATCAGCCCCAAATGGGCCGCAGGTCGCAACAGCACCTGATGGCAAAGCTCCAGGTCGAGCGTGTGGGAATAGGTCAGCACGATATGAATGGCGTCTGCTGGCGCATGCTGCACGGCCTCCGCCGGATTCGCGGCGAGCAGGGCGGAAACATGCTGCGGAACCGGCTCGGGAAACCGCTCAGGCGCGTCGTCCACCCAGGTGATGTCAAAGGGCAGATCTGCAAACACACCCACAACGGCCCGCCCGACATGACCCGCACCATAGAGCCACAGCGGCGTGCGCGCCGGGGCGAGGGGTTCGATGATCCACCCGTCTTCCAGCACGAATGCTCCGGATCCTTGTCGAATATCCTGCTGGGCTTTTCGGACGGCAAAGGGCATCGCTTTTGGTCCATCTAGCCGCCGCGCAAAGGCCGCTGGCGCAGTGTCCAGATCTGCTGCCTCGAATCTCTCAATCAAATAATCAACGGACCCGCCGCAACACTGACCAAGCGCCGGTCCAAGGGGAACCGTGCGCCGCATGAACCGCACTGGCGAGGTGAGCAGCGCCCGCGCTTCGGCCACGGCCTCCCATTCCAGTGTTCCGCCACCGATTGTTCCGTCCTGACCATCCGCCCAGACCAACATGGATGTGCCAGCCTCACGGGGCACCGATCCCCGCGCGCCCGTGATCAGAATGCGCGCCACGGCCCCTTGCGCGGCGGCAATCCTCCGCGTGGCCTCAATATCAAAGCCCTGCGCCTTCATCATTTCCAGAATACGCAGATCACCACCCGCGCCCCTTGGCCGTTTCAACGGCATTCAGAACACGCTCCGCCGTTGCGGGGGCATCCAGCATGACGTCTGATCCCGCCTCGCGCACCGCATGCTGAAGCGCCGCAAGGGCCGAAATGCCTAGCATCAGCGGCGGTTCGCCCACGGCTTTCGACCGGTGAATCGTCTCCTCCCGGTTCTCGCCCTGCCAAAGATCGACATTGAACACCTTGGGCCGATCAGCACAGGCCGGGATTTTGTAGGTGGAGGGTGCATGTGTCCACAGCGCGCCATCGCCGCGCCAAACCAGCTCTTCGGTGGTCAACCAGCCCGCGCCCTGCACATAGCCCCCCTCGATTTGTCCGATGTCGAGGGCCGGGTTCAGCGACTTGCCGCAATCATGCAGGATATCCGTGCGCAGGATGCGGTTTTCTCCCGTCAGCGTGTCGATCACCACCTCGGTGACCGCCGCGCCATAGGCGAAGTAGAAAAACGGGCGTCCCTTGCCCGCAACCCGGTCCCAGGCAATCTTTGGCGTCGCATAATAGCCCGTTGCGCTCAGCGATATGCGCGTTGCATAGGCAAGTGCGATCAGGTCTTCCCAGCTCATATCCCGGTCGCCCGCGATCACCCGACCATTCTCAAAGCGCACGTCCGACCGTCCCAGCTCCTTTGCCGCAAGGGCTGCCAGACGGTCGCGAATGGTCTCACACGCGGCTTTCACCGCCATGCCGTTCAGATCACTGCCCGAACTCGCCGCCGTGGCTGAGGTATTGGGCACTTTCGAGGTGTCGGTCGCGGTGATCTTCACCCGGTCGAGCGTCTGCCCGAACACATCCGCAGCAACCGCCGCGACCTTGGTGAACAGGCCCTGACCCATCTCGGTCCCGCCATGGTTCACGCGGATGGAGCCATCAGTGTAGACATGCACCAGTGCTCCGGCCTGATTAAGTTGGGTCAGCGTGAAGGAGATCCCGAACTTTACCGGCGTGACGGCGATGCCGCGCTTCAGGATCGGGCTTTGAGCATTCGCGGCCTCAATCTCCGCCCGCCGCGCTTGGTAATCCGAGCGCCGGACCAATTCGGCCACCAGATCGGGGGCAATGTTGTCCTCAACCTCCATCCCGTAAGGCGTGGTTTGTCCCGCCTTGCCGGGGGCATAGAAATTGGCCTGCCGGACGCTGAGTGGATCGGAACCCAGACGGGCGGCGATATGCTCCATCACCCGCTCGATCCCGACCATACCCTGCGGCCCGCCAAAGCCCCGGAACGCCGTGTTCGACGCAGTATGAGTCAGCAGCCGGGTGGAGCGGATGCGCACATCCGGCAGGTGATAGGCATTGTCGGCATGCAGCATCGCCCTGTCTGCCACGGGCAGCGACAGATCTGCGGACCAGCCGCAGCGGATATACTGATCGAAGGCAAGCCCCGCGATCCGCCCTGCCGCGTCAAAGCTCACGTCATAGTCAATGCGCGCTTCGTGTCGCTTGCCGGTGATGACCATGTCATCATCCCGGTCATAGCGCATCTTGGCCGCCCGTCCGGTCCGCTTGGCGACCAGAGCGCAGGAGATGGCGAGCGCGTTGCCCTGGCTCTCCTTGCCGCCAAAGCCGCCGCCCATCCGGCGCACCTGAACCGCGACCTCGGCAAAGGGGACGTGCAGCGCATGTGCCACTTTGTGCTGGATTTCGCTGGGATGCTGGGTTGATGAGTGGATCGTCACCTCATCCCCGTCGCCCGGCACCGCCATGGCCGCGTGCCCCTCAAGGTAGAAATGCTCCTGTCCGCCGATCTGAATAGAACCTTGCAGGCGATGGGCGCCTTTTTCCAGCGCTCCATCCGGGTCGCCCTGTCCCCACATCAGAGGCTGCTCCAGCAGACTGTCTGCCGCGAGAGCGTCTTCGATGGTCAACAGCGCCGGGCTTTCCTCGATCTCGACCTTGGCCAGTCGCGCGGCCTTGCGGGCGAGCAGATGGCTCTCTGCCGCCACAATGAACAGCGGCTGGCCGTGAAACAGCACCTCGCCGGTGCTCAATAGCGGCTCGGGCATGGGAGAGGGCGAGACATCAGGTATATCGCCCAACTCCTCCGGCCCCAGCACCAGCGCGACCCCCTCCGCCGCTCGCACAGCGGACAGATCCATCGACACGATCCGCCCCCGTGCAACATGGCTGATCCCAAAGGCGAGATGCAGCGCTCCGGCAGGCGCGGCAATGTCGTCGGTATAAGTCGCGGCACCAGTGACGTGCAGCGGACCGCTATCGTGCGGGTTGGGCTTGTGAACGACGTTGACCATCACGCAGCCCCCCGTCCGACCAAGCGGGTGTCCACGTCGCCGGCGTGCTCCAGCCGATAGCGCTCCAACATGTTGCGGGCCGCCTGCATGCGATAGGCGGCACTCGCGCGCATATCATCAAGGGGCGTGAAGTCTTCGGTAAGGGCGTCTTGCGCCTCTGCAATCGCCGCCTCATCCAGTGGCCGCCCAATCAATACAGCCTCGGCGCGCGCCGCCCGCATTGGCATCGCTGCCATCCCGCCAAAGGCCAGCCGCGCCGCCGTTACGAGGCCGCCTTCCACCGTTACAGCAAAACAGCCGCAGACTGCCGAAATATCCTGATCGAACCGCTTGCTCAGCTTATAGCAGCGTAGCGTATCCGGCTGGTCGGGCAGAAAAACACTTTCGACAAACTCACCGCGCGCTCGGTCCTGCGTCTTATAGCCCGTGAACAGGTCTTCCAGTGCAATTTCCCGCCGGACCTCGCCATGTCGCAACGTGATCCGCGCGCCGAGTGCGATCATCGCCGGTGTCGAGTCCCCAATGGGGGAGCCTTCTGCGATGTTCCCGCCGATTGTCGCGGCATTGCGCACCTGTACCGATCCGAACCTGCGCAACAGCTCCGCAAAATCAGGATGCCTGTCCGCCACTGCACCACGCAGGCGGTTGAGCGTCACACCTGCGCCGATCCGCAAACCGCCCTCAACCCGCTCAATGGTCTGCAAGTCCTTGACACGGTGCAGAAAGATCATCGGCGTGACCGTCTTGAACATCTTGTTCACCCACAGCCCAACCTCCGTCGCGCCGCCGACCAGCGTAGCGTCGGGGTGGGCCGCGTAGATGGCGGCAAGGCTGTCGGAGGAGGCGGGCAGATAGCACTCTCTCGCGCTCATATCGCCCTCATCCGCCAACGCGTGCAGGGCTTTGGCCTCATCCAGTTCCCATTCCGGGGCCGGTTCCTGTGCTGCGGCCTCGGCTGCGCGAATGATGGGTGCATACCCAGTGCACCGGCACAGATTGCCCGCCAGAACATCGTCATGATCCTGACGCCCGGTGCGATGGGCGGTATACATGCTCATAACGAAACCGGGTGTGCAAAATCCGCATTGCGAGCCGTGATTGTCCACCATTGCCTGCTGTACCGGATGCAAAGCACCGGTGGGGGAGGCGATGCCCTCAACCGTCCGCACGGCTTTCCCGGCCAGTTGGGGCAAAAACAGGATGCAGGCATTCAGCGCCTGATGGACCAGACCAGCCTCATCCAGTGTCGTGACGGTGACCGTGCAGGCCCCGCAATCGCCCTCGTTACAGCCTTCTTTCGTCCCGGTCAGCCGCCGCTCTTCGCGCAGCCAATCCAGCAATGTCACCGTTGGGTCGACATCCGCGATCCGCACCACGTCGCCATTCAACAGAAAGCTGATCATGCATGTCCCTTTCCCGATCCGGTTTTGATCAAACGGTAAAATCTCAGAGAGGGCAAGAGCACCCCACCGCTATCCCATGTCCGGCATCGTATAGCCCAGGCGAGACAACATATCCCGATCCGCCATCCGGGCCACATGTTGGCGCGTCTGCAATGGAAGCCGTACCCACGCCTCTTGCGCCTCATTCAACGTCAGCATGCGGTTGACTTGCGGCACCACGGTAACACTGCCCGGTTTTGCCATCAAAGGCCCGTTCAGGGTGGAAAGGGTAGCGCCCGCATCCGCCTCCAGATCTTCCATACGTATGATTTGCCCCGCGTTCCCTTCATCGAGAAAGGCCAGCCCCAACTCTACTTTCCGCTGCCAAAGCTCCATCGGCAGCAGTTCCTGATCCAGTGGAACACCATCGCGGCGGCTCAGCGGAAAGGGCCGGATCAGAAAGTCGGCAAAAGACAGATCATCGGGCACCGCACCAGGCGTGCGCGGAAACATATGCAGGGCGCGCAGAAAGCGCAGCGGGTGCAGGACGCTGACAATGAAATGAGTGTCGCGTGTGTGGGCGGCCGACCGAATGATATCGACAGGTGGCGCGCAACCCGTCCAGCCGAAATCGGAGTAAAGCATCCGGTCATGCTCTGTGTTCAAGAGCATGTTGTGCAGCGTCAACCGTTCGGCAGACGGCACGGTCTGCAGCACTTTGCGCAGCGCCGCCCCATCCAGCGCCGGCGTCCCGTCCATTACGGTGACCCGGAAATTCTTGCGCAACAAACGGTTGAGCCAGGTTCCACCCGAATTGCGTTCCGCAAAGACTTTTACGTAAAGCGCGGGCACAACTCACCTTTCTTTCAATGTGGGAGGCAAGTTAGGCCAATGGGCCAAGGCGGTCTACCGCATTCAGCGGCCAAAACCGGTCCAAAGGTATAGGTTGGCACATAGCCACTCCAATGCCGCCGTGGCGCCTGCACGCGGCCCTACCATCCCTTTCCCCTGACACGGGCGTGGCATAGTCTGCGCACATGACGACATCTCCTCGATTCATTCACCTGCGCCTGCACTCCGCCTATTCGTTGCTTGAGGGCGCGCTTCAGGTCAAAAAACTGCCCGAAATGGCAGAGGCTGCGGGCATGCCTGCCCTTGCCGTGACGGACACCTGCAACAATTTCGCCGCACTCGAATTTTCCGAGGTGGCCGCGAAATCAGGACTTCAGCCGATCATCGGTACGCAGTTCCCGCTGGCCTATGAACCAGCCGCCCGCGCCGGGGAGAAGGCCGCCGCCCCCCGCGCCATCGTTCTGCTCGCGCAGAATGAGCAGGGCTGGGAAAATCTGATGGAGCTGAACTCCTGCGCTTACCTCAATTCCGGCGATCAACTGCCCCATATCGACTTGGAGGAACTGGGAAGCCGGGCGGATGGCCTGATTTGCCTGACGGGCGGGGCAGAGGGACCGCTGGGCCAGTTGCTCCGCGACGGGCAGGGGGCCAAGGCGGCAGCGCTTTGTGACCGGCTGCAGGCCATGTTCGGCCACCGGCTTTATATCGAACTGCAACGCCACCCAATGGGCGGCGCGAAGATGACCGAAGCCGAGGCGCTTACAGAACCCGGCCTGATCGACCTTGCCTATGCCCGCGACATCCCGCTGGTTGCGACCAATGACGTCCACTTCCCCAAGGCTGAAATGTATGAGGCGCATGACGCACTGCTGTGCATCGCGGATGGCGCTTATGTGGATCAGTCTCAACCCCGCCGTCGCCTGACCGATCAGCACTATTTCAAGACGGCCGAGGAGATGGCAGAGCTCTTCGCGGATCTGCCGGAAGCTTGTGAAAACACTATCGAGATCGCGCAGCGCTGCGCCTTCCGCGCCCGCACCCGTGACCCGATCCTGCCGAAATTCGCAGATGATGAAGTTGAGGAGTTGCGCCGTCAGGCCAATGAGGGCCTGCAAGACCGCCTCGCCGTTATCCCCCACGCTGTCCCCGTTGAAGAATACCAAGCCCGCCTCGATTTCGAACTCGATATTATTGAGGGGATGGGCTTCCCCGGCTACTTCCTGATCGTTGCCGACTTCATCAAATGGGCCAAGGATCACGACATCCCCGTCGGGCCGGGCCGCGGCTCCGGCGCGGGCTCTCTGGTCGCTTATGCGCTCACAATCACCGACCTCGACCCGCTGCGCTATTCGCTGCTGTTCGAACGCTTCCTGAACCCCGAGCGGGTCTCCATGCCCGATTTCGACATCGACTTCTGCATGGACCGCCGCGAAGAGGTCATCCGCTACGTGCAGGAGAAATATGGCCGCGATAAAGTCGGCCAGATCATCACCTTCGGCGCGCTGCTCTCGAAAGCCGCCGTGCGCGATGTGGGCCGCGTGCTGCAAATGCCCTACGGCCAGGTGGATCGCCTCTCCAAGCTGATCCCGGTGGAGGGCGTCAAACCCGTCTCCATCAAGCAGGCGCTCACGGATGAGCCGCGTCTGGCCGAAGAGGCCCGGCAAGAGGAGGTCGTCCAACGCCTCCTCGACATCGGGCAAAAGCTCGAAGGGCTATACCGCAACGCCTCCACCCACGCGGCGGGTGTGGTGATCGGGGATCGCCCACTCGATAAGCTGGTTCCGCTCTTCAAGGACCCCCGCTCCGACATGCCCGCCACCCAGTTCAACATGAAATGGGTTGAGCAGGCGGGGCTGGTGAAATTCGACTTCCTCGGCCTCAAGACACTGACGGTGATCCAGAACGCCCTCGACCTGCTGAAGGCGCAGGGCAAGCCGATGATGGCCCCGCCCGAGGGCGACGACAACGCGAGCAAGGCGCGCCGGGCCGCCCTCGAAATCAACCCTTACGACATCTCCGCCATCCCGATTGATGACGAGCCCACCTACGAGCTCTACGCCTCCGCCAACACGGTCGCGGTGTTTCAGGTGGAAAGCTCGGGCATGCGCGATGCCCTGCGGCAGATGAAGCCGACCTGTATCGAGGACATCATCGCCCTCGTCGCGCTCTACCGCCCCGGCCCGATGGAGAATATCCCGAAATTCTGCGACGTGAAGAATGGCCGGGCCGAGCGCGACAACCTCCATCCCTCCATCGACCATATCCTTGATGAGACGCAGGGCATCATCGTCTATCAGGAACAGGTGATGCAGATCGCGCAGGAGATGGCGGGCTACTCCCTTGGTGGCGCGGACCTTCTGCGCCGCGCGATGGGTAAGAAGATTCAAGAGGCGATGGACGCCGAGCGCCCCAAGTTCCTTGCAGGGGCTGCCGAGAACGACGTCGATCAGGCCAAGGCGCAGGAGGTCTGGGACCTCCTCGACAAGTTCGCGAATTACGGCTTCAACAAGTCCCACGCCGCCGCCTATGCGGTGGTCAGCTACCAGACCGCGTGGCTGAAAGCGACGCATCCGGTGGAGTTCATGGCAGGCGTCATGAACTGCGATATCCACCTCACGGACAAACTCAACGTCTACAAGCAGGAGATTGACCGCCTCAAAATCGACCTCGTGCCGCCCTGCGTGAACCGCTCGCAGGCCACTTTTTCCGTGGCCGATGGCAAGGTCGTCTACGCGCTGGGCGGTCTCAAGAATGTGGGCGTCGAGGCGATGCGCATGATCGTTGAGGCCAGAAAAAACGAAAGTGGAGGCGAGAAACCCTTCCTCGACCTCTTCGACTTTGCCCGCCGGGTTGATCTGCGCCGTGTCGGCAAGCGCCCGCTGGAAATGATGGCCCGCGCGGGCGCCTTCGACTTGCTCGACTCCAACCGCCGCAAAGTATTTGAAAGCCTCGACCGGCTGGTGGCATGGTCCGCCGCCACCCATGAGGAAAAGAACTCAGGGCAGGGTGGTCTCTTTGGCGATGCGGGTGAAGATCTCCCCGTCCCCCGCCTGCCCATGCCCGACGACTGGCTGCCCACCGAACGGTTGGCGGAAGAACACACTGCAATTGGCTTCTATCTCTCCGGCCACCCGCTCGACGACTATATGCCGCCGCTCAAACGCAAGCGGGTGATGACTCTCGAAGAAATCACGCAAAAGGCGATGAGCGCCCCTGTCGCGGCCAAGATTGCGGGCACCGTCTCAGCCAAGCAGGTCCGCAAATCCGCGCGGGGCAATCGCTTTGCGTTCGTGAGCTGCTCCGATCCGACCGGGCTTTACGAAGTCACCGTCTTCGGTGACACGCTCGAACAGGCGGGCGATCTCTTCGACACCGGCCAGAACGTGGTGATGAGCGTCGAGGCGACGAGTGAGGGCGACAGCCTCAAGCTGCTCGCCCGCTCCGTTGCACCGGTCGATGACATTGTCGCCGATGCCGGAGCTGCCGGGCTCAAGATTTGGGTGAATGAGGAAAGCGCCCTCGGCTCCGTCGCTAATCGCCTTTCCGAGACGGGAACCGGCCCGAAACGCGGACGAGGCCCAGTCAACCTGATCCTCCAACACCCCGACCTGCCGGGAGATGTGGAGATCGCGCTGAAAGACCACTACCGCGTGACCCCCCAGGTCAAAGCCGCAATCAAATCAGCCCCGGGCGTGGTATTTGTGGAGGAGTTTTGAACGTGATCCAAAACCTGATAGATGCTTGGTACTCTCATGAGGAGGCTGAACGTAAGTCGTTTGCAAACGGTGGTGGCTACCTGGCGCACTACACTTCCGCCCAAGGCGCCCACGCGATCCTAAATAACAACGAACTTTGGCTGACAAACGTTGGATCGATGAATGATCTATCCGAGGTACATTATGCTCGGCAGGTGCTTCAGAGCCTCTTTGCCGACCCGCTAACGCTTCCGTCAACTTTCGTTAGAACGTGGCCACGTCTTTTCATTGCGTGTCAAAAGATTGTTATGGAGAAGCTTACACGGGAAATTGTCCATGGTCTTATTACAAGAAACTTCGTTTCATGTTTTTCAGCTGAGAACCCATCGGACGACGCAGATGCCGGAGTTCTGAAATATGGGCGTCTGTCGATGTGGCGGGGTTACGGGCGGGATACACCGGTTCGCTTGGCAATCTCGGGTCGCGCGCTGACAGCAGATGGGCCGAGCCCCAACGCACCCTGCGTACCCGTTTGCTATGGGAAGCTAGCAGCTTTCGAGGCACTTCTGAAATGCATCCAAAGTTTGTTGGACGCATCGGCTGATGAAAGTGAATTTTCAAACGAGGCGATAGAGCAGGCGGCCAACCACTTCGTAAGATTGGCGCTTCTGACAATCAAACATCCAGCCTTTGCCGAAGAGAATGAGTGGCGTTTGATTTATAACACGGACTATGGTCGGGACGATGGGCTGATTACACAACGTCAAGTGAGCCGGTTAGGGACCGTAGACTTGATCGAGGTCCTGGATATCGGACCAAATCCGCCACATTTTCGAAATGGGTGGCATGATCTAGTTCCGCACATCACAATTGGTCCATCTAGGCATCAGATTCGAACCGCCGCAGCGTTCGGAGCGCTAGTCGAGAGCCGAGGTCTGGATCCCAACAGTCTTATCAGAATAGCTGACGTACCTTTTCAGCCGACGCAATGAGCCAATTCCAGTCGATGCATCATTCGCCCGCCGGAGGGTTCCCCGGCGGGGTATGTCTTAGGCTGTCGTCGCGACGCAGGTGCCGGATTGTGCGTCATAGGTCGTGCCATCTGCACAGCTCATCGCTTGGTGCGATCCGCTGCATCCTGCGGCGAAGGCGGCGGCCGGGCTCAGGATAAGCAGGGCGGCAACAATAGCTGTCTTCATGAACTCTCTCCTGTTGGGACGAATGGCGTGAGCGCACTCGTATTGTGTTGCAGTGGATGAACAGTAGCACAAAATCGGGCAGCGCGGTCGGGGCACCTCGCCGCACCGCTAATTTTCTCGCATTAACCTTTGAGTGGCATACGGATTGTGCACGTTCGGTGCACGCATTGTGCACACCCGAAAGCTTGGTGAATGCGGCGGCGTTAACCTGCTAAAAGACGGCGCGATAGATGGCGAGGGCGTCGTCATAGGTAACTTCACGCGGATTATTGATCAGCAATCTGGTCTGCTTCATTGCATCAGCCGCCAGCGCCTCCAGATCTCCTTCCGTCACGCCAACTTCGCGCAGCGTCGTGACCAATCCGATCTCGGGGGCGAGCGTGCGAAACCCGTCGGCAAGCGGCACACCCTCGGCAAAGATCAAGGGCGCAAGCTCAGCATAAAGCGCGCTTGCCGCCGGGGCGTTGAACGCCAAAACCTCCGGCAATACCAGACAGTTGGACAAGCCATGCGGGACATGAAACTGCCCGCCCAGTGGATAGGCGAGCGCATGGACGGCTGCCACGGGCGCGTTGGCGAACGCCTGCCCGGCAAGGCAAGACCCCAGCAACATCGCCTCTCGCGCGGACACATCGCCCGGCACGTCGCAGACCTGACGGATGTTGCCGCCCAGCAGCGTCAGCGCCTGCCGCGCGAGCATATCCGATAACGGGTTCTTAAGACGTTTCGAAGTATAGGCCTCAATCGCATGGACCATCGCATCCACGCCCGTCGCCGCCGTAACCGCCGGTGGCAGGCCAAGTGTCAGCGTCGCGTCGAGGATCGCCGCATCCGGCAGCAATACGGGACTGACAACGCCCATCTTCTCATTCGTGCGCGTGGTCAGGATGGAAATGGGAGTCACTTCTGAGCCGGTGCCCGCCGTAGTGGGAATCAGAACAAGAGGTGCGCGCGGGCCTGTCACATTGCCGACGCCCCACATCTGGTCGAGGGGCTGGTCAGAGCGAAGTCTGACCGCCACCAGCTTGGCAATATCGAGGGGGGAGCCGCCCCCGATCGCGATGATGCCGTCACACGCGCTCAAGGCTGCAATGGCGCCATCCAACATCTCCTCGGTCGGGTCCGGCAGAATGGCGTCGAAGATGTCGGGCCCCAGCCCAGCCGCCCGGGCCGCCTGTTCCAGCGGCTCAGTCAGGCCCAACTGGCGCAGGGTCGCGTCGCTCACCAGACCCACACGCCGCACCCCGCGGGCCTTCATCATTTCGATTGCTTCGACAGCCTTGTTGGCTCCGATCACAAGCTGCGGAGTGGTGCGAAATTCAAAGCCGGTCATCACGTTCTCCCACCGAATTGATCTGGTCATGTTCGGCTGCACAACGCTGTAGCGCAAGCGGTGCATTTTCCGCTTGCAGCCCCCGCGTCGCGTGACTAGAACACGCCCCACCTGATGGGGTGTAGCCAAGTGGTAAGGCAGCGGTTTTTGGTACCGTGTATCGTAGGTTCGAATCCTACCACCCCAGCCAGGTATCTCCCAAATAGCTAGGTCACGGTGCTAGAAGACGCTTGTGCACTCTGCGGATGCGTCTCGGCAGATGTCCGTCGGTGAACTCTATGAAGCAAGGGAATTTGTGCCGGTTCGAGGTGCGACTCGTTCGGCAGGGGGGATCCCGGCCAAGTGGCCGAGATCATTGATGATATAGGTCTATGTCAGACCTCAGAAGTGTACCGATTTCGCGTCGAGCGGCTTTTCAAGCGGCGGCGCGAACTTGGTCAGGTCGATGCCTTCCACTGCCGTCTTGTACTCTTCCAGCGTCGGGGTTCGGCCCAGGATTGCAGACAGTACGACGACCGGCGTAGAGCCGAGCAGCGACTCGCCCGTCTTGTCCGCCGCATCCTCCACCACACGGCCTTTGAACAGGCGCGTGGACGTCGCCAGCACGGTGTCGCCTTTCGCGGCCTTTTCCTGGTTGCCCATGCAAAGGTTACAGCCCGGACGCTCCAGATAGAGGATGTTCTCATACTCCGTACGCGCTGTGTTCTTGGGCGCCATATCGTCGAATTCGAAGCCGGAATATTTCTGGAGCACGGCCCAGTCGCCTTCCTCCTTCAACTCGTCGATGATGTTGTAGGTCGGCGCAGCCACGACGAGTGGGGCCTTGAACTCTACCTTGCCGTAGGCCTTCTCAAGGTTCCGCAGCATCTGTGCGACGATCTTCACGTCGCCCTTGTGGACCATGCAGGACCCTACAAAGCCGAGATCGACCTTTTTTTCCGCTCCGTAATAAGAGATCGGGCGGATCGTGTCGTGTGTATAGCGCTTGGACACATCGGCGTTGTGCACATCGGGATCCGCGATCATCGGCTCGTCAATCGCGCCGAGGTCGACGACAACTTCTGCAAAGTATTTCGCGTTGTCATCGGGACGCAGGGCGGGTTTTTCGCCGGAACGGATCTGGGCGATCCGCTGATCTGCAATATCGACCAGCCGTTGAAGCATGCCGTTTTCATGCTCCATGCCCTTTTCGATCATGATTTTGATCCGGGCTTTTGCGATTTCCAGCGACTCGATCAGCGTTTCGTCTTCGGAGATACAGATGGAGGCCTTGGCCTTCATCTCTGCTGTCCAGTCGGTGAACGTGAAGGCCTGATCGGCCAGCAGGGTGCCGATGTGAACCTCGATGATCCGGCCCTGGAAAACGTTGTCGCCGTGTTGCGCAAGCATCTGCGCCTGCGTCGCATGGACCACATCACGGAAGTCCATGTGATCGGCCATCTTGCCGGTGAACGTGACTTTCACTGACTCTGGGATCGGCATTGTCGCCTCACCGGTCGCGAGCGCAAGCGCCACGGTCCCGGAGTCAGCACCAAAAGCCACGCCTTTGGACATGCGCGTGTGGCTGTCGCCGCCGATGATGATCGCCCAGTCGTCCACCGTGATGTCGTTGAGCACCTTGTGGATCACGTCTGTCATCGCGTGGTATTCGCCCTTCGGGTCACGCGCGGTGACAAGGCCGAACTTGTTCATGAAAGCCATGAGGCGCGGCGTATTGGCCTGTGCCTTAAGATCCCAGACCGATGCGGTGTGACAGCCAGATTGATAGGCGCCGTCCACCGACGGGGACAACACGGTCGCCGCCATTGCCTCAAGCTCCTGACTGGTCATCAGACCGGTCGTGTCCTGCGAACCAACGATGTTCACCTTCACACGCACGTCAGAGCCAGCGTGAAGCACTTTGCCCGGCGTGGTGCCGCGGGCGTTGGCGTTGAAGATCTTCTCTACAGCCGTCAGGCCCTGATCTTCGTGGCTGATCTCTTTGGACGGAGCGAAGGCGGATTTCAGCTCCACGCCCAGCGTTTCGCAGGCGAATGTCTGCAACTTCTTGCCGAAGACGATGGCGTAGGATCCGCCTGCCTTCATGAATTCTACCTTTTGCGGGGTGAAAGAGGCGCTTAGATCGACCAGCTCTTCACCGTCTTCGCTCAGCAGCTTTTTCTTTGCGCTGTTGATCTTGAGCACCGTCCCGGTTTCGACCGAGTACTTTTGCTCCAACACCGGATTGCCCGCATTGTTCAGGATCGGCTTGCCGTCCTCGCCCAGCTTCTTGACCCAGTTCTTCAGGTCAATGCCGATGCCGCCGGTCACGCCAACGGTTGTCAGGAAGATCGGTGAGATGCCGTTCGTGCCCGCCACCACCGGCGCGATGTTCACGAAGGGAACGTAAGGGCTCGCCTGCTTGCCCGTCCAAAGCGCGACGTTGTTCACGCCGGACATGCGGGATGAGCCGACGCCCATTGTCCCTTTTTCTGCGATCAGCATGACGCGCTTGTCAGGGTGTTGCAGCTTGAGCGCCTCGATTTCCTTTTGCGCCTCTTCCGAGATCAGGCACTTGCCGTGCAGCTCACGGTCAGAACGGGAATGCGCCTGATTGCCCGGTGACAGAAGATCGGTCGAGATGTCGCCCTCTGCGGCGATGTAGGTGACAACCTGGATTTCCTCGTCGATGTCGGGGAGCGAGGTGAAGAACTCCGCCGCGGCATAGCTTTCAAGAATCTCTTTCGCGATCGGGTTTCCAGCCTCGAATGCGGCTTTGATGCGGTCGGTGTCGGCTTCGTAGAGAAAGACCTGCGTCTTGAGCACGTCCGCGGCCTGTGCTGCGATTGCAGCATCTTCGCCAAAAGCGAGATCAATCAACACCTCGACAGAAGGTCCACCTTTCATGTGGGACAGCAGTTCGAAGGCGAAAGGCTGGGAGATTTCAGGAACCTCGGCCTGGCCGGTGATGATCTCTTTCAGAAAGCGCGCCTTCACGCCGGCTGCGCCTGTCGTGCCCGGCAGCGTGTTGTAGATGAAATATTTCAGCGAATCTTCGCGATGCGCGTGGTCTTTATCTGCGATCTGGGCGACGATCTCTTCGGTCAGGGCGGCGTCATCAATGGGTTTCGGGTTGAGACCCTGCAAGGCGCGGGTTTCGATCTCATCAAGATAGGCTGCGTAAAGGCTCATGGTGGTCCTGGTGCTGTTGACGAAACGCTGCGGCGAAGGGTTCGCGCGGTTCCGATGGTTATAAAGTGGTGTTTGTATGCGCAGGTATACGATCATTGCCGTCAGGGCAAGAAGGGCCCACCGAATTTGAACGTCTAATTTGCAGCAAGGCACGTGGGAGCCAGCCTTGCCTGCCATGCCTTGATGGAGGCTGTATTCTGGCATAGCGTCCGTGATTATGGATGAAAAAGAGAACATATTGGCGCTGCTGCCGGCCCGGCTAAAGGCCGCGCGGGCACAGCGTGGCCTGTCCCTCGATGCGGTGGCCAAGCTTTCAGGCGTGTCGCGGAGTATGGTCAGCCAAATCGAACGGGGTGAGTCGTCGCCGACCATCGCGACGCTGTGGAATTTGACGACAGCGTTGCAGGTTGATTTTGCCGGGCTGTTGGACGAGCAGGATCGGGCGGTCATAACGGTCCAGCGTGCAAGCGATGCCCCCCTGATTGAGAAGCGTGGAAGTGGCTGCAAGATAAAGATTTTATCGCAGCCAGAAGATGCAGGGCAGCAAGAGCTTTACGATTTGACGTTCCAGTCCGGTGGCGTCCTGGACAGCCAGCCCCACGGAACGGGCGCGCAGGAACATCTCACAGTACTCGACGGTCGTATCGTTGTGACCAGCGGTGAGGCGACCGAAATGTTGGAGCCAGGCGATACCGCGCATTACCCAGCTGACGTACCGCATGCGATCCGTGCGGAAGGTACTGCGCGCGCTTTTCTAGTGGTACGCGGCGGATAGACGAGAATCCAATATTGCGGATGTGAAGTCCGTCATGTTATCCATCCGTTAAATTGGAGGATGCGATGACTGATTCATTTCTGAGCCATGTGTCAGAGACGCTTGAGCAGATCCGTGCGGAAGGGCTCTATAAGTCCGAACGGCTGATCACTTCACCGCAAGCGGGTGAGATTGCCGTGGGGGATCGTGACGTCATCAACCTTTGCGCCAACAACTATCTTGGGTTGGCGGATCATCCCGACCTGATTTCTGCTGCACGTTCGGTGATGGAGCAGAAAGGCTTTGGCATGGCCTCCGTCCGGTTCATTTGCGGAACACAGGACTTGCATCGGGAGCTTGAGGCGCGGCTGGCGGCATTCTTGAGAATGGATGATGCCATTTTGTTTGCAGCCTGTTTTGACGCGAATGGCGGCCTGTTCGAGCCGTTGTTGGGGGCCGAGGACGCGATCATCTCGGATACGCTTAACCATGCCTCGATCATTGATGGTATCCGGCTGTGCAAGGCGAAGCGCTATCGCTATGCGACCTCCGATATGGCGGCGTTGGAAGATCAGTTGAAGGCCGCTCGGGCAGACGGTGCGCGCTTTATCATGATCGCCACTGACGGCGTATTCAGCATGGACGGCACCCTGGCCAAGTTGCCGGAGATCAAGGCCTTGGCAGACCGGTATGGCGCGATGGTGATGGTGGATGATTGCCATGCCACAGGCTTCATGGGGCCAGATGGTGCTGGAACGCCCTCCCATTTCGGGCTCAGCGTCGATGTGCTGACGGGGACGCTGGGCAAGGCACTGGGCGGATCGATTGGTGGATATATTGCAGGGCCGCAGCCGGTGATTGATTTGTTGCGTCAGCGCGCGCGGCCCTATCTCTTTTCGAACTCGCTGCCCCCCGCAATCGTTGCTGCGGGGATAGAGGCGTTGCGTCTGGTGGAGGAGGGCGCCGCGCTGCGGGCGCAGTTGTTTGAGAACACGGCCTATTGGCGCGCGGGGCTGGAACGGATGGGATATACCCTTCTGCCCGGTGAGCATCCGATCGTGCCCGTCATGTTGGGTGAAGCGCAACTGGCACAAGATCTTGCCGCCCGTCTGTTTGAGGAGGGCGTCTATGTCAGCGGTTTCTTCTTCCCGGTCGTGCCGCGTGGGCAGGCACGTATCCGCACGCAGATGAATGCGCGCCTTGGTCGAGACACGCTCGACCGCGCGCTGACAGCATTCGAGGTGGCGGGCAAGGCGGTTGGGGTCTTGTCATGAGCAACCAGATGCAGGCCCTTGCAAAGACAGTCGCCGCGCCGGGGCTGGAGTTGATTGACGCGCCCGTGCCCGAAATCGGGCCCGATGACGTGTTGATCCGGATCAACCGCACGGGCATTTGCGGGACAGATATTCATATCTGGAACTGGGATGACTGGGCCAGCAAAACGGTTCCGGTGCCGTTGATCACAGGTCACGAATTCGCCGGAGAGATTGTCGATCTGGGTCGCAACGTGACGGGCTATCAGATTGGTCAGCGATGTAGCGGTGAGGGGCATTTGATTGGTCATCAGTCGCGGCAGAGCCGGGCTGGCAAGTTTCACCTCGACCCTGAGACGCGCGGGATCGGTGTGAATGAGCAAGGTGCCTTTGCCCAATATCTACGTTTGCCCGCATTCAACGTCGTGCCGCTGCCCGATGAGATTTCAGACGATATCGGCGCGATCCTCGATCCACTGGGAAACGCGGTGCATACAGCGCTGAGTTTCGATCTGGTCGGGGAGGATGTGCTGATCACCGGCGCCGGGCCAATTGGCATCATGGCTGCTGCAGTGGCGCGCCATGTCGGCGCACGCCACGTGGTGATCACGGATGTAAACCAAGAGCGGCTCGACTTGGCGGCGCGGGTTGCCGATGTCGTGCCGGTCAATGTTGCAGAGCAGAATCTGGCAGATGTTGCGGCCCGCCTGCGCATCCGTCAGGGCTTCGATGTCGGGTTGGAGATGTCGGGCAATCAGATCGCCTTCGATCAGATGGTCGAAAGTCTGGTGATGGGGGGGCGGATCGCGCTGCTGGGCATTCCGCCAGGCAAGAGCCCCGTCGACTGGTCGCGCATCGTGTTCAAGGCGCTGACGATCAAGGGCGTCTACGGGCGAGAGATTTTCGAGACGTGGTACAAGATGATCGCGATGCTTGAAAATGGCCTCGACATCTCGGGCGTGATCACGCACCGGTTCGCGGCCACCGATTACCGTGCAGCCTTCGAGGTGATGAAATCGGGGCAGTCCGGAAAGGTCGTGCTCGACTGGACGGGCTGATCGGGCAGATTCGCGGATTGTGGGCGCTGGCAGTGCCGCGTCACCTACCCACGCGCCGCAAACGGAACGTCACATGTCGTCAACAGGGGCATGTGACACAAACTTCGCACTCATTGATTGCACCGGTCGGGGCTTTGCCAGATAACCTCCCCCAACAGGGGCTCTCGGCGGACTGGGTCCCTTCGTGTTTTCGTGTAGAGGCGGTACTGAGCCATGTCGCAAAATCCCACACCTCCCGTTGAACTGATGGTCTGCGTCAAATGCCGCTCAGCCGTTGAGCTGGTCGAGAGCGAGGTGCGCCCGGGTGCGCAATTGCTGGAGGCGATTTCGGGCGAGCAGGTGCCCGAGCATGTGACCGTTACCGGTGTTGAGTGCCTGTCCAACTGCACGCGCGGCTGCTCTGTTGCATTGCGCGGCGGGGCAGGGCGCTGGACTTACGTTTATGGTAATTTTACGCCGCAAGATGCCGCTCTGGTGCTGGACGGCGCGCAAAAATACCAGCAGACCGAAGATGGGCTGGTTCCGTGGCGCGAACGCTCTGACCATTTCCGCAAGAATTGCATTGCGCGCATTCCACCAATGGAGACTTCGAATGTCTGATCTCGCAAAGCTTCCCGTCACTGTCGTCACCGGCTTTCTGGGCTCGGGCAAGACCACGCTGATCCGGCATCTGATGACCAACCCGCAGGGCAAGCGTCTGGCCATCGTGGTCAACGAATTTGGCGATGTCGGTGTCGATGGCGAAATTCTCAAATCCTGTGCAATCCCCGATTGCCCCGCCGAAAACATCATGGAACTGGCCAATGGCTGCATCTGCTGCACCGTTGCCGACGACTTCATCCCGACCATTGAGGCGTTGATGGCGCTGGAACCGCGCCCTGAGCACATCATCATCGAGACCAGCGGTCTGGCCCTGCCCAAACCATTGCTCAAGGCGTTTGACTGGCCCGATATCCGCTCGAAGATCACCGTGGATGGTGTGATTGCGTTGGCGGATGCAGAGGCTGTGAGCGCCGGTCGCTTTGCGACGAATGTCGAGGCGGTCGATGCACAACGCCGGGCCGATGACAGCATTGATCACGAGACACCGCTGAGCGAGGTGTTCGAGGATCAGATTTCCTGTGCCGACATCATCCTTTTGACGAAGCCGGATCTGGCCGGACCGGAAGGTGTGGCAAAGGCTCGTGAGATCATCGCGGCCGAGGCACCGCGTGTCCTGCCGGTTGTTGAAGTGGCCGAAGGGGCTGTTGATCCGCGTGTGATCCTGGGACTTGAGGCCGCCGCCGAAGATGATATCGACGCGCGCCCCTCGCATCACGACGGACATGACGACCACGAGCATGATGATTTCGAGAGCATCGTGATTGATCTACCTGAGCAGACCGATCCAGCCGTGCTGGTGGCCCGGATTGAGGCGATGGCCCGCGAGCAGAACATTCTGCGCGTGAAAGGATACGCCGCCGTTGCGGGTAAGCCGATGCGGCTGTTGGTGCAGGCTGTGGGCGCACGGGTGCGCCATCAGTTCGACCGGCCTTGGACGGCCGCAGAAGGGCGTAAGGGGCGTCTGGTTGTCATCGCAGAACATGACGATGTGAACCCCGATGCGATCCGTGCCGCCCTGTTGGAGCCTGCTGCTGCGGCCTAGGCCCGGGCAATGCCGTCATGCATGTCATCTTTCGCGAAAGCCACGGACTGGACGAGACCGAGACGCCGATGGATCTGGGCCAAAGCCCGGCAGATCTGGTCGTGCTCTCATTTTCGGACAGTGATCTCGGGGCTTTTGCGGCGGGGTGGCATAGGGCCGATGGGAAGCTGCCGACCCTGCGCCTTGCCAACCTGACGGCCCTTAAGCATCCGCTTTCGGTCGATACTTATGTGGAGCAAACGCTCGAAGGGGCGAAAGGAATCCTGATCCGTTTGATCGGGGGGGCACCCTATTGGCAATATGGTCTTCAACAGGTACGCGCCCTGGCAGCGGAAAAGGGCATCGCGTTGGCTGTTTTGCCTGCGGATGGTCGTGCTGATCCCCAACTCGATGAGGTCTCGACGCTTCCGACGTCCACCTTGCGGCGTTTGGCGCATCTTTGTGACAGCGGCGGGGCTGTCGCCGCGCAGGCCGCCCTTGCACAGATGGCGCTGGCGGCGGGTCTTTATGCCGGACCCGTGCGCGGTTCGAAGGCCATGCCGATGGTCGGCGCGTGGCGGCCGGAAGATGGTGTTTGCTGCCCATTGGTTGCGTTGGGCGCAGAGAAGCCGCTGATCCTGGTCAGCTTTTACCGATCGTATCTGGTTTCGGCTGACCTTGCACCGATTGAGGCTATTTTCGCGGCTTTGCGGGCGCGGGGTTTCGAGGTCTTGGGATTGTTTGCGCCCTCGTTGAAAGCGCCAGAGGCCGCCGGCTGGCTTGCCCGTCAGGTGCGCGCGCTCGGTCCCGCGGCAATCGTGAACGCGACATCGTTCAGTGGCAAAGGTGCTGACGGCACCTCACCCTTGGACGCGGGCGATGTGCCGGTCGTGCAAGTCGCGCTTTCGACATCGCGGCGCAAAGCGTGGGAGGACGCGGAGCGCGGCCTGTCGCCCACGGATCTTGCCATGCACGTTGTCCTTCCCGAAATTGACGGGCGGCTTTTCGGCGGCGTGGTCAGCTTCAAGGAGCCGGGCCGAAAGGATCCTGCCCTCGAATATTCTCGATTCGCCCACAGGGCCGAGCCTGAGCGGATTGAGGCTTTGGCAGATCGCGTTCAGGCAATGGTGGAACTGGGAGCGCGTTCGGCTACTGAGCGACGCCCCGCGCTGATCCTGTCGACCTATCCGGGCAAGGACTGGAACATGGCCCATGCCGTTGGGCTGGACGCCATCGCATCGGCGGAGGCCATTCTCGACGATCTGGGCGCCGATGGCGTGACCGTTGCGCCCGGCGGACCGTTGCCAGAGGCGCTTTCAGCGCGCCGCACGGTCTGGCCGGTTGCGGACTATCTCAGAGCGCTGGAAGCCTTGCCACAAGAGCTACGCGATGACCTTGCCGCGGCGTGGGGATCGCCGGAGCAGGATGCGGATTTTGCAGATGGCGCGTTTCATTTTGCGGCTGTCCGGCGCGGCGACGTGACCATTGCCCTTCAGCCCGAGCGGGGCACGCCCCACTTGCGTGATGAAGAATATCACGACCTCTCGCGAACGCCGCGCCATGCCTATGTCGCCTTCTATCTTTGGCTCCAACAGCAGGCCGACGCGCTGATCCATATTGGTGCGCATGGCACATTGGAATGGTTGCCCGGCAAGGCCGTGGCCCTCTCAAGCGCGTGCTGGCCGGATGTTCTGACGGGGACACTGCCCGTTATCTATCCCTTCATTGTCAACGATCCGGGGGAGGCCGCGCAGGCCAAGCGCCGGATCGGGGCAGTGACCCTTGGCCATATCCCACCGCCCTTGCGCAACAGCGCCACGCCGGACCGGTTGATCCGTCTTGAAGCGCTGCTTGACGAATTCTCGAATGCGGATGGCTTGGATCCGCGCCGTCGTGACCGCCTTCAGGCCGACATCCGGGACGAGGCACAGGCAATCGGCGTGGAGGATGATCTGGGGCTTGATCGCGCGTCTTGCTCAGCCGAGGCCATCACCCGCATCGACCGGTTTGTCTGCGACATCAAGGAAAGCCAGTTTGGCGATGGGTTGCATGTCTGGGGGCGCGCCCCCGCGGTGGCCACACGGTTTGACGTCAGCGGCGCGGTGGCGGGCGAACGGCAATCGCTGCTGGATGCGCTGAATGCAAAGCGGATTGCGCCGGGGCCTGCGGGCTCCCCCTATCGTGGGCGAACAGATGTTTTGCCAACCGGGCGCAACCTCTTCGCGGTCGACCCCAGGTCGGTGCCGACGCGCAGCGCCTATGCGCAGGGGGTCAGGCTGGCTGATGAATTGGTGCGCCGACATTTGCAGGATCACGGGGACTGGCCCCGTGGGTTGATCGTCGATTTATGGGGCTCTGCCACGATGCGCACAGCAGGTGAGGAGTTCGCAATGGCCCTGAACCTGATTGGTGTGAAGCCGGTCTGGGACAAGGGGTCAGAGCGCGTGTCGGGCATCGAGGTGATCCCGCTTGCTGAGTTGGACCGACCCCGGATCGATGTGACGCTGCGCGTCTCTGGCCTATTCCGCGATGTCTTTCCTGTGTTGTCGACCTTGTTTGGGCAGGCGGTGCGAACACTGGCCGCGCGGGATGAGGCTCGTGACTTCAACCCCTTCGTCGGACAGGAGGACGCGCGGGTCTTTGGCCCTGCTCCCGGCAGCTATGGTCTGGGCATGGGGCCGGATCTTGAAGACTATTCTGAAGCGGGCCGTATCCGCGCGGGGGAGGCGTGGTTGAAGGCCAGTGCGTGGTCCTTCGATGGGGCAGAACCGATGCAGGATGCAGCAGGGATTGCGGCCCGTGTGGCGGCAGCGGACAGTTTCGTCCATTTGCAGGACTTGCCTGAGACGGACCTTTTGCTCGCCTCAGACTATGCGGCACATGAAGCTGGCTTTGCCGCGGCGCAAGCGGTGACGGGCGGGCAGGCTTCGCTCTACCATCTCGACACAACCAATCCAGAGATCCCGCGTGCCCGTGCGCTGCCAGAAGAGATTGCGCGGGTCGTGCAGGCGCGGGCCATCAATCCCGATTGGTTGGCCGGGATGCAGCGCCACGGGTTTCGTGGCGCGGCAGAGATTGCGGCTACGCTGGAACATATGGCCGCGTTCGCGCAATTGGCCGGTGTGGTCCCGGCCCATCTGTTCGATGCCTATTTCGATGCGACGTTGGGCGATGAAGAAATCACGGCATTTCTAGCGGAGCAGAACCCGCAAGCGCTGCAAGCCATGCGGGATCGGTTCGGTGCCTTGGACGCCGCCGGTCTCTGGCAGAGCCGACGTAACTCAATCCGCGCGGCACTTGAGGCGGCGGAATGACTGTTGCGTCCGCAGTTGACCCCATGGTGAAGGATTGGTGTCCCGGTGCCCACCGGCCGATGATGTCGGGCGACGGGTTGGTTGTGCGCATCCGGCCGATGGGGGGCTGGCTTTCCTCCGATCAGGCCGAAGCGCTCTGCGACATTGCGGATCAGTTTGGCAGTGGTGTGATCGATCTGACAAACCGGGCAAATCTGCAAGTTCGCGGCGTGGCAGAGCAGGATCACGAGGCGGTGTTGCAGGCGTTGGGCGCCGCAAATTTGCTGGATGCTGATGCGCGTCTTGAAGGTCGACGCAACATTCTGGTGCAGCCCTTCTGGGAAGCTGATGATCTTACCGCTCGCCTGGCGAGTGAGCTTGCGGCGCGGCTCACCGAATTGCCCGAATTGCCAGCCAAATTTGGCTTTGCGGTGGATACGGGGGCGCAACCTGTGCTGACCGCTGCGTCGGCGGATATTCGGATCGAGGGCACTGAAGACAAGCTGACGGTCCGCGCGGATGGTGCAGATACGGCGTTTGGGGTAGAGGCTGCAACAGCGATTGACGCGGTCATTGAGCTGGCCGACTGGTTCGCCACCACGGCGCAGACCAAACGTATGGCCGGTCTCCTGAGGGATGCGTCGTTGCCAACTCGGTTCGCCGACAGGCCAGCGCTGCCTTCCGTGGTTCCGCTGCAACCCGGCCAAATCGGTGCCAATTTGCTGGCTGGAGTGGCGTTCGGACAGATGCTCACCGCCACGTTGCGCAGCGCTGTACGGGAAGCGGTTGGTGTGCGCACGACACCTTGGCGGATGATCCTTTTGGAAGGTATCAGGCAGAGTCCACATGCAGATTTGATCACTGTTGCTGACAGTCCGTTGATGCGCGCGGATGCCTGCGCCGGTGCCCCCTATTGCGCCTCAGCCACCGTAGAAACGCGGGCGTTGGCGCGAAAGCTTGCCGGGACTGCACCCGGCAGGCTGCATGTCTCGGGCTGCGCCAAAGGATGTGCGCGTCGTGCGGATGCGGACATCACATTGATTGGTCGCAACGGCCTGTTTGACATGGTCCGCAATGGCAATGCACAAACCGCTCCACACCGTACGGGCATTTCGCCTGAAACCCTTCTGACAGAGTTCATCTGAGCCATGCCCTACACCTACGAAACCGACGGTGCGGAGATCTACCGCCAGTCTTTCGCGACCATCCGTGCGGAAGCTGACCTTGACCGTTTCGATGCGGATGAGGAAATCGTCGCTGTGCGCATGATCCATGCCGCTGGGATGGTCGGGCTTGAGGAGCATATCCATTTTACGCCCGGTTTTGTGACGGCTGCGCGCGCGGCGTTGGAGGCAGGCGCGCCAATACTGTGCGATGCGCGTATGGTCAGCGAAGGGATCACACGCAAACGGATGCCCGCGGACAATGAGGTGATTTGCACGCTTTGGACCGATGGTGTGCACGCGCTTGCGGCTGAGATGGGCAACACCCGTTCCGCCGCAGCGCTGGAGTTCTGGCGCCCCCATCTTGAGGGGGCCGTTGTGGCGATTGGCAACGCACCCACGGCGCTTTTCCATCTTCTCAATATGCTGGAAGACCCGGACTGTCCGCGACCGGCCGCGATCATCGGCTGCCCGGTAGGGTTCATCGGCGCGGCCGAGAGTAAGGACGCCTTGTGGGATGCGCAGCCGGTGCCCTCCTGCATCGTGAAGGGCAGGCTTGGCGGCAGTGCGATCACCGTGGCGGCGGTCAATGCGATCGGGAGCCGGATCGAATGAGCGCGCCGGGAACGGTATATGGCGTCGGGTTGGGGCCCGGTGACATCGATTTGATGAGTGTCCGTTCGGACCGGTTGATCCGAAATGCGCGCTATGTGGCCTTTTTTCGCAAGAAGGGACGTCCGGGACAGGCGCGACGGATTGTCGAGGGGATGCTACCCGACGGCGTTGTTGAAATCCCGATGGAATACCCGGTGACAACGGAAATTCCGTTGAGCGATCCGCGCTACAATGAAATCCTCTCGGCCTTTTATGCGGAGTGTCGGGCAAAGCTGCGCGCGCTGGCGGACGCAGGAGAAGATATCGTGGTGCTGTGTGAGGGTGATCCGTTCTTTTACGGCTCTTTCATGCATCTCTACACCCGGCTCAAGGATGACATTCCGGTTCAGGTTGTGCCTGCGATCACCGGGATGAGCGGGGCTTGGACTGCGACAGGCGCGCCGATCACGTGGGGCGACGACGTGTTGAGCGTGCTGATGGGGACTTTGCCGCAGGACGAGCTGATCTCTCACATGAAGGCAGCTGACGCGCTGGTCATCATGAAAATCGGGCGCAATATCGACAAGGTGCGTGACGCTTTGCGCGTGGCCGGACGGTATGACGCCGCATGGTTGGTCGAGTTCGCGACGATGCCCAACCAGACGGTCACGAAGTTGAGCGCCGCGGAAGGCAAGGTGACGCCCTATTTCTCGATCATCGTGGTGCATGGGCAGGGGCGCCGTCCATGAGCGGTTGGGTCAGAATTGTCGGCCTCGGCCCCGGTCGGGAGGAGATGGTGACGCCGGATGTGCGAGCTGTCTTGGATGAAGCGACAGATGTGATCGGCTATATCCCTTATGTCGCCCGCGTTGCACCGCGCCAGGGCCTGAACCTGCACGCCACGGACAACCGCGTTGAGATTGATCGCTCGCGCCATGCACTGTCCCTGGCCGCGCAAGGGGCACGGGTGGTCGTGGTTTCATCGGGCGATCCGGGTGTTTTTGCGATGGCCGCGGCAGTGTTGGAGGCCGTGGAATATGGGGAGCCGGGCTGGCGCGACCTCGATGTTCAGGTCATGCCCGGCATCACGGCAATGCTTGCATGTGCAGCGGCGTGCGGTGCGCCGCTCGGGCACGATTTCTGCGCCATCAACCTTAGCGACAATCTCAAACCCTGGGCGCTGATCGAGAAGCGACTGCGGCTGGCGGCAGAGGCTGATTTCGCGATGGCTTTCTACAATCCACGCTCGAAATCACGGCCCGAGGGATTTGCCAAAACGCTCGACATCCTGAAGGACGCCTGTGGCGATGATCGGCCCGTGATCTTTGGAAGAGCGATTTCCACACCGGATCAGACGATCCGGGTGGTTCCGTTGAGCGAGACCGAACCCGAAATGGCTGATATGCGCACAATGGTGATCGTTGGCTCGTCTCAAACGCGGCTCATCCCCCGCGACGGCGCGCCGTTGATTTACACACCACGTTCTGTCGCGTCGTGAATCCAGTCGAGGATATCCGGCACGCTGTTGTGCTCGATACGCTTGGGCAGCGTTGGGCGGTCGATCATTATGACGGGCAGGCCCAGGCTGCGCGCTGCTGCGATCTTAGCATAGGCACCGGTGCCGCCTGCGTTCTTGGAAACGACGAGGTCGATCTGGTGTCGGGTCATCAGCGCGCGATCGTCCGCCTCTGTGAAAGGACCGCGCGACACGAGGATGTGGTGGTCGGGAAAATTCGGTGGGGTCGCTGGTTCATCCACAAGGCGCAGCAGGTAGAAATGCTGAGGGTTCGGTGCGAATTCGGGAAGGTGCATACGCCCAACTGCCAGCATGACGCGACAGGCAGGGCGATCCAGTGCTGCGACAGCGCCTGCAATGTCGGGAACATGAGTCCAATGGTCACCCGCTTGTGCACGCCACGGCGCGCGGGTGAGCGCGGCCAGAGGCGTTCCGGTTTGCGCGCACGCATCGACGGCATTCCGGCTCATTTGCGCAGCGAATGGGTGGGTCGCGTCGATCACATGGGTGATGTTGTTGTCGGCAAGATAGCGGCGCAGCCCGTCGACGCCACCAAACCCGCCAATCCGGCGCGGTACGGGCTGGCGCAACGGACGCTCAACCCGTCCGGCGAGCGAAAGGGTCGCACGCAAGCCCGTTTCGGCCACCGCGCGGCAGAGCGCCGTCGCCTCTGTCGTGCCGCCAAGTATCAAAAGGTTCGGTGTCATGGCTGAGCGTCCGTGGTTGACCATAATCGGGATCGGTGAGGACGGACGTGACGGCCTGACGCCTGCAAGTCAAGCGCGCCTCGATGCGGCAGAGGTCGTGATGGCACCGCCGCGTCATCTGGAGTTGATCGGGCCGACCGAAGCAGAGCAAATCACCTGGCCTGTTCCTTATGCTGACGGGATCGCGCGTCTGCTAACATTGCGGGGGCGCCCTGTTGTGGTGCTCGCCTCCGGCGATCCGTTCTGGTTTGGCGCTGGCACCTCAATCACCAGACATCTCAGCCGGGAAGAGTGGGAGGCATTGCCCGCGCCGTCGACCTTTGCATTGGCCGCCGCACGAATGGGCTGGCCGCTGGAGTCGACACGTTGCTTCGGGTTGCATGCCGCCCCGTTTGGTCGGTTGCGTCCGCATCTAGGGGAAAATGTGCGCGCACTCGTCTTGTTGCGAGATGGGGACGCGGTGTCCGCGCTTGCCGACTTTCTGATGGAGACGGGTCATGGGCAGAGCGGGCTGACAGTGCTGGAAGCGCTTGGCGGGCCGCGTGAACGGATCACCCAGATCACTCCGCAAGAGGTTCGGGCCGCCACATTCAGTCATCCCGTTGCAGTTGCAATTGACGCGCAGGGTGCTGGCCTGCCGCAAGTGTCGGGTTTGCCGGATGAGCTGTTCGATCACGACGGGCAGATCACCAAGCGCCCGGTGCGCGCGCTGACCCTGAGCACGCTGGCGCCGCGCGCCGGAGAGTCTCTATGGGATATCGGCGGCGGGTCCGGGTCGATCGCGATCGAATGGCTGCTGAGCCATCCGGCCACGTCGGCGACAATCATCGAACAGTCGGAGGATCGCGCAGCACGCATTAAGACGAATGCGGATGCGCTCGGCGCGGATCGTTTGAAGATCGTTACCGGGACCGCGCCTGATGCGCTGGACGATTTGGCGCCGCCAGATGCGGTTTTTGTGGGTGGCGGCGTGTCAGAGGCGATGCTGCAAAAGCTTTCGACACTTCCTGCTGGAACCCGGTTGGTCGCCAACGCCGTGACGCTAGAAGCGGAGGCATTGCTGAGTGTCTGGCACGCCAAGCTTGGTGGCGAACTGATGCGCATTGAGGTGTCACAGGCAAAGCCGCTTGGCCGAAAGCATGGCTGGAAAGCATCCTACCCCATTGTGCAGTGGAGCACCGTGTTATGATCGTGGCCGGGTTCGGATTTCGATCTGGCGCGTCGATGGACAGCCTCCACGACGCTTTGCAGCGTGCGTCAGGCGTTCTTGAGCCAGCGCTGCTCGCCACCCACATCGACAAGCGCAACGGGCTCGCCCCGCTTGGTGGCCGCCTTGGCGTTGCTGTGATGGGCATTCCTGCTGATGTGATTGCTCAGCAAGAAACCCTGACGCAATCCGCCTCCTCCCTTGCGGCGCGCAACACGGGCAGCGTTGCGGAGGCAGCAGCGCTTGCAGCGATTGGTCCCGGTGCGCGGCTGGTTGCACCACGAGAGATTTCGGCTGACGGTATGGCGACCTGCGCCCTGGCCATCAGCGCAGACGGAGAGACAATATGACCGTTCATTTCATCGGTGCGGGCCCAGGAGCCCCCGATCTGCTGACCTTGCGAGGGCGCGATCTGATCGCATCCAGCCCGGTCTGCCTCTATGCCGGATCGCTCGTGCCCGAAGCAATCCTTGGCCATTGCCCAGATGGGGCGAAGATCGTGAACACAGCCTCCCTCGACCTCGACGCCATCATGACTGAAATTGAAGCAGCACATGCTGCCGGGCACGATGTGGCGCGTCTGCATTCGGGGGATCTTTCGGTCTGGTCCGCGATGGGTGAACAGGTCCGGCGCATCAAGGCGGCGGGTATTCCTTTCACCGTAACCCCCGGCGTTCCCAGCTTTTCGGCTGCCGCCGCAGCGCTCGGCAACGAACTCACGCTGCCCGGCGTGGCGCAATCGGTTGTGCTGACAAGGACACCGGGCCGGGCGACTTCGATGCCAGCAGGGGAAACGCTGGAAAATTTCGCGAAGACCGGCGCTACGCTCGCCCTGCATCTGTCCATCGGCAATGTCGATCAGGTTGTCGCGGATCTGACACCGCATTACGGGGAAGATTGCCCGGTGGCCGTGGCCTATCGGGCGAGCTGGCCCGACGAAAAGATCCTGCGCTGCACGCTGGGCACACTGAAGGCGGCATTGACGCCTGATATCACGCGCACGGCGTTGATCCTTGTGGGGCATGCGTTGGACAGCGAGGGGTTTGCGGAAAGCTGCCTCTACTCGACCGACTATGACCGCCGGTATCGACCGCAAACAGCGGAAAGCCCCTGGGCCAGCTGGAGCCACGGGGATGACTGATATTGCGGGAGTGATGATTTCAGCGCCCTCATCGGGTACGGGAAAGACAACTGTGATGCTGGGTCTGTTGCGGGCGCTGCGTGATGAAGGCCTGACGGTCCAACCCTTCAAGAGTGGCCCGGACTACATCGACCCCGCGTTCCACCTTGCGGCGGCGGGGCGGCCCTCGTTCAACTTTGACACCTGGGCCATGGATCAATCGCTCCTTGACGGAGTGGCGGCACAGGCGGCGGGCGCTGACATCATTGTTGGCGAAGGCTCCATGGGGCTGTTCGACGGTGTGGCGACGCGCGGGCAATGTGGCTTTGGCTCCAGCGCGGAAACGGCCGCCGCGATGGGGTGGCCGGTCGTCCTCGTCGTGGATGTAAGCGGGCAGGCGCAATCGGCGGCGGCGACTGCTCTGGGCTTCAAAATGTACAACCCTGATCTGCCATTTGCCGGTGTGATCCTGAACCGCGTCGCCTCCCCCAGACATGAGCGGTTGACCCGCGTTGGGATGGAGCAGGCGGGTATTCGGGTGCTTGGCGCGTTGCCGCGTCGGGGTGATTTGAAACTGCCCGAGCGGCATCTTGGACTGATACAAGCGGTGGAGCATCCCGATCTGGAAGCGGCCATCGCAGGCTATGCGGATTTTTTGCGGGAGCATGTGGATCTGGCTGCGATCAAGGCCGCTGCGCGGGGCCGGTCCTTGCCCAGCACCGGGGCGCTGCCGCCACCGCCCGCGCAGCGGATTGCGATTGCGCGGGATGCGGCTTTCTCCTTCACCTATCCACATCAGCTGACTGGCTGGCGTGCCGCCGGGGCGGAAATTTTGCCGTTTTCGCCGCTCGCTGACGAAGCACCGGATGAAAGCGCGGATATCGTCTGGTTGCCGGGCGGCTATCCGGAGCTGCATGCCGGGCAGATCGCCGCCTCCCGCGTGTTCCTTGCCGGGTTGCGGGTCCACGCGCAGACAAAGCCCGTGCATGGCGAATGCGGAGGCTACATGGCGCTTGGCGAAGCCTTGATCGACAAGGACGGGGTGCGCCACGAAATGGCCGGACTGCTGGGTTTGGTGACGAGTTATGAGAAACGGAAGTTCAACCTGGGCTACCGCCGGGCGGTGCTGAGCGCGCCGATGCCGGGTTATGGGGCGGGGCAGGCGCTGCGTGGGCATGAGTTCCATTATTCCTCTATCCTGGAACAGCCCGACGCCCCGTTGGCTGAGGTCTTCGATGCGGATGGGAATGCAGTCAGGCAGACGGGCTCGCGCCGGGCCAACACGACGGGTACCTTCTTTCATCTGATCACGGCGGAAGGGTCATGACCGGGTTTGTCAGTTTCGTCTCCTCGGGGCCGGGCGACCCGGAGCTTCTGACGCTCAAGGCGGTCGACCGGCTGAAACGCGCGGATGCGGTGTTGTTCGATGACCTGTCCTCCGGTCCGATCCTGAGCCATGTGCGTAGCGGGGCCGATCTGGTCGGTGTGGGAAAGCGGGCCGGGCGGCCATCGCCCAAGCAAGATCATGTCAGCCGCTTGCTTGTGGACTATGCGCTGGAGGATCAGCGTGTTGTGCGCCTCAAATCGGGGGATAGCGGTGTCTTCGGTCGGTTGGAGGAGGAGATCACAGCGCTTCGGGCCGCTGGTATCCCCTATGAAGTGATTCCCGGCGTCCCGTCGGCCTGTGCGGCAGCGGCGGCAGCAGGCATACCGCTGACGCGGCGACTCACCGCCCGCCGCGTCCAGTTCGTAACGGGTCATGACGTTACGGGAGCGTTGCCCGAAGATCTGAACATCGCGGCCCTTGCAGATGCGCAGGCGACCACCGTGGTCTTTATGGGAAAACGGACATTTCCCAAATTGGCAGCCATCCTGATGGAGGGTGGTTTGCCCCCGGAAACCCCAGCAATGATGGCCGAAGCGGTGAGCACGCCCGACCAGAGCCTGCACCGATCAACGGTTGGAGACTTGGCCAGAATGCTGGACGGTGAGCTGAGCAAAGCGCCCGCCCTGATCCTGTACGGTGCGTTAGCCGACCCTGAAATGTCGTGAACCAACTTGTCGCACCCTGAAATTGCTGTAATGGTCAGGGCAGATGGTGGTGGCCTTTCGCGGTCGCCTGAAAAGGGAACCGGGTGAAAGACCCGGGCTGCCCCCGCAACTGTAAGCGGAGAGCGGACCGACAGATGCCACTGGCCCGATGGGCTGGGAAGGCTCGGTCCCGCGATGATCCGCAAGTCAGGAGACCTGCCATCTGAATTGAAATCGCCGGTCTTCCGGCACATGCGTCCGTCGGGTGGACGGCATTGGAGAGAGAGACATGCATATCGAACCGGGCGTCGTGGATGGCGCGAAAATGGCCCTCGCTTATGGCACCGCAGCGGCGGCCGCAGGGTATTCGGTGAAACTGGCTGCAGATGATCTGAAGTCCCACAACATCGTGTCCTTTGGCCTGCGGTCGGTGATCGCGATGGTCGGTACGTTCATCTTCTTCGAGTTGCTGCCGCATTTCGCAGTCGGAATTTCTGAGGTGCACTTCATCCTCGGCACAACACTGTTCCTGATCCTTGGTGCCGCACCAGCTGCGGTTGGTCTTGCCGCGGGACTGCTGATCCAGGGGATGTTCTTCGCGCCGTCCGACCTGCCGATGTTCTTCGTGAACGTGTCGACGCTGCTCTTCCCGCTCTTCGCTGTTCATGCGTTGGCAAAGCGTGTGGTTCCGGCCAATACGGCTTATGTCGACCTTGCCTATGCTGATGTTCTGAAGATGTCCGCTGTCTATCAGGGCGGCGTCGTCGCCTGGGTTGCATTCTGGGCGATCTACGGTCAGGGCGTGGGTGCTGACAATCTGAATGCCGTGCTGGCCTTCGGTGGGGCCTATATGCTGGTGGTTCTGATCGAGCCGCTTGCGGATCTGGCGGTTCTGGCAGGTGCCAAGACGCTGCGCGGCCTCAATGGTTCCCCGGTCGTGACCGACCGCCTTTACAACGCGGCCTAAGCGCTGCGGCTCAAGATGGATCGTGGCGGGGGAGACCTGCCGCGATCAGCCTGACCATGATCCCCACATTGACACTTATCGGCATCGGGACCGGGCATCCGGACCACCTGACCGAACAGGCGCGCAAGGCGATCCGCTCTGCCGATCTCATCCTTGTGCCCCATAAGGGGTCCAGTAAGTCTGATCTTGCCGACCTGCGGTTTCAGATTATCGAGGGGCTGCGGCCGCTGGATGAGACGGTTGTGACGTTTCAGATGCCGGTGCGCGATGGCACACGCGACTATGTCGATGCGGTCAACCAGTGGCATGATGAGATTGCAGCGATCTGGACCGGAAAGATCGTCGATGCCGGTAATCCTGAAAATGCGGCGCTGCTTGTCTGGGGCGATCCCTCGCTCTACGACAGCACAATTCGCATTGCCAAACGGCTTGATCCGTTGCGCAAGATCGTTGTTGTCCCGGGGCTGACATCTGTTCAGCTTCTGACGGCAGCGCATGCCATTCCGCTGAACACACTGGCTGCACCCGTCACGATCACGACGGGCCGTCGTTTGCGAGACCAAGGCTGGCCAGATGGCGCGGAAACGCTGGCCGTCATGCTGGACGGGGGATGCGCATTTCGCCATCTCGACCCCGGTGATTTTGATATCTGGTGGGGCGCCTATCTTGGTATGGCAGAGGAGATCCTGTGCTCAGGTCCCCTCGCGGACGTGTCCGAACAAATCCAGCGCCTGCGGGCAGAAGCGCGCGCAGACCACGGTTGGATCATGGATGTCTACCTGTTGCGACGCCGTGCGTGATTGGAGCCGTAGCACCGGGGTATTTGCCCCAATCCGAAGCGGTCACAGCGTGATGGGCTGACCGTGGGGTGTGCGGGCTGCGGCGTCGAGCCAGTCCTGCTTGCGTGCGGTCAGAGCAGAAGCTGACGTCAGACCCTTTGCCGCCACCAGTGTTTCAAGCGCTTTAAGCCAGTGTTGATAGTAGGCGAGCGTCTGTCCGCCGTGAATTTCGCTCGAAAGTGCATCTGCCCATTCAGCCCAGGTGAAGGCGCCACGCTCGTGCAGATGCACGATCAGCGCAAAGGCCTGTGCTTCCCAGGGTTCGGCAAAGACGGGTTCATCATCCTGAAGCGTGATGCCCGGCAAGTCTGTCAGTCTCATGGTCATGGGTTTGCGATCAGATAGGGCTGCCAGAGATCGAGGGTCACGATATCCCTCGGGCTCTGCTTCGGTCCCCAAAGCGTCCGTGCGTCGAATGTGATCTGATAAAGCCATTCGGCACGCTCCTGCCCGGATACGCTGTCATCAGGATAGACGTGAAATCCATGGACCTTGGTCACCGTCCCGGTTTTGTCGCGTGCATAGCGGGGCAGGCGGGTGTGTCCTTCGGGGTGCAGATTGATCGTCCGAATGCGATCTCCGGGTGCAAAAGCAGGCTCTCCGATCTCCGGCCGGTTCACGGGACCACCTGCATTCAAGACGGCCTCAACGTCGGCGGCGACCAGTCTGCGCCGGATGGCGATGGGGGCCTGAAGGGCGCGTCCCTGCTCCAATTCTGTGGCAGTGATCATCCCGCGCTCGGTCATCAGCGTGATCGCGGCCTCCAGCCAGATCTCGTAATAGCTCATCATCATATAAGCGGGGGGAGGGCGGTTCTCCCGCGCAAAGCGGGATTGGTCGAGGGTCCATTGCCCGCATGCCCCCAGGGCGACAACCATGCCCAGAACGCGCGCCTCCCACTCTGCATGAAAATTCGGTTCGTCAGCTTCTTCGACCACGGGGCCAAAGCCCATCACGCCGCCCAGATCCGCGCCACCATTCATGATGTGGCCTCTGGTGACAGGGCCAGTCCCGTCCCGATCATCGCATTGCGCGTGACCAGACGCCGAAGCGACGCCTCGTCCATCCCCTCCGAGCCCAAAGGCCGCTGGGGGATGACGAGATAGCGGATCTCGGCTGTGGAATCGTGGACCTGAACGGCGACATGATCGGGCAGGGTCAGGCCAAATTCTGCCAGCACACCGCGCGGGTCGATCACGGCGCGGGATCGAAACGGCGGCGATTTGTACCAAACCGGGGGTAGGCCCAGCACCGACCACGGGTAGCACGAGCACAAGGTGCACACGACAAGGTGGTGGGTGTCGGCGTCGTTAAAGACCGCCTCCATATGTTCGCCCTGACGCGATGTGTATCCCAGTGAGTGGATCGCGGCGGTGGCATCTGCGGCCAGCCAATCGCGAAAAACCGGATCGGTCCACGCCTTGGCCACGACATGCGCGCCGTTTTGCGGGCCGATCTGCGTCTCATAGGTCTGAACAATCTCGTCTACGGCGGCGCTGTCGATATAGCCCTTTTCGCTGAGCAAGCTTTCGAGGGCCCGGACACGCGCGTCGATATCGCTCATATGAGAGTGGTCATCACTGTGATCGTGCGGCATGCGATCCTCTCGCTCAGCTAGGTACGTTTTCAGTTGTGGAGCTTAGCGTCAGAGCCATTCGCCGCCAAACAGATCTCTTCCAAATGTGCTTAGCGGCTTTTCATGTCTGAAAGACCGGGTAAGGTGGTGCTTGCGGTCACGGCACGCCCCACACGTGCTACCGCAAGCACCGGCCAAGCGGGTAAAGCGGGAAAACGATTGAACCTCACCCGCTTGGCGGTCCAGCATCTGTTTGGTGCTCCGCTCAGCCGAACCAGGCTCGCAATCTGGGTCGAAATTACCTTGATAGTGTCCGTCAGGCTTTCAGCGTTTTCGAACATAAAGTCGAGGGCGCGACCGTCCCCACCGCTGGGGATGAAAAAACGGACATGGCGCACGGCCGGCCCAATGTCTGCCACCTTCAGATCATACACCAGCGCGGGTTCTCACCTTTCTGGCGAGCTGGCATGAACGCGATCAAAGACCCTTCCACTGGGATGTGATTCGCGCGCTGGCCTTATTCAAAAAACGTGCTGGCCCTACGTCGTTTGAGACACACTCAGCACAACTGATCCGTCAAACAATAGGAGGGCACGATGGCCTACGATTCTCGTTCGAATTCGCTTGAAGAGCATTGGATGCCCTTCTCGGACAACCGGGGTTTTAAAAAGGATCCGCGACTGGTCGTCAAAGCGGAAGGCACCCATCTGATCGACCACCGCGGTGGGCGCGTTCTGGATGGGTCGAGCGGGCTGTTCTGCTCTCCTGCCGGGCACTGTCACCCGAAGATCGTCGAGGCGGTCCACAAGCAGATGCAGGAATATACCTATGTCATGCCGTTTCAGGTGGGTCATCCGGGCAGCTTCGCGCTGGCTGAGCGCATCTCGCGCCTGACGCCAGAGCCGATCAACCACGTCTTCTTCGTGAACTCGGGGTCCGAGGCGGTGGACACCGCACTCAAGATTGCGATGGCGTATCACCACGCGCGCGGCGACGCCCGTTCCCGCTTTGTCAGCCGTGAGCGTGCCTATCATGGTGTGAATATCGGCGGAGTGTCCCTGTCTGGCATGGTCAAGAACCGCGATATCTTCCACGCGACCATTCCGGGCGTTGTGATGATGCGTCACACCCACAACCCCGAGGAGAAGTTCATCCCCGGCGGACACTCGGAGCATCGCGGTGTTGAGCTTGCCAACGACCTTCAGCGCATTTGCGAGACTTATGGAGCGGGCAATATCGCAGCGGTCTTTGTTGAGCCGGTTGCTGGTTCTACGGGCGCGCTTCCGCCGCCGGTCGGCTATCTCAAGCGTCTGCGCGAGATCTGCGATCAGCATGGCATATTGCTGGTCTTTGATGAGGTCATCACAGGCTTTGGCCGCATGGGCACCAACTTCGCGGCCCAGCACTATGACGTCGTGCCCGACATCATGACGATGGCAAAGGCGCTGACCAATGGCTCCATCCCGATGGGTGCGGTTGCCGTGAAGGATGAGATTTATGAGACCGTCACCGGTGGTTCGCCGGATGGCCTAACCGAGTTCTTCCACGGCTACACGTATTCGGGACACCCTGCCGCATGTGCAGCGGGCCTCGCGATGATGGATATTCTGGAAGAGGAAGATCTGGTGGCGCGCACCCACGACATGATCCCCTACTTCCAGGACGCGATGATGAGCCTGAAAGATCATGATATGGTCAACGACATCCGTGTCGCGGGTTTCATGGCAGGGATCGAAGTGCATCAGGGCGCGATGCCCGGCTTGCGCGGCACAACCTTGCAGAAAGAGATGTTCTGGAACGGCCTGAGCGTGAAGTTCACCGGCGACAACGCGATCATCGCCCCCCAGTTCATCATGGAAAAAGAGCATATCGACGAGATCGTGGACAAGTTCCGCTCCTCGCTCGACCAACACGAAGGCTAAGACCAAATGGCAGACCTCCCCTCAACCGCTCGTGTCGTTATCATCGGTGGGGGGGCGGTCGGCTGTTCCACGCTCTACCACCTGACCCAACGGGGATGGAGCGATGTGCTCCTCCTCGAAAAGTCAGAACTAACGGCGGGCTCGACATGGCACGCCGCTGGCAACTGCCCGACCTTCTCAGGGTCGTGGACCGTCATGCAGATGCAGGCCTATTCCATCGACCTGTTTGAGAGGCTGGGTGATGAGGTCGGCTATCCGATCAACTATCACCAGACGGGCGCTGTTCGTCTGGCCCATACCAAAGAGCGGATGCGCGAGTTCGAGCATGTGGCCGATATGGCCGCCAGCATGGGCCGCCAGATCGACGTGATCTCGGTCGATCAGCTCAAGGAATACGTTCCCCAGATGGAAGGCCACGATCTGGTCGGCGGTCTTTGGGATGCGCGCGACGGCGACATTGACCCGTCTCAGGTCACGCAAGCCTATGCAAAAGGCGCGCGGGACGGCGGTGCCAAGATCATTCGCAGCTGTCCTGTCACCGACGTGACACGCGACGGCGACGAGTGGGTGATCCATACGCCGCAAGGCGACGTGCGCTGTGAGTTCGTCGTGAATGCCGCGGGTTATTACGCCCCCGACATCGGCAACATGTTCCTAAAGCATGGCGGGCGGCCCGTGCCGCAAACCGTTATGGCGCACCAGTATCTGGTGACCGAGGAGATTGAGGAGCTTAAAGACGTTCCCACCATGCCGATGATCCGCGATCCGGATTCCTCCTACTATCTACGCCAGGAAAAGCACGGCCTGCTGCTGGGGCCATACGAGAAGGGTGGCCGCATCCACTGGCGCACCGAAGATGACCAGCGCCCCGATGACTTCTCCTTCCAGCTGTTCCCCGACGATCTGGAGCGGATCGAGAGCTATATCGAGGATGCGTGCGAGCGCGTCCCGCTGCTCGGCTCGGTCGGTCTGCAACGCGTCATCAACGGCCCGATCCCGTACGCTCCTGACGGCCTGCCGCTGATCGGCCCGATGCCGGGTGTCGAGAAGGCGTTCGAGGCGACAGCGTTCACCTTTGGTATCATCCAGTCCGGTGGTGCGGGCAAGATGATGGCGGAATGGATCATCGACGGTGAGACCGAGTGGGACGCATGGCCCGTCGATCCGCGCCGCTACACGTCCTACACCGATCAGGACTATTGCGACGCCAAGGGCAAAGAGATCTACGACAACGAGTACGCGATCCACTTTGCACACTACAACTGGCCCGAAGGACGCAACAAGCGGCTGTCCTCATTGCATGCGAAGCATGAAGCCGCAGGTGCCGTGTTTGGCGTATTTGGCGGATGGGAGCGCCCCGTCTGGTTTGCCAAGGACGGCGACAACACCGATCTGGAAGCGGCGGCAACCTACGAGCGCCGTGGCCCGTGGTTTGATGCGGTGGGCCGCGAATGCGCAATCGTGCGCGACGAGTGCGGTGTCATCGACCTCACCGGTCTGACCCGCTATGCACTCAACGGGCCCGGCGCGGGGGAGTGGCTGGAGACGGTCAGCGTCTCGAAGCTGCCAAAGGTCGGTCGGACCCGTCTTGCGTATTTCAAGTCGAAGAATGGCAAGTTCCAGGCTGAGATGACCATCACGCGCCGCGGCGAGGATGACTTCCTGCTGATGACGGCGGCTGTGGCTGAATGGAAAGATCTCGAGATGTTGCAGGCCGCAATGCCAGCGGATGCAGCGTTCACGCTGACCAACGTGACCGAGGATACCACGATCATGCTGGTGACCGGGCCGAAGGCGCGCGACGTCGTCGCCGCCAGCGCCATCGAAGCAGACCTTGAGAAGGGATGGCTGACCCATCAGACCGCTAGCGTGAACGGTGTCGAGTTCGACATGCTGCGCGTCTCCTTCGCTGGGGAATTGGGGTGGGAAATGCACATGCCAGCCTCTGCCGGTCCGGCAGCCTATGACTCGATCATCGCGGCAGGTGGTAAGCCTGTTGGCATGTATGCGCTCGACTCCATGCGGCTCGAAAAGGGCTACATGGCGTGGGGGCATGAGTTGAATGCGGACTACACGCTGGCTGAATTGGGCGTGCCCAATCAAGGCGAAGCAGATAAGCGCGTCGTGTCCCTCGTCATGGATGATGAGGGCGATTGCGATGCCGCACCGCTCTCCTCCGTCTGGCAGGATGGCAAGCATGTGGGCCTGACCAGCTCTGCCGGGTGGGGCCACCGCACGGGTAAGGCCATCGCGCTCGCCATGATCGACAAAGGTATTGAGGGCCAGGTCGAAGTGGAGATCTTTGGCACGCGCCACAAAGCCACCATTCAACCCAACGCGACCCTCTGGGACGCGGATAATGCGCGGATCAAGGCATGAACGCTCTTCCAACGCAGGCCCGGGCCGTCATCGTCGGTGGCGGGATCGCAGGCTGTTCGGTTGCATACCACCTGACGAAGCTCGGATGGAAAGACGTGGTGCTGTTAGAGCGCAAGCGCTTGACCTCTGGCACCACATGGCACGCGGCAGGGCTGATCGCTCAGCTGCGCGCCAGCAAGAACATGACCCGGCTCGCGAAATACTCGCAGGAGCTCTATGGCGAGCTTGAGGCCGAGACGGGGATCGCCACCGGCTTCCGCCGCTGCGGCTCCATCACCATGGCGCTGACCGAGGCGCGGCGGGAGGAAGTGCTGCGACAGGCCTCTATGGCACGCTCCTTTGGGGTTGAAGTGCATGAGGTCAGCGACGCGGAAGTGCGTGAACTCTATCCCCATGTGAACACAGAGGACATGACGGCAGCGGTTCACCTGCCGCTCGACGGGCAGGGCGATCCGGCCAACATCGCGCTTTCGCTTGCGAAAGGCGCACGCCAGCGTGGCGCGCAGGTCTTTGAAGGCGTCGAAGTCACAGGCGTCGATCAGGACCGGGGGCGTGTTACGGCAATCCATTGGCGGCGCGGTGACGAAACCGGAACGATCACAACGCCCAATGTTGTCAACTGCGGCGGCATGTGGGCGCGGGACTTCGGCAAGATGGCGGGCGTGAACGTGCCACTTCAGGCCTGTGAGCACTTCTACATCGTGACCGAGAACATTGCGGGCATGACCCAGCTTCCGGTTCTGCGCGTCCCAGATGAATGCGCTTACTACAAGGAAGACGCGGGCAAGATCCTGCTCGGCGCGTTCGAGCCCGTGGCAAAGCCATGGGCCGTCGATGGGATCCCGGCTGATTTCGAGTTCGACCAACTGCCCGAGGATTTCGACCATTTCGAGCCGATCCTGGAGCAAGCGGTGAGCCGCGTGCCTATGCTAGCAGAGGCGGGGATTCACACCTTCTTCAACGGGCCGGAAAGCTTCACACCGGATGATGCCTATCACCTCGGCCCCGCGCCGGAGCTGGACGGCTATTACGTTTGTGCGGGCTTCAACTCCATCGGCATCCAATCCTCGGGCGGTGCCGGCATGGCGCTAGCGCATTGGATGGATACGGGCCTGCCACCCTTCGACATCGGAGACGTGGACATCGCCCGAATGCAGCCCTTCCAGCGCAACAAACGCTATCTGAAGGAGCGTGTGTCTGAGACGCTGGGCCTGCTCTATGCAGATCACTTCCCATACCGGCAGAAGGCGACGTCACGCGGCATCCGCCGCTCTCCGCTGCACAATTTGCTGGCTGAAAACGGTGCGGTCTTCGGTGAGTTTGCCGGGTGGGAACGCGCCAACTGGTTTGCAAATGAAGGGCAGGAGCGGGAGTACCGCTATGACTGGGGCCGTCAGAACTGGTTCGACAACCAGAAGGCAGAGCATGACGCGATCCGAAATGGTGTCGGTCTCTATGACATGTCCTCCTTCGGGAAGATCAAGGTCGAAGGGCCGGATGCCGAAGCATTTCTGAATCATGTCTGCGGTGGCGATATGTCCGTGCCAGTGGGCAAGATCGTCTACACCCAGATGCTCAACGTGAATGGCGGGATCGAGGCGGATATCACCGTCACCCGCTTGAGCGAAACCTCCTATATCGTTGTGACGCCTGCCGCGACGCTGGTGCGCGATATGGCATGGATGCGGCGGCATGTTGGGGATCGCTTCGTGGTTCTGACTGACATGACATCAGCCGAGGCCGTGATCTGTGTCATGGGTCCGAAATCCCGAGATCTGCTTAAGGCGGTCAGCCCGGACGATTGGTCGAACGAGGTTCATCCCTTTGGCAAGGCCCGCGAGGTCGAGATCGGGATGACGCTCGCCCGCGCGCATCGCGTGACCTATGTGGGCGAGCTTGGGTGGGAGCTTTACGTGCCCACCGATCAGGCTGCCCATGTGTTCGAAGTGTTGTGGCAGGCGGGCGCGCCGCTGGGCCTGAAGCTCTGCGGTCTGCACATGATGGACTCCTGCCGGATCGAGAAGGGCTTCCGCCATTTCGGTCACGACATCACCGGAGAGGACCATGTGCTGGAGGCCGGTCTTGGCTTTGCCGTGAAGACAGCCAAACCAGACTTCATCGGTCGTGACGCGGTTCTGTCGCGCAAGGAAGGCGGCTTGCAAATGCGCATGCTGCAATTCCAGTTGACCGACCCGGACAAGATGCTGTTCCACGCCGAACCGATCCTGCGGGATGGGGAGATCGTGAGCTATGTCACCTCCGGCAACTACGGCCACACGCTGGGTGGGGCCATCGGCATGGGCTATGTGCCCTGCGCCGGGCAAAGCGTTGCCGAGGTTCTGGACTCGACCTACCAGATCGAAGTCGCCGGAGAGCGTGTGACTGCAACGGCCAGCCTTAAGCCGCTCTATGATCCGAAGAGCGAGCGTGTGAAGGTTTAAGAATATGAAGGCGGTGCTGCCCTAGGCGGCGCCGCCCTCGGAAAGCTGATCGCGAATGCCTTGGCAGATCAGCGCAACGCCCTCTGCGATCCGAGCCGTTGCGATGGCGGAAAATCCGATGCGGATCGTATTACGCGCGGTACTGTCCCCTGCATAAAAGCTCGATCCCGGCTCGATCAGGACACTGCGGTGTTTCAGGTCTTCTTTCAGGCGATCGGCATCCAGTCCGTCCGGTCCTTCGAACCACAGAAACGCGCCAGAAAATCCGCTCGCCAATGCATCGGCAAAGCCTTCGGCCTCAATCGCCTCGCGCAGGACAGCATGACGTCGTTCCATGCGGGTGCGCATACGTCTTGCATGTGCGTTGTAGTGCCCCGCTGAAAGAAAGCAGGCCGCCGCCCGTTGCGTGAGGCCGGGCGGATGGCGCGCTGTCAGCGTGCGGGCAGCGCGTGCGCGCTCAACGAAACTGATGTCGGCGGTCAGATAGCCCAGCCGCAATCCGGGAAACATGGATTTTGAGAAACTGCCGATATAGACGACCCGTCCTTGCCGGTCGAGCGACTTGAGCGCGGGCATGCCGGGGCTGCGATAGCTCATCTCGAAATCGTAATCGTCTTCGATGATGATGAAGTCTTCGGCTTCCGCGCGGGCAAGCAATTCCCCCCGGCGTTTCATGCTCATCGTCGCGCCGGTCGGGGCCTGGTGGCTGGGCGTGACGCACACGACCCGAGTCTCTGGCGGGATCGCGTCCACAATGATCCCTTCGTCATCGACGGGGACAGGCGCGAGCGTTGCCCCGAGGCTGACGAGCAGATTGCGCAGTTCGGGATACCCGGGATCCTCGATGGCGAAGACAGCACCCGGCTCGTGCTTCAGCAGGATCCTTGCTGACAGCCAAAGCGCGTTCTGTGCCCCGGCGGTCACCAACACTTCCTTCACACTGGCCGAAACCCCGCGCCCGGTCAGTGATCGCTTGACGATCTGATCGAGTAGCATTTGATCATCCTGATCGGCGGCATCGTCCGCAATCGCTTCGAGGTATCGTTTGCCCGATGCCTGCCGCACGCAGGTCCGCCAATCATCGACGGGAAAGCGGCTGAGATCGGGTTCGCCGAATACGAAGGGAAACCGGTATTCCCGCCAGTTGGTGGGCGTAGCCTGTCCGCCGAGCGAGGCGGGGGGTATTCCCAGACGTTCCGTCCAGTCGATACGCACATCATCTTCCGCGCGCAGAGCGGCCACAGTATCCCGCTGGTTTGGGGCATCATCTGCAACGAAGAAGCCACTGCGCGCCCGCGATGCGACATAGCCGGTTGCCACCAACGCCTCATAGGCAAGGCTGACCGTAATGCGTGAGATGCCGAAATGGTTGGCCAGTGCCCGGCTGGCAGGCAGCCTGTCACCGGGTGAAAAGCGACCGTCCCAGATTGCCTTGGTGATCGATTCTTTCAGGCGCGTCTGAAGGCCTGCGGACTGGTCCGATGACAGATAGATGTCATGTTCCGAGATCGTGCCCACGGTCTGTCCGAAGTCCTTGCCACAAAGGTGAAATATGTGGGCGAGCATGGTCCTTTGTGCTTTAGGGGGCAAGCAAAAGGACCATCTTGCGACAGATTTTCAGGTCACGCAGTTCGGGCGAAGTCTGGTGACCCCGCCCCGTCTGTCCAATCAGACGTTCATCAGCAGATGCTTACGCTCCCATGGGGAGATAACCTGCATGAACTGATCATGTTCCGAGCGTTTGACGGCGCAGAATGTGTCCACAAATTTATCACCCAAAACGCCGCGCAGATCGTCACTGGCCGCGAGCGCCTCAACTGCGTCGAGCAGGGAGGGCGGCAGGTCGCGATCCCGGCTGTAGCTGTTGCCCTTGACCAATACGCGCGGGGCAAGGTTCTGCGTCAGCCCCAGATAGCCACAGGCCAGCGTGGCGGCGAGCGCGAGATAGGGGTTTGCGTCGGCCCCTGCCACCCGGTTCTCGACCCGCCGTGCAGCCGGTTCCGCGCGTGGAGAGCGCAATCCGGTGGTTCGGTTGTCGACGCCCCAATCCAGATTGATCGGCGCGGACCAACCGGGGATCAGGCGGCGATAGCTGTTCACGTATGGCGCGACGAGTGCTGTCGCGGCGTGAAAATGCGTCTGTTGTCCCCCGACGAAAGCATCATGCGCCAGAGAGGCCGTGCCATCATCGTTTGAGAAGATGTTGCGCCCGTCCCGATCGGTTACGCTCATGTGGATGTGCATGGCTGAACCGAGCTGATCGCCATAGGGCTTTGCCATGAATGTCGCATAAAGCCCGCAGCGCAGCGCGGCTTCGCGGATCAGACGTTTGAACAGGAACACCTCATCGGCCAGCTTGATCGGATCACCGTGCAGCATGTTGATTTCAAGCTGTGCGGGTCCGGCTTCCTGAATGATGGTGTCGATGGCGATGTTTTGCGCGTCGGCGTAGTCATAAATCAGCTCGATGACTTCATCATATTCGTCAACGGCCGAAAGACTGAACGCCTGATTGCCAAAGCTCTGCCGACCCGACCGGCCGGTTGGCGGTTCCAGCGGTTCGTTGGGATCATGGTTCGGTTTGACCAGGTAGAATTCGAGTTCCGGGGCCACCACCGGATACCAGCCACGCTCGGCATAGAGTGCTACAACCCGGCGCAAAACCTGTCGCGGGGCAACTTCGTAAGGGGATCCGTCCTCGGTTTCGACGTCGTGCATAATTTGCAGTGAGCGATCGTTGGCCCAGGGCACGGATCGCACCGCGCTCAGATCAGGTGTCAGGACAAGATCCGGGTCGGTATAGAGCTGTGGGCCGACATCCTCGGTATAATCACCGTTGATCGTGGCAAAGAATGTCGACATGGGCAGCCGTACACCCGCTTCGCGGAGGAATTTCTTGAGCGGCATCACCTTTCCCCGTGCGATCCCAGCAAGATCGGGCAAGACACACTCAACCTCCTCAACCCCGTGGGCGGTGGCCCATTCGCGCAGTTGTTCAAGGGCATCTGGCGCATTCCCGTCGATCTCAGGCGACGTGGGAAGGCTCAGGGGATGGGCGGCGGTCATGAAGGCTCCGTTGGCTGCTCCGTTGTCGCTGATCTAGCACGGCGCATGCCCCTTAGACAGGGTGTCACTTTAGATTGCCGCTATGCGCGTTTGGCGGTGGTTGTGCCGTCGCGTCTGATGGCTCAATCCCCACACCACGGGAATCCCCTTCACAAGTCGCGAAATCGCTGCATATGCTGTCTCAAATCGCTTTCATTTTTCGGGAGATGCATCAATGCGCATGAAGACCACGGCCCTCGCCGCCCTGCTCGCCACCACCCCACTGACGGTGCTCGCGCAGGATCAGGTGCTCAATATCTACAACTGGTCCGACTATATCGCCGAGGACACGATCGCGAATTTCGAGCAGGAGTTCGGCGTCAGCGTCAATTATGACGTCTATGACAGCAACGAGGTGCTGGAGGCCCGACTGTTTGCCGGTAATTCCGGGTTCGACATTGTTGTGCCGACCTCCGACTTCCTGCGCCGCCAGGCCGCGGCGGGAATTTATCAACCGCTTGACCGTTCGAAACTGCCCAACCTTGAGAATATGGACCCTGCGTTGATGGAGGCTGCTGCGGTCTACGATCCTGGCAACGAACACTCGGTCATCTACATGTGGGGCACGACAGGTATCGGCTATAATGTCGGCAAGGTTGCGGAGATCCTGGGTGACGATGCGCCGACAGATAGTTGGGATATGATCTTCAACCCGGAGATCATTGAGCAACTCTCGGAATGCGGCGTCACGATGCTGGACGCGCCGACCGAGATGCTGCCTGCCGCGATGAATTATCTCGGCCTCGACCCCCGCTCGACCGCGTCTGAGGATATGGAGGCTGCGGCCGAGCTGCTGGAAACGATCCGACCGCACATCCGATACTTCCATTCCTCGCAATACATCTCTGATCTCGCGAATGGCGATGTCTGCGTCTCGGTTGGATGGTCCGGGGATGTGTTCCAGGCGCTCTACCGCGCGGAAGAGGCTGAGAACGGGGTCGAGATTGCTTACGTGATCCCGTCTGAAGGGGCCTTGCAGTGGTTTGACCTGATGGCGATCCCGGCAGATGCGCCGAACCCCGATCTCGCGCACGAGTTCATTAACTTCGTCATGCGTCCTGATGTGACCGCCGACATCACCAACTATGTCTGGTATGCCAACGGCAACGCCGCCTCACTGGAGTTGGTTGACCCGGACATCACGTCTGATCCCGGTATCTTCCCGACTGAGGCTGCGTCCGAGCGCCTTTGGGCTGCCGAGGTTTATGACGCCCGTACGGATCGCCTGGTGAACCGTCTGTGGACCCAGGTGAAGACCGGACAGTGAGCGACGAGGCTTCAGCGCAGGAACAACCCTTCCTGCGCATCCGCAATGTGACCAAGGTTTTCGACGGCACGACAGCCGTCGATGACCTGTCTCTCGATATCCGGCGCAAAGAGCTGTTCTGCCTTTTGGGTGGTTCCGGTTCGGGCAAGTCGACGCTCTTGCGCATGTTGGCTGGGTTCGAGACGCCGACTTCCGGCGCGATCGAGATTGAAGGGCGCGATATTGTCGGGACAGATCCGGCGGACCGGCCCGTCAACATGATGTTCCAAAGCTATGCGCTGTTCCCGCACATGAACGTGGCCGACAACATCGCCTATGGGCTGAAGCGCATGGGGATGCCAAAGTCCGAACGTCTGAGCCGCGTCGCAGAGATGTTGCGCCTCGTGCGGATGGAAGAGTTCGCAAAGCGCAAGCCGCATCAGATGTCCGGTGGGCAACGCCAGCGCGTGGCCCTTGCGCGGGCACTGGCGCGTGGGCCGAAACTGCTGCTACTGGATGAACCGCTTTCCGCCCTCGACCGCAAATTGAGGGAGGAAACGCAGTTCGAGCTGATGGATATTTTCGACAAGACCGGCACCACCTTTGTCGTTGTGACCCATGATCAAGAAGAGGCGATGACCCTCGCCACCCGGATCGGTGTCATGGACAAGGGAAAGCTCGTTCAGGTCGATACACCGCGCCGCATCTATGAATTCCCCAAGAACCGCTTGATCGCGGATTTCGTGGGCAACGTGAACCTGCTTGAAGCCAGCGTCGCTGGCGATGACGGGCGCTTCGTTCGGCTCGATTGTCCTGCAATCGGGCAGGAGGTTCGTGCGGTTTGCGAAGGGGATATTCCGCAGATCGGGACACCGGTGACCCTCGCGGTCCGGCCAGAGAAGATCACACTGGGAAGTGGCTATCCCGCGATTGTAGAGGACTATGCCTATCGTGGAGATGTGACCCGCTACCGCCTGCGGCTGGCGGGCGGTGGCATTCTCGACGTGAGCCGCGCCAACCGTGCCCGGGCCGGTGAGCAGGACATCACATGGGACATGCCTGTCCATTTTGATTTCGCACCTGAAGGTGCCGTGATGTTGCGGGATTGAGTGCGATGCGCGTGACGTACAATTGTCCCGAGACATGCCGGCCGATGGCGCGCATAGGCTGTGCCGCAGGCCTCCGGCGGGGATATTTCGACCAAGAAGAAGGTGCATTTCAGTGAGGGAAGGCTGGGGCAAACGCGCAGTCATCGGCGTGCCATTCATCTGGTTGCTGATCTTCTTTCTGGTGCCGTTCTTCATCGTCTTTCTGGTGAGCCTCGGTGCACCGCAATTCAGTGTGCCGCCTTATTCCCCGGCATTTGAGTGGGACGGATGGGTTCCGCGCTTCGTTGGCTCATTCGACAATTATGTGTTTCTCACCGAGGATGATCTCTACTGGCGGGCCTATCTGGGCTCGGTTCAGATTGCAGGTGGCGCAACCCTGATGTGCCTGTTGGTGGCGTGGCCCATGGCCTGGGTCATCGCGCGGGCGACGCCGACCTGGCGCAATGTGTTGTTGCTCGCGGTCATCTTGCCATTCTGGACGTCGTCGCTTCTGCGGATTTATGCGTTGATGGGGCTGCTCCGGCAGGGGGGGCTCATCAATACCGGGTTGATGTGGCTTGGCATCACAGATGAGCCGATCCAGATGATGCAGACCGATTTTGCCGTCTATCTGACCATCGTTTTCACCTATCTGCCCCTGATGGTTCTGCCGCTCTATTCGACGTTGGAAAAGCTGGACGGAACCTTGCTGGAGGCCGCGGCCGATCTGGGTGCGCGCGGGTGGCAGACGTTTTGGACAATCACGCTGCCGCTGTCATTGCCGGGTATTCTGGCGGGCTGTCTTCTGGTCTTCATCCCGGCCGTCGGGGAATTTGTAATTCCGGATCTGATGGGCGCGCAGGATAGCCCGATGATTGGGAACGTGCTTTGGGGGGAATTCACCCGCAATCGTGACTGGCCTGTGGCCGCAGCCGTGGCCATTGCCATGCTGGCCCTTCTGGTCGTGCCATTCATGTTGCTGCGTTCCTCCCCCGCGTTGCGGGGGGAGGCGTGATGATCCGTCTTCTCGCAATCCTGGGCTTCGCGCTGCTCTACGTCCCGCTGGCGGTGCTCATCATCTATTCGTTCAACGCCTCGCAGCTCGTCAGTGTCTGGGGGGGCTGGTCGACGCGCTGGTATGGCGAATTGTGGAGCAATGATGCAGTGCTCGATGCCGCGCTTGTCTCGCTTCAGGTCGCGGTGCTTTCCGCCAGTATCGGGACCATATTTGGAACCCTGATCGGTTATATCTTGTCGCGGTTTGGAGGCTTTCGGTTGCGCATGCTGTTCACGGCGATGACCACCGCACCGATTGTGATGCCAGAGGTGGTCACCGGCCTGTCGCTGCTGTTGCTGTTTATTTCGATGGAGCAGCTTTTCGGCTGGCCGCAAGGGCGGTCGGTGACGACGATCGTGATCGCCCATGCGACCTTTGGCATGGCCTTTGTCGCAGTGGTCATACAGGCACGGCTGGCCGGGTTTGACCGCTCGATCGAGGAGGCTGCGCGGGATCTTGGCGCGCGGCCGGTTCGCATATTCATGGGCATCACCTTGCCGGTGATCGCACCGGCCCTGATCTCGGGTTGGTTGCTGGCGTTTACGCTGTCCCTAGACGATCTGGTGATTGCGAGCTTTGTGAGCGGTCAGGGTTCTTCCACCCTGCCGATGGTAATCTATTCCAAAGTGCGCCTGGGGGTCAGCCCGGACGTGAATGCGCTCGGCACGCTGGTGATCCTCGTGGTCGCCACCGGCCTGATCCTGGGGGCGCTGATCATGAGCCGGGCCGAGGCGCGGCGACGTCGCAGTCAGGATCGGTCGTGAAGATTGTACCTGAGCAGCTGAGCGCGCGCGACGTGGGCCGCTTGAGGCTGGAGACCCCGTGGGAAGTACTTGATCCAACTGTGCTGAGCCGCGCACTTGAGGCCAGTCTGCTGCATGTTTCGGCGCGCACCGACGAGGGGGAATTGGTGGGCATGGTCCGCGCCGTTGGGGATGGCGTGCTCTATGCTCATGTTCAGGACTTGATCGTGGCACAATCTTACAGAGGGCAGGGGATCGCGGCTGCATTACTCGACGAGATTCTCGCACAACTCGACGGACGGATGGCAAACGGATCTGCAATTGGGTTGATGGCCGTTGCTGGATTGGAGCCGTTTTATGCTTCCCGCGGGTTCGCCGCCCGTCCATCCGGCCAGTATGGGGCCGGAATGACGCGCATTCGCAGCGAATGAGGACGGGGCGCAACTTGCGTCACCACCTTGCGCGCGTTATCCCTCCCAAGACATCAGTGGAGGATGCGATATGGCGACCGGGCAAACGACCGAATTGGTAAGCACCGACTGGTTGGCCGCTCATCTGGGCGCGCCCGATCTCCGCGTTATGGACGCAAGCTGGTACCTGCCCGCCGAGGGCCGCAATCCGCGCGCGGAATATGAAGCAGAGCATATCCCCGGCGCCCGCTTTTTCGACATTGATGAGATTTCAGACAGTGCGTCGGACCTGCCGCATATGGCCCCTCCGGTTGAGAAGTTCATCTCCCGCATGCGGGCCATGGGCATTGGCGACGGGCACCGGGTGATCGTCTATGACACGGCAGGCCTGTTTTCTGCCCCGCGTGTCTGGTGGCTGTTCCGACTGATGGGCAAAACCGATGTCGCAGTGCTCGACGGTGGTTTGCCGAAATGGAAGGCTGAGGGGCACCCGGTAGAGGACGATCTTCCATTGCTGCGCGACCGCCACTTCACCGCACGCCGGGATGCCAGCCGCGTGCGGGATGTGACGCAGGTGGCCGCGCAGACAAAGCTCGCACAAGAACAGATCGTGGATGCCCGATCCCCGGCCCGCTTCCGCGGCGAGGAGCCGGAGGCCCGGCCCGGACTACGTGCCGGGCACATCCCGAACTCTCTGAACGTCTATTACAAGGACGTGCTGAATGCCGATGGCACCATGAAGGACGAGAACGCGCTGCGCGCCGCATTCGAAGGTGCAGGCGTCGATCTGTCCGGTCCGATCACCACGACCTGCGGATCAGGGATCACGGCGTCGATCCTTGCCCTCGCGCTTGAGCGGATCGGCCACAAGCAGGTTGCGGTCTATGACGGTTCCTGGGCGGAATGGGGTATGTATCCGGACCTGAAAGTCGCGACCGGATGACGGAGGCGACCTATACGATCACCTATCTTGCCATGGATGGGCGCCCCGACTATCCGCGGCCCGCGGCGCGATTGAACGACCCGATTGCGCTGCTGCGCGCCGAAGACCCGCCGGTCTGGTATTTTCTCTCGCTCTATGGCGCGGTGGGCGGTCCCTATGAATGGACAGACCGGTTCCGTCAGGATCCCGAAGAACTTGAAGCTTTTGTCAAAAGTCCTGACGTTCATCTTTACACACTGATGCGCAATGGCTGGCCTGCGGGCTTTTTTCAGCTCGATTTCCGAACCGAGGGGGAATGCGACCTTGCCTATTTCGGTCTGGTGCCGGAGGCAGTCGGATCTGGCCTGGGTCGATGGCTTTTGCAGACCGCGATCCACATGGCGTGGGACGGTCCGGGGGTAAAGCGGTTAGAGGTCAACACCTGCACCCTCGACCATCCGGCGGCCCTTCCGCTCTATCAGAAATGCGGGTTCACGCCCTATGAACAGGAGGTCGCGACCCGCGTCCTCTCTTCCTCTTCGTGACATCTGAAAGGTCATTTTGATGTTCAACAGCCTGCCGCAACCAAAGCCCGATGCGATCATCGCCCTGATGGCGGAATATGCCGCCGATCCGCGCGACACGAAGGTCGATCTGGGCGTCGGCGTTTACAAGGATGATGAAGGGCGTACGCCGGTGATGCGCGCTGTCCGCAAGGCGGAGGAGCGGTTGCACGCGGCCCAGACGACGAAGACCTACACCAAGCTGACGGGTGATCCGGCCTTTGTGAAGGCAATGCAGGAACTCGGCCTTGGGCAGGCGACCGATCGCATGGCCGGGGCTGCGGCACCGGGGGGCACAGGCGCGTTGCGCGTGCTGTTTGAGCTGGTCTCGCGCGCCAAACCTGATGCGAAATTCCACATTTCCAACCCATCCTGGCCCAGCCATGAGGGTATGCTGAACAACATGGGGTTGAGCGTTTCGAAATATGACTATTTCGATGCTGAAACCTGCGGCGTGCGCTTCGATGATATGCTGGCTTATGTGAACGGTTTGGGTGCGGATGATATTGTTGTGCTGCATGGCTGCTGTCACAATCCGACCGGGGCCAATCTTACAGATGCGCAGTGGGCGCAACTGACCGAAAGCGCCATCGCGAACGGTTGGACCCCGCTGGTCGATCTTGCCTATCAGGGCATGGGTGACGGACTTGAGGAAGACGTGACCGGGATGCGGCACATGGCCTCTAAGGTGCAGCGGATGATGGTTGCGCAATCCTGTTCCAAGAATTTTGGCCTCTACCGCGACCGGGCTGGCTGCGCGACGGTGATCTGCCCTGATGTGGACGAGACGAAGCTGGTCCAGGCGACGCTCGCCAGCGTGAACCGTATGCTCTACTCCTTTGCGCCCGATCATGGCGCGGCGCTGGCAGAGATCATCCTGAATGATCCTGAACTGCGCGCGGACTGGGAAGCGGAACTGACAGAGATGCGCGAGCGGATCAACGGTCTGCGTGACGGTCTGGCCGAGGCTCTTCGTCAGGCCACCAATTCTGATCGCTTTGATTTCATCAAAGAGCATCGCGGCATGTTCTCTCGCCTCGGCGTCACGCCAGAGCAGGTGAAGGCCATGAGGGATGAAGCGGGCATCTACATGGTTCAGGACAGCCGCATGAACATTGCCGGCCTGACCGAGGAGGACCTGCCAGCCTTCGCCCGCGCAGCGGCAGCCGCCGGGGCCTGATGGCAAATCTGCCCTTCATCACCGCATCCGATGTGCCGCCCGCAGACTGGGTAGCGATCGCGGATGCGATAGAGGAGGGGCACCGCGGCCCGGCTCCCGAAGTGTCCGACCAGTTCCTGCATCGCGGCGACGATACCTTGTTGAGCCGCGCTGCATGGATTGACGGCGCAGGTGTTGGTGTGAAGTCGGTCACGGTCCTGCCCGGCAACCCTGCACAGGGTCGTCCAAGCGTTCAGGGTGCGATGCTCGTTTTCGATGATCAGACCGGGGCACCCCGCGCCGTGATCGACAATGCATTGATCACGCGATGGAAGACCGCGGGGGACAGTGTGCTCGGCGCGCGCTTGCTTGCGCGCCCGGATGCGGAACGTCTGCTGATCATAGGCGCTGGCGCGGTTGCGGATAGCCTCATCGAGGCCTATCGCGCCGTATTCCCCAACTTGAAGACCGTGATGCTGTGGAACCGGACCATCGAACGGGCTGAGGCGCTGGCCGGGAAACATGCCGACGTGATTGTTGCAGCCGATCTTTCAGATGCCGTGGCTGCGGCCGATATCGTCGCAACCTGCACGATGAGCAAATCCCCGGTTCTAAAGGGAGATTGGCTTGCACAAGGGGCCCATCTCGATCTGATCGGGGCGTTCACCGCCGATATGCGAGAGGCGGACGATACCGCACTCACTCGCAGCTCGATCTTCGTCGACAGTCGCGAGACGACGATGGGACATATCGGTGAACTGATGATCCCGCTGGCCAGCGGTGCAATCGCCCCATCCGACGTGAAGGGCGACCTGACGCAGATTATTGCGGGTCAGGCGGGGCGCCGCTCGGATCAGGAGATCACGCTGTTCAAGAATGGGGGCGGCGCGCATTTGGACCTGATGACCGCAGGTGTGATCTTGCGCGCAGCAGGCCTTTAACGGAACCATCCCGCCGCGCGAACGTTGGCTTTCCACATTGCAAAAAGGAAAGTTACAATGCGGAATGTCATTTACATCATCGGTCTTGTTGTCGTCGTGATTGCTGTGCTCAGCCTCGCCGGCATTGTCTGAGCAGGCTATTCGGCAGCGGCGCTTTGCTCGACAACCGGCAGGGTAATGACGAAGCAGGCGCCGCCTTCGCCTGACCGCAAGGTTAAGTCGCCGTCCAGGTTGCGCATGATTTCGCGGCTGATGGGCAAGCCAAGGCCCGCGCTTCCGGCGAGCGTTGCCTCTCCCAATCGCGAGAACTTCTCGAACACACGATCCGCGTCGGCCTCGGCAATGCCGGGGCCGTTGTCGGTGATTGTAACGGTGACCTCTTGCGGACCCTGCACAGCCTCAACTTTGATACGAGGCGGCAGGCCAAGGCCGTATTTCACGGCATTGGACAAAACATTGATGAAGACCTGCGCCAGCCGGTCCCGATCCGCCAGCACCGGTATCTCAGCGCCCGGGGCATAGTCAGGCTGCACTCCGGCGCGTCGCATCAAAGGCTCGGTTGCATCCAATGCCTGCCGGATCACATCATCGAGCCACAGCGGATCGCGGCGCATCGTGGTGCGGCCCGTTTCAAGCACCGATAGATCAAGAATTTCATCGAGCAGCCGTGTCAGACGCTGACTTTCCTCGTGAATAATCGTGACGAAGCGCTGATGCTGGTCCGGGTCGATCTGATCCGTTTCCCGCAAGATCTCCGCAAATGATCGAATGGACGTCATCGGCGTGCGCAATTCGTGGCTTACCTGACTAAGAAACGCGTCCTTCTGGTCCGAAATCGCACGCAACCGTTCGTTCGCGCGACGCAATTGATCGGCGGAGATTTCCAGCTCACGGCTCTTTTCCTCGATCCGGTGGGAGTACTCGACGATTTGTGCTGTCTCATCTGCCATCCGGATCAGTTCTGGAACCGAGACCGTTCCATGCCCGCTGATCTGACTGACCATGGCATGGGCGGAGGAGGCTCCGAGGGCACCGGCCAGCGCACGCTCCAACCGGGCGGTGAGCGCGGGATCCGCATCCGGCAGGCCTGAGGGCTTGCCCTGAGCCCGGGCAATTTCCGTGAACATCCGCCCGGCCTGCTCCCGCCCCAGTATGCGCTGTGCCAGTTCAAAAAGCTTCTCTGACTTGGCCGTCCGCCCAAGGCTCATCCCCTGACCCGCAGCACTCAGCGCAAAGACATCGACAAAGATCTTTGCCTGAAGCTGTTCGAGTGCGCGCGGTCGCGACATCATGGATCCAACGCAGAGCATCGTGATGTTCACAGCCATCGACCAGATAACGGCATGGACCAGCGGATCAGAGATCGCGGACCCGAACAGCGCATTTGGACGCAGCCAACCAAGTCCGAATGGTCCATTCGCGATGGTCTCGGCACTCAGAATTAACGACCCGCCAAAGCTGGGGAGAAACAGCGTGTAGGCCCAGACGACGGCGCCGCTTCCAACAGCGAGCAGGGCACCCGTCCGGGTCGCGCCGCGCCAGTAGAGCCCCGCAATGACAGAGGGCAGGAACTGCGCCGCCCCCAGAAAGGCGATCAGACCGATAGAGGCGAGTGCCCCACCGTCACCGGCGAGCAGGTAGTACAGGTACCCAAGCCCCATGATGACAAGGATCGACACCCGCCGTGATATCAGCAGAATACGCCGCACGTCGCCAGATGAGCTTGGCGTACCGGCCGTGGCGCGCAGCCAGAGCGGCATGAAGATATGGTTCGACATCATCGTCGCCAGCGCAATCGCAGAGACAATGACCATCGACGTCGCAGCGGAGAATCCGCCGATAAAGGCGACAAGGGCCAGGGTATTTGCGCCAGAGGCCAACGGTAGAGTCAGAACGAAGAGATCAGGGTTCGAGCCTGCGGGCATCGTGTTCAGCCCAACTATGGCGATGGGCAGAACGAAGAGCGACATCAGGAAGATATACATCGGGAAGGCCCACGCAGCCGTCGCGAGATGGCGCTCATCAACATTCTCCACAACGATGACCTGAAACATGCGCGGCAGGCAGATGATGGCAGTGGCGGACAAGAAGACGAGCGTGATCCAACGCGGGCCAAAAATATCTGCGCTCAATAACTCGGCACTTTCGGGGCGCGCGAATATGTCAGAGGGGCCAGAGGCGAGGCCAAATACGACAAACAGACCGACGGAGGCGATAGCAACCAGTTTGACAATCGCTTCGAGGGCAATCGCTGTAACCACACCATAGTGCCGCTCATTCGCGTCAACATGCCGTGTCCCAAAGAGGATGGTAAAGATGGCCAGTCCCACGGCGATCCAGAACGCCGTCAGGGACGAGTTTGCTGAGCCGTCCGAAAACAGTGTGAAACTCAGAGACAGTGATGTCAGCTGCAACGCGATATAAGGCGTTGAGGCGATCACGGCGAGCACGGTGACGAACACCCCGATCAGGCTGCTTTTTCCATAGCGTGAAGAGAGCAGGTCCGCGATCGAGGTGGTGCGTTGCTCACGTGCAATGCGCACCAGCTTGCGAAATAGAAACCACCACCCGATGAACACCAGTGTGGGACCCAGATAGATTGCCGCAAACTCCAGCCCATTGCGTGCGGCAGAGCCGACAGCGCCGTAATAAGTCCAGGCCGTGCAATAGACAGAGATGGAGAGCGTGTAGACCAACGGGCTGCGCATCCACCCGAAATGGCCTGCGCGGGCCCGCCGTTCGGCCCAGAACGCCACCCCGAACAAGGCCGCGACATAGAGCAGGCAAGTCAGGACGATGACGTTCCAACTCAACATGGTTCAGCTTTCAGGGGCGTTGATCAAAAGGCGCGAAAGGCGCGCGGCGATCGCTATCAGGGCAAGCCAGATGCCAAAGATCCAAAGCACGATCACTGGAATTCCGAACAGCGTCTGTGAGCCTGCGAATAGGCTGACGAAGGGTGGCAACAGCATGATCGCCGCGAAAATGGGCAACAGGGCCGCGCCATCATAGCGACGGCGCCGGGCGCGTGCCGGGGTGGACAGGGAGTCCGCATCACTCATCCGTCCAGTCCGGCAAGCCTGCGCGCCTCGGCCACGATGTCGGCGTTCGAGAAGGGTTTGGTCACGAAAACATCCGCCCCCAATTGCAGGGCCTGCTCGCGGTCACGCGACTGTCCCTTGGCGGTCAACATCATCACAGGGGTGGAGGTCAGGGCCGGGTTGGCCCGTACGCCGCGCAAAACGTCAAATCCCGAAACATTGGGCAACATGACGTCGAGGATCATGACGTCGGGTTCGACATGTGCAGCTTTGTCGAGCGCAAGCGCGCCGTCCGCCACGGTTTGCACCTCAAAACCCGCTCGCCCCAAAAGGAATGAGAGCGACTCGACAATATTCGTTTCGTCTTCGACGATTAGGACCCGCTTGGTCATCTGGTAGCCTCCCCGATCGCATGCCGCCATCTGCGGGTGGCTTTGCGATTGCGATAGCTTAACGGGTGGAGACTGTGGCGGGCAATGTATTTTGCATGCGGCGTCACGCGCTCAACTCGATGATTGGTGCGGCAGACCGCGCCAGACAGGCCGGTCGGGCGCAAATGCGGCAGCCGGGGCCTGCATCAATCTCTTCCACGGCTCCGGTGATGAAGCGATCTTCCACACCGGGCGGCAGGATCAGCATCGTTGAGGTGGATTGCGGGCGCTCGCCCACGGATGCAGCCCTTGGCCGAAGCGAGGCGCTGAGGGTGAGGCTCGCCTGACCAGAGGGTTGAACAAGTCGCGCGGCGATCAGGCGCTCCGGCTGGCTGGTCGCATCAAAGAGCGGCCACAGCGGGCAGGCCGCAATCTGGCGAGATAGCGGCCAATCGGGAATGGGACGGCGCAAAAGGTAATGACCCGCCGCATTGACCGTCAAAAGTCCGACGCGCGGCACCTCAGCCTCGTCCAGAAAGGCAATCCTGCGCATGAGTTGATCCAGCGGAACGCGCAGGGATACAGCCAGTGAGACAAGGTCTACTGGTCGCTCAAAGGCCTCTATCAGCGTCGCGCGCGGAATGGCCCTTGCATCGAAGATCCAACGCTCTGCCCAGGCGCGAAACGCGCCTTTTGCGGCCGTGGAGAGGGCGTCGAAATGCGGGATGGCGTCTTCGATCCGGGCCTCGCCGCGCTCCAGTTTGACAAGATCGTATCGGCAATCCTCCAGCACCTGCGCGACTTCCTCCTCTGGGGTGGTAGAGCGTTCCTCCAGTTCGACCGCATTGTCGAAATAGTCTGTCAGCGCGCTGGCGACCTCGCTCAAGCGCTCACTCTCGCCATGGATGGCCTCGACAAAGCGCGCCTGCTGGGGCGGGTCGATATCCGGGATGCTGGCCAGGATTGAGGAGGTCGACCGGATGGCCGTGATCGTCGTGAGCATCTCATGCATGTTCGACTGCAAGGTGGGGTCATGGGTCAGGCGATCGCTCAGCGCCTCGATGGTCACGCGTTGGCTGCGAGCGGTCTGGTCGAGTGTGGCGAGCAGCCGCGCCCAGCCGGGATAGCGTCCCACGAATTCCTCGGTGACATGGGTCTCGGGCGCATGAACCGGAAGGTCTGCTGCCGCATCCCTCAGCGCCTGCACTACGCCAAGCTCCGCCTCTTCCCCCAGCCCTGCCGCTGGCATGTCCAAGGCCTTGGCGAGCATCAACATGACTCGCCCCGCAACGGGTCTTCGATTGTGCTCAATCAAGTTCAGGTAGGATGGCGAGATGCCCGCCGCCTTGGCCAAAGCGGTCTGGCTAAGCCGCAATTGCTTGCGGCGTTCCCGGATTCGCAGTCCGGCGAAAGAGCGTGACATCGACGAAAAATCCTTTCGTAAAAAGGCTTTGTTGCGACGCAATGTAACATTCGTTACAGCTTTGCCAAAATGACCTGTAAAATATTTACAAGAAAATTATTTGAAAGCAATGGTTTGTTGCTTTGTTTACATCGTCAGCTCATTCTGACGTCGGGTCGTGAAACCCATCCGTGCAAATGCCGGCGAGAGACCGGATCGCGGAAAATCAAAAGACACTTTGGGAGGACCATATGTCGTTTACGAAACCAACCCGCCGGGGCGTCATCAAGTCGGGTGCCGTCATGGGCGCGGCAGGCCTGGCCACGCCGACCTTCTTCACCTCGGCTGCAAACGCCTACACGAACGCACCGGGCAACGACACTGTCACGCTCGGCTTCAACGTCCCACAATCGGGCCCCTACGCGGACGAGGGTACGGACGAACTTCGCGCATTTGAGCTTGCTGTTGAGCACCTGAACGGTGAAGGCGACGGCGGCATGATGAACACGTTCTCGAGCCAAGTGCTTGAGGGTAACGGTATCCTTGGCCGCAAGGTCGAGTTCGTTACCGGTGACACGCAGACGAAATCTGACGCGGCGCGTGCATCTGCCCGCTCGATGATCGAGCGTGATGGCGCGATCATGGTCTCTGGTGGTTCGTCCTCTGGTGTGGCTGTGGCTGTTCAGGCGCTCTGTCAGGAAGCAGGCGTGATCTTCATGGCGGGTCTGACCCACGCGAACGACACGACCGGCAAGGATAAGAAGGCGAACGGCTTCCGTCACTTCTTCAACTCCTACATGTCCGGTGCAGCACTCGCGCCGATCCTCGCGCAGCAGTACGGCACCGACCGGAATGCCTATTATCTGACGGCAGACTACAACTGGGGCTACACCACCGAGGAAGCGATCACCTCCGCGACCGAGGCTGTGGGCTGGAACACGGTCAACACCGTGAAGACGCCACTGACCCAGACGGACTTCTCGTCCTACATCGCGCCTGTCCTCCAGTCCGACGCGGACGTCCTCGTCCTCGTCCACTACGGCGGCAACATGGTGAACTCGCTGACCAACGCGGTTCAGTTCGGTCTGCGTGAGCGTCAGGCGAACGGCAAGAACTTCGAGATCGTTGTTCCGCTGTACTCCGAGCTGATGGCGCGCGGTGCAGGTGAGAACATCGGCGGCATCCTGGGCTCCCAGAACTGGGACTGGAAGCTGGAGAACCAGCTGGGTGAGCGCTATTCCGGCACGAACGCCTTCGTTCAGTCCTTCGGCACCAAGTACGGCTTCCCGCCGTCCCAGGCAGCACACACCTGCTACGTGCAGACGCTGCTCTATGCTGATGCGGTTGCGCGTGCGGGCGACTTCAACCCCTGCGCGGTTGTCGAGGCCCTCGAAGGGTTCGAGTTCGACGGTCTGGGCAACGGTCCGACCACCTACCGTGCCGACGATCACCAGTGCTTCAAGGATGTTGTCGTTGTGCGCGGTAAAGAGAACCCGGAGAACGAGTTCGACCTGGTGGAAATCGTCGAGGTCACTCCGACCGAGCAGGTTACCTATGCACCGGATCACCCACAGTTCGCAGGCGGCAGCCTGGGCGAGTGTAATCCGGGCGCGTAAGCCAAATACCTCCCCTGACTTAGGTTCGTCCCCCTTATGGGGGGCGAACCACCCCACCAAGGTGCCGAGTGTCTGCGCGACCCGCACCTGACCATCTGCGTGATTGACAGTTATTCGCGAGGGCCCGCAATGGACGCCATAATTCTTCAAATCCTGAACGGGCTGGACAAAGGGAGCGCCTACGCGCTGATCGCCCTTGGTCTCACGCTCATCTTTGGCACGTTGGGCGTGGTGAACTTCGCCCATGGTGCATTGTTCATGCTGGGCGCCTTTTGCGCGGTCACATTCAGCCGTCTGCTACAGGTCAGCTACACATTCACCGACGCTTCGCGCACCGACTTCCTGGGCAATCCGCTACAGGTCGAAGTGCCGTATCTCTATGACATTCTTGGAGAATCAGCCGGGGCCGCCGTCATCGACTGGGCCGTTCCAATTTCAATCCTCTTCGCCATCCCGGTGATGCTGCTGATCGGCGTGATTATGGAGCGCGGCCTGATCAAGCACTTCTACAAGCGTCCGCACGCCGATCAGATCCTCGTGACCTTCGGCCTTGCCATCGTCCTGCAGGAGATCATCAAGTATTTCTACGGCGCGAACCCGATCCCGACGCCTGCACCCGACGCCTTCATCGGCTCCTTCGACTTCGGTGCAATGATCGGCTTTGACGCAGGCTCCATCGTCTATCCGTACTGGCGCATGGTCTACTTTGGCTTCGCAGCCATCATCATCGGCGCGGTCTTTGCCTTTCTCCGCTTCACCACGTTCGGAATGGTCGTGCGCGCCGGAATGGCGGATCGGGAGACGGTGACACTTCTGGGCATCGACATCGATCGTCGCTTTACCATCATGTTCGGCATTGCGGCCGCCGTCGCAGGTCTGGCCGGTGTGATGTACACGCCCATCAACTCCCCGAACTACCACATGGGTATGGACTTCCTCGTGCTCAGCTTCGTTGTGGTCGTTGTGGGCGGCATGGGCTCCCTGCCGGGTGCGGTACTCGCAGGCTTCCTGCTGGGCATTATTGAGGCCTTTGCCTCCATGCCTGAAGTGCTCGACGTGCTGCCCGGCATCAACCAGATCATTATTTACCTTGTAGCCATCATCGTGCTGCTGACCCGTCCACGGGGCCTTATGGGCCGCAAGGGCGTGATGGAGGACTGATCCATGACAGATCAAGCAACCGACGGCTTCGTGCCGACCCAATCGAAGTCCAAGGGCGCCTCCGCTGGCGGCGCGCTGGGACTGGGCAAGAAAGACCTGCGGCTTTTTCTGCTGGTCGTGGCGATGTGTGCCTTCGCGCCGTTCATTCTCAACCCGTTCCCCGAGGGATCCGGCCTGGCACAGTTCAATGCGGGCTATCCCGATCTGATGCAGCGTTTCGTGATCTTCGGCATCTTCGCCATCGGCTTTAACATCCTGTTTGGTCTGACTGGCTATCTGTCCTTCGGACACGCGGCCTTCCTGGGTGTCGGTTCTTATGCGGGCATCTGGATGATGAAGCTGCTGACGCTGAACGTCATTCCGGCCATCATCGGCTCGATTGTTGTGGCAGGGCTTTTTGCGGCCATCGTGGGCTTCATCTCGCTACGCCGCTCAGGCATCTACTTCTCGATCCTGACGCTTGCATTTGCGATGATGAGCTTTGCGCTGGCCTACTCCGTCCTGACGCCGCTGACCGGTGGTGAAACGGGCATGCAGTTGCAGTATTTCGATCCGCGTATCCTCGACGCCCCGTTGCCTGAGGGCCAGACGCCGCGCGCGAGCCTCTTTGGCCTCGAAATGGCGGCAAGCTACGAGTTGGAGGTTGGCCGTTGGCTGTTCACCTTCAACGCGGGCTACTACATTGCCGCGATTGCGATGCTCATCGCGTTTTACGGCTCCATCCGCCTGTTCAATTCGCCCTTCGGCATGATGCTGCGCGCGGTGAAGTCCAATCAGAACCGTCTGAGCTACACCGGCATCAGCCCCAAGCCCTACACGCTGGCTGCCTTCATCATCTCTGGCATGTATGCTGGCCTGGCCGGTGGTCTTCTGGTCGCGATGGACACACAGGTCGGTGCAGAGCGTATGTTCTGGACCGCATCGGGTGAGGTCGTTCTGATGACCATCCTTGGCGGCGCTGGCACGCTCATCGGCCCGGTTCTGGGCGCGGGCTTCATCAAGTATTTCGAGAACATTGTCTCGAAGATCAACAAATCCGTCCTTGAGGGCTGGTTTGCCTGGATGCCCGACTGGATGACCGATGTGACCGTCACGATCATCTATCCGTTCGTCGGCAAGGGCTGGCACCTGACGCTGGGCATCCTGTTCATGGCGGTTGTTATCTTCCTGCCGGGCGGCCTCGTTCAGGGCGGCCAGAAACTGGCCACCGTGTTGCGGCGGGATCGCAAGTCCAAAGACGCAGAGCGTGACGCTGCAATTCAGCGCCAGGCGGGGGAGTAAGAACCGATGGGCATTCTTGAAGTAACTGGCGTCAATAAGCGCTTCGGCGGTCTGCAGGCGCTTGACGATGTGAACCTCAATGTCGAGGAAAACACCGTCCACGCCATCATCGGGCCGAACGGCGCGGGTAAATCCACCTTGCTCAATTGCTTCGTCGGGCGGCTGACGCCCGACACCGGCACCGTGATGTTCGACGGGCAAAGCCTGATTGGCCGAAAGCCCTACGAGATCAACCAGATGGGTGTGAGCCGCGTGTTCCAGACCCCAGAGATCTTCTCGGACCTCACGATCATTGAGAACGTGATGATCCCCAGCTTCGCAAAACGGGATGGCGCATTCAAACTGTCTCCTTTTGCCGCTGTACGGGCGGAAACCGAGATACGGGAGCATGCCGAGCAGATGCTGCTCGACGTGGGCATGGCCGACAAAAAGGACATGGACGCGTCCGCAATGTCGCGCGGCGACAAGCGGCGGCTGGAAATGGCGATGTGTCTGGCGCAGAACCCCAAGCTCTTGCTGCTGGATGAGCCGACAGCAGGCATGGCACGCGCAGATACGAACAACACCATCGATCTGCTGAAGCAAATTGCCGAAAGCCGCCCGATCACCTTTGTGGTCATCGAGCACGACATGCATGTGGTCTTCAGTCTGGCGGACCGGATCAGCGTGCTGGCCCAGGGCCACGTGATCGTTGAGGACGATCCGCAATTCATCAAGGGCAACCCGAAGGTGCGCGAAGCGTATCTCGGCGACGCACACGACTAAGGGGACAGGAGATGAATCAGATGAGCGACATCCGCGCACCCGAGGGCCGGTCGGAACCGGCTTACTTCTCCTGCTGGGATATCCACGCCTATTACGGGGAAAGCTACATCGTTCAGGGCGTAAGCATGAACATCCACGAGGGGGAAATTCTCGCCCTTCTGGGCCGGAACGGTGCGGGCAAGACCTCAACCCTGCGCGCAATTGCGCGGGCGGGCGATCCCGAAGTGACGCATGGCGAAATCTGGCTGGACCATAAGCCGCTGCATGAGATGAGCGCGCATGGTGCCGCGCAGTCGGGCGTGGCTCTGGTGCCCGAAGATCGGCGGATCATTCCGGGCCTGACGGTTGAGGAGAATCTGCAACTGGCCCAGATCGCCCCACCGCATGGCTGGTCTATTCAGCGGATTTACGAGTTGTTCCCCCGTCTGGGTGAGCGGCGCAAGCAGGAGGGGGTGACCCTGTCCGGTGGTGAGCAGCAAATGCTCGCCATCGGCCGCGCCCTTGCCCGCGACATCAAGCTCTTGCTGCTTGATGAGCCCTATGAGGGCCTTGCACCTGTCATCGTGCACGAGATCGAGCGCACATTGCGTGAGATCAGGTCGCTTGGGATCACCACGGTGATCGTTGAACAGAATGCTGTTGCGGCGCTCAAGCTGGCGGATCGGGCGGTTATTCTCGATACCGGCAAGGTTGTCTATGATGACACGGCCCAACATCTGCTCGACAACAAGGCAATGCGCGAGGAATATCTCGCCATCTGATCCAGATGCGACGCCCCGGACATGATCCGGGGCCGCCACACCCTAAGACGGCCCCGCGACAACGCGGTCCCGGATCCTGTCCGGGACATGGCCCGCACAAGACGACCGGAGGACTCCCATGAGCCTTTACCCCCCAAGTGACGATTTCGCTTCCAACGCCCATATCGATGCCGCGACCTATGACGAGATGTATCGCGCATCCGTCGAAAACCCTGAGGCGTTCTGGGGCGAGCAGGCCCACCGGCTCGACTGGATCACCGCTCCGACCAAAATCAAGAATACGACGTTCGAATATCCCGATGTGTCGATCAAATGGTTTGAAGATGGTGAGCTGAACGTCTCCGCCAACTGTATCGACCGCCATTTGGCCGAGCGTGGGACGCAAACCGCGATCATATGGGAGCCTGACAGCCCCGATGATGAAGCCCAGCACATCACCTATCAGCAGCTGCACGCGCATGTCTGCAAGATGGCCAATGTGTTGAAAGATATGGGTGTGAGCAAAGGCGACCGCGTCGTGCTCTACATGCCGATGATCCCGCAGGCGGCTTACGCGATGCTGGCCTGTGCGCGGATCGGCGCAATCCATTCCATCGTGTTTGCAGGTTTCTCACCAGATGCGCTGTCTGACCGGATCCAGGGCAGCCAGGCGAAGGTTGTGATTACCGCGGATGAGGCCCCGCGGGGCGGGCGCAACACACCACTCAAGACCAATGTGGACACCGCGCTGAACAAGGCGGGGACCGACACAAAGGTGCTGATGGTCAAGCGCACAGGGGGCGACGTACCGTTTCAGGCGGGCCGCGATGTCTGGCTGCATGAAGCTGAGGACGGCGTCGCGAATTCCTGCGAGCCTGAGGTGATGAACGCCGAAGACCCGCTCTTCATCCTCTATACATCCGGATCTACCGGCATGCCAAAGGGCGTCGTGCACACGACGGGCGGCTATCTGCTCTACGCCTCCATGACCCATAAATTCACCTTCGACTACAAGGATGGGGAGGTGTTCTGGTGTACCGCTGACGTCGGCTGGGTCACGGGTCACAGCTATATCGTCTACGGACCGCTCGCCAACGGCGCGACGACCGTGATGTTTGAAGGCGTGCCGACCTATCCCGACGCGGGCCGCTTCTGGGCCGTTTGCGAGAAGCACAAGGTCGCACAGTTTTATACCGCTCCCACCGCGATCCGCGCGCTGATGGGCAAGGGCGATGATTTCGTAAAACCGTACGATCTATCCTCCCTGCGCATCCTGGGCACGGTTGGTGAGCCCATCAATCCCGAGGCGTGGAACTGGTATAACGATGTTGTCGGCAAGGGGCGCTGCCCCATCGTCGACACATGGTGGCAGACGGAAACCGGTGGGCATCTGATCACGCCACTGCCCGGTGCGATCCCGACCAAACCCGGGTCTGCCACCAAACCTTTCTTCGGCGTGCAACCGCTGGTGCTCGATCCGCAATCGGCCGAGGTCCAGACCGAGATGGCCGCCGAAGGCGTGCTCGTCATGGCCGACAGCTGGCCCGCACAGATGCGCACCGTCTGGGGGGATCACGAGCGTTTCGTGAAGACCTATTTTTCGGACTATAAGGGTTATTACTTCACCGGTGATGGCTGCCGCCGTGATGAAGATGGCTACTATTGGATCACGGGCCGTGTGGATGACGTGATCAACGTCTCTGGCCACCGTATGGGCACGGCAGAAGTGGAAAGCGCGCTCGTCGCCCATCCGGCCGTGTCTGAGTCCGCCGTGGTCGGCTTCCCGCATGAGATCAAGGGGCAGGGCATCTACTGCTATGTCACGCTGATGGAAGGGCAGGAGGCGACCGAAGAGCTGCGCACCGAGCTCTCGAACCACGTCCGGAAGGAGATTGGACCGATCGCCAAGCCCGATGTGATCCAATGGGCGCCCGGCCTGCCTAAGACCCGCTCTGGCAAGATCATGCGCCGCATCCTGCGCAAGATTGCCGAGGATGATTACGGCTCATTAGGCGACACATCCACGCTTGCCGATCCGTCCGTGGTCGATGATCTGATTGCAAATCGCGGTGGCTAAGGGCTTGATTGCCCACCATCGTTTCGGAAACAGTAAGGGGGTGCCACCGGCGCCCCCTTTTTTTGATCCGTATCAGGAGACCCCCATGCTGATCCGTCTTGCCCTCATCGCGTTGCTGTCCTTGCCCGGCGCCGCCTTCGCACAGACCATTGTCGATGGATCGAGCATCGAGCGGATCCGCCAGATCATGTCCGATCACGCCAGCAATGTTCGCATCCGCACCGACAGCCAGGGCAACAACTATATCGCCGCGACAGCGCGGGGCTGGAATTATGAGGTTGGCTTTTACGACTGCATCGACAACGCCGACTGCCTGTCGATGCAATACAGCGCCCGCTTTGACACCGACGGCTCTTTCTCAACGCGAGAGATCATGAACTGGCACTCCGACTGGGTTTGGGGGCGCATTCGCACGGTCGAGGATGACGTCATTCTCGAGATGCCGGTCTATCTGCAATATGGCCTGACACTCGACAATTTCATTGCCGCCCATGACCTCTGGCTCAATGTGATGGAGGGGTTTACCGAGGATATCGGATGGGGCGGCTCAGCGCCCAGCAAGTAAGGGGGCGGCATGTATAAGTCTCTGATAAGCCTGACATTGGCGCTGTCCTGTGCGGCCTGTGCCGAGACGGCGCCGGTACCGGACTTGCCGCCGATACCCCAAGCCGGGCAGTGCGATCCCGGTAGCTACGCCGCTTTCATCGGTCAGAATGAGGAAATCTTTGCCCGCGCAACGTTCCCCGCGCCGATGCGGATCATCCCGCCGGGATCGGCTGTCACGATGGACTATCGGCCCGATCGTGTGAATTTCGATCTCGACGCAGATGGCACCATCACACGGGTATGGTGCGGATAGCATCACCTCTGCGTCAGCGGAGGGGCAGATGAATTGACACCGGGCGTCATTCGCGCAGGATCGCGCCGAACAACGATGCGGAGCGCGCCATGACCCAGACCTCAGCCGATATCATTGCCGACCGGCTCTTTGAGGCCGGTGTACGTCATGCGTTCGGCGTGCCCGGTGGCGAAGTGCTTCACCTGATCGACGCCCTGTCGCGGCGCGGGATCGAATTCGTTCTTGCCCGTCACGAAAATGCGGCGGGTTTCATGGCCGAAGGGGCGTGGCATGCGACCGGTGCGCCGGGCGTGTTGGTTACGACAGTGGGGCCGGGCATGGCCAATACCGTCAATGTCGTCGCGAACGCAGAGCAGGACCGCGTACCGCTGATCGTGCTGACCGGTGCCTATGATGAGACGACGACCCTGCGCTACACCCATCAGATTTTTGACCATCGCGCGGTTCTGGCCCCCTTGGTGAAGCGGACGTTCGAGGCGCGGCGCAATGGATGTGATGTGATGGTAGATAAGGCCGTTCGCCTTGCCTGCGATCCGCAACCCGGTCCCGTGCACATCGATCTGCCCATCGGGGTTGCAACCGCCGAGCACAAACCCGCCCGCGCCGATCGCATCGCGGCGCTTGCGCCGGTGGCCCCGGCGGGCCTGGACCAGGCACGCGAACGGCTGGCGTCGGCCAAACGTCCCCTGATCGTCGCCGGGCTTGATGTGCTGGAGTCGACCACGGGCGTTGAGGTCCTCCGCGACCTCTCGGCCAAACATAGCATTCCGGTGGTCACGACCTACAAAGCCAAAGGGGTGATTGATGAGATGGGGCCGCTGTCCCTCGGCGGGCACGGGCTTAGCCCGAAGGCGGACAAGATTGTCACGCCCCTGCTCTCGGAGGCGGATTTCGTCATCTGCGCGGGCTATGATCCCATTGAGATGCGCCCCGGCTGGCAGGATCCCTGGGATCCGGCCAACGCCATCGAATTCACGCTCGCGCCCAACCGTCAGGCCATGCACGAAGTGTCGCAAAGCTGGGTCTGCGATCCCGGATTGGGGCTGTCGGCATTATTCGCCGACAGTGCCCCCGCGTCGGAGTGGGGCGGGCGCATCGAGGCGGCGCGGGCGGCCCTGAAAGACGCTTTCGCGCCAACCCAGGATTGGGGCCCATCCAACGCGCTGCATGTGCTGAACGAGGCGCGTCCCGCAGAACTGATGGTCAGCATCGACAGCGGGGCCCATCGCATTCTGATGAGCCAGCTTTGGACCTCCACCCTGCCACATCGGCTGATCCAGTCGACAGGTCTTTGCACCATGGGCTGTGCCCTGCCGCTGGCAACAGGCCATGCGATTGCGAGCGGTGAACGGACAATGGCGGTGATGGGCGACGGTTGTCTCGACATGATAATGGGGGAGCTCGCAACCCTGCGCGACACGGCGGCGCCCGTGATCTGCACCGTCCTCAATGACAGCTCGCTCTCATTGATCGAGCTGAAGCAACGGCGCGACGGCAAACAGAACACCGGCGTTGATTTCGGCGCGACCGACTACGCTGCGCTCGGCACGGCTTTGGGGCTGACATCTCTCAAGGCCACGGATGCCGATAGCCTTCAGACGGCCTTTGCCGAAGCGCTCGCCGCGACAGGACCAGTTCTGTTGGAGATTGTGATCCCCCGGCGCGGGTACGACACGCTGATCTAGCGATTTCTTCTTGGGAAAAATATCCCGGGGGTCCGGGGGCGGCGCCCCCGGCTCCATTCCTATTTCGGCGCCATGCGGATCGCGCCATCTAGCCGCACCACTTCCCCGTTCAGCATGGCATTCTCAGCCATATGGCGCACAAGCTTTGCATATTCAGCCGGATCCCCCAGACGAGAGGGGAACGGGACCTGCGCACCGAGCGAGGCTTGCGCCTCTTCCGGCAGGCTTTGCAACATAGGTGTCAGAAACAACCCGGGCGCAATTGCATTCACCCGTACGCCCGAGCGTGCCATATCTCGTGCCATGGGAAGGGTCATGCCGACCACACCACCTTTCGAGGCGGAATAGGCAATTTGTCCGATCTGCCCGTCAAAGGCTGCGACGGAAGCCGTGTTCACGATCAAGCCCCGCTCGCCATCTGCGTTGAGCGGTTCGGCCGCCGCCATGCCCGCGGCGGACTGGCTGGCCACATTGAACGTGCCGATCAGATTGACGGTCACGGTCTTGGCAAAGGCAGCCGGGTCATGGGCATTGCCATCGCGGTCAACGGTTTTGATGGCCCATGCAATGCCCGCGCAGTTCACGGTGATACGTTCCTGCCCATGCGCGTCGCGCGCTTTGGCAAGAGCTTCCGCGACGCTCGCAGGATCGGCCACATCGACCGCGCAGAACGTGCCGCCAATCTCCGACGCAACGGTTTCTCCACGCTCGGCGTCCCGGTCAAGGATCGCGATGCGTACACCCTCGGCCGCCAGCGCGCGCGCCGTCGCTTCTCCAAGGCCTGAGGCCCCCCCTGTCACGACGGCGGCGATATTCGAATTCAGTTCCATGGCACTCTCCCCATTTGCCGGAAAGAGTGCGCGCCCGCACCGTCCATGTCAATAAATGAACGCTTGTTCAGCGCGCCTTCGCGCGCAACCGTTGGGCCAGTGTCTCAATGTCATCGCCAGCGGCGGCAGGGACAATCCGATGGCGCGCGTTGACGAAACAAAACAGTCCGAAACACAACAGCCCCAGAGACGTCGCAATCATCAGAATTTGACCGTAGGCCTGATCACGGACCCAACCAAATGCATCCCCCACACCTCCGGCCTGTGAGGCGTCAGCGGTGTAGGCGGCATAGGTCAGAAAAATCCCAATGAGCGTGACGATCACACCCTGCGACAGCACACCCGCTTTCAGAAGCCCGTTCCAGTTTACGGTGAAGCGATTGGCCCGCAGGTGGTCGCGATATGTCTCTCGGATGGCCTTGGCAACGTAGTAAATTCCGGCGCCGATGGTGACGACCCCACCCAAGCCCACGATCCAGACACCGGCAGGGACCGCGAAGACGGCGCGCACAGCCTCAGAAATTGTGGAGCTGCCGGCGCCATCACCTCCTCGATCGGTGAAGAGCAAAAGAAAGGCGAGCACACCAATCGCTAGATGGATCAGCCCTGTCGTGATCATGCCGAGCCTTGCAATGACAGCTTCCCCATCTGAGCCGTAATTTTCCAGATCGTAAGCTGCATCGACCAATCTCCAGACAGCATAGGCGATCATTCCGGTAAAGATCAGGAACAGGACAAGGCTGCCCCAATTTGTCCCTTCCAGTTGCGCCAATGCGCCCGAAGTGCCCTCTGCCTGCCGCCCTTGCAGGGTGGCATAGAGCGCAAAGCCCGCAACAACTGTGTAGACGACGCCACGCCCGGCATAGCCTGCACGCATGATGGGGATGGCCCACCCAAAATCCCGTTTGCTCATAAATCATCTCCCTCAAATATGAGGAAGCAACCCGTCGCCGGGCCTCACAGTTCCCGCCTGAGGCGGGATCAATCCGCCATCTGGCGGGCGATGATCAGCTTTTGAATGTCGGATGTGCCTTCATAAATCTGGCAGACCCGAACATCGCGATAGATCTTTTCCAGCCCGTATTCGCTGAGATAGCCATAGCCGCCCAGGGTCTGGATCGCGCCGGAACACACACGCTCCGCCATTTCGGAAGCAAACAGCTTTGCCATCGCCGCCTGGCGCAGACAGGGCACGCCGGCATCCTTCATCCGCGCGGCATTCAGCACCATCTGGCGACCGGCCTCGATCTCCGTCTCCATGTCGGCAAGCCGGAACTGTACGGCCTGATGCTCAAAGATCGCCTTGCCAAAACTCTGCCGCTCGCGTGCATAGGCCAGGGCCGCGTCAAAGGCGGCCTGCGCCATCCCGATGGACTGCGCCGCAATGCCGATCCGCCCGGTTTCGAGCGAGGAGAGTGCGATCTTGTAGCCTTCACCCTCTTCCCCGATGCGGTTCTCGAACGGAATTTCCAGATCGTCAAAGGCCAGCGCACAGGTGTCAGAGGCCTTTTGTCCAAGCTTCTCCTCCACCTTCGCAACGTGAAATCCGGGCGTGTCGTTCTCGACGTAGAATGCGGACAGGCCGCGCTTGCCCGCATCCGGGTCCGTGACCGCAAACAGGATCGTCGCGCCACCGATCCGCGCGGAGGAGATGAACTGCTTTGATCCGTTTACAACATAGCGGTCATTGCGCTTGACGGCGCGTGTGCGCAGCGCGGATGCGTCCGAGCCTGCGTGGCTCTCCGTCAGTGCAAAGCATCCGATATGCTCCCCACGTGCCGCAGGTTTGAGCCATGCTTCTTTCTGCGTATCCGTGCAGAACCTGTCGAGAATGGCGAGGAACGGCGCATTGTGTACGCTGACCATGGTGGATACCGCGCCATCACCCCGCGCCACTTCCTCCAGCGCTACGGCATAGCTGACATAGTCGGCCCCCGCGCCGTCCCAGGCGGGATCAATGGTCATGCCCAGAAAGCCAAGGGCTCCCAATTCAGCGCAGATTTCGGGCTCGATGGCACCGGCCTTCTCACGTTCGATTGCGTGGGGGGCCAGCCTATCTGTCGCGAAATTGCGGGCCATATCACGGATCATGGTCTGGTCTTCGGTCAGCATCGTTGTGGCCTCCGGCGGGGATATTTGAAGGAAGTGAAACTCAGTCGCGCTCAACGGGGCCGTCAGCCTCAACCCAGCCCTTGAAGCCGTCCTCGATATGCATGACCCCGTCCAGGCCCATATCGTGAGCGGTCTTGGCCGACAGGGCAGAGCGCCAGCCCATCGCGCAGAAGAACACGAATGTCCCGCCGGACTGGAACTCTGGCTTCGCATATGGCGACGCAGGGTCCAGCCAGAATTCCAGCATTCCGCGCGGACAGTGCATGGCGCCGGGGATGCGTCCTTCCCGCTTTAATTCGCGGACATCACGCAGGTCCACGAAGGTCACATCCTCTTTGCCCAACAGCGACTTTGCCTGCGCCGCGGGCATATGGTCGACGATCGCATTGGCTTCGTCGACCATCTGGGAAACGGGTTTGATCATGTGCTGCTCCGGCGTTGTTTGGTGAAGGCCATCTTCTGATCGGACAATTTTCCGGCCGGACCTTCCCAGGCATAGGCAAGCAACGTGGGTTCGTTGCTGCTGGTGGTCAGGCGGTGCTTGCGCCCCGGGGGATTGAAGATCATGGATCCGGGCGCGAACACGCCCTCATCATTCTCGCTGACCGCACCTGAAAGGGTCAGATAGCTCTCGGTCAGACCATCATGCGCATGGGCGGGATAAGTCGTCTGTGGTGCGAACAAGACGATGCCCAGGATCAGCTGCTGGGTCTGGATCGGGCCATGAGGCCCGGCAAACTCAGCAAAAGCATATTTCTTGGCCAGCCCGCGCGGGACTTTCTCGTAGCCATATAGCCAGCTGAGTTCAGGCGAAATTGCCTCAATCGCGCGGATCATGCTTTCGGTGCGTTCGCGGCGACCCTGATCCAGTGCGCGGCGAAGATGCGCGGTCACCGGTTTGTCTTCGGCTTCCCGCGCGATGACAGCGGGATTTTCCGTAATGACCTTCCCGATGCGTTCGCGCACCCGGCGTTGGTGTCCCGCAATGACTTTCGATCCGCCAGCGGGACCGGTGCGGTACATTTCGTAAAACTCGCGCAGCAGATAGCGCCAGTCGGGGCAGTCTGACAACGTGCGGGTCGCGGCGTCCATGATCAAAGGCGCTCAATCGCCATGGCCGTGCCCTCACCCCCGCCGATGCAGATGGCCGCAAGGCCGCGCTTCAGGTCGCGCTTTTCAAGGGCGTTCAAAAGGGTCACGAGAATGCGCGCGCCCGATGCGCCGATGGGATGGCCAAGGGCGCATGCGCCACCATTCACATTCACCTTTTCATGCGGTGCACCGGTTTCATGCATGAAGGCCATGGGCACCACAGCGAAAGCCTCATTCACTTCGAACAGGTCCACATCGTCTATGGTCCAACCAATCCGCTCCAACACCTTCCGCGCGGCGGGGACGGGTGCGGTTGTAAACAGGCCCGGCTCCTGCGCGTGGGAGGCGTGGCCAAGGATGCGCGCGCGCGGCGTGAGGCCCCGTGCCAATGCCTCGCTCTCACGCATCAGGACAAGCGCGGCCGCGCCATCGGAGATGCTCGAGGAATTGGCTGCCGTCACCGTGCCGTCCTTGCGGAAAGCCGGACGCAGGCCGGGGATTTTTTCCGGCCGGGCCTTGGCGGGTTGCTCATCCGCGGAGACCACGATCTCCCCTTTGCGGGTCTTGATGCTGACCGGTGCGATTTCCCCCTCAAAATCAGCATTCAATGCCCGATCAAGAGAGGCAAGCGCATAGGCGTCCTGTGCCTCTCGCGTGAACTGGAATGCTTCGGCACAATCCTCGGCGAAAGTGCCCATCAGACGGCCCTTGTCATAGGCGTCCTCAAGCCCGTCGAGAAACATGTGATCCTGCGCCTGACCGTGTCCCAACCGTGCGCCGCCGCGCATGTTGGGCAGCAGGTAGGGCGCGTTTGTCATGCTTTCCATGCCACCGGCGACCACCACCGAGCCGTTGCCCAGAGCGATCTGATCATGCGCGATCATCGCGGCTTTCATGCCCGAACCGCACATCTTGTTCAGTGTCGTCGCTGGCACGTCAATACCCAGCCCGGCGGCAAAGCCAGCTTGCCGCGCCGGGGCCTGACCCTGACCGGCTGGCAGGACGCAGCCCATCAGCACTTCGTCCACATCCGCGGTGGCAACGCCCCCTTGGGACAGTGCCGCGCTGATGGCCGCGCCGCCCAGTTCGGCGCAGGTCAGCCCGGACAGATCACCCTGAAAACCGCCCATCGGCGTTCGCGCGGCGGAGACGATGACAACTGGATCGGACATGGCGAGCTTCCCATTTTGTGAACATGTGTTCATTTCCCTGCAAAGTGACATGTCAATTGTACCGGATCAAGTCCGTTGGCGTCGCAGTCTGGACATTGCAGGGCTGTCACTTAGGTAAGAGAGACTGCCGCAAGCGTGCCGGACTGTCCGGCAAGGTGCCTCCGGCGCTTTGCCAACAGTAAGGAAGGTCGCGCACATGTCGCCCGCTTCAAGCCGTCCCTTTGATCCGTCAACGCCGCCCCACATCATTACGCTGGTTCTGCTGGCCGGTGTCGGCGCGCTGAATATGAATATTTTCCTGCCCTCCTTGCCGGGCATGGTGGATTACTTTGAGACGGATTACGCGGTCGTCCAGCTTGCGATCTCTGCCTACCTCGGGGTCACCGCAGTGATGCAACTGCTGATCGGTCCGCTATCGGATCGTTATGGCCGTCGCCCGGTGATGTTGGGCGCGATGCTTATTTTCCTATTGGCGACAGTAGGTTGCTTCTTTGCGCCCACAATCGAAGTCTTCCTTGCTTTCCGATTCCTGCAGGCCGTCATCGCGAGCGGCTTGGTGCTGAGCCGGGCCGTCGTTCGAGACATGGTCCCGCCCGAGCAGGCTGCCAGCATGATCGGATATGTGACGATGGGCATGGCGTTGGTGCCGATGATAGGGCCGAGCATTGGGGGCGTGCTGGATGCTTATTTCGGCTGGCAGGGATCGGTTGCCATCCTGTTTGCCTTTGGCCTTGCGGTCTTGATCCTGGCCTGGCGTGATATGGGGGAGACGAACCACAACCGCTCTTCCAGCTTTGGGGCGCAGTTTCGGTCTTACCCCGAACTTGCGCGCTCTCGGCGGTTCTGGGGATACGCTGTCATCGCGGCTTGCGCCTCTGGTGCGTTTTTCGCGTTCTTGGGCGGCGGGCCCTTCGTGGCGAGTGCAATTCTGGGCCTCTCACCAAAAGAGTTGGGGCTGTATTTTGCTTTAATCGCATTTGGTTACATGATCGGGAACTACCTCTCTGGCCGATACGCAGCTCGGGCCGGGATCAATGCGATGATGATGACGGGTGCGGTCATTTCAACGGTTGGAATGGCGCTTGCGCTGGTGCTGTTTGCGGTTGGATTTGGTACGGCACTGGCGTTGTTCGGGTCGATCCTGCTGGTGGGGGTTGGCAATGGTCTGACGCTGCCCTCAGCCAATGCCGGATTGGTGAGCGTCAGGCCCCATCTGGCAGGCTCTGCCTCTGGTCTTGGCGGGGCGCTGATGATTGGCGGAGGTGCGGGTCTGGCCGCATTTACCGGATCGCTCCTGAGTGTTGAGACAGGCGCCTATCCGCTTCTGTGGGTCATGCTCACAGCGTCCGCCGCCTCAGGTGTTGGTGTGCTCTATGTCATTGCGCGCGAACGAAAATTGGAGCGGGAGGGGCTGACCGCGTAGGCCGCCAACCGCCCCCAATATCCTATGCTTTCGTCAGCTCGCTTGCGGATTTGAGCACTTCTGCGCCGTCCTCTTGCTCGATACGGAAGGCGGGGTTGTCGTCGTCTGCGTCGCGGGTCACGTCGCTGCCCTCAATCTTCAACGTGATTTTCTGAGTATAGCGCTTTTGCACCTTTCCGGTGCCTGTGCCGTTGCCCCAGTTCCATTCGACTTTGTCGCCAACCTGAATTCCCATTTCCATCTCCTGAATGTCATTCTCGAATGGGAAGGGAACGTCTGCACGCGCATCGCCGTTCCGGCAGAGCGCTGTGACATGTCGACCCAAAACGGCTGTGCACAACCCGTGCACAGAGCGTGCACCAACCGTGCACCGAAAAGTCAGATCGACATATGTGAGGACTTTGGCGCGGCTCCACACATTCGGAGTAATTTGAAGATGTCTCGACGTCCCTTGTCAGCGGACCGCAACTGGTATGGGGTGTGGGCATGAAACTCGATACAGATTTTGTCCGGGCGCAATTCCCGGCCTTTTCCGACCCGGCGCTGGCCGGATGGCGTCACTTTGAGAACGCGGGCGGCTCTTACGCTTGCGGGCAGGTTATTGATCGGCTGACGCGCTTCTACACGCAGCGCAAGCTGCAACCCTACGGCCCCGCAGGCCCGACTGCCGCGGGTGGCGCGGAGATGGACGAGGCGCGCGACCGGATGGCCGGTCTGTTGGGGGTCCTGCCAGATGAGGTTAGCTTTGGCCCGTCGACGACCCAGAACACCTATGTTCTGGCGCAAGCATTTCGCCGAAAGATGCAGCCCGGCGATGCGGTCGTCGTCACCAATCAGGATCATGAGGCCAATACCGGGCCTTGGCGACGTCTGGTCGAGGATGGTTTTGAGGTGCGCGAATGGAAGATGGACGGGGAGGGGCGGCTGCACCTTGCCGATCTTGAAAACCTGCTCGACGACAAAGTTCGCGTTGTAGCATTCCCGCATTGCTCAAACATCGTGGCCGAGATCAATGATGTGCCCGCAATCTGTGCCGCCGTGCGCGCGGCCGGGGCGGTCTCCTGTGTGGACGGGGTCAGCTATGCGCCCCACGGGTTGCCGGATGTCGCGAAGCTGGGGGCGGATATCTATCTGTTCTCGACTTATAAAACCTATGGTCCCCATCAGGGGATCATGGTGACGCGCAATGGCGTTGAGCAGGATTTGCCCAATCAGGGTCACTGGTTCAACGCGGATTATCCGGGCAAGCGGCTGACGCCGGCCGGGCCGGACCATGCGCAGGTCGCAGCCTGTGCCGGGATCGCGGATTACATGGATGCATTGAGTGCCCATCATGGCGGCGCGGTGGCCCATGACCTGATGCGTGCGCGCGAAGTCGAGATGTTGCAACCGCTGCTCGATTGGGTGTCCGGGCGCAATGATGTGCGCTTGCTGGGTCCGGCGGATGCCGCATGCCGTGCGCCGACCGTTGCCCTTCAGCATGACATTCGTGGTGAGGTGCTGGCCGAGCGTCTTGCCGAGCACGGGATCATGGCAGGCGGGGGCGATTTCTATGCCGTCCGTCTGCTGGACGCGATGGGCGTCGATCCTGCGCATGGCGTTCTTCGGGTCAGCGCGGCCCATTACACCAGTGATGCGGATATGGCAGCGTTGATGGAGGCGCTGGACGCGGTTTTGTGAACGCCGCAGGTCATTGATTTGATCGCGGACTAAACCACCCTGTGCGGCCCGGCGTAGCAAAGCTACGACCGCCGCACAGGAGTAGCGCTTCATGTCCAATCCCGTCGCAATTGTCTGGCTTCGCCGGGATCTGCGCCTTTCGGACCATCCGGCCCTGACGGCTGCGGCGCAGGATGGCGCATTGATGCCCTTGTTCATTCTGGACGAACAGATGGAGGCGCTGGGCGCAGCACCGCGCTGGCGGCTGGAACAATCCTTGAAATCTCTGGCCGCCGATCTTGAGGCGCGTGGTCTGAAGCTGATCCTGCGGCGCGGTGATCCGCGCGCGATTCTGACGGCACTGGCGCAGGACATCGGTGCCGTCTCGGTCCACTGGTCGCGGCTTTATGATGGGGGATCGGTCGCGCGCGACACGGAGGTGAAGTCCGCCCTCAAGGAGGCTGGTGTCAGTGCGGTGTCCCATGCGGGCCATGTGCTGCATGAACCCTGGACCGTCGAGACGAAGACAGGCGGGTTCTACAAAGTCTACACCCCTTATTGGAAGGCGGTTCGCGGGGCGGACGTGCCTGAGCCTATTGGAATACCCGATTTGCGTGCACCGGACACGTGGCCGGAGAGCGATGCGCTGGAGGCCTGGCAGCTGAGTGCGGATATGGACCGGGGCGGTGCGATCGTTGCCACGCATGAGACCGCAGGGGAGGACACGGCGCGGGGCGTGCTGGGTGGCTTCATCGGCAGCAAGGTTGAGGACTATGGCACAGCGCGCGACAAGCTGTTCGTCGCCGGAACCTCGACCCTGAGCGCGCATTTTGCGTGGGGGGAGTTGAGCATTCGCACCGCGTGGCATGCCGCCAAACGCAAGTTCGACGAAACCGGCTCTGCCGATGTGGAGACCTTCATGAAGGAATTGGTGTGGCGCGATTTTGCGTGGCACCTGATCTATCATACCCCGCAGATCGAGACGGAAAACTGGCGGCCCGAATGGGACGGCTTCCCGTGGCGTGGCGACAATGAGGACGCGGAACGGTGGCGCCGGGGTCTGACGGGTGAGCCTATTGTCGATGCGGGCATGCGGGAGATGTATGTCACCGGCCGCATGCACAACCGGGTGCGGATGATCGTCGCCTGCTACCTCACCAAGCATTTGCAGACAGATTGGCGCGTCGGTCTGAAGTGGTTTGAAGAGTGCCTCGTAGACCACGATCCGGCCTCGAATGCGATGGGCTGGCAATGGTCGGCGGGGTCCGGGCCGGATGCCACGCCCTATTTCCGCGTATTCAACCCAGAGACCCAGGCGGAAAAATTCGATCCGAAGGGGATTTACAGACGTAAATGGTTGGACAGTGAGAACTCGGCTGAGGCGGCCTCTTATTTCAAAGCCGTCCCACGCAGCTGGGGATTGTCCGCAGCGGAGGGGCGTCCGCCACGGATGATTGATCTGAAGGATGGACGGCAAAGGGCGCTCGACGCCTATCAGGAATTCAAGGCGCAGGGGCAGACAGCGTGAAAATTGCAGTTATCGGGGCCGGCGTTGCCGGTATGGGCGCGGCCTATGCGCTGAGCGAAGATCACGATGTGACCGTGTTCGAAAAGGACAATCGCTTCGGCGGGCATGCTAATACAGTTGAGGTGGACGGCACGGCGGTCGATACCGGCTTTATCGTCTATAACTATGACAACTACCCCAACCTGACCGGTTTGTTCGAGCATCTGGATGTGCCCACGAAGTGGTCAGACATGAGCTTTGGCATGTCGATCAATGGGGGGCGGACGGAATATGCCTGCGACAATCCGTGGAAGATGTTTGCGCAATTCACCAACCTGCTGCGTCCCAGCTTTATCAACGGGGTGCGCGAGATCCTGCGCTTTCACCGCGAGGCGGAGGTTGATTTGCGAGATGGCGTGCTGGCGGGGCTGACGCTGGGCGAGTACTTGTTCAAGCGTGGCTATGGTCCTTGGATCCGGGATTACTTCCTGCTGCCGATGGGCGGGGCGATTTGGTCGACGCCGACAGGGCAGATGCTTGATTTTCCTGCGGAGAACTTTGTCGCCTTCTTCGCCAACCACGAATTGCTCAACGGAATGGATCCGGCCAAGCAGTGGCGCACCGTAGATGGTGGCAGCCGGGAATATGTGCGGCGGTTGACCGCAAAATTGCCCAATGCGCATCGTGCGGCGGGCGTACGTTCGATCCGCCGGGTCGGTGGCAGGCCCTATCTGACCTTGGATGACGGCACGGAATTACAGTTCGATCAGGTGGTGATCGCGGCCCATGGTCCGCAGGCGCTGGCCATGCTCGACGCGGATGCCGATGCGCAGGAGCGCAGCATCCTGAGCAATTTCAAAACATCGGCCAATCTGGCTGTGCTGCATTCGGACAGGCGCCTGATGCCCAAGCGCAAGCGTGTCTGGTCGAGCTGGAACTTCCTGAGCGGCGGGGCCGAGGCAGATGCGACGCGACCCGCCCCGATCACCTATTGGATGAACCGTCTCCAGACGCTTGAGACACGCCAGGATCTGTTTGTCAGCCTGAACCCTGAACACCTGCCAGAGCATGGCAAGCTGCATGGCACGTTCAACTACGCCCACCCCCTGTTCACGCAGGAAGCGTTTGACGCACAATCCGATATTGATGCGATCCAGGGGCGTGGCGGCGTCTGGTATGCTGGCGCCTGGCTTGGCTATGGGTTTCATGAGGACGGACTACGCTCTGGCCTGCGGGTTGCGGCAGCGCTTGGCTCTCGCCCGTCATGGCGCGGGGAGGAGGCGGAGCCGATCCGCTCTCCGATGGCGGTGGCGGCGGAGTGAGCGACGCACCTGCCATACGGCTCTATCAGGGTCATGTGATGCATATGCGGTTGCAGCCCAAGCGCCACAAGTTCCGCTATCGCGTCTTCTCGTGCCTGTTCGATCTCGACCGGATGGAGACGGCGATGGCCGGATCACGCATCTGGGGGCGGGTGCTGGGGTTTGAGGCGTCTGATCACGGCGCGCGCGATGGCTCTGCCCTGCGACCATGGGTGGAAGCGCGCATGGCCGAGAAAGGCCTTGCCTGTCCGACGCGGATCGAGCTTCTTTGCTTCCCGCGCCTCTGGGGGTTCGTGTTCAATCCGCTCTCCGTCTATTTTTGCCGGGACGCGGAGGACCGGGTCTATGCCACGCTTTATGAGGTGAAGAACACCTATGGCGGGCAGGAAGTCTATGTGCTGCCTGCGACGGAAGCAGGCGGTGCGATCCGGCAGGAGCAGGACAAGACATTCTGGGTGTCGCCGTTCATTCCGATGGAGCAGCGCTATCGGTTCACAGTGCAGGCGCCCGACAGCCAGCTGCGATTGCGCATTCGGCAGGCCGGGCCGGATGGCGATATTCTGATTGCGACCCACACCGCCGAGGGGGCGGAGGCGACGGATGCGCGTTTGGCGCGTGCCGTCGCCACCCATCCCCTTATGACGCTCAAAGTCGTTGCCGCCATTCATTGGGAGGCGCTGCGCCTCGTTTTGAAAGGGGTGCGGTTTCTGGGCACATCCGACCCCGCGACGCGTTGAAAACTGGACAGTTTCTTTTAGAGTTGTAAATTATGCTAGACACTACCTCTGGACACCCGATGACATTTCTTACCACCACGAAAGGGCAACGTGACCTGCCGCGCTGGTTCAGTTCGGCCTTTGCGCTGCTGTCGAAAATGCGGGTCGGCCGGGTAGAGATCGGATTGCCTGATGGTCGTGTTTTTGCGCGTGATTGCGCGGAGCCCGGACCCGTTGGCCGGATCGACGTACGAGACCCTGCCATGTTTGGGCGTGTCGTGCGTGATGGCGATATTGGATTTGCCGAAGCCTATATGGACGGTCAGTGGGATACGCCTGATCTGCAAGCGTTGCTTGATGTGTTTGTTCTGAACAATGACGAGATCGGGCAGGAAGTTCTGGGCATGGCGCTGGTGCGTTATTGGGAGCGTGTGAACCACTGGTTCCGGTCCAACTCGAAAGAGCAGGCGCGCAAGAACATCTCGTACCACTATGATCTGGGCAATGATTTTTACGGCCTTTGGCTGGATGACACGATGAGCTATTCCTCTGCGCTGTTTGCGGAGGGGGAGAACTCCCTCGAGGCTGCGCAGATCGCGAAATATGCCTCAATGTGTGACGAGATCGGGGTGAAACCCGGCGATCATATCCTTGAGATCGGCTGTGGCTGGGGCGGGTTCGCTGAGTATGCCGCGAAAGAACGTGGCGCGCGCGTGACCGGGCTGACCATCAGCCAGGAACAGCATGACTACGCTGTGGAGCGGATGAAACGCGCAGGTGTCGCGGATCAGGTGCAGATCGTGATGCGGGACTATCGCGACGAAACCGGCACCTATGATGCGATCGCCTCCATCGAGATGTTTGAGGCCGTCGGGGAGAAGTATTGGCCCACCTATTTCGATGCGGTGCGAGAACGATTGAAGCCCGGCGGGCGTGGTACGTTCCAGATCATCACCGTCGATGATCCGCTGTTCGCGAATTACCGCAAGAATGTGGACTTCATTCAGAAATACATTTTCCCCGGCGGCATGCTGCCCTCTGTCACCGCGTTGCGGGAGCAGATTTCACGCGCAGGTCTGACAGAGGTGAACAATATCGCGTTTGGTCAGAGCTATTCCGAGACGCTGCGTCGTTGGCATGCCACGTTCAATGCGAGGTGGGATGAAGTGGCCGCACTCGGTTTTGATGATCGGTTCCGGCGGATGTGGAATTTCTATCTGACAAGCTGTGCGGCGACCTTCATGACCGGCACGACAGATGTGATCCAGATGACCGTGCGCCGCTGAGGCGGGCGCGGGATGGCGATTTCCTGCAATAAGTCCGTGGTATCCTCTCGCGGTGGCTTAGGCGGATGACGGTTTCACGCGCGACCCTCGCGGCCTATGCCGTGCCAGCATTGCCGCTCGCCGCGATTTATTTGCCTGTCTACGTGTTCCTCGCGCCATTTTGGTCGGGCACGATGGGGCTGAGCGTGGGGGCGATTGGCGCGGTGTTCATCGCCGTGCGCCTGTTCGACGCGGTCAGCGATCCCATGATGGGGTGGCTTTCGGACCGCATCCCGCTGCGCGGCTTGCGGCGCAAGCCGTGGTTGGTGCTGGCGCTGCCCGGGGTTGCGCTGTCCATCTGGGCCTTGCTCGCCCCGCCAGAGGGTGCGGGGTTGGGATGGTTTGCGGGCTTCATGGTGACGCTCACCGTTTTTTGGACCATGTATCTGACGCCCTATTTCAGCTGGGGGGCGGAGCTGACCGATGATTATGCCGAGCGCACACGCGTCACCGTCTGGCGTGAGACTGTGGGGCTGGTGGGAACGGTCGTTGCCATGGTCGCCTATGGTACGGCGGACGCGGAGACGGGGTTGGCGCGGGTCGCGCTTTTCGTCGTCATCGGCCTGCCGATCCTGACGCTCTATGCGGTATGGCGCGCGCCTGAACGGACCACAGGGCCCAGTACGCCGGGGGCGCAGACGCTGCTTCAGGTCTTTCGTGAGGAACCTGTCTTTGCGCGGTTGATGCTGGCGTATTTCCTGAACGGGGCTGCGAATGCATTGCCGGCGACGCTGTTCCTGTTCTTTGTCGAGTTTCGGCTGGGCGATGCGGAGGCCGGTGGCCCGTTGCTGATCCTCTATTTCGGGGCGGCCGTGCTGGGGGCGCCCTTTTGGATCTGGGCGGGCAAGCGGTTCGAAAAGCATCGGATCTGGTGCGTTGCGATGATCTATGCCGCCATCATCTTTGCCTTTGCGTTCACGCTGGGCCTTGGCGACGTCGCGGCCTTTGCGGTGATTGCGGGGTTGAGCGGATTGGCGCTGGGCGCTGATCTGTCGCTGCCCGCCGCAATGCAGGCCGATGTCGTGGATTTGGACACGGCGCGCACCGGGACGGCGCGGACGGGCGCGTTCTTTGCGCTGTGGTCGGTTGCCACCAAGGCCAGCGTTGCGATCACGGGCGGGGTTGCGCTGTTGTGGCTGGAGGCGGTTGGCTTCTCGGGGCAGGGGGGGAACGCGGAGGACGCTTTGATCTGGCTCGCCGCGCTCTATGCGCTTGCACCCGTGGTGTTGAAGCTGATGGCGGTGGCGCTGATGTGGGGATTTCCACTGACCCGCGCGAAACAGGCAGAGGTGCGCGCGCGTATTGGGTAGGGTTGCCCCGGCGCAGGGCCGGGGCAACCGCCTTAAGTCTTACGCTTCGCCTTGCCGTCCCACCCCGTCGCCTTGCGCACGGCGGCGATATAGGCGCGGTTCGGCAGCAGGCCGAGCGTTTTGAGGATCGCGACGAACTTGCCGGGGAAGGCGATTTCGAAACCGGGGGTCGAAAGGCCATCGACAATCGATTTTGCAGCCTCATCCGGCTTCATCAGGAAGGGCATTTCAAACTCGTTGACGGACGTTGCTTCCGTCTCGACAAAGCCGGGGTTCACGACGGAAATGCGGATGCCCAGATCCTCGCAATCCATGGCCAGTGCCTCGCAATAGGCGATGAGCGCAGCCTTTGTTCCTGAGTAGACGGCCGCATCGGGCAGACCGCGATAGCCTGCAACGGATGCGGTCACGGCGAGGTGCCCGGTGCCCTGCTCAATCATGTGCTTGAGAACCGGATCCGTGCAGTTCGAGACGCCTTCAAGATTGACCCGCCACATCTTCGCTGCCGTCTTGGCGTCGAAATCGTTGGCGCGCATCGGGGTATAGATCCCGGCATTGAGCAGTGTCAGGGCGAGGGGGCCGCTGCTGGTGATCTCCGCCACGATTTCTGCCATCCGCTCTGCGTCGGTGACATCGCCCGGCATGGGTATGATCTTGCCTTCTGGGCCCTCGGCGGCAAGCGTCTTCAGCTCATCCTCGGATCGCGCTGTGGCATAGACGGTCCAGCCCTTCTTTGCCATGCGCAACACCACGGCGCGGCCAATCCCGCCGGACGCGCCGGTGATCCATGCGGCGCCGTGGCGCGGGCGCATGACTTTTTTCAGAACACTCATGATTCACTCCAGATCGGTCCGAGGGAGGGCGCGAGGGATTGCGCGATGTAGCGGACCTCCTCCCCCTGTGCGTCGAAGGTCGAGCCGGCCCATTCGCCCGCATCGGTGTAATAGAGGATCAGCGGCAGATCACTGCCGAGGGACCAAACTGCGGTTGAAACGGTTCCGGTCGCTGTTGGATATTGTGCTGACCCGCGACGGCTGGCGACGATGTTGAGCGTGCTGCCGTCCTGCGTGTTGACCCATTGCGGACGCCGCATCATCGCCGGGGTCCAATACGTTGTCGTGCCGACAGTTCCGGTCAATGTGCCCGAAAAGCCGGAGCCTGAAATCTCCAGACCCGCGCCTGTACGGCGCGCCTCAACGAACTCACGCTCACCATCATTGTTGGTGTTTGAACGAATGGATTGCACGGCACCGCCGCTCCACCGCTCCTGATTTGTCATTTCATAGCGGTAGGCTGTGATGCCCAGCAGCGACACGCGCAGGTCGATATCAATATCGACGACAATTTCGCCGCCTGACCGGGTGACGGTCAGCGACTGGCTGCCAATATCACTGCCCCCGCGTTCAAGCCTGTAGACACGGCGTGCGGATTGCGCGCGTGCAATGCTGGGAGCAAAGAGTGCCAGAGATGCAGCCCCTGCAAGGGCTGCGCGACGGTCTAGCCGAACAGGTTGAGTGCCCGCCCGAAGGGGCCGGTGAAGCGTACATTTCCTGTCATCACGATCAGGCAGTAGCATGTTTCAGTTCCCGTAATCCGGGGACGGTGATCGTGGGCGGCATCCGCCTCCGCGACATCACCCGCGCGCAATACGCGGTTGCCATTCATCGACTTTCAGATTTACGCATTAACACTTCTTACAAACGATATACGGCGGAACACCGCCGACGGATCAAGAGAAACCACACGTTCGGGGAAGTTTCCGTGCAGTTTTTCCAACTGGTGATACGACCTATCAACGCGGACGGATGACTGTGGTTCCGATTGCCATCCCGACGCGAATCTGCGACCGGGGTGGAAGCACTTGCTTGGGGAGAAAGCCATGGCGCGAAACCTGTTCTTTTACGGCACGTTGCGCGATGCGGAGACGCGCGAAATCGTCCTCGGCCCCTATGCAGGTGCGGTGAAGGTCAGTCCTGCAACCTTGCCTGATCACGCAGCCCGCGCGGTTGTCGGAGAGGATTACCCGGTCATTGTCAAAGAACCCGGTGCCCGTGCCGAGGGTGTTGTGGTGCGCGATATTCCCGAAGGTGCGGTCGCGCGGCTGAGCTATTTCGAGGATGAGTTCGACTATGCGCTGGAGCATACGCTGGCCGACACACCGGATGGGCCGGTGGAGGTTGAGGTCTTTTATGTGCGGGGCACCCATCTGCAAGTCGGAGACGCGTGGGATTTCGCGGCGTGGTCGGCGCGCCAGCAAGCCGCCTTTGCGGAGTGTGCGCGAGGGTTAATGGCCCTTTACGGCAAGGTGCCGGATGAAGAGGTGGATCGGATCTGGCCGGGCATTCGCTTTCGCGCCTACGCACGTGCGAGAGCGCGGGCAGAGCGTGTTCCCGCGCGCTATTCCAGCGACCTGACGCTCTCGGATGTGGAGATCGCCGCGCGCAGTGAGCCCTATGTAGACTACTTTGCCATCGAGGCGCTGACCCTGTCGCATAAGCGATTTGACGGCTCTGTCGAGGGGCCGGTCGATCGCGCGGTGTTTGTGACCGGTGATGCTGTGTGTGCCCTGCCATATGATCCAGTTCGCGATGAGGTTTTGCTGATCGAGCAATTGCGCATCGGTCCGGTCGCGCGGTGCGACGGCCATCCGTGGTTGCTGGAACCTGTCGCCGGGCGCGTTGATCGTGTGGAAACCAGCGCGGAGACCGCACGGCGGGAGATGTTGGAAGAGACGGGGCTGAGCGCTGGGCGTCTGGAGGAGCTACCTCCGTTCTATTCCTCTCCCGGAGTGATTTCGGAGCAGTTGACCTGCTTTATCGCCGAGGCTGATCTGAGCAATGCTGGCGGTGTGCATGGGCTGGAAAGTGAGGCGGAGGACATCCGCTCGATCCGGGTGCCGGTTGCGGATCTGCGTGCGCTTCTGGCCTCTGGAGAGGTGCGGAACGGGCCGTTACACCTTTTGATCCTGCATCTGCTCTTGCACCATGACCGTTTGCGCACGATGTGGAGGGATTGAAGGCCCGCCGCCCGGCGGCTAGGGTCTCGCCCTGACCGGACTGCGCCAAGGATCAAGAGAATGAGCACTGTTTACGCCGACCTGCCTGCTGCTGTGGGCAACACGCCCCTGATCCGATTGAACGCGATTTCCGAAGCGTCGGGATGTGAGATTTACGGCAAGGCGGAGTTTCTGAACCCCGGCCAGTCTGTCAAGGATCGCGCGGCGCTCTACATGATCCGCGATGCGGTTGCGCGTGGTGCGCTGAAGCCCGGTGGCACGATCGTTGAGGGAACCGCGGGCAACACTGGGATTGGTCTGACGCTCGTGGGCTCTGCCATGGGGTTCAAGTCGGTCATCGTGATCCCCGAGACGCAGAGTCAGGAAAAGAAGGACATGTTGCGGCTGGCGGGTGCCACGCTGGTCGAGGTGCCGGCGGCGCCTTACAAGAACCCGAACAATTATGTGCGCTATTCCGAGCGGCTGGCACATGCGCTGAACGAGACCGAGCCGAATGGTGCGGTCTGGGCGAACCAGTTCGACAATGTGGCCAACCGACAGGCCCATGTTGAGACGACAGGGCCGGAAATTTGGGCGCAGACCGAGGGGCGGGTGAACGGCTTCATCTGTGCATGCGGATCGGGGGGCACATTGGCCGGTGTGGCCGAAGCGCTGCAATCCAAAGGCGTGAAGATCGGTCTGGCGGATCCCGGCGGCTCGGCCCTGTTTGATTTGATGATCAACGGAGAGCAGAAGGCCGAGGGCGGCTCGATTTCCGAAGGGATCGGACAAGGACGGATCACAGCCAACCTTGAGGGGTTGACCGTCGATCATGCCTACAAGATCAGCGATGAAGAGGCGTTGCCACTGATCTATGACTTGTTGGAGCACGAGGGGCTTTGCATGGGTGGCTCAACAGCGATCAACATGGCGGGCGCTTTGCGCATGGCCAAGGAGATGGGGCCGGGCCACACAATCGTGACGATCCTGTGCGATGTCGGCACGCGCTATCAGTCCAAAGTCTGGAATCCTGAGTTCCTGAAGTCCAAGAACCTGCCGGTGCCGCATTGGCTGGACGGCGGGCGGACGGATATTCCGAGCGTCTTCGTAGACTGATTGCGCGGACGCGATGAACCTGAACCAGCTTCGCACGTTTTATTGGGTGGCGCGGCTGGGCGGATTTCGTCGGGCGTCAGACCAGCTGCATCTGTCACAGCCCGCGATTTCCACCCGGATCGCGACGCTGGAGGATGAGTTGCAGGCCCCGCTTTTCGAGCGTGGGACCACAGGGCTGACATTGACCAAACGCGGCGCATTGCTGCTGACCTATGTCGAGCAGATGCTGTTCATCGAGGAAGAGATCAAGGCGCGGGTCGCCAGCCCTGAAGAGACTGAAGGACTTTTTCGGATTGGCGCGTCCGAGACCATTGCGCAAAGTTGGCTGCCGGATTTCCTAAAGACGCTCAGCACCACTTATCCGCGTGTAAACATTGATCTGACCGTCGATATCTCGGTCAATTTGCGCAACAGCTTGCTTGAACAGGGACTGGATCTGGCCCTGTTGATGGGGCCGGTCTCTGAATTTTCGGTTGAGAATGTGGATCTGCCGCAGTTCGAACTGGCCTGGTTCAAGGCGGCAGGGCGGGGGCCGGTGAAGCTCGACGAAATTCCGGTTATCTCTTATTCGGCGAAAACGCGGCCACATCGTGAGTTGATGGCCGATCTGTCGCGCACGGTCGGGCCGGATGTGCGGGTCTATTCGTCTGCGTCTCTTTCAGCGAGTCTGCGCATGATCGCGGCTGGTGTCGCCGTTGGACCTTACCCGCTGGTATTGGCGCAAGAGGAAGTGGCCGCAGGACGGATCGAGCAGTTCGATCCAGGGTTCGCACCGAAACCTCTAGACTTTACAGCCTCTTATCTGGCAGAGCCGCGCAGCTTTCTTGCCGAAAGTGCGGCCGGGATCGCGCGAAAAATTGCGGTGTCTTGGCGGCGGGAGTGATCCACAGAATCTATCAACTTAGATAGATAATGATAATTTGAATGAATTGGCGTGCTGTGGAACCGTTGGCACAGGTTGAACACAGATGGACCGCCAATGCCTGTCGCAGAACTTTCGCATGCTCAACTTGCCCGTCTTGGCGCTGCTGATCTGCGCGCTGAAATCCGCAACGGGCAGTACACGCGCCATACCGCTGGGCTGGCCGCGGGCAAGCTGCAATGCAACCTCGCGATCTTGCCCGAGGCTGATGCGCTCGACTTCATCCGGTTTTGCCAACGCAACCCCAAGCCCTGTCCGGTGGTCGCGATCAGCGATACCGGTCGTCCGCAGATGCACACATTGGGCGCAGATATCGATATCCGCAGCGACGTGCCGCGTTACCGTGTCTTTGCCGATGGTGCCCTGATTGAAGAGCGGACCGAGATTGCGGCGCTTTGGCAGGATGATTTTGTGGCCGTTGCGTTGGGCTGCTCATTCACCTTTGAAAATGCGCTGATCGCGCAGGGCATTCCGATCCGCCATATTGAGCGTGATCAGACCGTGCCGATGTTCCGTTCCAATCTTGATCTGGTCCCCGCTGGTCCCTTTCACGGAAAGATGGTCATTACGATGCGGCCAGTGCGTGCGGATCGGGTGGCAGATGCCTATGAAATCAGCCGCAAATATCCACTCGCCCATGGCGCGCCGATCGGCCACGGCGATCCCGCCTCGGTCGGCATTGCGGATCTGTCGCAACCCGATTGGGGCGACGCGGTCGAGGTGGAGCCGGGGGAGGTGCCCGTCTACTGGGCCTGCGGGGTCACGCCGCAAAATGTGCTGACCAATGCGCGGCTGCCGCTCTGCATCACCCATGCCCCCGGTCACATGCTGATCGCCGATATTCCCGAAGATGCGGAAATTCCGATCTTTCATCCCGAAAACAAGCAATAATCAAATCCAACAAGGAGACTACCATGCGTAAGACACTGACGCTTCTCACCCTGAGCACTGCGCTGGCCGCCCCGGCCATGGCCGAAGAGCTGGCCGTTGTGGGCAGCTGGTCCAGCCTGCCTTTGCACAACCAATATGAGGCGCCGTTCTGGAACGAGACGCTGCCGGCCGCGTCGAATGGTGAGATCACGGTCGCTCTGACCACGCACAACCAGATGAGCCTTGGGCTGGGCGACATTTATCCGCTGCTTGGACAGGGGGTCTATGATGTCGCGATGACCGTCGCTGATTATGCCGTGTCCGACGCGCCAGAGCTGGAAGGGCTGGATGTGCCCCTCTTGGCGCTGACGGCGGATGAGGCCCGGGCAATGGTCGATGCGGCGCGCCCGATGGTGTCTGACATCTATCGTGACCGGTTCAACAGCCACGTGCTGGCCATCGCGCCCTATCCGCCGCAGGTCGTGTTCTGCAATCACGAGATTGCGGGACTGGATGATCTGGAAGGTCTGAAGGTGCGGGCCTCTGGCCGTATGACCGCCAAGTTGCTTGAGGCGCTGGGCGCCGAGGGTGTGAACGTCTCCTTCGCGGAGGTGCCGGGCGCCTTGCAAAACGGTGTTGTGGACTGTGCGGTGACGGGTGCAGGTTCCGGCTACTCGGCCGGTTGGTGGGAAGTTTCCACCCATCTTTTGCCGCTGCCATTGGGTGGTTGGGACTCGGTCGTGACGGCGATGAATCTTGATCGTTGGAACGGGCTGGACAGTGCGACACAGGATCTGATCCAGGAACAGATCATCACCAATTTCGAAGACCCAGCCTGGGCAAGTGCGCAGGATGCGCTGGTCAATGATGTCGCGTGTCTGACCGGCAATGGTGACTGTCCGGCCGGGGAAGCCCGCTCGATGGTACTGGTCGAAGCAACGGATGCTGATCTGGCGCGCGCCCGCGATGTGCTGACGGGTGAGGTTCTGCCCGATTGGGCTGAGCGCGCGGGCGGCGACTGGGCCGAGCGCTGGAATGCCTCTGTGGGCCAAGTAGTTGGCGTGACGATCGAGTGATCTGAACGCTGCAAAGGAGGGGACCCCGAATGGAACGAATGATGTTGATGCGCCTGAGGCGATTAAATCGAAGTGTGGCGCTTCTCGTCGGCCTCATGCTGCTCTTATGTGCTGCTGTCGTGCTGCTCGACATCATATTGCGCCAGGTGGGGTCCTCTCTTGGCGGAACGGACGAAATCAGTGGTTATGCCATGGCCATCGCGACCTCATGGGGCATGGCCTATACGCTGCTGGAACTCGGCCATGTGCGCATCGATCTGTTGCGCACCCGCGCCCCGGCCTTCGGTCGTGCGATGTTCGATCTGTTCTCGATGGTGGTGATGACCGGTGTGGTGGTGCTGATCGCGATCAAGTGCTGGCCGGTTGTTGCGCGCAGCTGGACGCAAGGGTCCACCGCCAATACGCCGCTTGAGACGCCGTTGATCTGGGTGCAGGCACCTTGGTTTGCCGGGTGGCTTTGGTTTGCGGGGATGAGTGCCGTCGTCACGTTGCTCGCCGCCTCCCTCATCTTCCGTCGCGATTTTGAAGGCAGTGAAGAGGCCATCGGAGCCTTTGCCGAACAGGATACACTTCAATGATTGGCTATGTTGCCGTCGGCCTGCTGGGCCTTCTGACCCTCTCGATCCCGGTTGGGATCGTGTTGTTCCTGCTGGGGATCGGGGTCGATACGTTTTTCTCTCCATTCCCGCTGATCCGCGGATTGGGCAATATGGTCTGGTCGGCGTCCAATTCGGCCACGCTGATCGCCATTCCATTCTTCGTTCTGTTGGGTGAGATTCTGGTGCGTTCCGGCATTGCCGCGCGAACCTATGCCGCGCTCGACCGGTGGGTCAGCTGGCTGCCGGGGGGGCTGGTGCATGCGAACGTGGCGACGGCCACGATGTTCTCGGCCACGTCCGGCTCTTCTGTCGCCACGGCGGCCACGGTCGCCACGGTCGCAATGCCGCAGGCCGAGAAACTGGGCTACGATCCCAAACTCTTCTCGGGTGCAATCGCGGCCGGGGGCACGTTGGGCATCATGATCCCGCCGTCGATCAACCTGATCGTCTATGGATTTCTGACCCAAAGCTCGATCCCGCAGCTGTTTCTGGCGGGCTTGATCCCAGGGCTTGGCCTCGCGGTCGCCTTCATGATCATCACGGCCATCATCTGCTCGATCCGTCCTGAATTGGGTGGAGGCCGCAGGACATTCCCGTTGGGCCAGATGCTGCGGGCGCTTATCGATCTGGGGCCGATCATCGTGCTCTTCGCGCTGATCGTCGGGTCGATCTACATGGGTTGGGCAACCCCGACCGAGGCGGCTGCTGTCGGGGTGGCAGGTGCGCTGGTCATCGCCGCAGCGTTTGGCGGCATCACCCGCAACATGATCGTGGAAAGCGTTCTTGGCACCGTGAAAATCACCTCGATGATCATGCTGATCGTGATCGGGGCCTCGTTCCTGAACTTCACGCTGGCCTCTGCCGGGCTGGGGCGCGAGCTGGAGAGCTTCCTCTCAGGTCTTGGTCTGACACCGCTTTACACGATCCTCGTGATCGTTCTGCTCTACATCGTTCTCGGCTTCTTCATCGAGACGTTGAGCCTGATGGTTGTGACCATCCCGATCATCGTGCCGCTGGTTGTCGAGCTGGGATATGATCCGATCTGGTTTGGTATCCTGATGATTGTGATGATCGAGATGGCGCTGATCACACCGCCGGTTGGGTTGAACCTCTACGTCGTGCAAGGCGCGCGCAAGTCGGGCAGTCTGAACGAGGTGATGCTGGGAGCGATCCCCTATGTGCTGATGATGCTGGCCATGGCAGCAGCCCTGATCGCGTTCCCGTCCATTGCGCTGTGGTTGCCGCAAGTGCTGGGATAACGGTCCATCGCAGAACGCAAAACAACCGAACCGGGGGCACGTCTGACGTGCCCCCGGTTTCATTTGTGCGGTATCGCCGTGAGCAAGTGTATTTGCCGTCGGTGAGGCGGGCCTGAGTCCGGCTATTGGGTGGAACAAAAGCGCTGGAATCGGCTGGCCGACTTCCCCCAGTCGCTATCGTTGGCGTCGGTCGTTGGGCCGTCGATCCGCTGCGGGTGACGTTGGCGCGAAAGATTAGTGTCAGCTGGAAATTGAGATGGCTCAACAGAATTTCGGCTGAGACCGGCCCGTTAACAGGCGGCGTCGGGCCTGTAGTGGACCTAACAAATCAGTCAATATTGGGGGTAATGGCGGAGAGACAGGGATTCGAACCCTGGAGACGGTCTCCCGCCTACACACTTTCCAGGCGTGCGCCTTCGACCACTCGGCCACCTCTCCGTGAGGCGCGGTTATAGCGATGCGGAAGCGGAGTGCAAGCCCCATCGACAGGGGAAAGTCACTCTTCGAGATGGACGCTGATCCGGCGGTTCTGACGCCCCTTCTTTTCCACCTTACCCAACCGGATGCGGCCGATCTCTGCGGTGCGGCGCACATGGGTTCCGCCGCAGGGTTGCAGGTCGATATCGGTCCCGATGCGGACGAGCCGCACCCGGCCTGAGCCGCGGGGAGGTTTGACACTCATCGTCTTTACCAGGTCGGGATTGGCGTCCAGTTCGGCATCGGTGATCCACTCCTCTGATACCGGATGATCCGCAGCGATCAGGGCGTTGAGCGCGTCTTCCAGCGCCTGCTTGTCAGCGGGAGCTTCGGGCATGTCGAAATCGAGGCGACCCTTCTGGGCGCCGATGGACCCGCCGGACACCGGAAGGGGCACCACGACGCTGAGAAGGTGGAGAGCGGTGTGCACTCGCATGTGGCGATGGCGCGTATCCCAATCGAGGATCTGCAAGACGGTGTCGCCCACTTTGGGCAAGACTGCTCCCTCTGTGGGCACGAGGGCGATTGCGTCTGCGTCGGCCTTGATCGCGGTTTGGATTGCGGTTGTGCCCCCGTCCCACGTCAGGGTCCCGGCATCGCCGGGCTGTCCGCCACCTGTGGGGTAGAAGATTGTCCGATCCAGGACGATACCCTCGCTACTGCTGGAAACCACTGTTGCTTCGAGCTCCCGAAGGTAGGCGTCGGCGCGGAAAACGGGTTCGGTCATGAGCTTGATCCTATTGCAACATTGAGGCTTCCCACGCGCGGATGAAATTCTCGCGCCGCAGGCGGTCCAGAAAGACAAGAAGCCCCGGGCCCAGACGGATCGGGCTGGGGGCGGTTGCCGCATCCTGCCCCATCGGGAGAAGGGCAGGGAAGGGCCGATCTGGCAGATCATCACCGAGGGCGTCGGTAATCAGATGATCGACAAGCGCACCGGCTGTATCTGGATGCGCCGCATTGGCCGGGATCAACGCGCTGCGCAGCATCAGCGTCACGTAGTCCTGTGGCAGCACGATAACGGAGCTGTCACCCCCGTCCAGCCGCGCGGTCGCATAGCTGCCCAATACGTTATAGGCGATGGCAAGCTCGCCCTCTTCCACATCGTCGATCATTGCGCCCGAGCAGCAGTAGAGACGGGTGCCCAGGCTGCCGAGCGTTTCTGAAAGCCGCCAGAAGGTCTCGGAATTTCGGCTGTCCTGCGTGGCGAAAAGATAGCCCAGACCGCTCTGCCGGATGTCATATGTCCCGATCCGACCCCGAAAGCGATCCGGGTTTTCGCGCAGGATGCGGATGAGATCAGGACGGGTCCGGGGCAGGTCCAGCCCGTCGAAGGCAGCGCGGGACAGAACGATACTGGCCGGTTCGCGGGTGAAGCCGAACACCTCTTCCCGCCATGCGGCCCAATCTGGCAGCGCCTGCGTGGCGGAAGAGCGATGGGGCTGGGCATAGCCATCGTTTGATAGCTTGATCTGCAAATCCATCGCGGACGAGATGACGAGGTCGAAGGCTTCCTGTTCCTCTACAACGGCGACCATGATCTCCGCGCTGCTGACGGTGATATAGTCGACGGCGACAGAGGGATTGTCCGCCTGAAAACTGCGCAGGATTGGCGCGAACACATCCGTGTCCGCTGTTGAAAGAACCTTCAGCGTGACGTCGGCAGTTGCGCCGGTTGCGGCAAATAGCGTTCGGTCCTCAATCTCATAAGCGGAGGCCACCGGGGAAATCAGGGTAAATAGGGCAAGCAGAGCAGCACGCATGCGCCTCCTCCTTCTGGATGATTGCGCAGGATCAGTTGTCCGCCATGGGTGGAGACGACCTCCTCAACGATAGTCAGCCCGAGGCCGGAGCCGACGATCCCACCCACATTGGCGCCCCGGGCAAAGCGACCGGTGAGCGCTTGTTCCCCGTCGGGAAATCCCTTCCCCTCATCCTCGACGCTGAGGATCGCATATTGATCTTCGACATAGCTGCGCATCGTGACGCGCCCGGCTTCCGGCCCGTATTTGATGGCGTTGTCCAGAACGTTGCGCAGAGCGCTCGTCAACAGGATCGGGTCGCCGCGTGTGGGGGCAGGCATGCTGTCCTCCGCCACGATCAGGTCGATGTCGCGCATCTCGGCCAGTGGGGCGAGGCGTTCTGCGGTTTCTTCCGCTAGAGTTTGCAGGTCGATGGCTGTCTGTTCGAGCGTGTCTGAGCGGAATGTGACGACGGCATGATCGAGAAGTTGGCCCGCCGAACGGGAGCTTTCATCGATGGCACGGATCATCTCGCGCAGGGCCGCCCGGTTTTCGGGTCGCTCAACGCGTCTGAGTGCGATTTCGGCCTGCGTGCGGACGGTGGCCAGCGGTGTGCGCACGCGGTGCGCCGCCTCTGCGATGAAATCTTCGGAACGTGAGAGGGACGCCTTCAATCGCTCCATGAACCCGTTGAGCGCGCTGACGAGTGGCAGCATTTCCTGCGGGGCCGGAGCCGTGACCGGGCGCAGGTCGTCAGGGCCACGTCGTGCGATGGATCCCGTGAGACGTCGGAGCGGGCGAACCGCCGCATTGGCCGCGAGGATACCACTGACGACCGACAGAACGAAGAAGCCTACGCCGAGTGTCGCGGCAACCTGGGCGATGGTCGCACGCACCGCCTGCTGGCCGCTGCGTGTCTGGGCGACGATCACGCGGGCCTCGCGCAGTGTGCCTGCGACGGATAGCGTGCGCTCGACCGCCACAACGCGGACATCATCCCCGGCATAGCGCCCCGTGGCAGCGCCCCCGCCCTCCGGGCCTTCGAGATTTTCGTACCCGGTCAGCAGCTCACCGTCGATCAGCACAGCATAGAAGACCCTATCGTCGCTGACTGAGCCAAGCATCGACAGGGCTGAATAGGGGATATCGACCGTGATGGCCTGGCCCTCGACCCGCATCGCGTCAGATATCGACGTGGCCGACGCGATTAGCACGTTGTCCTGCGCATTCTCTGCAAGTCTGCGGGAGAGATCCTGAACGACAAAGAAGAGGAGGGCCGCCAGCACCGCCGCGCCCGCCACCAATTGCACGATCAGGCGGCGCCGGATCGAGCCGGAGGCGGGAACCGTTGCCGTGTTCATTGAAGGGTCAGGCGATAGCCGACGCCCCGCGTTGTCACGATAGCGACCCCGGACCCTTCCAGCCGCTTGCGCAGGCGCCCAATATAGACCTCGATTGCATTCTCGGAGACGTCGTCATCATAGCTGAACAACCGATCGACGAGTTTCGCCTTTGAGAAATTCCGGTCAGGTGCCGCGATCAACACTTCGAGCAGACGCAGCTCTTTGTTGCGCAGTTGGGTCGTCTTTCCCGCAATCGAAAGTGTTCCCGAGAGCGGATCGAATCCGAGGTCGGCAAGCCGGATGTGATTGCTCGCCGCCCCGCGGCGACGGCGCAGAACGGCCCGGACGCGGGCTTCCAGCTCGGAAAAATCGAACGGTTTTGTCAGATAGTCATCCGCACCGAGATCCAACAAATTGACCCGGTCAGATACTTCTGAGCGGGCGGTCAATACGATCACGGGCGTCTCGGTTTGGCGGGCGCGGTGATCCTTCAAAAAGGTTCGCCCATCACCGTCTGGTAACATAATATCGAGCAAAATCAATTCGTAATCAGTGGAGTCCGAAAAGGCGGCGGCGGTGTCGAGATCTGCGGCATGGTCGATAACATGGCCATCCAGTTCCAGGCGCGCGACGATGGCGTCCGCCAGTCCTTGATTGTCCTCAACCAGCAAGAAGCGCACTGAAAATTCACTCCGAATGAAAGATTATTCCGATGACAGGTTCCTGTCAGGAACGCGGGCCATAGTCGGAAGTGAGCAGCGAAAGACTGCTTTGTCAAATGGGAGGATTAACCAATGACATTCGATATGACGCGCCGCGCGGCACTGGCCGCAGTGGCTGCAACTGGCATGATGTTTTCTGCACCGGCAATGGCGGATGGCCATCAGGTTGTGGACTCAATCCACTTCCTGATCCCAGGCGGCGCAGGCGGTGGCTGGGACGGCACGGCACGCGGTACGGGCGAGGCGCTGACCGGTGCGGGCCTCGTCGGTTCGGCTTCCTACGAGAACATGTCCGGCGGTGGCGGCGGTGTCGCAATCGGTTACATGATCGAGAACGCGGACAGCCAGCATGGTACGCTGATGGTCAACTCCACGCCCATCGTGATCCGCTCGCTGACCGGCGTATTCCCCTACAACTTCTCGGATCTGACGCTCGTCGCGGGCACCATTGGTGACTATGCCGCCATCGTGGTGGGCGCAGACAGCGAGATCGACGACATGGGTGAGCTGGTCTCGGCCTTTGAGGCGGACCCCAGCGGTGTTGCCATCGGCGGCGGCTCTGTTCCGGGCGGTATGGACCACCTCGTTGCGGCCATGACGATGAAGGCCGCCGGTCAGGATCCACTGAACGTCAACTACATCCCTTACGATGCAGGTGGCGATGCGATGGCGGCCCTGCTGTCGGGTGAGATTGCAGCCTTGTCCACCGGATTCTCCGAGGCGGTTGGCCTTGCTGAAGCGGGCGAAGTGAAGATCATCGGTGTGACAGCGCCTGAGCGTGTGGATGCCTATCCGTCGGCCATGACCATGATGGAGCAGGGCATCGAGACCGAGTTCGTCAACTGGCGCGGGTTCTTCGGTGCACCGGGTCTGCCCGCCGAGCAGTTGGAGGCTTATCAGTCTGCGCTGACGGCGATGTATGACACGCCCGAGTGGGAAGAAGTGCGTGCGCGCAACGGTTGGGTGAACATCCACAATTCCGGCGACGACTTCGAGGCCTTCCTGCAGAACCAGGAGCAGGTGATCGGTGATCTGATGCGTGAGCTCGGCTTCCTCTGATCCCAGGATCGGGCGCGCGGCGCGGATTGCCGCGCGTCCACCCCCCCCCAAACAGTTTCTCCGGAGGGTCCGTTATGGCACTCGACCGCTGGATCGCGCTGATCTTCCTCGCGATCTGTCTGGCATATGGATATGCCGCGTTCTTCACGATTGATGCGGGTCTTCCGCCCTTCATGCAGCGCAATCCGGTGCTGCCCTCCACGTTCCCAAAAGCGTTGGCCGTGCTGGGGGTTCTGACCTCGCTCGTCATTCTGCTGGGCCTCGAAAAGAACGAGGTCGTCATCAAGGAAGGCGACATCGACTATCGAAATCTGGGCCAATACAAGATCGGGCAGGCGGCGATCCTGCTGGGGCTGATGGTCGCTTACGCGCTGTTGCTGCGGCCCGCCGGGTTCTTGCTTTCAACCGTTGGATTTCTGGCCATCGGCTCTTTCCTGCTTGGGGAGAAGCGGTGGGTCGCCGTGATGGTTACGGCCGTGATCGCCGCTGGATCCATTTGGTATCTCGTTCAGGAAGTGCTGGGCATCTTCCTGCGTCCTCTTCCATTTTTCCTGGGGTGATCTGACATGCTTGAAGGTTTGATGATCGGCATAACGACTGCGCTGTCGTTCCAGAACATCCTTATGGTGATCGGTGGCTGTCTGATCGGCACATTCATTGGAATGCTGCCGGGGCTGGGACCGATGAGCATTATTGCCATCATGATCCCTGTCGCGATTGGCATCGGCGATCCGTCAGCCGCGCTGATCCTGCTGGCGGGTGTTTACTATGGTGCAATCTTCGGCGGCTCCACCTCGTCCATCCTGATCAACGCACCCGGCGTCGCCTCGACAGTTGCGACCAGTTTTGACGGCTACCCGCTCGCACGACAAGGCAAGGCCGGTAAGGCGCTGACGGTTGCTGCGATCTCCTCTTTCACCGGCGGGTCGATCGGTGCGGTGCTGTTGCTGATCTTTGCCCCGGCATTGGCGCAGGTGGCGCTGCTGTTCCATTCGGCGGAGTATTTCGCGCTGATGGTTGTGGGCTTGTCGGCCATTGCAGCATTCGCGGGGTCTGGCAACGTGGCCAAGGCGTTGATGATGACGATCCTGGGCCTGATCATGGCAACGGTGGGCGAGGGGGCACTGTTCAACTTGCCGCGTTTCACGATGGGCATTATGGACCTGCAATCGGGCTTTAGCTTCATTACCTTGGCTATGGCGATGTTCGCACTGCCTGAAGCAATTTACCTCGTGATGGACCCCAATCGTTCCAAGACTGAGAACGGTGGCGAGATCAAGGAACTGCGCATCACGCGGGAGGAGGCGAAGGCCATCGCCCCCGTCGTGGGTCGCCAGTCGATCCAGGGCTTCCTGATCGGCGTGCTGCCGGGGGCAGGGGCCACAATCGCGTCGTTTCTGGGCTATGCCGTGGAGCGTAATATCGCCTCTAAGGAAGATCAGGAACAGTTTGGCAAAGGCTCTGTAAAAGGGCTGGCGGCGCCTGAGGCTGCAAACAATGCCGCCTGTACTGGTTCCTTCGTGCCGCTGCTGACGTTAGGCATCCCGGGGTCGGGCACCACGGCGATCCTGCTCGGCGCGCTGATCGCGCTCAACGTCTCGCCGGGTCCGCGCCTGATGATCGACCAACCGTCGATCTTCTGGGCGGTGATCATGTCGATGTTTATCGGCAACCTGATCCTGCTGATCCTGAACCTGCCGCTGATCCCGTATATCGCAAAGATTCTGGCGGTCCCGCGCACCTTCCTGATCCCCTTCATCCTCTTCTTCACGTTGATGGGGGCCTATATCGGGCAGAACAACGCGACGGAGTTGCTGTTGCTGGTCGGCCTTGGTGTGGCGGCGACGATCCTGCGTTTTGCGGATTACCCACTGGCGCCGCTGCTGATCGGGTTTATCCTGGGCGCGATGCTGGAGGATAATTTCGGGCGGGCGATGCAACTCTATGGCGGGATCGACTTCATCCTTGCGCGGCCGATGACGATGGGTCTGCTGGTGCTCGCCGCGATCCTGGTCATTCTGCCAAGCTATCGTGCGCGCCGAACACGGGCCAAGCGTGAAGGCGTCGCTGATGGCGATTGAGGGACCGCTGAAAGGAGTGCGCGTTCTCGATCTGACGAACGTGCTCTCCGGTCCTTACTGTTGCTACCAATTGGGACTGATGGGCGCTGAGATCATCAAGGTTGAGCGTCCCGGAACCGGGGACTTGGCCCGCAATCTCGGCGCGGACCCTGCGCGCAACGCGGCTGGGATGGGTATCAGTTTCCTCGCGCAGAACGCGGGTAAGTCCTCCGTCACGCTCGACCTCAAGCAAGAGGCCGGGCGCGATATCTTTTTAAGCCTGCTTTCGACGGCAGATGTGGTCGTGGAGAATTTCCGTCCCGGTGTGATGGAGCGGTTGGACCTTGGTTACGACGTATTGAAGGCGAGCCGGCCAGAAATCATTCAGTGTGCGATCTCGGGCTTTGGACAGACCGGACCGCTGCGTGGCGATCCGGCCTATGATCAGATCGTGCAGGGGCTTTCCGGCGTGATGAGCGTAACCGGTGACGCGGACAGTGCGCCTTTGCGTGTCGGATATCCCGTGGCCGACACGGTTGCGGGCATGGTGGGCGCCTTCGCGATCGCCGCAGCACTGAACGCCCGACCGCGTGGTGCGTTTATCGACGTCTCGATGATGGAAGCGATGTTGTCGACCATGGGGTGGGTCGTCTCCAACCATTTGATTGGCGGAACGGACCCGCAGGCCAATGGCAACGAAAACCCAACCTCGGCCCCGTCAGGGACGTTTCAGGCGCAGGATGGTCCGCTGAACATTTCAGCGAACCGGGATGAGCAGTGGCAAGCACTGGCCCGGCATCTGGGCCGTACCGATTTGCTGGAGAACCCGGACTATGCGACGCGCGAGGATCGCAAGCGCAACCGGATCGCATTACGGGCCGAGTTGGAGAAGACACTTCGTCAGCGCCCTGCGGCAGATTGGGTCCGATCCCTGAATGATCTCGGCGTTCCATCCGGTGCGGTATGGACTGTACCCCAGGCGCTGGAAAGCGCGCAGATCGTGGAAAGGGGGCTGATCGCGGAGCGGGATGGTGTGCCCTTGACCGCCTCGCCAATCATCATGAACGGCGCGCGCCCGCAGCCCGACAGGGCGCCACCCTCGTTGGGTGCCCATAACGAGACGGTCTTCTCAGAACTGGGGCTTACGGCCGAGCAGATTGAGGGACTTCGCAAATCCGGTGTGATCTGAAGTGCATCAACCCGACTGCGCCGGGGAATGGGGCGATTGTTACCGCCTGACGCGCTCAGTCACGGAACGAACGGCTGACCTTGATCTGATCCCAGGCCCAGACGACCTCTTGCAACTTGTCCTCATCGTCGCGCTTGCCGCCGTTCATGTCGGGGTGCAGGTCTTTGACAAGTGATTTGTAAACCTTGCGCAATTCGGTCTTGGTCAAAGTGTCCTCGGCGCCGAGGATGTCGAGTGCGCGCCGCTCTGTCGGCGGCAGCTTCCGTTTCGTGGGGCGGCTGGATTGAGCGGCTGGGTTAAGTGTCGCATTCTCCCCAAGCACCTGATGCGGATCGTCAAAGCCGAAGCGAGCCCATGCACGGCCTTCGGAATGTGAGGTTGTCGTGGCCTTTTCGACACCGGACTTGAAGCCCCATGTCGGACGATCGCCCACACGATCCTTCTCGATCTGCTCGTTAAATTCTTCCTCGGTGTGATTTTCGAAGAAGTTCCACTTTTGGTTATATTCACGAATGTGCTGCTTGCAGAACCAATAGAACTCCTCAAGCCGGTCAGCGGCTTTGGGCGCGCGGTAGAGACCCGGCTCCTTGCATCCTTCGTGTTCGCAGGTCTTCGTCGAACTGTTGACGGCGCCGGATTGCCCGCGCTGGCGCGCACGCCGCTTTTTGTCGGCGGACACGGAGATATCAAACTCGAAGGGATTTTTGCGGGTCATTCATTGGGCCTTTAAGCGAGCAGGGTTACGACTCGGAGGGCAACATCTTAAACCTAACGGGCGCGGGGTGCAGCCCCGCCCAGTCAGGAAAGGCGTGAAAAATGCGTGTGGCGGATCGTATCACCGAGGTTTTACAGGCGGAGTTTTCCCCGCATGAACTTGAAGTCATTGATGAATCGCACCTTCATGCCGGGCATGCGGGCGCGCCGGATGGGGGGCAAAGCCACTTTCAGGTGCGCATGCGTGCCGAAAGTCTGGCCGGGCTGAGTCGTGTCGCGCAGCAGCGCAAGATCTATGCCGCATTGAAACAGGAGATGGCGGGGCCCATTCATGCGCTTGCGCTGGATGTCGGAGCCTGAAAATGGGGAGCCATCCGGAATTTACAACCGACAGCTTCGCCTTTCTGGAGGAACTTGCCGCAAATAATGAGCGTGAATGGTACAAGGCCAATCGGGAGCGGCATCGCGAGGCGCTGGAAGACCCATTTGCCAGGTTGTTGGGCCAGGCGACCGAGATTTTGACGGCGGAGGGGATCGAGCTTTACGGCGGCAAGCGCACGATGTTCCGCATCCAGCGCGACACGCGGTTCTCCAAAGACAAGACCCCCTACAAGACTACGACCTCTGGCATGTTGACGCCTAGTGGCGACAAAAAGGAGATGGGCGGGATCGTGTATGCCCAGATAGATGCGGAGGGCGGGTTTCTGGGGGCAGGATACTACAATCTGTCGCCCAAAGCGCTCGGTCCCATCCGCAGACGTATGATCGCAGAGCCGGAAGGTCTGCAGCAAATGCTCGATCATCTTCGTCGCCACGGGCGCGAACTTTCCATGGACATGGCGCTGCGCACGATGCCACGTGGCTTTGAAGCGCATAAGGACAGCGAGGTCGCACCGTATGTTCGCCTTAAGAGCCTGCTGACGTCCGAAAAGCCGGGGCGTGAGGCGTGGCTCGACGGGTCCATCGTCGAGCGGTTGGTGAGCATGGCGCGGGAGGTGCAGCCGCTCTTGGCTTATGGCCGTGTCAGCGGCTGAGGTCGGCGATCAGGGCGGACATGAACCGTTCGCCCTTTTCCAATTGCTCGATTGAGATGAACTCATCGGGTTGGTGTGCCTGATCAATCGAGCCCGGACCGCAAATGACGGTCGAATAACCGCCAGCTTGGAATTGGCCCCCCTCGGTTCCGTAGGGAACTTTGACACTGGCATTCTGTCCGCTGATCCGGCGCACAAGCGCATCGGCGGCACCGTCTTTTTCAGGCTGCAGGCCCTCCACGATGGCCCGCTCCTCGATCGTGATTGCGGCCTCTGGGCGGATCGTGCGAATTTCCGTTTCGACCTCTTTGCAATAGGCGGTGAACCGCTCCTTCCAGCCGTGCAAATCCTCGGTCGGGATCGCCCTGATATCGACGGTGAAATTGCAATCAAGCGCGGTGATATTGTGTGCCGTGCCGCCTGCAATGATGCCGGAGTGCAAGGTCGTGAATGGCGGCGCGAAGGCGAGATCTTCGTCCCTGACATTCGCTGCATTCTTTACGTTACGCTCATGCAGCCACGTGATCAGCCGGGCTGCGGTCATGACCGCGGACACGCCGGTTGGAAGCAGGCTGGAATGGACCTCGAACCCTCGAACCGAAACCGTGAGGCCGCACACGCCCTTATGACCATCGGCGATCTGCATCATTGACGGTTCACCCACGATACAGGTGGCCGCCCGTGGACCGGATGCGTTCATCGCTTCAATCATTGGGGGCGCGCCAAGACAACCGACTTCCTCATCATAGCTGAGGGCGAGATGAATTGGGCGGGACAGCGGGGCCGCGATCATGTCGGGAACGGCAGCAAGCGCGAGGGCGAGAAAACCCTTCATGTCGCAGGCGCCACGTCCGTAGAGGCGTCCGTCCTTCTCGGTCAGCGCAAACGGATCTGTCGACCATGGCTGACCCTCGACGGGCACCACATCCGTGTGCCCAGACAAAATCACACCGCCATCGACTGACGGGCCGATATGCGCAAACAGGCTAGCCTTTTCACCGGTCGCATCGGGAACCCGGTGCGCGGCGATGCCGAAACCTTCAAGATAATTTTCAACAAATTGAACAAGATCCAAGTTGCTGTTGTGGGAGACGGTCTGGAAGCTGACAAGCTTTGCCAGCATTTCCTTTGCGGTATAGCGTTCGGCCATCGTCCACCCCTCATTTTGCACGATAAACAATCATGAAGCGGCGTGCCGCGCAATCGGTTGACGCTGCGACACTTCCGTATGGTCACCTTAGGGTTGTGTCGATTGAGGGGGTTGCGTGGTCCAGAAATCTCGCGTCTAGTTTGAATCACACAGCCGTGAACCAGTCAGCCGAGAGAGCCGGCGGTCAGGGCGACAGGGAAGATATATGCGCGATACACCGCAACCGTTGCTTGATGTAACGGCGCTGAAAACTGTTTTTCACACCCGCTCGGGTGACGTTCACGCCGTGAACGAAGTGTCCTTCGACATCGCCCCAGGAGAACTGGTCGGTGTGGTCGGGGAGAGCGGCTCTGGCAAATCCGTAACGATGATGAGCCTGATGGGCCTGCTGCCGAAATCGGCGGAAATCTCGGGTGGCGAGGTGCTTTTTCAGGGGCGCAACGTGCGTGGCATGGACCGCAACGATCTGCTTGCTTTTCGCGGTCGCGATGTTGGTGTGGTCTTTCAGGACCCAATGACCTCTCTGAACCCTGTGTTCAATGTGGGCTACCAGATTACCGACCGATTGCGGAAGTATATGGGCTTGAGCCGGGCAGATGCGCGCAAGCGTGCGGCCGAGTTGCTGGCGCTTGTCGGCATCCCGGACCCGGAACAGCGTTTGCGAGATTATCCGCACCAATTCTCGGGCGGAATGCGTCAACGGGTGATGATTGCCATTGCATTGGCGTGCGATCCGAAACTGTTGATCGCGGATGAGCCGACAACGGCGCTTGATGTGACCATTCAGGCGCAGATCCTCGAACTTGTGCGCGAATTGCGTCAGAAGCTGGACATGGGCATCATCTGGATCACCCATGATTTGGGGGTCGTGGCTGGCATCGCGGACCGGGTGCTGGTCATGTATGGCGGTCAGATTGTTGAGCAGGGCCCAGTGGCCGAGCTTTTCGCCAATCCACAGCATCCCTACACACGGGCGCTGCTGGAAACCTTGCCCAGCGTTACGGAAGAGCGGTCGGAGCGGTTGCGTACCATCGAAGGTCAGCCGCCAAGTCTGAATGCCGCTCCATCGAGCTGCAGTTTTGCGCCACGCTGCCGCCACGCCTTTGATCGCTGCCTGCGGGAAAACCCCACCCGCATCGATGTTGGCCCTCGTCATGATGCGGCGTGTTGGTGGGATCCGGCGACGGGAGGTCCGCGCAATGTCTGACACGCTTGTCGAGGTGCGCGACCTGCGCATGTATTTTCCGATCTACAAGGGCGTGCTGCGCCGCAAGGTCGGAGAAGTGAAGGCGGTCGATGATCTGAACTTCGACATCAAAGCGGGTGAAACGCTGGGCCTTGTCGGGGAAAGTGGCTGCGGAAAGTCCACGACAGGCCGCGCGATCCTGCGGCTCTATGATCCGACATCCGGATCGGTCTCAATTGACGGGACCGATGTTGTGCAGCTGGAGGGCAACGACCTTCGGGCGCAACGTCCACAGATGCAGATGATCTTTCAGGATCCGCAAGCCTGTTTGAACCCGCGTATGAAAGTCGCCGATATCATCGCAGAACCACTGCGAGAGCATTCGGACATGTCAGCCGAGCAACGGCGCGAGCGGGTCAACGAGCTGATGGATGCGGTCGGTCTGGCCCGCCGCTTTGCCAACCGGTATCCGCACGAGTTTTCGGGTGGTCAGCGGCAGCGGATCGGGATCGCGCGGGCGCTGGCACTGAACCCGAAATTCATTGTCTGTGATGAGCCGATTGCGGCCCTCGATGTGTCGATCCAAGCGCAGGTCGTGAACCTGTTGGAGGATCTGCAAAAAGAGCTGGGTCTGACATACCTGTTCATCTCTCATGACCTGAGCATGGTGCGCCACCTCGCGACCCGTGTGGCGGTGATGTATCTGGGCAAGATCGTGGAGTTGGCGCCGCGTGCGGACCTCTACAACCGTCCGAAGCATCCCTATACGCAGGCGCTGTTGAGTGCAGTGCCGACGCCTGATCCGACTGTGGAGGCGACGCGCAAACACATCATCCTGCAAGGGGATGTCCCGTCCCCGGCAAAACCGCCCAAGGGTTGCAATTTTTGCACGCGATGCCCGGCTGTGATGCCGATCTGCAAAGAGGTTGAACCGACTTTCAAGGAACATGGTGCGGGGCATTTCGCGGCCTGCCACCTGCTTGAACAAGACCAATCAGAGGCAGGTGAACTGTCCCAAAAACAGGCGGAAACCGCCGAGACACCATCCCAACAAGGAGAAACAACATGACCCGTATCGGATTGCTGATGGGGGCTACAGCCCTTGTCGCAGCAGGGGCTGCCTATGCTGACGGCCATTCAGAGCGTGGCTCTGACGGCCAGCTCAACATTATCTACTGGCAGGCACCTTCGCTGCTGAACCCCTACCTGTCTGGTGGCACGAAAGAGCTTGAGGCCGCGAGCCTCGTTCTGGAGCCGCTCGCACGTTATGACGAGACCGGCACCATGGTGCCTTGGCTCGTTGACGAAATTCCCACCGTCGCAAATGGTGGCGTGTCCGAAGATCTGACGCAGATCACCTGGACGATCTCCGAGGGTATTATGTGGTCTGACGGCACGCCGCTGACCGCTGCTGATGCCGTGTTCACGTGGCAGTATTGCACCGATCCGGCCGGCGGCTGTGCGCAGCTGTCCAACTATAACGGCGTCTCCAATGTCGAGGCCGTGGACGATAGCACGATCCGCATCACCTTCGATGAGCCAAAGCCTTTCCCCTATGGCCCGTTTGTCGGCGCGCAAAGCCCGATCCTGCAGCAGGCACAGTTTGCGGATTGCACGGGTGAGGCCGCACCGACCTGTACGGAAGAGAACTTTGCCCCCATCGGCACCGGCCCATTTATCGTCACCGATTTCAAGGCGAATGACGTTGCCACCTTCGAGGCAAATGAAAACTACCGCGTGGCGTCCCAGCCCGCCTTCGCGACCGTGAACTTCAAAGGCGGCGGTGACGCGGCCTCTGCCGCACGTTCCGTTCTGGAAACCGGCGAATTCGACTATGCGTGGAACTTGCAGGTTGAGCCTGAAATCCTGACGCAGATGGAAGCTGCTGGTCAGGGTGAAGTCGTCTCCGCGTTCGGTACCTCGGTTGAGCGTCTGATGGTCAACTTCACAAACCCGAGTGCTGATCTGGGTGACGAGCGTGGTACAGTTGCCCATCCGCACCCGTTCCTGACGGACACGGCTGTGACGCGTGCGCTGTCACTCGCCATCGAGCGGAACATCCTTGTGGAAGCGGGCTACGGTGCTGCGGGTCGTCCGACCTGTAACGTTCTGCCCGCGCCAGAGGTCTATGCCTCAACCAACAACGATTGGTGCCTGGAGTATAACCCGGACGAAGCCAACCGCCTGCTCGATGAAGCTGGCTGGGAAATGGGTGATGATGGTGTCCGCGTTAAGGATGGTGTGCGCCTGAGCGTGCTCTACCAGACCTCCACAAACTCTGTTCGTCAGGGCACGCAGGCGCTGATCAAACAGATGTGGGAAGCGATCGGTGTTGAGACCGAGCTGCGCAACATCGACGGTTCCGTCTTCTTCGGCGGCGATCAGTCCAGCCCGGACACGTTCCAGAAGTTCTTTGCGGACATCGAGATGTACACAAACAACTTCGATGGCACCGATCCAGAGGCGTATATGGGCAACTGGGCCTGTTCCGAGATCCCGTCCCCGGACAATCTGTGGCTGGGCAACAACATGCCGCGCTTCTGCTCTGAAGAGTATGACGCGATGGTTGTTGAAATGTCCCAGACCGCGGCGCTGGAAGATCGTGCAGCTTTGGCCATCGCGATGAACGACATGCTGATGGACGCAGGTGCGATCATCCCGCTGATCCACCGTGGTGGTGTTTCCGCCCGTGCAGCTTCCCTCGAAGGGGTGAAGATGAACGAATGGGACTCCGAGCTGTGGAACATTGCTGAGTGGTCCCGCGCGGAGTGATGTGAGGGCCACGCCCCGGCCTTGAGCCGGGGCCGCCTTGCGCATCGCGATCCCGGATCACAGTCCGGAGCGTGTCCAAAAAACCGGAGCGGCGGGCGCGCCGCTCCATCCCTTCCAGCTCATGCCCAGAGGCGCCTTATATGTTTGCGTTTACCATCCGGCGATTGCTCATTTCGATCCCGACGCTTCTGGCCATCAGCTTTATCGTCTTCGCGATCCTTGACCTCGCGCCGAGTGATCCGACCGGCAATCTGCCGCTGACCATTCCGCCGGAAGTGCGCCAGCAGATCCGCGACAGTCTCGGCCTCGATGAGCCGTTCCCTGTGCGCTACGCGCTTTGGCTCAAACAATTCTTCATCAACGAGCCGCTCAACCTGATTGAAGGGTGGACGGGCTGGCAATTCGGTGACGGTGATCGCCTGCGCGTAACCAGCTGGGCGACACGCTCCCCGGTGGTGGATCTGATCATCGAGCGTCTGCCTCAGACGCTGTGGGTTGTGGGGATGAGCCAGGTTGTCGCCGTCATCATCGCGGTGCCGATCGGCGTGATCTCCGCCTACAAGCAATATTCGTGGTTCGACCAGATCGGCACCTTTGTCAGCATGGTCGGCTTTTCGATCCCCACCTTCTTTACGGGTCTTGTGTTCATCGTCTTTTTCTCGGTCCAACTTCAGTGGTTTCCGTCGATCTATGACACAAACCACGAGGTGACCGATTGGGATAGCTTCGTCTTCCAGATCAAGCAGATGATCATGCCGACAATGGTTCTGGCGCTCGCAACGGCCGCGCAACTCAGCCGGTATATGCGGGCCTCCATGCTCGACAATCTGCAACAGGACTATGTGCGGACCGCGCGCTCAAAGGGTCTGACAGAGCGGGTCGTGGTCACGATCCATGTCTTGCGCAACTCGATGATCCCGGTCGTCACAGTGATCGCACTCAACATCCCCACGATCTTTGGCGGCGCGATCATCACGGAGCAGATCTTCCGCGTGAATGGGATCGGGCAATTGCTGATCATCGGCATTCAGGGCGCGGATATCCCGCTCGTCCAAACCCTCACCTTTATCTTTGCGGTGCTGATCGTGCTGTTCAACCTGATTGCCGACGTCCTTTACGGCATCCTTGATCCGAGGATTCGCTATGAGTGATCAGACCCGCATCGTTGCTGAAGCCGTCGTCGAAGAGGACGCGCCCCGCTCCCTGGGCCGGGATGTTTGGGATCAGTTTACACGCCACAAGGGTGCGATGGCGGGAACGGCCGTGTTCCTGTTCATCGTGCTCGCCGTTATCTTTGGTCCGCTGATCCATACGATTGACCCGACCTATTCCGATTTCCGTGCGCGAAATCAGGGGATGAGTTGGGCGCATCCCATGGGCACCGACAATCTAGGCAAGGACATGTTGGCGCAAGTCCTGCAAGGCGGGCGCACGTCGCTGTTGGTTGGCGTGGTGGCGATGGCGATCGCAATGTTCTTTGGCACGCTGGTGGGTGTGCTGGCAGGGTATTTCCGCCGGCTCGACGGGCCGTTGATGCGTCTGACGGACCTGTTCCTCGCCCTGCCGATCCTGCCGCTTCTGCTTGTCATTATCATGCTGTTTCGCGACACCCTGCGCTCCACCTTCGGGCCAGAGACGGGGATTTTCCTGCTGATCGTCTTCATCATCGGCATCACGAGCTGGATGCAGACCGCGCGAATCGTCCGGGGTGATGTGCTGGCGCTGAAAGAGCGGGAATTCGTTCTGGCGGCAAAATCCATCGGAACACCGGCATATCGGATCATTCTCCGCCATATTATGCCCAATATTCTGTCTCCTATAATGGTGTCAGCCACGCTGGGGATTGCGACGGCGATCATTACGGAGAGTGCGCTCAGTTTTCTGGGGCTTGGCTTCCCTTCGGACTTTCCGACATGGGGTCGCTTGCTCTATGACGGCGCTAACTTCATGACGATCACGCCAAGTCGCGTGTTCTGGCCGGGGCTGGTGCTGTCTTTGACAGTGTTGAGTGTGAACTATATCGGGGACGGACTGCGCGATGCGCTCGATCCGCATATCAGAGGCCGCTAAGGGCGCATTGATGGCGCTGGGGCTCGCGTTTGCGGCCCCTGTGATGGCATTTGCTGATCACCCTGAAGAGCAGACCAGTGAGATCATTGGTATTTCCGTTGTGAATGCCGAACTGCACCCACGACCTGATGGTGCCTGGGAACTCTATTGCCATATCTACAATGTGGGTGATGTTCCCATCACGCTTTTCGGTGTCGACGGCCCGGATGGGGAGGATGGCTTCATCTTCGCACGGGCGGGCGATTTTGAGACAGAGATCTTTGAGATGCCCATTCAGCCGGGCAATGCGCTCGACCTCGTCCATGATGGATTGTTCTTGCGGTTTGATGAACTGGAATTGCGGCCCGAGGGGGAAACGATCGTCTGGCTGTTCTTCGATGATTACGAGATGGAAATCCGTGTGCTTGTGCCGGATGGCACCTCGGCCGACTGACCCCTTTCACTTCCGTCAAATATCCCCGCCGGAGGCCGTTCGTAGGCTTGCAAGCGGCACCCCTCGCGCATTCAGCACGACAAGTGTCGCGACCAGTGCAACGCCCATCACATTGATGATGAGTGCGTCTGGCCAAAGGCAGGCCAGTCCCGCTATCGCGACAAACACGCGTAGGATCAGGCCTATCGGCCGCTCCATGCATCCTTGCAGCGCCCCGGCGAGCGCGTAGGTGCCGACAACGCCAAAGGCAAAAACGGTCAGCGCATCCCCCCAATTTCCACTCAGGAAGTCGGTATAGGCAAACAGAACCGGTACGATGTAGAGGCCCTTGGCGAGCTTCCAACTGGCCACGCCCGTCGCCATTGGCGGTGATTTCGCAATTGTCGCTGCGGTAAAGGCTGCCAGTGCCACGGGGGGTGTGACATTGGAATCCTGGCTCAGCCAGAAAATGATCATGTGGGCGGATAGAAGGGCTGCGAGAGCGGCTTCAGGCGGTACGACCATGTCGCGCAGGGGGGCAGCGACCTCCAGCGGCAGTCCGCCGACTAGCGCGCGTGCATCGGTGACCGCCATCGGCTCTGCCAGAAGGGGGACCGCCTCGGGTGCTGAGAGCATGAAGAGCGCTTGCGCCCCCATTGGCAATGTGCCGCTCGCGACCGCATCCACCACGACCCGGTCTGCAATCATGCCCGCCAGTGCGGGGGCAGAGAGGGTCGCCAGAACGATATAGGCCGCCGTCACCGGGAGTCCCATGCCCAGAACGAGGCTTGCAATCGCAATCAGGAAGATGGCGAGCAGCAGGTTCCCATTCGCCCAGTTCGCAATCATCAGGCTGAAGGTGTTACCGATACCGGCGGTGGTTATGACGTTGACGACGAGACCCACGGCACAGAGCAGAACGGCCGTCATGACCATGTTGCGCGCGCCCATCACCAGCGCCTCAAAGATCGCGCGGGGCCCCATTGGATTCTGGGTCAACCAACTCGACACGATAACCGCACCAATCCCGATGACGGCTGCATAGGTTGGTGTGAAGCCTGAAACGAGGAGGAAGATCAGCACAGCGATTGGGATGATGAAGGAGGCTCCGCCGCGTTTGACGGCCATCCACAATGTCGTTCCGTCGCTCTCCATCGGTTTGAGGTTTTGGCGCTTCGCCTCGATCCGCACGAAGAACGCGACGGTCAGGAAGTACAAAAGGGCAGGCAGGGCCGCGACAGCGACGATCGTTTCGTAGGAAATTTGCGTGAAGCTCGCCATCACGAAGGCTCCTGCCCCCATGATAGGCGGCATCAACTGCCCTCCGGTGGAAGACGCTGCTTCAACCCCACCTGCGAATTTCGACGGGAAACCGGCGCGTTTCATCAGCGGAATGGTGATCACGCCCGTTGAGGCGGTGTTGGCAATCGCTGAGCCTGAGATCGTGCCAGTCAGGCCGCTTGCTATGACGGCGACCAGGCCGGGCCCACCAACAAGTTTACCCGCAATGGCGCGCGCCAGGTCGATCACGAATTCGCCCGCACCGGACCGGATCAGGAACGCTCCAAAGATTATGAAGAGAAATACATAGGTCGACGAAATGCGTGCAATTGTCCCGAACATGGCGTCGTCGCCATACATTGACCGGAAGAGCACCGTTTCCCAACTCAATCCGCGGAACGAGAACACACCGTCAATCAGGCTGCCCCACCATCCCACATAGGTTAGCGACAGGACAATCAGGACCGGGATAACCATGCCCGACACCCGGCGGGTCAACTCGATCCCGGCGAGGATTGTTGCAATCGCGGCCACGTAGTCGAGTGTGGACAGTCGGACACCGCGGTCGTAGATCGCGTTTTCCGCAAGTGCCATCCAAGTGGCGCCCGAGACTGCGATCACGCCAAGAGCGATGTCGAAAGCGAGTGCCGTGCGGCTCTTTTTCAGCCCCGCTCGCGGCAGGACGGGATAAAGGAGCGCTGCAAGAAGCGCGAAACCCGCAAAGTGAAAGACGTTTCGCTCGAATTCAGAAATGACAGGGAACAGCGCGAGGTAGAGATGCCCGACGCTCAGCACCAGACACAATCCCGTCACCATATGTGCCAGCAGCCCTTTTGGATCCCGGGTCGGGCTTTCGGTTTCGATCTCGTCAGTCATGGCCTGTCCCGAAGTCTCAACGAAGCATAACGCTTCGGACTAGAAGTGGGGCCGCATGGGTTCACGCGGCCCCATCACAGTATGGGGCACCCCGGATCAGGTCCGGCGAACATTACACCAAGCAGTCAGTTACGGACGTAGGCGATCCGGGATTTCGATGCCGACTTCCTCGTAATAGCGGATCGCGCCCGGATGCAGCGGCAGAGGCAGACCGGCAATCGCGGCCTCGATGCTCATCGCGTTGGTTGCCGGGTGGATCGCTTGCAGGAAGCCGAGGTTTTCATAGATCGCCTTCGTAATCATGTAGACGTTCTCTTCGGGAAGATCGGCTTGCGTGGCGAGGAAGTTGGGCTGTGCAATGGTCTGCACAGCTTCGTCCTGACCGGGATAGGTGCCCGCCTCGATGGTGTATGGTGTCCAGAGGTTGCGCCCGCCATCGGCGGTCGTCATCTGCTCGTCAGTCATGTTGAGCAGGGTGACACCGTCACCGGCTGCGGCAAAGAGCTGACTGATCGCGCCAACCGGGACACCGGCTGGGGTGGAAATGCCAGCCACCTGACCATTTTGCAGGGCTTCGGCAGAGGGGCCATAACCGCCTTCTACCAGCTCGAAGTCCTCGTAAATATCGAAGCCGAAGCCACCCAGGATTGCAGCATTCGATCCGATCGTACCTGAGTTGCGGCGTCCCAGTGCCACGGATTCGCCCGCGAGAGCCGCGAAATCCGCCATGTCACCCGTGTCGACCCGGTCGCTGTCGATGACGAAATGCTCTACGTTCTGCCACAGCATCGTGACCGAGCGCAGATTTTCCTGCACGCCTTCGCTTTCCAGCGGGCCGGTTCCGGTTGCTGCATAGTAGCCGTAGAGGCCCTGCATGATGCCGAACTGTGCCTCGTCTTCGCGCAGAAGACGCACGTTCTCACCCGATCCGGCCGAGGAGATGGCGCTCATCCCGATGCCTTCGCCAGGTTGCAGGCGGACCTTCACCAGTGTGGCGAGTGCGACGCCAACCGGGTAGTAGGTGCCACCGGTCGAAGCGGTTGCCAGAATGTAGTCAGCTTCTTCAGCGGCGGCAGGCATCGCGCCCAAGCCGAGTGTTGCCGCACAGGCGGCCATTACGAAAGATTTCGCATTATAACCCATAGTGGGACTCCCTGATTTGAGATCGGCGGATCTTATGGCCCGCTCTATCGAAGGCGTAGGATACGCCTAAATCAGGATATAGTAACCATTCTTGCGAAGTCCGCCGTCATGGACAACTTTTCTATCTTAGGCTTCGGCCCGCACCGCGAGAGCTTCTCGCAGTGTTATTGTTCTGCGGTGTGCTTGAGCAGGGTCCGGGTCGGGGAAGTCGGTTCGAAACTGGCCGCCGCGACTTTCGGTTCTCAGCCAGGCTGCCGCGGTTATGACCGTTGCGGCCGTTGTCATGTTCAGGAAGGCCCGCGAAGCCGGTGCGTGCTGGGCCTCTAGCCGTGCGATGGATTGTAGAGCGCGCCGCAGCCCCTCGGGCGTGCGGACGACGCCTACGTCTCGGTCCATTGTTGTTCTGAGCGCCGCAATCGCATCCATTGGCAGTTCAAACGGCGTCGGACCGTGAAGGGAGGGGGCCAGCGCCAGCCGCCCCACTTGTGAAACGGCAGGCCGCGTCAGAATATCTTGTGCGATGCGGTTCGCGTACACCACCGCCTCCAGCAATGAGTTTGAGGCCAGTCGGTTTGCGCCATGCAGACCTGTTGAGCTGACCTCTCCCGCGCACCAGAGGCCGTCTAGCGTCGTGCGCCCGTGCTGATCCGTCAGAAGTCCGCCCATGTGGTAATGCTGAGCTGGCCGGACCGGGATCGGGTTTTTGACCGGGTCAATGCCCGCTTCCCGGCAATATTCCGCGACGGTTGGAAATTCCTCGTAGATTTGGGCGCCCAGAACCTCCCGTGTGTCGAGATAGGCCTGTCCGCCCGACAGATTTTTGGCATGGATCGCACGGGCAACGATATCACGCGGTGCGAGTTCGCCATCAGGATGAGTGTCGAAAACAAAGCGGTGATTGTCGCCATCGATCAAGGCGGCACCGTGACCGCGCAGCGCCTCCGTGGCGAGCGGGCAGGGGTCTCTATCAACCGCAATGCCCGTGGGGTGGAACTGAACGAATTCCGTGTCGGCAAGCTTTGCGCCCGCGCGCGCGGCCATGCCGAGACCCTGGCCCCGGACACGCGCCGGATTTGTTGTGACAGCGTAAAGCCCGCCCACGCCACCGGTTGCGAGAACCGTTTCGGAGGCGCGGATCAACACGGGATCTGCCATCGGATCATCGGTGCGACGGGCAAATGCGCCGACGACGCGGCCGTCCGCGATTGCCAGATCGTCAACGACGATCCGCTCCAGTATCGTGATCGACGGCGTATCGCGGGCCGTGCGCACCAAAGCGTCCATAATCGCGCGCCCAGCCTGATCGCCCGAAACGCGAACCACGCGGTTGGTGGAATGGGCCGCTTCTTTGGATTGAATGAGTTTGCCTTCGCTGTCCTTGTCGAAAGGTGCACCATAGGCCAGAAGATCGAAGATCCGATCTGCGCCTTCGGCTGTCACACTCAGCGCAACGTCGGCATCTACGAGCCCCGCACCTGCTGCGACTGTGTCAGCCGCATGAGCCTCTGCCGTGTCTCCCAGCCCAACCGCCGCCGCGATCCCACCTTGTGCCCAAGCGCTCGATGCTCCGGTGCCGACCACCTCGGGAGAGAGGACCGTACAAGGCCGCGGCGCAAGCTTGAGTGCCGTGAACAGGCCCGCAAGACCTGCGCCGATGATAAGGGTGCCGGCAATGTCATGCAGGTTATCAGACATGGAAGTTGCCTTTCAGGCTGGCGGACCGGACCATTGATCAGGTGCGGCAGGAGCCCGTCTTGCCGCGGGCTCCGTGTCCCCGCGAGGGGTGTTCGGATCAGGAGTTGGTGACTTCGATCATCCGCTCCACCGCGCGGCGGGCGGGCTCCATATACTCATCCGCAACCGTGACTTCCTCTGTTCCGCTGTGCAGTGCCCACAGGATGTTTTCAAGGCTGATGCGCTTCATGTGCGGGCAGATATTGCAGGGCTGAACGAAATCGGTCTCCGGCACCTCTGCGGCTACGTTGGACGCCATCGAGCATTCGGTTACCATAACGACCTTTGGCGGCCGGTTCGTCTTAACCCATTGGATCATCCCGGCAGTAGACCCGGTAAAGTCAGCTTCGGCCACCACGGAAGGTGGGCATTCGGGGTGGGCGATGACTGCTATGCCAGGATAGCTCTCCCGATAGGCGCGCAGCTCTTCCGCCGTGAACTGTTCATGAACGATACAAGCGCCCTGCCAATAGGCCACACGCTTGGTCGATTGCGCCGCAATATTCTGCGCGAGATAGCCATCGGGGGTCATGATGACCGTATCACCCGGTTGCGCCTCTACAATAGCCAGCGCATTCGAGGAGGTGCAGCAAATGTCGGAGGCGGCTTTCACCTCGGCGGTCGTATTCACATAGCTGACGACCTGCGCGCCGGGGTATTCCGCCCGCATCTTCGCGATATCCGCTGCGGTGATCGAGGAGGCGAGCGAGCATCCTGCGCGGCTGTCCGGGATCAGCACGGTCTTTGCCGGATTGAGGATCTTCGACGTCTCGGCCATGAAGTGGACGCCACATTGAATGATTGTCTGCTGAGCGACTTTCGTCGCCTCAATGGCGAGTTGCAGGCTGTCCCCCGCCACGTCAGATACACCATGGAAAATCTCTGGCGTCATGTAATTGTGGGCCAGGATGACCGCATCTTTTTCGACCTTCACGCGATTGATTTCGCGAATGAATGGGGCAAAGCGCATCCAGTCCGGTTCTGGAATGGTGGCGCGAAGCGGCTCGTAAATCTCTGCCGTGGCTTTCATCGCCGCGTCGGATGGCTCCAGGTCATAGTGCGCTTCAAGCTCAGCACGGGCCGCGTCGGCCTGCATATTAGCATTCAGAAACATGGGCTTGGCCCCTTTTCTCTTTTGTGCTCACTCTGAGCATATAGTGCGCTTCAAAAAAGGCGCAAGGTGCGCCGTTGGCTGCAAACTGCGCTTGTGTCATCGTGATGTCAAGAAAGACTGGCAGGAGCATACCGTGCAGATACCCCCGCATATGCGCGCTTTTCTGGCGTCAGATGAACGACTGATCTGGCATGGAAGGCCGGGGCAGGGCTTTGTCTTCCGGCCTGCACTATTCATGTTCGCGGTGGTCGGTCTGATTGTCATCGTCGTGTTTGGATGGGCTGGCGGACAGATCATTGAACAGGGCGATGTGGTTGCGGGGATGGGCTTTCGCGCGTTTGCCTATCTGGTCGGTGGAGCCTTTGTTGTCGGGCCGACGGCCGTAGACATCTATGCGCGCAGCAAAACGGACTACCTTGTCACGGATAAAGGGGTCACGATCCTCGTGCGGATGGGGCCAGTGCCGTATACGCCTGTCAAATATCGCTATACTGATATGTCATTTTCGCGTCATGGCTCAACTCTGCGGCTGATCCCGCTTCAAGAGGCCGATGGTTCCTATCGGATACGGTTTGACCGGCCCAAGGAAATGATTGCGCTTCGTGACGCAGATCATGTCGAAACGCTCATCAAGTCGCAGATGGCGACTGCCGCGACGCCCGCAGACTTGTGAGGCCGCGCCCGAAAGGCTAAGCGGCCTAGAGCCGAGGAGCGCCCATGACAGACGAGACCGCCATCGCCTTCGAATTGCCGCACGTCCGCGCGGCGGCCACGTCCGGCCCTCTGCCGCTCGACCGAATTTCCGTGCGCGACTATGTGCAAGAGGTGGAGATTGGGGCCTTTCACTCTGAAAGGGGCGTGAACCAGCGCATCCGCTTCAATGTGGTGCTGGAAGTGGCGGCTCATGTCGCGGCACAGGATGACGATGTCGATAAGGTCATCAGCTACGACACCATCACCGACGCGATTGCAGCAGAGCTTTCGGCTGAACGGATCAAGCTTCTGGAAACGCTTGCTGAACGCGTTGCCGAGCGGGTGCTGGCCGATCGCCGCGCGATCCGTATTTTTGTCCGAATTGAGAAGCTGGACCGCATTCCAGGTGCTTTGGGTGTGGAGATTGTCCGCGTACGCCCGGATGCGCAAACCCCGCAGATCGGGCGCGCGCCAGCCACCACGTCGCCGGATGCTGATTTGCAGCCCCGTATCGTTGTGCTTGAAGCAGCCGCGCTGCAGGACCCGACACAGGCCATTGCGGCGGCCCGTGCACCAGGTGCGCCGACTATCCTTTGCGTTCCGCCGATAGGCGACATGCCAGATGGCCTCGATGAGATTGCACACCGGAACATCGTTCTGCTGCAGATGGAGCAGGCAGCATGGCTTCTGGCGAGCGGACAGGATGGCGTAACCGTTTTTGACAGTTTTACGGAGCTCGATTGGGCGTTGAAGCAGGGTCTGCTTTGCATTTGGGCGCCGTCGCGCCTTGTTCTCGATGCCGGCGATCCACCATCGGATCTGAGCACATCGGCATTGGCGCGTTGGTTGGCTGCGACGATTGGCGCGTCGGAGTTTTGAAGCCTTATTTCGCGCAGACCGCTGGAGTGAGCTGTGCCGCGCTCTGATCTGAAGCGTGAAGACCTGCTGGATCGTCTCGCTGCCCACGTGCTTACCTATGGACTCAATGGGTCCAGCCTGCGCGCCCTGGCTAAAGGGGCCGGGGTCAGTGACCGGATGCTGCTCTACTATTTCAAAGACAAGTCCGACATCCTGACAGCAACGCTGACGCATATCAGTGACCAACTTGTCCGTATCCTCGACGCGAGCGGGCAGGGCGATTCCGTCCTTGCTGATCAATTGGTGCAGCGTGTTGGTACGGCCATGATGACAGATCAGCTCTGGCCCTATGGGCGGCTTTGGGTGGAGTTGAGCGCCCTTGCAGCCTTGGGCGACGCGCTCTGCATCGCCGTCGGTCAGCGGATCACTGACAAGTTGTTGGAGTGGGGCACCGCGCAGTTGGATCTGCCAGAGGCGCAGCGCGTCGATGTGGCGTTGCAAGTCTTGGCCCGCGTGCAAGGCGCGCTGATGCTTAAGGCGGTGGGGCGCGATGAGGATGCCAAGCGGGCGCTTCACCCGGTTCGCTGATTGCAGCACCCCATCGACGTCCCTATACCTGTTGCAAAGTTGTGGAGGGCCCGATGGCAGCGACAGAGACACCCGCAGGACAGATGGGCATGGATTGCCCTGAGTTCGGACTGAAGGCGACAGATGGTCAGATCTGGTCGCCCGGCGATCTGCGCGGCGTGCGCGGTCTCGTCCTGATGGTCATCTGCAACCATTGTCCCTATGTGATCGGAGTTGCGGACCGTCTGGTCGAAACCGGAGCAGAGCTGATCCAGCGCGGCTTTGGCGTGGCGGCAATTTCGTCGAACGATGCAGATGCCTATCCCGCGGACAGTTTCGAAAACATGGCACATTTTGCCGAGAGATACCGTTTTCCGTTTCCGTACCTCTATGATGAGACACAAGAGGTCGCACGCGCACTGGGGGCGGTTTGCACACCCGATATATTCGGCTTCAACTCGATGCTTGAATTGCAATACCGCGGACGCCTCGATTCTGCCGGGCGTGCGGCAGCCACGGCCGATACCGAACCAGAGTTGCTGAACGCGATGATCCACATCGGGTCTCACAATGTCGGCCCCGAGGTTCAGCACCCATCGATCGGATGCTCGATCAAGTGGCGGTAAGACATCGGGTCGTTTTCGATCTTGACGGAACGCTGGTCGACAGCGTCCCGGGCCTCGCAGCCTCAGCCAACCAGATGCTGGCCGAGATCGGGCGCGACCCGGTCACGGCGACAGACTATGCGGCGTTTTGCGGTTGGGGGATGCGCCAACAGATCAAACAATGCCTGATCGCCACGGGTGGCGTTCCTGAGGATGGGCTGAAACCCTATCTCGCCCGGATGATGGAGATTTATTCCGCTGATCCAGTGCATGGTTCAGTTCGCTTCGAGGGTGTTACGGATGCGATCAACCAGCTCGCCGCGCGGGGGTATGGTCTTGCCGTCTGCACCCAAAAGCCCGAGGCGCAGGCGCGTCAGCTGCTGGAAGCGTTGGGGTTGATGCCGCCGATTACCGGCCTGACAGGTGGCGGCACGCTTGACGTTCTGAAGCCTGATCCTGCGATGCTGTTCCACGCGGCGGATCAGATCGGAACTGGCCCGATCGTCTATGTTGGGGACAGTACGGTAGACGAAAAAACTGCTGAAAATGCGGGTGTGCCGTTCTTATTTTTCGAAGGCGGATATCGCAATGGCGACGTCACCGCAGAGACGCGGTTCGCCGATTGGTCTCAACTGCCCTCGCTGATCCCCTGAGGCTCCATCCGCAACTTGCGCGCCCAGAGCGCCAGCGCCGCCAGGCTGGCGAGGCCAATCGCGCTGTAGATGGTCAGAATGCCTTGAATCTCTGCGAGAGGTAGTGCCGCCGCGCCAGTCGCGCTGCCTGCTGCAATGGCCAAACTGATTGCGAAAACGATCCGAGAGGCGAGGCTCAGGATCGACAAGTACGTTGCGCGGATATTGGAGTTTAAGAGTGGCTGCGTGCGCGCCAGAATGAACGGTCTTGAAAATGAATCAGGCACCATGCGCAGCAGAAGAATAAAGATAAGGCCCAAGCTGCCCCCAAGCGTCATCGCATAGGAAATCGCTACTTGAAGTCCGAAGGCGCATAACAGAATGGCGGCCAGCCCCAATTTCCGGCGCAGTGCGGGTGCGATCAGTGATGCGGCGAGCGAGACGACCATCATTGCTGTCGTTATTCCACCACTCACAAGCGGTGCATCCTGCTCCAATCCCAGTGGATGAAGCACTTCCAGAATGAATGGCTGCCCAAAGACGAATGGAAGGTGGCTGAAGCCGTACATCAGGATGCTCAAGACGAAGAGCCAAGCAAGGATCGGATCCCGAATGGCCGCCAACAACGCCGTGCGGGATTGGGACGGTGTTGCGCGGATTGAAGCTCTGCCCGGCTCCTGAAACGTCCAGCAAACCGGCAGAATCGCCGCAAAGGCTAACGCGGTTGCGATGAATGGGATGCTGCCACCGAACTGCGCCAGCGCACCACCCGTGACGGCTGAGAGGGCCAGGGCCGCAAAACCAAAACGCCATGCACGAAGCTCTTGGACCTCGGTGTCCGCCTCGCGCCCAAGGCTGCGCAGGCTCTCATATAGCAGCGAGGTATCAGTGCCAGACATCAGCGCCATGGACGCGCCCAGCAGGATCTGTCCCATTGCGAAGGCCAGAAAGCTGTCGCCTGTGGCAATTAGGAGCATCGCGCCAAAGCCACTTACAACCGACAGGATCAATGTAAGCCTGCGCCCGATCCGATCGCTCATATATCCAGAAGGCACTTCGAGAACGGTCGTTGCCACGTCATAGACAGCGTAGAGCAGGATAGCCTCTGCCCCCGACAACTCCTGTTGAAAGTAGAGAAACCACGTTGCCTGCCAGAACAGCAGGCTTTGGCCGAACTTGAACCATGGATAAAGGCGTATAGTACGCTCGGCGCCTTTAAAATCGCGTTCAAGGTGATCCATTGCGCCTCCATCGACGCTTGATCGTGCGCGCTGGGTCCCTGTGAGGCAAGCCCGTAACAGCCCGCAACAAAGGTTCAGTTGCCCCGCCTGTGCGTGAGGCCTATAGCACAGCGAAGTTCTGATAGATGATGCCATGCCCCAGCCTTCATATTTGAAACCTATTCTGCACTCCGGCCCCCAACCGGCTGATGCTTTGTGCCTTGCAGGCAGCACCTTATGGTTTCGCGAGGTTGAGGTTCTGCGACGGGATGGGGATGCCGAAATCGTTTCTGTGCTCGACCTGTCGCCAGATGCGCTTGCCGCCTATACGACCGCGCGCCCAGCCATTGCCGGTCTTTCAATGGACCGGCCGCATATCATGGGCATTGTGAACGTTACCCCGGACAGCTTTTCTGACGGTGGGATCCATCAGGGTGCGGCGGGGATCACACAGGCGCTTCATATGGCCGAAACAGGTGTCAGCATCCTCGACATCGGGGGGGAGAGTACGCGACCCGGTGCGGACTATGTTGACGTGGAAGAGGAACTTGCCCGTGTGCTGCCGGTTCTGAATGGCATTGCTGGCTCGGGCGTCCTGTCCATCGACACGCGCAAGGCCGAGGTCGCGCGGCAAGCCATCGCGGCCGGTGCTGCGATCTTCAACGATGTAACAGCACTCACATTTGATCCTGCCAGCGCCCGCGTTGCGGCCGAAAGTGATGTTGCTGTCTGCCTGATGCATTCCATCAAGACGCCCGCCACCATGCAGGATGATCCGCATTATTCAGATGTCCTGCTCGATATCTACGACGCCCTGGCCCAGCGGATCGCCGCGGCGGAGGCTGCGGGCATTCGCCGGGAGAGGTTGATTGTTGATCCTGGCATCGGCTTTGGAAAGACGCTGGAGCACAACCTCGCCTTGATCCGCGGGCTGGCCCTGTTCCATGGGCTTGGTTGCCCCATTCTCTTCGGTGCGTCGCGCAAACGTTTTATCGGAACGCTGACCGGGGTTGATGAAGCGCAATCACGCGATCCCGGCAGCCATGCGGTTTTGCAAATGGCGCTCGATGCAGGCGCACAGATCATTCGCGTCCATGATACGGACGGGGCTTTGCAGGTGCTGCGCATCTGGCAAGCCATTCATGCAGGAGGCAGCCGATGAGCAGCTCTATGTTCGGAACCGATGGCGTCCGCGGGCGTGCCAACAGTGGCAATATGACCGCAGAAACAGCGATGCGACTGGGCATGGCTGCCGGGACATGGTTCCGCACGAAGGAAGGTGCGCGACAGGTCGTGATCGGAAAAGACACGCGACGCTCGGGCTATATGTTGGAAACAGCGATGACGGCAGGTTTCGCGGCTGTGGGCATGTCCACACTGATGCTGGGACCTCTACCGACACCGGCGGTGGGGATGCTCACACGTTCTATGCGGGCAGATCTGGGTGTGATGATTTCTGCCAGTCACAATCCCCACCACGACAACGGTATCAAATTCTTTGGGCCGGACGGCTTCAAGCTTTCCGATGACGCTCAGGCCGGGATTGAGGATCTGATCGCCAATCCGCCCGAATTGGTTGATCCAGAGGCGATTGGCCGCTCCCGCCGGGTGGAGGATGGCATCGGGCGCTATGCCGAATTCGTCAAGACGACGATCCCACGCCGACTGCGGCTGAAAGGCCTGAGGGTCGTTCTGGATTGCGCGAATGGTGCCGCCTACAAGGTGGCGCCGCAGGTCCTTTGGGAACTTGGCGCGGATGTGATCCCGATAGGGGTTTCGCCGAATGGCTACAACATCAACAAAGACTGCGGTTCGACGTCGACCGATGCGGCGGCACGCGCGGTGGTTGAGTATCGCGCCGATATTGGGCTGACCCTCGACGGCGATGCGGATCGCATCATCGTCTTGGATGAAACCGGACGGCAAGCTGACGGCGATCAGATCATGGCCCTGATCGCGGGACGCGTTCTGGACAAAGGCGATCATATGGTTGCGACCGTGATGTCCAATCTGGGTCTTGAGCGGCATCTGGAAACGCGCGGCATAGGGCTGAAGCGGACCAAAGTTGGTGATCGCTATGTCGTGGAAGAGATGCGCCGCGGCGGCTACCGCGTCGGCGGAGAGCAATCAGGCCATATCGTTCTGACGGATTTTGTCACGACGGGTGACGGGCTGATTGCCGGGCTTCAGGTTCTGGCAGCCCTGATCGAGAGCGGCAAGAAGGCGTCCGAACTGCTTCATGTGTTTGAGCCGGTGCCGCAAACGCTCAAGAATGTGCGGTTCAAGGCCGGAACAGCGCCTCTTTCGGCGGCCAAGGTCAAGGAGGCGATTGCCGACGGTGAGGCGGCTTTTGCGGATCGCGGGCGCTTGGTGATCCGTGCCAGCGGGACCGAGCCTCTGATCCGGGTCATGGGCGAGTGTGAGGACAAGACGCTGTTGCACAAGGTGGTCGACAGCATCGCAGACGAAGTGGCCCGCGTGACCTAGCCCACGCTGCGACTATCGCAGATTGATGCGCAGCGCCGCAGCCGTCACCCAGGGAAAAATTGCCAACGTCAACAAGGTGGTGCCCGCCAGCAGAAGCATGGGGGGGCCACTTTCAAGGCCGCGCGCCGCATATCCCGTAACTTGTGCGCCAAAGATCAGTGTGGGGACGTAGAGCGGCAGGACCAGCAGTGAAAGTAACAAACCTCCGCGTCTAAGCCCGACGGTGAGCCCGGCGCCGATGGCCCCCAGTGCTGACAATGCTGGTGTTCCGACCAGAAGAGACAGCGTCAGCAGGCCCAGGGCCTGATCAGGTAAGTTCAGTGTCAATGCCAGAACGGGTGCGGCAACCACCAAAGGAAGGCCCGTGGTCAGCCAGTGGGCGAGGGTCTTGAGCGCCACAACCAGCTCCAGCGGCAATGGAGACAGGGCCAGGATGTCGAGGGTCCCATCCTCTAGATCCGCCTGAAACATGCGGTCGAGCGACAAAAGGCAGGCGAGCAAGGCCGCGGTCCAGACGATACCGGGGGCGACGCGGCCGAGTAGCGCTTGATCCGGCCCGATGCCAAGAGGGGCCATGAGCACGACAATCAGGAAAAAGGCGAGGCCTAAGCCCGCACCACCGCCCGCGCGGGTTGCCAGTCGGACTTCGCGGCCAAGCAGGGCAAGCGCGGGGCTCATGCCCAATCTCCGCTAAGGAATGGATCATCTTCGCGCGCCTCAGGTGCCGGGGCCGCGACTTCAACAGGGGGAAGCGGAAGCCCCAGATCGATATGGGTCGCGATCAGGGCCATCCCGCCATTTGTCAGGTGGGATTTGAGTACCTCTGCAAATAGCGCAGTGTGCGCCACATCGAGTGACACAGTCGGTTCGTCCAGAAGCCAGAGAGCGCGCGGCGCAAGGGCAAGACGTGCCAGCCCCAGCCTGCGCTTCTGCCCGGCCGAGCAAGCGGCTGCTGGGCGGTCTGCCAAGCTTTCAAGATCGAAGGCGTGTAGAGCGCGATCAGGATCACCACCGTAAAGCCTCGACCAGAAGGCGAGGTTTTCATGGACCGTCAGCGCTCCCTTGATCGCATCCGCATGGGCCGTGTGCGCGATCTGTTCGAGCCAGCGATCTGGCTCCTGATGGGAAACGCCGTTCAGCTGCGCCGAACCTCGGCTGGGTGCCAGTCCGATCAGACCGCGCAGTAAAGTCGATTTACCTGCGCCATTTGCCCCGCGGAGCGCAGCGCCCTGTCCGGGTGCGAGGCTCAGCGTGATGGGCGCGGAAACAGGTAGCCCACCGCGAAGTGTCTGAAAGGCGTCAAGTGTCAGGCTCATGGCCCAAGGCGTAGGACATCGGGGGCAGGGGCGCTAGGCTCATTTTGCTGTATGCTATCGCATGCTCGCTTGAAATGTGGCCACGCGCGGCCAAATCCTTAGCAAGCTATTGAGGTACTTGGTGGCAGCCACCTGTCACTGGATTACCGGCGCATCTAAGAAGGGGAGTTCTTCGCATGACCGTTACCGTTGGCACCGACACAAATCAGACCCGCCGGACGCTGGAGGCGGGTGGATCATCCTTTGCCTACTACTCTATCGACGCGGCGACCGAGGCTGGGCTGGGCGACTTCTCTCGCCTTCCCATTGTGCTCAAGGTCGTGTTGGAGAACATGTTGCGGTTCGAGGATGGCAAGACCGTCAACTCCGATGACATCAAAGCCTTTGCGGATTGGGCTGCAAAAGGCGGCAAAAACCCGCGCGAGATCGCCTATCGGCCCGCACGGGTGTTGATGCAGGACTTTACCGGTGTTCCGGCGGTCGTCGACCTTGCAGCCATGCGCGACGGGATCGTGGCGCTGGGAGGTGACGCGCAGAAGATCAACCCGCTCAACCCTGTCGACCTCGTCATCGACCACTCGGTCATGATTGACGAGTTCGGCAACCCGCGCGCCTTCCAGATGAATGTGGACCGTGAGTATGAACGGAACATGGAGCGTTACCAGTTCCTCAAGTGGGGGCAGGGCGCATTCAACAATTTCCGCGTCGTGCCGCCGGGCACCGGCATCTGCCATCAGGTGAACCTGGAATATCTCGCTAAGACCGTGTGGTCGGACAAGGACCAGAATGGTGACGTCGTGGCCTATCCCGACACGCTGGTCGGCACCGACAGCCATACCACGATGGTAAATGGCGCAGCTGTACTCGGCTGGGGCGTCGGCGGTATCGAGGCCGAGGCGGCGATGCTCGGCCAACCAATTTCCATGCTGATCCCCGAAGTCGTCGGCTTCAAGCTGACAGGTGCAATGCCTGAGGGGACAACTGCGACCGATCTTGTTTTGAAGGTCGTGGAGATGCTGCGCGAAAAGGGTGTGGTATCCAAGTTCGTGGAATTCTACGGCGATGGCCTGGACAATGTGCCGCTCGCCGACCGTGCGACCATTGGCAACATGGCACCCGAGTACGGCGCGACATGCGGTTTCTTCCCGATTGACGGAGAGACGATCCGCTACCTTCGTCAGACTGGCCGCGATGAGGAAACGCTGGCTTTGGTCGAGGCCTATGCTAAGGCCAACGGAATGTGGCGGAAGCCGGGTTATGAGCCGGTCTATACCGACACACTGGAACTCGACATGGGCACGGTTGTGCCCGCAATCTCTGGCCCGAAGCGCCCGCAGGACCACATCGCGCTGACAGAAGCGGCGACGGCGTTCCACGCCTATGTCGAAGGCCAGCGCGCGGGCAAGAGCAGTGAGCGGGCTGAGGCGCGCTGGGAAGCCGAAGGTGGCCAGCCCGAGCCGGTAGAGATCCCCGGTGACATGGGACACCACGCCAAGGGCTATGTGGATGGCGAGACGGGTGCGTATCAAATGCATGATGGCTCGATTGTCATCGCCTCAATCACGTCGTGCACGAACACGTCGAACCCTTACGTGATGATCGGCGCGGGCCTTGTGGCGCGAAAGGCCCGTGAGCTTGGACTTGACCGAAAGCCTTGGGTGAAGACATCCCTCGCGCCGGGATCGCAGGTCGTGAGCGCCTATCTTGAGGCTGCGGGCCTTCAGGACGATCTGGATGCGATCGGCTTCAACCTCGTTGGCTATGGCTGCACAACTTGCATCGGCAATTCAGGCCCACTGGAGCCAGAGATTTCCAAATGCATCAACGACAATGATCTGATCGGTGTTTCAGTGCTGTCGGGCAACCGAAACTTCGAGGGCCGGATTTCGCCGGACGTGCGCGCGAACTACCTCGCCTCCCCGCCGCTTGTTGTGGCCTATGCGCTCGTCGGTGACATGAATGTGGACATCACGAAGGAACCGCTTGGCAAAGACAAGAACGGCAATGATGTCTTCCTAAAGGATATCTGGCCGTCCCAGTCCGAGATTGCAGAGTTGGTCGAAAAGACAGTGACGCGCGAAGCGTTCCAGTCGAAATATGCCGATGTGTTCAAGGGCGATGACAAGTGGCGCGCGGTCGAGACAACGGACAGTGAGACCTATGATTGGCCTGCGGCGTCGACCTATGTTCAAAACCCGCCCTATTTTCAGAACATGTCTCATGAAGCCGGCGTGATTGAGGATATCGAAGGTGCGCGCGTGCTTGCAGTTTTGGGAGATATGGTGACGACGGATCACATCTCTCCCGCCGGGTCCTTCAAGGAGACGACGCCCGCAGGGCGCTATTTGACCGACCGGCAGGTGCAACCGCGAGAGTTCAATTCATACGGATCACGGCGCGGCAATCATGAGGTCATGATGCGCGGGACCTTTGCCAACATCCGCATCCGAAATGAGATGCTTGATGATGTGGAGGGGGGATATACCCTTGGCCCGGACGGAGAGCAGACCTCCATTTTCGAAGCCGCGATGGCCTGGCAGGACAAGGGCGTCCCGCTCGTCATTTTCGGTGGTGAGCAATACGGAGCTGGGTCATCACGGGATTGGGCGGCCAAGGGAACGAACCTTCTCGGCGTCAAAGCTGTGATCGCAGAGAACTTCGAACGGATCCATCGCTCAAACCTTGTCGGCATGGGCGTGATCCCGTTTGAGTTCACCAACGGGGATACCCGCAAATCACTTGGCCTAACCGGACAGGAGACTGTTTCGATCAACGGACTTGCAGGGGACATCAAACCGTTGTCGGAGGTTCCATGCTCCATCACCTTTGCCGACGGCACGGTGAAGGAGATCACGCTGAAATGCCGGATCGATACGGAAGTCGAGATCGACTACGTGCGCAATGGCGGCGTGCTGCACTACGTCCTGCGCAATCTGGCCAAGGCGGCCTGATCGTTGAGCCTTTCGTCGGGCGGGTCGCACTGAGCGCTCCCGCCCGGTTCGCCGGTTTTGCGTCGATGTGAATTGACGGTGGGCCCGGAGTTGCCCATCGTGAAGCCATGAAAGGCTTCCCCGATCTTCCGCCGATATGGCTTGCCGCCGCACTTGGCGTGAGCTGGATTCTTGCCACCTACGCGCCGATGCTCCGCTTTGATGTTGGCCTATTGGCGAACGTCGTCTTCTGGGCAGGTTTGGCCGTCATTGCATGGGCTGTTTGGTGGTTCTTTCGCCGCAAGACACCCGTGGAACCACACCACACTCCGAAAGTTCTGTTGGTTGAGGGGCCGTTCCGGTTCAGCCGCAATCCGATCTATGTTGGTCTGACGATGATCCTGATTGGAGTTACAGCAGGCTGGGGCGCGATTTCAGGGCTTTTCACCATTCCCGCGTTCATCCTCATCATCCACAGCCGCTTCGTTTTGAAGGAAGAGGATGCATTGCGCGAGACATTCGGCGCGGAGGCTGACGACTATATCGCGCGCACGCGACGCTGGGTCTAATCGCCCATTGGCCAATCGGCGGCCCGTTTGATCAGATCCAGAACCTCATCCTGACGATCGTAGAGGACGTGGTATCCTGTGCCTTCGAGCACCGTTAGCGGCGTGTTGCTCGTCTTGCGGAGAAACGCATCAACAAATTTTACCGCCATCACAGGGCATTCGGCAGGATGCAGCCATTCGGTGCGCGTGGTTACGGCGTGGTAATCCGCGGACCAATCCTCCATCGCGGCAACACCGTCCAGTCGCAGCGCTTTCGTGCCCTGATCGGTCAAATGAAACAGCCCGGCCTTCAGCAGTGGGAAAATCTCTGGATCATCGAGCTCTGCAAGATCGATAGGGTGATCTTTGTAGAAGTTTTCCAGATACTTCCGGGGGCCCTGTGGCGTACTGCGCCAATGGCGGATCCCCAGTTTGCTGATCAAGTCAAACACCGATGGCGTGTGCAGCACCGCAATTGCCGCCAGCCGCGTCATCTTGTTCATCTCACGAATGTAGTCTTCCTCAATCGGGATGCCCGCACCGATCATGACCATGCCACGCAGGTTTCCCTGCATGTGTGCCGCGACGCGGTAGGCGTGCGATACTCCGCCCTGATGCACCATGAACAGCGGGTTGCGCAAATCCAGCCGCTCGATCAGCCGCAATGTGTCGTCCACAACGGTGCGATTATAATTCTCGTCCTTCAAAGCCGCACTCGTGCGTCCGAAGCTGGGCCGCGATGGAGCAATAATCTTGAGGTTTGCCTTGATCAGGGCACGCTCGAACGACGGTGGAAAGAACGGGCCCAACTGAAGGGCGTGAAAGAACACAATTGGTCGCCCTTTTGGCGCACCAAATGTGCGGTACTCCAGTTCACGCCCATCGGGCATCGCCATCAAAGCCCCGGGACCGAGCCGGGCGGGGCTGTTTTCGAGTTCGGATAGGTCAGGCTTGTCTGTCACAGTCTGTGCGCCGTCGTCCAGCAATGTGACGGATGTGGCAAGTAAGACCAGATCAGACATGCGTGAGAGGCCGGTGCGCGCAAGAAGAGCCTTGGCCTGCGCTTTGATCGTATCCACCGATTTGCCCGAACGCTCTGCAATTTCGCGCTGGCTCAACCCTTCGAGCATGCCTCGCAAGACATCACCCTCGCGCGGTGTAAGCGACAGTGCCCGCGCGATGCGTGCAACCCGTTCATCTGTCCAGACGACGTCCGTTAGCGACAACGCCAATGTCGGCTCATCATCGGTCAGAACCATGCGCAAGACGCCCAGGGTCGAGTGACCGTCATGGTCGCGCATCATCGGGTGCAGGCTGCCCTGTGGGGCAATCCCCTCCCGCATCTTGGCAAGCGCCTCACGTATGTGACCCAGCGATATCGGATCTAGTGGAAGGTCAGAGATGCGGGTGGCCGCGGTGATCCCGAGCCATTCAGAAGCCGCCTTGTTCATCCATCGGACGTTCCCGCGCGCGTCAATCATAATTCGGGCCAGCGCATCGTTCGTTGCACGGACGTGGAGTGAGCTGTGCATATCCTCGGCGCTGCCGCCCCGGCCGCTTAGACGCAAGATGCGGGCCTCATGCCGGGCGATTGCGGGATCCGGAGGCCCATAGGCGGGAAGGTCCGACGCAAGACGCCATCCGTCGGAGGCATTGAAAATGTAAGTGTGCGCCTCGTCGAAGAAACGCTCGATCCAGTCGGGATCTTCACCCATGGCGTAAGCCGCATCGATCAGGTCGAGCAGCCTTGCCTCGGCATTTCTGTCGCTATTTATATGGCTTGCATCCATTGCACTCGCATTTTGCAAATTCGCGATGGTGCAACGCAAGAGAAGAAAGGTCGCGCCCCACGATTCCTTGATTGGACCCGGCGGTTTTTTGCTCATAAGTCTCAAGGCAACACGCAAATGGAGTAGAAAGCGATGCGGAGTATGCGCGCGATTCTTGTTGGTTTGTCTTTGATGTTGGGTGCTGTGCCGGCGACGGCGCAATCCAACACGGTGGTGGTTGAGCTTTTCACCTCTCAGGGGTGTTCATCATGCCCACCTGCGGATGCCCTGCTGGGTGAATTGGCGGAGCAGCCCGGGATCATCGCGCTTAGCATGCATGTCGACTATTGGGACTATCTGGGTTGGCGCGATCGCTATGCCTCCCCGGCCATGACGCAGCGGCAGCGCGACTATCAGGAGGCCCATCAGGCCCGTTCGATCTTCACACCACAGATGGTCATTCAGGGCCGAGAGGCGGTGATCGGACATCGGCGTAACGAAGTCGCCGCCGCAATCGCGGCGCAGCGGGCTTTGCCCACGTCAGTCAGCCTTCAACTGATGCGGGATGGTGGCCAGGTGCAGGTCGAAATCCTGCCGGTTGGTGCTGCATCCACGGGCGTTGTGCACATGTTTGCTTATGATGTGCCGCGATCCGAGACGATCCGCGGCGGTGAAAATGGCGGACATACGATCACATACCACAACGTCGTGACCGCATGGATGCAACTGGGCGTCTGGAATGGCGAGCCGATGGAGCTTTCGGTACCGATGCCCACGATGGGCAAAGGCGTAGCCGTGATCGTTCAGGACGGGGCCAGCGGACCGATCCTGGCTGCCGCCCAGCTGGAACGCTGAGCCTAGCGCCAGCGACGGTGAAACCAGAACCATTGTTCCGGTCTCTCGAGGATCTTGGCTGAGAGCGCGTCATTCATGGCGCGCATCATCACTTCATCTTCGTCGTGTAGGATCGCGTCACCCAGCCAACAGTCGAAGGTGACGCCATCCTCGTTCCGATAGGTCAGTGCCGGATAGACGGGGATACCCTGGCTCTTCGCTAGCTTTGCAGCCGTGAGGGTCGTCTCGGCCGGTTGCCCGAGAAAGGGGATCAGGGGGGATCCGCTCTGTTTTTGGTCGATCAGAATTGCCGCAACACCTCCGCCCCGCAAATGGCGCACCAAGTCGCGCGTTCCGTGGCGGCCCTTAGGGAAATTTTGGGGGCTGATCGTGTTGAGCGCGGAGACGAAATCGTCGTTGTAGTAGGGGTTATTGTGAGGGCGATAGACGCCTGCAACCTCCGCATCGAAATTGAAGCGGCTGATGATCCGCATCCCTTCCCAATTGCCGAAATGGGCTGAGACCATCAAGGCGCCCTTGCCGTCTTGCAACGCTGCCCTGTAGGCATCCCAACCCGGACCAGACGACCGAAAGCGCTCATGGTGGTGAACGACCTCATCCATGAACATCTCTTCGATCAGCACACGTCCTGTATTGTCTCCGACCTTTTCAAGAAACGTCCGACGCGCCTGCATCGACATCTTGGGAAAGATCAGTTCAATGTTGCGGTCGAAGCGTTTGCGGGCCGCGGGCAGGCGGACGAGCAATTTGCGCCCGACCCAACTGCCCACGCGCAGCCGCGTGGAAAAGCGCAGCGGTCGCAACATCTGCTTGCCAACGCGCAGAACTCCATTCGAGAGCCGATGTCCCAGATCGGTCAGCTTGCTCATACTTGGGTCAACCTCACTATGCGTACCAAGAGCATCAAGAATGTCACCGCACACCCTAATCCTGTTGCAACGAACAGTCCCATTTCTGCGAGAGGTGTCATCATGGACAGGATATAGCCCGCCGGAACCATGACGCACCAGAACCCGACAAAATAACATCCCGTCAAAAGCCAAGTGTCGCCCAGTGCACGTGCGCATTGCCCCATAACGACCTGTCCTGCATCAAATAGCAGGGAAAACGCCAGGACCGCGAAGAGTGGGGTAACTCGGGCCAGCAAGGCGGCCTCGGCTGAGAAGAGGGATGCAACGGGCTGGGCAAACAGCACCAGAATTGCGCCGAGCGCTGCGATCACCATCAGGGCCAATGCCAGCGCAGCGAAGGCGTCAAAGCGTGCTTGTGGCAGGTTCCCGCGCCCGGCGGCGGCTCCGACCCGCACAGCTGCGGCAACGGAAAGGCCAAGTGCGACCATGAACAGTGCGGCCTCCAGATTGTGGGCAATCGAATAGGCGGCCAGTTCGCTGGTCCCCAAGAGCCCGGCAAACTGGCCCAGAGCAGCAAAGGCCATGGTTTCAAAGAAATATGCAACACCCCCGGCCGCCCCGATCTTGGCGATCGGGCCAAGTTCCGACATTGCTGCCCCCGCCTTTGCGCGTATTTCAGGACGGGTCAGAACCACTGACAGCAGGATCAGCAGGACGCTTAGCCGCGCCGCATTGGTGGCCCATGCCGCACCGACGGCACCCATTTCGCCAATCAGGATCGTGTTCAGCGCAATGTTGACAATGTTCGCGACGATCATGCCATAGAGCGCAGGTCGCGTTCGCCCGGTGGCCTCTAACCAGAAGGCGCAGGCCACGAACAGGATTTGGATGAAGGCGCCCGGTGCCAATGCCCTTGCCACGGGGAGAGTCCCGGCAATCATCTCGGGCCGATGACCGACAAAATGCAGCAATGGTCCAATTGACAGGATCACCGCCAGTGCGAGCGCACCGATGGTGGCCGCCCACATCAGACCATCCCGAAAAACCTGCCGCAATGCAGCCGTGTCAGCCCGCCCATGCGCCTGTGCCGCGCGCGCAAGGATGCCAGTTGTAGCACCGATCCCGGTGATCATCACCGGGAGCGCAACGGTCATGCCGAGCGCGAAGAACGCCAATTGCTCGGTGCCAGCTTGGCGCCCCAACATCGCCACGTCGACGATTGCCATGAAGAGGATGCCAAAGCGTGACAGCATAACGGGCCAGGCAAGCGGGATCAGCTCCGCCCAGCTGCGCCTCAGCCGTCCAGTGTCAATCATGGGTCACCCGCTCTCGATGCCAGACATAGAGACCGGCACCCACGATGATGATCGCTCCGATCCAGGTCCAGAAATCCGGCCACTCCGCAAAGAAGAGCAGGCCCCAGAGTGCATTAAGTGCAAGCCCAAAATAGGTCATCGGTGCCAAAACCGACGCAGGTGCTGCGCGCAAAGCGAGGATCAGCAGATACTGACCCGCCCCTCCGGCCAGGCCGATGCCAAGCATCAACACAATGTCGCCGCCCCCCGGTACCTCGAATACCGGGATGACGAGGACGCTCGCGACCAATGTTCCGAACAAACCGGTATAGACAAAGCTTGTGAGCGGATTTTCATCGGCGCTGAGAAACCGTGTGGCGATCGCGTAGGACGCATAGAAAAACGCAGCGAGCACTGGCAGCAAGGCATAGGGTGTAAAGACATCAAGACCGGGGCGAATGATTATAAGCGCGCCGATCAGGCCGGCGGCGAGTGCAAACCAGCGGCGCGGTCCGACGCTTTCCCCCAGAACGAAGATCGCAAGCAGCGTCACGATCAATGGATTGACCTCGAAGATCGCGGTGGCCTCTGCCAGATCGAGACCGGATAGGGCAAAGTAAAAGCTGATCGTTGCGCCAAACACCAGCATCGAGCGGAGCATTTGCAACTTCCAGTGGGGCGTCGGCAGGATCGCGGGAAGGCGAGGGGCCAGTAGCATGACTGTCCAAAGGACCTGACTGATATATCGTGCCCAGACGACCATGATCGGATCATGTCGCGCAGTCAGACTGTTCGCTGTTGCGTCCATGATCGTGAAAAAGAAGATCGACGCGAGGATCAACAGGATGCCCTTGCGATGCCCGGTCGTTCCATTCTTGTGGCCGTTCGCTGGCTCTGACAGGGGGGCAGTCGGCATCGGGGAATCCTTGCGCTTGATCAAAAGAAAGGGGCGGTGCCGCGACCTGCGGCACCGCCCCTGAACGGGATATCGGTGTGCGCGTCAGTTCTTCACGGCGGAGATCATCATGACCATTTGTCGGCCTTCGACTTTGGGCATGTTATCAATCTTGCCCAGCCCTTCGACATCGGCAGCCACGCGGTTCAGTAGTTCGCGGCCAAGCTCCTGGTGCGCCATTTCACGACCGCGGAAGCGGAGCGTCACCTTAACCTTGTCACCATTCTCGAGAAACTTGACCACATTGCGCATCTTGACGTCATAGTCATGCGTGTCGGTGTTGGGGCGGAATTTCACCTCCTTCACCTCGATGGTCTTCTGCTTCTTACGAGCTTCCGATTCGCGCTTTTGCTGTTCGTATTTGAACTTCCCGAAATCCATGATCTTGCACACGGGCGGGGTGGCGTTCGGAGAGATTTCGACGAGGTCGAGACCTGCATCGAGGGCCATTTCAACCCCCTGACGGGGTGTGACGACGCCAACCTGCTCCCCATCCGCGCCAATAAGGCGGATTTCGGGGGCACGGATGCGATCATTCACTCTTGGGCCGGTATCACGGGTCGGAGGGGCGTTATGCGGACGACGGGCTATGGCAACGGATCCTTTGATTGTTCAAGACAAGCGGGCGCACAGCATGCGCCCAACATTAGGCTTGTTTAAGTGGATTGAATTGGACGCGCCGTCAATAGTCTGACAACCTGCAAAATCGTTACGGCGCGATCTTGCCGCCTGATCCGGTGTCAAATATGCCTCGTAGCCCGCGATTTGGTCTGGGAAGGCGATGACTGCGATCTCGTATCTGTTTGCGATCCTGTCGGTCGCATGTTCGGCGGCTTATGTCGGCTATTTTCAGATGGCCCCTGTTTCCCGTGCCCGCCTTGCAACCAAGACCGGTGCTACGGCTTGTCTGGCGATCTTTGCCTTCACCATCGGCTCATCTTTCATTCTTGTAACGGCATTGGCGCTTGCCACCGTGGCTGACGCAATGAAGGCAAGCCGCAGTGAGCATGGCTATGTTGGCTCGATGGGCATCTTTCTGTTCGTGAACTTGCTTATCGCCCTAGATATCTACGTTTATCATTGGGTGGGCTTTCAGGCGATTTTTGTGCAGGTCGCAGCCCTCGTCGGTATTTGCGCTGGGTATACCATCCTGATTTGGCCCTATCTGGGCGCACACCGAAAGATCGTCCTGCCCTACACCGTCTCCGTCCTATTGATTTTCATCCTCGCCATGGGATCATCAATGGATGCGGCGATGCTCAAAGTGGGTGCCGTCCTGATCGTTATTTGCAATGGCTTGCTCGGGATCGAAATGATGATGTTCAATCGATCCTATATGATCCTACGAATGCTCGGCCCGGTGATCTGGCTGAGTTATTACTTCGGTCTTGTCCTCGTCGTATTGGGAACATTTCCGGTAAATGGTTGAGTCCGGCTTCAACGCGGTATTTCTCATCATCGCGGTGCTCGCCGCGCTTGATTATGCGTTCCGTCATAGCTGGCGCCTGCCGAGCGCCGAGCGTAGTGCGACCAAGACGACCGCGACAGTGGCCTTGCTGATTTGGGCGGCCGCTCAGCGAGTGCCGGAGCCAGTTCTGTTAGGCCTTGCCTGTTCGATCTTCGGTGACTTTGCGATGAGCCGTCGCGGCACGGTTTGGCTGACCCGTGCCGGGTTCGCGTTCCTGGTGACCCAGATTTTCTACATGGTCGCCTATTCCCGCTTCGAGCTGCAACTCGATGCGACCATCGGGCCCGTCCTGCTGCTGGGGCTGATCACGACGGCTTCAGCCTATTTTCTATATGGCACGTCGATCCACGCAGCCCGCACCGCTGGCGTTCTGCATTTGGTGGTCATTCTCATTCAATTCGTGCTGACCCAGATGTTCACGGATGCAAGCGTGTTGCTGGCCTATGCCGGAATTCTCTTCCTGGTTTCTGGTCATATTCTGGGGGCCGAGTTGGCGATGCTTGGGCCGGAGTCACCTGAATTGAAGTGGACCGGGCCAATCGTCTACGGAACCTATTTTGCAGCGCAGATTTGCGTTGTTCTTGCCTTTTCCCCCTTTTCGCTAAACTAGCGCGGGGCTGGGCGCTGACCTTTGTCAGCGCCCAGCCCCAAGAGTTAGACGAGGTCAGGAGGGGTTGCTTCACCTTTCAGCGCCGCAACGACTTCCCCAGTCGGCAAAACCGATGACTGTTTCTCACCCAGACGGCGCATGGAGACAGTCTTGTTCTCGACCTCCTGCCGTCCGATGGCGAGGATTACCGGCACTTTGCCGAGGGAATGTTCGCGGACCTTGTAGTTGATCTTCTCGTTCCGCGTATCAGCCTCCGCCCGGATGCCTTGCGCACGCAGATTTTCCACAACCTCTGTCACATACTCATCCGCGTCCGACACGATGGAAGCGACAACAACCTGACGGGGCGCCAACCAGAAGGGCAACTTACCTGCATAGTTCTCGATCAAAATGCCGAGGAACCGCTCGAAAGAACCCAGCACTGCGCGGTGCAGCATGAAGGGACGGTGCTTCTCCCCGTCCTCGCCGACATATTCCGCCTCGAGCCGGTCGGGAAGCTGGCTGTCCACCTGGAAGGTGCCGCACTGCCACTCGCGCCCGATGGCGTCCGTCAGCTTGAAATCGAGCTTCGGGCCATAGAACGCGCCTTCGCCGGGATCGACCTCATAGTCCATGCCGATGGACTTGATCGCCGCTTCCAGCGCGCCTTCGGTGATGTCCCACTCTGCGTCAGTGCCGATCCGCTTTTCGGGGCGGGTGGAGAACATGATCTTGAAGCTGTCAAAGCCCAGATCTTTGTAGACGCGGCTGAGGAGCTGGATGAACTTCGCGCATTCCGCCTCAATCTGCTCCTGTGTGCAGAAGATATGTGCGTCGTCCTGCACGAAGCCGCGCACGCGCATCAGGCCGTGCATGGCCCCGGACGCCTCATAGCGGTGGCAGGAGCCGAACTCGGCTAGGCGCAGCGGCAAGTCGCGATAGGATTTGAGGCCCTGATTGTAGACCTGCACATGGCAGGGGCAGTTCATCGGCTTGAGCGCATTGGTGCGCTTCTCGTTCGCGTGCTCCTCATCGATCTCGGTGATGAACATGTTCTCGCGATACTTGTCCCAGTGGCCCGACGCCTCCCACAGCTTGCGGTCCACGACCTGCGGGGTGCGGATCTCGCGGTAGCCGTCCTCGATCTGGCGACGGCGCATGTAATCCTCGAGCGCGCGGTAAACCGTCCAGCCATTGGGATGCCAGAACACCATGCCCGGCGCCTCTTCCTGCAGGTGGAAGAGGTCCATTTCCTTGGCGAGCCTGCGGTGATCGCGCTTCTCCGCCTCCTCGACCATGTGGAGGTAGTCCTTGAGTTCCTGCCGGTTGCGGAAGGCGACGCCGTAGATACGCTGAAGCTGCTTGTTCTTTGCGTCCCCCTCCCAATAGGCGCCGGACACGCGGGTCAGCTTGAAGGCATCGGCGGGCACCTGACCGGTATGGACGAGATGGGGGCCGCGGCAGAGATCCTGCCAGTCCCCGTGCCAGTACATGCGGATGTCTTCGCCTTCGGGGATGCGGTTGACCAGAGCGACTTTGAACGGCTCGTCTGCCGCTTCGTAGTGGGCGATGGCGTCGGCGCGCGACCACACTTCGGTACGCACGGGATCGCGCGCGGCGATGATGTCGCGCATCCTCTTTTCGATCTGTGCAAGGTCGTCGGGGGTGAACGGCTCCTCCCGGTCGAAATCGTAATACCAACCATTCGCGATGACCGGGCCGATGGTGACCTTCACGTCGGGCCAGATCTCCTGCACCGCACGCGCCATGATGTGCGCCGCGTCGTGCCGGATCAGTTCGAGTGCCTGCGCCTCGTCCTTGATGGTGTGAATCGCGAGATCTGCATCCGCCTCAATCGGGCGGCTGAGGTCGCGGAACTCGCCGTTAATGGTGCACGCAAGTGCTGCCTTGCCGAGGGATTTAGAGATGTCCGCTGCAACCTCACCCCCCGTGATTCCGGCCTCATATGAGCGTTGCGCGCCATCGGGCAGAGTGATCGTGATCTGGGCCATTAGGGGCCTCCTACGGTTCGGCGCCTACGAGTGCGCCCGGTTGCGGTTATGTGAGGCGAGGTATGGGGGAGGGAAGGGAAGGGGTCAAGCGGTCGCGCGGCCGGCGGATATATCTTCAAGGTGACAATTAATACCGACAATGCCGTTCCATGATTATAGTTTGATTGGATGCAGAGATTTTTCGGCATCTTCAGCAAGGATCGGCTTGAGGCCTTCGAAATTGGCATTCGATTGACCCTTCGCGTTGCTTTACTCGCTATTTTAGCAGGTTTCCTCTACAACGAGTTGACCGATGATCGCTCACTGCTGGACCGGGTGAAGGACCGCAGGGAGTCTTTCCAGAGATTTCTGGAGGCAGCAGAGATCGAGCTTGAAAGCCTAGAATTCCTCGGCCTGACTGCGCGGGTCTCCGCCAGTGCGGACGTCGTGCTCGACGCGCGTGGCGAGATCGAGCGTCTTTCGCAACGCAGCAATCAGCTTCTCGTTCTCCTTGGTTGTCTGGATAAGGGGTCGTGCAGTCCTGAAGGGCGGCGGGAGATCGCACGGGTTCTGGCGGAGGCGAACGCTCGCTCCGCCGGTTCGCAGGAAGGCACGCGCTCCATCGTCGATACACTCGATACTGTCATCAGTTCTGCCAATGACAGGTCTCTCCAAGCGGGCAGCAGCACCGCTGACGCATCGACCCGTTGGGCTGTGATTTCAGCGTCCTCTGCGACGGAGCGCGAGGCGCGCACCGAACTTGGAAAACTGCAGAGCATTGGCATCGATGCGGAAAACGTCCAACGCAGGGACTGGATCGCAACGGTCGCATTCTACGACGACCGGGCAGAGGCCTTCGAGAGGATTGAGAACATTGCGGAGGCGGCGGGACGCACGCCGCTCGTCCATCCTGTCAACACCTGGTGTCCTGGCGGGCTGATAGATGGCGTCGACTCAAAAACCAGGAGCGTCTGCGCGGCCGAGTAAATGAGAGTCAGCGTCCGCCGCCCTCATAAACCTCCAACGTCCTGCGCTGCATTTCGGTGATGGTGAACATCGAGCGAATGCGGCCGCGGGCAGCGACGCTCATATGGGCACGCGTGCTGTCGTCGAGCGTTAGAGCTGCCGCAATGGCATCGGCCAAGGCTTCAATATCGCCAGGTGCCACCAGCCAGCCTGTTTTCCCGTGATCCACGGTTTCGAGCGCTCCACCAAGGGCTGTTGCGATAACCGGGCGGCCCATGGCCTGCGCCTCAACCGCGGTCCGTCCGAAGGATTCGGGAACGCGGGAGGGGGTTACAACGACCGCTGACAGCTTGTAGGCGGCTTCCATATCAGCGCAGTGCCCCACCATGCGCAGGTGGCCGACCAGACCTGCCTCGCGCGCCATTGCTTCAAGCTTTGCACCGTAGCCTGATCCGCCGTCGTCGCCGACGAGGACGATTTGCCAGTCACTTGGCTCTCCGCGCGCGCGCAGCACCCGACCGGCAGCAATGAGGTCTTCCTGCCCCTTTATCGATGTCAGACGGCCGGGCAGCAAAATGATCGGTCGGGCGTCCTCGATCACGCCCCAGGATTGCGCGAGTGAGATGGTACGCTCGGTGCTGACAGCTTCTTCAGCAAAAGAATTTATGTCGGCGCCGCGCGGGATCGTTACCACCTGGGCCTCGGAGAGGCCGTATCGCTCGCGCACGATTTCGGCGACGAATTCAGACGGAGCGATGACCGGATCGCCTTTCGCCATTACACTGTTGTACCGCTTCTTCAGCCAGCTCTTTTCACCGTAAACGCCATGATACGTCGTGACGAACCTCGTGTTTGTCGCGCGGCAGGCCCGGAAGCCTGCCCAAGCCGGGGCGCGGGATCGTGCATGCACGATATCGACCTTTTCCTCAACGATGATGCGCTCAAGCTCCCGCGCATTCCGGCGGATCGCGAAAGGACTTTTGGAGCCTATGTCGATCTGGATCAACTCGCCGCCTGCGCGGCGCAGTTGCGGCTCCAGCCGTCCGCCCTTACTGGCGACAAGCGCCCGGTGGCCCTGCGCGGTCAGCGCTTGCGCAATCTCGATCGCGCCACGCTCGACCCCCCCGGACTCAAGCGCAGGGACCAGTTGCAGGACCGTCAACGGTCGGGCAGGATCGCCGGCAATACCGGAATGGGAAGGAGTATCGGACATGCAGGACCACAGTGTTTTCGAGCCGGATGGGCAGCGGAAAATCGCTTACCATCGGACAATGGCCGAGGGCGAGGGGGTCGGCAAGCCGGGAATAGTTTTTCTGGGCGGGTATAGCTCTGACATGACCGGAACCAAGGCGGTCTGGTTGGAAGAGTGGGCTCGTGCACGGGGGAGAGCCTTCCTGCGTTTTGACTATCAGGCTCATGGTGCCAGTTCAGGTGACTGGGCCGACGGCTCGATCGGTGCCTGGTCCCAAGATGCCTTCGATATCATCGCGGCAATGACAGAGGGTCCGCAAATTCTGGTTGGGTCATCAATGGGCGGATGGATGTCGTTGCTGACGGCGAGGAAATTGCCGGATCGCGTTGCAGGAATCGTCGGGATCGCAGCCGCCCCTGATTTCACAGAGGACGGGATGTATGCCGACTTCACAGAAGACCAACGCGAAATGTTGGAGCGTGACGGCCAGATCGCGCTGGAAAGCGACTATGACCCTGAACCATATATCGTGACCAAGCACTTTATTGAGGAGGGGCGGAACAACCTTGTTCTGCGCAGTCCGCTTTCGCTGCCATTTCCGGTGCGGTTCCTGCACGGCACGGCAGATACCGATGTGCCTTACACAAGGGCAATGGACACATTGCATCACGCTGACTGCCCCGATTTTCGGGTCGTATTGGTCAAGGACGCCGATCACCGGTTCTCTAGCGAGCCTTGCCTGCAATTGATCGGTGAGATGGTCGACCAGATCTCTTGATGCGCTGCGGCCTGGGTTCGGAGGGCTGAAATCGGATCAGATCGGCATTTCTGCGCCGTTCCATTGCCGGAAGCTTCCGGTTGTGGAGAGTGAGAGGGCGTCGAACTCCGCCATCAGGCCCACGGCGCTGTCCTCGACACTGATTGCGGCGCTCGCCCCGCCCATGTCGGTCTGGACCCAACCGGGGTGATAGGCTGCGATGGCGATGCCCCGTTCGCGCAATTCGTCCGAGAGGCTGAGCGCAAGATTGGTCGCAGCTGCCTTTGAGGCGCGATAGCTGTAAGCCGAGCCTTTTGCCTGTGTGCTCGATCCCATCTGCGATGAAATGACGGCAATCTTACCCTTTGTGGCCTCCAGGTGTTGTTGGAAGCTGCGTATGGTGAAGAAGACCCCAGCAACATTCGTCATCAGTGTTTGCGCCCATTCATCCTCTGAATAGCCGTCCGACGTAAGCCCGCCGCGACCGTGCAAGACCCCCGCGTTGCAGATCAGCAAATCGATTGGTATGGGGCCGATCCGTTCGGATGCGGCAAGCTGTCCGGCCTCGGATCTGACATCCAGCGCCACTTTTTCGATCCCATCGGGCAAATCTGCTGTCGCAGGGCTGCGCATCGTTGCGATCACGCGGTCGCCGCGCGCGTGATACCTGCGCGCAAGTTCGGCGCCAATGCCACGGCTTGCGCCGGTGATAAGTACGGTGGCCATAGATCATTCTCCGCTGCGTTCTGTTTGCGTTTCGATATGGCTTCGCTAACGTCGGCGGCAACCATAAGACAAAGATCGGGGACGGATCATGCTGCGCTATCTTGCCTATTTCATCGCAATATTTTGCGGGCTGCTGACGCTCATCCTGCTTTTCGGGCCGCGCGAACCCGTCGAAGGCCCGATCACCTTTGCAAGTGCCGCCGTCAGCGACGATCCCAACGTCTATCTTGCCGAACAGGAAGCCCGATTTGACGACATAACCCCCGGTGTTGAGAAGCGGGTCGTATGGGCGGGCGAGCCCGGGGCGCGAACCGCGCGCTCGATCGTCTACATCCACGGCTTCTCCGCCACCTCCGAGGAAATCCGGCCAGTCACGGATCTGGTCGCGGACGCGCTGGACGCCAACATCTTTTACACGCGCCTTGAGGGACATGGTCGCGGTTCCGCTGCGATGGAGGACGGCACCGTGCCCGGCTGGATCAACGATTATGCCGAGGCAATGGAGATCGGGCAGCGCATAGGCGACGAAGTGATCGTCATCGCCACCTCGACCGGGGGCACGGTGGCTGTTTTGGGACTATTCGATGATCGCATCGACGTGAAACCTGTTGGACTTGCGATGCTGTCGCCAAACTTCCGGGTCAACAACCCGGCTGCCGGCCTGTTGACCCTCCCACTGGCACGTTACTGGGTGCCGACGGTGGCTGGCGCTGAACGGTCCTTCGAGCCGAGCAACGAGGCGCATGGAACATACTGGACGACGAGCTATGCGACCGTATCCTTGCTGCCCATGGCCGCATCGACGGTCGCGGCATCTTCCCTTCCGGTGGAACAGGCAACGACGCCCGCGCTTTTCATATTCTCTCGCGAGGACCAGGTTGTAGATCCCGAAGCAACACAGCGCATTGTTGACGCGTGGGGCGGTCCGGTCGACGTGGTCAATCCGGTGATGGGGCCGCAGGACGATCCGCTCAGCCATGTGATTTCAGGAGACATCATGTCTCCGGGACAAACTGCGCTGACCGCAGAAATTCTGATCGAATGGGCCGAAAGCCTCTAGTCGCTCAGAGGATCAGCCCCACAATCACGAGGGCGAGTCCCAATGTCGCAACCGCGACAGACCCAAGGTTGACCGCGACCAGCGCGCGCAATTTTGCTTGCGCCTGCTCGGGGGCCATGCCGCCTTTGCGCACTGCCGCAGCCTCACGAATGCAGTAGGCCAGCCCGCCTACACCCAGAAGCGTCGTGATGGCACCGAGGATCAAGATCAGGGTCATTGCAATACCTTTGCGTTTTCCTGCGCGCTTCTAGGTCGACTGACCCTATTGGTGCAAGGCCCGCTTGCCGCCCTGATGCGGCATGGATATGGTCGCGCCGATTTTCAGACTCCACCTGCTTCAACGTGAAGGATCTCCGCCATGGACGTGACCGAAGACGACGCACCGACCTCCCAATATCGCATCACGGTGGGTGAGCTGCGCTCTTTCGTCGAACGATATGAACGGCTCGATGCAGAGAAGACAGCGATTGCTGATCAGCAAAAGGAAGTCATGGCTGAGGCAAAAGGGCGCGGATATGATGTGAAAGCCCTGCGCAAGCTGATTGCCCTACGCAAGAAGGACCCGCAGGAGATCTCTGAAGAAGAAGCGGTGCTTCAGCTCTACCGCGAGGCGCTGGATATGTGAGCGCTGCGGGCGCACCAGAGAATCGGTGCATGTGGGCAGGAGTGTTCTTAGTCTTTCGTTAAGATTTAAGTTAACGAAGGCTCAGTCCCATGAAGATCCTGTTTCGCCTGATCGTGATCCTCCTTGTCCTTCTGGTCGTGGGCGCGGGGCTGCTCTGGTTTGCCTTGCCGACAGACCGGATCGGACGCATCGCTTCTGACCGCCTTGAGGCCGCTACCGGGCGGACGCTGACACTCTCAGGTGAGTTCACACCCAGTTTGTGGCCTAATATCGGTGTGACAACCGGCCCGCTCGCGATTTCAAATGCCGAATGGGCCGAAGAACCTGTGTTCGTTTCTGCGCAGGGTGCATCGGTGGCGGTGGATCTGATGGCCTTGATCGGCGGCGATGTCCGAATTGTCGACCTCACGCTGGATCAACCAGTGATTCAGTTGGAGCGGGCCGCCGATGGCCGCACGAACTGGACCTTCGAGACCGCCGAAACCACTGGCACGCAAGAGCCGGGAGGGGCGAGCGCCCCCGCGATCACCGAACTTAGTGCACAGGTTTTGGACGGACGTATCCGCTTCGTCGATGGCGTTTCTGGCACGGTGCGCGACGTACAGGCGCTCAATGTCAGCGCCGATATCACCGATACGGGCCGGATGGTCGCTTTGGACGGCGCCGCATCAATTGACGGGATCGCGTCCTCAGTTGTCGGCACGGCGCGCTTCGCCGAAGCACTCGCCATGGGCGCCGTAACTCTGGATATGGCCGTTGAAACCGATCTTGGAACACTGAGCTATGTCGGTGATTTCACCGATATCGCGCAGTTTGACGGAATCCTCCAAATCAGTCTTCCCAATCCAAATGCAGCGATGGCGCTTGCCGGGCTCGCCCCTTTACCAGCGGCGGCCGGAAACATCAGCAACCTGACACTTGATGCAGCCGTCGTTGCCGAAGGTGGCGATACGGTGATTGAGGGGACCGGTGGGGTCACGCGGGATGGTGTCGAGGTCGCACTGTTTCTGAACGGCAGCGGCGCGCTTCCAGATGGCCCGATCTCCGTTGACAGCCGGGTCAGCGCGGGCGAACTGGCCGATATCTCCTTTAGCGGCCTCGTGGATACGGCGACGCTGGGTGTGTCGGGACCCTTGAGGATCACGGCACCCTCGGCGGTTGAGGCCGCGGCATGGGGCGCAGGCGGAGAGGTGGCGTTGCCGCCTGGGCTGTCCGGTCCCGTCCAGATCGCCGGTTTCCTGGATGCGAACCCAACACGCGCGGCGCTGTCAGACGCTCGCATTGCCGTCGGTGATCTTGACGCGTCGGGCCGCGTCGCAGCATCGCTGGCAGGACGCCCGCGCCTAGATGGGGACCTTACGCTTGCCGTGCTTGACCTCGATCGCTTCACGTCCGGCGACGGCGCCGAAAGCGCCCCTTCCTCACGTGGCGAAGGCTGGCCCACTGATCCGCTTCCATATGATCTGCTCGATCTGGCTGATGCTGACCTATCGCTGGATGTGGGCGTGTTGCGCCAAGGCAATCTTGAACTCGGTCGGACCCGCGTGGGCGTTCGACTGAATGCTGGCGATCTGCGACTGGATATTCAGGAGGCCAATGGGTTTGGCGGTGTTCTGACCGGAGCGATCGGCGTAAACGGCCCGTCTCAAAGCATAGATATTGATCTGAGCCTTGGTGGCGTCCGCCTGGAGCGCGTTCTTGGCTTCGTCGCCGGGACGGACAGGCTAGAGGGGCAAGCGGCCCTTGCGGCGGATTTGACGGCACGCGGCAGCTCGATCAATGCGATCATGCAGAGCCTCACAGGCCAGATCCGGTCTGATATGGCAGATGGTGCTCTGAAGGGTGTGAACCTTGCGGCCCTGGCGCGCAACTTTACGGACCCGGGTGGCAGCACCCTGCGCACGGATTTCACAGAGGCGGCGGTCGCACTCGATATTACGAACGGTACGGCTCAGGTCTCCACGCTCAGCGCGCTTGGCCCGCTTATCCGTCTCGCTGGGGAAGGGATCGTCGCCATCGGCGCGCAGTCACTGGATCTGACGCTGCGCCCACGCATCGTGGGCGATTTGCAGGGGCAGGGCGGTTCACTTGATGCCGGCGGCATCACTCTGCCGGTGCTTGTGACCGGACCGTGGAGCGATCTGAGTTTCCGCCCGGACCTGTCGGCGCTCGAGGATCTGGCTCGCGAAGAGGTGAAGGCAGAGGTGGACGAGGCCATCGACAATGCCGTCGATGACGCGCGCGACCGCGTTGAAGAACGGCTGCAAGAGGAGCTCGGATCGACAGGCGAAGGATCGGTGGAAGACCAGCTGCGCGACGGGCTCGAAAACCGGCTACGCGAAGGTTTGGGCAGCATCTTCCGATAGCACTTGCAACCGCGGGCGCATCAAGGTATCCGCACGCGCAGTGCCCCTATAGCTCAGCTGGTAGAGCAACTGATTTGTAATCAGTAGGTCCGCGGTTCGAGTCCGTGTGGGGGCACCATTTCCTCGCTCCAGATATGTGCATAATCTTCCTAAATTCTTGTTTTTGCGAATTAAAAATATTGGCAGGTGCTCATACGTACTCACTTTGCCCACTGTTTCTCACGCTTGAAGGTGGTCTAAAAGGTGGTCTAGAATCTCCGTGATTGGAGGTTCTGATGATGATCTCGCATGCGTTGACTCAGATGAAGGCGAAGAATCTGGGGCCGGGAAAGCACTTTGACGGTCAGGGATTGATGCTGATCAAGCAGCGGAAGGACGCTGGGAAGTGGATCGTGCGGTTGGTGATAGACGGCAAGCGCCGGGAGATGGGGCTTGGGCGCTGGCCAGATGTGTCGATCGCGGAGGCGCGAGAGCATGCTGCCGAGGCGCGCAGGAAGGTGCGGGAGGGCGTTGATCCGGTCGCGCAGCGCGCAGCTGATAGGCGCAAGTCCAAACGCCTGACGGTCAAGGATGCGATTGACCAGTGCTTTACTGCTCGACAAGCGGAGCTCAAGAATGACGGGCGGGCGGGGCGCTGGCTCTCTCCCCTTTCGGTCCATGTTGTGCCCAAGATCGGGGCGATGGCGGTCGAGGATGTCGATCAGCATGTACTCAAGAAGACGCTCGAACCGATCTGGCATGAGAAGGCGGACACAGCACGCAAGGCAATGAATCGCATGAACCTGACGCTGAAGCACGCAGCTGCGCTCGGGCTTGATATCGACTTGCAGGCGGTGATGAAGGCACAGGCGCTGCTGGGCAAACGACGGCACGAGACGAAGCACATCCCGTCTCTCCCCTACCAGCAGGCTCCCAAGTTTTACCGCTGGCTTTGCGCACAGAATTTCTCATCGGCCTTTGCGCTGCGGTTCCTGATGCTGACCGTGGCCCGCACCAGTGAGGTGCGCTTTGCCGTACCAAGTGAGATTGCGGAAGATTTGTGGACGTTGGAGGCCAACCGGACGAAGACGGCCACCGTGCATCGCGTTCCTCTGTCGGAGGAAGCGCAGCGGGTCATTGAGACGCGCCCGGTGGTCGTGGGATCGGACTACCTCTTCCCTTCCCCACGGGGCAAAGCGATGTCGGATGCGACGATGAGCCGGTTGATGGAGCGGGAGAAGATGACGGCCCGCCCGCATGGCTTCCGTGCGACCTTCCGAACCTGGGTGGAAGAGACGACGGACACGCCCTTCGAAGTGAAGGAAACCGCGCTCGGCCACCAAGTCGGCAGCGAAGTTGAGCGGGCGTACCAGCGCAGCGATTTGCTGGAGAAGCGACGAGTGCTTCTCGGTCAATGGGCCACGTTCCTGACTACAGCGCCCACGCCCTGAGCGGTGCGAATTGCATATGGTAGACTGCGTTCATATGAACGAACCACATCATGAGAGCGCATCGACGCTGTTCGAACGCAGACGAACTGTTCCAATCCATTCACCCCAACCCTCTACGGACATCGCTCAACTACCCCCAGAAACCAACGACGAACCAGGTGCGAACCCGTCCGAACCGGTGCGCACCGGTTCGGAACCAGTGGAGATTGCCGAGGTCTGGCTGACGGTTGAGGATGCGCTTGCCTATTGCTCCGAACAGGGATTGTCGCGGACGGCGAAGACACTGCGCAAATGGGCCGAGCGCTCTTATAAGATCCCCGAAGGAGAGGTGGTCTCGGATCGTGAAGACACGATCTGGGGCCGATATCGCTGGAAGATCGAGCGCAGCTCTTTGGAGCGGAAGGTCGCCGAAGAGCTGGGGCGCGAACGTCAGAACCAGGGCGCACCTGTTCAAACCAGTGCGCACCAAAGTGACGAGGTTCGATCAAAGGAAGCCGAGATGCCTTCATCGCACCCGTCCGAACCGGTGCGCACCAGCGCGAACACACACACCGTGTCACTGTCCGAGAAACCCAATCGCAGCTTGAACGCATCTGCCGCGAACTCAACCGCACAGGTGCGAACGGGTTCGAACGGCGAGGTTACCGAGGATGCCGCGCAGATGGATCTCGCCACACTTCGTGCTGAGAACCGTGAGCTGCGCGCGCAGCAAAAACGTGATCGGGATGAGATTGCCTTCCTACGTGATGAAGTGACTTTCAATCGCTCTCTCAAAACGGACTTGGCGCAGAACTCGCACCGGCTTCTGGAGACGCTTGAGACTATGGCCATCGGAGGGCGACTGGAGAGACCAGCCTCTCAGGTCCCCGTGGCAGCTACGCGTTATCAACATCAAGATCGCGAGAGTGATGAGGTATAATTCCAGCATATGAAATCGCTGGAACAACTGATGGGGGAGCGGACGGTACGCTTCCGAAAGGCCAGCCCGCTGCTTGCAGGTGGCTTTGCGCAATTGCCCCGCGTCGTGACCCGAGCGGGCAGGCGGATCTCGCCGATGGCGAAGATCACATTCGCAACGCTGCTCGACTATGCGTGGCAGGATGGGTTCTGCTTCCCGGCGCAAGAACGGTTGGCGCGCGACATCGGGACGAATGAGAAGTCCGTACGCAAATATCTCGCTGAGTTGCAGGCGCTTGAGATGATCGAGGTCAAGAAACAGGGGCGTGGGTTGCACAACGTCTACATCCTGAATGACACGGCTCCGGTGCTCAAAGAGGTGCAGAAGGAATTGGAGCGCGAGATGGACGAAAGGGGATGAAGCGCAATCGTACTGAACAAGACCGGTAAGACTTACCGGTCTAGGACGGTAAATCTGGGATGCCCAGAACGGTAAACTTTACCGGTCTAGAGCGGTAAGGTTTACCCACTACTATAAGCAAAGACTACACGCAGAGACTAAAGCCAAAGACAGATAATCAAATAGACCGGATAAAAATCCGAAAGGATCAAACGGGAAGGGACGTGTAGACTATATCACGCTGCTCAGTTCGAGACGGTAGGGCCGCCTTAAAGTAGGCTCTCAGAGCCCAAAAATGGCGCTGTAAGGCATTGAACCGCTAAACTTGAGCAAACCCCCACCTTTGCTGAAAGAGACGCGCAGAGGCGCTTCCACGGCCTCACCAGATATACGGCTGATCTTGATCCTCAAAGTCGCCAAGCCCGCGCGACAAATCCGATGATTTATGTTATGCTTCAGGTACATATGAACACAGTTACATTGGACACCCACAAAACGATCCTAAACTTGCAAGCCAACGGCTTCAGCACATCCCAGGCCGAAAGCATCGTCAATTTGCTGACGGAAAGTGAGTTGGTCACGAAACAAGATCTGCAAATAGCGCTGGCGGAACTGCGGGCGGACTTCAAGGTCTGGGGCGCGACAGCCCTGCTGGCCCACGCTGCCGTTATCGTCACCTTGCAGAACCTTCTTAGTTAAAACTCTATGGACTTCATTCTCGCGGAAGCGGTCAGCCAGATCGCGCAGCTCCCACAAAACAAGCAGCGCGAGATCGGTATGGTGCTTTTGAACGGGGAAGTGCCACCGCAACTGCCCGTCATTCAGTTCGAACCGGATGCTTCCTCAACTTGACCGATCAAGCATGTGCGCGAACACTGACCACGCCTAGGCCTTCGCAAGCCGAGGTGATCGCGATTGCCTCCTATTAAGGAGCAATTCGTGATGACTAGACTGCTGAGCAAGAAACAGGTCCGGGAGATTGTGGGGTTCAGCTTTGCCCATATAGACCGCATGGAGCGCGAGCCTGAATATGCGCATTTGGATTTTCCAAAGCGCGTTCAGATCGGGTTCCGCGTCTTCTGGGTGGAAGAGGAAATCCACGCTTGGGTCGCCTTGCAGGTCTCTAAGCGCGACGCCTCCTAGCGGGGCAGGGGGGACGGGTCCAACCGTCCCCCTTTTTGAGGATGGGGAGGGCGGAAAGCCGTCATTCGCTGCTGGTGCAACAAGCCCCCATTTTGTCAAAAAAAAGCAGACGTTGGTGAAAAGGTTTGTAGTTGGCAAGAGCGCATGGCAACTTTCACAGTGCGCTCGGACATGCCATCGTGAAGTCGCAAGTTTTTGGGGCTAGACTAGTAGAAAAAAAATGTTGGTTGTACAGCAGGATCACTTTCGGAAAGCCGCATTGGAGATTGGCCGTAGCGGCGAGAATGATACACTACCATACGACATCGATGCGAGTTTCATCCGCGATAAGGCTGACGAGTTATCCGATGTTTGTTTCCGGCTCTTTCAGAGAATCGACGCCATGTCGCCTCAAAATGCAGCGCGTTTCGTAAACGGACTAACGGTTGGTTCAGAACGGTTGCTGGTCCCTACTGGCGCACACGGATTTCGTATCACCACAAAGATAAACGCATTTTGGAATTTATACCTTAATGGCCTAGGCTTCGCGATAGCGGAAGCCAATGAAGGCAATCGTAGCCATAGAGTACATTCCTACCGTCTAAGCACTGACGACAACGACTTGTTTGAAAGAACAAGGTCGTGGAGAACCTACAAAGAAGCCACACTGGAAGAGGCAGCGCTCGAGAATGTGGGCTGCGTTGTCGTTCAAACAGATATCTCAAGCTTCTATGAACACGTTTATCACCACAGGTTAGAAAATGTTGTTCATGAACTCGCTCCTCACGGCTCAACCATAGCAACTCAAATAGACCGAGTGCTTAGCAAACTATCCTCGGGGAGGTCTTTTGGGTTGCCAGTCGGTGGTCAATGCGCGCGCGTGCTAGCAGAAGTTCTGATGACACCGATCGATGCATCTTTGTCGGACGCGGGTATCACATGGCACCGCTTCGTTGATGACTTCACTCTGGTCTGCAATTCTCAACAAGACGCCTATGCTGCGCTTTCAGTACTCTCAAATTCACTGGCAGATTACGGGTTATCTCTAAATCGAACAAAGACCACGACTCTAAGCGCCAAGCACTACAAGGAATATGTCGCGGTTCAGCTCGGGCAAGGCGATGACACGACTGTAGCGTTACGTGAGCTTGATCTACATTTTGATCCCTATTCCGATGCAGCTCAGACCCAGTATGAGCAACTCAAGAAGTCGTTCGAAGCAATCGATATCCAATTTCTTTTGGATTTGGAGAAGGAGAAATCTCAGCCCGATGCATTCGTGATGGCTCAGATCGGTCGGGCACTCAAATTCCAAGAACCGGATGTTGCGGCCCAACTATGCGCGACGTTGCTTGACCCAGGTAATTTGGATGCATTCAGGGCATCGTGGTCAAAAATTCTCCGGGGAGTATACGCAGTCCGCTCGAATGAGGAATTCGAAGCCGTCTTTGAGAAAATTGATGATTTGCTCGACGTAATCCCCTCATCGGCTCCCCATCTTCTGATGCCCGAAGCGAACACGTTGCATTTTCTTAGGGCCGTGCGCTTCAGAAAGACAGAAGCCCGCGGACGGTACGTAAGGCAAACATATGATCAATCTTCTTCGACTTCGGTTAGACGTGCCTGCATAGATTGTTGGAAACATTGGCGAGATCGTGCCAGCTTCATGCGACTGCGAAACCAATGGCAAAACTTGAGCACTGATGAGCAGAGAATGTTCTGGTTGGCCGCTGGAGAATTCGGTGATGATGGTGCCTATGCCCGGACACAGCTAAGGGCAACTTTAGAAGATGCCTGGCGGCTTGGCTTTGAAGCAAACAACGCCGGAAGCTTTGCAGGAATTTTTCAAGCTTGGGTGCAAGAAAATGGCTAAAAGACTGCCATTTCGAGACCCGAGAACTGTCGCACGGGACATTCCCGGCGTACTTGATATCTTGTTTCCAAGACTGACTGGAGGCCTCGTTGCGGCTCTTAACCGTACAGTGTTCACCTTCGATGGTATTTCGGCTGTTTCCAACGAAAAATTGGCTGCGAGCGAACTTCACAAAGCCATGTTATTTGAACTTTCTGTGGCTCGAGCCGAGCGGATTTTACAAGGTGAGCCTGCACCAAATTGGGAAGAAGTTCTTGCAGTAGCTGTAAAACGACAGAGGCGGCATTTCGATGCTAAAGTGCCCGACAAACTTGAGCAGGTCGACTTAGATCTGTCAGAGCATGCGGCGAGCAATCTGGTCCAGATGCTCCGACGCACTCAAGATCAGCAAACGGGTTCTGATTTATTGATTTCCCCGTTGATTGCCGGGTTGGGTTGGATCTCGTCTGGCTTTGGTGACTTTGCGCTGGGGCATATTCTAATTGAAGTAAAACATACGGATCGAAACTTTACGGCGAGAGATTTCAGGCAAGTACTTATGTATTGGCTCCTGAAGTACTCTGCATCAATTGAACGAAGCGAAGACGTTTGGACCGCTTGCCTCCTGCTGAATCCGAGACGCAACTCAGGACTGCTCTTCAATTTTGACGAGGTTTTGCATTCCGCATCAGCTAGCTCAAACCGTGTGGAGTTGCTTGAACTACTACGTTCAATAGTAGGTGAAGAGCCGACGCGTCGCTAACGCAAACCCCTTCTGTCGCTGTATGAGCTCTTTGAAATTGGCAGCGCCCACTTTCAGGAAAACTCGGCGTATTCTCGAAAGAGTGAAAGCTCTTCAATTTTTGGGACAGGATCGAGCTCTTCTGGCTGGCTAACTACAAGCTTCGTCACATCTAGCGCATCGACCAAAGCCGGATTGCTTATCCAATCATTGTTCCACAATTGGGCTGCCTGACCACTAACGATCTGGCAAATTGGCTCAGAACTCTCAAACGTCAAACCAACCCCTTTTGCCTTTGTCACGCGCTGGAGCCAAACCTCGAGGTGACCATTGTTTGGTATCTGCCTCATCTTGTTGGCCACCTTTTCCCACATTCCCCGTCGATCCTGTTCAGGAGCCATTGAAATCAGTTTGGCGAGCACACCAGACAAAGCAGGAAAGGCGCCGGGCGAAACCGCCGCGATGTCGCAAACAATCGCTACCTGCACGTGTAGATCGTCAGGAACATCAGAGATTTTTGATATCTTCTGGAATGCGTTATCGGCCAGCCTTTTTATGGCTCCAGTGTTCGGGTGTCGGCGAGCGAAAGCGTGCAAACGCAGAAGTTGCTTTTGGATAGTCTTAGCTTGCGTGATGTCCATATCTTCAAGTTGAATGCCAGCCAACTTTTCAGGTTTGATCGCGCCCTCAACGACATTTGTGCTCGTCAGGGTCTTCGCTGCTCCGAGTTGCATCCCAACCTTGCGTAGGCAGTCACTAATTGTTCTAACGACCTCGGTTGCACGCTGATCGTTCAGCGTAAAAACGCTGTAGTCATCGCGGTAACGTAGTATGTGAAAGTCTTTGTTGCCAGGCAGTTGATTGGTGATCAGGTGATCTACGTACGCCAATACCAGCTCAGCAACGATATCCATCAAAACGGAACCTTGTGTTATTCCGTTTGTTTGCCCAAAACGGCTGTTTCTGATGTGAAAGTCGACTTGGTTTCCAAACAGGCTTTTGTCGGTCTGTTTTTCTTTGGCCGTTTCGTACCCGTGTAGCGCCCAAGGAATGCTGTGGGTGTAAAGCGAGCCATAGCAGTTCGTTACGTCGGTTTTCAGAAGGTGCGTGTATTCAAGGGAGAGTTCTAGAGATCGTTGCTCGTAGCGTAGCCACCAGTTCTTAACTTGAACCGCATCATGTTTCTCTGAACCATCAGAGGCCATCGGAAAGCTAGTGCACTCCACTGCACCCCCGTATAGTTCTGTTAAACGATCCTGCAATAGCTTCCAGTTCGCTTCCTCGCAGATTGTCTGCACCAGAGTCATGTAAATCGCTGGATGAATGAGCTCAAACGGTCGCCAGGCAAAGCGACCATCCTTCGTACTGAGCAATTCATAATTGACACCGGCCATATCAACAGCGCGTTCGGGCTTGGGTTTTTGGAAAGCGGTGTATGCTTGACCTCCCATTACTTTAGCCACGTCTTTCAGGAGCGTCCCAAAACTAATGTAAGGTGGAAAATCGGATCGAAAGTAGCATTCTGGTCTCTGTAGGTAAGTCTTTGCTGCAGTAGCGTCTAAATCGATAATCCGTGTCATAAATCTCGTTCTTTGGTTCTTAGAGCATATCTGCGCACATCCGTTCCGCAGCCGCTGATTGATATTCTGAGTAAGTCAAAATCTATGTGACCTGCTGTGCTTTCTGCAACGAGACTACGCACTTCTAGCAGCATCAGTCTCTTCGTGGGGAGGACGGGGATCAAGAAGTATAGTCCAGCAAGGATATGGGTCGTCACCTTCAGCAGGCTGTGGCGAAGCGACGCTTGCCTGAGCAAAGATTCGGCTCAGGCACGTACTAATGAGCAACTCTCTACCGACACTTGAAATCTTGGCGCGACACCTCAAAAATGGAAGTCGTCAAAAGAGAGTATGAGTGCTTATGTCCGAAGTTCATGACTATGCTGAGCTCTTTGAGGTGTTCCCCGAACTTGCTGAATCCGACGTGATTTTTGCCAAAGAAGTCCTTGCGCATTTTGGACTTCTTTTTTCAGTTTTTACCGATCTGGAAACGGGTATCCAGCAGTGTTAAACGTTTTGGCAGCTCCGCAACGAGCTTAGCAACGACCTAATTAAAACTGAGCAGAAGTGGGTCGAACGATATGACGGGCTAGAAGCGAAAGCGGTCAAAGCTACGTTTGGAACTCTACTGAAATTGGTGGATGGATTTGACAAACTCGAGCCGCATATGGAGCAACTCCGTATCCTGAAGAAGCGCCGAGACTACTTTGCGCATCACTTCTTCCGTGCGGAGAATGACAAAATGCACTCGAATGAATCGATCCTGCATTTATTGTGGCGCATGCACGTCCTGCGCGAAGAAGTTGATGCCCTCTCGAAATTGGTTTCAACAATTCATAGTGAGATGCTTCAAGCATTTTATCCTCATAGAGACATGGCATCAGAAAATTCAGCAGCCGTTACTCGGTTGAAGGAAGAGTACTTTGAGAATCCGCCTACGAAGGTTGGATGGGAAGTCGACTGAATGTGTGCGCTTGCTCCGGAGCATTGAAGATCCTGCCCCCTAACCGACAAAACTCCACGAATGGCTGCTTTTAGAAATGCTGCGCGGCCGCCCAGCCGGGTACGATTAATGGCAGCTTTGGGCCGATTCCACCTGAGTTTGCATCACAGCGACTTATAATACTCGGCTCGCCAGTGGTTGATGTGCTCCGCAACATCATGCTGAAGCCACCTGACGTACCCCTCGACATTTCGGGAAACGGGAGCAGCCTAGGAACTTCTGCCCTGTTTTCTTGTTCGTCCGCTCAACCATTCTGGCACTGCACTTAGGGCATGCGTTTGGATCGTTCTTACGACGCGTGATCTCGATTTTGACATGCGCGACATGTGCCTTGTGTGTCGCTTTGCTGGCCGGAAGGGCAGCGCTTTCGAGCGCTGCGTGCATGCCTGCGAGTTGTTCGCCGGTGAATACCACGTCCTGCTTTGAGAGCACGTAGCGAGGCAGCGAGCGGTGGTTCCACAATACGCTGCTGGGCATATCTGTCTTGGGTTGGGCGGAGCCCGAGAATACGACGACGTTGTGGATTGTGCTGATTGGAATCCCCAGATGGGCCTCGATGGCCTTTACGTGCTTGAAGTTCTGGCGCAGCGGGTTTTGGAACTTGGTCTTCTTGCCGTAGATCACCTGCGTCCAACTCGACTGCTTCTCAGATCCGAATATCCAGCCCTGCATATTTTTGGTCTCAATCACAAACAGGCCGAACCGCGCTACGATGAGATGGTCGATCTGAGTTGTCCCGTCACCAGAGGGCAAGGTGATGTCGTGATAGGATCTGTAAATGTCAGGATCCAACCCACGTGAGATTGCCGATGAAACGCGAGCCTCACCTACCTTACCTTTGAAGGTCGGCGAGCCGAGATAGCCGAGGCCGATGGCGATGAGCAACCCAAGGCCGACTAGGACTATCATTTCCATCTGGTCACATTGCTCCTAAGGCAGGTTCAGCGGTTACTGCTGAGCGCCAGGCTATTGCCACGGCAGATCATTCTGAAGCGATGTCGCTTAAGAAAGTGCCGACAATGCAATTGATCGGAACGCCTCACGGCACTCAATGAGGCATGCAATCAGACATGCCTTCTGTTTCCATGCCTGTTTCCATGTCGGCTAAGCCGAACATAGGGCTGCATAGCGCACCATTCCGCAGCAACTGGTCGTCAGGCTATCGCCATGACCCAATACCCTTCAGGGTCTAAAATACCCCGAAGTCCTTAGCCGGATGAAGGCTATTGGGTCATGGCGCTATCGCACCAGACGACACAGTTGCTGCGGACACGGTTCCTCAACGGTTCTTCATATTCCCATCATCTTTGCGAGGGCCCAGGCTGGTACACTTTTGGGCGGGATGTTCCTTAACGGTAGGGGATCTTGCAGCCCCCAACTGGTCACCGCACATGGGGTGGGGGACTGGTCCGCTACCGCTATGGCGCAGCATCGGCACATCATCGGACAGCCAGGGACGGGGAAGACCTCGTTGCTCTTTGAGCTGTTCCAGCGCGACACCACGCCGGGACGATTGGTCATCGACACGAAGGGTGACTTGGAGATCGACCATGACTTCCTGTTCGACCCGAAGGTGACGCGCTGGAACCCGCTGGCGGAACCGATTGCAGCAGAGCTCGCGCCGGGCTTCTTCGCGCAAGCGATCAAGGACGCGTTCGGGTACGACGACATGACCACGCCGGTGATGTCGATGTATCTGACCTTCACGGCAGCGGCGCTGATTGACAATGGCTTCAACCTGACCGATGCGCCGAAGCTGCTGACAGATGCCGGGTTCCGAGACCGGCTTCAGTACAAGACACCACTGGTGCAACAGTTCTGGCAAAGTTTTGAGGCGATGGGGGAGCGCGACCGTCGGGGCGAGACAGCGAGCACGCTGAATAAGTTCATCGGTCTATTGCTGGATGGTCGCGTGCACCGGCTTCTGTCGGTCAACCGCAAAGGCCTGCGCTTGAGCGCGCTGGCCGACAAGACAACACTGGTACGTTTGCCCATCTCAGAGTACGGCACGGATACGGTGGCGCTGATCGGATCGCTTCTGCTCAGCTATCTGGCGCAGATCATCGACGCGCCGTTCTCAATCTACGTAGAGGACGCAAACCTCTTTGCGCGCGGCACGCTAATTAAGATGCTGACCACAGGGTCGATCTCATTGACGCTGTCGCATCAATACTTGGATCAGTTCGATCCAAAGCTGTTGTCGGCGATGATGGGCAATTGCAGTGCGCGCTTTGTCTTTCGCGTCTCGCAGCAAGATGCTGCTGATTTGTCTCAATTTTTAGCGCCAATGTCATCGAAGGCGCGTTTAGATGAGTTAACGTCCTTCCGATACCGATCCATTCCGCAGGATCGGATGGCGCCAGATGGCGTGACTGTTCCACGGGAGAAAGAAGATGAAGGTATCCTTTAAGCCGAGCACCGAGAAGTCTGGGTTGATCTTTAAGAAGGAAGTGCATGTCGTACGTGTCACGGTTCAAATGAGCGAAGAGGAGATCGCTGCGGCACAGGCAGCAGGATTTATGAAGCAGGAGCTCTTCGATGTTCCGTTTACTCACCACGCAGACACGGCCGTCACAATTACCGTTGCAGACCTCGCAAAAGGCTTCGACATGAAAGCCTATTTTGTCGACTTTATCGACGCGTCCGGGTTCACCAATCAGGTGAAGGAAATGCTGATCCGCCTCAAGAACGTTCTTGAGGCCAAAATGAGCGAAGGCGAGGAAGAGTTCGAACTTTGATCGAGGATGCTCTCGGTTGGGTAATCGTCGCCGCTATTTTTGTAGTCATAGCCGTTGCAATCGTTGCTATGGGATCCGTCGTCGCCGTGGCTGCCGTTCCTGCTGGTATCGGCTACACAATCTACTGGCATCAGACCAAATCGCCCGCCGCGCGTGAGCGGCAGGCGCAAGAGCGCACCTGGACGCTGTATCGCGAGGTGAAGCGCAAGTTCACTTCCATCGACATCGCTGCGTTCCTACTGGATCACCTTGGCGTGCCGGAGGAGGACGATGAGAATGGCTACTTGCAGCTTGAGATCGCCAAGGCGCTGGTTGAGGTGGAGCAACTCGACAGCTATCCGCCAGAGCCGCCAACCCTATGCGACACGATTGAAGGCGGGCGGTATCGCGACTTCCTCAATCAAGTCTCACCTGATGACTACTCGCAGCGGCTAGCGCATATCTGCCGCGTGGTGACGCTCTGCGCGGAGCCGCCGACAACGGACAATGTGGCCAATCTCATCTACACCGCCGTGGAGACATTGGGGGATGGAAGGCCCTTCTTGCCGAACACCACCAAGCAGCTCGACGACAATTACAATGCCCAGAAACAGACCGCCCCGCGCGACTATAAGGGTGACGACATTATCCAAGCCTATCTGCGCGGCACGCCGCTCGTGCGTATGGCGGAGATGCAGCATGACGAGAGCATCGAGATCCCGCATGGCTTGCGCACCCAGCACCATTCGATCATCGCGGGCACAGGTCATGGCAAGACTCAGTGCCTGCAGCAAATGCTGCTGCAGGACTTCGAGGATGAAACCAGTTGCGTGATCGTTATCGACAGCCAGGGCTCGATGCTAGAGAAGCTGCTTCATGTAGTGGACTGGGGCCGCTGCATGTATCTGGATGGCGGCAACATCGCGCAGCCTCTGGCGCTGAGCGCGTTCTCGATTGGTCGGACGGATCGGCCCGAGGATGAGCAGAAGGTGCGCATGGCGGTAGCGCTCTACGAGCACATGTTCGCGGCCCGCGACACCGCGCTGACGACCACCCAATCGACGCTCTACCGTTTCCTGTCGCGCTTTCTGATGGTCATTCCGAATGCAAACTTCGACACAGCCCTGTCCATCTTGCAGCAGGGCTATGAGCCCTATGCCGAGCATGTCGACAAGCTGGACGACACGTCCCGAACCTTTGTGACCAGCTACCTCTGCGATCCGAACGACAAGCGCGCCAGCAACAGCTACCGCACGACACGGCAAGAGGTGGCGCGCCGCCTGTTCACCTTGATGGAAAGTCGGACGCTCAAGGGGATGTTCAACGCGCCTGAGAGTCGGGTCGATATTCCCGCAGCCATCCGCAACAAGAAGATCATTCTGATCAACACCGCCCAAGCGGTGCTTGGGGACGAGGGCGCACAGCTCTTTGGCAAATACTGCTTTGCCCAGATTGCGATGGAAGTGCTCGCGCGGCCCGAGACCAAGGAGCGCGTCTATCTCTACTTAGACGAGGCCCACGAATATCTCTCCGACAGCCCAATCATCCGCCGCCTCTATGAGCAGGGCCGCAAGCGGGGTCTGTGCATGGTGACGGCCTGCCAGGAGCTCGACCAGCTTGAACGGGCCGGGATCGACAAGATGATCAACGGTCTGACCTCAATCAAGTTCGCGGGTGGGGTGAGTGCTGGGGATGCGGGCAAGCTCGCCAAGGAAATGGACATGGACGCCGATATGCTGCGCGGCGTGCCGGAACTCACCTTCGCGGCGTGGCTGAAGCACAATGGAACGGGCACATACAAGGTCACGCCGGGTTTGCTGGAAGGGCAGATGAAGGAAGATCCTGACTATGTTCAGACCCTCAAATTCCACATGCTGGCAGAGTACCACTACACCCCATATCGAGAAGACGAAGCTGCTGAGGATACCGAAGGGCCAGAAGTGGACGCTGCCTCTGACACAGTATCGGACTATGACAGCTATTGGGCTGACGCGTCCGTAGGGGCGGATGGTGATGCGCCAGCGCAGGGAAGTGCTGACGGGCTGCAGGACGAAACTTCTCGTGATGATGTTCCTGCGCGGCATGAGTTTAGGCCTACCACTGCCGATCACCGGTCGCAGTCCAGCTCAAAAGGCGACGATCTGTCTGATCGGAGTGTCGATCCAGACGCCCCGCAAAATTTAGACTAACTATTTGCTATACTGCATGCATGCGCACTTCGATCAGCTTGCGCCATGCTGCCCATGCCATCCTTTGACGCGCCGCAAAACGCGAGCCAAACCGAGAGCATGCGCAGACCTCGCTTCAAACGCGTCCCGCCCAAAACGGCGCTGACCATGGCTCCAACCCTCTTTGAGGTCTTGGAGTTGGTCTATCAGTTCCGGGCGCTGCGCTCGCACCACATCGCCATGCACCTGCCACATCGTCACCAGCGGGGCCTCTCACACAGCCTTCGCTTGCTGTTCGATCACGGGCTGCTCGATAAGCGTCTCTGTGGACTCTACGAGTGTGATACATACCTGCTTACGAAGCGGGGGCTCGCCCTGTTGGCGGGCCGGGATTTGCCGCCGCGCTATCTGTTCCTCGAAGGTGGGCTCGACATCAAGCTGAGCACCGAATGGGAGCACGGCATGATGACCATCGACCTGCTGTCCAATCTCAAGATCGGAGCCGAGGCCGCTGGCTGCCGCCTTATTGCGGCAGAAGAGATGCTGGCGACGGCGACAAGCGCCACACCGTTCATCTTCCCGCGCCATGCCGAATACACGGATCGCAAGTCCCGCAAGGTCGTGCCCTATACCTTGGTGCCCGACGGATTTGCGGGCGTGGAATACCCAAACGGTAAGCGGGCCTACTTCGCCATTGAGGCGGAGCACAACAAACCGCACAGCCGGTTCGACGATGACGATCCCGCTTCGACGCAGAGTTCTAGTCGCAAGAAGATCAAGCAGTATCGCGACGTGGATTGGCAGCAGGTCTATGCCAATCTGGGGATCGGCAATCTGCGGGTCATGATGGTTGCGCCAACAGCCAAGCAGATCAAAGGCAAGTTCGCCGTGGCCCGCAGCGTGGTCAAACAAAGCCACTTGTTCCTTGGCCAAGCAGTGCCCGTCGTGGGCACGCAAGATGTGCCGACCATGCCTGAGATCTTCGATGCGCCTTGGCTGCGCATCGGCTTGCCGCCGGAGCAGATCAATCGGGTCACGCTCAAGAGGCGCTGAGGCCCGAGGCATCCTGGCTCCCATGGTACAATGACGCGCGGACGACCTTTAAGAGGAGACCGTGGTGTCTACATTCATCGACTTCGAGGCTGTGAAAGCCGACAACCCTATTGAACAGGTGGCCGAGCGATTGGGCCTTGAGCTCAAGCGCGCTGGCAACGCATTGCGCGGGCCATGCCCGTCCGGTGGGGGAGGGGAGCGCGCGCTGGTCATCACGCCCGTGAAGGGCGTTTGGTATTCCTTCGCCCTGCAGAAGGGCGGTGATGTCCTCGCGCTGGTGCAGCTCGTGAACGAATGCACCCTCAAAGATGCCGCACAGTTCCTGTCAGGCACCGTGCCACTGGAGAAGGCTGCAACGCCCTCGCCAGAAGAGGGGAGGGAAGCCCGTGGCGGCTTCGCTCCCCTCACATATCTTGAGACGGATCACATGGCCGTCGAAGCCTTGGGCCTGGACGCCGCTGACGCCGAGGCGCTCGGCATCGGCTATGCTCCGCGCGGTACAATGCGCGGGACGGTCGCCGTCCCGATCCGAACAATGGATGGAACGCTCGCAGGCTACATCGGTATCACAGAGGCAAAGCTGCCCCCGAAATGGGTGATGTAGGCAATCCGAGGCGAACAAAACGTCGAAGCAAATTGGCCCCCAATGCGGGGCCATTTATCTTGCCCGCGAGCGTCCGCATGAGACTTCTGTCATAGCGCGACTGCACATTCGTTGCAGATCCGCCACGTTCATGATCAAGCTGCAGAAGACCCGGTGTTTTTTGCCTCTCCTCATAGCGAAACATGGCCGCTCAGCCCGCGCCATGAGCCCAAATCGCGCTCGGTGACGGGCGCAAAATCTCCGTTCAATTGGGTGTCTTCAACAACCAGAAGGCACTCAAAAATGCAGAAATTCCTCATCACCAGAAAGTCCTACAACCGCAAGACCGGGCCGATCATGGTTACGACCAGTCCGCGCATGACCTGCCCGACCGCATGCCCGTTGCGCAAGACAGCGCGGGACGACCGTTCCAGTGGTTGCTACGCGGAGCATGGCTTTCTAGGCGGCTTCATCTGGAGCAAGCTGGATCGCCTCAATGTCGGTGACGACTTCAAGAAGGGTCAGATCAAGGTTCATAGTCTCGAGACGCTGCTGCAGGTCATCCGTGACCTGCCAGAAGGGACACTGTGGCGGCATAACCAAGCCGGTGATCTCTACAGCACCGATCAAGAGACGATTGATGAGCGTTCGCTTGCATTGATCACGGAGGCGAACACCGGGCGGCGCGGCTTCACATACACGCACTATGATGTGCTCGATAACCTCGAAAACCGTCGGCTTGTGCGGGAGGCTAACCAGGCAGGCTTCACCGTCAATCTCAGTGCAAATGATGAAGCTCATGCCTGGGAACTGGCTCGACTAAACATCGCGCCGGTGACCACGATCCTGCCTGCAGATGCTTGCACAATGAGAAACCATTGCGAGCGGGATGCTGTCATCATCTGCCCGGCGAGCCTGCCGGAGCACAAAATCACCTGTGCGGAATGTGGAATCTGCGCCAAACAGCGGAAAGCCATCATCGGCTTCCCGGCTCTTGGCAAGAAGGCCAATGAGAAGGGCGTTGGTATCTCGAACGCACACGCTCGGCTTGGTCAAGCGACCGGCACCACACTGCAGCAGGGGAAGGCATCCTGATGGGCCTGGGCAGCATCAACCGTGGCGGCAAAACCCGCGCGCAGATCAAAAAAGACCGTCGCGATGTTGCCACCGGCGTCGGCAAAGAACTCACCCTCGTCGGTCTCTATGCCCTGAAAGAACTCACCGGTGTCGACCTGCACCACCAACCGCGCAAAGGCCGCAAGAGTTGGGAAAAGAAATGGGGTGAGCGGTAGACTGTAAAAAGACACGTTTAGGACGTTTTTACATCACATGGGCTGACTACACTTTTGGGTAGGTCGTTGTCGATCTGTCGCAGGGTGGGAACTTCCCCCCCTACATCACCCTGCAGGTCATAGGGATCCGGCTATTGCCCCCACACTTGGATACCCGGATCCCGTGGCCCCCAACTACCATGGGCTCCTCTGTCATAATTTGGTTGAATTCTAAAGCAATGGTTGTGCGCAGGCCATTTAGATGAAGCGTAGTGAGCTGCTCCCCGAAGTTTGGACAGTTTTCCGCGTAATTTAAGCTACTCTTTGCTCCTGCTGATCGGGTTGCATATCTTCGTTCTATAGGCAGTAAACCACGGCGGGTGGTTGGCCGCCAAGGGCGGAATGATGGCGCTCGTGGTTGTAGAAGTCGATCCACTTTTTTATGCCGGCTTTGGCCTCTGATCTGGTCTTCCATGCGTGTAGATAAACGCATTCGTATTTCAGCGACCTCCACAGTCGTTCGACAAAGATATTGTCGAGGAACCGGCATTTGCCGTCCATTGAGATGCGGATGCCGGATCGACGCAGGCGGTCGGTCCAAGCAAATGACGTGAACTGGCTGCCCTGATCCGTATGCATGATCTCGGGTGAACCGAACTTGTGGATCGCTTCATTCAGCGCATCCACGCAGAACTCGGCTTCCAGTGTGTTTGAGATACGCCACGCCAACACCTTGCGCCTATGCCAGTCCATGATCGCGACGAGATATAGAAAGCCACGTCGCATTGGCAGATAGGTGATGTCAGCGCACCAGACCTGATTGGGTCGGTCCACCCGCAGGCCAAGCAGCAAATAGGGGTAAATCTTGTAGCCTTTCGCAGCCTTGCTGGTGTTGGGCTTCTGGTAGATCGGCATAAGGCCCATCAGCCGCATAAGGCGACGAATGCGCTTTTCATTCACAAGATGATCTCCATTGCGCAGGTGCCATGTCAATTGACGCACGCCGAAAAACGGCATTTCCAGGAACTGCTTGTCGATCAGGCGTATCAGATCGAGGTTCATCTCACTTTCGCCCTTCGGCTCAATCATCTTGCGCCTCACTTGCCGATCCAATGTTTGAGCTTTCTGGCCCAAAAATCGTTGGCGACGGCCAACTCCCCAATCTTGGCGTGCAGGTCTTCGACCTGCTCCTCATCGACTTCTGGTGCCTTCCGTCCGCTACGCTCAAATACGCCCGATGCGCCTTCAAGTAATGAGCGCTTCCACTAATGGATCATCGTTGTATGCACGCCAAACCGACTGGCCAACTCACTGACCGTCTCTTCGCCTTTCAGCGCTTCCAGCGCGATCTTGGCCTTATAATCTGGATGATGTTGCTACCGTTTCGACATCTCTGATCTCCTTCGTGTTGAAGATCAGCAGACAACAAATAGCAGCTTACGTCAGTGTCCGAATTTCGAGGGGTAGCTCGCTTCTGAAAAGAAATTTCAACCCTTATGAGGGGATACTGTTCCGCCCAGATCCACATCCCTTCTCGCAAGAAGTGGCCGAGTGATATTAACGTGGCTTGGGCGCCATCCGTGTCAGTATCTAAGTGAATCTAATCACGAATAAGCTTATGTTGTAGAAAATGAATATTGAAAAATGAGAAATGTATGGGAATTGTCTAAAATAGATGAATAATTAATATTATAATAAAATCATATATGCGAGAGCTTTTTGTACCGAATTTAATTATCAATATTCTATATTATATGATAAATTATTATAAATCCCAATTATAGAAAATCGAGATAAAATAATTAATTTTGGGGTTTCCTATGGGATTGATTAATACGTGGTTTTTTTGAGAAATTTTTTCGCATATTTATTTTCAGTTTGCAGGCATATTATTTTTATATTTGTTTATATTTTTTTTGAGTTTAATCGTGGGGTGGGGAGAAGTAAAGTGTGACGGCGGCGGGCTTGCTCTGTTCTGGCCGTCGATCGGTCGAGTGTGCGGTATCAAAAGATGCGTCCGGACGATGCAAATCTGCGCAAGGCAATGAAGGCCGTGGCGGCAGAGCGCCGCCGGTTCGGCTACAGGTGGGTGCATGTGATGCTGGAACGGCAGGGATGGTGAGTGAGCCAGATGAAGATCCGTCGGCTGTACGGCGAAGAAAAGCAGCAAGCGAGAAAGCGCGGCAGCCGGAAACGGGCCCTCGGGACGCGCTGACCGATGCTGGTGTCGGAAAGGCCCAATGGACGCTGGAGTCTGGATTTTGTCTTTGATGCCTTTGCCGACGGGCGCAGGTTGTGGGTGTTGGTCACCGTAGATGACTTTAGCCGGGAATGCTTGGAGCTGGCCGCGGACACATCGCTCTCCGGGCTGCGTGTCACCCACGAACTCACGGCGATCATGGCGCGGTGCGGACGGCCCAGAACCATTGTCAGCGACAACGGCATGGGACTGACCAGCATGGCGGTGCTCAGATGAAGCCAAGATACACGGATTGACTGGCATTACATCGCGCCCGGCAAGCCGATCCAGAACGCCTTTGTCGAGAGTTTCAGCGGCAGCTTCTAGGGCGAGTTTTCGAACGAAACTCTGTTCTCGTCGCTAGCCGAGGCCCGCGAGAAGATCACAGCCTGGAAGATTGACTAAAGCCGCAACAGACCCAACTCGGCCCTCGGCAATCTCACGCCACAGGAATTTGCACTGAAATCGAAACTGGAAACCAAGGCCGCATGAGGGCAGATATGAACCGACGAATCTCCCCAAAGATTGGAGGAAAGCCGCGGCTCAGGCCAGCAGCCACGGCCGAAAATACTCGAATTCAACCGCCGCTTCCAGCGCTTCAAGCGGATCGCGAACATTCGACAGCCGCTCTCGATGCTGCGAAAGACCGAAAAGGCTCCGCAGACCCATGGCATCCATCCCTAAAATGACAAAGCCGCAGAATCATGAAAGTCAGCCCAAGGCGATCGGCGAATGTGGATCCTCAGCAATTAAATATTTCTAACTGAAAAATATATTTCCTCAATCGTGTCAAAAATCACGAAATAGTATTCTTTGTATGGTATATCGATTTTTAAAGAGAGGGTAGTGCACGCATTTTCGATATCAGAGGAATAAAGAAGTATGAAAATTATCGAAAAAATTTTATCTATAAAATTCTTAAATGATATAAATGGCGCATCGCTGCCAGTAAGAATATTCGTATTTTCTATATTTATAGTTACTTCTATTGGCTTTGCGAACGGATTCTTCCCTAGGGAGAGTTACTTATCAATACCGGCATTTGTATCTTCGTCAATCGTAGTTCTTGTGATAATTCTGAACTGGATAAAAAAATAGATGCCTCAAGATTTTGATCCTGAAGGCCACAACGGTGGAGTTGTGAGTGATGCGGACATTTTTGCATCTGTGGTCTTTACCGTTCAAGATATTTTAGTAGATGGGTCTGAGTTCGAGGTGCCGGCTGGTTTTCGTGTGAGCCAATTGGCCAAGGGGCACGCTATTGGCATCGCGTTTATGGCAGAAGGAGGTATTGAAGTCTCAGAAGTCGCTGGTTACGGAGCTGGCGTTGGGGCGACTGCCTTGTCAGGTGCGATGCGGCTGGGTGCGTCGGCAGGGGCGGTCGGGATAGGTGCGACCTCATTTGGTGTGGGGTTTGTGGCCGGTATGGCCGTCGATCGCGGAGTAGAAGCCTACATCGATAATGTTATTACTCCGTATGTTGATCGACACGCGCCTGTCTCCTATACAGATTTTTACGACGACGGATCGGCGGCGACCGTCCAAGTTAACACCATCGGTACTGATTTCTTTAACGGTGAAGGCGCATTAATTGTTCAATTCGAGTATCGCGATTATGGCATCGACGGCAGAAGTCTAGGGCGCGAAACGTTTCGGCTTACGGTTCCACAATCGCAGTATGATGAGTTCATGGACAGTCAGCGTGCGCGAGCAGAAGCCGCTAGCGGATTGGCACAGATAGTCGACGCAATCCGCCAAATTGATAATGGAGGCCATGATGATGTTTTGGGGCCGCCACCCGAAATTGAAGGGATTAGAACTGTTGAAATTGCTGGCCCTGAACCTCAACCCGAGCTGAGCCTCGGATTTAATTCAAACCCAAATTTGTTTCCTAATCATTCCGGTGTTTCTGGTGAGAGTGAGCGGGATCATCGCGATGCTAACTTCGTTATTGATGAAGCGCGAGAGGCAATGGGAGGCAGTCTAACTCGAGAGCAAGAAAATTATCTTGTATCGGCAACTGCTGGGCCAGTGATCATCGATCTTGATCAAGATGGCGTCAACGTCAACTTCAACTCTGACGTAGCATTTGACTACGACGGGGATGGCTATCGCGAGCTGACTTCTTGGGCAGCGGCAGACGATGGCTTTTTGGTCATCGACCTTGATGCGAATGGAGATATCACTGCAGATGGCGGTGATGGTGTTATCGATCAGGCCAAGGAGCTGGCTTTCACAGAGTGGGTTTCTGGCGACGTAACCGACCTTCAAGCGCTCGCGGAAGCTGAAGACGACACCGGCGCGAAGATTTTCGACACTGATGGCAACGGCGTACTCGACAGCAATGATGCTGTCTGGGGGTCCATGAAGGTTTGGCAGGACCTGGATCAGGACGGTGAAGTCGATAACGGCGAGCTCAAGCGGCTCGCGGATGATGATGCCAATGCCGAGAATGACTGGAACATTACCCAAATCAACCTGACCTACGATGACGGCAGTGCCTACGCTGAAGATGATGATGACGTCTCTGTGCTGGGCAATACCGTGCACGGTTTCGCGTCCTATGTTCGCGACGGTGTGGTCGTCGAAGGCGGTGTTGGCGACGTCACGCTGTCCTACAACGTACATGGTTGGCGTCAGGTGGAGACCGAAACCGGCTACAAGATTGAACTTGAACGTGGCGAGTTTGCCGAAATCTGGGAAGCCGAGGGCCTCGATAATGCAGGCGCGGCGCAGATCATCCTGCTTGGAGGCGGTGAGGCAGGCGGTGATCTGATAGCAGCCTACGGCGATGATCGCACCAATACGCTGGACGCTGCTGGGATGACGAAGGCCGTCATTTTGGATGGAGCGGGAGGCGATGATGTTCTGACCGGTGGCGATGGCGATGATCTGCTCTCCGGTGGGGAGGGGGCTGATCAACTTCACGCTGGTGCAGGCAATGATGTTGTGTTTGCGGATTCTGCTGATGATGTAGCCGCAGGTAACGTCACGGGTGGCGACGGCTATGACCGCTTGATCATGTCAGCTGGCGCCTCGCTAATCCTGTCCGATGTTTCAGCGCTGGGGTTTGAGGCTGTAACGGCTGGTGATGAAGCGGATCAGCTCGCCGGTTTGTCCAATGACACAGACTACGTGCTTTACGGCAACGGCGGGGCTGATACGCTCCAGACAGCTGGCGGCAATGATATCCTGACTGGCGACGATGGTGATGATGATCTGGATGCAGGATCTGGTGCTGACCGTCTGTTTGGCGGTTCGGGTGCTGACACGCTGACAGCAGGTTCGGGCGACGATTATCTCAGTGGTGGCAGTGGCGGTGATTTGATCAGCCTAGGCGCCGGCAATGACTATCTGGCCTTTGGTCGAGGTCAGGGTGACGACACGCTTGTCGCCGATATCGAGGCTAATCGTGGTGGGCTCGATGAGCTTGATCTTGGCTTTGGGGTTTCGCTGGACGATGTGACGCTCACCATCGAGGGTGTAGATGCCATCCTCGGGGTACGGGCGCTTGACGATGACGAGACGACGGATGTTGATGAAAGTGTTGAGCTTCTCGATGGCACTCTCCGCATTCAAGAATGGGACAACGCTCAGAACCGTATCGAGACACTGTCGCTTGCCGGCGGTTGGATGCGGCTCGACATCTCGGATATCGCCTATGCCGCGACGGGTTTTGGAGGTGACGATCTCCTCCTTGGCACGGGTGAGTTTGACTGGCTGAACTCAGGTGCAGGGGACGACACCGTGCTTGCAGGTGCCGGCGATGACATCTTGCTGCTGGGTGCAGGAGACGACGTGGCCTCCGCCGGTGCCGGCAGGGACTATGTGAGCGCAGGGGTGGGCAATGACCTCGTCCGTGCAGAAGATGGCAATGATACAGTGTCTGGGGGTGAGGGTGACGACACGCTCATCGGTGCCGACGGGCACGACCAGCTCATCGGCGGTCAAGGCGCTGACCGTCTGCAAGGCGGGCTTGGCAACGATACTCTTTACGGCGGAAGCGGGAGTGACACTCTGGAAGGCGGCGTCGGAGACGATACTTATCATTTCGGGCGCGGTGATGGCCATGATCTGATTATCGAGGAAGGCAATTCCTACAGCTACTCACAGGCTTATACCTATCAAAGCACCGAATGGGACCTCGTCGAAGGTGACGCAGATCCAGAAGGCAAGGACTACCACTACGTGCCACGTACGGTCTATCACACGGCATATCAGACCTTCACCGTCACTGAGTCCGGTTGGGACACCATCGAACTTGGTCATGGCATCACCTCCTCTGACGTCTGGCTAGGCGTCGATCCATCTGGAACGCTGACAATCGGCTTGCACGAGATGGTAGATGACGTCGCCGTCGACGATGTTGCGTTGTTCTCGGATCGACTGGACGTTCAATCTTGGACGAGCTTGCAGACCCGAGTTGAAGTTCTGCGCTTCAGTGACGGCTTCGCGATCAACCTCTCTGACGCGCCTGGAGTTCAATCTGGCTACAGTTCTGACGATACGCTGAGCGGCAGCGATGGACGCGATGTCCTGATCGGGAGCGGCGGTGGCGACATGTTGATTGGCTACGGTGGCGAAGATGTCCTGATCGGAGGCGACGGCGCAGATAACCTCATAGGCTGGGTTGGCGACGACCAACTGCTTGGTGGCGTTGGCGATGATACGCTGAACGGCGGAGACGGCGATGACCGGCTGATAGGCGGTCTGGGCAATGACAGCATGCGCGGACATGCCGGAGCCGACATTATGAGTGGTGGCGCCGGGGATGACAGCCTCATGGGGGGACGCGGTAATGACATCTACCTCTTCAATCGTGGCGACGGTCATGATGTCATTGATGAAGGCATCTTCCTCTTTGACAACGCGCCAGGCCAGACAGGCGCATACTATCACAGCGGAGACAGCGAAGACTATTCGAGCTCTTCAAGTGGCTATAAAGGTGAGAATGGCTCAGGTGCCCTGACTTGGGTCAACGAAATGCGTTCCGGTGCGACCTTCACCATCGTCGATGGTGGAAGTGACACGATCCAGCTCGGCCAGGCGATCGAGTTGAGTGATCTCATCGTGTCCACCGAATATTCCGCAGAGAACGGGGAACTTTCTCTGATCGTCGAGCTTGAACCCACTGAAGCAGATATTGACCCCACCGATAGCCTAACTGTGCTTGGCTGGAACAATCTCGAGATGCGTGTGGAAACGCTCGTGTTCAACAACGGGTTCTCCATCGACCTCAGTCAGATCAAGGGTGCCCAGACCGGCGACGGAAATGCGAACACGCTTGATGGGACCGGTTGGTTGTCTGGTCTAGAAGGCGATGACGTCATGCTGGGCAGTGATGAGACAGATATTCTTCTCGGCGGCTCCGGCGCAGATACCCTCGAAGGCGGTCTCGGGGATGACTACTACGTTTACTCGCGTGGCGACGGACATGACCTGATTGTCGATGCTGGCAGCAGCACCGTTGGCCTCGACCAGTCGGCACCGGGCGGTGACAAGCTCGTGCTCGATTTTGGCATCGACATCGAGGATGTAGTCTTCCGCCGCGTTGGTGACGATATGGAAATTTTCATCACATCGCGAGGGGACGCGAATCCCATCCTTGCAGACATAACCGATCGGCTGACTGTGCAGGATTGGGCGCTCGCAACGCAACGTATCGACGTCATGCAATTCTCTGATGGATTGGATTTCGACATAAGCCAGATCGAGGCTACCCATCTCGGTGCCGATGCGCTTGGCGCCACGGCTCTTTCTGATCAGTCCGATGATACACTTTCCGGCACGGATGCTGCTGAGTGGTATGACGGTTTCGCAGGCGATGACGTCATCATCGCTTTTGGCGGGGCTGACTTCGTGTTTGGGCGTCAGGGCGACGACTCGATCGCTTCTGGTGCGGGTAATGACGCAATCAGTGGCGGTGATGGCAACGATACGATCGATGGCGGTGCCGATGACGACATTCTGTCCGCCGGAGCCGGAGATGATCAGCTCATCGGGGGCGCAGGGAACGATATGGTGATGGCCGGCGCCGGCGATGACTTACTCGATGGGGGCGCAGGTGTAGACATTCTCATTGGTGGCCGGGGGCAAGACACAATCACAGCGAGCGAGGGTGCGGATGAGATCCGCTTCGACCGCTGGGATGGGTCCGACATCTATCAGGGCAGCGTTCTAAATGCTGCAGATGATGTAGTCGCCTTCGGGCAGTCCATATCGGCCGAAGCCGTAAAGTTCAGGATGATCGGTGACGACCTGCGACTGGAACTGGCGGGCACGACCGACGGAATAACCTTTACTGACTGGGCGAGTGGCGTTGTTGTCGAAGGTATTCAGGTTGAAGGACGCCTCTATACCGCAGCGGAGATAAACGGACTGCTTGCCTTCGATGGCGCCCGCCTCGTCGACATACGGGATGGAACGATCAATGTCGTTGCAGATGCATCAATCGGGCACGGAGACTACTCAGTCACAGATGGCCTGGAACGAAAGCATCTGGTACTGGCGACCGCGAGGAGCTCTGACGCGGCTCGATCAGAGGTCGCAGGCTATACCCGGCTTGATTGGGTAAGCGGTGCCGTGCAGTTCCAGCTTGATAAGTTCGAACGACTCGAGTTCAGCGACCTGATCCTCAAGGGAGACCTCGAGAACGGCTTGGAGCAATATTTCGATCTTCTCGAAGACCCGGCCGGTTTGGTCGAAGGCATCAACAAGACCCAGATCGTAGTGTCAGGGGACGCTGGCGACCACATAACAGGCGCAAATGGTGACGATGTCCTGGCGGGCGGCAGAGGACTGGACAAGCTTACAGGTTATGCAGGGAACGATACATTTGTGTGGAGCACGGGCGATGCAGACGATGTCATCTATGATGGCGGCGAGTCCCTCTTGGAGCAGGACCGACTTGTCCTGACGGATGTAACATCCGATCAGATCAGCCTGAGCCGGGACGTGACGGCGACCTTCAAGCATCACATGCAGCTTCTGATTGAACCGACTGGCGAAGAGCTGACGATAGAATACCAGTACTGGTACAGCACGACCCATGGCTTCGGGTTGGAAAGCATTGAGTTTGCCGATGGTGAAGTATGGACCGAAGCCGATATCACCGCGAATACCTGGGTGAATGGCACTGACGGGAACGACTACATAAATTCTGCCAGCTATCTCGATGATAACTTCTTCGGCGGTGCTGGTGACGACACCATCATCGCAAGCACATCTGATGACCATTTGAGGGGTGGCGCAGGATCAGACAGCCTGAGCGGCAGCACCGGATCAGATACCTATATCTGGGGTATCGGGGACGGTGATGACATTCTCTATGATGGTGGCGCTTCACTCTCTGAGCTGGATCATCTGATCTTCACCAATGTGACAGCCGATGAGGTTGCCTTGAGCCGCGACATCACAGGCAGCTTCAAGCACCACATGGATATCGAGATCCTGACAAGCGGGGAGAAGATCAAGGTCGACTACCAGTACTGGTACAGCACGACCCATGGCTTCGGGTTGGAAAGCATTGAGTTTGCCGATGGTGAGATTTGGAGCGAAGCCGATATCACCGCCAATACCTGGGTCAATGGCACCGATGGGAACGACTACATAAGCTCATCGAGCTACTTGGATGACAACTTCTTTGGCGCAGCGGGTGATGATACAATCATTGCGAGCAGTTCCAATGACAGGCTCTCGGGCGGCAGCGGCGATGATGTGCTGACCGGTGGTGCGGGCGCGGATTCGTTCGAGTTCACGAGCGGCACCGACCGGGTCACAGACTTTGCCATTGGTACAGATCAACTCAGCTTCACTGGGATCACTTTCGATGATCTTGTCATTGGAACGGATAGCAGCGGACATGCCGACATCGACTATGGTGCCGGTTCAGTAATCTTGACAGGGGTTCTGGCGAGCGCGCTGTCCGAGGACGATTTCCAGTTCGTTTGAGTGAACTTTAGCCAGCTCGGTGATCCGCAGGCCACAGGGTAAGAAAGACAAATTTCGATGAGTCACCCATCAGCCAGCGCAGTATTTGGAGAGATGGTCTGGCTCTATAGCAGATCAGAGATTCACAAGAACTGGCCTATCAACAGCGTACATCAATGGCTGACACCGGCTTTGAAGGCGCGGCAGTACAGGATCTACCACAAGCGAGGAAAGCCGATTGGCTTTGTGACTTGGGCACGGCTATCCGCCAAGGTGGAAGAGGCCTATGTCCGCAACCCCGGCAGTCTTACACCGGACAACTGGAAATCAGGGGAGCGGATCTGGCTGATTGATTTTGTTGCTCCTTTTGGTGATGCTAAACAGATCTCACGCGATCTTAGAAACACTGTCTTTCCAGATGATGTCGGAAGGTTTCTGCGAGCCAAACCAGGGTCTAATCTTCTTCAAATACACTATGCTCACGGGCATCGAGCCCTGTCCGCCGCCCGCGATCGAGTTCGCAGCCCTTCGGTTCAGATCACTAATTGAGATCGGTTCAGCCAAGGCGTGTTAGGTGGAATGTAGAATTCCGTGTCAAGCATAAGCAAGCTGGATTTGTCGACTTCAAGTACTTATCCTTAGAACTTCGACTAATTATTCCGTTCCCAGACTTCTATAATATCTTGTCATAACCTATTTTATGTCAATAGGTTATGGTATGATTGGGGGGTATGAACAACACGCCTCATGACCCATCACAAGCACTGATCCAGTTCACGGCTGGCGGGTTGGCAGAGCATTCGGCTTTCGAGCTTCTTACGCACGTTGCAGCAGAGCAAGTTTGGCTCGCAAACTTTTCGTCCGAGAACACGCGCGCGGCGTATCATCTCGCGGTCGCATCATTCATCGCAACCATTGGGATCACCGCGCCACAGGATCTCTATGCTGTCAAACAGGCGCATGTGATTGCCTGGCGATCTGCGATGGAAGAGGCGGGGCTATCGCGCGCCACGGTGGCGAGCCGACTGGCGGCGCTTTCTTCCCTATTCAAGCATCTGACGGATCAGAACCTGACGGCCTCGAACCCGGTCGCTGGGATCAAGCGCCCTAAAACTGGCAACGCTGGGATTGGGGCTGGCAAGTCCCCCACCCTCTCGAAGCGGCAGGTGCGGGCTATACTGGACGCGCCCGATGGCAAAACGTTGCAGGGGCTTCGAGATCGCGCGTTGCTCCACATCCTGTTTTACGTGGGCGCACGCTGTTCAGAACCGACTCTCTTGAGGGTGCGTGACTTCACCTACGATGCCGAGTTCCCTGTCCTGCATCTGACCATCAAAGGCAACAAGCTCAACACGGTGGCGATCAACCTCGAGTGTGCGGCTGCGATCCGTGCCTATCTGGATCAAGCGCCTCACAGACACCAGCCCGACGCGTTTCTGCTGCAACCCATTCGCAACGGGCACCCGGGCCGTCCGCTCAGTCGCCAACAATGCTACAATCTGGTCGAGCGCTATGCGCGGCTCGCCGGGATCGGCCAGCATGTCTTTCCGCATATGGCGCGGGCCACGATGATCACCTCGGCCTATGAGGCTGGTGCGACTGGCGAGGCTATCCAATGCACTGTAGGACATTCTTCGATCACCACGACTGAGGGATACAACCACACCGCCCAAAAGCATCGTGAAAGCGCTAGTCTCAAGATCGGATACTAGCTCGCTCCCCTTCGTCCATCGGCCCACCATTCCTGTTGGGTCGATGCCGCGAAGGAGAGCGCATGACCAACACAACCGATATTATCCGAACCCACAACGATCAGTTCCGTCAGGGACACGGCAGCATCCAAGGCATGATCACCATCACCAGCGGTATCGCTGCTTTGCTGGAGCAGCACGGATCAGATCCGCTGACGATCATCCGCACCGTCCAAACGTTCGACACATTCACCGAAGAAAATGATCCGCACGGCGAGCATGACTTCGGAGCCTTCGAGGCATTTGGCCAAAAGTGCTTTTGGAAGATTGATCTATACAACCAGACCCTCGATGCGTTCACGCCAGATCCAACGGATCCCCAGCGGACGCACCGCGTGCTGACGATCATGCTGGCCAGCGAGTACTGATGCCACTGGAGAGGATGAACATTCAAAAGCCCCGCAATGCGGGGCTTTCTCTATGGGGTGTCCGTCTTGTCGATGAGATCGCAGCGCTTGTTCATCTCGACAAGGATGTTGAAGCACAGCATGAGCTCATCTTCGATCACGTCGTCTCGTTTGATGTTCGGCTTGCGCAGCCTGACCATCGCGATGTCGACAATCGTAGCGAGCGTGGCCAATGCATCCTTCTGCGGCAAATGCTGATCGACAAACGCGCGGGCCTGCAGCTCAGAGTTCAAAGGGATCATGTGAATAGCAAAACCCGCTACCAGCAGAGCCGAGGCCCCTACGCGGGTTTCCCCACGCAACAAGAACGCGCGCTGATAACGGGTATTGATTAACGTTCTCGGATTTACCGACCATACCGAGATGCAGTCACCAGCGGGTTAGGTCGGATTGATAATATCACATCCAGTCCAACCCTAGCACATGACCCTCATGGAAAGATGATGAGAACATAAAGCCTACCGGCGTCGATGGATCAGACCTTCGTGCAGTAGCTTGTACCGACATCTTGATTGATCATCGTCATAGTGATCAAGCCACCAGATCCTTGCCGACACATGAAGCGCACATCGCTTCCCGTATTCTCAATCGTGTCCTGTCCCTCGGGGACGCAAATCACGCTGCCGGGGCCACCATACGCGCAAACCCAATCATCGTGTCCAAACAGGTTGGTCACGTTGCGATCGTACCGATTATCCCAGTCGGCCATGCGTACGAGGTCGCTCCCCCGGAATTCTGTGCGACCCGCCATAGCGGTGCCCATCCCTTCTGTCGCAGCAAGCGTCCCTGCGATCATCAGCGGCGCAGCGCATCCGGAGAGCGCAATGACACCAGCCAGCGCAGCGGTGCCGCTCACAAGTGCAGCCCTCATTTTGCGCCCCCATCTGATCCATTCACATGAACGTTGATGGTCTGATCCGGCCCACCTGCAGCGGTCACAATGGCCCAGATCCAAGCACCAATCATCATGGGTGCGCCGATCACGATGCCGATGCCCAATGTCCCCAAAGTAATCAGAAGCCCTAGACCCCAGATCGTGATCTGGCCCAACCCTTGCCCGATGCGTCCAATCAACATCGAGCCTACGCCTGGCGCGAGAATGTTGGCTATAAGTGCGATACCCTTCATGAAGCGTCCTTTCGATAACTCTGCGCATAATCGCGCGCATACCATAGTTATCTAACGCAAAGCGATATGCATACTATAAATATGATCCATCCAGTGCTCTGAGTTCGGCAATGCTAATTATGGTCTGTAGCTCAATGGTATGCAGCCACCTTAGCTAGGCGGCATGAAGACCACGCCTGAAACCGTCAAATATGTGCGGAGATTTGGACAGCGCGTCCGCCTCATCCGCCAGCAAAATGAGCTCTCACAGGAAGAGCTCGCTGACCGCGCAGGCGTACACCGCACCTATATTGGCATGGTCGAACGAGGCGAAAAGAACGCCACCATCGTCACTATCGTAAAGATATCAGGCGCACTCGGCGTACCTGCAACGGAGCTCGTCAGAGAGATCGAAGACGCTTGAAGCCGCATGAGGCTACATGGTGTGATGCAGACTAGGGTGGCCTAAAAGGTGGTCTGGCATCTTTATTTTCCCACTTAATATCTGAATAAAAAGAGATAAATTTGCTAAGTCGGCTCCGTGTGGGGGCACCATTTCTCAACTCATTCGCATTGCCCTGGGGCAGGCCGCACGGCTGGCTTGGTTCGCCCGTCTTGTTCGCAGCGCGCGACTCCTATCCTCGATTGCGCGGAAAACTGCTCGATTTCGCCGGGCTTCGCGCAGGTTTCTTCAAGGTTTCGGCATGTGCGGATTGGTACATAAGGTTCAAACAAACCAGAGTTCCGGGGGGAACCGATGCGAACCATATGTGTTAAGGGCGTCCGTGCGGCGCTTTTCGTCTCTGCCTGTCTGTCTTTCGCCGTGCCCGCCGTTGCACAATCTGTCGAATGGGATGTGTCTCTCTGGGGGCAGCGGCGTGCCTTCACCGAACATGTGGAGCATCTCGCCCGCTATGTCGAACGTGCCACGGGCGGTGAGTTTGTCCTGAACCTGTCTTATGGAGAGCTATCTCCGAACCGGGAAAATCTTGATGGAATTCAGGCCGGTCGCTTCGAGATGGCGCAGTTTTGTGCGGGATATCATCCCGAAAAGAACCGCGCGATCACCGCGCTGGAACTACCCTTCCTCGGCGTGCGCACACTGGGTGAGGAACTGGCGGCTTCGCGCGCCCTTTATGCGCATGAGGCAGTTGTTGCGGAAATGGCCGGGTGGAACGCTCATTTGCTGATGCCCACGCCATTGCCCCAGTACAATCTCGTCGGCGGCGGGACACCACCACAGGATCTGAACTGGCTGGAGGGTCGTGCGGTGCGGGCAACCGGTGGGATCGCCCGGGCGCTCGGGCAGTTTGGGGCCGAGACGCTGTCGCTCACCGCTACGGAAACCTATGATGCGCTTGAAGGAGCGACGCTCGACGCCGTTGCCTTTGCCCAGCACGCCCATTTTTCCTTCGATACGATCTCTCTGGCACGGTGGTGGACGACCAATCTCGATCCGGGATCGGTCAATTGTCCGGTCGTCGTAAATATTGACGCGCTTGATGCACTCAGCGATGCGCATCGGGCGGCTTTGGATGTGGGGGTCGAGCGTGCCCTTGACCACTACTTGCGCAACTATGAAGACCTGATCCTGAAATGGTCTGAAGTGCTTGAAGTTTTTGGGATAACACCGGTCACATTCTCGGATGAGGAACTGGCGAACCTCAGGGCAGGAAGTGCGGATCTGCACGCGATCTGGGCCGAAGAAGTGACGCAGGCTGGTCTGCCTGCCGACGAACTGGTGGCGACGATTACCGCCGCACTTGAGGCCCATCGCCAATCTGTCGACTAACAAATGTTCTCAATTCCTATCCGTCATTTGTGGGAAATGCGGATGGTGGAGGGGCAGCCGCCCGAAGTTGTGGGACTTCGGGCGGTTTGCATATTCAGGCATCAGACAAAAGGCCTGTGTCAAAGCCATCAATCGTGCGGGTGTTCTTTTTTCGCCAATAGGCTTCTACGCCGGCTGGTCCCATATCATCGAAATAGGGCACCAGCTCTGTGTCCACCCGATCCTGCTGAAACGCCATGATTGGAACCCCAGTGCCGCAGGACGTCTGCACGGCTTCAATCGTCATGTCGAAGATCTGGCGACTGCCCGCCATTGCGGGAAAATCAGCCGCAGCATGCTCCCAATCCGCGTCGCGCGGGTGCAGAACACGCGCCTGGCCATAAAGCCGCAGGATCAAGGCGTCTCCCTCAAAGGCGCAAAACATCAGGGTCATGCGGTTTAGTTGTGCAATATGACCTGCCGTTTCGTTCCCGCTGCCGGACAGGTTCAGCCAGCGCAGCCGATCATCAGCGAGGATCCGCAGAGCATCTGCGCCCTTTGGTGAAAGATTGACGCGCCCATCTGCAGCCGCTGTTGCGACGAAGAACAGCTTTTGCCGCTCAATGAAGGCTCTCAACGTTCCGTTGAGCTTCGATCCCATCGGCATTTCGTTCCCTCCGTTGGTGAGGGAACGTTACGCGAACACGGCCAGCCTCACAAGGGCTGGCCGTGCTTTGGCGCAGGCCCGGTCAGACGTCAGACGGGACGGGCACTTGAGAAGGGGCTGACCGGACGTTCCAGGCGAGCAGTGCCGCGACTGCGACAGCCCCCGCAATGTTCAGGGCGAGCAGGCCAGGCCACAGGCAGGCCACACCGGCGATCAGGCTCAGCTTGCGCATCGCCACACCGAAGGGCTTTTCCATACAACCCTGCAGGGCTGCTGCGATCGCATACACGCCGACAACGGCAAATCCGAACACTTGCAGCATTGCCGGCCAATCACCCGACAGCAGCGGCGTATAGGCGAAAAGGATTGGCACGATATAGAGCCCCTTGGCCAGCTTCCAGCTCGCGACGCCTGTTCCCATTGCTGGTGCTTTCGCAATCGCGGCAGCGGTGAAGGCTGCCAGCGCGACAGGTGGGGTGACGTTGCTGTCCTGGCTGAGCCAGAAGATGATCATATGCGCGGACAAAAGCGCGACCATCGCGACATCTTGTGGCACGACCAGTTCGCGCAGAGGTGCAGCAACCTCCAGTGGCAGTGTGCGCACGATTGCGGAGGCGTCCGCCCGTGGCATCGCCCCGTCCAGCGTGCCCGCGACCTCTGGCACACCAAACATCAGGATCGCCTTCGCGGACGCATCCAGATTCCCCGCAGTCATCTGAGCAATCACGAAGTTGTCTGCAATCATCCCTGCAATGGCAGGGGCGGAAAGCGTTGCAAGCACGATATACGCTGCCGTCACGGGCAGGCCCATCCCCAGGACGAGGCTGGCAAGCGCGACCAATGCGAGTGCGATCAGGATGTTGCCGCCCGACCAACTGGCGACCATCAGCGAAAACGTATTTCCGACACCAGCTGTCGCAATCACATTGACCACAAGGCCAACAGCGCACAGCAAGACGGCCGTCAGGATCATGGACTTGGTGCCCATGGCCAACGCCTCCAGCACGGCCTTGGGGCCCATCGGATTGCGCGTCAACCAACTGGACGCAATGACCGCGATGATGCCAAAGACGGCGGCATAGGTCGGTGTGAAGCCCGAGACCAATAGGCCAATCAGCGTTGCGATCGGGATCAGGAATGACGCCCCGCCTTCGATGAAGGCCGTCTTCAGTGTCTGACCCTCTGACGGCATCGGCGGCAGGTTCTGGCGCCGCGCCTCGATCCGCACAAAGAATGCGACGGACAGAAAGTAGAGCAGCGCGGGAAGCGCTGCGACCGCAACGATGGTCTCGTAGGGGATTTGGGTGAAGCTTGCCATCACGAAGGCGCCCGCACCCATGATCGGTGGCATGAGTTGCCCACCGGTTGAGGCCGCGGCTTCGACGCCTCCGGCGAATTTCGGATTGAAGCCAGCCCGTTTCATCAGTGGGATGGTAATGACGCCCGTTGAGGCGGTGTTTGCGACCGCGCTGCCTGAAATCGTGCCGGTCAGCCCGCTTGCGATGACTGCGACAATGCCAGGCCCGCCAACCATGCGCCCGGCAACGGCTCGGGCCAGATTGATAACGAACTCCCCTGCGCCAGAGCGGATGAGGAATGCGCCGAAGATGATGAACAAGAAAACATATGTTGAGGAAATGCGCGCGATGCTGCCGAACATTGCGTCGTCTCCGTAGATTGAGCGGAATGCGACGCTCTCAACCGACAAACCGGGAAATGCAAAGATTCCGCCGATCCACTGGCCCCAGTAGGAGACATAGCCAAGGGCCAGAATGATCAGAATGGGGATGACCCAACCGGTCAGGCGACGCGTCAGCTCAACTGCGCCAAAGACGCAAAAAGCCGTCGCAATCCAGTCCAGCGGAGCAAGCTTCACGCCGCGCTCGTAGATCGCGGTTTCCGCCAGCGCCAGATGTGCTGCGGACAACGCGACCAGAACGCCCAGCGCGATATCTAGAACCAGGGCAATGCGGCTGCCGCGCAGCGAGGGGTAGAAGATGGCTGCGAGAAAGGCGAAGCCGCCAAAATGAAGCGCATTCCGCTCTAATTCGCTGAGAACCGGGTCGAAAGCGACGTAAATGTGCAGAACGGCAATGGCGACGCAAAGACCTGTCAGCACCAGCCCGACAGGTCCAGAAAAGTGGCGGATCGGGGAATTGTCTTCGTCCCGGTCAGTGGTGCTCATGATGCAGCCTTCGTGAGTATCGTAAAATGCATAAAAAACCGGCCCACGCAGTCGCATGGGCCGGTCAGTCAGGGGAGAGTTAGTTCGCGATCAGGCGCTCGGGGATCTCGATGCCCACTTCTTCATAATAGCGCGCTGCACCGGGGTGGAGCGGCAGCGGCAGGCCAGCAATGGCCCGCTCGATCGCCATGGCCCGGGTTGCGGGGTGAATGGCTTGAAGGAAGGGCAGGTTTTCGTAGATCGCCTTGGTGATCAGATACACGTTTTCCTCAGGCAGATCGGCGGAGGTGGCAAGGAAGTTCGGCTGCGCGATGGTCTGCACATCCTCTTCCTGGCCGGGATAGGTTCCCGCCTCGATGGTGTAAGGTGTCCAGAGGCCGCGATCCCCGTCAGCGGTCGCCATCTGCTCTTCTGTGAAGTTGAGCAGCGTGACGCCGTCACCCGCGGCGGCCATCAGCTGAGTGATCGCGCCAACCGGTGCACCGGCTGGGGTCGAGATCCCTTCCACCTGACCGTTTTGAAGCGCCTCTGCGGATGGGCCATAGCCCCCAAAGACCAGCTCGTAATCCGTGTCGATATCGACACCGAAGCCGCCCATGATCGTCCGGTTGGACCCGATCGTGCCGGAATTCTGACGACCCAGCGCCATGGCTTCGCCTGTCAGGGCAACGAAGTCTTCCATCGTGCCTGTTGCCGCATTTTCGCTGGCGACCACGAAGTGCTCAACGTTTTGCCAAAGCATCGAGACGGAGCGCAGGTTGTCCTGCGGACCTTCTCCTTCAAGCGGCCCTGTGCCAGTCGCGGCGTAGTAGCCGTAAAGGCCCTGCATGATGCCAAACTGTGCCTCACCTTCGCGCAGCAGGCGGACGTTCTCACCCGAACCGGCAGAGGAGATGGCCGACATGCCAATTCCCTCGCCGGGTTCAAGCTTCACTTTCACCAGCGTGGCGAGCGCGACGCCGACCGGATAGTAGGTGCCGCCGGTTGAGGCCGTTGCGAGAATGTAATCGGCTTCCTCTGCAAAAGCCGGCGCGCTCAGCGCGATGGACGCTGCAACGGCAGCGGTGAACATGGATTTCATGGTGTCCTCCCAAGGTTTGACCCCTCGCATAGGGGCCTTGGGGGCGACGTTAGAAATTGGAAACGGCCGCTCCTATGAACGAAACCGCAGGGGCCCGCAAAAAGCCGCGCGGGTTTTCGCCAATCAGGCCAAGGGCAGACGCACTTCGAAGATTGCACCGCCATCCGCGCCGGTTTGCGCTGTCATCGACCCTTTCAGATCGCTGATGATCTGCTCTGAGATCGCAAGGCCAAGTCCCATTCCTTCCCCAGACGGCTTGGTCGTGAAGAACGGCTCCTGCAGTTTTGCAAGATCTGCGCCGCCAAGCCCCGGCCCCGTGTCATGCACGCGGATTATTGCCTGCTCGCCTTCAGCGGACATCTCGACCGAAATTTGTTTGGCGGTTGATTGCGCAACCGCATCACGCGCGTTCCGAACTAAGTTGATGATGACCTGCTCAAACCGCTCGGCTTCGCCCATCACAAACACATCCTCCGCCAGCCGGACAGACAGAGCGATGTTATCCCGGTCCAAATCATGCTCCACCAGCGCGAGTGCGCGGCGGATGCTTTCGGCCAGATCAAATGTGGTCTGTTCGATCTGCGGGGATCGTCCGAAGGAACGCAGTTGGTCTACGATCCGCTGCATGCGCTCCACGATCCGCGTAAGCGGCGGGGCCAATTCCCCTGGAAGGGTACCCTGTGCGATTTCTTCTGCCGCCAGATAGTTGCGCATTGCGGCAATCGGCTGGCCCAGTTCATGGGTGATCGAGGCAGACAATTGGCCGAGTGCAGCAAGACGCCGCTGTCGGGCCAGGGCTTCCTCCGCTTCGCTCAGCAACCGCTGCGCCCTGTCCTTTTCATCCAGAACGGCTTGCAGGCGCGCCTGTTCTGCAACGGAGGCGGCAAGGGTCTCTCGCAGCCGGCGCGCGCGCAATGAGGCCGCGAGGATCAAAAGGATCAGCAGCACGGCGAGCGCTGACGCGACCCAAAGCTGCGCGCGCGTGCGTAAGGCCCGCTCGTCCGACAGCAGATGCAGCGTCCACGCCTCATATCCGATGTCAGCCTGGGTCCACAGATAGCTGACCCCATCAAGGGCAAGCCGATCGCCCGACTGTTCCTGCCAATCCAGCCTGTGCAAAACGGTGTCGCCCGCCGGACGGCTGCGGGTGAGTTGTCGTCTGTCATATGCAGACAACTCTCGGGTCATCCCGAGCAGCAATGCGCTGCGCGACGATACGAGAACAACGCCGGACGCGTCGGTCGCCAATAGAAGTGCGCCGCTATCCGCCCAGCTGCGTCCGACTGCCGCCAGTGAAACCTTTACGACAACCGCACCGAATACGGTTCCAGCTGCGTCACGCACAGGCTCGGCAATGTAATACCCCGGCGCGCGGGCCTCTAACCCGACCTCGTAAAAGCGTCCTGACCCTCCCGCAACAGCTTCGCGGAAATAGGGGCGAAACGTGTGATATTCGTCGATTTCGCGTCCTGCGGCTGCGAGTGTCAGTCCATTGATGTCGAGAACGAAGATGGCTTCGGCCCGTGCTGTTTCCTGAACACCTGCGAGGTAGTCTTCAAGCGGCGCAGGCACCTGATCGATCAGGGTGCGCAGCGTCAGCGGATCATGTGCGATCACACCCGGAAGATGTTCCAGCCGATCAAGTTCGGCTTGCAGCGTGCTGGCAAAGAAGGCCGCCCGATTGGGTGTATCGCGCAACTCACTTTGAGTGAAAACAGCGATCAGCCCGAGATACAGGCCAGTTGCGAGCAGCAGCGCGGCGATTGCCGCGCCCCAGATGCGACGGCGTTCAGCCAAGGATATTGGCCTTATCCAATCCCAGTTTCACGATCTTGTCGTTAAGGGTCCGTCGCCCGATGCCCAGCGCCTCTGCCACAGCGTCCATGCGCCCCTGATGGGTACGGATGGCCTGCGCGATCAACGATCGCTCGAACCGCGCAACGGCCTCACGCAAGGTGCCCGGCATATCCTCCCCGGCTTCAGACTGGGTCAGGGCAGAGCCAACAGATCCCGTGCCGCGCCGTGCGGCCAGCAGACGGCGCTCCGCGATATGCCGCAGCTCTCGTACATTGCCCGGCCAGTCATGGGCCAGAAGGGCGGCGGTATCCTCTGCACTCAATGACGGTGCAGCAACCTCGTAAGTCTCTGCGACATCGCCAAGGAAATGCTCGAACAACAATACGATGTCCTCACGGCGTTCACGCAAGGGCGGCAAATGCAATTCGAACGTATTGAGCCGATAAAGCAGGTCGGCGCGGAACTTTCCCGCCGCAACCAGCGCGCCCAGATCCTCATTCGTCGCGGCAATGATCCGGGTGTCCGTCGTCACTTCTGTGTCCGCACCGACAGGGCGGACGACGCCGGTTTCGATGGCGCGCAGCAGCTTGGACTGTGCATCGAGCGGGCAGGCGGCGATCTCATCCAAGAACAATGTGCCGCCATCCGCGCCGCGCAAGGCGCCTTTGGCCCGGCCATCCACACCGAATACGATCTCTTCGAAATGGGCCGGGCCCAGCGTCGCGCAGTTGATCGACTCGAAACCAGCATCCTGCCGCGGTCCGAGACGGTGCAAAGCGCGCGCGACCAACTCCTTACCGGTCCCCGTCTCTCCCTGAATCAGGACAGAGGCACGCGTTTCCGCAAGATCGAGGATTTCCTGACGCAACCCAACGATCCGGGCATCATTGCCCAGCAAGACCCGATCCAGTCCAGAGAGCCGCAACAACTCTGCCCGCATCCGACCAGCCATCTGCGCCAGCCGGTGCGCTTCTGCTGCGTGTTGCAGGATGCGCAGAAGCCGTCTTGGCTCGAACGGCTTTTCCAGAAAGGAGTATGCACCATTTTGGATCGCCTCCACCGCCATCGGAATATCTCCATGGGCGGAAATCAGGACGATTGGCGGCGCGTCGGTGCCCTTGAGCCTGTCGAGCAGCTCCAGCCCGCTTAGCCCCGGCATTCTGACGTCAGAGAGGATGACATCCGGTGCCAGGCCCTCAAGACGCAGCAATGCGGGCTCGGCCTCGGCGAAAGTGGTGACCTGCCAGCCGGAGCGCGTCAAAAGGTGAGCGGCAGAGTCGCGCAACTCCCGATCATCGTCGATCACAAAGACAGAATGGGCCAAATTCACGCTCCCGAAACGCGGTGGTGGACACCGCACTAGCCTGAGCGATACCAATCAGGCCAGCTTTTTCGCAATCGTGCCTCAGCGTTCCTTGATGCGCCAGCCCGCCTGTCGCGGAAGAAAGGCCTCGACCGCCGCTGATGCGATCACCAGCGTTTCACCGGTATCGGGGTCGGTGACATTCAGTCCACCTTTCTGCACATCAATGCTCACCTTTCCCCTTGGAAGTTTGGCCACAAGCGCCTCTTTATCAACGGCAATCGGGGCCTGAACCCCGATGGTGACGCGCACTTCCATCTCCTGATGATCAAGGTCAAGGGCGCCGAGAATTGGCAGGGTAGAGTGCCGGATGGCGTCTTCGATCGCGCGTGCCGCGGCCTTGGTATAGTCCATCCCATGAAGATCGTTGCCCATGCCCATCTCGATGATGATCCGCTGCTCAGACATCGGCTTTCTCCATGTCAAAGGCGACGGACAGGGCCACATTGGCGATGATCGTCGGATTTCCGGTTCCTTCGGGCCGCGGAATGTCGAGGCCGCCTTCATGAACCTGAATGGTGGGCTGGCCATAAGGAAAGACGGCGGCGATTTCAGCGACATCCACCTCGTCTGGCTTCTGCACGCCGACATCGACCGTGATCAGCATGTCCGTTTTTTCGAAGCCGAAGAGTTCCGCGAGATTGATCGAATTATGCCAGAGCGCGTCTTGCACGGCCCGCTTGGCTGCTTGCGTGTAGTCCCCGCGCCGCAGGGAGGTGCCCATGCCAAATTCGGTCAATAATCGTCGCGCCATGTCCATACCTTCCATCTGTTGCAGCAAGATGTCCCAAGGCCGCGTCAGATGCGCAAGTGAAATCAGGGGCGCATGGGCGCGATGCGGGGCTGGCCCTCCCCTGTCCGAGGAAACCCCGGACGTGCATCATGCCCATGCGCTCACGTGCCGTGTCACTCCGGCACGATCCTTTGTGGCTGCCCGGTCTCAAGCGACAGGGTCGCGGCGTCAGCCAGTTTTTGAGCGGCCAGCCCATCGTTGATACCCGGTGAGGGAGCCTCGCCATTCGAGAGCGCGTCAACGAAATGCAGAACTTCCTGGCGATAGGCTTCGGCGTAGCGTTCCAGAAAGAAGTTCTGTGCCACGGCCCGGCCAAAGCCCTGCGCGGTCGCGATTTCGACCGTGTTCTCAAGATGGTTGTCCGCGCGCAACATGCCCTTTGCTCCGTGGACTTCCACCCGCTGATCGTAGCCATAGGTGGCACGGCGGGAGTTGGAAATCTGGCAAACCTTACCCGATGCGGTCTTTAGCACTGCGACAGCGGTGTCCACGTCACCCGCGTCGCCAATCGCTGGATCGACGAGGGCAGAGCCGGTCGCGTAGATTTCCACCGGCTCTTCGCCCAAGAGGAAACGAGCCATATCCAGATCGTGGATCATCATGTCGCGAAAAATTCCGCCTGAGGATTTGATATAGCTCACCGGGGGTGGGGAAGGGTCCCGCGACAGGATCGTGACCATCTCCACCTCGCCGATCTCACCACGCTGGATGCGGTCCGCCACCAACGCAAAGTTTGGATCGAAGCGCCGATTGAATGCGGTCATGAACGGGATCCGCGCCGCTTCGACCTCTGATTTCAGTGTGCGGATGTTGTCGGCAGACATATCGACGGGCTTCTCGCAGAAGATGGCCTTCCCCGCGGCGATACTCGCACGGATCAGGTCAAAATGCGTATCGGTTGGCGTTGCGATGATGACGGCATGAACCGTCTCGTCGGCCAGAATATCCGCGACACTTGCCGCACGCGCACCGTATTCGGCGGCCAGATCAAGGGCGGCCTGCTCGAAATAGTCGTTCACCGCGACCAGATTTGCCCCCTTCAAAGGGGCAAGCGTCATTGCATGGACCTTCCCAATCCGCCCGCAGCCGAAAAGTGCGAAATTTACCATCAGACAGTCTCCGCCGGTTTGAAGTTGCGCAGGACGCGTCGCGTCGCATCGACAACGGGGTCGTGGGTCTCCTTCAGGATCGAGACGCGGTCGAACCTGTCGGCGTCAGAATTGACAGCCGCGCGCAAAGAAGTGCCAAAAGCCATGCGCAACTCCGTTCCGATGTTGAATTTGCAGATCGACGATCCTTGCGAGAGTGCAATTCGCTGCGCAATTGGCACGCCCGAGCCTCCGTGGATGACGAGCGGAATTTCTGTGACGGCCTCAATGGCACGGATACGTGGCTCATCGAGGCCACCTTCCTTGTCCTGTTGCAGGTGGACGTTCCCGACCGAAATTGCCATGGCATCGACGGAGGTTTCGCGCGCGAAACGGGCGGCTTCGGCCGGATCGGTGCCTGCCGAGGTTTCACCGCCCGAATAGCCAACAAATCCGATCTCTCCCTCGCAGGATATGCCCGCATCATGTGCCAGCTCTGCGATCCGCGCCGTTTCTTCGATATTCTGCGCGAGCGGCTTGCGGGAGCCGTCGAACATCAGTGATGTGAAGCCGCTGTCCAGCGCCTCCTGGCATTCCTCAAATGTATATCCATGATCGAGATGAGCAACGACGGGAACGCTGGCTTGCTCGGCCAAATGACAGAACATCTTGCCCAGAATTGGCAAGGGGGTGTGCGCCCGGCAGCTTGGCCCGGCTTGTAGGATGACGGGCGTGTTCTCAGCCTCTGCGGCGGCGACATAGGCGCGCATCTCCTCCCAGCCAAGGGTGACGAGACCAGCCACAGCATAGTTGCCGCGCAGGGCAGGTTGCAGAACTTCGGATAAGGTGACGAGGGGCATCTGGCGATCCAGTCGATACAGGCCACACGCTCGACCTCCCGCGGGTGCGAAGCGCGCTCAAGTTGGGAGGTCGGGCACGGCCCAGCTGTGCCGGGCCAAGGTGTGGGTTATTTGAACTTGGCGATCATGTCCTTGATGCCGGGGATGGTCTCTAGCTGTGCCGCATGGGTCGGCTGGAAATACTGGACCAGCGACCGCTGGCTCAACCCGCCAAGGATCGTGAAATAATACATCTCGTAGCCCGGCAGTACCGCGCAGGGGTGATAGCCCTTGTCCAGGCAGATCGTGGAGCCATCGACGATGTGATACGCATCCCCCGGTTTGCCATCCTCGCGCTGAAGCATCTGCACGCCGGAGCCGTAATTCGGCTTGAAGCGGAAATTGTAGGTCTCGTCATGCCGCGTCTCATCGGGCAGGCGATCCGTGTCGTGCTTGTGCGACGGGAACCCCGACCATCCACCTTGGCCGACAGTGAACAATTCGGACACCAGCAAGCGCCCGACGCGGTCATGGTACTTCGTGCCGAGAATATGCTTGATCTTTCGGTGGGTCTTGGTGTCGTCCGACCCGTATTGCACCAGATCGATCTCGTCGGCACGCACGTCAAATGGGGTCAACACCTTGTCGTATCGTGCCCCGCAAACAAACACCTCAGCCTCGTCTGAGACACAGTTGAATAGGGCCTTTGCACCGGTTGGGACATAAACGCCCTCGGGTTCGCCGTCCCAGACATCAACCGTTCTATTGCCAAGGTTCGCATAGGTCTCGCCCTCGATCTCTACATCCACCGTGCCGGTCGCAGGGACGATGCAGGTCTCATATCCGGGCACCTGATACGCGAACGCCTCTCCGCGCTTGAGCTTCACGATGTTGAAGTAGTTGAGCGGCACCAGCGCGTCATCCACGTCCACGATGGGTTTGTTCTGATTGTCGAACGGAGGAATATGCATTGGTGTTCCCTTATGAATTGGTTGGGCCAGGATGGCTGGCCAGGAATTGGTCAAGTTCGTCCCGGTCCGCCATGGCCGGTGCGCAGCCCGGGCGCGAAACGGTGATGGAGGCGCAGGCCGATCCGCGCAGCAGCGCACCGTGCAGATCATGCCCGTCCGCAAGCGATGTCACAAAACCCGCCATAAAGCTGTCGCCCGCGCCGGTCGGTTTGAGCGCTTCGACAGGATAGATCCCGGTGCGAAGTTCCTGACCATTCGCAAAAGTCAGCGCGCCCTTTTCGCCCATCTTGTAAATGACGAGCCGTCCGTCCGCGCCCAACGAACGCGCTTTGTCGAGCCCTTTTCCGTGATCGCCGGCCATGAAGCCGAATTCCTCGTCATTGCCGACGATCATGTCTGACAGTGCTGCCGCGCGAGACAATACCTCTTCCGCGACCTTGGCCGAGGGCCACGAATAGGGGCGGTAATCCACATCAAAGATGATCGGCAGGCCCGCTGCTTTTGCCAATTCAAATGCGCGAAACGCAGCACCGCGCGACGGCTCAGCGGCAAATACAGTGCCTGCGGTGATCAGAGCGCCGAAGGCTGCATAATCCACCGCGTCGACATCCGTGTCATCCATCTGAAAATCTGCCGCGCCGTTGCGGTAGATCACATTGCGGTGCCCCTCGACCCGGCTTTCGTAAAAGGCAAGGGAGTTGCGGTATTCACCACCAACCGAACGCACATGGGTGGTGTCAACGCCGTAGCGCTTCAGCTGGCCGACGCAGTAGCTGCCGACGCTGTCATCTGACACCCGTGTGACCAAAGCAGACCGTCCGCCAAGCTTGCAGATCCCGGCCGCGATGTTCGCTGATGAGCCGCCAAGCCCGACAGTCACGCTTTCCGCATCCTCAGCGGCGACACCGGGATCGGTGAAGAAGTCGATCCCGGCCCGACCCACCACAACGAAATGGTTGCGGGCGATGCCTTGCAGAAGATGGTCCATCAGACGCCCTTCCGCTGTTTGGGACGGCTGCTTTCCCAATCAATATGCGCCTCGCGCACCGTTTCGCTTTCGGTGATGTGCGGGGTGCCAACCTCCCACCAGGCGTGGCCCTCGGTCGTCCAGCCCTCATAGGCATCGACTTTCATACAGATCACATAGGATTTGTCGGCGGCCTTGGCCCGCTTGAACGCCTCGGCCAGTTCTGCCGGATTGGCGACGGTTTCCGCCTCGGCCCCCATCGACCGCGCGTGGCTTTCAAAATCCACCGCGAAGGGGCGGGAAATCGTGGGTGCGTCCGCAATCAGGTTGTTGAAGCTCTCATTGCCGGTGTTGTTCTGCAATTTGTTGATGACTGCGAAGCCGCCATTGTCCAGCACCAGGACGATCATCTTCTTGTCGCTCAGCACGCTGGAATAAAGGTCCGAGTTCATCAGCATGTAAGAGCCGTCGCCGGTGAACACGATCGTATCTTGATCTGACTCTTGCTCGGCCTGGGCGATACGTGCGCCCCAACCGCCCGCGATCTCATACCCCATGCACGAGAACCCAAACTCTACATCCACCGTCCCAATGTCGAGCGTGCGCCAGTTGGCGGTCACCTCGGCCGGAAGGCCGCCCGCAGCGGCGACGACACGGTCGCGCGGATCGCATAGCGCGTTCACCACCCCAATGGCTTGCGCGTAAGAGTTCGGGCGGTTGCCCGGTTTCACGTTGTCCGCGACGTAGTTGGCCCATTTTGCCTTTTCGTCGGCCGCGAAAGCGCACCAGCTTTCCGGTGCAGCGAAATCTGTCATCCCAGCGGCGAGGGATTGCAGGCCGAGCTTTGCATCTCCCACAACGGCAAGGGACATGTGTTTGCTGGCGTCATGGCGTCCGACATTCAGGCAGATGAGCTTGGCATCATGGGCAAACGCCGTCCATGAGCCCGTCGTGAAATCCTGCAACCGGGTGCCAATGGCGAGCACGACATCCGCGCGTTCGGCGATAGTGTTCGCGCTGTCTGACCCGGTGACACCGATGGGACCACAGTTCAGATTATGTGTCTCCACCATGTTGGCCCGGCCTGCAATGGTCTCGACCACCGGAATTCCGTGCGCCTCCGCGAAGGCCGTCAGCTCGGCCACGGCGCCGGAATATTGCACGCCGCCGCCAGCGATGATGACCGGCCTCTCTGCCGATCTGAGCATTGCGATCGCATCCGCAATCTCTGCCTGATCCGGAGCCTGCCGACGGATGCGGTGAACCGTCTCTTCAAAGAAGCGGGTCGGGTAGTCATATGTCCAACCCTGCACGTCTTGAGGCAAACCGATAAAGGCAGGGCCGCAATCCGCCGGGTCGAGCATTGTGTTCACAGCTGCGGGAAGGGACTGAATGACCTGGGCCGGATGTGTGATCCGGTCCCAGTAACGCGTCACGGCTTTGAACGCATCGTTCACCCCGAATGTCGGGTCCTGAAAATGCTCAAGCTGTTGCAAAACCGGGTCAGGCAAACGGGTTATGAACGTGTCACCACACAGCATCAGCATTGGCAGACGGTTCGCATGGGCAAGCGCGGCTGAGGTCAGCAGGTTGGCGGTGCCCGGTCCGGCACTTGCGGTGCAAAACATCATGCGCTGGCGTTTATGATACTTGGCATAAGCCGCCGCTGCAAAACCCATGCTCTGCTCGTTCTGTCCGCGATAGAGAGGCAGTGTTTCACGATGATTATAAAGAGCTTCGCCCAAGCAGGTAACGTTGCCATGGCCAAAGATCCCAAAGCCCCCGCCGAACAGGCGCTGCTCTTGCCCGTCGATTTCTATGAACTGATTGTCGAGATACCGGATGATGGCCTGCGCCGTGGTCAGGCGCAGAGTGTTGTCAGGTGCAGTCATATTCCTCAACCCTAGGTCCGTCCGTCTTGGTCCGCATTTTTGCGTGTTGACGGTGTGTTGATTCTCAAGCTACATAATTTGCAACCGGTTGCAAACCGAAAAACGAAAAAGGTCAGGGTGGATGAGAGAGATCGGCATCGGCATTGTCGGAGGCGGCTATATGGGCAAGGTCCATGCCGTTGCCATGTCCTGCGTCGGAGCAGTGTTTCAGACAGAATTGCGGCCTCGATTGGTCATGGTCTGTGCGACTTCCATGGCCTCCGCGGATCGGTATCGCGCCGCCTATGGATTTGAGCAGGGCACCGATGATTGGCGCGTTTTGGTCAACGACCCGCGGGTCGAGGCGATTGTGATCGCGTCCCCACAGGAAACGCATCGCGAAATCGCGGAGGCGGCCTTCGCGCTGGGTAAGCCAGTACTGTGTGAAAAGCCGCTCGGCGCTAACGTGGATGACAGCCGGGCGATGGTCGCGGCGGCCGAGGCATCGGGTGCGGTAAATATGGTCGGCTTCAACTATATCCGAACGCCGGCCAGCCAGTATGTACGCCAGTTGCTTGCGGATGGCGTGATTGGAGACATCACCTATTTCCGGGGTGAGCATACTGAAGATTTTTACGCTGACCCGGATGCGTCTGCGACATGGCGCACGCGCGGAATGGCGAATGGCACGATGGGTGATCTGGCCCCACATATGATCAATTGTGCACTGGCAATGATGGGACCTGTCGCAAGCGTTCTGGGTGATGTGGAGACGGTTCACGCACAGCGGCCTGACGGGCAGGGCGGTCTGGCTGAGGTCACGAATGATGACCACGCCCAAGTCATGTGCCGATTTGCGAACGGGGCGATGGGTCATCTCTTCTTCAGCCGCATCGCGACGGGTCGAAAGATGGGCTATATATATGAAATTACTGGCACAAAAGGGGCTATCCGCTTCGATCAGGAAGACCAGAACGCCATCTGGCTCTACACTTCGGACGGAGATGACGCGCAGCGCGGTTTCCGCAAGATCCTAACTGGCCCATCTCACCCGGATTACCTTCCGTTTTGCCAGGGGCCGGGCCACGGCACAGGGTATCAGGATCAGATCATTATCGAGGCGAAGGATTTCCTGACAGCGATTGCGTCGGGGGACTCCCATTGGCCGACATTCCGCGACGGGATGGAGGTGAACGAGATCGTCGCCGCCACCATCGCCTCCTCCAACAGCAAGACATGGCGCAACGTCGCCGACTTCAAATCCTGAAAGGCTCATCGGAGATGACAATACGAATTGGAAATGCGCCCTGTTCGTGGGGTGTTGAGTTCCCGAACGATCCGCGCAACCCGGCATGGGAAACCGTGCTTGAACAGAATGCGGCCGCAGGTTACCGCGGCATCGAGTTAGGGCCTATCGGCTTTATGCCCGAAGACCCTGTTCAGCTGGCGGAAGCCCTTTCAAAGCATGAGCTTGAACTGATCGGCGGCGTTGTATTTCAACCCTTTCATGATGCAGCGAAATGGGATGAGGTTCTCGATGCCGCGCAGCGGACCTGCAAATCCCTGACGGCCCATGGCGCCCAGCATTTGGTGCTGATCGACAGTATTTCGCCGCGCCGTGCACCGACTGCCGGGCGCGCAGACGAAGCGGAGCAAATGGATCAGGCAGAGTGGGCTGCGTTCCGCGATCGCATTGCGACCATTGCGCGGATAGGCTCCGATGAATTCGGCCTGACCGTCGGCATTCATGCCCATGCGGCCGGTTTCCTCGATTTCGAGCCAGAGCTAGAGCGTCTGCTCGACGAAGTGCCAGAGAGCATCCTGAAAATATGCTTTGATACCGGCCATCATTCCTATGCCGGGTACGATCCTGTTGCCTTCATGAAGCGTCACATCGACCGAATTTCGTATATGCATTTCAAGGATATTGATCCGGTCGTGAAGGCGAAGGTCGTGGCAAATCGGACCGATTTCTACACGGCCTGTGGTCAGCAGATCTTCTGCAATCTGGGGCAGGGTGATGTGGACTTTCCGGCGGTGCGTCAGGTCCTTCTCGACAATGGATTTGAGGGCTGGTGCACGGTTGAGCAGGATTGCGACCCGCTATTGGATCCGGATCCGCTTGGCGACGCGAAAGCGAACAGCAACTATCTGAAATCCATTGGCTTCTGAGGGTCGGATCATGACAAAACTGAACTGGGGCATGATCGGCGGCGGCAAGGGCAGCCAGATTGGGCCGGCACATCGCATGGGCGCGCAGGCGGACGGCAATTTCGTCATGGCTGCAGGCGCGCTGGACGTTGATGCAGAGCGTGGCCGCGCGTTTGCCGACACGCTCGGCATCGCCTCTGACCGAGCTTACGCCAATTGGCAGGACATGCTGGAAGGGGAGCGGACCCGCGAGGATCGCGTTGATCTGGTGACCGTTGCAACGCCGAATGCAACGCATTTCGAAATTACGAAGGCCTTTCTCGAAGCAGGGTTTAACGTCTTGTGTGAGAAACCCATGACGATGACCGTCGAGGAAGGTGAAGAGATCGTTCGCGTTGCCGAGGCCTCGGGGAAAATTTGCGCGGTGAACTACTGCTACTCGGCCTATCCCATGGTGCGTGAAATGCGCCACATGGTTGCGACGGGGCAGATCGGCAAGGTCCGCACCATCGTTGCCAACTTCTCCCATGGGCATCATGGCGATGCGGGCGATGCTGACAATCCGCGCGTGCGCTGGCGCTATGATCCAGCGATGGCTGGGGTCTCTGGCCAGTTTGCGGATTGCGGAATCCACGCCCTTCATATGGCTAGTTTTATTGCGGGGGATGAGGTTCGCACGCTCTCAGCGGACTTCGCCTCAACCATTTCAAGCCGCGAGCTGGAAGATGACGCCATGGTGAATTTCCGCATGGAGGGTGGGACTGTCGGGCGGCTTTGGACGTCATCTGTGGCGATCGGACGTCAGCATGGTTTCGACATTCAGGTGTTTGGAGAAACCGGCGGCCTGCGCTGGGCGTCCGAACAGCCCAACCAGGTTTTCTACACACCGGTCGGCGGTCGAACGCAGATCATGGAAAAGGGGGAAGGCGGCCTTTCGGACGAAGCGCAGCGGCTGAGCCGCGTCGCGATCGCGCATCCTGAGGGTTTCCCACTCGCCGTGGCGAATATCTATGTGGACCTCGCAGCTAAAATCCGGGGTGAGGCGCATGGTGATTTCCCTGTCGCCGCAGACGGCCTGCGGTCGATGGCTGCGGTTCATCAGGCCGTTGCTTCGGCAAAGGCTGATGGCGCCTGGGTCGATGCCCGCCCGCCGATGTTCCGATAGGCCCCAGCTTGGCCGCATATCGTGCGGCCAGTCCAAATTTGAGCATCGGTTGCATTGGTCAGCTTCATTGACTGGTTTTGCACCGCAAAATCTCGCTGCATTGCGGCGAGATTTTCTGTTTGGTCACGGTTGTTCGTGTGGCTCTTGGCGTCGAGCAGCGCGGCCCCGCAAGGTTGTGAGTGGCAGCTAGTGGTCGATTAAGTATCTGTATTAATTTATTTACAGAAGTTCTTCAGGCGTTTGGTAAGCCGGTTTCCTGGCCCTCGGAAGTGTTGATTGGTTCGATGGTGAGGTAGGTGAAAGTTAATTTTGCAACCGGTTGCAGTGTGGCGAATCTTGTGCTCTATTCGAGTCGAAGCAGCAGAGAATCTGCGCTTTGTGGTGCGTTGCCCTCGGCATGCCCACGAACAGACCTGGGAGGTTACACATGAAAAAGTTTAGCAAGAACGTAACGCTTGCGATGACCGTTGCCGCAGCTGCGCTGGTCTCCGCATCTGCAGCATCCGCAGAAGGTGAGCGCTACGTTCTCGTCAGCCACGCCCCCGATAGCGATAGCTGGTGGAACACGATCAAAAACGGCATCGCGCTCGCCGGTGAGCAGATGGACGTTGAGGTTGAGTATCGCAACCCGCCGACCGGCGATCTTGCAGACATGGCACGGATCATCGAGCAGGCAGCCGCCTCCGGCCCCGATGGCATCATCACCACGCTGTCCGATTATGATGTTCTGTCCGGCCCGATCCAGGCCGCCGTCGACCAGGGCATCGACGTGATCATCATGAACTCTGGCACGCCAGAGCAGGCGCGCGAAGTTGGTGCCCTGATGTATGTCGGTCAGCCGGAATATGATGCGGGCTATGCGGCTGGTCTGCGCGCAGCAGGCGATGGCGTTGGCTCCTTCCTCTGCGTGAACCACTACATCTCCTCCCCGTCCTCGACCGAGCGTTGCCAGGGCTTCGCAGATGGTCTGGGCATCGATCTGGGTGATCAGATGATCGATTCCGGTCAGGATCCGGCAGAGATCAAAAACCGTGTTCTTGCCTATCTCAATGCGAACCCGGACACGGACGCCATTCTGACGCTTGGCCCGACCTCTGCTGATCCGACCCTTCTCGCGCTTGATGAAAACGGCATGGCAGGCGACATCTATTTCGGCACGTTCGATCTGGGTGAGCAGATTGTCGAGGGTATCAAGGCGGGCACGATCCAGTGGGGCATTGACCAGCAGCCGTTCCTGCAGGCCTACCTGCCGGTTGTCGTTCTCACGAACTATCACCGCTATGGCGTTCTGCCCGGCAATAACATCAACTCCGGTCCGGGCTTCGTCACCGCTGACGGTCTGACTCTCGTTGAAGAGTTTGCGGGCGAGTACCGCTAAGCCTTAGGCTTGTTCCAAAAAGGACAGGGGCTTTGATTGGCCCCTGTCCTGCCGTTCCGTACCGACAACGGGACCTTTATTCCTAAAAGAATCGCGAGTTGAACCATGTCGACGTCGACGCCATCCGCAGCCGGTGATGAGCGGATCAAAGAACGCTCCCGCCTGCGCAACGCATTGGTCCGCCCTGAGCTGGGCGGGATTTGCGGAACCGTTCTTGTCTTTACCTTCTTTCTTCTCACTGCTGCGGATAGCGGCATGTTCAGCCCGACCGGCTTTCTGAACTGGGGCACAGTCTCTGCGCAGTTCGCGATCATTGCGGTTGGGGCCTGCCTGCTGATGATTGCCGGTGAGTTCGATCTTTCCGTCGGATCCATGATCGGCTTCGCGGGCATGTCGATTGCCATTCTCGGCGTGACGTTTGGATTGCCCATCTGGCTCGCCATCGTCATAACCTTCGTGCTTTGTACGCTGATCGGCGGTTTGAGCGGTTATATCGTCGTCAAAACCGGTCTTCCCAGTTTCATTGTGACTCTCGCTTTCCTGTTTATCCTGCGCGGCTTCACAATTTTCCTGCCGCAGCTGATCGAGCGCAAAACCATCATCGGCGGAATTTCGGATGCGGCAGAGGGGGATTGGCTCGCACCTCTGTTCGGCGGCAAAGTTCTGAACGGTTTGTTTGTCTGGTTGGGTGATGCGGGGTTGATCGAGACGTTCAGCCGCGGTTCCCGGCAGGGTCAACCTGTGGTCGACGGCGTGCCAATGCTGGTGATCTGGGCACTCCTGCTGATCATCTTCGGACATATTCTGTTGACGCGGACACGGTTCGGAAACTGGATCTTTGCCGCGGGCGGCGATGCCGAGGCTGCGCGCAATTCTGGTGTGCCGGTTGATCGGGTCAAAATCCTGATGTTCATGTTTACGGCTTTCTGCGCCACCGTCTTTGCCACCTGTCAGGTGATGGAATTCGGCTCTGCCGGCGCGGATCGGGGGCTTCTGAAAGAGTTCGAGGCGATTATTGCGGTCGTGATCGGGGGCGCGTTGCTGACCGGGGGATATGGCTCTGTCATTGGCGCTGCTCTTGGAGCCTTGATCTTTGGCGTGGTGCAGCAGGGCCTGTTTTTTGCGGGGGTCGAAAGCTCCCTCTTCCGGGTCTTCCTGGGTGTGATCCTGCTGATGGCTGTGATCCTCAACACCTATATCCGCCGCCTCATCACCGGGGAGAAGTAAGATGTCTCAACCGATTATTCAGATGAAGAGTATCGAGAAGCACTTTGGCGCCGTAATCGCCTTGGCCGGAGTTTCCGTCGATATCTATCCGGGGGAATGTCATTGTCTGCTGGGCGACAACGGGGCTGGTAAATCTACATTCATCAAGACCATGTCCGGCGTGCACAAACCGACCAAGGGCGAGATCCTGTTTGAAGGCCAGCCGATGAATTTCGCCGTGCCAAGGGATGCGATGAATGCCGGGATTGCGACAGTGCACCAGCACCTCGCCATGATCCCGCTGATGAGCGTCAGCCGCAACTTCTTCATGGGTAACGAGCCGGTGAAAAAGATCGCGGGTATCCCGTTCTTTGACCATGAATATGCCAATGAAGTCACAATGGCAGAGATGCGGAAAATGGGGATCAACCTGCGTGGTCCCGATCAGGCGGTCGGCACCCTTTCAGGCGGCGAACGTCAGACGGTTGCGATTGCCCGTGCGGTGCATTTCGGCGCGAAGGTTCTGATCCTGGATGAGCCGACCTCCGCCCTTGGCGTGCGCCAGACGTCGAACGTTCTCGCCACGATCGATAAGGTGCGCAAGCAGGGCATCGCGGTCGTATTCATTACCCACAATGTTCGCCACGCGCTGGCCGTGGGCGACCGTTTCACCGTTCTCAATCGCGGCTCAACTTACGGAACCGCGACACGCGGGGACGTGACGCCCGAGGAGTTGCAGGATCTGATGGCTGGCGGGCAAGAGCTCGCCACGTTGGAAGGATCCCTTGGCGGCACAGTCTAGGTCGCGGGGCATTCTATTGGTTTTGGGGCGCGGGACATATCTTCCGCGCCCCAAGTGTTTTTGAGAAGAAAGTGTCGCAGCTCCAAATTTGTTTGCATAGGTATGCACAGCTGCTCTAGCATGGTGCGAAACCGGGCCGAGTCCCGTTGGAGGATCCCATGACAGAGACACAATCCGCCGCGCCCCGCATTGTTCGCTACGGTGAGTTGGTGCCATGCAAGACTGCATTTATCGACGCCCACACGCCCGGGTCGGACCAGAAAGAGAACTTTACGATCATTGGTGGCGGTGTGTCAGAAAGCCCGGATCAGCATGTCCATATTCGTGACACGCCCGGCTTCAACATCGGCGCGGCCGGTCAGCCGCCGAAATGTCGTAATTCGCTCCATTCGCACCGCACAGCCGAAGTGTTCTTTGTCCTGAAAGGACGCTGGCGCTTTTTCTGGGGCCGCTGGGGCGATGCGGGAGAGGTCGTGCTCGAAGAAGGTGATATCTTCAATATTCCAACGGGGATCTTCCGTGGGTTCGAGAATATCGGCACAGATTACGGGATGATCATGGCCATCCTTGGTGGCGACGATGCCGGAGGTGGCGTGATCTGGGCGCCGCAGGTCATCGAAGATGCGCAAGCGCATGGGCTCGTCTTGGGTGAGAATGGCTCGCTCTATGACACAAAGAAGGGGGCTATTTTGCCAGATGGCATCGGCCCGATGCCAGTGCTGAGTGATGACGAACTGCGCGCATTCCCCGAACCCACGACGCTGGACGTCGTACCGCATTACGTTGCGCGCTACTGGGACCTTATGGCGCTCAGCGACAAACAACCGGCGAGCGTGATCGGCGCGGATGCTTTGTTGCGCGATAAGCCGGGTTTTGATGTGGATTTCCTGTCCCGCAGCTCTGCGCCTGCCGGGCAGTACACCGTTGATCAGAACGAGGTGCTGATGCCGATGCGGGGCCATTGGAAAGTCACCTGGGATGGCGGCCACGATGTTCTGAATCCCGGCGATACCTGCCTGTTCCCCGCTGGCGTCGCTCATTCGGTGGAGCCGTCTATGACGGGCGAGGCGAGCCTCTACCGGGTCCGCTCGAACGATGATCCGGCAGGACCGACGCTTGCGCGCTAAGTCAGTAATTTAGAGGCCCAGTCGAACTGGGCCTCTGTCTCTACCGCACAGGGCCGCACGGTTCTGATGCGCGCAAGTGCGGCAAGAGGCTCTTCCCCACGTTCGATCAAAAGGCGCAGGGCGAACATGCCAGAGCGGCCACATCCGCCGCGGCAATGGCACAGGACACGTCCTCCTGCATCAAGCACGGAATGTGCCTTTGCTGAAACGTCATTGCTCCAGAGCGCTTCCACATCAACACCGGGTGCGCCGAAGTCGCGTATCGGCAAGTGCTCCCACGTGATCTTGTGCTCCGAGAGTGCTCCAGCGAGTGGTGCTCGCATCTCTGCCGTTGTGGTCATGGTTAGAACAAGGGTTGCGCCCCACTTTGCGATCGTGCCGACATCCGCAGCACCCGGCAGGGCAGAAATGCCGATTGCGCCGGGGCTTGCTGCGATGGTGTGGATTTGAAATTGCATATTCGATCCCTGTGTTCAGACAATTGAGGGCGCAGTTTTAAACTCACATCCGGTCACCCACCTTGCTTTGGTGGACGAAATGTTATCAGCAAGGCGGCACCGGTGATCAGAGCGATGCCAAGCCAGCCCAGCCCTGACGGCAGTGTCGCGAACAAGATCAGGTCAAAACCGAGCGCCCAGATCAGTCCTGTAAAGTCGAACGGGGCAAGCGTGCTGACAGGTGCCCGTGCGGTCGCTTCATTTGATATGATATGCCCGACGCCGCCCAGCAGGCCTGCAAGGGTGAGCCATGTAAAGCTCGTAAGGCTCAACGGCTGCCAGCCAAAAGGAAGCGTCACTAGGCCCGACGCCGCGGCGACGATTGCGAAGTAGAAGGCGATGGTTGAACTGCCTTCCGTAACGGTCATGCGTTTTGTGTGGACGCGGACAAATGCCATGGTGAAGGCATAGGCCAAGCCCGCCGCCACTCCGATCGCCGCGCCATCGCCGGGCAGGGCGAGCGCCTGCCACAACATCGCCAGGACACCGCCAAAGCCAAGAGCAGCCGCCAAGATGACGGTCAGGGTCAGGCGCTCCCCCAAGAGGAGTGCGGCGAGCGGCAGGGCAAGCACTGGCGCGAGGTACGCCAGCGCCTGCGCATTCGCGACGGGAAGATAGGCAAGGGAAAGGAATGACAAAGCCATTGAGATCGCCCCCAACGCCCCGCGCGTGATGTGCAGTCGTGGGTGGGCGGTGCGCAAACTCTCGTTGCGCCACAGCATGTAGATCAGGATGGGTGGAAGGGCCAGCAGGGCCCGCCAGAACATGATTTGCCCAACCGGCAGTCTATCGGCGACCGCATGGATCGCCGCCGACATGGCCGTGATCAGGAATGCGGCCAACAGGCGCAGACCGATGCCCGAAAGGTGGGTGGAGCGCGCCTCCCTCAACGTATGGGAGGCGCCTTTACTCATGTGGACGACAGGGTTCGGCGCACAGCGTCCAGCCAGCCTGCATATTTCGCGTCCGCGTCTGCTTTGGCCATCTTAGGCGCGAATTGCCGCTCTTGCTGCCAACCTTTCGCGAATTCATCTGGCCGACCGGCGATACCCGACTGCATTGCAGCTAGATAAGCAGCACCGAGTGCGGTCGTTTCGCGCACAACCGGGCGGTCCACAGGGGCCTGAAGCTGATCGGCAAGGGCTTGCATCGTCCAGTCACTCGCCGTCATGCCACCATCGACGCGCAGGACTGTCTGGCCGGTGGCTGCTCCATCCTTCTTCATCGCTTCAAACAGGTCGCGTGTCTGATAGGCCACGGATTCGAGCGTTGCCTTGGCAATCTCTGCCGGGCCAGTGTTGCGCGTCATGCCATAGAGCGCGCCGCGGGCTTCCGCATCCCAGTAGGGCGCACCAAGTCCTACGAATGCCGGAACTAGATATACGTTTTGATGTGGGTCAGCCTCATCGGCCAGATTGCCCGTCTGACCAGCGCTTTCGATCATTTTCATCCCGTCGCGCAGCCATTGCACCGCTGCACCCGCAACGAAGATCGAGCCCTCCACGGCATAGGTCGGCTTGCCGCCGATTTGATACCCGATGGTGGTCAGCAGCCGGTTTTGCGAGCGTACCGCTGTGTCGCCGGTGTTGAGCAAAGCAAAGCAGCCCGTGCCGTAGGTGGATTTGAGCATCCCCGGCTCGAAACAGGCCTGCCCCACCGTGGCGGCCTGCTGGTCACCCGCCACGCCACGGATCGGGACCGGTGCACCGATGGTCTCGCCTGTGGTCATGCCGAACTCGGCCGCGCTGTCGAGCACCTCGGGCATGATCGCTTCAGGGATGTTCCACATGGCCAGCATCTCAGCGTCCCAACGGCCCTCATGGATGTTGTAGAGCATGGTGCGGGCGGCGTTCGTGGCGTCCGTGACGTGACGCGCGCCGCCTGTGAGCTTCCAGATCAGCCAGGTGTCGATGGTTCCGAAGGCGAGCTTGCCTGCCTCCGCATCGGCGCGCGCGCCCTCGACGTGATCGAGCAGCCAAGACAGCTTGGACGAGGAAAAGTAGGGATCGAGCAACAGGCCAGTTCGCTCAGTCACGGTGGCCTCGTGCCCTTCCTCTTTCAGCCGGGCAGTGGTCTCTGCCGTGCGGCGATCCTGCCAGACGATGGCCTTATGTACAGGTGCGCCGGTTTCGCGGTTCCACAGCACAACGGTTTCCCGCTGGTTCGTAATTCCGATCGCGGCAATATGGCTGGCGGTCAGATCCGCATCCGTCAGCGCCGTTTTCACCGCACGCTGGGTGGTCGCCCAGATCTCATCCGCATCATGCTCGACCCAACCCGATTGCGGAAAATGCTGGGTGAACTCGTACTGTCCGGTCGCGACGGGTGATAATTTGTCATCGAAGACAATCGCCCTGCTAGACGTCGTTCCTTGATCTAGGGCGAGGATGTGCTGTCCGCTTTTCATGATTTGCCTCCTTTGAAGAGGACGTTCTGGGCGTCCTTCTCTTTTCTGAAATCACCGCGTTTTTCTGCGGCAAGGGCGCGGCCTGCAATGACACCCGGACGGGCGCCCACCGCTTCAAGCCAGCGCTTCATGTTTGGTTTGTCTTCGAGGGTTTGCTGCTGCCCCTCCCACAACGAGGCCCATCCCCAGATCGACATATCCGCGATTGAGAAAAAATCGCCTGCTACGAACTCGCGATCTGCAAGCCGTCGGTCCAGCACGCCATAGAGCCTGGCTGTCTCGCTGCGGTAGCGATCCTTCGCGTAGGCCAGGTCATTTGGCGGATCCATTGCGGGGGCATATTTAAGGAAGTGATGCGCCTGTCCGGCCATCGGGCCCAGTCCGCCCATCTGCCACATCAGCCATTGATCGACTTCGATCCGTTCACGCTGGGTGCTGCCACAGAATGTCCCGGTCTTGCGGGCCAGATATTGCAGGATCGCCCCACTTTCGAAGATCGAAATCGGTGCGCCATCTGGCCCATCAGGATCAATGATCGCAGGCATCCGATTGTTCGGTGCAATCTTGAGGAAGTCAGGTTTGAACTGATCCCCTGCACCGATATTCACCAGATTGAGATTGTAGGGCAGACCCATCTCTTCGAGCGCAATGGACACCTTCCAGCCATTTGGCGTCGGCCAGAAAAAGAGTTCTATTGCAGCGCTCATAATGTCCCTCCCGACATGATTGCAGGTAATTTGCCCTATGGGTCAGCAGTTGCAAGCCCCTGCCGTGGACTTGACCCTTGCACATTTGCGTTAGGGCACAATCGGCGCATTGACCGCTGGGACGCAGGGGCCTATCAGTCACGCCGTGGCGATTTGTAGAACCGGATTGCGGGCCACGTAAAACAAGCCGCTAAAGAGGTCGGACCCCGCGCGGGGCCGATCATTCGCGCTAGGGGAAAAGGATATCCCATGACTGACTGGAACACGCGCACCAAACTGGTGCATTCGGGGGCTCGCCGTTCGCAATATGGCGAGGTGGCTGAGGCGATCTATCTGACCCAGGGCTTTGTCTACCCTTCGGCCGAGGCCGCTGAGGCGCGCTTCATCGAGCTGGGCGACGATGAATTCATCTATGCCCGCTACGGAAATCCGACCGTCGCCGCGTTTGAGGATCGGATTGCAGCGCTCGAAGGGGCAGAGGCCGCTTTCGCGACCGCCAGCGGGATGGCTGCGGTGAACGGGGCTCTGTTCTCGATGCTGAAGGCGGGCGATCATGTCGTCAGTTCCAAAGCGCTGTTCGGCTCCTGCCTGCATATTGTTGAGAACCTGCTCCCCCGGTTTGGTGTCGAGGTCACCTTTGTGGACGGGACCGATCTTGATCAATGGCGTGCGGCTGTCCGCGATGATACGACGCTGGTATTCTTTGAGACCATGTCCAATCCGGTGCTAGAGGTCATTGACGTTGCTGCGGTGGCCGAGATTGCCCATGCGAAAGGTGCTCTGGTTGTCGCCGACAATGTGTTCGCGACGCCGGTCTTCATGCGCGCCTTTGATCTTGGTGTTGATGTCGTCATCTATTCTGCAACCAAGCATATTGACGGGCAGGGCCGCTGTCTGGGGGGCGTGGTTCTGGGGACCGAAGACTATATTCGCGGCACCCTAGAACCCTATCTGAAGCATACTGGCGGCGCGCTATCGCCTTTCAATGCATGGGTGATGCTCAACGGTCTCACAACGCTCGACTTGCGGGTGCGCGCGCAGGCCGCAACGGCGGCTAAGGTTGCAGATGCCCTGGCTGAACATGATGCGGTTGCGCAAGTTCTCTATCCCGGACGGACCGATCACCCTCAACATGAGGTAAGCGCCCGACAGATGGAGACCGGCGGCACGATGCTGGCGGTTCAGCTCGCGGGCAAGGAGGAGGCGTTCCGGTTCCTGAATGCGGCGAAGGTCGGTGTGATTTCCAACAATCTTGGCGATGCGCGCACGATCCTGACGCACCCATCCACCACAACCCACCAACGCCTGACCGAGGATCAGCGTCTGGCCCTTGGCATTACGCCAGGGACTGTCCGCATTTCTATCGGCCTAGAAGATGCAGATGACCTGATCAGTGACCTTTCTCAGGCGCTGAGTGCCGTCTGATTTGAGCGGGGGCAGATTGTCGCGGTATTGGAGCGCTTGTTTCCCGATGCTGTGCAAATGGCGCTAATCACGCAGTATTGAGCGTTATTTGATGCAGTTTTTTCCGCCGCTTGGTGGTAATTACGCAAATACGGAACACCTGATCCAAAGCGAAAAGGCTATCGTAAGCACACTACACAAGACTGGCACGGGGCCAGTCGTCTCAGGAGAGACCACATGAACGCCCATGATCCCGAATTCAACACGGAACGCGATGACGCCCCGGTGGCCCGTCCAACGCGCGAGCAGGCTGAAGAGGCCGTGCGCACGCTGCTTCGATGGGCGGGCGATGATCCCGAGCGGGAGGGCCTTCTCGACACACCCAAGCGGGTGACAAAGGCCTATGGCGACTGGTTCCGCGGTTATGACGAGGATCCGGTTGAAATGCTCCAACGCACCTTCGAGGAGGTTGAGGGCTATGACGAAATGGTTGTGCTGCGCGATATCCGGTTTGAGAGCTACTGCGAGCATCACATGGCTCCGATCATCGGCAAGGCCCATGTCGGCTACATCCCCAATGGGCGCGTTGTCGGCATTTCGAAGCTGGCCCGCGTTGTCGACGCCTTCGCAAAGCGTTTGCAGGTGCAGGAAAAGATGAATGCGCAGGTGGCGCAGGTGCTGATGGAAACGCTCCAGCCGCATGGTGTCGCCGTGGTTCTGGAAGGCGAGCATCACTGCATGTCGACCCGCGGCGTTCACAAGCCGGGCGTTTCTATGGTGACGTCGACAATGCTTGGCGCATTCCGCGATGATCCCGCGACACGCAAAGAATTCCTGTCCGTCATTGGCAACCCGACCAACCGGATGAGTTGAGCTGAGCACACCTGTAGTCGAGTGTTTGCAAGACCCATGAACGCCGCACGGTTTTTGTGCGGCGTTTCTACTTTTTTCGCACGAACTCTCGCTGGATCTGCGGTTGCAGCCCTCGCTTGACACTGGACGCAGGGGGGGCGAAGGCTCGGACCCATGATTTCCTTGCGTCCCATTGGCTATGTCGTTGGCCTGTTGATCCTCGCGCTGGGCGTGGCCATGCTGCTCCCCTTCATGGTGGATTGGTGGCATGGCGATCCGGCTGCAGATAGTTTTGCAATCTCGGCCTTTGTGACCGTTCTGATGGGCGTTGGTTTGGTCCTGACCTGTCAGGACAGCCGGACGCGCGGGCTTAGCATCCAGCAAACCTTTCTTTTGACGGTCGCATGTTGGCTTACGCTTCCGATCTTTGGTGCGATCCCGATGTGGATCGGCCCGAATCCGGTCAGCTATACCGACGCGTTCTTTGAGGCGATGAGTGGGCTGACCACGACAGGTTCCACCATCTACGCCGATCTCGACCCGCTCTCTGACGGCATTCACCTGTGGCGCGCGATGATGCAATGGCTGGGGGGCGTTGGGATCATTGTGTTCGCGCTCGCTTTCCTGCCGATGTTGAAAGTCGGTGGCATGCAGATCTTCAGGTCCGAGGCTTTCGATACATTCGGAAAGATCCTGCCCCGCGCCGCAGAGATCGCGGGCTCGATCTTCTGGATCTACCTGTCGCTCACAATCGTTTGTGCTTTGACCTATGGCTGGGCGGGGATGGGCCTGTTTGAGGCCATCACCCATGCTATGACCACAGTCAGCACGGGTGGCTTTTCTTCGGAAAATGCCTCCTTCGGCGCATTCGAGGGGGGCGCTGAATACATCGCCGTTGTCTTCATGATCCTCGCGAGCCTGCCTTTCGCGCGGTATGTTCAGCTGGTGGCCGGCACGGCTCAGCCGCTCTTTCGCGACACGCAGATACATGCGTTCCTGGGCCTGCTGACCGGGGCCGTGGCCCTGTTGGCGCTGTGGCAGATCTTTGAAAATGGACAAGCAAGCGAGCCTGCATTCCGCAAGGCCTTGTTCAATGCGACGTCCATCATGACTGGCACAGGCTATGCCAGCGACGATTATTGGCTTTGGGGCGCATTCCCTGTCACAATCATCTTCCTGATCGGCCTGATTGGGGGATGCGCGGGATCCACGTGTTGTTCGGTGAAGGTGTTCCGGTTCCAGTTGCTCGTGGCGGCGGTCGGCTCGCAAGTGCGCCGTCTGCATTCACCCTCAGGCATCTTTCCGCCACGATATGAAGGGCGGCCGGTCAGTGAGGATGTGATGTCCTCGGTCATGGCCTTTTTCGTCATGTTCATCCTGACGCTCGGCGCGATTGCCATCATTCTTGGACTAATGGGGCTTGATACGGTCACCGCAGTTTCGGGTGCCGCAACGGCAATCGCAAATATCGGCCCCGGTCTTGGCCCTGAAATCGGACCTGCGGGCAATTTCAGTGGGTTGCCAGATCAGGCAAAATGGGTTCTGGCCTTTGCCATGTTGATTGGACGACTCGAGTTGATGAGCGTCTATGTCCTGTTCACCGTCGCTTTCTGGAGAGGCTGATGCAAAGACCCCTTGGCGTTCAGATCGCCCACGCGCTGAAGGCGCGCGGCATCACCGATGTGTTTGGCATCCCCGGCGTTCATAATATTGAGCTGTATCGCGGTCTGCATCAGGCTGGTCTGCGTCACGTCCTTGCGCGGCACGAGCAGGGCGCGGGCTTCATGGCCGATGGATATGCGCGCGCCAGCGGCAAGCCCGGTGTTGCCTTTGTGATCTCCGGCCCGGGCCTGACGAACATCATGACACCAATGGGACAGGCCTATTCCGACAGCGTGCCGATGATCGTGATCTCGATTGTGCTCCCCAGTGCCGAGAAGGGACGTGGGCTGGGCCGCTTGCACGAGTTGCGCGATCAGGAAGGGGCTGCGCGCGCCGTTTGCGCCTGGTCGCAAACCGCCGATACGCCGGAACGCATGTGGCAATTGCTTGACCGCGCCTTTGCAATGTTTGCGGCGGGCCGACCCCGCCCGGTTCATATTCAGGTGCCGCTCGATGTCATCGGGGCGCCCGCAGATCCGGCCCCGACCCCGCGTGCGCTGCCGCGACGCCCGATGGCACAGCCCGGACAGATCTCCGATGTGGCCGAGATGTTGAGCGCGGCAAAGCGCCCGGTTCTGGTGATCGGGGGCGGATGCCGTGATGCGGTGGCCCCTCTGACCGAGCTTGTGGAAAAGGCCCGCGTCCCTTTCTTCCCGACCTATGCTGCGCGGGGTCTGCTGGGCGAGGATCATCCGCTCTCGTTAGGCGCGACGCTTGCGCGGCCCGGCAGCAAAGAGGTTTTTGCGACTGCCGATCTGGTGCTGGCGATTGGCACGGAGTTGGCGGAGACGGATCTTTGGCGCGACACATTGGGCCATGATTGCCCTCTGATCCGTGTCGATATAGACCCGACACGTTTTGACGATTTACACAGCGTCGCGCTGCCCATCGTCTCGGATGCTGCGGCCTTTGCCAATGCGTTGATTGGTAAGCTGAAATCGCCATTCTCGCGCTGGTCGCATTCTGAAGTGACACAAACGCGCGAATGGCTCGTCTCAACTGCCTTGGCAGAGCGCCCAGGCCCGGCGCGGATCATTCCGGCACTTGTGGAGGCGCTGCCCTCCAATGTGATGGTGCTGTCGGATATGACGCAGCTTGCCTACCTCGCCAAAGAGGTTGTGGGCCTGCGCAAGGGCGGGCGTTGGTTTCATCCGGTCGGCTATGGCACGCTGGGCTATGGTCTGCCTGCCGCGATCGGGGCGAAGGTCGCGATGCCCGATCGTCCGGTGCTCGCGATAGTTGGCGATAGCGGGCTGCAATACACCATTCAGGAACTGGGTACGCTCGCCGAGCGCAAGCTGCCTTTGGCTGTTCTGCTCTGGGACAACGGCAAACTGGCCGAGATTGAGGAATGCATGATCGAGGCGCAGATCGCGCCCAATAATGTGATCGCAAAGAACCCCAAATTCGGGCTTCTGGCGCGGGCCTATGGCATTGATTTCAAGCAGCCTGATACTTTGGCTGAATTGCCCGGAACGATTTCAGAGGCATTGCGGGCCAATGGTCCGACGCTGATCCGCGTGACGCCCGAGATTGGGGACTAAGCAGGGCTGAGGGTTGTCGGTCAGCCGTTCTCTTTACCCGATGACCGCACCGCTCAGAACAACTCACCCGCGCAACAGGAACTGTTGCGCCGCGCCGTTCCGCCCCCACGGGGCGGCGCGACTGCGCCACCCCTCTGAACGGCGCTATTCGAATTGATCGTATCGGGCTCATGTCCATGCGCACTTCCCGGCCTTGAGCCGGACCGCTTTCAGCAGGCAGGGACCCCGGATCAGGTCCGGGGCGTTCTCCTTTCCTATCGCACTCTCTCTCCCAGCGGAGGGCGAGACGGCCTTGGGCGGTCCGGGGTGCGTCCCGCCCACATACCCTGACGCATTGACCCTGCGCCGGGCTATGGCATAAGGGCGGCGATTTCATGCGGAGACTTGCCATGGCCGATCGCCCCCGTTCCTTTCAGGAGATCATCCTGCGCCTACAGTCCTATTGGGCGGGCAAGGGCTGTGCGATCATGCAGCCCTACGACATGGAGGTCGGCGCGGGGACGTTCCATCCTGCAACGACCTTGCGCAGCCTCGGCTCCAACGCTTGGGCCGCGGCCTATGTGCAGCCGTCCCGCCGTCCAACCGATGGGCGTTATGGGGAAAACCCCAACCGGCTCCAGCATTACTACCAGTATCAGGTGCTCATCAAACCGAGCCCGCCGAATTTGCAGGAGCTCTATCTGGGCAGCTTGCGCGCCATCGGCATCGACATGGACCTGCACGACATCCGCTTTGTCGAGGATGATTGGGAGAGCCCGACGCTGGGCGCCTGGGGCCTCGGATGGGAGGTCTGGTGCGACGGGATGGAGGTCTCCCAGTTCACCTATTTCCAGCAGGTCGGCGGCCATGATTGCAAGCCGGTCTCGGGTGAGTTGACCTACGGGTTGGAGCGTCTGGCGATGTATATCCTCGGCGTTGATCACGTCATGGACATGCCGTTCAACGACCCCGACGCGCCGATTGCGCTCAGCTATGGTGACGTTTTCCGGCAGACCGAGCAGGAATATTCCCGCTGGAATTTCGACGTCGCCGACACCGCGACCCTGCTAGACCATTTCGTGGAGGCGGAGGCGGAATGCGCCCGCATTCTCGCCGCTCCGCATGAGGACCCGAAGACCGGCAAGCGCATCGTCATGGCGCACCCCGCCTATGACCAGTGCATCAAGGCCAGCCACATCTTCAACCTGCTCGACGCGCGCGGCGTGATCTCCGTGACCGAGCGGCAGGCCTATATCGGCCGCGTCCGCGCACTCGCCAAGCAATGTGCCGATGCGTTCGTGCAGACCGAGGCGGGGGGGTATGCGGCGTGAACCTCACGTCTGGCATACCGGTGCTGCGGGTCAGTGACTATCCGCGGGCGAAGGCGTTCTACGTGGACGTTCTGGGGTTTTCGGTGATGGAGGAGGCGGGTGATCCGGTCGTCGGCTTTGGCATCTTCCGCCATGGGCCAGCACGCGTCTTCCTAGAAGCATGGCAAGGGGCCGAGGCACCCTATGACCGCTGGCGCGCCTATTTCCACACGACGGATATTGGCGAAGTGGCCGGGCGCTTGCGCGCCGCGGGCACATCCTTCAGCGGGCCGACGGCCACCGAATACGGCATGACCGAGATTGAAGTCGCGGACCCGGATGGAAACGTTCTCTGTTTCGGAGTGGACACATGAACGGCAAGCTCTTCATGTCGCTTTTCGTGGGCTTCGCGCTGATCTTTGGTGTGGCGCTTTGGTATTTTCAGGTCTACGCCTTCTATGAGGAGACGGAGGCCGACAGCGTGATGGCCGGTGGTGTCGAGATCCCCGTGACGGACTGGCGCGGCATTGATGCGGATACCTCTCCGAACAAGCTGCGCGCGTGCTTCACCGTCGACCCGGCTGACTTCACCGATCTGCCGCCCGCTCCGAACCCTGACCCTCTGGTCGCGCCCGGTTGGTTTGACTGTTTCGAGGCAGAGCAGATTGCCAGCGACCTCGAAGCGGGTCTCGCCACCGCCTACCTTGCAGGCGACGAGACGCCCGAGGGCGCGTTTGAGTACGAAATTCTGAGATTCATCGCCGTCTACCCCGATGGCCGCGCCTATCTGTGGCGCCACTACAGGGAAAGCTGATGCCTGACCTTCTGATTGAGCTGTTCTCCGAAGAGATCCCCGCCCGCATGCAGGCGAAGGCCGCAGATGATCTGCGCCGTCTGATGACCGATGGCATGGTGGAGGCTGGGCTGACCTATGCCGGGGCCGCTGCCTTCGCGACGCCGCGCCGCCTGACCCTCGCCGTTGAAGATCTGTTGGCCGAAAGCCCAACCCTGCGGGAAGAGCGTAAGGGCCCCCGCGTCGATGCGCCGGAAACGGCGCTGGAGGGTTTCTTACGCTCCACCGGGTTGACCAAAGACCAGCTTGAGGTGCGCGACGACAAGAAAGGTCAGGTCTATTTTGCCGTGGTCGAGAAGGCCGGGCGCCCCGCCGCTGACATCGTGGCGGAGGTGCTGGAAAAGACGGTTCGCAATTTCCCTTGGCCGAAGTCCATGCGCTGGGGCGCGGGCAGCCTGCGCTGGGTGCGTCCGCTGCATTCGATCCTCGCCATCCTCTCGACGGAGGAAGGCGCGCAGGTCGTGCCGCTCGACGTGGACGGGATCGTGTCGGGGGACACGACGGAAGGGCACCGCTTCCTCTCGCCGGGCCGCTTCGCCGTCACCGGGTTCGAGGATTACGCCGCCAAGCTCAAGCGCGCCCATGTGGTGTTGGATGCTGCCGAGCGGGCGGACATGATCTGGGCCGAGGCGACGAATATGGCCTTCGCCCAAGGGCTTGAAGTGGTCGAGGATAAGGGCCTGTTGGCTGAGGTTGCGGGCCTCGTCGAATGGCCGGTGCCGCTGATGGGCGCGATTGGCGAAGATTTTCTGGAGCTACCGCCCGAGGTGCTCCAGACCTCCATGAAAGAGCATCAGAAGTTCTTTTCCGTCCGCGATCCGGGCACGGGCAAGATCGTGAAATATGTGACGGTCGCCAACCGAACGACTGCGGACGATGGTGCGACGATCCTGGCGGGCAACGGCAAGGTGCTCGCGGCCCGTCTGGCGGACGCGAAGTTCTTCTGGGAGAATGACCTGCGCACGGTGGAGCGTGTGGGGCTGGAGGGCATGGCCGAACCGCTCGCCAACGTCACCTTCCACAACAAGCTGGGCACGCAGGCGGAGCGGATCGAGCGCATCGCGGCACTTGCCCGCGAAATCGCGCCGCTGGTTGGCGCGGATGCCGATCTGGCCGAGCAGGCGGCGAAGGTTGCCAAGGCCGACCTCCCCTCCGAGATGGTCTATGAATTCCCCGAATTGCAGGGCCTGATGGGCCGCTACTATGCCGAGGCCGCCGGGCTGGACCAGAGCATCGCGAACGCCTGCGAAGCGCACTACTCGCCGCTCGGGCCGTCGGACGACGTGCCGACCGAGCCGGTAAGCGTGGCCGTGGCGCTGGCCGACAAGCTCGACACGCTGACGGGCTTCTGGGCGATTGATGAGAAGCCGACGGGTTCGAAGGATCCGTTTGCGCTGCGGCGTGCGGCGCTTGGGATTATTCGGTTGGTGTTGGAGAATGGGGTTCGTTTACCCCTGCCGCCTATGGTGAAGAAAGCAGATATTCTGGTTTGTATGAACCCCGATGGGATCAGTGGACCTGGACCAGAGAAATACATCCCTACACTTCTCTCCTTCTTCGCGGACCGCCTCAAGGTTCACCTCCGCTCGGAGGGCATCCGGCATGATGTGATCGACGCGGCTCTGCCGGAGGAGTGGGATGGCGACATCCTGCTGCTCGTCAACCGGGTGCGGGCGCTGCAGGCCTTCCTCGATACCGAGGACGGGGCGAACCTGACCGCCGCCTATACCCGCGCCTCCAACATCGTGCGGGCGGAAGAGGGCAAGGATGGTGTGGAATACACGCTCGATCCGAACCCTGACTTGGCGGAGAACGCCAGCGAGACCGCGCTCTTCGCCGTCCTTGACGCGGTGGAGCCGAAGCTGGCGGCCGCTCTGGGTGCAGAGAAATTCGAGGATGCGATGACTGCGTTGGCTGGGTTGCGCGAGCCTCTGGATGCGTTCTTTGAAGAGACGCTCATCAACTCTGACAACCAGATCGTGCGCCGCAACCGCCTGTGCCTGCTCAACCGCATCAAAGCGCTCTTCGCCCGCATCGCCGATTTCGGGAAGATTGAGGGGTGAAACAGGGCCGAGGACGCCCCAGTGGGGCGTCTGCCTGTTTCACGCGCAAACAAGCCTGTTTGCGCCGGACCAATCGTGAAAAGAAACGCTCCAGTGGAGCGTTTCCCGAAATCACGCGGGACCGTCCCAAGGTCCCGCCGGCAAGGGCCGAGGACGCTCCAGTGGGGCGTCCGCCGGATTCACGCGCAAACAAGCCTGCTTGTGCACGGTCTTGGCGATGCCCCCGTTTCTGGCAACGCCCCACAAGGCACCGCTTCTCCAAAAACGCCCGCGCAACAGGCACTGTTGCGCCGCGCCGTTCCGCCCGGTCAAACCGGAGGTGTGCCTGCGGCAAAACGCGGCGCGATTGCGCCACCCCTCGGAACGGCGGTTCTGCATCGTATGGCGTATCTCGGTTTCGGTTTAGACGAGTGGCATAGCGCGGCCCCGGATCGGGTCCGGGGCATGGTCCGCCCCATGTGCCTCCGCCTTGCAACCGCTTTTAAGCGTAACCGTGCAATCCAGCACTTTCCCGCAGTGCAGCATGCCCCTAATGTAACGTCATGATGACAGCCGATTTCATCCGCATTCATGACGTGATCGACCCGGACGCCGCGACTTACGGCGCGCGGGGCGTGCGGCTGGCGCGGATGGCCGCACTCGGTCTGCCGGTGCCACGCGGTCTGCTGCTTGCGCGCAGCTTTTGCGACAAGATCGCGCGGGACGGGGCCGCAGCCCATTTTGCCACCGAACTTGACGACATTCTGGCGGGTCTGGGCGATGAGGTCCTGCTCAGCCTGCGCGCAGCACCTGAAAAGGGCGAGTGGGGTGGGCCAGAGGCGCTGCTGAATATCGGCATCACGAATGAACGACTGCCCGCCTTGATTGAGCGGGTGGGCGAGGCCGGGGCCTACACGCTCTATTTCCGTCTGATCGAGGGGTATGGCGCGGCCGTCGAAGGGCTCGACCCCGATGATTTCGAGACGTTGGTGGCCGATCAGGTCAAATACCATGCCGTGAAATCCGAGGGCGATCTGCCGCTTGAGGCGCACAAGACGCTCGTGGAAGAGGCCCTGGCGCTATACGCCGATGAGGCGGGCGATCCCTTTCCACAAAGTCAGCGTGAGCAGCTGATCCACGCGATGGACGCGTTGGTGCGCAGCTGGAACGGTGTGTCTGCCCGCATCCTCCGGCAAAGCTATGGCGCGCCTGAGGATGCCGGTCTCGCCCTGATCGTCCAGCGCATGGCGCTCGGTGTCGGGCAGGGGGTCTGCGGCGCCGGTCTGGCCCATATGGTAGATGAGCGCAGCGGTGCCCCGGGCCTGAGCGGTCGCTTCCTGCCGCAGGCTCAGGGATATGACGCTTTGATGGGGTTGCGCACGCCTCATCTGATCACTGCAGCAGCGCGGGAGAGTGCACGCCAGTCTGGCCTGTCACTTGAGGAGTTGCTGCCCGACGCGCCCCGCGCGCTTGAGGCGCATTACGCCACCATTTCGCACGGTCTGGGTGATGCTTACGGTGTGGAGTTTACCGTTGAGAATGGCGCACTCTGGGTGCTCGATGCGGTGTTGTCGCCGCGCTCTGCCCGCGCGACGGTCCGCATTGCGACAGACCTTGTCCGCATCGGCGCGATCACGCGGGAGCAGGCGCTGTTGCGGGTTGAGCCGCGTGCCTTGATCGAAAATCTGCACCGTCAGATCGATCCGTCCGCGCCACGCGATGTCTGCGGCCACGGGCTGCCCGCATCGCCCGGCGCCGCGACCGGCCGTGTGACCTTCTCGCCAGAGGAGGCCATTCAGCTCGACGCGCAGGGCGAGGCCGCGATCCTCGTGCGAATTGAAACCTCGCCAGAGGATATTCGCGGCATGCATTCGGCCAGCGGCGTTTTGACCGTGCGTGGCGGCATGACCAGCCACGCAGCCGTTATCGCACGTGGCCTTGGCCTGCCTTGCGTTGTCGGAGCAGGCGATCTGCGGCTTGATCAGAAAGCTCGTGCGATCGTGACACAGGATGGGCGCAGCTTTTCTGAAGGTGCGATCATTACGGTCGATGGCACGCGGGGCGAAGTGCTCGCCGGTGCGCCTGACATGATTGCGCCGGAACTGGATGGTGCGTTCGAACTGCTGATGAGCTGGGCAGATCAAGTGCGAGAGATTGGTGTGCGGGCGAACGCTGATACGCCGCAGGATGCGCGCGTGGCCCGTGGGTTCGCGGTGGATGGGATCGGCCTTTGCCGTACCGAACATATGTTCTTTCACGAGGATCGGATCAACACGATGCGTGAGATGATCCTTGCAGACACCGTTGGGGATCGTCGCTCGGCTCTGGACCGGCTCCTACCCATGCAGCGGGACGATTTTGTTGAGCTGTTTTCGATCATGCGCGGATTGCCTGTCACGATCCGCCTGCTCGATCCTCCGCTCCATGAATTCCTGCCGCATGGGCGCGATGAGATGCATGATCTCGCAGAGGCGATGGACGTGCCCGTCACCACGATTATCGAGCGGGCCAAGTCGTTGAGTGAGTTCAATCCGATGCTGGGCAAGCGCGGCGTCAGGCTGGGCATTACCATGCCCGAAATCTACGACATGCAGGCCCGCGCGATTTTCGAGGCGGCTGCCATCGTCAACACCCGCAACCTAGAGCAGGTGGAGCCGGAAATCATGATCCCACTGGTCTCTGCCGCGCGGGAGGTTGATGTGGTCAAGGCCCGCGTTGATGAGATTGCGGCACAGGTCATGGCAGAGCGGGAGGTGCGGCTGACCTACCGTCTTGGCATTATGGTCGAGACACCACGGGCCGCCTTGCGGGCGCGTGATCTGGCCGAGGGTTCTCACTTCTTCTCATTCGGCACCAATGACCTTACGCAGATGACTTATGGTCTCAGCCGCGATGATGCTGGCCGGTTCATGCGCGACTATGTGAATCAGGGGGTCTTCGCCGAGGATCCGTTCCACTCGCTCGACGTCGAAGGGGTGGGGGAGCTTTTGCTGATCGCCGCCCGGCGCGGACGTCAGATCAATCCTGATCTCATGCTGGGCCTGTGCGGCGAACATGGTGGGGACCCCAACTCGATCCATTTCTGTAAGTTGGCCGGCTTCGATTATGTTTCCTGCTCACCCTACCGCGCACCGATTGCGCGCCTTGCTGCGGCGCAGGCCACGCTGTTAAGCCGCGAACATACTGATTTGCCACAAGATGATGGGGCCTGACGGCAGTTTTCCACAGAATCAGCTATGCCATAGCCGCATTTCGGAAATGCGTTGATTTTGTGATGCAAGGGTGGACTTTGAGTTTTTGAGGTCTAAAACACCATCGAGCGAATGCTAAAGGCAAATCGAAGCCCTCTGCAATAGCGAATACGCGCTTTGCATATGTTTTTGGGGAACAGCTATGACATTCAAGACCTTCTTGCGCGGCGCTGTCGTCGCCGCAGCGGCCACGGTTGCATCTGTTGCACAGGCCCAGTCTGACCTCGAACGTCAGGTGACCGATCAGATCAGCGCGATGCTCCAGCAGGAGCGTACTGTTCTTAACGCGACAACCGTTGATCGGTTGCGCGAACTCGGCGGTGACGCGACGCTGCTGGGCGACGCCAGCGGTGCGACTATCATGAACGCATCCTTAACGGACGCCGACCGCGCAGAGCTGACGATGGACCTGCAGGACGTGCGGTTCGAACAGCAAACGCTGAGTGCGGCCCTTCCGATTGATGAGACGCTTCTGGCCAGTGCACCAGCCGCAGAGGGTGGCCCGCAATGGCAGTGTTTGACCATGGCGCTCTACCATGAAGCCCGCGGTGAGCCCATTGCAGGCCAGATCGCTGTGGCTGAGGTTATCCTGAACCGTGTGGATCACCCGCGCTATCCGAACACGATCTGTGGCGTGGTGGGGCAGGGGCAGCACCGCCGGAACGCCTGCCAGTTTTCCTTCATGTGCGATGGATTGTCTGACGCGATGAACGACAGCACGTCAGAGCGGCGTCTTGGTGTTTTGGCCCGTTTGATGATGGATGGTCGTCCCCGCATCCTGACGGATGGTGCGACTCACTATCACGCGGACTGGGTAAACCCACGTTGGGCGTCCCGTCTGGTGCGGACGGCTTGGATCGATGCGCATAAATTCTATCGCTTCCCCGATCAGGTCGCCTCAAACTGATCTGAGCTACGTTTTTTCGAACGGCCCTCCGCAGCGCGGGGGGCCGTTTCGTTTTGGGGCATGGGTCAGTTGTCGCATTGGCAAGTCGGCGGGCTCAGGCCATTTCCCCTCCCAATGGAGGACCCGGACATGCCGCACCCCTGGACACCCACCCGCAAGGCAGGCCTTGATGCGCTTGAGCATTATTCCGGCCAAATGGGGCGCGCCTACGCCGATGGTCGAAATTTCGATCTGGGCTGGCAGGATCAAACGACCTCCCGCCTGTCGCCGTGGCTGCGCCACCGCCTCGTCACAGAGGAGGAGGTTCTACGCGTCGCGGCCATGCAGGGCGGGTATGAGGCGTGCGAGAAATTCGTGCAGGAGGTGTTCTGGCGCGGCTATTTCAAGGGTTGGCTTGAGCAACGACCTTTCATCTGGCAGCGCTACCTGGACGCTCTGGACAGCGCGCAGATCGAGTTGAGCAAGGACCGCACGTTGCGCCATCGATATACAGCCGCGGTGGAAGGACGTACCGGGATCGAGTGTTTCGATCATTGGGCTCAAGAACTCGAACAGGGCGGTTGGCTCCACAATCATGCGCGCATGTGGATGGCGTCGATCTGGATTTTTACGCTGAACCTGCCTTGGGCCTTGGGCGCGGATTGGTTTCTCAGACATCTAGTGGATGGCGATCCGGCCTCGAACACCCTGAGTTGGCGCTGGGTGGCGGGGCTACATACGAGGGGCAAAACATATCTGGCCGATCCTGATAATATCCGACGGTTCACGAAGGGACAGTTTCACCCGGCCGGCCAGCTCTCGGATGTCGCACAAATGCCCGATGAGCCCGAGACAGGACCAGCTCTTCCCCTGCCAAAGCACGAGCCGGTTCGGCGTGACAAAGTCGGATGGCTGATGCTGACAGAGGACCTTGCGGGCGGATATGGGGATGGGCCTGTGCTGGCACTTCCGCCGCTGTCCGAGCGCGGTCACGGTGCGACTGGCAAGGTCGCCACTCAGTTCGAGCAGGCCGCGCTTGCGGATGCGGCTGAACGCTACAGTGCTGTCAAAACAACGGACTGGTCGGTTGAGGCGGTGCGCGATTGGATGTCGCAAAATAGTTTGCAAGAGTTGGCAGTCTATCAGGTGCCGCAGGGTCCACAAAATGATCGTTTTCTTAAGCTTGAGAGGGCACTTGGCGACCAAGATGTGACATTGATCCGTGTGCGGCGATCCTATGACGACGCTGTTTGGCCGCATGCACGGAAGGGTTTCTTCGCATTGAAAAAGCAGATCCCGGCGATCCTCGATGCGCTTGCGATCTAGCGCTTGCGCGTCAGCAATCGTGCTGAATAGGCGTAGAGGCAACCGACCAGAAAGAATAGGACCGTCATCGCCGCGACCCAGGCACCGACCGTCGCCCAACCGTCCCGTGTGGGATCAATGAAGAAATAGGGATACGTCCCGCCGATCAATCCGCGCACCAGCGCGTAGAGCAGATACGCAATCGGAAACAGGCACCAGAGTGCCGCATCTCGCGCGCCAAGGCTTCCCTTGTGCGCACGCATCACCCACCACCCAATCGTCACCACCGGTACGACGGTATGCAGTCCATGATCGGTGTAAAAGTCGATCATGTCGGGGGTGAAACCCTGATTGAGCAGGGCGTGATAGACCAGCATCACAACCGTGATCCAGACGGTGATAGCGGTTGAAAGCGAGGCCCCCGGACGCTGTCCGGTCAGGGCCGCGCGGGTCATGACGATGGCGACGGTGATATTTGTCAGGAAGGTAAAAAAGCGCAGCTGGCTCCAGATCACATCCAGCGGTGCGCCATCGCGTGAAATGTTCAGCCCTGTCTGGGCCGCAATGATGACCCACGCCAAGATGGCGATGGCAGCTTCCGGACGTGTCATGGCGGTCCCCGCATGTTTTTCGCAACAGCCTGAGTGCTGCTCGCCGGGCTGGCAACGCAATCCTCGCGCGACGTTGCGGCAATCGGGAGGGTTGCGCGCAGCCCGGCCCTTCGCTAAGCGCGACGAAACCCATCCTGCAAAGGGGCGCGCCCATGTCACCCATCCGCATTTTCTGGCTGGTCCTCGCCATTGTCGGCACTGTCTGGCCCATGTCCTATTTTTTGCCGTGGCTGGCTGAAAATGATTGGTCGCTTGTGGCGATGGGGCAGGCCTGGCACGTGTCGGACGCAACCTCTGGCTTGGTCTATGATCTAACAATCGCAGCGGTGGCCCTGACCGTTTGGATCATCGCAGAAGTCCGCGTGCGGCGCGACTGGTCAAGCTTGATCGCGATCCCTGCGATCTATTGCATCGGGGTCAGTTGTGGTCTGCCTCTCTACCTTTTCCTGCGTTCCCGCCCGCAACGCGCCTGACCTGAAAGACGACGACAATGGATCACTTCAACTACCGCGATGGTCAGCTCTTTGCCGAAGATGTACCGGTGGCAGAGATCGCGCGCGCCGTGGGCACGCCCGTCTACATCTATTCGACAGCCACATTCGCGCGTCATTTTCAGGTGTTTGATGAGGCGCTGGCGGGCATGGATCACTTGATCTGCTATGCGATGAAGGCCAATTCGAACATGGCCGTTCTGCGGGTTATGGCCCGTCTGGGGGCGGGCATGGATGTTGTCAGCATCGGTGAATATCAGCGGGCCCGCCTGGCCGGTGTGCCGGGGGAAAAGATCGTCTTTTCCGGCGTCGGCAAGACGGCTGAGGAGATGCGGATCGCCCTTGAAGGGGGCATCCGCCAGTTCAACGTTGAAAGTGAGCCGGAGATGGAGCGGCTTTCCCGCGTTGCGACAGAATTGGGCAAGATTGCCCCGATCACGGTCCGCGTGAACCCGGATGTCGACGCAAAAACCCACGCGAAAATTGCGACCGGAAAGTCCGAGAACAAGTTCGGCATCCCGATCTCCCGCGCACGAGAAGTCTATGCCCGTGCCGCCGAATTGCCTAGCCTTCAGGTCGTCGGCATCGACGTGCATATCGGCTCGCAACTGACTGATCTCGACCCTTACGAGATGGCCTTCAAGAAGGTCGCAGAACTAACAGAGACCCTGCGCGCAGACGGACATACGATCAAGCGTCTGGATCTTGGCGGCGGCCTTGGCATTCCCTATCGCCGCGCGAACGAGGCACCGCCTCTGCCATTTGACTATGGCGAAGTGGTGCGGCGCACCGTCGGCCATCTGGGATGCGAGATCGAAATTGAGCCCGGTCGCCTGATCGCTGGCAATGCCGGTCTGCTCGTCTCAGAGGTTATCTACCTCAAGGAAGGAGAGGGCCGCGATTTCCTGATCCTGGATGCGGCGATGAACGATCTGATCCGTCCCGCCATGTACGAAGCGTGGCACGACATCATTCCGGTGATCGAACCAGATGTCGCGGCAGAGCAGCGCCCCTATGACATTGTCGGCCCGGTCTGTGAGAGCGGCGACACCTTCGCAAAGCAGCGGCCGCTCCCCGCGATGGGCGAGGGGGATCTGGTCGCCTTCCGATCTGCAGGGGCCTATGGCGCGGTCATGTCTTCGGAATATAACTCGCGTCCACTCATCCCCGAAGTTCTTGTGGATGGGGACCGGTTTGCCGTCATTCGTCCCCGACCCAGCGTGCAGGAGATGATTGACCGGGACGTCGTGCCGGAGTGGCTGGCCGAATGACAAACGCCTTGCCCGTGGCATCACGTCGCTGTGGGGCAGCGCACATGGCCTTTTCCTTCTGATGTGGGCGCACTAGGCTTACGTTCAGAAGGCCCTCGGCAGTTGAGGGTGGAAGGGGTCATGAGCGAACCGACCAGATCAGAGCAGACCGACATCCTCGCCCGCTATCGTGGGCGATTGCAGCTGACCCGTGTCGTGATGGGGCTGGAGCGGTTTGTGCGCTGTTTTTGGCCTCTGCTCACTGTATTGATGACGGGCTTCGCGCTGCTGTCCTTCGGCGTGCAGGCCCTCTTTGCGGGGGGCGTATTCTTGCTTCCTGCATTGGGTCTTGCCGCGTTTGTTGCCCTGATCTGGGGCATATGGCGCGTCCGCATTCCCACTATGGAAGAGGCGGTATCGCGTCTCGACACTCAGGGTGTCGGGCAGGCGCTCGCCACACTGACTGACACGCCAGCCACCGGCAGCACCGGTATCTGGGAGGCGCATTTGCGTCGCACCCGCATGCGCGCTGACCGGCTGCGCCCACCGGCGCCGGATTTACGTGTCGCGCGCCGTGACCCTTGGGCCCTCCGCCTGATTGCAGCTGTGGCCTTCATCGCGGCACTGTTCTTTGCGCGAGGCGATGTTCTGGATGGTGGATTTCCCCCGGATGGGAGTTCGGCAGTGGCGGCAGGGCCGGTCTACGAGGCATGGGCAACCCCTCCGGGCTATACCGGCACGCCGACGATCTATCTGACAGAACGTCAGGACGACGCCTTCACGATTCCCTTGCCAGAGGGGTCAATCATCACCTTGCGCACATATGGTGAGGGTTTCTCCCTCAGCCAATCCGTTCAGTCGGCAGAGATTGATTTGCAGCTTGCGGCACCCGGCCTCTACGACGCGACCTTCCCCGTCGCCCAGGCCGGTGAGGTATCGCTAGAGCGCGGCGGCGCCGAACTTGTCCGCTGGCGCTTCACGGTGGGTGAGGACGCGGCCCCGACCATCAGCTTTGGTGAGGACGTTGGACGCGGCACCGGTGGCGTTTTGGAAGTTCCATTCGAGGCGCGCGATGATTTTGAGGTTGTTGCCGGTGCGGTCACGATCACGCTGCGCCCAGAGGCTGCTGATCGGCGCCATGGCCTGACCGTCGATCCGGTCGCTCGTGACGCGATCGTACTCGACCTGCCATTGCCACCGCGCGCCGGTGCAGAAATCTCGGACATGTTGGTTCAAGACCTGTCCCAGCACCCCTTTGCGGCTCTTCCGGTCTCATTGCGCCTCGAAGCGGTGGATGGGGCGGGCCAGTCCGGGCGCAGTGATGTGCTCGACATTGATCTGCCGCGCCGCAGCTTTTTTGATCCGCTCGCCCGCGCCATTGTCGAGCAGCGGCGAGATCTGTTCTGGAACCCGAATGCCAATGCCCGCCGCGTGGGTCAACTACTGCGCGCGATTTCGCATCAGCCAGCTGACCTGACCGCGCCACCAGACACGTTCCTGACCCTGCGTGACATCGTTGAGATGCTTGAGACTTCGGCCGCAGATGGTCTTTCTGAAGAGGAACTGGAGGAGATCGCGGAGGAGCTTTGGACCCTCGCCCTTGCGATTGAGGATGGTGAATTGGCCGATGCTGCCGCCCGTCTGCGCCGCGCGCAAGAACGGCTTCAGCAGGCATTGGAGGATGGCGCATCGGATGAGGAAATCGCCGAGTTGATGGAAGAGCTGCGCGAGGCGATGCGCGACTACATGGAACAGATGGCCGAAGCTTTGCGCAACGATCCAAACGCGCAGCCGCAAGATGGGGAGCAGTCGGGCGAAGGTATGCAAATGTCCCAGCAGGACATTCAGGACATGCTTGACCGTATTGAGGAACTCAGCCGTGAAGGCCGGACAGAAGAAGCGCAACGCCTGCTCGAACAGCTGCAGCAGATGATGGAAAACATGCAGATGACCCTGAACCAGCAGGGTCAAGGCCAAGGTGAGCCGCAGGAAGGCGACGGCGAAGGCGATGGAGAGGGGCAAGGCCGCCAAGGTCAGGTCGAAGACTCCATGCGTGAGCAGCAGGATCTCGCGGACCGCACCTTCGAAGAGTTGCAGCGCCAATTCCGTGAACGCCAAGGCGGCGCACCGCTGCTCGGGCAGGAACCCGGGGAAGGGCTAGAGGGTCTCGCCGAAACACAGGACGCGTTGCGCGACCTTCTCGACAGTCTGGAAGATGGTTTGGGCAGCGAAGCGCTTGAGGAAGCGGAACGCAATATGGCCGACGCGGCGGAAGCCCTGCGTCAGGATGATGGACGCCGGGCCTTGGATGAACAGGCTGAGGCTATGGAAAACCTGCGTGAAGGTCTCCGCCAGATTGAAGAGGGCGCCAATTCCGGTGAAGCCTCTGATGCCGAGCGACAGGGCGATGCCCCGGATTCGGAGAGTGAGCGTGCAGACGCTCGCGATCCCCTCGGCCGCCCGGTTGGGAACGGTCAGGCGCTCGAAGGCGGCTCCGATGTGGTGCCAGAGGCGGGGCCGCTGGGATCCATGCAGGATTTGCTCGATGAAATCCGTCGTCGATCGGGCGAGATGGATCGCACGGCAGAAGAGCGAAACTACCTTCGCGACCTTCTGGACCGCTTCTAGAAACAGAAACGGCACTGCCCATTCGGGAAGTGCCGTCTCGTTTCATACTTTGATTGCAGCTGATTATCCGAATGCGCCGCCAATCATGCCGCTCACAAGGTCCTGCAATGTCCCCCGCACGCCGTTGATCGCCCCGGAATAGTTCGTCAAGACGGGCTCAAGTGCGGGGACGATGGTGGAAAGCTGCGGGGCAGCGACATAGAGCGCTGTACCCAATGCAGCAATCAGCACAGCAGTGAAAAAGCCTAGCGAGCGTGCACGACCCGATCCTTTGGCCGCATCGTCCGCTTGTGGTTCATCACGGGGCAAATCGACAACATCGGTGTCCTCCGCTGCGGCGGCGCTCGCGTCTTCGGTCTGGCCGGGTCGACCGGGCCGTCCGGGGCGCGTTGGCCGCGCGCGGCGTGGAGCGAGCGGGATCGGGGTTGCACCCTCCGCCTGATCCGCCGGCTCTTCCGTCACCGGCTCGGGGCTGCCCTCGTCTAGCAGACGTTCAAGATCGGCGCTGATATCCTCTTCCGGCTCAGGGTCCGAGCGCTCCTGAGAGAAGATGGAGAACGGCACCACAGATGCCGTCTCATCCTGCGGCTCAGGCGCTGCATCCGGTTCGACCGGGTCGGCTGCGTCAGCCGTGGCCTGCTCGGACGGAGCGTCCGGAGTCGTGGTTTCAGCTGCCGCTTGCGTCGCCGCCTGTCTGGCCGCTTCGCGCGCCGCGCGTCGCTCCGCGCGCTTCGCCCGCATGGCTTCAAAGGCCGCTTCCGCATCTGTCTTGGTTTCGCGGGCTTCCGGTACCGGCGGGATGGCGAAATTTTCATCCTGCTCCGGTTCCGGTGCAACTTCAGGCTCAGCTTCAGCTTCAGGCTCGATCACCGGCGCGTCATCCGGCTCTGCCACATCATCATTGGCAGGGGTCTGAGGCACTTCCGAGCTGTCGAGGCCGAGTGCAGCCGCAATCGCAGATGACGTATCTTCCGACGCTTGCGCCTCAGGCTTGAATGGCGCGTCTACCTGTGGCTCCGCCTCATCAGTATTAGCATCAGCATCAGCAGCGTCGGTCTGCTGCTCAAACTCTTCCGATATCAGAGAGCGCCAGTCGTCCTCCGCTGGTTCTTCCGGTGCATCCGTTTGTTCCGCCCCTTCGATTAGGGGTTGCGCGTCTTCAACAATCGCGGTGTCTGGCTCTGGCTCTGGCTCTGGCTCTGGCTCTGGCTCTGGCTCTGGCTCTGGCTCTGGCTCTGGCTCTGGCTCTGGCTCTGGCTCTGGCTCTGGCTCTGGCGAAAGCGCCTCGTTGATGGCGGCACCCGCAACCGGAGCGGCCATCAAGGCACGCAACGCGTCTGCATCAAATCCACGATCTGCTTCGTCCCGTGTCGGCGCTGCATCCTGGTCAGCTTCTGCAACCGGTGCCTCGACAGGATCGGGAAGCGTGACGGGTTCGGGCTCCGGCGCAGCCTCGGGCAGATAGGCGACCCAACTGTTCGAACAGGTATTGCACCGCACGGTCCGCCCATGGGCCGGGATCGCCGACTCAGGTACTTCATATTGTTCGGCGCAATTCGGACAAATCAGTCGCATATCGTCTCTCGTCTTGTCGATCTGCCAACTGTCCCCCGACAGCGATGGCCCCCACATTCGGAAGGTCAGCCTAGCGTGCAATTTTGCGGGTGCATAGAGCGTAAGCCGTTGTTCCTTGCCAACTGTTCTGCAAAACTGCGCAGCAACCGCGTGGGGCGGGCAGGGGTGTCGGTTTGATCGAGTTTGAAGATGCGGGTTTCAGCTACGGTCAGGACCGGGTCTTGTCCGACATTGCGCTGTCGATTGCGCCGGGGTCCTTTCACTTTTTGACCGGACCATCCGGCGCGGGCAAAACCACATTTCTAAAGATGTGCTACCTCGCGCTAAAGCCCACCGACGGTCGCCTGTCGGTCTTCGGCTCCGACGCTGTGAGCATGGACCGTGATGGTGTCTCGCATTTGCGGCGGCGCATCGGCGTCATGCACCAGAATTGCGAGTTCCTTGATCACCTGAGCGTGCGGGAGAATGTGATGCTGCCGCTCAGCGTCAGTGACCGGCGGACAGAGGAGACGCTTCAGGATTGTGAGGACCTGCTCGAATGGGTCGGGCTGACCGCACGCGCAGATGCGAAGCCCGCAGAACTCTCGGGCGGTGAGCGTCAGCGTGTCGCTCTCGCCCGCGCCGTCATCGGATCCCCGGATATTATTCTGGCCGATGAACCGACCGGCAATCTGGATTGGGAAATGGGCGAGCGGGTCCTGAGACTTCTGGTGGAGCTGAACAAGCTTGGGAAGGCCGTTTTGATCGCGACCCATGACCTTAATCTGATCCGTGCTGCCAAAAGCGATGTGAACGCGCGCAACCTGCGGCTGGCGCAGGGAAGGCTGCAAATCGCGGGGGCTGAACTGTGAATATCCCCTTTCGCAAGGCCGACGGTCCGCCCATTCAGGTGGTTCCGCCCAGCGGTGCGACGGCGCATCTGGTCACCGCAACGGCGTTTGCCATGGCCGTGTTGGCCGTTGTCGCGATCGCAGCCACGCTTGCCGCACACCGCCTTTCGGCGCGCTGGTCCTCAGAGCTTGCCCGGTCATCGACCATTACAATTCTTGCTCCGCCCGAGACCATGCAGCAGCAGACGGCGGCCGCCCTGCAGGCCGCGCAGACGACGCCCGGCGTCCTGCTCGCCCGTGTGCTGAGCGAACAGGAGCAGCAGGGCCTGCTGGCCCCGTGGCTGGGCACTGATTTGGCGCTGGATCTGTTGCCGGTCCCCAATGTGATCGTGATGGAGGAAACGCTGGATGGGCCGGACACGATGGGTCTGCGCCTGCGGCTGGCGGGGGAAGCGCCAGATGCGCTCTACGACGATCACACCCGCTGGCGCCGGCCGATGATGGCCGTCGCCGAACGGCTGCGACTGGTGGGCTACGGGGCGCTGGGTCTGATCACCTTATGTGTTGCAGCGATGGTCACGCTGGCCGCCCGCGCGGCGCTCTCGGCCAATCGTCAGGTGGTGGAGACCCTACGCCTGATCGGAGCACGGGATAGCTATATCGCCTCGGCCTTCGTGCAGCGCTTCGCATGGCGTGCACTGGTGGGGGCCGCTATGGGCAGTGTGCTGGCGGGCGCACTGATCGCGCTCAGCCCAGACGTCGCACGTGACGCAGCGTTTGCGGCCCAATTGCGTCCCTCAGGCCTGGAATGGCTCTGGATCGGGCTTGTGCCGTTGATTGCGGGGGCTGTGGCCTATATCAGCACCAGAATTGCTGCCGCGCGCATGCTGGCAAATGCGGCTGAGACTTAACGAACGAGACATATAGATGCTGTTGCTACGATCCCTGATCTTCAGCCTTGCGATGTATGTGGTGATGGCCGTGCTGGGGATCCTTTGGGCCATTCCGGCGCTGATCCGTCGCGATTGGGCCTATTGGATCATGGCCAAATACTGCCACATCGTGTTCTGGCTGCTCCGCGTGATCGTCGGTATCAAGGTTGAGATCCGGGGCGACGTGCCGCAGGGCGAATGCATCGTCGCGGCAAAGCATCAGTCTTTCCTCGACATTATCATGCTGATGGGCACGCTGCCGCGCCCGAAATTCATCATGAAGAAATCGGTCAAGTGGACGCCCATCGTTGGCTTTTACGCCATGCAGATCGGCTGCGCCCCGGTTGATCGCGGCAAGCACGGCGCGACCGCCGAGATGGTGGAGGACGTGGCCGAGGAACAGCAGGACCCCGGCCAGATCGTGATCTACCCGCAGGGCACACGCGTCGCGCCCGGGTTGCCCGCCCGCTATAAGCGCGGCACGGCGATCCTGTACCAGACGTTCAACCTGCCATGTGTCCCTGCGGCCACGAATGCGGGGCTTTTCTGGGGACGCAACTCCCTGCTGCGCAAGCCGGGCACGGCGGTGATCGAGTTCCTGCCAACCATCCCGGTGGGCTTGCAAGATGCCGAGTTCATGCAGCGCCTTGAGATGGAGGTCGAGATGGCCTCCAACAAGTTGTTGCCGGACTGAAATTTCCGACTGAAACCGTCTTCAGAGTAGCAATCATCACATTCCGGCACGGCCCAAAGTGCTAGAGAATTCAGAACGTATTTTCTGGATTGATGGAGATTCCCTGTGGCCCTGTTTTCTCGCCTCCGTGGTTCAAAAGGCCCCGACACTACGATAGCAAAAGCCGTGATTGCGCCTTCTGTTTTGACGATGGCCGCCGATGGCCGGATCGACAACAGCGAGATCGCCCAGCTTGCCAATTTATGTGGATTCAGCCCGATATTCTTTGGGATCGAGGGCAAGGTGATCAGCGACCTCATCAACCAGATCATTTCTGATGTGAGGGCAAAAGGCAGCGAGCAGGTCTTGCGTGAGGCCGCAGGGGTGCTCAGCCCGGCGTTGCGCGAAACTGCGTTTTGCTTTGCCGCGCGCATTTCTCTGGCAGATGGCACGATCGACCGGGCGGAGGAGGCGACGCTTGCGGCAACGGCGGCAGTTCTCGAAGTGAACCGGGACGTTCTTAACAAGATTCTCGATGTGGTTGTCATCTTGCAACGTCCGGCAAATGCCTGACGCAGCTGCAATGGATCCGAAGGAAGACAAGCTTCCGCTGTTCAGTGCCTATGTGCTGTTCAGCGAAGGCGTGCAGTTCGAGGCTGCTGAAATCTTTGATGCGCTGACCGAGGATTACCCGGATCTGGATGTGCGCCGCACGACCGGCACATTTATTAGGGATACCCTGTGTGACACCAACCAGTTCATTACCGAAGGAATTATCGGTTTGGACGGGGAAGATGCCGCTGGCCCTGTCCAGCTGGTGCGCCTGCCGGGATACGGGCAATGGGACTTCAAGGCGCTGCGTCCCATGGCCCGGGTCAACTGTCCGGATCTCGAAGAGCGACTGGCGCGCAATCGTTCCTATCTTGCCATTTCCGTTCCGGCAACTGGACGTGGACTGGTCGAGAAATTTACCGCAGCACGGCTGTGCAGCGCGCTGGCGGCGGTCTTTGCAAAACTGCCTGTGGCGCTTGCGGTCTACTGGGAACCAGCAGACCACTTCCTGTCACCTGAAAAGACAATCCAAATGGCCGATGAGGCCCTGCGAGACGAGTGGCCGATCCTGCAATGGGTCGGTTTCGATGCGGGATTTACACAGGATGGATCCGTGAAAGGTCTCTCTATTGGGATGCGCGCTTTCGCGGATTGCGAGGTCAGCTACGCGCCCGCACCGGTTGACATACCGACGTCAGTAACCGCGATGCATGCCTTCATTTGGCTCAAGCTCGTCTCGGGCAATCCGTTCAACGACGGTGACACCATTGGCAGTGAAGCGGATGCAGTCTCTGGCAAGGCAAACAGGCTCAGGCTCATTCCAAAAGGAAAGGAGGGCGCGTCTTGCGACACGTGGCTGATACTGCACCCAGAGCACAAAGCGGAAGATCTGCACAAATTTGTGGAGCCGAAGGCCGCCAACCCGCCGCCGTCTGGTGTTGACAACAATGTTCAGCCGCGTGCCGGTTTCTTTCAATCGATCCTGCGGGGCCGTCGACAGCGGCACTGAGTGTGTTCAATGCACACCGGCAGAGTGACCCGTGCCGGTGTGCAGAATGTCAAAGCCCTTTGGAGCCAAGATCGAGATAGCGCTGGCGGCGGGACTTGCGGCGCTCGTCGGGCGTCGCGTCGCCCAGTTCGGTGAGCATTGCGGAAATCGCCTTTGACACAGCTTCGATTGTCGCGCCCTTGTCGCGCTGTGCGCCGCCGACTGGCTCGGGAATGATCCGCTCGATCACGCCGAGTTTCTGCAGGTCTTGTGCGGTCAGGCGCAGTGCCTCTGCCGCCTCGCGCATTTTCTCTGCATCTTTCCACAGGATCGAGGCGCACCCCTCTGGGCTGATGACGGAGTAGATCGAATGCTCCAGCATTGCGACGCGGTCACCGGTGGCGAGTGCGACGGCGCCGCCCGACCCGCCCTCGCCAATAATGACAGAGACCATGGGCACGCCGAGGCTCAGGCATTTTTCCGTTGCGCGGGCAATGGCTTCGGATTGGCCGCGCTCTTCCGCACCCTTGCCCGGATAGGCGCCGGGCGTGTCTACGAGTGCGATAACGGGCAAGCCAAATCGGTCAGCCAGGTCCAACAGCCGTACGGCCTTGCGATAGCCTTCGGGCCGCGCCATGCCGAAATTGCGCATCAGGCGGGAGGCGGTGTCGTGGCCTTTTTCCTGACCCAGCACGACAACGGGTTGGTCATTGAACCGTGCCAGCCCGCCCATGATCGCGTGATCGTCGGCAAAGTTCCGATCACCGGCGAGCGGTGTGTATTCGGTGAAAAGCGCGTCGATATAATCTTTGCAATGCGGCCGCTCCGGATGACGGGCGACCAGCGTTTTGCGGTAGGCTGTCAGATCGCCATAGAGCTCGGCGAGCATGTCGGTGGCTTTCTGGTCGAGGGCCTTCGCCTCATCCTCCACCTTCATATCGGGGTCCTGACGTGCGAGGGCGCGCAGCTCCTCCGCCTTGCCCTCGATTTCAGCCAGTCCCTTCTCGAAGTCGAGATAGTTCTGCATGTCGCCCCTCTTGCCGCAACGTTCCGCGTGGAACGGATATAGGCGCGAGGGGCGGGGAAATGCAATCAGCCGGTGATCAGTTCGGCCTGTTTCACGATCACCTCGGCCTGACGGATCGAGGCAAGATCGACCAGACGGCCCTTGTAGACAGCCGCGCCGGAGCCGTCTTTCGTGGCCTGTTCCATCGCGGCCAGGATTTCACGGGCTTCCGTTATCTGGGCCTCGGACGGTGTGAAGACCTCATTGGCAAGGGCAACCTGCTTTGGGTGGATTGCCCACTTGCCGACCATGCCAAGCGTCGCGGAGCGGCGTGCCTGCGCCGTAAACCCTTGATCATCCGAGAAATCTCCGAATGGTCCGTCAACGGGCAAAAGACCGTGGGTGCGGCAGGCGGCGACAATGGCGGTGATCGGTGCGACCCACGGATCCCCCCAGTGGTGCGAGCCATCGGGGGCAACCATGTAGTAGTTTTCCTGCGTCCCGCCGATGCCCGTGGTCTGCATGCCCATGGAGGCGGCATAGTCCGCGGCACCCAGGCTCATCGCTTCCATCCGGGGCGAGGCTGCTGCGATTTCTTCGACATGGGCAAGGCCTGCCGCCGTCTCGATAATCACTTCAAAACGTACGGGTTTGGTGCGGCCCATCGCGGCCTCAACGGCGCTGGCAAGCGCGTCGACTGCATATATGTCGCCCGCATTGCCAACTTTCGGGATCATGAAGCGGTCGATGCGATCGCCAGCTTTTTCAAGGACTTCCACAACATCCCGATACCAGTAGGGCGTATCGAGACCGTTGATACGGACGCTGACCGTCTTGGTGCCCCAATCGACATCATTGAGCGCCTCGATGATATTGGCGCGCGCCTGCGGTTTATCGTCGGGGGCGACAGAATCTTCGAGATCCAGGTTGATTACATCGGCGGCGGAGGCGGCCATCTTTTCAAAAATCGCAGGCCGGGATCCGGGGCCGAAAAGCTGGCAACGGTTCGGCATTGAGGGGGCTTGTGGCTGCACCTTGAATGACATTCGGAATCTCCATCGCGAAAGGATGTTTCAATCTGATTTAGCTGAGGGGTATTTCGTTGCGCAAGCATCGTCAAGCGACGATTTGTGCGCCGCAGCGAAATTCATCCCGATCCACCAGAATTGCTCAATTTTACGATACACAACCTGTGCACAAAGCGTACACAGCCCGTACACCGCGCATTCCGCTGTGCGTGTGCGAAGTCGTTTGCCTTGACACCCAATCACACCACCTCGCCTGCCATGCAGGAGCGGCTATTCGAGATGTCAGACCGGGAAATGCTGGAGCAACGCTGGCTCCAGTTGACGCGAGAGGTGTTGCCCGAAGTTGCGCGGGCGCGCGGCTGGCCGGTTCATCTCGACCACTGCTTTCAGCGCGTCCTCCTCGACCATGCTTGCGGAGGCGTTTGGTATGACACGATTGCGCAGCGCCCTGCCTACGCCCATGCGCCTGAGGCCATCCTGCGTGCAGCGGTCGAGACCGGTGAGGCCGCACTGCGCGGAGAAGCCGACTTGCCCGCGATGAACCGCGCCAGTTTGAGTTGGCGCGGCAAAGGGTAAGCGGCGCGTTTCGCTGGATGGCCCCGGATCAAGGCCGGGGCGCAGCGAGCATCACTGAAGATCGGCGAAGGCGTTTTGCAGCCGGTCCACAGCTTCCACGACCAAGGCGCGGCGGGTGGCGATGTTGAAGCGCAGCCAGTTGTCGCCGCCCTTGCCGAAGGTGGGGCCGTGGTTCGGGGCGATCTTGGCCTCTGCCTGAACGCGGCGCTGAATCTCCGCCTCGTCCATGCCGGTGCCGTTGAAGTCGACCCATTCGAGATAGGTGGAATTAAGGCGCATCGGGTTGACGCCCGGAATGGCGGCTACGCCATCCTCAAAAATGCGCCGGTTCTCATCCAGATAGGCAATGCAGGCTTCCAGCCACGCGTCACCTTCGGAATAGGCCGCCGTCGTCATCAGCATGCCGAACCGGTTGGGCGAGGCGCCGGAGGCCAGATGGATCTTCTGAAACTTCGCGCGCATTTCTACATCAGCGATCGTGACATTGCCGGTCATGCCGCCTGCCAGGTTGAAGGTTTTTGACGCGGCGGTCAGCGTGATGAGGGTCTTCATCTGGGGGCGCAATGTTGCGAGCACGTGGTGCTTTGCGCCGCCAAAGACCAGATCATGGTGAATCTCGTCGGAGATCAGGATGAGGTTATGCGCCTCACAAAAATCAGCCAGCGCTGTCAGCTCTTCTGCCGTCCAGACCGTGCCACCGGGATTGTGGGGGGAGCAGAGGATGACCATGCGCAGGCCGTCCAGCATGCCCTCCAACCGCTCCAGATTCATCTGGAAGCGGCCATCGACAACATCCATCTCGCATTCGACAAGACGGCGCTCATTGGCGTGAATCATCTTGGCAAAGGCGTGATAGACGGGCGTGAACAGGGCCACACCGTCGCCCTTTTCCGTGAAGGCCTGCAGGCAGAGGCCGACACCGGAGACAAGACCGTGCGTGGTGGAGATCGTGGCCGGATCAACGTCCCACCCGTGGCGGCGGCTCATCCAGCCGGTGATCGAGTCTTTGTACGGTTTGTCATTGCCAAAATAGCCGAAGACACCGTGCTCCACCGCCTCGCGCATCGCGGTTTGCACGGCGGTGGGTGGCTTGAAATCCATATCCGCGACCCACATCGCGATACCATCATCAGGAGAGACTCCATAAAGCGCCTCGCACGCGTCCCACTTGACCGAGTGGGTGTTGCGGCGGTCGATGACTTCATCAAAATTCACGGGCATGTGGGCGCTCCTTTACTGTCAGGGGGAGCGTAACGCGCAGGCGGGCAGGGGCAAGGGCGTCATTGTATCGTTGCAAGGGCGCGCGTGGCGGCTTATGTCACGCGGCCATGATACGCCCGATCCTGATCCATCCCGATCCCCGCCTGAAAAAGGTCGTCGATCCCGTCGCTGAGGTCGATGACGCCGTGCGCAAGCTGGCCGACGACATGCTTGAGACGATGTATGACGCGCCGGGCATTGGTTTGGCCGGCCCACAGATCGGCGCGATGAAGCGCATGTTCGTCATGGACGTGGCTGAGAAGGATGCAGAGCCGGAGCCGATGGTTCTGATCAATCCAGAGATCCTGTGGTCGTCCGAGGAAGAGGACGTCTACGAGGAAGGTTGCCTGTCCATTCCCGATATTTACGCCGAGGTCACACGCCCGGCCGAGATCGAGATGCGCTGGACAGATCGCGATGGCGCGATGCGCGAGGGCAAGTTTGACGGGCTGGCGGCAACCTGTGCCCAGCATGAGTTGGACCACCTGAACGGCAAGTTGTTCATCGATTATCTTGGGTCGGTCAAGCGCATGACCATCACCAACAAGATGAAGAAGTTGAAGAAGAGCCGGGCATGACGCGGCCCTTTCTGCCGTGGCCGGATACTCGTCTGCGCCGTGCTGTCCCCGAGGTTGAGATCGTGGATGATGGCGTGCGCGCGGTTTGGGATGAGATGCTGGCGGCGATGTATACGATGCCCGGCGTCGGGCTGGCTGGCCCACAGATTGGCGAGATGCGGCAGCTGGCCGTTGTCGATTGCTCAACCAAGGGCGATGAGCCTGTGCGCATGGCCAACCCGCGTGTGCTTCATGCCTCCGTCAAATTGCGCGCGCATGAGGAAGCCTCCCCCAATTTGCCGGGCATATCGGCGATGATCGAACGGCCTCGGGCTGTGACCGTGGCGTTTCTGAATGAGCGCGGGGAAGAGGAAGAGCGCGACTTCGTCGGCCTCTGGGCCACGAGCGTTCAGCATCAGATCGATCACCTCAACGGCAAGGTTTTTGTGGATCGGTTGAAGCCGGTGAAGCGACGGATGCTGCTGGCGAAATATGAAAAGCTGCGGCGGCGCGGCTAGCGGCTTAGCTCTTCTTGGCGACCGCCGTCGCGAAGACCTGATAGCCGTAAAGCGTGCCGCGTTGCATCCGGCGGTGATACTCTTCGATCAGACCCTGGTGGAGTGTTTCCCCGATTTCACCCCGTTCGAGCATGAGCCGCGCGGTCTCTGCGACCCAGGGCAACATTTGTTCATTGTCGAGCACCGGTCGGCTGCGCAGGTCGAAATGGCTGAGCGTCAATCCGCATGCGCTGATCAAATCGCGCAGCTTGGACACAAGGTGCGGATCGGTCACAAATTCCCGCACGAAGTACCGCGCGCAAACTTGTAGTGGATCATCCTCGAAGCTGCCGAGCGAGGCTTTCGAGAAGTCGGCGTCGCAGATCATCATGGTGCCGCCAGGTTTCAGGATGCGGGTGGCCTCGGTCAGTATAGTGTCGGGTGCTGTGACGTGGGTTAGGACCGTGTGCAGCACCACGTTATCTGCGGATTGATCGTCAAAGGGCAGGTCTGCGCCGTCTGCCACCGCGAAGGAGAGGTTGGCCCGGTCGCCTGCACGCCGCGCGGCTTCGCGAATGAACCCGTTTGAGGGGTCGAGGCCGACCACCTTTGCCGGGTTGGCGTGATCTGCGATGCGCCGTGTGATCGCGCCCGCGCCGCATCCGACCTCTACGGTCAGGCCATCCGCAGCGAAATGCGCGCGTCCCAGATAGTCGGCAACGATGGCCTCCATCGTCGGGTCGTCTTGCCGGGCATCCATTGAGTCAGCGAAAGCGGCGATGAAGTCTTCACCGGCAGCATCAACGTTCTGAAATGGGTCTGCCATGTTGCGACCTCCCTGTTCTGCGAGCGGGGAAAGGATAGCGATCTTGCGGTGCTGCGTCAGCCTCCCTTGCGCTTTTGAGGCATTCGGGCCAGTTCTGCGTCTGTAAAGTGGAAGAGAGGGCCGAGGATGCGATTGATCTTCATGGGCACACCGGAGTTTTCGGTCCCGGTGCTGGAGGCTTTGGTCGAGGCCGGGCACGAGATTGCCGCCGTCTATACCCAGCCGCCGCGTCCGGCGGGGCGGGGCAAGAAATTGCGACCCTCCCCGGTTCAAGCGCGGGCAAAGGCGCTGGGCCTTGTGGTTCGCCACCCGACATCGCTGAAGGGAGCGGAAGAACAGGCCGCCTTTGCAGCATTAGAGGCTGAGGCGGCGGTTGTCGTTGCGTATGGGTTGCTCTTGCCGCAGGCCATTCTGGACGCGCCTGCGCGCGGCTGTATCAACATCCATGCCTCGCTGCTGCCACGCTGGCGGGGGGCGGCGCCGATCCACCGTGCGATCATGGCTGGAGATCAGGAAACTGGCGTGTGCATCATGCAGATGGAGGCCGGTCTGGATACCGGGCCAGTTCTGTTGCAGGAGGCACTGCCGATCGCAGCGCGGGAAACAACGGCAGAGCTGCATGACCGATTGAGCGCGCTGGGCGCATCGTTGATCGTAACGGCGCTCGACCGCATAGACGCCCTGAAGCCGACGCCGCAGCCTGAGGCTGGTGTCACCTACGCCCACAAGATCGACAAGGCAGAGGCCCGCATTGACTGGACCCGCCCTGCGGTCGAGCTGGATCGTATCATTCGCGGGCTCGCTCCGTTTCCGGGGGCATGGACCTTACAGGACGGTGCGCGGATCAAGGTGCTGATGGCGCGACCCGATGCAGGTGAGGGGCAACCTGGCGAAGTGCTCGACGATGCCCTTCGTGTGGCGTGCGGCACGGGTGCCCTGACGCTGGAACGCTTGCAGCGTGCAGGGTCAAGCGTGCAGGATGCTGATGTATTTCAGCGGGGAAGCCCCATATCCAAGGGAACGCTTCTGGGAGAGTAACGCTATGATGTCCTTTTTCTTCAGCATGGTTCTGGGTGGCATATTCGGCTACGCCTCCGAACGGCTGGGCTTCACACATAATGGCTATGTGCCGTCGATCATCATCGCGATGGGCGGCACGATCCTGTTCTTTTTTGTCGGTCGTATGTTCGGGATCAGCTTCGGCCCACCGGGCGTGAACGCGCTGATTGCATCTGCCGGTGCCTTATTCCTGATCCCGACTGAGGTGGCCTATCGCCGTCGGAACAAGCGCGGTCGCAGGTAGGGCACTGTGCGCGTTGCCATTGTCGGGGCGGGCATTGCGGGGTTGTCTGCCGCGCTCGCCTGCGCGCAGAGGGGCCTGACGGTCACCATCTTCGAGCAGGCAGCCGCGTTGGGGGAGGTCGGCGCTGGGCTGCAACTGGGGCCAAATGCCGTTGCAGTGCTCGACGCGCTGGGACTGGGCGAGGAGGCGCGGGCCCTCGCCACGCGGCCCGATGCCGTGGTGATCCGCGATCACTGGACCGGAGCGCGCCTGATGCAGGTCGCGATGGGTGACGCGGCGGAGGCGCGCTGGAAGCGACCGCTGCTGGCCTTTCATCGGGCTGATCTGATCGGATTGCTGGCAAATGCGGTTGAGGCGGAGGGCGTGACGTTTCGCCTGGGAACGGCTGTCGCGCCGGAGGGGGCCGTTGATGGAGACGTGGGCGGCGACCGCTTTGACGTGGTGATCGGGGCCGATGGCGTTAAATCGGGATTGCGCGCGGCGCTGGGCGAGATGCCCAAGGCTGATTTCACCGGCTTTGCGGCATGGCGGGCGCTCACCCCCCGTGCCCCGGATGCGCCCAATCGGACAGAACTCACCATCGGGCCGGATCGGCACATCGTCACTTATCCGCTCCGCGGGGGGCGTTTGACCAATATCGTGGCGGTGACGAAACGGATTGATTGGCGGGCGGAGGGTTGGTCAGAGGTTGATGACCCCGACAACCTGCGGCGCGCCTTTGACGGCTGGTCCCATCATGCGCAAGACGCGTTGGCGGATGTAAGGGATACGTTTCTCTGGGGGCTGCTCTCGCACCCGGAGCTGCCCCATTGGCACAAGGGCAAACTGGTCGTGATCGGTGATGCCGCCCACCCGATGTTGCCCTTTCTGGCGCAGGGTGCGGCCATGGGGTTGGAGGATGGCTGGGCGCTCGCCCACTGTCTGTCACAGGGGGCTGATCTGGCGCGGTTTGAGGCGCATCGCAAGGCGCGTGCTACGCGGATGCAGGCGGCTGCTGTGACGCAGGGCCGGATCAATCATACCGGTTTGCCACTGCGCCCCGCATTGCTTGCCGGGATGGCCGTCACCGATCGGCTTTTCCCACGGTTTGGTCAACGGCGTATGGACTGGATTTACGGGCATGATCCGGTGGCGGAGGCTGCGATCGCCTTCGGTAGTAATAAGATCGACTAGAACACCCAAAGTTGAATCTGAGAGAGATTGCTCGCGACAAAGCGCCCGCGCAACGGGCCCCGTTGCGCCGCGCCGTTCCGCCCCCACGGGGCGGCGCGATTGCGCCACCCCTCGGAACGGCGCCTTTGCGTCAGATTTTGTATTTTGAGAATTGGACGAGTAGCGACCGCTCTACTCCGCCAGCTCAATCTTGATCGGCACGTGATCCGAAGGCTTTTCCCTGTCGCGCACATGGGCGTCGATCTCGCAGGAGAGCAGGCGGTCCGCCGCTTGCGGGCTGAGCAGCAGGTGATCGATACGAATGCCGTCATTCCGCTGCCGTGCACCCGCCTGATAATCCCAGAACGTATAGGTTTCGGACGCGCGCGTCGTTGCACGCAGGGCGTCGGTCAGGCCCAGATTGAGCAGGCGGCGAAACTTCTCGCGGCTTTCAAGACGGAAGAGCGCATCGTCGCGCCATGCATCGGGGCGGGCGGCGTCTTCGGCCTGCGGGATGATGTTGTAATCGCCCGCCATGACGAAGGGTTGCTCTGTTGCCAGAAGCTCTTCTGCGCGGGCGTGCAGGCGGTCCATCCAAGCCAGTTTGTAATCGTATTTCGGCCCCGGTGTCGGGTTGCCATTGGGCAGGTACAGCCCGCACAGCCGCACACCGTCCACCGTTGCCTCGATATATCGGGCCTGCTCGTCGCTGTCGTCGCCCGGCAGACGGCGGGTTACGTCCTCGAGCGGGCGGCGCGAGAGGATCGCGACCCCGTTAAAACCCTTCTGACCGTGTGTTTCGACATTGTAGCCGAGATCTTCAATCGGTTCGCGGGGGAAGGCCTCGTCCACCGACTTGATCTCTTGCAGCAGGGCCACATCGGGCTTTGCCTCTTCCAGCCATTGCAAAAGGGCGGGCAGGCGCGCCTTGATCCCGTTGATATTGAAGCTGGCGATGATCATTCGGGCCTCCGCTGCCGGTCTGGGTTCGGTCTATCGGGCAGGCCGGGCCGGGGCAAGTCGCCCTCACATGGAGAAGGACGTACCGCAGCCACAGCTGGAGGTGGCGTTTGGGTTGTTGATCACAAACCGCGCGCCGATCAGCTCTTCTGTGAAGTCGATCACCGCATTGGACAGGAAGGGGAGGGAGACGCTGTCGACCAGCACCTTCTGCCCGTCCTTTTCGAGGACGAGATCATCGTCGCCCGGGGCGTCTGCCAGCTCGATTTCATATTGAAAGCCGGAGCACCCGCCGCCCTCGACCGCGACGCGCAGGGCCTTCGCCTCTCCGGTGGCGGCGTTGATTTCAGCGAGACGCGCAAAGGCGCGGTCCGAGACTTTGGGTGGCAGGTCGAGGTCCATGATTGCCCCTCTCCAGTATCTGTGCGATTCACTCAAGAAATAGGGCGCTGCTTTGCGCCGTGCAAGGGAGGGCCCGCATGCTCGCGCCATATGCCACATCGCCCGAGGAGAGCCGGGGGCGCTTGCATCGGGAGGGGGGCAGCGCCCACCGCTCTGCCTTTCAGCGCGACCGCGACCGGATCATCCATTGCAGCGCGTTTCGCAGGCTCAAGCATAAGACGCAGGTGTTTGTGGAGCATGAGGGGGATTATTTTCGCACCCGGCTGACCCATTCGATCGAGGTGGCACAGGTGGCGCGCACGATCTCGCGCACGCTTGGGCTGAACGAGGATCTGGCGGAGGCTGTCGCGCTGGCCCATGATCTGGGCCACACGCCCTTTGGGCATACGGGGGAGGACGCGCTGGCGGACTGCATGGCGCCCTATGGCGGGTTCGATCACAATGCTCAGGCGCTGAAGATCGTCACGGATCTGGAGCGACATTATGCCGAGTGGGACGGGCTGAACCTGACTTGGGAGACGCTGGAAGGCATCGCAAAGCACAATGGCCCGGTGACGGGGGAGTTGCCCTTCGCGCTGGCCGACTACGACGCGCGGCACGATCTGGAGCTTGAGAGCCATGCCGGAGCAGAGGCGCAGGTGGCCGCAATCTCGGACGATATCGCCTATAACAATCACGACCTGCATGACGGTTTGCGGGCGGGATTGTTTGCTGTGGATGACATTTGCGACCTGCCCATCGTGGGGCGCTGTTTTGCCGAGGTAGACCGGAAATGGCCCTCGCTCGACGAAGATCGGCGGCAGCATGAGGCGCTGCGCAGGGTCTTTGGCGTCATGGTTGAGGATGTGCTGCGCGAAAGCGAGCGGTTGTTGCGCGAGGCATCGCCGGGTTCAGCGGCAGAGGTGCGGGCGTTGGGCGCGCCGGTGGTGCGGTTTTCCCCTGCCATGTGGGCCGATCTGAAAGTGATCCGGGCGTTCCTGTTTGCACGGATGTATCGTCATTGGTCCGTGCGCCGCATGCGCCGGAAAGCGGCGCGGATCGTGGAGCAGTTGTTCGAGGACTTCATGGCCGATCCCGGCATGCTTCCCCCGGAATGGAGCGAGGCGGCAGGCGCTGCGAAAAGCGAGACCCTGCGCGCGCGGATCGTCGCGGATTACATCGCCGGGATGACGGACCGGTTCGCGATTGAGGAGCACCGTGCGCTGAGGGGCGAGATGAAGCGGGGTTAGTCGTCTTCTGAATTCTGCCGCTTGACCACAGCAATTGCTGCTGCGGCAGCAGCGCCAAAAAGCATTAGGAACTCACTACCGAATATCGCACCTACAACGATCAGTGTAAGCAAGATGAGTACGATGGTAATGACGTATGTCTTGTCCATCATTTTCCTCTACATATTGTGCTCAATTGTACATCTTGTAGCATGGCGATCAGTGATCCCCGGCCTGTGAAGGATGGGGATAACTTCGCTTTCCAACCCTTTTTTTGATGAAAATTGGGTGCTTGACGTCGTTTTGGTCCATCGGAGCAAAGATTGAGCTCCCCACTTCCAAGATGTGCTAAAGCTTAGCGATATGACGGAGCGCAGTAGAACTGCATTGCTACCCGCACGTTGCTTTGCAACATGCTTGTCCGAACCAATCTTAGGCTGGCGGTATGAAGATCACTCAGCTTGCCAATCCGCCACCCGACACTCCGAGGGCAGAGGCACATGATTCTCAATCTGCGTTGACCTCTCGCGCCGCGATGCTAAACCCGCGCCATTCAATGGAGAGTGACGATGAACCTGTTTGCCGAGATCAAGACGCTGGTGCTGACTTCGCTGGAGGCGATGGTGGCAGAGGGCAGCCTGCCCGACGGTCTCGACATGCGAAACGTGGCGGTGGAGCCGCCGCGGGATGCCGCGCATGGGGATATGGCCACGAATGCCGCAATGGTGCTGGCAAAGGCTGCAAAGTCGAAGCCCCGCGATATCGCAGATGTGCTGGCCGCGAAGCTGGCAGATGATCCGCGCGTCGCGGAAGCCACGGTTGCGGGTCCCGGCTTTCTCAACCTGCGGCTGGCCGAGGGGCAGTGGCAGCGGATCGTGCCAGCCGTGCTGAGCGCGGGAACCGATTTCGGGCGGTCGGATATGGGCGCGGGCATCAAGGTGAATGTGGAATATGTCTCCGCCAACCCGACCGGGCCGCTGCATGTTGGGCACACGCGGGGCGCGGTGTTCGGCGATGCGCTGGCCGGGTTGCTCGACTTTGCGGGCTATGATGTCATGCGGGAATATTACATCAACGATGGGGGCGCGCAGGTCGATGTGCTCGCCCGCTCTGTCTATCTGCGCTATCTTGAGGCGCACGGACACAAGGTCGAATTTCCCGAAGGCACCTATCCGGGCGATTACCTTGTCCCGCTGGGTGAGACGCTGAAGGCGCAATTCGGCGATAGCCTTGTGGACCGGCCTGAATCCGAGTGGCTGTTGCAGGTGCGGGAATTCGCGACCGACGCGATGCTCGATCTGATCAAGGACGATCTCGGCGCGCTGGGCGTGACGATGGACAAATGGTTCAGCGAAAAGTCGCTCTATGGCACAGGCCGGATCGAGGGTGCGCTGCAATCCCTTGAAGACAAGGGTCTGATCTATCAGGGCACGTTGGAGCCGCCCAAGGGCAAGCTGCCTGAGGATTGGGAGGCGCGCGAACAGACGCTGTTCCGCTCGACCGATCATGGTGATGATGTGGACCGCCCGGTGAAGAAATCGGACGGTGCGTGGACCTATTTCGCCCCCGACATCGCCTATCACTATGACAAGATCGAGCGTGGCTTTGATCAATTGATCGACGTGTTCGGCGCCGATCATGGCGGCTATGTGAAGCGGATGAAGGCGGCTGTTTCGGCCCTGTCGGACGGCAAGGTTCCGCTCGACGTGAAGCTGTGCCAGCTGGTGAAGCTCTACAAGAATGGTGAGCCGTTCAAGATGTCGAAGCGGGCAGGGACGTTCATCACCCTGCGTGACGTCGTCGATGAGGTCGGGCCCGACGTGACCCGGTTCATCATGCTCACGCGGAAGAATGACGCGCCGCTGGATTTTGATTTTGACAAGGCGATGGAGCAGTCGAAGGAAAACCCGGTCTTTTACGTGCAATATGCGCATGCGCGGGTTGCGAGCGTTCTGGGCAAGGCTGAAATCGCGTGTGACGATGCGGCCCTGTCTGGCGCTGACCTGTCGAAGCTGACCCATCCTGCGGAGCTGGCGCTGCTGGCGAAAATTGCGGAATGGCCGCGGGCGATGGAGACGGCGGCCCGCACGAATGAGCCGCACCGGATTGCGTTTTTCCTCTATGATCTGGCGGCGGAATTCCACGCCTTGTGGAACCGGGGCAATGATGAGCCGGGCATCCGCTTCATTCAGGAAGATGCTGAGGAAACCCGCACACGGCTGGCCCTTGTACGGGCCTGTCAGCTTGTGATTGCGGCAGGACTTGGTATCCTTGGCGTCACTCCGTTGAACGAGATGCGATAACGCACCGGGCCGCAGGCCAACCTCCTGCAAAGGGCCGATATTTCGGAGTTGGAGCAGCGTCACACACCATATAAGGTGTGGGCAGAGGGTATGTGCGATGCGGGATACGGCGAGCGAACAGGTGGAATCGGTCTCCTTGCTTACGAAAGTGGGCCGGGTTGTTGGGGCGTTGGCGTCCCTGGCCGTGCTGATAGGCCTTGCCATGTGGACGTGGCAGACCGGTACGCAGGACACCAGCGAGATTCCCGTCATCGTGGCCCAGTCGGGTCCGGCCCGCGAAGAGCCTGAAGAGCCGGGCGGATTGCAGGTGCCCCATCAGGGTCGCAGCGTGAACACCTTGATTGAAGGCACGCCGGATGTCGTGACGGAGGAGGACGTTGCCCTCGCGCCAGCACCGATGGTCCCCGATCAGGAAGATGTCGTCATCGCCCCCGATCCGGCGCAGGAGATCGAGGATCTGCTGGCCGAGGCGCTGGGCGACGGGGGTGAGGATACAGGGGTCGCGGCAGAACCCGATCCCGAGGCGGATCCATATGCCCCTGTTGCAAGCCTGATCCCACGGTCGCGGCCCTCTGATCTGGCCTCCCGCACCACAACCGCCGTGCGAGAGCCGCAGGCCCCCGTCGCGGTGGACGGCAATGCGATCCCGGCGGGCACCCATATGGTCCAGCTTGGCGCGTTTCTCAGCGAAGAGATTGCGATCGAGCAGTGGAACGGCCTCGTGCGTCGTCAGCCCTCACTGATGGCGGGCAAGCAGCGTTATATCGAGACGGTCGTCTCTGGCGGGACCACGCGCTATCGCTTGCGGGCGGTTGGATATGACGGACTGACCGAAACGCGGGCGGCCTGCGCGGCCTTTGTTGCCCGGGGTCAGGACTGCATTCCGGTGACGCGATGAGCGTATCGGCGGCGATATTTGGCCTTGAGGGCCGCATGCCAACGGCGCGAGAGCGGGCCTTCTTTCAGGACGTGCAGCCATGGGGCTTCATCCTGTTCGACCGCAACCTTGGCGATGCGCAGGATATTCGTGCACTGACAGAAGAGTTGCGGGCGCTGACCGGCCGCAATGTCCCGATCCTGATTGATCAGGAGGGCGGGCGGGTGCAACGGCTGCGCGCGCCCTGGCGGGAGTGGCTGCCGCCTTTGGATTTCGTGGCAGGCCTCGGTGTGGACCAGGCGGCTGCCGCGATGGAGCTGCGGTATCGCTATATTGCGGCGGAACTTCTCGATCTGGGGATCGATGTGAATTGTGCGCCGATGGTTGATGTGGCGCGGGACGATACGCACGCCTTCCTGCGCAATCGCTGCTATGGCATGGATCTACAGGCCGTGGCTCCAATCGGTCGGGCCGTCCTGCGCGGCCACCTGACGGGCGGTGTCCTGCCGATCATGAAACACATTCCCGGACATGGATTGGGTCTGGCAGACAGCCACGAAGAACTGCCGGTCGTCGATGCAAGTCGTACGGAACTCGCGACCGACTTTGCACCGTTTGCAGCCCTTGCCGACTGCCCCATGGCGATGACGGCGCATGTGACCTATTCAGCGATTGACGCTGATCGCTGCGCAACTCTTTCGCGCCCGATGATCGACCTGATCCGGGGGGAGATCGGTTTTGACGGCCTTCTGATGACAGATGATCTGTCGATGAAGGCGCTTGGCGGCGCGTTCGAGACGCGGGTGACGCAAAGCCTTGAGGCAGGTTGCGATATGATCCTGCATTGCAATGGCGACATGGATGAAATGACGGCCATCGCCTCGGCTACGCCCGCGCTTTCGGGCAAAGCAGCCGAACGTGCAGATGCGGCACTTGGCGCCCGACGCGCGCCCGAGCCGTTTGACATGGAAGCCGCCCGCGCAGAGCTTGACCGATTGGAAGGAGTGACGGCGCATGCCTGATGATTTTCTGATCCGGGACCGGCAGGAGCGGATTGCTGCCGAGGCATTGGTTGTCGATGTTGATGGGTATGAGGGACCACTTGATGTCCTTCTCACGCTCAGCCGGACGCAGAAGGTCGATTTGCGTCGGATTTCGATCCTGCAACTGGCCGAGCAATACTTGCATTTCGTGGAGGCGGCCAAGCGGCTGCGCATCGAACTCGCGGCGGATTACCTCGTCATGGCGGCGTGGCTGGCCTTCCTGAAGTCCCGGCTGTTGTTGCCACCCGACCCTGAAGAAGAGGGGCCCAGCGGTGAGGAACTGGCCGCACATTTGGCCTTTCAGCTGGAACGGCTTGAGGGGATGCGCAAAGCGGCGGCCAAGCTGATGGCCCGCGACCAGCTGGGGCGGGAGTTTTTTGGCCGGGGTGAGCCGGAGGATGTGAGCCTCAAGCGGCGTGTGGTTTATGACGCCAGTCTTGTCGACTTGATGCGCGCCTATGCCGGGGTAAAGACGAAGGATGATTTCGAGCCACTGCATTTGAAGCGTGGTGCCTTCTATACAATGGAGCAGGCGCTGGAGCGGATGAAGGGCCTGATCGGGACCGTGCTGGAGTGGTCAGATCTGGAAGATTACTTGCCCGAGGCCTGGCGGCTTGATCCCAAGAAGCGTCGGTCGGCGACGGCGGCGACATTTGCGGCCTCGTTGGAACTGGTGAAGGAAGGGGCGCTTGAATTGCGGCAGGCCGACACGTTTGGACGTATTGAGGTCAAGCGCAGGACAACATCGGACCCGCTTTCATGAGCCGCGAAGATCTCGACACACTATTCGAAGCACCGCCGATTGCGGAGCAGGAACGTATGGTTGAGGCGATCCTTTTTGCCACTTCCGAGCCTTTGAAGGCGACGGCGCTGGCCGCGCGGCTGCCGCATGGGTGCGATGTGATGCATGCGCTGGCCAGCTTGCAGAAACGTTATCAGGGCCGCGGTGTTCATTTGCTGCGCTCTGGCGATGAATGGGCGTTTCGCACGGCGGCGGATTTGTCATTTCTGATGCAGAAGGAAACGGTGGAGACCCGGAAATTGTCGCGGGCGGCCATCGAGACACTGGCGATCATCGCCTATCACCAGCCGGTGACGCGGGCCGAAATTGAAGAGATTCGTGGCGTTTCCGTCAGCCGTGGGACGATAGATCTGTTGATGGAGCTGGAATGGATCCGTCTGGGACGCCGTCGCCAGACCCCGGGCCGGCCTGTGACATTCACGACCACGCAGGCCTTTCTCGCGCATTTCGGGCTTGAAACCGCACGCGACCTGCCCGATTTGAAAGAACTACGCGCCGCCGGTCTGCTCGACAACCGGCCCCTGCCGGGAACACCGGATGAGCGTGAACCGGTCGAGAACGATACAGATGATATGTTCGAGTAAGAGGGGAACGGCCAGATGAACTTGAATTCCATCGTGAACATGGTGATGCGCCGACTCGTCAACCAGGGCATCAACTCTGCCATGCGCAAAGGCACGGATATGATGAGCCAGCGCGGGCAGGCCGGACCGCAGCGCGATCCGCTTGCTGAGCGGGAAGAGGCCCTGGCGCGGCGTGAGCGGGAACTGGCCCTCGAACAGCGGGAGCGTGAGCTTGCCGCGCGCGAGGCACAGTTGCGCAACGATCGCGACGCTTGACGCACGCACAAACAGTCTGAACTTGATCCCGCCGGTGGCCCTGTTTGGCTGCTGACGGGATTTGCCTAAAGATGAAGGCTAGGGCGCTTTGAAGTGCTTAGAGAGCTTCAGCCCCTGTCCCTGATAGTTGGACCCCATTGCCGCCCCGTAGAGCTTTTCCGGGGTTTCGGTCATTTTCTCATAGACCAGGCGCCCCACGATCTGGCCGTGTTCAAGGGCGAATGGGGCCTCGTGACAGCGCACCTCCAACACACCGCGTGATCCGGCGCCGCCAGCCTCTGCATTGCCGAAGCCGGGATCGAAGAAGCCCGCATAGTGGACACGGAATTCCCCGACCATCGCGATATAGGGCGCCATTTCCGCGGCGTGATCCGGGGGGACGTGAACGGCTTCACGGCTTACCAGAATATAAAATGCACCGGGATCGAGGATGATGCGGCCTTCGTCGCTGTGCACTTCTTCCCAGAACTCTGCAACCGGGTAGGCGCCGATCTGATCGAGGTCGATGAGAGCGGTGTGGGGCTTGGCGCGATAGCCCACCAATGTGCCCTCAGCGGGGCGGAGATCGACAGAGAAGCCCAATCCGCCGTCGACATGCGCATCCCCGTCGACCAGTCTGCTTTGCCCATGCAGTGCTGCTAGGGCGGTGTCGTCCAGTTCCGCCTTGCCACGTCGGAACCGAACCTGATTGAGGCGCATGCCCGGGCGCAGCAGCACGCTGAACGAGCGGGGGCTGATCTCTGCATAGAGGGGGCCGGAATAGCCTGCGGGAATGCGGTCGAATTCTTCACCATGGTCGGTGATCAGCCGGGTGAAGAGATCGAGCCTGCCGGTCGAGCTTTTGGCGTTGGCGACTGCATCGACCGTGTCTGGCAGGTCGAGGCTTTCCATCAGCGGGACGAGGTAGACGCATCCCTTTTCCAACACCGCACCATCCTCAAGGGTAAAGTCGTGCATGGCGAAGCTGTCCAGCCGCTCGGCCACGGTCGCGTCACCGGGCAGGAAGCTGGCCCGGACGCGCCAGGCCTTTTGCCCCAGACGCAAATCGAGGCTGGCAGGCTGTATCTGCTCCTCCGGGATGGGCCGGTCGGCGCGAATCTGGCCCTGCGCAATCATGGCAGAAAGGGTCTGAGAGGGCAGAACGCCAACTGGATCGGTCATGGGCCAACAGCCTCATATGAAAAACGCCGGTGCTGGGGGCACCGGCGTGGAATATCACTTGGTCGGGCTAGCAGGATTCGAACCTACGACCTTTCGTCCCCCAGACGAACGCGCTACCAGGCTGCGCTATAGCCCGACCGTGAGCGGGTGTTTGCCCGAATTGGCGGGGCGCTTCAAGAGCCATTTCACTCAATCCGCAAGGTCTGGCGTCGGGTGCGCGGCCATGCGTGCGCGCAGGCTCTCTAACCGGGTCAGGACCGACCGCATCGCGGCGGCGCGGGCCGGGTCAGGTTTCGCCGTTGGCGCGGGTGTCGTGTTCTGCTCTGCCATCGGTGCAGCCTCTTCCATTGGGGCGATCAGCCCGGCATCGGGCACGTCGTTCCACAGGTCGTCATCCTCTTCCGCGGCCCCTGCGTCCAGCTGGGCCGCGTCGGTCTGATCATCATCGTCGGTAGGAGCCATTGGGGCAGGGGCAATGCCGTGGCGCGCAACGACGTGCTTCACGCCATGCTCCTTGAACAGCTTTTGCACGCCGCGGATCGTCAGTCCGTCAGTGTAGAGCAGTTCACGGATCGCGGTGATCAGTTCGACATCCTGGGGACGGTAATAGCGTCGTCCGCCACCCCGTTTGACCGGTTTGATCTGCGCAAACTTGCCTTCCCAGAACCGCAGAACATGCGCTGGGACACCGACGACCTCGGAAACTTCCGAAATCGTACGAAAGGCCTGTGGTGACTTTTCCATTGGTCAGACTCAGGACTTGTTGCCAGCGTCCACGCGGTCTTTCATCAGGTGGGACGGGCGGAATGTCAGCACGCGGCGCGGCTCAATCGGGACTTCCTCACCAGTCTTGGGATTGCGCCCGACACGGGCATTCTTGTCCCGGACAGAGAAGGTACCGAAGGAGGAAATTTTCACGCTTTCCCCAGCGACGAGCGCGTCAGAGATATGCTTTAGCACATCTTCAACCAGCTCTGCGCTTTCATTCCGGCTGAGTCCGACTTCACGATAAACCGCTTCACTCAGGTCCATTCGTGTCAGGGTCTTTTCGCCCATGTCGATTCCAATCCTGTCCGGTGTTAGACACTCTCAGGACCGTATCGGGACTCGCGAAAGAGAGTCAATAACAACGACTTGGCAGGCGATTTTGGTGCGGTTTGTCACCAACGCATCAAGGCGGCCCCCCAGGCCAGACCACCGCCGATCGCTTCCATCAAGACCAGATCGCCTGCCTTCACCCGGCCCGATGTGCGTGCGACGGACATGGCGAGCGGGATAGAGGCGGCAGACGTGTTGCCATGGTCCTGTACGGTGATGACGATACGGTCATCTGTCAGGTTCATCTTCTGGGCCACTGCCTTGATAATACGAAGATTCGCCTGATGTGGGACAACCGCCGATACCTCGTCGGAGGTGACGCCAGCCTTTTCCATTGCGGCGTGACCTGCTGCGGTCAACTTGCTGACGGCATGCTTGAAGACCTCTCGGCCCTGCATCTTCAGAACGCCGACTGTCCCGGTCGAGGAGACCCCGCCATCGACATAGAGCAGGTCATTGAACTGTCCGTCCGAATGCAGGTCCGTTGAGAGAATCCCCTGATCGGTCGAGGTGCCCTCACCTTCGCGCGCTTCGAGAATCAGTGCCCCGGCGCCGTCGCCGAACAGGACGCAGGTCGCGCGATCTTCCCAGTCGAGAATGCGCGAGAAGGTCTCTGCCCCAATCACCATCACGCGCCGCGCCTGACCAGACACGATCAATGCATTGGCATTGGCCAGCGCAAAGATGAAACCGGCGCAGACCGCCTGCAGGTCAAAGGCATAGCCCGAAGTCATGCCAATCGCATGCTGAACCCGGGTCGCGGTGGAGGGAAAGGTCTGATCCGGTGTCGCTGTCGCCAGCACAATCGCATCAATATCTGAGCCTTGCAGGCCGGTATCGGCGAGGGCGGCGCGCGCGGCCTCTATGGCAAGATCAGATGTCTTCTGACCCTCTGCCGCGAAATGACGTCGTTCGATGCCTGACCGGGTGCGAATCCACTCATCCGTGGTTTCGAGCCTTTCGGTGAACCATGCATTCTCTACAACGCGTTCCGGCAGATAGTGACCGGTTCCGATGGGGACAGCGCGTATGACAGTCATGGTTCAGCTTTCAGATTCGGATTGTGCTTTGGTCGCGTGCTCTGCGACGCGCTTGGTCACGGATTCGGTGAATCCCGACTTGGCCAGCCGGAAGGCCAGTTTGATTGCGGCGGACACGCCGGTGGCATCGGCAGAGCCGTGAGATTTCACAACTGCGCCATTCAGCCCCAAAAAGACCCCTCCGTTGACCCGGCGGGGGTCGAGGCGTTTTTGCAGGCGGCGCAGGGAGGTCAACGCAAACAGCGCGCCGATCCTGCTGAAGATCGTATGCTCCATCGCTTCCCTCAGGAAGCCGCGAATCTGCTGTGCTGTGCCTTCGGCAGTTTTGAGCGCGACATTGCCTGTGAACCCATCGGTCACGATGACGTCGACATCTTCCGAGGCCATGTCGCTGCCCTCGACAAAGCCCACAAACTCAATCTTAGCTTCGGGATCCTTGGCGAGCTCTTCGAGCGCGCGGGCGGCCTCTTGCAAGGCGGCGCGGCCCTTGTGATCTTCTGTGCCGACATTGAGCAGGCCGACCTTGGGCCGGGCAAGCTCTAGCCCCTGCCGGGCATAGACAGCGCCCATGATGGCATATTGGACGAGGTCCTTGGCCTCAGCCTTAATGTCCGCGCCGACGTCGAGAACGATGTTATGGGGGGCATCCCCGCCCTTGTTTGGCCAAAGGACCGCGATTGCGGGGCGATCCACGCCCGGTGCCTTGCGCAAGCGCAGCATAGAGATCGCCATCAGTGCGCCCGTGTTCCCGCAGGACACGGCTGCGGCGGCATCGCCTTTTTCAACCGTTTGCAGCGTGGCCCACATGGAGCTGTTCTTGCCATGGCGCATCGCATGTGACGGCTTTTCCGTCATCGGGATGACATCATCAGCGTGTCTAATCTCGGTAATGTCGATCAGTTCACGGCGTTTTTCGATGAGAGGGCGAAGCACCGCCTCGTCCCCATGGACGATATAGCGGATTTCATTGTTCTTGCGGGCGGACTTCACCATGCCGCCAACAACAGCAGATGGGCCGGTATCCCCGCCCATCGCGTCTATTGATATGACGATGTCGCGTGACATGTCTTGCTCTGCCTCCTGCCAGGCGCGCTGCTTTGGCGCACCCTGTTTGGGTAGGTCTATGAGCTAACGTTACGCTGCGTCTTCGTCTAGGTCGATATCATCGACCATCGCCACGATTTCTTTATCGGCATAGTGGCCGCAGGACGGGCAAACGTGGTGCGGGCGGCGCAGTTCGCCACAGTTGGAGCACTCGTTCGGGTTCGCTGCCACCAGGGCGTCATGTGCACGACGCATACCGCGCTTGGACGGGGTGATCTTGCTCTTTGGGACTGCCATGTCTCAACCTCGGTTCTTCGGAGGTCTCTCCCCCGGCTTCGCTATCTCGTGTCCGGCAGGCGAAAACGCACGTCGACGTGCGGTCCGAACACCGTATCTGAATGAGAGCGGCAAAATACGCATTGCACGGCGTTGTGCAAGGGGATTCTGTGCTAGTCTCACGGCAGATGCGGGAGCAATCCCGCACCCATCCTCAGGTGAGAGAGCACATGACCGAAAATGCCAATCCTTTCAATGGAAAACAGCTGCAGGGTACGCATTTCGAGCGTGCCGATATGACCGGTGCGCATTTCGACGGGGTGAAGCTGGATGATGCGCGTTTGTGGACGCTGATGCGCAATGCATCGGTTGAGGAAAGCAATCTTCAGGGCTGCCGCTTTGACGACGTCAATCTGGCGGAAGCCACTTACGAGAACGTCAACCTGTCGGGCGCCCGGTTCAACAATATCAATTTCACTAACGCCACGATTACGGATGCGAATCTGTCGGGGATGCGGATCGACGGCATCCTCGTAACCGATCTGCTGGCTGCTTATGAGGCCCGCCAGGACTGACACTTGCGGCACGCGCGGTAACGCTCGCCGCAAGTGGTTGCGATCAGATTTCGTTGAGATGGATGTTGAAGCGGGCACGGACCGCCGCATCAATCTCAGGTGAGAGGCGCGACCAGCCGGGTTTCGACAGGATGTCGTGTTTGCGGTCGATTGCCTTTTGCAGCAGTTGCGGACGGTTCTTTTCGTCCCATTCCTTTGGGGACATGCGATCGCTGTGCTGTGGATAGAAATATTCAGTCTGCATCATACCAAGCGTCTGATCTGCCCCCAGATAGTGCCCCGGACCGTCGAGGCAGACGGACTTGATCAGGTCGAGGTTCAGGTTGTCCTCCGTGACTTCGATGCCGCGCACGCAGCGCATACATTGCCCCAGCACATCATCATCAAGAATCAGCCCTTCGAGGGAGAACCCGAGCAGCGACGAATACATCCCCGCCGCCTCATAGACCATGTTCAGCCCGGCCAGCCCGGCCATGGTGCTGGCCATCGCGTGCTCTGCGCCCGATTGTGCATCGGGGAACTTGGCATCACTCATCCCGCCCGGTGCGCCCGTCGGCAGGTCATAGAACTGCCCCATCTGGGCACAAGCCGCCGACAGCAGGGCTTGCTCGGCAGAGCCTGAGCTCATCGCACCGGTGCGCAGGTCCACGACGAAGGGCCATGTGCCCATGACCGCGGGCGCACCCGGCTTGATCGCCTGAACATAGACAAGGCCTGCCAAACACTCCGCAACCGCCTGTGCGATGACTGCGGCGAGTGGCGCGGGCGCTGTTGCCCCGGCCATCCCGGCCGAGAGCAGCAAGACCGGCATCCCACCGCGCACGCAAACCTCCATGACTTCGCAGGACTCGGTTGCGAATTTCATCGGTGGCACGACAAAACAATTGGTGTTCAGCACGAAGGGGCGCGCGCGCCACGCGTCTTCGCCACCGGCAATGATGTGCAGCATCTCTAAACCGTCTGCGGCAAAGGCAGGCTCGGTGAAAGATGTGCCGATATGCTTGCTGGTGCCCGAAACACAGGCATAGAGCGTGTTGAGATCCATTTCCCGATTGTCGAGCACGTCGCGCGCGACCATGCAGCGCTGGAAGAAATGCACGTTGTCGAGCTGATCGGTGATCTTCGCGGCATTATAAAGGTCGGCCAGCGTGCTTTCGGGATATTCACCTATCTCCGCATCCGCGAGGTGGACCGCCGCACCCGCCGTTCCGTAGTGGACGCGCGTGCCCGACAGGTCGAGATCGTGTTTGGGATCCCGTGCGAACAGTGTCACCTGTTTCTGCGCTTGCTTCAGCGCGCGCTCAACGACCTCGCGGGGATAGCGCAGGCGCTTGTCCTCTTCACTGTAGATTGCGCCATAGGCGGTCATCAACGCGACACCACTGTCGGGTGCCAAGGCCATTCCGACCTCTTCCAGCAGGGTCAGCGCCGCTTCGTGAATCCTCAGAACCTCAGCGTCGGTCAACGCACGGTATTTACCACCGGACAGGCCGGCGCGGACCGGGCGGGCGGCATCTTCCAACGGTGCGCTACGAAGGGCGACCCGCGCATTGCGGCCCCCGCCGCGTCGTGGCCGTCGGGCTGGCGTTTCGTCGTTCATGGCGGGCCTCTTGGTGCGGTTTTGCAATCTTATGCAAAATGCGTAGCTGACGGCTGACCCTGTAACAATCGATTGTATGGGGGAGTACAATCGGTAAAGCTGCGCATATGGATATCGTTCTTCTCGAAACATTTCTCGATGTGCTTGAGACGCGGAATTTCAACCAGACCGCGGCCCGGCTCGACATTTCGCAATCGAGTGTCAGCGGGCGGATCCGCAAGCTGGAATCGGATCTTGGCGCGACATTGTTCGAGCGTGGGCAATCGGGTGCCACGCCAACGTCGACGGGGCTGCGCTTTGAGGAACATGCCCGTCAGATCAAGACATCGTGGGATCAGGCGCGCCGGTCGGTCGCCTCTGGCACGGATTACGAGGAGATCCTGAACCTTTCGGGCCAGTTCAGCCTCAGCAAGCTTGTGCTGGTTGATTGGGTGTTGGCGCTGCGCGCGCGCAAGCCCGAACTCGCCATCGACATTCAGGCAGATTATTCCGAACAGATTACGCGCGATCTCGCCGTCGGATTGGTGGATGTAGCACTTCTATTTGCGCCGCGCTATCTGCCGGATCTTCAGATCAAGCAGGAGGGGGAGGCCGCCTTTGTAATGGTCTCAACCCATGGGCCGCAACTGGCAGATGTGCGCCAGCAAAGTTACATCAACAATGGATATACCAAGAGCTTCATCCGCCAGCACGCCGCCCTGCTGCCGGACCTGTCCAACGGTACGATCTGGGCGGGGAACGAGGAACTGGCGCTCGATTTTCTGGCCCGCTCAGGGGGCACGACCTATTTGCCACGGCGGATGGCTTTGAGCCGAACCGACTTGAAACTGGTCGAAGACGCGCCGGTCATCACGCAGCCGGTCTTTTCGGCGGTGCATATCCGGCAAAGCCACAAGCCCAATATCGTTCTGGCGCTTGAGGCGCTTCGGCATTCGATCTCACTCAGAACGCTCAGCTAGTGCCCGAAAGTACGGATCAGCTTTCACCGTCACCCATCTTTTGGCGCAGCGCGGCGAGGGCGGCAAAAGGTTTGCGCTCTTCCGCGTCGTCCTCTGGCACCTCGTCGTCGGCCTGCGCAATTTCTGCCCCTTCTGCGCGCGGGTAGGGGGGCAGGGCCAGCGCAGCCGCCTCAATCGCGACAAGGCCAAGGTCGAGCGTGCGGGGCAGGGCCTCCACCTCTTCATCCTCATCCGCGGAAAAATCGACCTGCTCCGGGTCGAGTGCGGGGTCATAATAGCGTCGGACCCGCTCATCAATTTTGGCCGGAACGGGTTGGAGAGACACAACACAGCGCTGGATCACCGTGGCCTGCACACGCGCGTTCAGGATCAGACCCTCTTCCGGCGTGACGGTCACGGTGCCTGCAAAGCGGAATTTGTCGACGGAAATCGCACCGAAAAGATCGGCAAGCGCGGCCTGTTCTTGCGCATCCGCACTTTCATCGAATTTGTGGTCGCGCTCACGGATCAGGATATGGCTCATGCGGGGGCGTGAGAATTCAAGCGCCGTCTTCGCCCCACCATCACCCTTGCCAGCCATGAAACCCTCCGTCATTGCACGAACCGTGCGGTCATTCCTTGTCATGACAAGATGGGCGGGCTACCAAACCGTGACAAGTGCGAAACGCCGACGGGGACGCAAACGATGACACGCAAGGCCATTCCAGCTCTGATGATCGCCACCGGGCTTGCAGCCTGTGCGCCGACGCTCCAGTCCCATGGCTATGCCCCGCCCGACAGCGAGTTGGATGATATTGTCGTCGGCCAGTCCACAAAGCAGACGGTCGGCGGCGCGTTGGGTCGCCCCAGCGATCTGGGCGTTCTGGAAGATGATGCGTGGTACTACGTGTCCTCCACCACCTCGACCTATCTTTACGAAGCGCCCGAGCTGGTCGACCGTCGCGTGGTGGCCGTGCAATTCGATGAGAATGATGTCGTGCGGGATGTGACTGTCTACGGCCTTCAGGATGGCCGCGCGGTGCCGCTGGTCACCCGCGTGACAGAGACCTTCGGCGACGAACTCACCGTCATCGACCAGATCCTGGGTGGCCTGTTCAACCCCGCAGGGCTGGTCGGCAACTGATCGCAAAAAAGGCCGGGCCTGATCCGCCCGGCCTTTCGATTTCACTCAGTTCGGGTTCAGTCGCTTTCAGGCTCGAAGCTGAGTGCGACACCGTTCATGCAATAGCGCAGGCCTGTTGGCTGTGGCCCGTCCGGGAAGACATGCCCCAGATGGCCGTCGCAGCGAGCGCAGACCACTTCCGTGCGCCGCATGAAAAACGAGCGGTCGTCATGTTCTTCCACGGCTTCCGGTTCGATGGGTTGGAAAAAGCTCGGCCAGCCTGTTCCGCTTTCAAACTTTGCGGATTGCTCGAAGAGCGGTGCCCCGCAGCCCTTGCACATGAATGTGCCTGGCTCTTTGGGGAAGTTGTCATGCGTGCCCGCACGCTCCGTCCCCTTTTTGCGCAGCACCTTGAATTCCAGGGCGTCGAGTTGCTCTTTCCACTCCGCTTCGGATTTTGTGAATTTTTCGTGCATGACGATCCTTCTGCTTGAAATTATCGGGCGCGTGCCCCTTTTGATAACAGATATAGGGTCAGCACCGGGAGGTCGCCATGCCACTGTTTTCACGAGGTCGATATGCCGCGCGAGTTGGCGTGAGCGCAGAAGATGTCGCCCGCGCACAAAGCCTGCGCGCGCTCACCTTTCGCGGCGATGCGGCCGGTGTTGATGCAGATGATTTCGACGCGCGCTGCACCCATGTTCTGGTGGAAGACACGCGCGATGGCACGCTCGTCTGCTGCTATCGAATGCTTCCGCTTGAGAATGGCGCAGCGATCGCTCAGAGCTATTCGGCCCAATATTACGAGCTTTCGGCCCTTGCGGATTATCCCGGTGCGATGGTTGAGATGGGGCGCTTTTGCATTCACCCCGATTACCGCGACCCGGACATTCTGCGCATCGCGTGGGGGGCCATGGTCCGCTATGTCGATGCGAATGATGTGGAGATGCTCTTTGGCTGCTCGTCCTTCCACGGCACCGAGGCGGACAGCTATATGGATGCGTTCGCACTGCTCAATCAAAAACATCTTGCGCCCAAACGCTGGCTGCCACGGGTTAAAGCGCCCGCGATCTTCGATTTTGCCCGGCGGCTGGGCGCGCGCAAACCCGACTTGAAGGCTGCGATGACAGGGATGCCGCCGCTCTTGCGCACCTATCTGGTGATGGGGGGGTGGGTTTCGGATCACGCGGTGGTGGATCGGGACCTGAACACGATGCACGTTTTCACGGGGCTTGAGATCAAAGGCATTCCCCCCGCACGGGCCCGGCTGTTGAGGGCTTCCGCCCAATAGGTCGGCGCGCTAGCGTGGCGTCGACCAGAATTGGAGATGTCCCGATGTCCTTCACCCTCGACCCGGCCCTGTTTCGTGCGGATGCCATCTCTCAGGAAACCCGCGCCTTCATCGACCGGTTTGAGGAAGAGACGGCAAACCTGCCCCCGGCACACAAGGTTGACCCGGTGCTGACGCGCAAGGCGCGTGACGAGGGACGTGGCATTTTCCCGCTGCAAGGACCGCATGAGGACTGTCGGTGGGAAGACATCCCAAACGGCCGTGTGCGTCTGGCCGAGGGGCGTGGCCGCGGGACCTATTTGCACATTCACGGCGGCGGCTGGACACTCGGGCGCCCGTGGCACTACGACACCCGCAATCATGCCTTGGCCGAGGCAACGGGTCTGGAGGTTGCAGCGGTCGAATACCGCCTCGCGCCTGAGAATCCATGGCCTGCCTGTTTTGATGATTGCCTTGCTGCGGCCCTTTGGGCGGCAGAGCGTCCCGGCCCCTTGTTCATCGGTGGAGAAAGTGCAGGCGGGCACCTTTCGGCGCTCACCGCGCTTGCCCTGCGGGATCGTGGCATCAAGGTCGACGGGGTCATCCTGAACTACGGGTGCTTCGATCTTGACCTTACGCCAAGTGCTGCGCTGTGGGGGGGCCGTCAGCTAGTCCTGTCGACGCCAACCATAAAGTGGTTTGTCGCGAATATGCAGATGGGAGCCGAGGCGCGTCGTGCGGCGTCCCCACTTCATGCGGATCTCTCCGACATGCCACCAGCCCTGTTTCAGATCGGCACACTCGATCCGCTTCTCGACGATACGCTGATGATGGCGGCCCGCTGGGTCGGTGCCGGCAACCGGACCGAACTGGCGGTCTATCCCGGCGGCATCCACGCCTTTGATGCCTTCGAGCTGGAGATTGCGCGGGCGTATCAGGAGCGCGAAATCGCCTTTCTGAATGCGCGTCTTTAGCGGCTGAGCGCCGCCTCGATCTGGCGCAACAGAACCAACTGACCTTTGAACATAGGATTGCGGCGCGACCGTCGGGCGAGTTCCAGTCGGCTCATTGGTTCGATCTCGTGGGCAAACTGCGCCATCTCGATCAGCAGTTGCAGTTCGCTCAACGAATCCTGCGCGATGTTGCGCCGGTAGCCGTCGTCAAATGCCTTGCACACGTCGAGCGGTACGCCGATCCGGGTCAGTTCCCCCTCATAGGGGCGAGACAGACGGTGTCCGCTTGCCGTGCGCAGGAATCGCGCGACGTCGAATTGCGGTGGCCGGATCAGGGTTGGGCGCAGGTCGATGGCCATGACGCCATGCGGGCCGACGATCACGTTGCGGGCCGAGTAATCCTTGTGAAACTTGGTCTGATGAAAGAACAGATCCGCCAGATCCGCGCCGAGGCGATAGATTTCCGCCTTTAGCGGCCCCTCGTTGGTCCACGCGGCGTGGCGGCGCAGCAGGTTCTCCATCCCGATCCGCGCAGGGCTTTTCTGGACGGAGTCGTGCAGCTTGCGCAGCCAGCCCGCGGCAAGCCGGATCGCCTCGTCGGGCTCAGGCCCGTCCTTTTGTGGCCGCGCAATCAGCTTGCCCACATCTGTACCGTCAGGTCGCGCTACGACCAGAAGGCCATGGTCAGGCGCTGAATGCACGATCGCAGGCACCCGCATCGGGCCGAGCTTGTCAAAGACGTTTTGATAGCCCGCGGCATGGTTGATCACGGATTGGGACGGGTTGAGGGTGCGGAACACATTGCCGATGACCGGGCCCAGCGGGCCGTCTGCTGCAAACATCTGCCGGTCTTCGCGATCCCGCATCAACTGGAACTGGTCGAACGGCCCGGCTTCGGGCCACATCTCCAGCACTTCGTGGCGCAGCGCGGCCTGCTTTCGTCGGCGCTTCAGGATCATCCGCCCGTATGGCTCATATGGCGCAGCATCTCACCGTTCACCGTCTGGCGGGAATAGTCGAAATCGTGGCCTTTCGGCTTACGCGCGATGGCCGCGCGGATCGCCTCGTGCAAACCTGCATCCGACGGATCTGCGCGCAGCACCCGGCGCAGATCGGCATCGTCGTCCTGCCCCAGACACATATAGAGCTGGCCCGTGCAGGTCAGGCGCACCCGGTTGCAGCTTTCGCAAAAATTGTGGCTGAGCGGGGTGATAAACCCGATCCTTCCGCCCGTCTCTTCCGCCCGGACATAACGCGCCGGGCCGCCGGTGTTGAGCGGGATGTCTGTCAGCGTGAATTGTTCGGCCAGATGGGCACGCACGTCCTTGAGCGACCAATATTGATCGAGCCGGTCGATGTCGTCGCCCATTGGCATGACCTCGATAAAGGTCAGGTCCATGCCGCGGGCATGGCACCATTCGACCATGCGGATCGCCTCATCATCATTCACGCCTTTCAGCGCCACGGCGTTGATCTTGACCTTCAAGCCCGCGTCGAGGGCGGCATCAATACCGTCCATCACCTGCGCAAACCGGCCCCAACGCGTCACTTCGGCAAAGCGCTTTTCATCCAGCGTATCGAGCGAGACATTGACGCGCTTCACACCCGCATCTGCCAGCGGTTGGGCAAAGCGTCGCAGCTGACTGCCATTGGTGGTCAGCGTCAGTTCATCCAGCGCGCCGCTTGCAAGATGGCGACCCATTCCTTCGAAAAAGGTCATGATCCCGCGACGCACCAGCGGCTCCCCACCTGTCACGCGCAGTTTCTTCACGCCCAGGTCAACAAAGGCAGAGCACAGGCGATCAAGCTCTTCCAGGCTCAACAGTTCTGCCTTGGGCAGGAACGTCATGTTCTCTGACATGCAATAGGTGCAGCGGAAGTCGCACCGATCCGTCACGCTGACCCGCAAATACGAAATTGCGCGTGCAAACGGGTCTATGAGGGGGGCGATGCTCTGGTCCATGGGGCGGAGAGTATGGGCGGGGAAAACGGGTTTCAAGCCGCTGTTGCGCTCTGCGGATCAAAGCTGTTTGATCCAGATGTGGAATGGGGAGCCGATATGCGCCTTTGGTTAGCTATGATCAGCATTTTTGCGCTCGCAGCCTGTGAGGGCCAGAACGTCGCACCGGTTCCGGCGTCCTTGCAAAATGCAGCCAGCGCCCCCGTTGTCGAGGCGCCTTCGCCTGTCACCGGGCGAACGGTTGGATCGACATTGGTGGAGCCCGCTACGGGGGAGACCGGTCGCTGGGTCGCCATGGCTGATATTGGCCGTCCGGTGCAGGGTTGGATCACCGATCAGGAAACCGGACGCAGCGCGCAGGTAGAACTGCGCCCGCTCGAACAAGGTGCGATTGACCTGATCTCACTCGACGCACTTCGCGCATTGGGGATCGATCAGGCCCGGCTCGTGGTGCTCGACGTCTACTATGATTTGTCGAGCCTCTGAGGGCACCTCCGATCGGGAACATGTTGCCGATCTGCCATGATTGATCGCTCAGTGTGGCTGATTTCCGTACTATTTGGCCATTGTTGCGCGCTCAGGGCTTTACCTGTGCGTCAGGACAGAGATGATCTGCACCGCGTTGGAGAGCCCTATCCGACGTGTGACAGAAATATCTTGGGACAAACGCATGATTCTCTATGGCCGCGATATGTCACCTTTTGCCCGCCGTGTGGCAATCTGGTGTGCCTTGCAGGACCGCCCCATTGAACGACGGCAGCTGTTGGTGTCGGGTCCGGAGTGGGACGAAATCAAGAAAGTGAACCCGATGGGCCGCGTGCCCGCGCTGGTGCTCGACGACGGCGATGTGCTGGTCGAGACATCGGCCATCTTCGACTATCTCGAAGAGACAGCACCCGAGGGCAAGAACCTGATCCCCGCTGCGGGGCTGGAACGCCGCAAGGCGCTGCAGGATATGGCCTACGCGACAGCAACGGCTGAGAAGATTGTGGCCCTCGTCTATGACAAGGTGCGCCGGCCCGAAAGCTACCACTATCCCGCGTGGATCGAGCGTCTGGAAGGGCAGATCATCTCTGGCCTGGTAGAGATGGACGGCCGTGTGCCCGCTGAGGGATGGATGAGTGGGCAGGACGGGCCCGGTGGCGCGGACATCGCGACCATCTGCGCGTTCGAGATGGCGGCCATCGTCTTCCCTGATCTCGATGCAGGACCGCTGCCAGGTCTGATGCGCCTGACGATCGCGGCTCAGGCGATTGCGTGCTTTCCTGAAACACGGCCCAATCCGTGACGGGTGTGCTGACCCGCCGCCGCTTTGGCGGGTTGGCGGCGGCGGCGGCCTTGGCCACCCCGACACTGCTGCGCGCGCAGGGCCTGACAACGCTGACCTTGCCCGAGCCGTTGCCCGACGGCGTAGAGTGCGATTTTCTGGCGCTGTCGCTGGCTGACGGCCAGCGCTGGCAGTTGGAGGGCAGTCGTACCGACCGCCGCGTCGCGCCTTATTCGACCTTCAAGATCCCGCACACGTTGATCGGACTGCGCGAAGGCGCGATCACCGGACTTGATCACATGCGCAGCCGCAATCCAGATCACGACCGCGCGCGCCCCGGCTGGCCCGAGAGTTGGCTGGAGGATCACGATCTTGCCAGCGCGTTTCAGAACTCCGTCATATGGTATTTCACCCAAATCAGCCGGGAAGTGCCGCGCAGCGCCTATCGCCGCGCGATGCGTGATTTCGACTATGGAAATGCCGATGCGGGCTTTGCCAACAATCGGTTCTGGATCGACGGAACGTTGCAATTGTCGCTGACCGAACAGCTCGCCTTTCTCGCGCGGCTGACGGCGGGCTATCTCGACGTGCCGGAAGAACATCTGGCGATCCTTGATGAGATCAGCGTGGATGGACAGGTCGCAGGGCGACCGTTGCACGGCAAAACCGGTCTTGGCGAGCGGTTTCGCGGCGGCGGGGCCGGGGGCTGGTATGTTGGCTGGGCTGGCGCACGACCCGCCCCGCTGGTCTTTGCGCTCTATTGTGAAGGGCCGGATTTTGACAGTATCCGTGACCTAAGGCGCTCAACGGCTCTATCACTGGTCGAGCAGGCGCTCTCAGAATGATCGAAACGCAACGCCTGATCCTCGACCGGCACGGCTCCGACGATCTGGAGCATATTCATGCCACCTGGTGCGATCCGCTGGTGGTTGAGAATATCTCCCTCAAGCCATGCACGCTGAGCGAGGCACGGGCGCGTTTGCTGCGCTATGCCGGGCAATGGGCGCTCGACGGATGGGGCTTTTTCGCGGTTCGCGACCGAAACTCCGGCACCTATCTGGGCGAGGTCGGGTTCCTGAACGGCTATCGCGACATCGAACCGCGCATGGACAATGGGGCGGAGATGGGCTGGGTCATGGCCCCGGCGGGCAGGGGCAACGGGATCGCGTATGAGGCGGTCTCTGCTGCGCTCGGCTGGGCAGATCACAACATCCCGCGTGAGATGTTCAGCGCGATGATCCTCGCTGACAATGAACCCTCGCAAAAACTGGCGCGGTCGGTCGGCTTCACGTTTTCCCATGTCGCCACGGCGCAAGGTGTAACGATCGACATCCTGACCCGCCCACGGCGCGCGGATTAGAATGGACGCCGCCACGCATCTGAACATATGTTCAGATCGCGTCACTATTCGGAGAAGCCGGACATGAGCCTTGCAGACACTCTTGTTAAGCCGCTCGTCCAGCGCACCGGTACATGGCAAGAGCGACGGGCCGCGTTTCGGTGGCCGGAACCTGAGCGCTATAATATCGCCGAGGAGACATGCGAGCGCTGGGCGCGGGTCGCGCCGGATCGGATCGCGCTGACCTATCTGCGTCCCGACAACGAAGTGCGCGCCTACAGCTATATTCAGCTCAGCCGGGCATCCTCACGCCTGGCGAACGCATTTGCCGCGCGCGGTGTCCGGCGGGGGGACCGAGTGGCGGTTCTTCTGCCCCAAACGCCGGAGACGATCCTGACCCACCTCGCCGCCTACAAGCTGGGAGCGATTGTCGTGCCGCTCTTCACCCTGTTCGGGGAGGACGGGCTCGCCTATCGGTTGGGCAATGCAGGGGCAAAGGTCGTCGTAACGGACCGCGCGAACTTGCCCAAGATCGCGGCGATCCGTGACAAGCTGCCAGAGCTTGATTTCATCTATTCGATTGATGAGCGGGAGGCAGGCTCCTATGGGTTCTGGCAGGAGCTTGGCAAGGCGGCGGATGCTTGCACGGTGGCAGCGACCGGGCCGGATGATCCGGCCTTTATCTCCTACACTTCCGGCACGACTGGTCCGCCCAAGGGCGCGCTCCATGCGCACCGCGTCCTGATGGGGCATCTGCCCGGCGTCGAAACCCATCACGAGGGCCTGCCGCAGCCCGGCGATACCCTCTGGACACCGGCGGATTGGGCATGGATGGGCGGGCTGACCAATGTGATGTTGCCTGCGTTGGCCTATGGCGTGCCGCTGCTGGCACACCGCATGGCGAAGTTTGATCCCGATCACGCCTTCTGGCTTATGCAGCAAATGAGCGTGCGCAATGTCTTCCTGCCGCCCACAGCACTCAAGCTGATGCGTCAGAGCAGCGGCTGGGCGGACCTCCGTTCCGTCGGCAGCGGTGGCGAGGCGCTGGGCGCCGATCTGCTAGATTGGGGTCGTGCCCGTCTGGGGACGACCATCAATGAGTTCTATGGCCAGACCGAGTGCAACCTAGTGCTCGGCAATATGGCGTCGCTTGACGCGCCCCGTCCCGGCTCGACCGGTCGTGCGGTGCCCGGCAGCGATGTCGCCATTGTAGATGCACAAGGGCAGGAGGTTCCGCGCGGTGACGAGGGAGAGATTGCGGTGCGCCGTGGTGATCGCGCGATGTTCCTTGAATATTGGCAAAACCCGGCCAAGACAGATGAGAAATTTGTCGGAGAGTGGATGCTAACCGGCGATATCGCGCGCATGGATGAGGATGGGTTCGTCTTTTTCTCCGCCCGCACCGATGACGTGATCACGTCGAGCGGGTATCGCATCGGTCCGTCAGAGATTGAGGACTGCCTGAACGGGGATCCGGACGTCACCATGGCCGGCGTGATCGGTGTGCCCGATGCCGTGCGGACCGAGGCTGTGCGCGCCTACGTTGTTCTGCGCGACGGGGCAGAGGCGGCGGGGAAGGCGGACAGCCTGAAATCCCGTGTGCGTGAGCGTATCAGCCCCCATGTCGCGCCGCGCGATATTGTCTTTGTCGATGACCTCCCAATGACGGCGACGGGGAAGATCTTGCGCCGCGATCTGCGCCAGAAGGCTCATGAGGACGGGTAGGTGCTGTTTACGCTCCTGATCGCATTCGCTGCATTGTTCGTCACCTTTGCGTTGACGGCCTCTTGCCTCTACTGGATCGGATCGGTGTTGCCATCGGCTGCGACCGCGACACCCGCCACCGTGGTTGTTCTGGGCGGTGGTGTGCGCTCTGGCCGGTTGACCCCCCTGGGACGCGCGCGTGTGCAGGCCGGCGTTAGAGCAGCCGGCGCAGACCGAAATATCCTGTTCACTGGCGGATTGAGCGACAGCCGGGCCGAGGCAGAGGTGATGGCGCCTTTCGCAGTTGAACTCGGCCTGCTACCGGATCGGATCAAAACGGAAGGCCACAGCCGCACGACCCTGCAAAATGCACTGTTCACATTCGATGCCTTGGGCGGTGGTCCGATCATCCTGGCCTCGGACAGATTTCACCTTGCCCGTGCTGCAATCCTGTTTCGCTGGGCCGGGTTTCAGATTGTCGGCTTTGCCCCCAGCGCGCATCGCAGTGAACCGGTCGCGCATCTGTGGCAGATCATGCGCGAAGCACTATCCTTGTGGCTCAACCTCGCGCGGATGCTGCTCTGGCACGGTGCCGCGCTCATCGGCGCATCGCGCGCTCAAAGAATAAAGTGGCTGACCTAAATTCAAGGTCGGCAATGACAAAGGCAGGACAGGCTTATGGATCCGGTTTTGGTATTTGCCCTCATCGGGCTGCTTGGCATTGGATCCCAATGGCTTGCATGGCGCTTTCAGCTGCCTGCGATCGTCTTGATGCTGGCCGCCGGCCTGATTGCCGGGCCTGCACTGGGCATTCTCGATCCCAAGGCCACGTTCGGAGATCTGTTCAAACCCATTGTCGCGGTCGCAGTGGCGGTGATCCTGTTTGAGGGGGGGCTGACGCTCAACTTCCGCTCCCTGCGGGATGCGGGTCCGGCGGTGATGCGCCTTGTCGTTGTGGGTGCACCGCTGGGGTGGATCGCCTCAACGCTTGCCGTGCATTTTGGGGCCGGGTTGAGCTGGGAGACCTCGCTCGTCTTTGGTGGGATCATGATCGTGACCGGTCCCACGGTCATCGCGCCCCTGCTGCGGCAGGCGCGATTGGCTGCACGCCCTGCGTCGATCCTGAAATGGGAAAGCATCGTCAACGACCCTATAGGGGCTTTGGCCGCTGTGCTGGCCTACGAGCTGATCGTGGCGCTCAACACCACGACGACCTTCGCACAGGCCGCCTGGCATTTCGGGTCCGGCCTCGCGGTCGCATCTGTGCTGGGCTATGTTGGCGGTGCTGCCATCGCCTGGGCTTTCGCGCGGGGTAAGGTTCCGGAATATATGAAAGTTCCGGTCCTCTTCGGCTCGGTCCTGCTGATCTATGCCGCCTCCGACTATGTTCTGCACGAAAGCGGTCTTCTGGCTGTGACGGTGATGGGGATCTACCTGGCCAACGCGCACCTGCCCTCTCTGACAGAGATTCGGCGGTTTAAGGAGCACGCGACCGTCATTCTGGTTTCGGGTGTGTTTGTGCTTCTTGCAGCGTCCCTGACGATGGCTGATTTCGCGAATCTCAGTTGGCGCACCGTCTTCTTCGTTTTGTCAGTCGTGCTGCTGGCGCGCCCGCTGACGGTCTTCATCGCGTTGATCGGGACGGGCCTTCCTTTCCGCGAAAAGCTGATGGTGGCCTGGATTGGCCCGCGCGGTATCGTGCTGGTCGCGGTGTCGGGACTGTTTGGCACCCAGCTTGCTGAGCTTGGCATTGAAGACGGGCAGGGGCTGACCGCAATTTCGTTTGCCTTGGTGGCGGGCACGGTGATCCTGCACGGGTTCTCAATGGCGCCATTGGCCAAGCTTTTGGGCCTGACCTCCGCCAACACGCCGGGTCTTTTGATCGTTGGCGGCTCGCGCTGGGCAACCAACCTAGCCGCCGTGCTCGAAAAGGCAGAGGTTCCCGTCCTGATTGCTGATCGCAACTGGTTCCGCCTGCGCACAGCGCGCAGTTCAGGGATCGACGTTTTTCATGGGGAAATCCTGTCAGAGGTGGCAGAGCATACGCTGGATCTCAACAAATTCGGCCTGATCCTCGCAGCGACCGACAACGACGCTTACAATGCGCTGATCGGCACGGATCTGGGGCCGGAATTCGGGCGCAATCAGGTGTTTCAGGTCGGCCGTCATGACGAGATGGAGGGTAAGACCGCATTGCCCGTCACGCTGGGCGGTCGGCCTTTCGGACCCGGAACATCCTATTCCGATCTGTCCGAAGCAGTAACACAAGGGGCGTCCTTCCGCCTGACGCGACTGACAGAGGCCTATGATCTGTCGGACTATCGTGCCCAACACCCGGATGCGATCATCTTCGGACATCTGGGGGATGGCGGGCTGACGCTTCTGGGCGATGCGGTGCCGGACACCCTGCCCGAGGGGACACGTCTGCTCGTCCTGTCACACAAGTCCGATCGGGGGGAGGGCGCGGCAGAGTCGGTCGCCTGACCCGGCAAGGTTCGACGCGCTGCGATCAGGTGATCAGGCGCAACGCATCTTTCTGTGCAAAGGGCTTCATCGCCTCGCCATGCGCCGCGACAAAGGCGTGCACCCGCTCTGGATCGTGGCGTGAGAGTGTCCGCAACCACCACGAAACTGCTTTTTGCATGAACCATTCGGGGTCTGTGGTGTAATGCGCGGCCCAGCCGAGCGCCTGCTCGCGCCGTGCAGCTTCCTCTGGTGACGGGTTGCGTCCCTTTGCCCAAGGCAGCGTGAAGACGAGCGTGGCGCGCCGCATCCACATATTCTCTGCCTCGGCCCAGTCTGCCAGTTCGTCAAATCGGGTCAGATCCGCCGCGATCCGCCGTTCGGCCGCCTTGGCGACGGCATCGGCAATGGCCCAGCTGTCGAACTCCAGCGCAAACTGTTTGATAGCATCCCAGACGGGGGCGTCATCAGGCTTGATCCGCGCCTGCACCAAGACCTTTCCTGCCGCGATGCGGGCCTCGAATATATTGCTGTCCCAAAGCCCGATTGCCAATGCGACGCGGCCATCACGGTCCAGGCCCTCGCGCCAACGACGGCACATCGCCTCCACATCACCATTGGCCAAGCCCAGATAGGGCCGGTCGGCCTTGTGATAGGCAGCCATTTCTTCTGCACGGGCGGAATCTCCCGCCGCGCGCAGTTCTTCGATCGCTGTTGCAGAGGTCGTCACTGCGGTTGGCGCGACAACAGCACCTGATCCACTGAACCGTCTTCATTATAGCGCAGACCGCGCAGGCGGCTGCCCTCAAAACTATAGACGACACTGCGCCCGCTGCGATGGGCGACGACGAGATCACCGGCACTATTGATCCGCGCCGGGCCACGATGGCTTACCGCACGCAGATCGCCAAACGGTGCCGTCGTGTCGATGATCACGGCAGAGCCGTCCTGAAACACCTCCGTCACCCACAATTCGTGACACTGGCCGCCGTTCCACGCGCTGTCGCCCCAAACGCCCAGATAGGCATTCCAGTTCGCAGGCAGACCCTCTTTAGGTGCCTGGACCTCATTGCGGCCATAGGCATCGTCATAGATGTCAACGGTATAGCAGCCGTTCCGCACCAACGAGCCTGCCGGCAACAACGACACTTGCGGCGCACAACCGGCAACCACACCCAGCAGCGCCACGGCTGCAGCAATTTTCAATCTCATGCCCGGGTTCCTTCCCAAATACCTCAACAATATGCCCGTTTTCCGGGTCTCTATTTTGGAGAGCTTACTCCACCGTAACCGACTTGGCGAGATTGCGTGGCTGATCGACATCCGTCCCTTTTGTCACAGCGGTATGATAGGCGATCAACTGCGCCGGAATGGCATAGACGATGGGGGCCAACAGTGGGTCGAGCGTCGGCATTTTCAGCACGCGTGCCGTGCCATCTTGCGCGATTCGCGCGCCTTCCTCGTCGGTGACCAACAGTACCTGACCGCCACGGGCCATCACCTCCTGCATGTTGCTGACCAGCTTTTCGAACAGTGCATCGCGCGGTGCGAAAACGATGACAGGTACGTGCTCGTCGATCAGGGCGATGGGGCCGTGTTTCAGCTCCCCTGACGCATAGCCTTCGGCGTGGATATAGCTGATCTCCTTCAGCTTCAGCGCGCCCTCCAGGGCCAGCGGATACATCGGGCCTCGGCCCAGGAACAGAATGTCCCGCGCAGACGAAAGCCAATGCGCAATGTCGCGCACCTCGTCCTCGGCAGTCATCGCGTCCTGAATGAGCCGCGGCAGGGAGTAGAGCTGCCGCACGATCCGTGCTTCGTCCTCGGCACTGAGCGTGCCGCGCTGGCGTCCGGCGCTGACCGCCAGTTTCAACAGGGTCAGCAGCTGGCACGTAAAGGCCTTGGTCGAGGCAACGCCGATCTCCGGACCGGCATGGATTGGCAGGATCACATCCGAGGCGCGCCCGATGGAGCTTTCGGTCGTGTTCAAAACCCCAATGATCTGCCCGGCCTTGCCCTTGCAGTATTCAAGTGCGGCCAGCGTATCCGCCGTCTCCCCCGATTGAGAGACGAAGAGCGCCGCATCCCCCGCCTGCACCGGCGGCTCGCGATAGCGAAACTCCGAGGCGACATCGATTTCCACTGGAATGCGCGCCAATTGCTCGAACCAGTATTTGGCGACATGGCAGGCATAAAAGGCGGTGCCGCAGGCAACCATCACCAACCGGGTCGTGGCGCTGAAGTCCACTTCGCTGGCCGGACCCTCAACCCTGGTCCGGTCCGCATTGGTCGAGCGCAGGACAAGATCCGACAGAATCTCCGCCTGTTCATGGATTTCCTTGGCCATGAAATGCTTATGGCGACCGCGCTCAGCCACCACGTTGTCGAGCTGCACAACCTTTTCAGGCCGTTGAACCGCAGCACCCGACGTGTCGAAGATCTCGGCACCGTCCCGCGTGACAACAACATGGTCGCCATCATCCAGATAGGTGATGTTGCGCGTCAGCGGGCCCAGTGCCATCGCGTCCGAGCCGACGAACATCTCTCCATCCCCACGGCCAACAGCCAAGGGGGAACCTTTGCGTGCGGCAACCATCAAGTCTTCTTCCCCTTCGAAGAGGAAGCACAGTGCAAATGCGCCGTCGAGTTTTGCCAGCGTCGCCCGTGCCGCCTCAACCGGGGACAGTCCCTGTTCCATCTGGTAGGCGCAGATCATCGCGACCGTCTCGGTATCCGTCTCGGTCACGAAGGTCTTGCCCGCATCCGCAAGTTCCGCGCGCAGTTCTTTGAAGTTCTCGATGATCCCGTTGTGCACCACTGCGACGGGGCCGGATTGATGCGGGTGTGCATTGTTCACGGTCGGCTTGCCATGGGTGGCCCAACGCGTGTGACCTATGCCGATCCGTCCCTTGATCGGGTTATCGACCAGCAGGTCAGCCAGGGCGCCCAACTTGCCGACAGCGCGTCGACGGTCGAGCTTGCCTTCATGCACCGTCGCGATCCCCGCACTGTCATAACCGCGATATTCAAGACGGCGCAGCGCCTCGACCATCAGCGGAGCGGCGGCGTGATTGCCAAGAATGCCGATAATACCACACATCAGCGTTTCTCCTTCATCGCCTTGAGCCGCGCGACCATGCGCGCGCCAAGGCCGGTCTTGTTCACTTGCCGCGCACGCGCAATCGCCAGATCGCCGGGGCCGACATCGCTTGTCACGACAGAGCCGGAGGCGACATAACCGCCCTGGGCAATCGAAACGGGTGCCACGAGGGCCGAGTTCGAGCCGATAAAGGCACCCGCGCCAATATCCGTGTGATGCTTGAACACACCGTCGTAATTGCAGGTAATTGTACCCGCGCCGATATTGGCCTTCTCACCCACCCGTGCGTCGCCGATATAGGTCAGGTGATTGACCTTCGCGCCGGGTTCGACGACGGCGTTCTTGATCTCACAGAAGTTGCCGACACGCGCGCCCTCCTGCAACTCGGCACCCGGACGCAGACGCGCATAGGGGCCGATCTGAGCGCCCCGCGCGACGTGGCAATCCTCCAGATGGGAAAAGGCCCGGATCTCCGCACCGTTTTCCACCGTCACCCCCGGTCCGAACACCACATGCGGGCCGACAACTGTGTCTGGCCCAATATGGGTATCAAAACTGAAATAGGTCGTGTCGGGCGATTGCAGCGTGACGCCATTGTCCATCATCGCCGCACGCATGCCAGACTGAAACACGGTCTCCGCCGCGGCCATATCACGGCGGGAGTTCACGCCCAGCGTCTCCGCCTCGTCGCAGGTCACAGCGGCACAGCGCAGCGCACGTCCCCGCGCAATCTCGACAATATCGGTGAGGTAGTACTCACCCTTTGCATTCTTGTTGTCGACCGCCTCGATCAGCTCAAAAAGCGTCGCCCGATCCGCGCAGATCACACCCGAATTGCACAAGGTGATGGCGAGTTCCTCGGGCGTTGCCTCCTTTGCCTCCACGATGGCCTCTAACCCGTCCGGTCCGGTCTTGAGCCTGCCATAGCTGCCCGGATCGGCCGCCTCAAAGCCCAGCACCACAACGTCTGCGCCAGCGCGCCGTTCGTCGAGCATCGCGCGCAACGTGTCCGGCGCAATAAACGGCGTATCACCATAGAGGACGACGGCATCGCCCTCGAACTCCGCAAGCGCCGCGCTGGCCTGTGCAACCGCGTGCGCAGTGCCCAACTGCTCTTCCTGAGTGGCAATGGAGATTTCCTCGCGCCAATCGCGTGCCGCCGCAGCGACCTGCGCGCCCCCATGACCCGTGACCACGACGATCCGGGCCGGGTCGATCCCGTCGCCCGATCGCAACGCGTGGACAAGAAGTGAGGCGCCTGCCACCTCATGCAGAACCTTGGGCAGGTCCGATTTCATGCGCGATCCCTGACCGGCGGCCAGCACGATGAGAGCTGTGTTCATTTTTATTGGCTCCTGTTCGACGCGGGCCTTATATCAACCTTGCGCGGGGGCCGGAACCACCGGGCGATCAGCAATTCCTTCAATCGGTGACAGAGCCGGTTCAATTTCAGGAGCCTGCCCATGCGCACCGCCGTCTTCGATCTCGACGGAACTCTCGCCGACACGTCCGCCGATCTGATTGCGGCGGCGAATGCCTGTTTCGAGGGGAGGGGCCTGGGCAAGCCCCTTGATCCGGTGGCCGATGCGCTGACCGCTTTCGCGGGAGGGCGCGCGATGCTGCGTCTCGGCGTGGAGCGGTTGGGCGTCGATGACGTCCTCATTGATGAGGAATACCAGACGCTGCTCACTCACTATGCTGGTTGCATCGATGACCAAACGGTCCTCTATCCCGGCGTGGAGGCCTGCCTCGACCGTCTCACTGCGCAGGGCTGGATCCTCGCGGTGTGCACCAACAAGCCTGAAGGGCTGGCCGAAACGTTGCTGGGGCGTCTGGGCATTCGGGATCGCTTTGCCTCCATGCTGGGGGCGGACACGCTGCCGGTCCGAAAGCCCGATCCTGAACACCTTTTCGAGACGGTGCGACGTGCAGGCGGTGATCCCGCTCGTTGTGTGCTGATGGGCGACACGATCACGGATCGCAAGACCGCCGCGAATGCAAAGGCGCCTTGCGTGCTGGTCGGCTTCGGCCCGCTCGGCCCCGATATTGCAGAGCTTGCGCCGGATGCGATCCTCGATCACTACGATGATCTGCCCGCGCTGCTGGAGCGTCTGCTGCCCTGACGATTTGCGCTTGACGATCTGCGGGCAAGACGCGATACCCGCGTCCGACCCGGGACGTTAGCTCAGTTGGTAGAGCACAGTGTTCACATCGCTGGGGTCACTGGTTCGAATCCAGTACGTCCCACCATTTTCCTTCAGCGTTGCACCAAATGTGCCCTTGCTCGTATCGGTGCGCGCGCATGACATGTCTCGCCGGGACGAGATGAGAGAAAGTCGGCAATTCGACGCGCCAAGTCGCGTTATCCGCTTGACCTCCTGCGCGGCGATTCATAAACACCCTTCACGCCCGGTTCGCCGGGTCACGAAGCGGCTGCGGTTGTAGCTCAGTTGGTTAGAGTGCCGGCCTGTCACGCCGGAGGTCGCGGGTTCGAGCCCCGTCAACCGCGCCACCGCTTCTCCCGGCCCGGGCAGGGCACCGCCCGAAAGGGTCTGCGCGGTTGTAGCTCAGTTGGTTAGAGTGCCGGCCTGTCACGCCGGAGGTCGCGGGTTCGAGCCCCGTCAACCGCGCCACTTTCTTCTCATGATGATATCTTGGCCCGCTGAGCGGCAACAGGCCCGTGGCGATCTTCGAGAACGGCTGTGTGTTCTTCATCCGCACGGACCATATCGGTCGCCCGGTCATGGCGACCGAGAGCATCGGCGGCACGGTCCATGTCGTATGGCAAGCCCGCTATCTGTCCTTCGGCGGTGTGGAGATCACTACCGGCGCAAACACCCAGACCGACATCCGTTTCCCCGGCCAGTGGTTCCAATCCGAACACGGGCTGCACCAGAACTGGATGCGGGACTACGACCCCGTTACCGGGCGCTACTTGCAGGCAGATCCGCTTGGACTCGTCGATGGTGCAAGCGTCTACGGATACGCACTACAAAACCCAATGAGCTATACCGACTTTCATGGACTGGAGGCGATGTCTTTCAGTAATTTTGGCAGCCAACTTGTAGGGTGGACATCTGAATTGAACGATTCCGGAGTTGGCGAGTTTTCAGCTGGCGTGAGTTCGTACTATAGAGGGCTCGCACGCTGTATGATGGGGGGATGCAGGGACCAACGAGTTGCTCAAGCATTTTCAGGCTTAGCAAACGAGCTAGAAGACAATCCGGCACTTCAGCAATGTCTTCGGCAACTAGTGATAGATGCTGCTCAAGAAAATGCCGCGACACTAGCCGGAAGACTCAGTGCCTCTGCTGCTACCAGCGCTGTGGTGACGGCAGCAAGCAGAAGGACAGGTAGCAAATGGGTTACTAGAGGTTCGGCAGTAACAGTCGGCCCAGCGAGTTCTACTGCGGCGGCGTTCGGAGACCTTAGCTACACTATAGAGAATCGTGGTGATCCAACGCCATCTGAGATGGCGCAGGCGATTTTGCTAGGCGGTATAGTAGCTCCAGAGCTAGCATGCGAATGCCTAGAGCATTTCTCGAACTGAATTGAGGATTTGGGTGCGTGAAGTTCATTAAGCAATTTATAATTGATTTTATATTTCACCTTATATTAATCATAGTGTTTTTTTTATTTGTATTTTTATTGTTTATTTTTTGGTAGGGTGTAATAGTTGACTCATTACGTGGGTGAAATTGCGAATTTTGTCATTCTATTTTTGTGTTGAATTTTCATTGCGCTCAAAGACAACAAAAGACGGTTTCACCCTCCTCTCAACCCTCTTGGGCCTATCGATCCTACTCACCATTGCCCTGCTGCAAACCCAAACCACCATACTGACCGCCCTCCGCCTCGCCACACACACCCACACCACCACCCGCGCCGAAGCACACCGCGTTGCCATAACTCTCGCCGCAGCACAAATCGCACAAGGCCGCGCGGCTAACAGATGCACCCCGCAAACGCTTCCCTTCGACGCGATGGGCCAAAGCTGTACCGCTGACCTGCGCAGCGCCGGCGGCCTGCTCCGCCTCAACACCGCTGGCGCTACCCTGCTGTCCCGTTCCTGCGTCGAAGGTGCCTAAGCTCAAGTGATCCCTACGCATTATAGTGTTATCGGCTGCCTGGCTTCTGCCGATAATCTGCTCATCTATTCCATGGCCCCTTCGTCAAGGTGACGGTTTCCACGGGGCAAGACCTCGTCTAGCCTCTCATCAATCACACCCGGAGGCCCTCATGACACTCACCGTATTTCTGGCCGTGATCCTGGCGGCAGCGCTGCATGCCTCCTGGAACGCGATGGTGAAGGGGGCGGCGGACAAGGATTTGACCATGGCCGCTGTCGTGATCGGCCATGCGCCCTTTGCACTGATCGCGATGGCGATTTCTCCGATGCCGGCGTTGGAGAGTTGGGGCTGGATCGCGCTGAGCACAGTGCTTCATCTGGGCTATCAGCTCTTCCTCCTGCGCTCTTATCGCACCGGCGATCTCACGCAGGTCTATCCGATTGCGCGCGGGGCGGCCCCGCTGATCGTGGCGCTCGTCTCTGTCGCCGCATTGGGTGAGACGCTGAGCCTCGGTCAGCAGATCGGCGTCATGCTGATCGGCTGCGGCGTGGCGAGTGTGGCCATCGGCGGCAAGGCGAGCCCGGATCGCATCTCTGCGGTCTATGCGCTGATCACCGCGTGCTTCATCGCTTCCTACAGCCTGTCGGATGGGATCGGCGCGCGGGCGGCTGGTACGGCACTCGGCTACTATGGCTGGTTGGGATTCCTGAACGCGATGGTCTTTGTCGTGTTCACCGCGCTGACCCGCCGACATCTGCTGGGCCAACTGGTCGGGCCGCGGCGCGGCCTGCTGCTCATCGGGGGCGGGGCCTCGTTCGTGGCTTATGCAATCGTGACATGGGCATTCACTCAAGCCCCCATCGCCTTGGTCACCGCCCTGCGCGAAACATCGATTCTCTTCGCGCTGGCCATCGGGGTGCTTATCCTGAACGAAAAACTCAACATTCGCAGGGTGATTTCGGCCTTTGTCACGCTTGCGGGCGCAATCTTGTTGCGTGTCTCTCGCGGCTGACAGGCCAGCCTGACGCCCGGCGCGACAGAACCGCCCGAACCGGCGAGATTCCGCCCGGCCAGCGTTGACCAACCGCATGCACGGGTCTACACAACGCACAAGTGACGCGGCCCCGCGCACTCTCTGCCGGGCCGTTCGGCCGAAGGGGAGTTCCGCCGGTGGACAATATGCTGACCGAATACCTGCCGATCCTTGTGTTTTTGGGTCTGGCAATCGTTCTTGGCTTGATTCTGATTTTTGCGGCGCTGATCGTCGCCGTCCGCAACCCGGATGCGGAAAAGGTCTCGGCCTACGAATGTGGCTTCAACGCCTTTGACGATGCGCGCATGAAGTTCGACGTGCGCTTCTATCTCGTCTCGATCCTGTTCATCATCTTCGACCTTGAGGTGGCATTCCTGTTCCCATGGGCGGCAAGCTTCCAATATCAGGGTGAGCTTGGGTTCTGGTCGATGATGGTCTTCCTCGGCGTTCTGACCGTCGGGTTTATCTATGAGTGGAAGAAAGGGGCCCTCGAATGGGAGTGAGCACCGCAGTCAACACCGCAGGCGGCGATCGCGAGCATGCGACGAAGCTTCTGTCCAACGAGTTGGCGGATAAGGGATTTCTGCTGACCTCCACCGATGACATCATCAACTGGGCGCGCACCGGCAGCTTGCACTGGATGACGTTTGGCTTGGCTTGCTGTGCCGTTGAGATGATGCACACGTCCATGCCGCGCTATGATCTGGAGCGGTTCGGCACAGCGCCGCGCGCCTCACCGCGTCAATCCGATCTGATGATCGTGGCAGGCACGTTGACCAACAAGATGGCCCCCGCGCTCCGGAAGGTTTACGATCAGATGCCAGAGCCGCGCTATGTGATCTCCATGGGATCCTGCGCGAATGGCGGTGGCTACTATCACTACAGCTATTCCGTCGTGCGCGGCTGCGATCGGATTGTCCCGGTCGATGTCTACGTACCCGGCTGCCCGCCGACGGCAGAGGCGCTGCTCTACGGTATCTTGCAGTTGCAGCGTAAGATGCGCCGCACCGGCACGATCACGCGATAAGAAGGTTCGATATGTCTGAGGCTCTGCGCGAAGTTGCTGAACTGATCGCCACGCGGCAGGATGAAGCCGTCCTGGCCACTGAGGTCGTGACCCATTCGGATCAGGCGGAACTGACCATCACGGTCGTTCCGTCCTCCGTCGCGAAGTTCGTGGCATTCCTGCGCGACGATCCGACCCTTCAGTTCCAGACGCTGGTGGACATCACCGCCGTTGACTATCCGGGTCGCGAAAAGCGGTTTGATCTCGTCTACCACTTCCTATCCATGCGCCAGAACATGCGCATTCGGGTGAAGGCGGGTGTGCGCGAAAAGGAAATCGTGCCCAGCGTGACGGGTGAGTTCCAGAACGCCGATTGGTTCGAGCGTGAGGTGTTCGACATGTTCGGCATCATGTTCTCGGGCCACCCGGATCTGCGCCGAATCCTCACCGATTACGGGTTCCGTGGCCATCCGCTGCGCAAGGATTTCCCGACGACCGGGTATACCGAAGTGCGGTATGATGAAGAGGTGAAGCGCGTGGTCTATGAGCCCGTCAGCCTCGTTCAAGACTATCGCACCTTTGATCTGATGAGCCCGTGGGAAGGGGCTGATTACATCCTTCCCGGGGATGAGAAAGCGCCCGACGCGGCCAAATAATCGCGTCTGGCCCGTGCAAATTTGGTGCACGGGTTGTGTACAGGTTGTGCACGCATTGTGCACACGCAGTTTTCGGGCTGAGGAGGTCTGAATGATGGACGGATCGAAATTCGACGATGCGCTCACCGGTGAGCAGCAGATCCGCAATTTCAACATCAACTTTGGTCCGCAGCACCCTGCGGCGCACGGCGTGTTGCGGATGGTTCTGGAACTCGACGGTGAGATCGTTGAGCGCTGTGACCCGCATATCGGCCTGCTGCATCGCGGCACTGAAAAGCTGATGGAGAGCCGCACCTATCTGCAAAACCTGCCCTATTTTGATCGGCTTGATTACGTCGCGCCGATGAACCAGGAACATGCGTGGTGTCTGGCCATTGAGAAGATGACCGGCACTGAAGTGCCGCGTCGCGGGCAGCTGATCCGGGTGCTTTATTGCGAAATTGGCCGTGTTCTCAATCATTTGCTCAACGTCACAACGCAGGCGATGGATGTCGGCGCGCTCACTCCTCTCGCCTTTGGCTTCGAAGAGCGTGAGAAGCTGATGATCTTTTACGAGCGGGCCTGTGGGGCACGGCTTCACGCGGCGTATTTCCGGCCCGGCGGCGTGCATCAGGATCTGCCGCAAGCACTGCTCGACGATATCTGGGCGTGGACCGAGACATTCCCAGCCGTACTCGATGATATCGAGGGCTTGCTGACCGAGAGCCGGATCTTCAAGCAGCGCAACGTCGATATCGCCATCGTAAGCCAGCAGGAGTGTTTTGACCTCGGCTTCTCCGGTGTGATGGTGCGCGGCTCTGGCATGGCGTGGGATCTGCGGCGCTCGCAACCCTATGAATGTTATGATGAAATGGACTTCCAGATCCCGGTGGGACAGAACGGTGATTGTTATGATCGCTATCTGATCCGCATGATCGAAATGCGCGAAAGCACCAAGATTATCCGCCAGTGTCTGGAAAAGCTGGAGCAGTGCAAGGGCACGCCGGTGCAGACCAAGGGCAAGATCGCGCCGCCGAACCGGGGCGAGATGAAGACCTCCATGGAAGCGCTGATCCACCACTTCAAACTCTACACCGAGGGCTTCCACGTGCCCGCAGGCGAGATCTACGCCGCCGTTGAGGCGCCCAAGGGCGAGTTCGGCGTCTACCTTGTGGCCGATGGCACCAACAAGCCTTACCGCGCGAAACTGCGTGCCCCCGGCTTTGCCCACCTCGAAGCCATGGACCACCTCTGCCGCGGCCACCAACTTGCTGATGTTTCAGCCATTCTCGGCTCGCTCGATATCGTGTTCGGCGAAGTCGACCGCTAAGGCTGATAAGGAAAAGATATGCTCCGCAGACTTCACAAAGAACAGCCCGAGAGCTTTGAGTTTACGCCCGCCAATCTTGAGTGGGCGCAGAAGCAGATCGCGAAATATCCTGAGGGCCGTCAGGCGTCGGCCATTATTCCGCTGCTCTGGCGTGCGCAGGAGCAGGAGGGTTGGCTCTCCCGTCTTGCGATTGAATATGTGTGCGACATGCTCGACATGGCGCATATCCGGGGAATCGAAGTGGCCACCTTCTACTTCATGTTTCAACTGCATCCGGTCGGATCGGTGGCACATGTACAGGTTTGTGGCACGACATCGTGCATGATTTGCGGTGCTGAAGACCTGATCGCAGTCTGTAAGGACAAGATCAACGCAAAGCCTTTCGCCACGTCTGAGGATGGCAAGCTGAGCTGGGAAGAAGTTGAGTGCCTCGGCGCGTGCTCGAATGCCCCTATGGCTCAGATTGGAAAGGATTATTACGAGGATCTGACCGAGGAGAGCTTCGGCAAAATCCTCGACGATCTAGCCGCTGGGAAGGTTCCGCAACCCGGCTCTCAAACCGGTCGTTTCGCCTCTGAGCCGCTATCCGGGCTGACCTCACTGACCGCTCACAACGGCACTGCGCATGAGACAAATGCATCAGTGACGCTTGCGACGGAAAAAGGTGATACAGTCGCGCGGATTACAGACGGATAATTCGGAGGACACCCCATGTCTCAGCAGAACACCTCATCAGATATGTACTTCCTGGCAGGCACGCTGGCCGTTGCCGCAGGTGCGGTCGCGACCGTAGCCTTCTGGGTTGTAGGGGGCGTTGGCAGCCTAGTTGGCGCGGTTTTTGGCGCTGCTGTGCTGCTCGTTTCGCTCGTGGTGCTGTGTTTGCTGTTGCCGACCCTTGCCAGCGGTGAAATGCGCGGCGCCGGCAACCTGCCGGTGGATGTGGACGCGAAGCGGGCCGAGGCGAACCGGGCCGGGCAGGCGCCAACTTCGGGCGCCGCGGTCGCGGCTGCTGCTCCCGCTGCTCCCGCGTCGGCCGTTGAGAAGCCTGCGCCTGTAGAGGCGCCCGCGCCCCGCGCCGCCGAGGAAGAGGTCGCGCCGGTGGCTGAGGCTGCGCCTGCACCGGTTGTGGAAGAGCCTGCACCGGCCGTCGACGCTGAAACCGTTGCCGAGATGTCTGACGCGGACCGCCCGGAGGCGCTGACTGAGGCACGTGAGGGTGGTGCGGATGATCTTAAGCGCATCAAAGGTGTTGGGCCAAAGATGGAGGCGCTTCTGAACTCCATGGGCTTCTATCATTTCGATCAGATCGCAGCCTGGACCGACCGTGAGGTCGCGTGGGTTGATGATAATCTGGAAGGGTTCAAGGGCCGCGTGACCCGCGACGAGTGGGTCGCGCAGGCCAAACAATTCGCCGCGGAGGACAACGCGGGGTGACACAAGGATCGCAGGATCGCGCGGCATCGCTGCGGCGGCAGACGCGGCAGGCAACTATCGCGATCGTGGCGGGGTTCATCACGTGGATGGGCCTTGCTGCTGCGGGGGGCTACTTCGGATGGCCCACGCGCTTCGCGATCCTGATTGATCTGGCGGCGCTGGCCTGTTTGGGCTGGGCGCTGTTCGTACTGATTAACATCCGGCGGGCGCGCCGCCGGGGAGAAGGGGACTGAGATGCTGACCGATCAGGATCGTATCTTCACCAATATCTACGGCATGGCCGACCGCTCGCTGAAAGGCGCGCAGGCGCGTGGTGCGTGGGATGGCACGGCGGACCTTATCAAAAAGGGCCGGGACTGGATCATTGACGAGGTCAAGGGTTCCGGTCTGCGGGGCCGCGGTGGTGCAGGCTTCCCCACCGGTCTCAAGTGGTCCTTCATGCCCAAGGAAAGCGACGGGCGACCATCGTATCTGGTGGTGAACGCGGACGAGTCCGAGCCGGGCACCTGTAAAGATCGTGAGATCATGCGGCACGATCCGCATCTCTTCATCGAAGGATGCCTCGTCGCGTCTTTCGCGATGAATGCACATGCCTGCTACATCTACATTCGTGGCGAGTATATCCGCGAGCGTGAGGCGCTTCAGGTTGCGATTGACGAAGCTTACGATGCCGGGCTGCTCGGCAAAAACGCGGCAGGCTCCGGCTGGGATTTCGATCTCTATCTGCATCACGGGGCAGGGGCCTATATCTGCGGTGAGGAGACCGCGCTGCTCGAAAGCCTTGAGGGCCGCAAGGGTATGCCGCGCCTAAAGCCGCCCTTCCCGGCGAATACGGGTCTCTATGGTGCACCGACAACGGTGAACAATGTTGAGTCCATTGCAGTCGTACCGACGATCCTGCGCCGCGGTGCGGGCTGGTTCTCCTCCTTCGGGCGGGAAAACAATGCGGGCACGAAGCTTTTCGCAATTTCCGGTCACGTCGAAAACCCCTGCGTGGTTGAAGAGGCCATGTCGATCCCGCTGCAGGAGCTGCTTGAGAAGCATTGCGGCGGCGTGCGCGGCGGCTGGAAGAACCTCAAGACCGTCATCCCAGGTGGCTCCTCCGTCCGCTGTCTGCCGCATACGGTTTGTGATGATGCGATCATGGATTTCGACTGGCTGCGCGGGCAGGGATCTGGCCTTGGCACGGCAGCCGTGATCGTGATGGATCAGTCCACTGACATCATCAAGGCGATCTGGCGCCTCTCGAAGTTCTACAAGCACGAGAGCTGCGGCCAGTGTACGCCGTGCCGTGAGGGTACGGGCTGGATGATGCGCGTGATGGACCGTCTGGTGACGGGCGATGCGGAACCCGAAGAGATCGACATGCTGCTCGACGTGACCAAGCAGGTCGAGGGCCACACGATATGCGCCCTTGGCGACGCGGCGGCCTGGCCAATCCAGGGCCTGATCCAGCATTACCGCGAAGAGATTGAGGACCGCATCAAAGCCAAGCGCACCGGGCGCATGGGCGCGATGGCGGCGGAGTAATTTGTCACGAAAGTGACTGCGCGCGGGCAGTTCCGCGCTCGAAATAACGGGGTAGGGGCACGATGTCTGACCTTCGCAAGATGATCATTGACGGGGCCGAGATCGAAGTTGATCCGGCGCTGACCATTCTTCAGGCCTGTGAGCAGGCGGGCGTGGAAGTGCCGCGCTTCTGCTATCATGAGCGGCTGAGCATCGCGGGCAATTGCCGGATGTGTTTGGTGGAGGTCGTCGGCGGCCCGCCGAAGCCTGCGGCGTCCTGCGCAATGCAGGTGCGCGACCTGCGCGGTGGCCCGAACGGGGAGCCGCCGGAGGTCAAGACCAAGAGCCCGATGGTCAAGAAGGCCCGCGAGGGGGTGATGGAGTTCCTGCTCATCAATCACCCGCTCGACTGCCCGATCTGCGACCAAGGCGGCGAATGCGACCTTCAGGATCAGGCGATGGCGTATGGCGTCGACTTCTCCCGCTTCCGCGAGGAAAAGCGCGCGGCGGTCGATCCCGATCTGGGTCCGCTCGTGGGCACGAAGATGACGCGCTGTATCTCCTGCACGCGCTGTGTGCGCTTCACGACCGAAGTGGCTGGCGTGTCCGAGATGGGACAGACGGGGCGTGGAGAGGACAGTGAGATCACGTCCTATCTGGGTCAGATGCTGACCTCAGAATTGCAGGGCAACGTGATTGACCTTTGCCCGGTGGGCGCGCTGACGTCGAAGCCTTATGCCTTCACCGCGCGACCCTGGGAGCTGAAGAAAACTGAGAGCATCGACGTGATGGATGCGCTCGGCTCCAACATTCGCATTGATACACGCGGACGCGAAGTCATGCGCGTCATGCCGCGCAATCATGATGGTGTGAATGAGGAATGGCTGGCTGATAAGTCACGCTTCATGTGGGATGGCCTGCGTCGCCAACGGCTTGACCGACCCTATGTGCGCGTGGATGGCAAGCTGAAGCCCGCCAGCTGGAATGAGGCATTTGCCGCGATCAAAGCCGCAGCGGAAGGCAAGAAAATCGCGGGCATCGCCGGTGATCTGGCGCCTGTTGAAGCGATGTTCGCACTTAAGCAACTGGTTGAGGGTCTTGGCGGCGCGGTTGAGTGCCGGACTGATGGGGCAATGTTGCCGGCCGGGAATCGCTCAGCCTATGCCGGTACGGCCAGCATCGAGGACCTCGATACCGCGGAGATGATCCTGATTGTGGGATCAAACCCGCGTGCGGAAGCGCCCGTGCTGAACGCGCGGATCCGCAAGGCGTGGTTGCGCGGCGCTGAAGTCGCCGTGATCGGCGAGAATGCTGACCTGACCTATGACTACTATCATGCCGGAACTGGTCCGGCAGCGCTGACCGCCATGGCGGACAAGGGTGTTTCGGATGAAACGCGCGAGAAGCCGACGGTCGTGGTGCTGGGGACCGGCGCGCTGATGCGTGAGGATGGCCCTGCTGTGTTGGCTGAGGCGATGCGGATGTGTGAGGTGTCCGGCTCTAAGTTGCTGGTTCTTCACAATGCTGCCAGCCGTGTCGGCGCGATGGACATTGACTTTACCAACCCGAATGGATTGGGCGCACTGAACGAAGCGGACGTGATCTGGAACTTGGGTGCAGATGAAGTCGATGTCGAAGCGGGTCCGTTCGTGATCTATCAGGGCAGCCACGGCGACCGCGGTGCGCACCGCGCTGATGTGATCCTGCCCGCTGCTGCGTGGACTGAAGAGAACGGGATTTTCGTCAACACTGAAGGTCGCCCGCAATTGGCCATGCGTGCCGGTTTTGCGCCGGGTGAGGCCAAGGATAACTGGGCGATCATCCGTGCAGCGTCTGCGCATTTGGGTCAGACGCTTGGCTATGATGATCTTGGTGGTTTGCGCTCGGCGCTGTTCGAGGCGGTGCCGCATCTGGCGACGATCGACATGGTGCCCGAAAACGACTGGAAAGCCGAGCCTGCCGGGTCTATGGGTGACGCGGACTTCACCAGCTCGGTGAGCGATCACTATCGCACGAACCCCATTTTGCGGGCGTCCGAGGTGATGGCTGATCTGACCAAGCTAGCACAGGACAGGGAGCTGCCCGTCGCGGCAGAGTGAACCGGATGCGTGTGACCGCAATCATCATGCTGACCCTCGCACTTGCGGCCTGCAATGGTCCGCAATCGCGTGACTATGTGGGTGAGCCGATTGAGCGGGCGGCACGCGATCTGGGGCGGCCGGAAACCATTCGGGATTTGCCCGATGGCACCCGCTCATTCTCGTGGGAGATTGAGCAGTTTGCCCAAGTCGGCCCGACGCGCATTCAAAACACCACGCTGACCGCATCCACCTCAAGTGGGGTTGGGGTCGGCGTCAATCTAGGCCGGGATACCGTGAGCACGGGAACCTGCACTTACACCCTCTTTGGCCGCCGTGCCGGAGATACCTTCGTCGTCGAGAGTGTCGATGAAGCCGGGCGCAGCTGCGTCTGACGAAGCGAGAAAGACAAGACTATGGAATTTTGGGACAGCAATTTCGGCATCTTCCTGATCATCCTCGCGAAATGTCTCGCGGTGACGGTCGGCGTGCTTATCTCGCTCGCCTTCCTGATGTACGCGGATCGGAAGGTCTGGGCTGCCGTGATGATGCGCCGCGGACCCAACGTGGTCGGCGTGTTCGGCCTGATGCAGAGCTTTGCAGACTTCCTGAAATACATCGTGAAAGAGGTGGTGGTCCCGGCAGGGGCAGACAAACCGGTCTTTTTCATCGCGCCGATGATCGCCTTTGTGCTGGCCGTGATCTCCTGGGCCGTGATCCCGTTTGACAATGGCTGGGTCGTCGCAAATCTGAATATCGGTATCCTCTACATCTTCGCGATCTCGTCGCTTGAGGTCTATGGCGTGATCATGGGGGGGTGGGCGTCCAACTCGAAATACCCGTTCCTTGGCTCGCTGCGGTCTGCGGCTCAGATGATCTCTTACGAAGTGTCCATCGGGTTCATTATCGTGGGGGTCCTGATTTCGACCGGTTCGTTGAACCTGACGGCGATCGTCATGGCGCAGGACGGCGATTGGGGGCTGCTGAGCTGGTATTGGTTGCCGCATCTGCCGATGGTTGTGCTGTTCTTCATTTCCGCTTTGGCAGAAACGAACCGTCCGCCGTTCGACTTGCCCGAGGCGGAGGCCGAGCTGGTTGCAGGCTATCAGGTTGAGTACTCCTCTACCCCGTTCCTTCTGTTCATGATCGGTGAATTGATGGCGGTGGTGCTGATGTGCGCCTTGATCACCATCCTTTTCTTCGGAGGCTGGCTGTCACCGATCCCGTTCCTGCCAGACGGCATTCACTGGTTCATCATCAAGGTCCTGATGTGCTTCTTCATGTTCGCCATGGTGAAGGCATTGGTGCCGCGCTACCGCTACGATCAGCTGATGCGCATCGGTTGGAAAGTCTTCCTCCCGCTGTCGCTGGGCTGGGTCGTGCTGGTGGCATTGTTCGCGCAATATGGTTGGTTTGGCGGCGCCTATGCCCGCTGGGCCGTGGGAGGCTGAGTAGATGGCATTCGATTACGCACGCGCCGGGCGGTATTTTCTGCTGGCTGACTTTTTCGGCAGCTTCAAGCTGGGTCTGCGCTACTTCTTCGCGCCGAAGGTGACGATCAACTATCCCCACGAGAAGGGGCCGCTATCGCCCCGTTTCCGGGGGGAGCACGCGCTGCGCCGCTACGCCAATGGTGAGGAGCGTTGCATCGCTTGCAAATTGTGTGAGGCCGTTTGCCCCGCGCAGGCGATCACCATCGAGGCTGAACCCCGCGAAGACGGCTCTCGCCGCACGACGCGCTATGACATTGATATGACCAAGTGCATCTATTGCGGCTTCTGTCAGGAAGCCTGCCCTGTGGATGCCATCGTGGAAGGGCCGAATTTCGAGTTCTCGACCGAGAGCCGTGAGGAACTCTTCTACACCAAGGAAAAGCTTCTGGATAATGGGGAGCGTTGGGAAGCGGAGATCGCCCGCAACCTGGAACTCGACGCACCGTATCGCTGAGCCCGAAAGACATGGTGCCCGGGCTTGAGCCGGGGCAACCCAACCGATAGAGAGACGCCGCACCGGCGCAACACCAAGGGACTGCCATGACCGTAGCAGCCGTTATTTTCTACCTCTTCGCCTGTACGGCAGTGGCTTCTGGCCTGCTGGTTGTTCTGGCCCGCAATCCTGTTCACTCCGTCTTGTGGCTGATCCTGACATTCTTCACGTCTGCAGGACTGTTCATCATGATGGGGGCAGAGTTCGTCGCACTGCTTCTGGTCATCGTCTATGTGGGGGCCGTCGCGGTTCTGTTCCTGTTCGTCGTCATGATGCTCGATGTTGATTTCGCTGAGCTGAAACAGGGCATTGCCAAGCACATGCCGATCGCGCTGCTTGTTGGTGTGGTCCTCGTTATGGAGCTGATGCTGATCATCGGTTCAGGGCTTTGGGCGGGTCAGACGGAGGTTGTCCGCGAGGGTTTGTCCCCGACGCCGGAAGGTGTTGAGAACACTGTCGCCCTGGGACAGATCATCTACACCCGCTACATCTATCTGTTCCAGGCGTCGGGTCTGATCCTGTTTGTCGCAATGGTTGGCGCGATTGTGCTGACCCTGCGCCACCGGGTCGACGTGAAGCGCCAGAACGTGATCACTCAAATGCATCGTGACCCGGCTCAGGCCGTCGTCATGAAAGACGTCAAGCCGGGACAGGGGATCTGATCATGGAACCGTACATCTACTACGCTCTGATCGTTGCCGCCCTCGTGGTTGGCTATGCAATCGGCCGCAAGAGCAGCCAAGGAGAAGACAAGTGATCGGGTTGGAGCATTATCTCACCGTCGCTGCGCTGCTGTTCGTGACGGGGATCTTCGGGATCTTCATCAACCGCAAGAACATCATCGTCATCCTGATGTCCATCGAACTGATGTTGCTGGCCGTGAATATCAACATGGTCGCGTTCTCGACGCATATGGGTGATTTGGTGGGGCAGGTCTTTACCCTGTTCATCCTGACGGTCGCCGCTGCAGAAGCGGCCATCGGTCTCGCAATTCTCGTCTGCTTCTTCCGCAACCGCGGAACTATCGCTGTCGAAGATGTCAACGTGATGAAGGGCTGATCTGATGAGTGTTCTCGGCATGATCGGCGTTGCGACATCATTGATCGCTGGCACTGTCGGCGTCCTGTTTGCGACTGGCGTTTTTACGTTCCAATCGGCGAATTCCGAAGGGGATGAAGGCCAATGATCTATCAAATCATCCTATTTGCTCCGCTCATTGCCGCGCTGATCGCCGGTTTTGGTTGGCGCTACATCTCAGAGACGGGTGCGCAATACGTCACGACAGGTGCATTGTTCCTGTCGGCGGCGCTGAGCTGGATTGTCTTCCTGACAGGCGAAGGCACGCAGATCGTTACCATCGCACGCTGGCTGGACGTCGGTTTGATGGAGGCAGATTGGGCGATCCGCGTTGACACGCTGACGCGTGTGATGCTCGTCGTTGTCACGACGGTCTCTGCCCTCGTGCATCTCTACAGCTTTGGCTACATGGCCCATGATGAGCATTTCAACGAGGGTGAGAGCTATCGCCCCCGCTTCTTTGCCTATCTGAGCTTCTTCACCTTTGCGATGCTGATGCTGGTGACGGCGGATAACCTCGTCCAGATGTTCTTTGGTTGGGAAGGTGTAGGTGTCGCCTCCTACCTTCTGATCGGGTTCTATTATCGCAAGCAATCCGCCGGTGCTGCGGCGATGAAAGCATTCATCGTCAACAGGGTCGGGGATTTCGGGTTTGCCCTGGGGATCTTTGCGCTCTTCATGGTTACAGACAGCGTCACCTTTGACGCAGTCTTCGATGCGCTGCCCGCGCTTGAGGGCCAGACGATCTGGTTCCTGGGCATGGATCTGCCCGCGCTGGAGACCATCGGGTTCCTGTTGTTCATCGGCGCGATGGGCAAATCGGCACAGTTCATCCTGCACACTTGGTTGCCCGACGCGATGGAAGGCCCGACGCCGGTTTCTGCATTGATCCACGCTGCGACCATGGTGACGGCGGGTGTATTCCTCGTCTGCCGGATGTCGCCGCTCTATGAGATGACCGATGCGGTGAATGCGTTCATCATCGGCCTCGGCGCGGTGACGGCGTTCTTCGCGGCGACCGTGGGTCTGGTCCAGAACGACATCAAGCGTGTGATTGCCTATTCGACCTGCTCGCAACTCGGCTATATGTTCGTGGCTGCGGGTACCGGTTTCTATCAGGCCGCGATGTTCCACCTGTTCACACATGCTGCCTTCAAGGCGATGCTGTTCCTTGGTGCAGGGTCCGTGATCCACGGGATGCATCATGAGCAGGACATGCGGAACTATGGCGGGCTTAAGAACAAACTGCCTGTGACATTCTGGGCGATGATGATCGGAACGTTGGCCATCACTGGTGTCGGCATTCCGACCTTCCTGTACTATGATGCTGTCGGCATTCCGCTCGGCCTTGCTGGCTTTGTATCCAAGGATGCGATCATCGAGGGTGCGTTCGCGGGTGAAGCTTACTTTGCCTTCTGGGCGCTGGTGATCGCGGCACTGTTCACCAGCTTCTATTCGTGGCGACTGATGTTCCTCACCTTCTATGGCGAGGCGCGCGGCGACCATCACACACATGAGCATGCGCATGAGAGCCCGAAGGTCATGACCATCCCACTGATGGTATTGATGGTGGGCGCGATCTTCGCGGGCATGGTCTACTACAAGCCGTTCGTGAGCTATGGCGCTGATGCCTTCTGGGCGTCTTCCATTGCTCAGCAAGAGACGTCTTACGGTGAGTCCGCTTACGGCGATGATCACGGAGACGATCATTCCGATGATCATTCGGACGACGCCCATGGCGATGAATACGCCAAAGAAGAGTACGAGCCGTTTGGCCATGGCCCTGATGTAGCCGACAACTACACCTACGTGCCTGGTTGGGTGAAGCTGGCGCCGTTCTTCGCGATGCTCTTCGGTCTGCTTGGCGCATGGATCATGTATATTCGTCGGCCTGAGATGCCCGCGAACATGGCTGCGGCATTCCCGAGTGCCTATAACTTCCTGCTCAACAAGTGGTACATTGATGAGGTCTATAACGTCCTCTTCGTGCGACCCACGATGTGGCTGGGCTCGTTCCTTTGGAAAAAGGGCGACGGCGCCACGATTGATGGCGGGATCAACGGGCTGGCGATGGGCATCGTGCCTTTCCTTACCCGCCTCGCGGGCCGGGCACAGTCCGGCTACGTCTTCCACTACGCCTTTGCGATGATCCTTGGCCTGGCCGCGATCATCACCTGGTTTGCCATTCGAGGGGCTGCCTAAGTCATGGACGGATATCTTCTTTCCATCGTCACCTTCCTGCCGCTGATCGGTGCTGTCGTTCTGGCTGTGCTGCTGCGCGGCGATGATGAGGCGGCGCAGCTCAACGCAAAGCGGGTGGCCCTGGTTGTCACAGTGGCAACGTTCCTGCTGTCATTGTTCATCCTGACTGGATTCGATCCAGAGAATACCGACTTCCAGTTTGTGGAAGAGGCGGAGTGGATCGGTGGCCTGACCTACAAGATGGGTGTCGACGGGTTGAGCGTGCTGTTCGTCATGCTCACGACATTCCTTATGCCGCTGGTGATCGGCGCGAGCTGGGGCGTGACCCACCGCGTCAAGGAATACATGATCGCCTTCTTGCTGCTGGAAACGCTGATGATCGGCGTGTTCTGCGCCCTCGACATCATTTTGTTCTACCTATTCTTCGAGGCAGGCCTGATCCCGATGTTCATCATCGTAGGGATCTGGGGTGGGGCGAACCGCATCTATGCAGCGTTCAAGTTCTTCCTCTACACGCTGCTCGGATCGGTGCTCATGCTGATCGCGATGATGTACATGATCGCAGATGCGGGCACGACGGATATTGCGAATCTGCTGCGGCACGAGTTTGCCTATGGCACATTCTCGGTTGCGGGCATTCAGATCGTGGGCGGAGTGCAGACGCTGCTCTGGCTCGCGTTCTTCGCGTCCTTCGCGGTTAAGATGCCGATGTGGCCGGTCCACACGTGGCTGCCCGACGCACACGTGCAGGCGCCCACGGCGGGCTCGATTGTTCTGGCGGCGATCCTGCTGAAGATGGGGGGCTATGGCTTCCTGCGCTTCTCCCTTCCGATGTTCCCTGTGGCCTCTGACCTGATGGCGAACTTCGTATTCACCCTGTCCGTCATCGCGATCATCTACACGTCGCTGGTGGCACTGATGCAGGAAGATATGAAGAAGCTGATCGCCTATTCGTCTGTGGCGCATATGGGCTTTGTCACCATGGGGATCTTTGCGGCGAACCAGCAAGGCGTAGATGGTGCTGTGTTCCAGATGATTAGCCACGGCTTCATCTCCGGCGCGCTCTTCCTCGCTGTCGGTGTGATCTATGACAGGATGCACACGCGTGAGATCGCGGCCTATGGCGGGCTTGTGAACCGCATGCCTGCCTTCGCGCTGGTGTTCATGCTGTTCACCATGGGCAATGTCGGTCTGCCGGGCACGTCCGGGTTTGTGGGCGAATTCCTGACGCTGTCGGGTGCGTTCAAGGCGAATGCCTGGGTTGCGATTTTTGCGACCACCGGCGTGATCCTCTCAGCAGGCTATGCGCTTTGGCTCTATCGCCGTGTTGTGTTTGGTGAACTGGTCAAGGACGGCCTCAAGACCATTCAGGACATGAATGCGCGTGAGAAGTGGCTGTTTGCGCCCTTCGTTGCGATGACCCTGCTGCTTGGCGTTTATCCCAGCCTCGTGACTGACATCACAGGTCCGGCTGTTGAGGCGCTGCTTGGCAATTATGAACTGGCATTGGCCGAGGCGGAGACGCTGATGGCTGAGGCCCACGATACCGAAACGGGACACTGAGATGCTGGCTCAAGACCTCTCCATCGTTCTTCCCGAACTGATCCTTGCAGGCTTTGCCATGGCGGCGCTGATGTTTGGCGTCTACATGGGCAAGGACAAGCAGGCTGAAGTCATCCTGCTTGCGACCGTTGCTGTATTGGGCGTCGTGGCCATCATGGTTGCCACGCAAGAGCCTGGTACACGCGTCGCTTTCGAAGGCGCATTCATCAATGATGGGTTCGCGCGCTTCGCAAAGGTCACCTTGTTGCTTGGTGCTGCCGTCATGCTGCTGCTGAGCCGCGAATATTTGCGGCGCACCGATATGATGAAGTTCGAGTTTCCGGTCCTGATCGCTCTGGCCGTTGTCGGCATGATGATGATGGTGAGTGCCGGTGACCTGATGGCGCTCTATATGGGCCTTGAATTGCAGTCGCTGTCGCTCTACGTCGTGGCGTCGTTCCGCCGCGATAGCCTGCGCTCGACCGAGGCCGGCCTGAAATATTTCGTTCTGGGTGCGCTGTCGTCAGGTCTGCTCCTCTATGGTGCCAGCCTCGTCTACGGTTACACGGGCACGACAGATTTCGAGGGCATCGCCGCCGTGATTGCGGATGAGGGTATGGGTCTTGGCCTGCTGTTCGGTCTTGTCTTCCTGACCACGGGCCTTGCCTTCAAGATCAGCGCCGCACCGTTCCATATGTGGACGCCGGATGTTTATGAGGGCTCTCCAACCCCCGTTACGGCATTCTTCGCCACTGCACCGAAGGTCGCTGCTGCGGGCCTGTTTGCCCGGGTGATGATTGACGGGTTCGGCAATGCCACCGCGGACTGGCAGCAAATCCTGACATTCCTTGCGATCCTTTCGATGTTCATTGGTTCAATCGCGGCGATTGGGCAGACGAATATCAAGCGCCTGATGGCTTACTCCTCTATCGGCCACATGGGCTTTGCGCTTGTTGGTCTTGCAGCGGGCACGGAAGAGGGTGTGGGCGCGCTGTTGCTCTACATGGCTGTCTATGTCGTGATGAATATCGGGACTTTCGCATTCATTCTGAATATGGAGCGTGATGGCCGCCCCGTGACGGATATCTACGCTTTGGGCGGGTATTCCGTTGTGGCACCTGCAAAGGCGATGGCTGTTGCGATCCTGATGTTCTCACTCGCAGGTATTCCGCCATTGGTGGGCTTCTTTGCGAAGTACTATGTCTTCACCGCAGCGGTTGCCGCGGGTCTGGTGCCGCTCGCGGTGTTGGGTGTCGTGGCGTCGGTGATCGGGGCCTATTATTACCTTCGCATCATCTATCTGATGTATTTCGGTGAAGAGGTAGACCCGCTGACGGGGTCCATGCCGGTCACGCATGGTGTGGCGCTCGCCTTCGCCGCGCTCGTCATGGTTCTGGCCTGGCTGCCCGGCATCAACCTGTTCGGTGTCGATGTGATCGCGCTGGATGCTGCGGCGACGCTGTTTAATTGATGATGAATTGGCCGTCCGACTACGGACGCATCATATTGGAGGAGGCGGCGACCACGATGGTGGAAGCCGCCTCCCGCGCATCTGATGCCCCGATCTGGGTCTTGGCGAAGCGTCAATCGGCGGGCACCGGCCGCCGAGGACGGGCCTGGCAGATGCCACTGGGCAATTTCGCGGCAACGCTCGCGCTGAAACCATCCGGATCGCAGGCTCGCTGGGCGCTTCGCTCTTTCGTCATGGCCATGGCCCTGCACGATGCCCTGGTGGAGATGACAGCAAAGCCCGCGCTTTTTTCGCTCAAGTGGCCCAATGACGTTCTGTGCCGAGGGCAAAAGCTGGCGGGTATTCTGCTTGAAAGCCGTGGCGACACTTTGCTGATTGGGGTTGGGGTCAACCTAGTCGCGACCCCGCCGGTCGAGTTGCTTGAGGATCGTGCTCTGCCGCCGGTTGACCTAAAGTCAGCCAGTGGTCAGCACGTTCTACCGGAGGCGTTTCTTGAGAGTCTCGCACTGCATTTCGCGCGTCGCGAGGAACGGTTCACGACCGAGGGCTTTGACCGGTTGCGACAGGACTGGCTGGCCCATGCCGCGCGACTGGGCGAGACGATATATGCGAGGGCTGGCGAGACTGTAACAACAGGCCGCTTTGACGGAATTGATTCCGAGGGCGCGCTGTTGCTTTCGACGCCAAAGGGCATTACGCGCCTGCATGCGGCTGACGTGTATTTCGAGTAGGGAGGCGGCCCATGCTGCTGGCCATTGACGTAGGCAACACGAATACGGTTTTTGCCCTTCATGATGGATCGAAATTCATCGGGGAATGGCGATGCTCTACTTATGCTCAGCGCACGGCGGACCAATACTATGTCTGGCTTCGTCAACTGGTTGAGTTCAATGAACTGCCCTTTGACGTCGATCAGGTGGTTATCTCGTCGGTTGTGCCGCAGGTCGTGTTCAACCTTCGCCTGCTGTCGGATCGCTATTTCGATTGCCGTCCGTTGGTCGTTGGCAAACCGGATTGTGCACTGCCTGTGGCGGTTCGGGTGGATGAGGGCACGCTCGTCGGTGCAGATCGCCTGGTGAACACAGTCGCTGGCTTTGACCGGTTCGGTGGGGATTTGATCGTGCTGGACTTTGGGACGGCAACCACTTTTGACGTCGTGGATAGCGACGGTGCCTATATTGGGGGTGTCATTGCGCCGGGGGTGAATCTCAGCGTGAAGGCCCTACATGAAGCGGCAGCGGCATTGCCGAATATCGACGTCACCAAACCTCAGCAGGTGGTTGGCACGAATACGGTGGCCTGCATGCAATCAGGTGTCTTCTGGGGCTATGTCGGCCTCATCGAGGGGATCTGCAAACAGATTAAGGCTGAACGCGACCGGCCCATGAAAGTGATCGCGACCGGGGGTCTTTCGACCCTTTTCAATCAGGGGACGGATGAGATCGACACGATCGATACCGAGCTGACGATGCACGGGCTCGTCCTCATACACGAGTATAATAGAAAGCAAGTTTAACACATGAGTAAGACTGAAAGCCTCGTCTACGTCGCATTGGGTGGCGCAGGCGAGATCGGCATGAACATGTATCTCTATGGATATGGCGCAGAGAAGAAGCGGCGCTGGATCATGGTGGATGCCGGTGTTGCCTTTCCGGATATGGACAGCTCCCCAGGTGTGGATCTGATCACTGCCGACCCGGAATTCATCACGTCGAAGGCGCATGCGCTCGACGCGATTTTCATCACCCATGCGCATGAGGACCACGTGGGCGCCATTGGCCGGCTCTTCCCACAGCTCAAGGCACCGATCTATGCGCGCGAATTCACCGCCGAAATTGCGCGCGGTAAGATGGAGGAGGCGGGGCAGGACCCGTCCGAGGTTGTAACGGTCGGCGCGTGGCCCGAGCAGGTCGAAGTGGGCCCTTTCAAGGTCGGCTTCCTGCCGATCAGCCATTCGGTTCCCGAAAGCTCCGCCATGATCATCGACAGCCCGGCCGGTCGCGTCTTCCACACCGGAGATTGGAAACGTGATCCCGATCCGCAAGTTGGTGAGCCTTTTGATCCCGATGCGATTGCCGAGGTGTCCAAGGACGGCATCCTGGCGCTCGTTTGCGATTCAACGAACGTGTTCTCTAAGAACCCCGGTCGTTCGGAGGCCGAGCTGGTCGGGCCGGTTACGGAGTTGTTGAAGAATCAGCCGGGCCTCGTCGTGGCAACAACCTTCGCGTCCAATGTGGCGCGACTGCGCACGCTGGCGCTTGCAGGGCAGGCGGCTGGCCGTTCGATTGCAGTCATCGGTCGTGCCATGCACAAGATGATCGGCACAGCGCGGAAAACCGGATTGCTGACCGATTTCCCTGACATGATCGACATCAATGATGCGGCCCAATTGCCTGCTGAAAACGTGCTCGTCCTCGCGTCCGGCAGTCAGGGGGAGGGACGCGCAGCATCGGCCCAACTGTCGCGGGGGGGATATGGCAAGCTGAGCCTGAAGGACGGCGATACGTTCCTGTTCTCCTCTAAAGTCATTCCCGGCAACGAAGTCGCAGTTGCCCGCATCGAAAATGCCCTGGCAATGCAGGGTGTCGACGTTGTGGGTGAGGAGGGCGGCCTTTACCACGTGTCCGGCCATGCAAACCGGCCTGACCTGGAAGAAATGCACCGGCTTACCAAACCGCAATTTGTTATTCCGATGCATGGTGAATACCGCCATTTGCGCGAACACGCGAAACTTGCCGAGCAAGGCGGGTTCTCGGCTGTTGTGGCTCCCAATGGTACGATGATCGACCTGAGCGGCAATCAGCCAAAAGTGGCTGAAATGATTGATACAGGCCGTCGCTACGTCGATGGCTCGGTCATCTATGGCGCTATGGATGGTATCGTGCGGGACAGAATTCGGATGGCAATCCGTGGCTTCCTCGTCGTGAACATCGTTCTCGACGAAAAGAACCGTCTTGTTGGCGATGCCTGGGTTGAGGCGCGTGGCCTGTTTACAGAAGTAGGCGGCGTCGAAGCCGGGCTACAATCCGAGCTGGAAGAGGTGATCACCCGCGATCTGGCCAAGGCGAAAGCCAAGGTCCGGGCAGATGATGAAGCGGTTGAGAAACTTGTCAAACAGACGGCAATCAACAAGGCGAACCGTCTGATCGGTAAAAAGCCGGAAGTCACGGTGATGATCAATCGCCTAGAGGATTAAGGGCGACATCGCGCACCCTATCTGAATGCGGAAAAGGCCCCGGCGCTTGCGCGGGGCCTTCTCATTTTGTGACTAGGTGTCGTAAGGCAGCTCGCCCGGCGACACGCCCTCAAAATCGGGAGGCGGCGTCTTCAGGAAACGGCGGGCGAGAACATCTTTGTGTCCATCAAGCACGCGCTTCGCGACGCGGTGCATTCCGTCCATGATGTGCCCATCTTCGCACAGCAGGATCGGAAAAGCGGTGTCCGCATCGTTCATAAGTCGCATATGGCCGACGATTGAGCGCGTCGTCGGCTGTTCTCCATGCGCGTACCAATATGGCGCGTCGAGCTCGGTGATTTCCTCAATGTTAACCGCTTCAATGGGCAGCGCCTCTGCCAGCGTGATCAGCTTTCGCACGTCCCAGGCGCGTAAACCATTCGGACCCGGCCGGAAGTGATATTGAGGGCGTAGGCGCATGCTGTTCGTCCAACGAAAAACCCCGGCACATTGGCCGGGGAGTTGAAGTTTTAGGCTGCGGCGCCGGTGGAGCCGTCTTGCCCATCATCAGCAGTCGGTGCGTCTGCCTCTGGCTCTGCCTTTTTGCGGCGCGTCGCCTTTGGGATCTTGATTTCCCGCAACATGAAGGCGGGGACATGATCGCCCATTCCAACAACGCGATTGTCGTCGTTCCGGTTGCCACGGCCGCCGCGCCCGCGATTGCGATTGTTGCCAGAGCGGCTGTCATCGCGATTGCGCTCGGCCTGCGGTTTTTCCTCACGCGCTTTGGTCTTTGCATCAACCGCCGGCGTTTCTGACTGATCGTTCGACTGTGCCTCGGCCTCGGCAGGTTTATCCTGCTTGCGGCTGCGTGAGCGGGAGCGGCGCGGTTTCGCATCCTCTTCCGCCGGAGCATCGGATTTGGCGTCTGCCGCAGGTGCGCTGTCCAGCGGACTGTCCTGACGCGGGATCGCCTTCTTCACCAGCTCTTCGATCTTGTCGAGATACTTCTCCTCATGCGGGAAGCAGATCATGATCGCCTTACCGTCCCGCCCCGCGCGACCGGTCCGGCCAATGCGGTGTACATAATCCTCGGAGTGGATTGGAACGTCATAGTTGAAGACGTGGCTTACATTCGGCACATCCAGGCCGCGCGCGGCGACATCGGATGCAATCAGAAGTTTAAGATCACCGTTCCGGAACCCGTCCAGCGTTTTCATTCGAAGCGACTGATCAAGATCCCCGTGGATCGCGGCGGCATCCAGACCGTGCTTTTTAAGCGATTTCGCGACGATATCCACGTCGCGCTTGCGATTGCAGAAGATGATGCCGTTGGTCAAATTGTCTTCCGCTTCGACCAGGCGACGCAAAACCTCGCGCTTCTCTCCATCCGCGCCCTTCTTGCCGGAGGGGCGATGCAAAACGACCGACTGCGTGATCGTCTCGGACGTCGTAGCCTGTCGGGCAACCTCGACCCGAACCGGATTGTGCAGGAACGTCTCGGTGATCCGCGTAATCTCTGGCGCCATAGTGGCCGAGAAGAACAAGGTTTGCCGGGTGAATGGCGTAAGTCCGAAAATGCGTTCGATATCGGGGATGAATCCCATATCCAGCATGCGGTCAGCCTCGTCGACCACCATCACCTGCACGCCGGTCAGCATCAGTTTGCCACGCTCGAAATGGTCGAGCAGACGACCCGGCGTTGCGATCAGCACGTCGACGCCACGATCAATCAGCTTGTCCTGATCCTTGAAGCTTACGCCACCGATCAGCAGGGCCATCGAGAGTTTGTGGTATTTGCCATAGATCTCGAAATTCTCAGCCACCTGTGCGGCGAGTTCGCGCGTGGGGCACAGGATCAGCGACCGGGGCATCCGTGCGCGCGCGCGGCCTTGGGCAAGAATTGAAATCATGGGGAGCGTAAAGCTCGCCGTTTTGCCGGTTCCCGTCTGCGCGATGCCCAGAACGTCCTTGCCCATGAGGGCGTGCGGGATGGCCTGTTCCTGAATTGGCGTCGGGCTTTCATACCCGGCCTCGGTTACGGCCTTGAGAACCTTCTCGTCTAGTTCGAGATCGGCAAATTTCGTCATAGTGACCCTTTGTCTTCTGGGAGTATCTGCGGTGTGGGCCGCTCTCATCCTCAGCGACCGACGCGACCCGAAATGGTCGCGTTTCATGACTGCTGTGCCTATGCCCGTATTATGGCTCTGAGTCAATTAAACGGGCCTGGACCCTATACGTTTGCCCCTGTTAGCCGGCTGACTTGGGCCGTATATGCATCACATCGATATAGAAGAGAGACGCATCAGATGACCTTCAGTTCCCAAACGCCCCTCGATGAATTGCCAAAGGGTCTGCGTGGCGTTGCGTTTTTGAAAGTTACCGGCGTACGTCACTGGACGGACCGGACGTTCTCTTTCACGTGTGAAAGACCGGCGAGTCTGCGCTTTCGGTCCGGTGAATTTGCGATGATTGGACGGGTGGACGGGGAGCGGCCACTCTTGCGGGCCTATTCCATTGCAAGCCCGAATTGGGCGGAAGAGCTCGAATTCTATTCGATCAAGGTCGATGATGGCCCGCTGACATCGCGCCTGCAGCATATTGCGGTCGGTGATGAGATTGTCATGCGGGCAAAGCCCGTTGGGACGCTCGTCCATGATGCGCTGACCCCTGGCAAGCGCTTGATCCTATTTTCGACGGGCACCGGCATCGCACCATTCGCAAGTGTGATCCGGGATCCGGAGACCTATGAAAAATATGATGAAGTCATTTTGACGCAGACATGCCGCGATTTGCATGAATTGGACTACGGCAAGGCGTTGGTGGCCGAGATTGAGGCGGATGAGATGCTGTCCGAAGTGGTCAACGGCAAGTTGCGTTTTATCGGAACCACCACCCGCGAAACGTCCGAGCAGATGGGCCGTATGACCGATTGGCTTCGTGACGGCCGGTTTGCGGACGCAACCGGGCGCGCGCTTACCCCAGAAGATGACCGGGTGATGATTTGCGGATCCATGGCGATGCTTCAGGAGCATAAGCAGATTTGCGAGGATGCGGGCATGGAGGAGGGATCCAACTCCGCCCCCGGTGATTTTGTCATTGAAAAGGCATTTGTGGATTAATCCGCACAAAGTTTTGGCGCAGCTTCGACGTAATGTCGCCTTGATCTCAAGCAATTCTACCGATGGTAGAAGATTGACAGGCTGACACATGGAAGACGAAGTCCCCCTCACATTTGGCGAGCGCGCGCTTGAATTTGCGATTGCGGTGCCCGACACATTCCCGTTCCAATTTGTGACGGGGCTGGTCGTATCACTGGTGATATTCGGGCTCTTGGCGTTGCCGAAATCGAACAAACCTAAGGAACGAGGGACTCGAAAGGGATCCGCGTCGTCCAAGCGAGTGAAACTCTCAGCGGCAGAGCTGCGCGCGGTGCGTGCTCAACGCCGGGATCGCAGCAGCGGGGGTGCAGCATGAGCGGTGAAGCAAACGGATTGGCAGGCACGTCCGGCTATGTCGAATGGCTCGGCCTGGACCAAGAACCGACGTTGATGCGGGAGTTTTTGCTGCTTCTGCTCAGCCCCGGGGGCGGCGTCGGCATTATGTTGGGTGCGATCCTTATTGCCTTCCTCAAGTGGCGTTCCTTACGCCGTATGGAGATGGCGCGCAGCGACCTTGTCTCGCAAGTTGCACAAGGTCGCCACGGAAGTTGATCAGGACAGCATTTCTTTGGTAGAGGTGAGTTTCAGCTCCGGCCAATCCCGCGCCACGCGGTCGATGTCCCACTGCAAACGGGTCAAGAACACATGGTCACCATCATGATCGGTGGCCATGTGTCCCTTGTTGGTGTTTGCGAACCGATCAATCTCACCTTGCGGGCCTGAGACCCAGCGAGCAGATGTAAACTGTGTCGGCTCGAAACGAACCGGCAGGCCATATTCCATCTCGATCCGGCTGGCCAATACCTCGAATTGCAACTGACCGACGACGCCAACAATCGCACCTGAGCCGATCATCGGCTTGAAGATCTTCGCTGCACCCTCTTCGGCAAATTGCTGAAGGGCCTTGTCGAGATGCTTGGCCTTCATCGGGTCGCCAGCGCGTACGGATTGCAATAGCTCTGGCGCGAAGGACGGGATGCCGGTGAAGCGCAGATCTTCGCCTTCTGTCAGGGCGTCGCCGATGCGCAATTGCCCGTGGTTTGGGATACCGATGATATCACCGGCCCATGCCTCCTCTGCCAACTCACGGTCGGAGGCGAGGAAGAGTACCGGGTTGCTGACCGCCATCGGTTTTTTTGTACGGACATGATGAACCTTCATGCCGCGCTTGAAGTGACCCGAGCAGAGCCGCACGAAAGCCACGCGGTCGCGGTGCTTTGGGTCCATATTGGCCTGCACCTTGAACACGAAGCCTGCGACCTTCTTTTCATCCGGGGAGACCTGGCGCGGTTCCGCCGGACGCACCTGCGGCTCAGGTCCGAAATCGCCAATGCCGCGCATCAGTTCCTGAACGCCGAAGGAGTTGATGGCCGAGCCGAACCAGATTGGCGTCAGGGTGCCGTCAAGGAAGGCCTGCTGGTCGAAGGCGGGCATGAGCTCTCGCACCATCTCGACCTCTTCCACGAGCTTCTCCAGCAGGTCGGCGGGAATGTGCTCGGCCAATTTGGGATCGTCGAGACCGTTGATGGAAACGCTTTCGGCAACAGTGTTCCGGTCTGCACGGTCCATCAGTTCGAGCCGATCGTTGAGCATGTCGTAACAGCCCAAGAAGTCGCGCCCAACACCGATGGGCCAGCTTGCTGGCGTCACGTCGATGGCAAGGTTTTCCTGGATTTCGTCGATGATCTCGAACGTGTCACGGCTTTCGCGGTCCATCTTGTTACAGAAGGTCAGGATCGGCAGGTCGCGCATCCGGCAGACTTCAAAGAGCTTCTGTGTCTGGCTTTCCACACCCTTGGCACCATCAATCACCATCACAGCTGCATCAACGGCCGTCAGCGTGCGATAGGTATCTTCGGAGAAATCGGAGTGGCCCGGCGTGTCCACCAGATTGAACCAGTAGTCCGCGAACTCGAACGACATGGCAGAGGCCGAGACAGAGATGCCGCGATCTTTTTCCATCTGCATGAAGTCCGAGCGTGTGCGCCGCGCCTCCCCTTTGGCGCGCACCTGTCCCGCCATCTGGATCGCACCACCATAGAGGAGGAATTTCTCGGTCAGTGTCGTCTTGCCCGCATCGGGGTGCGAGATGATGGCGAATGTGCGCCGCCGGGCAATCTCGGCAGGCAAATCCATTTTGTTGTGAGCGCGATCTAACATGTGGGGCGATATAGCGGGGGCCGAGGGCAAGGACCAGAGCCTATGGTGCGGCAGGTCCCCAACGCAGGCGGGTGAGTGCGATCGCTGCTGCAATAGCACTGAGGGCGGCGGTAACCCATACAATGCCAGCCAATCCGGCGTTGCTTGCAGCAAGATTTGCGCCTGCTTCGCCAAAGGCCCCCTGCGTACCGCCTGCGTTCACGAAGAGTGTGGCGCCAACACCGCCCATCGCAGCCACAGCGATCAGCCCTGCCACGCGGCTGATCGCATTGTTAACGCCAGATGCAGCGCCACTGTCCTGATCTTCCACAGCGCCCATGACCGCAGCGGAAAGGGGCGCCACAATCAGCGCCATCCCAAAGCCCATCAGTCCCATGGATGGAAGCACGTGGCCCCAGAACTGCATCCAATCCAGACCTAGGGCGAGGCTGGCATAGGCGCACGCGACACAAAAACATCCAAGTCCGATGGGCGGAGCTGTTCCAATTCGGTCGGCGAGCGCGCCAACTGGTCCTGATAGCGGAGCGATGAAGAGTGTCAGTGGAACGAACAGCAACGTGACCTGCCATTCCGGGATTTCCCAAACCGCGATCAGGATCATTGGGACGTAGAACATGGTCGCGGCGAGGGCAAAATAGACCGCGAACGTCACCAGATTGGCTGCTCCAAATCCCGGCATCGCAAAGAGATGGAGTGGCATCATGGGGTGGGGTGCACGTGTTTCCCACCAGATGAATGCCAGCAGGATGGCGAGCCCGCCGCCCGCCCAGAGTGCGATGTGCGCGAACGTCGCGCCGCCGCCATGCTCACCCCCTGCACCGGTGAAGCCCCATGCGACCGCACCAAGCGCCAGCGTTGCCAGAATCGCGCCCGGCCAATCCAGCCTGCCGCCTGCGCGCGGCGTGTCACGCGGCACTCGGGTGATCAGCATCCAAAGGCATAGTGCGCCCAATGGCAGGTTGATGAAGAAGATCACGCGCCAGATGCTCGCATCGCCGATGCTCAGAAGGATGCCTCCGATGATCGGACCGGCCGCTGTCGTGATGGCAGAGGCTGCCGCCCAAATTCCGATCGCCTTGCCGCGTTCCGCCCGTGGGTAGCTTTTGGAAATCAGGGCGAGACTGCCGGGCACCATAATGGCCGCACCTATCCCCTGAAGACCGCGCGCTATGATCAGACTGTCTGCACCGGGAGCAACAGCGCAGAGCAGCGATGCGGCGACAAACAAGCCTATTCCCCAGATGAACACCCGAACGACGCCAAACCGGTCGCCCGCAGCGCCTCCGACGAGGATCAGCGCGGAGAGCGCCAGCATATAAGCATTGTTGATCCACTGGACCTCGACCAGGCTGGCTGAGAGGTCCGTTCGGATCGCCGGGATGGCGATGGACACGACAGAGCCGTCAATGAACCCCATTGCGCTCGCCAGAATGGCGCTGAACAAGACGAACTTACGGCGAGGTGCTGGGCAGAACGTCTGGTCAGAGGGCATATTTCACCTTCGGGTAGGATCGCGGCTTAAATGCGCCTGAAATCCAGAGTGCGCGGAAAGGCTGGATGCACGCCCAGATATTTCGGCGCAGTCAGATTTTGGGAATGACCACCAGCCTCGAAGCGGGCAATGCGGCGCCCTTCGGCCTCCAACGCGTTGATCGGACGGGTTTCGTGGGCACGACCCCCCGGATGGTGCACGTGATAGGTACAGCCCCCAACAGAACGACCTGCGACCGCATCCCACATATCGAACACCAGCGGCCCATGGGCTGGAATGGTCGGGTGCAGCGCGCTCCACGGTTGCCAGGAGCGGAAGCGGACGCCTGCCACCTGTACACCATCCTCAACCTGCTCCATCGGCAGCGCATAGCCGTTGCAGGTCAGGGTGTAGCGCGGGTCCGCATCGGTGACTTTGACCTGAAGCCGCTCGACGGAGCTGTCGACAAAACGTGCCGTGCCGCCGCCAGTGCTTTCCTCACCCAGGACATTCCAGGGTTCGATGGCGGAGCGTAGTTCGAGGGTTTGCCCTTCGATCCGGGTCACGCCCGCGATGGGAAAACGGAAGTCGATCTGTGCCGCAAACCAGGCGGGATCAAAGAATTGGCCGTGCGCTTGGGAAAGATCTTCAAGCACTTTGTGGAAATCCGCCGCGCAATGGTGCGGCAATAGGAACCTATCATGCAGATGGGTCCCCCATGGTTTCAAAGGTTGCTTGTAGGGCGTCTCCCAGAACCAGGCGAGCAATGCGCGAATAATCAGGGCCTGTGCCGATGCCATCCGCTGATGAGGCGGCATTTCGAAGCCCCGAAACTCTACAAGGCCCAGCCGCCCCGTCGGTCCGTCCGGGGAGAAGAGCTTATCAATGCAGATCTCGGCCCGGTGGGTGTTGCCGGTAAGGTCGGTGAGGAGGTGGCGGAAAATCCTGTCTACCAGCCATGGGGGCACATGCTGCCCGGCCCGTTCGACCTCCTTAAGGGCAATCTCCATCTCGTAAAGGCTGTCGTGACGCGCTTCATCCAGACGTGGTGCCTGCGAGGTCGGCCCGATGAACATGCCGGAGAACAGATAACTGAGCGACGGATGCCGCTGCCAGTACCGCACCACTGATCCGAGCAGATCGGGCCTGCGCAGGAATGGACTGTCAGAAGGCGATGCGCCGCCCACAACGATATGATTTCCGCCACCTGATCCGGTCGGTCGTCCATCGACCATGAAGGAAGACGCATCGAGACCAATGGCCCGTGCCTCTTCATAGAGCGTGTCGAACACGGCGGTTTGCGTGTCCCAGTCGGTGGTGGGGTGTATGTTGATCTCGATCACGCCGGGATCGGGTGTGACACCGATCATGTTGACCCGCGGGTCTCGGGGTGGCTCGTACCCTTCGATATGGACAGGTTGTTCCAGCGCCTCTGCGGCTTCCTCAACCGCAGTGATCAGGTCGATATATTCATCTGCCGACCCGGTTGGCGGCAGGAAGACACAGATTTTTCCGTCGCGCGGCTCAACGGTCAGAGCCGTGCGAACCGGTTGGTCATTTTCGGTGAACCAGACATGGGCGGCCATCCAATCATCCGACGGCTCTTCTGATGCCGCGCTCACAGCCCGCCCGCCCGCTGTTTGCGGAAGCGGTCCGGGCCGGGCCATAGGATCGCGCTGGAAGGGCGTCTGCATGACACGTTGAGCCTTGTCGATATGCTCTAACGCACCAAGGGGCAGACGGAACCCCGCCGGGCTGTCGCCGGGGGCGAGGAACAGCTTGCCACGCCGGGTTTTCCACTTCTCGGAGCGCCAGCGGAAGCGCCGGCGGTCGCCTGCTTGCGCCAATTGCAGCGGCAGCACGTAGGCTGTTGGCTTGTTCAAGCCACGCTCGAACACTTTGGCAAGGCGCTGTCGTTCCTGCGGATCGTCGAGCTTGTTCTCAACTGCCGTCACGTTGTCGGGCAGGTCTTGTTCTCGCATTGCGAAGGCGACGGGATCTTCGAATGTTGGTGCGGCGAGGTCTTGTTCCACCTCTAAAGTGTCACAGAGGGTCGACATGAAGGCTTCGGCGTCTTCGATGGAGGCCCCTTGCGCGCCTTCTTTCGCGACCAGCGCTTCGTTTTTCCACAGCGGTGCACCATCACCCCGCCAATAGAGCGAGAAGGCCCAGCGGGGGAGCTGCTCACCCGGATACCATTTGCCCTGACCGTAGTGCAGCATACCGCCCGGAGCGAAGCGGTCGCGGAAACGGCGGATCAGCTCATCGGCCTTTGCCCGCTTGGTCGGACCGACCGCCCCTGTCGTCCATTCATCTGCGTCGCGGTCGTAAGCGCTGACAAAGGTGGGCTCACCTCCCATCGTCAGACGCATATCCGCGGCCTTCATCTTCGCATCTACAGCCTGACCCGCGCGATTGAGCGCGGCCCATTGCGGATCTGCGATCGGGGCGGTGACGCGTGGGGGTTCTTCAATCCGGTCGACGCGCATGTCAAAGTCAAAGTCGACCTCGGCTTTCTCCAGACTGCCAGAGATGGGTGCGGCAGAAGAGGGCAGCGGCGTGCAGGCCAGCGGGATATGGCCTTCTCCCGCAAAGAGGCCAGAGGTCGGATCTAGGCCAACCCAGCCAGCCCCGGGCAGATAAACCTCACACCATGCGTGCAGATCGGTGAAATCCTCTTCCGGTCCACTTGGGCCATCAATCGCCTTTTGATCCGATTTGAGCTGGACGAGGTAGCCAGAGACAAATCGCGCCGCGTACCCGAACTCACGCAGCATGTTGACCAGCAGCCAGGCGCTGTCCCGGCAGGACCCCAGCGCTTTCACGATTGTGGTCTTGGGATCCTGAACTCCCGGCTCCATCCGGACGGTATAGTCGATGGTTTCCTGAACGTATTGGTTGAGCGCGACCAGCCAATCATTGGTGGCCATGTCCACGGGTTGTGGGGCGGCTTCAAGATAGCGGTGGAACGTCTTGGTTTGGCGTGGCTGGCGCCGGAAGATCGACAATTCCTTGCGCAAAGTTGCGGGATAGGTGAACGGCACATCGCTGGCGTATTCTTCGAGGAAGAAGTCGAACGGGTTGATCGCGATCATGTCCGCGATGACCTGCACCTCTACCGTGAATTCACGTGTCTTTTCGGGGAAAACGAGCCGGGCCTGCCAATTGGAAAACGCGTCCTGCTGCCAGTTCAGAAAGTGATCTTCCGGAGTGATCTTCAAGCTGTAGCTCAGCACCGGCGTTCTGGCGTGCGGTGCGGGTCGAAGCCGGACCACATGCGGGTTGAGCTGGATCGGCCGGTCATAGCGATAGCTCGTCCGGTGGGTCAGTGCGATCTTGATGCTCATTTTTTCTCCAATTCTGCCCAATGGGCAGTTTTTTCGGCAATTGCCCTTCACATTTGGACAAAATGTATCAGTCTTGAAACCCAATGCTGACGCAACCGACGGAAAAATCCACCGGAAAGGGTATCATGTTCAACGAAATGTATGATGGCGACGAGGTGCGACCAGAATATCGCATCGTCGCTGACTGGCTTGCGGCGAACGGACCTGATGCTCTGAATGAAAAACGCGAAGAAGCCGAGGCGCTGTTCAAGCGGATTGGAATCACCTTTGCCGTTTATGGCGAGGGGGGCGATCCAGAGCGCCTGATCCCCTTCGACATGGTGCCCCGCATCTTCGGGGCGGATGAGTGGGAGCGGATAGAGGCCGGATCAATCCAGCGCACGCGCGCGCTCAACGCTTTTCTGACAGACGTCTACAATGATCGGGAAATCATCAAGGCCGGCATCGTTCCTGCCGAAATGGTCGATCAGAACGAGGCCTATGAGCCCGTAATGAAGGGCTTCACACCGCCCGGGGGCATATTCTCTCACATTTGCGGCGTTGATCTTGTGCGGACCGCGCCGGATGAGGCCTTCGTGCTTGAAGATAATTGCCGTACGCCCTCCGGCATCTCTTACGTTCTTGAGAACCGGGAGGTGATGAGCCGCATGTTCCCGGAGTTGTTCCGGTCGGGCCGGGTCCGCCCCGTCGATCACTATGGGGATATGCTGGCCGAGGCGATGGCCAGTGTCGCGCCACCTATGTGCGAAGATGAGCCGACAATGGCGATCATGACGCCGGGCCATTTCAACTCTGCCTACTACGAACACACGTTCCTCGCCGACCTTATGGGTGTCGAACTCGTCGAGGGGCAGGATTTGTTTGTTGAGGGCGATCGGCTCTACATGCGGACGGTGTACGGGCCGAAGCGGATCGACGTGCTTTATCGCCGCATTGATGATGCTTTCCTCGATCCCAAGGTCTTCAATCCGGAATCCATGCTGGGGGTGCCGGGGATCATTGATGCCTACAAGGCGGGTGGCGTCACGATTGTGAATGCGCCGGGGTCGGGCGTGGCGGATGACAAGGCGATTTATACCTATGTGCCCGAGATGGTGGAATTCTATCTGGGCGAGAAAGCGATCCTGCCAAATGTGCCCACCTGGCGCTGCGGTCGGGAGGATGAGCTGAAATATGTCCTTGAAAATCTGGGTGATCTGGTCGCCAAGGAAGTTCACGGATCGGGCGGCTATGGGATGTTGATCGGTCCGAAAGCCACCGCGCAGGAGATTGAGGATTATCGCAAGCGGATCGAGGCTGATCCGGCAGGTTTCATCGCGCAGCCCACGCTTGCCCTGTCAACATCGCCCGTTCTTGTGGAGCAGGGGCTGGCGCCGCGGCACGTCGATTTGCGGCCCTTTGTGATTTCGGGGACCGAGACCAGGCTGATCCCGGGCGGGTTGACCCGTGTTGCGCTGAAGGAGGGATCGCTCGTCGTGAACTCCTCTCAGGGTGGTGGGGTAAAGGACACCTGGGTCCTGAATGCGGGGGGCGTGTAAGATGCTGAGTAGAACCGCAAATGGCCTGTTCTGGATGTCGCGCTATATCGAACGCGCTGGAAATATCGCCCGTCTTCTGGATGCAGGTCGCAGGATGGACTCCATCCCGAACTCGGATCAGGGGCGCGCGTCGGAATGGGAAAGCATCGTCATCGCAAGCGGCTGTCGGGAGACATTTCCGCATGACCTGCAATCCGCGACAATGGAGCAGGTGGCCGAACACCTGATCTTCGATCCCGAGAATCCATCGTCGATCCACTGCTGCCTTAAAGCCGCGCGGGAAAATGCCCGTGCCATGCGTATCGCGATCACGCGTGAGGTCTGGGACGTGCTGAATGGTGCATGGTCCGAAATGAAGCGAAAAGACATGCGCATGGTAACCGGTGGCAAGCTTGCGGCCTTTCTGGAGTGGGTGAAGGAGCAGGGCTTTCTGTTTACCGGAGCAGTCGAGGCCTCAATGCTTCGCGATTGCGGCTACAGTTTCATCCAGTTGGGACAGAACATTGAGCGGGCCGATGCGACCGCCCGTCTTGTCGATGTGAAGTTCCACGTCTTGCTGCCCTCGGCACAGGATGTGGGCGGCGGTCTCGACCACATGCAATGGGTGCAGTTGCTGCGGGCGGCCAATTCCCTGCGGGCCTTCCGATGGACCTATCGTGAGACCGTGACGCCTCAGGCTGTTGTCCACTTCCTCGTCCTCAATGCAGCAAGCCCGCGTTCACTTATGTGTTGCTATCAGCAGATTGTGGCGAGCTTGCATGATATTGGTGGTCAGACGGCACTTCAGGATGACGCGCGGCGTCAGGCGGAGCACCTGGGAACACAACTGGAAAACGCCACGGTTGAGACGATCATCGCCCATGGCTTGCACGAATGGCTCACCATGATGATCGAGCAAACCAATGCGCTGGGCATGCAAATTGGCGACGCTTACGGCTTTAACGGTCCTGAACCGATGATGCAGGAAATGCAGGCCCAGTAACACGCGCCCGTTTTCCATGCGCCACAACGTTGGGCTGCGTTGTCCGTTCTGCAGCGGAACTGTGCGGGACCGCGCGGAGTTCGTGATCTGCGCAAATTGGCCTTGCGATCTCGACGAAAAACACATCAGGTCCAGCCAAGCCTGAAATGGAGCTTTTGCTGTGACTTACTGCGTCGCCCTGAAATTGAATGAGGGCATTATCTGCCTGTCGGACACCCGCACAAATGCGGGCATCGACTCAATCTCTAAATACAAGAAGATGTTTACGTGGCAGGCACCGGGCGATCGGGTCATCACATTGATGACGGCGGGCAACCTTGCGATCACACAGGCCGTTGTAAGTCTACTCGAAGAGAACATCGAACATCCCGAGGATGGAATCGAAACGTTGTTCACCGCGCCGACGATGTTCCGCGTGGCAGAGATCGTCGGTGATGCAATGCGCATCGTGATGGGTCGTTATGGTCCCGGATTGACCGCCGCGGGTGAAAGCTCGGCAAGCTCAATCGTTGTGGCGGGGCAGCGGGCGGGCGGTGATATGCGCCTGTTCATGGTCTATTCCGCGGGCAACTTTATCGAGGCGACCGCAGACACGCCGTATTTCCAGATTGGGGAGCATAAATACGGCAAGCCGATCCTAGACCGGGTGATCGATCCTTCGACCCCACTTCAGATGGGGCTGACGGCATGCTTCCTGTCGATGGATTCCACCCTGCGCTCTAACCTGTCTGTGGGCATGCCGCTCGATCTTGCAGTGATGCGCACGGATGATGTGAGCTTCGATCAACTGCGACGCATCGAAGAGGGGGACGAGAATTTCGCGGCCCTTTCGGATGCATGGTCTGCCGCCCTGCGGCGGTCCTTTGACGAGATGGTGCAGATCCCGGTTTAGGCGGTTTCGCCCAAAAGCTCGAACACGGCGCGGGCCATTGCCTGCGCATCCGGGGCTCCAACCGTGACCTCGAGGATGCCCAGATTGGGTTCGCGTGTCATGGCAGCCGCGAGGGCCTGCGACCCAGGGATCTGACAGGTCTCGGGCAGCGCCCGAACAATATTGCAGGCATCCATCAGCGCGGTGATGCGCTGAGGAAGATTCGTCAGCGAACAATCCAGCGCTGTAGCGGCTGCACGAAGCTCAGCCGTGTCCTGCGTGACCAGCCAGGGCAACGTGGCCTCAAACGCCAGCGCTGTCGCGAGGCCATGGTGGACTGGGCCAAAACTTGCCATCGCATGGCTGATATTGTGAGCAATGGCGCAGTTGCAGTTGTCGATGGCAATTCCGGCGTGGAAAGATCCGAGCATCAGTGCGCCGCGCGCCTCGATATCCGTCGGCGTTGCGACAGCTTGTGGAAGCGCGCGGGCAACCAATTGCAGCGCGTGATGACCATGTAGCTGTCCGCCGGGATTTGTACGACGATTTGTCGAGGCCTCGAAGGCATGGACCAGCGCGTCCATCCCTGTCCATGCCGTCAGCGCGGGCGGCAGGCTGACCGTCAATTCGGGATCCAGCACGATAAGATCGGGTTTTGTGACGTGCCCCCAGATCCAGCGCTTATTCCCGTCCGGATCGCTGAGTATGTTGGTGGCAGAGCTCTCCGATCCAGTTCCCGCTGTCGTTGGGATCATGATTGCCAGTCGTGGACGGCGGGCTGCCAATGGCTTGCCTCCAACCGCGTAGTCGAGGGCGTCCGCATCTGGCGCAGCGATTGAGGCTGCCGACTTCGCGATATCTAGAGCTGATCCGCCCCCTATGCCGATCACCAGATCGACCGAATCCGCGCGGCGGGCGGCCGCTGTGACGTGGGTTGTCTTGGGCTCTCCACTGAACTCGGTGAACAGGTCAACGTCGAGCCCCTCGGCTTTGAGCCCCGCGGTCAGTGGATCCAGCAATCCGGCATCGGCCAAAAACGGATCGGCGATTATGAGTGCGGTACGTGCTCCGAGCGTTTTTGCCCGCGACGGCACTTCGACCAGACGTCCGGGCCCGAACAGCGCAGGGGGAACAAAGCCCATATCGTAACTCATATCGCGCTCCTGCTTATGACATCAGAACATTGCAGTGTGGCGCAGGGACGATAAACTCCACAAATTCTTCGGCTTAATCATACGTTTTTCTCATGCAATTCCGACCCTCCCTTCCCAAGTCACTGGATGCGCTTCGCGTGTTTGAGGCGGCGGCACGGCATGGCAGCTTCTCAGACGCAGCACGCGAACTGCTTGTGACACAGGCTGCCGTGTCCAGGCGCATACAGGCGCTTGAGCATGATCTGGGCATGGCGCTGTTCGAGCGCGCTGGTCGTCGTGTGTCGCTGACGGGGGCAGGGCGGCGGCTCTCGCTTCAGGTGGGGGCGGCGCTGGATTACCTTGAGGCAGACCTTTCTGAGCTGCGCGGTGTAACGAGGGCTGCTCCGGTCAGTATAGCCGCCAGTGTTTCGGTGTCTCATCTCTGGTTGGCGCCGCGTCTGCGCAGCTTTGCGCAAGAAGAGGGCGCAGGGCCGGTTCATGTGCTGAGCACGGACAGTCTGGCGGAGGTGGCGCACACCAACAACGACCTTACGATTATCTACTCGCAGGGCGAGCATCCCGATTGGGTGCTGACACCATTGTTTGAAGAGCGATTGATCCCCGTGGCAGCTCCAACACTGGCTAGGCCAGATCGAGAAGCAATGACACTTGAGGACATCGCACGCCTGCCATTGCTCGACTACCGTCAGGTTCGGCCGCAGTGGATTACGCTTTCTGCCTGGCTTCGCCGGGCAGGGCTTCGGGATGTGCCGCAAATGCAGCGTGTCTTCACGAGCTATGTCTTGGCGGTTGAGGCCGCTTTGGCGGGAGAGGGTGTGTTACTGGGATCTTTGGATCTTTTGCAGCCGCAGATCCGCGCGGGTCATTTGGTGCCGCTCGGCTTGCGCATAGAGACGTCCGGTTTCGGGTACTATCTGGGCTACCGGCGGGAAGGTGTCACGTCACCGGCGGCTCAGCATCTCCATCGTTGGCTGCTTGCGCCGCACTAGACGCGGCAACCGGGCGCGGGCGCAGTTTCTTGCAGCGGGACCGACACACCGCTATCTCATGCCCAACATGAAAGTCGGAGGCGCCGCATGGCCACCAAACCCCGTTCGATCTTTGAAGATGTCAGCCAGCAGGAGGCTGCAACCCCGGCGCGCGCGAAGCCCGGCGCCGCTGAGCGGGCATCGGCCGCAGCGCGCAGCGCGATTGCAGCCTGGCTAAAGATCCTCTTTGCACTTGTCGTTGTTATGATCGCTGTTGGTGGATTGACCCGGCTGACCGATAGCGGGCTGTCCATCACGGAGTGGGACTTGGTGACGGGGGCGGTGCCGCCACTGAACGCGGAACAATGGCAGGCGGAATTCGAACTCTACCGTCAAATTCCCGAGTACCAGTTGCAGAACCGGGGAATGAGCCTGGAGGAATTCAAGTTCATCTATTGGTGGGAATGGGGTCACAGGCAGCTTGGACGGTTTATTGGCCTCGTCTGGGCGATAGGTTTCGTCTGGTTCGCCCTTCGCCGTCAGATCCCAGCCGGTTGGACACCCCGTTTGCTGGGTCTGGGTGCGCTCGGCGGTCTTCAGGGGGCCATCGGCTGGTGGATGGTGTCGAGCGGTCTTGAGGGCACAATGCTGGATGTTGCCTCTTACCGACTTGCCACGCATCTGGGGCTGGCCTTTGTGATACTCGGCCTCATCGCATGGTATGTCATGCGCCTTGGGCGCAGCGAGGTTGATCTGCTGCAAGCGCGCCGCGTGCGCGAACATGGCCTTGCCCGGCTTGGCGCGATCATGATTGCTTTGGTGTTCCTGCAAATTCTGATGGGAGCTTTGGTTGCCGGTATCGATGCTGGACGCTCGTTCACGGATTGGCCGCTGATGGCCGGGCAGATCATTCCTGACAACTCCTTTGTTATGGAGCCTTTCCTTTCGAACTTTTTCGAGAACGCAGGATTGGTTCAGTTCAACCACCGCATCCTTGCCTATATCGTGCTGATATTTGGTGTCGTGCTGTGGTTGCGCGCGCGCAAGTCTGCGCTGGGCCGGGTTCGGCTGGCCCATGGCTGGATGATGCTGGCATTGGCAGTTCAGGTCGTGCTCGGCATCATCACGGTGCTCTATGCAGCGCCGTGGCAACTGGCCATCGCGCATCAGTTCGTCGCTGTGCTGCTATGGGTGGCCGTCATCCGGGCGCGGTTTTCAAGCGCATATCCTCAGGCTCAAAGCGTGCGAGAAGTTTAAGGGTTTTTCCACCCCGGCTCACGTTTTTCGAGGAAGGCTGCAATGCCTTCCTCGGTATCGCGATCCGCCATGTTCAGTGCCATCACTTCACCGGTCAGGGCATAGGCCTGATCCAAGGGTAGGTCGATCTGATCGTAAAATGCGCGCTTTCCAACTCGGACCGCGCTGGAGAGTTTGGCGGCGACGGTGTCGGCGAGTTCTCTGGTTGCATCGGTCAGTTGGTCAGCTGGTACAGACCTGTTGATCAAGCCAAGCTCGACCGCCCGGCCTGCGTCGATGAACTGACCGGTTGTCAGCATTTCAAAGGCCTGCTTGCGCGGAATGTTCCGGCTGAGGGCAACCATCGGGGTCGAACAGAACAAGCCAATATTCACGCCGTTCACACCGAACTTTGTTCCATCTGCTGCAAGTGCCATATCGCAGGATGCGACGAGTTGGCACCCTGCTGCTGTTGCGATGCCGTGGACTTGGGCAATCACAGGTTGGGGAAGGCGCGAGATGGTGGTCATCATGCGCGCACAGCGATCAAACAGGTCCCGAAAAGCCGCCGCTCCGCCGTCTTCGCTTTGCCGCGCGGCTGTCATTTCTCTCAGGTCATGACCTGCGCAAAATGCCTTGCCGGCGCCTTTGAGAATGATCGCGCGAATGCTGCGGTCTTCCTGCAAACTGTCGAATTCCGACTGCAGCGCTGCGAGCATTGCATCGCTGAGCGGATTGAGCTTTTCAGGATGATTGAGCGTCAGGGTCGCGACGCCACGTTCATCTTCGCGGATCAATATCGACATGCGGCCGGTCCTTTGTCAGTCTCGCGATCAACACTGCACGGGAGGGCGCATGGAACTCAAGATGGATGTGGAAGAGGTCTCCGGCTTTCTCGCCAAAGTCTTTCCACAGATTGATGGCGCCTTTCAGGTTGAGGAGATGCGACCGATGGGAGCGCGGGTGCGGATGCTTATTGGTGAGCATAACTTACGGCCCGGTGGTACAGTGTCGGGGCCGTCCATGTTTACCGCTGTGGACTGTGCCTTTTATGTTGGTGTTTTGGGTATGATCGGTCCCGAGGCGCTGACTGTCACCACGAACTGCTCCATAGATTTTATGCGCAAACCTTTGCCCGGAGATCTGATCGCTGAAGTCACGATCCATAAGCTTGGTCGTGTGCTCGCGGTTGGGGACGTGTTGCTTTACTCGGACGGCATGGATGCACCGGTCGCGCGCGCATCGCTGACCTATTCTATCCCTCCAAAACAGGCGTCATAGATGAGGTATTATAATACCTTAATTCTAAGCTGCTGTTATAATGTGGTAAATTGGGATGAAATGCGATTGAAGTGGTCGTAATTATCCGTATAACCACGCCATCCACCCGAGCGCCCTGCGTTTTGGGGGCAACGGTAACCGATATACGGATTGCAAGAGATGAAAACCTACTCTGCCAAACCGGCCGATATCGAGAAGAGCTGGATCCTGATCGACGCTGAAGGCGTTGTTCTGGGCCGTCTTGCCTCTCTCGTGGCCATGCGTCTGCGCGGCAAGCACAAGGCGTCTTTCACACCGCACATGGACATGGGTGACAATGTCATCATCATCAATGCGGACAAGGTTCAGTTGACCGGCAACAAGCGCGCGGACAAGACCTATTACTGGCACACCGGCCATCCGGGCGGCATCAAGTCCCGCACGGCTGAGCAGCTGCTCGAGGGTCAGTTCCCTGAGCGTGTTGTGACCAAAGCAGTGCAGCGCATGCTGCCCGGCGGTCCGCTGTCCCGCCAGCAGATGACAAACCTTCGCGTCTATGCTGGTGCCGAGCACCCACATGAAGCACAGAACCCGACTGTTTTGGATGTGAAGTCCATGAACAAGAAAAACACCCGGAGCGCATGAAGATGGCTGATGAAATCAAATCGCTCGACGGCCTGAAAGACGCCGTCGCCGGTGAGACCACCGCGCTGGGTCTGGACGCATCCGAGCAGGACGCGATCACCGAATCCGCAACCCCGAAAGAGCCTGTGCGTGATGAGCATGGCCGCTCCTACGCGACGGGTAAGCGTAAAGACGCGATCGCACGCGTCTGGGTGAAGCCGGGCAAAGGCAACGTCGTCGTCAACGGCAAGCCGATGAACGAGTATTTCGCGCGCCCCGTGCTGCAAATGCTGCTGGGTCAGCCTTTCTCCGTTGCGGGCGTCGAAGGTGAGTTTGACGTGATGGCAACTGTCAAAGGCGGTGGTCTCTCAGGTCAGGCCGGTGCTGTGCGCCACGGTGTCTCCAAGGCGCTGTCGCTTTACGAGCCGTCCCTGCGCCCCGCGCTGAAAGCGGCAGGCTTCCTGACACGTGACAGCCGTGTTGTTGAGCGTAAGAAATACGGTAAGCGCAAGGCACGCCGGAGCTTCCAGTTCTCCAAGCGCTGATCGCAGTCTTACAGATTTTCGGGAAGAGCCGTACCCTACTGGGTGCGGCTCTTTTTTTGTTCAACGGTGGCGGCGGGCCCAAGATGCCACAGAGATGTACAGAGTTGCCGCAGCGGCAACTGGTAGCTTGAGCAGGCGAATTTCGTCAGTCTATATCTGCAACGTGGATCGGGAGGGTTCGGGACATGGGCGCAAGACGCCAAGCCAGGCAGGTTGCACGCGAAATCACCTATGCTCACTCAGCGCAGACGCGCGCGGGTCGCGCGGTCATTCGAACAGTAGAGAATCTGACCGGTCGTCCGCGCCTGATCCGGCTTGCCCGTGACTATGAACAACAAGTCGCCCAGGGTCATGACTTCTGGGCGGTGATGTTGCAGCGCTATGGGTTGGACCTCGACATTTTGGCAGGTGATCTGGCCGATATTCCCCGCGACGGGCCACTGGTCGTGGTCTCGAACCATCCGTTCGGCATTTTGGACGGATTGGTCCTGGGTCATGTTCTGCGTGAAACGCGGCAGGATTTCCGCATCGTGGCTCACAAGGTTTTCAACAAAGCAGAAGAGATTAATCGCATCATATTGCCCATCAGCTTTGATCCCACAAAAGAAGCGCAGCGGCTCAATATGGACACGCGCAAGGCGGCGATTTCCTACCTCAAGCAGGGCGGATGTATCGGGATTTTCCCGGGGGGCACGGTCTCAACATCGACCGACGATGATGCGATGCCGCTTGATCCGCGTTGGCGAAACTTCACGGCAAAGATGATTGTGAAGAGTGGGGCCACGGTTGTGCCGCTTTATTTTCATGGGGCCAATTCACGGCGCTTTCAGCGGGCGAGCAGGCTGCACTATACCTTGCGAATGGCGCTGCTGATCTCTGAGTTCAAGGCGCGGGTTGGTCGAAAAGTTCCGATCGCACTTGGCCAACCGATCCTGCCTGACCAGATCAGACCCTATGCGAACGATCCCACGGTGCTGATGGAGTGGTTGCGCGCCCAAACCTATTCGCTCTCCCCGGATCCGATTGATCCCTACGCTTACGGATACGAGTTCGAAGAACAGCATAAGCGCTGATTGCAACGAGCCGTTTCATCGCCTAGATCAACCCCATTGATCAAAGGAGATGGAGCAATGACCCATTCGGTCGCCATTATCGGTGCAAGCGGATATACGGGAGCGGAATTGATCCGCCTGATCGCGACGCATCCGGGCCTCCGAATTGGTGCGCTTTGCGCAGACCGAAAGGCCGGTCAAACGATTGCTTCTGTTTTCCCGCATCTGCGCCACCTCGACCTGCCGACGCTGGTTAAGGTCGACGAGGTAGATTGGAGCGGGATCGACCTCGCCTTTGCGGCTCTGCCGCACGGCACCTCGCAGGAAGTTGTGGCGGCGCTGCCCGACCATGTGAAGGTGATCGACCTGTCCGCCGGGTTTCGGCTGCGCGATCCCGCTGTCTATGAAAAATGGTACGGCGATGCGCATCGCGCTCTGCATCTGCAAGATGAGGCGGTCTACGGGCTGAGCGAGTTTTATCGAGATGAGATCAAGAACGCGCGGCTGGTTGCCGGAACTGGCTGCAACGCCGCGACGGGTATGTTCGGAATGCTGCCTTTGTTGAGCGCCGGCGTCATTGATCCTGATGAGATCATTCTCGACATGGTTTGCGGTGTTTCTGGTGCCGGGCGTGCGGCGAAGGAAGCGATGCTGCACTCAGAAGTAAGCGAGGGGACGCACCCATACGGATTGCCGGTGCACCGGCACACATCGGAATTTGATCAGGAATTCTCGAAGGCGGCCGGGCAAAAGGTAGAGGTCGTCTTCACCCCGCATCTTATGCCCGCCAATCGCGGAATCCTGTGCACAGGTCATGTGCGCGGTGATGCAGATGCAATCCATGCCGCGTTGGTTGAACGCTATGCAGACGAGCCGTTCTGCGTGGTCCTGCCAATGGGCGAGGCACCTGCAACGCGTCACGTCAGGGGGTCCAACTTCGTGCATCTGGGCGTTGTGGCTGATCGCAAGCCCGGACGCGTGCGCGTGTTCTCGGCACTCGACAATCTGAACAAGGGATCGTCGGGGCAAGCATTGCAAAACGCCAACCTGATGCTTGGACTGCCAGAGACGGAGGGCTTGATGATGGCTCCGATGTTCCCATGAGCATGACACCGCGCAAGGCGCGCAGAGTTCGCCTCGTCATCTTGGGGCTGGTGCTGCTCGCCGCATCAACGGTCTTCATCATTATCGGCATTGGCCAGGGTGGACAGTTCTTCCGGCTGCCATCAGAGATTGTCGAAACACCTCCACGCGCGGGCCAGACAATCCGATTGGGTGGTTTGGTCAAGGAAGGGTCGTGGGAGCGTGGCGACGTTCATTTCTTTACCGTTACAGACACCCAGCACGATATCCGCGTGACCTACACCGGAATCGTCCCCGATCTGTTCGATGAGGGCGCTGATACAATCGTGACAGGCCATCTGGAGGGCGATCTGTTCGTCGCAGATGAGGTTTTGGCAAAGCATGACGAAGAGTATCGGCCCGCGGAACTTACGGATGCATTCGCGGAACGCGGGATCGAGCTGACAAACTGACCAATAGTTAACGACATCTCAATATGATCGGCCGATTCTGAGCCCTTTCAATAAAGTTAATGGAAGGGCGATTCATGGACAGAATCGACGAAATGATTGTGGATGTTTTGCGCCGCGAAGGTGGGTTTGTGAACGACCCTGCTGATCCAGGCGGCGCAACCAATTACGGTGTCACCATACACACGATGCGCCGCCTCGGCCTTGATTTGAATGCGGATGGCCATGTGGATGAGGAGGACGTGCGCGCGCTCAGCATGGAGCGGGCCAGCGCCATCTTCCGGGCTGAATATTTTGAACGATCCGGTTTGGGGCGCTTACCAACGCCCCTGCAACCGACTGTTTTTGATATGAACGTGAATGCGGGCGGGCAGTCGATACGGCTGCTTCAACGGGTGCTGAATGGGTTTGGTGCTGATCTCGCGGTAGATGGTGCGCTCGGTCCCCTAACCCTTGCTGCGACACATCGCATTGCCGATGACGTTGGTGTTGCTCGCCTCGTTGACGCCTATGGGGTCGAGCGTCGCAATTACTATTACCGCCTCGCGGATCGCAGGCCGGCCAGTCGCCGATTTGCGCGCGCACGCGATGGCTCCAAGGGCGGGTGGATCCGCCGTGCTGAGGAGTTCATTGCACCGCGTTGGCACCTTTCTGACGCACAACACAGGGCGCGGGTGGCGGCATGGGGCTGATCGGAGTTGGGTCTGCCGCCCGTGGAATTGGCACCGCCGTTGCAGGTGTCGCGGAAGTGTTTCGCGCCAACAGCACCGCAGAGGCGGCTCATCAGCACGCAGAACATGTAGCTGCTCTTGCCCAATATCAGAGCGAGTTTGGTCAATCGAACCGAACCCGGTTTGATGCGATTGTTGATGCCATTAACAGGATTCCGCGACCGGCGATGGCATTCGCAACGATGGGTCTGTTTGGCTTTGCGATGTGGCAGCCGGTGGCGTTTGCGGCACGGATGCAGGGGCTGGCCCTGATCCCTGAACAGCTATGGTGGTTGATGGGTGCTGTGGTGGGCTTCTATTTTGGGGCGCGGGAGTTGCATCACCGCCGCGCCGCGCCGCCAAGCGCCGCAGCGGTTGCCCAGGTTGCAGCCAGCGTGCGCGCGATGAGCCAACCACAGGCAGCAGACCCCCCAGACGCGACCGGGATCATTGAACCAAATGCGGTGATCGCGGAGTGGCGTCAGTCCCGCTGAAATTGATCCGGGCACAATGGAGCTGTTGTGCCCGGCTCGCATTCTTCGTCATCTTGGACACAGTTTGAGGAGGGTGAAATGTCCGAACATCGGTGTGATTGGGTTGATGCGTTTACCGATCGTCCATTGAGCGGGAATGGTTGTGCTGTCGTGCATGATGCAGCTGCCCTCGACGTTGAAACGCGATTGGCCTTCACCAAAGAAACCGGCCTGACCGAATGCGCCTTCGTTGTCCCGTCGACACAGGCGGATTTCGGGGCCCGTTATTATCTGCATCATCGCGAAATCTTGATGGCAGGCCATCCGACCGTGGCCACAGTGGCATCCTTGCGGCATCGAGGTATGATTCCTGAAGGAGCCTGTGAGTTCACGCTCGAAGTCGGCTCAGGCGTATTGCCGATCAGCATTGATGAGGCTGGGTGGATCGAAATGGTTCAAGCCGCGCCTTCATTTATGGAAGAGCATGATAGGGCTGAGATCGCAGCGATCTTTGGGCTGAGAGCCTCTGATCTGCTGGATGAGCCTCAGATGGTCTCAACAGGGTCCAGCTTTTGTATCACGCTGGTTTCGCAAGACGCTCTCGGACAGGCTGAACTCGATGTGCGCAAGCTTCGTGCATGGCAAGAAAAGCTGGGCGAAGCGGGTAATATGATTGAACCATACCTCGTTTCCTTGACGACCGAGGGCACGATGGCTCGGCTGCTCCTACCGCCGCCGGGCCCGCCTGCGGATGCGTTCACCGGGTCCGCGACAGGATGCGCCGCATCCTATCTGTGGGCGCGCGGGCATCTTGACGGCCCAGATTATGTTGCGGCACAGGGCGACGATATGGGACGCCCGGGGCGTGCGAAGGTCGGCCTGATCGGAACGAGAGATGTGATAAAGGGTGTTCGCGTGGCAGGTCAGGCACACGTCCTGATGAGCGGAGTGCTGCGCCTTTAGTCTTCGCTGCTTTCGGCTTCCACGACCTGCTCGATGGCACCGAAGATGGAATGGCCTTCGTCATCCTTCATTTCGATGCGCACGATGTCACCATCGCTGAGAAAGGGTGTGGCAGCTTTGCCATCAGCGATTTGTTCGATCATGCGCATTTCAGCGATGCAGGAATAGCCTGCGCCGCCCTGTGCAACTGGCTTTCCCGGTCCGCCGTTGAGTTTGTTGGAGACAGTGCCGGACCCGATGATCGTCCCGGCAGACAGACTGCGTGTCTTTGCCGCATGGGCAATCAATTCACCGAAGTGGAAACTCATTTCTTGCCCGGCATCGGCACGGCCGAACGGTTCCCCATTCAGGTCACAGAGCAATGGTCCTGAAAGTTTCCCATCGGTCCAGGCGTCACCGAGTGCCTCTGGCGTTACCGCAACCGGGCTGACGGCGCATGCTGGCTTTGACTGAACAAAGCCGAAGCCCTTGCCCAATTCAGCTGGGATCAGATTGCGCAGGCTGACATCATTGATGAGAACCACGAGGCGAATGTGGCGCAATGCATCCGCCTGCGAGCAGCCCATGGGCACGTCACCGGTGATGACGGCGACTTCCCCCTCGAAGTCAATGCCCCAGTCTTCATGCCCGGTCAGCGCATCACGGGCGCCAAGGAAGCCATCAGACATACCCTGATACATCAGAGGATCAGTGTAGAAGCTTTGCGGCATCTCTGCCCCACGGGCCTTGCGCACCAATTCGACATGATTGAGATAAGCTGACCCATCAAGCCATTGATAGGCGCGGGGTAGGGGTGCCATCGCACTCCGCTCATGAAAACGCTCAACCGGGACAGATCCTGTTTCGACGGATCTGCCCAAGGCGGCAAGATCGGGTGCTATCCGATCCCACTCGTCCAGCGCCGCTTGCAGCGAGGGCGCAATTCGTGTTGCGTCCGTGCAGCGGGTCAGATCATTTGAGACGACGACCAGACGCCCATCCCGTGTTCCGTCGCGCAGCGTCGCCAGCTTCATGATCTTCCCCGATTTTGTTTCTTTCACAGTGGCCTATCGATGGGACGACGTCAAAGTGACTGTTTGATTGACAGTTGCAAACTACACCGTGCCCGTCGGTTTGTCGCACTCTCACCACTGGCATACATCAGAATGTTCTATTAATGTTCCAATCATGGCTAAGCGAGATACGATTGAAAAACTGGAGATTCTTGCGGATGCGGCGAAATACGACGCATCGTGCGCGTCCTCGGGCTCGGTCAAGCGAAACTCACGCGCAACCGGCGGGATTGGATCGACCACAGGGTCGGGAATTTGTCACAGCTACGCGCCGGACGGGCGCTGTATCAGCCTGTTGAAGATCCTGATGACGAATTTCTGCATCTATGATTGTCGGTATTGCGTGAACCGCGTCAGTTCCAATGTTGCGCGTGCGCGGTTCAGTGTGGATGAGGTCGTGAAGCTGACGCTCGACTTCTATAAGCGGAACTATATCGAAGGTTTGTTTCTGTCGTCCGGCATTATCCGCAATTCCGACTACACGATGGAACAGATGGTAGAGATTGCGCGCAGATTGCGTGTTGAGCATCGCTTTGGCGGCTATATCCACCTGAAGACCATCCCTGAGGCTTCTCCTGAATTGATCGAGGCCGCCGGACGCTATGCCGACCGAATGAGCATCAATATCGAGTTGCCGACAGACCGGTCGATTGAAGACTACGCCCCCGAAAAATCGGGAAATCGCATTCGCAAGGCGATGGCGGATGTCAAAGGACATTTGGAGGCCGCCCGACCCAGCCGCCAGGATGTGCGGCGCAATCGCAAGCGTCCCCCGCGTTTCGCACCGGGCGGTCAGTCCACTCAGATGATTGTGGGCGCTGACGATACGGATGACGGTGCGATCCTCAAGACGTCGACGACCCTCTATTCTGGCTATAAGTTGAAACGGGTCTATTACTCCGCCTTTTCACCTATCCCGGATGCCTCAAAGGATTTGCCGTTGATCCGGCCTCCTTTGATGCGGGAACACCGGCTCTATCAGGCCGATTGGTTGTTGCGCTTCTATGGCTTCGAGCGGTCGGAGATCATGGAGGGCGCGCGGAACGGAATGCTCGATCTGGATGTAGACCCTAAGCTGGCCTGGGCGTTGCAGCGGCGTGAGAAGTTTCCGGTCGACATCAATCGCGCAGATCGTGAGATGCTTTTGCGAGTTCCGGGATTGGGCAGCAGGGGCGTCGACCGGATCATCCGCGCGCGCCGTCACGGCGCGCTTAGGCTCGGTGATCTGGGAAAGATTGTGCAGAGCGTTCGAAAGATTCAGCCATTCATTACCTGTACGGACTGGCAGCCGCGCGGCCTGACGGACAGCCTTCACCTTCGCGCACAACTCGCGCCCAAACCTCAGCAGTTGAGCCTGTTTTGATCCGCGTTTCGCTCGGCTCCGAGGTCGATTTTGCAGGATGGCGCGAGGCGGCGCGCGCGCTTGCGTCCAATGCGATCGCACCATCGGATGTAAACTGGCAGATCGGGGAGGGGGGGCTGTTCGACACTTTGTCCGACCCGCTTCCACCACCGCGCGGCGAAATCCGCGTGCCGCGCGGCTTCGTCAATCTGGCCAGAAACGCTGTCTGTCATCGTGATCCGCAAAGGTTCTCGCGCCTTTATGCGCTGCTGTTCCGGCTACAGACGAAAGCGGATCTTTTGGCCAATGATGTCGATGACGAGGTGCGGTGGCTGAAGAAAGTCGACAAGGAGATCCGCCGCGATCTTCACAAGATGCATGCCTTCGTGCGCTTTCGAAAATTGGGGGACCGGGGTTCGCGCGAGGTTTTCGCGGCTTGGTTCGAACCCTACCATCGCATCGAACAGCGCACCGCGCAGTTTTTTGTAGATCGTTTCACGGGCATGGATTGGGCGATTGTGACGCCAGAGGCCCGGATCGTCTGGGAGGATGGTCAACTGAGTTTTGGGCCGGGCGGGACGCGCTCTGAAGTGCCGGAAGAAGACGTGATCGAAGAACAATGGAAGAGTTACTTTCAAGCAATCTTCAATCCTGCCCGGCTCATGCCGAAGGCAATGCAAGCTGAGATGCCGAAGAAATATTGGAAGAACCTGCCAGAGGCTGCGCTAATCCCCGAGATGATCGCCGGTGCGGAACGTCGGGCCAAGGACATGCAAGTGGCCGCACCGACCGCGCCGACTGCGCTCAGTAAACGCATCGCAGGCCGGGGCGATGGGATCGATGATCTGACCTCGCGAGACGGGCTGATCCGCGCGTTGAGCACATGCGACCGGTGTTCGTTGCATTGTCACGCAACTCAGGCGGTTGCCGGCGACGGTCCGCTAGAGGCCGCAATGATGATTGTGGGTGAGCAACCCGGTGATCAGGAGGATCTGGACGGCCGACCATTTGTCGGACCTGCGGGACAATTGCTTGATCAGGCCTTTGCGCGTGTCGGCATCCAGCGGGATGCAGTCTACCTGACCAATGCTGTCAAACATTTCAAATTCGAGGTTCGGGGAAAGCGGCGCATTCATAAATCGCCGTCTGTGTCTGAGATTGAAGCTTGTCGATGGTGGCTTGATAACGAACGCGGGTTAGTGCGACCGCGCCTTATCCTTGCATTGGGTGCAAGTGCTGCAAGGGCCGTGATGGGACACTCCGTTCGCATTGGTACCGCCCGTGGGCAGGAATTTGTTTTGGATGATAAGACCTTGGTGCATGTCACAGTTCACCCGTCTTACCTGCTGCGATTGCAGGATAGGTCGCAAAAAATCGAGGAGTGGAAGCTTTTCCTGAGCGATCTTGAACGAGCGAAACAGCGGGTTTCAGAGGCTGCGGGACGTCCTGTCGCATAAAGAGGGGGCGATGACTGCAGGCCATCGCCCCCGCCGCTCTTAAGCAGCCCTCAGGAAGTCGATATGGTTGGTCTCGCCCAGATCGGGCGTGTGACCGTCCTTGTAATTCGCCTTGGCGATTTCCCATCCGAACTTCACAGCTGAGCCTGTTGAAGCCCAGATCGCTGCGTCGTGCAGATCAAGCGCCAACAGCGTCAATTGTGGATCCCTTGGCCCGTCGAACCAGGCATCGACCACGGCGCTCCAATACTCGTCGATCTTGGCGCGATCGTTCGAGATGGTAAGCGCACCTTTCATGCAGCAATGATAGTCATGACCATCATTGACGAAGGTGTAATGCGCAGTGGCACCGGGACGCAGCGCCCGCACCAAATCGGTGTCCCTGCTGGTAAAGAAATAAAGACGCTTCTCATCACGGTCGATGAAATGGGACATCGGCTGCATGTGCTGGCCGCTATCGCTGACACCCAGCATACCTGCCGTATGGCCATCAAGCTGATCCCAGAACTGCTTTTCCGGGTCAGTCTTAGCGAGTTTCAGATCAGCCATGTCAAAGGTCCTTGTCGAATGTATCGGGCTTTTGCCACGTGAGCATTTTCTCGATTTCATCGACCGGATGGTTGGTCAGATCTTTGTCCAACTCGGCCACGATGCGCGCAGTAACTTCCTGATGAAGTTCTTTGCGAAGCTCGCCCAAGGTTGAGGGATCTGCCGCAATGACGAGACGATCAAATGCACCGGCATGGGCTTTTTTATAGAGGATATCGGCGAGGTCTTTGGCAAAGCGTTCCTTTTCCAATTGATGCCAATCCGTGTCCTGAACTGCGGATCGATGGACGCTCGGCCCGTCATTGAAGCGTCCGGGCCGGTTCGCGGCCCACTCGCGGGCGGGCGGATTATCGTGTTCTTCTTCCCGAAACACGTCGAGGTTCGGGTACTCCGCATCGCCGCGATTGATCAGAAAGAGTGCCTTTTCGCCGTCTGCGACAACGACCCAGGTTTGCGGTTTAAGCTTGAGGTCTTTCATCATGCGTCCTCCTGCTCATTCGCTTTCGTGACGCGCGTGGCGCTGGCGGGGCGTTCCTTAGCACGTTTCAGCTCGTCCTCGGTGCCGATCTCGCGGGCCAGGCGCCCGCCATCGCGTCCGCCTTGGCTCACAGCGCCCTTCGCAGTCAGCTCGGTTTCAAGATCGCGGCGCCGTTCGCGCTCACCCTTGCTTTCGGGGGCATTGGCCGGGGTCTTGCCGTCCATAATAGCTCTCCTTTCAAATCCATTGATCTAATGGAGAAGAAACGAGGCATGGGCCGCAGCGGTTCCCAATTAGACGAACACCCGGCGCGAAGGCCGGGTGTTGGAACGTCAGAATGAAGGTGCGAAAGATCAGAGCGTCGGCTCAGCCCGGTCAGTCGCGTACCCGGCCAGTGCGGGTGAACGCATCGTTTTTTCGCGGGAGAACACCATGACTGTACGGTCTTCGTAGTCCTTGCCGCGCAGCGCGCCTTTTTTTACCAGAACGCTCAGCGTTTCTGTTCGCACGAATTGCCAGCCACCCGCTGCGGCTTCGTTCATGGCATCAGCAACTGTCCGGGCAAAGCGTTCATCGGCTGACTTCACACCCTTATATTTCCGGGGCGCTGTCGGCGCGACGATTGTCTTATATTCGAACTCGGCCATGCCTTACTCCAGTCCCAGCTTTGCGCGTACGATGGCCTGGACGGCCTGCGGGGCAGCCTTGCCACCCGTTGCTTTCATTACCTGACCGACAAACCATCCTGCAAGTTTTGGATTGGCTTGTGCCTTCTCAACCTGCGCAGGGTTTGCAGCAATGACCTCATCCACAGCGGCTTCGATCGCTCCGGTGTCGGTAACTTGCTTCATACCGCGCGACTCAACTATTTCCGCCGGGTCGCCGCCTTCTGTCCAAACAATCTCGAAGAGATCCTTTGCGATCTTGCCCGAGATGTCGCCCTTCGTGATCAGACCGACGATACCGCCGAGCTGTTTTGCCGAGACCGGGCTGTCGGCCAGCGCCGTATCTTCCTTGTTCAGACGACCGAACAGTTCGTTGATCACCCAGTTTGCCGCCAGCTTGCCGTCATTCCCGGCCGCGACTTCCTCGAAGAAGGCCGCGTTTTCGGTGTCTGCGGTCAACACGCTCGCATCATACTCCGTCATGCCGAATTCGGTTACGAAACGTGTACGCTTTTCATCCGGCAATTCGGGCAGTGAGGCTGCGATTTCGTCAATCAGGCTCTGCTCCACGATCAGCGGCAGCAGGTCGGGATCGGGAAAATAGCGGTAGTCATGCGCCTCTTCCTTGGAGCGCATGGACCGCGTTTCGCCCTTGTTGGGATCGTATAGGCGGGTTTCCTGATCAACCTCTCCGCCATCCTCAAGGATTGCGATCTGGCGTTTTGCCTCAACCTCAATCGCTTGCTGAATGAAGCGCATGGAGTTCATGTTCTTGATCTCACAGCGAGTGCCAAGATGGGAGAAGTCCTGCGTTTCCTGATATTTCTCATACTGCCCCGGACGGCAGACGGAAACGTTCACATCGGCCCGCAGATTGCCGTTCTGCATATTGCCATCGCATGTGCCGAGATAGCGCAGGATCTGGCGCAACTTGCGCACATATTCCGCCGCCTCCTCAGGCCCGCGAATGTCGGGGCGAGAGACGATTTCCATCAGCGCGACACCGGTCCGGTTGAAATCGACGAAGGACATGGTCGGATCCATGTCGTGGATCGACTTGCCAGCATCTTGCTCAAGGTGAATGCGTTCAACGCGCACGTTGCGCGCGATGCCCGGCGCCATGTCCACAAGGATCTCACCTTCACCCACGATCGGGTGGTAGAGCTGGCTGATCTGATAACCCTGAGGCAGATCAGGATAGAAATAGTTTTTGCGGTCAAACTGGCTGAACAGGTTGATGTCTGCCTTCAACCCAAGACCGGTGCGGATCGCCTGCTCAACACAATACTGGTTGATCACGGGCAACATGCCCGGCATCGCCGCATCAACGAGGGCAACGTTTGAGTTAGGCTCGGCACCGAACTCTGTCGATGCGCCCGAGAACAGCTTTGAGTTGGATTTGACCTGGGCGTGCACTTCCATCCCGATCACGAGTTCCCAATCACCCGTTGCGCCTGCAATGACTTTTGGCTTCGGGGTTTCGTAGCTCAGCTCGCTCATGTCTCGTCAATCCGCTCAAATGCCTATCGCACGCGGTTCTACGCGGGCCGGGCAGGGGCGGCAAGAGGATGTTGGCTAGCGACCGCCCGACACGTCGATGCTGGTGGCTGTGATATAGCTTCCAGCTTCGGATGCGAGGAACAGGACCGTTGCTGCAATTTCGGATGTCGTGCCTGCCCGACGTAGTGGGACGCGCGGCGCGATGGCCTCAATACGGTCTGGTCGTCCGCCCTTGGCGTGAATACCGGTCTCGATGATTCCCGGTCGGACCCCGACCACACGCACCCCTTCAGTGGCCAATTCATGCCCCAACCCAATTGTCAGAGTATCGACCGCTGCCTTTGAGGCCGCATAGTCGACATATTCGCCAGCACTGCCGAGACGCGCCGCAGCAGATGAAATATTCACGATCACGCCGCCTTTGCCCCCGCGGGAGGTCGACATATGACGTGCGGCTTCCCGCGCAACATAGACGGCGCCGTTCGTGTTGACAGCGAGAACCCTGTCAATTTCCTCGACCGTCGCATCGACCAGAGATCGTCCGCGTGGTGGCACGATGCCGGCATTGTTGACGACGACATCCGGTAGACCGAATGCCGAGATGTGAGCGGCAAAGATGCCCGCCACATCGGCGGCTATCGCGCAATCGCCGCGCAGCAGTTCTGCCCGCTGGCCAGCCTTGCGAATTTGCTCTGCGGTCGCCTCTGCGCCGTCATCGTCCGACCGAAAGCCGACACCGATATCGTAACCTGCACGCGCGGCGTAGATTGCGATCTCTGCGCCGATCCCGGCGCTCGCCCCTGTAATCAGCATGGACGGCATCAGCGCGGACCTTTTTCGATGCGCCAAATGTGGGCGCTGCCATTGGCGCCATCGTCGTGGCAAATGTGCCCCTGTTCAGTGCAGAAATGCGGAATGTCCACCAACGCTGCAGGGTCGTCCGTCAGAACCCTTAGAATCGCGCCGGGCCGCAAGGGCTGCAGTCTCTTTCGGGCTTTGAGCACGGGAAGTGGGCAAAGCAGCCCTGTCGCGTCGAGTTCGGCATCAATCTGTGTCATGGCAATGATTTATCCCTGCTGGATGGGGCGGGCAACGGAATCGTGAAAATCTCTGAATGGCGCTGCGACGATGCATTGGCTAGGTAACGAGGAGAGAAGGGGAAAGCCATGTTCGGACTCGACATCATGGATGCGTCGTTGTTGGCGGCGCTTGGCATATCACTGACGGCAGGCATGCTAAGCTTCCTCAGCCCCTGCGTGCTGCCAATTGTGCCCCCCTATCTTGCCTATATGGCCGGGGCGTCGATGGATGATCTATCCGATACGCCGACGCCAGAGGCGCGCCGCAAGGTGGTGATCGCGGCGCTGTTCTTCGTTCTTGGCCTCTCGACTGTGTTTCTGATCATGGGGGCGGCAGCCAGCTCTATCGGGCGGCTCTTCCTGACCTATCAGCGCGAATTCGCAATGCTGGCTGGTGCTGTCGTGACAATTTTTGGCCTGCACTTTTTGGGCATCTTCCGCATTGGCTTTTTGTACCGTGAGGCACGCATCGATGCTGGCGACCGTGGAGGAAGTTCTGTGGGGGCCTACATCCTGGGCCTTGCCTTCGCGTTTGGCTGGACTCCCTGCATCGGCCCCATTCTTGGCGCGATCCTCAGCCTCGCAGCGCAGGAGGCCAGCATCGGACGCGGCATTGCGCTGATGGCGATCTATGCCGCAGGTCTGGGCATTCCGTTCCTGATCGCGGCCTTTTTCCTGCAGCGTTTCATGGGCGCGATGGTGCGCATCCGCCCCTGGATGGGCACCATTGAGAAGGTGATGGGTGTCCTGCTCATCATCGTTGGCGTTATGATGTTGACGGGGGCCTTTACAGATCTCAGCTTCTGGCTCCTTGAACAATTTCCGGCACTCGGCGCCATTGGATAGGCGCGTTTAACTCTCCTGACACTTCCAAACAGAAGTTCGTAGGTGCGGGCGGGTGTTCCAGCGGCTATCAACGTCTGCATGGAAGCGCCTGAACCCGTCCGGCATCGCGCCGTCTTTTTCATCCCCGGCTTCGATCCGATCGGGGCCCGGCGCTATCGCGAACTATACCGCACGCAAGGGGCTGAGCAGGCCGATATCTCCGGCTATTCGCTTGATGTGAAAGGGTGCCGCGCAGGGGACGGCCCGTACCATTGGCGGGCGAGCCTGACTGACGGAGTGGAAGAGAGCCGGGCAGACATCTTTTTTCTTGGGTGGACCGATCTGATCCGCGCTGCGATGACCGACTCGATCCTGTTGGCCTATGGGCAGATGCTGCGCACGGCATGGATCTATCTCAGCAGCGGTGCACTGACCCGGCTTATCCGGCTGCGCCCTATTCCCATGATCATCGCGCTTTACCCGATTTTCATGCTATCGCTCTATTTCAACATCGCTTTTTGGGCAGGTGTCTTGGTGCATTGGTGGAGCCCACCGATCATCGACTATGTGACGGGGACGGCGACATTCCTGCTGGCAATCCGGCTGTTGCACAGGTTCGACCAGCGCAATCTCTATGCTTTCTACTTGATGAGCGACTATGCCTTTGCTGCGCGCGAGAGGGGGCGCATGCCTGTGGCCTTGGCTGAAAGGGTGAACGCATGGGCTGCGCTGGTGCGCGAACGCGGTGCATCTGCGGATGAAGTCCTGATTGTTGGGCATTCGTCCGGGGCGGCCCTTGCGGTTCATTTGGCAGTCGCCCTGAAAGGGTGGCGTCCACTCTCGGTGCTGACACTGGGCCATGTGGTGCCGATGGTCAGCTTCCTGCCGACGGCCGGCGACTTGCGGCGCGATCTTCATGCCCTGTCACAGCGTGAGGATGTGTATTGGCTGGACGTTACCGCGCCCAGTGATGGTGCCTGCTTCGCGTTGGCCGATCCCGTTGCTGTGTCTGGCGTGGCAGTTGAGGATGCCGCCAATCCCGTTGTGATTTCAGGAACGTTTCTGCGGCACATGTCCAAGGAACAGGTGCGTCAGCACAAGCGGCGCTATTTCCGCAAGCACGTTCAGTATCTCTGCGCTTTTGGACGACCGGGCATCTACGATTATTTTCAGATCACAGCGGGTTCGCAGAGTTTGCGGGCGCGGTTTGGTGGACGTGGATCAACAGCCAGCCGGATTGCGACCCCATTGTCACCGCATCAGGACATGGATCCATGCCCGTAGAGCCCCCGCGTCCGGCATCCCGACCGCGCGGCTATGGCCCGGTGCGAACGTGGCTTGCGTTTCGCACGGACATATTCTCGTCCCAGCCCGAACGGCTCTACCGCGCTTGGATGGCCGAGTTGCGGACACCGTTCTATCGCTCCGCGACCGTCCTGCAGCCGGAGCTTGCCCAGATCGTGCTGGGCGATGCGGACGCCTTCCCGAAAAGCCGTGTGCTCGGACAAACATTGGGTGATTTGCTTGGAGCTTCGGTTTTCGTTGCGAACGGCGCAGCTTGGAAGCGGGCACGCACGTTGATCGATCCGGCCTTTTCCGGCGGCAGGGTGCGAGAGATGGCCCCCCAAATCGAGGCTGCATCGCAGACGATGTGCGCACGGCTTTCACCCGGCACGGTGGAAGTGGAGGAGGTCACAGCACGCGCAACCGCAGACGTCATCTTGCGGGTCATGTTTGATCGCCCGATCGAGGACGCGGAAGCAGATGCAGTCTTCCATGCCTTTCGCGCGTACCAACGTGCTCAACCGCTTGCCTCACCGGCTGACTTGATGCGTCTTCCCCGATGGATCCCGCGCCTTGGCCGCCGTCGGTCACGCGCGGCGGCACAGAGCCTTCGGGCATTGGTTGCGCGGCTTGTTGCGCAAAGCGGCGAGGGGAACCATCTGATCGGACGGCTTCGCGAAATGCAGCACTCTGATGGAACGACAGGGTTTTCCGACGACGAACTGCTTGATCAGGCCGTTATGTTTTTGCTCGCGGGGCATGAGACATCTGCCTCCGCGCTGAGTTGGGCGTTGCTATGCCTAGCTCTCGATCCCGAAGTGCAGGACCGCGCGGTTGCGGAGGTGAGAGACGCCCCTGAAGGGTTTGCTGGCCTTCGCGAAATGCCCTTTCTTCGCGACATCTGGCGAGAGGTGCTGCGCCTCTATCCCCCTGTGCCGATGCTGCCCCGCGAGACACGTGATGGCGTTACGTTCCGCAAGCGTCGTCTGCCAGCCGGATCGCCGCTCATCCTGTCGCCCTGGCATTCGGGTCGCCATGAACGGCTTTGGGAGCGAGCACATGTTTTTGACCCCGATCGGTGGAGGGGGGAGGTTCCGCAAGGCGCCTACTATCCCTACTCAGCTGGACCGCGCATTTGCCCGGGTGCCGGATTTGCCACAACCGAAGGCGTGCTGATGCTGGCTGCGATCCTGCGGCAGTTCGAATTGCGGCCGGTCGAAGACCGCCTTCCGCGCCCGGTTGCCCATCTCACAGTGCGGGCAGATGACGGGATTTGGCTTCGCTTTTCAGAGAGGGTTTGAGTCTTCGGGCGCAGTTGCGGCCTGAGCATCCCGCAAAACAAAAACACGAATTGCAGATGCAAGCCCGATTTCCGTTTCGCGGGCCTCGTCAATCTCACTGACCAAAGCGTTAAGGGGTACGCCGCGACGTCGCGCGATGGCGCGGAACGCTGACCAGAACTCCGGCTCAAGGCTGATCGAAGTGCGATGGCCCTTCAGCGTGACGGAGTGTTTTTCCGGTCTGCTCACGTCTTTTTGCCGTCGAGATCGTGCTGGCGCCGGGCTTCTTCGGACCGCGCGACAGCTTTCTGGGCCTTGGTCAGCCCATGGAATGCGGCGTTCCGGTCCGCTTGCGCCTTTTTCTCGGCGCGCTGTCGGGCCTTGCGGGCCTTTGAGAGGCTGATGGGTTGGGTCATGGCGATGATCTTCAACGAAAAAAGCCCCGGATCAAGTCCGGGGCTTTCGATTGGTTCAGATGCACGGTTCACTTGGGTCCGAGCATGTCCTTTGGCTGGACAACGCGGTCGAAGGTCTCTGCATCGACAAAGCCGAGTGCGATTGCTTCTTCCTTCAACGTCGTGCGGTTCTTGTGTGCGGTCTTTGCCACCTTCGTCGCATTGTCGTAGCCGATCTCAGGCGCGAGCGCGGTGACGAGCATCAGGCTCTCCCACATCAGCTTCGAGATACGCTCCTCATCTGCCTCGATCCCGTCGACACAGTTATCGGTGAAGGCGGAGGCCGCATCGCCCAAGAGCTGCATGGACTGCAAAAGGTTATAGACCATCATTGGTTTGTAGACGTTGAGCTCGAAATGGCCCTGAGAGCCGGCAAAACCGATGGCCGCATCGTTGCCCATGACATGCGCACAAACCTGCGTCAGCGCCTCACACTGCGTCGGGTTCACCTTGCCCGGCATGATGGAGGAGCCCGGCTCGTTCTCTGGCAGCATCAACTCACCCAGACCGCAGCGCGGACCGGAACCGAGCAGGCGGATGTCGTTGGCGATCTTGAAGAGGGAGGCCGCGACGGTCTTGAGCGCGCCGGACATCTCAACGATGGCGTCGTGAGCAGCCAGAGCCTCAAACTTGTTTGGTGCTGTGATGAAGGGCAGGCCTTCGATTTCAGCAATGTTCTCTGCGACCTTCTCGGCAAAGCCGATCTTGGCGTTGAGGCCGGTCCCCACCGCGGTGCCGCCCTGTGCAAGCGGGTAGATATTGGTGAGCGCGTGGCGAACACGCGCGATGCCTTGCTCGACCTGATAAGCATAGCCGCCGAATTCCTGGCCCAGCGTCAGCGGGGTCGCGTCCTGCGTATGGGTGCGCCCGATCTTGATGATGTCCTTGAACGCCTCGGCCTTCGCCGCCAGTGCTGCATGCATTTTTTCCAGCCCCGGCAGCAAAACATCATGCGCCACGCGAGCGGATGCGATGTGCATTGCGGTTGGGAATGTATCGTTGGAACTCTGTGAACGATTGCAGTGATCGTTGGGGTGAACTGGGGTTTTCGAGCCGATCTCACCGCCGAGGATTTCAATCGCGCGGTTGGCGATAACCTCATTGGCATTCATGTTCGACTGGGTGCCCGAGCCGGTCTGCCAAACTACGAGAGGGAAGTGGTCGTCCAGCTTACCGGTCACCACTTCGTTGGCCGCTTGAACGATCGCGTTGCCGATTTCCGGTTCAAGATTGTCGAGCGCCATATTGGCCTGCGCTGCCGCCTGTTTGATGGTGCCAAGTGCGCGCACCAATGCTACGGGCTGCTTTTCCCATCCGATCGGGAAGTTCATCAGGCTGCGCTGGGTTTGCGCGCCCCAATACTTATCTGAAGGAACTTCAAGCGGGCCGAAGCTGTCGGTCTCGGTGCGAGTGGTCGTCATGTGGGTGCAATCCCTGCTCTGCTACAAACTCGCCCCACCTCTTAACGAGCGGTGCACGTACAGGCAATGATTGCAGGGGTCAGGACTTGCGGAATGCATCCAGGCTGACGACATCAGCTGAGCCGGACTGTTCCGGTTCCGCCTCTGCCTCGTCGGGCTGGGCGGCAGCCTCTTTCAACGCGGCAATCGGATCCGCCTCGTCCGGGGTGTCTTCCGCCTCGACGCTCTCAAAACGCAGGCCGAACTCTACAGAAGGATCGACAAAGGTTTGAACCGCTGCGAATGGGATGACCATCGGTTCGGGCGAATTCCCGAAATTCAAGGTGATCGCGAACCGATCTTCCATCACAGACAGATTGTCGAACCATTCTTGCATCACAATCGTCATTTCGTCGGGATAGCGCTCTCGCAACCAATCCGCGAGGTCGACGCCGGGATGAGATGTGTCGAAGGTGATGAAGAAGTGATGCTCACCAGGCAGACCGTCAACGGCCACACGCTCCAAAACATCGCGCAGAAGTCCGCGCAGGGCGGTCTGCATCATCTGAGCGTAGTCGATGGTCTGAGGCATTTTCGTCCGATCTCCCGTCTGGAACGGCTCAACCTTACCCGATTCTTACCGGGTGAACAGGGGGCATGCCGCCCTGATCCAAGACCAATTTAACGGAAGGGAAGTGCAGGCTTCTGTTGCCAGGTGCCTGCGAACCCCGCTTAACGCTGCTAGGCGCTAAGACTTAAGTTTCGATCTTAGGCACCGCTTACGCGGCGACTGCGACCGGAGCATGGTTGTCATTTGCAACTATACTGTTTGAACCGATAACGGTGGTATCTCACCGAGCGAAAGCAACATCTTTAGACGTCCGTCGATCCTGTTTCGGCCCCATCCGCCCGCCAAATGACCGGGGTGATCACAGCATAGCCGTGATTGGTGGAGCCGCCGGGTACCGCCCCCGGGTCCGAGCCGCTTATTACATGCGCGTTTATCGCCATAGTCCCCAAAGGAACATGTCGTAAGTAGTGTTTCTGGGCGCTGTCGGCAAGTACCCGCCGGGCCGCCCAAGACGAACATGAGGCCGAGCTCACGGTTCAACGGCTCCAATCAGCATTTGCGGGGCGAGTTCGCGAAGCAGCTTGCCCCGTATCAACTCCGGATAATCTTCAAACCCAATACGGGCGACGAGCATGAAGGCACCCGGACCCGTAATCACCTCATTTCGGTAATGCGTGGCAACGTCTTGGTCGGCGTGATCAATCTGTGTCGGCTCGACGATTGCCAAGGCGTTCACGGTGATGCCGCGGGCGGCCAGGTCTGGCCACTGGTCGATCGCATCAGGACCGTCATTGGTGATACCGTCGCCGGATAGATCCACGACCAGGCGGTCGCACGACACGGGCAGCGCGTCAAACTGCTGCTGAACCCAGATAAGGGATTGTCCGATACCTGTTGAGAAGTTCTCGTATCGGCGGGTGTGTGCATCGAGCCGATCCGCAAGCGCCACAACATCCGCGGCGGTTTCAAGCCGCGCCCACTCGCCAATGGCTTCCTGCTGCAGGCGGCCGCTCCACTCATAGGGAAGGACGAGGACATATTGGTCCGGGATCGCAAGAACAGCGTCAATGATGTCCGGTTCGCGAAAAGCGCGGGCCATGCCGCGCAGTTGCAGCTCATACTCCGCAGCGTTGACGGATGACGAGATATCCATCCCGAGCGCGAGAGCCAGACGACAGCTTGCGGATGCCGGCGCGGCGGCGAGGCACAAGGCGATAATCGCAGCTTTCATCGAAGCTCTCCCAATAGCAGGACGGGCTGCAATTCTCTCAAGAGCTTCCGGCGGAGGGCACGGGTGTAGTCAGCATAGTCCGAGGCCACTTCAACGAATGCTCCCGGTCCGCGGATCACATCCGACAGGTAATATGCGGTTAGTTCCGGCTGCCGGTCGCCGCCGACGACAAGTGCATTTACAGTTATCCCGCGCCAATCATACGCGATATAGGCAGAGGACGCTGGAAAACCGTCATTGTTCGGTCCGTCGGCAGAGACATCCACAGTGCGCTGCGCACATTGGGGGCCTTCCAGAAATTGTCTCGCCGCGTAGCTGAGGGCATGTCCCAGCGACGTTGGCGCCTCATTTGTTGAGCGGGAGTTCGCCTCAATCATGGCGATGACCGCGTCGAGGTCATCTTCACTTTTAATCATCCGCCATGGTGCGATTTGCTGCTGATCCCAGCGGCCCGACCATTCAAATATGCTCAAGGCCACAGTGCCAATTCCGGGGGCAAGGAATGCCGCGCGCACATCTGGATCGCGCAGCGCCGCCACATTCCCGAGCATCTGAAGGCGATATTCATCTGCATCGACGGAGGAACTGACGTCCAGTGCGAGTTGCAGTGCCAAACGGCAGGACTGCGCCTGCGCGGGAAGTGCAAGCAAAGCCGTTAGAGTAAGAGCGTAAAGACGGACCATGTCACGAGAGCGTAGACGAGATTGAGCGCAAGGACGAGGTGCCACGGTGCCTCGACATGAAACACCTTCTTTGACAGCACCGAGGGTGTGATGGTGAGGGCGAGTAACGCAACGATGTCGGCTGCGGGCTGAGGATAGCTTGCGTACGAAACCGGGATGAAGACGGCGCATGCAATAGCAACGCCATATCTGCCCCAGTTGCGAGCCGTGTCGGTAAAGGGTTTTCCACCGGCCAAATGCTGCACGGCCGAATTTGCGAGAGTTCCCGCAATCCCGGCCACGCAAAGGATCAGAACCAACCACATCCTACCAGTGGCCGATGTTTTCCATGGATGCCCACGGTTCTTGCTTTGGAAGTGCATCGCCGCGCTGCAAAAGCTCGACAGAGATATTGTCGGGAGAGCGGACGAAAGCCATGTGGCCGTCGCGAGGCGGTCGATTGATCGTGACGCCAGCATCCATCAGTTTCTGACAAGTGTCGTAGATATTGTCGACACGGTAGGCCAGATGTCCGAAGTGGCGGCTGTCATCGGGCAGGGCATCATCGCCATCCCAATTATAGGTCAGTTCCAGGTCCGCACGGCCATCCTCCTGCCCTTCGGGACAGAGGTATACCAGCGTGAACCGCCCGCCCTCACTGTCATACCGCCGCCGCTCTTTCAGGCCGAGCAGGTCGCAGTAGAATTTCTTGCTTTCCTCAATGTCGCGCACGCGGACCATGACGTGCAGATATTCGATGCCCATTGGGACTCCTCACTATTTCCGGGTCAAGCCGACCTGTCGTCGACACCTTGCGAGCAAGATAGGCGGGTGTGAAGCCTTCGCCAGCTGAAAGTCGATGCAAAATTGCCAGGAAGCCGCTGTCCTAGCGGTTCAATCGGGAGGCGACACCAGATAAGGTATTCCGCGAATCTAAGAGGAGACCACGATGCCGCTCACCCCTGACCAGCAGGCCGAGATTGATGCCGCACGTGGAGAGAGCCAGCAAACCTTGCGCGCGACCGTTCCGGGGATGGAAGCACATCTCTACAAGGCACATGAGGTGCTGGATCATGGGTTCGTCCGGGTTATCGACTACATGGGTGACGACAGTGCTATCACGCAGGCAGCGCGTGTTTCTTATGGCAAGGGCACCAAGGCCGTTCAGAATGATGAAGGCCTGATCCGATATCTGATGCGGCATTGGCACTCGACGCCATTCGAAATGTGCGAGATCAAGCTGCATGTAAAACTACCGGTTTTCGTCGCCCGACAGTGGATCAGGCACCGGACTGCAAATGTGAACGAGTACTCCGCGCGATATTCGATCCTCGATCGCGAGTTTTATATTCCGCAGGCAGAGCATTTGGCGGCCCAGTCCACCGTGAACAATCAGGGCAGGGGGGCCGTCCTGCAAGGTGAGGAAGCGGCGCGTGTCCTCGATATGTTGCGCGGCGACTCGATGCGGGCCTACGACCATTACGAAGCAATGCTCAGCCAGGATGGCCAGGACGGTTTGGCGCGAGAGCTTGCGCGTATGAACCTGCCGGCAAATGTCTATACCCAGTGGTACTGGAAGGTTGATCTGCACAACCTGTTTCACTTCCTGCGTTTGCGCGCGGACAGTCACGCGCAATACGAAATTCGAGTCTATGCGGATGCGATCTGTGAGGTCGTCAAAGATTGGGTTCCGGCGGCCTATGCCGCCTTTGAAGACTATCGCATGGGCGGCGCACAGTTTTCTGCGCGCGGAATGGATGCGCTTCGCAAGATGCTGGCAGGCGAAACCGTCACCCAGGAAAGCTCTGGCATGTCAAAAGGGGAGTGGCGGGAATTTGAGGCCAGCTTGAAAGGCTGATCACGGCATCATTCGGCGCGCATATAGTAGTGGTCTTCGCCGATGATGTGAAAACCGCGATAGCCATAGGATGCCATCAAAACATCCAGCGCCGCGACATTTGAGGGCCGTGTTTCGATCTGAAGCACGGCTTTATTGTTCTTCAAGGTCTGCTCCATCCCGGCGAGGGCCGTCAATTCGAAGCCTTCGACGTCGATTTTGAGCGCGATGTTCTCGCCTTCAAAGGAAACCAGATCGTCGAGCCGTCGCGTGGGCACCTGCTCGACGCGCTTGAAATCCCTCCGTGCTTGATCTGGTTCATCAGCGGCGAGGGTCGACAGGCCAGAGGATTCTGGATCAATCGCGATCTCCGCCACTCCTTCACTGTCTGACAGGGCGATCCCATGCACCGTGATCCGGTCTTCGAACCCATTGAGTTCGACATTCCTCGTCAGCTTCGCACGGGTGGTGCCCACAGGCTCGAAAGCGTCAATCTGAAGATCTGGAAACTGGTCGCCGAGCCGGACGGAATAGAATCCTATATTACAGCCGCAATCCAGAAACCGACTGCAGCCCTGTTTGGCAATGAGTGCGGACATAAAGGCATATTGGTCCACCTCAAATGGCTGCCCCACGATCATACGAAGGTCGATCCAATCCGTAGGGTCCAGTTCCCATTGCAGTCCGAAGCGGGTTTCCACCCGAGATTTGCCGAATTTTCTAAGGATACGTTTGCGGGCAGAGCGGACGATGGGCACCTTCAGGTCTCCTGATCTGGGGTCGGTACATTTCTTGCGGATGACGGCCACGTCACGCAAGCGAATGTGTCGTTTGAACGGTCATTTGAGACAGGAATTGGCTTTCGTCAAAAAAATGCAAAAAAGCTGAAAAAGGCTGTTGCAGCCCCCCGGAGAATCCCTCATAAGCCCTTTCACCGGCAGCGGGGAGACACACTCCACACTGACCGGGGCGCCAAATAGGCCACTGGAAACAGAGACTTAGGACGGCGGTGCTCTTTAAAAATTGAAAGTATATTGAAGGGATATGCGGGCGGTTTGGTTGTCGATGCGACAATGGACTGTTTGTATGTCTAGCCAGTTAGGGTTTCGAAAGTTTCCCGATGATATTGGTGTCAGCT
>NZ_OMKW01000007.1:0-2500 GCF_900302495.1 Pontivivens insulae | reverse complement strand
GTGTTTTTGACTTGGAAAGACTGTAACATATCAAGGATCAACCTCATCAGCACGCACTGGCGATGGGCTGGCGACAGACCCGCAGTGGCCTTGGCAGACCATCCGCAGACCACCCTGTTCACACAGGAAAGTCGCTCTCCGAAGCAAGCTTCGGACAATACCAAGATTGTTACGTCTCGTGTATTTCTCTCTATACGATGTAAATCATCCGCTGGCCCGAAGGCCGGACAGGATGTTCAAGATCAGAACTCTGAGCTTGAAGATCATGTCGAAGGGATAGGTGGGTCAGCCCTCTCGAACATTGCTGCGCAACGTTCTGCCGGGCGCCACATCTTTTGCTCTGCAAAAGAGTGGTTGGTGGAGCCTAGGAGGATCGAACTCCTGACCTCCTGAATGCAAATCAGGCGCTCTCCCAGCTGAGCTAAGGCCCCAAACCGTTGGTGGGTCGAGGAGGACTTGAACCTCCGACCTCACGCTTATCAGGCGTGCGCTCTAACCACCTGAGCTACCGACCCACAAGCAATCTGCGATGCAGATCGTCTTGAGTGCGGCAGGCTCTTTCCGAAGGAAAGATGCCGAGAGGCACCCGGTTCCAGACTGGGTGCCTACCACACCACTGCGAAGCTCGCGCTTCGCGTTCTAATTTGAAGGGATATGAGGACGGCTCGATCGTCTAGTATATGTGCTCTATGCCGCTTTCGCTGACATCTCCCGTGAGGAAGAGGCACTGCTAAGTGGTCCAATGGCCGATCGATCCGAAGATGCGATCCGCTCGCTGGACCATCCTTAGAAAGGAGGTGATCCAGCCCCAGGTTCCCCTAGGGCTACCTTGTTACGACTTCACCCCAGTCGCTGAGCTTACCGTGGTTGGCTGCCTCCTTACGGTTGGCGCACCACCTTCGGGTAAACCCAACTCCCATGGTGTGACGGGCGGTGTGTACAAGGCCCGGGAACGTATTCACCGCGTCATGCTGTTACGCGATTACTAGCGATTCCAACTTCATGCCCTCGAGTTGCAGAGGACAATCCGAACTGAGACAGCTTTTGGGGATTAACCCATTGTCACTGCCATTGTAGCACGTGTGTAGCCCATCCCGTAAGGGCCATGAGGACTTGACGTCATCCCCACCTTCCTCCGGCTTATCACCGGCGGTTCCGCTAGAGTGCCCAACTAAATGCTGGCAACTAACGGCGAGGGTTGCGCTCGTTGCGGGACTTAACCCAACATCTCACGACACGAGCTGACGACAGCCATGCAGCACCTGTCACTGATCCAGCCGAACTGAAAGAACCGTCTCCGGTTCCGCGATCAGGATGTCAAGGGATGGTAAGGTTCTGCGCGTTGCTTCGAATTAAACCACATGCTCCACCGCTTGTGCGGGCCCCCGTCAATTCCTTTGAGTTTTAATCTTGCGACCGTACTCCCCAGGCGGAATGCTTAATGCGTTAACTGCGTCACCGAACAGCAAGCTGCCCGACGACTGGCATTCATCGTTTACGGTGTGGACTACCAGGGTATCTAATCCTGTTTGCTCCCCACACTTTCGTACCTCAGCGTCAGTATCGAGCCAGTGAGCCGCCTTCGCCACTGGTGTTCCTCCGAATATCTACGAATTTCACCTCTACACTCGGAATTCCACTCACCTCTCTCGACCTCTAGACCGGCAGTTTTGGAGGCAGTTCCGGGGTTGAGCCCCGGGATTTCACCCCCAACTTTACGGTCCGCCTACGTACGCTTTACGCCCAGTAATTCCGAACAACGCTAACCCCCTCCGTATTACCGCGGCTGCTGGCACGGAGTTAGCCGGGGTTTCTTTACCTGCTACCGTCATTATCTTCACAGGCGAAAGAGCTTTACGACCCTAAGGCCTTCTTCACTCACGCGGCATGGCTAGATCAGGGTTGCCCCCATTGTCTAAGATTCCCCACTGCTGCCTCCCGTAGGAGTCTGGGCCGTGTCTCAGTCCCAGTGTTGCTGATCATCCTCTCAAACCAGCTATAGATCGTCGTCTTGGTAAGCCGTTACCCCACCAACTAACTAATCTAACGCGGGCCGATCTCTCTCCGATAAATCTTTCCCCCGAAGGGCGTATACGGTATTATTCATCGTTTCCAATGGCTATTCCGTAGAGAGAGGCACGTTCCCACGCGTTACTAACCCGTCCGCCGCTCTTCCCGAAGGAAGCGCTCGACTTGCATGTGTTAGGCCTGCCGCCAGCGTTCGTTCTGAGCCAGGATCAAACTCTCAAGTTGAAACGTCCAAAGACGTTCTTGACAGTGAACCATATGCACATCGATCAACATGATCTGCACCATGCTGACCGCTTATACCATTTGAGTTACCTCGAAATCATCCGAAGCCCCAAACAGTGAAGCTGACACCAATATCATCGGGAAACTTTCGAAACCCTAACTGGCTAGACATACAAACAGTCCATTGTCGCATCGACAACCAAACCGCCCGCATATCCCTTCAATATACTTTCAATTTTTAAAGAGC
>NZ_OMKW01000008.1 GCF_900302495.1 Pontivivens insulae | reverse complement strand
TGTCTGTAAAACAGGTGCCGAAGAAGCTGGAGTAACAGAAGTGAGAACCAGCTTATCAGAAAAAAAGTTTGAATTATGGCGAGAAATAAAAGTCTGAAACATGATTAAACTCCTAAGCAGAAAACCTACCGCGCTTCGCTTGGTCAACCCCTCAGCGGCAAAAATTAAAATTTTTACCGCTTCGGCGTTATAACCTCACACTCAATCTTTTATCACGAAGTCATGATTGAATCGCGAGTGGTCGGCAGATTGCGATAAACGGTCACATTAAATTTAACCTGACTATTCCACTGCAACAACTGAACGGACTGGAAACACTGGTCATAATCATGGTGGCGAATAAGTACGCGTTCTTGCAAATCACCAGAAGGCGGTTCCTGAATGAATGGGAAGCCTTCAAGAAGGTGATAAGCAGGAGAAACATACGAAGGCGCATAACGATACCACTGACCCTCAGCAATCTTAAACTTCTTAGACGAATCACCAGAACGGAAAACATCCTTCATAGAAATTTCACGCGGCGGCAAGTTGCCATACAAAACAGGGTCGCCAGCAATATCGGTATAAGTCAAAGCACCTTTAGCGTTAAGGTACTGAATCTCTTTAGTCGCAGTAGGCGGAAAACGAACAAGCGCAAGAGTAAACATAGTGCCATGCTCAGGAACAAAGAAACGCGGCACAGAATGTTTATAGGTCTGTTGAACACGACCAGAAAACTGGCCTAACGACGTTTGGTCAGTTCCATCAACATCATAGCCAGATGCCCAGAGATTAGAGCGCATGACAAGTAAAGGACGGTTGTCAGCGTCATAAGAGGTTTTACCTCCAAATGAAGAAATAACATCATGGTAACGCTGCATGAAGTAATCACGTTCTTGGTCAGTATGCAAATTAGCATAAGCAGCTTGCAGACCCATAATGTCAATAGATGTGGTAGAAGTCGTCATTTGGCGAGAAAGCTCAGTCTCAGGAGGAAGCGGAGCAGTCCAAATGTTTTTGAGATGGCAGCAACGGAAACCATAACGAGCATCATCTTGATTAAGCTCATTAGGGTTAGCCTCGGTACGGTCAGGCATCCACGGCGCTTTAAAATAGTTGTTATAGATATTCAAATAACCCTGAAACAAATGCTTAGGGATTTTATTGGTATCAGGGTTAATCGTGCCAAGAAAAGCGGCATGGTCAATATAACCAGTAGTGTTAACAGTCGGGAGAGGAGTGGCATTAACACCATCCTTCATGAACTTAATCCACTGTTCACCATAAACGTGACGATGAGGGACATAAAAAGTAAAAATGTCTACAGTAGAGTCAATAGCAAGGCCACGACGCAATGGAGAAAGACGGAGAGCGCCAACGGCGTCCATCTCGAAGGAGTCGCCAGCGATAACCGGAGTAGTTGAAATGGTAATAAGACGACCAATCTGACCAGCAAGGAAGCCAAGATGGGAAAGGTCATGCGGCATACGCTCGGCGCCAGTTTGAATATTAGACATAATTTATCCTCAAGTAAGGGGCCGAAGCCCCTGCAATTAAAATTGTTGACCACCTACATACCAAAGACGAGCGCCTTTACGCTTGCCTTTAGTACCTCGCAACGGCTGCGGACGACCAGGGCGAGCGCCAGAACGTTTTTTACCTTTAGACATTACATCACTCCTTCTGCACGTAATTTTTGACGCACGTTTTCTTCTGCGTCAGTAAGAACGTCAGTGTTTCCTGCGCGTACACGCAAGGTAAACGCGAACAATTCAGCGGCTTTAACCGGACGCTCGACGCCATTAATAATGTTTTCCGTAAATTCAGCGCCTTCCATGATGAGACAGGCCGTTTGAATGTTGACGGGATGAACATAATAAGCAATGACGGCAGCAATAAACTCAACAGGAGCAGGAAAGCGAGGGTATCCTACAAAGTCCAGCGTACCATAAACGCAAGCCTCAACGCAGCGACGAGCACGAGAGCGGTCAGTAGCAATCCAAACTTTGTTACTCGTCAGAAAATCGAAATCATCTTCGGTTAAATCCAAAACGGCAGAAGCCTGAATGAGCTTAATAGAGGCCAAAGCGGTCTGGAAACGTACGGATTGTTCAGTAACTTGACTCATGATTTCTTACCTATTAGTGGTTGAACAGCATCGGACTCAGATAGTAATCCACGCTCTTTTAAAATGTCAACAAGAGAATCTCTACCATGAACAAAATGTGACTCATATCTAAACCAGTCCTTGACGAACGTGCCAAGCATATTAAGCCACTTCTCCTCATCCAACGCGTCAGTTTTTGACAGAATCGTTAGTTGATGGCGAAAGGTCGCAAAGTAAGAGCTTCTCGAGCTGCGCAAGGATAGGTCGAATTTTCTCATTTTCCGCCAGCAGTCCACTTCGATTTAATTCGTAAACAAGCAGTAGTAATTCCTGCTTTATCAAGATAATTTTTCGACTCATCAGAAATATCCGAAAGTGTTAACTTCTGCGTCATGGAAGCGATAAAACTCTGCAGGTTGGATACGCCAATCATTTTTATCGAAGCGCGCATAAATTTGAGCAGATTTGTCGTCACAGGTTGCGCCGCCAAAACGTCGGCTACAGTAACTTTTCCCAGCCTCAATCTCATCTCTCTTTTTGCGTTCTGCTTCAATATCTGGTTGAACGGCGTCGCGTCGTAACCCAGCTTGGTAAGTTGGATTAAGCACTCCGTGGACAGATTTGTCATTGTGAGCATTTTCATCCCGAAGTTGCGGCTCATTCTGATTCTGAACAGCTTCTTGGGAAGTAGCGACAGCTTGGTTTTTAGTGAGTTGTTCCATTCTTTAGCTCCTAGACCTTTAGCAGCAAGGTCCATATCTGACTTTTTGTTAACGTATTTAGCCACATAGAAACCAACAGCCATATAACTGGTAGCTTTAAGCGGCTCACCTTTAGCATCAACAGGCCACAACCAACCAGAACGTGAAAAAGCGTCCTGCGTGTAGCGAACTGCGATGGGCATACTGTAACCATAAGGCCACGTATTTTGCAAGCTATTTAACTGGCGGCGATTGCGTACCCGACGACCAAAATTAGGGTCAACGCTACCTGTAGGAAGTGTCCGCATAAAGTGCACCGCATGGAAATGAAGACGGCCATTAGCTGTACCATACTCAGGCACACAAAAATACTGATAGCAGTCGGCGTGTGAATCATTAGCCTTGCGACCCTCGGCAGCAAGAACCATACGACCAATATCACGAAAATAGTCACGCAAAGCATTGGGATTATCATAAAACGCCTCTAATCGGTCGTCAGCCAACGTGAGAGTGTCAAAAACGATAAACCAACCATCAGCATGAGCCTGTCGCATTGCATTCATCAAACGCTGAATAGCAAAGCCTCTACGCGATTTCATAGTGGAGGCCTCCAGCAATCTTGAACACTCATCCTTAATACCTTTCTTTTTGGGGTAATTATACTCATCGCGAATATCCTTAAGAGGGCGTTCAGCAGCCAGCTTGCGGCAAAACTGCGTAACCGTCTTCTCGTTCTCTAAAAACCATTTTTCGTCCCCTTCGGGGCGGTGGTCTATAGTGTTATTAATATCAAGTTGGGGGAGCACATTGTAGCATTGTGCCAATTCATCCATTAACTTCTCAGTAACAGATACAAACTCATCACGAACGTCAGAAGCAGCCTTATGGCCGTCAACATACATATCACCATTATCGAACTCAACGCCCTGCATACGAAAAGACAGAATCTCTTCCAAGAGCTTGATGCGGTTATCCATCTGCTTATGGAAGCCAAGCATTGGGGATTGAGAAAGAGTAGAAATGCCACAAGCCTCAATAGCAGGTTTAAGAGCCTCGATACGCTCAAAGTCAAAATAATCAGCGTGACATTCAGAAGGGTAATAAGAACGAACCATAAAAAAGCCTCCAAGATTTGGAGGCATGAAAACATACAATTGGGAGGGTGTCAATCCTGACGGTTATTTCCTAGACAAATTAGAGCCAATACCATCAGCTTTACCGTCTTTCCAGAAATTGTTCCAAGTATCGGCAACAGCTTTATCAATACCATGAAAAATATCAACCACACCAGAAGCAGCATCAGTGACGACATTAGAAATATCCTTTGCAGTAGCGCCAATATGAGAAGAGCCATACCGCTGATTCTGCGTTTGCTGATGAACTAAGTCAACCTCAGCACTAACCTTGCGAGTCATTTCTTTGATTTGGTCATTGGTAAAATACTGACCAGCCGTTTGAGCTTGAGTAAGCATTTGGCGCATAATCTCGGAAACCTGCTGTTGCTTGGAAAGATTGGTGTTTTCCATAATAGACGCAACGCGAGCAGTAGACTCCTTCTGTTGATAAGCAAGCATCTCATTTTGTGCATATACCTGGTCTTTCGTATTCTGGCGTGAAGTCGCCGACTGAATGCCAGCAATCTCTTTTTGAGTCTCATTTTGCATCTCGGCAATCTCTTTCTGATTGTCCAGTTGCATTTTAGTAAGCTCTTTTTGATTCTCAAATCCGGCGTCAACCATACCAGCAGAGGAAGCATCAGCACCAGCACGCTCCCAAGCATTAAGCTCAGGAAATGCAGCAGCAAGATAATCACGAGTATCCTTTCCTTTATCAGCGGCAGACTTGCCACCAAGTCCAACCAAATCAAGCAACTTATCAGAAACGGCAGAAGTGCCAGCCTGCAACGTACCTTCAAGAAGTCCTTTACCAGCTTTAGCCATAGCACCAGAAACAAAACTAGGGACGGCCTCATCAGGGTTAGGAACATTAGAGCCTTGAATGGCAGATTTAATACCAGCATCACCCATGCCTACAGTATTGTTATCGGTAGCAAGCACATCACCTTGAATGCCACCGGAGGCGGCTTTTTGACCGCCTCCAAACAATTTAGACATGGCGCCACCAGCAAGAGCAGAAGCAATACCGCCAGCAATAGCACCAAACATAAATCACCTCACTTAAGTGGCTGGAGACAAATAATCTCTTTAATAACCTGATTCAGCGAAACCAATCCGCGGCATTTAGTAGCGGTAAAGTTAGACCAAACCATGAAACCAACATAAACATTATTGCCCGGCGTACGGGGAAGGACGTCAATAGTCACACAGTCCTTGACGGTATAATAACCACCATCATGGCGACCATCCAAAGGATAAACATCATAGGCAGTCGGGAGGGTAGTCGGAACCGAAGAAGACTCAAAGCGAACCAAACAGGCAAAAAATTTAGGGTCGGCATCAAAAGCAATATCAGCACCAACAGAAACAACCTGATTAGCGGCGTTGACAGATGTATCCATCTGAATGCAATGAAGAAAACCACCATTACCAGCATTAACCGTCAAACTATCAAAATATAACGTTGACGATGTAGCTTTAGGTGTCTGTAAAACAGGTGCCGAAGAAGCTGGAGTAACAGAAGTGAGAACCAGCTTATCAGAAAAAAAGTTTGAATTATGGCGAGAAATAAAAGTCTGAAACATGATTAAACTCCTAAGCAGAAAACCT
>NZ_OMKW01000009.1 GCF_900302495.1 Pontivivens insulae | reverse complement strand
GAGCCCAAAACCTACCGTAATTCTGCAAGGCGGCGAATGTCGGTTTTGCGGAGTTGCTTTAACCGCTATTAGCGAGCGCTCGAAGGATCATTTCACATTGCCGCTCGACCGACGCAGCGATTGGTTGCGCGCGCAAGGCGGGAGACCCTTGAAGGTCGGACATGCCGTGAATGGCGGACCATGCAAAGAACTGAGCGCCAGATTCAGGCGGTTTGATGAGCTCGTAATGAGCGAGTTCGGCCAGAGACTTGCCCAACCAGTCATAAGTTGACGGACGGACGGATGTTTTACCGGTGGCCATGCCGAACGGTCCGAACATCAGACGCCACAACTCGGTGCGCTCGTTCGCAAAGGAAACGTAAACCATGGCCAGCGCGGTGAACCGATTTGCCGCATCCGCCGCATTACGCGGGACGCTATCAAAAGGCACAACCTCCTCGAAGGCGGCAGCAAGCGCATCGAATCCTCGCTCCGCGACACTCTGCAAAAGGGCGTTCTTGTCGGGGAAATGACGATACGCGGCTCCCGGTGACACGCCTAGATCGCGCGCCGCCCTGCGCACTGAAAGGTCCGCCAGCAGGCCTTCATTGGCGGCGTTCAAGGTATAATCAACGAGGGCTTCCTTGAGATTGCCATGATGATGCGCGTCGCGCGGCTTTGTCTGTATCATGGCAGTTTTGTAATCAGTGTTTACATTGCATGCAAGACGGCTTATGTAACCAGTGATTACTTTTGGAGCAGATCGATGAACGCCATGACCGAAATCACTACAGCTGCACCTGTTTCACATACCGTGCCAACATCTCTAGGGCGGCTTAACGTAGTCGAACATGGCCAAGGGCCTGAGACGATTGTCCTCTGGCCGTCTATCTTCACGGATCACCACATTTACGAAGATCTGATCGCGACCATGGGCACCTCCTATCGCTTTCTGCTCATTGACGGTCCTGCCCACGGGCTGAGCGAAGGCGGAAGCGACGAGTTTACTATGGAAGACTGTGCCACGGCGATGAGCGAGGTCATGGACTATTTCAACCTGGAGGCGGCAATCATCGGCGGCACCTCTTGGGGCGGGATCACAGCCGCGCACCTCGCCTTGATGTGGCCTGCCCGCGTCAAGGCTCTGGTGCTCATGAACACGCCCATGCAGATCGACGCGGCCCGACCCGGTCTCAAGGCCCGGTTCATCGCTACGGGCGCAAGGTGGGCGCTGACGACAACGACGTTCCGCAATGGCGTCGCGAAGAGTTTCTTCTCTGATGACGTCCTGGCCGCGAATTCGACGTACGCCAAAGCCTTCCACGCCATGTTGAAACAGGCAAATCCAGTGTCGCTGGCGGCGGCGATCCGGTCGGTCATCCTACGCGGCTCGCCGTTGATTGAGCGCATGACGGAACTCGCCGTTCCGACCCTCGTCATCGCCGGAAAACAAGATGCGATGTATCCGATCGCCATACAGGCTGAAGCGGCCCTATTGGCCCCGAACGGCCATTTCGCCCCCGTCGGAGGCAAACACATCTCGGTCGTCGAACACCCCGAGCACGTGGCCGAAGCCCTCACCCGCTTCATCGCGTCGGAGGTTGCAGAATGACTTTTCTGATCCTGGGAGCCACCGGCCTGCAAGGCGGTGCCGTCGCGCGCGAAATGCTCAAACGTGGGCAATCCATCCGCGTCCTTACCCGTCGGGCATCATCGCCGAAGGCAAAGGCGCTTGCGAATAAGGGAGCGGAAATCGTCGAGGGCGATTTGTCCAAGCCCGAAACTCTGCCGCCAGCTTTCGAAGGCGTGACCGGCGTCTTCTCGGTCCAAGACTTCTATGCGCCCGGCGTGGGGCTGGTGGGCGAGCTGGAACAAGGCCGCGCCGTGCTGGCTGCTGCAAAAGCGGCCGGGGTGCGCCATATCGTTCAGTCCAGCATGGGTGAAGGCAATGCCCCAGGCGGGCCCGAACATTTCATCTCGAAAGCGCTTCTGGAACGGGAGATCAAACGGAGCGGTATCGACTGGACGCTTTTGGGGACCGTCTGGTTCATGGACAATTTGCTGAACCCCGAGATGAAGCCCGCACTGATGTTCCCGGTGCTGTCCGGTTCGCTTGATCGGAAGACAAGTTTCCAGATGCTGGCCATAGAAGACCTGGGCTGGATGGCGGCGGAGGCATTGGTCGATCCGGATACCTTGGCCGGGCGCAAGATCAATTTGGCGGGCGATGTGATGACTGTCGCGCAAATGAAAGAGACATACCAAGCAGTTACCGCAAAACGCCCAAAGGGCTGGCGCCTCCCTCGCGCCCTGTTTCGAAGGCTGGTGCCAGAATTTGCTGAGCAACTGGCCTGGCACAACAGGGTGAATTTCGCATTCGGGAGTGAAGAGCTGCGAAAGATCAAACC
>NZ_OMKW01000010.1 GCF_900302495.1 Pontivivens insulae | reverse complement strand
CTATGATCAAGTCGTTGTTTGAGGCCGGGGCAGATGTGTTCCGGTTGAACATGAGCCATGGCAGCCATGAGGAGATCACCGAGCGTCACCAGCTGATCCGGGAGATCGAGCATGAGACGGGTCGCCCGATCTGCATTCTGGCCGATCTTCAGGGGCCCAAGCTGCGCTGCGGCACCTTTGCCGACGGCCCGGTGATGCTGGAGGAGGGGGCGGCCTTCCGCTTCGATCTCGACGAGGCGCCGGGCGATGTCACCCGCGTGCAGCTGCCGCATAAGGAGATCTTCGAGGCGCTGGAGCCGGGCTCCACCCTGCTCGTGAATGACGGCAAGATCCGGCTGAAGGTGAATGCCTGCGACAAGACCTTTGCCGATTGCACGGTCGAGGTGGGGGGCGAGATCTCGAACCGCAAGGGCGTGAACGTGCCCGATGTGGTGCTGCCGCTGGCCGCGCTCAGCGCCAAGGACAAGAAGGATCTCGAATTCGTCTGCAATCTGGGCGTCGACTGGCTGGCGCTCAGCTTCGTGCAGCGCGCCGCCGACGTGGAAGAGGCGCGCAAGCTTGCCAAGGGGCGCGCCGCTCTCGTGGCGAAGATCGAGAAGCCGGCCGCCGTGAAGGCCTTTGACGAGATCCTCGAGGTGACCGACGGTGTCATGGTCGCCCGCGGCGATCTGGGTGTGGAGCTGCCGGTTCAGGCCGTGCCGCCGATCCAGAAAAAGCTGATCCGCAAATGCCGCGAGGTGGGCAAGCCGGTGATCGTCGCGACCCAGATGATGGAGAGCATGATCACCGCCCCCGTGCCGACGCGGGCCGAGGTCTCGGACGTCGCCCACGCGATCTATGAGGGCGCTGACGCGGTGATGCTGAGTGCGGAAAGCGCGGCCGGTGACTATCCGGTCGAGGCAGTGCAGACGATGGACAACATCGCCATCGAGGTGGAGCAGGACAGCGTCTACCGCCAGATCATCGAGGCGAGCCGGACCCGCGCGAGCCGCGGCATGGCCGACGCGATCACCACCGCCGCGCGCGAAGTGGCCGAGACGATCGACGTGAAGGCGATCTGTTCGTTCACCCAATCGGGCACGACGGCGATCCTGGCGAGCCGCGAGAAACCGCGCGTGCCGGTGATCGCGCTCACGCCGCTGATCGGCACGGCCCGCCGGCTGAGCCTTGTCTGGGGCCTGCACTGCGTGGTCACGCCCGAGGTCGACCGCTTCAAACTGGCCGTCGTCGCCGCCGTGCGCGCCGCCGTGGGCGAGGGCTTTGCCACCGAGGACGACAAAATCATCGTCACCGCAGGCGTCCCCTTCAACACACCAGGCACCACCAACATCCTCCGCGTCGCCCCCTGCCAGGAAAAACTCATCTACGAAGGCGA